>NZ_CABHYG010000024.1 GCF_902170785.1 Yersinia proxima | reverse complement strand
TCTTCTGCCTGTCGAAACAGGCTTCGATATCGTCTTGCGAATGCCCACACAGATTGTCTGATAAATTGTTAAAGAGCGTTCGTTACCCGTTTGCCTTGCGGCGAATCTTACGGTAACGCGGGAGGCAGATAATACGCTTTCCCGCTGAAGAGTCAAGAGTTTATTTGGTTTCTTTCGAAGTCAAACTCAATCATTTCTCTTCCTGACCCGGCGAAGTGTGTTTCGTTGTTCCCGGTCAGTGGAGGCGCATTATAGGGAGTTCCTGACAGCCTGCAACCCCTAATTTCAAAAAACTTTTCAACCGCTGATTCTTTAGTCAAAACGCCGTTAAATTGGCAGTTTTTCCAGCGATGGAAAGCCATAACCCTGCAAAACGGGTAATAAAGCATCAGTATCCGCATTCAGTGCCATGCAATACGCGATGTTTTCTTCATCGGAAGAAATCACATTTTCTTGAGAAGAGATAAGCCAGGCGGTACGGCGAGCAATTGCAGCGCCGGAATCGACCATTCGGGTGCCTTCTGGCAACACTTGTGCTAACTCTTCAGTTAATAGAGGGAAATGGGTACAACCTAAAACGATGGTATCTGGCGGTTCACGCATGGCGAGCCACGGATGAAGGATTTTCTTTAATGCTTCCTTCGGAACAATACCGCCATGCAACTTGGTTTCCGCCAGCTCCACCAGCTCAGATGATCCCAGTAACTCAATTTTGCAGTCTGTCGCAAAGCGCTCAATCAAATCCTGGGTATAAGAAGCATGAACTGTGCCACGAGTAGCCAGCAGACCGACAACACCATTACGTGTGAGCCGTACCGCAGGTTTGATGGCCGGAACCACACCCACAACCGGGAAGGTAAAACGTTCGCGTAAAGCAGGAAGGGAGACCGTACTGGCCGTGTTACAGGCGATAACCACGATAGCCAGTGGGTGCCGCTGTTGTACTGCGGTGACAATTTCCAATACGCGCTCAACAATAAATTCGCCTGACTTCTCCCCATAAGGGAACGCGACGTTGTCGAAAGCATATATATAGTGGAGATCCGGCAATAATTGCCGAATCTCCTGATAGACAGACAGCCCGCCAACACCTGAGTCAAAAATCAGCGCTGTCGGGCGAGGAGCAGTATCAACCCTAGAAGTTATAGCTTCCGGTGAGGTAATACTCTCGTCCAGCGGTTTTATAGCCATAAGCCGTTTCGTATTCTTTATCAAACAGGTTGGCAATTCTACCACGAACTGTTAGATGAGAAGTAACCGGATAGCCCGCTGAAACGTCTACTGTGCTGTAACTCGACAATTCACGCTGAGTCGAGCTATAAGCTGAGGTGTTATTGTCATAACGTTTACCGTAATACTGATAAGAGACATCCATATCAAGGTTAAACATCGTCCAATCTAACTGATACTTCGCCTGTTGCTTAGAACGACGAGCTAATACCTCATTATTCAGATCATTACGCGGGTCAATGTATTGCAGTGTGACTCCGTGTGTAAATATGCCGGTAGTGAGATTACCCGTCCATTCCACACCTTTTATAGTCGCGGAATTGACATTGTAGTAATACCCTTTGAATATTGAATTATCAAAAGAGTAATCAATCAGGTTTTCAATTTTGTTGTGATAAGCGGACAAACGCCAGTCAAGTGGCCCGGTCACTCCTTCCAAACCCGCTTCCCATTGGCGAGACTCTTCCGGCTTAAGGTCACTGTTGGATATGATGTCAAAGCGCTGCGAACCATATTGCTGACCCAGAGACGGAGCCAGGAAGCCAGTGCCATAAGAGACGGTCACACGATAGTCAGGAACGAACTCCCAGCCCGCCGCGGTTTGCCATGTTTCATGCCAGCCAAATTGCTCATCCTTATCGCCACGGCCAGAGGCTTCGAATGTCACATTGCCGATTTTCTGCTGTCCGCTAAGGTATAAACCGGTGTTATCCCGCTTATAAGTATCAGAGATGGTCTGGCTAGATGAGGTCAAACGCTGTTGCTGCCAGTCAAGGCCCGCGCTCAATGTTCCACTTTCAAAGCTATAAGTGTTGCCCCATTGCACATTCCGCTGATCCATATTATCCAGCGTGGTAGCGACACCATAGCGGCCATATTGGCTACTAAAGTTGTAGTCTTTATATTTCTGATAGCTGCCGATTAATTGTGAAGAGTAGGCACCCGAAGCATAACGTAGCCCCGCATCATAAGTATGGTTATAGAGCCGCTCTTCATCGCCGCTATAAGCCGGAGACGACAAACTGCCAATATCGTAATCAGAATTGTTGGTATAACCATAACCTCTGACAAAACCAGATATCTCTTGGCTGAATTGATGCTCCAGCCCTGCCCAGAAGTTTTTATTGCGGAAACCATCGCGGTCGTTATCGATTGGGTTCGGTGAGTCAGGTTTGACGTTATATCCGTTGCTGGTTTGATATCCGCCCGCTAACGTGGCCAAGGTATCGCCAAAGCGCTGGCGAATACTGCCATCATATTGCTGATAGCCTTTAGAGCCGATCCCGGCATTAATCTGCGCGCCTTCCTGGTCTGTCTGCGTAATCACGTTAATGACGCCACCAATTGCACCAGAACCATAAACAGCAGAACGCGGCCCACGGATATATTCAACCCGCTGCACTAAGGAAATAGGGATTTGATCGAGGTTAACGCTGTTAACAATACCGGTACGTGCCAGGGGAATGCCATCAACCAATATCAGGACATGGCGGGCTTCGGTGCCACGGATATACATAGAAGAGCCCTGACCTACCCCGCCGAATTGTGCAATATCTACCCCCGGCAAGCGGCGCATCACTTCATTAAGACTTTTCGCCTGCCAGCGGTCGATATCATCGCGCGTGACCACATCGGCAGGAGCCAATACAGTCGAAACAGGTTGTTTGAAACGGCTGGCGGTAACCACCATTTCATCTTTATTACCGGTTGCGGTGTTGCCCTGCGCCCATCCAGAGAATGCTGTCACAGAGAGAGCCGTGAGCAGCGTATATTTTTTTATTGTGATTGTATTTTTAGTGGTCATTAAGAAAGCATCCAAACTCAAATAGCGGATGCCGCAGAGCCATGGCCGGTAGTACGCGACGACCACGAATATTGCGACGTATACCGGCAGGTTTTCGGGCTTGGGATCTCTGTTATCTGACTATGAATAAAACAGAGCGGGCGATGACTTCCCATCCTTACGGACAGTGTCTGGTTGAAACCTATCGCCGTGACTTCCCCTTACCGCTGCGCGTCAGCTCCGGATTTACACCGGATTCCCTTTTAACTCTTAGGTGTTTAAGTAACAGCTTGAGGCCGGACCGCAATGCTACAATCAAGTAAAATAGATGTCTAGACTTCCATTGTTGTTACAAGGAATAAATACAACAAAACTGGACATCAGAGCCACTTTCCCTACAATCCGCAGCAATACCCCTCTTTTATTATGTCCAGACGAGAAGAAACATGACTCCTGACATCCTGCCGACTGACGGCTACGAGCACCAATTGGCGGAAAAATCTGCCCGTCTTCAGGCGATGATGTCGCCGTTTCAGGCACCCGCTGCGGAAATATTCCGTTCTCCAGCAGAACATTACCGCATGAGAGCCGAGTTCCGTGTTTGGCATGATGAAGATGACCTGTACCACATCATGTTTGACCAACAGACCAAGCAGCGCATTCGGGTTGAGCAATTCCCAGTAGCCAGTCTGTTAATTAATCGTTTGATGAGCGCACTGATGACGGCCATCAGAGCCGAGCCGATTTTGCGGCGCAAGCTATTCCAGATTGATTACTTATCTACCCTAAGTGGCAAGCTGATCGCCTCTTTGCTGTATCACCGCCCATTAGATGAAGAGTGGCAGCAAAAAGCGCAGGAACTGCGTGACCAATTGCGCGAGCAAGGTTTTGACCTGCAACTGATTGGCCGAGCGTCAAAAACCAAAATCATGCTGGATCACGACTATATCGACGAAGTGTTGCCCGTCGCCGGGCGCGACATGATCTATCGTCAGGTTGAGAATAGTTTCACCCAACCTAATGCGGCGGTGAATATTCATATGTTGGAATGGGCGATTGATGTCACCCAACATGCCAGCGGCGATTTATTAGAGCTGTACTGCGGCAACGGTAATTTCTCACTGGCGTTGGCGCGTAATTTTGATCGGGTATTGGCAACTGAAATTGCCAAACCGTCAGTCGCGGCGGCGCAATACAACATCGCGGCCAATCATATCGATAATGTGCAAATTATCCGGATGTCAGCGGAGGAGTTTACCCAGGCCATGCAAGGTGTGCGTGAGTTTAACCGCCTGAAGGGTATTGATTTGAGTAGTTACAACTGTGAGACCATTTTTGTCGATCCACCGCGCAGTGGGTTGGATGACGAAACCGTCAAACTGGTACAGGCCTACCCACGCATCCTTTATATCTCCTGTAATCCAGAAACCCTGTGTGCCAACCTTGAACAGTTGCAACACACACATAAAATCAGCCGATTAGCACTATTTGACCAGTTCCCTTACACCCACCATATGGAGTGCGGGGTTTTACTGGAAAAACGTGACTGACGAACAGCAGGAATCGAGACAAAAAAAGGGCAACGTGATGTTGCCCTTTCTATTAGTTTGATGGGTAAATAGAAAAGCTATTGTGGCTGCTGGTTATCTGTATCCGTACCGATATTAATGTCTGTTTGCGCCGATTTGCGTGCTTTCAGTTTGAATAAGATCCAAAACACCAGCACCACACTCAGAATCGAAGGAACAAAGTTAGAACCAATCGCCGGATGCTCAACCCGCACAATCGCGCTATACAATAAAATACCAAGTAAGAAACACGCACCAGCCAGTACTGGCAGGCCTTGCGGCATGGCAAAATTGAGGTAGCGCTGGTGCAAGCAATAAACCGCCAGGATTAGTGCCAGCAGCGGAAAAATTGAAAATGGCACAAATGCGCTGAATAACGCATTAAATGAACCGTTTATTGCCAAACCCGTAATCAAAGCCAGCAGTAGAGTGCCGGTTTCACGGCGAGGCTGTTTTTCAGAATAAGATTGTTTTTCAGAGCAAGATTGTTCCATTGTTTTCCTTACCTTATTAAGCGCGGGATACTGCGAGCTTTTCCTGCTCGCGCCGATACCAATAATAAGCGCCCTTGGAGATCATCCTCAGTTGTAAAACCAGGCGTTCTTCTAACTGTCGCCGCTGTTCTGCATCTACGTCCAGCACTTCTGCACCTGCACTGAAGACAATTGTGACCATGGCCTCAGCTTGTGCTTCCGTGAAGCTGCGTGGCATGTGGTTTTCTAACTCAAGATAATCGGCCAGCTCGGCAATAAAATGTTGAATTTCACGCGCAACCGCCGCACGGAATGCGGCTGATGTCCCGGAACGCTCCCGCAATAATAAGCGGAATGCATTAGGGTTATTGCCGATAAATTCCATAAATGTCGATACTGAGGTACGGATAACACTGCCGCCCTTGGCAATCCGCTGACGAGCTTGCCGCATAAGTTGGCGCAACATCAGGCCGCTTTCATCGACCATTGTCAGCCCAAGTTCGTCTACGTCACGGAAATGCCGATAAAAAGAAGTCGGTGCGATACCTGCTTCACGGGAGACTTCCCGCAAACTCAGGCTGGCAAAACTCCGCTCAGCACTCAGTTGGCTGAACGCCGCTTCGATAAGGGAACGACGAGTCCGCTCTTTTTGTTGTGCTCTGACGCCCATAATCGTACCCAAGGGATATCCAATTTCTCAATCTAAGACATATAGTCAGCAATATACCAAACTTTATAGTAACAACCGTTATACAAACGCATCATTCCCATGTGCAATTGCCGCTTTACAGCACATATATGGCGATTTACCCATTGTTTATTGGGTTATACCTGTCATCTTTCAAGTTACAAGTGTGTTGGCTGCATTCGCTTGCCACCTTATCTGCATCTTGAAATCTATTGGGTATATACTTGGGATGATGTTAATGTAGCGTTGTAATTTTGTATAATAATAGGTCTCTCCTACATGCAACAGCACTTCCATTTTGATGCCATTGTTATTGGCTCGGGTCCTGGCGGTGAAGGCGCCGCTATGGGGTTGGTCAAGCAAGGTGCCCGCGTTGCCGTGATTGAACGGTACAGTAATGTGGGCGGTGGTTGCACCCATTGGGGCACTATCCCTTCCAAAGCCTTGCGCCACGCCGTTAGCCGTATTATCGAGTTCAATCAAAACCCACTCTACAGCGACAATGCCCGAACTATCAGTTCTTCTTTTTCTGATATTTTAAACCATGCGGACCGTGTTATTAACCAGCAAACCCGTATGCGACAAGGCTTTTATGATCGTAATCACTGCCAAATGTTCTCCGGCGATGCTAGTTTTATTGATGCCAATACCATCAACGTGCGTTATGCAGATGGTACTAGCGATACATTGCGAGCCGAGAATATCGTGATTGCGACTGGCTCACGCCCCTATCGCCCGGCAAATGTTGATTTTACCCACGAACGCATTTACGACAGCGATACTATTTTACAGCTCAGCCATGAGCCCCAACACGTCATTATCTATGGTGCCGGAGTTATTGGCTGTGAATACGCTTCAATTTTCCGTGGCTTGAGTGTCAAAGTTGATTTAATCAATACCCGCGACCGCCTGCTGGCTTTCCTCGATCAGGAAATGTCAGATGCCCTCTCATACCATTTCTGGAATAACGGCGTGGTTATCCGCCACAACGAAGAGTTTGAGCAAATTGAAGGGACAGTTGATGGAGTGATTGTCCATCTGAAGTCAGGTAAAAAGGTCAAAGCGGATTGCTTGCTGTATGCCAATGGGCGCACCGGTAATACCAGTGGCTTAGGCTTAGAGAAAATTGGACTGGAAGCGGATAGCCGTGGCTTGTTGAAGGTCAACAGCATGTATCAGACAGCACTTCCCCATGTGTATGCAGTTGGGGATGTGATTGGCTACCCAAGTCTTGCCTCTGCGGCTTATGACCAAGGGCGAATTGCAGCACAGGCAATGATCAAAGGCGAAGCGAATACTCACCTGATCGAAGATATTCCAACCGGAATTTATACTATTCCGGAAATCAGTTCAGTGGGTAAAACAGAGCAAGATCTGACGGCGATGAAAGTCCCCTACGAGGTGGGTCGTGCGCAATTTAAACATCTCGCACGGGCGCAAATTGTTGGCATGGATACTGGCAGTTTAAAAATCCTGTTCCATCGGGAGACTAAGCAGATCCTCGGTATTCATTGCTTTGGTGAACGTGCGGCTGAAATTATCCACATCGGACAGGCCATCATGGAACAAAAAGGAGAAGGCAATACTATCGAATACTTCGTTAATACTACCTTCAACTATCCAACTATGGCGGAAGCCTACCGAGTGGCAGCACTCAATGGATTAAACCGCTTGTTCTAACTTTTGGTTTATAACATCTGGATTCATGCGCGGTTGCATGTGTTCACGTATTGCCTCGGCAAGTTGCTCATAGCGGCCACGCAATGGGGAGCCGGGGCGATACACTAACGCAATGGTGCGCTTGGGTACTGGCTTGTAGCATTCCAGATAACAAACACCATCACGCTTTCTTTCATTCGGTACTGCCAGTGATGGCAATAGCGTAATTCCGCTACCCGCTGCAACCATGTTGCGCAGTGTTTCCAAGCTGGTAGCACGGAAATGAGTGTCTTCATCAGCGCCCGCCTGGAAGCAAAAACCCATCGCCTGATCACGCAAACAGTGACCATCTTCCAGCATCAGCAATTTCTCGCCCGCCAGCTCATGCATCTGCACTTTGTCACGATCAGCCCATGGATGATCAGCATAAATCGCCAATTGCATCGGCTCATCGAAGAGTGGAACTTCAATAAAGGCTTCAGTTTCTTTAACCAGAGCCAGAATAGCGCAATCGAGTTTACCGCTATCCAACTGTGCCAGAAGGTTTTGGGTTTGCGCTTCGTGTAGATACATTTCCAATTTTGGGAAGGTTTGATGCAACATCGGTATGATTTGTGGCAACAAATAAGGCCCAACAGTAGGAATAAGACCAATATGCAGTGGACCAGACATACTCTCACCCTGCAAACTGGCCATCTCTTTAAGCACTTTCACTTCTCGCAATACTGTTCTGGCTTGTTCCACCAGCAATAAACCTGCCTGTGTGAACAGCACCTTACGACTGGTGCGCTCTAACAACATCACGCCCAGTTCATCTTCCAGTTTACGAATCTGGCCACTTAATGTGGGTTGACTGACATGACAAGAGTCGGCTGCGCGCCGGAAATGCCTGAACTCAGCCAGCGCCACTAGGTATTCTAAATCACGAATATTCATCGGTGCTCCGCTTTATGATAGCCATTAACGATAGATAAGATAGCAATCAGTGATTAGAACTATCAAGTGATAAAATGAATAATGTGTCCCAACGAAGAGATACCCAGAAAAATTTAGATATTTTATTTTCTAATTAAGGAGTTACAGATGTTTACTAGCCAAGAAGGTAAAAAAATCCCACAAGTCACTTTCCATACCCGTCAGGGCGACCAGTGGGTTGATGTAACTACCGATGAGTTGTTTAACAATAAAACTGTCATCGTATTTTCACTACCGGGTGCCTTTACCCCGACTTGTTCTTCCAGCCATCTGCCGCGTTATAACGAACTGGCCGGTGTGTTTAAACAGCACGGTGTTGATAGCATTCTGTGTGTATCGGTCAATGATACTTTCGTGATGAATGCCTGGAAAGCCGATCAGAATGCAGAAAATATCACTTTCATTCCTGATGGCAACGGCGAATTCACCAAAGGTATGAATATGCTGGTTGAGAAAGCGGATCTGGGCTTCGGGCCACGTTCATGGCGTTATTCCATGCTGGTACGTAACGGCGTGGTTGAGAAAATGTTTGTCGAGCCGAACAAACCAGGCGACCCGTTTGAAGTGTCTGACGCTGACACCATGCTGAAATATTTGGCTCCTGATTTTAAAGTGCAGGAATCAGTTTCTGTCTTTACCAAACCGGGCTGCCCATTCTGCGCCAAAGCCAAACAGATGCTGCAAGATCGCGGTATTCAGTATGAAGAAATCGTGCTGGGTAAAGATGCCACCACCGTCAGTCTACGCGCTGTTACTGGCCGTGGGACAGTGCCACAAGTGTTTATCGGTGGCCGCCACATTGGTGGTAGTGATGATTTAGAAAATTACTTATCTGCTTAATAATATTAATAGAATGAAGATATAGTGAATACCCAAAGTCATTGGAGTTGCAGCTAGGCAGCAAGTGAACTCATCCCGATGAGCTTACTTATTTTTTAAGGTCAAGACCAGTAAGTAATTCGGGTGCGGAAACGTAGCTAACAACCCTGCGACTTCAAATACGAAGGGTATGCTTGGTAGGCTTCGGCCTACCCTTTTTTCCTGTTATGGAGCAGACATGAAAACCTTAAACGTTGATGTCGCCGTGATTGGCGGCGGCACTGCCGGGCTTGGCGCTTATCGCGCCGCCAAACTGGCGACCCCCAATGTAGTAATGATTGAAGGTGGCGAGTACGGCACTACCTGTGCCCGCGTCGGTTGCATGCCATCCAAACTGCTGATTGCGGCAGCTGAAGCTGTACATCAGATTGAAAAAGCCCCTGGTTTTGGTATCCACCCGCAAGGCAACATTCTGATTAATGGCCGCGAAGTTATGGATCGCGTAAAACGCGAGCGCGACCGCTTTGTGGGTTTTGTGCTGGAAGGTGTCGATAACATTCCGGCTAATGACAAAATTCAGGGTTATGCCCGTTTTATTGATGACAACACACTACAAGTTGATGATCACACTCGTATTGTTGCACAGCGCATTGTCATTGCTACTGGCTCTCGCCCAAGCTGGCCTGCCGCCTGGAATGAGTTGGGTGATCGGCTTATCGTCAACGACGACGTATTCAACTGGGACGATTTACCCGAATCGGTCGCCGTTTTCGGGCCAGGGGTTATCGGGCTGGAACTTGGCCAGGCACTGCATCGACTTGGTGTCCAAGTCAAAATGTTCGGCGTGGGTGGTGGTGTCGGCCCGCTAACAGACAGTATTGTGCGTAATTACGCAGCAAAAACCTTGGGTGAAGAGTTCTATCTCAACCCAGATGTGAAAGTTGAAGTGATGCAGCGCGAAGGGGATAAAGTCTTTATCCGCTATCTGGATGAAGCCGGTTCACCACAAGAAATCATGGTGGATTATGTTTTAGCTGCCACAGGCCGCCGCCCGAATGTCGATAAACTGGGTTTGGAAAATACCTCACTGGTGCTTGACGATCGTGGTGTTCCGCCAGCTGACCGGCTGACAATGCAGACTAGCGTGCCGCATATCTTTATTGCTGGTGATGCCAGCAACCAATTACCTTTACTGCATGAAGCCAGTGATCAGGCTCGTATCGCGGGAGTAAACGCCGGTGGGTTCCCTGAAGTGGTGCCAGGTTTGCGCCGCAGCCCAATCTCCGTGGTGTTCTCTGACCCACAAATCGCGATGGTTGGTTCTACGTTTCGTGAATTGTCGCAAAAATTCAGTGCATGCGGTTGCTTTGAAATTGGTGAAGTCTCTTTTGAGAATCAAGGCCGCTCACGGGTCATGCTGAAAAACAAAGGTATCTTGCGAGTTTATGGCGAACAGGGAACAGGTCGTTTCCTGGGTGCCGAGATGATGGGGCCAAGTGCTGAACATATTGCCCATCTGCTGGCCTGGGCACATCAACAGCAAATGACCATAAACCAGATGCTGGATATGCCATTCTACCACCCCGTGATTGAGGAAGGTTTGCGTACAGCATTGCGTGATTTGCAGTCTAAATTGAAACTAGGTACTGACGAGGCCGAACGCTGCCTGCGCTGCCCTGGTGAATAATATTGCGGCTAATCTTTTAACAATAATTCAGCCGGGCTTTACGCCCGGTTTTTTATCCTTTAGTTATCCGTACTGCCCCGAGAATATTGCGCTATTCATCGTTTTTTATTCTTAAGATCAAAATCAACAGGCATAGCCAATGAGACTTGCCCATTTGATAACAGCTCGGCAGGTGGCAATGGTAAGGGTTGAGCGCGTTTAATCACTGCCAATGCTTCTTGATCTAAAGCAGCGGCCCCACTGCTCTTAATCAGCATCGTCGATAGTACATATCCCTCTTTATTGACCACAAAACGAATAATTGCTGTCCCTTGCTGGTGCTGTTTTCTGGCTATCGGGGGATAACGTTTAAATCCTGCCAGATGCCCTTGTAAGCGGCTTTTCCAATTCATTTTGCTCTTTTGACTTTGCAAAGAATGGCTATTCGCCGCTGCTGCAACTTGATGACTTTCGCCAGACAAGGGCGTACTGATGACGACGGCAGGTGTAGAAGGATTATCAGCGTTTTCAGTTACCGGTTTACTGACAGGGCGGCGCGGCGCGCTGATTTTTTGTTGTGGCCGTTTTTTGGGGGGAACTTCCACTTTTTTTTCAACAACCAATGAAGCATCAGTATGCTCAGGCGCAGTCAGTATATGACTCACCTCCTCTGACTGATCTTCCAACGGCTCTGCTGTTGGCTCGTTGAAGTCCTGACTGATACCCACCACCGGGTCTTGCTGCAAATTCGGAGTAAACTCCGGTTCTGCCGACAACGCGAGCATAATCGCCACAGGCGTGACATCGATATCTGTCGGAGGCAAGAATGGGTTACTCATCATCCATATTAAATAAACATGGATACTACTTGTTAAGAACGCACTGCCCCACCAAAGCATAATACTGCGATTAGTTTGCTGTATATTCATCAATTAAATCACTATATCAATTATTATCAGTTAGTTACCTCCAAAATCACTCTTCAGCAAAAGCGACGTACAGACGATCTGTTAAGGGTTTAAACAGATAATTAAGTAATGAGCGCTCCCCAGTACGGATAAAAATATCAACCGACATACCGGGCCGAATTTCCAGCTCGGTTTGCGTGGTATCAATGGCGACAGTTAAAGGATAATAAGGCTCTAAAGTGTGCTGATGCTGTATTCGATCCGCACCTACGTGTAATACCGAACCTTGTAAGCGCGGAGTGTTGCTTTGATTAAAAGCCGAGAAATTCAGATCCACCGGTAGCCCGACTATCACCTTGTCAATTAAGGAAACCGGAAGCTGAGCCTCGGCCAGGAGTGGTTGCCCACTGGGAACCAATTCCATCAATGTTTGCCCGGTGCTGACCATCTCCCCCACAGTATGTAGCGCGAGCGCGATAACCGTGCCACTGACCGGTGCATAAATTCGCGTGTTATCTAATTCGTATTCCGCGACACTCAAACGCTGCTCTAACTCTTGGGTGTTTTGCTGTGCTTTGGCCAGTTGTTCGCGATTCTCACTTTTATACTGCTCACGGCGTTGTAAGATATGCTGCTCTGTTTCGCTAATTTGCTTGTGAAGCTCCAAAATCTCACTGGTATTCTTTTCTATATTTGCACTCAATGAAATCGCCTGACGCTCCATCTCTAACAGTTGGCTTTGAGCAACATGACCATTTTTTGCCAATAACTGAACCCCCTGCAATTGCCGCTGGAATAGGTCAAATTGGCGCTGGTTATGGCTACGTGCCACTTGTAATCCATCCAACCGACTTTCGTGACGGGTAATTTGTGCTGATAATCGCGCAATTTCGCTCAACTGTGCCTGGCGACGATGGAGAAATAGTTGCTGCTGCAACACTGTATTACGCTCAACTACAGCTTGTGCTGGATGTTGAAGCAATGCAGGAGAGAAGGTGATTGTCGGTAATTCATGTTGCTCGGCCGTGAGACGAGACTCCTGAGCAAGCGCACCCAAATACTGATTTTGTAAATTATCGCGATGACTAAGTAGCGCAGTATCATCCAGAGTGATAAGTAATTGTCCTTGCGTGACGTCATCGCCTTCAGAAACATGTAATTGCTGGATACGCCCTCCTTGCAGCGGTTGAACCAACTTACGGTTCTCTGCCACAACAATATGCCCCATTACCGCAATACCTTTATCCAAAGGAGCCAGCCCCGCCCACAACAAAGAACCGATAAAGCCGCCACAAACCAATAATGCACCCAAGCCAAGATATCTCCCGCTATTGGTTTGTAGTGGTGGATGTTGACTTAAATTATTAGCCGAAGAATGGTCAGATTTAGGTAACATTAGTGATGACTCCATCCGTGGATATATAGTTAACATGTGGATATATAGTTAACATTATGATTTTTGTGATGCTGCGCGAGCAGGAACGACAGCATATGACATACCGCCACCCCAAGATTTTTGGTTGCCCGGTGTTTTGATTTCGGCATTGACCACCGGTTTATCTGTGCCCTTTATCTGCTGTAGAACCATCGAAGTACGATCGAACAACTCCATCCGCCCCTTATTGAGTAACAACAAGAAATCGCTACCTGATAATAATTCTGGCTTATGGGTGATCATCACAATGGTACAACCCTGCTGTTTGAGTTGGGCTATGCTTGCCAATAAGGCTTTTTCGCCATCCTTATCCAGACTGGCATTGGGTTCATCCAACACAATAAGTCGTGGCACACCATACATTGCCCGCGCCAAAGCAATACGCTGACGCTGACCGCCGGATAGTTCCTCCCCCCCGTCGCCAAGCTGAGTGTCATAGCCCTGCGGTAAATGTAGGATTAAATCGTGTACCCCCGCCATTTGAGCTGCCGCAACTACTTTTGCGGTATCTATGGTGCCAAAGCGTGCAATGTTTTCCGCAATCGAACCGCGAAATAGCTGAATGTCTTGCGGCAAGTAGCCAATAAATTGACCCAGGTGAGTTTTATCCCATTGAGAAATATTTGCGCTATCCAGCCGCACCGAGCCGCTAAAGGCCGGTTTACATGCCACCAATAGTTTTGCTAAAGTCGATTTGCCACTGCCCGATGCTCCTAAAACACCCAAAACATCACCAGCCTGCAATTCAAAATCAATGGAATATAAAATGGGAATATGTGTACCCGGCTTACACACCGTCAGTTGCGTCACATTGAGCTTTCCTGTGGGGGGGGAGAGCGCCATACCTGTTGGTACAGGTGGATGCTCAGCCAATAAATGGACGAGGCGCAAATAAGATAATCGTGCATGGCTCCATTGTTTCCAGACGGCAATCAATTGATCAATAGGCCCCAATACTCGTCCGATTAAGATGGAGCCGGCAATCATGACACCAGCCGTAATTGCACCATCAAT
The DNA here is from genome assembly GCF_902170785.1 of Yersinia proxima. Classification (GTDB taxonomy): domain Bacteria; phylum Pseudomonadota; class Gammaproteobacteria; order Enterobacterales; family Enterobacteriaceae; genus Yersinia; species Yersinia proxima. The sequence continues at coordinate 117,828 of NZ_CABHYG010000024.1, read as the reverse complement.
GACCAGTAATGCCCCCAGCCCTAACATCATTGATTGCAAAGCCTGACGACTGGATTTGGATGCCGCAGTGACCTGACTGCTTTTATCACTGGCTACATTTTGCTGATAAAGGAAACGTGAATGCTGTGCTAACCAACGTTCGCGTAATGCATCTAGCATCCCCATCGCTTCAATTGCATCTGCATTACGCAAGTTTGCATTCGCCTGTTGTGTTGCTTGTGAGGTGACGGTGGATGCTTCTTTCAATGGCTTTTTACACACCCACTGGTTAAGCCAGGCCAAAAAAATCAGTACACAAGCCCCAGATGCCGCTAATACACCTAGCCAGGGATGGAGCACAAAAATAACCAGTAAATAAAGTGGGAACCAGGGGGCATCAAAAAAGGCAAACAGGGCATTACCGGTCGCAAACTGCCGTAAAGAGGTGAGGTCATTCAGCGCTTGGGCGGCTGGAGTGGTATGCCCCATAAGCTGGGACGCAAAGGCGGCATTAAAAACCCGTTGATTAAGTTGCATATCAATACGCGTTCCGAGCCGAATGACTATCGCGCTGCGAATCCACTCAAGTAAGCCAATAAAGACAAATATTCCCAGAACAAGAATAGTGAGCATCAACAAAGTCATGGTATTAGCTGATGCCAGAACACGGTCATAAACTTGCAACATATAAATAGCAGGAGCCAACATTAAAAGATTAATCACTGCTGTAAAAAGTCCGATCCCCCACAAGCTCTTCTTGTGGCCGGCCAGAACAGAAAGAATTGTCAGCGAATCTGAAGAAAGGTCGGCAATTTTTTGTGACTTCATGGCATCCATTTCCATTCTGATAATATTTTATCGTAAAATCACGGGCAACCAATTTTTATATAAATAGTTTATTTGTCAGAATATATAAATTCATGGGTAAGTTAATTTCCATAATAACCACCAAAGTAGTAAATATAGAAATGTATTGTGATGGCATCATTTATCCATCCGAAACAATCCTCCAGTATATTTAAGCAACCAACAATATATCATTGCCAACAGTCGCGCCTATTGTGTCAATGACTGGCATGTTTAATTGGCTGGAAATCGCCATATCTTTAAGTGGTGTATTGACATCAATACCTTGCGTTTTTAATATCTCCAAGAATATATCTGCATTTCCTTTCTTTAAATTAAACCCTATCTGATGCAGATCATTCTTCTGGTTTTCGGTTGCATTCTCCGAATAATCATACTCACCAATGATATTTAAATTATTAAATATCAGTTGAGGCTCCACTAAATGCTTTTCAATTATAATGTTATTTTCTCCATTTTGAATAATCCCTTTCTTACCTAACTCTAAACTTTCCACTTTGCCGTAGAGAGTCTTGTTAAATAAATTAAATCTTATCTCCCCACTCAAAATTATTGTGGCTTTATCTCCCGATGTATTAATGACCGAAAATTGTTCGAACTGCCTAATCATAGTATTTTTAAGACCATGAAAACCAGAAAAGTTACGCCCATCTTCGGTGGGAAGATTAAAGTCATCTATCCATTTTTGGGTATATGAGTGAATGGTTTCATCTTTTATACTTTCATTAAATCTGATAGTTACCGTCATAATAATATCCTTTTAACTTATGACTAAGATGTAGTTCAGCGCCAGGTCAGAGAAGAATTTAAGCAGCTAATAATATTTCCGTGTTATTAGCTGTACCCACCGCATCAATCACTGGTGTACCGGTAATAACATCAAACTGGCTGGCAATTGTTAAGTCTTTGAGTGGTGTATTGACGTCAATACCTTGAGCTTTAAGAATATCCAACAGTGGATCCGTGTTACCTTTCAACAAATTATAGACTCCCAAGTCCTTACCTCCCTGATAGTAAATATCTTGCCATAAGGCGTAATCCAAGGTGGGCATTGAGCTTTCAACATCAACCCGAATATCTAACCCACTTATATCTAATTGCACTTGCTGTAAAAGAAGCTGATGTGGTTGTTTTTTCATACCGTCATTGATAATAGGAACTAAGGCTTCACCAAACTCCAGGCTGACGTTGACGTCAATAGATGGATCATCTGCAACTTTTTTAAGTGCTATCACTATCGCGGCATTACTCTCTACCTGATTATGGTGAGTACTTGCTGCTACATATTTTATGCTATCAGCAGGAGGTATGGGATAAGCAGAAGCATTGAAAGTATAATCAACCCCAGTCGTCCATAGCATGTTGCCAAAATTAGTAGCCCACTGTTGGCTGTATGAAGAGATAGTTTCATTGGCTATATTTTCATGATACTTAATCGTTATTGTCATATTAATATCCTTTTAATTTAAGGTTAATATTAGAATCAGTAAAATTAAGCAACTAATAATAATCCGCTTTCATCTGTTGTACCCACTGTATCAATCACTGGAATATTGGTAATAACATCAAACTGGCTGGCAATTGCTAAATCTTTGAGCGGTGTATTGACGTCAACTCCTTGGGATTGAAGAATTTTCAACATTGGGATGGGATTACCTCTCAATAAATTGTACGTACCTTGATCCTCGCCACCTTCGTAAGGCCTTTCTGGTACGGCACTCATGGTACGAGACAATGAACATACTGAATTATAAAAGTCATTTTTAATATTTAAACCATCTATCTTCAACTGTACTTGCTCAAGCTGCATTGCAGTATTATCAGTATGAGGAATTAATAAATCACCAAATTCAAGATATTGGATATAATTCTCACTAGACATTCGTCCATCTTCACCCATTAAAGTCCCTCCAATAATTATTGCTTCATTCTCATAAGGGCTTTGAAATCCAGCAATGGCGATTTTATTATTACTGATGTCTGTGCCTCTAGAGAAACCATATAGTTCCTCAATATTAAATGCATGAGTCAAGTCTCCATAAGCAGTGGCCCACTGTTGAGTATAGGTTAAGATTGTTTCATCTTTAATTAATTTACTATATTTTATAGTTACAGTCATAACAACACCCTTTTGTTAATGATTAATCTATGATTCATAATTACACCAAGGAACAACTTAAGCAGCTAATAATATACTGCTTTCATCTGTTGCACCCACTGTATCAATCACTGGAATATTAGTAACAACATCAAACTGACTGGCAATTGCTAAATCTTTGAGCGGTGTATTGACGTCAACTCCTTGGGATTGAAGAATTTCCAATATATGAGCATTATTTCCTCTCAGCAGACCGTATACACCAAGTTCCATATTGCTTGGATATTCATTGTTGACAAACATCGCAAAAATAACCTCAACCATCGAAATATCAATGTCATCTGAAATAGCTAGCCCACTGAATTCCAATTGTACTTGTTGGAGTTGAAGTTGATGATATTGAGGAGAATTTAAATCAGCATCTGGAATAGGGATTAAATAATTGCCAAACTGCAAACCCTCACACTCACCAGGAATTAAGATGGGTTGCATTGATTCCTTGATTCCATTAGCTTTAAGTACCGTCGCCGCATGCATTCCCTTAGATTCCATCACTATTGCAGCTTTACTTTGAGGGGAAGTGCTTTCAATTGCATATTTCACACCAACAGTGGGAAGAGTTGGCCCAGCCGAGTATATGTGATGTTTTTTTTCACTCGATTCCGAAACTACGTCACCAAAGTCATTGGCCCACCAATAAGTATAAGAGGAAATAGTTTCGTATTTAAATTCTTCCTGATATTTAATAGTAATTGTCATATTTAAATCCTTTTATAAAATATGAACCACCGCCGCACCCAATATAGCAAAGTACGGTGGTGGCGCACTTACACTTATTACACTTATTACACTTATTACACTTATTACACTTATTACACTTATTACACTTATTATTACAACTACACTAACACTTATTGCACAACAGCTAGATCCGACCAGAAAATCCTTTTCCGGAAGTCTTACTTAAGCAGCTAATAACATATCACTGCTTTCAACTACACCAACGGTATCAATCATTGGCATATCTGATACCATAACTTCGAATTGGCTGGCGATAGCCATATCTTTCAGTGGGGTATTAACATCAATGCCTTTAGCGGTGAGTACTTCCAACAGTGGATCGGCATTACCTCGCATAAGTCCATATATGGATTTATGCATATCCCCTTGATGGTTCTCTGCCATATTCTTACTAGGGTCAAATCCACCGGTAATATCTAAATCGGACATCTTCAATTGCAGTTTGTCAAGCCGTTTACCAATGCCATTGGCATTATCGCTCAAGTTCTCACCCAACTCCAGACTGTCTATTTTACCGTAGAACGTATGCTGAGGCATAAAGGTGTACTCCAGATTTCCTTCAACAATCATCGCAGTACTAACACCACTGTGCGAGCTGCCAACTGAATATTGAGTACCATCAAACATAGTACCACCGGCAAATTGCCCAAAGTCCTTGGAATAACCCTCGGCTTGGGTATCTTTTATATCACCATGAGCCGTGGCCCACTGTTTAGTATAAGAAGTTAGAGTATCATTACTGAATTGACTTTGATATTTGATAGTTACTGTCATAATAAATTTCCTTATCGTTAACAACAATAATATGACTCATCATTGAGTCACGTGACTACAGATGAAATTATTATTCCATCTGAATATTTTAAATTAAATATTTAGTCTCTTTATTTTAATAACTAAAATTTATATTCAAAACCACCCTGAATAGTTCTTCCACGATTTGGCGCGAAAGAAAGTGAATCACCATAACTAATAAGATAAGCGCGGTTAGTTATATTTTCGATTGAACTACGCAAAGTTAAATTATTAGTTACCTTATAACTGGCATAAACATCAAATATGGTATACTTGGGCCAATCAGCAACATAAGCGGTATTAGCATGGCCTTTGTTATTGATAACTGATTTATCTTGGTGTCCTTTGTTATAACGAATAACGGTGCCGAGATCCAGCTTTTTATCAAAAAGTCTTCCACCTAAAGTTAAGCTACCGCGATCACCCGGTAAATAGGCAGAGGAACCAAATAAGTTCTTTGCTTCAAGGCAATCAACTCTATTATTTATATCATCTCTATCAATAGAGTAGTTTCCATTACTTGCTATATTCTTTACACCGCCTAGCCAGGCCCTTTTTGAACAAAAAGTATTTACACCAATCATTCTGGTATAATTTAAACTGGTATAAAACAACCCCATATCATAACTTAATTGATATTCCAGGCCTCGAAAACGAGTAACAAGTAAATTATTAATATAAGTCGCATTGGTAAAGCTCCCGCCGCCATGCAGTGGTTTAGTCTTGGATAGCTCAAGATTGATATAATCAGTAACGCGAGTATCAAAGTAGGCCAGCTTGGCGACTAAGCGATCTTCTGCAATAAACAGATGGCTGTGTTGAATATTCATGCCAGCTTCCCAGGCTTTGGAATGCTCTGCTGCCAACACAGGATTGGGTAAGATCCAACCATGACCATGTGCGCTCCCCGTGGCCAGCACCTCAGTAATTGCCGGTGGCCGCCAGGATTTGCCGTAATTACCAAAAAACTCCAGCCACTGCACGCCGGGTTTGATGCCGAGAGCTGCTGTGGGTGACAGTTGTTGTTCACGGCGATCTATATCCCAGGTCATTTTCAACGGCCAGTTAAATGAGCATCGTTTTCTCATTTCAAGATGTTGCTCATGTCTCTTTTTGTGGCAGGGATTTTCACGGGTATAGTCTCCGAGGAAATTTTTGCTGTACATCCAGGTATTGCCCTGTAAGCGAAATTGATCATAACGCAGCCCGCCTTCCAGCCGCAGCCAATCATGATAGTTGTAGTTAAGCTGGGCAAAGGTGCTGGTAATGGTGCGCTTGCCGGGCGGGGTGATGCCAAGCATTGATGCATGCGTTGAGTTGCCGGTGGAGCGGTCACTAAACCACTCAAGACCATAGTTGAGACGGAATTGATGGTAGTCGGCAAGGCTAAAAAAACTAGTATTTTGCAGTTGTAAACCACGGGTACTTAAGCGGGTTTGAGTCCAAAATTTATCACGGAAAACAATATTGGCATTATGAGTATCTGTTTTATCATCGGTATCAACGTAATAGATTTTTGCCGTCATACCCAGCCAGGCGATATGCCCGGGATTGAGGCTATAATCCAGCCCAATATTGCGATTCAGCACATCACTCACACTGCTGCTTATCCAGCCATGCCTTCCTTTTCCTGGGCCTTCTTTTACGTTAGTCATAAAACCAGTATTAGGACTATGTATTTGTGTTTGTAGATAACTAAATGTCAATCGTTGATCGGCGGGTAGATTCCAGCCCAACTTGGCCAGATGCGACTGCATTCTATAATTGGTGAACGGCACTTTATTATTCTTAATATCATAATTAAACTTCTCTGTGGCGGTGCCAAATCGAATATCTCCCAAAGTTCCTTTATTACCCGGCCAATAATCGCTTAAATTGCGCTCGCTGATAGCAATTAATATATCGCCATATTTATTCCCCAATGCCTGCACGGCGCTGCCAATAAAATTTGTGCCATTATCACCGGTAAGAACGCGGATTTGGCCGCCAATTTCTTTCCCCAGTTCAAGAAAGTTACTGGCATTAATTGTATTGAACGTTGCAATACCTCCTATTACCCCCGCGCCGCCAATACCGCTGGTAACCCCCTTTTCAATCACCACATTATCCAATATTTCCGGATCGATATACATCACACCATGGCGCTGACCGTGACCACTTTTCATAAAGTTTTGCCGCATGCCATCAATATTCATATTGATGCGGCCATAATCCTGAATGCCACGAATATTCACTGAAAGTGCAGGGTCTTGTTGACTAACGCTGGAATAGACACCGGAGGTTTGTTCCAATATATCCGCCGCATGGCGAGCTGGTCGACTATCGAGCTGTTCGCGAGAAATTTCACTAACAGAACGGAGCTCATCGTAAACCCAGTCCCCCTCATGAGCGTTACTGGTTCCCTCAACTTTTAGCTCATCTAATACTATGTCATGTTCATTGGCGGGTATTACGGTGGTTTCAGCATTGATTCTCTCTGAATAGCCCTGAGTGGCTAACGCCAAGAATATACCGAATGTAACTCTATTTATCGTATTTATTGTTATTCTTTTATCTCTTACTATATTATCCATTTATAAGATTTCATCCTTATTAGTATAAAAGCAATACGTCAATTAATTATTAGCCATTGTTTAAATGGTATTCACTATGAAATTTAGCCATAGGATTACCGCCAAATAATAAAAAATATCCGGTGACTAAAATGATATTTTATTGCATGGGCTAAATAAGTTACGTCATCAAATAAATGGGGCATTAAATTTAAAAATAAAGTAGTTACTTTATTAGAGGATTCAATAATATTTTTCAGTAAGATCTACTATTATTTCACCTAAGTAATATTCATTTATTTTTTTAATGCTAGTAGAGGTTTTACTATATCGCCATTATTTGATAATGATTATCATAATCATTTGTGGTTATAAACTCAACTGTCTATTAAGAATAAAATGGCAGGTTACTGATGATATTGATTTAGTAGAAGAAATAAATAATGGATAAATAGCGATAGCTGTTACGTGGATTAAAGATTTATAAATAAAACCAGTAACGAATAAAATATATTTAAGCATTTATAACGCAAAACGGGCCACATTAATTGTGGCCCGCTGCAACATTAACCAATACTCTGCGAATTAAAATAAACGCGCTTTAGCCTCAGCAATGGCCGATGCGACTTGTTGGGGTGACACGCCGCCTTTAGCAACTCGCTTATCTAAACAAGATTGCAATGCCAGAATCGGATAAACATCATCGCCAATCACTGCACTGAATTTTTGCAAGTCACTTAGTGATAAAGCCTCTAATGCTTTCCCCTGACGAATAGCCTCAACCACCGCTTCACCAACAATATGGTGTGCCTCACGGAATGGCACTCCTTTGGCAACCAGATAATCAGCTAACTCAGTCGCATTGGCATAACCTTGCTCAGCCGCTTCTTTGCAACGCGGGCGTTTCACCTGAATGCCATCCAATACCAGCGCCGCCATATGCAAGCAGTCAAGCCAGGTATCGAGCGCATCAAACAGCCCTTCTTTGTCTTCTTGCATGTCTTTGTTATAAGCCAGAGGCAGGCCTTTGAGCGTCATCATCATCCCAGTCAATGCACCCTGCACCCGACCACATTTCCCACGGATTAATTCCAGCGCATCTGGATTTTTCTTTTGCGGCATCAGGGAAGAGCCAGACGTAACACGATCCGATAAATCAACGAAAGCAGCTTCGCCGCTGTTGAAAAAAATCAGATCTTCAGCAAAACGGGACAAATGCACCATACCAATACTGGCATCAGACAGTAATTCCAACACATGGTCACGGTCAGAAACGCTGTCCAGACTATTACGAGTCGCCGAAGCAAAACCTAACCAACCCGCCAGTTGTTCGCGATCGATAGCGTAGGCCGTTCCAGCTAAAGCGCCACTGCCTAACGGGCTGACATCCAGGCGTTTCAAGGTATCTTGCAGGCGGCTTTCATCACGAGCCAGCATTTCAGCATAGGCCAGACACCAGTGTGCAAAGGTCACAGGTTGAGCACGCTGCAAATGGGTATAACCCGGCATCACAGCATCCTGATTGGCTTCGGCAGTGATAACCAGCGCTTGTTGCAATTGCTGCACGGCGGTTTCCAATTCGGTTATCTGAAATTTGCACCACAACTTCAGATCAGTTGCCACCTGGTCGTTACGGCTGCGCCCGGTATGCAGTTTTTTGCCTAAATCACCGACTTTATCGATCAGTTTGGTTTCTACCCAACTGTGAATATCTTCCGCATCACTGTTCAAAATAGCCTGTGGATCGGCCTGAACTTCCTCTAATAAAACAGAGAGCGCCTGCTCAAGTTGTTGCTGTTCTGCCGCCGTTAAAACGCCGACCGTGACCAGTGCTTTCGACCAGGCAACAGAACCTATAATATCCTGCTCTGCCAGTCGGTAATCAAACCGCAGGGAATCGTTAAATTGCTTAAAACGCTGATCTGCCGCCTGACTGAACCGTCCGCCCCACAATGCCATAATCTTTCTTCCCTAATTTCAGAATAAAAACTCATAATATACCCAAAGTAGTTGGAGTGGCAGCAAGGCAGCAAACGCACGAATCCCGTTGAGCTGACTCAAGTCAGTGATTCGGGTGAGTAAGAGCCGCTAACACCGCTGCAACTTCAAATAAGAAGGGTATTTAGGCCAAAATACGCGTGCCAATTGGCACTCCGTTAAACAGCGCCGGTAACTGATCTGCATGACGCCAACTGGCGATATCCACCGGACGGCCCAATGAACGAGCCGCATCCAGCGCCGCATTCACTTTAACCACCATGCCGTCAGTGATGATGCCCTGCGCGATCAGTTGCTCGGCTTTCTGTGCGGTCATTTCAGCAATGCGCTGGCCTTTACCATCTAAAATCCCGCTAACATCGGACAGCAAAATTAAATCGGCTCCCAATGTCGCGGCCAAAGCCGTCGCGGCCTGATCGGCATTTACATTCATCAGGCTGCCCTCTTTAGTAATACCAATAGAGCTGATGATAGGCATGTAATTTGCGGCCAGTAAGGTTTGTACTAAAGCCGGTGAGCCAGCTTCGGCTTTGCCCACATGACCAAGTGCTGCATCCAGCGGGGTGACCGACACGGTGTTACCATCACCCAAACATAAGCCAACAGCATTGATGTCATGTTTCACCGCCCAGGCCAGCAATGTTTTGTTGGCAGTACCCGCCAATGCACCAGTAATAATGTCAATTTGATCTGCTGGTGTCACACGCAGGCCGTTTTTCTTCACCACCGGCAACGCGAGTTTTTTCATCAGATCATCAACCAGACAACCACCACCGTGCATAATCACAAGCGGGCGCTCATGCTTCTCACGATAGGTCACCAATGCAGTAAACAGGCGTTCCAGCGCTTCTTCGCTGTCGAGCAACACGCCACCTAATTTAATGACCAACGGGTTTATCATGTTTCGCCTCGATATAATTGAAAAAAATGTCAGTTCCGGCTCGGTTATAACCTCTGCTGCTTAGCGTTTTATTGCTCACAACAGAGATTGGGTTTCCGCAAAGCCAAAACGTATATTCATGCATTGCACCGCCTGGGCCGCCGCGCCTTTGAGCAGGTTATCTTCTGTCGCGACAATAATTAAATGTTCACCCTGCACAGAGAAACCGATATCACAGAAAGGTAGACCCACCACCGCTTTTAGCGCCGGTACGCCTTGCTTATAGAGCCGCACTAATGGCTTATCCTGATAGGCATTATGGTATGCCTCAGCGATATCTTGTGCTGTCACACCCGCATTCAGACGGCAGGTAATGGTCGCCAAAATACCGCGGGCGAAATTCCCCAAGTGTGGGGTAAAAATCACTGGCGTACCAAGGTGGGCGACAATTTCCGGCTGATGACGATGATTAAACAAACCATAGGGTTGCAAACTCACTTCACAGAAACTGTTGCCAATACTGGCTTTACGCCCTGCGCCACTGACTCCGCTGACGGCGTTAATCACTGGCCATTGCGCATCATTGAGCAAATCACCATCAACCAACGGCTTAAGCGCTAGTTGGGATGCGGTTGGATAACAACCTGGTACTGCGATCAATTGAGCCTGTTTAATTTGTTCAGCCTGCCATTCAGCTAATCCATAAACTGCTTTATCCAGCCAATCGGCATGTTGATGCTCAAAACCGTAATATTGACTATAAAACGCCGTATCCTGGACGCGGAATGCACCGGAGAGATCGAATACCACACAACCCGCTGCCAGAAATTGTGGCGCTAAATCATGGCTGACCTCATGAGCGGTAGCGAGGAAGACAACATCCACACCTTTTGCCGCTTGAGCCACATCCACCAAGGGTTGTAGCGGAAGATCAATAATGCCTTTTAGTTGCGGATGCAGATCAGAAAGTAATTTTCCTGCATCTGCACTTTGCGCTGAAACCGTTAAACCGGTTATGTTCATATGTGGGTGACGATTAAGGTAAGCGGTAAGCTCCGCTCCGGCATAGCCGCTGGCACCAACAATTAGCGTATTCAACATGGGTTCAGTTCACCTTGCCCTTCGTGCTTTGGGTATAAAAATGTTATTCGGTATAAAGACATAAGTAGTCAAAACCGACATTTGGGTTCTCAGCAAGGTTTTACTGTTCCCCCACGTGATTGAGCATTGACATTTTCGTAAATTTAAGGGTGTTTTTAGGTTCCCTTACGTTCAGGCTTAATGTATTTTTATTCATAATTAATGCATGAATATTGATACTACCCTAACCAAAGGCTGTCAACAGTGAAGATGAAATTACCTCCATTTATTGAGCTGTATCGGGCGCTAATCGCAACGCCATCGATCAGCGCAACCGATAGCGCCCTCGATCAAAGCAATGAGGCGTTAATCAACTTGTTGGCCGGATGGTTTGCTGATCTGGGTTTTCGCGTCGAAATCCAGCCAGTACCGGATACACGCCACAAATTTAACCTACTTGCCTCTATTGGTGAAAAAAACAGCGGTGAGGGCAATGGAGGGCTACTATTGGCCGGTCATACCGATACCGTACCTTACGATGAAGGCCGTTGGACACGCGACCCTTTCACGCTGACCGAACATGACAATAAATTGTATGGTCTGGGTACTGCCGACATGAAAGGCTTCTTTGCCTTTATTCTTGATGCGGTGCGTGATATCGATGCCAGCACATTGAGTAAGCCGCTGTATATCCTCGCAACCGCTGATGAAGAAACTACCATGGCGGGCGCACGCTATTTTGCCGCTTCCACCCAATTACGCCCTGACTTTGCCATTATCGGTGAGCCAACATCACTGCAACCGGTGCGCGCGCACAAAGGCCATATTTCCAATGCGATTCGTATTACCGGTCAGTCCGGCCATTCCAGTGATCCGGCGCGTGGCGTGAATGCTATTGATTTGATGCATGAATCTATTACCGAACTAATGAAGCTGCGTACCACTTTGCAAGAGCGTTATAACAACCCGGCATTTGCCATCCCTTATCCGACAATGAATTTCGGTCATATTAATGGCGGTGATGCTGCGAACCGTATCTGTGCTTGCTGTGAATTACATATGGATATCCGCCCGTTGCCGGGGCTGACATTAAGTGATCTGGATGAATTGATGACCGAAGCACTGGCTCCTGTTAGTGCGCGCTGGCCGGGTCGCTTGAGTATTGACCAACTGCATCCACCAATTCCGGGCTATGAATGTCCGACAGATCATCATATGGTCGGGGTTATCGAGAAATTACTGGGTGAGCGCACGGCGGTGGTGAACTACTGCACCGAAGCCCCGTTTATTCAGCAAATCTGCCCGACATTGGTGCTGGGGCCAGGCTCCATCAATCAAGCCCATCAGCCGGATGAATTTATCGACATGGCCTTTATCGAGCCAACGCGTGAGCTGATTGGTCAATTAGTCGATCATTTCTGTCAGCAATAGTTACCTCTTATGGGGTAGGTGATCAATTTTGCCCATTAGAAAGACTGATAACCTGCCTCTGGTAATTAAATTTCAGAAATATCCCCAAAAATGATGTTTTTTTGCTGAAAATAGTGTCAATTGGGGTATGGAATTGAATGTGGCGAGTGGATTTTTCCATCTCAGCGTCTTGGGTGAAATTAATTTACATACTCATCAAGTTACGAAGGGTACTAAAAGAAATCATATGAACGAACAATATTCCGCAATGCGAAGTAACGTCAGTATGCTCGGTACGCTACTCGGGGACACCATCAAGGAAGCGCTCGGTGAACACATCCTTGAAAAAGTAGAAACCATCCGTAAATTATCCAAATCTTCGCGTGCCGGTAATGAAGCGAGCCGTCAGGAACTGCTGACAACGCTGCAAAATTTATCCAACGACGAACTGCTGCCGGTCGCCCGTGCTTTTAGCCAATTCCTCAATTTGACGAATACGGCAGAGCAATATCACAGCATTTCACCGCATGGCGAAGCCGCAAGTAACCCGGAAGCTCTGGCCCAACTATTCACCCGCTTAAAAGACAAAAAGCTGAGCGAGCAAGACATGCGCAGCGCGGTTGATGAGTTATCCATTGAACTGGTATTGACCGCTCACCCAACCGAAATTACCCGCCGTACCCTGATTCATAAACTGGTCGAAGTGAATACCTGCCTGAGCCAGTTGGATCACAATGATTTAGCCGATTACGAACGCAACAAGATCATGCGTCGTTTGCGGCAATTAGTCGCACAATCATGGCATACTGATGAAATTCGTAAAATTCGCCCCTCCCCGGTTGATGAAGCCAAATGGGGCTTTGCGGTGGTTGAAAACAGCTTATGGGAAGGTGTGCCAGCTTTCCTGCGTGAATTTAACGAGCAGTTGCAAAACTCTCTCGATTACCGCTTGCCGGTAGAAGCGGTGCCGATCCGCTTCACTTCATGGATGGGTGGCGACCGTGACGGTAACCCGAATGTCACCGCTGAAATTACCCGCCATGTGCTATTACTGAGCCGCTGGAAAGCGACCGATTTGTTCCTACGTGATATTCAGGTATTGGTGTCAGAGCTTTCCATGTCGGAATGTACGCCGGAACTGCGTGAATTGGCAGGCGGCGAAGAGGTGCTCGAACCTTATCGTGAGCTGATGAAGCGCGTGCGCACTCAGTTGACCAATACTCAGGCTTATCTGGAAGCACGCCTGAAGGGCGAGCGCGTATTACCGCCAACGGATTTACTGGTCAGCAATGACCAACTGTGGGATCCGCTATACGCCTGTTATCAATCCCTGAAAGCCTGTGGCATGGAGATTATCGCCAACGGCCAGTTACTCGATACCTTGCGCCGTGTGCGCTGCTTTGGTGTGCCATTGGTGCGTATCGATGTGCGTCAGGAAAGCACCCGTCATACCGATGCTATTGCTGAACTGACCCGCTATCTGGGCCTCGGTGATTATGAAAGCTGGTCTGAAGCGGACAAACAAGCCTTCCTGATCCGCGAACTGAATTCCAAGCGCCCACTGGTTCCGCTGAAATGGGAACCCAGTGCCGATACCCAAGAAGTGCTGGAAACCTGTCGGGTGATTGCCGAAGCGCCGCAAGGTTCTATCGCCGCTTATGTGATTTCCATGGCAAAAGTGCCATCGGATGTGCTGGCGGTGCATTTGCTGCTGAAAGAAGCCGGTTGCCCATTCACTCTGCCAGTCGCGCCATTGTTCGAAACGCTCGATGACCTGAACAATGCCGATGACGTGATGACCCAGCTACTGAATATCGACTGGTATCGCGGCCTGATCCAAGGCAAGCAGATGGTGATGATTGGCTATTCTGACTCAGCGAAAGATGCCGGTGTGATGGCGGCGTCCTGGGCGCAATATCGCGCGCAGGATGCATTAATCAAAACCTGTGAGAAAGCCGGTATCTCCCTGACACTGTTCCATGGTCGCGGCGGTTCTATCGGCCGTGGTGGTGCTCCTGCACACGCCGCGCTGCTTTCTCAGCCTCCGGGCAGCCTGAAAGGCGGCTTACGCGTCACCGAACAAGGTGAGATGATTCGCTTTAAGTTTGGTCTGCCGGAAGTCACCATCAGCAGTCTGGCCCTGTATGCCAGTGCGGTGCTGGAAGCCAATTTGTTACCGCCGCCGGAACCGAAGAAAGAGTGGAATGAGGTGATGGATATTCTGTCTGATGCCTCTTGTGAGATGTATCGCGGCTATGTTCGTGAGAATCCACAGTTCGTTCCTTACTTCCGCGCCGCCACCCCTGAACTGGAATTGGGCAAGCTGCCATTGGGTTCACGCCCAGCCAAACGCCGTCCGAATGGCGGGGTAGAAAGCCTGCGTGCTATTCCGTGGATCTTTGCCTGGACCCAAAACCGCCTGATGTTACCCGCCTGGCTGGGTGCCGGTGCCGGTTTGCAGAAAGCCATCGATGCCGGTAAGAAAGAAGTATTAGCCACCATGTGTCGTGACTGGCCGTTCTTCTCAACCCGTATCGGTATGCTGGAAATGGTGTTTGCCAAAGCCGATTTGTGGCTGGCTGAATATTACGATCAGCGTCTGGTGGATAAATCATTGTGGCCGTTAGGCCAGCAATTACGCGACCAACTGGCATCTGATATTAAAGTGGTGCTGGCCATTGCCAACGATGATCACTTGATGGCGGATTTGCCGTGGATTGCTGAGTCGATTGCACTGCGTAATGTCTATACCGACCCACTAAACGTGTTGCAAGCGGAGCTGTTGCACCGTTCGCGCCAGCAAGAAAATGCCGCAGATGCCCGTGTTGAGCAAGCATTGATGGTGACCATTGCTGGGGTAGCAGCAGGGATGCGCAATACCGGCTAGTCGCCAATCGCACGATATAAAAAGACAGAAACGGGCCGAGTGCCCGTTTTGCCTTTTTATAATAAAACAATGTAATAAGAAATCAGTACGGCAACAACTTAGCCTTAGTATCTTGCCCAACTTCGTTGAGCTTAATGGTATAGCCTTTGGAGTCGTTCCCCTTAATATTAGTGACAGCAAAACAGGCCAATGGAGAATACAGTACTTCACGTTCGTTATTTTCAAACTTCAACCCATTTGATACCACTATTCCCCTACCACTATTACCTTTAACTTCGAACATGATCTTGACGCTATCCCCGGTTCGGTCAGCGAAATCCTTAGCAACACCCACATCTTTTGAAGTGGAGAAGAACTGTCCCAATTTATATACAGATCCCGCACTATCATTCTTGAATTGAGTAATTAACTTATTAATCCCATCTTGAGTCATTCCCTGCCCACGGTGAGATGTAGTCTTGGTGTCAGTTGGGGTATACCAAGCCTTAGCAACGTCCTTGACCAGCGTGGATAAATTAGAGCAATGGAACTGTATGGCCGATTTGATCGGTGCATTCCCCCCACTGAAGATGCTATCACCGTGTGTTTTTACATACTCAGCTATTACTTTGTTTCCATTTAGTTTTACAGGCTGGTTCGCACTACCAAACTGATAGCGAGCTTCGGCATTAATAGCTCCGCAACCTTCATTACTCTGATAAACCATAGAAAAATTATTACGGAGCTCTTTATGTTCTTTAGCTAGTTTTTCCGCATTGACTTCAGCTGTCTCAATAGCATCTATTTGCTTACCGATATCTGCCTTCTCCGTCGTCAACTGACTAAGTTTGGTTTGATTATCTGTTCTCTTAGTCTGGGAAGAAGCCACACTTTCAGTCTTGTTACCAATTAATTGTGAAAGAGCTGACATGCCGATGCCAGCAGAAACTGCACTTCCCTTCACCTCCAATTTGCTAGCTGCCGCTTGTTGTTCAAGTTTGTAACGGCCGCCATTTATCAAGTTTTTCAGAAAATTGCTTCCCTGCCCAAACTTAAAATGATCGTTTTTAAAGCGGATGTTGGCATCATTACCATGTTTGTTTGCAATACCCTTCAGACTTGTCAAAAAAGAGTTATTCTTCTTAATATCACTCTGCGAGGTGCTAATTTCTTTTGTAAGAGTTGCTATCGCATGTGTGACACTCTTTATGCAAGCACCCAACCTGTTTTCTTGTTTAATTAACGCCTCTTTATCTGGCAGTTTAGCGGTATTGATCAGTCCGCTGCTTTTACTTGTGCTACTTATATTCATCGATAAAGTTCCTGTTAAGAGCTTCCCGCAAGAAGCAGGCAGCTATAAATAATTTTCTAGTTACCGCGATTATAAGAGGCAGACTCAAACAAAACTTTAATAAAACGATTCACTCACTCTATGGATTTAAGGTTTTTTAATAACGGCAGCGGGGGAGTCTTTGTATAGAAAAGCCAGACACAAACCGCTATCTTTATCATTACTTTGCAGATAGCGGCCCGTAACTTGCTGGCCTTCAAGGGGGGGAGTAAAGCAAACTCTAATCATTAAATTAAAAATTAACGACAGGACTTATAATACTGCTAACTACTTTAATCATTTTAATTACGGCCTTACCCCCAGCGTATGACAAATCGCATAACTCAATTCTGCACGATTGAGGGTATAGAAATGGAAATCCTTCACCCCTTCGCGGCTAAGAATCTTCACCATATCCATCGCTACTGATGCACCGACCATTTTGCGCGTTTCAGGGTCGTTATCCAGCCCTTCAAAAATAGTGGTCATCCAATTAGGCACCCGCACATTGGTCATGGTGGCGAAGCGCTGGAGCTGTTTAAAGTTAGATACTGGCAAGATACCCGGCACAATCTCAACATCAATACCGGTCGCTACACAGCGGTCACGAAAACGCAGGTAACTTTCCACATCAAAGAAAAACTGAGTGATAGCGCGGTTAGCCCCGGCATCAATTTTGCGTTTCAGATTAATCAGATCAGCTTGCGCGCTTTTGGCTTCGGGATGTACTTCTGGGTAAGCGGCAACGGAGATATCAAAATCACCCACGTCCTTTAATAAACCGACCAAATCAGAAGCATACATCTCCGGCTTGCCGCTGTCGGGCGGTAAATCACCGCGCAGCGCCACGATATGGCGAATACCGCTGTTCCAGTAATCGGTCGCAATCTCACGTAGCTGGGTAGGAGAGGCATCAATGCAGGTCAGATGCGGCGCGGCTTCAAGCCCGGTGCGCTCTTTAATCCCTTTGATGATGCTGTGGGTACGATCACGCTCACCGGAGTTAGCACCATAAGTCACCGAGACAAATTTTGGTTTCAACGTGCTCAGGCGGTCAATTGAGCTCCACAGGGTCTCTTCCATCTCGCTGGTACGCGGCGGGAAAAACTCAAAAGAAACATTAATCTGGCCTTGCAGCTCTGCCAAACTTTGATTCAGCGCTTCCCGCTGGTTTGCGTGGAAAAAACTCATACCCTGTTACCCCATTGCCTATTGTCATCATTTTGACGACTTATGTTATCTGTCATTTTATAAGCGTCTATACGTTTAGACGTCTAAATAGCAAGATGAACGAAGTTGGTTAAAGAGTCAACTGTTAAATAAGTCTGGCGTGATGATGAGTATTCACCTACAACATGAGGGAGATTCATGTGCAGTTCCTTTTAATAAAATTTCTTATTTATCAATTTATTATCTTTGGGTTTCTCTTTTATTGCTATTAATTGTTCATTCAATCCTCGTTTTATTATATTCACGAATATTGCCTATATGTCATGCTGGAATACTGTTGTGAATTATTAGATATATTTAAAGGGAGTTATTATGAACGTTAGAGAGCGTATTCAGTTCTATAATAGACTTGCAAAACATCTACCGGCGATCGTCCAACAAAATAAAATACAAGGAAAATTCCAGAAAAACCCGTTAATTTTATCTAAAACAATAACTAAAATTTGTGAAAAAAACAATTTTGAATTGAATGTGCCGCAAAAACATTTAGATAAAGATAGTAATATCAATAGCAAAGAGGTCATTTCAGCAAATAAAATTAAACACTATTTTAGAGTTCATTTGAAAAAATTGGAGAACATGGAGGAAAATGGCCTTTACACCAATAAAGGATTTATAAAAACAACCTATAAAGGCAATGATAAATCCATTTATAATAGAGAATACTACCACAGTAGAAATAAAGACCATCCTATCGTATATAAACCTAATGAGATATCTGTTGGTGTGGAAAACGGCAGTTTTAAAACACTTACCAGAAAAGATCACCGTTTTGTCGCGCTGGAACCAGTCGATATAAGTGATCGGTTTGAAACAGATAATAACTTCAATGATATAAACAATATACGTAGTATTAAGACTGGGCTGGCCGTTAGCACAAAGCTGATCATTGCTGCCAATGCCGGAATTTGTGTTTCAAAATATATAAAGTGTGGAAACATAATCCCTTGCGAGGCGTTTAAGAATGCCGTCAATGACTTAAAGACACTACATAAACAAAACGGTTATCTAAGAGATATCAAACCAGAAAATACTACCTATGATGGTAAACAGATTAATTTTATTGATGTTGAAGACAGAATATCAAAAGATACTCACAGCAACCACTCAACAGTAAAATTCAAAATATATGGTGAGCCATGTATATATACAAAGCATTATATTACTTCTGATTTACTACATAATATTTATGATAAACACTCTGAACTTTCAAATAACAAAGATGTAGTGAAATACTTAAAATCAGCTGATGAATATGCTTTTTTACTCACATTCATCGCTGCAACCTCTAAATCAAAGGGACTGAGAAATACAATTATATCGCCTACCTGGGCCAGAAATCCTCAAAAAATGAGTGCGATAAATAAAGTACATCTAACCAAATGGGTTGACCAGCATGTCAAATCCCAAGACAGACACACGGTAAACTTATTATTATCTGCCCCAGATAAGCATGCCATACTAAGAAATGATGTTTATTTGTCCGATATGTTATTGTTCAAATAACAAAGTCAACAAGCGCCCGATTAATTGCTTCGGGCGTCTGTTTATTTCAGGTTAATATCGCGTTCGTTACAACAACTGGGCTAGCCGGTTTAAATCAGACTGAATGGCACCGGCGGTGACATCACGCCCGGCCCCTGGGCCACGAATAACCAATGGGTTATCGCGATACCAACGGCTCTCGATGGCAAAAACGTTATCGCACGGCAACAAGGAAGCCAATGGATGATCAGCACGTACTGCCTCAACGCCCACTCGCGCCTTACCATTGGCATCAAAGCGCGCGACGTAGCGGAGCACCAGACCCATTTCATTAGCGGCTTCTAAGCGCTGAATCATTTGCTGATTCAATGCCTCGCCATTCTCAAAGAATTGATCCACCGATCCAACATCGGCACCGGCTGGCACCAGCGATTCCACCCGCACCTGATTCGGTTCAATGTCGTAACCGGCTTCACGAGCTAAAATCACCAGCTTACGCATCACGTCTTGCCCGGAGAGATCGACACGCGGATCGGGTTCGGTCAAGCCCTGTTGCCAGGCTTGATCCACCAGCTCGGTAAAGGGCACGGTGCCATCAAACTGCAGGAATAACCAAGACAGAGTGCCCGAGAAAATACCGCTGATCGCCAGAATACTGTCACCGCTATCACGTAAATCGCGCACGGTATGGTTCACCGGTAACCCCGCGCCCACCGTGGCGTTATACAACCAGTGGCGGCCGGTTTTGGCAAAAGCATCACGGATTTGGCGGTAATTATTGCTGCTGGAGGCTCCGGCTAATTTATTGGCGCTGATAACATGGAAACCATAGCTGGCGAAATCCAGATACTGCTCGGCAAGTGACTCACTGGCGGTCACATCCAACACCACCAAATCATCAAATGGGTGTGCACGCATCCACAAGAACAAGGATTCTTCATCCTGCTCTTTGGCCTCATCATCATAAAATGCCAGTGTCCGACTCGCATCCAGCCCGTCATAACTCAACAAACTACGGCGGCTATCTACCACACCGGCTAGCACGAACTCAAAACCACTGCGAGCTGAGATATTCTTCTGCTCACGGGCAAATAGCTCCAACCAGCGAGCACCGATATTACCTTTACCAAACAGCATCAAACCAATGCGCTTCTCGGCGCGGAACAGTGATTGGTGTAAGCCCTGAATCAAGTGCTCAGTCGGCCCGAGACGCAACACCGCAACCATACTGATGCCGTCTTCCGCCTGCCAAATAAACTCAACTGGCTGATCTTTCAGTTGTTGATAGAAACGGTGGCTATGCAAAGGGTTCTTGCAAACCCCAGCGCCGACCAAAGCGACCAGAGCCAACCCCTCGCGCAGGGATAATTTCCCCGGCAGCGTGGCATCCTCCAGCACTCTTAATGCGCTGTTAACCACTTCGGAGGTATAGCAAAGTTGCAATAGATTACGATCAGGATGAATACCGGTAGCCAGCGGCTTGATTTGCGCGCGTTTGAGCAGCAAATCAATCTCTTTCTGTGCCAGCGAGAAATCATGGTGGCCGGCAATCTGTAATTCGATCAGGCAGACATCATCATGGCTGGTGACAATTTTGGCACCTGACCCTGAAGCCAGCACCCGCTCAATACGGGTTGAACCCTGTTCTGGCTGATAGCTACAGCGCAGTTGTAAATCAATATCGCTGCCGGAAACCGGCTGTAGGGTGCGGGTATGCAGTACCGGCGCTGCCAACCGAGCCAGTTCACTGGCTTCATCCAGCCGCAGTAAAGGTAACAAACAGGCATCTTTAACTTTGCGCGGGTCAGCACTGTATACCCCCGCCACATCACTCCAGATGGTAACACGTTCGACCCCTGCCAGCGCCCCGACCTGAGTGGCCGAGTAGTCACTGCCGTTACGCCCCAACAACACTGTTTCACCGGCGTTATTGCGCGAAATAAACCCCGTCACCACCAGACGTTGGTGTGGGTGTTGTGCCATTAATTGCTGCAACAACGGATATGAACGACCTTCATCGATTTGTGGCTGTGCCGCGCGTTCAGCACGCAGGAAACTGCGAGCATCGAGCCAGTCGGCATCCATATCGAGTTTGTTCAATACCGCAGACATCAGTCGGGCCGACCAAATCTCACCATGACCAACCACTTCGGCATAGATTGCATCATCGACTTTGTTGTCCAACAGGCCAGCCAGCCGTTCCAAATCATGAATAAATTCACTAATTAACGGCTCAGCCATTTCTGGTGACAATAAACCACTAATCAGGTCATGTTGGTAACGACGCAAGTTTTGCTGCACCTGATGAGCAGAAAGCCGGTCAGTTTGACTGAGTTTCAACCAGCTAATCAGCTGGTTAGTGGTGCTACCCGCCGCAGACACCACCATAAGGTCGCCGGGATGACTGTAGTTGGCCATAATATTGGCCACCCGCAGGTAACACTTCACATCCGCAAGACTACTACCACCAAATTTATGCAGTTGACGGCCGGTCACCGCCGCTGCTACCGCTGTTGCATTCATACTTACCTCGGTCTCGCCAACTGGAAAGCATTTTCCAAATCGGCAATCAAATCTTCGCTGTCTTCGATACCCACGGAAATTCGCAATAAACTATCAGTAATACCGGCGGCCGTGCGCGCTTCTGGCGCCATACCGGCATGGGTCATGGTCGCGGCATGGGAAATCAGGCTTTCAACGCCTCCCAAAGACTCTGCCAGGGTAAATAATTCAAGGGCAGAGAGGAAACGACGCAATACCTGCTCATCACCATCAAGCTCAAAACTGAGCATCGCACCAAAACCTGACTGCTGACGGCGAGCAATTTCGTGGCCGGGATGTTGTGGCAGAGAAGGATGATACAGCTTTTTCACTAAAGGCTGTTGCTCTAAATAGCGGACAATTTCATCTGCGTTACGCTGCTGTTGAGCCATACGCGGTGACAGCGTGCGTAACCCACGTAATAACAAGTAGCTGTCAAATGCCGCACCGGTCACGCCGATATTATTCGCCCACCACGCCAGTTCGACAGCCAACTCAGGATCTTTGGCAATGACCGCGCCCGCCACCACATCAGAATGACCATTCAGATATTTGGTACAGGAATGCACCACCAGATCCGCCCCCAGAGCAAGTGGCTGCTGTAGCGCCGGGCTGAGGAAGGTGTTATCGCAAACCGTTAATGCACCGACGGCATGAGCGGCTTTACAGATAGCGGCAATATCCACCACTCGCAACAGCGGGTTACTCGGGGTTTCAATCAAAACCAGCTTGGGTTTTTCAGCCAATGCCTGACTCAATGCCACGTCATCGCCCTGGTCAACAAACAGCACCCGATACGCGCCGCGCTTGCTTAAGCTGTCAAACAGACGATAGCTACCCCCGTAACAGTCATGCGGAGCAACCAGCAGATCGCCGGGTTTAAGGAAGGTGGTGCAGACCAAATGAATCGCCGACATCCCGCTGCTGGTCATTACCGCACCAGCACCCCCTTCCAGCTCAGCCAATGCCCGCTGTACCACATCGCGTGTCGGGTTGCCGCGACGTGAATAGTCATGGGCACGTGGCTGATTAAAATCGATAAAATTATAAGTACTGGAGAGGTGAATCGGGGGGACAACACAGCCGTATTGCTCGTCATCGTTCAACCCGCTACGCACTGCTATGGTTGCCTGTTTACGCGTCATATGGATTTCCACCAACCGGATATCGAGAAAATGTTACGCCAGAGTAGACGCACAAATTACGGACGTCAATACATCTGGACATCTAAACTTCTTTGCGTATAGATTGAGCAATGGGATAATAACCGCTAAAATTATAGAGGTTTTAGATATCCTTATGATGTCAGTCAGGTTTCAGTGGTGCCTTGTTTAACCATGAATTTGTTTAACCACAAAGATGGCATAGAAAGGTAATAGCTATCAATAAATAGCAAAAAAGGTTATTTCAGTGACATTAGTCTAGTAAAATTGACATTTATTTAGTGAGAACAGCGAAGATCGGGCATAATTAGCCGGTTTTCAGAACTTTGTATTTTTCCGACAAATTTAAGGTGTCCCATGGCTGAGTGGAACGGCGAGTATGTCAGCCCTTACGCTGAACACGGTAAGAAAAGCGAGCAAGTCAAAAAGATTACGGTATCCATTCCGCTGAAGGTTTTAAAAATCCTCACCGATGAACGGACTCGCCGTCAGGTGAATAACCTGCGCCATGCCACCAACAGTGAGTTGTTGTGTGAGGCTTTTTTGCATGCATTTACCGGTCAGCCGCTACCGAATGACGAAGATCTGCGCAAAGAACGCAGTGATGAAATCCCGGAAGCCGCGAAGATTTTAATGCGTGAATTGGGTGTTGATCCCGATACCTGGGAATATTGATTTCCAGCTACCGTCCGGTCCAATCTGGATCTGAGAGTAGAAATGAAAAAAGGCCCCTGGAGGCCTTTTTTTCGTCTGACGGGCAATAATTACTTCTTAGCACCCGGCACGCTGAAACGCTTGTTAAAGCGGTCAACACGGCCACCGGTCGCAACATCACGCTGCTTGCCAGTGTAGAACGGGTGGCATTCGCCGCACACGTCCAGATTCAGGTCATGACCAACAGTAGAGTTGATCTTGATAACGTTACCGCAAGAGCAAGAAGCAGTAACTAAATCGTATTTAGGGTGGATACCTTTTTTCATGGAAAACCTCTATATTTAGGCCGTGTCGCTATCCAGCCCTACTCCGCCAGACACCACACGATTGATAAATAAGAATTTATCGTTAACGAATAGTTGATTGCTAACGAACAATCGCTGATAAAATAAACAACGGTTGTTAGCAGAATTTGATATCGAATTATATCAAAGGCGGCGAATAATACAGAATTTGACCAAGCCGCGCAATCGAATCCGCACATTGTGTAGCATGCGGTGTAAACTGTTCAATCTTTATTTATACCCGTCATACTTCAAGTTGCATGTGCGTTGGCTGTGCTCAATAACCCGAGTCACTTACTTATGTAAGCTCATCGGGATTTTCTCGCTGGCCGCCTTCCTGCAACTCGAATTATTTTGGGTATAGGCCAATTGTATTTATTTAGACCAACTTTAGTTATCAGGATGAAAACACATGCCCGTTGTTCAAGTGGCGTTACCCGTTCCTCTGGCTCGTACCTTTGACTACCGCCTTGACAGTGCCATGGGCTGCCCGGTAGTAGGTGCTCGCGTCAGTGTGCCATTTGGTAAACGCAACGCCATCGGTATTGTCGTGGGTATCAGCGAGACCAGTGCATTTCCCCTTGAACAACTCAAAGCTATTGATGCGGTGCTGGACGGTGACAGCTTATTTCCACCCAGCCTGTGGCGCATTCTTTGTTGGGCAACAGAGTACTATCATTATCCGATAGGCGAAGTGCTGTTCCATGCCTTGCCCATTCTATTGCGTCAAGGAAAGCCCGCGCAGTCAGCCCCCTTGTGGCAATGGTTTGCCACCGAACAAGGTCGTGCCACACCACCGGAAAGTTTAAAACGCGCCCCTAAGCAGCAGCAAGCTCTGGCCGCATTATTACAAAAGCCAGTTTATCGCCATCAAGTTAATGAAATGGCATTAACAGAAAGCGCACTGCAAGCATTGCGTAGCAAAGGGCTAATTGACCTGCGGGCGCAAGAAGTGGCAACCACTGACTGGCGCAACGGCTTTTCCGTGTTGGGCGAACGCCTGCGGCTCAATACCGAGCAAGCCACCGCCGTCGGAGCGATTCGCAGTGAAGATACTCAGTTTGCCGCCTGGTTGTTGGCCGGGGTGACTGGCTCGGGTAAAACCGAAGTTTATCTCAGTGTGCTGGAAAATATTCTGGCGCAGGGCCGTCAGGCGCTGGTTTTGGTTCCTGAAATAGGCCTAACACCACAAACTATCGCCCGTTTTCGCGAGCGCTTCAATGCGCCAGTTGAAGTGCTCCATTCCGGTTTAAACGACAGCGAGCGCTTATCCGTCTGGCTACGTGCGCGTAACGGTGAAGCCGCCATTGTAATAGGGACTCGCTCCGCGCTGTTCACACCATTCTCCCGTCTCGGCGTCATCATTATTGATGAAGAGCATGATAGCTCCTATAAACAGCAAGAAGGCTGGCGTTACCATGCCCGCGATTTAGCGGTATTCCGTGCGCGCGAAGAAGGCATTCCCATCGTGATGGGGACGGCAACCCCCGCGCTGGAAACCTTACATAATGTGCAAATGGGTAAATATCGCCAGTTAACGCTATCGAAACGAGCAGGTAATGCCAAACCGGCAGTGCAGCACTTGTTAGATCTCAAAGGGTTGCCACTCAAAGTCGGCCTGTCTCAGCCGCTACTAAAACGGATGAAAACCCATTTGCAGGCTGACAATCAGGTGATTCTGTTCCTCAACCGCCGGGGTTATGCACCAGCACTGCTGTGCCATGAGTGTGGCTGGATAGCAGAATGTCAGCGCTGTGACCACTATTACACCCTGCACCAGAATTACCGCCAATTGCGCTGCCACCACTGCGACAGTCAGCGCCCAGTGCCACAGCAATGCCCTAAATGTGGCTCGACTCATTTGGTATCAGTGGGTGTCGGTACTGAACAGTTAGAGAATGAGTTGGCACCGCTGTTCCCAGATACGCCGATCACCCGTATTGACCGCGATACCACCAGCCGCAAAGGATCATTGGAACAACATCTGGCTGATGTACATCAAGGGGGAGCGCGGATATTGATTGGCACCCAAATGCTGGCGAAAGGCCATCACTTCCCCGATGTGACTCTGGTGGCATTGCTGGATGTCGACGGTGCACTATTCTCGGCAGATTTCCGTTCGGCAGAGCGCTTTGCGCAGCTCTACACGCAAGTGTCAGGCCGTGCTGGTCGTGCGGGTAAGCAAGGCGAGGTCATCTTACAAACCCATCACCCTGAGCATCCATTGCTGCAAATTCTGCTGCAACAGGGCTACGATGCCTTTGCCAAACAAGCACTAGCTGAGCGCAAAAGCGTATTTTTACCGCCTTATACCAGCCATATCATCGTGCGCAGTGAAGACCACGATAACCAGCAATCGGCACTGTTTTTGCAACAATTGCGTAATTTACTGGAAGCCAGCCCGTTGAAAGATGATGCATTATGGATTATGGGGCCGGTTCCGGCATTACAGGCAAAACGAGGTGGCCGCTTCCGTTGGCAATTATTGTTACAGCACCCCTCGCGGCAATTACTGCAACGACTGATTAAAACATCTCAGCCGCTGATCAATACTTTGCCGCAGGCACGGAAAGTTAAGTGGACATTAGATGTTGACCCCATAGACAGCTAAGCGGCTGATGCCACCACGATATTAGCTGTAACGCCAATAATTTTTGCCGTAGAACTGCATCACAAAGCAATCGTTTACACTGCTTTATGCGAGCTAGTGCGAAAAACTCCACTTCCATCACACTTTTAATGCAAATTAGGTAACAAATTGCCCTCACTATCTGTATAGAATGACGGAAAGCCTGCATTAAGCATGAGTGCTGGCTCGGAGCCAGAGCAAGGAGAAAGGCGTTGGAACATAAGAAAGAATTCACCATGGCCACCATGAAAGACGTTGCCGAAATGGCAGGTGTTTCAACTGCGACGGTATCGCGCGCATTGATGAACCCGGAAAAGGTTTCAACAGTGACTCGGCAAAAAGTGGAGCAAGCTGTTCTGGCTGTCGGTTACTCTCCTCACGCTTTGTCTCGCAATATTAAACGTAATGAGTCGCGCACTATTCTGGTTATCGTTCCAGATATCAGCGACCCCTTTTTTGCTGACATCATCCAGGGCATTGAACATGCCGCAGCCCAACAAGGTTATCTGATCTTAATTGGTGATTGCGCACAACAAACCCAGCAAGAGCGAACTTTTGTTAATCTCATCATCACCAAACAAATTGATGGCATGTTGCTGCTAGGCTCTAACCTGCCGTTTGATGCCAGCAAGGAAGAACAACGCAATTTACCGCCGATGGTGATGGCAAATGAGTTTGCACCAGAACTGGAACTGCCCACCGTACATATCGATAACCTGACCGCCGCTTATGAAGCCGTTAATTATCTGCATGAGTTAGGTCACAAACGTATTGCCTGTGTTGCCGGGCCGGAGAATTTTCCTCTATGCCAATATCGGCTACAGGGTTATATCCAGGCGCTCCGCCGTAATGGTATTACGATAGACAGTGACTATATTATTCGCGGTGATTTTAGTTATGAGGCTGGAGCGGAAACCTTTGCCACTCTAATGGGGCTACCTCACCCCCCTACAGCAATATTTTGTCACAATGATGTCATGGCAATAGGGGCGATGTGGCAGGCCAAGAGAATGGGGCTACGTGTCCCGCAGGATATCTCAGTGGTCGGCTTCGACGACCTGAAACTGTCACAGTATTGCGATCCCCCCTTGACCACCGTGGCACAACCACGCTATCAAATTGGTCAGCAAGCCATGCTACTATTGCTTGAACAGTTACAAGGGCATTCAGTACAAAGTGGCTCCCGCTTGTTAGACACCGAATTAATCATCAGGGAAAGTACTGCTGCGCCTAAACGCTAGGCAAATATTCAAGGGTTCAGTAACATGACGGACTTATTCCATCATCACGACGCAGCGAAACGATAGTGGCACAAAGAGATTATGTAAGCCGAGGGCGCTCAGGAGCGCGGCGCAAAAGCACCAGCCGGAAAAAACGCAGTGCTCCAGCAGTATCCAAAACCGTGATGGCACTGGCCGTCGCGCTATTAGTGGTATTTGTTGGTGGACTTTATTTCATCACCCACAATAAACCGGGTGAGCTTCCGCTACTGCCTAGCCATGACCCGCGCACCGGAAATGGCTTGCCGCCAAAACCGGAAGAGCGTTGGCGTTATATTAAGGAGTTGGAAAATCGTCAAATTGGTGTGCCAACACCAACTGAACCCTCTGCTGGTGGCGAAGTCAACTCTCAGACACAACTGACCAATGAGCAGCGCCAATTGCTTGAGCAGATGCAAGCGGATATGCGCCAGCAACCGACGCAGCTTTCAGAAGTACCGTATAACCAAGGGATGCCGGTGCCACGTTCAGCAGTGACCATCAAACCACCGGTCACCAATATGCAGCAGCAACCCTTAACGCAGCCACGTCAGACGACGACGCAGCCAATACCGGCACCACAGGTACAAGTACAGCCGCAGGTCACGCCACCGCGCACACAGCAACCTACTGCGCCGGTCGCACAGGCAGCAACACCGCCGAAGCCGGAAAAAGAGAAAGAAAAAGCACAACGCTGGATGGTGCAATGTGGTTCATTCAAAGCCGCTGATCAGGCTGAATCTATTCGCGCCCAATTGGCATTCGAAGGCATCGAAAGCCGCATTACCGCCGGCGGTGGCTGGAATCGCGTGGTACTCGGCCCTTACAGCACCAAGGCTGCGGCCGATAAAGCCTTACAGCGTTTGAAAGGCGCAGGTCAATCAGGATGCATTCCCCTCGCTGTTGGGGGTTGAAAAGCCATAATCCTCCCCCATTTATAATCTCAATATACCCCATACTGTTTTTCTGAATTCAGTATGGGGACTCATTCAGTCTGCAACGAGGGTCCGCTCGTGACAACAATTGTAAGTGTACGCCGTAATGGTCATGTCGTTATCGGTGGTGATGGCCAGGTCACTCTGGGTAATACCGTAATGAAAGGCAATGCTAAAAAAGTACGCCGCCTTTATAACAATAAAGTCATTGCTGGTTTTGCTGGCGGTACTGCTGATGCCTTTACCCTGTTTGAGCTATTTGAGCGCAAACTGGAGATGCATCAGGGCCACCTGACTAAAGCTGCCGTTGAGTTAGCCAAAGATTGGCGCACCGATCGCATGTTACGCAAACTCGAGGCATTGTTGGCAGTCGCGGACGAAACGGCATCACTCATCATTACCGGTAACGGCGATGTGGTTCAGCCAGAAGATGACCTGATTGCTATCGGCTCAGGCGGGCCTTATGCCCAGTCTGCTGCGCGCGCGCTGCTAGAAAATACCGAATTGGGTGCACGAGATATCGTTGAGAAATCTCTGAGCATTGCGGGGGATATCTGTATCTATACCAACCGCTTCCAAACCATTGAAGAATTAACGTACTAGACGTTATTAACATACAGAGCGTAAGGATAGAGTGACATGTCTGAAATGACCCCACGCGAAATCGTCAGCGAACTTGATAGCTATATTATCGGCCAGGATAAAGCTAAACGTGCAGTAGCTATTGCCCTGCGTAACCGCTGGCGTCGGATGCAGCTTAGCGAAGAGCTGCGCCATGAAGTTACCCCTAAAAACATTCTGATGATCGGCCCAACCGGTGTGGGTAAAACTGAAATTGCCCGCCGTCTGGCAAAACTGGCCAATGCACCTTTCATCAAAGTAGAAGCGACCAAATTCACCGAAGTTGGCTATGTTGGTAAAGAAGTGGACTCTATTATCCGCGATCTGACCGATGCAGCAGTGAAAATGGTTCGTCATCAATCCATTGAAAAAATGCGTTATCGGGCTGAAGAGTTAGCCGAAGAACGTATTCTGGATGTGTTAATCCCGCCGGCCAAGAATAACTGGGGCCAGCCGGAAGAGACCCAAGAGCCATCGCCGACACGTCAAGCCTTCCGTAAGAAGCTGCGCGAAGGTCAGTTGGATGATAAAGAGATTGAAATCGATCTGGCGGCTGCACCGGTCGGCGTCGAAATCATGGCTCCTCCGGGCATGGAAGAGATGACTAATCAGTTACAATCCATGTTCCAGAATATCGCTGGGCAAAAACAAAAACCGCGCAAAATCAAAATCAAAGAAGCATTTAAACTGCTGATTGAGGAAGAAGCGGCGAAACTGGTTAATCCAGAAGAGCTGAAACAGCAGGCGATTGATGCGGTCGAGCAGCACGGGATCGTATTTATCGACGAAATCGATAAAATCTGTAAACGTGGTCAAACGTCAGGCCCAGATGTGTCTCGCGAAGGTGTGCAGCGTGACTTGCTGCCATTGGTGGAAGGTTGCACCGTATCAACTAAACACGGCATGGTGAAAACTGACCATATCCTGTTTATTGCCTCCGGTGCATTCCAGGTCTCCAGTCCGTCAGACCTCATCCCTGAATTGCAAGGTCGTTTGCCAATTCGGGTAGAATTGCAGGCCCTGACAACAGATGATTTTGAGCGCATTCTGACCGAACCGAGTGCTTCACTAACTGAGCAGTATAAAGCGCTGATGGCAACTGAAGGGGTGACTGTTGAGTTTACCCGTGAAGGTATCCGTAAAATTGCTGAGGCGGCATGGCAGGTTAATGAGCGCACCGAAAATATCGGCGCACGCCGTTTGCATACTGTGCTGGAACGTCTAATGGAAGATATCTCTTATGACGCCAGCGAGAGTAATGGTCAATCCATAACTATTGATGCGGCATATGTCGGTAAGCACCTGGATGAGTTGGTTGCAGATGAAGATCTGAGTCGTTTTATCCTATAATTCGCTTTATAAGCCTTTGCTGGATAAAATGGTTCGCCAAATTAAGAGTGGGAGGCGCTGCCTCCCACTCTTATTTTTATCGTATGATCGCTTTGAAGTTTTTAACTCGCCGATATGGGCGGACCAGACTCCTATACAATGAAGCAGAACATGAGCCAATCAACTAATACCCGCTTAACCAGCACCAGCCAGACCCAGGCTTGGCTGGAAAGCCTGCGGCCAAGAACATTGCCACTGGCCTTTGCCTCTATCGTTACCGGTTCAGCGCTGGCTGTCTGGCTCGATAGTTTCAAGCCGGCAGTCGCATTGCTCGCCTTATTAACCGCCGGCCTGCTGCAAATTTTGTCCAATCTCGCCAATGATTATGGCGATGCGATTAAGGGCAGTGATACCGAAGAACGTATCGGGCCATTGCGCGGTATGCAAAAAGGGATAATTACGCGTCACCAGATGAAAGTCGCGCTAATCATCACGGTGAGTCTGACCGTTATCTCAGGTATCGCACTCATTGCCGTGGCTTGTGAAAAACCCAGCGACGTTTTAGGTTTTTTACTGCTCGGGCTGATGGCAATTGTGGCTGCAATTACCTACACCGTGGGTAGCAAACCCTATGGCTATATGGGGTTAGGTGATATCTCGGTATTAGTATTCTTCGGCTGGTTAAGTGTCGCCGGGACTTACTATCTTCAGGCTGGCCACTTTGACAGTATCGTCATGCTACCGGCTACCGCTTGTGGTTTACTGGCAACCGCTGTTTTGAATATTAATAATTTGCGCGATATCGAAAATGACAAAGCAAATGGCAAAAACACACTGGCAGTGCGTTTAGGCCCGGTCGTCGCACGTTATTACCATGTCCTGCTGATTATTGCGGCTATCTTCTGCCTGACATTATTCAATATTCTTTATCTGCATAGCTGGGCAGGTTGGATTTTTGTTCTGGCGATTCCCTTGTTAGCCAGACACGCGCTATTTGTACTGCGTGAGCCTACCGCCGCTGGTATGCGCCCGATGCTCGAACATATGGTCAAAGCCGCACTACTAACCAATATCCTGTTTGCTATCGGTCTGGTGTTGAGTTAATCCCGCCTCTTTTTTCTCCGGGTTGTGGTCGATAAAATCTGCCCGGAGAAATTTAACAATTGATGATTTTGCCAACAGCGGCCAGAAAGGGATATACTTAGCATCCCAGCCGCAACCAGACGTTAATCCTATGAAATATGATACTTCCGAACTCTGTGATATCTATCATGAAGAGGTAAATGTGGTAGAACCACTGTTCTCCAATTTTGGCGGACGTACTTCATTTGGTGGCAAAATAACCACTGTAAAATGTTTCGAAGATAACGGCTTGTTGTTTGACCTACTCGAAGAAAATGGTCTTGGCCGTGTTTTAGTTGTCGATGGCGGTGGCTCTGTGCGCCGTGCATTAATCAATGCTGAACTTGCTGATTTAGCATTGAAAAACGAGTGGGAAGGCATCGTTGTTTACGGCGCTGTTCGTCAGGTTGATGAACTGGCCGAATTGGATATTGGTATCCAGGCGATGGCCGCAATTCCAGTCGGTGCTGCAGATGAGGGTATTGGTGAGAGTGATATTCGCGTTAATTTTGGCGGGGTGACTTTCTTCTCCGGTGACCACTTGTATGCAGACAATACCGGGATCATTTTGTCAGAAGAACCTTTGGATATTGAGTAATATCCCTCTGATTCACAGATAATAATCATTAGATAGGGCGATATTGATATCGCCCTTTTTGCCTTTCCGATCAGGAATGGCGACATGACTAGCGGCTTTTAACAACGTGTTGGTGATACTTTAAGCCAACTGGCACTCAGACTTCTTCCATCTTTCCCAACAGTGCCCGCAGACGATCCTGCCACACATGCTGTTCTTGTTTCAGTTGCTCATTTTCGCGCACTAGCGCTTCACGACCACCAGCCGCTTCCTGAACTTCTTGGGACAGGGTGTTATTTTTCTCTTTCAGCTCTTCAATTTCCATCTGTAACAAAGTGATGGTATCAATCGCCTGCTGAACTTTAACTTCCAATTTCTCAAATACTTCAAATGACATTCTTCGGTCCCCTTATGAGTCGCAAGGCGTACATCTCTTGATCGCAGTCATCATTGTTAACTTCAGTTGCCACATAAGCGGGAGCAACTATCGATAAATGAAACTGCTGTGAATACTTATTTATCGCGCTATATATCCATCAAACAAGTGCAACAAGCACTCTATTTTAGACGTCCCATCGCCCAAGTGACGCAGCTTGATAAACGATGGTCTTGTAAAGCGCCGCCCTTGTAAAGCGATTGTATGTAGCCAGCCCCCCCCTGTCTAGCGCCATGCCGGTACAAACCACACTCTGTTGCAATTTCATGCCAAGAGCCATCAGTAAAAACTGAAAAATCCCGATGACCAATCCTGTAAAGTTATACACGGCTTTAACAACTGAGGAAGAAAGCACTGGTCTGATCACACTTTTAAAGTCCCTTAACGGCCGTGAATAACGCGAAATCGCTCATTTTTATGACGTACCACACACATTTTGATTTCGCTATTTCTCGTTTGTGCTCGTTAACGATAAATTTACATCACCCCTTTTATAATTCGAAGGGTAAAAATAAGAAATACCCTATAAATCTCTGTCTCTAGGACATCTACTATGAGCCAAACCGCTAGTTCGACCTTGAAGGGCCAATGTATCGCGGAGTTTCTCGGTACTGCTCTACTCATCTTTTTTGGTGTGGGCTGTGTCGCTGCATTAAAGTTGGCTGGGGCCAGTTTTGGGCAGTGGGAAATTAGTATTATCTGGGGCCTGGGTGTTGCCATGGCCATCTATTTAACCGCTGCCATTTCAGGCGCTCATCTTAATCCGGCAGTTACCATTGCATTGTGGTTATTTGCCTGCTTCGATCGCCGCAAAGTGATTCCCTACATTTTGGCGCAGATTGCCGGGGCATTTTGTGCCGCGGCCTTAGTGTTCGGCCTCTACTACAATCTGTTTATCGATTTTGAACAAACTCATCAGATAGCACGTGGCAGTGTTGAGAGTCTGAATCTGGCCGGTATTTTCTCTACTTATCCAAATCCGCACATTTCTGTTTTCCAGGCTTTCCTGGTTGAAACCGTCATTACCGCTATTTTGATGTGTCTGATCCTGGCGCTAACTGATGATGGCAACGGCATTCCACGCGGCCCATTGGCGCCACTGCTGATTGGTATTTTGATTGCCGTTATTGGCGGTTCGATGGGGCCACTGACTGGGTTCGCATTAAACCCTGCTCGTGATTTTGGTCCAAAGCTATTTGCTTATTTTGCAGGCTGGGGCGAAATCGCCTTCACTGGCGGTCGTGATATTCCTTACTTCCTGGTGCCAATCTTTGGGCCTATCGTTGGCGCATTGGTCGGTGCATTCGGTTATCGCGCCCTGATTGGTCGCCATTTGCCATGCGATGTATGTGTCGCTGACGATGAAGAAACCACGGTTACGACCACAGAACGCAAAGCGTAAATAATAGATACTGGAAGAATATACCCACTGTAATTGGAATTGTGGGTATAAACGGCAACTTAAAAGTAGGCTAATTATGACAACTGAAAATACTACTCAAAAGAAATACATTGTCGCACTTGATCAAGGAACCACCAGTTCCAGAGCTGTGGTGTTGGATCACAATGCCAATATCGTGAGTATATCTCAGCGCGAATTTGAGCAAATATACCCAAAAGCAGGATGGGTTGAGCATGACCCAATGGAAATCTGGGCTACCCAAAGCTCGACATTGGTCGAAGTGCTAGCCAAAGCCGGTATCAGTTCTGACGAAATTGCTGGCATCGGTATCACCAACCAACGTGAAACCACCATTGTCTGGGACAAAACAACAGGTAAACCGGTATATAACGCCATTGTCTGGCAATGCCGCCGTACTGCCGATATCTGTGAAAAACTGAAAAAAGAAGGGCTGGAAGAGTATATCCGCCACAACACTGGGCTGGTGGTCGACCCTTACTTCTCCGGCACCAAGGTGAAATGGATCCTTGATAACGTAGAAGGCGCGCGTGACCGTGCTGAGCGCGGCGAGTTACTGTTTGGTACTGTTGACACCTGGCTAGTGTGGAACATGACGCAAGGCCGCGTACACGTAACGGATTACACCAACGCATCACGTACCATGATGTTTAATATCCGCACCAAAGAGTGGGATGAACGTATGCTGAAAGCGCTGAATATCCCGCGCTCTATGCTACCTGAAGTTCGCCCATCCTCAGAAGTTTACGGCCAGACCAACATTGGTGGTAAAGGAGGGACTCGTATTCCTATCGCCGGGATTGCCGGTGACCAACAAGCCGCGCTGTTTGGCCAGCTTTGTGTCCAACCAGGGATGGCAAAAAATACCTACGGCACCGGCTGCTTCCTGCTGATGAACACCGGTACAGAAGCAGTTCAATCCAAGAATGGTCTGCTAACCACCATCGCCTGCGGCCCTCGCGGTGAAGTTAACTATGCACTGGAAGGTGCGGTATTTATTGGCGGTGCATCCATCCAATGGTTGCGTGATGAACTGAAACTTATCAGCGATGCTGATGACTCTGAATACTTCGCCACCAAAGTGAAAGACAGCAACGGCGTGTATGTGGTGCCGGCCTTCACCGGCCTCGGAGCTCCTTATTGGGACCCGTATGCACGTGGTGCAATTTTCGGCCTGACCCGTGGGGTTAACAGCAATCACATCATCCGTGCAACACTCGAATCTATTGCTTATCAGACTCGTGATGTACTGGATGCTATGCAAGCGGATTCCGGTGAGCGCCTGAAATCGCTACGTGTTGATGGTGGTGCGGTGGCGAATAACTTCCTGATGCAGTTCCAGGCCGATATTCTTGGCACGCGTGTTGAGCGTCCAGAGGTACGTGAGAGTACAGCTCTGGGTGCCGCATTCCTGGCGGGCTTGGCAACTGGCTTCTGGAATGATTTGGATGAAGTGAAGAGCAAAGCCACCATTGAGCGTGAGTTCCGCCCAGGAATAGAAACTACTGAGCGTGATTTCCGCTACAGAGGCTGGAAGAAAGCGGTGGCCCGCGCCCAAGCGTGGGAAGAGCACGAAGAGTAACGGCTCGCCTGTTTTATGCTGAAATGTTTTTTGCAATCGACGCCCCATCACTCCCCCGATGGGGCGTTTTTATTATGAAAAATCCCACCTCACCAAAAGACACTCTTGCGGCTTCACGTCACAAAGGTGGTAGAATTCCGGCTTCCATTCTTCTATACCACCTCAATTAACAGGTTAATGATGAAACGTGAATTAGCCATCGAGTTTTCCCGTGTCACCGAAGCTGCCGCGCTGGCAGGTTATAAGTGGCTGGGTCGGGGCGATAAAAATGCTGCCGACGGTGCTGCTGTAAAGGCCATGCGTATTATGCTCAATCAGGTCAATATTGATGGGCAGATTGTTATCGGCGAAGGTGAAATCGATGAAGCTCCAATGCTGTATATCGGCGAAAATGTCGGCACAGGCCAAGGCGATGCGGTTGATATCGCGGTAGATCCCATTGAAGGCACCCGTATGACTGCAATGGGTCAGGCTAATGCACTGGCCGTGCTGGCGGTGGGAGATAAAGGCACATTTTTACATGCGCCGGATATGTATATGGAAAAGCTGGTGGTTGGCCCCGGAGCGAAAGGCGCTATCGACCTTAATCTGCCGCTGGAACTCAACTTGCGCAATGTGGCTATCAAGCTGAATAAACCATTGACTGATTTAACGGTTATTACGCTCGCTAAACCGCGCCATGACGGCATCATCGCCGAAATGCAGCAACTGGGTGTCAAAGTGTTCGCTATCCCCGATGGCGATGTTGCGGCTTCCATTCTAACCTGCATGCCAGAAAGTGAAGTGGATGTGATGTACTGCATCGGCGGAGCACCTGAAGGAGTGATTTCTGCGGCGGTCATCCGCGCCCTGGATGGTGATATGCAAGGCCGTTTGCTACCTCGTCATCAAGTAAAAGGTGATAACGAAGACAACCGTCGCATTGGTGAAGAAGAACTGGTGCGCTGCAAATCAATGGGTATTGAGGCAGGTAAAGTGCTGTTACTGGGTGATATGGCCCGTAATGATAATGTGATTTTCTCTGCCACCGGCATTACCAAAGGTGATCTGCTGGAAGGCATTTATCGCAAAGGGAACATGGCAACCACCGAGACACTGCTGATTCGCGGTAAATCCCGCACTATCCGCCGTATCCGCTCCACCCATTTCCTTGATCGCAAAGACCCGGCACTGCATGAGTTCTTGCTGTAATTCGTCTCACGAATTCTTTAGCAAAAAATTAAAATGGTGGCGGCTGATAAAGTTAAACGAAGGGGAAGCGTGCCGTTGGGGTCGTAGCGACGCCAGTCGCCGGAGCGCCCCAGGTGCGTTAACCCCTTCGCTCACAAGAATCTCTTCGCAGTTAAACCCGATGTTCTTGCGGTTGCATCCGGTGAGATAACGGCCACCAGCACAGCAAAATCAAGACTGCCATAGCAAACATCAGCAGCCCCAGGCTGAATTGCCCGGTTTGCGGCAACATCGCTGATAACCAGGTCGCCAGACCTGAACCGACATTCTGTAACCCGCCGACCAAAGCCCCCGCCGCACCGGCCAGATAAGGGAATGGCTCCATCGCCCCTGTCGTGGCAAGCGGGAATAACATCCCAGCACCAAAGAAGAACAGCGCCGCCGGTATCACCAGCGTCCAAATATTCATAATGCCAAACCAGCCAGGTATCCACATCATCAAGCCCGCCAGCAGACAACTGATCACTGAATGCCACATCAGGTTATGGAAGGTTTTACCATCGCGACCGGCATACCATGCACCAAAGAACGCGGCAGGAATGGGCAGGATAAATAAGATACTGACCGTCACCCCGCTCAACCCCAGCACACCGCCCATCAACACACCGGCGCTGGCCTCAAACACTGCAATTCCCGCCAATGCTCCAATCAGCATCACCAAATAACAGCTAAAGGCGCGGTCTGATAATAATAAGCGGAAGCTGGCCAGCATGCGCCGCTTCTCAGTCTGCTCCGGGCGAGTTTCTGGCAACCAACGGAACATGCAAAATGCCACGCCACCACATAAAAAAAGCAGGAAAGCATAGCATGCACGCCAGCCAAACAGGCTTGCCAGCACCCCACCGATGACCGGAGCCATGAGCGGGCTGACTAAAATACCCATGTTCAGCATACTGTTAGCGTAACGCAGTGCGGTGCCAGCATATAAATCTCGCGGCATGGTTCGTGCCATCACACCTGCGACACCCGTCCCCATACCTTGCAAAGCACTGGCCGCGACCAACAGAGACAAGCTATTTGCCAACCAGGCACCTAATGCACCCAGCATAAATATCATCATGCCCGCCAATATGACTGGCCGACGCCCAACCCGGTCAGATAGTGGGCCGTAAATCAGTTGCGAGAAGCCATAGGTTAATAAATAGGCCGCCATCACGCGCTGCACAGTGCCGGGACGCACCGAGAGGTCGCGGGCGATATCCGCGACAACAGGAACGTAAATGGTTTGTGCCATTTGACCGACTGCAACTAACAGAATCAACATCACCAGCAGGTGGAAATTTTCTATTTTTCTCATAATCTTAACTAATTGTTAGCCGGACTTCGTGTCACATATACCTGGCAGCGAAAGCCATATTTTGCGACACACCTCACTATTTTTGCGACACCACTTACTGGGCGCATAAGCTAACAAATTCAGATTTTTTAGCGAGCCAGCACGACATATTGCCAAATAGCCAACTGGCAGATAAAAACACCATTGTCGTAAAGTTAACTGTCCATATTTCGTGGCTACAGCAAGAGCGAAGGGTGTCACACGTAATCGATAATACTTTTCAACCAAATGACCTAAAATATCGCCTGCGCTTTAGGTACTCCTTTCGATAAGTATTTGAATAAAGGGAATCAGAATTATGGCTGAATGGGTTAGCGGCAAAATTACTCACATTGAACACTGGACGGACGCGTTGTTCAGTATTCGGGTCAATGCGCCAATTGATCCCTTTACTGCCGGTCAATTTGCCAAGCTGGCTTTAGATATTGACGGCGAGCGGGTACAGCGGGCCTATTCCTACGTCAATGCGCCAAGTGACGAGAATCTGGAGTTCTATCTGGTCACCGTGCCAGAGGGGAAACTCAGCCCACGACTTGACCAACTGGCAGTGGGTGGCGAAGTGATGGTGACCAAGCAAGCGGCGGGCTTCTTTGTGTTGGAAGAAATTCCGGATTGCGACACGTTATGGATGCTGGCAACCGGCACGGCCATTGGCCCGTATCTGTCTATTTTGCAGGAAGGGCGTGATTTGGAGCGCTTTAAAAATCTGGTGCTGGTTCATGCAGCTCGCTTTGCCCGCGACCTTAGTTATCTGCCGCTAATGCAACAGCTCGAGCAGCGCTATAACGGCAAATTGCGTATCCAGACGGTTGTCAGCCGTGAAGAATCCCCAGGGTCATTGACCGGCAGAGTCCCCGCACTGATTGAAAATGGCTCACTGGAAGCGGCAGTCGGCTTGAAAATTGATGCGGAAGATAGCCACGTCATGCTGTGCGGTAACCCGCAAATGGTACGTGATACTCAGCAAATACTGAAAGAACAACGCGGGATGCGTAAACATTTACGCCGTAAACCAGGGCATATGACCAGCGAACAATATTGGTAACAAACGGTACTGGTAAGACTCAGTACCTTATATTCAAGGGCGCAATAGCGCCCGTGGACAGCTAACAAAGTCAAATGAAGGGGAATCGTGCCGTTGGGGTCGTAACGGCGTAAGCCGTCGAAGTGCCCCTAGGTACGGTAAACCCTTCACTCACTGAGTTATGATTAACCTCAGGGGCAATAGCTCTTTTCCTTTATTAAATCTGATTCACTGCTGTGCTTTTTCAGCCAAAAACTTCACCGGCACGGCCTCTGGGCCAAAGCGGTTTTCCCCCTCAGTGCCAAGAAATGCGCCACAGTCGATAAACATCATGACCATAATAAGTGTGGGAATAAATCGCCCAACACCCCATTGCCAGACAGGCGCGAGCATCTGCCAGTTACCGGCCATCAGCATCCATGCCAGTACCACCAATAATGCCCACCAACCGGCTTTATTGCGGTCATGTAGCCGTTTAACCACCACTGCCGCCGTGGGCCACAGTAAAAATACGATAGCAAAAGCGGCGGTCTGAGTTGGCAACCAATTCTGCCCTGCTAATGCGAAAATAATCAGCATTGCCAGTAGCCATAGGCCAATCCAGATCCAAAAATCACGCCGCCCGATACGACCTTTAAACGAAAAACACCACTGCTGTATTGTCATCAATAACTCGATCCATTTAACTGATATAGCCTAAAGTTGATATACACAATAGAGTAACCCAACGCCGCAACTAACCTATAATCTTTGCAGTGAATTTTGACAATCACCACCAATTACCGTTTTAATTCCCTCCACACACTCTTAACAACGGCGTAGCCATGAGAAAAGAAATAACCGCAATGCTGACAATACTGCTGCTAATAGCAACGGTTAGCCGCGCTCATGCCGACCCCGATGCTGGCACTTATCAACAGGCTGAAGAGACTCAACCAACGGCACCTTATCTACTTTCTGGCGCACCAACTTTTGATTTAACTCTGGTGAAATTCCGTGAGCGGTATAATCACGCCAACCCCAGCTTGCCAATCAGTGAGTTTCACGCCATCACGGTAAAAGATGATGCGCCCCCGCTAACCCGGGCAGCCAGCAAGATTAATGAAAACCTCTATGCTTCCACGGCGTTAGAAAGGGGTACGGGTAAGATAAAAACCATACAAATTACTTATTTGCCGATCAAAGGTAGTGAAGAAAAAGCCGCCCGACTGGTCGCGGTAAATTATATGGCAGCACTGATGCGTCAGTTTGAACCCACACTCACACTCGAACAAAGTATCAGTAATGTGCAGCAACTGCTGACCCAGGGCAAAGGATCACCTTTCTTCGCCCATCCTGTCGGCGCAATTCGCTATGTGGTGGCAGATAATGGCGAAAAGGGGCTTACCTTCGCTGTTGAACCGATTAAGCTGTCACTATCTGAAGCATAATCTCGCCGCAATTAATGACGAAAAGCAAAGCCATTACCGCTAATCATCTCTATACTGTTGGACAGGTAAACTGCCTGTCGGGCAGTCATTATTATTGACCCTCGTGTCCCTTTGTTGGAGGAAGAAACATGCGTCATCCATTAGTTATGGGTAACTGGAAACTGAACGGTAGCACTCACATGGTTAACGAGCTTATCGCTAACCTGCGTAAAGAACTGAGCACTGTTGAAGGTTGTGGCGTGGCTATTGCCCCACCAGCTATCTATCTGAGCCAGGCTAAACATGCATTATCAGGCAGCCGTATCGCACTGGGCGCACAGAACGTTGATGTGAATCTGTCTGGTGCATTTACTGGTGAAACCTCTGCTGAAATGCTGAAAGATATTGGTGCTCAATACATCATCATCGGTCACTCTGAACGCCGTACTTATCACAAAGAAAGTGATGAATTCATCGCGAAAAAATTCGGCGTACTGAAAGAAGTCGGCCTGACCCCGGTATTGTGCATCGGTGAAACCGAAGCAGAAAACGAAGCTGGTCAAACTGAAGCTGTGTGCGCTAAGCAATTAGACGCAGTACTGAACACCTTGGGTGCTAAAGCATTCGAAGGCGCGGTTATCGCTTATGAGCCAATCTGGGCTATCGGTACTGGCAAATCAGCAACTCCTGCACAGGCTCAAGCGGTTCACAAATTTATCCGTGACCATATCGCCAAACAAGACGCTGCCATTGCCGCACAAGTTATTATCCAGTACGGCGGTTCTGTTAACGATAAGAACGCAGCAGAACTGTTCACTCAGCCTGATATCGATGGCGCGCTGGTGGGTGGTGCATCACTGAAAGCTGATGCTTTCGCGGTTATCGTGAAAGCAGCCGCAGCAGCTAAAAAAGCCTAATTTAGGTTTTAAGCTGTTTATTGAACCGGGGCAGATGCTCCGGTTTTTTTTTAGTACTTCCAAACAAATCGGGAAGAAAGAGATAAGTTGTGAAAATAATCAAAGCATGGACGTGGCTGATAAAACAAAACGCCCGTAAGCATTAACTTACGGGCGCTGAGTCTACTACTGCTATCAAATCATTATTTTATATTTTCTTACTTTATCGCTTACTAATTTCGTCAAATACGCCGCCGGTTGCGAAATGCACCTGCTGGGCTTTTGTCCAACCACCGAACACATCATCAATGGTAATTAACTTCAGTTGCGGGAATTCCTTGGCAAACTTGGCCGCTACCGCCGGATCACGTGGGCGATAGTAATTCTTCGCGGCGATAGTCTGACCTTCAGGTGAATACAGATATTTCAGATACGCATCAGCCACTTCACGGGTGCCGCGTTTATCAACCACTTTATCCACGACCGAAACCGTCGGTTCAGCCAAAATAGAGATACTTGGCGTGATGATATCAAACTGGTCTTTACCCACTTCATTTACCGCCAGCAGGGCTTCATTTTCCCAGGCAATCAATACATCTCCAATGCCACGTTCAACAAAGGTATTGGTTGCGCCACGTGCACCAGAGTCCAATACTTCCACATTCTTATACAGTTGTTTGACAAACTCTTGCGCTTTAGCCTGATCGTTATTGTTGTGCTCTAACGCGTAGGCCCATGCTGCCAAATAGTTCCAGCGCGCACCGCCAGAAGTTTTCGGATTCGGTGTAATGACCGAGATGCCCGGTTTCACTAAATCCGACCAGTCATGAATCTGTTTTGGGTTCCCTTTACGTACCAGGAAGACGATAGTTGATGTGTAAGGTGCTGAGTTATCCGGCAGGCGCTTAATCCAGTCTTTATCAATACGACCACGCTCAGCAATAGCATCGACGTCATAAGCCAGAGCCAGAGTCACAACATCAGCTTCAATACCATTAATCACCGAGGTCGCCTGCTTACCAGAACCGCCATGTGATTGGCGCACAGTCACTTTGTCACCGGTTTGCTCTTGCCAGTGCTTACTAAATGCCTGGTTATATTGTTGATAAAACTCACGTGTCGGATCATATGACACATTCAGTAATTGAATATCTTTTGCTATGGCACCTGATGCCAGCAGCAGTAATGAAAGACCTACACCCCATTTACGCATTAACCCGCTCCCCAGATTTATTGTTATTAACCAAATTGGTTGGCCTGATACTGAGCGTGCCAGAAACTTTCCTGCCAATTAAAGAATAAAAAATTTTTGATTATACCAATATGAAATATATAACCTGTTAAATGCAAAAAGCCCCCGCGAGCGGAGGCTTTTTTTTCGGGCTATTAACTGTTTTAAAACAGTTTTTTCGCCGTGTCGTACCAATCTTCTTTAAATTTACTTTTCTTGTTTTCTGGCGCGATACAAACGGAGATTAATTCATGCACCATTTTCTCGTTCTGTACACCCACGCAGAAGCCGCCGCGTGAGTAATCATGATTTTCCAACAACAGGTCAACAGCATAAGCGCCCATGCGGGAAGCCAGAATACGGTCATAAGGAACCGGAGCACCACCGCGCTGGATATGACCTAACACTGTGCCACGAGTTTCACGGCCGGTTTCTTGTTCAATGTATTTAGCCAGCTCGTCGATATTGTCCAGTTTTTCGGTAATAGCAACGATAGCGTGCTTTTTACCTTTCTCGATGCCCGCTTTGATTTCAGCAACCAAATCTTCACGTTTGAATTCAACTTCAGGGATCGCGATAAACTCGCAACCTCCGGCAATCGCCGCCGCCAGTGTCAAATCGCCACAATAACGGCCCATCACTTCAACGATGGAAATGCGCTGATGTGAAGAAGAAGTATCACGTAAGCGGTCAATAGCTTCTACTACAGTACCCAATGCAGTGAAGAAACCAATAGTGTAGTCAGTACCAGCCACATCGTTATCAATGGTGCCCGGTAAACCGACACAGTGAATACCACCTTCTTTGGTCAGCAAGTCTGCACCAGCATAAGAACCGTCACCACCGATAACCACCAGGCCATCAATGCCACGCTCTTTCATGTTCTGTAAGGCGACTTTACGTTTTTCCGGATCACGGAACTCTGGGAAACGCGCTGAACCGAGGAAAGTACCACCGCGGTTAATCATATCTGACACGCTATAGCGGTCCAGCTTCCTCATGCGATTCTCAAACAAGCCAAGATAGCCATCTTCAATACCGTAAACTTCCAATCCTGCTGACAAAGCTGCACGAACAACCCCACGAATGGCTGCATTCATACCCGGCGCATCACCGCCGCTTGTTAGTACACCGATTTTCTTGACCA
Organism: Yersinia proxima; assembly: GCF_902170785.1. Classification (GTDB taxonomy): domain Bacteria; phylum Pseudomonadota; class Gammaproteobacteria; order Enterobacterales; family Enterobacteriaceae; genus Yersinia; species Yersinia proxima. Next base: position 73,572 of record NZ_CABHYG010000024.1, on the reverse strand, counting down.
TGACTACCTCTGAACTTGTAGATGCGATTTTTTAAAATTCTTTATTTGCCGATTATGTCTTGCACAGGCGAACAGTACAGAAAATCAGCTTGATGAGCTTAATATTGAATATTATAGCAAAAAGACCAAGCTGAATTGATTCAAGTCATGCCATTTGGCGGTATTTTCTTCATGATTGAACCATTATGTAACCACAGTTTACCTGTAGTTAATGTAGCAATAACTGATGAATAAATTATAACTCCCAATGCGCATGACGTTCTTTTGGCACCACCGCAGTAGGATCTTGATGGATAAGGATATCGGCACCTGGGAACCGATGTAATAATGCCCGTTCCACTTGATCCGCCAAAATATGCGCTTCCATCAACGGCAGCATATCCTCCATTTCGAGATGGAGTTGGATAAAACGTGTTGGCCCCGACTGGCGAGTACGTAAATCATGAGCGCCAATCACCCCCGGCCATGACGTCACAATATTGATAATTTCCTGCCGTTCATCATCGGGTAATGCGCGATCCAGCAAGGCTTGCACCGCCTCATACCCCATACGCAGTGCGCTATAGAGAATATAAACCCCAATCCCCAATGCAAACAACGCATCCGCCCGATGAAACCCATACCAACTCAATGCCAATGCAATAAGAATAGCACCATTCATCATGACGTCAGATTGATAGTGCAACATATCAGCTCGAATAGCCTGGCTTTGCGTTTTTCGTACCACCCAGCGCTGAAAAGTAACTAATATCAATGTACTGAATAATGCGATTAATGTGACCCAGATACCAAGGCCTGGGTCTTGCAATGGCTCCGGTGAGGCCAGATGCTGAAAACCAGTCAGGAACAGGAATAATGCCGAACCGGAAATAAACATACTTTGCGCCAGCGCGGCCAGTGATTCGGCCTTACCATGACCAAAAGTGTGTTCTTCATCAGCTGGTTGCAGCGAGTAGCGCACCACAAAAAGGTTGGTCAAAGAGGCAGCCAGATCCACCAGTGAGTCAACTAACGCGGCCAACAAACTCACTGATCCGGTATGCCACCAGGCAAAAATTTTAATTATCAGTAAGATTGATGCCAGCACAGTGGCACTGAGCGCAGCAGCTTTAACCAGGCGCGCATATTGCGGATCCATAACTCATTCCGAATAATATTCAGGGGTTATTAGTATAACGGAATTGAGACAAAAAAAAGCCCTCCATCATGGAGGGCGAAAGACAGGGATGGTGTCTATGGCAAGGAAAACAGGGTATTACTGGGTACTACTTACTTCTGGGCAGAAGAGGGTTGTGCTGCTGGCGCCTGCTGCATTTTCTCAATGCGCTGCTGGTGCTTTTGGTTCAGGGCAGCTTTTTGCTCTGGTGTGAGCAAGTTAAACATTTGGTTACGCACCTTGGCCATTTCGACCTGACGGTCAATCTGGTCTTTAGACATTTTCTCGGCCTGCGCTCTCACAGCAGCTTCGTCGAATTTGTCTGCGGTAATCAGCTTGTGCATTGCTTCACGGTCAGCGAGATCAACTCGAGGTTGGTCTTGGCGAGATTGACGCATCAGGTCACGCATTTGCTGGCGTTGCTGTTCGGTCAGATTGACGCCATCAAACATGTTATGGTGACCGCGACCGTCTTTCTTGTTCATCATCGCACCGTCACCGTGGCACCAGCCATCAGTGGCCCCAGCCTTATCACCGGCGAAGGCGGCTTGAGAGCCGAGAACTAACATTGACGCCATGATTAACGTTGCTACTTTAGTTACTTTGCGCATCATTTAACTCCTGGTTTCTATCTGCTAAGCGATTTACTGCTCTGCGATTCAATGAGGAGCAGTCTACCGGCCCGGCTGCAAACTAGCGTCAGTGCATGTAAAACTGGGGTCAGGGCATGTAAAGCTAAGTAAAGTCATGGAATACCGGCAATTGATAACGTATTTTGCGTCAAGAGGAGAAACAATTATGCATAAAATCCTATTGGTTGATGATGATCGTGAACTGACGTCGCTATTGAAAGAATTACTGGAAATGGAAGGTTTTAATGTTGTTGTTGCTCACGATGGTGAACAAGCATTGAACCTGCTGGACAGTTCTATCGACTTGTTATTACTTGATATTATGATGCCACGCAAAAATGGTATCGAAACCTTGAAAGAGTTACGTCAACACCACCAGACCCCAGTGATTATGCTGACGGCTCGTGGTAGTGATTTAGATCGGGTGCTGGGTCTGGAGCTGGGGGCGGATGATTATCTCGCAAAACCGTTTAATGACCGTGAACTGGTGGCTCGCATTCGGGCTATCTTGCGCCGCTCGAACTGGAGTGAGCAGCAGCAAAATGTCGATCAAAGCGCGCCAACACTGGAAGTTGATTGCCTGCAATTGAATCCGGGCCGTCAAGAAGCCAGCTTTGAAGGGCAGTCTCTGGAACTGACCGGGACTGAATTTACCTTACTCTACCTGTTGGCCCAGCATCTCGGCCAAGTGGTATCACGCGAACACCTCAGCCAGGAAGTGCTGGGGAAACGATTGACACCTTTTGATCGTGCTATTGATATGCATATTTCAAATCTGCGCCGCAAATTGCCGGACCGTAAAGACGGGCTACCTTGGTTTAAAACCCTGCGCGGACGCGGGTATCTGATGGTCTCTGAAACATGATTAACAGTTTAACGACGCGAATTTTTGCGATTTTCTGGTTTACCTTAGCGCTGGTATTAATGCTGGTGTTGATGGTGCCAAAGCTCGATTCACGTCAAATGACCACCTTGCTCGATAGCGAACAGCGTCAGGGAACGATGCTGGAGCAACACATTGAGGCCGAACTGGCCAGCGACCCGGCCAACGATCTCATGTGGTGGCGCAGGCTTTATCGCGCCATCGAAAAGTGGGCGCCGCCGGGTCAACATTTAGTATTAGTGACCACCGAGGGCCGTGTCATCGGGGCTCAGCGTCACGAAATGCAAATGGTGCGTAACTTTATCGGGCAGTCAGATAACTCAGATCAGCCGAAAAAGAAAAAATATGGCCGCGTTGAGATGGTCGGGCCATTCTCTATTCGCGATGGAGAGGATAACTATCAACTCTATCTGCTGCGCCCTGCCAGCAGCCCACAATCAGATTTTATTAATTTGATGTTTGACCGGCCGCTGTTGTTATTGATTGCCACCATGCTCATCAGTGCACCGCTGCTGCTATGGCTGGCATGGAGTCTGGCAAAACCGGCGCGTAAGTTGAAAAATGCCGCTGATGATGTAGCGCGAGGTAACCTGAAACAGCACCCTGAGCTGGAGTCCGGGCCACAAGAATTTTTGGCCACCGGTGCCAGTTTTAACCAGATGATCAGTGCACTCGACAGGATGGTTGTAGCCCAGCAACGGCTGATTTCTGATATCTCCCATGAATTGCGTACTCCACTAACCCGCCTACAATTGGCGACTGCGCTGATGCGCCGCCGTCATGGTGAAGGTAAGGAACTGGAGCGCATCGAAATGGAAGCGCAACGGCTAGATAGCATGATCAACGATTTACTGGTGTTATCCCGTAGTCAGCATAAAAACGAGTTACATCGCGAGCCGATTAAGGCCAATGAACTTTGGTCTGATGTGCTGGAAAACGCACAGTTCGAAGCCGACCAAATGGGCAAAACATTGGAAGTGACTTCCCCTCCGGGGCCTTGGACCTTATTTGGCAATCCTGCGGCCCTTGACAGCGCGCTAGAGAATATCGTGCGTAATGCACTGCGTTACTCTCATCATCACATTGCTGTGGCATTCAGTTCGGATAATCAAGGGGTAACTATCACTGTCGATGATGATGGGCCAGGTGTCAGCCCAGAGGACCGTGAGCAGATATTCCGGCCATTCTACCGCACTGATGAAGCGCGAGATCGTGAGTCTGGCGGGACAGGTTTGGGATTGGCTATTGTGGAAACGGCGGTTAATCAGCATCGCGGTTGGGTGCGAGCCGAGGACAGCCCATTAGGCGGGCTGCGCCTGATAATCTGGCTGCCACTGCATCCACTTAAAGTTTAATACGTTTCTTGCGCACCTGGCTTATTAGCTGTAATGCCAAGTGCGCAAGGTATCATCTCGACAAGCCGATCATGCCGGATCGGGCTGATCCCAGGCTTCCTGCTGCTCTTTTTCCAGTAACCGCTTCTTGCGCTCAATCCCCCAGCGATAGCCTGACAATGCGCCATCCTGGCGAATGACCCGGTGGCAAGGAATAGCAACAGCTAACATGTTGGCAGCACAAGCACCCGCCACTGCTCGTACCGCTTTCGGTGCGCCAATTTTAGCGGCGATATCAGCATAGCTGGCAGTATCTCCAGCCGGTATTTCTCGCAATGCTTGCCAAACCCGCTGTTGGAATGCCGTACCACGAATATCCAGTGGCAAATCCAGCCCAAGCTGCGGAGCCTCGACCAACCCTACCACCTGCGCGAACCATTGCTCAAACTCAGCATCCCCACCGATCAACTCCGCCTGAGGAAACTTATCCTGCAATTGCTGCACCAGTAGAGCCGGGTCATCACCTAACAAAATAGCGCATATCCCCAGTTCACTTTTTGCCATCAGGATTGCGCCGAGAGAGCTTTCCCCAACAGCAAAACGCAGTGTGGTATCGCGGCCACCCTGGCGGTAGCGAGTCGGCGTCATGCCCAATAACTGATTAGATTGCTCGTAAAAACGACCATTAGAGTTATACCCGGCTTCAAAAATTGCATCTGTCACCGAACCTTTCCCCGCTAATTGCTGACGAATGCGCGCATTGCGAGTCGCGGAGGCATACGCTTTGGGAGTTAGCCCGGTAATGGATTTAAATAACCGGTGGAAATGAAAAGTACTGAGATTCAATTCAGCCGCCAATGCATCAAGTGTAAAGGGCGTTTCGGCTTGCTCAATTAATCGACATGCCTGGCTGATTTTCTCTGCGTGCTGCTGCGCTTGGGATAACTGAGTAGGCCGGCAACGTTTACATGGCCGATAACCGGCAAGCTCTGCTGCATCATTATCAGCATAGAATTCAATGTTTTCTACTTTAGCCTGACGGGACGAGCATGAGGGCCGACAATATACACCGGTGGTTTTCACCGCATAAACAAACTGACCATCGGCGGTTTTATCACGGTTAACAATGGCAACCCAACGTGGGTCCGGTGCATTGTCTATAATTCCCCTAACTGATGTCATGATGAATACCCCATTGATACTGACTATGGTGATCAGCTTATAAAAACACCACGGTAGGTACACTCCACTCCTTGCTTTCAAATTTTTGTTTTACGACATCCATCAAGAATAGGCAACCGCTGCACAGGGAGGGGGTTTCTGGTAACCTACGCCCCTCATTCTTGGGGGGACATATGCTTAATATCGTTTTATTTGAACCCGAAATCCCGCCGAATACCGGCAATATTATCCGGTTATGTGCGAATACTGGCTGCCAGCTCCATCTGATTAAACCTTTAGGTTTCACCTGGGATGACAAACGCTTACGCCGCGCGGGTCTTGATTATCATGAGTTTGCTAATATTAAGCACCACCATGACTATCAAGCCTTTTTAGACAGTGAAAACCTCGACGGCGCACAATCTGCTGGCACAAATCCGGCTCGTTTATTTGCCCTGACGACCAAAGGAACACCGGCCCACAGCGCAGTGAATTATCAGGTGAATGATTATCTGCTGTTTGGCCCAGAAACCCGCGGCTTACCACCCAATGTTCTGGATGCATTACCTGCCCAACAGAAAATCAGAATTCCAATGCTTGCCGCCAGCCGCAGCATGAACCTGTCAAATGCCGTATCTGTAGTGGTGTACGAAGCCTGGCGGCAATTAGGTTATCCGGGGGCGTTACTGAAAGAGTAGTTTTTTTGACCAAAATATGTCGGCGGTCGGCTGGCAACTCAATAGAAAGGTGTCTATCCAAAGTAATTGGAGTTGTAGCAAGGCAGCAAACGAACTCATCCCGATGAGCTTATTTATCTAAGATCAACGACAAGTCAGTGATTCGGGTGACAAATCGGTCGGGAACCGATTTGAACGCTGTTTGCAGCGGCCTCGCAGAGGCGAGGCCCATGGACGGGCCGAGTAACGAACGTAGCCAACACCCCTGCAGCTTCAAGGACGAAGGGGATTAGATGCCGTCGCCGTATTCAAACCCGTGGCTCATCCCATTGAAGTGCTGATCCATATCCAACGATGGCTTATCACTCTCTGGTTTACCGACAATGCGAGCTGGCACACCGGCGGCTGTCGTATGGGGAGGTACAGCCTGCAATACCACTGACCCCGCACCAATTTTGGCACCACGGCCGACTTCGATATTTCCCAAAATTTTTGCACCCGCGCCAATCATCACACCTTCACGGATCTTCGGATGACGGTCGCCACTGGTTTTACCGGTCCCCCCCAAGGTGACAGATTGTAGAATGGAAACATCATTCTCAACCACGGCAGTTTCACCAATCACAATACCAGTCGCATGGTCTAGCATGATGCCGCAACCAATGGTTGCCGCAGGGTGGATATCCACACCAAAAGCAACAGAAACTTGATTTTGCAGGTAAATTGCCAGTGCTTTACGATCCTGCGCCCACAACCAGTGGCCGATACGGTAAGCCTGTAAAGCATGGAAACCTTTCAGGTATAGCAACGGCGTGGAATATTTATCAACCGCCGGGTCGCGCAATCGTACCGCCAAAATATCGCGGGCAGCAGACACAATCATTTGTGCATCAGCACGATAGGCATCTTCAACCACTTCGCGGATGGCAATAGCAGGCATGATAGGATTTGCCAATTTATTCGCCAGAATATAGCTCAGTGCACTGCCTAAATTCTCATGCTTCAATAATGTCGCATGAAAAAAACTTGCCAGCATGGGTTCACACTCGGCCAGTGCTCTCGCTTCTGATTTAATGCTACTCCAAACCAGCTCTAACTCTTCTGACGACATTGCCTACTCCTGCCCATAAACAAGCCACTTCGGGGAACGACCGAAGCGACTGATACCCTAAGCTCCTGAAACAACACCAAGGATTGTGGGTATATCTTTATTATTTTATTTCAGCTGAACAACTAAATGCCGCTTTTCTCGTCTTTTTTGGTCCGACCCAATAAGGTCAGTGCCGCTTCACGCGCATTTTTGTGGCTGTACAGCACCTGATAAATTTGTTCAGTGATTGGCATCTCTACACCATTACGCTGAGCCAGCGCCAGAACTTCCTTGGTATTGCGGTAACCTTCAACCACTTGACCAATTTTATCCTGCGCCTCTTGTACGCCTAATCCCTGACCAAGCATGATGCCAAACCGACGATTACGGGATTGGTTATCTGTGCAGGTTAGCACCAAATCACCTAGCCCTGCCATGCCCATAAAGGTGGAGGGATCCGCACCTAATGCAGAACCAAGACGCGTCATTTCTGCCAAACCACGGGTTATCAATGCGGTTCGCGCATTTGCGCCAAAACCAATACCATCGGACATCCCGGCACCAATCGCAATCACGTTTTTAACCGCGCCACCAAGTTGCACCCCGATAAAGTCAGGATTGCTGTAAACGCGGAAACTTTTACCACAGTGCAACAGCTGTTGCAGGTCTTCACTAAACTGCACATCAGTCGATGCCAGTGCAATTGCAGTGGGTAAACCGGCGGCCAGCTCTTTGGCAAAGGTCGGCCCAGAAACCACAGCCAGCGGAATGCTCTCTCCCAGCACTTCCCTCGCGACATCAGCCAGCAAGCGGCCGGTTTCTGCCTCAAGCCCTTTGGTTGCCCAAACAATACGCGCATCTGGGCGTAAGTGTGGTTTGAGCTGGTTCAATACCGCCCCGAAGACATGGCTGGGTACTACCACCAGCACATCACGACTGGCAGCCAGCGCACGTGCCAGGTCAGTTTCCAATAACAAGGTGTCGGGGAAAGGGACATCGGGCAGGAAGGCCTGGTTACAACGGTCGTGTTGCAGAGTTTGAATATGTTTAGGGTCGTGACCCCATAACACGACTTGATGGCCATTACGCGCTAGCGTAATGGCTAATGCGGTGCCGTAAGATCCGGCACCGATGACAGTCATTGAAGCATGGGTGGTGTTCATCAGGCATCCTGACGTTGTTCAGCACCTTCGCCTTCAGCCTGCTGTTGCAGATAGTTCATGAACAGGGCATCAAAGTTAACCGGTGCCAGATTCAGCTGTGGGAAAGTACCGCGAGAAACCAGACTGGTGATGCATTCACGCGCATACGGGAACAGAATGTTCGGGCAGTATGCACCTAAGCAATGTGCCAACTGAGTACCGTCGATACCTGCGATGGAGAAGATACCGCCCTGCTGTACTTCACACAGGAATGCCGTTTCTTCGCCCAAAGAGGCCGTTACAGTCACACGCAGTACTACTTCATACACATCTTCAGCCAGCTGACTGGAAGCAGTATCAAGATCAAGTTTAACTTCTGGCTGCCAATCCTGCTGAAAAACCTGCGGAGCATTTGGTGCTTCGAAAGAGATATCTTTGGTGTAGATACGTTGGATCTGGAAAGCCATCTCGGTGTTGTTTTGTTCTGACATGTGTATAGATACCCTAAAGTTAGACGTCCTTATTAAACAGCACTTTCGCCGTGGGCTCTTTCCATTACATTAATGGGGCCCACTGACGAGTTAAAGCAGCGGGTCAAGCCCACCGCGCGCATCCAGGGCGTGTAAATCATCACAGCCGCCGATATGCTGCCCATCAATAAATACCTGAGGCACCGTCGTCCGCCCGCTGCGAGCAATCATCTCTTCACGTTTGGCTGGGTCGTTATCAATTGCGATTTCATGAAAAGCGGCGCCTTTACTGTTCAGTAGCGCTTTAGCACGGTGACAGAATGGGCAGGTTGCTTTGGTATAAATCTCAATTTTCGCCATGGTACACCTCAGTTAAAGTTACAATCTATTGATATAGCGAATATAAATATTACTTACCGCGCGCCAGTGGCAGATTCTCGCCACTCCAGCCGGAGATACCTTCTTTCAAGGTAAACACCCGCTCAAAACCAGCTTTGCTCAGCAGCTCAGCAGAAGCACGGGAGGTTGTCCCTGTGGCACAAACTACAATGATAGGCTGTGCTTTATGCTTTTCCAACTCCGCCAGATTGCCGTTTTTAATATCACTTGGCAGCAAATTAATTGAGCTGGCGATATGACCCTTGCGGTAATCATCACGAGTGCGGATATCGACCACCACCGCATCTTCTTTATTAATCAGGCGCGTCGCTTCACCACGAGTAATCTCTTTGACTTTTGACAGCGTCGTTTTAAAGCTGGTGAAAATGACGGCGACGAACAACGCCACCCAAGCCAAGCTCAACACCGGATGCTGGCTAATGAATTGCATAATTTCTTGCAACATGGGGGTAAAAACTCCCGTTAGTTAGGGGATAATATTCAAGGTCACAGAGTATACCTGCGCGTTGCGGCAAATACAGCCAATATGCAAGTGCTATTGCAGAAACTGCGAGCAATCTCGGGAAGTTTTATCGTCCCTTTGGTGATTTTTACGCAAAACCCCACACCAATGTTGATCTCTTTGGGCTATTTTTAACCGGTTTTGTAGTAAATTACCGCCTTTCTAATAAGAAAGAGGTTATGCAATGTCGAGCACTAAAAAACCGCTGGTTCTGACAATTCTGGATGGCTATGGCCACCGCGAAGAGCAGCAAGATAATGCCATTCTGAATGCTAAAACTCCGGTTATGGATCGTTTATGGCAGCAACAGCCTCATACCTTGATTGCCGCTTCAGGTCTGGATGTTGGTTTACCAGATGGGCAAATGGGTAACTCCGAAGTGGGTCACGTCAATCTGGGCGCGGGTCGTATTGTTTACCAGGATTTGACCCGCCTCGACAAAGAAATCAAAGACGGTGATTTTTTCACCAACCCAACCCTGACTGCCGCCGTGGATAAAGCGGTTAAAGCAGGCAAAGCTGTCCATATCATGGGCCTGCTATCTGCCGGTGGTGTGCATAGTCATGAAGACCACATTCTGGCGATGGTTGAACTGGCAGCCAAACGTGGTGCCACAGCAATTTACCTACATGCATTCCTCGATGGACGTGACACCCCGCCGCGTAGTGCTGAGCCTTCACTGAAACGATTCACTGAAAAATTTGCAGCGCTGGGTAAAGGCCGCATTGCCTCTATCATTGGCCGCTACTATGCCATGGATCGCGATAACCGCTGGGATCGTGTACAGCTGGCCTACGACTTGCTGACTCAGGCAAAAGGCGAGTTCACCGCAGATAACGCGGTTGCCGGCTTGCAAGCCGCTTACGCACGTAATGAAAATGATGAATTCGTCAAACCAACCGTTATTCAAGCCGCAGGTGAACCCGATGCGGCCATGAACGATGGTGATGCGTTGATTTTCATGAACTTCCGTGCTGACCGCGCCCGCCAAATCACCCGCACCTTTGTGAATGCCGACTTTGACGGCTTCAAACGCGATAAAGTGGTTAACTTCGGCGATTTTGTGATGCTAACTGAGTATGCGGCAGATATTAAAGTTGCCTGTGCTTATCCGCCAGCCTCTCTGGAGAATACCTTCGGTGAGTGGCTGATGAAGCATGACAAAACACAGTTGCGCATTTCTGAAACCGAAAAATATGCTCACGTCACTTTCTTCTATAACGGCGGCGTTGAAGAACCATTTAAAGGTGAAGATCGCATTCTGATTAACTCACCAAAAGTGGCAACCTATGATCTGCAACCAGAAATGAGTTCAGCAGAACTGACTGAGAAATTGGTCGGGGCTATCGCCAGCGGCAAATATGATGTGATCATTTGTAACTACCCGAATGGCGATATGGTCGGCCATACCGGTGATTACGATGCCGCAGTAAAAGCAGTAGAAACTCTGGATAATTGCATTGAACAGGTGGTTGCCGCCGTGAAAGCAGTGGATGGCCAATTGCTTATTACCGCAGACCACGGCAATGCTGAGCAGATGCGTGACCCGGCGACCGGTCAGGCGCACACCGCCCATACCAGCCTGCCTGTTCCGCTGATTTATGTCGGCAATAAAGAAGTGAAAGCAGTCGAAGGTGGCAAACTTTCTGATATCGCACCAACCATGCTGTCACTGATGGAAATGGAAATCCCGCAAGAGATGACTGGTAAGCCGCTGTTCATCGTGGAATAATCCTTCGTTATGAAGGAAAAGGCGTCATTTGCTATATCAATGGTTACGGAAGATACCATCTCCGGCAATACAAGGCGCTTGTCTGCGTTGCCGAATAAATTGATGCGTCGTCCGTGGTCAGCACTGTACGCCAGCGTTTTTTGCGCTGGCGTATTGTTGTTGCCATTATCCAGCCATGCTGCTGATGCCCCAGCTGCAAAAACAGCAGATAACAAAACCCAGTTGAAAACTATTCAGCAAGATATCGCTGAAAAAGAAAAAAGTGTCCAGCAACAAAAGCAGCAACGTAGTGCCTTGCTCGACCAATTGAAACAACAAGAAAATACTATTGCTCAGGCCAGTCGCAGCTTGCGCGAAACTCAAAGTACATTGACGGAACTGGATAAAGAAATATCCAGTCTCACTGCCTCGATTGGTAAGCTACAAACGCAGCAATCCCAACAGCAAAACTTGCTGTCAAAACAACTTGATGCAGCCTTTAAGCAAGGTCAGCACAGTGGTTTACAACTCATTTTAAGTGGTGAAGAGAGCCAACGCAGTGAGCGTATTTTGGCCTATTTCAGTTATCTCAATGAAGCTAGACAAAAATCCATTGAGGAGTTGAAACAAACCCGCACCGATTTATCTGTTGAGAAAAAAACGCTGGAGCAAAAGAAAAACCAGCAAAAAGTTTTATTGGATGAGCAGAAAGCTCAGCAGCAAAAGCTGGAAGAAGCTCGAACTGCGCGCAAGAAAACCCTCACTTCGTTGGAAGCCTCGTTGGAAAAAGATCAACAAGGTCTGGCGGAGCTAAAACTGAACGAATCACGTTTGCGTGATCAAATCGCCAAAGCCGAACGTGAAGCCAAAGCCCGTGCAGAGCGGGAAGCGAAAGAAGCGGCCCGTGTACGCGAACAAGTTAAAGCCAAAGAGCAACAAGCCAAGAAAACCGGTTCCAGCTACAAACCAAGTGAAAGTGAACGCTCATTAATGGCGCGAACGGGTGGTTTGGGGCGTCCAGGTGGTCAAGCCGTCTGGCCTGTTCGGGGTAACGTAACCCATCGCTTCGGCGAAGCCTTGCAAGGTGAGCTCCGCTGGAAAGGTATGGTCATTTCCGCACCGGAAGGAAGCGAAGTCAAAGCGATTGCGGATGGCCGGGTGCTACTGGCAGACTGGTTGCAGGGTTATGGCCTGGTCGTGGTGGTTGAGCACGGCAAAGGTGATATGAGTTTATATGGCTATAACCAAAGCGCGCTGGTCAATGTTGGCGCTCAGGTGAAGGCAGGCCAGCCGATAGCACTGGTCGGCACCAGTGGCGGTCAGGGTGAGCCATCACTCTATTTCGAAATTCGCCGTCAGGGACAAGCCGTTAACCCACAACCTTGGTTAGGAAGATAGAGAACAACATTAGGGAACACCTATTGCGCTATTTCAATACACGTCGGTTAATCATCGTATCCACCCTACTCATCGCTAACACCGCACTGGCGGGTAAACTTTCCATTGTTATTGATGACTTTGGTTATCGCCCGCAGAACGAAAACAAGGTGTTACAGATGCCACTGCCTATTTCGGTGGCTATATTACCTAACGCCCCCTACGCCAAAGAGATGGCTATCAAAGCCCATAATCAAGGGCGAGAAATCCTGATCCACCTGCCGATGGCACCGCTGAGCAAGCAACCGCTGGAGCGCGATACATTACAGCCATCAATGAGTAGCGAAGAGATCCAGCGTATCATTCGCCAGGCGGTTAATAACGTCCCTTACGCTACCGGTATGAATAACCACATGGGTAGCGCCATGACCTCCAGCTTACCGGGCATGCAGAAAGTCATGCAGGTACTGGAGCACTATCAACTCTATTTTCTCGACAGTGTGACCATAGGCAATAGCCAGGCCAGCCGTGCTGCAGAAGGCACTGGCGTCAAAGTGATTAAGCGCAAAGTCTTTTTGGATGACTCACAAAATGAAGCTGCGATCCGCCAACAGTTTAACCGCGCAGTAGAGCTGGCGCGCCGTAATGGCTCGGCGATTGCGATTGGGCACCCGCATCCGGCCACCATTAAAGTGCTGCAACAGATGTTGCCTCAATTACCTGCGGATATTGTATTGGTCAAAGCAAGTGCTCTGCTGAATGAACCGGCACACAATATTACTGAACATAATAATAGTGGCAGCAGCACTGTTTCACCGGGTAAATCAAAGCCGCGTGACCCAGCAAAAGGCCAGCGCCTGAAAGCTATCAAGCAATGCAACGCTAAAGCTGGCTATGCTCCAGAGAAAATCTACGCCGATAAGATGTTTATTGTTTTAGGTGAGAGCTTGATGCAAAGCCCGGCAGTGACATTTGTGCAGAAACATTGGCAGCAATATTTCCCGCCAGCGGCACCCGTGACTCCGGTTGATAAACCTAAAGAGGATAAACCTTAATAAAACGGGGCAGCCATCACCTGACTGCCCCGCTTTCATCTTTGCAACTTCAAGGCCGAAGGGTATTTTAATCCCAGTTTAATATTACCTTACCCGACTTACCCGAACGCATGGCGTCAAAGCCTTGCTGGAATTCATCGATGGAGAAACGATGGGTGATAATCGGGGTTAAATCCAAACCAGATTGAATCAATGCAGCCATTTTGTACCAGGTTTCAAACATCTCGCGGCCATAAATCCCTTTGATAAACAGCCCCTTGAAAATCACCTGATTCCAGTCGATAGACATATCAGATGGCGGTATCCCCAACATCGCAATACGACCACCGTGATTCATTGAATTAAGCAATGCACGGAATGCTGGCGGCGCACCGGACATTTCCAAACCGACATCAAATCCTTCAGTCATCCCCAGTTCGGCCATCACATCATTCAGATTTTCATTGTTGACGTTAACCGCGCGAGTCACACCCATTTTCCGCGCCAGATCCAGACGGTACTCATTCACATCGGTGATGACAACATGGCGAGCACCGACATGCTTACACACCGCAGCAGCCATGATACCAATTGGCCCAGCACCGGAAACCAGCACATCTTCACCAACTAAATCAAAGGATAACGCGGTGTGTACCGCATTACCGAAGGGATCAAAAATGGCCGCAAGTTCATCAGAAATATTGTCAGGAATTTTGAAGGCATTAAAGGCCGGAATCACCAGATATTCGGCAAAAGAACCCGGGCGATTCACACCGACACCCACGGTATTGCGGCAGAGATGGGTACGGCCGCCGCGACAGTTACGGCAATGCCCACAGGTGATATGACCTTCGCCAGACACCCGGTCACCAATACTAAAACCTTTAACTTCCTGACCGATAGCCACAACTTCACCGACATATTCATGGCCGACGACCATCGGAACAGGAATAGTTTTTTGTGACCATTCATCCCAGTTATAAATATGCACATCAGTACCACAAATAGCCGTTTTGCGAATTTTGATCATGATGTCGTTGTGGCCCAGCTCCGGCTGCGCCACGTCGGTCATCCAAATACCTTCTTCTGCTTTTAGTTTGGATAGTGCTTTCATCAAAATCCCTTACGCAATAACGTTAAGCTGTTTGCCAATACGGATGAAGGCTTCAACAGCCCGCTCAACCTGCTCTGGCGTATGATCGGCCGACATCTGGGTACGGATCCGCGCCTGACCTTTCGGCACCACCGGATAGAAGAAACCTGTAACGTAAATACCTTCTTTCAACAATGCATTGGCAAACTCTTGCGCCAGTGTCGCATCACCGAGCATGACGGGAATAATGGCGTGATCAGCACCGGCTAAGGTGAAACCGGCGGCACTCATTTTCTCACGGAATAAACGTGCATTTGACCATAAGCGATCACGCAGTTCAGCACCGTTTTCCAATAGTGATAACACTTCAATAGAAGCCGCTACTATTGCTGGGGCTAATGAATTTGAGAACAAATAAGGCCGTGAGCGCTGGCGCAACCACTCAACCACTTCTTTGCGGCCAGCCGTATAACCGCCTGATGCTCCACCCAGTGCTTTGCCCAAGGTGCCAGTGATGATATCAACGCGATCCATCACTTCGCAGTATTCATGAGTACCACGACCATTCGCACCAACAAAACCGACGGCATGGGAGTCATCGACCATCACTAATGCCTGGTACTCATCAGCCAGATCGCAAACGCCTTTCAGGTTAGCAATCACACCATCCATGGAAAACACGCCATCAGTAGCAATCATAATATGGCGCGCGCCGTCTGCTTTAGCTTGCTCCAACTGTGCTTTCAATTCGCTCATATCATTATTGGCATAGCGATAGCGCTTGGCTTTACATAACCGCACACCATCAATGATCGAAGCATGATTCAGCGCATCAGAAATAATGGCATCCTCTGGCCCCAGCAGGGTTTCAAACAAACCGCCGTTAGCATCAAAACAAGATGAGTAAAGGATGGCGTCTTCCATGCCAAGGAAACTGGCCAGCTTCTGTTCCAACTCTTTATGGGTATCTTGAGTACCACAAATAAACCGCACCGAGGCCATACCAAAGCCATGAGTATCCATGCCATTTTTGGCCGCTGCGATCAGGCGAGGATGGTTTGCCAAACCCAAATAGTTGTTGGCACAAAAATTAATGACATGGCGACCATCCGCCACAGCAATATCTGCTTGCTGCGCGGAAGTGATGATCCGCTCATTTTTATACAGCCCTTCAGCACGGGTCGTTGTGAGTTGTTGTTCTAATTGCTGATAAAAGGCGTTTCTATCAAAAGGCAGGGACATGCGGTTATCTCCAGAATGGGCAGTTTCACCGTACATTTTACTGCCTGAAGGGTGAACTGACGAGAAACCTTGTCTTATATTATAAAAAATGCAGCACATATCACGGTGAACATTCCGAAAGCCGCATAGAAACAGAGAGATTAGCCCCTTCCGGCTGTGCGCTATCCTATGAAATGTTATGATAACGGCAAATAGAGTGTGGGGCATTGTGCCCGACCAAGAAGATTAGCAAGGGTGAACCTGATGATTATCGTCACTGGCGGCGCCGGTTTCATTGGCAGCAACATCGTTAAGGCACTGAATAATATCGGCTATAAAGATATTCTGGTTGTGGATAACCTGAAAGACGGCACCAAATTCGTCAATCTGGTTGATCTGGATATCGCTGATTACATGGATAAAGAAGATTTTGTTGCCAGCATTGTTGCTGGTGATGATATGGGTGATATCGACGCGATTTTCCACGAAGGTGCCTGTTCTTCCACCACTGAGTGGGATGGCAAGTACATGATGGATAACAACTATCAGTATTCCAAAGATATCCTGCATTTCTGTCTCGATCGCGGAATCCCATTCCTGTATGCCTCTTCCGCTGCCACTTACGGCGGGCGTACTGATAATTTCATTGAAGACCGTCAGTACGAGCAACCACTTAATGTTTATGGCTACTCCAAATTCCTGTTCGATCAATATGTGCGCGAAATTCTGCCACAAGCTGATTCACAGATTTGCGGGTTCCGTTACTTTAACGTTTATGGCCCACGTGAAGGCCATAAAGGCAGCATGGCGAGCGTTGCTTTCCATTTGAACAACCAGATCAATGCAGGTGAAAACCCTAAATTGTTCTCCGGCAGTGAAAACTTCAAACGCGACTTCATTTATGTTGGCGATGTTGCTGACGTGAATCTGTGGTTCTGGCAAAACGGTGTATCCGGTATTTTCAACTGTGGTACAGGTCGTGCGGAATCTTTCCAGGCGGTTGCTGATGCGGTGGTGGATTTCCACCAGAGCGGTCCAGTGGAATACATTGAATTCCCTGAAAAACTGAAAGGCCGTTATCAGGCATACACGCAAGCTGATCTCACTAATTTGCGTGCTGCCGGTTACGACAAGCCGTTCAAAACCGTCGCCGAAGGCGTCAAAGAATACCTGACCTGGCTCAATCGTTCAGTCTAAATAACTTGCTGCAAGGAATTGATAAACGGTATGAAAATACTGGTCATCGGCCCTTCTTGGGTTGGCGATATGATGATGTCGCAAAGTCTTTACCGCACCCTGAAGGCCGAATATCCGGCAGCAGATATTGATGTGATGGCACCCGCGTGGTGCCGTCCGCTTTTGGCCAGAATGCCGGAAGTTCGCCATGCCGTCCCGATGCCGTTAGGTCATGGGGTTTTTGCTTTTGAGGAGCGTCGCCGCTTAGGGTTGGCCTTGCGTGAAACAGGCTATGATCGCGCTTACGTGTTACCAAACTCGTTTAAATCTGCCCTGATACCTTATTTTTCAGGGATTAAACAGCGCACTGGCTGGCGTGGCGAGATGCGCTACTTCTTGCTCAATGATATGCGCATTCTGGATAAACAAGCGTTTCCGATGATGGTTCAGCGCTATGTCGCATTGGCTTATGATAAAGAACGCATTCAATCAGCCAACGATTTACCTCAGCCTTTGCTATGGCCACAATTGCAGGTTCAGGATGAAGAAATTGCAGAAATTACTGCGTCATTCAACCTGACAGATAACCGCCCAATTATTGGTTTCTGCCCTGGAGCAGAGTTTGGCCCGGCAAAACGTTGGCCACATTATCACTATGCCGCGTTGGCCCAGAAACTGATTGATACTGGCTACCAAGTCATCTTGTTAGGCTCAGCCAAAGATAATGAAGCCGGTGAGGAAATCCGTCAGGCGCTGGATGAAAACGCTCGCGAGTATTGCCTCAACTTCGCAGGCCAAACATCATTGGATCAAGCCGTGGTAATGATTGCTGCCTGTAACGCCGTGGTCAGTAATGACTCAGGTTTGATGCATGTGGCAGCGGCATTAAATAAGCCATTAGTGGCTTTATATGGCCCAAGCAGCCCGGACTTCACGCCACCGCTGTCTGACAAAGCCACGGTTATTCGCCTGATTACCGGCTATCACAAAGTGCGTAAAGGCGACAGCGCGCAGGGTTATCATCAGAGTTTGATTGATATCCAACCAGAACAGGTGATGGCTGCCCTTGAGAAGCAACTCTCAGCACAAACCAGCTCTGTGAAAGAGGGCGATTAATGCATGTATTGATCGTTAAAACCTCATCAATGGGCGATGTTTTACATACATTACCCGCGCTGACTGATGCCATGAATGCCATTCCCGGCATTCGCTTTGATTGGGTGGTAGAAGAGGGTTTCAGCCAAATTCCCGGTTGGCATCCTGCGGTGGATAAAGTGATTCCAGTGGCTATCCGCCGCTGGCGTAAAAATTGGTTTGGTAGTGATACCCGACAAGAGCGCTGTGATTTTAAACGTGTTGTACAGCAGCGCAGTTATGATGTGGTGATTGATGCTCAGGGGTTGATTAAGAGTGCCGCACTGATCACCCGCATCGCCAAAGGAGTTCGACATGGCCCAGATTGCAAAAGTGCTCGCGAACCCTTTGCCAGTTGGTTTTATAACTGCCGCCATGAGATTGATACTAAACAACATGCCGTTGAGCGCATACGCCAACTGTTTGCCAAAAGCCTTGGCTATGACAAACCAGAAAGTGTCGGCGATTATGCTATTGCGCAGCGCTTTTTAAACGAGTTGCCCAACGATGCTGGCCAGTATCTGGTCTTCCTGCATGCCACCACTCGCGACAGTAAACATTGGCCTGAGAGCCATTGGCGGAAACTGATTGAGCTGGTTGCGCCGACGGGTTTAAAAATTAAATTACCCTGGGGTGCGGAGCATGAGTATCAGCGTGCTTTGCGGCTGGCGGAGCATTTCCCTCATGTCGAGGTATTGCCTAAGCTCAGTCTCCAGCAGGTGGCAGAGGTTCTGGCAGGTGCAAAAGCGGTAGTTTCCGTTGATACCGGTCTTAGCCATCTAACCGCTGCACTGGATCGCCCCAACATTACCCTGTTCGGCCCAACGGACCCTGGTTTGATTGGCGGCTACGGGAAAAATCAGATTGCGGTGATTTCCGAGCAAAAAAGCATGGATACCATTACCGCTGAAACCATAATGGCGCGATTGGAAACGTTGATTTCATAAGCAATTATTATTTCTAGCCAGATTATGGCTGCTTAGAAAATCCGTTAGTAAACATTTACTGTATAATAACAATCGGCTCTGATAATTATCTAAGCCGATTGATCTCGATACTCAAATAGTTAAGAAATGCTAATCTGTTATGTCAGTTATTAAGCGAGTCTATTAACTCACTTTTTGCTAATAACAACTCATGGTTTTCTCTACGTGTTTAATTAATCTCTCAATACAATTCCAATAAAACTCAAATTTAATGAACTCACGATAAACCACTAAATAACAAATAATTACCAGCTAAAAATATCACTATTGAATAAGTTGGAGATATCTACATCTGCATCATTATTTCCTTATGCGAATAATGAAAACCATTCTCATTTCCAAACAAGTAAAATCAATTTTATCCCCACCATTTGTTGAAATTTTATATTCTTTTTTATGAATATCCTGAGCCTGCTCTGGTTATCGGCCAGCCCCAGTGGAAAAGAGCCTTTCTTGTTCAAATATGGTATTATTCTTAATAATCCATATAAATGAAATTGATAGAATGTTGCTGCGTTTATATCAGGTATTACTCTACCTTATTCAACCTCTGATTTGGCTGCGATTGCTGTTACGTAGCCGTAAAGCCCCCGCTTATCGCAAGCGCTGGGGAGAACGCTATGGTTTTTGTGCCGGTAAAGTTGTTGCTGGCGGTATCATGCTGCATTCAGTTTCAGTTGGTGAAACACTGGCTGCTATCCCATTAGTCAGAGCATTACGTCATCGCTATCCATCATTGCCCATTACCGTGACCACCATGACGCCCACCGGTTCTGAGCGTGTTCAGTCCGCTTTTGGCAAAGATGTTCACCACGTTTATCTACCCTACGACCTTCCTGGCTCCGTGAACCGCTTTCTTGATCAGGTGAATCCCAAGCTGGTCATCATCATGGAAACTGAATTGTGGCCAAATCTTATTAATGCACTGCACCGTCGCAAAATACCTTTAGTGATTGCCAATGCGCGCCTTTCTGCCCGCTCCGCTGCTGGCTATAAAAAAATCGGTAGTTTTATCCGTAATATGCTGCAACGGATCACGCTGATTGCAGCGCAGAATCAAGAAGATGGCGACCGTTTCATTGAGTTGGGCCTAAAACGTTCACAACTGACGGTGACCGGTAGCCTGAAGTTCGATATTTCTGTCACACCCGAATTAGCCGCCAGAGCCGTCACATTACGCCGCCAGTGGGCACCACATCGGCCAGTTTGGATAGCGACCAGTACCCACGACGGCGAAGAAACTATCTTGCTGGAAGCCCATCGCCAATTATTACAGCAGTTCCCGACATTGCTGCTTATTCTGGTGCCACGCCACCCAGAACGCTTCCCGAAAGCGATTGAATTAACACAAAAAGCAGGGCTGAGTTACACATTACGCAGCAAAGGCGAAGTGCCTTCAAGCAGCACACAAGTGGTGATCGGCGATACTATGGGCGAGCTGATGCTACTATACGGTATTGCTGATTTAGCTTTTGTTGGCGGCAGCCTGGTTGAGCGCGGCGGTCATAATCCACTGGAAGCGGCGGCGCATGCCATCCCAGTGTTGATGGGGCCACATACGTTTAACTTTAAAGATATCTGTGCCAAGCTGGAACAAGCTGAAGGGTTGATTACGGTAACCGATACCCTGTCGCTGGTGAAAGAAATCACCCTGCTACTCACAGATGAAGATTGTCGCCTCTACTATGGTCGTCATGCGGTTGATGTATTGCATGAAAACCAGGGTGCGCTGCAACGATTATTGCACTTGCTGGAGCCTTATCTACCGCAACGGAGCCACTAAATGAGTGCCAAAAAACGCCTGTCGGTGGTGATGATTGTTAAAAATGAAGCCTCACTGCTGGCGGACTGTTTGGCGTCAGTCACTTGGGCTGATGAAATAGTGGTATTGGATTCAGGCAGTGAAGATGAAACCGTCGCACTGGCCGAACAATATGGCGCAAAAGTTTACAGCAGCACAGAATGGCCCGGTTACGGTAAGCAGCGGCAATTAGCCCAGCAATATGCTACTGGCGATTATATTTTGATGCTGGATGCTGATGAGCGTGTAACGCCTGAGCTTAAAAGTGCAGTCGAAACTGTGTTATTGGCACCAGAGGAAGGTGCGGTTTATTGCTGTGCACGGCGGAACCTGTTTTTAGGCCGTTTTATGCGCCATAGCGGCTGGTATCCCGATAGAGTCACTCGGCTATATCCACGTGACCAATACCGTTACAACGATGATTTAGTCCATGAATCACTTGATAGCGGTTCTGCAAAAGTTATTCCACTCGCGGGTGATTTGCTACATTTGACCTGTCGTGACTTTTTTGCCTTTCAACGAAAACAACTCAACTATGCTCAGGCTTGGGCGAATCAGCGTCATCAACAAGGTAAAAGTTGCAGTTATTTTGCGATTATCAGCCATACTCTCGGGGCATTCTGTAAGACATGGCTATTACGTGCTGGCTTCCTCGATGGTAAACAGGGGCTATTGCTGGCGGTAGTCAACGCGCAATATACCTTCAATAAATATGCGGCTCTGTGGGCACTGAGCCATCAATATCAGAAAAGTGAGAATTCATGATCACTAAAGCCATTTATCCGGGGACATTTGATCCTATTACCAATGGGCATTTGGACTTGGTCACCCGCGCCTCAGAAATGTTTAGCCATGTTATTCTGGCAATTGCAGATAGCTCCAGCAAGAAACCGATGTTTACTCTGGCCGAGCGGGTCGCATTGGCAAAGCAAGTCACGGCACCACTGAAGAATGTGGAAGTCCTGGGGTTTAGCGAGTTGATGGCGGAGTTTGCCAAAAAACATAATGCGAATATTTTAGTGCGAGGTTTGCGCTCGGTCTCTGATTTCGAGTATGAATGGCAACTGGCAAATATGAACCGTCACCTAATGCCAAAACTGGAAAGTGTCTTCCTGATGCCATCAGAAAAATGGTCGTTTATCTCTTCCTCACTGGTGAAAGAAGTGGCGCGCCACGGTGGCGACATCACGCCATTTCTTCCTGCACCGGTCACCAAAGCACTGATGTCAAAACTGGCTAAATAGAATTAATGCTGGCAGTGGCGGCAAAAAAAGGTGCTACGCTGCCCATGCTTTGCAATTTCAATCACATTGCCACAGCGTCGACATAACTCTCCTGCCCGCCCATATACTTGTAATTCTTGCGCGAAATAACCCGGCTTGCCATCTGACTGTAAAAAGTCGCGCAATGTGGTGCCACCCTGCTCAATAGAGTGCAATAGTACGGCTTTGATTGTTGCCACCAGCTGCGTTATCTCGGTTTCAGTTAATGACCCAGCGGCACGTTCCGGCAGAATACCCGCCGTGAATAGCGATTCACTGGCATAGATGTTGCCAACCCCGACCACTACTTTGTTATCCATTAGCCACTGCTTGACCACAGTGCGTTTATTGCGTGACTTTTCAAACAAATATTCAGCGGTAAATTCATCACTCAAAGGTTCTGGCCCTAAATGGGCTAATACATTGCTGGTATCAAGGTCTTTTGCCCATAACCAAGCACCAAAACGGCGCGGATCGGTATAACGCAGTATTTTGCCATTACTGATAACCAAATCGACGTGATCGTGTTTTTCTGCTTCGGTTTCTTCTGGCAAAATGCGCAAGCTACCAGACATCCCCAGATGCACGATAATCCAGCCAGTCTTCAGCTCTATCAGCAAATATTTCGCTCTACGTTGAACACTTAACACCGGCTGATCACTGAGTGCGAGGATTTCATCAGAAACAGGCCAGCGTAAACGGGCATTTCTAACCACGGCGTAAAGGATAGTTTGGCCGACAAGATAAGGTTCGATCCCGCGTCGGCTGGTTTCAACTTCTGGTAATTCAGGCATGTAACCTCCCTAAACGTATCTCACTGGACTTTATATAATAAAAAACCCGGCCGAGGCCGGGTTTTCTTAATCCACCAAAATTAAAATTATTTAATTTTAGCTTCTTTGTAGATCACGTGTTGACGGACAACTGGATCGAATTTCTTCAATTCCAATTTTTCCGGCTTAGTACGCTTGTTCTTCGTAGTGGTATAGAAGTGACCAGTACCAGCAGAAGAAACTAGCTTGATCTTCTCGCGAACACCTTTAGCCATGATTCAGTTCCTTAATACTTCTCACCGCGGGCGCGAATTTCGGCCAAGACCGTTTCGATACCCTTCTTATCAATAACACGCATACCTTTAGCAGATACACGCAGAGTTACAAAGCGCTTCTCGCCCTCAACCCAAAAACGGTGAGAGTGAAGGTTCGGCAGAAAACGGCGTTTGGTCGCGTTCATTGCGTGGGAACGGTTGTTACCGCTCACCGGGCGCTTGCCAGTAACTTGGCAGACTCGGGACATGTCTATTCTCCAAAAATCAAATCAGCTCGAGCTTCGTATAGGATTTGGCCGCCTCGTCAGGCTTTAGAGCCCATCTCAGCAAATTCACTGAGAAGACTCACTGTCATCAGGTCAGAAACCCCTGTCACCAGGCTATAAACCTGCTGAGATAGGCTCTTCACGCCAAACCCAAGATTCTCAAAGGTGGCGTAGTATACGCTCTGAAGCGTAAGTGCTCAAGTCCCGAACAGCTAAAGATCCAGAAAGGATCAATTATTATTGCTCTAAAGCCATCCCCGTTCAGCAAATGAGACACATTCACCCCGGCCAACCACTAAATGATCGAGCACACGAATATCCAATAATGAACAGGCTTTTATCACCTGCGTAGTCATCAAACGGTCGGCTTGGCTCGGTTCAGCCTTACCCGAAGGGTGATTATGCGCTAGAATCAGCGCGGCAGCATTAACCTTAAGCGCTTCACGCACAATTTCCCTCGGATGAATCTCAACGCTACTGATGGTACCAGTAAACATCTCCTCATGGCGAATAACACGATGCTGGTTATCCAAAAACATCACTAAAAAAATCTCTCGTTCGCGATGGGAAAGAATATTTTGTAGAAACTTTTGGGTTATCTCGGGATTTTGCAGGACACTTTCCTGCATCAAGTGGGATGAAAAACAGCGGCCAGCCAGTTCTGCAATGGCCTGAATCTGGCTATATTTCGAAACACCAATCCCTTTTTTGGCACATAACGCCTGATAATCCGCAGATATCAGCCCATAAAGTGAACCGAACTCTTCAATCAAATACTCAGCCATCTGCATGACATGCATTCCCGGAATCCCTGTACGCAGAAAAATAGCGAGCAACTCGGCATCCGTCAGTACCGCAGCACCATATTTAAGTAATTTTTCCCTTGGGGCAACCTGCCCATACCACTCTTCCATTTCTGGCCCCCGTAATCCCTAAACCGCGTGGGCAGCATGCCATAAGACTTTTCACTCGACTAAGTCGCCGTAAGCCACATGCGTAACGTCTCGCAAAATTGACGATTGATGGCATCAGGGAACGTCCTGATAGCTAATCTACTCAATGGTTATGCTAAAATATCGCCTCTTACGGCTTTCATTCGGACAATCATGATGACGGGACTCTCCGGCAAACATCTTTCTGGTAAAAAGATTGTGCTCGGGATTAGCGGGGGTATCGCCGCGTATAAATCTCCTGAGCTGGTACGCCGTTTGCGCGACAAAGGCGCAGAGGTACGCGTGGTGATGACTCACGCGGCAAAAGCGTTCATTACGCCACTCACGCTGCAAGCAGTCTCGGGTTACCCCGTCTCTGATGATTTACTCGACCCCGCGGCAGAAGCGGCAATGGGTCATATTGAACTAGGTAAATGGGCTGATTTAGTCATCATGGCTCCGGCTACAGCTGATTTACTGGCCAGAGTAGCCACTGGGATGGCAAATGATTTGCTGACCACCGTTTGCCTGGCAACTGCGGCTCCTATTGCAGCCGTGCCCGCCATGAATCAACAGATGTATCGTGCAGCAGCGACTCAAGCAAACCTACAGACGCTCGCCAGTCGTGGCATGTTGTTATGGGGGCCAGACAGCGGCAGTCAGGCTTGTGGTGATGTTGGCCCAGGTCGAATGCTAGACCCACTGGAAATTGTCGCGCTGGCACATGATCATTTTTCAGCAAAACAAGACTTGCAACATTTGAGTGTCATGATTACCGCCGGGCCGACGCGTGAGGCACTTGATCCAGTGCGCTTTATCAGCAATCAAAGTTCGGGCAAGATGGGCTTCGCCATCGCTCAAGCAGCCGCTGCCAGAGGGGCAAAAGTTACTCTGGTTGCCGGGCCAGTAACGCTCCCTACTCCAGCGGGAGTGAATCGTATTGATGTTGTCAGTGCGCTAGAAATGCAGCAAACAGTTCAGAACTTAGCAGCCCAGCAGAATATTTTTATTTCTTGTGCTGCGGTAGCGGATTACCGCGCCGAACAGGTTTCTGACGAGAAAATAAAAAAACAGGGCGATGAGATCACCCTTAAGTTGGTGAAAAATCCAGACATTGTCGCTGGGGTCGCTTCGATGACTAAAAAACGTCCATTTGTTGTTGGATTTGCTGCCGAAACCCAGAATGTGGAAGAATACGCGCGACAAAAACTAGTGCGGAAGAATCTGGACCTTATTTGCGCTAATGATGTATCGCTCGCAGAGCATGGTTTTAACAGTGATACTAATGCCTTGCACCTTTTTTGGCCGACTGGCGAGAAACGTTTACCGCTCAGCGATAAGCACCTCCTCAGTCAGCATTTAATAGACGAGATTGTCAGCCGTTATGATGAAAAAAATCGACATTAAAATTCTGGACCCACGTGTTGGCAATGAATTTCCCTTACCAACTTATGCAACAGAAGGCTCAGCTGGCCTGGATTTACGTGCCTGTCTAAGTGAAGCCGTGGATTTACTTCCAGGGCAAACAACATTGTTACCGACAGGCTTGGCAATACATATCGGCGATAGCTCACTGGCTGCTGTTATTTTGCCGCGTTCAGGGCTCGGGCATAAACATGGTGTGGTATTAGGTAATCTGGTCGGGCTGATTGATTCTGATTATCAAGGTCAGTTGATGGTGTCCGTCTGGAACCGTGGTCAACAGCCTTTCACTATCGAACCCGGCGAGCGCATCGCACAAATGGTGTTTGTTCCTGTTGTACAAGCAGAATTCAATCTGGTTGAAGATTTTGATCTTAGTGAACGTGGTACCGGTGGTTTTGGTCATTCTGGGCGCCAATAACCTACCCTAGACCCCAATACCGTAAAAAAGCTATCACATAAGCCGCCGGGGCCTGGCCTTAGTGCGGCCGGTATTTGGGTTTTTGTTATTAAGTCATTTTTAGCAAGGGTCTACTCGGACATGGCAGAAAAAGAAAATACGAAAAGGAACAGGCGCGAGGAAATTTTGCAGGCTTTAGCGCAAATGCTGGAATCCAGCGACGGCAGCCAACGCATTACTACCGCCAAACTCGCCGCAAATGTGGGGGTTTCGGAAGCCGCGCTTTATCGTCATTTCCCCAGTAAAACGCGGATGTTTGATAGCCTGATCGAGTTTATTGAAGACAGTCTGATGTCCCGCATCAATTTGATTCTGCAAGATGAAAAAGAGACGTTTAATCGCCTCCGGCTGATCCTGCTACTGGTATTGGGGTTTGCAGAACGCAATCCAGGGCTGACTCGTATTATGACCGGGCATGCATTGATGTTCGAGCAAGACCGCTTGCAAGGACGTATTAACCAGTTGTTTGAGCGAATTGAAGTACAGCTACGTCAGGTTCTGCGTGAGAAAAAACTGCGCGATGGGCAAGGTTTTATCCATGATGAAGCCCTGCTGGCAACACAGCTACTGGCGTTTTGTGAAGGGATGCTCTCACGTTTTGTTCGTTCGGAATTTCGCTACCGGCCGACGCAAGAATTTGATGCTCGTTGGCCTCTGATTGTGGCTCAGCTTCAATAAACTCAATTTAAGTTGAGTTTTTGAATTATATAAAAAGGGTCAACCGGCCCTTTGAGGTTAATGACAAAGTGCTCGTATCGGTGAAAACAGGCAGATCGTAAAGACGCCGGACTTCTTTTGTTAAAATAAGCTTCCCTGGGGGCTCGAGCCGCGCCATCCCTGGCGCGGACGCTTTACTCTTCTACCTGTTTTCACTTTGTAAGATCGAGGTATCGAAGTTTGTCAGCAGTCTGAAAGAGCCAAATGGCCCTTTTTTGTATTATTGATTTAGGAAATCTTAAACGCCGTACTGTTCGCGGTAGTGGCGTACTGCTGCCAAATGATCGGCCATTTCTGGTTTCTCTTCCAGATAACTGATCACATCATTGAGTGTCACAATCGCAATAACTTTGCAGTGATAATCACGCTCCACTTCCTGAATCGCAGATATCTCACCACGACCACGTTCCTGACGGTCTAATGAAATCATCACACCAGCCAGAGTCGCGCCCTGCGCATTAATAATCTCCATTGATTCACGAATGGCAGTACCAGCGGTTATCACATCATCCACCAGCATAACTCGGCCTTGTAACGGGCTTCCTACCAGGCTGCCGCCTTCACCGTGATCTTTGGCTTCTTTACGGTTGAAGCAATAAGGCACATCACGATTATGGTGCTCAGCCAGCGCTACAGCAGTAGTCGTCGCAATAGGAATACCTTTATATGCTGGCCCAAATAAGAGATCGAACTCTACGCCACAATCCATTAATGCCGCAGCATAAAAACGCCCAAGTTTTGCCAGATCAAGCCCGGTATTAAACAATCCTGCATTAAAGAAATAGGGGCTAATCCGCCCAGACTTCAGGGTAAATTCGCCAAACTTCAACACCTGCTTGTTAAGCGCAAACTCGATAAACTCGCGCTGATAGGCTTTCATTGGTACTTCTCCTCTCCAGATTGTGACCGCTTTCGTTAATCACTGTGTTTATTAATTTGGTACACCGCAAACCTAATGCACGGCTTCTATCTGTGCATAACTTCTTGGTTAGCGGGTAAAAAAAAAGGCGACTACCGAGTCGCCTAAATCAATTATTGTTCCAACGCCGCTTTCTGCGCCTGGAAGATAGTTTCTATCCCTCCCCGAGCCAGAGCCAACAACGTCAATAGCTCTTCATGGCTAAACGGTTCACCTTCTGCGGTGCCTTGCACCTCAATCATTCGGCCATCTTCCATCATCACCACGTTCATATCTGTTTCTGCCGCAGAATCCTCTACGTATTCCAAATCGCACAGGGCTTCGCCTTTAACGATACCAACAGAAACTGCCGCAACCAGCCCTTTCATTGGGTTTGCTTTCAATTTACCACTGGCCACCAGCTTATTCAGTGCGTCGGCTAAAGCTACACAAGCACCACTGATTGAGGCAGTACGAGTGCCACCATCCGCCTGTAATACATCGCAGTCTAAAGTGATGGTGAATTCACCTAACTTCTTCAAATCTACTGCCGCACGCAAAGAGCGAGCAATCAGACGTTGAATTTCTAAAGTACGGCCACCTTGTTTGCCTTTTGCGGCTTCGCGCGCATTACGGCTGTGGGTCGAGCGCGGTAACATGCCATATTCAGCGGTTATCCAGCCCTGGCCTTGGCCTTTCAGAAAGCGCGGAACACCCTCTTCAACCGTGGCGGTGCACAATACTTTGGTATCGCCAAACTCAACCAGCACTGAACCTTCAGCGTGTTTCGTGTAATTACGGGTCAGGGTCAATGGGCGGACTTGTTGTGCTGCTCGGTCTGCTGGACGCATGGGCTTTCTCCGGCTTTAAATCGATATTGGTCGCGCATTATACGGCCTTAGTGATGTAATGCCTATCCTGCCTGCGCCCTGGAGGCTATAATCCCCGCATCTTTTCTTTAAAACGGGTACGCAACAATGATCCGCAGCATGACCGCCTACGCCCGGCGTGATATTAAGGGCGAATGGGGCAGCGCAGCCTGGGAGCTGCGTTCCGTTAACCAACGCTACTTAGAAACTTACATTCGTTTGCCAGAACAGTTCCGCAGTCTGGAACCGGTTATTCGTGAACGCATCCGTGGCCGCTTAACTCGCGGCAAAATTGAGTGCAACCTGCGTTTTGAGCTGGATGCCAGTGCACAAAGCTCTTTGATCCTTAATGAAAAACTGGCAAAACAATTAGTGGAAGCTGGTAACTGGGTCAAAATGCAAAGTGATGAAGGTGAAATCAATCCAGTCGATATTTTGCGCTGGCCGGGAGTCATGGCCGCCGAAGAACAAGACTTGGATGCCATCAGTACCGAGCTGATGCAGGCACTGGATATTGTGCTCGATGATTTTATCATTTCGCGCGAAACCGAAGGTGCGGCACTGAAAGCACTGATCGAACAGCGTCTTGATGGTGTGAGTGCAGAAATTGTTAAGGTTCGTGCGCACATGCCAAACATCTTGCAGTGGCAGCGTGAGCGCCTGCTAAACAAGCTGGAAGAGGCACAAGTTCAGTTGGAAAATACCCGACTGGAGCAGGAATTAGTGCTAATGGCGCAGCGTGTAGATGTGGCTGAAGAACTGGACCGTCTGGAAGCACACGTCAAAGAAACGCACAATATCCTGAAGAAGAAAGAAGCCGTCGGTCGTCGCCTTGATTTTATGATGCAAGAATTTAACCGCGAATCGAATACGCTGGCATCAAAATCGATCAATGCCGAAGTGACCAACTCAGCCATTGAGCTGAAAGTGCTTATCGAGCAAATGCGCGAACAGATTCAGAATATCGAGTAACTACTTTTGTTTACCAGTTTTGCTAAAACCCGGAGAAATCCGGGTTTTTATTATTTTGCCTGCGCCAAGTGAAGCAGCGGGAAAGCCCTCCCTTCACCATCCAGTTCTGAGCGACCGGTTTTTACAAAGTCGCATTTCAAGTAAAAGGCTAACGCGGCAGGATTTTGTTCATTCACATCCACAGTGAGTTTCCCTTTTAAATGGTGAGCATGAGACAACAAGGCTTTACCGACGCCTTTGCCATGATAAACAGGATCAACAAACAACATTTCTACATTATTACCATCAAGACCCATCAGCCCCACCGCCTCTCTGCTATTTTCGAATAACCAAACCTCCAGTGCAGGCAAATAGATATCCCGAACTCTCGGCAAATAGAATTGAATATCGGCCTCAGTCAGAAACACATGTGTTTCTCTAACTGCCTTTTCCCAAATATCAACTAAGCGAGGGGTATCAGCGGGTATAGCTCTTCTTATCATTCGTCTCTCAAACTCTCATATCTCATCTGTGTAGGACAATTATCACTGACAATTAAAAAGTTAAACAAGCACGCGCCTGATTTTAAACAATATGGGGCATTCGTTTTTTTTCCCCCGTCATCTGAAGTATGTTAAACAAATAGAATCAGTTGCCATATTGTCCAACACTCCCTGCGGAGAAATTATGATTGCCACAACAACTTTACTACTGTTTTCCGGTGCTTGTGTGGCGCTCGCAGCAACACCTGGGCCAGATATGCTACTCATCACATCCCGCAGTATCACTCAAGGGAGAACGGCTGGCTTCGCCTCACTAGCAGGTATTCAGTTGGGTACTTATTGCCATACTTTGGCTGCCGCTTTAGGGCTTTCACAACTATTTGTGGTGGTTCCGCTAGCTTATGATGCAGTACGGATTGCGGGTGCCTGCTATTTACTTTATCTGGCGTGGAAAACATTCGCATCGACTCGACACATTACGGTGAAAATAGCACAACAGCCCGCATCTACGCACAGAGCCTTCCGACAAGGGCTATTAACCAATCTACTTAATCCCAAAATGGCGCTGTTTGTTTTAGCTCTGTTCCCACAATTTATTACCCCTCAGTCGGGTTCAGTTGTTGTGCAAATGCTGCTATTAGCAACCATTCTGAATGCTATTGGCTTGATAATTAACGGCAGCCTGATTTTAGTCGTCAGTAACATGCGTAATCGCTTTAAGGCTGGGCTGTTTGCATCCCGCTGGCCAAACTATTTACTCAGCGGAGTCTTTACCGGATTAGCGTGTAAATTGCTTTTCGATAGTCGCAAGTAAAACTACTAGTATCGGAATTATGTGAATAAACAAGGAAAAGGATATGCAGTTAACGGTGCTGGTTGATAACAATACTCTAATAGATAAATATCTGACAGCCGAGCCAGGTGTCTGTTATCACCTTAAAATTGATGGGAAAACATTCCTGTTTGATACCGGCTACTCTGACGTTTTCCTACGTAATGCGGCAATTTTGGGTATTGATATCAGCGATATAGATAGTGTAATCATCTCTCATGGTCATAATGATCATAGCTGGGGCTTAACCCATCTCGCTCAACATCTTGACCGCACCAACTACTCTGGCGTGAAGAAAATAAAGCTAGTGGCTCACCCCAATGCTTTTGTACCAAAATACCATGAAGGTAAATCAATAGGTGCTAACTTACCGGCCGATAGTTACCCTTCGTTTTTCGAACGAATTAATCAGACTGGTGTTTATTATCTTACTGACAATTTGCTTTTTTTAGGTGAGATAGTACGCAGTAATGATTTTGAAGGGCTGCATCCTATAGGAAAAACTATTAATTGTTGCGGTCATGAAGTTGACGATTTTGTCATAGATGACAGTGCGATAGTTTATACCAGCTCTGAGGGGATCGTGATTATTACCGGCTGCTCTCACTCTGGGGTCTGCAATATTATTGATTATGCAATTAAAGTCACTGGCGATAAACGCGTTCGGGCTGTTATTGGTGGGTTTCATCTATTAAATGCAGAAACATCTACCCTCGCCAGAACATCCGACTATTTTAAGCAACTCAATGCACAAGCACTCTATCCCTGCCACTGTACTGACTTAAAAGCTAAAATAGCACTAGCCGATGCGGTCGACATAGAAGAGGTGGGAGTCGGAATGGTACTTAACTTTAAATAACAGTCCGGTTTAAGTGAGACAAAAAAACAAGAAACCATCCCAAGATTGTCGTCACTATTAATGGCGGCATAAAATCCCGAATTGGTTTGAGCTGATAGTGGCCACAGTTAAAATGAAATATGCAGATTGCTGCCATTGGCATACGTTCATCATCAACTTGCTTAAAAATACACTTATCCCTCATTAAACACCTCAGTAAAGTGTTTCACATCTTTCCTTTCTCATTTTAGGATTTAGCCTAAATGAGCGTAACAATATAAAAAATAGTGTCTTTTATTTTTTTCATGCTTAACTTTCATCACAACCTGAAAGTAGAAAGAGCATTTACTATGATTATCGCTACTATCTGCGATCTGGAATGAAGAAATTACACATATACTTTATTAGGTGGGTACTCTGGATAGAGTCCAACTCTACAGGTCAGGCTGGTTATCATCACTGGGAAGTCCAGAAATAGCACCCTCTTAATTTCTGGCTAAGGTAAGTAAAAGATACATATAAACTTTTAGGGGATCGCATATGTTCCAAGACCAAGACACATCGATCCTCAACACCTATTTTGGTACTCATAGCCCTTTTTGGCGACTTGCCTTTGATAGCCAGGCTTTAGAGTTATCAGCAATTAAAGATATAGCAAATATCGCAATACCTCTTAATTCTGTACAAACAATGAAAATCCGGAGCTTAACCGGTATTACTACCAGTTTAGATATTGAAATTGAGATTTATGGCCATCCCCTACATTTACATCTTGTTGGCCGAAAAATTAATGGCAAAGAGTGGGGAGGAACGGCCTCAGCCTATGCCGATACTGAGTCTGTCGCTCGTGATTTGGTTATGGGCCTTTCTTTCGCGGAACAGGTTGTTTCTGAAGCCAACTCAGTGATTGTGATTCTAGATAAAAATGGCTGCGTACAACGATTTAACCACCTTAGCGAAGAATATACCGGTAAGAAAGAGCAAGATGTTATTGGCAAAAATGTTTACGACTTATTTATGACAGCCAAGGAAGGAGCATCGTCACGAAAGAATATTGAGGGTTTTTTTCAGCGTGGTGCGTCTTATGAAGCAGAACGTTGGGTTAATACCGTCAAAGGAAAGCGTCTCTTCTTATTCCGCAATAAATTTGTTCACAGCGGTAGCGGAAAAAACGAACGCTATCTTATCTGTTCCGGCACTGACATTACCAAAGAACGACGCGCCCAAGAGCGCCTTAGGATTTTGGCTAATACCGATATGATTACCGGTTTACCTAACCGTCATGCCATTCATGAGCGTATTAACAGTGCAATCCAAACCCGCGGTGACAGCTCAGTGGGTATTATTTATCTCGATCTCGATAACTTCAAAAAAGTAAATGACCACTATGGCCATATGTTTGGTGATCGGTTACTGAAAGATGTCTCGCTGGCAATTTTAAGTTGCTTGGGTGACAACGAAATGCTTGCCCGGTTAGGGGGTGATGAATTTATTGTTCTGGTCGAAAACGCCACCTTGGATTTGCTGGAAACAACCACACAGCGAATTCTCAACCGCATGAAATTACCTTTCCGAGTTGGATTGATCGAGGTATATACCGGCTGTTCTATTGGCATTGCACTATGTCCAGAGCATGGTGATACGCTGGAAAATATTATCCGTAGTGCAGATACAGCCATGTACACCGCGAAAGAACTTGGGAAGCAAACCTATTCTATCTTCTCGCAACAGATGAATAAAAAAGTATCAGAGTATGTTTGGCTCGATACCAATTTACGCAAAGCTATAGAACAACATCAATTACAAATCTTTTACCAACCCAAAATATCTACCCAAACGGGAAAAGTGCTCGGTGTCGAAGCTCTCGTCAGATGGCTATCGCCTGAACGAGGTTTAATTGCTCCTCAGGAGTTTATCTCATATGCGGAAGAGTCTGGGCTTATCCGGCCTTTGGGTAAATGGGTACTACAAACGTCTATGCAACAGGCCGTGGATTGGAAAAAACGTGGAATTAACCTACGAATTGCAGTCAATGTTTCTGCCCGACAATTAATTGATGAAGCTATCGTTACCAGTTTTATTGAGTCTCTTGAAGCCTGTGAGTTGGAGTCTAGCCTGGTCGATGTTGAATTAACTGAAAGTTGCTTAATTGATAATGAAGATGCCGCTATCAATATAATGAAACAGCTACGCCACTTAGGTGCTCAAGTTCACTTAGATGATTTTGGTACTGGTTATTCTTCGCTCTCCCAGTTAGCGCGCATCCCTATAGATGCCATTAAACTGGATCAAAGTTTTGTTCGCCATATTGACACTAATCCTATTTCACAATCTTTGGTAAGAGCCATTATTGTTGTCGCCGAGGCATTAAAAATGCAGGTTATTGCCGAAGGAGTTGAAACGAAAGAGGAAGAGGAATTCCTGGATTCTATTGGCGTTGATGAGAAACAGGGATTCCTTTACGCCAAACCAATGCCCGCAGATAAACTGGAGCATTGGCTGGTAACACAACACCCTCACCTTTTACTGGATTAGGTGTAAAGACTATATCGCTTTTGGCATTCCCGAAGTATGCCTGTCTTGCAGCATAACCAACCTTTCAATATAGGCGATATCTTTCGGCTCAATAGAAAATGCAGAGTCAACCCAGTCTTCTGTAATATCCATTAATTCAGAACGAGTTAATTGTAAAACACGCTGCCGGACTCGAACCATCGCCCTCATTCCATTTAGCTTAGGCTTGATAGTATCTATAAATGTTCGCGTCGCGACATAAGCATCCCCAGGCTGAAATAACTTATCGACTAACCCACGACTCTCATACCACTCAGCCGCGTGAGATTCCCCAGTCCAAATTAGCTGTTCTGCCACCCTCATACCTGCCTTTCTGGCGACCAGTGAATATCCTCCCATACCAGGGAATAAATTAAATGCAATCTCCGGAAAACCCATTCTGGCGGTTGTCTGTGCCAACACAAAATGATGAGCCAATGCCGCTTCAAATCCCCCACCTAATGCGCTGCCTTCAATCATCGCAATAGATATAGCACCAGTATCAAACCCACGAGAGGCGGCATGAACACAGTCAACACAAGCACGAGCATATGCCATTAGCGCTTCTCGCTTACGATTTCTAATCATTTGAGCGAAAAAATTTAAATCCCCTCCCACATTAAACATATTGGGTACGACTGAACCTGTTACCCAAAAATCTATCGGTAATTTTGACTCTTTAGCTGCTTGGGCCAACGTCATAATATTTTCAATTAACTCAAGGTTAAAACAAGGCCGTGGATGAGCACGCAGTAACATCCATAAAGTATTACGGCCCTCTTCGTAATAAGCAGATATTTGAGATAAATGACCGGCTTCAGTAAATGAACGGCAGCTAGGCAGATTAATCATATTCATATTCCATCCAATGAGTGAGTTAAACACAAGTAGCCCTATCGCCTAATCCTCCTTGAGGAAACGCTAAACTCGCCTTAATGACGACAATTTAAGCTGGCAGATAAATAGTGAGTCACCCAATGGATAAATGATGAGTAAAACAGTGAAAATTTAAACAACTGGCATCTTTAGGGTACGATTAAAGAATCGGTAGAATATGTATTTTTAAGAAGATTAAAATTCAGATGAAAAAAATCTTCTGATATGGATAAAATGCTGACTGACCTTTATCCCTGACGGATTTTTTATGTTGCAGATTCTGCATTTTCTTTTGGCATTGATTGCTATAGCAGTTTTGGCTTTACTGGCTAGCCATGACCGTAAAAACATCAGGCTTCGTTATATTTTTCAGCTACTGGTTATAGAGATTGCTCTGGCTTAT
The DNA here is from genome assembly GCF_902170785.1 of Yersinia proxima. Classification (GTDB taxonomy): domain Bacteria; phylum Pseudomonadota; class Gammaproteobacteria; order Enterobacterales; family Enterobacteriaceae; genus Yersinia; species Yersinia proxima. The sequence goes on along the minus strand of NZ_CABHYG010000024.1, from coordinate 37,763 downwards.
TTCTTTTTACACTCGGAAAGCGGACTAGGGGCAATAAAGTATTTTGCTGGATTATTCGAATCTTTGATGAAATTTGCTTCAATAGGCACCAGTTTTGTTTTTGGCGGGATGAATGAACAAGGCCTGGCATTTATATTCCTCAACGTTCTTTGCCCAATTATTTTCGTATCAGCATTGATTGGTATTTTGCAGCATTTCCGTATATTACCCCTCATCATACGGGTAATAGGCACTCTACTATCCAAAGTAAATGGCATGGGTAAGCTAGAGTCATTCAATGCTGTGAGTACGTTGATTCTGGGGCAATCAGAGAATTTCATTGCCTATAAAGGCATTATCGCCGATATATCGCCACGCAGAATGTACACCATGGCAGCAACAGCGATGTCGACAGTTTCTATGTCAATTGTTAGTGCTTATATGACCATGTTAGAACCGAAATTTGTTGTAACAGCACTCATACTGAATATGTTTAGTACTTTTATTGTTCTTTCTATTATTAACCCTTACCCCGCAACAGAAGAACCTGAGTTAAAACTAAATAATTTACATGAAGACCAAAGTTTTTTTGAAATGCTTGGAGAATATATACTGGCAGGATTTAAAATTGCGATGATAATAGCCGCAATGTTAATCGGGTTTATTGCCATCATTTCAGCGATTAATGCTTTATTTAGCACCTTATTCCATATCAGTTTCCAAGGCGTGCTGGGTTATCTATTTTATCCATTGGCGCTATTAATTGGCATACCAGCTCAAGATGCTTTGCATGCAGGAAGTATTATGGCGACCAAACTGGTAGCAAATGAGTTCGTTGCCATGATTGAACTGAAAAAAGTGGCTGCCGAAATGTCTCCTCGAGGTTTGGGTATTCTTTCTGTATTTTTAGTCTCTTTTGCTAACTTTGCTTCTATTGGGATCGTCGCGGGAGCTATTAAAGGTCTGAATGAACAACAGGGTAACGTGGTTTCGCGATTTGGATTAAAGCTGGTGTACGGTTCAACTTTAGTCAGCTTACTTTCTGCGGCCATTGCCGGACTTGTCTTGTAAAGGCTCATTCCGACCGAATAAAATCAGTAATATCAACGGCCTTTTACCTCTAATAAGGAGATGAAAGGCCAGAAGTTCTGGTCTAATGCTCGCCGCTAGAAATCAACACAAACAGTAGCATCAACCCGCATAACTGATTCTTGTGCAAATTGCTGTTTATAGCGGGTGCGTACAGCTTCAATAGCAGTTTCTTTGTCAGCTTTATGGATAAGTACCAATGCCTTACTGTTTTCTTTAGCTACAGTGCCATCATTACCTAACCATTGCCCTTTAGCATCAATAACTGTCAGGCCATCTTTGAAACGACTGGTCACATCATTATCAACAAAAGACTGCCACTCAGTAGATGAAATAACAGGGCCATGAGGTCGGTTCAAACCAAAATAAAGCGTCGTTTGTGTCATCGGTTCACCTTTAATACAGGTGGGAGGAGAAACCTTAATCGTTGCTGTATTTGCCTGAGCCGTTCTATCAACGCAACCACTGAGTAATACTCCAACCGCTGCGATTCCAGCCAAGAGCAGCGCTCGATATTGAAACGAATGAAAACACTGACCCATAAAGAATCCCACTGAAATAAAAGATAAAATAGAGATAAAAGCTACCATTGGATGAATCACTCTGCAATCAGGAGGGATCATCACCAAATAACTTGCGAACCCCATCTCAACAATTGATTTTTACCCTAGATTTATTAATGATAAATAAATCTATTATTGTTTTTTTATCAATATATTTTAATCAGATAATTAATATTTGGATTAGATTAAATAATTCGAAATGTATAGTTTAGAAAATCTCAGGCGCGATAATTTTGCATAGTGGCTACGCTGCCGCCTTTGTCGCCCTTAAGAAATTACATTCAATATGCTACTCAGTGTTCTTTATATTATCGGTATCACCGCTGAAGCCATGACCGGTGCACTGGCTGCTGGTCGCCGTCAGATGGATATGTTTGGCGTCATCATTATTGCATCGGCAACTGCTATTGGTGGCGGTTCGGTCAGAGATATGCTGCTGGGTCACTATCCGCTTGGATGGGTTAAGCATCCTGAATATATTGTGATTGTTGCTGTTGCCGCTATCGTCACAACGTGGATGGCACCATTAATGAAGCACTTGCGTCATCTATTTTTAGTACTTGATGCTATCGGGCTTATTGTTTTTTCTATTATTGGCGCACAGATTGCCCTCGATATGGGGCACAGCACGATCATTGCAGCCATAGCGGCTGTAATTACCGGTGTCTTTGGTGGTGTCCTGCGGGATATGTTCTGTAACTGTATCCCTTTGGTATTTCAGAAAGAAATTTATGCCGGTATCTCATTTGCTGCTGCCTGGATCTATATCGCCCTACAATACACGCCACTCTCTCATAACTGGGTTGTTGTTATTACGTTGGTCACTGGCTTGAGTGCTCGATTGCTGGCTCTGAGATTTCGGCTTGGCTTACCCGTATTCAAGTATGAGCATTCTGAACATTAACCCAAACCCAAAGATAACTACTCTTCGGGGCTGAATCCCGCAATTCCCTGCTGTGATAAGAAGTCAGCCATCATTTGTACCTCTGGGTGATGCAAAAAATGATTAATTTGTTTTGCTCTAACCTGCCCAATGCCCGGCATTAAACGCCATTCGGCAAGACTCCGTTGCCGTAAAGAGTGCCACGGAGAATCAATAGGTATACCTTGTGGGAACCCCAAAGCCTGTAACCATTGAGAAAAAGGCTGTTGCCTGGCACGTTGAAATTGCTGATAAATCTTTTCTGCCCGGCCTTGACCAATACCTGGAACCGCCGCGATTTGCTCTACAGACAGTGATAACCAATCGAGTAGATCATTGATAAGCCCATGATGGATAAGTTCGCGCCAAAGCCCATTCCCCACACTCGGCATATCTAAACCGCTTGTACCACTAAGCCATGCTAAGCGAGATAAGAACTGAGGTTCGCACTCAAAAGGTAAACGGCGAAAACAAGTTAACTGATGGAATTTATCTGCGTCTGGCGGCACAATCTCCTGCCGCTGACTCACGCGCCAGATAACCTTATCCAATCGTGGAATACCCTGCCCAGCTAATGAAAGAGTCACTTGATCTCCAGGTACGATATCCCACTGCTTCCAACGGGCAATCGACCCAATATTTACTCGGCGAATCCATTTATCATCAATTTTTACCGGTACAACCTGTAAAATAGCGGTGATTTTGCCAGTGCGACCCACTGTAAAATGGATATCTTTGATTTCAGTTATTTGCTGGGGAGGCGGATATTTCCACGCCACAGACCAGTTTCCTGGTGTTGCCTGCCAATAACGCCCCGCGGGCACATTTTCTTGACGGACAACCACTCCATCAGTCACAAAAGGTAGTGGCATTTTAAACCAGCGATTCCGCCACTGGGCAACATCACTACTGGAAATGACGGGTTCGCTGTAGTGTGCAGTTAGAGGAAAGCCCATTTCTTGTAACAATCGGCTCTTTTCCACCATACTTTTTGGCCCATCCGGCCATGCCCAGATAAAAATACCCAGTTTAGCTAGCAATGGGGATACAGACTTACGCATCAAAGCCCCTGCAACAGATGCTCTGGCATTGACGCCTCCTGATTGCGCTTGTTGATGACCCACCATTTGCAGAAATACTTCCCCTTGCAGAGTTAATAAGGGGGGAGCGCTGGCAATATATTGAGGAATAGCAGAAATAAATGGTGCTTTATCAGTCCAGTCTTGGCCTTTCAAACCATTTCCTCGACTCAGAACTTGGGTTAATTTTCCCGCCTGATACACCAATGTGACTGCAACTCCGTCTATTTTAGGTTGTACCCAAAGGTTTTTACGCCCCGCCATCCAGTTAATGAGTGCAGCTTCATCTTTAAGTTTTTTTAAGCCGGTATGAGCAACAGGATGAAGCATCTTTCCATTACCCAGTATGAGTCTGTTATTCGTGCTATCAGGTAACCCATGGCATAAACGCCACCTATGCAATTTATCCTGTAACTGATCATAGATTTCGTCTGCAATCGGGCTAATACCCTGCTGGTGATAAGCAACATTCCATTGCTTCAACTGATTCTCCAGGAGATGAATTTCTCTCGACATTCTTTCTTCTGACCATTCATGGCAAACAGATTCTGCTCTGGCTTGCCAACTGATAAAACTAACCATCAGTAGGCTTAGTATTTTCATTTTGTGCACACTCATCAGTACCTCCCTTTGATGAGTGGCAGTAAAACCTGAAATAGTGCATCCGTCGAAGGCGAAAAAACTCAGATGCGGGAGTGATCGAGGAATACTTTTTCACTTGCTGAAACAAGCCGAAATTACGCAATGCTTCCCGCAAAATCATAAAAACGTGCTGTTTATGAGCGAAACATTCAGGTGAAATGCGTTGTAACGCTGCATGACGCGTAGCAGCCGTGTATACTGTGCGGAGATTCACACTTCTGCTTTCTACATATCAACCTAATCAACTGAAACGTCATCATGGTTCAAGGTACGCTATACATAGTTTCCGCACCCAGTGGGGCGGGGAAATCAAGCCTGATTCAGGCTTTGTTAAAAACACAACCTTTGTACGACACGCAGGTTTCTATTTCTCATACCACGCGTGCTAAACGTCCTGGGGAGAATCACGGCGAGCATTACTTCTTTGTTTCCAAGGAAGAATTTTGCCAGATGATTGATGACGATGCTTTTCTTGAGCATGCCAAAGTATTTGAGAATTACTATGGCACCTCACGTCTGGCAATTGAGCAGGTTCTCGCAACCGGTGTTGATGTGTTTTTAGATATCGACTGGCAAGGCGCGCAGCAAATTCGCGCAAAAATGCCGACCGCGCGCAGTATCTTTATTTTGCCCCCATCCAAAGAAGAATTGGATCGCCGTTTACGCGGCCGTGGGCAAGATAGTGAAGAGGTTATTGCAAAGCGAATGGCGCAAGCTGTCGCGGAAATGACCCATTATGCAGAATATGATTATTTAATCGTGAATGATGACTTCAATCTGGCATTGTCTGATCTGAAAACCATTATTCGCGCTGAACGACTGCGTTTAGGCCGCCAAAAACAGCGGCATGACGCTTTAATCACCAAATTATTGGCAGACTGAACAGAGTTTCAGTATCATGCCCAGTCATTTCGTCACCTGTGGAGTAGCAGAATTATGGCACGCGTAACTGTTCAAGACGCTGTAGAGAAAATTGGTAACCGTTTTGACCTGGTGTTGGTCGCTGCTCGTCGGGCACGTCAAATCCAGTCCGGTGGTAAAGACGCACTGGTTCCAGAAGAAAACGATAAAGTTACTGTGATTGCGTTGCGTGAAATCGAAGAAGGCCTGATTACTAATCAGATTCTCGATGTGCGTGAACGCCAAGAACAGCAAGAGCAGGAAGCCGCAGAGATCCAAGCGGTAACCGCTATTGCTGAAGGTCGTCGTTAATTAGACAGCGAGTCTGCTTTGTACCTGTTTGAAAGCCTGAATCTGCTGATTCAACGTTACCTGCCAGAGGAGCAGATTAAGCGCCTCAAACAGGCATATCTTGTCGCGCGTGATGCTCACGAGGGTCAGACACGCTCCAGTGGTGAGCCTTATATCACTCACCCAGTTGCTGTGGCCTGTATTCTCGCGGAGATGCGGCTCGATTACGAAACCTTAATGGCGGCGCTGTTACATGACGTCATTGAAGATACTCCTGCCACATATCAAGATATGGAGCAGTTGTTTGGGAAAAGCGTAGCCGAGCTAGTCGAGGGTGTCTCTAAACTCGATAAACTGAACTTCCGTGACAAGAAAGAAGCCCAGGCGGAAAACTTCCGCAAAATGATCATGGCGATGGTGCAGGATATCCGCGTCATTTTGATCAAGCTGGCTGACCGCACCCATAATATGCGAACTCTGGGCTCCTTACGCCCGGATAAGCGTCGCCGTATTGCCCGCGAAACCCTTGAAATATATAGCCCATTAGCCCACCGGCTGGGTATTCATCATTTAAAAACCGAGCTGGAAGAGCTGGGTTTTGAAGCGCTCTATCCCAATCGCTACCGCGTGATTAAAGAAGTGGTGAAAGCTGCTCGTGGTAACCGCAAAGAGATGATTCAAAAAATTCTGGCGGAGATTGAAGGGCGTCTGACGGAGGCGGGGATACCTTGCCGTGTCAGTGGTCGAGAAAAGCATCTCTATTCCATCTATTGCAAGATGAATCTGAAGGAGCAGCGTTTCCACTCCATCATGGATATCTATGCTTTTCGGGTTATCGTTAAAGAAGTCGATACGTGCTATCGGGTATTGGGACAGGCTCACAGTCTGTATAAACCGCGTCCTGGTCGAGTAAAAGATTATATTGCCATCCCTAAAGCTAACGGCTATCAATCATTGCATACCTCATTAATCGGTCCTCATGGGGTTCCGGTAGAAGTGCAAATCCGTACTGAAGATATGGATCAGATGGCTGAAATGGGGGTTGCTGCACACTGGGCATATAAAGAGCAAGGTGAGTCCGGCACCACCGCACAGATCCGCGCTCAGCGCTGGATGCAAAGTTTGCTGGAGTTACAGCAAAGTGCGGGCAGCTCATTTGAATTTATTGAAAGTGTAAAATCTGATTTGTTCCCCGATGAGATTTACGTTTTCACTCCGGAAGGGCGCATTGTTGAACTCCCTGCCGGTGCAACACCTGTCGATTTTGCTTATGCCGTGCATACCGATATTGGTCATGCCTGTGTCGGCGCGCGCGTTGACCGCCAGCCCTATCCGCTTTCTCAGTCTCTGAGCAGTGGCCAGACTGTTGAGATAATTACCGCTCCAGGTGCAAGACCTAATGCCGCCTGGCTGAATTTTGTGGTCAGCTCTAAAGCACGCGCCAAAATTCGTCAATTGCTGAAAAACCTGAAACGTGATGAGTCGGTAAGCCTTGGCCGTCGATTACTGAATCATGCCTTAGGGAATGGTCGAAAACTGTCTGATATTCCTGAAGAAAATATCAAACATGAACTGGATCGCATGAAGCTGGCTACGCTGGATGATTTGTTAGCAGAAATTGGCTTGGGTAATGCAATGAGTGTGGTGGTGGCTAAAAACCTGCTGGGTGACCCATCCACATTGGCAACTTCTGGTACACGTAATCTGGCAATTAAAGGTGCCGATGGTGTCCTGATTACTTTCGCCAAGTGCTGCCGTCCGATTCCGGGTGACCCCATTATCGCCCATATCAGTCCGGGCAAAGGTCTGGTTATCCATCATGAATCCTGCCGTAATATTCGTGGCTACCAGAAAGAGCCTGAGAAGTTTATGGCAGTTGAATGGGACCAAGAGACTGAGCAAGAGTTTATTGCTGAAATTAAAGTCGATATGTTCAACCAGCAAGGTGCCCTGGCAAATCTGACCGCAGCGATTAATGCGGCCGAATCTAATATTCAGAGCCTGAATACTGAAGAGAAAGATGGCCGGGTATACAGCGCCTTTATTCGCCTGACTACTCGTGACCGAGTCCATCTGGCTAACATTATGCGTAAAATTCGTATCATGCCAGATGTGGTCAAAGTCAGCCGTAACCGTAATTAACGCCTATGAATCCTCAACGCTATGCGCGGATTTGTGAAATGCTTGCGACCAGGCAACCGGACTTAACGGTTTGCCTGGAAGAAGTACATAAACCTCATAATGTATCCGCGATTATTCGCACTGCTGATGCCGTCGGTATTCATCAGATTCATGCGATTTGGCCTACCCCTGCAATGTACACTCGGCTCTCTTCGGCTGCCGGTAGCAACAGTTGGGTTCAGGTAAAAACACACTCGCATATTACCGATGCCATTACTCATCTGAAGTCGCAGGGCATGCAAATACTCGCGACTCATCTGTCTGATAAAGCAGTAGATTTCCGTGAAATTGATTATACCCGCCCAACCTGTATTTTAATGGGACAGGAAAAAACCGGTATATCTAAAGAAGCCTTGGCCATGGCAGATAAAGACATCATTATTCCGATGATCGGGATGGTGCAATCACTGAATGTATCAGTCGCTTCAGCGCTAATTTTATATGAAGCGCAGCGCCAACGGCAGAATGCCGGTATGTATCAGCGAACTCAGAGTGTTTTGTCAGAAGATGAGCAACAGCGGCTATTATTTGAAGGTGGCTACCCGGTACTGGCACAAGTGGCTAAACGTAAAGGGCTTCCTCAGCCTTATATTGATGAGCAGGGTCAGGTTATTGCCGATGCGCAATGGTGGTCTGCCATGCAATCCACGGGGGCTTAAATGAGAGGCCGCCTACTGGATGCCGTACCCCTCAGTACACTTTCCGGTGTTGGCGCAAGTCAGGCTGGAAAGCTGGCGAAGATGGGGCTGGAAACCATTCAAGATTTGTTGCTTCACCTTCCGTTACGTTATGAGGATCGCACCAGGTTATACCGAATTGGCGATCTGTTGCCCGGACTGTCGGTCACTGTTGAAGGTGAAGTTCTCCGTTCAGATATCAGTTTTGGCCGCCGCCGCATGATGACCTGCCAAATCAGCGATGGCAGCGGTGTGCTTACCCTGCGCTTTTTCAATTTCAATGCCGCGATGAAAAATAGCTTATCTCCAGGCAAGCATGTAATTGCCTATGGTGAAGCTAAACGGGGTAATACTGGCCCGGAAATCATTCATCCTGAATATCGGGTGCATGGCGAAAATATTGGCGTTGAATTGCAGGAGTCATTGACCCCCGTTTACCCCACCACGGAAGGCATTCGCCAGGCAACGCTGCGTAAACTGATTGATCAAGCGCTAGCGATGCTGGACTCCAGTGTTATTGCCGAATTGCTACCGATTGAATTAAGCCGCTCGCTGATCAGCTTGCCAGAAGCTATTCATACTTTGCATCGTCCACCAGCAGATATTCAACTGGCTGATTTAGAGCAGGGCAAACATCCCGCACAGCGGCGCTTAATAATGGAAGAGTTGCTAGCCCATAACCTCAGCATGCTGGCAGTCAGAGCGGGAGCGCAGAGCTATCGGGCGCTACCACTGTTACCTGAAGAACAACTTAAACGACGTTTTCTTGCGGCATTGCCCTTCACGCCAACCCATGCCCAGCAACGGGTCGTGGCCGAAATCGAACAAGATATGACGCACAACTTCCCCATGATGCGGCTGATTCAAGGGGATGTGGGTTCTGGCAAAACTCTGGTTGCGGCACTGGCTGCACTGCGCGCTATTGCGCACGGTAAGCAGGTTGCATTGATGGCGCCGACTGAATTACTGGCTGAACAGCATGCGAATACTTTCCGCCAGTGGCTGGAGCCTTTAGGTTTGGAAGTTGGCTGGTTGGCTGGGAAACAAAAAGGCAAGGCGCGCCTGGCACAACAAGAAGCGGTCGCGAGCGGCCAAGTCTCTATGGTCGTGGGGACTCACGCCATGTTTCAGGAACAAGTGCAATTCTCAGGATTAGCTCTCGTTATTATTGATGAGCAGCATCGTTTTGGTGTTCATCAGCGGCTCGCGTTATGGGAAAAGGGTGAGGAGCAAGGCTTCCATCCGCACCAGTTGATTATGACCGCAACGCCCATTCCCCGCACTCTGGCCATGACGGCCTATGCTGATCTTGATACCTCAGTAATCGACGAACTGCCACCGGGTAGAACACCGGTCACAACAGTGGCAATTCCGGATACTCGCCGCAGTGATGTGATTCAACGGGTCAAAAATGCCTGTTTAGAAGAAGGGCGGCAGGCTTATTGGGTTTGTACCTTAATTGAAGAATCTGAACTGTTAGAAGCTCAGGCTGCTGAAGTCACCTGCGAAGAGCTGAAAATCGCCTTGCCGGAGATTAAAGTTGGTTTGGTTCATGGCCGGATGAAAGGGCCAGAAAAACAAGCTGTTATGTTAGCCTTTAAGCAAGGTGAATTGCAGTTACTGGTTGCCACTACAGTAATTGAGGTTGGGGTTGATGTTCCAAATGCCAGTTTGATGATTATCGATAACCCAGAGCGATTAGGATTAGCACAATTACATCAGTTACGTGGCCGTGTTGGCCGTGGTGCTGTCGCTTCACACTGTGTTTTGCTGTATAAAACGCCGCTGAGCAAAACAGCTCAAATGCGTTTGCAAGTGTTGCGCGACAGTAATGATGGTTTTGTTATTGCTCAGCGGGATTTGGAAATACGTGGCCCCGGTGAACTCTTAGGCACACGTCAGACCGGCAGTGCCGAGTTTAAAGTGGCTGATTTACTACGTGACCAGGCAATGATCCCAGAAGTGCAACGGGTAGCTCGGCACCTACATCAACAATATCCCGAACATGCACAGGCATTGATAGAACGCTGGCTACCTGAGCGAACACGTTATACCAATGCTTGATGAATAAAGGGCGGATAAAACCGCCCCTTAAGACTATTAACTTACAACAGAATTATCCCACGATTGCGGGGAAGATTGGCAGTAACAGATACAGCTTAATCACGATAACATTGACGATATCAATAAAGAACGCACCAACCATTGGCACAACCAGGAAGGCTAAATGCGATGGGCCGAAACGGTCAGTAATGGCCTGCATATTGGCAATAGCCGTCGGTGTCGCGCCTAAACCGAAACCACAATGCCCCGCAGCTAACACTGCCGCATCATAGTTTTTGCCCATCAACCGATAAGTAACGAAGATAGCGTACAGTGCCATCGCCAATGCCTGTACCGACAGAATCACCAACATCGGCAATGCCAATGATGCCAGCTCCCACAACTTTAGACTCATCAAAGCCATTGCCAGGAACAGAGACAAACTGACATTACCCAGCACCGAGACTGCGCGATCAAACACTTTATAGAAGCCGATTGCCGACAGTGTGTTACTGAGAATAACCCCAACAAATAACACACAAACAAAGGTCGGTAATTCGAACATCGTATCCTGCAACCCGGCAGAAATCACTTGGCCAACCATGAGGCAAATCGCGATCATGGCGATAGTTTCAGTCAATACCAATGAGGTGATCATACGGCCAGCAGAGGGCTTTTCAAAAGCTGAAGGGACTTCGCTGTCCTCTGGGGTGCCATCTGGAGTGGAAGAGTGTTTTACCAAATAGCGCGCCACCGGGCCGCCAATCAACCCCCCCAGCACCAAACCAAATGTTGCGCATGCCATTGCCACTTCCGTTGCATTTTCAAAGCCATAGCGCTCAACAAACACTTTACTCCACGCTGCCCCCGTGCCGTGCCCACCTGATAGAGTAATTGAACCAGCTAATAAACCCATTAGCGGGTCTAACCCCATCAGTTTCGCGAGAGCAATACCAATCGCGTTCTGCACCAGTAGCAGGCCGACGACCACAAAGACAAACACACTCAAGGCCTTGCCGCCGGCACGTAAACTGGCCAGATTAGCATTCAAGCCGATTGTTGCAAAGAATGCCAGCATCAAGGGATCTTTCAGCGACATATCAAAACTGATTTCCCAGCCAAGGGTCTTTTGTATCAGCAGCATCATAAAAGCTACCAACAGACCTCCTGCAACCGGTTCAGGAATGGTGTACTTTTTTAGAAAAGGGACAGTTTGTACAAGTTTTCGGCCTAACAATAAAACCAAACAGGCCGCAACTAGCGTGCCATAGGTATCGAGATGAAACATCTTGGTACTCCATGCGATTGAAATATCGAATAAAAATATGACGTTAGACAGTTCCTTAATAAACGCCAAAACAGTAAGAGGGGGGATTAGAAAAAAAAATGCCTCTAATTACAAGTTTAGTAATAGAAAAACATGAACAAGCATGGGTATAAATATTTAAAAAAATGCAGCGCAACCGATTGCTTTTGTGAGGCGGATCATTAAAATGCCCTCTTTGCCGATCCGGGAATGCCACTCCATGTCTACGCAATCCGCCGAACTTGATACACCACAGCAGGCAACTACTCGCCCTAGCGAATTAATTTATCGTTTAGAAGACCGCCCCCCACTCGCTCAAACTCTGTTTGCTGCATGCCAACATTTATTGGCTATGTTTGTTGCAGTGATAACTCCTGGCCTATTGATTTGTCAGGCTCTGGGACTGCCAGCGGAAGATACTCAACGTATTATTAGCATGTCACTGTTTGCCTCCGGTCTGGCATCACTGCTGCAAATTAAAACCTGGGGGCCGGTTGGTTCTGGCCTGTTATCCATTCAGGGCACCAGTTTTAACTTTGTTTCTCCACTGATTATGGGTGGTTTGGCATTGAAAAATGGCGGAGCGGATATCCCGACCATGATGGCAGCCCTGTTCGGTACTTTGATGGTCGCATCTTGTACTGAAATTATATTGTCCCGTTTCCTGCATCTGGCGCGGCGCATTATCACCCCACTGGTATCCGGTATCGTGGTGATGATTATCGGCCTGTCATTGATTCAGGTTGGGCTGACATCTATTGGTGGCGGATATGGTGCGATGAGCGACCATACATTTGGTTCACCTAAAAACCTCATGTTGGCGGGCGCAGTACTCGTGGTCATTATCTTATTAAACCGCCAGCGCAACCCGTACCTGCGTGTCGCCTCACTGGTTATCGCCATGGCTGTGGGCTACCTGCTGGCTTGGGCGCTGGGCATGCTGCCCGAAAGCCGCCCTGTCGTTGACACCGCACTGATCACTATCCCGACGCCTCTATACTATGGCTTATCTTTTGACTGGAACCTCTTGGTGCCATTAATGCTTATCTTCATGGTGACCTCACTTGAGACCATCGGGGATATTACGGCGACCTCGGATGTATCAGAGCAACCCGTTCATGGCCCGCTGTATATGAAGCGCTTAAAAGGTGGTGTTTTGGCGAATGGTTTGAACTCCATGCTATCAGCCGTGTTCAATACCTTCCCTAACTCCTGCTTCGGCCAAAATAATGGGGTTATCCAATTAACCGGCGTTGCCAGTCGTTATGTCGGTTTTGTTGTCGCACTGATGCTGATTGTGCTGGGTCTGTTCCCGGCCGTCGCTGGGTTCGTACAACATATCCCAGAGCCTGTGCTGGGTGGTGCCACTCTTGTGATGTTCGGCACAATTGCCGCTTCCGGTGTGCGTATCGTGTCACGCGAAACCCTTAATCGTCGCGCAATTATGATTATGGCGTTGTCATTAGCTGTCGGGATGGGCGTGGCGCAGCAACCTCTGATTCTGCAATTTGCACCTGATTGGATCAAAACCCTGCTTTCTTCCGGGATTGCTGCCGGTGGTATTACTGCCATCGTACTTAACCTCATCTTCCCACAAGAAAAATAATCTTTGCGTTAACACGTTGTTGAAATGGCCGGTCGTAAATGACACCGGCTATTTTTTTATGCTCCGATAACTGATTGTCTATTGAGCTAATGGGCAATTTGCGGCATAAACAGAGTTCCGTATACAGACAGGCGTGGAAATACCGGATGAAATTTCTCGGGAAAGTGCTGCTAACGTTATTACTGCTACTAGTGCTGTCGATAGTGCTGTGCTACGTGCTGCTTCAGACCAGTTGGGCTGCCGGTTGGCTAAGCCGCTGGGTGAGTGATAACAGCGAATATCGCCTCTCTCTGGGGAAAATAGATCACTCATGGTCCCAACCTGGGCAAGTCAGCTTTACTGATGTCACGCTAGGTCGAACCAATCAACCCGCATTTCTTATTGCCCAGCAAGCCATATTGGGTCTGAGTTGGCGACAACTGACTGAACCTCGTCATTTCCTCAGCCTCAATTTGCAAAATGGGCGCTTAGCGCTCAATAACAGTACCTCACCATTACCTTTGCAGGCTGATACCTTACGGCTGACCAATATGGCGCTGAATACCACTATTGAACCGCAAAATAAGGCAGGCCAATGGAAAGTAACAGGCCAGCAAGTCAATGGCGGGTTGATCCCTTGGCAACCATTGCCCGGAAATAGTCTGGGCGAAAATGCTCAATTTCAGTTTAGCGCCGGCTCTTTGACCATTAATGGCATCACAGCTGAAAAATTGTATCTACAAGGCTCAATACAGAAAAATGCCCTAACTTTTAGTAACTTCGGGGCTGATATCGCGCAAGGAGAACTGACTGGAAGTGCCAGTCAATCGGCTGACGGTAGTTGGCTGGTCGACCGCCTGCGCTTGAGTAATATCCGTCTACAAACTCCTGCGACATTAGAAGATGTCTGGAATACATTTTTACAGCTCCCTCCTATCACGCTAAAACGATTTGATTTAATTGATGCGCGTGTTGAAGGGAAAAGCTGGGCATTTAATGATTTAGATCTCACGCTGAAAAATATCACGTTTAAGCAAGGCGACTGGCAAAGTGATGACGGTGAATTATCCCTTAATGCTGGTGACATTATTAAAGGTAATATTCATCTGATTGATCCTATCGCGACGTTTACGTTATCGCCAACTGGGGTGGCAATTAATCAGTTCTCTACACGCTGGCAAGATGGTCTATTGAGAACCAAGGGAAGTTGGCTGCGTGATAGCCACCGACTACAACTTGATGAGCTGACACTGGTAGCTCTAGTTTATACCCTACCCACGGACTGGAAACAGCAATGGCAACAAACGCTACCAAACTGGCTGTCTGAGGTTTATATCAGTAAGTTGAATGCTAACCGTAACTTATTAATTGATATTAGTCCGGATTTCCCGTTCCAAATTACGTCGCTGGATGCTGCCGGGATTAATTTACTGCTGGCAAAAAACCATCAGTGGGGGATGTGGTCAGGCTCATTAATGCTAAATGCCGGGAATGCGACTTTTAATAAAAATGATGTCCGCCGCCCATCATTGGCTCTAAGCGCCAATGAACAGCAGATTACGGTTAGTGATTTAAGTGCGTTCACCAAAGAGGGGTTACTGGAATCTACTGCGGCTATTGATCAAACACCTGGCAGAGCGTTATCCCTTGCGCTGACTGGCCGATCTGTCGACCTTAATATCTTACAAAACTGGGGCTGGCCAGCCTTACCGCTACAAGGGCTTGGTAATCTGAAATTACAGATATCGGGTAACCTGACAGCAGATATGCCATTGAAGCCCACTATTAATGGCACTCTACAAGCCACTGACAGCCACGGACAACAAGTTAATCAAACTATGCGGCATGGTGAGATACAGACCGTAGCAGGGCAGTAAACGAGCTTAAACAGTGCTCCCAAGATTCTGTTAGCAATCACTTGAAACACAAACCGCCGATCACGAGAAATATGACGTAATCGGCGGGAAGTTACTTCTACATAAGGGGGAAAGATTTAGAGTATTCGAAGAAACTTTGAGGAACATAATTATTAATTTTATTTTCATAGCAATAATCCACCATCTGTTGCTTGTTGGAAACACCAACAATTCTATAGATATTCTGAATAATATTGCTGACTGTTCTGGGGGATAAGTGAATCTTTTTAGCAATATCCTTGCTTGAATATGAGTGTAAAATATAAAACAATACTTCCCACTCTCTTTTTGTGAATAAATCTGATGGTGGAGTAAAAATCAGCGTCGTCGGGACTTTTATTTTATTTAAGCGGGTTAGCATTATATCTTGTACTGGTCGTCCATGAAAAACGGTGCCTTGAGATATTCCATTTTCATCTATTAAAGGATATTTATCACAGAAATAAGGGGTGAAATAGGAGCAACCATCGTATAGCTGTATGTCAACTGATGTAATACGTTCTTGTAATAACTCTACCTTGCGATCATGTGCTTGAAATTCAACTTGAAAATCTGCTGATGGTGTGGGTATTTCGCCATCTAACCTCCCTTCAAGATTGTACTTATCGGGAATATTGAATAATTTATTAACCCTAGAGTTAGCATAAATAAATCGAGATTGATTATCTTTTATTCCCCAGGGTTCTGAACTTCGCTCCCAAAATCTTATCAGCATTTCAAGTTGGTTCTTCAGTACGTTATCCATACTCTATCCTCCTGTTATATTTAAATTTCCATTATATTAACGGGAAAGAACCTGAATACTCAAAAAAACTCTGCGGGATGTAATTATTAATTTTCTTTTCATAACAATAATCCACCAACTGTTGTCTGCTGGAAACCCCCATCTTCTTATATATTTTCTGCGTAACATTATCGACAGTTCTTGATGATAAATGGAGCTTTTTCGCAATTTCCACACTTAAAAATGAATGTAAAACATAAAATAACACCTCCCACTCTCTTTTTGAAAACAGATCTAATTGTGGGGTTAAAATAAGGGATATTGGTATTTTTATCTTATTTAAATGTGTTAATGCCACATCCTCTACTGGTCTACCATGACAAATAACACCTTGCGACACTCCGTGTTCATCTATTAGTGGATACTTATCAACAAAATAAGGATAGAAACATGTCCCCCCATCCCATACCTGTATTTCCACCGAGGTTATACGATCTTGCAGTAGCTTAACCTTCCGGTCATGCTCCTGATATTCAGTTTGGAATTCTGATATTGGGCTAGGAAGCTCGCCATCTGTTCGTCCTTCCATACTAAATTCATCAGGTAAGGCTAATAATCTATGTAATCTCTTATTTGCATAAACATATCTTGATTGACTATCTTTAACCGCCCAAGGTTCAGAACTGCACTCCCAGAATCTTATTAGTATTTTAAGTGAATTAAAGAGTGATTCTTCCATTATCTTTATCTCCCTGTTTTTAATTTTTCCTTATTTTTCTAATAATGCTACATCCACGATAATCAATAAATCTACTTGGCCATATTTCTTGTGGTGTGATACCGATCGCTTCTGCGATAATCATTTCACCTTTTGGCCATGGGCGAGTTAATGCGTTAGCCAGTGTCCCAGAGGATAGACCGTTATCTCTTGATAATGCTGAGAGTGAGCCTTTCCTTTTACGTATAGCAGCTAATATTTCTTGTCTATGCCAGTCTTTATTATTCATTTTTAAATCTCCTTAATTTATAAGGTTACAAATATCATTCAATTTTATAATCTGATAATTAAGTTTTCTTGTTAAGATTAAACAGAATATTAATTATTATTTTAAAGTTAACACTGAGTGTTGAGTGATTAAATAACTATTCCCTCACGCAGTCTAGTGTATTATTTACTCGAATTACTACAAAATACATTGAGAAATAATTTAAGAAATAAACCTGAAATCTTATGGAATATGGAGTGAATATATCACCATATTTATTTTAACTAAAGAAAGGAATATATAACTCACTGAATTACCCGCTCATCGGTTACTCATGAACGGGTAAACTGAAAGTTAGTTAACCCCATCACTCCCTGCTTCGACAGGCAGAACCATGTAAGTTCCTGAGAATACAGCACCAGCCTCTTCATCACCGAATAAGTTCACATCCAACTGTACTCTGGCACGGCGGCCGCGAGCTAATCGATCCAGATCCCCACTGAGTGAACTTAACTCAGCAACCGCTCTTGGGCGTCCGGTAACGGGAGCGCTGTAGCGAATATGAGCATCAGCAAGAATAATTGTGCCCCCCAAATGGCGCTCGCGCAGTAATAACCAAATCAAGCCCCAGCCAGTCAGGGTTGCCAATGAGAAAAGGCTGCCAGCAAATAAGGTATGGTGTGGATTCTGATTACCCGCTTCCGGCATGGTTGTGACAAAACGCTGCCCAGTATATTGGCTAATGCGTACACCCATTTTTTCGCTCAGTGGAATATGGTCATACCAGGCTCGCTGCAACTGACCACACCAATCAGGGCGGTGCAGAATATCATCCATGGTCACAACCGGTTTAATCATTAAGAAATGACGAACTGGCGTAGTCTGCGGGGCGGTTATCTCCCCCTGACTGATAAAACCGAGTTTTGAGAAGAAATCGACCGCATCTTCGCGGGCGCTACACACTACCCGCTTGACCCCTTCCTGGCGCGCGACTGACTCTAATGTCATTGCAACTAACGTCCCTAACCCCTTAGATCTCACTGACGGGTCTACCGCCAGAAAGCGAATAGCAGCCTCGTTATCGGCATTGATGTATAAACGGCCAATAGCGACAGGTTTACCCTGCTCATCCACCACCATTTGGTGATGGGCCATTGCGTCATAAGCATCTTTTTCAGAACCTATCGGTTGATGTAGCGGCTTGCGTAACATTTCCCAACGGAATTGATAATAATCTTTAAGTTCTTGTTCTGTTGTCGGCACACGCAAGTGATACATAGGAGCATTCTCTCTTTAAAATTATCAATAAGATCTATACCTTAAATAATTCGAGTTACAGGAAGGTAGCAATTGAGTAAATCCCGATACGGGTATAGGTCGTAATCTTCAATCTGGGGCGAAATTCCGTCTTTAAACTTGCAACCAGAACGTCACTGGGCCGTCGTTTACCAGGCTAACTTTCATATCCGCTGCAAATAATCCCGTTTCCGTTTTTACACCATGCTCGCGACACTGGGCAACAAAATACTGATAAAGCCTGTCTGCTTCTGCGGGAGCAGCCCCACGAGAGAAACTGGGTCTCATGCCCTTTTGAGTATCAGCAACCAGTGTAAATTGTGAAACCACCAGCACACTGCCCCCCGCTTGCTGAACATTCAGGTTCATTTTGTCGTTCTCATCACTAAAAATCCGATAGCCCAGAACTTTTTCACATAAGCGCTGTGCTTTTTGCTCGGTATCCTCTTGTTCAACACCGAGTAATATCAACAATCCAGGCCCAATCTCACCCACCACTTCCCCATCAACCACGACATTGGCGCTAAGCGCCCGTTGAATCAACGCAATCATAATGCCTTACATCTCCTGACTTTGACTCGGGTTCTGCTCTGTTATGGCCTGATGGCGTTGCGCGCGATACTCGCCCAAGGTGACCGTAATTTCCGCCCCCAATAACACAATGCACCAACTCCAATAAACCCAAAGAAATAAAATGGGGATAACGGCCAGCACCCCGTAAATCAGCTGATAAGACGGAAACAGCGTGATATACATCGTGAATCCTTTCTTACCAAGCTCGAAAAATAATGCAGCAACCAGTGCGCCGATAACGGCATCTCGCGCAGGCACCCTCACGGTTGGCACCACACTGTACAATAACCAAAATGAAACCCAGGAAATCAGCAACGGAAATAGCCGCAATGTCTCATCGATCATGCTATCTACCTGGGCATTTGCCAGCCATTGCAATGACAGCAAATACGAGCTGATAACCATACTGGCCCCGACGAGAATCGGCCCTAATGTCAGTACCATCCAATAAACGGCAAATGAAAATACCAGTGACCGATGAACCTTGCTGCGCCAGATAGTGTTGAGCACACTGTCGACGGAGTAAATTAGCAGCAACGCTGTCACAATCAAGCCGCAGGTGCCCACCACTGTCATACGATTTGAGTTGGCAACAAATTGCTCGAGATAGTTTTGGATAATATCGCCAGTTGCAGGCATAAAATTGGCGAATATGAAGGCTTTCAATTTTATGCTGATATCAGCAAACATCGGAAAAGCCGCGAATAGAGCAAAAATTACCGTGATCAATGGTACGAGAGAAAGTAATGATACATACGCCAGATGCCCAGCCAGCATGGTTAACCCGTCTTTATCTATTCGGGTGTAAAGCATTCGTCCGAACGTAATGTAGGGTTTTAAAGATGCAGATAAGCGAAAACGCAGAAAACTCGCCATGTTTATCTCTCAATCAATACCGGTGTTTAGGTTCGGTTATGGGCTAGCGTGATGTTTAAGGCTAACCCATTAGCGTCTGGAGTAATAACTTATCAGGAAAAATAAGCTGGAATAACCTTTCGGTCGGTGACGTGAATGCCAGTAATACCCTCGATTCTGGCGGCAACAATATTCGCCTCAACATCATCAAAGAATACGGCCTGCTCTGCTGAAATGTTCTCCGCATTCAATACATGTTGATAGATTCTGGCTTCAGGTTTGCGCATCCCCAAATCTTGCGACAAATACATATGATCTGCGGCAGCTGCAACTTCAGGGTAATGCTGTGGCCAATAATTGCAATGCAAACGGTTAGTATTAGATAGCACCACCACTCGATGCCCTTCGGCTCGCAACTTTTGCATGTTCGAGATGACTTCAGGGCGTAAAGCCACAAACACCGCCTGCCAACCTTCAGCAAACTGTTCGAAACTCAAGGATAGCCCCATTTCGTCACTTAGCTGATGGGCAAAATCCTCATCGCTTATTTCACCGCGCTCATGCTGCTGGAAGACCTCTCCCATCGTAAAGCGCTCACTCAGTGTAGCCAACGGAACACTGCTTAATTTACTCCAAACACCCAATACGCGTTTGAAGTCGATATCAACAATCACATTCCCTAGATCAAAGATATACAGCATGGCGCTCTCCCAATTAGATGGTGAGTTTTACTGTAACGGGAAAAAAGAAAACTGAACAGAGAGAGGGAGAAAAAGGAGGGGTCGGTCAGGAAAAATAATATTTTACCGTAGCGGTAAAAAATAAAAAGTATCCCCAAAGGCATTGGAGTTGCAACTAAGCGGCAAGTGAATTCATCCCGATGAGCTTACTTATTTTTTAAGGCTAAGACCAGTAAGTGATTCGGGTGAGTGAGCGAAGCTAACACAGTTGCAGCTTCAAGGACGAAAGGGATAGAACTCAGGGCGCTTTTCGCGCCCTAAGTATCAATGGAACCAAGAAGAATTAATCTTCTTTAGGACCACGACTTGCACGCTTACGATCGTTTTCCGTCAGGTGACGCTTACGGATACGGATCGATTGCGGGGTAACTTCAACCAATTCATCGTCATCAATGAATTCCAGAGCCTGTTCCAGAGTTTTCTTCAGGAAAGGAACCAGCGTGGTTGCTTCATCAGTACCCGATGCACGCATGTTGGTCAGTTGCTTACCGGTCAAGCAGTTTACAGTCAGGTCGTTAGAACGTGAGTGAATACCAATGATTTGGCCTTCATACACTTCTGTACCATGACCGATGAACAGTTTGCCGCGGTCTTGCAGTTTGAACAATGCGAATGCAACAGCTTTACCCTGACCGTTAGAGATCAATACGCCGTTTTGACGTTGACCGATCTCGCCTGGACGCACATCATCATAGTGACTGAATGTGGAGTACAACAGGCCAGTACCAGAGGTCATGGTCATGAATTCAGTACGGAAACCGATCAAACCACGTGCTGGGATCAGGTAATCCAAACGAATACGGCCTTTGCCGTCTGGAACCATGTCTTTCACGTCGCCTTTACGCTCACCCATGGCTTGCATTACTGCGCCCTGGTGTTGCTCTTCGATATCCAACGTCACGTTTTCGAATGGCTCTTGCATACGGCCATCGATTTTACGGTTGATAACCTTAGGACGGGATACAGCCAGCTCGAAACCTTCACGACGCATGTTTTCGATCAGAACCGACAGGTGCAGTTCGCCACGACCAGATACGCGGAATGCATCAGCATCTTCAGTTTCTTCAACACGCAGTGCCACGTTATGAATCAACTCTTTGTTCAGGCGCTCAAGGATCTGACGTGAAGTCACGTACTTGCCTTCTTTACCACAGAACGGAGAGGTGTTAACGCAGAAATACATGCTTACGGTTGGTTCATCAACAGACAATGCAGGTAATGCTTCAACAGCACTTACATCGCAAATGGTATCAGAGATGTTCAACTCGCCCAGACCGGTGATGGCAATGATATCGCCAGCTTCAGCCTCGGTAGCTTCAATACGCTCCAGACCCATGTGAGTCAGAACTTTACCGACTTTAGCGTTACGAGTTTTGCCTTCGCTATCAATGATAGTGACTTGCTGGTTTGGCTTAACTTTACCGCGTTTGATTCGACCGATGCCGATAACACCAACATAGTTGTTGTAATCCAGCTGAGAGATCTGCATCTGGAACGGAGCTTCAAGCTCAACTTGTGGCGGAGACACATGGTCAACGATGGCTTGATACAACGGGGTCATATCTTCCGCCATATCATTGTGGTCTTCACCAGCAATACCCATCAATGCAGATGCATAAATGATAGGGAAGTCCAGTTGTTCGTCGGTTGCGTCCAGGTTAACAAACAGGTCGAATACCTGATCTACAACCCAATCAGGGCGCGCGCCCGGACGGTCAACTTTATTGATTACCACGATTGGTTTCAGACCATTAGCAAAAGCCTTTTTGGTCACGAAACGTGTCTGCGGCATCGGGCCATCCATTGCGTCGACAACCAGCAGAACAGAGTCAACCATAGACATTACACGCTCAACTTCACCGCCGAAATCGGCGTGTCCTGGGGTATCCACGATGTTGATGCGGTAGTCTTTCCACTTAATGGCAGTATTTTTGGCGAGGATGGTTATCCCACGCTCTTTCTCCAAATCGTTGGAGTCCATTACACGTTCAGTTGCTTCAGCACGTTCACCGAACGTACCAGATTGTTGTAGCAACTTATCAACCAGGGTAGTTTTCCCATGGTCAACGTGCGCAATAATGGCGATGTTACGCAGATTCTCGATCACAGCTTTTTTGCCTCAGGCATTTAGAAATAGCGCGCTATTGTACACGTATTAGGCGAGGGACTAAACAAGATCACAAAATTCTCTTATAAACAACCTAACGGCGGTGTGTTTGTGATCCCTTTCACGGTGCAAAAATAGCCTTCCGGCCTCTTATTGCACCAATACAGTGCCCAACAGCGCAAATGAAGCACCAAAATAGTGCAATATAACTATCCTGGTGCATACTGAATATCAGCAGACCCCTATGATATGGCATAAACGGGGGGTTTGGAAAGTTGGCATAGATTTCGCAATGTATTTTAGCATGAATGACTGAACATCATATACCCAAAGAAATTGGTGTTGCAGGTAGGCGGCAAGTGAATGAATCCCGATGAGCTTACTCTGGTAAGTAATTCGGGTAAGTGAGTGCAGCCACTCCCCCTGTAACTTCAAGTTCGAAGGGAATAACACGGTAATCGTTCCACGACGACGACTATGACAAATCCAGGAGATATAAGTATGTCCGCTGAACATGTTTTGACGATGCTGAATGAGCACGAAGTGAAATTTGTTGATTTGCGTTTCACCGATACTAAAGGGAAAGAACAGCACATCACTATTCCAGCTCATCAGGTCAACGCTGACTTCTTCGAAGAAGGCAAAATGTTTGATGGCTCCTCGATTGGTGGCTGGAAAGGCATTAACGAATCCGACATGGTACTGATGCCAGACGCCAGCACCGCTGTTATGGACCCGTTCTTCGAAGACTCCACACTGATTATTCGCTGTGACATCCTCGAGCCAGGCACTCTGCAAGGTTATGACCGCGACCCGCGTTCTATCTCCAAGCGCGCAGAAGAATTCCTGAAATCTTCAGGCATCGCCGATACCGTATTATTTGGGCCAGAGCCAGAATTCTTCCTGTTCGACGACGTTCGTTTTGGTAGCACCATCCGTGGTTCTCACGTCTCTATCGATGATATCGAAGGCGCATGGAACTCCAGCACCAAATACGAAGGTGGCAACAAAGGCCATCGTCCAGCAGTCAAAGGGGGTTACTTCCCGGTTCCTCCGGTCGATTCTTCACAGGACCTGCGTTCTACCATGTGTTTGACCATGGAAGAAATGGGCCTGGTGGTTGAAGCGCACCACCATGAAGTTGCAACAGCCGGTCAGAACGAAGTGGCAACTCGCTTCAATACCATGACCAAAAAAGCTGACGAAATTCAGATTTACAAATATGTGGTGCACAACGTGGCACACGCATTCGGTAAAACTGCGACTTTCATGCCAAAACCTATGTTCGGTGATAACGGTTCAGGTATGCACTGCCATATGTCTTTGTCCAAGAACGGTACTAACTTGTTCGCCGGTGACAAATACGCTGGCCTGTCTGAAATGGCGCTGTTCTATATCGGCGGTATCATCAAGCACGCAAAAGCCATTAACGCCTTGGCTAACCCAACGACTAACTCCTACAAACGTTTGGTCCCAGGCTACGAAGCACCGGTAATGTTGGCATATTCTGCCCGTAACCGTTCAGCTTCTATCCGTATCCCTGTGGTTGCCAGCCCGAAAGCACGTCGTATTGAAGCGCGCTTCCCAGACCCAGCAGCTAACCCATACCTGTGCTTCGCAGCTCTGCTGATGGCTGGCCTTGATGGCATCATCAACAAAATTCACCCTGGTGATGCGATGGACAAAAACCTGTATGACTTGCCACCGGAAGAAGAAGCTGAAATTCCAAAAGTTGCAGGTTCACTGGACGAAGCAATGGCTGCACTGAACGAAGACCGCGAGTTCCTGACCCGTGGTGGCGTGTTCACTGACGACGCTATCGATGCTTATATCGAACTGCGTAAAGAAGAGATGGACCGTGTTCGTATGACTCCGCACCCAGTTGAGTTCGAATTGTATTACAGCGTTTAAGTTTTAGTTTTTTTGTTGCCGTGGAAACTTTTAGCCCATTTCATAATGGGCTTTTTTCTCCACTTTTCGTTTTCGTCATCATTCCTCTGGCTCAGTTGCGACTGAACCGCTAGGATTAATGCACCAAAAATGTGCAGGAGTCTGCGTAATGGCAACAGGCACGCTGCCCGATGCTGGGCAGATCCTCAATTCTCTCATTAATAGCATTCTGCTATTAGATGATTCTCTGGCTATTCATTATGCCAACCCCGCGGCCCAGCAACTTCTGGCGCAAAGCTCTCGTAAACTTTTTGGTACACCACTCCCCGAATTATTAGGCTATTTTTCTCTGAATATTGAGCTGATGAGGGAGAGTCTGGAGTCGGGCCAAGGTTTTACCGATAACGAAGTGACATTGGTGGTTGATGGTCGGGCACATATTTTATCGCTCACCGCACAGTCATTGCCAGAGGGTTTTATACTACTGGAAATGGCTCCGATGGATAATCAGCGTCGCTTAAGCCAAGAGCAACTACAGCATGCACAACAAATCGCTGCACGTGATTTGGTTCGTGGGCTGGCGCACGAAATCAAGAATCCATTAGGTGGTTTACGAGGGGCGGCACAATTATTGTCAAAAGCCCTGCCCGATCCGGCATTACTGGAATATACCAAAGTCATCATTGAACAAGCTGATCGCCTACGTAATTTGGTTGACCGCTTATTAGGCCCACAGCGGCCTGGTCAACATGTTACACAAAGCATCCATCAGGTTGCTGAACGGGTTTGCCAACTCGTCTCTCTGGAAAAACCGGATAACGTGACGTTAATCCGTGATTATGACCCCAGTTTGCCTGAGCTGGCGCACGATCCCGATCAAATTGAACAAGTGCTGCTCAACATCACCCGCAATGCATTACAGGCTTTAGGTGAAGCTGGCGGCACAATAACACTTCGTACCCGCACCGCATTTCAGATAACACTGCATGGCGTGCGCTACCGCTTGGCCGCGCGAATTGATATTGAAGATGATGGGCCAGGCGTACCAACGCAATTACAAGATACCGTGTTCTATCCGATGGTCAGTGGCCGTGAGGGAGGGACGGGCCTTGGCTTGTCCATTGCCCGTAGTCTTATCGATCAGCATTCGGGTAAAATTGAATTTAACAGTTGGCCGGGACATACCGAATTCTCGGTTTACCTGCCTATTCGCCAGTGAGGTTTCTATGCAACGAGGGATAGTCTGGATCGTCGATGACGATAGCTCCATCCGCTGGGTGCTTGAACGCGCACTGACTGGAGCTGGCCTAAACTGTGCAACATTCGATACCGGCAATCAGGTATTGGATGCGCTTGCCACGCAAACCCCGGATGTGTTGTTATCCGATATTCGTATGCCCGGCATGGATGGATTAGCACTGCTAAAACAAATTAAGCAGCGCCACCCGATGCTTCCGGTCATCATAATGACGGCACATTCTGATTTAGACGCAGCAGTTAGCGCTTACCAACAAGGGGCATTTGATTATCTGCCCAAACCCTTTGATATTGATGAAGCGGTCGCGCTGGTTGAGCGGGCTATCAGCCATTATCAAGAGCAACAACAACCCGCTCGCACCCAACCTGCCAGTGGCCCGACGGCTGATATCATCGGCGAAGCACCTGCGATGCAGGATGTTTTTCGCATCATTGGCCGCTTGTCGCGCTCCTCTATTAGCGTGCTGATTAACGGCGAATCAGGTACGGGTAAAGAGTTAGTGGCCCATGCACTACATCGCCATAGCCCTCGAGCCAAAGCCCCTTTCATCGCATTGAATATGGCTGCGATTCCAAAAGATTTAATTGAGTCCGAACTGTTTGGCCATGAAAAAGGCGCATTTACCGGTGCCAATCAGGTACGCCAAGGCCGCTTTGAACAAGCTGATGGCGGCACACTGTTTTTAGATGAAATTGGTGATATGCCGCTGGATGTGCAAACCCGCCTGTTGCGCGTGTTGGCCGACGGCCAGTTCTATCGGGTTGGCGGTTATGCACCGGTCAAGGTGGATGTGCGCATCATTGCTGCAACCCATCAGAATCTGGAGCTACGGGTTCAGGAAGGGAAATTCCGCGAAGACTTATTCCACCGTCTGAATGTCATTCGAGTGCATTTACCGCCACTGCGTGAGCGCCGTGAAGATATTCCTCGTCTGGCGCGCTACTTTTTACAAGTCGCCGCGAAAGAGTTGGGTGTCGAAGCCAAGAACCTGCATCCTGAAACAGAAGTTGCACTGACTCGCCTGCCTTGGCCGGGAAACGTACGCCAACTGGAAAATACCTGCCGTTGGTTGACCGTGATGGCTGCCGGGCAAGAAGTACTGGTTCAGGACTTACCTTCTGAGCTGTTTGAAACCAGCACACCAGATGCTTCCGGCCAACGGATGCCGGATAATTGGTCGACATTACTGGCGCAATGGGCAGATCGGGCATTACGGTCTGGTCATCAGGACTTACTGTCAGAAGCGCAACCAGAAATGGAGCGCACGCTGTTAACCACCGCATTACGTCATACCCAAGGACACAAACAGGAAGCAGCCCGTCTGTTAGGCTGGGGTCGAAATACGTTAACGCGTAAATTGAAAGAATTGGGAATGGAATAAATTTTATTTAGCGATCACCCTCATCACTGAGGGTGACTTTATTAGATCACGCGGGAGAACTGCTGCTTGCGTGCCTGTTTTCGTAAATAAATATCGAAACACATACAAATATTGCGAATGAGTAAACGCCCGCGCGGAGTTACACGGATACTCTTATCACCCCGCTCCACCAGCCCATCTTGTTCAAAGGGGGCGAGCAACTCAAAATCTTCAGCAAAATAATCAGCGAAATGAATACCATAATGCTGTTCAATCGGCTGATAGCTGATTTGGAAGTTACAAATCAGTGTCTTAATCACGTCGCGGCGCAAGCAATCATCTTCAGTCATGGTCAGGCCACGCCATAAGGCATTGCCACGCTGTTCGACAACAGCATAGTAAGTCTTTAAATCTTTTTCATTTTGCGCGTAACTGTCACCTAACATGCTGATGGCAGAAACCCCCAAACCAAGTAAATCACTCTCACCTTGCGTGGTATAACCCTGGAAATTACGATGTAATTTACCTTCACGCTGAGCAATCGCTAGCTCATCGTCTGGTCGGGCAAAATGATCCATACCAATGAACTGATAGCCAGATTCCGTTAAGAAACTGATGGTATGTTGCAAAATATCCAGTCGCTGCTCGGCACTTGGTAAATCCGCATCTTTAATTTTACGCTGTGCGGCAAACAGACTTGGCAAATGGGCATAATTAAATACACTCAAGCGATCAGGGTTGAGTTCTGCTACTCGCTTGAGGGTAAAAGCAAAACTTTCTGGCGTCTGTTTTGGCAAACCATAAATCAAATCAATATTGGTTGAGTTAAACCCCAGCGCCTTAGCGCGGGCAATCAGTGCAAAGATAAAATCTTCATCTTGCTCACGGTTAACCAGCCGTTGAACCTCTTTATTGAAATCCTGCACCCCCATGCTCAGGCGATTAAACCCTTCAGCACGCAGATGGTCGAGTACATCCAGCTCAATTTCACGCGGATCGACTTCAATTGACTGCTCTGCGCCGGGCAGAAAATCAAAGTTTTCACGCAACAGATTCATCAAATGAGTGATTTGTGTTTTATTCAGATAAGTGGGCGTGCCGCCGCCCCAATGCATCTGGCTGACCTGGCGACCGGCAAATAACGCCGCCCGCTGGCGGATCTCTTTTTCCAAGACCGCCAGATATTCATCAGCTTTATGTTGCTGGCGCGTCACCAGTTTATTGCAGCCACAGAAGTAGCAGAGCTTATGACAAAACGGGATATGCACATACAGCGATAAAGGCCGCTGCGGATAACGTTTCACTGCCTGCTGAAAAGCAGATTCATTGTACTCTTCGCTAAACTCAAGGGCGGTGGGGTAAGAGGTATAGCGCGGCCCTGAATAATTATATTTTTGAATCAGGGACAGATCCCAAACTATAGCGTTTTCAGACATGTTCATTCCTTCCGATATTTTCGCTTACCGGGCCGGTTAAGGGGCAGATGTTTTCGTTGTCTGGCCGCAGAAGCGCTGCGCAACTGTTTTCTTCGTTGCGACAGCCGCCATAGTTTACCCAATAACCACAATAGATAACATGTAAGTAGTAGGGCTATTATCGGGATCACCCACTGCATGGATTAAAATGTATCTTTTGGATTACCGCTCTTCAGTAATTTTAAGATGTCTTCCGGCTTTTCTTCGCGCTCTTCATCATCTTCGTCGTCACCCAGTTCAATGCCTAATTGTTCCATCAGGGCATCGATACGATCTAACGTCAGATCAACATAAGCCTGATCTTCTTTGCTCAATACTTCGTCGTTATCGAGTCTGTCCAGCAATGCATCCAAACGCTCATCGTTTTCCAGCTTGGTTAGCTCTTCTTCCGGCGTCAGGCGTGGCTTAGCTTCAACTTTGGCCACTGGCTTAGTGGTTGGCTTCGCTTTTGCCTTGCTCTCGACCACCAGAGGTACAGGCACTTTGCTGCCAATACGCGGATCTTTCTCTTGAGCCTGAGTTGACCCCGTTTTATTACTACCCTCAACATTGGTTCTCGCCCCTGAGCGATTGCCACTGTGTCTCTTCTGACGTTTGCGCTCGCGGGCTTCAATATCAAGCTCTACACGGGTTTTTTTATGACGCTTTGGCGTTGCGGTGCCTTTCGGGGCCGCACGGTCAGCGCGTGGTGCTTTATTTGGTTGCTTCATAACCTGTGCTCTTAAATGAGTATGGGATCGGATTGAGTATATACCCGTCATCTTCCAAGTTGCAGATGCTCTTACTTGCCGCTTTCCTGCATCTTGAAATTTATTGAGTATAGGATTGGGCCGGAATCTAGCAGAAAGAAGAGAAAGAAAAAAGGCGGCAGATTAACCTGTCGCCTTTTTTCGCACCTTCTGCGGAAGGATATCCTTACTGTGCATTCCCTGCACTGATATAACGTCCCGGTTTCTCCCTACTGCAATTCGCCATCCTTGCCATCCCCCCAACCCTGAAGGTGACTCACCCAGCACTCCGGCCTGTGTCCATAAACATCCTTTTATATAAGCTCCCTGTATCATCCCTGGCTCACAGTATATCCATTACATTCCTTAAGCATAACCCACTCTTCCTAAGTGATTACGCTCCTTGCCAGTACATCCCGCACTGTTAAAAACCATGGCTTACAAAAAATAGTCATTTGTTTTTATTCAAAAAAATAATCATAAAAACAAATTAACCGCTGATAAGTGTAGCCTATTATTAATAAAGTTTTTCTTAACAATCATTCAATGATAAGCGATTAGTTTTTCCGACAATGACCGCCAACTCACAAAAATTGCAATTTCACGGAAAAAAACAGATCAGAGTGCGCCGCGAACCCTCTACAACTTCGGCCTCTACAACTTCAGGTAGAAAGGGATAAAAGATAAACCCCCTTTTTTCGGCCCGATGCAGTTATAATCGCTGCATGTAAGCTATCTCTCACGGAGACGACAAATTTTGACTATCAGAAATTTTAACTATCACATGACTCACTTCGTCATCAGTGCTCCGGATATTCGCCATCTGCCACGTGATGAAGGTATTGAAGTGGCATTTGCTGGCCGCTCAAATGCAGGCAAATCGAGTGCTCTCAATACATTAACTGGTCAGAAAAGTTTGGCCAGAACCAGTAAAACACCCGGCCGTACTCAGCTGATTAACTTATTTGAAGTGGTTGAGGGTGTGCGTTTGGTCGACTTACCGGGTTATGGCTATGCCGAAGTCCCGGAAGAGATGAAACTCAAGTGGCAACGCGCACTAGGAGAATATTTACAGAAACGTAACTGCCTGAAAGGATTAGTTGTGTTAATGGATATTCGTCATCCGCTAAAAGATTTAGATCAGCAGATGATTACCTGGGCAGTCGCCGTCGGAACTCCAGTTCTACTGTTACTAACCAAAGCAGATAAGCTGGCATCTGGCGCTCGCAAAGCCCAACTGAACATGGTGCGGGAAGCTATCATCCCATTTATGGGTGATATTCAGGTTGAAGCGTTCTCATCATTGAAAAAGATTGGTGTCGATAAATTGCGTGAAAAACTGGATACCTGGTTCAGCGAGATCCCGCCGGAAGTCATGATTGACGAGTATGACGAAGAAGGCGAATAGCCTGTTGCCATTTGCAGCCCGTAAGGGCTGTTACTTCAGTAGTGACAGTCATATCCCTCGGCAATTCTTTGCGGTAACCCCCCAACGACGCTTTTCTACCAGTCAATATTTCGCCCATTTTCTGGCTTATTTTCTGACAAAGACCCAATAAAAAACGCCCCAGTCAATAAATGACTGGGGCGGCTAATATACAGCCAAATCCGATTACGTGAAGTAAAAGGTCTGAAAGATAGAACATCTTACCTCTGTACCCTACATCTGTAACTCTACATCATTTTTTCGCAGGGCAAAAGAATTTTTTGTTGTATAGTTACACAAATTGTCACGATTCAGCGCACTTCATCCCCGCATTATCGTGCCTAAATGTAGCTTAATTACATAAAATGCTTTATTTATCACCACTTACCCATACAACTAATGAGCTTGATCCCAGTTATAACCCACACCGACATCAACTTTTAATGGCACAGCCAGTTGCATGCTTTGTTCCATCAGTTCTCGGATCTTCTGTTCGGCGCTTTCCAATACACTCTCATGCACTTCAAAGACTAATTCATCGTGTACTTGCATGATGACCCGCACCAGAGGCTCAGCTTCTTGCTGTAACCAGGCATCCACCGCAATCATTGCACGCTTAATAATATCAGCGGCGGTCCCTTGCATCGGCGCATTGATAGCTTCACGTTCAGCCGCTTTACGACGAGTTGCATTACGTGAGTGAATATCAGGCAAATAGAGACGACGGCCATCCAGGGTCGTGACATAACCTTGTTCAGCGGCTTGTTTGCGAGTGCGCTCCATATATTCCAACACGCCCGGATAGCGCTCAAAATAGAGATCCATATAGCGCTGAGCTTCTCCACGAGGAATATTCAGTTGCCGCGCCAAACCAAATGCACTCATGCCATAAATCAGACCAAAGTTGATGGCTTTCGCACTACGGCGCTGTTCATTAGTGACCTTTTCAAGAGGTAAACCGAACACTTCAGCCGCTGTTGCGCGGTGAATATCCTTTCCTGCGGCAAATGCCGCCAATAGCCCCTTATCCTGCGACAAATGAGCCATGATACGCAGCTCAATCTGGGAGTAGTCTGCCGCCATGATGCGGTAACCTTCTGGCGCAATAAAGGCCTGACGTATACGACGCCCCTCTTCATTTCGCACCGGAATGTTTTGCAAGTTAGGATCACGGGAAGATAAACGCCCGGTGGCAGTTACAGCCTGATGATAAGAGGTATGAACTCGCCCGGAAACCGGATTAATCATCAACGGCAGTTTATCGGTATAGGTACTTTTCAGCTTAGCTAAACCCCGATACTCAAGAATAACCTTCGGCAGAGGGTAATCCAGCGCCAACTCGGCCAGCACCTCTTCGTTAGTTGAAGCCGCGCCGCCAGGGGTTTTCTTCAAGATCGGCAGTTTTTGTTTTTCATACAAAATGACCTGTAACTGCTTTGGCGAGGCAAGATTAAAAGGCTCTTCAGCCAATTCGTGCGCTTGTTTTTCCAACTCATCAAGACGAATAGTCAGCTCTTTGGAATGCGCCGCCAATATATTCTGGTCAATCAATACACCTGTTCGCTCGATACGGGACAAAATTGGCAGTAACGGCATCTCAATTTCTTGGAATACCCGTTTGAGCCCTTCACTTTGCTGTAACTTCGGCCACAGCACCAAGTGCAACTGTAGGGTAACGTCAGCATCTTCTGCCGCATAAGGCCCAGCTTGCTCTAATGCAATTTGGTTGAAGGTGAGTTGGTTTTTACCTTTACCGGCGATCTCTTCGAAAGTAATGGTCTTATGGTTAAGATAACGTTCCGCCAGGCTATCCATATCATGTCTGCCGGCAACACTGTCTAAAACATAAGATTCCAACATGGTATCAAAAGCAATACCACGTAAATCAATGCCATAACGTACCAACATGCTTTGATCAAACTTAAGATTCTGCCCGACTTTCATGGCCTTATCATCTTCCAGCAAGGGTTTAAGCTGGGCCAGAACCCAATCCCTATCAAGCTGAGCAGGGGCATCCAAATAATCATGCGCTAATGGCAAATAAGCTGCTTCACCCGGTGCCACTGCGAAAGAGAGGCCAATTAAATTACTGCTGAGGGTATCAAGCCCATCAGTTTCAGTATCAAAAGCGAAAACCTCTGCCTTTTTAAGCCGCTCAATCCAATCGCTTAAAGATTTCTCATCCAAGATAGTCTGATAATTTTCTTGTGAGAGCACAGCCGTCACTTCAGCCACAGGTGCAGGTTCTGTCGCGACAAAAGCCTTATTACTGACTTGTGCCGATGGCCTGTCTTTTTTACCATCCAGCCATTTACCGGCTTCTACATCTGCAAGCCAGCGCTTAAATTCATAACGGCTGAATAATTGATGTAACTGATCATCATCCGGCGCTGAGACGTTCAACTCATCACAAGTTATATCCAGCTCAACATCCGTTTTAATCGTGGCTAATTTATAGGAGAGATAGGCAACATCTTTATTCTGCTCTAATTTAGCAGACATCGTTTTTGCACCACGGAATGTCAGCGTGGATATCTTATCCAAATTACTAAATAACGAGTCCAATCCACCCAGACCTTGCAATAAAGCCTGTGCTGTTTTCTCACCAACACCTGGAACCCCCGGAATATTATCGGAGGAGTCACCCATCAGGGCGAGAAAATCAATAATCAGCTCAGGAGGAACGCCATATTTTTCGCACACTTCCTGTGGCCCTAAAATAGCGTTATTCATTGTATTGATAAGAGTAATATTTGGCGTAACTAATTGCGCCATATCTTTATCACCGGTGCTGATTAATACGGCATGACCCGCTTTTTCAGCCTCTTGTGCCAAAGTACCAATAACATCGTCAGCCTCTACACCGGAAACAACCAATAAAGGCAGCCCCATAGCTTTAACCATTTGGTGAAGCGGCTCAATTTGAGCCCGCAAATCATCGGGCATAGGTGGTCGATGAGACTTATATTCCGCGAAAAGCTCATCGCGAAATGTTTTACCTTTGGCATCAAAAACTACAGCGACATGGCTTGGTCGGTATTGCAGCAACAGACTGCGCAACATGTTCAACACGCCATACATCGCCCCCGTTGGCTCACCTTTGCTGTTGGTTAGCGGTGGAAAAGCATGGTAGGCGCGATAGAGGTAAGAGGAACCGTCTACGAGGATTAATGGGTTTTCTGCAATCTGGGCCATAGAGTTTCTTCATCTTTATTCAGCAAGGTCTGACGCTAAGAATGCCATAGCTAGCAGCAAGAGACGAATCTTAGCGTCCATTCCTGTGCGAAAGAGAGCATTTTTACATTGTGATCTTAAAGATCCAGCTTGTGGATAACTTTGTGAGTAAAAGCATGAGCAGATTATATCTTTTTGCCGTTTTTTTATAGAGTAATATTTTATATCTTAATAATCATATAGTTATAGTTATTGATTTCTTATTTTATTGTCATTAATTCGTTATCTGAATTGTGGATATTACTTATTCAGTCACTATCATAAGGTCCGTGGATTTTACTTATTGTAAATTTATCGACACAGATTTTTTATTCCTTCGCGCAAACTTATTTTATCTTTTTGTGCCTTAAATATTGATGGTAACCTATCACTGAAATAGATAAATCAATCAAAAACAACATCAAGACTAATAAAAGTCGGCACTCGTTCAAATGGCTATTACATTAGATAATGCGATGTTTTTATAGCGAGATAGAAACAGATTTGAAGTGTGCAAATATTCGATAACTGAAAGAGGGGCTAATAAAATTCAGCCCCTCTTTTTATACTATTATTTCTGAGTCAGCAGGAACTTAACGACATCTGCATACTGTTTAACATAGGTATCCATTGAACTGGTATCCATGCCATCGTTTTTAATCATATATTTGCCATTAACAAACATCGCTGGCACACCACGTAATTCTAGATCTTCAGCGGCTTTTTGCTGCTGAACAACCAGTGATTTAACGACAAAACTGTTTAATGCAGCATCATAGTCTTCGCCACTCACACCCGCTTTGATGAAGACGTTACGGATATCATCCGGAGTTTGTACAGTTTGTGTTTTCTGTACACCTTCAAACATCAGCGGTGTGATTTTTTCTTCAACACCCAGCGCCATAGCAACAGCCCATGCTTGAGTCAGTTGCTTGCCCAATGGGCCAAGGAACTCAACATGGTAACGGGTCATTTTAGTCCCTTCTGGCAGTGCTTTTTTTACTGCCTGAGGAACATGATAAACCTCTTCAAACTGGTAGCAATGAGGGCAATAGAAAGAGAAAAACTCTAAAACCTGAGGCTCACCGGTTACCGGTTTGTTTAACGTTTGGTACTGAGTGCCATCAGTAAATTGTGCAGCCGATGCACTGAATGCCATCACCATGCCAACGAGTGCTAACCATACATTTTTCATACTATAACAATCTCCATTATCTTAGCTTTAGTACATTGGCATCAGCTGCAAAGGGGGTTCCTGCAACAGCTTAACCTGTTCTGTAAATGATGCAGTCTGCTGTAACCAGAAATCAGACTCCGCCATCCACGGAAAACTTTTAGGAAACGCCGGGTCCTGCCAACGTCTGGCAACCCATGCGAGGTAATAAACCATCCGCATCGCACGTAACGGTTCAATGAGTGCAAGTTCTCGCTGATCAAAATCAGCAAACTCGCCATAAGCCTCTAACAAGATATCTAACTGGATCAATTGCTCGCGGCGCTCGCCATGTAGCAACATCCAAAGATCCTGAACCGCCGGGCCATTTCTGGCATCATCCAAATCGACAAACATCGGCCCATCACGCCACAAAATATTACCTGGGTGGCAATCACCATGTAACCGCAATGACTGCCAATCAGTGTGCCAATACTGCTTGATGGTGCTAATCAGCAGGTCAGTTGCTGCCAGAAATTTATCCCGCTGTTTTGCTGGCACCAATTCGCTACTGGCCAGCAACTGGCGTGGTTCTGTCAGATACTCCTCAATCCCTATCGTTGAGCGAGCGACAAACAGAGCGTCACTGCCCACCTGGTGAATTCGGCCTAGATAACGCCCAACCCACTCTAATTGATCAAGGTTATCGATTTCATACTGACGCCCACCAACACTCGGAAAAACAGTAAAGAAAAAACCACCATGGGTATGCAAGGTGCGCCCATCAAGCTGCAATGGGGCTATCACCGGGATTTCAGACTCGGCCAAATCAAGCGAGAACTGATGTTCTTCCAGAATTTGCTCGCTGTTCCAGCGCTCAGGGCGGTAGAATTTCACCACGTATCGCTTACGATCTTCATCCATAAACTGATAAACGCGGTTTTCATAACTATTGAGTGCAGTTAAACCTGAATCTACCCGCAACTCCACACCTTCGAGGGCATCCATAATCAGGTCAGGAGACAATGTCTGGAAATTAAAAGCAGAGCTGTTCATAACAACATTCAGTCTATATAAATGACAGCGGCTCGCTGAGAATAAGAAATAGTATCATCAAAGCCCCTATCTACGCAGACAAGGAGTGTGACTAATCTTTAATGATGCCACGTGCGCGCAATATTGCGGTTTTAAAGTCTTCTTCGTAATCTTTTTTCAGACCAGGAATCGCTTCTGTCGATGCTGAATCGCGCATTTTCAGATGATAAATAAGAATATCGTCAGTAAGATCCGAGAATTCACCTTCAAAACCAGCTTCATCTGACAGCTTTTGTAAAAACTGTACCAGATTTAAATCAGGTTCTTGCTGCCAGGCTGGATGTAAAAGCTCTATAAGTTCATTAACACGATGACATTTCATAGCAAATTTATCCTATTTAAAAATATGCTGACAAAGTAACAGGGATATTCACACAGGGAAAGATAGCCTATTGTCAATAAAAGTAAATCCTGACCAATGCTACGATTTAAAGATACAATTCGCCTATCAATTGAATACAACGGAGTGATAGAAATGCAGCCCAATATTACAGGCGTTGTTCTTGCGGGAGGCCGTTCTTCCCGAATGGGGGGCAATGATAAAGGACTGACTCTTCTTCACGATAAACCGTTGTTTCAATATGTCATAGATAGATTAAAACCTCAGGTTAACGATCTCCTTATTAATGCTAATCGTAATCAAGAGTTGTATCAAGCAAGTGGAATCCCTGTCGTTGGCGATATCATTACCGGCTTTGTTGGGCCATTGGCGGGTATGCATGCAGGGTTGAGCTATTCATCTACTGAATGGGTTGTGTTTGCTCCCTGTGACGTTCCAGCTCTCCCAAGCAATTTAGTATCTCAACTTTGGCAAGGAAAGCAGCAAGCACTAGCGGCTTATGTTCACGATGGCGAGCGAGCACACCCGACATTAGCGCTAATACATATTAGCCTGAAATCACTGCTCGCGGAGTATTTGGCGAAAGGTGATCGCAAGCTAATGATATTTCTGGATAGTGTTAATGCTCAACCCATAATATTCCGTGGGCAAAGAGATCAATTCAGCAACCTAAATACTCCCGCAGACTGTGACTTATGGAAGCAGAGTAGAAGAGGGGAATTATGAGCCGCAAAACACCACCACTGTTAGGGATTGCTGCATACAGTGGTACAGGAAAAACAACATTACTCAAAAACCTAATTCCTTTATTACAACAGCGACAAATCCGGGTAGGTCTGATCAAACATACACATCACAATATGGAAATTGATACGCCTGGTAAGGATAGTTATGAGCTGCGTAAGGCGGGTGCACATCAGACTCTGGTTGCCAGTGATTGCCGTTGGGCGTTAATGACAGAAACTCCGGAGCAAAAACCATTGGATCTGCATTATCTTGCCAGCAGGTTAGATGCTTCAACTATTGACCTAATATTGGTCGAGGGTTTTAAACATGAGCCAATCAATAAAATTGCCCTCTATAGAAGAGCGGTAGGGAAGCCTTACACAGATTTGATTGATAAATATGTTATTGCTTTGGCAAGTGACGAACTGCTAGACACCACTGTGAAGCAATTAGATATTAATCAACCCGAGCAGATTGCAGATTTTATTTGTAGCTGGCTTCAAATGAATCCATCTGAACCATAAAGCAAAAAAGGCCACCCGCCAGGGTAGCCTTCTCTTTTATTTAAGTTTTTCACGCACAAGAATTCACACTAAATTCCATGCAAAAACTATTTCTATCGCTTTTTATATTTCACACATAGCA
>NZ_CABHYG010000023.1 GCF_902170785.1 Yersinia proxima | reverse complement strand
AGTACTTCTACGGAGAGATAAGTTTCAGCTGTATTGTTTCAATTTTCAGCTTGTTCCAGATTGTTAAAGAGCAATATTTCACAACACACTGTGTCTTGCGACCGCAGTACGTTTTGAAATAGTTTTTTATATGGTGGAGCTAAGCGGGATCGAACCGCTGACCTCCTGCGTGCAAGGCAGGCGCTCTCCCAGCTGAGCTATAGCCCCATATAAAAAGCAAATCACCTTATTGCTGCAACTCAACAGGGAATGGTGAGTTGGTGGGTCTGAGTGGACTTGAACCACCGACCTCACCCTTATCAGGGGTGCGCTCTAACCACCTGAGCTACAGACCCAACAAGGTACTAAAGCCCGACTAATCTCTCAGTCCGGCCTTATTTGCTCGTTACTTTCTATCAGACAATCTGTGTGGACACTGCGCAATGCGTATCGTTAGGTAAGGAGGTGATCCAACCGCAGGTTCCCCTACGGTTACCTTGTTACGACTTCACCCCA
>NZ_CABHYG010000022.1 GCF_902170785.1 Yersinia proxima | reverse complement strand
ATTTAAATCTATTATAGATACAGAAAATGTTGGCACAATTTATCTATATTATTTAATTTTATGGAGTTTCACTATGCGACCATCATATGGTTCGATCTTTCAAAAAACAGTACTAGCAACCGCCTCAATGCTACTACTCAATAGTAATCTCTCTGCAGCCGATGATGGCACGATTTCATTTACTGGAAAAATTTCAGATGTTACCTGCGTGGTTACAGGGGGGACTGAAGATGGTTCGGCATCACAAGGTGGCGACTTTACTGTTGGTCTAAAAGAGGTCAGCACCTCAGCTTTAACTGTAGCAGAAGAGAAAGCCGGAGATACTAAATTTTATATTAAATTAAGCGGTTCAAACTGTACGGATGGTAAGACGGCAAACATTATATATGAAAGAGCACAGAGCACAGCTATCGATCCAGTTACTGGCCGTCTAAAGAATATGGCCAATAGCAGCGGTGCAGCAAAGAATGTTCAAATTGCTATTTTAAATCATGATAAAAATCCCTTGAATTTGAATAACGGACAAATTTCTCATCAGCCGCAGGTGATTACTTCTAATACTGCCCGGTTTGATTATTGGGCCCAGTATGTTGCGACAGATGGCGCAGCTAGCGCTGGTGATGTCGAAACTAGCGTTGTCTACTCAGTTGCATATAACTAAAGAATGATTTGGGCTCATTATTGAGCCCAGCCAAATTATTTATTATAAAGAATAAAGGTTATACCATGAAGTTACCAAAAGTGATTCTAACAGGTTTACTTCTGTTAGGAGTGAACTTGGCACATGCCTCAGTACAGATAATGGCAACTAGAATTATTTTTGATGAGAAGGAGAAGGAACAAGTTATTAGAGTTAATAACATGGGGAATACACCATCATTAACTCAAGTATGGCTTGAAAGTGATAATGATAGTGATGGTCAAAAACAAGTAGAAAAAGAAGATCTAACTTTTGTTTTTAGCCCACCAGTTGCACGTATTAATGTTGGAAAAGGGAAAACCTTTAGAGTATTTAAAACCGATACTACCAAGGAAAAATTTCCCAGCGACCGAGAAACGATGCTATGGCTCAATGTGCTGGATATTCCACCTGAATCCGATAGTAAATTGAAGAATAAGCTAAATTTTGCCATCAGAACAAAGATTAAATTCTTTTATAGACCAACGGATTTGAAATCCACTCCAGAATATGCTGCAGAGCAGGTCACATGGAGTGCGCGTAAAGTTGGTAATAAAATATATGTTAAGGGGAGTAATAATAATCCATATCATGTATCAATGGCTAAACTATCCTTAGTAAATGCCAATGAAAATATAGAGTTATCTGGTGGCATAATTAAACCTTATTCAAGTGCTGAGTTTGTATTTAATGCGTTAAAATCGAATGCTGATAATTTTAAACTTAACTACACATATATTACTGATTTAGGTGCGTTTGTTCAAAAAGAAGTTGTTATTCAAACCTAAAGTATGAATATACGTCAGAAGAAAATTAGAATAAATTCCTATGAACAAAAAACTAAAAAATGGAACACTCCTTTTTCTATCGTTTATTAGTACCTTACTTAGTAATGCATTAGCTAACGATACATCTGTGAGCGTCAAAAAAAATACTAAATTTGACTCGAATTTCATGAATTTCTTTGACCATGATTTAAATCTTTCTGATTATAATGGAGAAGATAATGTCAAAGAAGGTATTTATCTGGTTGATATTAATTTGAACTCAAAAGATATAGAACAAAGAAATGTGAGTTTCATAATTAAAGATGACAAACAAGACGCGCAGGCATGTTTTAAAATTGAAGATATAATCTCTTTTAATATAGATACAACATTGCTTCCTGAAAGCTGGAAAGACAATGAATGTATTTATATTCAGGGTATTATCTCTGGTGCAAAAGTAAATTTTGATAGTGAAGATCAAAAGATTTATTTAAGTATTCCACAATTATATATAAAAAACACGCCATATGGCTATGTCTCACCAGAACTATGGGATGAAGGGGTGCCAGCATTAACACTTTCATATGGAGTTAATGCTTCAACGTTGAGAAATAGTAACCATGCTGAATTAAGTAGTAAAAACGAGCAATATTATTATGGTAATTTAACCTCGTCAGTAAAGTTAGATGCCTGGCGGCTCTATACTAATAGCACTCTTGATTCAAGTAATAGCCATGGCACTAATTGGAATAATCAATCTGCCTATCTGCAACGCTCAATCGCGGCAAATTTATCTCAATTGACTATTGGTGATGTTAACACGACGGGAATCATGTTTAACACAACACCGATTCGTGGTGTCAGTATGTACACTGATGATCGCATGTTACCTGACTCGATGCGTGGTTATGCACCCACAGTTCGAGGTATTGCTAATACGAATGCCTTAGTTACCGTTATGCAGAACGGTAATGTCATCTATGAGACCAATGTACCGCCAGGTGAATTTGTTATAACTGATTTAAATACGGCAGGTTATAGTGGCAGCATTGAAGTTATTATCAGAGAAGCTAACGGGACGGTCAGAACACAAACTGTACCATACTCAAGCATTCCTCAAT
The DNA here is from genome assembly GCF_902170785.1 of Yersinia proxima. Taxonomy (GTDB): domain Bacteria; phylum Pseudomonadota; class Gammaproteobacteria; order Enterobacterales; family Enterobacteriaceae; genus Yersinia; species Yersinia proxima. Next base: position 180,968 of record NZ_CABHYG010000022.1, on the reverse strand, counting down.
TATTACGTGCTGGCTATTCAAAATATGCGACAACATTGGGCGAAATCAGGAATTCGAATTTTTCTGATAATCCCATGTTATTTGAAGGTACATATCAGTATGGTCTGAACGATTATGTTACCGCCTATGGTGGTGTACAAACAACAGCATCCAGTGATTATTCAGCTATTAATGGTGGATTAGCCATAAATACGCCTATTGGAGCGCTTGGCCTTGATTTGACTCGCTCATTTCACTCTATTAGTACTCAAGAAGATCAATGCAGCACTTTCTGTAACATGAGTGTAAAAGCCAGCCTGGCTAAATTAATCGAACCAACAAAAACAAGTTTTAATTTAATGGCTTACCGATATTCTAGTAGTGACTATTATACTTTGATGGATGCGTTATACATCATTGATGCTCAGAAAAAAGGTCAGAAAATAAGTGTTCAAAACTACCGGGAAGTTTTCGAAGCAAGTATAAATCAGGAGCTTGAACCCGGTTGGGGAAGTTTTAACTTATCAAGCTATTTTGGTAGGTACTGGCTGGGAAATCAAAAAAACAATATTAACTACCAAGTTGGATATGCTAATAACATAGGATCAGTTAATTACAACTTAAGTTTTAATAGGTCAAACAATAGTTATGGCAACGGTGATAATGTTTTCCGATTGGCATTCAGTATCCCTATAAAATCAAGTGGTAAAAATACGAGTAGACCTATATTAACATCATCACTCAGCCACAGTGAAAGAGAGTCTCGATTAAAAACATCCATAAGTGGTCTTGCAGGTAAAAATAAAGAATATAGTTATGGTAGTTGGATTGGTGTTGGTAGCCACGATGATAATGATGTTGGAGTCAATGGTGGATATAATGCCGGTTCGGCTTTAATTAATGCCAGTTATAGTCAGAGCAAATCTGGTTCAATGGCTTCATTTAACCTTAGTGGTGCTGTTGTTGCACATGCTGGCGGTATTAATCTATCTCACTCAATTAGTGACACTGTGGGTATCGTTGAAGCAAAAGGTGCAACTGGAGCAAGTGTTTATCCATACTTAAATTCACGTGTCGCAAAAAATGGTTATGCGATTATTCCTTCTCTTAGCCCGTTTGCAATTAACGAAATAACAGTAAGCTCTAAAAATGCTCCTGCAAATATAGAAATAGTGGAAGACAGAATGAAAGTTGTTCCCACCGCAGGTGCTTCTGTATTGATAAGATTTGAAACTAAAAGTGTTAACAATCATATATTAAAAATTAGCAGAAAAAATGGAGAGTTCGCTCCTTTTGGGTCGATTATTTATAACGACAAAGGTACTTCTGTAGGAATTATAGGCCAGGGAGGTAATGTCATTATGTCTGATAACACCCCCCAAAAAATGTCTGTTGTATGGACAAATAAGCAAGGTGAAAACCGATGTTTTGTCGAGTATTCTCCTGAGATCCATAGTGATACCGAGAATATAAAAACTATTAATGCTCTATGCAACAATGAAGAAAGTATATTTAAAGGTTGAGAATAACCATGTTGAAAATTTTAAAGATAATACTAATTCCAGTTGTTATATCTATTTCCTTGATGAGTGTTCCTGCGATTGCGGCATCATGTAGTGGGCCAGAACATCAAGCATTTGTGAGTATTGGTCAGCTTAACCCTGCCACTGATGGTGTTTCTGGCACTATTATTGGTAGTCAGAGGATCAGTATTCCGGAATTAAATTATAACTGTGGCCAAAATGTTTTGAATAGTTACACTGCAAACTATACCAGACCTACAGCGGGACAATCTAGCATTAGAGATGTCTACACCACTGAAATACCAGGTCTTGGTATCAAGATAATATGGCCGGTTACGCGCGCAACGGCTTTTCCATTAAGTTATAATTGCTCGAATAACTGTACTGAGTCTGCTGATGAGTTATTGATTGAGTTTATCCAGATTGGAAGAATTAGTGCAGGAACGATACCAAGTGGAAAAATTGCTGATGTAGTTCTAAAAGCAGTTAATGAAACAAGTAATACGGTCACGTTATTAACTATCTCTTTGGCAACTGATATTAATATAGTTTCTAAGGCATGCATGGTAGAGAATCCTGAAATTAGTGTTGATTTAGGAAGTTATTCTATTTCTGATTTTCAGGGAACATCAAAGCAAGGTGATAAAATCCCCTTTAATATTTATATCAAATGTCCACAAAACTCTTCAGTAAAAATAGCATTTCAAGTTGCTGATCAGCAGCCTGTAGGTTCAGCTACAGGATTTATAGCAAATACCATCCTTGCGTCATCTGGAGGAGCTAAAGGTATTGGTACTAAAATGTTATCTGCTAATGGAATTACAGCGCAGGGTGTTACTGGCGGTTTATCAAATGCATATTCAATAGACGCAGGTGCAACTGAAATACTTAAATATAATGCACAGCTGTTTATTACTGACCGCGCAAATATTACTTCTGGCAATGTTGCTGGACGAGTTTATTTTAATTTAACTATACAATAAATACGATTTTTTGGAGTGCAACATGGGGAAGTATTTCACAATATTCATAATAGGGATTACATCAATATTATGTACAAGAACTTACGCTGAAGGTCCATTGGTTGGAAATCCCTCCCCATCATTGGATGCTTCAAGAGAATTAGACCGCCTTGAAAGAAGCCGTACCAGGAATATGATTTCAGAGGAAAAAGCCAGAGAGCTTGAAATACGGAATCAAAGCCTTTCATCAAGTGATGAAAATAAAAATGAAAGTGACTCTCTTCGCTCTGGCATTAAGTTTCTCATACATCATATAAATATAGAGGATGATGATATTTATATGCACTCACCTCAGAGACAGAAAATTATCAATCGATTTCTAAATACTGAAATGGGGCAACAAGAGATTATGGCTTTAGTAAGAGACTTAACCAATTTTTATATTGGTAAAGGCTATGCAACAACTCTCGTTACTGTAAAGAAAGGGAATTTACGTGAAGGTGTACTCACGCTTCAGGTTTTATGGGGAAAAATTGCCAGTTTTAGTGTTGAAGGCGAAACGCCTTCTTTTTCCGACAAAACCAGATTATTTAGTGCGATGCCGTTTTCTCAAGGTAAAAAACTTAATATCTCCGATATTGACCAAGGTCTGGATAATTTATTACGGGTTTCTAAAACAGCTCGATTAGAGATTATTCCTTCTGAAGAGTCCTCATATTCAGTTTTAGATTTAAAAAACTCAGATTATTTTCCTATTTCTGTAGCCTTAGGTGTGAATAATTCAGGTAAGAAGTCTGATGGATGGAATCAATATAATTCTACACTCACAATTAATAATTTCGTAGGTTTTAATGATTCACTGGCATTTTACTATGCACATAATGATCTGCATGCAGAAACTGATAAACAAAATTCATGGTCTATTAGCCATAGCTTGCCCCTGGGTTATTGGTTGTTAGATACAAATTTCTATCGGTCAGAATATTTCAAAGTTATTGGTGGCTATTTTGGTGGTTATGAAAGTGAAGGAACATCTCAAAGAGCCTCAGCCAAGTTATCCCGAGTTCTTTTTCGTGATGCTGTGGGGCGATTCAGTGCTTACGCAAAAGTGGAAGGACGAGATAATCTTAATAAGATCCAAGGTTCAAAAATTGGTGTAAGCAGTAAAAAATACAGCAGTTTAACGTTAGGGGTTAACCGGGTCGGAACACTGTTTGATGGTGGCCTATTTTGGGATTTAAGTACGACTAAAGGTGTTCCGTGGTTTGGTGCTGCCTGGAAAGATGAGCCAGACCTAAAAGGATTCGACATAAATTACACTAAGTATAATGGGCTGCTGAGTTGGTCTAAAACTCTGATGCAGGTGGGTAGAGTTGGCTTTGCATATGAATTGAACTCAGGTTTCCAATTTACTAAAAATATATTAGTCAGTGATTTAAAACAAACTATTGGTGATGAGTATACCGTTCGTGGATATAAGGAGGACTATATCTCTGGGCATAATGGCGGTTATATATCTAATACAATACAAATGCCAATTATGATAAATAAATTTGGTGTTTGGCAGATATCACCTTTTGCAGGTTATGACCTCGGATATATTAAAAATAACTGCATTGATAATATGGATACCTGTCCTGCTGAGTATATTACTGGTGCCGCTATTGGTGCCAAAGCGTCAGGTAGTCACTTTTCAACTTCATTAACATTGGGTTATCCACTAACTAAACCAGCGATGTTACGTAATTCTAATATTGATTCCAAAACATTAAATTATAGATTTGACCTAAGATTTTGATGTTATTAGGTGATTGTTATCAATAAGTCTTTTTTGCAAAATGGAAAATAAATGATGAGTAAATATAAAACTGCACCCCATAAGTCTCAGTCATCTATTCTTGAACGACTGACGCCAGAAAATTTGCACAAAAAACTGTGCCCTATCTATTTAGCTATGGCCACATCACTACCGTGTTTGGCTTATGCGAATATTATTCCAGACCACACGGGTAATACGCCGAATATGAATCAATCGGCTAATGATACACCGGTGGTTAATATTGTTAATCCGAATGATAATGGTATTTCGCATAATAAATTTGATGAGTTTAATGTGGGGCCGGATGGCCTGATATTTAACAATAGTATGCAAGATGGCGTGAGTCAGATCGGCGGCTTTGTCATAAAGAATGGTCAGTTACAGCAAGAGGCCAGTGCAATCATTAGTGAGGTAACTGGGGCAAAAGGTTCCAAACTAAATGGCACAATGGAAGTGTTTGGTAAAAGCGCAGATCTTATTATTGCTAACGAAAATGGTATTACGGTAAACGGTGTATCAACTATCAATGCCAATAATCTTACACTGAGTACAGGACGCGTTGCCTACGGTTCCGACGGTAATATTCAGTTGAAAGTTGATAAAGGCATGATTGGCATTGAGGGACAGGGCCTATCTACTGAAGGATTGACTCATTTTGATATGGTTAGCCGGACAGTAAAACTTGATGGTGAAATCTCGGGTAAAGCAGATATTAATGTGATTACCGGACTCAATAATTACGATACCAAGACGCGTAAACATCAGGTACATAGTCAATCATCGAGTAATACCCCAAAAGTATCTATTGATGGCGGTTCATTAGGTTCAATGTATGGTGGAAGAATTCAACTAATCAGTACCGAAAGCGGTGTTGGCGTACATCATAAAGGGAGTATTGTTGGCAATCAAGGCATTGAGATCTCCGCAAATGGCGATCTGGTATTGACCGGTATCAAAAGTCAAAATGGTGATGTCAATTTGTCCGGTAACAATATAGATATAGCGATGAACGATGCTACCGGATATGGTGGTATTGTTAGCAGCAATGATATTGTTATTCGAGCCTTATCTCAGCTCAGATTGAATGCTGATGCAATTGCAGAAAAAGGCAATATCAGAATTAATGCTGACTCACTATTACAAAATGCGTCACGTATTATAGCTATGAGTAGTAATAATAGCCCTATTGAGGTTACTTCAATTTATATTGATGTTAAAGGTGAGTACAACATCAGTGGTAATTTATTTGCACTTGATGCAGCAGGTAATAAAATTGATAATGCCACTATCACATTGGTCAATGGTGAATATGTCGTTTCTGTCAATGGTTCCATTGTTAGTGCGGCATCTATCAGTTCAGATGCATCAATTAGCAGTCAGTCGGGTAATGTTACTGTAAAATCAAATTCTCTTTTAAACAGTAATGCTGGCATCAATACTAAAAATGGATCATTGAATTTTTATATTAATGATACATTTGAAAATAATGGGATGATTAGTGCCAGTGGCTCATTGGATATTGTGTCTTCACACTTTGGCAACTCAGGGGATATGTTTTCTTCCCAGGCTGTTAATATTGATATTGGCTCATTAATTAACAAAGGTAAATTACAAGCCGAAAAAAATATCACTATTAAGACTAATGAATTTGATAATAGTGGGAAAATCATATCTTCAGAAAGTTCATTAAATTTAGCTGTCAACGGTAGTGTTGCTAAAAATAGTGGGCTACTCTCAGGTAACGAGACATCTATTACTTTATCTGGCGATGATTCTTTACTGGATAATAGCGGGGATATTAATGCTGATAATAACTTAACCATTTCAAGTGACAGTATTTATAACAGTGGCAGTATTCTGGCGAAAAAGGATGCAGTGCTAAATATCACCAAAGAACTTAATAATCAAAATAACGCTGAGATAATCGCAGGTAATACATTAAATATAAATAGCAAAGGTAGTAAAAAGGTTAATATAAATAATAACAATAGCTTAATTCAAGGTTATTCGATTGTTTCTGACAATTTAAACAAAGTCACCAATACCAATGGTGGCATGATTGTTGCTAATAGCTCATTAAAATTAAGCAATGTCAATGAACTGATTAATGCTGGAGATAACTCTCTTATTCAGGCTGCTGATTTAACACTTGATGCAGTAAAAAAAATCAACAATAGCGAAAATGCAATGATGCTTACCAGTGATAATCTGGTTATCAGCAATGCAGATGAGTTAGTTAACACTAATGCCTCGATGCTTTCTTCTGGTAATATAAAGTTGTCGAGCATCGGAAAAATTACCAATACAAATGGTCTGATAAATGCAGATGACTCAATATATATTGATAATGTAGATGTATTGCTAAATTCTGGTACTGGAACGACTCAATCATCTGGTTCGGGTATTGTTGCAAATAATATTGATATTAGGTCTGTCGGTTTACTTGAAAATACAGGTGGAAGTTATATTTCATCTTTGGGTGACTTACTTAATTTAGAGCAGATAAAACACATAATTAATGATGCTAGCAGCATGTTAACCTCTGATAATAATTTAAATATTACCGGTTCAATGCTGATTAAGAATCATGGTGTACTATATTCAGGTAACAGTTTGTCGATTACTGATATTGATAGGCTTGAGAATACCGGAGATGGCAGTAGTAATGTTGGTATCATCAATGCTGGTAAAATAATGATTGTTAATGTCGGAGAGATTGTTAATTCTCTATTAGCAATCATTAATTCTGATAGTTATTTATCTTTTGATAAGATAAACACCTTGATTAATAATAACTCAATTATTCAGTCAGTAAATACTCTTGCATTAAATGCTATTCATGTTATTAATAACAACACAAATGAAAGTAAAGAAAGTGCGGTTATTTTCTCATCTGAAGGGATTGAAATAAATGCCACAACAATTGAAAACAAAAATGGTGCAGCGCTTGCCTCAGATGGAGATATTTCCTTAGTAGCGAAAACTATTAATAACAATAGCTCGGTAATTTCTGCGAATAACATGTCTCTTACTGCTAGTGAATTTAATAATAGTAATGGCCAAGTTGATACTATCTCTGATTTACTAATAAAATTAACCAATTATTTTAATAATAATAGTGGTTCAATTTTTAGCGGAAATAAACTCAGTTTGGGGTTATCCGGCAACGCTGGTAACTATACATATAACGAAAGTAGTGGTGATCTTAATGCTAAGAGTCATTTTGATCTGAATGTGACAGGTTCTATCATAATTGATAGAATCCTTGAAACAGCAGCTGATTTATTCCTGTCGGCAGATGGAAATATAGATAATAACTCTTCTGTATTAAGCCTTGGGGATTTGAGCCTTAAAGCTAAGGATATTACTAACAAAGCAGGTAGTTTATTATTTTCAAAAAGTGACATTAATATTGATGCCAGAAATGGTAGTTTTATAAATGAAAATAATGCCAATGTTCTTAGTATGAATAACATGGCTATTCATGCAAAAAACATTAAGAACAATGCTGGAACTATTCGCTCTGAAGGTGATATGGCACTGGATGCTCAACTTATTGAAAATACTAGTAATTATGATAACCCTGGTTGGGTGGCTGGGCCTAGTGAGGTGGCGAGTAGTTCGGTTGATTGGTGTGCTGGGATTTTCTGTACGACAAAATACTATTTCAAGCTCGACGGGGGGATACCTACGTGGGTCGGAAATTTACAGTTGAATTCCATGGCTGAAATATCAGCTAATGGAAATTTGTATATTAATCAGAAAAAGGATATCTCTTACGCTGGTCCAGAGTTAAAAAATAAAGGCGGAATAATTCAATCAAGAAAAGATATGGTTATCTCTGGTAACGTATATAATTCTCCTGAGGTTAATGAGAAATCCTTTTATGAATATTTAACTGGATCTTTATCTAAGCCTATAGTCTTAGAGTTCTCTTGGAATTCTATCGGTGGTGATTCTGGGACTGCTCAGTTTGATTCTATTTATAATCTATTAGATTTTCTATTAGGCAATGGCTTACCATCAGATGATTTTAAAGATAGCTTACAGAAAGATATCGTAAAGTATAATAACCATGCCATTAGCGCGCTAAAAAAATTCTCTGGCAATAACCAGCAGTTAAATAGTGTTATGAATAGGCTCTTTGGTGATGCCTGGTTATCTCAACCTGATAGCGCATTGCAACAGCAGTGGGCATCGTTAATTAAGTCTGATAATAATGGGTTAAAAAACTTAAAAGACTATGGCATGCCTGATAATAAAGGCGCCATTATAGCCGGTGGTAATTTAATCCATAATAATGGTGTGTTCGAAAATGGTTTGCATGGTGTTAGTGGTGCTGACCAAAAAATTACCGTAGAGGTAGGTGATAAAACAATTGAAGTAACGCAAAATCCTTACGAAGTTAATATTGGTTTGAAATCAATAGCAGAAATTACCAAAGGGTTGAGCACCACCAAAACCTATACGGAACTAGCACAAATTAAAGGGCTGTTTATTGTATCTCAGGGATGGAAGGATATAGATCTTGATGTCAGTGTCAAAGATCAAAGTAGTAACGCTATCTATCCTTTCTATGAGACGCGCACAGAGTTTATTGATCAGAGCCTTTTCTTTGGCACGGATTATTTCTTTGACCAGATTGGATATGCACCAGATAAGCCCGTTATCGTTATCGGTGATAACTACTTTATTAGTGAAATCATTAGACGTCAGATTAATGAGTCTGTAGGTTCATTCTTCAGTGTCAGAGATGGAGTAGATGGTGAAGATTTAGTCGAAAAATTAATGTCAAATGCCGCTACAGTTAATGGTGTTGAAGGATTTACTGTTGGTGAGGGTTTAACTGACGATCAAATTGCGGCCCTGGACAAAGATATTGTTTGGTTTGTCACTGAATATGTTGATGGTACGCCGGTCCTTGCGCCTAAAATTTACTTTGCTACGACCACTATAGATCAATTAAGCAGCGGCCTTTATGACGGTTCAGCCACAGTTCATGCTGGCGGTAATATAGATATTGATGCTGATTCTTTCAGTAACGTTAATGGTCAGATTAGCGCTGGCGGCAATATTTCTATCAAGTCTGAAGGTGATATTAATAATAGTAGTATTGGTATGAATGGTGGTATCTCTTCAGGTGGTGACCTATCGCTAGTTTCTACTGATGGCTCAATTAATAATAGTGGTGCAGGATTGCATGCCGGTAATGATCTTACATTACAAGCTGAGAATGGTTCCGTTGAGTTAACTGCCAGTCAGGGATCTAATGATTCAGGTCAGCAAAAGTATCATATCTATGATGATGCTATTACTGCCGGTGGGAATATTGATATGACTGCAAAAGATATTACGGTCAATGCCGTTGATATCTCGGCAGCTAATGATATTAGCTTAACATCAACCGAAGGTGATGTGACTTTTAATAACCTATACGAAGTTGATGGTAGTTATGATTATAAACATACTGATACAGGTTTCCTGAGCCATGAAACGACCACAACAGTGAGTTCCAGTGCGACAAGTGTTGACAGTTCTGTCAATGCGGGCGGTAAATTCACTATTGATTCAGCTAAGGATATTGTTCTTAAAGGTGGCGAATACAATGCACAATCTGGAGAGCTGAAAGCAGCAGGAGACCTAGATGTCCAAACCTCACAAGATTACACCTATTCAGAAACAACGGTTGACCGTCAAGAAGTCATCTTTGGTGCAAATGCGAGTGGTGTTGGACAGTCAGCAGAGTATTCGGTCAGCAGCCTTGATGGGGATAGTAGCCATGTTGGTAGCGGCGAGCATGATAATCTGGGTTCAAATATTAGTAATGCGGGTGGTAAAAGGCCGGGTCGTGCACCAACAACCTCTACTGCTGGTTTTACTGCGGGAGTAGAAACAACAACCAAGAAAGATACTGAGCAGACAACTTCCAACAAGAATGCATCACTTAATTTTACTGACTCTATCGCGCTGGAGGCCGGTGGTGTAGTTGATATTGGTGGGGGGGATTTCACTACTGAAGGTGGGCTTAGCATTAAGGCCGACGAAGTTAAATCAACCAAGTATGAAGATGAAGTGAAAACTACCAGTGAAGAAACGACAACTTTCATTGGTATGAAGGGCGAAGGACATAGTTCAATAGCAGATGCTGTTGATAAAGAACTCAATCTTGCTGCTAAGGGTAATGAAGGCAAAAATGTTGATGCTGGCTTAACTGCCGCAGAAGTTGCGGGTAGTCTATCTAACATCGCTTTTAATGATTTGCTCGGCGGCTCGGTGACGATTGGCGCAGACACGACGACAAGCAGTAGCTCAAGCACCGCTAAAAGTGAAAATATCACCAATATTACGGCAGGAAATGTCTCTATTGATAGTAATAAAGATACAACCCTCAAAGGTGTCGACTTAACCGCAGATAGCGTCAAGATTAATACGGGTGGGGACTTAAATATCCTCGCAGCAGAATCGTCGGTTGAAGGTCAATCGAAAACTGATTCACACTCGGCTGGTTTAAGCATGGGAGCATCTGTCGCACCTCAAGGTTCTGGCGTGGGCGCATCAATTGACTATCATGGCAGCACTTCCAGTTCAACAGAGTCGAGCAAAACCTTTACCAATTCCACACTGAATAGCGGCGATATTGAAGTGAATACCGGTGGCAATATGACGCTGGCTGGCGGCAATATTCAATCTGACACGGCAAATTTAAATATTGCTGGTGATCTGAATATTGAGACCGTTCAGGATACAGTCAATAATCAGGCCGATAGTAAGGAATGGGGCGGGTCTATAGGTGTTGCAGTTAGCTCCAATGGTGGATTGATACCAACCGTTGCAGTTAATTATGGTCAAGGTGGTGAGCACCATGATTCGCAGTTAACCGGTGCGCAATCAGGTATTAATACCAGCGGTGAAGTCAATATTACTACCGGCGGTGATTTGAATCTGACCGGTGGGCATATTGTTTCTGATAATAAAACTGGGAATATTGATGTTACAGGCAATATCAATGCAACGGAACTATCGGATAGTATTGATCAACAAGGTTCTTATAGCGGTGGTGGTGGCGGTATGTCTACCACAGGGATACCAACAGTTAATGGTTATCATAATACTGTTGAAAAAATTGAATATCAGGAAGATCAAAAAGCGACAATAGATGTTGGTTCGGTTAGCGGTAATATACAAGGCCAGCTAAATACTAATAGTGATGAAATGTCTCAGGTCAATAAGGATGAAGTGACCGCGAGTAATAATATTTCGTTTACTGTTGGTGGTTGGAAAGGAAAAGGGAAGCAGGGAGCGGATAGTGCGACTTCGAAACCAAGTCAATCGGATAGTTCGACCTCGAATACTTCTACTCCAAGCCGGCCAGTGCAATCGTTAACCCATGAGAGTGTACAGAAGCCTAAGCCTCAGAAAGTTGAGGTTGTAGAAGCACAAAAACCATCAGGGGTGGTTACGCATGGTACTGCATCTAAACCTAAACCCCAGAAAGTCGAGGTAGTTGAAGTATCTAAGCCTAAGCCTCAGAAAGTCGAGGTAGTTGAAGTATCTAAGCCTAAACCCCAGAAAGTAGAGGTAGTTGAAGTATCTAAGCCTAAACCTCAGAAAGTAGAGGTAGTTGAAGTATCTAAGCCTAAGCCTCAGAAAGTCGAGATAGTTGAAGTACCAAAGCCTGTCGTATCCAAACCAGTTACATCGTGGCCAACAGTTCAAATCCCCACCCGGCCAGTAACCAGTGTTGGCAGCTCCAATTCTGGTGCTAACCATCGGCTTCCATCAACACAGGCCACGGATCCGGGGAGCAAACTGCCAACTTCAGGTACAGGGGGGACTGTCATCGGCAGCCCTGGAAGTGCGGGGGCAGCAAGTTTCACTAACCGCCCTACGTCAAAGGAACCTGCGGCCAGTCACAATACATTTATTGAGAACACACCTGTTGGGGGTAAAGGCTCTACTCCCAAACAAGAAAGGGTTGAAGAGGCTAAAAAGGAATCCTCTGGCTCTGAATTACGCCAGAAAACAGTTAATTATGATGGTAAAACTTCGATGAATTCGGGAGTGTGGATTATGCCGGAAAAAACAATCACCGGAGAACATTATTCACAGGAGTTTAGTGAGAAAGCACAGAAATATAATGCTTATAGCTGATATTTAAAGCGATGCCTTAAAATTAGTATGATTAAATTAGCGTGCCGCGATTAGCGGCACGTTTTTTAATATTGTTCATAATGAAGTGTTATTGGAAAAATGCCTATAAATCAAATAATTATCATTAATTTAGTAACGCGTAAAATACGACTTGGTACACTTATTTTTTCATCAAAAACATAACTTATTAATTAATTTAAAATATTTACACCTTTTCTAGTTTACTCTTCACTCTAAATAAAATAATGACCTGGATGTGAGCTTCTAATATCTCCTCATATTCACTATATTCGCAGTAATAGGTTTTAGAGGTGCCTTGGATTGCTGGCCCACTTTACTATTACCACACATATCATGAAATCTCCCGGCTGCACCCTTCAGGACGTCTAAAAGTCACTGGGGCATATCAGTATCCAATCGACTCTTCGTTCGCAATTTGTGCACGGATTAACCCTGCATGGCGACAGCATTCTGCCAGCATGGCCTGCAAATGCTCTTTACGTTCTTCAACTTCATAAGCAGTTTGTACTTCTGGGTCAGATATTAAATTGGCCCTGACGGTATCCCAGACAATGCCTTTAGCTTTTGTCATTTAGCATCTCTTAGAATCACCCCATGCTGTATCGTGTATCACTTTCCCTAAATCCTAAAATTTCCCAGGTATCCTTACGAGTGCTGACACTGGGAAAGGCAAGCCCTGTACAGACAAGGCTATACTTGAACAGAATATTCTGATTGCACTCACTAAATGTTGGTGAATATATGTATCAGTGGGACTGGAGCCTCATTCGTATCAGTTTTCCACTCATCTCTCTTTGTGGATTGAATTGACTGCAATACACTATGACATTACCTACCGATAAGTCATTCTTACGTTATTATAGGTTAAGTGTTTCACGATAATAATAGATAAGCCTTTTGTGAACCTATCTGGTTCTAAAATATTCCGAATACACATCACATTTTTGAGGGAAATATTTGTGGGAACATTCCTACAATAAACTCCCGAAATCCTAGGTTTAATTTTTATGATGTTTATTAATCCTTGCAATTGTAGTGGCTTATCTTTTGATTGAAGGAAAAGTCTTACATATCAATGCTATGATCCGCTGCTTTTTGATTTTAATTTGTTACCTTTAGTTACATTTAACCATTTGGTGTTAGTAAACTAATGTTTCTACACTGCGCGCACTGGTATTTAATTGATATGCTAATGCGTGTGAAAAATACCTGCCAGATACTGTTTCATGCCATCCGATGATTGGATAGGGATATCTACAAAGTGTTTTCACTTTAATACACGCTGAGTTAATCGGTGGGCGGTGAATGTTGTGCCGGGTAATGTAGATTATTCTTATTCATTTTATCAGTGGTGGATTTCTTAAATTTCCTTCCCCTAATAAGGAAAGTCGATGTCCTCTTCAAGTTTCCAAAATGAAATACCAAAAGCACGCATTAATATTAAATTAGATCTGCATACTGGCGGCGCTCAAAAGAAAATGGAGTTGCCTTTAAAGTTGTTGGTGATGGGTGATTACAGCAACGGTCAGGAACAACGCTCGTTGTCTGAGCGTGAAAAGCTCAATATCAACAAAAACAATTTTGATAGTGTCTTGGCTGAATTCCAACCGAGCCTGAAACTTGCTGTACCTGATACCCTGGCTGGTGATAACACCGATACAGCCGTGTCCCTAACTTTCCGTGACATGAAAGATTTCGAACCGGAAAGCGTCGCCCGTCAAATCCCACAACTGCGTGCCTTGCTGGCAATGCGCAATCTGCTGCGTGATCTCAAGTCCAATTTGCTGGACAACGCCACCTTCCGCCGTGAACTGGAAAATATCCTCAAAGACGAAGCATTGAGCGATGAGCTGCGTGCTGAACTGGCGGCATTGGCCCCCAAAGACTGTTAATCGCCGGATTGGCTGCTTGTAGAAAGAAGAAAAGGAATATGCTGATGTCTGTACAGGAAAATGCTGCGCAGGGTACTGCGACGACCGTATTAGAGAAAAACCGTCCCGTAGCCCAAGGCGTTTATGCCTCTTTATTTGAAAAGATTAACCTGAGTCCGGTCTCCTCATTGACTGGTCTGGATACCTTCCAGAACAGCGAAGCGCTGGCGGAAGCGACCACTGATGAGCGTGTTACTGCCGCCGTCAGTGTCTTTTTAGACCTGCTTAAGCAGTCGTCAAAGAAAGTGGAAAAGCTGGATAAAACCTTGTTGGATGGTCACATTGCGGCACTGGATGACCAAATCAGTCGTCAGTTGGACGCGGTGATGCATCATCCGGACTTCCAACGTGTAGAGTCCACCTGGCGCGGTGTGAAATCCCTTATCGATCAAACCGATTTCCGTCAAAACGTTCGTATTGAGCTGCTGGATATCAGTAAAGATCATTTGGTGCAGGATTTTGAAGACGCTCCTGAAATCGTGCAAAGCGGTCTCTACACTCAGACTTACATTCAGGAATACGACACCCCCGGCGGCGAGCCGATTGCAGCTGCTATCTCCAACTACGAGTTCGATCGTAGCCCGCAAGATATCGCTTTGTTACGCAATATCTCCAAGGTAGCCGCAGCAGCCCATATGCCGTTTATCGGCTCAGTGGGGCCTGAGTTCTTTGGTAAAGAGAACATGGAAGAAGTGGCCGCCATCAAAGATATTGGTAACTACTTCGACCGTGCCGAATACATCAAGTGGAAAGCCTTCCGCGACTCGGATGATTCCCGCTATATTGGCTTGACCATGCCGCGGGTACTAGGGCGCTTGCCTTACGGCCCAGACACGGTGCCAGTGCGTAGCTTTAACTACGTAGAACAGGTGAAAGGGCCAGACCACGATCGCTATCTGTGGACTAATGCCTCATTTGCCTTCGCCGCCAATATGGTAAAGAGCTTCATCAAAAATGGCTGGTGTGTGCAGATCCGTGGCCCTCAGGCCGGTGGTGCGGTCACTAACTTGCCTATCCATCTGTATGATTTAGGAACCGGTAATCAGGTCAAAATCCCGTCAGAAGTGATGATCCCAGAAACCCGCGAATTTGAGTTTGCCAACCTGGGCTTTATCCCGCTGTCGTACTACAAAAACCGTGATTACTCGTGCTTCTTCTCGGCCAACTCCGCCCAGAAGCCAGCGCTGTATGACACCTCTGATGCCACCGCAAACAGCCGTATCAACGCCCGCTTACCTTACATCTTCTTACTGTCACGTATTGCGCATTACCTGAAGTTGATCCAGCGCGAAAATATTGGCACCACCAAAGATCGCCGTCTGCTGGAGCTGGAGCTGAATAACTGGATCCGCACTTTAGTGACTGAAATGACTGACCCAGGTGATGATTTGCAGGCTTCCCATCCACTGCGTGATGCAAAAGTCACGGTGGAAGATATCGAAGACAACCCAGGTTTCTTCCGCGTGAAGCTGTATGCCGTGCCGCACTTCCAGGTGGAAGGCATGGATGTGAATTTGTCATTGGTTTCCCAGATGCCGAAGGCTAAGGCATAAACGGGGATACGATGAAAATTTATCGTCCGTTATGGAACGACGGGGCCTTTTTGGCCCCACAACAATTCCAGCAACAGTCCCGCTGGGATGCCTATGTGGCAGACAGCGTGGCACATATGACATTGGCATCCCCATGGGGTGTCATTGATGCGGCATTCGACAGTGGATCGTTGGCGCTTTCCCGCCTGAATGCGCTTAGACTGGTAGTTCGCTTCCCTGATGGCACGCTGATTGATTCTGAGCGGGCGGATAACTTACCTCCTGCTTGCGACTTGTCTGCAGTGTCAGACCGTGATGTGGTCGATGTGGTGTTAGCATTGCCACTGCTTTCGGCTAACGGTGGCAATCTGGATGATGGTCAGGATAGTGCACGCCCTCGACGCTGGCAGCAGGAGTGGGTCACGGTACAAGAGCTTGCCGGTCACGAACGTACCGAACTGGCGATAATGCGTCATGCCGTTACGCTGCGTTTTGCTCATCAAGAAAATAGTGCTTATCTGACCTGTCCAGTGGTGCGCTTGATGCGCAATGCCCAAGGGCAGTGGATGCAGAATGAGAATTTTATCCCCCCAATGCTGTCTCTGGCGGCAAGTCAGGTGGTGCTGACTGAACTGGGAGATTTAATCCACCGTCTACAGGCGCGCCGGTGTCGGCTGATGGCCATGCGCCGTGAAAGTAACGAACGGATGGCCGATTTTGCGGTGGCCGATGTGTCGTTGTTCTGGCTGCTGAATGCGTTAAACAGTGCTGAACCGGTACTGATGGAGTTGTATCAGACGCCTTCCCGCCATCCCGAGCTGTTCTATCGCGAACTGGTTCGCCTCGCCGGTAGCCTGCTGACATTTTCCCTTGAGCATAAAGCCGAAGACATCCCGCTGTATCAGCATGACGCGCCAGAGCAGGTTTTCCCGCCGCTGTTCACCTTGCTTGATGCCCTGCTTGAAGCCAGCCTGCCGTCACGTATGGTGGCGATTGAACTGGCTCACGAGGGCCAATTCTGGACCGGTTCATTACATGATGCCCGCCTGCGCGAAGGGGCTGATTTCTATCTCTCTGTTCGTTCTTCGATCCCCAATCATCTGTTGCAAATCCAGTTCCCACTGTTGTGCAAGGCGGGCAGTGTTGAGGATGTGTCAGATGTGGTCAATGTGGCACTCAACGGTGTGGCGATGAAACCACTGTCTCATGTTCCAGCCGCTATTCCGCTGCGTCTGGAGAATCAGTATTTTGCCCTTGACCTCAAGGGGGCAGCCGCGCAGGCCATGCTGGATGCGGGGAACTGTGCTTTCTACACCCCAGGTTCGCTGGGTGATGTCAAACTCGAACTGTTTGCGGTGCTACGTTCATGAGCAAAATAAATACGTCGGTGGTTGATGCAGTCTTTTATCCCTGCTGGCTGATGGTCAGTCAGTTGCGTAATGGCCAGGAAGTTGAAGATGGCGAAGCCTTGTACCGTCGTGCCTGTGCGTGGATCGACGATGCGCGCGAGGTGCTGTCGCGTGCCGGTTTCAGCGAAATCAGCTGCGACCATATGCTGTACACCCAATGTGCATTACTGGATGAAAGCGTCCTAAACCGCCAAAAACAAGACAGTGGCTATACCAAATGGCTGAAAGACCCACTTCAGGCTCGCTACTTCAATACGCTGAACGCGGGTGAAGAGCTGTGGGAACGGATCCGCACGGTGTTGCAGGAGCCTGCACCGGATACGGCGGTGCTGACCTGTTTTTATCGTGCATTGACTTTAGGTTTTGCCGGTCGTTACCGGGAGCAGGGCGACGAGCGCAGAGAAGATGTGGTGCGTAAGCTGAGTTTGTTGGTGCCCCCATTTGCCTTTTCACAGGAAACTCCGGTGGTCTCGCGCTCATTGCGTCTGCGCTCTGGACGCAAAACCTATTGGTTCTCGTGGGGCGCGGGCGTCGTCATACTGGTTGCTCTGTGGTTCACGTTGTCCACTCGATTGACGCACATGGTGTCTCAACTGACAGGGATGCACTAGCGGATGCGCGGATTAACACCGTTACTCCTGTTGCTGTTGGGCACCTGTCTGGCACTGTGGCTTATTCTGGGTTTCTGGCCGTTGGGCACGGGTAGCCGTGTGGCATTGAGTATGCTGGCTGTCATCCTCAGCGGGGGTGTCGGTTATTTGCAGTGGCGTAAACACAACCGCAATAAAGTGGCTCACCAGTCCATTGCAGACTCAACACTTCCACCTGAAGATTTTCAGGGTGCGGTGGTACTGGTTTGTGGTGACGGCAATGCCCTGTTTTCTCCATCAGCGTCCTTTCGTGAAACCCGTCAAGGCTGGTATTTGGCGGTAAGAATGCCAGAACAATTGCCGATGCTCGCACAACATCTGGCGGCGGAACGTCCTGCGCTGATTGCTCAGATTTCGGTGCTACTGGCTATCGTGCCGGAGCAACATCAGAGTCGGGATGATTTTTCACAATCGGTACGGGCCTGGCAACGAGCCATCGTGCAGTGCAAAGAATGGCTTGCGGGGATCCCTCCAGTCTGGATAAGCACTTGGCTTTCACCGCCAGCGACTTCATCAGAACAGGTAGAGCGCTGGTACACGGTCACGTCGGGGCAAAAGGGCATTCAGGTTCAGGAACCGGGTGCTGGGATTATTCCGCTGGTTGAGTGGAGTCAGCATCAAGACCGCAACGTTCAGGAAAGGTTGAGCGTTGTATTCTGGATGGAGAGTCTTCTGTCCTGGCTTGATGAACATGTTGTGAGCATCCTGACACAGCGGCAAGGGGATGTCCCTTCGCTGACCCCGTGTGCATGGGGTTACTGCTTTACCCCGGTAAGTGCGAATCAGGGTAATTTGTGGCAGGCACACATTAGCGGCATAACCACGCTGACCCCAGCGGTGACTCCAGATCAAAATTGCCTGCCATTGCCCGAAGTGCTGCTGCCTTATCTGCCGCGTCGTCGTGGCGTCTCCCGTCTGATGCAGACCTGTCAGATGGCAGGCATGTTGTGCGGTGTATTTTTACTGTGTGCTCTGCTGGCTTCCTTTATCAATAACCAACGTCTGGTTCAGAGCGTTGGCGATCATCTGTCGCAGTATAACCGACTCACCGGCACGCCTCCCGCCCCTAAAACTGTGGCTCAGCAACAACTGCGCGCGGATGCCCATCTGTTGGATAACTGGTTCCGCAGTGGTGCACCAATGCGCCTGTCACTGGGGTTGTATCAGGGACTGCGGCTTAGAGCTCCGCTTGATATTGCTATCAATAGCTGGACGCCTCCTCCACCGCCCCCACCGGTGATTAATCGAATTGTTCAAGGGCCAAAAACCCTGCGTCTGGACAGTTTGTCTCTATTTGGCGTGGGTAGTTCAGAACTCAAATCCGGCTCCACCAAAGTACTTATCAACGCTCTGGTCGGGATTAAGGCGAAACCCGGCTGGTTGATCGTGGTGGCGGGGCACACCGATATCACGGGTGATGAAAAATCCAACCAAATTCTGTCACTTAAACGGGCGGAATCAGTACGCAACTGGATGCGCGATACCGGGGATATTCCAGAAAGTTGCTTTGCTGTACAGGGCTATGGCCAGAGTCGTCCTTTGAAATCTAACGATACGGAAGCGGGTCGCTCGGCCAACCGCCGTGTCGAAATCAGTTTGGTCCCTCAGGCCGACGCCTGCCTGGTACCAGACGTAAAAACAGCGTCACAGGATGAAAGTGACGTATCAACTCAAGAAATGGAGAAGTAAACCATGGCAATTCCAGTTTATCTGTGGCTGAAAGACGACGGCGGTGCGGACATCAAAGGTTCTGTTGATGTGCAAAGCCGCGAGGGCAGCATTGAGATTGTGGCACAGGACCATAACCTGTACATCCCAACTGATAACAATACCGGCAAACTGACTGGTACTCGCATTCACACCCCGTTCGTTTTCACCAAAGAAATCGACGCGTCTACCCCTTATCTGTACAAGGCTGTGACCACCGGTCAGACGCTGAAAACCGCCGAGTTCAAATGGTATCGCATTGATGACGCTGGCCAGGAAGTTGAGTATTTCAACACCAAACTGGAAAACGTCAAAGTAGTCAAAGTCGCGCCGAAAATGCACGACATTAAAGACCCAGCTAAAGAGAAGCACAACCACCTGGAACTGGTGGAGTTGCGCTACGAAAAAATCACCTGGACCTTCAAAGACGGCAACATCATTCATTCCGATTCTTGGAACGAGCGCGCTACCGCATAGTTACCCGTCATTCTTCGCGCCGCAGGTGCGTTGGCTCGTCGCCGGCCTGCAACACGAATTATTTAGGGTAACTGCGTGCTTAGACTGCTGGCAACGTCAAATGAAGGGGAAACGTGCCGTTGGGGTCGTAGTGGCGTAAGCCACCGGAGCGGCCCGAGGTGCGGTCAACCCTTCACTCACTGAACATTGTCAGCAACCTCAGGCGGTTCGCCGCCTGCTTTTTTGTGTTTTTTATTTTTTCTCAGTGACTGTTTGCGCGGTGATTGAGCAAAAATTCACAACCTTTTAATGACCTTATGGGCCTCGGTTTCCTTATTTAGGATATGGCTATGGGCGGTAGCGTGTCCAAATAGGGTAAATGGCAAACAAGGAAGACCTTAATGACAACGCATTCAGCACACTTATTACGTCGGCTAAACCCCTATTGCGCACAGGCACTAGCCGGTGCGGCAACCCTGTGCCAGACTCGCGCTCATGCCGAGATAACTGTTGAACATTGGCTGCTGAAACTGTTAGAGCAGGGCGAGGGAGATATTACAGTCATAGCCCGACGTTATGAGTGGGACATGGATAGCCTGTGGCAAGGATTGCTGGCCCATCTGGAAACATTACCGCGTACGGTACAAGGAAAACCCCAGCTTTCTGCCGCGTTACAACAATTGATCAAAAGTGCCTGGTTGGATGCCTCGCTACAGGAGAATGCTGATGCGGTGCGCTCCGCCCATCTATTGTCTGCCTTGATAAATTCACCATCATTATTGGCTGCAGAGGCGGGATGGCCGTTACTCAGTCTGAGCACCACCCAGTTACACCGCCTGCTCCCGCTGCTGGACAACCAATCCGACGAACGTCCCGAAGTTCAGCAGGCAGCGATATTGGCAGATAGTCCGGTTAACTTGACCGATGAGGTGGCGACCACCAACTCTGCCAGCGGTCAGCCCCAACTGAATGACGCTCTACAAGCGGCGCTGGATAAATTCACCCTCGATGTCACCGCTAAAGCGAAAACCGGGCAGATTGACCCGATTTTTGGCCGTGATACCGAGATCCGCCAGATGGTCGATATCCTGTCACGTCGTCGTAAAAATAATCCTATTTTAGTCGGTGAACCAGGGGTCGGTAAAACTGCGCTGGTGGAAGGCCTCGCGCTACGTATCGCCGAGGGTAACGTGCCGGATAGCCTAAAAACCGTCAGCCTGCGCACACTGGACTTGGGTTTGTTGCAAGCGGGGGCGGGTGTCAAAGGTGAGTTCGAACAGCGGCTGAAAAATGTTATCGAGGCGGTGCAACAATCGCCGACACCGGTACTGCTGTTTATTGACGAAGCTCACACCATTATCGGGGCCGGTAATCAGGCCGGCGGTGCAGATGCGGCCAACTTACTGAAACCGGCACTGGCGCGGGGTGAGTTGCGCACTATTGCTGCCACCACCTGGTCGGAATACAAACAATATTTCGAGCGTGACGCCGCACTGGAGCGCCGCTTCCAGATGGTAAAAGTTGACGAACCGGACGATGCCAAAGCCAGTTTGATGCTGCGTGGCTTAAAAGGTCGTTACGCTCAGCACCACGGCGTGCACATTCTGGATTCCGCCATTACCGCTGCCGTTACTCTGTCGCGACGCTTTTTAACCGGCCGCCAACTGCCGGACAAAGCAGTTGACCTGCTTGATACCGCCGGTGCTCGTGTCCGCATGAGCATCGACACCTTACCCGAAGCGCTGATGGAGATTAGCGCAGAACTTGCTGCATTGGCGATGGAGCAACAGGCCATCGAACAGGACTTGCTCCTGCTGCCGAATATCAGTTCAACCCGTTTACCTGAGATAGACACATGCCGCGCAGAACTGGCCGTTAGGCAACAGCAGCTTGAACAGCAATATAGTGAAGAAAAAAGGCTGACCATACTTATTGTTGAGGCGCGTCAGAATATCGCCAACGCGGCACATCTGGCCATATTGCAGGAAGAATTAAGTCAGATTCAGGGCAATGCACCGTTGCTGTCGTTGGATGTCGATGTGCGCACTGTTGCCACAGTTATCGCTGACTGGACCGGCGTACCACTGAGTAGCTTGTTGAAAGACGAACAGACCGATTTATTGCAACTGGAAAACCACCTCGCCACCCGAGTGGTGGGTCAGGACGCGGCACTGGTTGAAATGGCGCAACGCCTGCGCGCCGCCAAAACCGGCTTGACGTCCGAAAATGGCCCACTAGGGGTGTTCCTGCTGGTGGGGCCTAGTGGTGTGGGTAAAACCGAAACCGCGCTGTCACTGGCTGATTCGTTGTTCGGCGGCGAGAAATCGCTGATCACCATTAACATGTCCGAATATCAGGAAGCGCACACCGTTTCCCAGCTCAAAGGCTCGCCGCCGGGCTATGTCGGTTATGGTCAGGGTGGCATTCTGACTGAAGCGGTGCGCAAGCGCCCGTATAGTGTGGTGCTGCTGGATGAAGTCGAAAAAGCGCACACCGATGTCATTAACCTGTTCTATCAGGTATTTGACCGCGGCTTTATGCGCGACGGCGAAGGGCGCGAAATTGATTTTCGTAATACGGTTATCCTGATGACTGCCAATCTGGGCAGCGACCATCTGATGCAGTTACTGGATGAACAGCCGGAAGTGACTCATAGTGATCTGCACGAGCTGTTGCGCCCGATCCTGCGCGATCACTTCCAGCCCGCGTTATTGGCTCGCTTCCAGACCTTGATCTACCGCCCACTGGATGCCATCGCATTGCGCACTATCGTCGAAATGAAACTGGCACAAGTCGCCAAGCGCCTGAACAAACACTACGGTCTGCACTGCACGATTGAAGAAAGCCTGTACGACACGCTGGTCGCCGCCTGCCTGTTGCCGGACACCGGTGCGCGCAATATCGATAGCCTGCTGAACCAGCAAATCTTGCCGGTATTGAGCCAGCAGCTGTTAAGCCGCATGAGCGAGCAACAGCGCACTACCTCGCTGACGCTGGGCTGGGATGAAGCCGAAGGGATCACGTTGGAGTTTGAAGATTCTAAAGGATAACGATTATGGACAGTGCTAAAGAAATTGCCAGAGATATGCTGGACGCTATTAATGTTGATGGTTCTGGATTTTTCGGTGCAGTGGCGAAGGGATTTATCTCTTTTCCTGTCAGTTTTTATTATCTTGGTTATGACTTTATAGATACCGAACATCGAAGCGAAAATTTTGATGACAAGATGAGAATTGCCAGATTAGTTAAGTCAGGGACAGTTAATAGAGATCTAATCCAGGGCGTCATTAGTGAATTTATCAAACAATTTATCTCTCGAGTAGATATAGAGAAAACCATAAAAAACTTAAAAAACATTTCAGGAACTATTACTGGGAAGATTGCATTTTCTCAAATAAGTGGCATCAGTCTTGGATATGCACTCACTGAGAGTGCTGTTGCTGCTTTCTTTTCAGGTGCTGTAGTCGGTGGGTTTATTTATATTGGAGCTGAAGCATCAAGAGCAATATATACTTCACGATATCTAAGAGAGAGCAATCCTGAGTTATACGAAAAATTGAAAAAGATGGGTGACTTAGACCTTGTCTACTTCCTTGTTGAAGATGTCGTCAAACCGTTTGAAAAGGCTTGCACTGTTAGTGACCAAAATCCGGAAGAATTCAATAAAATTTGCGAATACTTTTTTGGTGGCTTATGAATCTGAAAAAAATAGCACTGATCACATTGTCCATGGCTGTGCGCTGGCTAGGATTAGGTTTAGGTTCAACAGGTATAGGTTGGGGCGTGTGGTTTTTCATTTTTTCTGATGATAATTATCGAATACTTTGGGGTTTATATTGCTTACTCCAATCTTATATTGGCTTTTTGGTATTTAGATTGGGATTAAATAAAATCACAACTGAGTTTGACAATCACTAACCACTTGAAAATATGACTTACTCATGAATATAAAAAGAATCGTAATAATTTTAATGTCAAATATCGTTTGTGCAGTTGGTTCAACAATAACAATAATTGGATTGGTTTCATCTATCTGGTTTTTTTTCCTATCGAACAATGACGATAGATTTTACTGGGGGGGAGGGGTAAGTTTACTGACCATCTTAGGATATTTAATTTTCCGCATTACTTATCCTAACATTCAAAGAAAATGGGATGATTACTATTAATAACGCTCAACCACCTAATATCTATTAGTTCTACAGCATGCTGTAAATATAGGAGCAGGAAACCGAAAATGAATCTTTTATCTGAACTGACTGGAGCAACGCTTAACCGCTACAGCCTAAATATTCCGTCCTGCTCTTACTCGCTGGATGTTGAGGACTTTAATGGACTTGAGCAAATAAGTGTTTTGTATCATTACACAATCAAATTTACGTCTCTTCACCCCGACCTAACTGCTGAGTTATTTTTGAATAAACCAGCCACATTGAACATGGGTATGGGGGATTTGTTCAATCCGGTGATGGGAAAAGTGGTACATGGTGTAATTACACATTTTAGACGTATATCAGGCTCACGTGATCAGGTTAAGTACGAGATTATTGTAGAACCTTTCCTCGCCCTGCTAAACAAACAGTTCCGTACTCACCGTTTCTTTGTCAACAAATCGGTACCTGAAGTTGTCGCGCAGATACTTCAGGAGCATGGTCTGAAGGACTGGGAATATGAGTTTGTCCTGAAACAGACCTATCCAAAACGTGAACAGATAAATCAGTATCAGGAAAGCGACCTAAAATTTATTGAACGGTTGCTCTCGGAGATGGGGATATTTTACTTCTTTACCCTGCAGCCGGACACCCAAACTGAAGTGGTGCATTTTGCCGATAAGCAGAGTGCCTATGAGTTTGGTAAAACGCTGCTACTGAATAGCCCGTCGGGGATGAGTGACAGAGGAGCAGCGTCAGTCTGGGGGCTGAGTGTACGGCATAGTGTGGTGCAAGCTAGCGTTACAGCCAAAGATTACAACTACCGTGAAGCGCAGAAAGTGTTGCAGTCCACCCGAACAGACATGACGCACGGCGACGGTGAAGGGGTAACTTATGGCGAAGTGTATCACTACAAACCTCGCCATCTGGATACCGGCGATAAAATCGCCCCTACAGCGGAAACCGGTAACTTCCTTGCTCGCCTTGACCATGAACGTTTTTTATCAGCACAAACGCTGATCACCGGTTTCAGCACCGATCCCACATTACACCCTGCTCAGGTGCTGACGGTAACCGACACATCGATCCCGTCCGCGCTGCCGGAGCTGTTGACACAACCAATGGTCGTGGTACGCACTGGGTTCAGCGCCAGCCGTAAAGATGCACTGAAAGTCACTATCGCAGCTGTCCCCTACAGTGAAACCCTGTGCTGGCGTCCGGCACTGCTCCCGCGTCCGAAAGTCAGCGGCACCATGATGGCTCGTGTGACTAGCGCCAAGTCGAATGATATCTATGCCTGGCAGGACACCTCCGGTTTGTATCGAGTGAAATTTGATGCAGATCAGGATGATAAAACCCAAGGTCAGGAGAGTATGCCGGTACGACTCGCTAAACCTTACGGTGGTGATGTGTACGGCATTCATTTCCCGCTGATACAGGGCACCGAAGTGGCCATCGCGTTTCACGACGGTGATCCGGATCGCCCGTATATCGCCCATGCTTTGCACGATTCGCGTCATACCGACCATGTCACCGAAAAAAATAACACCCGTAACGTGATCCGCACCCCTGCTTTCAACAAGCTGCGCATGGAAGACCAGCGCGGCGAAGAGCACATCAAGCTCAGTACCGAGTACGGCGGCAAGACCCAACTGAATCTCGGGCACAATGTAGATGCCCAGCGCAATCTACGGGGCGAAGGTGCGGAGCTGCGCACCGATGACTGGGTTAGCATCCGCGGTGGGAAGGGCGTATTCATTACTGCGGATAATCAGCCGTCTGCTGGGGGGGAGATGCTGGATATGGCGGCTATGCAAGCATTGCTGTCTCAAGCACTTAGCCGGATGGAGTCGCTTTCTCAATCGGCACAGGTGGCAAAGGCTCAGGTCTTACATTACGAGCAGCAACAGAAATTAATGGAGGAAAAGCTGCTTGAACTTAAACAGGCAGTGTTACTTGCCAGTGCCCCAGAAGGAGTTGCCGTGGTGAGCGGTGGCCATCTTCAAGTGGCCGCCAGTGACAATATCTATATGACGTCAGGTCAAAGTGCCGAATTGGGAGCGATGCAAAATATCTCTTTAGCAGCGGCTAAGAAGATATCTCTCTTTACAGAAAGTGAGGGCGTCGAGACGATTGCAGCAAAAGGCGATCTTATTTCTCAGGCCCAGTCAGGGAACATTGATATCGTTGCCAAGCATAATATTTCATTAACCAGTACCACTGATAATATCACCTTGACAGCAGCGAAAACGCTAACATTGAACTGTGCCGGTGGGGCTTACATTCGTCTTTCAGGTGGCAATATTGAATTGGGTTGCCCTGGTGATATCACGATGAAGCAAAGCAAACTTTTATACAGTGGCCCCGCATCTCTAGAGTCGACATTACCAGAGCTGCCAGGCAGTGGCCCTCAGGCGATCAAGTTTATGTTATTAGATGCGCAGGGTAATGCGGCACCGTCAGCCATGAAGGTCAGACTATTTGACAGTGATAATAAAGAAAATCTGTGGTCATCCACCTTCGGTGATGGTGAAACTGGGATTTTCGAGTTGCAGGATAACAAAAGTTTTCATGCCATTATTGGTGATGATGTATGGACCAGTCTCTTCACTGATGATGACGAGATGCCTGATGAAGAAACTGATGATGAGTCGTTTGATGATCATGGCCCGCAATACGATGAAGAGTTTAATACTTTGAAGGAGGGATAATAATGGAGCAATATACTGTTCAACCGGGTGACAGCTTATGGAAGATTAGCCGTCGCTTTGGTGTTGAAATTAACGATCTTAATAGCATTAACGGTCTTAACACCAAGGCAAAACAACACATTATTCATCCAGGGCAGATGTTGGTGCTACCTTCAAAGGAGAAAACGTATGATACACAGCTTAATTTAAATATTTGTGATCTCAGGTGGCGACCACTTAAAGATACCAAGCTCAAACTGACTTTTGATGGTAAAACTCGCGACTATATTACCGATGGCAACGGCTCGGTGGCCGGAATCCTTATTGAGGACAGTACCAAAGGTATTAAAGTCGAATTACAGCACCTAGATAAAAAGCAATTTATAGTTATTGCCAATCATCCCAAAGCACCATTAGGTAATAAAACCCTGAGAATAAACTCAAGAGAGATGGTGGTCAAGGGAAGTACCTTAGTGAAAACAGGGACTCAGCAATCTACCAAGCAGCAGGAAAAAGAAAAAGCTAAAAACAATAATAACCTCTCAACCAAACCGGCTGCTCCCCCAAAGTCTGTAACAAATAAGCCTCAAGCGAATCGGACGCTACCGATCAATCAGACCACCCGCACTGAAGGGGGGATACCCACCAGTGTCAATAATATAGGTAATGTCAGTGAGGGGCTACTCCTACCTCCACAGGCAGAGAAGTATCGTAGTTATATTATTGAAACAGCAAAAAAATATAATTTCCTACCGGAAGGCCTGGCAGCACTTATTTATGCTGAATCCAGGTGGCTGGCACATGCGAGAAACAGTACCGGTTCTGGTGCGGTAGGGTTGGGACAATTTAAGCCAAGAGCATGGCTCGAGTTGAGCGCAAATCCGAAATCGAAAGTGTACCAATACCTGACCAAAAAGTATTCTTATCAGATGATAGTGTATGAAAAAGGAATTATTTACGGCACGAAGACTTCCACAGATAATAAAATAGAAAAAAAACGAATAGAGGAAAATACGGTATTAGCTCTTCGAATCAATGAAGAGTTTAATATTGATATGATAGGGCTATATGATAGACAAGGGGTTGATAGAATTAGTAAAGAATTTTCTGCTGTAGCATCTTTAACCCCGGATGAAATAGTAAAATTAGCCTACTTAGTTCACCACGAGGGTGAAAATGGGGCGTATGATATTATTATGAATGGAAAGGAGGGGGCTAAAAAATATCGGCAATATGATGATGATGCATTTGTCGGTAGGTTTAATGTAAATGTAAAGGGAGCTACAGCTCAACAACGATACCTTTCCATCGATCAAAATCCACGAACGGCTTATGTAGCATGGTTAGTTGAGCTAGCTGATACTTCCGTGGTACCTGATAACTTCAGAATATCCCCTAAAGCTCAAAATTATTTGACTAAAGATATTATCAAGAAGCTTAATCCGAATTTTAATGTCAACATCAATTTGCCACCACGAGTGACACAACCTGCTGCCAGTAGGACAGTAAGGAATAATACTGTTTCAGAAAGTTCAAGCTCGGCAGGGCAATGGCATAACCCACTAGCGGTATGCCGAATAAGAATTCATGGGTTGCGCGGACCCAGAAGCGCAAGTTTTGGCCGTGGGGTCAGAATTTACAGGGGCACTCCCCGAAATCATCAAGGGATCGATATAGCCGCGGATAGCGGAACACCTATTTATGCTGTCGCTGACGGACGTGTAGCATTTATTGTCACAAATAGGGGAGATTATGGTAAACAGTTATGCATTGTTGTTCAGGTAGATGATTTGCCACAGCCAAAAAAGAATCTTTATTTCTCTCTAGCTAATAATGATGAACTAAGAGAAATTTATTTCTTTTATGCCCATCTTTCTGAGATTAGTGCCAATTTATCAACCCGTAGCACAATTAAATGTGGTGATTGTATAGGTAATACCGGTAGCACAGGTAATGCCGGGGATATGACCACTATTGCTAGAGGAGGTCACCTACACTTTGAAGTGAGAACAAAGGATCCTGCTGGAGCAGGGATGGTAAATCGCATCGATCCGGCTGGTTTTATTGAAGGATTTAATTACCCGTAAGGAGTTTTCAATGAGTAAGTCCGCCAAGTTTTTTATGCTGTTATTACTACTAATTATTATTAGACCTACTTATGCGGTGGATACACCAGCAGTTAGTAGTGATGATGACAGCGCTAGAATGCAAGAAATATTTGATGAGGAGCAACATGAAGATTATATTTTATATAAAAACGAACAAAATAACCTAGCAGATAATGAAAGAGAAAAGGCGTTGTATAAAAATCAATACTGGTTGGTAAATAAAAAACAAGACCTATGGCTAGGTATCTTTGATGGTAAACAAGTAATTGTGCCAGGGCGATATTACTATCTCGTCTCAGAAGAAACTTATCCACGTCAGCAAGTGATTAGAATTAAAAATAAAAATAAAATATCTCAATTCTTACTGACTGATTTTATGCGTGATAGAACTGAGTATCCCCCGCGTTGTTCATCAAAATTAGATTATATTTTAAAGGACTCAGCAGATTACTTACTTTTTTTTTCTGGCTGTACATTCGAAACTTTACAGTTAAACTCGTCACGACATGAGGGTAGATTCGATATTTTTCTTTATGATAAAACTTATGATAGTTTAATGAAAGTTGATGCTTTCCCTTACTCTGCAAGTAAAAACGAACCACTACCATTGGACTATGGTCTATTTATTAATAAAGTAAAAAATTACTATATTAATACGAGCACGGAATTCCCATGGGCATTTAAATTTACGGGTAAAGATCAGGTAATTCAAGTTGATCCCAAAACAGGAAAAAAAATATATCTTGATGCGGCACCTCCTACTTTTCTTAAAAGGCTTCCGGAGGTAATAATCAATAATTAAGCGGATTTCCTATATATTTTTAGTTACAGAGATTATGTTCAGGGAACTGAATAAGATGACGTGGGTGGAAATATAGGAGAGTGTGCCTACTTCTTGAAAATTGACCTTTTCACAGATTTTGAGGTGAGAACACGTAATCCTTCAAGGGCTGGTATGCTTGATCGTATAGATCCCGTTCCTTTTATTGATGGTTTCAATTATCCCTGAGGGTTAATAATGAAATACTTAATGGCTGTTTTTTTATATTAGTAACACATGTTTGTTGGTCAAATGATAAATCTCCTGTAATCAGCAAGGAAATTTGGGAAAATAATCCAAGTGAACTTATGCAAAGTATATTCGATAATGAGCAGGAGCAAAAAAATGCCCAATATAAAGATGAACAAAATAAATTACCCGATGATAAAAGAGAAAAGAGGTTATCTAAAAACCAGTATTGGCTTGTAAATAAAAAGCAGGATATATGGCTTGGCATCTTTGATGGAAAACATGTGGTAGTGCCGGGTGGTATCTATGATGGTCTCCTTGAGAAAACCTCTCAGTATCAACAGGTGATTCGGGTGAAACAGCATAATAGAATATCTCAATTCTTGCTAACTAATTTAACACAAGACGGAGTCGAGTATCCTTTGCTTTGCATAGGGATATTGGACTCTATTTTAAAAGACTCGCTGGATTATTTGCTTTTTTATTCAGCTTGTACATTTGAAGGTTTACAGCTAAATTCGCAACAACATGAAGGATATTATGATATTTTATTCTATAGTAAAACTTACGATATATTAATTAGATTGAATAGATTTCCTTATTCAGATAGTGGTGTAGATGTTGATTACTATTCTAAGGGCTTTAGAAAGATAAAAGATTACTATATGGACTCTAATATTGAACTTGCATTTAAATTTATAGGGAAAGATCAGGTTGTTGAGATAGATCCTAAAACTGGCACCTACAAAAAACCTGAAAAAATACAAGAAAGAAACTCTAGTGGTCAGTGGGTAATGGTTGATGATCCTGAGCAGTTTAAACCTGACCTGCTGAAAAGATTACCGGAAGTTGTTAATAATTAATATATTAGTTTTTGGAATAGGTGTTAATTTATGGGGAAAACTATTTGTGTTGGAGATAAAACATCTCATGGTGGTGTGGTGTTAACTGGCTCAGCTCAAATCTCTATTGATGGCAGGCTTATTGCTCGCAAATCAGATAAAGTTTCTTGCCCAAAACATGGCATAAATAGCATCATTGAAGGTGACGAAAACCATTGCGATAATGGGCTTCCCGTTGCGTTAGAAGGGAATCATTGTGCTTGTGGCGCTACGCTTATCTCCTCTGGTTCGCGTGTACTCAAGGAATAAGGGCATGCCAGTAAACATTCTCGATATACCTGCTGAAATAAAAACAACTACTAGAACACTATCTCTGTGGCTATGGGGCAGTATCTTATTATTGATGGTCATAGTTTATGCATGCATTTTTCTGGGGTTCTTTTCACAATATCTGTCTAAAAATCCTTATATTTTCTGGTCGGAACTGCTGTTAATACCTTTGTTACTTTGGGGCGGGATTTTTACTTTCAGGTTATTATTATGGAATGGCAGTAACTTAGAGGAGGAATATTGGAATGCAACACGAACTGATTATTATCAAGCGTTACTGCAAAAAGGAAGAGTTCATCTTAAAATTATTGATATAAAGGTTAAGTTTCCTGATATTAGTGGGGACGTAACTGATGCAATGAGTAACTCCCTCTTACCGGTTAGATATACGCCTAAATTTACGCATATGTCACGGTATCTCGCCTTTTCTTCATTTGTACATAACATTAATGAGAAAGAAGAGTATGAAGAAAGGATGCAGTCCCTTTTTAATAAAATGATGCCTGAGTTGCTAGAAGATATCTATGCACATATAACTCTGTTACCTCCAGGGGCTATATTGACTATCATATCTGTCTTTTCTGATGATCTGAAATTGCAGTTGGAAAAATTGTGGGGTGAGCGCTTTAATATCATTTTTCCTTTTTCAAATATTTTGTTTGGTAATAGTGTATATGAGTCGTTAGATTCATGGTTAGATGAAGGGCAAGGTGAATATCTTATTCTCATTGCTGCTCATTTGCATGGAAATGAACTGATCAGTGACAGTGTTGATAATCAATCCGAGTCAATTGTTTTATTATTTGGAAAAAATAGTGAGGGCATTGAAAATAAAGGATTATCCTTTGACTCTCTTTATCGACCTGAAATTGGGTGGGATGGTATAGACAAATCAATTATTTGGGGCGAAGTGTCCTGCGATAATAAGTTGTCAGGTGTTTTATATTCTGGTTTAAGTGACAAAGAAAAAAATGACATCGTGATAAAAACGTCTGATTTCATGTCAGAGAGTGCATTGATGTCATTTAATTATATTAATACTGCTGATTACCTATGTTTATGTGAGCCGGTAACTGAAGTTTTACAGATTAAGTACGTGAAGGAGTTTCTTGAACCAGGGCGTTACTTGCTTATAAATAAACACCATGATTCTTTAGTCGTATCCTATTTTTTTACTTTGGCCGTCGATGATAAGGATAGGCTATAAAATGAAAAATTTTATCATTAAATTCTCTGGTGTGTTTTTTATTATTTTTTTCATGGTTTTTTTGTCTTTGCTTTTTTATTTTTGGGGGGATGAGTTGGGATGGACATCTCCGAAAGATAAGTTGCTGGTTGGTGGAGCTATCCTGTCGGTTTCCTTTTTTCTCTCCTTGGCGCTTGCCAGTCGGCGTTCATTAATTGCTGTAGGTTCCAGGTTGAGATTCTTTCGTAAAGTAGGTGATGAACCTAGGAATATGGCCGCTCAGAAAGTTCAGCTAAAACATTTGGTTGTTAGCAGTACCAAGATAAGTGAACTGCGGCACTCTCTCCGGACTCGCTATGGCCGCTTCTGGCCCCGCAAAGTGCGCATTCTCTTACTCACCGGCAGTGCG
The DNA here is from genome assembly GCF_902170785.1 of Yersinia proxima. GTDB lineage: Bacteria > Pseudomonadota > Gammaproteobacteria > Enterobacterales > Enterobacteriaceae > Yersinia > Yersinia proxima. Next base: position 148,103 of record NZ_CABHYG010000022.1, on the reverse strand, counting down.
GCGGATGTGGAACAACTGACTCCCGGCCTGACGTCGCAATACTGGCAGGAAGACAGTGGCACGGTGCTGCTGTGGGGGGGCGATCTGGGGGCGCAGGCCGATAGCGCGTGGCTGAGTGCTCTGCGTAAATTACGCGGACGTCCGCTGGATGGTGTCGTTTGGGTGACATCAGCCTTAGCTCAAAGCACTACGCTTGATCAAAAAGAATCTAAAACAATCCTCTCCACCGATATGATGGACAGTGTGGCGCAGGCGTTCGCTTCACGCTATGAACTCCTCGGCTGGCGGCTGCCGTTGTATGTCTGGTCATTGCATGCCGAGGATGGGGCTGATCGCATCACCCAATCCGTCGGCTGTCTGCTATCCGCGGGCTGTCAACCTGACGAACTGAGTATGCAACTTACCGGGCTGCTGCCATCACTGATTGAACAAGGTACGCAACAGATTAGCAGCAATACCCAGCACCCGTTTTTGTTGCAACTGGCCGATCAGTTAACGCGTCAGCCGGACTCTATCGCCGGTCCTCTTGCGACTCTGCTGAACCCCTATCGTCCTTCACCGCTGGCGGGGGTGATATTCAGTCCGGCATCCGTCAATGCAAAACGCAGCGTGAAGCACCACTGGGGCAAGGATAACCGCTGGGATGTAGTGATTGATTCATTACCATCTTTGCCCTCAGGCTTAGCTGCGAAAAAGCTCGGGTTCGCCTGGCGTAAAACGCTGGGGATGGCGATTGCAGGCCTTATGGTGTTGTGGGGGGCGGGTATGGTTATGTCATTCCTGATCAACCGTGACACCATTAATACTAGTGATGCTCAGGTGAAACTGGCGGCTAACGTGCAACAGCCCCTGCCAGCACGTCTTCAAGCGCTGCTGGATCTGCAACACACGATAGACAGATTGCAGTATCGCCAACAACAGGGCGCACCTTGGTACAACCGGTTCGGTTTGAGTCAGAACGATTCTTTGCTGGCCGCACTCTGGCCACACTATCGAGCCACCGCTACCCCTCTGCTACGCGATGCTGCCGCCGGTCACCTTGAAGAGCAACTCCGCACTATGGCGCAGTTGCCACCGGACTCTCCATTGCGCGATATGCTGGTAAAACCCGCCTATGACCAGTTAAAACTCTATCTGATGCTGGCACGCTCGGAGAAAATGGATGCGCCATGGTTTAGCACCACGCTGCTCCGCGACTGGCCGCAGCGTAGCGGTGTGCCGGACAGCCTTTGGCAGGGCAGTGGCCCCACTCTGCTGGACTTTTATGCCCGCAATCTTCCCCTGCACCCGGTCTGGCGTCTGAAGCTGGATGAAAACCTGGTCAGTCAGGTGCGTACCCGGTTGATCAGTCAGATGGGGGCACGTAATAGTGAATCTTCGCTCTACCAAAAGATGATGACTCAGGTCGCGCATCAGTATGCTGATCTGCGCCTGTCTGATATGACCGGCGATACCGATGCTGAACGGATTTTTACCACCGATGCCGTCGTGCCAGGCATGTTCACCCGTAAAGCCTGGGATGATGCAGTAAAACCGGCGATTGAAAAAGTAGTCAGTGAGCGCCGTGAGGAGATGGACTGGGTGCTGAGTGACAGCCAAAATGCCGTGTCGCAGCAGGATTCTCCCGAAGCCCTGCAGGCTCGTCTGAAGGAGCGTTATTTCGCTGATTTTTCCACCAGCTGGCTCGATTTTCTCAACAGTTTGCACTGGCAGCAGGCACAAACGCTATCGGACTCGATCGAGCAGCTTACTCTGATGGCAGACGTGCGTCAGTCCCCGCTGGTGGCGCTAATGAACACCTTGAGCGTACAGGGTAAAACCGGGCAAACCGGTGAGGCGCTGTCTGACTCGTTGGTGAAGTCGGCCAAAAACCTGTTAAACCGCGATGAGCAACCCGCCATTGATCAACAAGCGGGCGCACAAGGGCCGCTGGATGCCACTTTTGGCCCGGTACTGGCACTGATGGATGGCAAGGCTGGCGGGCAGGGCAATACCAATCTCAGTCTGCAAACCTTCCTGACCCGAGTCACCCAAGTGCGCCTTAAACTCCAGCAGGTGGTGAATGCTGCCGATCCTCAAGCTATGACCCAAACTCTGGCGCAGACGGTATTTCAGGGTAAGGCCGTCGATCTGACCGAAACCCGCGATTACGGTAGTTTGGTTGCCGCCAGTCTCGGCCAGGAATGGAGTGGTTTTGGTCAGACGGTGTTTGTCCAGCCGATGGAACAAGCGTGGCAGCAAGTATTAACACCTGCTGCTCAGAGCCTGAATGCCCAGTGGCAGGCGTCGATTGTTGATGATTGGAACAGTACCTTCGGCGGGCGTTATCCCTTAAAAGATACCAGCAGTGAAGTGTCACTCCCGCTGCTGGCACGTTATCTCAACAGCGACAGTGGCCGTATCGCCCGTTTTCTGCAAACCCGGCTGAACGGGGTGCTGCACAAAGAGGGCAGCCATTGGGTGCCGGACAGCATTAATGCTCAGGGGCTGACATTTAACCCAGCATTCCTGAAAGCCGTGGACCAACTGAGTTATTTGTCTGACGTAGTGTTTGCCGACGGTGAAGCAGGCATACGCTTTGAACTGCGCCCCGGTACTGCGAAAGACGTGATGCAGACCGATCTGGTTATCGACAGTCAGAAACTCAGCTATTACAACCAGTTGCCGGTCTGGAAACGTTTCACCTGGCCCCATGACACCGAAGCACCGGGTGCCAGTTTGAGCTGGATAAGCACCCAGGCCGGCACTCGACAATTTGCTGATCTCCCCGGTGCCTGGGGCTGGATCCGGTTACTGGATAAGGCGCAGGTCACCCCGTATCAGGGCGTGAACAGCAGTTTCAATCTTACCTGGAAAGCGCCAGACGGCAGGCCGCTGAACTACACCCTACGGACAGAAGCCGGAGAAGGCCCGTTGGCCTTACTGAAACTGCGTAACTTTGTTTTACCGACGCAAATATTCAGTGTGGATACCACTAGCGGCGTTCAGAAAATGGATATCGCAACTGGAGAGGAATACTGATGGCTACGTTGCACTCCTTACTCAACGCTTGCCATGCAGAACAGCAGATGCTTTCGCAGCAAGTACAGCAGCAGATTTCACTTTGGGAGAAATGGCTGGTCCCCATAGCCGCGGATTCACCGGTAGGTGATGACCCCGGTTATGACGATGACTTCCAGCAGATGCGTGAAGAGGTCAACAAACTGTCTGGCGCGGACACCGGGTTGGTCTGCGCACTAGCGGAGAAGTTGCTGACCGGTGCGAGCAAGGATGTGCGCGTCGCGACCTACTATATCTGGGCGCGACTGCACATCGATGGCGAAAGCGGGTTGGCAGACGGCCTGGCTCTGCTGGCCGGATTGGTTCAACGTTTTGGTGATGCACTGCATCCACAGCGAGGCAACAGCCGTAAATTGGCACTGGAATGGCTGGCGGGAAGCCGGGTGCTGGACAGCTTGTCATTGTATCCGGAAGTGGCAAAAGCTGACTTTGAGCGTATTGTGGGCGCGCTGGCGTTGATAGAAGACAACATTATCGGTTGGGATGAGTCGACCCGCCCTCAGTTCGGTGGGCTTTATGCGGCTCTGGAAAACCGGCTGATGCAGTCCGGCGGCCCTGACGCCGTCATTCCGCAAAACAGCAGCCCCTCCCGTCACGCCACACCTGATGCTCCTGCACTGAAAGCGGTCAGTTCCGGGCGTGATTTACTCGATCAAGCAAAACTGCTGGCAAAATACTTGCGCGACCAGCCGAACGGATGGCTGTCGGGCCATCATCTGATGAAAAGTATTCGTCTGGATACCCTGCATGAATTGCCGCCGTTGGCAGCAGACGGATGTACCCGACTGGCCCCGCCAAAGCCGGAGAACCGTGCGCTGCTAAAACGTCTCTACCTCCAACAAAGCTGGCTGGAACTGCTGGAGCAAACCGATATCCTGTTTGCTCAGGGTGTCAATCACCTGTGGCTGGATCTTCAGTGGTATACCCATCAGGCACTGATGAAATCGGGCGCGCCCTATGAGCGCTGGGCTGACATCATTAAGCAGGATTTGAATGGCCTGCTGATGCGCCTACCGGGGCTGGAAGGGCTGGCATTCAATGATGGTACGCCGTTCGCCGACGAAGTAACCCTGCACTGGATAAACCAGCACGTCATGGCAGCAGAAAGTTGGGGCAGTGAGCCCGCGTCATCAGCCAGTACGGCGGGTGATGATGATGTTCTACAACTGGAGCCGGAAGCGCTGGCACAAGCTGATAGCGAAGGTGTGGAAGCTGCGCTAAATTGGCTGCAAAACCGTCCCGGCGCTCGTACGCCACGCCACCAGTGGCTGATCCGTCTGCTGATGGCTCGGGTCGCCGAGCAGTACGGCAAAAACGACATGGCATTGCATTTGCTGGGTGAACTGGAGGGGAACGCTACCCGGATGACACTCACCCAATGGGAGCCGGAACTGCTGTTTGAAGTGAAAGCCCGTCGCCTGAAACTGTTACGGATGAAAGCCAGCCGAACAGAGTCGGACAAATCACGTTTGTATGGCGAGATGGAAAACCTGCTCGCCGGATTAGTTGCACTCGACCCGGCAAGAGCCGCGGTGCTGTGTGGTTAATCGATAACCCTATCCTGATAAAAGAAAACCATGAAAGACCTTACCCTGCGTTATTACGATGCTGAAATGCGCTATTTGCGCGATGCAGCGAAAGAGTTTGCCCAAACTCATCCTGACCGGGCGGCGATGTTAGATCTGGATAAACCCGGAACCCCTGACCCTTACGTGGAACGCTTGTTTGAAGGTTTTGCCTTCTCCATGGGGCGGCTGCGCGAAAAAATTGATGACGATCTGCCAGAGTTCACCGAAGGGCTGGTGAGCATGTTGTGGCCGCACTATCTGCGCACCATTCCCTCATTGTCGATTGTTGCGCTGACCCCGGATGTGCCGGCGATGAAAATAGCCGAAACCGTGCCTGTCGGCATGGAGGTCTATTCCCGTCCCATCGGGCCGAAAAATACTGTCTGCCAGTACCGCACCACCCGCGATATGGTACTCAACCCGCTCGCTGTCTCAACCGTGGTGATGGCGACTGAGCCAGACGGCCGTTCGGTGCTGCGCCTACGACTGGCCTGCAGCCCGCAGGCTGACTGGTCGCAGGTGGATTTACGTCGCCTGTGCTTTTATCTGGCGGGAGAAGCACCGGTTAGCAGTGCGTTACATCTGGCTCTCACCCGGCGTCAGGCCGCGCTTTATTTGCGTTTGCCCAATCAGGCTGATCGGATAAAACTGGATGGCTGGTTTTCCCCCGGTGGCTTTGCAGACGAAGACCTGCTGTGGCCCAAAGGCGATAGCGCATTCAGTGGGTATCAACTATTGCTGGAATATTTCACCTTCCGCGAAAAGTTTATGTTTGTGCATCTGAACGGGTTGGAAACCGTGACGCTGCCTGCGGGGATAGCCTGGTTTGATATCGAAGTGGTGTTTGACTGCCAGTGGCAAAATGACTTGCCGGTCAGGAATGACGCGCTGCACCTGCATTGTGTACCAGTGGTTAACCTGTTCTCACTGGAAGCGGATCCGCTGACCATCAATGGGCTGGAAAGTGAGTATATGCTGCGCCCGCGCCGCTTGCAGGATGGGCATACTGAAATCTACTCCGTGGATGCGGTGACTGGCTCACAGCGGACCTCCGATGCCACCTATGTCCCGTTTACCAGTTTTCGCCATCGCGGGGGGATGCAGCGACGTCATGCGCCGGAACGTTATTTCCATACCCGAGTGAAACGGGGAGTGACCGGGTTGCACGATACCTGGCTCATTCTCGGGGGGCAACAGTGGGAAGCAGACCGACTGTTCACCCGCGAGGCGGTATCGCTGAAAATTACCGGCACCAATGGCCAGCTACCGCGCAAAGCGTTACAGAGCACGCTGTTGGATCGCTGTGAAGCGGTATTACAGACGCCGCTGCAAGTACGCAATCTTTGCAAGCCTACGTTACCATCTTATCCACCGGCAGAAGACCACTTCCAGTGGCGGGTATTGAGCCATCTTGGTTCAAGTTACCTCAACCTGATGAGCAGTGCACAAGTGCTGCGTGGGACGCTGGAGCTGTACAACTGGCAAGGGGATGAGCTGAATAATCGCCGTCTTGATGCCATTCAACGGGTGCAGCACCACCAGGCTCAGCGGTTTGAAAAGGGCTTTCTGCTGCGGGGCATCGATATTGAAGTGACGCTGGATGGTAACGGCTTTACCGGTGAAGGCGACATTCATCTGTTCGGGGAGATGCTTAACCGATTCTTTGCCCTTTACGCTGACATCCATCTGTTCAATCAGCTCACCCTTATCGTCCAGCCTGCCGGGAAATGTATCCGATGGAAAGAGAATCACAATCAGCGCCTGCCCGGTTAATCGAACAACTGTGGGATAAACTGCCGTATACCCAATTTTATCGCTTCTGCCAGTTACTGGAGCAAAGCCAGCCAGATGCGCCCCCGCTGGGTAGCCACTGGCAAATCAGGCACGATCCGGTGCGATTTCGCCCCCATCCGGGCATGGGTTTTCCGGCCAGTGAATTTAAACGGATGGAAATATCCGAACATCCACACCTGCCGCCGACCATTCGCACCACTTTTATGGGGCTGTATGGCGTGGAATCACCGCTGCCCACCGCGTATATCGACGATATTACCCAGCGCCGGGAAGGGTATGAGGCGGTCAGCGACTTTCTCGATATCTTCAATCACCGACTGACGACGCAGTACTACCGCATTTGGCGTAAATACTCTTATCCGGCCAGCTTCTCACCGGGCGGTACTGATAAAACCTCTCGGTACTTGTTGAGCCTTTGTGGTCTGGGTATTGAGGGGTGTGCCCAAAATATCGCCACGCCGGTATCTCGTTTTCTGGCGCTAACCAGCATGATGCGTCTGCCCACGCGGACTAGTGAAGGCATCATTGCGCTGGTTCAGTTGCTGGCACCGGAAACAGAGGCTCATGTGATAGCCCATGATCGCTGTCGTATTCCCTTGCGCAATCCATTGACCATGAGCGCACGCCACCCCGTCAGCATGAGTAACAGCCCGGTGATGGGCAGCCATGCGGTGGATGTTAACAGTCAGGTATTGTTGAAATTGAAGACGGATAATCCCGATGAAGCCAGAGAGTGGCTGCCCGGCGGGCAGTTACACACCGATTTATTTGCGTTATTACAGGTGTATCTGGGGTCGCGTCTGCATGTGCGTTTACAGCTGTCAGTGTTACGCGCGCTTCTGCCTGATGCGCAACTCTCCTGTCAACCGAAAAGCACGGGGATCCTGTTAGGCAGAACCTCCGTGATGCGAACACAACGCATCGCGTCAATCACATCCACCGACACCGAAATGATCACAATTAATCTGGGCCGCTATCAGCGTGTTCAGGAAAATCTTGACCGAAGGGACACCGATGAATATGGCGATTACCGCTGGTAAAACACGTTTTGCATTATTGATGCTGGTCATGATATCCACCCTGAGCGGATGTGGACTGACCCAGAAAGTGAGTGACGGCACCGTCGCCGTGACTAAATCCATTTTTTATAAACAGGTGAAAACCCTGCATCTGGATATCCAGGCGCGGGATGCGATAAACAACAACGCGAACGGGGCTCCACTGGCTACTGTAGTGCGTATCTATCAGCTACAGGATCGCAAAACGTTTGATGGCACCGACTATCCCTCTTTATTTGCCGAGGACAGTCAGGCAATAAAAGCTGACCTGGTGGCTGAAAAAGATATCCGTATTCGTCCGGGTGCTGCCGTGTCCATTGATATGCCGATGGACGAAAAAGTGCAGTATGTGGCAGTGGTAGGCATGTTTCTGGCACCTGATATTGCTAACAACACCTGGCGGGTGGTGTTGAGCCGTGACGACCTCGATCCCGATAAGGCTCGTCAGATTGAACTGAATAATCATGGAATGGCGTTATTACCTCTAAAGGATAAGTAAGATGTCCCAGCCTTCTCTCTATGAAATGCTGTTCGGCAATTTAGCGGGTGGCCTTGACCTCCATCAGGTGAGCGAAGCTAATCAGGTCATTCTCTCGGTGCTCGACAATATGCAGCGCATTCTTAACTGCCGCGCCGGTACGCTTAGCCATCTGCCGGATTACGGCCTGCCGGATATGAGCAAAATCTTGCAAGGGATGCCCGGTACGGCACATTCACTGCTGACCACGCTTTCTGACACGCTGCTGAAATATGAGCCACGGCTGAATCGTCTCAATGTGGTGCTGCTACCGCAATCCACCCTGGGTCATTTGGAGTATGGGATTGATGCCGAGCTAAAAGAGTTCGGGCTGGTGCACTTTGGCACGGCATTTATGCCAGAAGGCCGGGTGTTGATTCGCCATCTTAGACAACAACACTATCTCAATCCGGGCGACTCATTTTAACGCCGCTTCAGGGAAGACAAACCGATGATATCGAATACCGAACGTACGCTAAAAACGGGTACAGACCCTCGACACTTGGCTGAATTCAGCGCGTTACGTAATGAAATTGGCAAGTTACATCATCCCGCCCGTCCGGATGTTGATTGGGTGCGGGTTGAGCAGCTTTGTTTGGCGCTGTTTCGTCAAAATGGGGTTGAGTTGCAGACCACGGTTGATTTTACTTTAGCGCGAACTCACATCGCAGGGCTGGCTGGATTGTGTGAGGGGCTGGAACTGTTGGCAGGATTAATCTCTCATCAATGGAGCACCTTGTGGCCGCAGCAAACCCATGCGCGGGTTGAATTATTGGCCTGGTTAAGTGATCGGCTGCAACAGGTCTGGCGTACCCTGACGCTGTGTTACGGCGACTTGGCACAGGTGTATCGGGCAGAGCGGGCGCTGGAGCAATTGTGTTCACAGTTGCAAACGCTGGAACTTAAGCATCTGAGTAAATTGGATGGGGTACGCCTGATGTTACATAACGCCGCACTGCGGCTGGAGAGTACCGAAGCGGCCGTTGAGACACCGGCTCGATTGAGTGTACCTGTACGGCACGTAGGTATGTCGGAGCCAGAATCGCCGCCACAACCGGCATTGTCGCCTACTGCATCCAACACTCCGCTGGTCTATATTGTCAACGAACCGGCTCCACCGAGTGTTCAGGTGGCTTTAGCTCCACCTGAGCCGCCGCCTCCGCGCTGGAATGCCGGGCACGGTTTTGTTGCCGGGTTATTGTTGATGGCGATGCTGATGACGGCGTGCATCTATATCTGGCAGTCGATGTCATCCAATCCCGTGAGGGAAACATTGCTCGCCAATGCCAGTCCTTTGCCGACACCGCTGAGTGCTAACTCAATAGCTGAACTGAAAAAACAGGCTTCAGATGCTGAGTGGGCGCGCTTGGCCGAACCCGTGCTGAAAGCCAGCGGCTCACAATTGGATCAACTGGCGATATTGCCGCCGTTATGGGCACAGATGCGGGGGGATGAGCTGTTAGCTCAGGCACAACAACTGTGGCCTGCGAGTCAAGAGGTTAAACGACTGGCTGCGTTGTGGCAGCAACAGCGAGAAGCCGGTGCTGCACCATTGGTCGAGTTGCAACACTATGCATTGGCACAAGAACGTTTGCGGCAACTGGCAGATCGACTGAATGGGTTGGATGAAAAGAAGGGACGTTATATGACGGTCTCGGAGCTGAAAACGGTGGTGTTTGCAATTCAACAACCGCTGGCAAAAGCGTTACCGATAGAGGAGTTACTGCGTCAGTATCAGGAACAAATCGAATCAGGCCAAACCCCGTCATCGGTACTGCGCCAACAAATAGACAGCCGATTTACCCAACTTATGAACCGCTATGCGTTGCTCAGGTTACCCGAAACGACATCACAGTAGGTGATGTTACAGGGGCTAACTCGAAAGCAGCTCAGGCCTTGCTTGGGCATTCAAGTGTTACGGTTACTCTGGTATATGTTGGAGGAAATATAGGGAGTTACATTAAAAAAACTACCAATATTTGCAAAAAATTGACATAAAAAAACCGAAGATGCATTAGCACTCTTCGGTTTCTTCGTACTCTATGTTCAACCAAGGTGTAGCGATTACAGCCTACTTTACGATGATGATTCGAGTACTTTGTCATGCCAGTTAAGAATATTAGTTCTTAACAAACAGGTTATGAATAGTGGTGCCCGGACTCGGAATCGAACCAAGGACACGGGGATTTTCAATCCCCTGCTCTACCGACTGAGCTATCCGGGCAACGGGGCGCATTAAACCGTATTGGCACCAAATCGTCAATGAGTTTCTCATATAAAGGCGATCAGTTGCTCTCTTTTCATGCGAAAATCGCTAAAGAATGTTGGCATGATGATTTTTTCATTAGAGTGCACTGGTCCATCTGCTTGATTTATCGATTTTTTATTTTTCAGTTTGTTAGATAACAATAGCTTAGATATTCACTAAATATGCATTTTTATTGAATTTTAAGGGTTGAATCGCTCCCATAAACATGTAATTATTGCGAAAATTTAGCGTTACTATTCATTCATCTAGTCCATATAATTTCGAGAGTTTAAGTGGGGGGCAGTTATGGCATTTTCACATTATCCAATGCATATTCAGCGCCTCACGTGCCACTTCTTCAGTCCCATTTCTATTAAGTCTATTATCCCTTCCATGCGGTAAAGCTACGTGTTGCTCACTGTTAGGCATTATTAAAAATAGAGCCAACCCTCTGATTTTACTGATGTCTATTGGTCGATGCTGAGACCAGTCCACTCACTATTCTGGCTTTCCTTTTGGCTGCAAGATGAGTGCGTCCAGGATATCAATTGCCGGTATCACAATAGCTTCTCAATGTGATGCTATCTATATGCCAAAGTGGCAGCCTCATCCCTGACCGTTTGAGAGTAAGTGACATGACACAATTAAAAATCGCAACAAGTGCTCGTTTGGCCTCTTATATAGAAAGCCAGCGAGGGGTGGTATATCTCAATCAGACGGATTTTACGGATGTTGCCGCGGTGGTGATGTCGGTAGAAGATGCGAATGCCGGTATATTGTCAAAGCTATATGATCTGGGCTTTGCTATTCCTACTTTTGTTGCTGTCACGGCAGAACAGACGGTTTCTGCAGATTATTTGCCCCTGATTAAAGGAGTTATCACACTCGGTGAGGCAAATAAGGCATTTTACAACGCTCAGGTAGAGGCCGCCGCCAGCGAATATCAAAAAAATCTGTTACCGCCTTTTTTCTCAACATTAAAGAAATATGTCGAGATGAAAAACTCAACCTTTGCTTGCCCTGGGCATCAAGGTGGCGAGTTTTTCCGTAAGCATCCCGCTGGCCGTCAGTTTTTTGAATTCTACGGTGAGACAATTTTCCGGTCAGATATGTGTAATGCTGATGTCAAATTGGGTGACTTGCTAATCCATGAAGGTGCGGCAAAGGATGCACAAAAATATGCGGCTAAAGTCTTCAATGCGGATAAAACCTATTTTGTTCTGAATGGGACTTCTGCGGCCAATAAAGTGGTTACTAATGCTTTATTGACCCGTGGTGATTTGGTGTTATTCGACCGAAATAACCATAAATCCAACCACCATGGTGCACTGATTCAAGCAGGGGCAACGCCTGTTTATTTAGAAACTGCCCGCAACCCGTTTGGTTTCATTGGTGGTATTGATGCGCACTGTTTTGATGAACGCTATTTGCGTCAGCAATTGAATGAGGTTGCCCCTGAACGTGCGGGTGAGGCACGGCCATTCAGATTGGCCATCATTCAGTTAGGTACATATGACGGTACTGTGTATAACGCACGACAGGTAGTTGATAGTATTGGCCATTTATGTGATTACATTTTATTTGATTCGGCGTGGGTGGGTTACGAACAATTTATTCCGATGATGAAAGACTTTTCGCCGTTGTTGTTGGAATTAAATGAAAACGATCCTGGGATTATTGTGACTCAGTCGGTACATAAGCAGCAGGCTGGTTTTTCACAGACCTCTCAAGTACATAAAAAAGACAACCACATTAAAGGGCAAAAGCGCCACTGTAACCATAAGCGTTTTAACAATGCATTTATGCTGCATGCATCGACCAGCCCATTTTATCCTTTATTTGCGGCATTGGATATCAATACCAAAATACATTCTGGTGACAGTGGCCGCCGTATGTGGATGGACTGTGTAAAACTCGGAATCGAGACCCGTAAATTATTATTAGAGCGCTGTTCAATGTTACGGCCATTTATTCCACCCACAGTAGGGGGTAAAAATTGGCAGGATTATGATACGGATATTATTGCCAATGATGCCCGCTTTTTTAATTTTGTTCCCGATGAACGCTGGCATGGGTTTGAAGGATATAACCAAGACCAATATTTGGTTGACCCATGTAAATTATTACTGACCACGCCGGGTATTGATGCCAGTAGCGGGCAATATACCCCGTTTGGTGTACCAGCCGCGATACTGGCAACCTTCCTGCGAGAAAATGGCATTGTGCCGGAAAAGTGCGATCTGAATTCGATCCTGTTCCTGCTAACACCTGCGGAAAACCCAGGTAAAATGGCTCATTTGGTTGATATGTTAGTGCAGTTTGAGCGCTATCTTGAACAAGATGCACTGCTGTGCGATGTATTACCGACGATATATCGTAAAAATGAAGAACGTTATCGCAGCTATACCTTGCGTCAGTTATGTCAGGAGATGCATGACCTGTATGTCAGTTATGATGTAAAGCAGCTGCAAAAGGATATGTTCCGAAAAACCAGTTTTCCGCAGGTTGTGATGAATCCTCAGGATGCCAATATTCAATTTGTCCGTGACAATATTGAACTGATACCTATTGCTGATGCAGAAGGGCGTATTGCTGCTGAAGGTGCGTTGCCCTATCCGCCGGGGGTGTTGTGTGTTGTGCCTGGTGAAATATGGGGTGGGGCGGTGCAGCGTTATTTCCTGGCTCTGGAAGAGGGTATCAATTTATTGCCGGGTTTCTCACCGGAATTGCAGGGTGTTTATATCGAAAAAGGTGATGTGGAGTGGCGGCGTATTTTTGGTTATGTCATTACTCAGTAATCTGAAAACAGTATGACAGCCGATGAGGATGTCGGCCGTCATACTGTAGCTTATCCCTATTAGGATTATCAGTAACTGAAATAGCGTACCAATAAAACAGTACCTGAAAGCAGTAATAAGATGTTGATGATCTTAATCAGTTGTTCACGGCTGATTCCTAAGCTGATTTTATTGGCAATTGCCAATCCGACTAACATCCCAGGGGCTAATAGCAATACCATCCACAGAATTGACAAGTCCATATAGACTCCGGCCAGCGCAAATAAAATCACTCTGGTCAGGGTACTTAGGCCAATAAGTGTCGTCTGCGTAATCCGTAAATTGTCTTTACTGGCTATCCGTCCGGATAAATAAATAGCATAGATAAACCCGCCGCTACCAAATAATGCACTGAAGATACCGCCAATTAAGCCAAAAGGAATGGCGGCTGTAGGCTTGAACTGCTTTTGTGGTTTGCGTCGACTGAGGGAATAAATCGCATATAAAATGACAAATATGCCCAACGCCAATAGCAAAATATCGGGGCGGGTTCGCAGCAATACCGTTGCACCTATCAGGCTGCCAATAATCATCAATGGCACCAGACGCTTGAGCTCAGCAATATCTGCATGGCGGCTATGACGCGCTACGTTGGTGATTGCGGCAACCATATCAATAATGGCTAACAATGGGACAATCTTTGCTACGGGGATAAATAGTGCTAAAACCGGGCTGGCAATTAACGCGGAACCAAAACCAGTAATACCAAAAATAATATAGGCAATGACCATGGTGGAGAAGATTGCCACCATTTCAAAAGCGGTAAGTCCAAAGTCCATTTGTTCAATCTGCCAGTAGTGGATTGAAAGTTGTGAGCGATACTATAATCGTTTTATTGCGAATGGTTGTTATTCAAATGTGCACAGTTATTCGCTGATCACAATTTTAGTCATAAAAAATGGCACAGCGAGCTGTGCCATTGATATCTTTTAGACTAAGGTTGCAGCGGTATTAGTGGCGACGGTAGCTCTTCTGCGCGCTATTCACTTTCACCAGATAACGGCGAGATTCACCAGATGGGTGCTTAGTGGTTAGCGTTTGGAATACATCGCCCGGAGCCATATTGTTAATAATATTTACTGCCTGGTTCTTGTCGCTGGAGAATACCCGCAACACGCTTCCAGCACCGCCATTATAGGAAGTAATGACCGCATAACGGCGTGAAGTGGCATTTTGAATGCCGCCTAAATAGGTATTTTGCAAAATGGATAGATAGGCTGTGCCTGCATCAATATTATTCGCAGGATCAAATAGATAACTGCGGCTAGGTTGGCCACTTTTACCTTTCATTTTAAACACATCCCGCCCGGCAGTGTGCTGAACAACCTGCATCAGACCCAGTGCATCAGAGCCACTGACTGCATAAGGGTTGAAGCTCGATTCTGTTTGCATAATTGCCAGAATCAGTGATTCTTCTACACCATATTTTTCGGCTGACTGGCGCACCAGCGGCAGATATTTATGAGCTCGCTTATCCAGATGGTTAGGCACTAACTGCAGGGTCACCGACCAGATAACATGCAAACCAGACGTGCGTTTTTGCATTTTGTTTTGCAGTAAATAATCGGCGAAATGTGCAGCTCGCCATTCCCAACGAATAGGCTCGCCATTGTTATCCAGTACCTGCCCATAAAGGAACGGTTCTTTGCTGATTTGGATATCGTTGGCATCAGAATAGAGATCGATAGAGCCTGGATCATCGCCCATTAATAATGTGGTAATGATCGCCTGACGTAAGTGAGCCGCCGGATCGGTCGTGGCAATAGTTTCAACCGTAATAGTACCGGCATCAAAGTTGATATGGCTGCGGGTTTGATATTGATCCGTATACTTAACGTAATCTTTTGGGCCCGCGATTAAGACTTCTTTTAATCCCCAAATATTTTCAATGTTATGGGCAAACTGACCCATTAAAATTTCAAAACCGTTAGTGTCTTTGATAAAGGCTTCGTTATCTGCCTGATTTTTATTGCCTGAGCAAGACACTAACAAAGGTGCAATGACCAACAAAGCTAAAATTTTCTTCATCTTACAAGCCATATCTTGATGAGGAATTTACCCGCCATATTTCGAGTTACCCGTGCGTTAGCTGCTTTTTTATAACTCAAACTATTTAGGGTAATACCCGTCATACTGTACGTTACCAGTGCGTTGGCCCCGAGTGATTACTGACTCGGCGGAGTATAACCTTCAATATGAACATCCTGCCCTTCGAACAGGAAATTGACCATTTCCTGCTCCAGCAATTTGCGATCTTCTACATTCATCATGCTAAGTTTTTTCTCATTAATCAGCATGGTTTGTTTAGCTATCCATTGTGACCAGGCTTCTTTCGAGATTTCGTTATAGATACGTTTGCCGATTTCGCCTGGATACAGCTGAAAATCTTGTCCTTCAGCTTCCTTTTTTAAAAACGTGCAAAAAATCGTTCTGCTCATGTTAAATCCTCTTCTATGACTGACGTCAAATAAAGCTGTTTGGGTAGATGGCGGTATTACCCGTTATGGTTTTGCTAACTCAGTTTTGCCAATTCTTCTTTTGCTAACTCTTCTTTTGCTAACTGAAGTAATAAACGCTCAACTGGAGCGGCCAATCCTACCGATGGTGGCTGTGCTAAGTTATACCAGAGACCTGCCCCATCATCCATGCATCCACGAACTGATGCAGTATCCAGCCACATTGGAACAATATCCAGATGGAAGTGGCTGAAGGTGTGACGAAAAGCGGTTAACTGCTGCAACTCACTGGCGGCCATACCCCGTTGTTGCAACCAGCTATCTAAATCCTCTTGCCCGGCAAATTGTGGGAAACAGAATAATCCACCCCATAGTCCAACGGGTGGGCGTTGTTCGAGCCACACCTGAGAGCCATTTTGCAGCAATAGAAAATAGGCCGTTTTTTCCGGTATCGTCTGCTTGGGTTTCTTACCTGGATAGCGCGCCCAACTATGGTTGGCATAAGCGAGACAACCTATATTCAATGGGCAAAGTTCGCACTTGGGCTTGGAGCGGGTGCAGACAATAGCGCCTAAATCCATCATTGCCTGATTAAATTGGCCCACTCCCTTGGCTGGGGTGACATCCTCACTAATTTGCCACAGTCGCCCTTCGACATCTTTTTTACCCGGCCATCCTTCAACGGCGTAGCAACGAGCCAGAACGCGCTTAACATTACCGTCCAGAATAGGGAAATGCTGCCCCAAAGAGAGCGATAAAATCGCGCCAGCTGTGGAGCGGCCTATGCCGGGTAATGCGAGTATCTCGTCAAAAGTTGTCGGAAATTCACCCTGATGGCGTTCAACAACTGTTTGAGCGGCTTTATGTAGATTTCTGGCTCGGGCGTAGTAACCCAAGCCAGTCCATAAATGCAGAACTTCATCCAACGGAGCAGCGGCTAAAGCACGAATATCAGGGAAACGCAGCATAAAGCGTTGGAAATAAGGAATGACCGTTGCAACCTGCGTTTGTTGCAACATCACTTCTGATAGCCAGACTTGATACGGTGTTTTATCCAATTGCCATGGCAATGTTTTGCGGCCAAAGCGTTGGTACCACTCAAGTACCACGTGCGCGAATTGTTGCGCTTGCATCATAAGCAGGTATCGATATCCGGCAGAGAAATAAATTAGGGCTGGATTGCAGCATAGAGTTATCACGCTGTAAACCCCCATCGTCCTTGACGCTACAACGGTGTTAGCTGAGCTCACTTACCCGAATCACTTACTTATGTAAGCTCATCGGGATGCACTCGCTTGCTGCCTTGTTGTAACGCCAATGACTTTGGGGGGGGCGTACAACGGTGTTAGCTGCTTTTAATGCGCATTAATCGGTTATTTACCGCTTAATTTTGTACTTATGGCCGCCAGAGTTGATAAACTGGCGTATCTTTGCATAATGCGCGTTCGTATACGCAACCAACAGACAGAAAGCACCATGATAAATGACGTCATATCTCCGGAATTTGATGAAAACGGCCGCGCGATGCGCCGTATTCGTAGTTTTGTCCGCCGTCAGGGGCGCCTGACCAAAGGCCAACAACTGGCGCTCGATAACTACTGGCCGGTGATGGGCGTAGAATATCAGCCGACTCCTGTTGATTTCACCGCCTTGTTTGGCCGTGAAGCGCCAGTGGTATTGGAAATCGGTTTTGGCATGGGAACCTCGCTGGTCACTATGGCTGCCAGCAATCCACAGCAGAATTTTCTCGGGATAGAAGTACACTCCCCGGGTGTTGGCGCATGCCTGGCTTCAGCACATGAAGCGGGCCTGAATAACTTGCGAGTTATGTGCCATGATGCGGTCGAAGTGCTGGAAAATATGATCCCAGATGCATCGCTGGACATGGTTCAGCTGTTTTTCCCTGACCCATGGCACAAAGCACGCCATAATAAACGTCGTATCGTCCAGACACCTTTTGTCGAATTAGTAAAAAGTAAATTAAAAGTGGGTGGTGTGTTCCATATGGCGACCGACTGGCAGCATTATGCGGAACATATGCTGGAGGTGATGTCAGGTGCGAACGGGTACTGCAACCTTTCAGAGCAGAATGATTATGTGCCTCGCCCGGACTCACGTCCGCTGACAAAATTTGAATTACGCGGCCAGCGCCTGGGACATGGCGTTTGGGATCTGATGTTTGAGAGGAAAGAATAATGGCTAAGAATCGTAGTCGTCGTTTACGCAAAAAAATGCATATCGACGAGTTTCAGGAGTTAGGTTTTTCTGTACAGTGGACCTTCCCAGAAGGCACTGGTGTTGATGTTATTGATGAAACTGTCGATGCTTTTATCGATGAAGTCATTGAAGCAAACGGCCTGGCATTTGATGGCAGCGGCTATTTGCAGTGGGAAGGCCTGATTTGCCTGCAAGAGATTGGTCATTGCACTGATGAACACCGTGCGCTGGTAACTAAATGGCTGGAAGCTCGCAAATTGAAAAATGTAGAAACCAGTGAGCTGTTTGATATCTGGTGGGATTGATCTTCCGTTTTAACGGTAGATAATTAATAAGGGCGCCTAATGCAGGCGCCTTTGTTTTTATCAGACGCAGTTAGCGGAACGGTTACCGGAGATTGATTGGGAGCATGGTTGTGGCAGCAGCTTTAGGGGTAACAACAGCTTTAGATAATAACTTGCTGGCGGATATCTTGCAGCAGGTGCGCCCGCTGATTGGTCAAGGGAAAGTGGCGGATTATATCCCAGCCTTGGCCGAGGTTTCGGCTGACAAATTGGGTATCGCGGTCTGTACACTGGATGGCACGATATATCAGGCCGGAGATGCTAATGAGCGCTTTTCTATTCAATCGATTTCAAAAGTATTAAGTTTGACGCTGGCATTATCCCGTTATGGCGAGCAGGAAATATGGCAGCGAGTGGGTAAAGAGCCATCAGGCCAGCCATTTAACTCACTGGTACAGTTAGAGTTAGAAAAGGGCAAACCGCGCAACCCGTTTATTAATCCTGGGGCGCTGGTAGTGTGCGATATGCTACAAAGCCGTCTGAGTGCTCCGAAGCAAAGGATGTTAGAAGTGGTGCGCCAGTTAGTAAATGACGACAACATTAGCTACGACCCGCGAGTGGCGCGCTCGGAATTTGAGCATTCAGATCGCAATGCTGCTATTGCCTATCTAATGAAGTCTTTTGGTAATTTCAACAACGATGTTCTGACAGTACTTCAGACCTATTTCCACTATTGCGCCATGCGCATGAGTTGTGTCGAACTGGCTCGCTGCTTTGTCTATCTGGCAAATCAGGGGCGCAGTATTAGTGGGCATGGCTCGCTTATCACACCCATGCAAGCGCGGCAAATCAATGCTCTGATGATTACCAGCGGTATGTATGATGGAGCCGGTGAATTTGCCTTCCGCGTGGGGATGCCGGGTAAATCGGGGGTCGGAGGCGGGATTATCGCCATTGTGCCTGACGAGTTATGTATTGCGGTTTGGTCACCGGAATTAGACCATGCCGGGAACTCTCTGGCCGGAACGGCTGCCTTAGAGCTACTGGCGCAGCGGATTGGCCGCTCCATTTTTTAGGACAGCTCCCCTTCATGCTTAAAGTAAATTCTGGCAGGGTGGGGATTAGCACGTTATAAATAGCCATAGAAATACAGGATGGCACAGTTTCTCAGGAGTCTTATGTTACTTAAAATGAAAGCATTACGAACGGTCGGTCTGGCAGTATTGATGCTGACTGCCTGGCAGGCACAGGCTGATTATCAGTGCAGCGTAAAGCCGCAGGATGATGTGATTATCAGCCCACAATCTGTACAGGTGGTGGGTGCCAGCGGTAATTTGCAGATTTCGCCTGACGGTGATGTTACCCGTAATGGCAAGACATTAACTCTGACCGATGCGCAGCGCCAGCAGGCTTTCCGCTATCAGACCGCCTTGCGCAAAGATTTACCGTGGATAGATCAGGGAGCGCAGCAGCGACTGGAAAAAGCGCGGGTTTCATTGGATAAAGTGATTGTTCAGCAACTGGGCAGCAACAGCAATGTGCGTAACCGGCTAACAACGCTGAATGATCAGCTTAAACAACAAATGAGCCGTATTATTGAGAAACGTAGCGACGGCTTAACTTTCCATCATAAAGCTATTGATGAGGTCGAAAAAGACGGTCGTCAGTTGGTGCAACAGAGCATGGGCGGTGTGTTGCAAGACAGTCTCAATGAAATGGGGGTTAAGCAGGCGACCAGCGGCAGTGGCGGTAATAATCCATTGCAGGCCATTATGGGCAATCTGGGTGGGTTGCAGCAGGCTATCCAAAACGAATGGAATAATCAGGAGCAGGATTTCCAGCAATTCGGGCACGAAGTCTGTGGGCGGGTGACGGCGCTGGAGCAGCAGCGTAAGGATTTACTCAAAGCATTAAACTAATATCTCCGTCATCTTTCAAGATGCAGGGTTGTTGGCTGCTATCACTTACCCAAGTCATTGAGTTATCTCAACTCCTTCGGTTCATTCTATTGCCGCCTACCTGCAACTCGAAATCTATTGGGTATAACGTGATTCTGGTTTAGCGGGTTCAGACGGAAGATGTCATCTGAACCTGTTTTCTCATTTATCTCGATAAAACAGGTAGCGTTACAAGAACAGTTCTAACAGCGAGTTAAGGAATAACTTCCCTTTCTCGGTGATCTGCCAGTATTCCTCTGTTTCGATTAAATATTCTTTCGCTAATGCCTCGTCCAGCTGTGGGCGAATTGTGCTTTCAGCTAATCCGGTAAAATGGGTGAAATCTGCCCGTGGCGCAGCTTCCAGTAAGCGGAAACGGTTCATAAAGAACTCAAAAGGCCGATCAGCGGCTTCTACCTCGTACTGTTTATCCAGATATTTACCCTGCATAAAACCACGGGGGTGTTTGGTCTTTATCGTACGTAAGATTCGCCCATCACTAAACGTGACCTTGCCGTGTGCACCACAGCCAATTCCCAGATAATCACCAAAGCGCCAGTAGTTAAGATTATGTTGGCATTGATAACCCGGTTTGGCATAGGCGGAGGTTTCATATTGCTGATACCCGGCGGCACTCAGTAACTGATGCCCTTGCTGGAAGATATCCCACAGCGCGTCGTCATCTGGCAGTGTCGGTGGGCGCGAACTAAAGCCGGTGTTTGGCTCAATCGTCAACTGATACCAAGACAGATGCGGTGGATTTAAAGCAATGGCCTGACGCAAATCATCCAGTGCTTCTTCCAATGACTGATCTGGCAAGCCGTGCATTAAGTCCAGATTAAAACTACGCAGCTCCAGTGCGGTTGCCAGCTCAGCGGCACGTTTGGCCTCATCCGGCCCATGTATCCGCCCCAGCCGTGTTAACTTCTGGGCGCTAAAACTCTGCACACCGATTGATATACGATTGATACCGGCGCGCTGATAGCCGCTAAAGCGATCCGCTTCCACCGCTCCGGGATTGGCCTCCATGGTAATTTCAGCATCAATTGCCAATGGTAGCCTGGCACGAACCCCGTCCAGTAACTGTTGCATTGCTTCGGCACTGAGCAAACTTGGTGTACCGCCACCAATGAAAATGGTGCTAATTTCGCGACCACTGACCAGAGGCACATCGGCATCCAGGTCCGCTAGCAAGTGCTCTACATATTCCTGATGAGGGACATCACCTTTCAGTGCATGGGAGTTAAAGTCACAGTAAGGGCATTTTTGCACACACCAGGGAATGTGAATGTAGAGACTCAGTGGGGGTAATTTAAGCATTGCGCAGGGCATCCAACATCAGTTTCAGTGCCTGACCACGATGGGAAACCGCGTGTTTTGCTTCACGAGTCAATTCTGCGGCTGTTTTACCCAGTTCCGGGACATAAAAAATAGGATCATAACCGAATCCAGCCGTGCCAGAAGGTTGGTGAGCAATCACACCCGGCCATTGACCATGGAATACCAACGGCGTTGGGTCTTCCGCATGACGCATATAGACCAGCACACAATGGAATTGGGCACCGCGCTGCTCATCAGGAATATCTTTCAACGCGACCAGCAGTTTCTCGAGATTTTGTTGATCACTGGCATCAACACCGGCGTAGCGGGCGGAATAAATCCCAGGCGCTCCACCCAAAGCATCAACGGCCAAGCCTGAATCATCAGCAATAGCCGGTAAACCGGTGGTTTGTGCGGCATGGCGCGCTTTCAATATGGCATTTTCGATAAAGGTTAAGCCGGTCTCTTCGGCAGATTCGACGCCCAGTTCGGTTTGCGCGACGACATCCAAACCAAAATCGGCCAGCAAGGTTGCCAGCTCGCGCACTTTGCCGGGATTACCGGTGGCTAATACTACTTTTTGCATGGAAGAGTCCTGAATTTCATTATTCTAGCGGGAAGTATTTATACCCATCATACTTCAAGTTGCACGTGCGTTGACTGCCTTCGTTCACCCCAGTCACTTACTGATGTAAGCTCTTGGGGATTAATGAGCCTCTGTGAGGCTCACCCGATGGGCTAGCATGAATGCTGTTCAAATCGGTTCTCACCGATTTGTCACTTAGTTGCCGCCTTCCTGTAACTCGAATTATTTAGGGTATATCATTCGAGCAGTGTCGCAACTTCGGGGGGGATCTGTTGCGGGTTAACTATTTTGATCTGTTTATGCCGCCCCAATTCGCCCTTTTCGATAATCACTTGGCTTTTTGCTACCCGGAACTGTTTAGCGATAAATTTGATCAAATGAGCATTAGCTTGACCATCAACGGGTGGGGCGGTGATGGCGACTTTAAGTTCATCGCCGTGTAAACCGACTATCTGGTCACGGCTGGCTTTCGGCTGAATATATAGCCTGAGCGCCAGCCCGTCCAGTAATGGGGTAACTGCACTCACAGCACGAACCAAAGCTCGCCTAGCAGATCCATACCTAAATAGTTGATCAGATACAGGATCAGAATAACCACCATCGCCGAGAAATCGATGCCGCCCATAGCGGGCAAAATGCGACGAATCGGTGCCATTAAAGGTTCGGTTAACTGATATAGCAGGTAGTCCATTGGGCTACGACCTTGACTGACCCAGCTCATTAGCGCACGAATGATCATCACCCAGAAAATCAGATAACCGGCTGCTTTCACTAATGAAATAATACCAAACAGCAAGTTATACAGGCTGAGTGACATCGAACCGCTCTGAATCAGCACTAGCAGCGGATACTTGATGGTCATCAGCAAGAATGCCAGCAGCAGCGATGCACTGTCGATTGGCCCCAGAGAAGGGATTATCCGGCGCAACGGGCCGACAATCGGTTGGGTTATTTTCACCACAAATTGTGAGAATGGGTTGTAGAAATCGCTGTGAACCCACTGCATCCAGATACGCAACAGCAGTACCATCACATACAGGTCAATAACCGTTTTGGCCAGAAAAGTCAGCGTTAGCATGAGTTGCCTTAATCCTTAATTCAATATGGTATGCAGGTAAATAGATCGACTATTCGCCTGCTTTCTAGACCCCTATCTTAACGGGAAAGTATCAGAGCCAGTGTCGTGTTTTGTAAATTTTGCCGCTGTTAGAACAGCTTTTCCATTTCTTTTGCTCGCACAATGGCAGCTTGCATGGCACTGGAAACAATTTGGGGTAAGTGTTGTTCGTTAAATACCCGGATTGCTTCGGCCGTCGTGCCCCCTTTAGAGGTTACCTGTTCACGCAATGTTGAAAGCGGTAATTGCGGGTTGGCTTCCACTAATGCTGTTGCACCAGATGCCGCTTGCTGCACCAGCATTCGGGCGGTTTCACTGTCAAAACCTAAACGTTCGGCTTCTTGCTGCATCGCTTCCATAAACAGGAAGAAATAGGCCGGTGCGCTACCTGCGGCGGCGATAACGTTGTTGATGCCATTTTCATCATCTACCCAACAAACTTTGCCCACTGAGCTCATCAGTGAAGCCGTGAAATCACGGTCATCTTGCGAGACTTGCTCTGGCGCATACAGGCCGCTCATCCCTTTCCCCACCAGCGATGGTGTGTTGGGCATGATTCGCACCAAATTGAGATTATCGCCCAACAGCGCATAAAAACGGGCTACCTGCACACCTGCGGCAATAGACAGCACCAGCTTACCGGTGAAATCGATATTTTCCTGTAAGGGTTGGCATACCGCAGCCATTAATTGCGGCTTAACGGCTAAAACAATCACTTCTGCTTTTTTCGCTTCAGCAATATTGTCGTCGCTACTGATAACACCAAACTCGGCAGCAAGTGCATCACGGTTTTTAGCTGAAGGTGCACAAACGCTGATCATGTTAGCGGGGTAACCACCTGCCACTAAACCCGCGATAATTGCGCGTGCCATATTGCCCGCACCAATGAATGTAATATTGCGATGTTTCATTAAATCAGTTCTCCTAAACCAATGGTTTTAGGTATTTAAGCGCGGGAGCCAAAAATCGCGGTACCAATGCGCACCAAAGTACTACCAGCCGCAATAGCTGCGACCATATCATCCGTCATCCCCATGGAAAGCGTATCCATCTGAGGGTAGCTGGCTTTTAAAGTCAAGAAGGCCTGATTCATTTGCTCAAATACCGCCAGTTGCCGTTGATAATCTGTTTCAGGTGCTGGAATAGCCATCAGCCCACGTAAATACAGATGAGGCAGTTCACTGATACTGGCCGCCAAAGCGGGCAGCTCCGCCAGTGCAATACCGGACTTACTCTGCTCATCACTGATATTGACCTGAATGAGGATATTCAGTGCTGGCATTTCTGGCGGGCGTTGAGCACTTAGGCGCTGTGCAATCTTGAGCCTATCGACGGTATGGCACCAGGCAAAATTCTCTGCAACTAATCTGCTTTTATTGGATTGCAGCGGGCCGATAAAGTGCCATTCAAGCTGGGAGGCATGGGCGCTTTCTGCAAAATAGTGAATTTTATCCACCCCTTCTTGCACATAGTTTTCGCCAAAAGCGTATTGCCCAGCGGCGATGGCTTCTTCGATAGCGCTCACAGGCTTGGTTTTACTGACTGCAAGCAATGTCACTTCTTCTGGAGAGCGCCCGCAGTTGCGTGTAGCGGCTGCGATTTTCGCTCTGACATCCTGTAGATTCTGCTCAATTGTGCTCATATGGACCCAGGAGTTTGATATGGATTTCACCTGTCTGGATGATAAAAACACAGACTCGGATAACCCTGAATTTAATGGTGTTTCCACCAAATACATTGAGTTGGAAAAACCTGAACATGCCGATGGTGGCTTCAACGAACAGGATTTTGCTAATAAGGTGGCGGATAGTGTAAATCATAATGCATCGGATCTGCACCTTTGTACCGGTTATCATCCGGTATTGCGCATTGATGGTGAACTGAAAACCTTTACTCACTGGCCACGCGTCAATGCCAGTTGGCTTAACGGCTTAAGCCAATATTTCTTGAGTGAGGTACAACAACGCCAGTTACAGCAAAATGGGCAGGTAGATTGTGCTTGTACCACGAGTGCCGGACAGCGGCTACGGGCGAATGTTTTTCAGCAACAGCAGGGGAAATCGATAGCTTTTCGTGTGATTTCTGCAACTAATCCCTCATTAGATGAATTAGATGCTCCAGGTATTATTAGTCGGATAATCGAACAAGATAATGGTTTGATTCTGGTTACCGGGGCGACAGGCAGTGGGAAATCTACCACATTGAGCGCGATGATCAGTGCGATGAATCAAAAGCAGGCACGTCATATCATTACACTGGAAGATCCGATCGAGTTTATTCATAGCAGCCAATCATGTTTGATCCAGCAGCGGGAGTTAGGCCGTCATATTCATTCTTTCAGTAGCGCGCTAACTGGTGCATTGCGCCAGGACCCCGATATTATTTTATTGGGGGAGTTACGGGATCAAGAGACGATTCGTTTAGCACTGACTGCCGCTGAAACCGGGCACTTGGTATTAGCGACATTACACACTCGCACCGCGACTCAAACCATCGATCGGCTGGTGGATGTTTTTCCTGTGGCAGAAAAAACGGTAATTCAGGCGCAATTAGCAGCCAGTCTGCGCGCAGTTATCGCACAAAAATTGTGTCATAAAGTGGGTGGTGGGCGTATCGCCGTATTTGAGATATTGACGCAAACCACGGCAGCTAGCCATTTGATTCGTGAAGGTAAAACCTACCAGCTACCCTCGGTGATACAGAGCGGTGGAAAATGGGGAATGCAAACTTTTGAGCAGGGAATAGCGCAGCGACAAAAACAGGGCGTATTGGCTGAGCGTCATGTTAGTCAATGAAGTGTGTTAGTCGTCAATGGATATAGAGCCGCTAACACCGCTGCGGCTCCAGGTACGAAGGGTAAACTAGGCTGCTGGGATTTGCTGGGTAATACAATGAATATTACCGCCCCCTAAGAGGATCTCGCGAGCAGGGACGCCAACAATCGCATAGCCAGGGAATATCTGCTGCAACAGATCATGCGCCAGCCCATCAGTGCGGCTATCCAACAGCGGATAAATAATCTGTTGGTTGCTGATCAAGAAGTTGACGTAAGACCCGGCTAACCGCTCACCGGCGGTGCGTGGCACGGCATCGCTGGATAGCACATCGAAAGTTTCAGCTTCGGTGTTATACAGTGGGCCTGGTGCGGGCAGCTTCCAGATTTTTAGCTTACGGCCTTTGGCATCGACGGCATTGGATAAAACTTCAAAAGCGGCAACAGAACGCGCGTATTGCGGATCATGCTGATCGTCAGTCCAATGCAGAGCGACTTCACCAGGGCGGACAAAACAGCACATATTGTCGATGTGGCCATCGGTCTCATCGTTATAAACGCCGTCTTGTAACCAGATGAAATGTGAGACACCAAGGTATTCACGTAGCAACTGTTCAATCTGTGCCTGGTTCAAGTGCGGGTTGCGGTTAGGGTTCAACAAACACTCTGCGGTAGTCAGTAAAGTGCCTTCACCATCGGTATGAATAGAGCCACCTTCCAGCACTAATGGTGCGCTGTAATGGGCATTATTCAAGAAGTCACTCACTTGAACGGCAATTTTCTCATCTTGCTGCCAATTGGCATACAGACCGCCGTTAAGACCGCCCCAGGCATTGAACTGCCAGTCAACCGCGCGGCGTTCGCCAGCACCATTGATGACCATAGTCGGGCCAGTATCACGCATCCAGGCATCATCGCTTGCCATTTCTACCAGTGTGACACTGGCCGGTAGGGTTGCTTTGGCCTGCGACATAAACTCGGCGGGAACCCCCATAAATACTGGAGTTGTCCGGCTGATGGCTTCCGCTACTTTGGCAAACGTCTGCTGAGCGGGAATACCCTTACCGCGCCAGTTATCCTGACGATATGGCCATAACATCCAGACGGCATCTTGCTTGGCCCATTCGGCTGGCATAAAGAAACCATCCTGCTGCGGAGTACCCGGCAGGGCTTGTGACGCAGTGCTTTGTAACACGGGGTCTTTAACAGACATACATTATCTCCGGGTTTTGCCGTCAGAAGTGGCAAGTACCTGATACATTTCTGGACGGCGATCGCGGAATAAGCCCCATGACGCGCGCTGAGCAGCGATTTCCTGCAAATCGAACTGGTGAACCAACACCGCTTCGTCGGTTTTGTTGGCCTGAGCCAGCAGAGCGCCGGTTTGGTCTGCAATAAATGAAGAACCGTAGAAGGTCATTTCCAAACCATCGATATATTTACTTTTCTCAGTACCAATGCGGTTAGAAGCAATCACTGGCACCAGGTTCGCGGCTGCATGGCCTTGCTGAACACGAGTCCAGTGCGGCTGGCTATCGATGTCAGGATAAGCAGGCTCAGACCCAATAGCGGTTGGGTAGAAAATGATTTCTGCCCCCAGTAATGCCAGACTACGGGCAGTTTCTGGGAACCACTGATCCCAACAGATACCGACGCCGACTTTGGCATAGCGGGTCTGCCAGACTTTAAAGCCGGTATCGCCTGGGATAAAGAATTGTTTTTCCTGATAAGCCGGGCCATTAGGAATGTGAGTTTTGCGGTACACATCCATCACGGAGCCATCAGCATCAATCATCACCAGTGAGTTGTAATAGGCATTGTTGGCTTTCTCAAAGAAACTCAATGGCAATACCACTTCCAGCTCGGCTGCCAGCTTGGAAAAATGTTGGATAAGTGGACTATTGTCCAGCTCTTGGGCCAGTGCATAGTGCTCAGGGCTTTGATCAATGCAGAAATAAGGTGCGGCAAACAGCTCCTGAATCAGGATGATTTGTGCACCCTTGGCATGAGCCTGACGTACCAGTTTCTCGGCATTTTCAATGTTCTTAGGCAGGTCCCAGGAACAGGCCATTTGAGTCGCAGCAACAGTTACTTTTGTCATGAGAAAACCTCAATAAATGTAAAAAACACCCGTGAAGGGTGTGCAATATTTTGAGCCGCTGATTGGCATCCATCCAGTATACAATTGTGCGGGCATGGGTGCCATTCATGCAGGGAATACCGGGTAGGATTGTGAAACAGAACGTAGGAAGTTGTTTGCAGAAGCCAAACGCAGCGGACTTAGCCCGCTTGCTCATCAAACCAACTTTCCAGAATGATTACCGCAGAGGCGGCGTCGACACTGCCTTTGTCCAGCGCGCGATAGCCGCCACTATCAAACAAATTAGCGCGAGCCTCGACAGTACTGAGGCGTTCATCCTGTAAGGCAATCTGTACACCAAAACGGCCATGCAGGCGGTTGGCAAACCTGCGAGCGCGCGCCGTTAGCGGCTGCTCGGTGCCATCCATATTCAGTGGTAGCCCAACGACGACTAAATCTGGTTGCCACTCTTTCAGCAATTTTTCAACTTTCTGCCAGTCCGGTGTGCCGTCCTGAGCTTTAAAAGAGGTTAGCGCGCGGGCGGTGCCAGTGACTTCCTGACCAATAGCGACGCCGATACTTTTAGTACCAAAATCAAAGGCGACAATCGTGCGATTAGCCATCAGGCGTGTCCTGCTTGCGGAGCGATATTAAAGATATTGATACCCAGCTTATTGGCCGCAGCTTGCCAGCGCTCAGCAATCGGGGTGTTAAACAGGATATGCGTGTCTGCTTCAATGGTCAGCCAGGCATTATCCAGCAGTTCTTGTTCTAACTGCCCCTGCTGCCAACCCGCATATCCCAGGGCTACCAACAAGTTTTTCGGCTGTTCCGGTGTTCCTAACGTCTCCAGCACATCTTTAGAGGTCGTTATCATGGTATCTGGTGAAATAGGAATACTGGAGCCAAAACCTTCCTGTGGCGAATGCAGGATAAACCCGCGATCTTCTGCCAGCGGGCCACCCGCCAATACCGCTTTATCCAGTCGAATGGCGGGATCTCGTGGCGTTGGGCTGATTTTTAGTTTTTTCAGTACAGTTTCGACAGTGAACTGTTCCATCGGCTTGTTAATCACCAAACCCATGGCACCCTCTTTGTTATGCTCACAGATATAGATAACCGAGCGCGTAAAGTGTGGGTCCTGAAGTGAAGGCATAGCTATAAGAAAATGATGCTGTAAATTCATTATGTTATATAGAGGATTCGCTGAGTTAAGGGATAAACTCTTGTCAGTATGCGGATAAATGCGAATAAAGTCACGGCTCCCCTTCGTCCTTGAAGCTGCAGGGTTGTTAGCTGTGTTCATGACTCGGCCCATCCCTGGGCCTTACTTCTATGAGGCCGCAGCAAGCAGCGCTCAAGTCATTTTGGGTTATTTATTTGCTAACCGCACTTCGATTGCATCCATCAGCATGCCGGTAATTGATACATCCGGGAAAGCGGCTTCAATTTCGCGTATGCAGGTCGGGCTGGTGACATTAATTTCAGTCAGGCGATCGCCGATGATATCCAGACCGACAAAAATTAAGCCTTTTTGCTTCAGTACCGGTGCAACAGCGCGGGCAATTTTCCAATCACTTTCACTCAGTGGGCGGGCTTCGCCACGGCCACCGGCTGCCAAGTTGCCGCGAGTTTCACCTTGCGCCGGAATACGTGCCAGGCAGTAAGGCACCGGTTCGCCATCCACCACCAACACGCGTTTATCACCTTCTTTAATCGCGGGCAGGAAGTTTTGCGCCATGCAGAATCGGCTGCCCAACTCGGTCAGCGTTTCAATAATAACTGACAGGTTAGGGTCATCCTGTTTCACACGGAATATTGAGGTGCCGCCCATACCATCCAGAGGTTTTAGAATGATATCGCCATGTTCCTGATGGAACTTGCGGATGTGGTCTTTGCTACGGCTGACCAGTGTATCTGGCGTTAATTCAGGGAACCACGCAGTAAACAGCTTTTCGTTACAGTCGCGTAGGCTCTGTGGTTTATTCACCACCAGCGTGCCTTTATCTTCCGCACGTTCCAGAATATAAGTGGCGTAGATGAACTCAGTATCAAACGGCGGATCTTTACGCATCAGAATGACATCAAGATCATGCAGTGGGATGTCTTGCTCTGTACCAAAACTGAACCAGTCGTCTTTATCCTGTTTTACACTCAGCAGGCGGGTATGGGCACGGCCATCACCACCTCGCAGGTAAAGATCACCCATCTCCATATAATGCAGTTCCCAACCACGGCTTTGTGCTTCTAACAGCATAGCGAAGCTGGAGTCTTTCTTGATATTGATGGACGAGATTGGGTCCATTACGATGCCGAGCTTGATCATTCTTCTCTCCTAACGGGAACGAATTTTATCCCAGATCGCCAAACCGCACCTGCAAAGCAGTGATTGCGGTAAGAGCGGTAGTTTCGGTACGCAGCACTCGCGGCCCTAGCAGGATATCAGTAAATCCAAGGCGTGAGGTCATGGCAATTTCATCAGCAGAAAGGCCGCCTTCCGGGCCAATCAACAGACGTACTTTGTTGAGTGACGAGGGGAGGGTGTTAATGCTGTTGCTGGCACGCGGATGCAGATTCAACTTAAGGCTGTCATCTTGCTCTGCACACCATTCAGATAGCTGCATTGCTTCGCGGATCTCCGGGATCTTATTGCGCCCACATTGCTCGCAGGCCGCAATGGCAATTTTCTGCCACTGCTGAATTTTCTTTGCCAGACGTTCGCCATCCAGCTTAACGCCGCAGCGCTCGGAAAACAGCGGAGTAATCACATCGACACCCAGTTCAATGGATTTCTGAACCGTAAACTCCATCTTTTCCCCACGGGAAATGACCTGGCCCAAATGTAGATTTAAGGGGGATTCACGGTCTTCCAACTGCCCTTCAGCCAACCGGACAATCAGGTTTTTTTTATCCACCCGGATAATTTCAGCTGCAAAAACCTGATTACTGCCATCAAATAATTGCAGATTTTGGCCTTCAGTCATCCGTAGCACGCGGCCGACATGATTGGCTGCTTCATCACTGAGCGCCAATTCGGTATTTGCCTGCAAAGGCTGCGGGTGATAAATGCGAGGTATGCGCATGAGTTGTTTGAGCCCTGAAACGAAAACTTTGACCAGTATACTAGATTAGCCTTTTTGCTGCTGGCAAGCGCGTTGTACATAAGGGTTATGATTCCCTTGTGCTTTTGCCACCCGTTCATCACGCACACATTCCCAATTTGTCACCGGATATTGACTATTCCACACCTCG
Source organism: Yersinia proxima (assembly GCF_902170785.1). Classification (GTDB taxonomy): domain Bacteria; phylum Pseudomonadota; class Gammaproteobacteria; order Enterobacterales; family Enterobacteriaceae; genus Yersinia; species Yersinia proxima. The sequence goes on along the minus strand of NZ_CABHYG010000022.1, from coordinate 116,999 downwards.
AACAGCTTGCTTTGTTGGCTGGAAAGCCGCAGTTGGTATTGGTCGCGCATATAAAAGTAGGTGCGGGCAATTGCACCACGTGAGCGCGCAGGGGGTTCAGCCAGCTTATTTTTGAAGTCGACTTTCATCTCGCACTGACCATATTGACCATTATCGCCATTCCACTGGGAATACATGAAGTTATTGCGGTCACCATTCACTTCGCCAATAGCGGGTTGCAGATTATGCAGGTCTGTTTCTATTTGGCGATAAACCGGATCTTTGGTGCAATTTTTGCGTCCGCCTTGCTGCCAGCACTGGCGCTGGTGGCCAAATTGCCAGGCTGGGACGACATGTTCCCACTCAATCCGTGCGGCGCGTTGAGCATTTTTCCGCGGTTGATAGCCGCAACTTTTCAGATCTGGAACCCCTTTTTTACCTTGCCAGTCAATTTTGCAACCACAATAAAAGCTGCCGGGTGCATCCTGATTAATTTTCGCAGCAACGGCTTTGGCTTGAGAAAAGTTATTGATGCTTTGACTGTAACCAGAGAGCGGAAGTAGTGAAGAGGATAAAACCAGCAGGAATAGAAGTTTGCGTAACATATCTCAAAACAGCCCGATGATGAAAAACAGGCAGGTTATAGATAATAGCTATGGATGGCAAGTTAACTCGCTGTTTTATAACAAGTAACGTTAATCTTTAATAGGTTTTTTCGCGACAAATTGCAGTTTTTCACCACATTGACGGCAGCGGTATTCGCTCTCACCGCGCTGTACTTTATTGTGGCGGCGAATCGTTAAGGCGTGTTGCTGACATTTGCACTGATAATTAAAAGTCTTACTGCGCACCGAAGTGACTTCAAATTGATGCGTACGGCTGGCTGGGACTTGCAGCACATGTTCCATCATCCAGCGCCACTCTTTACCATGCGGAGGAACGCGACCAAATTGGCGATAAACCAGCAAATGGGCTAATTCGTGAGGCACAACTTCATCAATAAAAGACTGTTGATTTTCCAGTAATAATACTGGATTGAGGCGAATTTCGAAGGATTGTAGATAAGCACTGCCCGCGCTGGTGCCACGTTGATGATAGTTAATTTTCGGCTCCGGATAATCGGTGCCAAGATGCTGATTTGCCAGCTGTAATTTATGACGCAAACAGCGCATAACCGCTTGCTGTAGCGCGATGGGGATTCTTAGTGAACTCATATAGCGGAAGAATAAAACGGCAGATAGCCAGATGCAAGCCAGTAGGTCGGACAATTTTCAATTGATCATTATGCAAATATATATAATATAAAAATATATAATAAAACGGAAGTATTAGAGATACATATGAATAACGATAAAACCATCAGCATGGATCTGATGAGATATGCGGCAGGGCAGGCTTGTGATGTGCTGAGAATATTAGCAAATGAAGATCGGTTGTTGTTGCTGTGCCAACTGAGTCAGGGAGAAAAGGCAGTCGGCGAACTGGAAGAGGCTCTGGGTATTCACCAACCGACACTCTCGCAACAACTTGCTGTACTGCGTAGTGATGGGCTGGTGAACACCCGCCGAGAAGGGAAACGCATATTTTATTCGATCGCTGATAGTAAAGTATTGGCACTGCTTGAGGTGCTGTATCAGCTTTATTGCCCACAAGAGAAGGAGGGCGCATGACTATCGATTGGGCTAATTTCACTCCTTTCAGTGCTCTGGCGGGCGGCGCGCTATTGGGCATTGCCGTGACAATTTTATGGCTTTGTAATGGCCGTATTGCCGGTATTAGCGGTATTTTAGGCGGATTATTGCCGCCAAAGGCGGGGAATATTTCCTGGCGCGTTACTTTCCTCCTCGGTTTGATTATGGTCCCCGGCATTTATTCACTTTTTACGGTTCTGCCGGTGATCCAGATTGATGCTGATTTGCCGGTTCTGATCGTGGCCGGGTTATTGGTCGGGATCGGAACTCGCTACGGTGCCGGTTGCACCAGCGGACATGGTGTCTGTGGCTTAGCGCGTTTCTCACTGCGTTCATTGCTGGCGACACTGAGCTTTATGCTTACCGGTTTTGCAACCGTGTGGCTTGTTCGCCATCTATTTGCTTAGACGTCAGGAAGGGAATATGAATTTACTTTTCTCATTGCTTGCCGGGCTGGTTTTTGGTCTGGGGTTGATAGTCGCAGGTATGGCGAATCCAGCGAAGGTGCTTGGTTTTTTGGATATTGGTGGTTTGTGGGACCCATCGCTGGCGCTGGTGATGGCCGCTGCAGTGCTGGTGGCGGCTCTTGGTTTTGGTTGGTCTAAAAAACGTCAAACCAGCTTGCTTGGGCAACCTCTCCAATTACCCACACCCACCCGTATTGATCGCCGTTTAATAGGTGGCAGCATGTTATTTGGTATTGGCTGGGGGCTGGCAGGGATATGCCCAGGTCCGGCGTTGGTGCTACTGGGCGCCGGGATGAACAAAGGTATTATCTTTGCCGCCGCGATGGTGGCAGGAATGGCCATATTCAGCGTGATTGAGCATTATCGGCAGTCATAACAATCAAACATAAAAAAACCCCGACTGGCGGGGTTTTTGCTATTGAGAATGGGCTGCGTGAAACTTATTTCAGGCCAGCAGCATCACGCAATAAGGCGGCTTTGTCGGTTTTTTCCCAAGGGAATTCTTCGCGACCAAAGTGACCATAAGCGGCGGTTTTGCGATAGATCGGGTGCAACAGGTCCAACATCTGGATCAGGCCATAAGGGCGCAGCTCGAAGAACTCACGCACCAGAGCGACCAATTTATCTTCAGCGATCTTACCGGTGCCAAAGGTTTCAACCATGATGGAAGTCGGTTCAGCAACACCGATGGCGTAAGAAACTTGAATTTCGCAACGATCAGCCAGACCAGCCGCGACGATATTTTTTGCCACATAGCGAGCAGCATAGGCAGCAGAGCGGTCCACTTTGGATGGATCTTTACCCGAGAATGCGCCGCCACCATGACGTGCCATGCCGCCGTAGGTATCAACGATAATTTTACGGCCAGTCAGACCACAGTCCCCCATTGGGCCACCGATAACAAAACGGCCGGTTGGGTTGATGTGATATTTGGTCTCTTTGGTGAGCCACTCGGCAGGCAGAACCGGCTTGATGATCTCTTCCATCACCGCTTCTTGTAAATTTGTCAGGCTAATATCATCTGAATGCTGAGTTGACAGAACTACTGCATCAATGCCAACAATTTTGCCGTCATCATATTGGAAAGTAATCTGGCTTTTTGCATCTGGGCGTAGCCACGGCAAAGTGCCATTTTTACGTACAGCAGCCTGACGCTCGACCAAACGGTGAGCATAAGTAATTGGCGCTGGCATCAAAACACTGGTTTCGTTGGTGGCGTAACCGAACATTAAACCTTGGTCACCTGCGCCTTGCTCCAGTGGGTCAGCACGGTCAACACCTTGGTTGATATCAGGAGACTGTTTACCAATTGCGCTCAAAACGGCACAAGAGTTAGCGTCAAAACCCATCTCAGAATTAACATAACCGATTTCGCGCACAGTACGACGGGTGATCTCTTCGATATCTACCCACGCGTTAGTGGTGACTTCACCGCCAACTAATACCATACCCGTTTTGACATAGGTCTCGCAGGCAACACGTGCTTTTGGATCTTGTTCAAGAATTGCGTCAAGTACGGCATCAGAAATCTGATCGGCAACTTTGTCAGGATGTCCTTCGGAAACCGATTCCGACGTAAATAGGTGTTTAGCCATTTGTTTTCTTTACCTTGAATACAAGTGAAATGTCACTGCATAGCATTGAAGTCAAGCAACCAAAGCCGCTGTTTGAATGGGCTTTTTGTTGCATTGCGCTTTACAACGCCCCTTTAGGCAAAGCCTTTAGCAGTCTATCCCTTTAGAAGTCTGTCATAACTATTATAACGACACAGACATTCTAGCAATTAAAATGGATGGATGTATTAACATCTGGACGTCTATTTTAGGTTAGCTTTTGCCATTAATGCCAGCCCTTTTTGCATCAAGATATTTCTTACTTCGGTTGTTACTTGATTTATTTACCGCTTGATACAGTTATGCCCGCCATACTTCAAGCTGCATGTGCGTTGGCTACACTCAATAATCCGAATCACTTACGACAGTAAACTCGCCGGGATTATCTCGCTTGCCGCTTTCTTACCACTCTAATTATTTAGGGCATGCAGACCATTTTCATTTTGCATTTTGCTCCTGTTATAGGTATAAACTGCGCGCGCAGCTTATTTGATACGCAATGATGAAGATGGCAGAAGATGGCATTAGCTCATTGCTAGATTTTTAGTGTTTTGCACTTAGCAGTGGCACTTTATCTTATGAGCGCATCGTTGCGATAATCACTAAAATGGCAGTGTCATCGTACTGTTACCTATGTCTATTATATTGAGTCTTGTCCGTTCATCATGAGCGGCATGCGTGGAGGTGGTTGGATTAATGATCCGTTGTCTACTGGTTGCTGCATATCAACAGCTGCGTCGTTCTGACGTTCAATCCCCCCTTGCAACCTTCCTTTCTTGTACACCATCAAGGCGATGTTACACCCACATGGGTGCGACGCAGGATTCGCGGGCCGGTTAATTACCGCCTGAAGCACTGAGCCTGGCTAGCTTGAGGACTTTGCGGCTAATCCGATTCACAAAATTTCAATACGTATTTACAGTCAAACGTATTTTACATTTAACCGTGTTTTACCCTGTTTGGGGTAATGAATAGCTGAGTGATAAACCGCTCGTGGATCGCGCTTTCCAGCGTAATATTCTGCCGATTTGGCATTCACGCGGGTTGTCCTTGCAGGTTGTAGCTGCGATAGTGGCTGACTTTATCGTCAGTATCGCAATAGAGGCGAATTATGTCTGATGATAACTTGATTGGCCGTCCGTCAGCTGCGGGCGCACATGTTTCTTTACGCTCCATGCAGGAGGTTGCCATGAATGATTGTAATGCCAGTAAGATGCTGAGCACGTATAACGTCGCCTACTGGGGTGGCAACTATTATGACGTCAATGAACTCGGTCATATCAGTGTTTGCCCTGATCCGGATAATCGTGAGGCACGTGTCGATCTGGCTGTATTGGTCAAAGAAATGCAGCGTGATAAGGGACAGCGCCTGCCTGCATTATTCTGTTTCCCACAAATTTTACAGCATCGTCTGCGCTCAATTAATAGTGCATTTAAACGTGCACGCGAGTCGTTTGGTTATGAAGGCGATTACTTCCTGGTTTATCCGATTAAAGTTAATCAGCATCGCCGGGTTATTGAGTCACTGGTTAATTCCGGTGAGCCATTAGGGCTGGAAGCCGGTTCTAAAGCTGAAATGATGGCGGTTCTGGCACATGCCGGTATGACTCGCTCAGTCATCGTTTGTAATGGCTATAAAGACCGTGAATATATCCGCTTGGCATTAATCGGCGAAAAATTGGGCCATAAGGTTTATCTGGTCATCGAAAAGATGTCAGAAATCAAAATGGTGCTGGAAGAAGCCGAACGCCTGAACGTCGTCCCGCGCTTAGGTGTCCGTGCGCGTTTGGCATCACAAGGCTCCGGCAAATGGCAGGCGAGCGGTGGTGAGAAATCCAAATTCGGTTTGTCTGCGACTCAGGTGTTGCAGTTGGTTGATATGCTACGTGAAGCCGGTCGTCTGGACAGCCTGCAATTGCTGCATTTCCATTTAGGCTCTCAGTTGTCCAATATCCGTGACATCGCCACAGGTGTGCGTGAATCGGCCCGTTTCTATGTGGAACTACACAAACTGGGTGTCAATATTCAGTGTTTCGATGTTGGCGGTGGCTTAGGTGTGGATTACGAAGGGACGCGTTCCCAATCAGATTGCTCCGTTAACTATGGCCTGAATGAATATGCCAATAACGTTATCTGGGGAATTGGTGATGCTTGTAATGAACATGGTTTGCCGCACCCAACTGTGATTACCGAGTCGGGCCGTGCAGTTACCGCACATCATACCGTGCTGGTTTCCAATGTTATTGGCGTGGAACGTAATGAGTTCAATGAGTCACAGCCACAACCGCCAGCAGCTGACGCGCCACGCGCACTGGAAAGTTTGTGGGAAACCTGGCAGGAAATGCAAGAGCCAGAAAATCGCCGTTCTCTACGCGAATGGCTGCACGACAGCCAGATGGATTTGCATGATGTGCATACTCAATACGCTCACGGTATGTTGGAATTGACACAGCGCGCATGGGCTGAAGAGCTGTATCTAAGCATTTGTAATGAGATCCAAAAGCAGTTGGATCCGAGCAACCGTGCGCACCGACCAATCATCGATGAGCTGCAAGAACGTATGGCTGATAAGCTATATGTGAATTTCTCGCTGTTCCAGTCAATGCCGGATGCATGGGGTATCGATCAACTTTTCCCAGTTTTGCCATTGGAAGGATTGGATAAGCCACCAGAGCGCCGTGCGGTGTTGTTGGATATTACCTGTGATTCGGATGGGACTATCGATCATTATATCGATGGCGATGGGGTGGCTACCACCATGCCGATGCCGCCATATGATGCAGAAAACCCACCGCTGCTGGGCTTCTTTATGGTCGGTGCCTATCAGGAAATTCTGGGCAATATGCACAATTTGTTCGGCGATACCTCGGCAGTCGATGTATTTGTCTTCCCTGACGGCGCGGTAGAGGTCGAGCAGACAGATGAAGGCGACACGGTTGCAGATATGCTGGAATATGTGCAGTTGAATCCGAAGAAATTGCTGCAACAGTTCTCCAAACAAGTGAAAGAAACCGATCTGGATGCCGAGTTACAAGCTCAATTTATGGAAGAGTTTGAAACCGGTCTATACGGTTATACTTATCTCGAAGATGAATAAGTATTAGCGACTGATTAATATCATTTTAAGGGCAAACTCAGGTTTGCCCTTTTTGTTTATTACCCCTTACTGGCGATTAGCTCAATCTCAACCACACTGATATAAGCAATTTTATTATGCTGTGTTGGTGGAGGCGCTTAAATGGGGTGGTTAACAGTTTGTAAGGTCAATTACGTCAAACCGGACTTTCCTTTTTCCGCTCAGGCTGAGGGTAAAAGAATTGGTATCTATCTGGTGGAGGGGGAATATTTCGCGATGGAAGACATCTGCCCTCACGCTTATGCTTTGTTAAGCCAGGGTATTGTTGACGACTCAACCATCGAGTGCCCATTGCATGGCGCACTGTTTGATATTCGAACCGGGCAATGCTTACGTGAGCCAGGGGATCGCGATCTGAACACCTATCCTGTGCGAGTCAATGGCGATCAAATTGAAATTAATATAACTGGAGATAGCGAGTAATCGCTTTCACACATGAATTATAGGACTAACGCCCCTGCAGCGGGGCGTTTGTGTTTATTGGGTGTAACTCTTACTTTTCGGCAGCAATGCGCTGGCGGATATGGTCGGCGCGGGCCTGTGACGATGGATGATCGTCAAACATACTGCTGGAACGACCAGCTTCCATGGTTGCCAGTTTTTCAAAGCTGGTGACTAAACCGTTTGGATCGATACCGCGTTTTTTCAGCAGATCGAATGAGTAATCATCCGCTTCGCTTTCTTGTTTTTGTGAGAATTGGGCATTCACCAGTTTCTCGCCAATATCGGCCAATTGAGACTGCGACAGTTGCCCGGCAATGCCACCAGCGGATGCCGCCGCAGTGCGTAGAGCGGTAGTGCCATAAGCCACTTGCATGGCTTTACGAGTATGGCCTAATGCCACATGGCCCATTTCATGGCCGAGCACGCCCTCCACTTCATTGTCGGTCATCATGTCCATCAGACCGCTGTAAACACGGATACAACCATTTGCCATCGCCCAGGCATTCACATCTTTAGTGACGTAAACTTTATAGTTAGCTGGCGTACCATTGATGTTATCACCCAATGCGGCCGAGATTTTAGCCAGACGTTTGCCATAATTGCTATCAGCAGAGGCTATTTGGGCCTTTTGATCCATTTCCGCACATGATTTCTCACTGAGGTTTTTGACATCAGCATCACTCAGGGTTGCTGCCTGAAAGGCCTGAGCACCGGACTGCATCAAACCATCCGTATTCATATTTTGGCAGCCGCTAAGTAATGCTGTCAGGCTCAGTGCAATCATTGAGGTACGAATTTTCATAACACTTTCTTCCTGTGGTTATGTGGTATTTATTGCTACATTACAGCAATTGCATTAATAGCTATTGCGCCAGCGCGACTTCCACTACTCTTGCGCACTATGACTGACAATGGGTAGTGGAGGTTAATGCTCTGTCAGCGTGAGTACTATAGCTTTATTCTGAAAATCAGCAGATTCCATTGGTTATAAATATGGAAGTTATAGCTCATTTGGTTTTAGTGATTGCCGTTTCAATGCTGAGTCTGAGAAAATGGTAACCTTGAACGCTTTTTTTAATCCGACCTGGAGTAAAACATGTCCTCTCGTAAAGAGCTTGCCAACGCGATCCGCGCATTAAGCATGGACGCAGTGCAAAAAGCGAATTCCGGCCACCCCGGCGCCCCTATGGGCATGGCAGATATTGCCGAAGTACTGTGGCGTGATTACCTGAACCATAATCCAACTAATCCACACTGGGCTGACCGCGACCGTTTCGTCTTGTCGAATGGTCACGGCTCCATGTTGATCTATAGCCTGCTGCATCTCACTGGTTATGATCTGCCAATGGAAGAACTGAAAAACTTCCGTCAGTTACACTCTAAAACGCCAGGTCACCCTGAATATGGTTATACCGCTGGCGTAGAGACTACTACTGGCCCATTGGGTCAGGGTATTGCCAACGCAGTGGGTTTTGCCATTGCAGAACGCACACTGGGTGCGCAGTTTAACCGCCCAGGCCATGACATCGTCAATCACCATACTTATGCCTTTATGGGTGATGGTTGTATGATGGAAGGCATCTCTCACGAAGTTTGCTCACTGGCTGGTACAATGAAGCTGGGCAAATTGACCGCATTCTATGATGACAACGGTATCTCTATCGATGGCCATGTTGAAGGCTGGTTCACCGATGACACCGCTGCTCGTTTCGAGGCTTACGGTTGGCATGTAGTTCGTGGTGTTGATGGTCATAACGCTGATTCCATCAAAGCGGCCATCGAAGAAGCCCACAAAGTTACCGACAAACCATCATTACTGATGTGCAAAACCATTATCGGTTTTGGTTCACCGAAGAAAGCCGGCACCCATGATTCACATGGCGCACCATTAGGTGCTGATGAAGTTGCCGCTACCCGTGAAGCATTGGGTTGGAAATACCCGGCATTCGAAATTCCACAGGATATCTATGCCGCGTGGGATGCTAAAGAAGCGGGTAAGGCAAAAGAAGCTGCCTGGAATGAGAAGTTCGCCGCTTACGCTAAAGCGTATCCGGAATTGGCTGCTGAATTCAAACGTCGTGTGAGCGGTGAGCTGCCAGCTAACTGGGCGACTGAATCCAAGAAATTCATCGAAGAGTTACAAGCTAATCCTGCCAAAATCGCCAGCCGTAAAGCATCACAAAATGCGCTGGAAGCCTTCGGTAAAGTGTTGCCTGAATTCCTCGGTGGCTCCGCCGATCTGGCACCAAGTAACCTGACTATCTGGTCTGGCTCTAAATCTCTGAGCGATGACCAGGCGGGTAACTACATTCACTACGGTGTGCGTGAATTTGGTATGTCGGCCATCATGAATGGTATTGCTCTGCACGGTGGTTTCATCCCTTACGGCGCAACTTTCCTGATGTTTGTGGAATATGCCCGTAATGCAGTGCGTATGGCTGCGCTGATGAAAATCCGCAGCATCTTTGTTTACACCCATGACTCTATCGGTCTGGGTGAGGATGGCCCAACCCATCAGCCAGTTGAGCAGATGGCAAGTTTGCGTGTGACACCAAACATGAGCACCTGGCGCCCATGTGACCAGGTTGAGTCTGCGGTAGCGTGGCAATATGCGCTGGAACGTAAAGACGGCCCAAGCGCACTTATTTTCTCTCGTCAGAACCTGGCACAACAGCCACGTACTGCTGAGCAGTTAGCCAATATCTCTAAAGGCGCATATGTGCTGAAAGATTGTGCTGGTCAGCCTGAACTGATCTTTATTGCCACCGGTTCTGAAGTTGAATTGGCGGTTGCTGCTGCTGACCAACTGACTGCTGCTGGCCGTAAAGTGCGTGTTGTGTCTATGCCATCGACTGATGCATTCGACAAACAAGATGCGGCTTACCGTGAATCTGTATTGCCATCAGCGGTTAGCGCGCGCGTTGCTGTTGAAGCGGGTATTGCTGATTACTGGTACAAATACGTCGGTCTGAATGGCGCAGTGGTGGGGATGCACAGCTTTGGTGAATCTGCGCCAGCTGAATTACTGTTCAAAGAGTTTGGTTTCACCGTCGAAAACGTGGTGGCTAAAGCTCAGGCGTTGTTGAAATAGTTTTTACTCAAACAGCATGACGTTACCAATGCGATGAATCACTGTAAATGGTGATAGGAATCTCGGTAATGTACCTGTTAAAAGACCGCTTTGGCGGTCTTTTTTTTCGCCAATTGATGGATGAATTGTGCCCTTTATCAGGCAGATATTCCTTTTATGATTAGTTTGGTTTATTCTGGCTGAAGCGTTTCAGTCATGATTCGTTTTCCATTTCAGCCGATTTCGCTGAGGAAAAAGCCAGGAGTATTCTGGCTGAATTGTGATAAGACGATTAACATCTTAGGGGGCGCTGAAGTACGCTATGGGGTTGCATGATAATAACCAGAAACAGGGAGTAACATGACAATCCGTATAGCGATAAATGGCTTTGGCCGTATTGGCCGTAGCGTTTTACGCGCATTGTATGAATCAGGCCGTCGGGCAGAGATTTCAGTCGTTGCAATTAATGAGTTGGCTAATGCGGAAGGGATGGCCCATCTGTTGAAGTATGACTCCAGCCATGGCCGCTTTGCCTGGGATGTTCGTCAGGAATGTGACAAATTATACGTCGGGGACGATGTTATCCGGCTGATACATCAGTCAGAAATAGGGCAGTTACCCTGGGGTGAATTAGGAATTGATGTCGTTCTGGATTGTAGCGGTGTTTATGGTAGCCGTGCCGATGGCGAGGCGCATTTAACCTCCGGTGCCAAAAAGGTACTGTTTGCCCATCCCGGTGGACATGATTTGGACGCTACAGTGGTTTATGGGGTTAACCATCAGGACTTACAGGCGGATCATCGAATTGTTTCCAACGCCTCCTGTACTACGAACTGTATTATTCCTATTATTCAGTTGTTGGATGTGGCTTTTGGCATCGAATCCGGCACTGTCACCACCATTCATTCATCAATGAATGATCAGCCTGTTATTGATGCTTATCACCAGGATTTACGCCGTACCCGAGCAGCAAGCCAGTCCATTATCCCGGTAGATACCAAACTGGCGGCAGGGATTACCCGTATTTTTCCGAAGTTTTGCGACAGGTTTGAAGCTATCTCGGTACGAGTGCCAACGATCAACGTCACCGCTATCGATTTAAGCGTCAGTGTTACAAGCCCAGTTGGTGTAGCCGAGGTTAACCAGCTTTTGCAAAAGGCAGCAAGAGGTTCATTTCGTGGTATAGTTGACTATACGGAATTACCATTGGTGTCGACCGATTTTAACCATGATCCGCACAGTGCGATTGTCGATTGCACCCAGACGCGGGTTAGCGGGCAGCACCTGATTAAGACGTTGGTATGGTGCGATAACGAATGGGGTTTCGCCAATAGAATGTTGGATACAACATTGGCGATGGCCAGAAGTGGTTTCTAGTATTGCATGCTAACGTATTGTTTTTCCGTGTTTTATTGCGGTTATATCAACGTTGATGTGCAGCTTATGCAACTTTAAAGAGAATCAACAAGAGGATTCACCATGTCTGTAATTAAGATGACCGATCTGGATCTGGCTGGCAAACGCGTGCTGATCCGTGCGGACCTCAATGTTCCGGTAAAAGATGGCAAAGTGACTTCTGATGCGCGTATCCGTGCATCTCTGCCGACAATTGAAACGGCATTGAAGCAAGGCGCTAAAGTAATGGTTACCTCTCACCTGGGTCGTCCGACCGAAGGCGAGTACAACGAAGAGTTCTCCTTGCTGCCAGTCGTTAACTACCTGAAAGACAAATTGTCTGCTCCGGTACGTTTGGCGAAAGATTATCTGGACGGCGTTGAAATTGCAGCTGGCGAGTTGGTTGTTCTGGAAAACGTTCGCTTTAACAAAGGCGAAAAGAAAGACGACGAAACTCTGGCCAAAAAATATGCCGCACTGTGTGATGTGTATGTGATGGACGCTTTTGGTACTGCTCACCGCGCACAGGCTTCTACTCACGGCGTGGGTAAATTTGCCCCTATCGCGTGTGCTGGCCCGCTGTTGTCAGCAGAACTGGAAGCCTTGGGCAAAGCACTGGGTAACCCAGCGCGTCCAATGGTTGCTATTGTCGGTGGTTCTAAAGTTTCAACCAAACTGACTGTATTGGGTGCTCTGTCTAAAATTGCAGACCAACTGATTGTTGGTGGCGGCATCGCCAATACCTTCGTTGCTGCTCAAGGTAACAATGTAGGTAAATCTCTGTATGAAGCAGACCTGATTCCAGAAGCAAAACGTCTGCTGGAAACTTGTGATATCCCAGTACCTACTGATGTGCGTGTTGCAACCGAGTTCTCTGAAACTGCAACTGCAACGCTGAAACCAGCTAACCAAATCAAAGATGACGAACAAATTCTGGACTTGGGCGACGAATCTGCGGAGCGTCTGGCTGAGATCCTGAAAAACGCCAAAACCATTCTGTGGAATGGCCCGGTTGGTGTGTTCGAGTTCCCTAACTTCCGTAAAGGGACCGAAATCGTGGCTCGCGCCATCGCAGAGAGTGAAGCATTCTCAATCGCGGGCGGTGGTGACACTCTGGCAGCAATCGATCTGTTTGGTATTGCTGACCAAATCTCCTACATCTCCACCGGCGGCGGTGCTTTCCTTGAGTTCGTAGAAGGGAAAAAACTGCCAGCAGTTGTGATGCTGGAAGAGCGCGCTAAGCAGTAATTTACATAACGGGGGGCGAGAGCCGCCCGTTTCGCTTTTAGCCAATGAAGCTGCGAGCTTTAGGCTGGCGAAAACCGATTTACATTTAGGGCCTATCCTCTCGGATAGCTGCTATCTTCAGTCGACGAAACAGGACAACTTACATGTCTAAAATTTTTGATTTCGTAAAACCAGGTGTCATCACAGGTGATGACGTTCAGAAAGTGTTCGCAGTAGCAAAAGAAAACAAATTTGCTCTGCCAGCGGTTAACTGTGTAGGCACCGACTCTATCAACGCAGTGCTGGAAACAGCGGCCAAAGTGGGTGCGCCAGTTATCGTTCAGTTCTCTAACGGTGGTGCAGCATTTATCGCAGGTAAAGGCGTGAAGACTGACGTGCCACAAGGTGCTGCAATCTTGGGCGCTATCTCTGGTGCGCACCATGTGCATCAGATGGCTGAACACTACGGTGTTCCAGTTATTCTGCATACCGACCATTGCGCCAAGAAATTGCTGCCGTGGTTAGACGGCCTGTTGGATGCGGGCGAAAAACACTTCGCGGCAACCGGCAAACCACTGTTCTCTTCTCACATGATCGACCTGTCCGAAGAGTCCCTGGAAGAAAACATCGAAATTTGTAGCAAGTACCTGACTCGTATGTCAAAACTGGGTATGACGCTGGAAATCGAACTGGGTTGCACCGGTGGTGAAGAAGATGGCGTAGACAACAGCCACATGGACGCTTCTTCTCTGTACACTCAGCCACAAGATGTTGATTACGCGTACGAAAAATTGAACGCAATCAGCCCGCGTTTCACTATCGCGGCCTCTTTCGGTAACGTGCACGGTGTTTACAAACCAGGTAACGTGAAACTGACCCCAACTATTCTGCGTGATTCTCAGGATTATGTTTCTAAGAAACACAATCTGCCGCACAACAGCCTGAACTTCGTGTTCCACGGTGGTTCAGGTTCAACTGCTGCTGAAATCAAAGAAGCAGTTAGCTACGGCGTAGTGAAAATGAATATCGACACTGATACCCAATGGGCAACATGGGAAGGTATTCTGAACTACTACAAAAAGAACGAAGGTTATCTGCAAGGCCAACTGGGTAATCCAGAAGGCGCTGATAAGCCGAACAAGAAATACTACGATCCACGCGTATGGTTGCGTGCCGCTCAGACTTCAATGATTACTCGTCTGGAACTGGCATTCAAAGAACTGAACGCTGTAGACGTACTGTAATTCAGTCTCATTTTGACTGTTCGAAAAGGCCCTGCGGGGCCTTTTTTCGTTTATAGCGCTGACGGCATGGATGTAACGGTGAACTGATAGTGGGCTATCTATCCGCATCCGTTCACCGGCTATCAAAATTGGCAACATATCCTATTGTTGGTTACCCTAAACAGGCATGGCTACCATAGTGGTTAACAATGGCGGTTATTTTTGCGTAATCTCCCCTGTGGGGGCTTTTTTGTAGGGTGGTTTAAATGGAAGAATTAAACGTAGTTGATGGAATCAATGAAGCGAGTACCTGGTTGGTGAATAATCAGGAGTTACTGATTCAGTATGCGGTGAATCTTGTTGCAGCGTTATTGATCCTGATTGTCGGCTCAATCATTGCCAAAGTAGTATCACGCACGCTTGGCCGGGTCATGAAGTTACGTGGTATTGATATCACGGTTGCAGATTTTCTTGCGGCAATGGCGCGTTACAGCATTCTGGCCTTTACTATTGTGGCGGTTCTGGGGCGTCTTGGGGTGCAAACCGCGTCAGTGATTGCGGTCATCGGTGCTGCCGGTTTAGCCGTTGGTTTGGCGCTGCAAGGCTCTCTGTCCAACTTTGCCGCAGGTGTCCTGCTGGTGGCCTTCCGCCCGTTTAAAGCGGGTGAGTACGTCGATCTGGGCGGTGTGGCGGGTACTGTGGTACAGGTGCAGATTTTCTCAACCACGCTACGGACGGTTGATGACAAAATTATTGTTGTTCCGAATGGTAAAATCATCGCCAACAATATAATCAATACTACCCGTGAACCCAACCGCCGTACTGATATGGTCATTGGCGTCGCCTATGATGCTGACATTGATGTGGTGAAGAAAGTGTTGGGTGACATCATTGCGGCTGATTCACGCATCCTACATGACCAAGGCGTTACGATACGTTTAAATGAGATGGCGGCCTCGTCATTAAACTTTACCGTGCGTGTCTGGACCACCAATGGCGATGCTATGGAAGTGTATTGGGATCTGATGGAAAACTTCAAACGTGCACTGGATGCCCACAAAATTGGCATTCCGTATCCACAGATGGATGTGCATTTGCATCAGGTTGATAAAGCGGAATCTGCTCCGACAGCATAAAATCGGATAAGCAACCGACACAGTTAATACGGGCTATTTTTAGCCCGTTTTTCTCTTTTTCATTTATTTTTCTCCCGCGCGAGCTTCAATTTATTAATTATTAGTTTTTCTTATAGTAGATAAGAAATATCAATTTCCTCTGATGATTTTATCCTCGTAATATGCTGCTAATTCCTCTCCAATTCTCTCAATCAGTTTTGAGCATTATTTAAAAGGTAACAGTATGTTAGCCGTATTTTTGCAAGGTTTTGCCCTGAGTGCAGCCATGATCCTCCCCCTTGGGCCGCAAAACGCTTTTGTAATGAATCAGGGAATTAAGCGGCAGCATCATTTGATGAGTGCATCATTGTGCGCTCTCAGTGACATCATTTTGATTTGCGCCGGTATTTTTGGTGGTAGCGCCTTACTAAATCGTTCTCCTCTGCTGCTGGCACTGGTCACCTGGGGCGGTGTGGCATTTTTGTTATGGTATGGCTGGGGAGCGCTGATGGCCGCATGGCGTGGCGATAGTTCATCCTCTACGGTTGCTGCTGGTGCACAAGGGCGCTGGCGCATTATCGTGACATTATTGGCGGTGACCTGGCTTAACCCGCATGTCTATCTGGATACTTTTGTGGTACTGGGGAGCTTGGGAGGCCAGTTATTACCGGATGTTCGGCCCTGGTTTGCTTTTGGTGCCGTGAGCGCTTCAGTTGCCTGGTTTTTTGCTCTGGCATTGCTGGCGGCGTGGCTATCGCCGTGGCTTAATCGTCCCGCTTCACAGCGGGTGATCAATTTGCTGGTGGGGGGAGTGATGTGGTTTATCGCTTTTCAGTTAGCACGACAGGGATTGAACCTGTAAGTTTTTATCATTAATCCGAATCCCTAATTTAGTAAGATATGCTACGGTTGTCTTAGTTTTATTATGATTATCTTAGGAGGCTTCCGTGAAGTTGAAGACATTGGCTTTGGCCGCGATGATGGGATTAGGGACGTTACCTTTGGCGCTACAAGTTCAAGCCGCCGAAGTGCCAGAAGGGCCGCATGTTGTTACCTCCGGCACCGCCAGTGTTGATGCAACACCGGATATCGCTACTATTGCCATTGAAGTGAGTGTATCTGCCAAAGACGCCGCAGATGCCAAAAAACAGGCAGATACCCGCGTTGCACAATATTTTGATTTCCTGCGCAAGAGTGGCATTGAGAAAAAAGATATCAATGCTGCCAATATTCGCACTCAGCCTGAATACGATTACCAGAAAACCGGTGAAGCCGTATTGAAGGGCTACCGTGCGGTACGCCAGGTTCAGGTGACACTGCGCCAACTGGATAAGTTGAATGAGTTGCTGGATGGGGCGCTAAAATCGGGTCTGAATGAGATTCGTGCTGTGGAGTTGGGTGTCGCCAATCCGGACACTTACCGTGAACAGGCACGTAAAAAAGCCATTGAAAATGCCATTAGCCAGGCAGGTGCATTGGCTGATGGATTTAAGGTGAAATTAGGGCCGGTATACAGCATCCGTTACCATGTTGCTAACTACCAGCCAATGCCGGTAGCGCGTATGTTCAAGAGTGCTGAAGCTGCACCAGCCACTGATGCCGCCCAAACTTACGAACAACAGACTATTCATTTCGATGATCAGGTTGATGTGGTATTTGAACTGAAAACCAGTTCTAACACGCCAGCCCCTGCCGCCAAATAAGCTAGTCTTGCCGTAATACCTGACGCCCGTAAGATAACAGGGCGTCAGTCACCTTTCTCATTGTCCGGCTTTCTGGCGCGAATCGATGCCAGAACAGCATTCGCCGTTGCAATAATCCCGGCGTCAGATTAATCAATTCACCGGATGCCAACTCTTTTTCAATCTGCAGATGCGGGATCATACAGCAGGTAGTGCCTTGTCTTGCCAACTGTACAAACGCTTCTGACGAGTTAACGATATGACAGGGCACGCTGCCCGGTGACAAATCGAAATTCTGCTGTAAAAACGCCTGATGCATATCATCCAAATGGTCAAAGGCTACCGCAGGTGCTTTCAGCAATGCCGAGCGGGTCACGCCATTGGGGAAATAACGTTCTGCAAAGGGTTTTGAAGCAACAAACAGGTAATCCAGTGCGCCGAGTTGATCGACCAGGCAGCTTGGCAATGGTTGCGGCTGGATACTGACCGCACCCACCACTTCGCCACGGCGTAACCGTTCTTGAGTTCGGGTTTCATCTTCGACTTGTAAATTCAGCCGAATAGGGGAGTCTGCCAACACCGGTTTTAACGCCGGCAGGAGCCAGGTTGCCAGGCTGTCGGCGTTGACCGCCAATGACAGCAGCAGCGGTGTATCGCCGCCGTTATCATTGCCAAGCCACTCTTCTTCCAGCAATTCGACCTGATGCAGCAAGGCGAGCAGTTTCTGCCCTTGCTCAGTTGGACGGGGGGGCACAGTGCGCACCAACAGTGGTTGACCGAACAGATTCTCTAACTGCTTAATGCGTTGAGATACCGCCGATTGGGTGATGCAAAGTTTTTGTGCAGCGCGTTCAAAACCGCGTTCACGGATCACCGCGTCCAGCGCTTGTAGCGTACGGTAGTCTGGGCGTTTCATCGGAGTCATCTCTCCAAATATTAAGTTAATACCGCACTATGCCACATTTTACTTATTTATCTATGTTGGAATGCCTTGGTTCCCGTCACAAATAAACCGGCATAACTGTGATCCAGCTAAAATTAACCATCATACGAGTTGGCTTTATTGCGACGTTTTATCACTTATATGCTCTATAATGACGTCAGGTTTTCTTTCACATCAAGGCGTGAACTTATCATGACTCAGGATGAACTTAAAAAAGCAGTGGGCTGGGCAGCATTAGAATATGTTAAACCCGGTACTATCGTTGGGGTCGGCACCGGCTCTACTGCGGCGCATTTTATTGATGCTCTCGCTTCCATCAAAGGCCAGATCGAAGGGGCTGTTTCCAGCTCTGATGCCTCTACCGCTAAACTGAAAGGTTATGGTATTCAAGTATTTGATTGCAACGAAGTCGACGAGCTGGACATTTATGTCGATGGAGCTGATGAAATTAACAGCCAAATGCAGATGATCAAAGGTGGCGGTGCAGCTCTGACCCGCGAAAAAATCATTGCGGCCATTGCTCGTAAATTTATCTGTATTGCTGATGCTTCCAAGCAGGTTGATGTTTTGGGTAAGTTCCCGCTGCCGGTCGAAGTTATCCCGATGGCCCGTTCTTATGTGGCGCGTGAACTGGTGAAATTAGGCGGGTTACCTGAATATCGCCAGAATGTTTTGACTGATAACGGTAATGTTATTTTGGATGTCCATAATCTGACTATTTTGGATGCCATTGCGCTTGAAAATAAAATTAATAATATTGCCGGTGTTGTCACTGTGGGCTTATTTGCCAATCGAGGTGCTGATGTCGCATTGATTGGTACTGCCGATGGCGTTAAAAAAGTAGAACTTAAGTGATCGGTTGATATGTATTCAGGATGAGGTCTGGTCGCTTCATCCTGATAATTTTTGCCTTTAAATATCTTTTCTTAAAATGGTTAAATTTGGTGATATATATCACATTTACTCATTTCATTTTATTAACCTGCCATTAACTCACTTCTCGCTAGTTTTTTATTCCATAAATTAACATTTGCACTGTTTGTTATGCTGACAGCCAGGCAATCGTTTGTATTGCTGCATACGAAATATTTGTTATGTTGACTGGGTGCTGACCGGATTCATTCGATATCGGCAGCCACATCTGAAGTCTGAAAATAGGGTCGGGGACATGGCAAAAGTATCACTGGAGAAAGACAGAATTAAGTTTCTGTTAGTGGAAGGGGTGCACCAGAGCACGGTTGATAATCTGCGTGCAGCCGGTTATAGCAATATTGAATATCATAAAGGTGCCTTAGACACCGAATCACTGAAAGAATCTATTCGTGATGCTCACTTCATCGGGATCCGATCGCGCACGCATCTGTCCGAAGAAGTCTTTGCTGCCGCAGAAAAATTGGTTGCAGTAGGTTGTTTCTGTATCGGTACTAATCAGGTTGATTTAAAAGCGGCGACTAAACGTGGTGTGCCGGTATTCAATGCACCTTTCTCCAATACCCGTTCGGTAGCTGAAATGGTACTGGGCGAGTTACTGCTGATGTTCCGCGGTATTCCATCTGCCAATGCCAAAGCGCACCGTGGCGAGTGGAACAAACTGGCAGTCGGTTCCTATGAAGCCCGCGGTAAAAAACTGGGTATTATCGGCTATGGTCACATCGGGACTCAGCTGGGGATTTTGGCTGAAAGTGTCGGTATGAAAGTATTCTTCTACGATATTGAAAATAAACTGTCGTTGGGGAATGCACAGCAGGTACGTCATCTGTCTGACTTGCTGAATATGAGTGATGTGATTAGCTTGCATGTGCCAGAAAACCACTCCACCAAAAATATGATTGGCCCTGAGCAATTGGCGTTGATGAAGCCAGGCGCGATGCTGATTAATGCCTCACGTGGAACTGTGGTTGATATTCCGGCACTGTGTGATGCGCTGGCGAGCAATCATCTGGCGGGTGCAGCAATCGATGTTTTCCCAGAAGAGCCAGCAACCAATAAAGACCCATTCAATTCACCATTGTGCGAGTTTGATAATGTGTTATTAACCCCACATATCGGTGGTTCAACTCAGGAAGCGCAGGAAAATATCGGTGATGAAGTGGCCGGTAAACTGGCGAAGTATTCCGACAACGGCTCAACGCTGTCTGCGGTTAACTTCCCGGAAGTTTCTCTGCCAGCGCACGGTGATAATACTCGCCGCCTGCTGCATATCCATGAGAACCGCCCTGGCATCCTGACCAGCATCAACAAAATATTTGCTGAGCAGAACGTCAACATTGCCGCGCAGTATTTGCAAACCAGTGCTGATATCGGTTATGTCGTTATTGATGTCGAAACTGATGATGCGGAAAATGCAGAAAAAGCCTTGCAGGCAATGAAAGCGATTCCGGGGACTATCCGCGCGCGTTTGCTCTATTGATAAATGTTGTACTGATATAACTAAGCACCCGCTATGTATAAAATATCGGGTGTTTTTTTATATCGTTATGCAGCACATCTCACCAGCGCCACACTTTTGTTGGTGTCACAATCTCTGGTAACGGCACATCCCAATGTTCACTCGGTAAGTGCTCTACCTGCTGGCAATCATGAGCCAGACCAATAGGATAGGGGCCACCTTGCTGCCAGTTTTGCAGCGTACGGTCATAGAATCCGCCCCCCATACCTAAACGTTGTCCATCTTGATCAAACGCGACCAGCGGAGTTATCACGACATCCAGTCGTTTTAATGGCAAGACATCGCGTACATCTAATTGAGGCTCCAGAATGTTCAGGCGATTACGAATGAGCTGGCTATCAGGACGATAGTGGAGAAACAACAAATGGCCGGGACAGAAAGGATGAAGTACCGGCAGATAAATCTGTTTTTTCTGCTGCCACAGTAATTCGATAACAGGAGCGGTATCTAACTCGCCATCAAAAGAAAGAAATAGTGCGATAGTATTGGCTTGCTGAATTTTGTCGTGGGAATCGATTTGTTTGGCGGCGAGATTGGCGGATTGCTGTTGCTGCTCAGGAGTCAAAAGACGCCGACGTTCACGGATTTCACTGCGAATTTTTTGCCGCTCAAGGGCATGTTGCGGATTTAGAGGCATTTTATTAACTTAAAAAAGAAAACTGCCTGTATCAGAACGAACGTGATAACTGCAAATATGCGTTACACGATAAGAAAGGGATCTCCGAGATGCCGCCGCAGGCTGTAACCCTTGAACCCATGGTTCAAGGTGAACGCAGCGTCGCAACCTTAAGGCTTCTCGGCGGACCGAGCATGCGCACCGGTTACGGAGGCACTACATTCTGTTGGTATTAAATATCGGCTCAGGGGACTGACCCGCTGACGAACACCTCAGAGAAATTCTTTACTCACTGCTGAATCTATCATTCAACAGAGATTTATTCAAACTGTGCATCCTGACGTTCAGAGATGCGACCTTGTTCAAGCAATGCCTGTTCAATGGTCTGTTGTAACATCCGAATACGTTGCTCCATATTGGATGCATAGTCACGGGTTTTCAACCTTTCCTGAGCTAATTCGTGACATACGTTCAATGCCGCGATGAAAACCAATTGCTCAGTATTGGTGACTCTAGTGCGAACTTTCAGATCTTGCAACCGTTGGTTAAGATCTTCTGCTGCCATGTTCAACGCATCTTGTTGTTCTGGCGGACAATTAACTCTTAACGAGCGACCAAAAATTTGAATATCTACCGGTTGTGCAGACATGCCACCTTCCTGACTAATTTCGCGCCAGCCCTGAAAACCAGAGGCAAAATGCTCGTAGCTGCAAAGCGGGCGTCACTATATATATCTCGATACCAAGATTCAACCCCTTTACCCGTCATACTTCAAGCTGCATATGCGTGGCTACTCTCGCTCACCCGAATCATTGACTGGCGTCAACTCAGCGAGACTCACTCAATTGCTGCCTTCCTGCAACTCGAATTATTTAGGGCATATATCCATTATTTTTCAAGTGACAAAAGGCTTTGCCGCTTTCTGTATCTTGAAATCTATAGGATATAGGGTGTTGCGTTTTCTGGTATAGCGACCTTTCTTGGTGGTAGCATAACACGAACTTATCCTGCCAACGATGACGAATACGCATGTCTATAGAGAATACATTACCAACTTACCAATCACTGGCCCTGGCATTGAACCAGCAAGCAGTGGCATTAACCCCTGCTGAAATGCATGGCCTGATCAGTGGCATGCTCTGCGGAGGCAGTAAAGACGATGGCTGGCGCGCATTGGTGCATGACCTGACCAATGAGGGTGTTGCCTTCTCACAAGCCCTGGGTTTGCCGTTACAACAGTTACATGAAGCAACACAAGAAGCGCTGGAAAACGAAGGTTTTATGTTCCAGTTGCTGATTCCTGAAGGGGAAGAAGTGACTGTTTTTGACCGTGCTGATGCATTATCCGGCTGGGTAAACCATTTCCTGTTAGGGCTTGGAATGCTGCAACCGAAATTGGCGCAAGTGAAAGATGAAGTGGGTGAAGCTATTGATGATTTGCGTAATATCGCTCAGTTAGGGTATGACGAAGATGAAGATCAGGAAGAGCTGGCTCAATCATTGGAAGAAGTCATTGAGTATGTCCGTGTCGCGGCTATCTTGTGTCATATCGAATTTACCCAAGAAAAACCGACTGCCCCGGAAATACGCAAACCGACATTACACTAGACGAATTAGTGTCATGCGTTAAATGATGAAAATCGGATATTTCAGGAGAGTGTAATGACTCAGCAAGAATACCAGAACCGCCGTCAAGCGCTGTTGGCAAAGATGGCTCCGGGCAGTGCTGCTATTATTTTTGCCGCACCAGAGGCCACGCGTAGCGCGGATTCCGAATATCCCTATCGGCAGAATAGCGATTTCAGCTATTTGACGGGTTTCAATGAACCGCAGGCAGTGCTGATTCTGGTGAAAAGCGATGAGACCCATAACCACAGCGTGCTGTTTAACCGGGTGCGGGATTTAACCGCTGAAATCTGGTTTGGCCGCCGTTTAGGGCAAGAGGCCGCACCTGAGAAGTTGGGTGTTGATCGCGCATTACCTTTCGATGAAATCGACGAGCAACTCTATTTACTGCTTAATCGCCTTGATGTGATTTATCACGCGCAGGGGCAATATGATTATGCAGATAAAATTGTTTTTGCTGCGCTGGAAAAGTTACGTAACGGTTTTCGTAAAAATCTACGTGCACCAGCAACTTTGACTGACTGGCGGCCATGGCTGCATGAGATGCGTCTGTTTAAGTCAGAGGAAGAAATTGCTGTGCTGCGTCGAGCCGGTGAAATCAGCGCATTAGCCCATACCCGCGCGATGGAGAAATGCCGCCCAGGAATGTTCGAGTACCAACTGGAGGGGGAAATTCTGCATGAGTTTACCCGTCATGGTGCGCGCTATCCGGCCTATAACACCATTGTCGGCGGCGGTGAGAACGGCTGTATTCTGCATTACACCGAAAATGAGTGTGAACTGCGAGATGGTGAATTGGTGCTGATTGATGCCGGTTGTGAATATCAGGGCTATGCCGGTGATATTACGCGTACTTTCCCGGTTAATGGCAAATTCACCCCAGCGCAACGCGAGATTTATGACATCGTGTTGGCCTCCATCAACAAAGCACTGGAGCTTTTCCGGCCAGGCACCAGTATCCGCGAAGTCACGGAGCAGGTCGTGCGGATTATGATCACCGGCTTGGTTGATTTGGGTATCCTGAAAGGAGATATCGAGCAGCTCATTGCTGAACAGGCACACAAACCATTCTTTATGCACGGCTTGAGCCACTGGCTGGGGTTGGATGTGCATGATGTTGGTGATTATACCAACAGTGAGCGTGGTCGCATTCTTGAACCGGGTATGGTGCTGACTATTGAGCCGGGCTTATATATTGCGCCAGATGCCGATGTTCCGCCGCAATATCGTGGTATTGGTATTCGCATTGAAGATGACATCGTGATTACCGCAGAGGGTAATGAAAATCTGACCGCCAGTGTGGTAAAAGATCCCGATGAAATTGAAGCTCTTATGGCGGCAGCGAGATAACTGATGAGCGTGATAATTGTCGGTGGCGGTATGGCCGGTGCAACACTGGCGCTGGCTATTTCATCCCTTACGCATGGGAAGATGCCGGTGGCGCTGGTTGAAGCGCAGCGTCCTGATAGCAGGCAGCATCCGGGTTTCGATGCCCGAGCCATTGCTTTGGCGCACGGCACCTGTCAGCAACTGGATAGTATTGGCCTCTGGTCGGCTCTGGCCGATTGTGCCACCGCCATAGAACATGTTCACGTCAGTGATAGCGGTCACTCCGGCTTTGTGAATCTGCGGGCGCAAGATTATCGGGTTCCGGCACTGGGTCAGGTTATCGAGCTGTTTGATGCGGGTAAGCGGCTATTTGCCTTATTGCAGAAAGCACCGGGAGTGACCCTACATTGCCCGGCCAAAATGGTTGATGTGGTTCGCACGGCTGAATCTGCCACGGTGACATTGGATAACGGCCAACAGCTTCACGCTAAACTGTTGGTGGCGGCGGATGGCACTCATTCCGCATTGGCTCAGGCCTGTAATATTCAGTGGCAGCAGCAGGATTATCAACAGATTGCGGTGATCGCCAATGTCACGACTTCTGAGCTACCCAACGGGCGTGCTTTTGAGCGCTTTACCCGTAATGGGCCGTTGGCGCTGCTGCCGATGTCTCAGGGGCGCAGTTCGTTGGTGTGGTGTCATGCCAAAGAAGATAGAGCGCAGCTTGATAGCTGGGATGATGCTCGTTTTCTGGCGGAATTACAGCGCGCTTTTGGCTGGCGTTTGGGGAAAATGCTCCATGCTGGCAAACGCCACAGTTACCCGCTGCAATTGCTCACTGCCACGCGCCATGTTAGCCATCGTCTGGCATTAGTTGGTAATGCCGCCCAAACATTGCATCCTATTGCTGGTCAGGGGTTTAATCTCGGTCTGCGTGATGTGATGTCATTAGCAGAAACTATCGCGCGGGCGGGGGATGATCCCGGTGATTATAAGGTACTCAGTCAATATCAACTGCGGCGGGAACCGGATCAACAGACAACCATTGGCATCACTGATGGGTTAATCCGCCTGTTTGCCAACCGTTATGGGCCGTTGGTGGTTGGCCGCAACCTTGCTTTGATGTCGATGGAACAGATACCTGCAATCCGTGATACTTTCGCGCGGCGTACGCTGGGATGGGTCGGTCGCTAGTTTTGCCCGCCGTCTTTCACGTTGCTTCCTGCATCGAGAAATCTATCGGGTAAATAAAGTTTATATTTTCATGGGATATATCTCGGTATGCAATCATATGACGTGGTAATCGCTGGTGGCGGAATGGTCGGCCTGGCACTGGCTTGCGGGTTGCAAGGCAGCGGTCTGCGCATCGCCATTCTGGAACACCAGCCAGAACAAGAGCCGCTACCTGCGCCAGTGACCGGCGAGTTGGCGCTTCGGGTCTCGGCGATCAATGCAGCCAGTGAGCGCTTACTGCAAAAAATTGGTGTGTGGGAAAATATCCTGGCTCTACGCGCCAGCCCTTATAGTGGCATGGAAGTGTGGGACCAAGACAGTTTTGGCAAAATTGCTTTCCACGCCGATGAGTATGGTTTCAGCCATCTTGGACATATTATTGAAAATCAGGTCATTCAGCAGGCACTCTGGCAACGAGCAAGCCAATTGGCTGATGTCACCTTGCTGGCCCCCGCCAGTATCAAACAGGTGGCTTGGGGCGAAAGTGAAGCGTTCATTACCTTAACGGATGACCGGATGCTGAGTACCAAACTGGTGGTCGGGGCTGATGGGGCCAACTCTTGGTTACGCCAACATGCTGATATCCCACTGACATTTTGGGATTACGCCCATCACGCGCTGGTAGCCACTATTCGCACTGAAGAAGGCCATCAGGCCACGGCCAGACAGGTGTTTCATGGCGACGGCATTTTAGCATTCCTGCCATTTAGCGACCCGCATCTTAGCTCGATTGTTTGGTCAGTCTCACCTGAGCGTGCCGCTGAGTTAACTGCACTGCCCGCAGAGCAGTTTAACCGCGAGTTGGGCATGGCATTTGATATGCGGCTGGGGCAATGCCAACTTGAAAGCGAGCGCCAAACCTTCCCACTGACCGGGCGATATGCGCGCAGTTTTGCCGCTCACCGGTTGGCTTTGGTCGGTGATGCTGCCCATACTGTGCATCCATTGGCCGGGCAGGGGGTGAATTTAGGCTTTATGGATGCTGCTGAATTGGTTTCAGAACTCCGGCGCTTGCAGCGTCAGGGCAAAGATATTGGCCAACACCTTTATTTACGCCGCTATGAACGTCGCCGTAAACACAGTGCTGCGGTGATGCTCGCCAGTATGCAGGGATTTCGTGATTTATTTGCCGGAAATAATCCCGCTAAAAAACTGCTGCGTGATATTGGGTTAACACTGGCTGATAACTTGCCGGGTATCAAACCACAGTTAGTGCGTCAGGCGATGGGGTTAAATGATTTGCCCGATTGGCTCGATGAATAATCCAGGGTATAAAACCCGCCTCAGTTGAAATAATCTAATTTCAGCCCACTTTTCGCATTAGTTTTTTTTATGCACAGCCAAAACCTGATAAGTTGATTCTGACAGGGTTTTGGTTGTTTCGTTATATAACATCGCTATTTTTACGGTTTAATTGTTAATTATGTGCCTATGGGCGCATTTTTACAGTGGAAAACTCTGCACAATACCCCTGCCTTTTGTCGTCCTAACTCTGGTTATCGCCTATTTTAGCTTATGGTTACCTGATGAATTCAGTGATAACGTTGGGCAAAAGGTATCGTTTGCGTAAACCCGTCATACTTCACGTTGCATGTGTGTTGGCTGCCTTCGTTCACCCCAGTCACTTACTTATGTAAGCTCCTGGGGATTCACTTAGTTGCCGCCTTCCTGCAACCCGAATTATTTAGGGTATATGTCTGTTTATGGTAAGTCAGAGTACCAGACACCCATGGCATGAAACTGTTTGAGGGAGAGTAGATGGCTAAGCAGACCCCGCTGTATGACCAACACGTGGCGTGCGGTGCGCGCATGGTAGATTTTCATGGCTGGATGATGCCATTGCATTATGGTTCCCAAATCGACGAGCACCATATCGTGCGCCAGGATGCCGGTATGTTTGATGTCTCGCACATGACGATTGTCGACTTACACGGCACTCGTACCCGTGAATTCCTGCGTTATCTATTAGCTAATGATGTTGCCAAACTGACCCAACCGGGCAAAGCCCTTTACACCGCAATGCTGAATGCCTCCGGCGGTGTTATCGATGATTTAATTGTCTATTTCCTGCGCGAAGACTATTTCCGTTTAGTGGTTAACTCCGCTACCCGCGAAAAAGATCTGAACTGGATCATTCAGCATGCTGAGCCGTATCAGGTTGATGTCACTGTACGTGATGATTTGGCGCTGGTGGCAGTGCAAGGCCCAACAGCGCAACAGAAAGTCGCGACCTTACTCACTCCTGAGCAGCAACAAGCGATCGCAGGAATGAAGCCGTTCTTTGGTATTCAGGCTGATGATTTGTTTATCGCCACCACTGGCTATACCGGCGAAGCAGGTTACGAAATTGCGCTACCTAAAGAGCGGGTTGTCGAATTTTGGCAACAGTTGTTGGCTGCCGGTGTGAAACCTGCCGGCCTTGGTGCACGTGACACTTTGCGCCTGGAAGCCGGTATGAATCTCTACGGTCAGGAAATGGACGAAGGCGTTTCACCACTCGCTGCCAATATGGGCTGGACAGTGGCCTGGTTGCCAGAAGACCGCCAGTTTATCGGCCGCGAAGCACTTGAGCAGCAACGTGCTAACGGGACTGAGCAATTGGTCGGCTTGATCATGACCGAAAAAGGTGTATTACGTAATGAGTTGCCGGTGCATTTTTCTGATGATTCGGGCAATCAGCATGTTGGCGTGATAACCAGCGGTTCATTCTCTCCTACACTGGGTTTTAGTATTGCGCTGGCCCGTGTCCCTGCGGGGATAGGTGAAAATGCGGTAGTGCAAATCCGTAACCGTGAAATGCCGGTGCGGGTCACAAAACCGGGTTTTGTGCGGGCGGGTAAACCGGTCGCGCTGTAATTATTTAGAGTATTCCGAATTCTACGAGCCACACTCTTTTGGCTCTACCCTTTTTAAGGAGCAGCAATGAGCAATGTACCAGCAGATTTGAAATATGCGTCATCTCATGAGTGGGTTCGTGCCGATGGTGATGGCGTGTACAGCGTCGGGATCACCGAGCATGCGCAAGAGCTACTGGGTGACATGGTGTTTGTTGATTTGCCAGAAGTGGGCAGTGAAGTTTCCGCTGGCAGCGATTGCGCTGTTGCCGAATCCGTTAAAGCCGCTTCTGATATTTATGCGCCAATCAGTGGTGAAATCATCGCTGTGAATACTGAATTGGAAAGCTCCCCAGAACTGGTGAACAGCGCGCCTTATACCGACGGCTGGCTGTTCAGCATCAAAGCCTCTGATGAAAGTGAGTTAGATGGTTTGTTAGATGCCGAGGCCTATCAGGCGACTATCGAAGAATAAATGAAAAAAGCCTGAGGTGAGTGAAGTGCTATGAGCTAAGGGTTGACCACGTCTACGGGCGCTCCGGTGGCTTACGCCACTACGACCCGAACGACGTGTTTCCCCTTAGTTCGGCTTTGTGAGTATTTCTAAAGCCCCTCCAAGGCGCGGTTAGTCTCAAATATCTCCCGTCCCATGCCCTATTCAGGAATGTGTAGCAAATGACTCAGAATCTCAGCCAGCTTGAACATAACGATGCTTTTATTCAGCGCCATATCGGCTCCTCTGCTGAACAACAGCAACAGATGTTGGCCGCTGTTGGCGCCAACTCGTTAAGTACATTGATCCAGCAGATTGTTCCGGCAGATATCCAATTGCCAAGCCCGCCTCCGGTGGGGGAAGCCGCCACAGAACATCAGGCGTTGGCGGAACTTAAAGGGATCGCCAGCCAGAATCAGCGCTATAAATCCTATATCGGCATGGGCTACAGCCCGGTTTTGACGCCGCCGGTTATCCTGCGCAATATGCTGGAAAACCCCGGTTGGTACACGGCTTACACTCCGTATCAGCCAGAAGTTTCACAGGGTCGCCTTGAGGCATTACTGAATTTCCAGCAACTTACCCAAGACTTGACTGGCCTGGATCTGGCTTCTGCTTCTTTATTGGATGAAGCCACCGCAGCCGCAGAAGCCATGGCGTTGGCGAAACGTGCCAGTAAATTAAAAGACGCCAATCGTTTCTTCGTCGCTAATGATGTCCATCCACAAACGCTGGATGTGGTGCGCACCCGTGCTGAAACCTTTGGTTTTGAAGTGATTGTTGACCGCGCAGAAAAGGTGTTGGAGCTAGATGGCGTGTTCGGTGTGTTGCTGCAACAAGTGGGCACTACGGGCGAACTGCATGACTACTCAGCACTGCTGTCTGAGCTGAAAAAACGCAAAATAATTACCAGCGTCGCCGCCGATATTATGGCGCTAGTGTTACTGACCGCGCCCGGTAAACAAGGGGCTGATGTAGTGTTTGGCTCTGCTCAGCGCTTTGGTGTTCCCATGGGTTACGGTGGCCCACATGCTGCCTTCTTTGCCTGCCGCGATGAGTTTAAACGCTCGATGCCGGGCCGGATTATCGGGGTTTCTCGTGATGCTGCGGGTAACACCGCATTACGTATGGCGATGCAAACTCGCGAGCAACATATCCGCCGCGAGAAAGCCAACTCCAATATCTGTACTTCTCAGGTTTTACTGGCCAACATCGCCAGTTTGTATGCGGTTTATCATGGTCCACAAGGTTTGCAGCGCATCGCTGGTCGTATTCATCGCATGACTGATATTCTGGCCGCGGGCTTGCAACAGGCCGGTCTGAAGCTGCGTTTCGCACATTGGTTCGATACCCTGACAGTTCTAGTCGAAGATAAAGCGGCAGTGCTGGATCGTGCATTGAGTTTTGGTATCAACCTGCGCACTGATATTTCTGGCGCTGTGGGCATCACGTTGGATGAGACCACCTCACGTGAAGATCTTCAAACTCTCTTCACTTTGTTAGCCGGTGATAACCATGGTCTGGATATTGACCAGCTTGATGCTGATGTCAGCCAAAATAGCCAGTCGATTCCAGCAAGCATGTTGCGCCAGGATCCCATTCTGACTCATCCGGTATTTAACAGTTACCACAGCGAAACCGAAATGATGCGTTATATGCATCGTTTAGAGCGCAAAGATTTGGCACTGAATCAAGCGATGATCCCGCTGGGTTCTTGCACTATGAAGCTGAATGCCGCCGCCGAGATGATCCCGATAACCTGGCCAGAGTTCGCTGAATTGCACCCTTTCTGCCCGCCGGAACAAGCTGCGGGTTATCAGCAAATGATTGGTCAACTGTCACAATGGTTGGTGCAACTGACCGGTTATGATGCGGTTTGTATGCAGCCAAACTCTGGCGCGCAAGGTGAATATGCAGGGTTACTGGCGATTCGCCGTTACCATGAAAGCCGTAATCAGGCGAGCCGCCATATCTGTTTGATCCCAAGCTCGGCTCACGGCACCAACCCGGCATCGGCACAAATGGCCGGTATGTCAGTAGTGGTGGTGGCCTGTGATAAGCAAGGGAATATCGATTTGCACGACTTGCGCCAGAAGGCGGGTGAAGCCGGTGATGAACTCTCTTGTATTATGGTGACTTACCCGTCGACTCACGGTGTGTACGAAGAAACCATCCGCGAAGTTTGTCAGATTGTGCATCAGTTTGGTGGTCAGGTTTACCTCGATGGCGCAAACATGAATGCGCAGGTTGGAATAACCACTCCGGGCTATATTGGCGCGGATGTTTCTCACCTGAACTTACATAAAACCTTCTGTATTCCACATGGCGGTGGTGGCCCAGGTATGGGGCCGATTGGTGTTAAAGCACATTTAGCGCCGTTTGTTCCGGGCCACAGTGTGGTGCAAATTGATGGTATGACGACCCAACAGGGCGCGGTTTCGGCGGCCCCATTTGGTAGTGCGTCAATTTTGCCTATCAGTTGGATGTACATCCGGATGATGGGGGCTGATGGGCTGAAACAAGCCAGTCAGGTCGCGATTCTGAATGCTAACTACATTGCAACCCGTCTAAAAGGTGCTTATCCGATTTTGTATGCCGGTCACGATGGCCGTGTGGCGCACGAATGTATTTTGGATATTCGCCCACTGAAAGAAGCAACAGGTATCAGCGAGATGGATATCGCCAAGCGCTTAATTGACTTCGGCTTCCATGCGCCAACCATGTCCTTCCCGGTGGCGGGCACGCTGATGGTGGAACCGACTGAATCAGAAAGTAAAGCTGAGTTAGACCGCTTTATCGACGCCATGCTGGCTATCCGCGCGGAAATCGAGAAAGTGGCTCGTGGTGAATGGCCACTGGAAGACAACCCGTTGGTGAATGCACCGCATACTCAAGCTGAGCTGGTCGGTGAGTGGCAGCATCCGTACAGCCGTGAGCTGGCAGTATTCCCGGTAGCAGGTGTGATGGAGAATAAATACTGGCCGAGCGTGAAACGTCTGGATGATGTGTATGGTGACCGTAATTTGTTTTGCTCATGCGTACCAATAAGCGACTACGAATAATTCTTGCAGTAAATGACAAAGGGTCGCGCAAGCGGCCCTTTTGCTGTTTATATCATGGTGATAATTGGTATCTACTTTTATCAATGACTACGCTTATTTTTCGTTATACAAATAGTGAGCGTGATTATTTATGGTAAGTACTCAATTTATCGGTAGCTGGTCACTGGTATCGCAGCACTTTGTTTTACCCGATAACAGTATTCATTATCCGATGGGGCAGGGGATGTCTGGCCGGATTAATTATGAAAAACAAGGCACGATGGCTGCCCAACTGTACAGTAGCGGCAGAACAAAATTTGCCTCTGAAGATTGGTTGCAAGGCAGTGATACTGAAATAAAAAATGCCTTTCTCAGTGCATTGACCTATTTTGGCCGATATGAAATTGATGAACAGCTTGCGACCGTCACGCATATTGTCGAAGGCAGTTTATTTCCCAACTGGGTAGGAAGTCAGCAGGTTCGCTATTATCAATTTGAGGAAGACCGTTTGACACTGCGCACACCGCCGCTGCAAATGAATAATTCTGTGCTGGTTGGGGTGTTAATTTGGCAAAAAATTCATAGTTGAGCAGGGAGCCGAGGGATGCACAAAAAAGTCGCATTAGTGACAGGAGGCAGTCGTGGCATTGGCCGTGCCACTGCATTGTTGTTGGCAAAGCACGGTTATCGGGTTGCGGTAAATTATATCAATGATGAACAAGCTGCCCGACAGGTGGTGGCAGAAATCGCCGCTGGCGGTGGGTTAGCGGTGGCGTTACAAGCCGATATTGCTGATGAGCTGCAAGTAGTTGCGCTATTTGAAAAACTTGAATCCCAGCTAGGGCCGATCACCGCTCTGGTCAATAATGCCGGCATTCTATTCCCGCAAACCAGTATCGAAGGGCTGACAGCCGAGCGCATTAATCGGGTGCTAAGCACTAATGTGACGGGTTACTTTTTATGTAGCCGCGAAGCAGTCAAACGCATGGCACTGCGACATGGTGGTAATGGCGGTGCGATTGTTAATGTCTCTTCTGCCGCCGCCCGTCTGGGCGCACCTGGCGAATATCTCGATTATGCTGCTTCCAAAGGAGCCATTGATACACTCACCACCGGTTTATCATTGGAAGTGGCAGCAGAGGGCATCCGAGTGAATGGTGTTCGGCCAGGTTTAATCTATACCGATATACATGCCAGTGGCGGTGAGCCGGGGCGAGTTGACCGGGTACAAAGTTCACTGCCAATGAAACGCGGCGGGCATCCGCAAGAAGTGGCAGAGGCAATCGTCTGGTTGCTGTCAGACCATGCCTCTTATGTCACTGGCAGTGTATTGGATTTAGCTGGCGGGAAATAAGCGGGTATTCGGTTACTTCAGCCAACCCTTTTGCTGTGCCGCCTGCAACTGTGGCAGTAAATGCTGCCAAATTTCAGGATAGCATTCGGCAACCAATTGGTTGCGATCCAGCACTTGCTGCAACCGGATGCCATTTTCTAGCCAACTTTGGCCCTCGGTATGCAGGTTAATCAGCATGGGCAGAATGCGATCCAGCACTGTGGCAAAGCGTGCTTCGGCAGTTTCTTCCGCTTCATACTCATTCCACAGCGCGGTAAATTGTGCGCCTAATGCGGGTGGCAGCAGGCCAAATAAGCGTTTGGCGGCAGCGACCTCTTGCTCATGAATAGCGGCTCTGGCCGCCAAATCATAAACGATGACATCACCGGCATCGATTTCGACAATATCGTGCAGCAGCGCCATTTTTATCACGCGATTGATATCGACGTCTGGGGCTGCATAGGGTGCCAGACTCATTGCCGCTACGGCAAAATGCCAACTGTGCTCGGCTGAATTTTCCTGACGCAAGCTGGCAATCACTTTGGTGCGCCGCTGAATATCTTTTAGCTTATCGATTTCCATCAGAAACTGAATAGTCTCTGTCAGTGGACCAAAATCCAAGACTGCTAATGACATAATAACCCTCTATTACCCTTCGTTTGGCATGGCAGCAGTGTTGCTGCTCCCAGTGGATTTGTCACCCTAATTTGAACCACAGACACGGCGGGTTACATGTACTGACAGAATATTTAAGCGTACACGTGTACACTGGAATTATTCTCAGTTAACCTGTGTGCACTCTTTTTGTACAGCTTTCGAATAGCTATTGCGCTCACCGGATGAGATAACGATTCATTTTCAGGATAATTAGTATTGAAGAATAAATCAGCTGTACCCACGACCTCGGTCACTCCCACAGTAGCGACAACACCGTCTTATCCGTGGGCAGAAGAAATAGCCAATAGCATCAGTCATGGTATTGGCGTGGTGTTTGGCATTATTGGTTTGGTTTTACTATTGGTGCAGGCGTTAGATAACGGAGCCGATACCAAGGCGTTAACCAGTTATAGTTTGTATGGCGGCAGTATTATTCTGCTGTTTTTAGCCTCGACGTTGTATCACGCCATCCCACATCGCAAGGCGAAACTCTGGCTACAGAAGTTTGACCATTGTGCCATTTACATCTTAATCGCCGGGACATATACACCATTTCTATTGGTGGGGTTGGACTCCCCGTTAGCCCGTGGCTTGATGGCGGTGATATGGGGATTAGCACTGGTGGGCGTCATTTTCAAATTGGCCTTTGCCCATCGTTTTGAAGTGCTGTCGCTGGTGACTTACCTGACGATGGGCTGGCTTTCATTGATTGTGATTTATCAACTGGCGGTAAAACTTGAGATTGGCGGGTTAGCATTATTGGCGATTGGCGGCTTGTTATACACGCTGGGCGTGATTTTCTACGCCTCTAAGCGTATTCGCTTCGGCCATGCTATTTGGCACGGTTTTGTGTTGGGCGGCAGTGTTTGCCACTTTATGGCGATCTATT
Organism: Yersinia proxima; assembly: GCF_902170785.1. GTDB lineage: Bacteria > Pseudomonadota > Gammaproteobacteria > Enterobacterales > Enterobacteriaceae > Yersinia > Yersinia proxima. Next base: position 82,514 of record NZ_CABHYG010000022.1, on the reverse strand, counting down.
TGTATGTCTAATAGTTGATTATGAGGCCGGATAACCGGCCTCAGCGTGTATTACTTATCTTCGTCCAATGAATAGGGCAGCGGTTGAATTGTAAGCACACTTTGCTCATCATCACGCACGCGCAGCACACTGTCTGCCGCCAAGTCATTATTCATCACCGCTTGAACCCACACGGTGCCATCACTGAGCGCAACGGCTGCCAATACGCTACCGGTACGACGCCAGTTCTCACCTAATTGCCACTCTAAATCTTCGCCGGCTGCTGGCACTCGGTTGGCGTGACCTGCCAGCCAGTAGAGTGCGCGCTTATTGGCACCACGGTATTTTGCTCTGGCGACCATTTCCTGCCCGGTATAACACCCCTTGCTGAAACTGATGCCATTCAACGCCTGAATGTTTGTTGCTTGTGGAATAAATTGCGCGCTGCTATCGGTATCAATGATAGGAAAACCTGCTTCGATATCCAGCGCCAGCCACTGTTTGCTGTTATTAAACTGCGCGCGGTCAGCCAGTTTTTCCACTAACTGTTGCGCTTGCTCGGTATCGGTCACCAGCAGGAAGCGCTCGGCGGGCAGAGAGAAATGCAACAGTGTGCTATCACCTTGCTGCACCACTGGGTGCCCGGCATCAGGTAATTCGGCGAAAACCTCCGCCAGCGCAGCTTTTGCCTGCGCGCCCGCCACACCGAGTAAAACGGTATCAGGTTGTGCAGCAATGGTTACTTTGGAGAACACTGCATATTTCTTCAACTCGCTTAACTGATTATCAAGCACACTACGGCGCTCAATAAACGCTAACCCTTCACCGCGATAAAATAACCGCAGGTTGCTCCACATCTTTCCTTTGGCATCACAATGGGCGCACAGCACATGCTGATCCGCGGGCAGTGCATCAATATCTGCCGTGACTTGTCCTTGCAGATATTTTACGCGGTCAGCGCCCGTTAACGTCACCAGTGCCCAGTCATCAAGGGAGATCAATGTTAGTGGCAGCTCAGAAGAGGCGAGCAGTGGTTGTGCAGCAAATGGAGTGTTATTAGCCATGGCTTACCTAAAATAAATAGTACCTGCGGATAAGTGGTACTTAATCAGCGCGGCACAGTGAACCGATGTCTCAATGGTAAAATAGCCGGGTAGCTTTGCAAGCAGTAATTCCACGGAATGACCATTATTATTCAATATCTGAATTCGACGATATCTGAGGTACAATAACCACGGATTTTATGGTGGAGTGCTGAATGTGATTTAAAAAACAGCATAATCCCGCCTTTAGCCTATCAGCATCCTTTTTTGAGGAGTCAATCAGGACATGGAAATCGATAATAAAGCCCGTATTCACTGGGCGTGCCGTCGGGGTATGCGTGAACTGGATATCTCTATCATGCCGTTTTTTGAGCATGAATATGATGGCTTGAGTGATAACGAGAAACAGGTTTTTATCCGTTTGCTTGAGTGTGATGATCCAGATTTATTTAACTGGTTGATGAATCACGGGGAACCGCAGGATAGCGAGCTGCGTCAAATGGTCAAACTGATTCAAACACGAAATAAAGCCCGTGGCCCAGTGGCGATGTGACCTGCGGATATCCTGGCACACTCAACTCTTCTCTCTATTAGCTCATGGCGTCCTGGTCACACTCACGCTGGTTGCGCCTTGGCCGCAGGGTTACACCGCATTGTGGTTGGTGTTACTGACGTTAGTGGTGTTTGAGTGTATCCGCAGCCAGAAAAATATTACGTCTTGCCAAGGTGAGATCAGGCTGAAACCCGGCAATATAGTGCTATGGAAACGGCACGAGTGGGTTGTCATTAAGCAGCCGTGGATCACCCGTTATGGCGTGTTATTGAGTTTACAACAGACAAGCAATCGCTCAACCCGTAAGCGCTTATGGCTGGCCGCTGACAGCATGTCTGAAGATGAGTGGCGGCAATTGTGTCTCCTGCTGCGCCATTCATTTGGCTCTGATGAAGGTATTAATTAATGAAGCCCTTAATCTGGCTGGTGGAAGATGAGCCGAGCATCGCCGACACCTTAATTTATACCTTGGAAAGCGAAGGTTTTACCCTCCGGTTATGGAAATAAAATTGCATAAGTAGAAACGGGTATAGCAAACGGGCACTGTGGGTGCCCGTTTATCCGATTAAAGCAGGGCATCCATCTCAAGCAGAATTTGATCACACCACTGTTCGATGCGCTCTTCACTCAAATCGTATTGATTAACCTCATCTAACGCCAACCCCACAAAGTGTTTACCGTCAGCGCTGAGCGGTTTCGGGCTGGTAAACTCAAACCCATCTGTTGGCCAAAAACCAATAAATTTCACCCCCAGCGGCGCAATATGGTCGTGCAGCATCCCAAGAGCATCAAGGAACCATTCGCTATAACCGAATTGATCGCCCATACCATACATGGCGACAATCTTTCCCTTGAGATTAAGCTGTGTTAATTGCGGCCAAATGGCTTCCCAATCTTCCTGTAATTCGCCGAAATCCCAGGTAGGGATCCCCAGAATTAGAATGGAATATTCTTCCATCAGGCGAGGGCTGACATCTTTTAAGTTATGTAAATCAACCAGATCTTCGCCGAGGATGTCGCGTATTTTTTCTGCCACCATTTCGGTATAGCAGGTGCTGGAGCCGTAAAAGAGACCAATCTTCATGATGTATAGCCATAGCATTACTAATAAGGAATAGCATCGAGTGTACCAGATTTGTCCCGTCATCAGGCATAATGGCTACCCATCCAATCAAAGAGAGAAACAGTTATGCAACAGCAAAATAACCCGCTGATTGAACAGTTTCTTGATGCCCTGTGGCTGGAGCGGAATCTGGCAGAGAATACGCTGGCATCATATCGTTTGGATTTACATGCGCTGAGCGGATGGTTAGAGCATCACGGCAGTGATTTATTGCGCGCCGATTCGCAGGACTTGCAGTCTTTCCTTGCCGAGCGCATTGAGGGCGGTTATAAAGCCACCAGTTCGGCACGTTTGCTCAGTGCGATGCGCCGATTGTTCCAATATTTATACCGCGAAAAATTACGCGAAGATGACCCGACAGCCCTGCTGTCATCACCCAAATTACCGCAGCGCTTACCCAAAGATTTAAGCGAAGCGCAGGTTGATGCATTACTTAACTCCCCCAATGTCGATATCCCGCTGGAATTGCGCGACAAGGCGATGCTGGAAGTCCTCTATGCCACTGGTCTGCGGGTGTCTGAGCTGGTTGGGTTGACCATCAGCGATGTGAGTTTGCGCCAAGGGGTAGTGCGAGTTATCGGTAAAGGAAATAAAGAGCGCCTGGTGCCATTGGGTGAAGAGGCGGTGTACTGGATCGAGAATTACATGGAGCATGGCCGCCCATGGCTCATCAACGGCCAGTCGCTGGATGTGTTATTCCCGAGCAACCGCAGCCAGCAAATGACGAGACAGACTTTCTGGCATCGAATCAAACACTATGCGATCCTTGCCGGTATTGATAGTGAACGGCTTTCGCCCCACGTATTGCGGCATGCTTTTGCCACGCATCTGTTAAATCACGGTGCGGATTTGCGTGTGGTGCAAATGTTACTGGGCCACAGCGATCTGTCGACAACCCAGATTTATACCCATGTAGCGACTGAACGTTTGAAGTTACTACATCAACAACATCATCCGCGCGCATAGTTGTTTTTTATGGAAGCCATGCTGAGTGGAAATAGATAGGATTTACAAATGAAAAAAAGTTTATTGCTGCTGCCGATCGTTATCGCTGCATTCACGGGGCTGGCTCATGCTGATGATGCCGCTATCCAACAAACACTGAAAAAATTGGATATTCAGCAAGCTGACATCCAACCGTCACCGATCCCCGGTTTGAGTACAGTAATGACTGACAGCGGTGTGCTTTATATTTCTGCCGATGGTAAACATTTGCTACAAGGCCCGTTATACGATGTGAGTGGTAGCCAACCGGTGAATGTGACCAACCAGATGTTGGTGAAAAAGTTGGAAGCATTGAGCAAAGAAATGATTGTGTATAAAGCACCGCAGGAAAAACACGTTGTTACCGTGTTTACCGATATCACTTGCGGCTATTGCCATAAATTACACGAGCAAATGAGCGACTATAATGCGCTGGGGATTACCGTACGTTATCTGGCCTTCCCACGCCAGGGGTTGAGCTCTCAGGCAGAAAAAGATATGCGCTCAATCTGGTGCATGGCTGATCGCAATAAAGCATTCGATGACGCAATGAAAGGCACCGATATCTCACCAGCTACCTGTAAAACCGATATTTCTGAACACTATAGGTTAGGTGTACAGTTTGGTATTCAGGGCACACCGGCCATCGTGCTGCAAAACGGCACTGTCGTTCCAGGCTATCTGGAGCCAAAAGAAATGTTACAGATGCTGAATAAGCACCAGGCTTCCTCAAAAGCAGCGGGTTGATCATCCGTGACATTGAAAACTCAGCTTCGCCGCCGTGAGGCGGTGGATGATAGCCATTTGCCCGCGCAGTTACACCCATTGTTGCGCCGTCTTTATGCTAGCCGCGGCGTAAAAAACGCAGAAGAACTGGAACGTGGTGTTAAAGGCCTACTGGCGTGGCAGCAACTCGACGGTATTGATGCTGGTGTTACCCTGTTGCAGCAAGCATTAACTGACAGGCGTCGTATTGTGATTGTCGGTGATTTTGATGCCGATGGCGCAACCAGCACAGCGTTGGCAGTGCTCGCTTTGCGTAGCATGGGTGGCAGTAATATTGATTATCTGGTGCCAAATCGTTTTGACGATGGCTATGGGCTTAGCCCCGAAGTTGTCGAGCAAGTTGCCGCCCGCGGTGCAGAACTGATCGTTACTGTCGATAACGGTATTTCCTCTCATGCGGGAGTGGATTTGGCTCATGCTCTGGGTATCCAGGTGTTGGTTACCGACCATCACCTGCCGGGTGAAACCTTGCCAGCAGCAGAAGCTATCATCAATCCAAATTTGGCAGGGTGTAATTTCCTTTCCAAATCCTTGGCCGGAGTGGGCGTCACCTTTTATCTGATGCTGGCATTACGTGCACGTCTTAGAGATAGCGGCTGGTTTGAACAGCGTGCTCTGGCGGTGCCTAACCTGGCTGAACTACTGGATTTGGTGGCGCTGGGAACGGTTGCCGATGTGGTGCCACTGGATGCCAATAACCGCATTTTGGTGCATCAGGGGCTAAGTCGTATTCGTGCCGGGAAATGCCGGCCAGGTATTCGTGCATTACTGGAGGTTGCCAATCGCGATGCGCGCCAATTGGCAGCTAACGATCTGGGTTTCTCCCTTGGCCCACGGCTTAATGCAGCCGGGCGTCTGGATGATATGTCCATCGGGGTGGCGTTGTTGCTCAGTGACGATATTGCTCAGGCCAGGGCACTGGCAATTGATCTTGATTCGCTTAATCAAACGCGCCGCGAGATAGAGCAGGGTATGCAAGTTGAAGCCTTGCAACTGTGTGACCAGTTAGAGCGCACCAGCACTGAATTACCTTACGGTATCGCGATGTATCACCCAGAGTGGCATCAAGGGGTGGTCGGGATTCTGGCCTCACGTATTAAAGAGCGTTTTCATCGGCCGGTTATTGCTTTTGCCCCAGCGGGTGACGGTTTACTGAAAGGCTCGGGGCGTAGTGTGGCAGGCCTGCATATGCGGGATGCTCTTGAGCGCCTGGATACTTTGAATCCAGGGTTAATGCTGAAGTTTGGCGGTCATGCTATGGCGGCGGGGCTATCGCTGGAACAAGATAAATTCGATGAATTCCGTCAGCGCTTTGCAGATTTAGTCGGTGAATGGATGGACGCCTCGCAGTTGGAGGGCGTTATCTGGTCAGACGGTGAACTGAATGGCAACGAATTATCACTGGAAACAGCAGAGTTGCTGCGAGATGGCGGCCCGTGGGGGCAATCCTTCCCTGAACCCACATTTGACGGGAAATTCCGTATCTTGCAACAACGGCTGGTGGGTGAACGCCACCTGAAACTTATGATTGAGCCTTTGCATGGCGGGCCTTTACTGGATGGTATTGCGTTTAATATTGATACGACTTTATGGCCGGATAGCAGTGTGCGCGAGGTTAAGCTGGCTTATAAACTCGATATCAATGAGTATCGCGGTAACCGCAGTGTCCAGTTGCTGATTCAACACTTGTGGCCGTATTAGTAAACCACGATATTATTCTATACCCAAAGTAGTTGGTGTTGCAGCAAGGCAGCTAACGAATGAATCCCGATGAGCTGACATTAGTCAGTGATTCGGGTGAGTGAGAGCCGCTAACACAGCTGCAGCAGCAAATAGGAAGGGGATAGCTACAAATATAGTCAACAAGCTATAAACCGTCGTATAGATCCGTTAGAATTACCAATTCTGTGCCCTAAATAATTCACGTTGCATGAAAGCGGCAACTGAGTAAATCCCGACGAGTCTATTTATTTTAAGGTCAATAGGCAGTCAATGATTCGGGTGAACGAAGACAGCCAACATACATGCAGCCTGAAATATGGCGGGTATAATGACATTCCGTCATCTACGACTTAACGTAAGACTTTAAACCATGTTTGAAATAAACCCGGTAAAAAACCGAATTCAGGACCTGTCTGATCGGACAGCCGTTCTCAGGGGGTATCTTTGACTATGATGCCAAGAAAGAACGACTGGAAGAAGTAAACGCTGAGCTGGAACAGCCCGACGTCTGGAATGAACCTGAGCGCGCTCAGGCTCTAGGTAAAGAACGCTCCTCGCTGGAAGAGATTGTCACCACCATTGATCAACTGGATCAAGGTATGGACGATGTAACTGGCTTGCTGGAGTTGGCTATTGAAGCTGACGACGAAGAGACATTTAACGAAGCGGTTGCCGAGTTAGATATCCTTGATGGCAAGTTGGGCCAACTCGAATTCCGCAGAATGTTCTCTGGTGAATATGATAGCGCCAACTGTTATCTGGATCTGCAAGCCGGTTCCGGTGGTACAGAAGCTCAGGACTGGGCCAGCATGCTGCTGCGTATGTACCTGCGTTGGGCTGAAGCCAAAGGTTTCAAAACCGAAATCATCGAAGAGTCTGATGGTGATGTTGCAGGCTTAAAATCAGCCACTATCAAGATCATCGGCGATTATGCGTTTGGTTGGTTACGTACTGAAACTGGCGTACATCGCCTGGTACGTAAAAGCCCGTTTGACTCTGGTGGCCGCCGTCATACTTCATTCAGTTCTGCCTTTGTCTATCCAGAAGTTGACGACGATATTGATATCGAAATCAACCCGGCGGACTTGCGTATTGACGTTTACCGCGCATCTGGTGCGGGTGGTCAGCACGTCAATAAAACAGAATCTGCGGTACGTATTACCCACATTCCGACCAATATCGTGACTCAATGCCAGAATGACCGTTCTCAGCATAAGAACAAAGATCAAGCCATGAAACAGCTGAAAGCAAAGCTGTATGAGTTTGAGATGCAAAAGAAAAATGCTGATAAACAGATGCTGGAAGATAATAAATCAGATATTGGCTGGGGTAGCCAGATCCGTTCTTATGTACTGGATGACTCCCGTATCAAAGATTTGCGTACCGGTGTAGAAACACGCAATACGCAAGCGGTACTGGATGGTGATCTGGACAAATTCATTGAAGCAAGTTTGAAAGCCGGGCTATAAGGAACTGAGATGTCAGAGCAAAAACCACAAGTCGCTGAGCAAGCGCAAGAACTCAATAGTGAGTTACAAGCTCGTCGGGAAAAGCTGGCTGCACTGCGGGAAAAAGGGATTGCTTTCCCTAATGATTTCCGTCGTGAGCACCTCTCAGACCAGCTACATGCCGAGTACGGCGAAAAAACAAACGAAGAATTAGAAGCGCTGGATATCGAAGTGACCGTTGCTGGCCGTATGATGACTCGCCGTATTATGGGTAAAGCATCATTTGTGACGCTGCAAGATGTCGGTGGCCGTATCCAGCTATACGTTTCCCGCGATGACCTGCCGGAAGGCGTTTATAACGAAGAATTCAAAAAGTGGGATCTGGGCGATATCCTGGGCGCGCGTGGCAAGCTGTTCAAAACTAAAACTGGCGAGCTGTCTATCCACTGTAGCGAATTGCGTTTGCTGACCAAAGCACTGCGCCCGCTGCCGGATAAATTCCATGGCCTGGCTGATCAGGAAACACGCTATCGCCAGCGCTATCTGGATCTGATTGCTAACGACGAATCTCGTCATACATTCAAAGTTCGTTCGCAAGTGATGGCAGCTATCCGCAACTTCATGGTGGAAAAAGGCTTCATGGAAGTCGAAACCCCTATGATGCAAGTGATTCCCGGTGGTGCTTCAGCGCGTCCGTTCGTGACTCACCACAATGCGCTGGATATCGATATGTACTTGCGTATCGCTCCAGAGTTATACCTGAAACGCCTGGTGGTAGGTGGTTTTGAACGTGTGTTCGAAATCAACCGTAACTTCCGTAATGAAGGTGTTTCACCGCGTCATAACCCAGAGTTCACCATGATGGAACTCTATATGGCTTATGCGGATTATAAAGACCTGATTGCTCTGACCGAAGAGTTATTCCGGACACTTACTGAAACCGTGCTGGGTAGCAGTGTGGTGCAGTATGGTGACCAAACCTTCGATTTCGGTAAGCCTTTTGCCAAATTGACCATGAAAGAAGCTATTTGCAAATATCGTCCAGAAACCAATGTGGCTGATTTAGACGATATGGATAAAGCAGTAGCTATCGCCGAGTCATTGGGTATTAAAGTTGAGAAGAGCTGGGGCTTGGGCCGTGTTCAATGCGAAATCTTCGAAGAGACCGCTGAGAGCCACCTGATTCAACCAACCTTCATCACTGAATATCCAGCAGAAGTTTCACCGTTGGCACGTCGTAATGATGATAATCCATTTATCACTGACCGCTTCGAATTCTTCATCGGTGGCCGTGAAATTGGAAATGGTTTCTCCGAGCTGAATGATGCTGAAGATCAGGCACAGCGCTTTGCTGATCAAGTTAGCGCCAAAGAAGCTGGTGATGACGAAGCGATGTTCTTTGATGAAGACTATGTTACTGCACTGGAACATGGCTTGCCGCCGACCGCAGGTCTGGGCATCGGTATCGACCGTATGGTGATGTTGTTTACCAACAGCCACACCATCCGCGATGTTATCTTGTTCCCAGCGATGCGCCCGGTAAAATAAGTGACTCCGGTTAACGGTAAATCTATTAGGGCGCCTCGGCGCCCTTTTTATCAAACAAAATAGCGATAGTTATACTTGGTTTAATCTAATCGCTTAAAATACCGGCGCTTAGACTATATCTTCGCTTGCCCACGTCAAAGAACCGGTTATAATGCAAACCGCACACCGAAGCGGGTGTAGTTCAATGGTAGAACGAGAGCTTCCCAAGCTCTATACGAGGGTTCGATTCCCTTCACCCGCTCCAACTTAACGTCTCGCAGTATCTCCCGAAGTGCATCAAACCCAGTAAATTCGCTAAATCAACCCCCTGATACTGATAAAATTTTGTCACTTTATCTTGAGCTTTTCACTGGGTTTATCATGGATTACTCCTGTTATCTCTGGTTGGCCCTGCTTGGAATAATCAGATCTGATGCGAGGTGTCATTCATGCTTTACGAAAAGAGGGGCTTATTTTAGATTTTTGATAGTCAGTACATTAGAGAAATAGTATTGCGATGGTTATTGTGCCTTCTGATAAACCAGAAGACTTAACTGCCCAATTCAAGGCAGTTAAGTAAGGTTTAATCTTTTCCTGCTACTTCATTCAAATTTGAAATAACATTCAGTAAACTAGAAGTTATATTTAACGCCTACAACTGCAGATGTATCACTATAGCCTTTACCGCCAACCTGTTGGCCGACGTTCGCCCAGAGATTTAACTGAGGCTCCCACTGAGCTTCAACACCGACTTTCAGTTCACCGATATTTCTGGTGCCATCCTGTTCAACTAATTTGCCCCCCATACTGCCACCAAAACTCTTGCTGTTATGGATCCAATTGGCTTCAACAAAAGGTTCAAATACGCGCTGTTTACCTTTATCAATATCACTATAACCATTGATATAAGAACGAAGCCCCAGGCGGGTCAGAATATTACCATCACCTTCACTACTTACCTGAGTATTGTGTGTATCGCTAAAACTATCGGCTTTGACGCCCATCCAGACAATCTGAGCTTTCGGTTGAAGATAAAATATTCTGTTATCTTCCGGTGATTCGCTCATTTTGAAGGTATATCCCACCTCGGCCGAGGCGGTGACGCCGCTGGACTTATAGTTTTCGCTGGCGAAACTTTCACCGCTAACCGTATTGTTAAACCAATTATACAGCGCCCAGGTATCAACATAAGTCCCGTTCTTATCGGCATCATTGTCATACCAGGTGCCATATAACCCGGCACTATAACCGTCAACCTTACCTTTGGACCCGATACCGGTGACCCGTGAGTTGGTATTGCTTTGCTGATTGGCATAACCCGCCATCACACCTAAATGCCAGCGATTGAGATTATCATCACTCCATTGGGCGATATCGCCGCCTAATTGCAACACGTAACGATTACTCTGAGTTTTCAATTGCCCGGATGTATCACGGGAGCGGTTATGCCCACCGACCTGGCGCATCCACAGACTGGTTACTTTCTCTTCACCTGTTAAGGCATCGATATATTGAGTTTCACCCAAACGGTCATGGAGGCGGGTCATAAATAAGGTATTGGCCCCAGCAATATTCGCCGCATAACTGCTTATCTCAGGTCGTAAAATCGACGGTTTTGACGGATCTGTCGGATTGATTAGTTCTGTCGGGATATCGTTTAGCTGGCTGGTCAGATACCAGTTGCCCGCATTCACTCCGTTTCCACGACCTAAGCTATATTCATAAGCCCCTGCAACGATACGGCCATTTTGCGTAAACGTACCGGCAGAGTCACCACCAACATGTACAACCTCAATACCATTGAGGGTTTCAGCACCCTGACCACCCATATTAGTCACGGTGACTAAAGTATTACCTTGAGTATTACCGTCAACAATGAGTTTATCTGTCAGTGAGTTATCATCACCCAGAACAGTATTAAGATACAGATTGCCATTATTCCCCAGATAATCGCCACTGACATGCAGTTGATTACCGGCAGACGTTGATACTGAACCAATATAGGTTGAACCGCTGTTAATGAGATTACCACCGACCATAAAAGTCGTCGCAGGTGATAATGAACGGGTGACTACTCTATCACCTACGTATAACGAACCCAGATTATCAATATTACCGGCAACGCCGCCATAGCCTGACATAAAGCTATTATTGGCAATATTAACTTGCTGACTTGCAAGTGTGATAGGTGTATGACTATTACCTAATGTGACCCCACCCTGATAAATATCTGTCAGGCCTGTGTAAGTCACATTTCCCATTAAGGTCAGCACTGCCTGGCCTAATTTAGTCAAATTACCGATCCCATTGACATTATTTAACAGCGCCCAGTCAGAGTTGGCATTCAATACCAATTCCCCGTTATCTTCAACATCAGCACTGCCAAGATGCTGGGCCTGAGATGCCGTTAATTCCGAGGTATTATCAATTTGATAGCGTCCGGAGAATGATGTGTTATTGCCTTGTAATTCCACCTGGCTATTGTTCAACTTGACATCACCGCTGTTGCTCAGATTATTAACGAAATCACCGGTTGCGCCCGTAAGATTAAGTTTGCCGGCATTATCAATATCACCTGTGCCTAAGCCACTGATATAATTAAGACTAACTTGAGCAATATGGGCAATTTCAGTTTTGGCTGAGAGTTGCTCATTAGCACCATTTACTGTTAGCACATTATCCGCAACGGTTAAGGTTCCAGCCCCAGTCAAATAGCCATTAGAAATACCACCTTGATTAATAGTCAGGTGACCACCACTCAAGTTAACCCATGTCCCCAGCGCGCTTTCAAGTTTACCAATGACCTGACTAAAAGAGGCCATTTCAAATATACTTTGATTGCTTAACTGTAATTTTTCAGTATTACCCAGTACGTTATTCGCCTTCATTAATAAGGTTCCAGAACGAATATCGGTAATACCGGTATAGCTATTAAGTGCGTTTGATAACGAAACAGTTTTTCCGACACCCGTATCGATGGATAAATCTCCGCTACCGACTATTTTGGCACTAAGGTCAGCGGCTACTCCGGTTTTTCCATCCGAATTTAGAGTTAAAGCATTCGCGCCATCACTTAACAATTCCACCTGGGTTAAGCCATAGTTCACATATAGACCATCATTATTGGCACCGGCTGTTAATCGATAATCGTAAGTACCATTAGCAACATGCACACCATGTTGCTCGATGTCTGCCATTGTTTTATCGGTTATTACTGTATTAGTCCGATTATCAATCAGTTGCAATGCTCCTCCGTTGCCAGTGATAACGCCAAGGGAGTCGACCAGTTTGAGCAGCAAATTGTCATCATCTTGTTCCATTAACGCAGTCACACCTGCCGATGGCGTTGAAGGGGGTAGATAGCTTTGGACGCTCTCAATATTAATGCCGACTTTGCCGGTGCCTGCCAGGTTCAATATATTACTGGTCTGGATTTGACTCTTTTCAGGCTGACCCGGTGTACCGGTGTTGAAATTAATCATACCGCCGTCAAAAATCAGCCCGCCGATATTTTGTTGGCTATCACCAACGTGAGTCACACTATTTTGACCTAATCTCAATGTGGCCTGGGTTAGTGCCTCGGTATTACCATCCATCAATTGGAAAGTACTGTGTCCCAATGCCACTGTACCGGCAAAACTATCGGCATAGTTATTCGCGGTGAAATCAAAACTCTGGCCGGAAGTATTAACACTAAGGACACCAAGACCCGATAAATGGCTATTGAAAGCTACGGCGTTATCATTAATAACGGCAAGCTCGCTGCTAGCATCAATGCTATAACCGGTATCCACAGAGTCATCTTTAGCATCACCTAATGCCAATAAGGTGTTGTCTAGTGTCATCGTTGAATGATTTTTTAATTCAACTTGCTCCATGTTCAAAATAGTATTTGTATTCAGAACACGATAAACCGAATTATCCAGTTGCAGAGTATCGTGACCAGCACCACCATTCAGTGTGTGGAATAAAGTGCCTTGTTCGCTGGCCTTGATATCTTTTAAGAAAAATCGGTCATCGCCAGTACTGGCTTTAAAGTCAGTACCCTTGCTGCTACTTATCAGCGTAATACTATTATCCTGGTCGTTCAGCAGATTGACCTGACCACTAATAATAGCGTTCGCCGCATTGGTAAATGTTACCGCCGGGCCAGATAATGTTTGCAGAGCTAATTGTGTGGCGCTTGCTGCTAAAATTTGTCCGTAATTAGTAAAGGTACTGACTTGGCCATTATTGATATCAACAACTGAAACGCCATTCTCTGTGGATTTTGATTGTAGACTCCCGTGCTGATTCACTGTACTGCTGATACCACCCACGACTAATGCTGAACCGCCTGTTGCCTGATTAATATTAATATTGGCCCCACTGGTAACATTGGCGGAAGAATTGGTTATCAAACCTTGCCCACTGGCTGAATTAACGTTAATGGTTAGCCCGTCAGTGCCAGCTAAATTCAGCTCAATATCGGTCATTTTATTTCCGGCGATATTCTTCTCAAATAAGAAGCCGGTGCCATTAGTCCCTTCGACATTGATAGTTACATTATCAGTTTGTTCCAGCGCAGTTGCTGTACGTATCCCCGCACCTGAACCAACATTAATGATTGCATCGCTCAATTTGATCTGACTAATTTCAGCGGTGTTTTCTATGCCATTTCCGCTTCCAAGCATATCAATAATCGCGCGCCCGATAGTTAAACCTTTCGCACCGGTCTGTAATAGTACACCATGAGCAGTACCGCCTGCTTTTGTTTGACCCGTTCCGCTCAGGATCAATGAAGCACCGTTATCAATTAAATAGGCGGCTGTCTCATCAGTTGCTTCAATCGTGCTGATATTATTAACTTGCGCATTTTCGCCTTTAATATGAACAGCAGTACCTTTAACCTTTATGTCTCCCTGATTATCCAGTATTCCATTATCGACCAGCACACCGGTCTTACCTGTTCCACTGGTTGAGAAATCAAGGCTGCCTTTATGAACCAGCGTTCCGCTATTGCGGGCAATATAACCAAAAGCACCATCAACAGAATGGGCTGAGCCTAATTGGGCGAAGCTGGTTAAAATAGAGTTGGTACTGAAACTCTCCGGCATTTCAAGGCCATCAATACCATAATATTTACCGTCAACAACACCGGCTGTCGCACCATTACCCGCGACCCGAATAATATCGGCTGTTGCGGTAATAGTACCGCTTGCTCCACCTTCTACGCGAATACCGGTAGAACCTTCGCCGTTAACATCCATTTTTAGTTTACCCGAAGTAAAGTTACTGGCAGTGCCGGTATCTTTATCCGTTCCTGTTACTAAAAATAGAGTGGTATCTTTTGACTGAGCGGTCAGCTGTGAAGATAAATCAATGACATCAGAGCCGACAAAACTGGCTCCGCCGTCCAGACGATATAGTGTTGAACCGTTAGTCGTTAAGGTTTGAGCTTGAGATGTACTATTGAGAATCTGGGAACCCAGTCCGTGAACGAAATAGCCAATCTGATTATCGCCATCAACAAAATTAACTTGGGCGCTACCTTTGACATCAATTCTGGCACTATTACGGGCATGTACACCGATGGCTCCTTCACCTTTCAGATTAACTTGCCCCTGTATTTCAGCGGCGGCATCACGACCTTCAACCCAAATACCAAAGTTTCGCGTGCCATTAGAAATATTGGCACCACCTTCAATATTAATACTGCTGGTTGAGCTGGTACTTGCTGAGGCATTCTTGCTGGTGGATAACACTTTTAAAGCCACGGCATTAACGCCATTGAGTTCAATAAGACCATTATGATGAATATCAGTATTACCGGTATTTTCGGCCCATATCGCCACATTTTGTAACGGATGATCTGATGCATCACCATTAATAATTATTTGACCATTATTTGTCAGAGAGGTGCCAGCTTTGTCTCCGGTTGCAATCATCCCAATTGCATTTTCAGTTTTACTGCCAATAGTAATACGGCCGTTATTGGTTGCGTTGCCTTCAATCAGGCGAATGCCCTGCTGTAAGCGTTTATTAGCAGTATCACTAACATTTTCTGGGTTATTAATATTATATTGTGCCGCTCGACCAATATAAATTTCTCCAGCAGATTCATTGACAAACGAAGAACCAATGCCATCAACAATGACGCCTGCAAGATCGGAATCAAGAAAGTTATTGTTAACACCAATATTCATTATTCCATTATTACTTGCTGTTGCATCGGACGTTGTCTTAATCAGATAATTGGTATCGAGTATTGAACTCGCATTTTCAGCATAGCTCCATCCGGCCAGGTTCATAATGCCATTGTTGGCAAAACTGGCATTTATACCCTCAATTGTGACGGCAAAACCCTGTACATAAGCGAAACCGTTGGGGTGTGGATGTAGTGATGTGGTATCCCAATTATCACCAACGAGGTAGCCACTCGATATAATTCCGTCATTGCTCCCCGTACTATCTTCCATTATTCTCATTAGGTAATACTGGCCGGAAAGTTGCGCCCCCTGTTCGACCTCAATATGGCCACCATTTTTAGCGACCATAGTACCTAAGTAGCTAATTCGCGTATCTAACTGCCCACCATCTTTAATAATACCTTTTGCACCGTGACCATCGGCAACAATCACCGCACTATCGCCAACGGCCATAGTGACTTCATCACCAGGAGTTACGCTATAGTCGAAACTGCCATTTTTTTCGGTAAAAGTTACACCCTGCGCTAATGCATTATCATAGGCTTGTTGTGATGTTAGTTTGCCCTGTTTTAATGCTTGAATCAGAATGTCATTATAAGCCTTTAACTCGGTGGCATTATTGACGGTATAGCTGTTGTTATCAAAGCCGATAAAAGTGCCTAGATAGTTGGGCGTACTATATTCGAAATGTGTGGTACCAATTCCAGCCTGTGCCGGGCTCCAAACTTCAAACACCAACATATTCTTTGATGTCCATTCGACGGTGCTATTGTTCCCTTTAGCTACCGTCAAGAAACTTTGTTTAGCGGCCATTGTTATTTTGTTTTCGTCAGCCGTTGACGGCAAGGTAGAATCACCCAAATTAACGACCAGCGTCCCATCTTCGACAGTGCCGAAACGCGTGTTTATATATTGTTGCCCGTTGACATCATGCGGGGTAGCGGTAAACCAATAATTGGATGCTCCCCAATCTGATGAGCTAATTTTACTGCTATCATAGGTCGCAACAACGATATTTGAACCGGTGATATTATCCCAGGTGGTCACGCCATTGGTTTTATCACCCAACATTAGATGTTCTTGACCATTCGCTGCCAAATAAAGCTCGCCAAGCAACTTACTGATATATCCCGTTTCTCCTTGAATAATTGTAGAGGGATCACCAATTAGTGTGACTTTATCCCCATTATTGACATAAACACCCCCAGTTTCGTTGTCATTCATCGTAGGGGCATAGCTGTTCGTAATGTTACAACTACCATTGTTAGCTACAGTGACACCACCTTGGGTGCCATTTGCAGTCTGGCAACTGGAAGCGTTGACAGTATTTGAGAAGTACAGCGTACCACTACAGGCGATAATGACACCTATAGCAACTTTAGTGAGTTTAACTCCACTGATAAGATTACCAATATTCAGAAAAGAATTATTTATTGAATGGTGTCTAAATGTCATAACGGGTACTGTCCTTATTATAATATCTAATTATTTTTATTGGGTTAATAGTCGGTCATTCCATAACAGGAGTGTTTTGTATTTTTTATGATTCAATATAAATATTCAAGGTTAGCCTTGTTTTATAAAGAAAATAATAATTTCCCATATAGTGATATATATCGAGGGTACATTAAAAGGTTCCCAAAACAATGCACCTAAGTTAAAATAGGCTTTTTCTTGTTTAGGTCGAGAAGTGTATTTCTAAATTCCAAGAAATATCCTAAAAATTGAAATGTATGTTTTGATTCACCTTAATATTGGTGAGGAAAGATAATAAATAATAGTTAATTTGTGAAACAGCCTATTTACATAAATTCATTATTTTATCTATGGGGTAATTTAGGTAGTAGTGGAATATTATTTTTTTAAATTTCACTGTAAACAGGTGTAAATAATCTACTCAAATGTGCTGAAATCACCGTTTTACCTGCATTGCATATCCTTTATGATGGCAGTTCTGCTGCTGGTAAGCTCCACCAACGAAATATTCCCGGGCTATGCCCATCTCCCCAATTTATGGAGCTATCTTCAATGAGTGCACATCCAATACGGCAAGTTATCGAAGCATGTGATAAAGCAATCTCTGAGCGGAATTTTGATGAGTTGATGAAATACTATGCTGAGGATGCGGCACTGGTCATCAAACCTGGGATGATTGCCACAGGCAAGGATAATATCCGCAAAGCCTTTATCGCTATCTCTGACCACTTTAAGAATCAACTTGTGGTTGAGCAGGGTGAAATGCAAGTTATCGAAGGTGCTGGAGATGCTTTGGTCATTATGGAAACGGTGTTGCATTTTCCTGATGGGCAGGGGGAGATGGTGACCACAACCCGGCGTGCAACCTATGTGTTTCGTCATGAACTCGATGGATGTTGGGTTTGTACAATTGACAATTCTTACGGTACTTCTCTTTTGGATAACCAGAGCTGATAGGTTGTATGAAAACTATGGTTCTAAAAATGTCAATTAGCTGTATTCTGTTTTGATGCCAAATATCATTCGGTATACCTATGTTAGTAACAGGTTTAGATGTATTAAATATCTTGAGTACCCCGATTTGGGTTGTTTTACCTAAAAATCAGGAAATACTTTTTGCTAACAAGGAAGCTCGAAAACTGGCCGGCGACGTTCTGTTATCGGTATTGCGTAATGGTCGGTTTTCAGCACATGCGCAGGAGCACCTGGACTCCTATCTTCTCCCTTTGGCAGTGGGTGACCAAATCATCGAGATTTGGACTATTCAGACAGAACAGAGCGTTTTTCCCTTGAGCTGCCGTCTTTCTTTGACGCAACTAGATCCTTATGGTGCTGTCATCATTTTTGAAGGGCTTGGTGAACTCGTGCCCGCTCAACCGACTGACGAAAGGCTATTAACTAAAGCCTATTCCCGCAGTGAGCGGAGTTTTTACGAGCAATTCTTTAGTACCAATACCGCCCCGATGCTGCTTATTGACCCCTCAAGAGAGGGGCAGATTGTCGATGCTAATCAGGCGGCAACCCGTTTCTATGGCTATTCCCGGGAAGATATGTGTATGAAGCATACCTGGGAAATTAATTCGATGGGGCGAGATATTTTACCCGTAATGAATGAGATTGCTAAATTACCGGGGGGGCATAAGCCACTTAATTTTATACATAAATTAGCAGATGGAAATACCCGTCACGTCCAAACCTATGCCGGGCCAGTTGAGTTAGATGGCATAAGATTGATGCTTTGTATTATCCATGACATTACTGAACAAAAGCGGCTTGAACAGGCATTAGAACATGCTGCTTTGAAAGACCCACTGACAGACTTGGGTAATCGTCGTCAGTTTTTTCCTTTGGTTGAGCATGCTCATGCCCAAAGTCAACGTTATGGTCAGAACTTCAGTTTGATTCTATTGGATGTCGATCATTTCAAAAATATTAATGACCAACTGGGGCACCATAAGGGGGATGAAGTCCTGATATTCCTGGCGAGAACACTGGAATCCATCATCCGTGAGTGTGACATTGTTTTCCGTTGGGGAGGGGAGGAATTTGCGATCCTTCTGCCGTTAACCAATCTTGAGGGCGCGTTACAATTGGCTGAATCTATTAGAGAAACCATTCAGATGATCTGCCAACCTAACTTGCCACAGCTTACGGTTAGCATCGGGGTCGCGCAACATCAGGTGGGTGAAGACACTGATAGTTTGTTTAAACGCATGGATGAGGCGCTCTATCGCGCCAAAGCGTCAGGGCGCAACAGGGTGCTGGCTGCGTAGATATCTGGCGAGCAAATAAAAAGCATCGGTTGGCACCTTTTAGTGTGATTTATTCCAGCGGCAAATGATCCAGCGGTTTTACTTCGCGCAGGACGAATGTTGTTTGCATCTCTTTAATCCCCGAAAGTCGGCGGATAACCGACATCGCGAAGGTGGAGAAACTGTCGAGGTCTTCGGCAACCACTTGTAGCAGGAAGTCGGCATCCCCTGCGACGGCATAGCAAGCGATCACCGGTTTTAGCGCCCCAACCTGCATTTCAAACAACTTCGCTTCTTCCTCACTGTGGCTGTCAATTTTCACCCGAATAAAGGCTAAAATCCCCAAACCTATTTTCCGGCGATCAATATTGGCCTGATAGCCGGTAATAATGCCGCTTTCTTCAAGTTGCTTCACCCGCCGCCAACACGGAGAAGTTGCCATCCCCACTTTATCGGCCAACTCTTGGTTAGTCATCCGGCCAGCGTGCTGTAATTGCTTGAGAATTTTGATATCTGCCGATGTTATTAATGATGATGGCATTTTCTACCTGATTATTATTTTGTTTGGGTATGTTTTACCGATATTAGCTGAATGAAGCTGATAAAAGAAAGCACTTACCCACACGGGAGAGATATGATCTTTTGCACATCATTATTGGCGAAAGGGCATGGCTATGGCAGAACAAATACGTATCGCAATTATTGTTAATCCTGAACTTCCGGTTGGCTTGATTGCTAATACCACCAGTGCGGTGGGGATTGGTCTGGCGGCAAAATTTCCGCAATTGGCAGGGACGGCATTATCCGATTTAGCGGGGCAAGAAATTGATGTTAGCTCAAAATTGCCAGTACCTATTTTGCAGGCAAATACTACGCAGATGAGGGATGTCTTGCTGAAGGCTTTAGCGGCCACTCATGAGCGGGCGATTGTGCCTTTTCCTGCATTTGCGCGCTCGATGCACAGTTTTCAAGATTACGAAGCGGCATTTCCATTACGTTCGCTAGCTGATGAGCAATTGGACGGTTTGGGATTGGTTGGGCCGGAGAAGTGGGTGCGTTCATTGACGGGTGCATTAAAACTCTTACGCTAATCAATTAGTGATTGATGTGAGAAATAAACGGGTTCTGAAATAGAACCCGCTACTGTATTTCCCTACCAATCAATGCACTAGTTGAGCTGATTTAATTGCAATTGACGGCTGGCAATGCCATTGATGTACAACTCACGATGTTCATGTTCTGGCAGGTTAATGGTCAGTTCATGCCAGGCGGGTTGATAGCTCCCCGTGCGTTCAAAAGTGATATCAATGCGGTGATTATCGGTCGTCACTTGCCAGCTCAACCACAATGCTGCCCCTTGCTGCCAACGGTGGCTCTCACCATCATCTTCAAACAGCATCCCACTGGATTGGCCGCCCCCTTTGGTGGGATAAAGCGCCAGTTCACGTTGGGTATCTTGCTCGGCATTCACGAAAGCAATACGTCGAGACAGCGGCAGTGCCGCACCGGCGCGCACCAACAGAGGCAGGCGCTCGAGGGGCGCATCTAAAACAATGGTTTGCCCGCCGCTATACCATTGGCCGGTATGGAAACAGTACCAACCCACATGATTATCCGGCAGATAGACCTGACGTTGGCGCTGGCCCGGTTCCACCACACTGGCGACCAGCAAATCACGACCCAACATAAAATCGTCATTTTCCTTAAATGTGCAGCTATCGTGCTCATGATCGAGGAAAGTTGGGCGTAACATCGGCTCATCATCATGGGTCGCTTGCCATTGCAAGGTGTAAAAATAAGGTAATAGTCGATAGCGCAATACCATTGCATCGCGAATCATTGGTGTGGCAGCGGGGTACATCCATGGCTCATTGACGGTGTTATCGTCATTCCATGAGTGAATGGTAAACCGTGGATGCATTACGCCGTTTTGTACCCAGCGAATAAATAATTCTGCTTCTGGTTTATCGCCGGAAAAACCACCCACATCGTGACCGAGGTTATAGAGCCCGGACAGACTCATACCCAGCCCCATGCGGATGTTATAGCGCAGGGTTTGCCAACTGGTGCGGTTATCGCCACTCCAGGTTTGGGCGTAACGCTGCATTCCGGCACAACCAGAGCGTGATATCAGATATGGACGCATTTCTGGTGCAAATGTCTGTTGAGCCTCCATTGAGGCGCGCATCATCAGCAAAGGCATCACCGGTCTGATGTGTTTGATGGCAATAGCTTCACCGAATCCATTGCATTGCGCTTCGCCATCCCACACTTCGTATTCGTTATTGTCATTCCAGGTTGAACCAATTCCCAGTTCTAACAGTTGTTTAGTGACATTTTCCTGCCACCAATCCACGGTTTCTGGGTTAGTAAAATCAAGGTGAGAGCCTTCGTCATCCCAAAATGACGAGCGCTCAGGCAGCCCACTTTCACCATCGCGAATAAAGAGTCCTCGCTCGGCAACCTCTTGATATTTTGGGTGATCTTGCAATAAACAAGGTTTGATATTCGCGGCTAATTTGATACCGGCTTGCAGGAATGCCTGGCTCATTACCTTTGGCTGCGGCACTTTTTCGTCATTCCAGTTAAACACATAGCGCTTATTGTTGATGGAGGTATAGCCGGACGAAAGCTGGAATGAGTCACACGGAATATCATGCTGCTGACATAAAGTAATGAACTTTTGTAACTGCACCTGAGCATCGGGGGCATCGGTGTAATGCATGGTGGAGCCACTGTAGCCGAGGCTCCATTTGGGGCCAAATTGCGTTTTACCGGTCAGGCGCACAAAGGCTTTCGTTACATCCAGCACTTTCGGGCCGAGAAACATATAGTAATCAAGGTCGCCAGCTTCGGCCTGATAACGCCGATAGGCCAGATGGTAGTTATCAATCTCGTTACCTAAGTCCAACCAGCAACTGCTGAGATTGTCATAAAACAGACCAAAGCTAACATCATCACGACGGGTGATAGTGAAAGGAATGTGCTTGTAGAGCGGATCAGTACTGGCGGCGTTATAGCCCATCGCATCCAGATTGCGCATTTCAAAACGGCGACCCGCGCGGTTAAGATCGCCAGCTTTCTCACCCAGCCCATAATACTGCTCATTGGGATAGCGGCGCTGATAGTGAGCAATCGCTTCTCCCTGCGGGCTGAGAAGATAAGCGCTGGTTGGCCTGTCTGCCGCCAGTGGCTGCCATTCACCGTGCTGATTTTTATATTCCCATTCCAAGTACAACGGTTGATGAATGGTGATGCGCAAACAGTCAGTGGTCACCATTAACTTCTCTTCATGGTGCTCCAACTGATAGCCCGGCACAGAAAAGCCCGCTAAGCTCAGGCGATCACGCCCTGACCACGGAACGTCACCCTCTGGTGCTATGCTCCAGGTGCGATTCAGTGCCAGTTCGCCATTGCGTTTAATCAGCACCCGGCAGAGGCTTGGTTCTAACACATACAGACAAAATATATGACGGTCATCGACCAGCAGTTCCAGATGGTCGGGGTATTCATTGATTAACAACCAGTTTTTTAATGTTTTCATTACAGCTCATCTCTTAAAGGAATACATCAGGCGGCCGGTTGATTTTTATTGCGGCGCTCAGCAAACAGGGAAACCAGGAACACGGCACCAATCAAATCGAAGAAGCCCATGGCGATAAATAGTGGGTTGAAGCCGATGGTGTCGGACACAGCGCCAATCAATAAAGTAAACAGGAAACTGGCTATCCAGGCTGAAGAACCTCGTAGCCCGTTGACAGTAGCAACCTGGTTTTTATCAAAAGATTCAACGACTAATGCACTGAGCATGCAGGAGATAACCTGATGACCAAAGCCGCCAATAGAGATCAATGCAATCGCCAGATACGGGTCTTTAGTGATGGCCACAAAGGCCAGTGAAACCATCATAAAGGCACCGGTGACTGAACTGGCGACCACCGAGTTAATGCGGCTGCAACCGAACCATTTTTGATAGAGTTTGGTTAAGTAGCCGCTGGCAACACTGCCGATATCTGCCGCGAGGAAAGGCAACCAGGCAAACATGGCGATTTGTTTTAAGTCCATACCGCGCTCGGTCGCCAAATACAGCGGAACCCAGAAGCTAAACACGGCCCAGGCGGGTTCTGCCAGAAATGCGGGAATAGCAATGCCGTAAAATTTCTTATTTTTGCTAAGGATAGCTAACGATTTAAGGAATGGCAGTCGTGGCAATACTGGCTCATTATCCTGATGAATCAGTTCAAACTCTTCTTTACTCAGATTGGGGTGAGTATCCGGTGAATGGTAAAAGCGCCACCATAACAGCACCCAAACCATGGCTAAGGCACCGGAGAAGAGAAATGCGCCTTGCCAGCCGAGTGCCACATGAGCCAGCACGATAATGGGTGGTGCTAACATCGCGCCAATGGAGAAGCCCACGCCAGCCCAGCCCGCCGCAATAGGGCGCTCCTTTTTTGGGAACCAGTCAGAAATCGCTTTGGCGTTGGCCGGTGTGGCCGCAGCTTCGGCACTGCCCATAAAGAAGCGCAATACGGCTAATTGGAACCAGGTGCCTGCTCCGGCGTGCATCATGCACACCACGGCCCAAACACTGGCGCAAATCAGAAACCCCATTTTTAAACCAATAACATCAATTAACCAGCCACAAAGCGGCTGAAATACGGTGTAAGCCAACTGGAATGATGCCACTATCCATGAATATTGCTCAGTGGTCATATTCAGGCTGGTTTTTAACTCCGGGGCTAAAATGCCCAGTGAGTTACGGGTAATATAGTTAACAGTGACCCCGAGTAGAAATAGCGCCAGCATCCACCAGCGCAATGATTTTATTTTCCGTCGCCCGACAACTTTAGCGGATTGATTAATCTCAACACTCATCCCAGCCTCCTGGTGTTGGTCAGTAGCAAATTAACCTGACCAACTTATTTTTTTGGTAAGATCCATTTTTGGTTATTAAGATTACGCTGAGTTTTAATGTGATATTAATCACACTAAATTTGGCTAATAAAATACAATCATTTGATATTCTTAGTATTATTATATTTAATCAAAAATAACCGGACTGATAAGTTTTAAAAATTGGTTTACCAAAACAAGGTAGCTAGCTTAAATTGGCTTTAATACGCATTTTTTTGAAAAAGTTTTCATAAGCTGAGTGATATTTCAGCATTTATATTTTGTAATGCCCTGAATAAGCTATTTACCGGCCATGAAAATTTTTTCATTTGCTAATTTGAGAGAGATCACAAAATGAATGGAAAGCTAAAAATACAAGAAATAGCTAATCAGACTGGCCTTTCAATTAGCACAGTATCCAGAGTATTAGCCGGTAAAGCGAATACCAGCGTGAAGGCAAAACAGCGGGTGATGGCCTATGCGCAGTCGCAGGGAATTTTGCAGAATTTATCCAGCGGGCGCTTAATGCTCAATAACATTATGGTCTTTGCGCCACACCGGGCGTTTGATGTGCGTACTGATATCTTTTACTACAAAGTCATTCAGGGAATAACTGAAGCCGTCAGTCAACATGAGGTGATGATTCGCTATTGCGGATTGTCTGAAACGCACAGCGATATCTCCCTATTTCTGGAGAAAATGACCACACCTCTGACGGAAGCAGCCATCATTATTGGTATCGATGACCCGCGTATTCATGCATTAGCAGCGGGGGTGCATAAACCGTCGGTCTTGATTAATTGCCGTGACAAAGAAATGTCATTGGACAGTGTTTCTCCTGACCATCAATCGATTGGCGAATTTTCTGCCAACTATCTGATACAGCAAGGGCATCGGCGAATTTTGACATTGCAATGTTTACGCCGTAACACTATGGAACTGCGGCTGGTAGGGATTAAAGAGGCCTTCGCCAACAATAATATGCATTTTGATGATAACCAACATCTGGTGACCACTCACGGTTTCGGCGCAGCGGAATCCGAGCAGGCGATCGCCACATTTATTGCAGGTTGTGAAGATAACAACCAACTGCCTACGGCTATTCTGGCAGGGGGCGATTATATGGCTGTGGGCGCCGTTAATGCGCTGAATAAATTGAATATAAACGTACCGGGAAGAGTTTCAGTCATGAGCATGGACGGTTTTAATTTGGCCGAAATTCATGATGTTCCGCTGACGGCAGTGCATGTTCCGCGTGACGAGCTGGGAGCGGAAGCTATCCAGTTATTGCAACGGCGTTTATTGCGGCCCGACGCCCCTATCAGTAATACCCTCCTGCAAGGCAAATTAGTGCTTCGCTCTTCGGTAAAGCAAATTAATCAGAAAAGAATCTTGCCTGCGGAGAATAAGTGCTCAGATCAGTTATATGATTTGTAATGCTTATAGGGTGAATATGCCGCTACCAATAGACACTGATAGCCCACAAGTAGACAGTTAGCGCTATAGTTTACTATTAGGTTTACCCACTTGATGGGGTTGAAAAAATTGAAAATAGACATAAATAAGTTTTATCTAAGTCTGATGGGGATATACCTAATCAAGTAATGAATTTAAGGATATTACCGCATGGAATTCAAAGACTATTATGCCGTGATGGGTGTCGAGCCCACGGCTTCCCTAAAAGAGATTAAAACAGCCTATCGCAGGCTGGCACGTAAGTATCACCCGGATGTCAGTTCAGAAGATGATGCTGAAAGTAAATTTAAAGAAGTTGCTGAGGCTTACGAAGTATTAAAGGATACCGAGCGGCGAGCTGAATATGATCAATTAAGATTGCACCGTAATGACCCAGGGTTTGGCCAACATCAGTTTGATCAATACAATACTGGTGGTCAACAGTGGCACAGCAGTGCTGGTGGCGGCGCTCATGACTTCTCGGACTTTTTCGAATCCTTCTTTGGTAACCGCGCTTCTTCAGCTCAACACTCATCTCGTCGGGCATCTCATGGGGTGCGTGGACAGGATCTTGAGATGGAATTACCCATCTTTTTAGAAGAAACATTAACTGAACAAACACGTTCTATCTCTTACAAGATCCCGACCATTGATGCATCGGGCTTCCCTGGTGCTGAAACCTCTAAGACATTGAAAGTAAAAATTCCTGCCGGTGTGGGGGATGGCGAACGCATTCGTCTTAAAGGGCAGGGAGCACCGGGTATTGCAGGTGGAGCCAATGGTGATTTATTCCTGATCATTCGCATTGCTCCGCACCCATTGTTTGATATTGATGGGCAGAATTTACAAATAGTGGTGCCGTTAGCCCCGTGGGAAGCGGCATTGGGGGCCAGTGTCGAGGTTCCGACACTGACGGGGAAAATTGCTTTAACTATCCCAGCAGGTAGCCAAAGTGGGCAGCGTTTGCGCATTAAAGGCAAAGGTCTGGTCAGTAAAAAAGGAACGGGCGATCTGTACGCCATCCTCAAAGTGGTTATGCCACCGAAACCAGACGAGAAAACGCGGGCGCTTTGGCAACAATTGTCAGAGCAGGCGGCATTTAATCCTCGGACTGGATGGGAGTAACAGATTATGGCTGAAATAGAGATAACCTACACTGTGACTGAGTTATGCCAGTCAACGGGGATCATGCAAGATGAATTGGTCGAGGTTGTAGGGTTAGGTGTAATTATGCCATTAGAACCCGAGGCCACGGTTTGGGTGTTTGATGCGGATGCATTAAACAACCTTAAACGCGCCCGGCGCTTGCAACATGAGTTGGATTTGGACTGGTCTGGAGTGGCTATGACCTTGACTCTGCTTGAGCGAATTGAGCAGTTAAAGAAAGAGAACGACCAATTGCGCAGGCAACTTGATCGTTTTGTTCAAACATCTTAACAAAGTGAACACGGGTTGCTGGCCCAACCCGTGTTGCCTCTAAATAGACCGCACACAGCGGATATCGATTAAAGGCTACTCACACCACCATCGATTCGAAATTCTGTCCCGACGACAAAACTGGATTCATCTGAAGCCAGAAATACCGCCGCGTGAGCAATTTCAGCCGGTGTACCCATTCTTTTAATCGGCACTAATTGACGAATTTGCTCAGTCAGTTTTTCTTCTTCACTACCCGATAACCCCAGTTTTTGTAATGCAGGAGTCTGTGTCGGCCCGGGACTTAATCCATTAACCCGAATTCCTCTTTCTGCCCACTCCCCTGACAGTGTTCGAGCAAGCGACAGTAACCCCGCTTTGCTGGCGGCATAAACACTACTTTGCGGTAAACCAATATGGGCGCTTGCCGAACCGCAAAGAATGACGGAGGCAGGGTTAGCCAGCAGGGGAAGCAATGATTGTAACAGGAAAAAAGGGCCCTTCAGATTGGTTGAGAGCACCCGTTCAAAGCTAGATTCATCCCATTCTTCTATTGGATTATGAGTCACATCACCAGCATTGATGTAAACGATATCCAGACGTGGCCAGTTTTCAGCTAGTTTAGCGGCCAATAGCGATTGATCTGCGACATTACTGGCGTCACTTTTTAGCAGTAAAACACGCTCTCCGAGTTCATTGCGTGCTGCCTGCAATGCTGTTTCACTTCGGCCTGTAATGGCAACTGTCGCCCCCTCGGTCAGGAACTGCCGTGCCGTCTCCAACCCAATGCCACTTGTCCCCCCGGTAATTAGTGCATATTTATCTTTTAAACGATCCATAGTGATCTTTCCAATTGATAGCCGTGAAAGACCATTTTTAATACAAAAGTATCTAAAGTATAGTAGGTTCCAATTTGATACTAATGATGCAACAGGAATGTAATGACAGCATATCAGCCTCTGACACCTAAAAATAAATCGATACCTGATAGCACCATCGAGCAAGAAAAGTGCCCGATGGTGCAATTTGTTGAACTTATTGCTGGGAAGTGGGCAATACCTATTCTCTATCGTTTGATAGTCACTGACGCACCTATTCGATTTGGTGAGCTACAGCGGGCGATTACCCTTATTACTCAAAAAGAACTGACCCGCCAGCTACGTGCTTTCGAGCAACGTGGGTTGGTTCATCGCAAGATCTATGCCGAAGTACCACCCCGGGTTGAATATGAAATTACGGCATTGGGAAAAACATTAAAGCCAACACTGGACTCCCTGGCGCAGTGGATGAGGGATCATCATCGAGAACTTAATAGCAGTTTATAACGTAGATTATTAGAAAATCGAGAAATGGCTGATTTTACACAATCTATATTTTGACTATCGCGTAAAGCAAGATGGATGTACTACATTTAATATGCTGCTCATTAATTATGCAGTATTGAAAATGGCAACAATAGTTTCAAGGAGAGTGTATGAGTAAGATAACGGGTTGTTGTTCAGAAGATAGTCATCCAAATAGCCGAAGGAGCGTGCTAAAAGCAGCTTTAGGAATCACTGCTGCGAGTGTTATTGGTGGGATTGGACTAGGGTTACCTCAAGTATCGTATGCCGCGTCTCTGACGCGAGAAGAGCGAGATAAATTAACCCCTGAGCAGATAGTGGAAAGTTTGAAGCAAGGTAATACAAGATTTGTTTCTGGAAAGATGCAGCAACACGATTATCTCGCACAAAAACGCAGTAGTGCAGAGGGACAATTCCCCGCAGCTGTTATATTGAGTTGTATTGATTCCCGAGCGCCTGCGGAAATTATTTTCGATACGGGTATTGGCGAAACATTTAATGCCCGAATTGCCGGTAACATTTCTAATGATGACTTGTTAGGTAGCCTGGAGTTTGCTTGTGCTGCAGCAGGTGCAAAAGTCATTTTGGTTATGGGACACACGGCTTGTGGGGCAGTAAAAGGGGCTATCGATGATGTTGAACTTGGTAATTTGACTGGCCTACTTAATAAAATCAAACCAGCTATTGAGGCAACTCAATTTGATGGCGAGAAGAGCGGGAAGAACGAAAAATATGTCGATGCGGTCGCGAAAAGTAATGTGAAGCACACTATTGATGAGATACGTAAAAATAGTGAAATAATTAATAAATTAGAGAAAGAAGGGAAAATAAAAATAGTCGGTAGCATGTATAATCTAAATGGTGGTAAGGTCGAATTCTTCATGTAATCATTTGTATTTTTCTATTCCCCTTGGACTATATCAAGGGGAATAGATAGTGTTAAATTTAAAATTCATATTGATTTGTCTATCCTATTATCTTTTTTATTGTCATAACACCCTTGGTGGTAATTAAATTTTGTGCTTATATGACTAAAGGAAAACTCGTGTGAGAATGGATTGTAATCAGAGCAAGAGATATTTATATATTATAATACAATGGAGTGTATATTATAAACTACAGTAAGTAGAACGTACAATGTTATTATTATGTGTTATTGGTAAATAACTTGATTTAATATTATTAAATAATATTTATTCCTTGAGTTTTTTAATTATTATTGTATGTTAACTCTGTGATTACGTGTGGCATTACTCAATGTATAAACAAGAGATAGGTATTATAAATAAAATATATACCTCATATAGGTTAGGTTGTTTAATTGTATCACAGAATACATTATTACAATCTATTCCCACACGCTATAATTATTATCTTTATGTCCTCATTATATGTGTGTGTTTTTATTAAATATAATTAAAAAATATAATTTGATTTGTTTTATTCATTAAGTAAACGCGATACTAATCACTAGTTCTCTTATCACATCTGTAGTGTGATTTATTTATATTAACTGAGTGAATATATTTGTAGGGGTTATTTATGTATGTTGATACAGTCTCTGTTGTTTCTGGTAGTAAGTTCATTGATATTAATGGAAAGGGAGTGATTGACTATGAAAAAGAGATATCA
The DNA here is from genome assembly GCF_902170785.1 of Yersinia proxima. Classification (GTDB taxonomy): domain Bacteria; phylum Pseudomonadota; class Gammaproteobacteria; order Enterobacterales; family Enterobacteriaceae; genus Yersinia; species Yersinia proxima. Next base: position 52,691 of record NZ_CABHYG010000022.1, on the reverse strand, counting down.
CTGGATTGTTGTATGAACAAAATACATTTCCACTCTAGAAAATTAACCATAGATATTAATGAGAAGCAAAAGAGATTGGTCATGTGTTTGTTTAATGATGTGAATAGAAAACAAGATATTATTAAAGTTGTTTGGTATGAAAACCACAAAAGCATTTCAGATAATAACTATCATCAATTGATACATAAATTTCGCGTACATTTGAAGAATGCTGGCATTCCTGATGGGATTGTTAAAACTATAAACAGATATGGATTAAGGTTAGATTCAGGAATATTGAGTGCAATGGAATCTGATAAGATGAAAGATAGATTTACTGGCTATTAAATACAGACGGTTATTCTATCTTTTTTATATTTTATTTATTATGGTTTGAGAGGGTAGGGTGTTGTCTGTTCTTAATAGAATATCTATAGCACCCTATAAATTATTAGTTAATAGAAGGGTGTATCTTCTTGGTGGGGTTATTACAATATGCATCTTTTATCAAATAATAATTGGCTACAATATAATAACAGGAAAACAAAAAAGGATAATTCCAGTATTATATGAAGAAAGTAACGCATGGCATAAAAACAATAAGTTAAAAATGATAAATGAAATTAAAAATAGAAGTGTATTTAAAGAGAATTTTAATGATAAAAATAATTTGAAAATTTTAAAAAATAAAACTGATATTATTAACTCCCCATCTTATACTGGAATTATAAAGTTAGTTGGTGTGCTTGAGTATACTGAAGAATCTAGCTCTATTGCAATTTTAGAGTTGAATGGGAAACAAAACCTATACTCTATTGGTGATAAAATAGATAATTCCACTATTATTAAAATCTTAAAAGATAAAGTTATAATAAGTGAAAATAAATCATATTATTCATTAATGATATTATGAATAATTATCGCAAGTAATTGGGGGGGGAGGGATGCGCAGCTATAATCAATTATTAATGTATGTAAGAGTAGTTAATCTAATCTCAATGCTTAAATATTTCAATACAATATTTTTCAGAATCATAATTCTTACTGCCATTTTACCTATGGAGATATATAGTGCAAACTTTTCTGCCTCTTTTAGGGACGCAGATATTAAAGAGTTTATCAATACTGTCAGTAAAAACATTAATAAAACTATAATTATCGATCCTAAAGTTCATGGGTTAGTCAGTGTCCGCAGTTATGAGTTATTAGATGAAGAAAAGTATTATCAATTTTTTTTGAATGTCCTTGATGTTTATGGCTATACAGTAGTTGAAATGCCTAATGATATTTTAAAAGTCATGCCTGTAAAACGAGCAAAGAATTTAGTCGTTGCTTTGCAAAAGAATGCAGAAGAATCCCATGGTGACGAGCTTATTAATCGGGTTTTTAAACTTAAACATATTTCGGCGAAAAATCTAGCACCGTTACTCCGCCAACTGAATGATAATTCTGAATCAGGTAATATCATCCATTATGACCCTTCAAATGTCATATTAATGACTGGGCGTGCTGCGATAGTTAACAGATTATATAATATTATAAAAATATTAGACCAACCTGGAGATATAGGCGTTGAACTCTATCAACTGAATCATGCCGTTGCTGCAGATATGATCAAATTAGTTAATCAGGTAATTAACCCAGTAAATAGCGGTAGACAAGAGTCTATTACTACAGGAAACGCCATTGCTGATGACAGAACTAATACTATTTTAGTGAGTGGTGATCGCCATACCAGGAAGAAAGCTATTCAAATGATAGAAAGGCTCGATAGGCAGAAAGATAGTCAAGGGAATACTAAGGTTTTTTATATGAAATATGCTCAAGCCTCTAAATTATTAGACGTATTAAATAGTGTTAGCTTCGAAGTAAATCATGAAAATTTGAAAAAAATGACAGGAAAGAATAATAGCAAAAATACGGCGATCAAAGCATATGACCAGACAAATGCTTTAGTTATTACTGCCAATCCCAAAGTAATGAAAGAATTAGAACAAGTCATAGATAAATTAGATGTTAGACGTGCACAAGTTTTGGTTGAAGCAATTATAGTTGAAACTCAAAATGGAGAAGGATTAAATCTTGGTATCCAATGGGCTAATAAATATCATGGTGGAGCTAATTTTATACAAAAATCAGAAGAGATAAGAGAAAGTAATAATCATAAAAAAAATATACCAATGGTGATGGCTGGGTTAACTGCCGGTTTTTACAAAGGTAATTGGGATGGCCTTTTTACAGCATTAGCAACTAATTCAAATAATAATATTCTGGCAACGCCGAGTATTGTTACGTTGGATAATATGGAGGCTGAATTTAATGTTGGTCAAGAGGTTCCCGTTCTTACATCAACACAAACTACATCAACAGACAAGGTATATAACTCGATTTCTCGGCAATCAGTTGGTGTTATGTTGAAGGTTAAACCACAGATAAATAAAGGAGATTCGGTTTTATTGGAAATCAGACAAGAGGTATCAAGTGTGGCCGATAGCTCTGATGTTAATGCTAATAACTTAGGTTCGGTTTTTAACAAAAGGGTTGTCAATAATGCAGTTTTAGTAAAAAGTGGAGAAACAGTAGTCGTCGGTGGATTATTAGATAAAAAACTTAATAAAATAATAAATAAAATACCATTCTTAGGAGATATACCTTTGATTGGTGGTTTGTTTAGACAGAGCAAAGAAAAAATAGAAAAAAGTAATCTTATTCTATTTATCCGGCCAACAATACTTAGAGAGGCTAGTGACTATAACCAAGTGACAACAGATAAATATATTGAGCATAATAACTTGTATTCAGCTAATTCTGATATAAATGAACCTATTGAAGTATTATCAGATAAAATAAAGCATAGCTCTATTAGTTCTCTCCGAAGTGATGTAATTAATTTTTATGAAACGGCAGGGAGGCTATATGACGGGAAATAAAATAGAATTGCTACCATTAACGTTTGGCTGGGCACGGGATAATGGTGTGATTCTATTACCTGTCGAGCAAGGTTACCAACTCATCTGTCGATACTCAGCATCTCTTGATGCAATACTTGAGGGAAACAGAGTCGGTAATCGACCTATTGGGCTAGAATTTGTCACTGATGATGAGTTTGATAATTTCCTTGCTGCTGTATATCAAAATAGTTCATTGCAATCACATGAAATAATGAGTGATATAAGTGATGAAATAGCGATTTACACGTTTAGTGGTGAAATTTCAGTTAGTGAGGACTTGCTAGATTGTAATAATGAGGCCCCGGTAATAAAACTGATAAATACAATCTTAGCTGAGGCTATTAAAGAGTTAGCATCAGATATACATATAGAGTCTTTTGGTGAAAAAATTATTATAAGGTTTCGTATTGATGGTGTATTAAAGAATATATTAGAGCTACAACCTAGAGTCGCGCTATTATTAATATCGCGGATTAAGATTATGGCAAAACTGGATATTGCAGAAAAACGTGTTCCACAAGATGGTCGGATAGCGCTGAATCTAGCTGGGAGAGCTTTAGATGTTCGGGTATCGGTGTTACCTGTAAATCACGGAGAGCGTGTTGTTATGAGGTTATTAGATAAAAACAGCCTTAAACTAGACTTAGAGTCTTTAGGAATGTCATCCAAAAACTGTAATTTTATGAAGGGGCTTGTGCTTAAACCTCATGGAATCATATTAATTGTTGGCCCTACTGGCGCGGGTAAAAGTACTACACTTTATGCTGCTCTGATGGGAATAGATGCCCACGAAAGAAATATAATGACTGTAGAAGATCCTATTGAATTTGATATCGAAGGAATCTCTCAAACTCAGGTAAATCCAAAGATTAATATGACTTTTTCACGCAGTTTAAGAGCAATACTCCGGCAGGACCCTGATGTTATTCTTATTGGTGAAATACGAGATATGGAAACGGCACAAATTGCAGTACAAGCGTCGTTGACAGGACATCTGGTTTTATCAACATTACATGCAAACAGCGCTATTGGTGCAGTAACCAGACTTAAGGATATGGGTGTTGAACCATTTATGTTATCAAGTTCTTTATTAGCTGTTTTGTCTCAACGTTTGGTTCGTCGATTATGTATCAAATGTAGGCAACAACATACTCACCCACAGGGTGTACTAAAAGAATTAATTTTTAGCGGGAATACCTCTATGAAAGGATATGGATATCGCGCCGTAGGATGCAATAAATGCAACACGACAGGTTATCGTGGGAGAATTGCTTTACATGAGCTACTCATTATAGATAACAGCTTACGTGAAGGTATTTATAAGGGAAAAAGTGAACTTGATTTAAGTAAAATGGTTGAAAAGAAATCAAAGACAATAATGCAAGATGGGATTGATAAAGTTATTTCTGGTTACACATCAATAGAAGAAGTCATGAGAGTGAACTTAGAGGATAAGCATGCCTGTATTTAATTATTTAGCTATCAATCGCGATGGAGTGAAAATAAAAGGTAGTGTAGAAGCTGAGAGTGTGTTTTTAGCTAGAAATACTCTTTATCAAAGAAAGTTGTTTTTACTAAAAATAAAAATGAAGCAAAGGAGCATATTTTCACGGTGGTTTAAAATTTACAGATTTGTCAGTAATAAGAATCTTGTGTTAATTACCCGTCAGATGTCTATTTTAGTGAGTTCCTCAATTCCATTGAATGAAGCGCTGGAGTTAATCGAAAAACAAAATGGAAATCGTAATATTAATAATGTAATTTACGAGGTAAGAAAAAGAGTTCAAGAGGGGCACTCATTATCAGATTCACTCTCACAGTTCCCATTTTTTTTTAGCTCACTATACAGAACTATGGTCGCCGTCGGTGAAGTATCTGGTCATTTAGATTTAGCCTTATCTAATCTTGCAGAACATATTGAACAAGTATATAAGATAAAAAGCAAGATAATTCAATCATTAATATATCCTGTTGTTCTCATTATAATATCTATATGTATTGTAATTATATTGTTAGTGATTGTTATCCCAAACATAATTGAGCAGTTCATTCTTTATGATAAATCACTACCGTTATCAACAAGAATTCTTATATTGACTAGTAATTGGTTAGAAGAATATTTTTTTTTAATGATTACGATATTTGTTATCTCATTTACTATCCTGTTTCGCGTGTCAAAAATAAAAAAGATAAATATATTTCTTGGTTTTTATTGCCTGAAATTACCGATATTTGGTAAGTTAATATTTAACCTTAATATATCCCGATATATAAGAATGATGTTTATTTTAGCATCTAATGGTATTGATTTGATCAAAGCTATGGAGATCAGTTGTTCAGTAGTTACTAATTTATATGTTAAGTCTAAATTAGAGGTTGCCACAAGATTAGTTAGTGAAGGGGGGAGTGTTTCATCATCATTGGCTAATGGTAATATATTTCCTCCTATGGTTTTACATATGATTTCATCCGGCGAACGTAGTGGAAGATTGGAATTTATTCTAGATAAAATAGCTGAGTCTCAAGAACAGGAATTATTACATCAGATAAATGTTCTTATGATATTACTAGAGCCGATAATAATGTTGTTTATGGCGGTATTTATATTTCTTATCGTATTGTCTATATTCCAGCCGATGTTGGAAATGAATAATTTAGTCTTGTAGTTTTTTATAAGGAATTATATGAATAATATTAAACCAAATGGTTTCACATTATTAGAAATGATGGTGGTTATTATTATTTTGGGGCTTCTTGCTAGTTTAACGATACCTAGCATAATGGCTAATAAGAATAGAGCTGACTACCAAAAGGCATTAAGTGATATTGCAGCTATAGAGAATGCGTTGGATATGTATAAGTTAGATAATGGTCATTATCCAACTGATTCTCAAGGTATTGATTCATTGGTTATCAAACCAGTAGAGTTACCGATCCCTCGTATTTATCCTAAAAATGGGTATATAAGGAGATTACCAAAAGATCCCTGGGGAAATGCATACCAGATTAATAATCCAGGCCAATATAAAGAAATTGATGTGCTCTCATCTGGGCCTGATAGAGAGTTAAGAACTGAGGATGATATCGGAAATTGGTCAGTGTCTTCAGAGGAAAATAAAGAATAATTGAGTATAATATTAAATGTATATCAGTAAAAAGGATATATCTCTGAAGTATAAGCTAGGTTTTACTTTACTAGAGTCTATGCTCTCGATGCTGATTTTTTCTATTATTGGTATAGGAGTTATGGCTACTACTAGTGTGCAATTAACCAGAGTTAAAGATTTTGAAGATAAAATTATAGCATCTTGGGTTGCAGAGAATGTTTTGGCAGAAATTAAATTGTTAAAAACTGTGCAAACTGAAGACTGGTTAACAGGAAGTTATGTAGTGCTTAATAAAAAATGGTATTGGCAATCAAAAGAGAAAAAAAATAATACAATAGATATTATTACTGTCGAAGTCCGTAGAAACAAAAGTAGCCTGCATCCAGAATTTATCCTTGAAGGATATCATGTTATTAATGAATAAAAATCTCGCACAAGGATTTACACTCTTAGAGGTATTGTTATCAATTATTATCTTCACTTTGATAAGTTTAACTGTTTATCAAGCTATTACCGCTACGGTTAAAGGAAACAGTGTTATAAATAAAAAGTTAAGGGAAATAAATAAATTACAAACAGCTATAAATATGATTGAAGATCATGTTTCACATACAGTAGTTTTTCCTAAAATACAAAAAAATAGCCAGCATCATAATGGTCTACAGGTCGGTAAGTTTTTATTAAAGAGTGATGATTATGGAATTTATTTTTTATGTGATATTCATAGTGGCATATCTTATCACATTCAGCCAATGCCCATTGGATATCGGCTAAAGAATGGTAGGTTAGAAAAGTTATTATATGATTTAAGTAGTGATGAGCTTAAAGTGTCTAAAATCCTGGATGGTGTAACGGCGTTTGTAATTCGTGTGTATTATAAAGGAAAGTGGTTAACGCAATGGAATGAGTCTGCCATTCTACCTCAAGGAATTGAGATAATTATTAAACTGGAAAATACAGGAACTATAAGAAAAATAATCCTTCTATTAAATGAAAATTTTCAACCAGAGATGAACAGATGATGCAACAAGGACTTGCGTTATTGCTCGTTTTATGTGCTATTTTATTTATGAGTGCAATAGTTTCTTTAACATATCGTGATCTACATGATATATATTATATAGTGGAGAATAATAAAAATAAACAATTTGAGAAACAGGTATTACTCGCTTCCGAAGGTTTTTTTTTGGAAGCATTTAACCAATTAATTGCAAAGGGAATGCATTTTAACAATATCTCATTAGAACTATTGATTTTATCTGATGTTATTAAAGTGAATGATGCAGAGGTTAATTACAGATTAATTGATAGTACAAACTGTTTTAATCTAAATGCTGTCAATGGAAATGGAACGATTTACCCATGGATTGTGTTTTGGTATATTTTACGGCTTAATAATACCACGTCTAAAGAATTCAACGAGAGAATGATGTATTTTGGGTTTTATTCTAAACTTGGTTTTGAAAATGATTATATTGATAGCATTAAAGATTATTTAGTTCCTGGTGAAGAAGATATATTGGCTATTAGTTATTTGTCTGATTACATTATTAAATTAAGTGGCGATGATTTATTTAAAATAACTCCATTCATTTGCCATAGGAATGACGGTGTACTACTAATCAATATTAACATGCTTGAGCCTAAACATGGTAAATTGCTACAAGCTATTTTTATAAATATAATTAGTGAAGATAATATTGCGAAGATAATCTCATCTAAACCTGATGAAGGTTGGGCGTCGGTCGAATCTTTTTTTGAATTTATAACAGAAAATACAACGATTGATAATGACAAATTAGATGGGTTTAAAAATAATTTAACACTTAAGTTTTCTCATGATAAATATTATTTTTCATCTATTTTTAAACTGTATCAGGATAAAGGGAATTATCAGTTGATGAGTACTTTTTATGTAAATGATAAGGGCGCTACTGTGGTGCGACGGAGGTTCAATTTTAGTGAGTAATATTAATAGTGAAACTTCATCTAAAACTATACTGGTTATTAGACTTGGAGCTTGTGCTAGTGACCCTGTTTATTGGTATGTAAAAACGGAATCTGGAAAGGATTGCAAATATGGTAGACTCAATAATTATACAGAATTAAAAGACATTTCTTTTTATTTTAATGACGAAGTGAAGATATTAGTAACATCTAGAGTTGTGATTTTCAGGACAATTAAAATAAAAAATAAAAAATATTTAAAGAATAGAAGGTTCTTACTTTTTTCTATTGAAAGTTTAATTGTTGGGGATATAGAAAATTATCATGTTGTGATTTTGAAATCGAGTAGAGAATTTTGTCATGTAATGGTGGTTGAACGTGACTTAATGAATCTTTGGTTAGGGTGGTTAACTGAAATCGGTATATCTGCTACTGTAATGATTCCTGATGTCCTTACATTACCATTTTTGGAGAATAAATGGTTTACAGTCAAACTGGATAATGAATGGTTAATCAGAGATAGTGGGGTTTCTGGATTTTTATTAGATAGATGTATATTTGAAAAATTATATTTATCAACAACATTACCATTTCGTGAAAACTTACTGATTCCTAATAAAAGCCAAGAGCCAACTTCGGAAGTTACGAGCTTTTGTGAAGCACTAAATATTATGGATAATAATATTGAAAATAATAATACTAATTTACTCAGTGGGCAGTATTATCAGCATAGAAAAGTAGTTGTTAATAATAGTTTATATCTTATGATTATTTTTTCGTGTCTGTTATTATTTGTTGTGATTTACTCTAATTCTTATTTTTATAGAAATAATATCTTAAAAGATATACATGATATAAATATACTTCTATCAGATTTTCATGTTAAATATCCACTGGTATTGAATTATAAAAATAATAGTGTTATCGCTGACCATGATTATGAAGATATATATTCTGATTTTATAGATTTATTACATAAATCAAGCGAGGTTCTTGGTGATGCAGACATTAGTATCAATAGTATTAGTTTCGACAATAATGCACACAAAATTAGTTTCAATATAGATGATGACGAAGATGTGGTTTGGGAGCTAAAAGATCCACATGAGCAAGATGAGAGATTAAATATCACCAAAGTATTTAATGACAATGACACCTGCGAAATTATATTTGAGTTTAAGTGATGAATTATAGCAAAATATCCATTTATTCATGTAGAAGTATGGTAGTGGTGGTTTTGACAGTTATAATAACATTACTTTTTGTTTCTATTATTACAATAGCTTCATTAGACAACGAAAATCTACAAAAAAAATATAATTTATACCATAGTAAACTTATGAATTATTCATCTCTTGCTAGTAGATTAAAGTTGTCAGCTATTACTAACTCTAATGTTGATAAGCATTCCAATGAAAATATTAATAATATATTGTCTGCATTGTTTATTGAAAACTTGACCTCATTTGAAATTGTATATTCATCGCCAGGCTATACTTCAGTAAAAGTTGAAAGTATAAAATTTTCAAAACTTATTGATGCGATTTACTTATTGATACAAGATGAACGCATGGAGATTAGCACGATAAATATTACTTTTGATAAAGTCAATGGTAATGTGAGCTGTTATTTCACTATTCTTGGTGGATTATCTTAAGGTATTAAATATCATCACGTTCGATGTGTTTTTTAGCTGAGGTTATTTTTATATTGTTGTTGGGTTATTTGTCTGGAGTTTTTAAATGTTGTTATTTTTATCTAAAAATTATGTTTTTTGATATTATATCTATAAATACCATTAAATGATAATGGAGTTCGTACTTATAAAAATGTTTTTAATCTATGTGTCATGAAAATAAATTCACCAGAATTTCCTTAGCTCCATATCATATAAATATGATATGTTTATATTAAGATGATTAATACCGCAAGCTATATAGCAATGTCATAAGTTGCGATATATAGCTGTTGTATTGTGCGCTATTTAACTAGGGTCACTTTTTTCTGGGTGATGATTTGGTTTTTTTAATCTGCTATTGATTTCGGCTGGATTCTATTGAACTTAATTATTAGCTTTTGTCATGTTAGTAGAGGCTTCTTTTGGGATTGTTGAGTTTCTTATTGTTAGTAAGTGTTCAAAATTATGCCTCAAGTATATTTCATTGAGTCAATGTATTTATTTAGCAGATGTGGAATGTTTTTTTCATTATAAATTGTATCTTATAACTCCATGTCAGTGATGTGTTTTTATTATTTACTGACGTGTTTTTGATAGACTTTCATGTTTATCATTAGTTTGACCGTGATTGTTGTTTTTCATTTGAAGTTATTGTTTTTGTCTTTTTTTATGATCTTATAATAAGACACTAATGATATTGTTTTTGTTGGTTTTAAAATTTAATTTTAAGTGTGAGAAATGTGATGAGTGACATAATTATTGGAGATTTTATCTTTACTCCACTAAAGAGAACCCTCAAAAAAGGAGGGGGTGTCATCAAGATAAGAAACAAAGAGTCCGAGGTTTTGTCTTTACTGTGTTTTCACTATCCTGATGTGCTCTCTCGTGAGAATATCGAGAAGAATGTATGGAGTGAAACCTACGTTACTGATAATACATTAACCCAGACTATTAGCAATTTACGTCATGCTTTGAATGATAAAGAACATGAGTTGGTTATTACAATTCCCAGAAAAGGGTACTGTCTTGGTGTAAAACCTGATTTTACCAGCCATGACTCCTTTGACATTTCACCAGTGGTTCAAACTGATGTATTAGATAATTCTGCTTATTATACTACCGAATTACCCTCTAAACGGAACCATATTGCAAACAAATTTACTATATTCATGATTTTCTGTGTTTGTTTACTGATTTCCTTTAATATTACATCTGATTATTATCAGATAAAAATTATCAATATTAAAAAGTTACCTCTCATCATAAATATAGATGAGGTGCATAATAAGAGTTTTTTATTTTCTTATAATAAAGAGCCTTATATTTTCTTAAAAAAACAAAAGAATGGTGAGTATACAGTCTGTAAGTTACAACGTGGAGGGATTACATGCAAAAGAAAATGACAAAAAAAATATTTATAATTGTTTTGTTTGGTGTGGGAGTTGGATATGGCTTTGGTAGTATCTACTCTTATTTTCATCCAATGAATAATATGGAAGGATATTGGGAGAGTAATTATGATTTTTATCATGACATAAAAAATTATCATGTTTACTCACGAGTCAGTATTGTTGGAAGGGAAATAAACGCATCTGCAGATGTATATGATAGTAATGGCAATATTAAAGCCAGGAGAAATATAGTGTTCACTGTGATGGACTCTAAAAAAAACATCTTCATCGGTAAGGTATTATCTCTATCGATGGAGGGAGAGTATGACCTTTATTTGAACAATTTTCTAAATACACCTTACGCGGTAAGTTATCCTATATTTTATCAGCTGAATGAAAATACTATTTTGATGGAGCAATCTCAGGGGCACCCTGTTAACAACTTGCGATTATTAACACGTATTTGATACTTGAGTATATCTTTCTATTTATTGAAATATACCTGTCATATTTGGCGAGTAATATTGCTTTATCAATCATGGCTAAGTGTGAAAATAATGTTCTCTCGCATTGTCTTTTTTGTTATGAAATTTTTATCTGGTGTTAAATCTATAAGCTCATTTACGAATGGAAGATTCGGTATCTTGTCGGGCCTTATTTTGGTTATTAGTCTATTCTCTTTACTCCAACTATTTTCCATCGGGTATTTATCTCATATATTGGATAATACCAAAGGTAATGTTGAAAAAACACACCATCGCCATCAGCAAGAAGTATTAATGGATCGTGCCAGAATGGAGTTATTAATCGCTAGCGATAAACTTAATCGGGCAGGAATCTATTATATGGAAGATAAAGAGACTGGTTCTGAAGGTAGTTGGCAGAGTCTCTTGAGCGAAGCAACACAATCGATGCAGCAGTCACAAGGTGATTTCCGTCAGTTGTTATTGGTTTCGGCCCATGATGATCGGCCTGAGTTCGTTGCCCTGAAAGAAAGCTATCTACAGTTGTATCAAGGTCTATCAGAAATTAGTCAGGGAATGGCTAAAAACAACAATATTGATGCCTTTTTTGAAGTTCCTATCCAAGGTTTTCAAAGTGATTTTACTGAAAAATATTACCGTTATTTGCAGGAAAGCGAAAATAACCGCACGGTTATGGATAGCCAATTGCTCTCTTCTTTGTCCTCGGCAAAACAGGCCGTTATCATTGCTTTGGTGATTTTATTGTGCCTTGCATTCTCTGTTTGGTTAGGTGTGACTCGCTGGGTTATTCGGCCACTTAATTATCTGATTGCCCAAATTCATGTGATTGCCGCGGGAGATTTATCTCATCAGATTGAGCATAACGCTTTTACCAGCCGGGAAGTTCGACTGTTGGCAGTCAGCATATACCAGATGCAACAAGGGTTAGTAGCATTGGTTAGCCAGGTGCGCGGTGGAGTCGATGTTATTCTAACGGGCGTTAATCAAATCGCTGCAGACAGCCATCGTATTTCTGAGCAAACGCAATCACAAACGCAGTCATTGGCTGCCACGACACAGAATATGTATCAACTTACCGAGCGTGTAAAACAGAATTCTAAAAGTGCAAACCTGGCAAATCAATTGGCGAATGAAGCTAAAAATATTGCCAGTCAAGGTGGTGATATGATGTCTGGCGTGGTGAATTCGATGGCTGATATTTCTGCGGGCTCACAGGAGATAGCCGAGATCATCACTTTAATAGAATCGGTAGCTTTTCAGACCAATATTCTGGCCTTAAATGCTGCAATTGAAGCTGCTCATGCGGGTCAACACGGGCGGGGATTCTCTGTTGTTGCACGTGAAGTGGGAATATTAGCGCACCAAAGTGGTCATTCTGCTCTAAATATTAAACGCCTTATTGGTAACTCTTCAAAATCCATATCGGCAGGCACCGATCTGGTGGGGCGATCTGGTGACAATTTACGCGCAATTATTGGCGCGGTCATAAAAGTGACTAATCTGATGGCTGAAATATCGGCTGCATCGCAAGAACAAAGTAAAGGTATTGAAGATATCACTGCACGGGTTGGAATGATTAATGAAGTCACCCAACTGAATGCTGATTTAGTCGGTCAATCCAGCCAAGCCTCTGAAGTGCTGCAGAAACAAATATTTCAGCTCAATCAGTCGGTGGCACGGTTTTGTTTACCTGTCACAGTGCGTCCCCCTCAATGTATTAATAAGGAGGTCGCAGTGAGTTTTTAATGTGCCATGATAGTTGTTAATAATTCGCGCCAGCCCGACGGATTTCCATAATACTCACTAGCTGGTAAAAGCGTTATTTTCCCCTGTTCATCTTCCAGCACAAAGGTCGGGAAGCCGTGCCCATGCACTTTAGCCAAGAGTGTGCGGCTTTCAGCAATATGTTGGTTGGATGTTACTAGCGCCGTATTGTAGGTATAAATAAATATCTCACTCTCTAGCCCAAGCTCCACCGCCAGTTCAGCTAATACGTGAGTATCTGCAATGCGACGCCCTTCAACATAATGGGCGTGTTGGATGTGATGAAGCATTTCTGTACCGCGACCCGCAAGTTCTTCCGCTGCCAGAATGGCGGCAATCGGCGGTGTGGAATCCATCATAACCGAGGTATCATTGAGTAATTTATTAAAATAATCATCGCCAAAAATTTGCCCGGAGAGTTGCGCAATACGCCGATCATGGGGCATTACATATCCACGCCACTGGCTGTCTATTTGGCGACGATTAGCCCCAGACATCATTCCGCCGCCATGTAATACCAATGTGAGTTTAGGAATATTTTGTACAGCTTGTACCAGTGGTGCAGCACCATAACACCAGCCACATAATGGATCGAAAATGTAATGTAACTTTGTGGCAGTCATCGTATCTTCCTCTATTATCTTTTCTGGCGTACTCATTGAGAGACGATCAGCATTAACAGTTTACTGCGGCCATTTCATTTCGTTTTTAAGTACCTTGGCACTTAATTCCAAGCTGGATTCATCTTTTAGGTCGGGATAATGTTTTTTCATTGCTGTAATCAGTTCGGCTGAGTCTTTTGCTTTAGGAATTTCTGTATTTAAGGTGGTTAAATAGTTTTGAGTAAATGTCACTGATTCCAATGTTTGTGGGGCGTTATCAAGATAATGTCCTGGAACCACTGTGACGGGTTTTAATGCTTTGATTTTTTCCAGTGTTGTCAGCCAATTCTGGCGAGACTCAGGAGTTTGAGTATCGGCAACCCATAAATGAATATTGCCTGAGACCGCAACACCGCCGACTACTGCTTTTAATGATGGGATCCAGACAAATGTCTTTTCTGGCGATGGTCCATCTAAGCCTTCGACGCTAATTTCCTGCCCATCAATAGTGAAACTATTGCCACGCAGCGCCTGAGGAACAATGATTTGTGTTGGGGCGTTCTCTTTGAGAATAGGGCCCCAATAAGCCATTTTCCCCTCTTTAGTGGCCTTAATTTCTTCAATAGTTTGCGGTGTGGCGATGACTTTAGCTTGTGGGAATGCTTGGGTAATGACATCCAGACCGAAATAGAAATCAGGATCTGCCTGGCTGATATAAATAGTGGTCAACTTTTTGCCACTTTGCTTAATTTTCTTCACTAGCGTTTCAGCATCATTGCGCTGAAATTGCGCATCAATCAGAGCCACTTCTGTTTTACCGCTAATAATTTCAGACGATACCGGGAAGATGCTTTTTTCTCCGGGATTATAGACTTCCATTTTTAGCTGTTCAGCAACATGTACTGTTGATATAGCAGCGAAAGTTGTCAGACCCGCAAAGGCCATTTGTAATAGTGTTTTATTTAACATGTTTGTTTTCCTGAGAGTCACTGGGATATGGGCTAGATAATAGATTGCTTATATCGATAGAAAAACCCGATAATGGACAATTGTTTGTTGCTTAAATCGAGCTAATTATGGATAGAATTACCGCAGCAGAGGTCTTTGTCACCATTGTTGAGCGGGGCAGTATGATTGCTGCTGCGGAGGTTTTGGAGATGTCGCGGGCTATGGTGACACGATATTTGGCTGAGATGGAGCAGTGGGCCGGAGCTCGTTTATTACACCGGACAACCCGTAAGTTAAGTTTAACTCATGCGGGGGAAGCGACCCTGGTGCGTTGTCGCCATATGCTTGAATTTGCAAAGGACATGGATTTAGTCGAGGGGCAAGAAAATGAAGAATTGCGCGGTTTATTGCGGATCAGTTGCTCTCAATCCCTCGGACAAAGTGCATTGGTTATTGCTGTTGCTGAGTATTTACGTTGTCATCCACAAGTGGCAGTGGATTTGCAAATGAATAACAGAGCCGTCAATCTGGTAGAAGAGCGTATTGATTTAGCACTGCGTATTACCAATGATTTAGATCCAAACTTAATCGCTCGTCCGCTATCTATCTGCCATTCCGTTGTTTGTGCTTCTCCGGATTACCTTTCCGCCAAAGGAACACCGAAAACCCCACCGGATTTGGCCGTTCACAACTGCCTGACATACTCTTATTTTGGCAAAAGTTTATGGCATTTTGACCAACAAGGCGTTAGATCATCGGTTGCGGTCGGAGGGAATCTCAGTGCCAATGAATCAGTGGTGTTACTCAGCGGAGCATTGGAAGGGGCGGGAATCACCTTGCAGCCCAGTTACTCTGCCGCGCCGTATATTGCCAGTGGTGAATTAACCAAGTTATTACCCGATTATCAACCTCAAGAGATGGGAATTTACGGTATCTATACTTCGCGCCGACAAATGCCAGCCACATTAAGGTCGATGTTGGACTTTCTGGTGGAGTGGTTTACTACCCACCCACTGCCTAATTGAAACCGCAGCGGTGTTAGCTGCGCGGTTACATTCCTAAACATATTTTTATTATTGGCACAGAGCTTAAATTATTTTGAATTTCATTTAGTTATCAATGAATAGAGAGATATATTACTTATCATGCTAGTTATAACTCTGTTCATTACTGGTTATTATTCCTTAACTCATGCTATTTCTATTTGTACCCGTCACCTGGAATTCGATTGGGCATGCAAATTAAATAATTATAAATAATAGGGTTATTGCGGTTTTATCCGGCAATTCGACCCTATCTACCTTTTTCTGTTCACTACAACGTACCGGTTAATTAATCATTTACCGGCAACATTTTGATCTGCCTGGGAGCTTTATTATGCCTGTTGCGCTGCTGGCATTAGCACTAAGTGCTTTTGCTATTGGGACCACTGAATTTGTCATTATGGGGCTGCTGCCTCAAGTGGCGGGTGATCTGCACATTTCGATTCCAACGGCAGGTTGGTTAATCAGCGGTTATGCACTGGGAGTGGCTATCGGCGCGCCTATCATGGCTGTCCTGACCGCCAAATTGCCACGCAAAAAGACACTATTGTTATTAATGGTGATTTTTATCATTGGTAATCTGATGTGCGCGCTGGCATTCAGTTATGATTTCCTGATGCTGGCCAGGGTTATTACCGCACTGAGCCATGGAGCCTTTTTTGGTATTGGTGCCGTGGTTGCTTCTAATCTGGTGGCCCCCAACCGACGGGCATCCGCAGTGGCTCTGATGTTCACCGGCCTGACGCTCGCCAATGTGCTGGGGGTTCCCTTGGGAACGGCGTTGGGGCAGGCTTTTGGCTGGCGCTCGACCTTCTGGGTGGTGTCGATCATCGGTTTATTTTCACTGGCCGCACTCTACCGCAAATTGCCTTCTTCTCAGGAGGAAGCCCCAACAGAGTTACGTAAGGAGATTGCTGCGCTGCGCGGAGGGGGTATCTGGTTATCATTGCTGATGACGGTCTTTTTTGCCGCGGCTATGTTTGCCCTGTTTACTTATATCGCCCCAATTTTGACTGAAGTGACTCAGGTTTCTGAGCATGGCATCAGTTGGACCTTGTTGTTGATGGGCGTAGGCCTGACATTAGGTAATATTGTGGGTGGGCGGTTGGCGGATTGGCGTTTATCCGTAAGCCTGACGACGACTTTCCTACTCATCGCGATATTTTCCGCTCTATTCAGTTGGACAAGTTACTCATTACTGGCTGCGGAAGTGACACTCTTCCTGTGGTCTGCCGCGGCATTTTCAGCCGTACCTGCCTTGCAAATTAATGTGGTCGCTTACGGCAAAAAAGCCCCTAATCTGGTATCAACACTTAATATTGCGGCCTTTAACGTTGGCAATGCTTTAGGTGCGTGGGTCGGAGGTGTGGTGATTGCCAAAGGATTGGGATTGACAGTCGTCCCACTAGCCGCCGCTGCACTGGCGGTTGTTGGTTTGCTGTTATGCCTGTTTACGTTTTCCCGCGCGCGCGCCGGTAAGGCTACTGCGCTTTAATTAAAAGATGAGTACTGTTGGGTAATCACCGCCGCCAGACGTTGTTGGAAGGTGATTGCCTGCTGTTTTAAATGCTCAATGAAGGTATCAACCAGGTTGGATGATGGGCGATGTATCGGCTGTATCAAACTGATAGTAAAAGGAATATCAACACTGAATGGCCGTATGCAAACACCTTCATTGACTCCTGCACCAATATAATCCAGAGCGGTTAATGGATTAACAATAGAGACCCCCACGCCTTCCCGCACCATGGCACAAACTGAAGCTGCGCTATGAGTTTCCAAAACTAATCTTCGATTAATACCTTGTTCGGTAAAGAGATTATCTAATAACTGGCGGTAACTGTCGGTGACTGACAGGCTGATAAAGTTCTCGCCCTGAAAATCTTGTGGGATCAGTACGGCTTTTTCCAGCAAGGGGTGGCCGCAGGGTAATACGCAAACTTCATTTACGGTCATCAGCGCATGGCGTACCGTGCCCGCCGGAGTCTGTGTATTCTCTGTTAAACCGAGGTCGTGCCGCTGAGCCGAAAGCCATTCTTCTAATAAAGGTGATTCTTGCGGGATAACGCTCAGACTAACTTCCGGATAGCGGTCAATAAAAGGTTTACACACCGCTGGAAGCAATGACTGAGAAAACACTGGCAGGCAGGCAATAGAAAGCTGCGCATGCTGGAATTGGCGTATCCCTTCGGCAGCCTGTTTAATACGATCAAGCCCATAATAAGAGCGCTGAACCTCTTCAAATAAGCGCAAACCTTGCACTGTGGGGTACAGCCGCCCGCGCACGCGATCAAACAGTTTTAATTGGACTAATTGCTCAAAACGAGCCAATTCGCGGCTGACAGTAGGTTGTGACGTTTGGAGTAATAACGCGGCTTCAGTCAGATTACCGGTGGTCATAACACCATGAAAAATTTCTATTTGTCGTAGGGAAATTGCGGGCATCACAGCTCTCCTGCGGTGGCGACTGTTTAATCTAACCCATATCATAAATGAATAGACTAAGGGTAAATAGATATTTTATTCACACCCACGATGTTGCTAATAATAACCTATCAGCGAAATCATTATTTTCGCCCCATATATTGACCCCATTATTAGGAAAGACCTATGCCGCGCGCACTTAATGACACCTCTTCGGCACTGACGGCCCAAAATCTGATTGCCTTGCCAGAACGTTTTGGTTGCCCGGTTTGGGCCTATGACGGCGAAATTATCACTCAAAAAATCAATCAATTGCGGCATTTTGATGTAATTCGATTTGCCCAGAAAGCCTGCTCAAATATTCATATTTTGCGCTTGATGCGTGAGCAAGGCGTGAAAGTTGACTCGGTATCTCTGGGTGAAATTGAGCGCGCTTTGCAGGCTGGTTTTCAGCCGGGGCAGGAACCTGCTGAGATTGTCTTTACCGCCGATTTATTGGATCAGGCTACCTTACTGCGGGTGACTGAATTAAGCATTCCGGTTAATGCGGGTTCCATTGATATGCTTGATCAACTGGGGCAGCATGCGCCCGGTCACCCGGTTTGGTTGCGGGTTAATCCAGGTTTCGGCCACGGACACAGTCAGAAAACCAATACTGGCGGCGAAAACAGCAAACACGGTATTTGGCATGAGGACTTGCCGCAAGCCATTGTGAAAATTCAGCAATATGGATTAACGCTGGTGGGGATACATATGCATATTGGTTCTGGTGTTGATTATCAGCATCTGGAACAAGTGTGTGATGCCATGGTGCAACAGGTGATTGCGCTGGGGCAGGATATCAGTGCTATTTCTGCCGGTGGTGGGTTATCAATCCCCTATCAATTTGGCGATGATGAGATTGATACCGAGCATTATTACGGCTTATGGAACAGCGCACGCGAGCGGATCGCTGCGCATTTAGGCCATCCCGTCAGTCTTGAAATAGAACCCGGTCGCTTCCTGGTTGCTGAAGCAGGAGTGTTAATCGCGCAGGTTAGGGCGGTGAAAAATATGGGGCGTCGGCACTATGTCTTGGTGGATGCGGGCTTCAATGATTTGATGCGACCAGCCATGTATGGCAGTTACCACCATATTTCAGTATTACCAGCTGACGGGCGCTCACTTGCCAACCAACCGCTGATTGATACTGTGGTTGCTGGCCCACTTTGCGAATCGGGGGATGTGTTTACTCAGGAAGCGGGGGGCGGGTTAGAGACTCGTGCATTGCCCGCCGCTAACATCGGCGATTATCTGGTATTCCATGACACTGGGGCTTATGGTGCTTCAATGTCTTCAAACTACAATAGCCGGCCATTATTGCCAGAAGTCTTGTTTGAACAGGGGCAGCCGCGTTTAATCCGCCGCCGCCAAACGATTGAAGAACTTATTGCGTTAGAATTGATTTAATCATAATGAGCCAGCATCTCAATCATCAAGCGATGCTTGCGGGCTGGCGACCGAATGGCGACGCACCAGTGTTGGGCTGAACATATTGGTGGTTTCAGGCAGTGGCGTGTTATTGGCTAGCGCCAGTGCTAATTCTGCGGCCTGTGTCGCCATTGCCACGACGGGATAGCGAATGGTAGTCAGCCGCGGGCGCAGATAACGGGAGATCAACACATCGTCAAAACCGATCAATGAGATCTCTTGTGGCACTTCGATACTGTTATCGCTGAGCACGGACAATGCCCCTGCTGCCATCGAGTCGTTATAACAAGTGACCGCAGTGAAGTTTCGGCCTCGGCCAAGTAAGTCAGTCATGGCTTGTTCACCGCCGATTTCATCCGGTGTACCGTAGGAAATTAAACGGTCATCAACCGCAATACCAAACTCTTCCAGAGCATCCAGATAACCTTGCAGGCGATCGGTGGCATCAGAAATTTGATGATTGGAGCAAATAATCGCTACTCGTTTATGCCCTTGCTGAATCAGATGACGGGTTGCCAGCCAGGCACCATAACGATCATCCAACGCCACACAGCGGGTTTCAAAACCGGGAAGGGTACGATTAATCAACACCATGCCTGGGATTTGCTGCATTAATGACGTCAATTCTTCATCAGATAATTTTTTGGCATGAACCACCAGTGCGGCACAGCGATGGCGAATCAATTGTTCGATAGCCTGGCGCTCTTTTTCTGCGTCATGGTAACCGTTTCCAATCAATAGAAAATTACCGGTGGCATAAGCCACTTGCTCTACCGCTTTGACCATAGAACCAAAGAAGGGATCTGATACATCAGAAACAATCATCCCGACGGTTTCTGTGGATTGCTGCGCTAGCGCCCGCGCATTGGCATTCGGGTGATATTGCAACTGCTCCATGGCGCTGCATACTGCCTTTCTTGATGTTTCACTGGCCTTGGGCGAATTATTGATAACACGAGATACCGTAGCGACGGAAACGCCCGCCAACTTGGCAACATCCTTAATAGTGGCCATTTTTCTTCCAGATATTTTCAGGGTAATCGCTTACATCACTCAGTTTTGCGGAAAATGAAGCTGTCCGCAAGGGGGGATGATCGCAACTTGGTGAGAAAAGACCAAAGAAAAGGAAATTAGCAACATGGCGCGCGCTTGGCGGCAAACAGAGTCACTCCACCAGATATCGGTCAACAAAATAGCCAGCGGCAGCTTAGTCTAAAATGATTATGCTTAGTCAAAATTATGCTTTGGGCTTACTGTCATGTGAATGTTACTTTTATGATCTATTCAATTGCCTGAGATAGCCATGTCCATCACCCGTTACCCCCAGCTTGCCCACTGGGGCGCTTATACTGCAGTTGTCGAAGATGGCAAATTGATCCGCTGTGAACCCTTTGCTGATGATCCCAATCCTTCACCCTTATTGGATTCCATTGCCCCGATGGTGTATTCCGACAAACGTATCCGCAAACCCGCAGTGCGTCGCTCGTGGCTGCAGCAACGTGAAAAAAGTGATCGCACTTTGCGTGGGCGGGAAGATTTTGTTGAGGTGGACTGGGATGTCGCGCTGGATTTAGTCGCAGAAGAGAATCGCCGAGTGAGAGGTCAGTATGGCCCATCAGGGCTGTTTACTGGCTCTTATGGCTGGTCTTCTGCTGGGCGTTTACATCACGCTCGCTCATTAGTCAGGCGTTTCTATTTCAGTGGCGGCGGTGGTGTTGATCAACTGGGTAACTACAGCTGGGGATCGGCACAGTTTTTCTTACCTTATGTCATCGGGACTTTTAGCCCACTGACGGGCAGGGTGACCTCTTGGCCCAGTGTGGTGGAGCACTGCGAACTGTTTATCGCGTTCGGCGGATTGGCGCTGAAAAATGCTCAGGTGTCCTCTGGCGGTTCGGCGGAACATTCATTAAAACCCTGGCTGGAGAAATTGGCACAAAAGGGCACGCCAGTGATCAACATCAGCCCGATGCGCGATGATTGCCCGGACTTTGTGAATGCAGAATGGATCCCCATTCGTCCTAACACCGATGTGGCACTGATGCTGGCACTGGCGTATGAAATTCAGCGCCTTGAGGGTGAGGATAAGGCTTTTCTGGCTTCTCATTGTGTGGGCTATGAGCAATTAGCTGATTACATTCGCGGAGTGAATGATGGCGTAGCGAAAACGCCAGATTGGGCCAGCGATATTACTGGTATTCCGGCGGCAAGAATTAGTCAGTTGGCACAGCAACTTATTGGTGTGCGCAGCTTTATGACTTGCTCCTATTCCGTTCAGCGCGCGCATCGCGGTGAACAACCTTACTGGATGGTCATTGCGTTATCGGCCATGTTAGGGCAAGTGGGCTTACCCGGCGGCGGTTTCTCGTTTGGTCACGGCTCAATGAATGGCGTGGGTAATCCCAGAATTGATACCCCGGGGCCAAGTATGCCGGTGGGGAAAAATCCAGCGGGGCTGGCGATTCCGGTGGCGCGGATTTGTGACATGTTGCTGCAACCGGGGCAGCCTTATCAGTTTCAGGGGGAAACTCATAACTATCCAGACATTCATTTGGTGCACTGGGCGGGTGGCAATCCTTTCCACCATCATCAGCAATTGAATCGGCTGGTGGAGGGCTGGCAAAAGCCGGATACCGTGATTGTGCAGGATATCTGGTGGACACCCGCAGCGAAAATGGCAGATATCGTGTTGCCGGTTACCAGTTCGCTGGAGCGCAATGATATTGGTGGATCGTCTCGGGATCGCTATGTATTGGCAATGCATCAGGCCATTGCCCCGCAACATCAGGCTCGGCACGATTTTGATATTTTCGCTGACTTAGCTGAGCGGCTCGGTTATCGCGACACCTTCACTGAAGGGCGCGATGAAATGGCGTGGATCAAACATATTTATCAGGAGTGCGGTGTCGCACAACAGCCCCATGAGGTGGAATGGCCTGATTTTGAGACTTTCTGGCAACGGGGACATGTGGATTTACCGGCTCCGCAGAAAGAGTTCGTTTTCTTCGATGCTTTCCGCGCCGATCCGCAGGTTAATCCTCTGCAGACGCCGAGCGGTAAAATTGAATTATTCAGTGAAAAAATCGCCAGTTACCAATATGAGGATTTTGCCCCGCATGCCCAATGGAAGCCACCTATTGAATGGCTGGGTGCGCCGCAAGCTGAGCAATGGCCGCTGCATTTGATCTCTATCCAGCCGAGTGATCGCCTGCACAGCCAGCTTGATCCTGCTCCCTTGGCGCAGGGCAATAAAACCGCCGGTCGCGAAACCCTCTATATGCACCCACAGGATGCCGCTCATCGTGAAATTACGGAAGGTAGCCAGGTTAAAGTGAGTAATTTACGCGGAAGTTGTCTGGCGGGGGTACGTATTACTGACGGTGTGACGCGTGGGGTGGTGCTGATGGCAACGGGGGCCTGGTTTGATCCCGGTTTTGGTGGCAAACAGCCTTTTGGTAGCGAACAACATCAAGTTGAGCAATCCGGTAATCCTAATGTCCTGACATTAGATATTGGTACTTCTCGTTTGACCCAAGGCCCGAACGCGATGAGTTGTCTGGTTGAGGTGGCACTGTATTAATACAGTTGTACTTATTCAGCGGTACTGATGCATCGGATGTACCGCAATGAATTACAAACCTTTTCGCCTTTCTGACAATGTTCACTCCTGGTTACACTTTGCACGTAAATGTTGCGATTGCTTGCTGGCTGAGGTTTCACTTAAACGGATAGAGTAGTGATCCCAGAGGTATTAATTGGTGAGTAATCAACATACGCTGTGTGTTAAAGCCAGTTTTTTATTTACACCGACCTACGCAGATGCGTAGGTTTTTTTTTATTTGTTACCTCTGCGGCACCCTCTTCGCGCTATTCTCTCTCATACTATAGTATTCTCTCCTTTGTATATTCATCGACTTATAGAGAAACAGACATGGCTTATCGTTTGCTGCGCGCTCTTTTCCGTGGGTTATTTCGCGTCACTATTGATGGTATTACTGACCAGTTTTCGCACCAAAAACTGATTATTACGCCAAATCACGTTTCTTTCCTTGATGGGGCTTTGTTAGCGCTGTTTCTCCCGATAAAGCCGGTGTTTGCGGTCTATTCCAACATTACTGAAAGCTGGTATATGCGTTGGTTGAAACCCTATGTGGACTTTGTCGCGCTTGACCCGACCAAGCCAATGGCAATCAAACACTTGGTTAGAATGGTCGAACAGGGCAGGCCGGTGGTGATATTCCCCGAAGGGCGCATCACGGTGACCGGCTCATTAATGAAAATCTATGATGGTGCAGCATTTATTGCTGCAAAATCAGGTGCTGCGGTGGTTCCTATCCGTCTGGAAGGCCCTGAATTTACCCGCTTTGGGCGACTGGGGGATGTGCTAAAAGTCCGTTGGTTCCCGAAAATCAGTATTCATGTACTGCCCGCGACCACTTTACCTATGCCACAAGCGCCGCGTGCCCGTGACCGCAGGGTGCTGGCGGGTGAGCGCTTACACTCCATTATGATGGCGGCGCGGATGGCTATCGTGCCACGTGAAACACTTTTTGAAGCGTTGCTATCCGCACAAACGCGTTATGGGCGTTTTAAACCGTGCATCGAAGACATTTCCTTTAAAGAAGATAGCTACCAGACGCTGCTAAAGAAAATCTTAGGTGTCAGCCGTATCCTGCAACGTTTTACTACGCAGGGAGAGCATGTGGGGATGCTATTACCCAATGCGACTATCACGACCGCGGCGATTTTCGGTGCGACCCTCCGTGGCCGTATCCCGGCGCTACTTAACTACACCTCCGGTGCCAAAGGCCTGAAAAGTGCCATCACTGCTGCGTCCCTGAAGACTATCGTCACCTCGCGCCAGTTCCTGGAAAAAGGCAAACTGACACATTTACCTGAACAGGTCACAGAGGCCAATTGGGTCTATCTGGAAGATTTAAAAGATACGGTTACGCTGGCTGATAAGTTATGGATTTTATTCCATTTATGCTGCCCGCGTCGGGCGATGGTGCCACAACAAGCCGATGATAGTGCCTTGATCTTGTTTACCTCCGGTTCAGAAGGCAACCCTAAAGGTGTGGTGCATTCACATGCCAGCTTATTGGCAAACGTTGAGCAGATCCGCACCATTGCAGACTTTACGCCGCGTGATCGTTTTATGTCGTCACTGCCACTGTTTCATGCCTTTGGTCTGACGGTCGGTTTATTCACACCGCTAATGACCGGCAGCCGGGTATTTCTTTATCCAAGCCCGCTGCATTATCGGGTGGTGCCAGAATTAGTGTATGACCGTAACTGTACCGTGTTATTTGGTACGTCCACTTTCCTGGGGAATTATGCCCGCTTTGCCCATCCATACGATTTTGCCCGCTTGCGTTATGTGGTGGCTGGCGCTGAAAAGCTGGCTGATAGCACCAAACAGATTTGGCAGGACAAGTTTGGTATTCGTATTTTGGAAGGTTATGGCGTGACGGAATGCGCGCCAGTCGTAGCAATTAACGTACCGATGGCGGCAAAAGTGAATACTGTGGGCCGCATTTTGCCGGGCATGGAGTCTCGCGTGATCCCTGTGCCGGGAATCGAACAGGGCGGGCGCTTACAATTGCGCGGCCCGAATATTATGCGCGGCTACCTGCGGGTAGAGAAACCGGGTGTGCTGGAACGCCCCTCCGCTGAAAATGCGCAGGGTGAGCAGGAAGCGGGCTGGTATGACACCGGTGATATTGTGGCTATCGATGAACAAGGATTCTGCGCCATTCGAGGCCGCATGAAGCGCTTTGCTAAATTAGCCGGAGAAATGGTATCACTGGAAAGTGTCGAGCAGCTTGTACTGCGAATTTCACCAGAAGGGCAGCATGCGGCAGCCACGAAAACAGATAGCGCCAAAGGGGAAGCCTTGGTGTTGTTTACTACCGACAGCGAGATAACCCGCGAGAAATTAGTTAAAGCAGCGCGGGAAAACGGTGTGCCTGAACTGGCTGTACCGCGCGACATTCGGGTGGTGAAAGCCTTGCCTTTGTTGGGGAGCGGCAAACCTGACTTTGTGACGTTAAGTAAAATGGCGGAAGATCCGGAGATGAGCGCATGAGTCAGCCAATATTAGCAGATAAGCCATTGTTATCCAGAGGGATGATAGCGGTTCTATGTGCGCAGTTTTTCTCGGCTTTTGGTGATAACGCACTGCTTTTTGCTACGCTGGCATTAATTAAGCAGCAGTTATATCCCGACTGGAGTCAGCCTATTTTACAAATGGCATTCGTCGCGACCTATATCATTCTGGCTCCGTTTGTCGGGCAATTTGCCGATAGCTTTGCCAAAGGGCGAGTGATGATGGTGGCGAATGGCTTGAAGCTGGCCGGTGCGCTGGTTATCTGTTTTGGTTTTAATCCGTTTCTGGGATATAGCCTGGTGGGTGTGGGGGCTGCGGCCTATTCACCTGCTAAATATGGCATTCTGGGTGAAATTACCTCTGGCGAGCAGTTGGTTAAAGCCAACGGCATGATGGAGGCTTCAACCATCGCCGCTATTTTACTCGGCTCGGTCGCGGGCGGTGTGTTAGCAGACTGGCACTTGGGCGCGGCATTGGGTGTGTGCGCACTGGTATATGCCATTGCGGTGGTCGCTAATATGTTTATCCCAAAGCTAGCTGCTGCTCGCTCAGGCAGCTCATGGCGACCTCGGGCAATGACCGGCAGTTTCTTTGCTGCTTGCCGGATTTTATGGCGTGACGGTGAAACTCGCTTCTCACTGGCGGGAACCAGTCTATTTTGGGGGGCAGGGGTTACTCTGCGTTTCCTGTTGGTGCTCTGGGTGCCTATCGCGCTGGGGATCACGGATAATGCCACTCCCACACTGCTAAATGCGATGGTAGCGATTGGTATTGTTGTGGGCGCAGGAGCAGCGGCTCGTTTTGTTACACTGAAAACTGTGAAACGTTGCTTACCAGCGGGGGTACTAATTGGTGTGGCGGTGGCGATTTTTGCTCTGCAACACAGTATGCCGATGGCCTATCTGCTGCTGATTATCATCGGGATTTTGGGCGGATTCTTTGTGGTGCCGCTTAATGCTCTATTGCAGGAGCGCGGCAAAAATAGCGTCGGTGCCGGTAATGCGATTGCGGTGCAAAATCTCGGTGAAAACACCGCGATGCTGCTGATGCTGGGCTTATTCTCAGTGGTCGTGAAACTTGGCGTGCCGGTGATAGCGGTGGGGGTTGGCTTCGGCGTGATATTTGCACTGGCAATCGCGTTACTTTGGGGCTGGCAGTGGCGTCAACAGCGACGTAAAGCGACTGAATAATTTGAAAGGCTGTCTACAGACAAACCCCAACGACTCGATCTTACAAGGTGAAGGCAGGCAGAAGAGTAAAGCGTCCGCGCCAAGGATGGCGCGGGTCGAGCCTACATGGACGTATTGACGGCGTCTTTACGATCTGCCTGTTTTCACCGCTACGGGCACTTTGTCATTAACCTCAAGGCCGCATTCAGCGGCCTTTTTACTATTTGAAGAGAGACAGGATTAAGGCGCAGGGAAGGTAAAGCGGGTGTGAATCTCTTCCAATGCATCCAATACTTCCTGACTCAACACCACATCCTGGCTATCAATATTACTTTTCAGTTGTTCCAGCGTAGTTGCACCTAGCAATGTGCTGGCAACAAAAGGTTGCTGACGTACAAAAGCCAATGCCATCTGTGCGGGATCCAGCCCATGACGTTTTGCCAACGCCACATATTCAGCTGTGGCTAATTGAGCTTGTGGCCCTGTATAACGGGTGAATCGGCTAAATAAGGTATTACGCGCCCCGGCAGGTTGTGCACCGTTAAGGTATTTACCGCTCAGAGTGCCAAACGCCAGACTAGAGTAAGCCAGCAGTTCCACCCCTTCGTGTTGACTTATCTCGGCCAAACCGACTTCAAAACTGCGGTTAAGCAAACTGTAGGGATTTTGAATCGACACAATACGCGGCAAGTCATGCTTTTCTGCCAGTTGCAGATAACGCATCACACCCCAAGGTGTTTCATTCGAGACACCGATATAGCGGATTTTACCGGCGCGTACCTGTTCGTTCAGCGCTTCCAGTGTCTCAAGCAAGGTGACAACAGCGGTTTGTTCACTGTAACGGTAATTCAGTTTACCAAAACAGTTGGTTTCTCGTTGTGGCCAATGTAACTGATAAATATCAAGATAATCGGTATTGAGGCGTCGGAGGCTATCTTCCAGCGCGACACGGATGTTTTTCCGATCCAGTGCCATATTAGGGCGAATGGGCTTATCGTTGCCGCGTGATGGCCCGGAGACTTTGCTGGCTAAAATAATTTTGTCTCGACTACCGCGGGCTTTGAGCCAGCTACCAATGTATTGCTCGGTTAACCCTTGGGTTTCTGGTTTTGGGGGAACCGGGTACATTTCTGCGGTATCAATTAAGTTAATACCGGCTGCAACGGCATAATCCAGTTGAGCATGGGCATCGGCTTCACTGTTTTGTTCACCAAAAGTCATGGTGCCCAGACCCAGCAGGCTTACTTCTAATGAACTGTGGGGGATACGATGATATTGCATTGCCGACCTTCCTTTGTGTCTGAAGTTATCAGGCTAAGTCAAACCCGCCTTATCCGACTATAACTAAGCACTGCGGCAGGGGGAAGAGCACAAAGAAAAAGTGCAGAAAATAGTGGGAAAGGGGCGCGACGAATCGCACCCACAATATTTTTATTTTACAGGCTTATTTTTCTTTCCGCGCATGAGGTTGAGGGTTTCAACACCCATTGAGAAGAACATGGCGAAGTAGATGTAGCCTTTCGGAATATGAATCTGGAAACTTTCCAACATCAGGGTAAACCCGACCAAAATCAGGAAAGATAATGCCAGCATTTTGACGGAGGGATGGCGGTTAACAAACTCACCAATCGGCCGGGCAGCAAACATCATTACGCCCACGGCAATAACGACTGCGGCCATCATAATGAACAGATGATCTGACAGCCCTACCGCAGTTATCACCGAGTCCAGGCTAAAGATGATATCCAACAGCATGATTTGCACGATAGCTGCAAAGAAAGAACTGACATTACTGCTATGGTCGGTATCACTGCCCTCAATGGTCTCATGAATTTCTTTGCTGGCTTTCCAAATCAGGAACAAGCCACCCAACAGCAAAATGAGATCCCGCATCGAGACGCCATGACCGGCCAGCGTAAACAACGGCTCCGTCAGGCGGATAACCCAGGCGATAGAAGCCAGTAATGCCAAACGCATAAGCATCGCACCGGCCAAACCAAGGCGACGGGCTTTGTTTTGCTGCGCTTTAGGTAATTTTGCGACCACTAAAGAAAGGAAAATAATATTGTCTATGCCGAGAACGATCTCGAGGATAGTCAGTGTGCCTAGCGCCAACCAGGCATTTGGATCGGCAATCCATTCAAACATTGTGCCTTACACCTTACGGAAATTACGGAGTTTACGGAAACACAAAGATACAATTATACGCGTTTATTGATTAAGCGGAATAATAGGATTCATCCGTTAAAGCAAAAAGTGTCGGGCCAGCATCGGGCCGGTAAAGGTTTTTTTCAAATAAAAACCGCGAGGTAAGGTCATGATGGGTTGACCGTGTTCGCCGATGGCTTCAGTTAATGCGCGGCTATTGGCGGCTTTCGGGCGCAATTGTAAGACTTCACCATGACGAGCCGTAATAGTTTCAACTTTGCCCAAAACGATAAGATCCATTAACTCTTCCCAATCGCGGCGCAGTAATTCTTCCTCTTCCTCATTCGGGCTCCACAATAAAGGAGCACCAACCCGGCGCTGTGCTAACGGAATTTGCCGTTCACCTTCAACAGGCACCCACAACACGCGGGCCAATTTATGCCGTACATGGCTACTTTCCCAAGTGATGCCGCTATTACCGGTCAGGGGGGCAACACAGACAAAAGTGGTCTCCAGCGGTTTGCCTTGGGCACTGATAGGAATAGTTTTCAGCTCGATACCAATATCAGCAAAATCCTGTTCAGGTTTACTGCCCGCGCTGGCTCCCAGATAGAATTCCAGCAACATGCCAACCCAGCCTTTTACCCGTTTTAAATCCGCTGGAATACTCCAGCCAGCTTTGGTTGCCAATTCGCCAAGAGTAAAACCTGATAGTGCTTCAGCACGTTGAAAAAGTTGATGTTCATCAGTGGGCGGTGCCGGAGGCAGTGAATAAACAGACATAAAATGTAAACCTGCTAAAGTAGGTTAAAAAGTGAGCTGAAATAAAAGTGACCGTAGATGTATTGTTATCCAGTGCAGCAGAAACAAATAATAGCATGATTTAACGGAAGTTTTCTTTCCTCCTACCCGATAAATACTGCCAATCGGACTATCTTGTACACCTGCTGACAGGAATAATGAACAGGATCTTACACCTATTTATCCACAGATTTATTGGATAACCCCAATAAATCGTGATCACTGGTTCAATTTACAGCCTTGACGGCAGGTTTTTTTGCGAGTTTTGCCCTTTTTTGCATAACTTTGCCTCATTATCTGTGGATAAAAACCACATTGATGGATCTTTAGCCAGCCTCAGATCTAAAACGGATATAGATCACATTTTTAGGTGATAAATACCTGTGGGAAACCTGTTATTTTATTGAAATTAATCACTTATTTTTTCTAATATTTTTGGCGTATAATTACGTTAAAATGAGTTGTACCTGCTTTTCCCTAGAGTTCTGCACACCTATATCCACAGAAAAAGTGAATAAAAAAGGGAGTGCAGCCCTCAGGGTGTTTATAACTTTGCCAATATCTGTGAGTTATCCCAGAGTTATCAGGTTTCGTTGGCGGATAACCAGTGGTTTACCGCCTGTTGCTAGTGTGAAACAATCAGAGCATCTTTGAGTTTTAAGTTTATTGAGGTAGTCCGGTGATCGATGATGATGGCTACCGCCCGAACGTGGGGATTGTAATTTGTAATCGGCAGGGAGAAGTGTTGTGGGCCAGGCGTTACGGTCAGCACTCCTGGCAGTTTCCTCAAGGGGGGATAAACCCCGGTGAAACACCAGAGCAGGCAATGTATCGTGAACTTTTTGAAGAAGTAGGACTTAACAAAAAAGATGTCCGAATTCTGGCTTCAACCCGTAACTGGTTACGCTACAAATTACCAAAACGTTTGGTGCGTTGGGATACAAAGCCGGTATGCATCGGCCAAAAACAGCGATGGTTTCTACTACAGTTAATATGTAATGAAGCCGATATCAACATGCAACGCAGCAGTACTCCGGAGTTTGATGGCTGGCGATGGGTCAGTTATTGGTATCCGGTGCGTCAGGTGGTGTCTTTTAAACGGGATGTTTATCGTCGCGTGATGAAAGAGTTTGCTCCAACCGTAATGCCTGTGCAGGAGGCAGCTCCGCCACGGGTGCCGCCCGCTTATCGCCGTAAAAGAGGTTAAGTTAAGCCGATCATGCTCACGCGTTTGCGAGAAATAGTTGAGAAAGTGGCGATGGCAACCAGCCTAACGGATGCGTTAGAGCTGTTGGTCAATGAAACCTGTCTGGCGATGGACACGGAAGTTTGCTCGATTTATCTGGCAGATAATGACCGCCGTTGTTACTACCTAATGGCAACACGGGGTTTGAAAAAGCCCCGTGGTCGCACCATTACACTAGCCTTTGACGAAGGAATTGTCGGGTTGGTAGGGCGCCTGGCTGAGCCTATTAACCTGGCCGATGCACAGAGCCACCCCAGTTTTAAATATGTTCCCCAAGTTAAAGAGGATCGCTTCCGGGCGTTCCTCGGGGTGCCTATTATTTATCGTCGCCAATTGCTTGGTGTGCTGGTGGTTCAGCAACGTGAACATCGTCAGTTTGATGAGAGCGAAGAGTCGTTCATGGTCACGCTGGCAACACAGCTGGCGGGCATTCTTTCTCAATCTCAACTCAATGCCATTTTTGGCCAATACCGACAAACGCGGATCCGCGCACTCGCTGCGGCTCCGGGGGTTGCGGTTGCTGAGGGCTGGCAGGATACTTCGCAGCCTTCCCTCGATTTGGTTTACGAGGCCTCGACACTCGATACTGCCCAAGAGCGTGAACGCCTAACACAAGCGCT
This sequence comes from Yersinia proxima, assembly GCF_902170785.1. GTDB lineage: Bacteria > Pseudomonadota > Gammaproteobacteria > Enterobacterales > Enterobacteriaceae > Yersinia > Yersinia proxima. The sequence continues at coordinate 20,809 of NZ_CABHYG010000022.1, read as the reverse complement.
GGAGGAAGCCGCAGCCGAATTCCGTCGCTTCAGTAAGCGCTTTGCCGCCAGCTCACAAAAAGAGAGCGCGGCGATTTTCGATCTCTATTCTCACTTGCTTAATGATGCTCGCCTAAAGCGCGAACTTTTCGCTCAAATTGACGCCGGATCGGTGGCGGAGTGGGCGGTTAAACAAGTCGTCGAACAATTTGCCGCGCAGTTTGCCAGCTTGCAAGATACCTATATGCGCGAGCGCGCCAGTGATTTGCGGGCATTGGGTCAGCGCTTGCTGTTTCATCTCGACGACAGCACTTCTGGTGCCAGCCAGTGGCCCGAGCGTTTTATTCTGGTTGCCGATGAGCTCACCGCCACATTATTGGCTGAAGTACCACAAGATCGCCTCGCCGGTGTGGTGGTGCGGGATGGTGCAGCTAACTCCCATGCCGCCATTCTGGTGCGCGCCATGGGGATCCCGACGGTAATGGGCGCAGATATTCAACCTGCGTTGCTGAACCAGCGGTTACTGATTGTTGATGGTTATCGCGGCGAAGTGCTGGTTGATCCTGAGCCGGTGCTGGTCAAAGAATATCAACGGCTGGTCACGGAAGAGATTGAACTTAGTAAGCTGGCTGAAGATGATGTTGAGCAACCCGCCGCGCTGAAAAGTGGTGAGCGGATCCAGGTGATGCTCAATGCGGGCCTTAGCCCGGAACATGAACAACTGCTGGGTGGGCGAGTGGATGGCGTGGGCCTCTATCGCACCGAGATTCCCTTTATGCTGCAAAGTGGCTTCCCATCAGAGGAAGAGCAGGTGGCACAGTATCAAGGCATGTTACAGCTTTACCCGAACAAACCGGTCACACTCAGAACACTGGACATCGGTGCGGATAAACAGCTTCCTTATATGCCGATCAGTGAAGAGAACCCTTGTCTGGGCTGGCGCGGTATTCGTGTCACGCTCGATCAGCCAGAGATCTTTTTGATCCAGGTCAGAGCGATGCTTCGGGCCAATGCCGGAACCGGTAATCTGGGTATTTTATTGCCGATGATCACCAGCTTGGAAGAAGTCGATGAGGCAAAACGCTTGATTGATCGTGCTGGCCGTGAAGTTCAGGAAGTCTTGGGCTACGAATTGCCACAGCCCAAACTGGGTGTGATGGTTGAAGTGCCAGCCATGATATTTATGCTGCCGTATCTGAAATCGCGAGTCGATTTTATCTCGGTTGGCACCAACGATCTGACGCAATATCTACTGGCGGTAGACCGTAATAACACACGAGTTGCTTCACTGTATGACAGTTTGCATCCGGCGATGCTACAAGTGCTGAGTCACATTTTAGCTCAGGCGACACAGTCTGGCCTGCAAGTGAGTTTATGTGGTGAAATGGCTGGCGACCCGATGGGTGCTTTGCTGCTGGTTGGGCTGGGGTATCGCAACCTCAGTATGAATGGCCGCAGTGTGGCGCGTATCAAATATTTGCTGCGCAATATCGACTTAGTGGATGCACAAGCCTTGGCTGAGCGGGTATTAAACGCCCAAATGACCACGGATGTACGCCATCTCACAGCGGCATTTATGGAGCGCAGAGGGTTAGGTGGTTTGATTCGCGGCGGAAAGTAATGTTACAGAACTTTACCTACTGTAGCTCCCCTGAGTGCCCCCAGGCTATGCTATTATGCGCAACCTGAAGCCCTAACCGGGCAAGAACATTAACTCTCTCAAAATATGAGACATTTCGTGGTGATAGATGAGCAATAGCTATCTGGCGTTTCCTAAATTCGATCCGGTCATTTTCTCAATTGGCCCGGTTTCCCTGCATTGGTATGGCCTGATGTACTTGGTGGGCTTCGTCTTCGCTATGTGGTTGGCGGTTCGTCGGGCCAATAAGCCGGGCAGTGGCTGGACCAAAGAAGAAGTCGAAAATCTCCTTTACGCCGGCTTCCTCGGAGTGTTTGTCGGTGGTCGTGTTGGTTATGTTCTGTTCTATAACCTGCCGCTGTTCCTCGATAATCCACTGTACCTGTTTAAGGTATGGGATGGCGGCATGTCATTCCACGGCGGTTTGATTGGTGTTATCTGTGTGATGCTGTGGTTTGCTCGCCGCACCAAGCGCCATTTCTTCCAGGTTGCTGATTTTATTGCGCCACTGATTCCATTTGGCTTAGGTGCTGGCCGTTTGGGGAACTTTATCAATGGCGAGCTGTGGGGTCGGGTCACCACGGATACTCCATGGGCGATGCTGTTCCCGACTTCTCGGGGCGAAGATATTGCGATTGTTGCCGCAGACCCTGCTAAGTGGCAGGCAATCTTCAATCAATACGGTGTATTGCCACGCCACCCTTCGCAATTATATGAAATGATTCTGGAAGGGGTGGTGCTGTTTATCATCCTGAACCTGTTTATCCGCAAGCCACGGCCTATGGGCAGTGTTTCAGGCCTGTTCCTGATTGGTTATGGCGCGTTCCGAATTATTGTGGAATGTTTCCGCCAGCCTGATGCCCAGCTTGGCTTGTTCGACGGCGTGATCAGCATGGGGCAGATCCTCTCTGTACCTATGATTCTGGCCGGTATCATTATGATGATTTGGGCGTATCGCCGTCCTGCGCAACAACTTTCGTGAGGTAACATGAAACAGTATCTGGATTTGATGAAAAAAGTGCTGGAAGAAGGCACTGCTAAAGATGACCGCACCGGTACTGGGACGCTGTCGATTTTTGGGCATCAGATGCGTTTCAATTTACAAGATGGTTTCCCGCTGGTAACCACCAAGCGCTGCCATTTGCGTTCCATCATTCATGAGTTGTTATGGTTCCTCAACGGCGATACCAATATTGGTTATCTGAAGGAGAATAACGTCTCAATCTGGGATGAGTGGGCGGATGAAAACGGTGATCTTGGCCCGGTTTATGGTAAGCAATGGCGTGCTTGGGGTGCTGCTGATGGCCGCCAGATTGACCAACTGAGTAAGGTAGTGCAACAGCTTAAGCAAGACCCAAACTCCCGTCGTATCATTGTTTCTGCATGGAATGTGGGTGAGTTGGATCAAATGGCTTTGGCACCGTGCCATGCTTTCTTCCAGTTTTATGTGGCTGATGGCAAGCTGTCTTGTCAGCTATATCAACGCTCTTGTGATGTGTTCCTCGGCTTACCATTTAACATTGCCAGCTATGCATTACTGGTACATATGATGGCGCAGCAATGTGATTTGGCTGTAGGTGATTTTGTCTGGACGGGGGGCGATACGCACTTATACAGCAACCATATTGAGCAAACTCACCTGCAATTAAGCCGTGAACCGCGGGCGCTGCCAAAACTGATTATCAAACGTAAACCTGCTTCATTGTTTGACTATCGTTTCGAAGATTTTGAAATTGAAGGGTATGACCCTCACCCTGGTATCAAAGCCCCGATTGCTATCTGATGTTAAACCGGAGCCATTTGGCTCCGGTTTATACCCGTCATACTTCAAGCTGCATGTGCGTTGGCTACGTTCAATAACCCGAATCACTTACTTGTGTAAGCTCATCGGGATGAATGTGCCTCATCCCTGAGGCACACCCTGCGGGCAGCATAAATGCTGTTCAAATCGGTTCCCGACCGATTTGTATCTCAGTTGCCGCCTTCCTGCAACTCGAATTATTTAGGGTATATACCACTAATTTTTAGCCTACAACAACCCCTTTAATAGCCACTCCTTTTATTTTATCTACTACGTCTATTGGCAAAAAATTGCGAAGTGCGCCGCACCTTTATTAGTATTTATGTCGCTATAAATAAAATTTTGCGTACCACTTCCAACCTTAATTAACCGCTGCTGGATCTCAACTTTTCATGACGTAAACTCACACCATGAAAACCAACCTACGACTCAATAAACTGCGCTTTATCAGCGGAAATATTATTAAAAAACAAAAAGGTATCAGCCTTGTTGAGCTGTTATTAGTCATTGCCTTAGCTGGTCTTATGACGGTATGGGGTGCACAGAGTTGGCACCATTATCGACAACGGGAGAGGCTTGCGGACAGTGCTCGCCAGTTACTTGATTTTTTAACACATTTGCAGGCCAAGGCTAATCGCAGTAACAACACGACACTGTTATGGATACGGTATGACAAACAGAGGTGTTTAGGCAGTGGTAATAAGCCAACAGTAGATTGTTCCTTATTAGAGGGAGAAATATTTACTCCACCTTATCCTGATGTTTCTATTACGATTTCTTTAAATAAAGACATTGGTTTTTATGGCTTCAGAAACACGGCGCAGGCAGGAAATATTGTGCTCAGTAATCCTGCTGGACGTATCAGACTAATTATCTCTAGTCGTGGGCGAATCCGGCTATGTGGTGAGGGAAAATCAATAGCTGGGATTAATTTATGCAAGAAATAGTAAAGGAGATGGATGCCCCTGTACCTGATCATTTCTCGCAGAAATATAGGGCTGGTTTTACTCTGCCAGAAATGATGCTGGCACTGAGTGTTGGCAGCATGATTGTTATGGCCGCCACACAAGTTTTCCCCCAATTACACAAGCAAATATCAATATTGCAGCAGCATTATCATCTGGAACTGGTGCTAAGCCAAATTATGGCCGCACTGGAAAAGGATCTTCGGCGGGCGGGATTTTGTCACGGGGAGTGCCAGGGAAAGGCCATAACTACACGGCAATATCAAGGAGAGGCCGCAAACTCTTGCTTGATTGTTGCATATGATCTCAACCGCAATGGCCGGTGGGAAGGAGAGAAACATCAGGAGTCCGAATATTTTGGTTATCGCCTGCGTAATAAAGCATTGGAAGGCCAGCGTGGAGCACTGAATTGTTCTGGCAACGGTTGGGAAAAGCTGTTCGATCCACAAGAGATCGCCATCATGCATTTTTCAGTTAACCGATTGCCGCAGCACACCACTGAACAGGTTTATCGCGTGCAATTAGCAGGACAAAAAAAAGATAATCCGGCAATACACCGTCAACTGACTTATACCATTCGTGGGAATAATTTATGAGGCTGGAGCAACAGCGGGGGACGAGTACTTTGGCAGCCATCGCTACCCTTTTTGCGCTTGGCTTATTTCTGTTGTCAGCCTTACATCGACAATTGGATAATATTCAGAAAATTACTGCAGAGGAACAGCACCACTTGCGTGCCTTTAATCAGGCGGCATCATCATTGAATTGGGGGGCGAACCAGATTTGGTCATTCAGCTTACCGTGGCAGATAGGGGCAGTATGGCATTGCAATGAACATCCACAATATGGCTTAAAAGCCTGTATTAGACCGTCATCGCTGGCTGGTTTTTTTATCCTGCGTGGAGAGAGTAAGTCTTTCGGATCTCAACCGCCCTTGATGCTCTACCAACGAACTAAACTGATTTTAGAACAAGGAAATAGAGGACGATATCGGTTAGTGAACGTGGCTCATGGATGGTTGGATTTTTGCCCAGAAAAGGATGTGAAATTTTGTATTTAGTTAAGTATCGTGACTCGCTACAGTATATAGAAGGAAGTAGGAAGTTCCATTTTCAACAGGGATTTAGCCTGCCAGAGGCTTTGATTGCAGCCCTTTTTTTCTCAGTCTCGCTGCTGGGATTGCTGCAATACCATCAGGTACTTTTGCAGGGTTTTTCTTCTTTATGGCAGCAACGTCAGGCGTGGTCTTTGCTTAATCAACATATTGACAGTGGTGGTGATAAGCCAGCTAAGGCGCATATCTCTGGAATCAAACCTCACTGGCAACAGCGTCAGTTTATAAAGCGAATTGATGGGGAGTGCACAGAGTTTACATTTACCCTGAGAATACAACCGAAGCAGCAGGCAGAATTAAGTCGTTGGTTTTGTCATACGGATGAGGGTAGTTAGTCGTATGGCTATAAACAGGATAATGACGATAACCTATTGCGCTCATTCATTATCAAGCTAGAGTATTAAACCTCAGGATTTATCCACAAGTGATAATCAACTGGTTTAATCATTTATGGATATTCTCCATAGTGCTTTAAGGGAGTCATCATGTTCACGGTTTATCATTCTAATCAATTAGATTTACTCAAAGCGCTAACAACTGCGCTGATAGAACGAGAACCGTTGGATAACCCTTTTCAGCAAGAAGTGGTACTGGTGCAAAGTCCTGGAATGGCTCAATGGCTACAAATGCAATTGGCTCAACAATTTAGTATTGCAGCCAATATTGAGTTTCCATTGCCGGCGACCTTTATCTGGGAAATGTTTACCCGTGTGTTACCCGGAATCCCAAAAGAAAGCGCATTTAGCAAAGATGCCATGACATGGAAACTCATGTGGTTATTACCGGATTTATTGGAAAATCCAGTATTTTCTGCGATGAAACGCTATTTAAGCGACGATAGCGATAAGCGTAAAATCCACCAACTTGCGGCACGAGTTGCTGACCTGTTTGACCAATATCTGGTGTACCGTCCAGAATGGCTTGAGAGTTGGGAGTGTGGTCAACTAGTTGATAAATTGGATGATTCCCAGAAATGGCAATCTTTACTATGGGTTGAGTTAACGCGCTATACCCGCCAACTTGAACAACCGGAATGGCACCGCGCCAATCTTTATCAGCGCTTTATCCGCACACTTCTCGAATCCGATGTTTGTCCAGCAGGGCTGCCCAAACGAGTATTCATCTGTGGTATATCCGCATTACCCCCAATCTATTTACAGGCCTTACAAGCATTGGGCAAACACATCGATATCCATTTGATGTTTACTAACCCATGCCGTTATTTTTGGGGGGATATTCAGGATTATGCTTTTCTGGCGAAATTACAAAGCCGCAAACGCAGACATTATCGTGAGTCGATGGAAGTTAAGCTATTTCGTGACCCTGAGCAGGCGGAGCAACTATTTAATGCTGATGGTGAACAAGACCTTAGCAACCCGTTATTAGCCTCATGGGGGCGACTTGGCCGTGACCACATGTATCTGTTATCTCAAGTTGATGAGATCCAAGAGGTTCATGCTTTTGTTGATATCGAACCCGATAACCTATTACATGGTATTCAACACGATATGCTGGAGCTTGAAGATCACGCAATTATTGGCACTACACCAGAGACATTAGCGCATAGCCACCAAAAGCGAGTATTAGATCTCAGGGATCGCTCCCTAAGCATACACGTCTGCCACAGCCCTCAGCGCGAAGTTGAAGTCTTACAAGATAATCTGCTGCGATTATTAGAGGCCGACCCTGAACTGACTCCACGTGACATTATTGTCATGGTCGCAGATATTGACAGCTATACCCCCTATATTCAGGCCACATTTGGGAATACTACAGGGGAGCGCTATTTGCCATTTGCGATTTCAGACCGCAAGGCTAGCCAGGCACATCCCGCACTTCAGGCTTTTATCTCTCTACTTGATTTGCCCCAGAGCCGTTTTACTTCTGAGCAGGTATTAGCCCTGCTGGAAGTGCCTGTTTTAGCCAATAAGTTTGGTATTACCGAAGATGGATTGCGCCGTTTACGGCAATGGGTTGGCGAGTCAGGTATCCGCTGGGGATTAGATGATGACAATGTGCGTGAGTTGTCTCTGCCCGCAACCGGTCAGCATACCTGGCATTTTGGCCTGACTCGTATGCTGCTGGGTTATGCTATGGACAGCAATGCCGGTGACTGGCAAGGGGTTTTGCCCTATGACGAATCCAGCGGTTTAGCGGCTGAGCTTGCCGGGCAGTTAGCAGATATGTTGATGCAATTGAGCCAGTGGCGACAGCAATTAAGCGAATCTCGTTCACTCAGTGAATGGTTGCCATTATGCCGTCAATTATTAGATACCTTCTTTGAACCCGATAATGATACTGAAGCGGTGCTGGTCCTGATTGAGCAGCAATGGCAGAAGGTTATCAGCTATGGTATTGCTGCCCAATATCCGGATATCGTGCCACTGAATCTGTTGCGAGATGAACTGGCTTCGCGCCTGGACAATGAACGAATTAGCCAGCGTTTCCTCGCGGGGCCAATCAATTTCTGTACGCTGATGCCGATGCGCTCTATCCCGTTTAAAGTGGTGTGCTTATTGGGGATGAATGACGGTGTTTACCCACGAACACTACCGCCGTTAGGTTTTGATTTGATGGCTAAACAGGTTCGTCGCGGTGACCGTAGCCGCCGTGATGACGACCGCTATCTGTTTCTCGAAGCATTACTCTCCGCCCAGCAGCAGCTCTATATCAGTTATATCGGGCGCTCAATTCAAGACAACAGTAAGCGCTATCCTTCAGTTCTGGTTAGTGAGTTGATTGAATACATTTCACAAAGTTATCACTTGCCAGGTGATGAAGAACTCAGTGCAGATGACAGTGCCAAACGGGTCATTCAACATTTACTCTGCTGGCATGCGCGTATGCCGTTTGCCGCAGAGAATTTTACTCAAAATAGTGAGTTACAAAGCTATGCCGCTGAATGGTTACCTGCTGCTGAGTCCAGAGGGGCGGCGCACCCAGAATTTAATCAGCCTCTGCCACCAGAACCCTTACCTGAAATCACTCTTGATGAATTAATCCGCTTCTATCGTCACCCTGTGAGGGCATTTTTCCAACTCCGGTTGGGGGTGAATTTCGTTATTGAAGAAACGGAGCTACCCGATGAAGAGCCCTTTACTTTGGATAACCTCAACCGTTATCAGTTTAATACTCAACTATTGAATGCATTGATAGAAGAAAGTGATATCAATACTGTCTTCACCCGAGCCCGTGCGGCAGGCAATCTTCCTTATGGTTCTTTCGGCGAGCTTTACTGGGAAAGTCAGCAAGAAGAAATGCTGCCATTAGCTGAACAAATTCGTGCTGAATGCAAAGAAAACCACAGTATTGAGCTAAATATTGGGTTTGGGGATACCACCCTGACTGGATGGATGCATCAAATTCAGGAAGATGGTTTAGTTCGCTGGAGACCAGCGGCACTTACGGCTGTCGATGGGCTTTTATTGTGGATTGAACATTTGGTGTATTGCGCCGCAGGCGGTGAGGGTGAAAGCCGGATGTATGGGCGTAAAGGAACCGCATGGCGTTATGCTCCACTGGATTGCGATGATGCACGGCAATATTTACAGCAGTTAATCAGTGGTTATCAGCAAGGTATGTGCGAACCTCTGCTATTACTGAGTAAAAGTGGCTGGGCATGGTTGAGTCAGTGTTTTGACAGCGAGTCTGGTCAAATTTTGTGGGATGAAGAAACACAAACCAAAGCCCGAATGAAACTTTTACAGGTTTGGCAAGGTGACCAACGGATTGCCGGAGAAGGTGAGGATAACTATATACAAAGGGTATTCCGCCTGATGGATAACCAACATCTCGACACGATATTAAACGAAACTGAACGTTATTTATTACCAATAGCTCGCCATAATAAGGCGTGATAGCTGTGCATGACCAAACCAGATTTTAGTGCAGATTGAATACCAGAAGCCGGATATATGTTTTAGCGGCAATTTTAAGGGGTTAGGGGAGAAACGGAATGCATAAACAGTTTGCCCGCATCATTGGCATATTTTTCTTATTAGGTTTGCTGGCTCCATTGAGTTGGGCTGACACTCCTGCATGGCAACCACTGGCAGAAGTTATTCACAAAAGTGAACATGACCTGCGTAAATATCAGGCAATAAAATTGCCTAATGGTATGACAGTGTTGTTGGTCTCTGATGAACAAGCACCGAAATCCTTGGCTGCTTTGGCATTGCCTGTTGGATCACTGGAAGATCCTAATAACCAACTGGGTTTAGCCCATTATTTAGAACATATGTTACTGATGGGGTCTAAGCGTTTTCCTGAGCCAGGTAGCTTCTCTGAATTCTTGAAAAAGCATGGCGGCAGCCATAATGCGAGCACGGCTTCATATCGAACTGCTTATTATCTTGAAATTGAAAATGATGCATTAGCCCCGGCGGTTGACCGTTTGGCTGATGCTATTGCAGAGCCGTTGTTAGACCCTATTAATGCCGACCGTGAACGTAATGCGGTGAATGCAGAATTGACGATGGCTCGCTCACGCGATGGCATGCGGATGGCGCAGGTGAATGCGGAAACACTTAATCCAGCTCATCCCAGCGCGCGTTTCTCCGGTGGCAATCTGGACACACTTAAAGATAAGCCAGATGGTAAATTACATGATGAGCTTCTGAGTTTCTATCATCGCTACTACTCGGCCAATCTGATGGTGGGGGTACTGTATAGCAATCAATCTTTGGAGCAATTAGCACAATTAGCTGCTGATACCTTTGGTCGAATTCCGAATCGGGATGCAAAAGTACCACCGATTACAGTACCTGCGGTCACACCAGAGCAAACCGGTATTATTATTCACTATGTGCCAGCTCAACCGCGTAAACAGTTGAAAGTCGAGTTCCGTATTGAAAATAACAGTGCAGAATTTCGCAGTAAAACAGACACCTATATCAGTTATTTGATAGGGAATCGCAGCAAAGACACCTTGTCTGATTGGTTACAAAAACAAGGGTTGGCTGATGCAATCAGTGCTGGTGCTGACCCGATGGTAGATAGAAATGGCGGCGTATTCTCCATTTCAGTATCCCTTACCGATAAAGGCCTGGCTAATCGGGATGTCGTGGTAGCGGCCATTTTTGATTACATCAACATGCTGCACAAAGATGGCATTAAAAAGAGTTATTTTGATGAAATCGCCCATGTATTAAATCTGGATTTCCGCTATCCCTCAATCACGCGGGATATGGATTACATCGAGTGGCTGGTGGATATGATGCTGCGGGTGCCTGTCGAGCATGTGCTTGATGCTCCTTATCTGGCTGATAAGTATGATCCGAAAGCCATTGCTGCGCGACTGGCTGAAATGACACCGGAAAATGCCCGTATCTGGTTTGTTAGCCCAGAAGAACCTCATAACAAAGTCGCTTATTTTGTTGATGCTCCTTATCAGGTCAACAAAATCAGCCCGCAAGAGATGCATGAGTGGCATAAATTGGGGAAAGATATCACGCTGAGTTTACCGGCCCTTAACCCCTATATTCCGGATAACTTCTCTTTAATCAAAGCGGATAAAAATATCACCCGACCACAGAAAGTGGCTGAACAACCAGGGCTGCGGGTATTCTATATGCCAAGTCAGTATTTTGCTGATGAACCGAAAGCCGATATCTCCGTTGCTTTCCGTAATCCACATGCTCTGGACACCGCCCGTCATCAGGTTCTTTTTGCTTTGACTGACTATCTGGCTGGGCTGTCACTGGATGAGCTGAGTTATCAGGCCTCAATCGGTGGGATCAGCTTCTCAACATCGCCGAATAATGGCTTGTATGTCAGTGCAAATGGCTTCACTCAGCGGATGCCGCAATTGCTGACTTCTTTGGTTGAAGGTTATTCCAGTTTCACGCCAACAAAAGAGGGGTTGGCGCAAGCTAAGTCTTGGTATCGTGAGCAATTGGAAGTCGCCGAGAAGGGTAAGGCTTATGAATTGGCTATTCAGCCAGCGAAGTTACTGTCTCATGTCCCTTATGCAGAACGCAGCGAGCGACGTAAATTGCTGGACAGCATCAGCGTGCAAGATGTTGTGACTTATCGCGATGACCTGCTCAAGCAGTCTGCGGTAGAAGTCTTAGCAGTAGGCAATATGACTACCGAGCAAGTGACATCTCTGGCCGAGTCATTGAAAAAACAACTCAGTTTGACTGGAACAACCTGGTGGACTGGTGAGGATGTTGTTGTTGATAAAGCACAGCTTGCCAATATGGAACGGCTGGGTAGCAGTTCTGATGCTGCGCTGGCCGCCGTCTATGTGCCGACGGGTTATAGCGAAATTGAGGGTATGGCTTACAGCGCTTTGTTGGGGCAAATTGTTCAGCCGTGGTTCTATGATCAACTGCGCACAGCAGAGCAACTCGGTTACGCGGTATTTGCCTTCCCAATGTCAGTTGGTCGTCAATGGGGCTTAGGTTTCTTACTGCAAAGTAATAGCAAACAGCCTGATTATCTTTATCAGCGCTATCTTGCGTTCTATCCAGAAGCGGAGAAGCGGCTGAGGGAAATGAAACCGGCTGATTTTGAACAATATAAACAAGCGCTAATCAACCAATTACTGCAACGCCCACAAACGCTGGATGAAGAAGCCAGCCGATACAGCAATGATTTTAATCGCAATAATTTTGCCTTTAATAGCCGTGAGAAAATGATCGCTCAGGTGAAGTTGTTGACGAACACGGCATTGGCAGATTTCTTCCAGCAAGCGGTGATCAAACCACAAGGTCTGGCACTGCTTTCTCAGGTTAAAGGGCTGGGGCAAACTGAGGGCGGGTATGCAGTGCTTAAAGGATGGACGACTTATCCAACAACGTCAGCCTTGCAAGCAACCTTACCGCAGAAGGTATTGGCTCCATGACATCAATGACTCCCCAGCGGCTAGAACCGCTAACGCTCCCTTTGTATGGCGAGAGGCTAATTGAAGCCTCTGCCGGTACTGGTAAGACTTTTACCATTGGGGTTCTTTATCTCAGATTGTTGCTTGGCTTAGGCGGGGAAGCGGCGTTTCGTCGCCCCTTAATGGTCGAGGAAATCCTGGTGGTGACTTTTACCGAAGCAGCAACTGAGGAGTTGAGAGGGCGAATTCGTGACAATATTCATGAGTTGCGTATCGCCTGCGTTCGGGGAGTCAGTGATGACCCAATGCATCGGTCTTTATTAGCTGAAATTATTGATTTGAGTGAGGCTGCAGCACAATTACTTGCAGCTGAGCGCCAGATGGATGAAGCGGCAATTTATACTATTCACGGTTTTTGTCAGCGAATGTTGGCTAACAATGCCTTTGAGTCGGGTATCTTATTCGAACAAACCTTGGTGCAAGATGAACTGCCATTACGTAGGCAGGCTTGCGCCGATTTCTGGCGGCGTCATTGCTATCCGCTCCCGCTGACTATTGCCAGAGCGGTTAGCCAGGAGTGGAGCGGGCCAGAGGCATTACTTAAAGATCTTTCTGCTTACTTACAAGGTGAAACGCCAAAATTTCGACAAGCGCCTGGTGATGATGAAACGATACTCAGTCGACATCAGCATATAGTGGCCCAAATTGATGCAGTTAAGGCGCAATGGCGCGCTGCGGCTCCAGAATTAGAGGCGTTGATTAGTGGGTCTGGTGTTGATAAACGCAGCTACAGTGCTCGATATTTACCTAACTGGTTGGAAAAAGTCGGTAGTTGGGCTGAGCAAGAAACCGGCGATTATCAGTTGCCTAAAGAATTAGAGAAATTCCGCCAATCAGTATTATTTGAAAAAACCAAAAAGGGTGAGGCTCCCCAGCACGATGTTTTTCATGCTATAGACCGTATATTCGAACAACCTCTGACACTTAGAGATCTGATTTTAGCCCGAGCTATCAGCGAGATACGAGTCTCTGTGCAGCAAGAAAAACGTCAGAGGGCAGAGCTGGGGTTTGATGACCTACTCAGTAAACTGGATGCGGCATTGCAACAACCTGGCGGAGAATTGTTGGCTCAATCCATTCGCACTCGTTATCCCGTAGCAATGATTGATGAGTTTCAAGATACCGACCCGCAACAATACCGAATTTTCCACACACTTTATGGTGGGCAGGAAGAGTGTGGCCTATTGCTGATTGGTGACCCTAAGCAGGCTATTTATGCTTTCCGTGGTGCAGACATTTTTACTTATATTCGTGCTCGCTCAGAAGTAAGTGCCCACTACACATTAGAGACTAACTGGCGCTCATCCTTCCCAATGGTGCAATCAGTTAACCGGCTTTTTAGTCTGGTCGATGTTCCTTTTTTGTTTAAACAAATTCCCTTTATAAATGTGGCACCTGCACAAAAAAACAAACATTTATCATTTGAAGTAAAAGGGAAAAAACAGCCCGCTATGTCTTTCTGGTTGCAGCCTGGGGAAGGTGTAGGGGTTAGTGAGTACCAACAGTTAATGGCTCGGCAATGTGCCGTCCAAATCCGAGACTGGCTTACTGCTGGGCAAAAAGGCCTGGCGCAATTAGTGACAGCCACAAGTTCAAGGCCGGTTCAGGCATCAGATATCACCATATTGGTGCGGAGCCGGGCTGAGGCAGCACTGGTGCGCGATGCCCTGAGTACATTGGCTATCCCATCCGTGTATCTCTCCAATCGTGACAGCGTATTTGATACCGCAGAGGCCAAAGATTTGCTATGGCTATTACAGGCTGTTTTAGCTCCCGAGCAGGAGCGGACATTACGTAGCGCTATGGCGACCGGCATATTGGGGCTGGATGCGCGAATGTTGGATGAGTTGAATCACGATGAGCGGGCGTGGGATAGTTTGGTTGATGAGTTCGATGGATATCGCCAACACTGGCAGCGCCGTGGGGTGCTCCCGATGCTGCGGGAGATTATGGCTCAGCGCCATTTAGCTGAGAATCTGCTGGCGACTCAGGGGGGGGAGCGGCGGCTGACAGATTTGCTGCACCTAGGGGAGTTATTGCAAGAAGCAGCAGCACAGCTTGATAGTGAGCACGCACTAATCCGTTGGCTGGCACAACAAATAGCACAACCGAATCATCAGTCTGATAATCAGCAACTTCGTTTAGAAAGTGATCGCCATTTGGTGCAAGTCATTACTATCCATAAATCCAAAGGATTGGAATACCCGCTAGTTTGGTTACCTTTTGTTGGCAATTTCCGTCAGCAGCAGGACGTGCTTTACCATGATCGCCATAGCTTTGAAGCATTACTTGACCTGAATGCCGATGAAGAGAGTCAGGCTTTGGCGGAGGAAGAACGTCTGGCTGAGGACTTACGGCTATTATACGTAGCACTTACCCGTGCGGTTTATCATTGCAGCATAGGTATTGCTCCGCTAATTAAAGGTGGGCGAAAGAAACAAGGTGAAAGTGATATGCATCTCAGCGCGTTAGGTTATCTGGTGCAACAAGGCCAGGCGGGAGATGCACAGTATCTTGCTGATAAATTGGCAGAGTTGGCGGCGCTGGCAGATGGAGAGATTTCTGTTTCACAAGCCGGGCAACTGGATGAGACACCTTGGCAGCCGCAGCAGGATGAGTTGCCAGCCCTTGCTGCTCGACAGTTTAGTCGCCAAATACACGATTTTTGGCGGGTCACCAGCTATTCCGGCCTACAACAGCATGGTTCGAGTAAAAGCGTAGCCTCACAGGCGCTGAGTGTGCCATTACAGGAGTTATTACCGCGGTTGGATACTGACGCTGTTGGCGAGCAGGTATTAATAACTGAGCCTCAGTTAACCCCTCATACTTTTCCCCGAGGTGCGGCACCCGGTACTTTTTTGCATGATTTACTTGAACCTCTGGATTTCAGCCAGCCGATTGAACAAGACTGGCTGACAGAACAGTTACAGCAACAAGGTTTTGGTGAGCAGTGGTCATCTATGTTGTATCAGTGGCTAACTGACATTGTACAAACTCCTCTGAATGAAACCGGTGTGACATTGGCGCAATTGACGCCACAGAGCAAGCAAGCCGAGTTGCAATTTTATTTGCCAATAGACACTTTGCTGCAAGCCCGTGAGCTAGATACCTTAATCAAGCACTATGACCCACTCTCTCGCCAGTGCCCGGTGCTGGATTTTCAGCAAGTCAGAGGAATGTTGAAAGGGTTTATTGATCTGGTTTTCTGCTGGCAAGGCAAATATTACTTACTGGATTACAAATCCAACTGGTTGGGTGAGGACAGCAGTGCCTATACCCAAGATGCTATGACCCAAGCCATGGCTGATCATCGTTATGATTTGCAATATCAGCTTTATACTCTGGCATTACACCGCTATTTGCGCCATCGATTGGGTCATTATGACTATCAGCGCGACTTTGGTGGTGTCATTTATCTCTTCCTGCGTGGTGTTGATAAACAACACCCAGGGAACGGTATTTTTAGCTGCCGCCCAGAACGAGAACTCATCGAGAGAATGGACTGTTTATTCAGTGGTCGTGAAGTAGGGCCGCATATAAGTGACAACAGTGGTATGGCGATAGCCGGTGAGGGCACATCAATATGATGACGTTACTGGATCAAGCGGTTCGTGACCACTTACTACGGCCACTGGATGTCCAGTTCTCGCGGATGATAGCCGGTGATGATGATCCCATGTTGCAACTGGCAGCCGCTGTTCTCAGTGCTGAAGCTGGTGCCGGGCACGTGTGTCTACCATTGAGTTATTTGCAGCCAGATCAACTGTTTGGTGGCCGACAGCCAGCGCTATCACAAGCACTGTGGCAGGCTGTCGGTGCGCCAGATCAATTACATTGGATACAAAAACTCAATAGTTCTCCGGCAGTCAGTGATGGTTCGCAGCCCACCCCTTTAGTGTTGCAAAATGACCGTTTGTATTTACAACGGATGTGGCAATACGAAGGTGATGTAGTGCGCTTTATTGCCAGTGACAATATGGCGTCTCTTATCAACGAAATCAGTGACGGCAGCGAAACCAGAGACGTCAACGAAACATTATTAAGAGATACGCTTGATCGCCTATTTGGGCCGGCAGAAAATGAGGTCGACTGGCAAAAAGTGGCCGCTGCGGTAGCGGCTACCCGCCGTATTTCCGTGATTTCCGGTGGTCCAGGGACGGGGAAAACGACGACGGTAGCCAAGCTATTGACTGCGCTGATACAACTTAGCCAAGGGCAGCGTTTACGTATCCAGCTTGCCGCTCCAACCGGTAAAGCTGCCGCACGGTTGACTGAATCACTGGGGAACGCCATTCGCCAACTCTCACTGACTGACGATGAACGCAAGTTATTCCCAGACCAAGCATCCACATTGCACCGTTTGTTAGGTGCACAACCCAACAGCCAGCGCTTACGGTATCACCGTGGTAACCCGCTAAACCTTGATGTGCTGGTGGTTGATGAAGCATCAATGGTGGATTTACCCATGATGGCACGGCTCATTGCGGCATTACCCGCCAAAGCTCAGGTGATTTTTCTCGGTGACCGTGACCAATTGGCTTCGGTAGAGGCGGGGGCAGTACTGGGTGATATATGTCGCTTTGCTGAGTTGGGTTACAGCGAGCCAAGGGCTGAACAGTTAACTCGCTTAACGGGATGCACATTGGTGGGAAACATCCCAATAGGTGAGGTGGAGACAGATACCGTCAATGTCCGTGATAGTTTGTGTTTGCTGCGTAAAAGCTACCGTTTCGATGAAAAGTCCGGTATCGGGCAACTTGCTTTAGCGGTTAATGCCGGGAGATATCGTGATGCGTTAGCTGTCTTTAACGGTACATATTCGGATATCGAGCGCTTTTCTCTGGCAGATTCCGATGATTATCAGGTATTGCTGGAGGACTGTGCAGCTGGTTATCAGCACTATCTTGAACTGGTAGCAGCAGGTGCTCAAGCTGTGGACGTACTTGCTGCATTTGGCCGCTATCAACTGTTATGCGCATTACGCGCTGGGCCATTTGGTGTCAGTGGCTTAAATGAGCGGATCGAACAACTATTGCATCGCAAGCGATTAATAGAGCGAACGCCAGGGCCGTCGGGGCGTTGGTATGTTGGCAGGCCGGTGATGATAGGGCTTAATGACAGTGCGCTCGGTTTATTCAATGGCGATATTGGTATTGCTTTACCTGATCCTGAAGGTGAGCTGCGGGTGCATTTCCAATTACCTGACGGCAATATCAAATCGGTGCAGCCGAGTCGTCTTCCCAGCCATGAAACTGCTTATGCGATGACCGTGCATAAATCTCAAGGGTCGGAGTTTGAGCATACTGCATTGGTTCTGCCCAATACGTTCATGCCAGTGTTAACTCGAGAATTGGTCTATACCGCGATTACCCGCGCACGGCAGCGCTTGACGCTGTATTGCAGCGATACAGTATTAAGTCATGCGATACGTACCCCTACACTTCGTGTGAGCGGATTGGTTGATCGTTTGAATCAATTGAAGTGAAAATATCGAAGGGGCAAATGCCCCTTCAGATTACAAATCGGCCAATAGAATCTTTGAACGGCGCTGATAGTTATACAATTCCTGCTTCTGAATTGGTAACACCTCAACCTCTGCGGGAGTAAAACCGCGTTCCTGGAACCAGTGGATGCTGCGGGTGGTCAACACAAACAGCTTTTTAAGCCCCATCTGCCGCGCCTGATTCGCTACCCGTTTTAACAACATTTCACCACGGGAGGAGCTGCGATAATCCGGATGTACCGCGACACAAGCCATTTCACCAATTTGCTCTTCGGGGAAAGGGTAAAGTGCAGCACAGGCAATAGTCAGATTATCTCGTTCTATAATGGTGAATTTATCTATTTCCATCTCAAGCTGTTCGCGTGAACGGCGCACTAAAATACCTTGCTGCTCCAGTGGGCGAATCAGCTCTAATATGCCACCAATATCATTAATGGTCGCACGACGAACTTGTTCTGCACTCTCCATGACAATCTGGGTGCCGATACCATCACGAGAGAACAGTTCTTGTACCAGAGCGCCATCTTCCTGATAACTCAGTAAATGACTCCGGCGTACTCCGCTGCGGCATGCTTTCACTGCCCCACGCAGAAAACGTACTGTTCCTGAGTTGTAATCACCTTCTTGTTCCAGCTCTTCAATCCGTTTTTGAGCATCATTTGGGAACAGTTCTGAAATAATATTACCTTCGCTATCCGTCACCCCTTGCGATGAACAGAAACCGATCATTTTCTCAGCTTTCAGTTTGATAGCTAATTGAGTTGCAACTTCTTCAGAGGTCAAATTAAAGCTCTCGCCGGTCACTGATACTGCCACTGGCCCCAGCAACACAATAGCGCCATTGTCCAATTGGCGATGAATAGCCTCTTCATCGATCCGGCGAATACGACCGCTATGGCAATAATCAACACCATCATCCACACCCAACGGCTGAGCAATAATAAAGTTACCGCTGACCACATTAATATGCGCGCCCTGAAGCGGAGTATTATTCAAACTCATCGATAATCTTGCAGTAATATCCAACTGCAATAAACCCGCCGCTTGCTTAACCATTTCTAACGTACGGGCATCAGTGACTCGGGTATGCTTGTGATAAATAGGTTCGTAGTGATGCTGTGCCAGATTACTGTCTATTTGTGGCCGGGCACCATATACCACGACCAGCCTGATCCCAAGGCTATGCAACAAGCCTATATCGTTGACGATATTAGAAAAGTTTTCATGCTCAATCGCCTCGCCACCCAGCATGACAACAAATGTCTTGCCGCGGTGCGCGTTGATATAGGGAACTGAGTGGCGAAATCCCTGGACCAGTTCAGTACTACGTTCCTTCACGGCAGACCCTCTTTGAATTTTTATTCGATATTTTTGTATTTTTATTCTTTTTTGACCAAGATGGCAAGCACGAAATTGCTATTAAATGCATATGTATGGCACATGTGTATTAATAAATTGAATAACATAAAAATGTTTTTCTGATGACAGCGTGGGAGCGATTCGTTAAAGTTTTTCCTCGTGAATTTTTTTTGTTCGATTTTTATTCATTTTTTGGTAGTTACTTTGGAGTTACATGGCAGATTCAAATCATAATTCTGGGCGTCGGCGTCTACTACAAGGTGCCGCCGCGACCTGGCTACTGAGTGTCAGCCGGGTTGGATTTGCTGCTTCTTCCCATATTATCGCCGTCAGAATTTGGCCCTCTTCAACCTATACCCGAGTCACGTTGGAGTCCAATACACCGCTTAAGTATCGTCAATTTGCACTAACGAATCCGGATCGAATCGTGGTTGATATTGAAGGCGTGCATCTCAATAGCGCATTGAAAGAGATGACTAAGCAAGTTCAGTCCGGTGACCCTTACCTTAAGCAGGCACGGGTTGGGCAGTTTGATAAGAATACGGTTCGCCTGGTCTTGGAGCTGAAGCAAAGTATTAGCCCGCAACTTTTTACTCTTAAACCTTTTGCCGAATTCAAAAATCGTCTGGTGGTGGATCTCTATCCGCAAGAAGGGAAAACCTCGGCAGAGGATGACCCGTTACTGGCACTATTGGAAGATTACAATAAAGGTAATGTGGAGCGCACTTTGCCCGCAGAAGCCCCCAAAGCAGGTAAAGCAGGACGGGACAGGCCGATTGTTATCATGCTAGACCCAGGACATGGTGGGGAAGACCCAGGAGCGATTGGGCGAAATAAAACCCGTGAGAAAGATATTGTGCTGCAAATTGCCCGGCGGTTGCAGGCACTGATTAAGAAAGAATCGAATATGCGGGTATTTATGACGCGTAATGAAGATGTCTTTATTCCATTAAAAGTTCGGGTGGCGAAAGCCCGCAAGCTGCGTGCGGATTTATTCATTTCGATTCATGCCGATGCCTTTACCAGTCAGGCAGCCAGAGGTTCCTCTGTCTTTGCGTTATCGACTAAAGGGGCAACCAGTACTGCTGCGCGTTTTTTAGCGCAAACACAGAATGAGGCCGACCAGATTGGTGGGGTTAGCAAAAGTGGTGATCGCTATCTTGACCATACCATGATTGATTTGCTGCAAACCGCAACGATTAATGACAGTCTGAAATTTGGTAAAGAAGTGCTCAACCGCATGGGGAAAATTAATAAGCTGCACAAAAATCGTGTTGATCAAGCGGGCTTTGCTGTATTGAAAGCACCTGATATCCCATCAATTTTGGTTGAAACGGCGTTTATCAGCAATTTGGAAGAAGAGCGAAAGTTACGAACCAGCCATTTTCAGCAGCAAGTGGCCGAATCTATATTTGCCGGTATCAAAGCATATTTTGCTAATGGTGGGGCGATGGCTCGACTTTAATGAATGTTGCTATTAATCGAAATATACCCTAAATAATTCGAGTTGCAGGAAGGCGGCAAACGAGAGAGTCCCGATGAGTTGACGCCAGTCAATGATTC
>NZ_CABHYG010000021.1 GCF_902170785.1 Yersinia proxima | reverse complement strand
TAGATTTGCTTTATATTTTTAGTTTGATAAATAATAAAACCAAAAAATCCAACGTATTCTTATTTGTAAAAGAACAGAATGCTTTAAATTTTCCAGAAGAAATGAAAAAATTACCTGAGGTTTTTTTATATAAAAATGCCCCGTTAGAACTATTGAAGCGAATATTGGAAGATTTTGTATTGGATCGGAAAGTGAAGAAGAGAGACTTACAAATTAGTAGTAAATTAAAAGGCGACTGCCCGTTAACACAAAGAGAGAAGGAAGTTATACATCTTATTCTAACTGGGGTATCTAATGCTGATATCGCGGAGTTATTGAATATTAGTCATAAAACAGCCAGCGCTCACCGAATGAAAATTTACAGGAAATATAATGTAAATAGTCTGATGGGGCTTTATATTCAGTTTAAACACGGTGACTTGGGGTAAGAATAACGATTATTTCCATATTCACTAATTTGTTATTTGAGAATCACCGCAAACTTGTAGACAATTTTAGCCACGCTCGAGGCGTTATAAAAACAAAAATCCACGCAATTGCGTGGATTTTATAGTTTTTTGTTATTTTCATGAGATTCAGTGAAACCTCACGAGACAACAAATTTTATTTAGACGTTGAACAAGAAGTTCATCACATCGCCATCTTTTACGATGTAGTCTTTACCTTCTGAACGCATTTTTCCGGCTTCTTTTGCACCTTGCTCACCTTTGTAGGTGATGAAGTCGTCAAAAGCGATAGTTTGTGCACGGATAAAGCCTTTTTCAAAGTCGGTGTGAATTTTCCCGGCAGCTTGTGGCGCTGTTGCACCAACTGGGATAGTCCAGGCTCGGACTTCTTTCACACCGGCGGTGAAGTAAGTTTGCAGATTCAACAATTCATAACCGGCGCGGATCACACGGTTCAAACCTGGTTCTTCAATACCTAACTCGGCCATAAATTCAGCGCGGTCTTCATCTTCCAGCTCTGCAATATCTGATTCAACCGCCGCACATACGGCAACTACGACTGAACCTTCAGCAGCAGCAATGGCACGCACTTGATCCAGATATGGGTTATTCTCAAAACCATCTTCATTGACGTTAGCAATATACATGGTTGGCTTCAGCGTCAGGAAACTCAAGTAACGGATGGCCGCTTTATCTTCTGCTGTCAGATTCAATGCACGCAGCATGCCAGCGTTCTCTAAATGCGGCAGGCATTTTTCCAGTGCTTCCAGTTCAGCTTTAGCTTCTTTGTCGCCGCCTTTAGCTTTCTTCTGCACACGATGAATAGCACGTTCGCAAGTTTCCAGGTCGGAAAGAGCCAATTCAGTATTGATGGTGTCAATATCATCAGCTGGATCAACTTTACCAGCAACATGGATGATATTGTCATTTTCAAAACAACGCACAACATGGCCAATTGCTTCGGTTTCACGAATATTGGTTAGGAATTGGTTACCCAGCCCTTCACCTTTGGATGCCCCTTTTACCAGGCCCGCGATATCCACAAATTCCATAGTGGTTGGCAAAATACGTTGAGGTTTTACAATCTCGGCCAGTTGGTCCAGACGCGGATCTGGCATTGGCACCACACCCGTATTGGGTTCAATGGTACAGAACGGGAAGTTAGCGGCTTCAATGCCCGCTTGTGTCAACGCGTTGAACAGGGTGGATTTACCAACGTTAGGCAGGCCCACAATACCGCATTTGAATCCCATGTTTTATATCACCTTAAATAGCTTAAAAATCAACTCGTTAGGGTTAACAGGCTGATGTAATCAAAATTTATGCCGCCATTATACACATTCTGATGATTTATCTCGAATATGCTCTTTCGTTGTGGGCGTTGCTTTTAGCTCAATGTCTGATAGGTAATTGATTTTTCTAACTCTGTGTTCTGGATCACGTTTCCGCTATCTGAAGTTTTTTGCTTAATGTCCGATAACTAAACATTAGGGTCAGCATACTGAATTTGGATTATTTCCATGGAAATGAATATCTATAAATGGCTGATAGTGATTTTGTTTGGGGGAGTGGTGGGGGTCTTGGGAATGCGCTTTCTGACGGCAGATTCTGAACCTGCTGGGCCAAGTTTTGCAGAGTTGGTTGATCAATATGGTCTGCAAATAGAAAACCGATCAGGCAAAAGCGTGAGATATGTGGGTTATCAGAAAAAAACACTTTATGAGGATTTTGACGGTGTTCAACTGAAATTCACCGCCATCAATGACAAGTTCGAGCGTAGCCACGATTTGTCAGATAACAAGAAAAAAGCCGCCGATTGGGAGACACTTTTTTGCACTGATGAACTGCAAGATATTGCGGATGAATATGACGCCAAAAGTAATCATTTTCTAGGGCGGGTTAGAGTGATTATTGGTGGTGTTGTCCTGACCGGTGAAGGTCAGCAGGGGATCAATGCGTTGTGCAATAAAAATCAATAAAGCGAAAGGTTAATTCCCCGGTGCATGGTGGTTTCCGGGGAATTAGGTAAACCTTTACTGCGCGCCCGCTTTGAAAGAGTGCAGGCGATTCATAGCCTTGGTGATATCTTCTTTTAGCAGCACTTCAGTACAGCGAATAGATTCATCAATGGCGTCGTCAATTAAGGTTTGTTCACTCGCGGGGGGTTTACCCAGAACAAAACCGGTAACTTTACTTTTATCGCCAGGATGGCCGATACCAATACGCAGTCGATAGAAGTTCGGATTATTGCCGAGCTTACTCTGAATATCTTTCAGACCATTATGGCCACCGTTGCCGCCACCTAGCTTCAGTTTCGCCACGCCCGGTGGGATATCCAGTTCATCATGAGCGACTAGAATCTCTTCCGGTAAGATACGGTAAAAGCCCGCCATCGCCGCAACAGCCTTGCCACTTAAATTCATAAAGGTAGATGGCACCAGCAAGCGCACATCTTGGCCTGCCAGATTTAACCGTGCGGTATAACCGAAGAATTTACTGTCTTCTTTCAGTTGTTGGTTATGACGCTGCGCCAATAAGTCCACATACCAGGCTCCCGCATTATGGCGGGTTTGGGCATATTCTGCGCCCGGGTTTGCCAGCCCAACGATTAATTTAATGCTACTCACGTCGTCATTCGCTATTACTAAAGGAATTAAAGTGTGACAGTCTACCTGTCATAGCGCGGAATGACAAAACTGCGGATGTGAGTTTGCTGAGGGTTAATAATTCGAAAGGTGAATAGTTCACTCGCGTAACAATTCAACTTTAGTGCCAAATGGCTGGAAAATGTAAAGATTTGTCGGATTATATTTGCCAGTTGTGATCGCAAGCGCAATACCTTCACTGCCAGCCTGACTATACTGAGTTATTAAGTGGACATGAATAATCGCATTAAGCAAGCAGTTTTGGATGCTCAACTGAGTGATTATTTATTGGCAACCCAAGTGGAGGTGGCTTATGAAACGTAAAAGCGCAGCAAGACTCGGTAATGTGCTGATGGGATTGGGATTGGTGACAATGGTCGTTGGGGTAGGTTACTCAATTTTGGCCGAAGTTACACAGTTTGGTTTACCGCAATTCTTTGCTCATGGTGCAGTGATGAGTATTTTTGTTGGTGCACTGTTATGGCTGGTCGGTGCCCGTATTGGTGGGCGTGAGGAAGTTGCAGACCGCTATTGGTGGGTTAAGCACTTTGATAAACGTTGCAATCGCAACCAGCGCCACTCATAAAATCTGAGTGTTGGCCGAGGTGTATGACAAAACATAGCCTGTTATCGCAGCTTTAAATCGAGCGGATGTTCAGGAGGAGTAAATGACGGCCCAAGTATCCACTGGTCAAGAACCTATAGACCAAGAGTAGAAAGCCCGTTGTAGCAGCAGCTTCAACGGGTTTTTCTTTATAAGTTATGAACACTTACACAATGATGCCCAAAAGTGGCTCATCACAGTTAACTGCGGCCAGTTAGCACCGCAGGGATATCCACAACTTAATATTGATTAATGCTCAAACATTGCAGAGATTGATTCTTCATTACTGATACGGCGGATGGCTTCAGCCAACATGCCGGACAGTGTCAGAGTACGTACATTTTTCAATGCTTTGATTTCAGCTGACAACGGAATAGTGTCACAAACAATCACTTCATCAATCACGGAATGTTTGATATTTTCAACCGCATTACCAGAGAAAATCGGGTGAGTTGCGTAGGCAAACACACGCTTAGCACCACGTTCTTTTAAGGCTTCAGCCGCTTTACACAAAGTGCCACCGGTATCGATCATATCGTCAACCAACACGCAATCACGGCCAGCTACGTCACCGATGATATGCATCACCTGAGAAACGTTAGCGCGTGGACGGCGTTTGTCGATAATCGCCATATCAGTATCGTTCAGCAGTTTTGCGATGGCTCTGGCGCGAACAACGCCGCCAATGTCTGGAGAAACGACGATTGGGTTTTCCAGATTCTGCTGCAACATGTCTTCCAGCAGGATTGGGCTACCAAATACGTTATCAACCGGAACATCAAAGAAGCCTTGGATCTGTTCAGCATGAAGATCCACTGTCAATACGCGGTCAACCCCAACACTTGAGAGAAAATCGGCAACAACTTTGGCAGTGATAGGCACACGAGCGGAGCGCACACGGCGATCCTGGCGGGCGTAACCGAAGTAAGGAATAACAGCAGTAATTCGTCCTGCGGAGGCGCGACGCAGGGCATCAACCATGACAACCAGTTCCATCAGGTTATCGTTCGTGGGTGCGCAGGTGGACTGGATGATGAAAATATCACCACCGCGTACATTTTCGTTGATTTGCACGCTCACTTCGCCGTCGCTAAAACGACCTACAGCGGCGTCACCAAGACTGGTGTACAAACGGTTGGCAATACGTTGTGCTAGTTCCGGGGTGGCGTTACCAGCAAAAAGTTTCATATCAGGCACGAGAAGAACCTCAGGCATGCGTCCAGAGAAGATATTGTCAGATCAGTAATCACGGGCGACTATTCATACTGATTGCAATATACATACGGGTATTTAAAGCCAAAACAGTATTATGAACCGGCTTTCAATCAAATGAGACAGGTATTTTTACAAATTCAGGTCAGTGGTGCCATGATCTAGACCTTTGTTGTGCATTTTTATCTGTGCTCACGGTTTTCAATTTTCCCAGAGCGTATGCGATGCAGTGGCGAAACGTTCACTCCACGTGCAACAAAACCCTGCAGCCACTCCGGGGCAATACTTAACACCTGCCGGGCCGATGACTCCGTGTCAAATTCTGCAAAGACACAAGCTCCGGTTCCGGTAAGGCGTGACGGGGCATATTCTAACAGCCATGAAAGAGCCTGTTCAACCTCGCGAAAACGTTTTCTTGCGATTGGTTCGCAATCATTTGCGTACGGAGCGCTTAAAAGCGCCGCCAGTGGGCGAACTGGCGTATTTCTTTTTAATTCAGGATCGGAAAAAATAATGGGGGTTGGGATGCTAACACCGGGGTGAACCACCAAATACCACTTCTCCAGAGGCTCGACGGGGGACAACTTTTCGCCAACGCCTTCGGCAAAGGCCGCATGTCCACGAACAAATACTGGCACATCAGCCCCTAAAGTGATGCCAAGAGCGGCTAATTCATCATCAGATAGATCACATTGCCACAGGGTATTGAGTGCGACTAATACCGTCGCAGCATTGGACGAACCGCCCCCCAGCCCGCCCCCCATTGGCAAACGTTTATTAATGCTGATATCCGCCCCTCGAGGTACTTTTGCTGAACTGGGGTGTTGTTGCAGCAATCGTGCCGCACGGATTATTAGATTTTGCTCGTTTTCAACCCCGGCAATGGGGGTCAATAACTGAATCTGATCGTCATCACGGGGGACAATGGTCAGTTCATCGCTATAGTCGAGAAACTGGAACAGAGTCTGTAATAGGTGATAGCCATCAGCGCGTTGCCCGGTGATATAAAGAAACAAATTCAATTTAGCGGGTGACGGCCAAATATATTGATTGCTGTTCGCCATACTATTTGACCGTCCAGTTATCCATCTTCAACTTGATACGTTGACCGCCCTGGCTGAGCTCCATGCGGCTCGGTAATGCTGGTGTGACCTGAGTATTGTATTCTTGATAATCAACCACCCAGGTTACGCCATCTTGTTGGTAAGTCAGCTGTTTCAGGCGATATTTATCGTCGAGAGTAAAATCAGTGGTGTCACCCGGCAAGCCCAGAATCCATTGGCGCAAACTTTCCAGCGGAATCGACATTCCGGTCAATTTTTGAATCATTTCTTGCGGATCATTACTGACATAGCGTTTGCCTTGATTGTCAGTCAATTGGGTCACACCGGGTTGTACGACCAACTCTAACTCAGTGCTACCCAATGGATTAGTCAGCAACAGGCGATAGCGCTCAGGGGCAGTTTGTTGCCAGAAGAAACGTGCATAAACTTTTTGTTTTTCTGAGAGATAAGCAAAGGCACCGCGGGTTTGAAACTGGCTCAATTGCTGCAGTTGTTGCTCATGTTGACGCCATTGTGGCGATGTGGGACTGGTCGCAGGGCCGGATGGTGGCGTGGTGCTACAGGCGGCTAATAGCAAAGTAGCTAGCGGAAGTAGGCGATAAAAACTGATTTTGCGCTGAGGCATATGGGTATAAATCCTATCGGTCGCAGGGTTTTTCACTGGCGCACGTTTTATAAAGCAATATTATGATAAAGCAAATTCGGTTGATGCGTTTGAATAATGGGCATTATTGTTGCTCACGCTAACGACCTGAGGGCTGAGCGTCAATATCTTGTTCTATGTTGTACATCATATAATCAATTATTGAACATAATTTGGGATAATACTTAGGATGATGCACTGCGACTTTTATTGATCCCGCGCATCAAGTAGAATGCGGTTCAGACGAGAATCCATACTAACACCAGTATTACTCGAAGCCGTTCTCATGACTCTGCTTGCATTAGGCATTAACCACAAAACCGCTCCTGTATCGTTACGTGAACGGGTGACATTTTCACCTGAATCGATCGATCAGGCACTTGCTAGCTTGCTCCAACAGCCGTTGGTGCAGGGCGGTGTCGTGTTGTCTACGTGTAACCGAACTGAGTTATATCTCAGCGTAGAACAGCAAGAAAACCTGCACGAACAACTGATTGCCTGGCTGTGTAACTATCATAAGCTCAGCCCGGATGAAGTGAAAAAAAGCCTCTATTGGCATCACGGCAATGACGCTGTCAGCCATCTGATGCGCGTTGCCAGCGGGCTGGACTCGCTGGTGTTGGGCGAACCGCAGATTCTGGGGCAGGTGAAAAAAGCCTTTGCTGAGTCGCAACGTGAGCAATCGCTCTCGGGTGAATTGGAGCGGTTATTCCAAAAAACATTTTCGGTCGCCAAACGGGTTCGTACAGAAACTGAAATCGGTGCCAGCGCTGTTTCGGTGGCGTTTGCTGCCTGTACATTGGCACGGCAAATATTTGAGTCACTGTCAGAACTGAATGTGTTGTTGGTTGGCGCGGGGGAAACTATTGAGCTGGTGGCTCGTCATCTGAGAGAACATCAAGTCAAGCATATGATTATTGCTAACCGGACCCGCGAGCGCGCCCAAGCGCTGGCAACTGAGGTTGGGGCAGAGGTGATTACTTTGCCAGAAATTGATGCACGTTTAGCCGATGCCGACATTATTATCAGTTCGACCGCCAGCCCGCTGCCCATTATTGGTAAAGGGATGGTGGAGCGCGCGCTGAAAAGCCGCCGTAATCAGCCTATGCTGTTTGTCGATATTGCAGTGCCGCGTGATATTGAGCCGGAAGTGGGTAAACTGTCGAATGCCTATTTATACAGCGTTGATGATTTACAGGCGATTATTCAGCACAATATGGCGCAACGTCAGGCTGCCGCAGTTCAGGCCGAGTCGATAGTACAGCAAGAAAGCATGAATTTTATGACCTGGTTACGCGCTCAGGGAGCGGTGGAAACCATTCGTGATTATCGCTCTCAGGCTGAACAGGTTCGCAGTGAGATGACGGCGAAAGCATTAGCCGCCATTGAGCAGGGTGCCAATGTTGAACAGGTGGTAAATGAACTGGCCCATAAGCTGACCAACCGCCTGATTCATGCTCCCACCAAATCCCTCCAGCAAGCCGCCAGTGATGGCGATATGGAGCGGTTGCAATTATTACGCGACAGCCTTGGGCTGGATCAGCACTAGTTTCCTCTAATTACAGGGTTTAAAACCACGGATGAAGTCTTCTATTGTTGCCAAATTGGAAGCGTTACAAGAGCGCCACGAAGAAGTGTTAGCGCACCTTGGCGATGCCAATGTTATTGCCGACCAAGACCGTTTCCGCGCGTTATCACGTGAATATGCGCAATTGACGGATGTCACTCGCTGCTTCAAAGAGTGGCGCAGTGTACAAGATGATATCGAAGCAGCAGAAATGATGCTCGAAGATCCCGAAATGCGCGAAATGGCGCAAGACGAACTGAAAGAAGCTAAAGCTCGCAGCGAAGAGCTGGAACAACAACTGCAAGTTCTGTTGCTACCCAAAGACCCTGATGATGAGCGTGATTGCTTCCTGGAAATCCGCGCCGGAACCGGTGGTGACGAGGCCGCTATTTTTGCCGGTGACATGTTCCGCATGTATAGCCGCTATGCTGAATCCCGTCGGTGGAAAGTGGAAATCATGAGTGCCAGTGAAGGTGAACATGGCGGTTATAAAGAAGTGATTGCCAAGGTATCCGGTGACGGTGTTTTTGGGCAGTTAAAATTTGAGTCGGGTGGTCACCGTGTTCAGCGTGTACCAGAAACCGAATCGCAAGGCAGAATCCATACCTCCGCTTGTACTGTGGCGGTGATGCCGGCGATTCCCGAAGCTGAAATGCCGGAAATCAATGCGGGTGACTTGCGCATCGACACTTTCCGCTCTTCAGGCGCGGGTGGTCAGCACGTTAACACCACGGATTCAGCTATTCGTATTACCCATATTCCCACCGGAATTGTAGTGGAATGTCAGGATGAGCGCTCGCAACATAAGAACAAAGCCAAGGCGATGTCAGTGTTGGGCGCACGTATTCGTGCCGCAGAAATGCAAAAAAGACAGCAAGCCGAGGCCTCTGAGCGCCGTAACTTATTAGGTTCTGGCGACCGTTCTGACCGCAATCGTACCTATAACTTCCCGCAAGGGCGCGTGACAGACCATCGTATCAACCTGACACTTTACCGTTTGGATGAGGTGATGGAAGGTAAACTGGATATGCTTATCCAGCCGATTGTGCAGGAATATCAAGCTGATCAGCTCTCTGCGTTGTCCGAGCAAGATTAATGGATTATCAGCAGTGGCTGTCGCAAGCGGCAGCCCGTTTTAACCAAAGTGACAGCCCAAAGCGCGACGCCGAAATTCTGCTGAGTTTCGTCACAGGACGTGCTCGTACCTATTTGTTGGCTTTTGGTGAAACCCAACTCACCGCTGAACAGTTGGCGGCGTTGGAGTCATTGGCTGCGCGCCGTGAACAAGGTGAGCCGATTGCTTATCTGGTGGGGGAGCGCGAGTTTTGGTCGCTGCCATTAAGTGTTTCCTCCGCTACATTAATTCCTCGCCCGGACACCGAGTGCTTAGTTGAGCAAGCGCTTGCGCATTTACCTGCCACTCCATGCCGTATTCTGGATTTAGGAACGGGTACTGGTGCTATTGCTTTGGCATTAGCCAGCGAGCGCCCAGATTGCGCGGTGATGGGGGTTGATATTAAAGCCGACGCTGTTGCCCTGGCACAGCATAATGCCAGCAAACTTGCGATAACTAATGTAAATTTCCAGCAAAGTAGCTGGTTTGACTCGGTAAATGGGCGATTCACACTGATTGTGAGCAACCCTCCCTATATTGATGCCAATGACCCTCATCTTAATGAAGGTGATGTGCGTTATGAACCGCACAGTGCGCTGGTGGCTGAGGCTGAGGGGATAGCTGATTTGGCTGAAATTATTCGCCAGTCACCGGCTTATTTAGAGGTGGGGGGATGGTTGATGTTGGAGCATGGTTGGCAACAAGCCACAGCGGTACAGCAGCTGCTTAACAATAGCGGATTTAGTGCTGTAATGACGTATAAAGATTATGGTAATAATGATCGTGTGACATTAGGGCAATGGTCGCTTAAACAAGAAAATTCCCGTTCAGCATAAATTAAGGACTGAGAGACATGTGGGTTGACTACATCGCCATGAAGTATTTGCATTTACTCACAGTGGTTATCAGTATTACGCTGTTTGTGTTACGTTTCTTCTGGAAATGTCGCGGTTCAGCTATGATGGATAAACGCTGGGTAAAAATAACGCCGCATATCAATGATACGCTGCTGTTTGTCAGCGGCATTGTCTTGATTTTTATTACTGGTTTTTATCCTTTCAGTCCGCAAGGAACCTGGCTGACTGAAAAGTTGTTTGGCGTTATTATCTATATCCTGCTTGGCTATGTTGCATTAGGTAAGCGAACTCGCAGTCAGAATCGACGCTGGCTTGCCTTTATACTCGCATTGGGTTGCCTGTATTTAATTATAAAACTGGCAACAACTAAGTTACCACTGCTGATGGGATATCTATGAGTAGCATTGCTGATTTCGAATTTAACAACGCGTCCCTGTGTGATGGGGTGTTACTGGTTACCCAGGAGATTCGACAGAACTTTCCACTGGCTGATGTACGTAATCAACTACAACAGCTTGTTGATGATGCCAAGGCTGCAATGCCCGACGGTCTCAATCAGGATCAGCAATTAGAAGTGCTTATTGATCTGTTTTACCGTAAGTGGAAGTTTGGTGGTGCGGGGGGTGTTTACCGCCTGTCAGATGCTATCTGGCTGGATAAAGTGCTGGATAAGCGTCAGGGGACGCCGGTATCTCTAGGGGTGATTTTCTTGCATATCGCGCATCAACTGGACTTGCCATTGATGCCCGTTATTTTTCCAACTCAATTAATTCTTCGTGCGGATTGGCTAGACGAAGAAATGTGGCTGATTAACCCGTTGAACGGTGAAACACTGAATGAGCATATGCTGGAAGTGTGGATCAAAGGCAACCTGGGCTTGAGCGCCGAATTGGAAGATGAAGATTTGGAAGAAGCGGAAAACACCCTGATTGTACGCAAAATGCTCGATACCTTAAAAGCCGCATTAATGGAAGAGAAGCAGATGGAACTGGCCTTACGCGCCAGTGAAGCGGTATTGGCTTTTGACCCCGATGACCCGTATGAAATCCGTGATCGTGGCCTGATTTATGCCCAACTGGATTGCAACCATATTGCTATCTCTGATTTAAGCTATTTTGTCGAACAGTGTCCGGAAGACCCTATCGCTGAAATGATAAAAATGCAGATCCACTCTATTGAGCAACAACGAGTGACATTGCACTGATACCCGTCATACTTCAAGCTGCATGTGCGTTGGCCGCCTTCCTGCAACTCGAATTATTTTGGGTATATTTATGGTAATCACCTTGTTGAGTAATAACTCACTGTAATTAATCTCGGTTTATCCTTTATAAAGGTATTTGTATGAAACAGAAAGTGGTTAGCATTGGCGATATCAAGGTAGCGAACGACCTGCCTTTCGTGCTGTTTGGTGGCATGAACGTGCTTGAATCTCGCGATCTGGCGATGCGCATCTGCGAGCATTATGTGACTGTTACCCAGAAACTGGGTATTCCTTACGTCTTTAAAGCCTCGTTCGACAAAGCCAACCGTTCTTCAATTCACTCTTACCGTGGTCCAGGCCTGGAAGAAGGGATGAAAATTTTCCAGGAACTGAAACAGCAATTCGGCGTAAAAGTGATCACTGATGTTCACGAAGTAAGCCAGTGTCAGCCTGTTGCAGAAGTTGTTGATGTTATCCAATTACCCGCATTCCTGGCGCGCCAAACTGATTTAGTTGAAGCGATGGCACGCACTGGTGCGGTTATCAACGTGAAGAAGCCTCAGTTTGTTAGCCCAGGTCAAATGGGTAATATCGTTGAGAAATTCAAAGAAGCCGGTAATGATCAGGTTATCCTTTGCGATCGCGGTAGTAACTTCGGTTATGACAACCTGGTCGTTGATATGTTAGGTATCAATGTGATGGTACAAGCGACGGGCGGTCATCCGGTCATTTTCGACGTGACTCATGCATTGCAGTGTCGTGACCCGTTTGGTTCAGCATCAGGTGGCCGCCGTGCGCAAGTGGCTGAACTGGCCCGTGCGGGTATGGCTGTTGGCTTAGCAGGACTATTTATTGAAGCTCACCCAGAGCCGAACAGCGCTAAATGTGATGGCCCATCGGCATTGCCATTAGACAAACTGGAGCCGTTCCTGGTGCAGATGAAAGCGATTGACGATTTGGTGAAAAGTTTCCCGGAACTTGATACCAGCAAATAATCTAATCAATATCCAGCGTCCTTGACGTTGTGGCGGCGAATAAATAAAAAGGCAGTGTAGGTCATCTACACTGCCTTTTTTGATCGCGCTAAAGCCTATTTTGCCGTTAATGCCGCCAAAGCCTCAGGGAGTGAGCCGTAGAAGCTCAACTTACCCTCGACAGGTTGTACTCGTGCTCTCGCCAACGTTTTCAGTGGTTGGAAAGGAATATCCGTGATAATGAGTTGCTGATGCTCGCCCAAGGCCTCTGTGAAGCGCAGAAACGCATTCAGCCCTCCTGCATCCAGAACCGGTACTGCATCCCATTGCAGAATGATGGTGTCATAATTCTCGCTACGACTGAGTAACTCGTTAAATATCCGCTCTGCGGCGGCGAAGAATAGAGGCCCATTGACCCGCAATACCAGCCGGTGCTCATTCATCTCAGTTGGGATTTCACTCAGGCGCGTCATGCGCGCAATGCGGCGCATAAACAGTAGCGAAGCCAATACAATACCCACCGTGATGGCAATCACCATATCGAATAATACCGTCAGACTCATACACAACAGCATGACGATAATGTCGTCTTTGGGGCCACGGCGCAGCAAATCTACCACTTTATGCGCTTCACTCATATTCCAGGCCACGATGAGTAGCAACGAGGCCATGGCAGCCAGCGGCAGGTATGACAACATCGGTGCCAGAACTAATAAAGCCAGTAACACCAGCAGGGCATGGATAATGGCTGACACCGGCGAGGTTGCTCCTGCGCGGACGTTAGCCGCTGAACGGGCAATGGCCGCAGTAGCGGTGATACCACCGAAGAATGGTGCCACCATATTACCGAGCCCCTGACCGACTAACTCACTGTTTGAGTGGTGTTTTTGCCCAGTCATGCCATCAAGAACCACTGCACATAATAACGACTCAATCGCCCCGAGCATCGCCATCGAAAAGGCTGCCGGTAGCAGTGCCGAAAGTGTTGCCCAATTTAAAACAAATTCTTGCCCATTGGCGGCTGGGAGATGCCAGGGTAAGACAAACTGCGGCAAAATAGGGGGGATACCATGGCCTTGTGTGCCATCAGCCAATAAATAGCCAAAACGTGAGCCGATAGTAGCGACTTGATGATCAAATAATGATAACAGTGCCATAACAGCTGTGCCTGCGACGAGTGCAGGTAAGTGACCCGGTAACTTTAATTTTAATCGTGGCCAGAGAATTAATACCATCAGAGTAACAGTCGCAATTAACGTATCACTGAAGTTGATGGTTGGCAGCGCCTGGGCAAG
This sequence comes from Yersinia proxima, assembly GCF_902170785.1. GTDB lineage: Bacteria > Pseudomonadota > Gammaproteobacteria > Enterobacterales > Enterobacteriaceae > Yersinia > Yersinia proxima. The sequence continues at coordinate 66,502 of NZ_CABHYG010000021.1, read as the reverse complement.
TGCTGCCACTTTACCTACATAAGTTTCTGGCACCTCTGGCAGGTGTAGACCGAAGAAGTCTTTCACTTGCATAGTGGCGATAGTGATACCAATTCCCGAGGTAAAGCCAAGCGTGACCGATAGTGGAATATATTCAATTAAGCGGCCTAATCTCCCCAGCCCCATGCACAATAAAAATACGCCAGAGAGTAAAGTTGCCAGTAATAAACCGGCCAAACCAAATTGTTGTGAAACAGGATAAAGAATAACCACAAAGGCCGCAGTAGGGCCAGACACGCTATAACGGGAACCGCCACTGACCGCAATAACAATCCCTGCAATTGCCGAGGTATATAAGCCGTACTGCGGGGGAACACCACTGGCAATAGCCAGTGCCATAGCCAATGGGATAGCAATAATGCCGACAGTAATACCGGCAATTATATCTTTTAAAAACCGTTGAAATGTATAAGTTTCTCGCCAGCAAGCGTCAATAATCGCGCTGAACGGCCTAATACCGTTAATTCCGTGCGTTTTCATCTAAGGTGCAAACCAAATAAAGAAAAGACAAAATAAATGGCGGGCCAATAAGGGTCCGTCTCGAGTAGCAGACAACAACGATACGCCAATTTGCAGGATGAGATCTAGATGTATATCAATCTCTGACAGAAATGTAGATAACAACCAGTTTATAAAAAGGTTTAAATCAGCGGATGCATGGCAGCCAAGACAATTTCACGTACTGTTAAATATAAAGTGTTCATTATTGTCATTAACGCCCCATTTTGGCATCAAATGCGCGAAACTAAGTAATACTCTTTAAGGATGGAGCGTTGTAGGTTGTCTGAAGGGGATTATGTGATTAGGAGATATCTTGTTACTTGAAGATAGGCCGATGCCTCATAATGAAATTATTCGGGAGTAAAGCCTATATCGCAGCTAAGATTTAGGTTAGAAACTATTAACCTGTGCTCAATATTTAAGGCTCCGATGAATAATTTAGAACTGGAACGTAACTTGATTTTAGAGAAGGGTCGGCCATGCGTGTGCGGCCAAAAATCCACACTGAGAATTCAAAGGACTGATGCTACGCCATGAGTGAATTAGATTCTTTGTCAACGTTATACCGAGATGCCTGTGTCACTTATGCAACACTCTCAATTGGTTATTTTGCCCTAAGTAAGAACAGTCCTTTCTCCTATAGTGGTGAGGTTTGGAAGCGTATTTTGTTTGGTTTGATATCGGGATTGGTGTCACTTTACCTCAATAGAGACCAGTGGGTTATTTCTGGTTCCTACTTCTACAGTTTCGAATTAATCCCGATTATTTTAGCGACGTTTTATGGCGGTTGGCTAAGCGGCTTGATGGCGTTGGTGATAAACTTTGTTTTTTCTGGTTGGGCGACACTAGATAATTTATTAATAACGATAGTGTTTATCCCGCTATTACTCTCTAAGGTATGGCAGAAAAAAAGCAATCGCATTTTTTATACTACCATTATCTTAATTGCTATTTATCGAATTGTTACCGCACTTATATTAGTCCCCAATACGTTTATCTTGACTCAGGTGGTGATATATCAACTGATTGCGGCTCTTTGCCTGGCAATTTGTTATCACGCTCTAAATTTTAAAGAGCGCCATATTTATGCGTATTTCGCAATGAAGAATCGAGCCAACATCGACAAATTAACCCAATTGAATAACCGCTCAAGTGTCGATTACCGGCTAAACAGTCTTCATCACAACAGGCAGGCATGTGGTTTAATGATTTTGGATCTCGACCATTTTAAATCCGTTAATGATACCTATGGCCACGACGGGGGCGACATCTTGTTAACCGAGGTCGGGAAATTATTGATGACGGCGGTCAGGGATGAAGATTTTGTAGGACGCTACGGCGGGGAAGAATTTATCATTATAACTCATAGTCATGATCCACAAGCTATTAAAGCGGTCGCCGAACGCATTCGTCAGCGTGTAGAGAATTTAGATGTGCAATTGCCTGATGGACGAAAAGTTAAGGCGACAATTTCAATTGGGGCCTCTCTTTATTTACCGGGGATGTCGATGTTAAAGGCATTGAAAATGACAGATGAAGCACTGTATCTGGCGAAGAATCAGGGCAGGAATCAAGTGGTTTATAGCCGATTAATGCCTTTTTCTCCACTGGGTGACCGTATGGTTAAAGACAAACGCCGACGCTCTTTATAATGAATATACCCGTCATACTTCAAGCTGCATGTGCGTTGGCTGCTCTTGCTCACCCGAATCACTTACTTGAGTAAGCTCATCGGGATTTACTCAATTGCTGCCTTCCCGCAACTCGAATTATTTTGGGTATAGACTCCGAATTTGGAGCCAAAGAAAAAGGCCCTGACTTTCGTCAGAGCCTTTCGCTCGAATATGGCGGTGAGAGAGGGGTTCGAACCCTCGATACACTTACGCGTATACACACTTTCCAGGCGTGCTCCTTCAGCCACTCAGACACCTCACCGTTTCGTTACCGCGCTATGCACTGCAACGGGGCGGTACTATAAAGACCGGCAGACAGATGGTCAAGCAGTATTTATTTGTTGTTTGTCATCTGGTTATTCCGCGTGCAGATAGGCTGAATCACAGACAAATAAGGCAGGTTTAACGCCACTCTTTCGCTTGAAGCGGCGAATCGACCATCACATAATCGGCCCCCAGATTTTTAGCTAATTGATAATCCTTGGCTGAGTTTATGCCAATCAGCAATATTTTTGCCTCTTCGCTCTCTTTGAAGCAGTCCATTGCTTGCTGGTTCCAAACTAACTGAGTGCGGGTCGTCCCTTTACCCAGAGTGAATTTTTCTACTACTTTTACATCGCGTCTTAATTCGAAGGCATAATGTTTATTTTCGCTAATAATGAGTGAATTGCCTTTATTTTTAGCTATTATGCATTTACCTGCCATTATCGTATTCGCCAGAATTTTACGAGTGATATTACGCGGTTCGAATTTATTAAAGTATACCGGCAGTACATCGAGATATTTTTGTTCAGTAGAATAGAAAACAAGTCGATCAGGTGACTGGATATTTCTGCTCAATTCTATTAAAGCATTCGCTAAAATTTCCGGTTCTGCGTCAGGGGATTTAATATCAATAATAAATTTCACCTGAGGGTAGGATAACAGTATCGCGTGTAATGACGGGATCTTGACTCCACGGCCACGGTAAATATAGTGCTCATCTTGTTTAAAGTGATAAGCCGCATCCAATAATTGTAAGTCTTCCAACGTATAGTCAGAAACAGGGCCACTGCCGTCAGTGAGTTCGCTTAAATCTTTGGGGCGATATAGCACGGGTATACCGTCTTTACTGAGTTGAACGGTAATCCAGATAAGATCAACCCCATTAGCTAACGAACTATCAATGGCATATCGCGTATTCTCAGGGAAGTCAGTTGTGCCAGCCCGATGTGCGACTATAAGGGGAGAAGCAAATGAAGTGTGTAGATAAAATAGAAATAAGAAATAAATAAAAGAAAGTTTCATATATTTATACCCTTGTGGTTTATATTTCAAAAATAGAAATACTCCTCACGTTGTAGCATGGGATGCTAAAGGGCTACATAATCAATTAATGACAAACGTTATGTGTAGTTGCTGATATGCCACGGAAATTATTATCAACAGCCTGAAATGAAAAAAGCCCATGAATATCATGGGCTTTTTTCATTTTAATATGGCGGTGAGGGAGGGGTTCGAACCCTCGATACGCTTACACGTATACACACTTTCCAGGCGTGCTCCTTCAGCCACTCAGACACCTCACCGTGTTACTGCTAGTACCATCAGCCGCATTCAATGGGGCCGACCGGCGTAATGTAGGCAAAAGTGTGCCCAGCGTCAACCCTCTTATGTGCGCTTTGTAGTTGTTTAGCTAAAGTTGCAGCAATTTGCTGATTTCATCGTCATTTCTTGCGAGTAGCGCTTGCATCTGCGAGCTAATCGCGAAAGTCTATTCAATACTTTCGCAAGGAGCAGGCAAATAATGAATATTATTTTTTATCACCCATTCTTTGAGGCAAAACAGTGGTTGTCAGGGCTACAATCGCGTTTACCTACCGCGAATATCAGGCAATGGCTGCGTGGCGACACACAACCAGCAGATTATGCGCTGGTTTGGCAGCCACCTCAGGAGATGCTTGCTAATCGTGTTGAACTGAAAGGCGTGTTTGCGCTGGGCGCGGGGGTAGACGCTATTTTGGATCAAGAGCGGCGGCATCCAGGGACATTACCTGCGGGCGTACCATTGGTGCGGCTGGAAGATACCGGAATGTCTTTGCAGATGCAGGAATATGTCGTTGCCACCGTATTGCGCTATTTCCGTCGCATGGATGAGTATCAACTGCAACAACAACAAAAATTGTGGCAACCCCTCGAACCGCATCAGCACGATAAATTCACCATAGGCATTCTCGGCGCAGGCGTATTAGGGAAAAGTGTTGCCCACAAACTGGTCGAGTTTGGTTTTACTGTCCGTTGCTGGAGCCGTACGCCAAAACAAATCGATGGAGTGATCAGTTTCGCCGGCCAAGAAAAGTTACCCGCTTTCATTCAAGGGACACAATTGCTGATTAATCTGTTACCCCATACCCCACAGACAGCCGGTATCCTTAATCAGTCACTCTTTTCACAACTGAATGCCAATGCCTATATCATCAATATTGCACGGGGAGCGCACTTATTGGAGCGGGATTTATTGGCAGCAATGAATGCCGGGCAAGTCGCGGCGGCGACATTAGATGTGTTCGCTGAAGAACCGCTGCCGTCAATGCATCCATTCTGGAGCCATCCTCGGGTCACCATTACGCCACATATTGCTGCGGTTACCTTGCCAGAGGCGGCAATGGATCAGGTGGTTGCCAATATTCAGGCAATGGAAGCAGGAAGGGAACCTGTTGGGTTGGTTGATGTTGTGAGGGGATACTGATTTAAGGGCTGCCACGGTTTGATGGGACTAACGAGATTGCCGGCGAGGTTTTAGCGCTGCTGATGAGAAGAATTCCTGCTATCATTAGCGCACTATGCTTTGCCTGCAAAAAAGCTATCCCGCCTTAAAAAGACCTTGTGGAGTAGTCATGTATCCTGTTGATTTACATATGCATACCATTGCCAGCACCCATGCTTACAGTACCCTGCACGATTATATCGCCGAAGCTAAGCTAAAAAATATCAAACTGTTTGCCATTACTGACCATGGCCCGGATATGGCTGATGCCCCGCATTATTGGCACTTTATGAACATGGGAGTATGGCCGCGGTTGGTTGATGGCGTGGGGATCTTGCGTGGCATCGAAGCGAATATTAAAAATCTGGATGGCGACATTGATTGTACCGGCCCGATGCTGGATGCCATAGACTTGCTGATTGCCGGTTTCCACGAGCCAGTGTTCCCGCCTCAAGATAAGGCCGCTAATACTCAGGCGATGATTGCCACTATGGCGCAGGGGAATGTGCATATCATCAGCCACCCTGGTAACCCTAAGTATCCGGTTGATATTAAAGCTATTGCTGAAGCTGCTGCGAAATATGATGTGGCGCTGGAATTGAATAACTCATCATTTACACATTCACGTAAAGGGAGCGAAGCGAATTGTCGCGCGATTGCTGAAGCAGTAAGGGATGCTGGCGGCTGGCTGGCCTTGGGTTCGGATTCCCATATTGCTTATTCATTGGGAATTTTTGAACATTGTGAGCGCATTATTGCTGAAGTGAATTTCCCGCAAGAGCGAATTTTGAATGTCAGCCCGCGACGTTTGCTGAATTTCCTTGAGCAGCGTGGCCGAGCGCCGATACCGGAGTTGGCCGGGTTGTGATTTTTATGTGACGTTGTCACACTTTTTTGATTTAAAGACTAATAAGAAACAGGATGATGTAAATGAATGATTTTTCTTTGGTGTGCCGCATTCTTGGGTCACTTTTTTATCGCCAGCCACAAGACCCGCTGTTAGAACCGCTTTTTACCCTGATAAGTCAGGGTAAATTAGAACAGCATTGGCCGCTGGAACAGCGTGAGTTGCTGGCGCGCCTGCAACAGGAGTATCAACCTGAAGCTCTGGTCGCTGATTATAATGCTCTGTTTGTCGGTGACGAGCGCAGCGTTTCACCTTATGGCTCTGATTATGAAGATGCCCACCCGGAAGCCGAAGTTAGAGCCTTTCTTCAACAACGCGGTATGCCGTTAGGAGAGGGACCTGCGGACCATTTTGGTGGTTTATTACTGGCGGCCTCGTGGCTGGAAGATCAAGCTGCAGAAGATGAAGTGTCGGCGCAAATCGAACTGTTTGATGCCTATTTACTGCCTTGGTGTGGCCGTTTTCTGGGCAAAGTAGAAGCCCATGCCACCAGTGGTTTTTATCGCACTTTGGCACAGTTAAGTCGCGAAGCATTACAGGCCATGTGGGATGAACTTTCAGAAAACCATGATACGGAGGAGTAAACCTCCGTATCATGGTGATTAATGCGCGGTGCCGATTAGTCCGTTAGTGGGATGACTAATTGGCCCGGTTTCACTTCTAAGCCTTTTGCCAATTTCTTCGCCATGGCTTCTGCTTTACTCTTTTCACCGTCCAGCACATAAGCAGGCTGCTGATCAAAATAAGATTTCAGTGACTGATTTAAATAAGGTGTCAGTGCTTTCATCACTGAATCCATTTTCTCCGGTTTCACCGTATAGTCAGTCAATTCCATATCTTTCAGGAAGATGGCACCTTTTTCGCGATCAAATGTTGGCTGCGCTTTTAAGGTTAATGTCATGTCGGCAGTTTGCGGGCCAAGGATCGACGTAATATCGACTTTGGCGTTACCGGTTAAGGTGACTTTGCCGGGTTCAGCACGGCCAATTTGGCTCTGCAATTGGGTTAACGTGATATGAGCATCAACCAGCCCTGGTATACCAATCTGTTTTTCATAGTTATTATGCTTTTGCAGATAGTCATTTACTTCTTGTTCGCTCAGTGTGTATTGAGTTAGTTGGTTACAACCGACCAGTGTCGCAGTAACCACCAGCGCCGCTGCGCCCCACAGTAATTTATTCATTAAAGCCTCATAGCAGTGACATTAAACAAACCAAATTTACCTAATAGTAACTGGTTAGCTTATCGTTTTGTATTATTTACCCTGTTTGTTCAATGACGGTTGGGATGGGGAATAGTGCCGCAGAGTATGCTGGTTGCCAATCAGATAACCCTGAATCAGCATGGGGACGCCGGAGTGGGGGGCTCCGGCGAGTAATAAGCTAGCTGCCGCTCAACATGGCAGACTCAATACGGCGTTGATTGAATTGCCAGTACAATCCAATAAGTGTAATTAAACCGATAATTCCGAGCAGGAACCAGGGTAATTCCGGCATTTCCAGCGTTCGGCCGGTATCGTACATCCAACCCCCGCCGGTGTAACCCAGCGCGCCACCAAGGGCCAGTCCAAGACGACTAAAGCCCATATAGCTACCGCGTGCGCGTGAGTCTGCCAGTGAAGCACTCAGTGTCTCGCGGGCGGGTTCGGCAATAATAGAACCCATATAGAAGAAGCAAATAAACATAAACAATGTTTGCAGATGGGTAATCAGGCCTACAGGGAACAGGCTCAATGTCATTATCAATAAACCGAACATTAGACGCTGTTCAAGGCGAAAACGTTTTTCGCTCCAGCGGGCAATCGGGTAGAGCAAAGTCAGTGAAAGTGCGGCTTCAATGGCATACATCCATTTAACGGCGGCAGGGGAGCCGGCAATTTCATTGACCACAATCGGCAGCATCAGCATGACCTGCACCGACAACATGTAATACCCAGTCAGGGTTAGGACATAGGTGACGAAACGGCGATCACGTAGCACTCGCATCAGCCCTTCTTTCATCGGCGCGCGCACGGTGGAGATCCGATAAGCCGGCAGCAGCCAGACGTTCCAGCCCGCGGCTAAAATAAAGATAACTGCTCCGGTCCAGCAGACAAAATGGAAGTCGTATTGCAGCAGCCAACTGCCGATCAATGCGCCGATAACTGCACCGGCACTATCTTGCATCATCAAGAGAGAATAGAAACGGCCACGCTCATGGGGGCGAGTTAACTTGATGACCAGTGCGGTACGCGGAGGGTCAAAGAGAGTACCTCCCAAACCAGACAGCGCACAAGCTAACCACAGTATCCAGGGCTCGTCGGCCATCGCCATTAGAGCAAATCCTGCCGCACGCATCAGCATGCCTGTGACTATCATGGGTTTTGCGCCAAAACGGTCAGCGATAGCGCCGCCGAAGATCCCTAGCCCTTGTTGCACCAGTTGCCTTAATCCCAAGGCGAGGCCCACCAGTACCGCAGCCCAACCTAGCTGATCGACAAATCGGATAGAGATGAGTGGGAAAACAACGAAGAACCCCAACACAACTAATAAGTTATCAAGCAATAAAAAGTACTTACCCAAGCTCCGAGCTTGCGATACCAAGGCCATGCTTCACCGTCAGAAATTAAAAAGGGGGGAATAGAAAATACACTTATAGTTTGTACCCAAATTGTCAGAAACGATAGAGGCTAGATTGATAATATTTTTTATCGTCAATACGTTATCTCACCAACAATTTCATAATAAAATGTTATTTTGGCCTTTTAGTTGCCTAATCTTGCTGTATTGATATGCAAAAAGAGCGTGGCCATCGTTTTACCTGGCAGCCAGACAACAGGTATATTGAATAAAAGAGATTGTCACTAATTGAGTACAGCACATAGCCCAAGGGGAGCAGATGTTCGGCTATCATTCAGCAGCACCTAAAATACGCTTAACGACGGACCGTATGTCACTGCGGCTGGTTAATGAGCGTGACGCTTATCGCATGGCGGAGTATTACGCTGAAAACCAGGCATTTCTTAAACCATGGGAACCCGTGCGTGATCAAAGTCATTGCATGCCTTCTGGCTGGCAGGCACGGTTGGGAATGATAATGGAGCTGCAAAAACAGGGCAGCGCCTATTATTTTATTTTGTTAGATCCAGAAGAAAAAGAAGTCCGTGGTGTGGCGAATTTTAGCAATGTGTTACGCGGTTCGTTCCATGCCTGCTTTCTTGGCTATTCATTAGGTGAGCGTTGGCAGGGGCAGGGGTTGATGTTTGAAGCCTTACAACCCCTGATTCGCTACATGCAGCGACAGGAGCGGATGCATCGTATTATGGCTAACTATATGCCGCATAATCATCGCAGTGGTAATTTGCTCGAACGCCTTGGATTTGAACGTGAAGGTTACGCGAAAGATTATTTATTGATCGATGGTCAATGGCGCGATCATGTGCTGACGGCTTTGACTAACAAAGAATGGACGCCAACTCGCTGAGGTCAGGATGAAACACAGTTTAAATGCACAAGAAGCCAGAGTTATTGGCTGTTTGCTGGAAAAACAAGTGACAACGCCGGAACAATATCCGATGTCACTTAATGGTGTGACGATTGCCTGTAATCAGAAAACCAACCGTGAACCGGTGATGGAGTTATCTGAATCAGAGGTGCAACAAACATTGGATTTTTTGTTGAAAAAACATCTTATCCGCACCCAAAGTGGTAATCGGGTGATGAAGTATGAGCACCGTTTTTGCAATTCAGAATTTGGCAATCTGAAGTTCTCTCCTGCTGAACTGGCCGTGATGACCACATTACTTTTGCGCGGGGCACAGACACCGGGCGAGTTACGTACTCGTACCAACCGGATGCATGAGTTTTCCGATGTGGCTGAAACTGAAGAAGTGCTCAATCAGTTATCTTTACGCGAAGACGGGCCTTTCGTGGTGCGCTTGGCGCGAGAGCCAGGTAAGCGAGAAAGCCGCTTTATGCATCTGTTAAGTGGTGATATCGCACCAGCATCATCGACAGAAGAAATTGCATCAGGATCAACTGGCACCCTTGAGGCCAGAGTCGCTCAGCTTGAACAGCAGGTTATTGCACTGACTCGTCGCCTGGACGAAGTGTTGATACAGCTGGATGATTAATAAGGATGCTATGAAACAATCCGGTGTTGATAAAAAACTGCGTGTCGGCATAGTCGGCCTTGGTGGTATTGCGCAAAAAGCCTATTTACCTATTTTGACTCAAACGCAGGGCTGGCAGTTGGTGGGGGCGTTTTCTCCCAACCAGATAAAAGCACAACCTGTGTGCGATAGCTATCGCATGCGTTATTTCTCACGATTGGATACCTTGGCCGCTGAATGTGATGCCATCTTCGTCCACAGCAGCACCGCCAGCCATTTTCAGGTGGTGAGCGAGTTATTGCAGGCCGGGATTCATGTTTATGTCGATAAACCATTAGCCGAAACCATTGCACAGTCCGAACAATTGATTGCATTGGCGGCGAAGCAGCGGTTGGCGCTAATGGTGGGGTTTAATCGACGCTTTGCGCCTTTGTATCAGCAGCTTAAGCAGCAAATGAGTCACCCTGCATCGCTGCGCATGGAGAAACATCGGCAGAATAGTATCGGGCCAAATGATGTCCGTTTTACCTTGCTTGATGATTATCTGCATGTGGTGGATACAGCGCTGTGGCTGGGGGGGGCTACAGCAAAATTATTGAGTGGGACGATACAAACAAACCCGCAACAACAGATGTTGTATGCCGAGCACCATTTCCAGGCGGGCGATTGTTTGATCACCACCAGCATGCATCGTCACGGTGGAACACAACGCGAAAGTGTACAAGCGGTTAGCCCCGGCTCCTGCTATCAGATTACGGATATGCGCCAATGGCAGCAGGAGTCCGACGGGCAGGTGATAACTTTGCCCGCACCTGGTTGGCAAACCACATTGGAACAAAGAGGCTTTAGCGGTGCTGTTCATCACTTTATCGAGGCTGTCAGTAATCAGACAACACCACAAGTGTCAGGTGAAGAGGCTATTCGCGCGCAACGAACGATAGAGATTCTGTTACAACAGCAGGTGGCTGAATAACTTGCCAGTACTGATACAATACCAAGCTCATCATCAACCCTGATGAGCTTAGAGGTAGAAGCAACGCCTGCTTAAAGCAGGCGTTGATATTTAAAGCGCATTTTGCAAATACAGATCGGAAAACAGATCAGAAAAATTTATGAATCTACTGAAATCACTGGCAGCTGTCAGTTCTATGACCATGTTTTCCCGCGTGTTGGGTTTTGCGCGTGATGCGATTGTCGCGCGGGTTTTTGGCGCGGGTATGGCAACGGATGCTTTTTTTGTTGCATTCAAATTACCTAACTTATTACGGCGTATCTTCGCTGAAGGGGCATTTTCACAGGCTTTTGTACCGATTTTGGCCGAATATAAAAGCCAGCAAGGTGAGGAGGCAACCCGGACATTTGTCGCCTATGTCTCCGGCTTATTAACGCTTATTCTGGCTGTAGTTACAGTATTGGGGATGCTGGCTGCACCCTGGGTCATTTTTATTACTGCTCCCGGTTTTACTGATACACCAGACAAATTTGCATTAACTTCTGCATTACTGCGGGTGACATTCCCTTATATCTTGCTGATTTCACTGGCATCCCTTGTCGGAGCGATTCTGAATACCTGGAACCGCTTTTCTATCCCGGCGTTTGCTCCGACTTTCCTTAATATCAGCATGATAGGCTTTGCGCTCTTCGCTGCACCTTATTTTAATCCACCGGTAATGGCGCTGGCTTGGGCGGTGGTGGTCGGGGGCGTACTGCAATTAGGCTATCAACTTCCTCATCTGAAAAAGATAGGCATGTTGGTATTGCCTCGGTTGTCGCTGCGAGATGCCGGTGTATGGCGAGTAATGCGCCAAATGGGGCCAGCGATTCTCGGCGTGTCAGTGAGCCAAATCTCCCTGATTATCAATACAATTTTCGCATCATTCTTGGTCTCAGGCTCGGTGTCATGGATGTATTATGCTGACCGCTTGATGGAGTTTCCTTCCGGTGTGTTGGGGGTGGCATTGGGGACTATCTTGTTGCCTTCACTGGCAAAAAGTTTCTCCAGTGGTAATCATGATGAGTATTCTAAGTTGATGGATTGGGGGTTACGTCTGTGTTTCCTGCTGGCATTGCCAAGTGCGGTGGCTTTGGGCATTTTAGCCAAACCATTAGTTGTTTCATTATTCCAATATGGGAAATTCAGTGCGTTTGATGCGCTGATGACACAACGTGCGCTGGTGGCCTATTCCATCGGATTGATGGGGTTGATTGTTGTAAAAGTGCTGGCACCGGGTTTTTACTCACGTCAGAACATTAAAACCCCGGTCAAAATCGCCATTATTACGCTGATAATCACCCAAATTATGAACCTGATTTTTATCGGGCCACTTAAACATGCCGGTTTATCACTGTCGATTGGTTTGGGGGCTTGTCTGAATGCGAGCTTGTTATACTGGCAGTTACGTAAGCAGAAGATTTTCCAGCCGCAACCTGGCTGGGCGGTGTTCCTGACTAAATTAGTGATTGGTGTGGTGGTGATGTCCGTGGTGTTGCTGGGGCTGCTGTGGGTCATGCCGGACTGGGATGTCGGGGGGATGGCTTATCGCCTGCTACGGCTTTCTGCTGTTGTTATCGCGGGGGTTGTTGCCTATTTTGCAGCACTTGCTTTGCTTGGATTTAAATTGCGCGACTTTGCTCGCAGAACGAACTGAGTTAATGAATCAAACCATACTTACCATTTAAATAAAAAATCCCGATTTATATCGAGGTTAATGAGATGGTCGCCCCCACCCTGTGAGCAGTAAGCTGACAGGGTGTTTTATTTTTGTGGGGTCAGCATGCAAAACGTTACGTTTATCGGTATCGATCTTAGCAAAAGTTCATTCCACACCCATTGCCAGGACAAGCACGGACATCCGTGATTATGCCAAAAGGCCTCCCGCACTCAACTTATCCGGTTTCTTACCACTTACCAGCTCTGCATTGTCGCGATGGAATCTTGTGCCAGTGGATGGAGAGCCATAGATTTTATGTCTATATGGTACAGTTACATTGCATTTTTTAATGTCACTAATTAATTATATTAAATAAATGAATAATAGAGTTATTGATTACATTACTAATCATTAAAAATAATTTAATTAGATGTTCATACACTTTTTTGAGTTCATGAATTCTGTATTTTGAATGGGTGCTTGTTTGCACTTATACTTTAATTTTGATGAGTTTTCTCATATTAACTTTTTACAGCGTATGATTTTAAACATCTTAATGTTTATTGGGTCTTTAACATGCGAATTCCAAGGTATTTTATAAATGCTTATTATACGGTTAATGTTTTTAATGGTTTTTTTTGTTTGCAATATTTCTAATGCAGATATTCCTGATGCAATGGAAAAAGAAAGAAAAACATACTGTTTGCCAATAAATGAGGTATTTATTCGCGGGGTTACACTGGATTCTATAAAATATACAGAGAAACTAATAAATATAAATAATGGCTGCATTAAACATAATGATATTAACGCCCTGGCTAAAGATATTACAAGTCAATATGTAAAAAATGGATATATTGCAGCCCGAGTCAGATTCATACCAATAAATTCGCGGGGCCAGCTTGGTCTGAGTATAACAGAAGGAATAGTTGAGAAAATCGAAGGTGGAGATAGGCGAATACATCATAAAATGCTTTTTCCTGATGTGGTCGGTAAACCACTTAACGTATCGCAACTTGATCAAGCCATCGATCAGGCGCACAGATTGCAATCCAATAGAGTAACGCTAGATATACAGCCAGGCCATGAAAGTGACAATGTGATCGTGAATATTAATAATATTAATGCTGAGCCTTGGCATCTATCAACTTCAGTTGACAATTATGGCTATAAAGGGTCAGACAAATGGCGGAATAGAACTTCACTCAAGCTAGATAGTCCGCTCGGTTTTTCCGATTTAGTTATATTAGATTTTGTTCGGACGTTAGAAAATGCTAAAAAGTCCTACAAGAATGAGGTGACATTTCTTTATTCAGTGCCTTATGGCGCTCTTACATTAAGCACACTTGTTAATTATAGAAATTATCGTCGTAATGAAAAACTTAAATTTAATGTTATTAATTTTAATGGAAGATCAAAAGAATACAATTTTAATGCTGATTACGTTTTTTATCGAAACCAAAATACCATTAATAGTATCAGTACGAAAGTAGAACATAAAATTATAGACAACTATATTGCTAAAACGAAAGTGGGGGTTAACAGTCATAGGCTTAGTGCTCTAGGTATGAGTCTAAATCAGTTCCGTTTATTCCCTAATGGTTCGATGAATTTTAATATAGGCGTAAAAAGAGGGGTGCCATGGTTTAATACTGGTCAGTTTAATAGAGATAATAAACGCTTTGCTGATGGTAAATTCACTACAAGCAAACTATCAGTTAATTTAAATCATCGTGTAAAGCTATTTGAGTCAGTGTACCAATTAGATCATCTTTTTGTTGGACAGTATAGTAAGGATAAAACAGCCTCTCCTGAGAGGATAGATCTCACCGCACGCCATGCAATTAGAGGGTTTAGTCGTGGTTCTCAATCTGCAGGTAATGGCTGGTATATAAGGAACACATTATCTAATCATTTTTTTCTGGGCCAGGCCGTTATTACTCCACATATCGGTTTCGATGCAGGGCGGGCATTACAACACAAGAGTAAGAAGGGGTGGCAAAGTAATACCGGCATAAGTGTTGGTGCAACATTACAGTATAAAAAAGCATTGCTTAATCTGGATATCAGTCGCGGTTGGTGGCTTTCAAACAACAATAAAAATGAGCCTGTGCAATTGTTAACTCAAGTTTCCTACACCTTTTAGTTCACATCAATAGTCATAAATTTATTAATAAGGATATTTTAATGAAAAATAAAAAGTTCAAACTTTCCCCTGCAGGGAAACTAACAGTTGTATTATCGTTAATTCTAACACAATCTTCTATTTGTTATGCCAACGGCATAGTTGCAGGAGGTGATGCTGCACATCGGCCTGATATTTATACAACTGAAAATAACGTCCCCATAATTAATATAGTGACGCCTTCTTCCGACGGTGTATCACATAATCAGTATGATGAGTTTAATGTTGATCGGAATGGAACTATATTTAATAATTCTGCCAGTAATAGCTCATTGGGTGGAGGAAGAGGTCGTTCACTGAGTATTGAAGGTAACAAAAATTTACAGGCGTCAGCCGATACATCTTCTTTGCATGGAAATCCTGCTCGCGTGATTTTAAATGAAGTCATAGGGAGTAATGATTCAATATTAGCAGGGCACCAGCAAGTTATTGGTAATCCTACAGATTATATTTTAGCTAATGAAAATGGTATTTCCTGTGATGGTTGTAGTTTTGATCCTAATTTCAGTCAGGTTACTTTGGTCGTGGGTAAGCCAGTGGTCGATGATGGCAGGTTACAGGAGTTTGATAGTACAAGTAATACAAACAGAATGACAATAAAGAACACTCGCGAAGCGTACATGGCTAAAGTGTTAACATTGATTACTCCAACGATTAATGCTGATAGCCATATTATGGCGACTGAAGCAGTTAATGTTATTGTCGGTAAAAATAAATTTTCTAAAAATAATGAAATAATCCACGCTGGCGTGAGTGGATCACCAGATACTCTGGTGGACGGATATTTTCTTGGCAGCATTGCGGCCAATCGTATTCGATTGCACGATACCCGTCAGAGGAATAGCTTGATATTACAAGGTAATATCACTGCATCAGAGGAGTTGGATATAAGTGCAGTAGAAGGAACAGCCCGGTTGAAAAGTGACACTTTAGATGGCGGCAGCATTAATATACATGCCAAGGATATTATCGCGGAAAAAGATATTTCATCTTTAATAGGTGGAAACAATAGAAGTAATTATATTAACATGCGCGGAAGCACTATTAATATTACCGCACGTGATAATAACCAATTAACCGGCGTTAGAGTCAGCGGTCATAATGTATCACTCAAGGGTTCTACATTAACAATTGATGGCTTAGCCCATGAAGACAATAAGATTATAAACTCTGACAAACAAGGTGATGGCATTGGTGATAAAATAACCAGCCAGACTGCAAGTGAAAAATATTTTAGCGAGGGTTTAATAAGGGGATATGGCGGAATTAGTATGGAGTCGACTAATGGTGATTTAATTTTAAAAGGTGTTCATATTGAAGATAATAATGGGAGTATTAAGTTAAATGCACAACGTGATGTGCTTATCAGTGGACTTAAATCCGCCAGAACAGATAATAAATTAGTTGAACTGAAAGATATCGGACCAGATTTGCAAAATGGCAACATAAAACAATCTAAAGAATTTGAAACGCTGACTAAAACAATCATAAAATCAAAGAAAAATACTGAATTTATTGCTGGGCGGGATACCCGTTTGGCGGGAGTAGAGATTAAAGCTGCCGGTGAACTCAAGTTAAAAAGTAAAGGTAGTATTACGATAACCCCACAGGAAATAAAAAAATCAAATGAGAATTATGCGGGGTTTACCCAATGGGGCGCGTTAGGTGGCAGTGAAAAACATTTAGATAGTAAACGTAATTACAAAAACCAGCAGTCTGATTTGATTGGTTCTAATATTTACATTGATGCAGATGAAAACATTTCAATCATTTCCAGTAAAGTCAATGCGAATAATCTTATCTCTATCAAATCCAAGAAAGATATGTTGTTGAATGGGTTACTTGATAAGGAAACTGTACATTATATCAAGGAAACGGGTGGGGTATTTAATATCATTACAAATTCTAATAAGAAAACTGACAGTAATGAGAGTTTTATTGATACAGAGATAAAATCAAATGGTGATATTTATATAGACTCAAATGGTGTTTTTATTGATGGAGCCTTAATTAATGCTGAAGGTAAGTTGAAAATAAAAAGCACAGGTAATGTTATTGCGACCGCGGCTCGCCAACAACAAAAGATTGATGAAGAAAAAAGCGATCTTAACTGGCAATGGTATGCAAAAAAGCAGGGAGATAAACAATATAGGGCCGGCTTTGAGATTAAACATGTCAACGATAAAGACTATTACAGTAAACTAAATCACCATGTTGCGACATTAACTGGTGGAGAGGTTAACATTTCAGCTGAAAAAGATATTAGATTTTTTGGTACAGCGATAAAAACAAATCAAGGGGATCTGACCTTGTCAGCCGGTAATGGATTACAATTTTTGTCAGCAGTTAACTCGAATATGAGCAGTAAAGAGAGAACTATTTACGCCGGTGGTGCACATTATGACGGTGGCATTGATAAATTTGGTAGTGGTGCAGAGATTAAATACAATAATAAGAAGAATTATAAAGTGACTGATAGCAGTATTGGATCAAAAACTGATATTAATGGTAATATGAAAATTACTGCTAAAGAGGATATCACTCATCAAGGGGCTAATCATCGGGTGAGTGGAGAATACCATGAGAATGCAAAAAATATATATCATATGGCAAGCAATGATAAAACCATTTTTGATAGTACTGAAAAAGAGATAAAAGGAGGAGTCGGCTTTAATATTGATTATAGTAAATATACTCGACAAATAGAGAAAATTATAAAGGATCCGATGAATACACTTCAGCATCTGGGAGGAAAAGGTAGCTTGAAAGGAATTTCAGATCCTAATTTGGGCTTGGATGTTTATGGTAGTGGGGATAATAAAACTCAATCAGGCCTCAGCTCTTTAGCGTTAGTCACTGAAGTACAAGCTAGCGATATTATTTTAACAGCACAAAAAGATGTCATGGATGTTGGTACACAATATAAAACCAAGGGCAAGGATAAGAATGGTGGGATCTTCAGTTTGGAAGCTAATCGTCATTTCAGTAACGCGGCAATAAATTACAACCAGGAAAAGGAGGATAATGAGCGAGGCGGTGCCGGTGTCCGTGTGTCAACTACCACAGGTAAGGATGTGAAAGTAACCCTTTCAGCAAAGGGTGAAACTTCAGAAGGAAATAAATATGTCAGCACAATGCTACCATCATTTATTAAGGCTGATGGCAATGTACTGATTAAGACAATGGGTGATACATATTATCAAGCCACTGACATATTCTCTGCGCGGGGGAAAGTCCAGATTAAATCTGATGGAGATATTCATTTCGAACAAGTTATTGATAATGAGCGTAACGACTACAGCCGCACTCACGGGAAAGGTAAATTAACACTGGGTGGTACTGTAACATCTAAAGAGTTTAGTGTGGGGTTGGGGGGCGAGTACCAAAAGAGTCATGGGCATACGTCAAATGCCCAAGTGAGCCAAATTAAATCGCAGCATAGTGTCATATTGCAAGCAGCTAATATTACTCTTAAGGGGACTAAAATTGGCGATGAAGATGCCAAGGTGGGTAATGTTGACATGATTGCGGGCCAAAAACTTATCTTAGGCGCATCACTATCAGATAGTGCTAATAATAATCTCAAGGCCGCTGGGAATGTAAGAACAGGGGTTAAAATAGGTTCATCTGATACAGACGCCTCTAAAATGGGATTTGTCGGTGGCGATGGTCAGGCAGATAAAATAAAAGAATCTACCATTATCCGTAAAGGCATCAATATTCATAGTAATGGTTCGGTGTTACTACAGGCCGGTAGTAATGATAATCAGGCGATTTATACTCAAGGGCTCCAGCTTAATTCGCAGCAAGTGAAAATACACGCTAATAATGGCGGGGTATTTATGGAGTCATCCTTAAATGTACTCCCCAAAGATAATTGGGACTTTGATATTAATGCCGATTTAGTGCTAACCAATAAATTTGGTAAAGACAGTAATGGCAAGGTTGATAAAAATAGCAGTAGTAAAAGTCATTATACCGGTGCCGGAATAAAAGCAGGTGTTAATACTCAGGATATCTTCGAATATACTAACACCTCCATTTCTACAGATTCTTTCTCACTACAGAGCCATAAAAATACACATATGCTTGGGGTCGATGTTAATACAAATAAAGCTAGTGTTAATGTTGGCGGTGATCTTCATATAGAGAGTCAGAAAGATAGACAAAATATTGTTAATGTAGCTGTCGATTTCGCCCTGAGTCATACAAATGATAAAAGTAGCAGTGTGGTGAGTAAAATATCGAAAATTGGCACTAAACGTTTTGAGGGAAAGATAAAAGGGGTGTTAACCAGTGGGATTGACAAAGCTGGCACGGCATACAATAAAAAATTTCCAGGCAAAGATATTATGGGTGGGGTTGTTTTCAACAAAGATAAACAGACTGTAGAATTACCAGCGTTATCAAACAAGACGACTTCACGAAATTTTGCTGATAAGACGGCTCGTTTTCTTGGCAACAACTTTAAAACAGGATTAACAGACCCTGCTGGATTAGCGGGTCATGCTAAGTTGGATATAAGTCTGGTTAAAAATGATGCTATCGATAAGACGTCAGGTATTTTTGCGCAAAAAGTCGCTTCTGTAACAGTATTGGGTAAAACGGTACTGAAAGTGGCTCAAATAAACAATGCCAGCGGTATAGTCACTTTAAATATTAATGAGTTACATTCGGAAGATATGAAGAATAACACTCATAGGAGTGGTGGTGGGTTTAATCTTGCTCCCACCGTGATGGGGGTTGCTAGCGCAGGAGTGTCTGATGCGGCGGCAGGAAAAATACCTTTTATACACTCTCCTTATATTACTCATGGAACTAGCAATGTTCCCGGAGGAATCTTCCATGACATGGACGGTGAATTCATTCTCCATAAAATGCCGGTTAACTAGCGGTCAGTGCATTAATCTGTAGTCGAGTAGTACAACAAAGGCACCTTTTGGGTGCCTTTGACATTATTGACGCAATAACAAATTACATCCGCTCAACCGTTTGAATACCTAAGGTATCCAGCCCTTGTTTCAGGGTTTTTGCTGTTAGCATGGCCAGTTTCAGGCGGCTCTGGCGGCTCTCTTCGCTATCAGCATTCAGGATTTGGCAATGCTCGTAGAAGCTGGAGAACAAACCGGCCAGGTCATACAGATAAGAACACATCACATGCGGTGTCCCTTCGCGAGCCACGGTAGTGATGACCTCTTCAAATTGCAACAAGCGGGTAGCCAGAGCAGCTTCGCGGTCTTCTGTAATCACTAACGGCAAGGTCAGGTTACTTTCATCAATACCAGCGCGCTTAAATACTGAAACCACACGGGTATAGGCATATTGCATGTAAGGCGCAGTATTACCATCCAGTGCCAGCATGTTATCCCAGTCAAAGATATAGTCAGTGGTGCGGCTTTTTGACAGGTCGGCATACTTCACGGCACCAATACCCACAGCTTCAACCACTTGCTTGAGTTCGTCTGCTGGCATATCCGGGTTTTTCTCGGCAATCAGTTTACCCGCACGCTCGATGGCTTCATCCAACAAATCGGACAGTTTGACCGTACCGCCGGAGCGGGTTTTAAATGGTTTGCCATCTTTGCCCAGCATCATGCCAAACATATGATGCTCTAATGGCACAGATTCTGGCACATAACCGGCTTTACGGACGATAGTCCAGGCCTGCATCAGATGCTGGTGCTGACGACTGTCGATGTAATACAACACGCGGTCCGCGCCTAGTGTTTCGTAACGGTATTTGGCACAGGCGATGTCGGTAGTGGTGTAGAGATAGCCGCCATCTTTTTTCTGGATAATGACGCCCATAGGTTCGCCATCTTTATTTTTGTATTCATCCAGATAGACAACGGTTGCACCTTCACTCTCCACTGCCAGCCCTTTGGCTTTCAGGTCTGCCACAATCTCAGGCAACATGGCGTTATACAGGCTTTCACCCATCACATCATCTTTGGTCAGGGTGACATTCAGGCGGTCGTAAGCAATTTGGTTTTGCGCCATGGTGATATCCACCAATTTACGCCACATCTGACGGCAATATTCGTCACCGCTTTGCAGTTTCACCACATAAGCACGGGCACGCTTGGCAAATTCTTCATCTTCATCATAAGTTTTCTTGGCTTGCTGATAGAAAAGCTCCAAATCCGATAAGCCCATATCGCTGGCATTTTCGTTTTGCATTTTTTCCAGATAAGCAATCAGCATACCGAACTGAGTGCCCCAGTCGCCGACGTGGTTGGCACGAATAACATTATGGCCCAGGAACTCTAAAGTCCGTACCGCAGCATCACCGATGATGGTCGAACGCAAGTGACCAACATGCATTTGTTTAGCCACATTCGGCGCAGAGTAGTCAACCACAATAGTTTGTGGCTCAACCGGCTGAACGCCCAGTTTAGGGGCTTTCAGCGCCTCTTCGACTTTGCTGGCAACCCATTGGCGATCAAGGAAGATATTGATAAAGCCAGGGCCGGCAATTTCGACTTTGCTGGCAATACCGTCAAGATCGAGCAGTTCAATGACTTTTTCTGCCAGTTGTCGGGGCTGCATGCCAAGTTTTTTGGCAACGGCCATCACACCGTTAGCTTGATAATCGCCAAATTGAGCTTTGGCTGATTGGCGAACCTGAGGTTCGCTGCCTGCTGGAGCACCTGCTGCAATCAGCGCCTGGCTGACTTTATCTGAGAGAAGAGCCTGAATATTCACCGGGTTACCTTAATTACGCACAAAAAACATATTAATGACGCACACGAGCATCGCTGTGCCAGTTAATTCAAACGGGGCCCAAAAACCTATCACGCCAGCAGCGGGAAGGTTTGGCAGAGCGTGAGTCACAAGATGGCAGGATTTATACCATATTTGGCCCCCGGCGTCAGCATCAGGCCGGTGGTTACTGTCGTAAATGGAACTGCGGATTATTGTGTGTATATACCCTGGATAATTCGAGTGAGCGAGAGTAGCCAACGCACATGCAGCTTGAAGTATGACGGGTATAGATTAAATATGGCTGATTAGAACGAATAACTGTAGATTATGGCCGCTTCAATTCCGGAAATAACAGTTAACAGGAGAATAAAATGAGCAGCCTGAAAGATATCGTCGAATTATCGGACTTATTCACAGACTTGCCCTATTTTGAACAAAAGCTGGTTGTTTTCGCGGCTAAATTAAATCTGGATTTGACGCAATTCAGTGCTGACCATATTTCATTGCGGTGTCATCAAACAAAAACAGCACAACGCTGGCGCAGTGGTTTACAGCAATGTGGCAATTTGATGTCTGAAACACAAATTAATGGCCGATCTATTTGTCTGTTCGATTTAACGCCACCACTAATTGTTGGGCCATGGCAAATAGATTGTGTGGAATTACCTTATCCGGGGAAAACATATTATCCACATGAAGGATGGGAGCATGTTGAACTGGTGCTGGCAGGTGACCCACAAACCTTGATGCAGCGGGCCCGCGCCTTATTACCGGCTACCCTGCCAGAGGGGGTTACGACTAAGTTTAGTTCTCCGCAAGGCGAGCATGAGCGCTTAGCCAATCCGACATTAGCGGTGAGTGATGGTGAGATAACCATTAAGTTTCATCCTTATACTTTGCGACAAATTGTCAATAGCGAGCGCAATGGCTAACGTATATGGGTTATTTATTTCGATACCGACTATCACTTATGGTTATCACTGTGACTGGCGTCTACTCATGGATTCAAAATGAGTGCCATAGTGAATGCTTCAGTATGCTTGATTAACGCTTTTTTAGTGTGAGACATTATTTAGCCTGTTATTTAGTCGATTAACTATTAAGCCGATATTTATATGCTGAGAAGTCATAGGGTATTTACTGCCGCAGTGGCATCCGTCAAACGGGGGAGAGAATGACTAAATTGGAAATTTGTTGCTATAGCGTGGATTGCGCGCAAATAGCAGAAAAGGCAGGAGCCGACCGGATTGAATTATGCTGCGGTCAGTCCGAAGGGGGCTTAACGCCGAGTATCGGTGCATTAATGCAGGCCAGAGAGACGGTTACCATTCCCGTTCACCCAATCGTCCGTCCGCGCGGAGGGGATTTTTGTTACAGCGACAATGATTTCGCCATCATTAAAAATGATATTGCCAGAATCCGTGATATGGGGTTTGCCGGGGTGGTAGTGGGCGTGCTGGATATTGATGGTCACATTGATATGCGCCGGATGCGAGAAATTATGTCTGTTAGTGGTTCATTGGCGGTCACTTTCCATCGGGCATTTGATATGTGTCAGAACCCAATGATTGCGTTACAACAATTAGCGGATCTGAATGTGGCGCGAATTTTAACCTCAGGTCAGCAACAGAATGCTGAGTTGGGGCTGGCATTATTGAAAGATTTAGTTGCCGCCACTCAGGGGCAAGGACCGATTATCATGGCCGGGGCGGGGGTTCGTCTCACGAATATGCAGAAGTTTATTGATGCCGGTATTCGAGAGCTTCACAGCTCTGCTGGCCGAACTGTGCCGTCAACCATGAAATACCGCAAAGCGGGTGTGACAATGTGCGCAGACAGCGATGTCGATGAGTTTGCTCATTATTGTGTAGACGGTGAAGTGGTTGAAGCGATGAAAAGTTTGTTGGTGATGGGCGCACCGTTACCACAATCTGCGTAGATTTTGCGCACCCACAGTACTGAAGTTGTCAATACCCCGACCAATCAGGCCGGGGTTTTTTATGGTTTACGGGCGATGAGTACTGCTCTGAGTGGAGCCGGATAGCCTTCGACCGTTTTGGTGGAATCATTGGGGTCAAGGAATTCAGCTAATGACTCACTGGTCATCCAATCGGTACGGCGTTGCTCATCGGTGGTGGTGACGGCCATATCGACGATTTTGACATCGACAAATCCGCATTTTTCCAGCCAGGCTTTCAGAGCCGGAGCCGATGGAATAAAGTACACATTTCTCATCTGAGCATACCGATCACCGGGCATTAGTACCTGCTGGCTATCACCTTCGACCACTAACGTTTCAAGCACCAGTTCTCCCTCATTAACCAACTGATTTTTAAGTTGATAAAGGTGATCCAATGGCGAGCGGCGATGATACAACACGCCCATTGAGAATACGGTATCAAAGGCCGCCAGTTCCGGCAGTTGTTCAATACCCAGTGGCAATACATGGGCTCGCTGGTCACCCCCGAGCAATTTACGAATAGCTTCAAACTGACATAAAAATAGCTGCATTGGGTCGATTCCCACCGCCAGATGAGCACCTTCACCAATCATGCGCCATAAGTGATACCCGCTGCCACATCCGACATCCAGAATAGTGCGACCTGCTAATGGACTGATGTGCGGCAAGACTCGCTGCCATTTCCAGTCGGAACGCCATTCAGTGTCAATATCTAACCCGTACAAAGAGAAGGGGCCTTTGCGCCAGGGCATCAGGGCGCGCAACATGTTTTCCATCCCTTCACGTTGTCCTGCTGAAATCGGCGGGATCATCTCTGCCCGCACACCCTCGCGTAAATCCAGCAAGGTTGGCGTGAGTTGCGGCAAATGCTCAACAGCGTTAAACCAGGTTTTAAACTTACCGTGTAATGATTCGCGCTGCCAGGTACTGAGCTGAGCGGGCAGGGTGTCTAGCCATGGGCTTAGAGGACCTTTGGCAATCAGCCGGTAAAAATCGCCAAATTCAATCATTGAGCCTCTCCCGCTTTCAGGGCAATTAACGAACCAAAATTGAAACATTGGAACCACACTTCCGCGTGTTCGAAACCGGCATCACGCAGACGCTTTTTATGGGTTTCAACCGAATCCGTCAGCATGACATTCTCCAGCATGCTACGCTTCTGGCTAATTTCCAGTTCGCTGTAACCATTGGCGCGCTTAAAATCATGATGCATATTGAACAGTAACTCGCCAATATCATTATCTTCAAAGTTGAATTTCTCTGACAGCACCAAGGCACCACCTGGGCGTAGCCCTTGGTATACCTGATTGAGTAGCCGCTGGCGATCCGCAGGCTCAAGAAATTGCAATGTGAAGTTAAGCACCACCATCGAGGCATTCTCAAGCTCGATATCCAAAATATCGGATTCCACCACGTCTACCGGCGTTTCTGCCCGGAAGGCGTCGATATGACGGCGGCAGCGTTCAACCATCGCTGGTGAGTTATCCACGGCAATGATTTTACAGCCTTCGGCTTTGATATTACGACGCATTGAGAGTGTTGCTGCACCGAGCGAGCAGCCAAGATCGTAAATCTGGCTATTGGGTTGCACAAAACGCTCTGCCAACATACCTATCATCGAGATGATGTTGGAGTAACCGGGCACCGATCGCTGAATCATATCAGGGAAGACTTCAGCGACTTTTTCGTCGAAAGTCCAGTCACCTAACTTGGCAATAGGGGCAGCAAACAGGCTATCACGCTGTGGCGCTGCTGGCCCAGGCTGCTGCTGCGTGTCATGTAGAGATTGCGTGTCGCGTTTTGGCATGGCTGTCATTGACTAAGTAAGAAATGAACAAGAAATTAAAGGCGCATATCATAACAGAAAACAGAATAAATGAGCGCGATAAAGAACGTGTGGATAAGTAGATAGGTGAAGGCAGGCATGAAGGCGGCAATTAGCCGCCCGAACTAACTGTGTTCCGTTTGGGGACCGAGCAACAATCTGAACAGGCCTATTAGGTCAGGCTGAAAATCTGATCCCAAGGCAGGTAGTAAATATTAGCAATAATCATCAAAACCAACGAAACATAGGTGGCGCTCATCCCGGAGCGGCGCCAGCGAATTTCGCGATGGCGTAAACCATAATAATGTAGCAGGCGGCCAACTATCAGCATTAATCCACAAATGTGAATCATCCACGTCTCAGCACCGTTCATTTCCATCATAATGAGCAAAATGACAGCAATAGGAATATATTCTACGGCGTTGCCATGTACGCGGATGGCGGTTTGTAATTCATAAAAACCACCGTCGCCATAAGCGACTCGGTACTGATTTCTCAATTTAACCACATCAAATGAAAGCTTGATCAATAACAGTGCGCCCAACACCACATAAAGCGAGCTAACCATTTTTAACTCCATTGCCCAACCATAGACTGGCCAGATAATGATAACCGCCTACTGTGTTACTGTCGCTAGAAAAATGGCAGGAATCACATTTCTTGATACTCGGTTTAGTGTTTGGAATGATGAACTTGTGCAACAGGGATAAGCATATCTCGCGGCTGGCGATGTGTTTGGCTAAAAAGTGCACAAGTGGGATTAGAACAGCGTATCTTGTTCCGGCCAGTCAGGGGCTGGGGGTAAGGTGGTCATCACTGTGGCTAATTGCTGCCAAATCTTTTGTGCCTGCTGGGGGGAATCACTGTTATCTGGTGTGTGAATGAAAACATAGGACTGATATTGTTGTTCCCATAGCGGAAGTTTTTGCAGCCAAGGCGCAAACAATGCCAAATTATCCTCCAATTGGTCGCCACCAATAAAACGCACCAATGGTTGACTGCCGGTGACGATAGCATGTACGGGGAGGCGCGGCTTCTTGCTTTGAGCGTCACGAACAGCTTCAGTGAGAGGCTTTGCCGCATGAATAGGCCGGCTATCAAGCATCACTCGATTGATTGCTCGCTGGTGTAATCCTTGGTTGAGTGCACGTTCGGCATCACCTTTGGCAAAAAATTCTGGGTGACGCACTTCCACGCCATAATGGAAACCCGCCGGTAATTTATCGAAAAATTGCCATAAACGGTCTAGTTCACTTGGCCCGAAAGCGGCGGGTAACTGTAACCACAATTGTCCAATCCGGTTGTGCAGGGGGGACAAACATTGGTAAAAAGCCTGCAAATCTTTATCACAGTCACGCAGGGCCGCTTGATGGCTGATTGTCGCCGGGAATTTAAAACAAAAGCGGAAGCTATCTGATGTCATATCGCGCCAACGTTGTACTATTTCCAGCCGTGGCAGAGCATAAAAAGTAGTATTTCCTTCAACACAATTAAAGTAGCGACTGTAATCAGCCAAATCCTTGATACCCAACTGGTTCCAGGTTGGGTGTTGCCATTGCGGCAGTCCTATATACATCTTTTACCCTTCTTACTTGGCGCTACAGCGTTGTTAGCTGCATTCACGCACCCGAATCACTGACTGATGTCAGCTCATCGGGATTTATTCATTTGCTGCCTAGCTGTAACACCAATTAATTTGGGTAAACCCTTCTTACTTGGCGCTGCCGCGTTGTTAGCTGTATTCACGCACCCGAATCACTGACTGCCCGTTGACTTTAAAATAAATAGACTCATCGGGATTTATTCATTTGCTGCCTGGCCGCAACGTCAACTAGTTTGGATATTTCTTTTTGATGCTACAGCGTTGTTAGCGAAGATAAGTTTATAACGTTACGCGCTCAGGGCTGCAAGGATCTCTGTGCTGCTACGTACGCGAGAGATACGCGGGAAGATATTTTTCATCGCGAATTGCTGCATCTCGGTGCTGGCGGTGCTGCAGCCATCTTCGGCTATCACTAGTTCATAACCGTGCTCCCAGGCGGTGCGGGCGGTGGATTCAACGCCAATATTGGTGGCAATTCCCGCCAGCACGATGGTTTTGATCCCGCGGCGACGCAGTTGTAAATCTAAATCAGTACCGTAAAACGCTCCCCATTGGTGTTTTATCACTTTAATATCCTTATCTGTAACTGCAAGCTCTGACGGGAAAGTCCACCATGACTCAGGTAAACCACCGGCCGGACTTGGACTGGGTTGATCGACCGGCTGTTTCAGCGCCTCAGCAAATGAATCTGACCAACCCACGCGCACGAAAACCACAGGAGCACCTAGCTGACGAAAGCGTTCTGCCAGGCCAGCATTGGTCGCGACGACCTGTTCTGCACTGTAAGGGCCTTTGGCAAAGGGTAAAATTCCCTGTTGCAAATCAATCAGTACCAATGCGGTGGTTTTTGCATCAAGTTTCATGGTGTTATGCCTCGGTATCATTGGAGAAATTCTGGACGATAGACTTAATCTGCTGACCAGTTTATGCCAACATATGTTATCGGGTCGTCCTTGTGAGGAGATAATTTTGTTAAATGATGTGTTAAAACAGTACTGAAAGAGGTTTTGTCGTGCCTGAGCTGTGCGTTCGCTCTTATCTACGCCACGAATTTCCTTTATAATGACCCCCTTTTTTCAACACTCTTTAATCCAAAATACCTATACATATATGCCTATATACGAATATGCGTGTAGCGCTTGCAACCATCGATTAGAGAAATTGCAGAAATTTTCCGACACGCCACTGACTCAATGTCCTGCGTGTCATCAGCCCGCGTTAGCGAAACTTATCTCTGCGGCCGGTTTTCAATTGAAAGGCACCGGTTGGTACGCGACAGATTTCAAGCCGGGCAGTAACAGCAAACCAGATAATAAGAGTAAACCAGACAGTAGTAGCTGAGGCTCATAAGAGCTAATCAGAAAATAGCCGCACGGACAGTACATAACGCGTGCGGCATCGGCTGAGTAAAAGGATATTGTATGCGTACTGAGTATTGTGGGCAGTTGAATCTGTCCCATGTTGGCCAGGAAGTAACACTTTGTGGTTGGGTTAATCGTCGCCGTGATCTCGGTGGCCTGATTTTTATTGATATGCGCGACCGCGAAGGCATTGTTCAGGTTTTCTTCGATCCCGATCATCAAGCCGCTTACGAGCAAGCATCTGAACTGCGTAATGAGTTCTGTATCCAGATTACCGGTACTGTGCGTGCACGTCCTGACAGCCAAATAAATAAAGATATGTCGACCGGTGAAGTGGAAATCTTTGCCAATACACTGAATATCATTAACCGTTCTGAGCCGTTGCCACTGGACTCTAATCAGACCAACAGCGAAGAACAACGCCTGAAATATCGCTATCTGGATTTGCGTCGCCCTGAGATGGCTGATCGTTTGAAAACGCGCGCTAAAATTACCAGCTTTGTGCGCCGCTTTATGGACAGCCACGGTTTCCTGGATATTGAAACCCCGATGCTGACCAAAGCGACTCCGGAAGGTGCGCGTGACTATCTGGTGCCAAGCCGCGTCCATAAAGGCAAGTTCTATGCACTGCCGCAGTCTCCGCAGCTGTTCAAACAACTGCTGATGATGTCTGGTTTTGACCGCTACTATCAGATTGTAAAATGCTTCCGTGATGAAGATTTACGTGCTGACCGTCAGCCAGAATTTACTCAGATCGATGTTGAAACCTCTTTCATGACCGCCGACCAGGTGCGTGAAGTGATGGAAAAACTGGTGCGAGAATTGTGGCAGGAAACCAAAGGCGTCGATCTCGGTGATTTCCCGGTGATGACCTTTGCCGAAGCTATGCGTCGCTACGGTTCTGATAAGCCGGATCTGCGCAACCCGATGGAATTGGTGGATGTCGCTGATTTAGTTAAAGATGTCGAGTTTAAAGTCTTCTCCGGCCCTGCCAATGATGCCAAAGGCCGTGTCGCAGCATTGCGCGTACCGGGTGGTGCACAGATCACGCGTAAACAAATTGACGAATACGGTCAGTTTGTTGGTATTTATGGTGCTAAAGGCTTGGCATGGTTGAAAGTTAATGATCGTGCTGCTGGCGTTGAGGGTGTACAAAGCCCAATCGCGAAGTTCCTCAGTGCTGATGTGTTGGAAGCTATTCTGGCTCGCACTCAGGCTGAAAGCGGCGATATCCTGTTCTTCGGCGCTGACAGCTATAAAGTGGTGACGGATGCTATGGGCGCATTGCGTCTCAAAGTCGGCCGTGACCTGGCATTGACCAAACTGGATTCATGGGCGCCGCTGTGGGTAGTTGACTTCCCGATGTTTGAAGACGATAGCGAAGGTGGTTTAACCGCTATGCACCATCCGTTCACTGCACCTAAAGACATGAGCCCGGAACAATTGGCTGCAGCACCGACCACCGCTATCGCCAATGCTTACGATATGGTGATTAACGGCTACGAAGTGGGTGGCGGTTCAGTGCGTATTCACCGCACTGAAATGCAGCAACAAGTGTTTGGTATTCTGGGTATCAATGAAGAAGAACAGCGTGAGAAGTTTGGCTTCCTGCTGGATGCATTGAAATTCGGCACTCCACCACATGCGGGCCTGGCTTTTGGTTTGGATCGTCTGGTTATGCTGTTGACCGGTACTGATAACATTCGTGATGTTATTGCCTTCCCGAAAACCACGGCTGCGGCTTGTCTGATGACTGATGCGCCAAGTTTTGCCAATCCTGCTTCACTGCAAGAGCTGTCTATCAGCGTGGTAGCGAAGAAAGGGGCCACTGATAGCTCGGCAGAAGAGAATCAGTAATGAATTATACATACCCAATAGATTTCAAGATGCAGGAAGGCGGCAAGCGAGATTATTCCGATGAGCTTACATCGGTAAGTGATTCGGATGATTGAGTGCAGCCAACACACCTGTAGTTTGAAAGATGACGGGTATAAGCGCCCTGAGTCTATTTTGGCGGTGATCTACGCCAGAAACAGTGGCCGGGTGTTGATGTTACAACGGCGTGATGATCCTGATTTTTGGCAGTCGGTCACCGGCAGTCTGGAAGGTGATGAAACGCCGTTGGAAACCGCCCAGCGCGAAGTAAAGGAAGAAGTCGGCATTGATATACTGGGTGAAAATCTGGAGCTGTTCGACTGCCAGCGCTGTGTGGAATTTGAACTCTTTGTGCATTTGCGCCGTCGCTATGCGCCGGGTGTTACGCGCAATAAAGAACATTGGTTCTGTTTGGCGTTACCCGAAGAGCGGGATGTTGTGATTACCGAACATCTTGCTTACCAGTGGCTAGATGCTGCGGATGCCGCAGCATTGACCAAGTCCTGGAGTAATCAGCAAGCGATTGAAGAGTACGTTATTTATTCCCGTGTATACCCAAAGTAATTGAAGTTACAGCCAGGCGGCAAGCGAACGAATCCCGATGAGCTGACTTTCGTCAGTGATTCGGGTGAATGAGAACAGCTAACACCGCTGTGGCTTCAAGAACGAAGGGTATAATTAGGCTATTTTGGAGATACTTATTTATGGCAGGTCATAGTAAATGGGCCAACACAAAACACCGCAAAGCGGCACAGGATGCCAAGCGCGGTAAGATTTTCACTAAAATTATTCGTGAATTGGTGACTGCTGCGCGCCTGGGCGGTGGTGATCCTGGTGCGAACCCACGCTTACGTGCGGCTATCGATAAAGCGCTGTCAAATAACATGACACGCGACACCCTGAACCGCGCCATTGCCCGTGGTGTAGGGGGTGATGAAGATAACAATATGGAAACCATCATTTACGAAGGCTATGGCCCAGGCGGCACCGCCGTAATGGTTGAATGCTTAAGTGATAACCGTAACCGTACCGTATCTGAAGTTCGCCATGCATTCACCAAAACCGGTGGTAATCTGGGGACTGATGGTTCGGTTTCTTATCTGTTCACCAAAAAAGGTGTTATTTCCTACGCACCGGGTTTGGATGAAGATACGGTAATGGATGCAGCACTGGAAGCGGGTGCTGACGATATCCTGGTCTATGATGATGGTGCTATTGATGTGTTTACTGCCTGGGAGTCTCTCGGCGCGGTGAAAGATGCACTGGATGCTGCCGGTCTGGTTGCCGAAGGGGCAGAAGTCTCTCTTATTCCATCAACCAAAGCCGAACTTGATGCTGAAACTGCACCGAAACTGCTACGTCTGATTGATATGCTGGAAGATTCTGATGATGTGCAAGAGGTTTACCACAACGGTGAAATCTCTGATGAAGTGGCAGCAACACTGTAAATCAGTGTGATTATATCCTGCTATTTAGCTCTATTTTAATACCCTACATACTGGCCACATTTTGTGGCCGGTGCATTACATTAGAAGTACTGAACAAGGTGAATAAACTGGTATGGCGATCGTATTAGGCATCGACCCCGGTTCTCGTGTCACCGGTTACGGCGTAATTCGCCAACAAGGTCGTCAGCTCACCTATCTGGGCAGTGGCTGTATTCGCACTGTCGTTGATGATATGCCTACTCGCCTGAAGTTGATTTATGCAGGTGTCACTGAAATTATCACTCAGTTCCAACCCGATTTTTTTGCAATCGAACAAGTGTTTATGGCGAAAAACCCGGACTCGGCCTTAAAGCTGGGGCAGGCGCGAGGAGCGGCGATCGTTGCGGCGGTAAACCTGAATTTACCGGTTTCCGAATATGCCGCTCGTCAGGTTAAACAGACGGTAGTAGGCACAGGTGCGGCGGAAAAAAGCCAGGTTCAGCACATGGTGCGCTCACTGTTGAAACTTCCTGCGAACCCTCAAGCTGATGCCGCAGATGCGCTGGCCATTGCCATAACCCATTGCCATCTTAGTCAAAATACCCTGCGTTTGGGTAATGACCAAATGGTGCTGGCGCGCGGCAGGCTTCGCTGACGGGTATTTTAATGCGAGCAGGTTAACTGTTATTGTAGGCTGGATATCCATCCAGCCTTTTTTATGCTATAAACAGCCATTATGTTTATACCCGAATGCGGGTAAACGAGGAGAGAGTCAACGTGATAGGGCGCCTCAGAGGTATCATTCTGGAAAAACAGCCACCCCTGGTGCTGCTGGAAACTAACGGTGTTGGCTATGAAGTCCAACTACCGATGACCTGTTTTTATGAGCTGCCAGATATTGGGCACGAAGCCATTATCTTTACCCAGTTTGTGGTGCGCGAAGATGCTCAGCTACTATACGGTTTTAATGATAAGCAGGAACGAGCACTGTTTCGTGAATTAATAAAAGTGAACGGTGTGGGGCCAAAACTGGCACTGGCCATTCTTTCTGGCATGTCAGCACAGCAGTTTGTGGCGGCGGTTGAACGCGAAGATATCACCACGCTGGTGAAATTACCGGGTGTTGGTAAGAAGACCGCCGAGCGGTTAGTGGTTGAAATGAAAGACCGCTTTAAAGGCCTCAATGGTGACTTATTCAACAACACCGGTGATATTCAGTTGCCTGCCAGCAATTCGTCACAAATTTCAGATGCCGATATCGAAGCGGAAGCCGCTTCTGCGCTGGTGGCTTTGGGCTATAAACCGCAAGAAGCCAGCCGCCTGGTGAGTAAAATAGCTAAACCGGGTGCCGATTGTGAAACCCTGATCCGTGATGCTTTGCGTGCCGCGTTATAGGTAGATAATGATTGAAGTAGGGGTCTAAAATGATTGAAGCAGACCGCCTGATCTCTGCGGGTGTTATCAGTGATGAAGAGAGTATTGACAGGGCTATCCGTCCGAAGCTGTTGGCTGAATATGTCGGGCAACCTCATGTCCGTGAGCAAATGGAAATCTTCATCCAGGCGGCGAAACAGCGCGGTGATGCGTTGGATCATGTGCTGATATTTGGCCCTCCGGGTTTAGGTAAAACCACATTAGCCAATATTGTTGCTAATGAAATGGGTGTTAATTTGCGCACCACCTCCGGCCCGGTGTTGGAGAAGGCGGGTGATTTAGCTGCCATGCTAACCAATCTTGAGCCGCATGACGTGTTATTTATTGATGAAATCCACCGATTATCTCCAGTGGTAGAAGAAATTCTCTACCCGGCGATGGAAGATTATCAACTGGATATCATGATTGGCGAAGGCCCAGCTGCACGTTCCATCAAACTTGATTTACCTCCTTTTACCTTGATAGGAGCGACCACGCGAGCCGGCTCACTGACTTCTCCATTGCGTGACCGTTTCGGTATTGTGCAGCGGCTTGAGTTCTATCAAGTCGCTGATTTAGAACATATCGTTTCGCGCAGTGCCAAGTGTTTGGGTCTTGAATTGACTCCCGAGGGCGCGCACCAGTTGGCACGCCGTTCCAGAGGAACACCGCGTATCACCAACCGTTTGTTGCGCCGTGTGCGTGACTTTGCAGAGGTGAGGGCCGATGGAGCTATCAATGGAGATGTGGCGATGAAAGCGCTGGATATGCTGAATGTCGATGCTGAAGGGTTCGATTTTATGGACCGAAAACTTTTGCTGGCTGTTATTGATAAATTTATGGGTGGGCCGGTGGGGTTGGATAACCTGGCGGCAGCGATTGGTGAAGAGCGGGAAACCATTGAAGATGTTCTGGAGCCGTACTTAATCCAGCAAGGTTTTATTCAGCGTACTCCGCGCGGGCGTATTGCTACCAATCACGCTTATAAACATTTTGGTATCACCCGGGAAGAGTAAGCCTCTTTGATGCAGGGCTGCGCTATTGTCAGCCCTGATAAGTGAGATTCTCAGGCTACTGCATCCTCCTTGGCCGATGTGTTAATCATTCGGTTAAGCCATGGGATAAGTAGTGCCATAACTAATGCAATGACCAGTGTGACCATGCCAATTTTGCCAAACACGTCGGTGTAGATAGGTAATGTTTCAAGTGGATCAGTCATGCCCTCAGGTGTCGCGGTAAAGGTTGCGACGTAGCCGCCAATCAGGAATGAAGCTGCCTGCGTCAGGAACCACATCCCCAGAATAAACCCCATTAAGTATTGTGGTACTAACGCCGCCACCATCGCCAGGCCGAGGGCGCTTATCATCAATTCCCCCAAGCTCTGGAATAAATAAACCAGAACAATAAACCAAGGTGATGTTAGACCTTGTGCATCAGCGAACCACATTCCGGCCGCCGCCGCAGTCAGGAAACCCAGCGAACATAAAAACATCCCTAATGTAAATTTTGCGGGCATGGATAAGTCACGATTTTGGCTGCCCAACCGAGTATAAATTGAGGCCAAAATGGGGCTGGCGACGACCACCCAGAATGGGTTTAGCGCCTGGAAACTGACCGGATTAATACTGAATCCGAGGATCTCATGATGGACATTATTGATAGCGAAGAAGTTAAGCGAAGTCGGCATCTGCGCATATAAAACGTAAAATACGATGGCTTCAATCATCAGAATGAAAGCAACAAACATTTTATTACGGCCCAATTGGTCTTGCTTCAATGCCTCTCTGAAAAAGATAAAAACGACGATCAGTGATAAGACGATCAACACCAGGTTGGCGATGATCACATGATTCATCAACCAGGCGCAGATGCATATCATTACAGCACTGCCCAGTAGCACTAATAGCAGATTGCGCCAATTTAAGGGTTTTGTATCGGGTTCAGAACCAATATGGCGCACCATATGGCGGCAGCAGAAGTAGACCAGCAGAGCAAAAATCAAGCCAATGCCGCATAAGTAATAGGTTACGGTATACCCAAAACGTTCTGCTATAACCGGTGCCAATGAAAGTGACAGCAAGGAGCCGATATTGATCGACATATAAAATAGAGTAAAGGCTCCGTCCAGGCGGGGATCTTTCGGTGGATAACATTTAGATAATAAGCTGGCTGGGTTGGCCTTGAATAAACCATTTCCC
Source organism: Yersinia proxima (assembly GCF_902170785.1). Taxonomy (GTDB): domain Bacteria; phylum Pseudomonadota; class Gammaproteobacteria; order Enterobacterales; family Enterobacteriaceae; genus Yersinia; species Yersinia proxima. The sequence continues at coordinate 31,343 of NZ_CABHYG010000021.1, read as the reverse complement.
ACAGCAATAGTACCTAAAGCAAAGAAAATAAGGTTCGGTTGGTACAATGATAAACCGGTGGCGAAATAACCTGCAGCCAGCACCACTGCCCCCAAGACCATGGTACGTTTAGTCCCGAGCAGATGGTCACCGACATATCCGCCGATAGAAATCAGGCCATAAACCAAAGCAGCAAAAGCACCAAAAGTAACAAATGCTTGTTCTTGCGAGAATCCTAGCTGGCTAACGAAGAAAACAGCCAGAATACCTTGCACGCCGTAATAACCGAATCTCTCCCATAATTCGACAAAAAAGATCATAAAGAACGGTTTAGGTTGCTGAAGTAAACCAGTGGGGGTGGATCTATCCATGATAGGTCGCCTCTTTGCGAATAGTCATTCGGCGTAAATTGAGAGCGTACAAAGCCCATGCAGAGACGAGTTGAGTATCTGCATAATCAATATATTGCTCAATGTTTGAAGTGTTATGCAGGGTATTACACTGCATATATATTGTATTTGTGGTTGATCACACTAATTAAAATATAAAAAACAGAATTGATGGTTATGGGAAGTGATAGGCAAATAGGAGAAAGAGTTAAGAATGGGGTTTATTAATATAAACCCCACTTAACAATTATTACCCGCGCGCTTTTTGCGACAGACTTAGGATGAACATCACTGCAGCACACAACACAACTGAAGGGCCAGCTGGGGTATCATAAAAGGCAGAGAAGGTTAAGCCACCGGTCACGGCAACAATACCAATACCAATGGCAATACCGGCCATTTGTTCTGGCGTGCGGGCAAAACGGCGTGCGGCGGCGGCAGGAATGATCAGCAAGGACGTAATAATCAGCGCGCCAACAAACTTCATCGACAAACCAATAGTCAGTGCGGTCACCAGCATCAACAGCATCCGGACGCGTTCTAAATTAACACCGTCCACATGAGCCAGTTCCGGGCTGATAGTCATTGATAGCAACGCTCGCCATTGCCAGCACAATATCCCGAGCACCACCACCACTCCTGCGGCTATCAACCAGATATCACTCAATGTAACTGAAAGCAGGTCGCCAAACAGATAGGCCATTAAATCGACCCGCACATTATGCATCAGGCTAACCACCACTAAGCCCAAAGATAATGCACTGTGAGCCATAATCCCGAGTAGTGTGTCAACGGCCAACTGCGGGCGGCGTTCCAACCACACCAGAATCAGCGCGAGCAACATGGTCATCACGATGACTGCATAAAATGGATTCACATTGAGCAATAAACCGAATGCAACACCCAGTAATGATGCATGAGCCAAGGTATCGCCAAAATAGGACATCCGACGCCAGACAACAAATGATCCCAGAGGCCCAGCCGCCGTTGCCAGCAGCACACCGGCCAACCAGCCAGGTAACAATAATTCAATCATGCGCCACGGCTCCCACTGTTCTTCAAAATAATCTTTCCGTGCAAATCATGACGATGATTATGGTGATGGCGATAAACCGCTAGCTGCTCAGCGCCACGTTGACCAAACATGGCGATAAATTCAGGATGCGTTGAGACCACCTCCGGCGCGCCGGAACAGCAAATATGCTGGTTAAGACATAATACTTCATCGGTTTTAGCCATCACTAAATGCAGGTCATGGGACACCATTAGTACGGCACAACCGAGTTCTCTACGTAGCTGTTCAATCAAGTCATACAACGCAAGTTGTCCATTAACATCAACACCTTGTGTCGGTTCATCTAATACCAGCAACTGTGGGCTATTCAGTAATGCGCGGGCTAATAGCACTCGCTGGTTCTCACCACCGGAGAGTTTTTGCATCGGCTGGTCTAATAGATGAGCAGCATGTACCCGCTTAAGTGCTGGCAAGATATCTGCTTTTTTGACGCCGGGTTTTAGCCGCATGAAACGGCTTACTGTCAGTGGTAATGTGGTATCCAGATGGAGCTTTTGCGGCACATAGCCGATGCGTAAACCCGGCTCACGAATAATCGAGCCGCTGGTAGGAGCAATCAGCCCTAACACCACGCGCACCAAGGTTGATTTGCCTGCGCCATTTGGCCCAAGCAGAGTAAGAATTCTTCCCGGACGCAGGGAAAGGGAAATATCATTGAGCACCCGCCGACTACCAAAAGTGACGGATATCTTATTTAGCGTTACCAGTGTGGACATTATGATTACGTTTGCAGAACTGATTGAATGTTATAATATTACGCTTAACCCATCAAAACGTCGAGAATTCGTATTATGTTACACAAAAATAAATGGCTAAAGCGCGCAATGTTGGCCAGTGCAGTATTAATGGCCAATCCATTTAATATTGCTTCAGCAGCGGTCGTTACATCAGTGCGACCGCTGGGTTTTATCGCCTCAGCTATCGCTGATGGCGTATTACCGACAGAAGTCTTATTGCCCGATGGCGCATCACCGCACGATTATGCCCTGCGCCCATCAGATGTCCAGCGGTTACGTAGCGCTGACCTGGTTATTTGGGTTGGGCCGGAAATGGAAGCATTTTTATCGAAACCTCTAACGCAAGTTGCTGATAATAAACAGATAGCATTGGCGCAGTTACCTTCTGTCATGCCTTTATTGATGAAAGGTAATGAAGATGATGAACATGAAGGGGAAGGCGACGGTCATGACCATGATCATGCTAAAGATAATCACCATGATGAGCATCATCACGGCGAATATAATATGCATATTTGGCTGTCCCCAACTATCGCCAAACAATCTGCAATTGCTATTCACGACAGATTATTGGAACTTATGCCACAAAATAAGGACAAATTAGATGCAAACCTGCGCCGATTCGAGGATCAACTAGCGCAAAATGAAAAAAATATTGCTACTATGCTAAAGCCTGCCCAAGGTAAGGGATACTTCGTTTTTCATGATGCTTATGGCTACTTTGAAAAACACTTTGGCTTGAGCCCATTAGGGCATTTTACAGTCAATCCCGAAATTCAACCTGGTGCGCAGCGTTTACATCAAATTCGAACACAGTTGGTTGAGCATAAAGCGGTATGCGTTTTTGCTGAGCCACAATTCAGGCCGGCCGTCATTAATGCTGTCGCCAAAGGAACAGACGTGCGTTCAGGCACCTTAGATCCTTTGGGGAGTGGCATAGTATTAGGCAAGGACAGCTATGTGAACTTTATGTCTCAGTTGTCGAACCAATACGTGAGCTGCCTGAAGCAAGATTAAAAGGATACTCATAAGTGCAGCAGATAGTCCGAACTATCACCTTGGCGTATAACAATCTCCCTCGACCCCATCGTATTATGCTGGGATCGTTGACTGTAATGACACTGGCCGTCGCTGTTTGGCGGCCTTTTGTTTATCATCCGGAACATGAGCCAATCGCCAAAAGCGTGGTATTAGATACCAGTCAAACCCGTATTTTATTACCTGAAGCCAGTGAACCCATTGATCAGCCGACTCCTGACGATGAAATCCCGCAAGACGAATTAGATGCCAAAGATGTCAGTGAAACTGGCGTCCATGAGTATGTGGTTTCAACCGGGGATACCCTCAGCAGTATTCTTACCCAATATGGCATCGATATTTCCGATGTTTCTCTGTTGGCGACCCAAAACCGAGATTTACGTAATCTGAAGGTCGGGCAACAAATCTCCTGGACTGTCAATGACACCGGTGACTTGCAGCGCCTGACGTGGGAAGTTTCTCGCCGGGAAACCCGCACTTATGACCGTGTAGGCAATAATTTCAAAGAAACAAAAGAGTTACAGAAAGGCGACTGGACCAATACCGTTCTTACTGGTCGGCTTGATGGCAGTTTTGTTACCAGCGCCAGAAAGGCTGGACTGACGGCTGCAGAGATACGCGCTGTGACGAAAGCATTACAATGGCAGTTAGATTTTTCCAAACTGCGTAAAGGTGATCAGTTCTCGGTGCTGATGTCCCGTGAAATACTTGATGGCCGCAGTGAGCAGAGTCAATTGGTTGGGGTGCGTATGCGCTCAGGTGGTAAGGATTATTACGCCATCCGCGCCGAAGATGGTAAGTTCTATGACCGGCAGGGTTCAGGGCTGGCACGTGGTTTTATGCGTTTCCCTACCATGAAACAATTCCGCGTCTCGTCTAACTTCAATCCTCGCCGAATTAACCCGGTAACAGGTCGTATTGCGCCACACAAAGGTGTGGATTTTGCGATGCCAGTTGGTACACCGGTGCTGGCGGTGGGTGATGGTGAAGTGGTTATTGCTAAGCGCAGTGGAGCTGCCGGTAATTATGTCGCTATTCGTCATGGTCGCCAATACACCACTCGTTATATGCATCTGAAGAAGCTATTGGTGAAACCCGGCCAAAAAGTGAAACGTGGTGATCGCATCGCATTGTCAGGTAACACGGGGCGTTCCACTGGTCCACATCTGCATTATGAATTTTGGATGAACCAGCAAGCTGTTAACCCATTAACTGCGAAGTTACCGCGTTCAGAAGGGTTGAGTGGTAAAGATCGCAGCGACTATCTGGCCGTTGCTAAACAGGTCATCCCGCAGTTGCAACTGGATTAATAGCACGCCGGTAGCGATGGGCTACCGGCGCGTTTCTACCCAGCGGTATATTATTAGTTCACCGCCAATTCCAAGAGTTCCCCATGCATAAAGAGAAAAACGACGCTGCTGGTTTTATTCCGGTATTTAAAAAATCTTTCCTACATCCTCGTTTTTGGGGGGTATGGTTAGGGGCCGGGGCCATGGCCGCGATGGCTTATGTTCCACCGAAATTCCGTGATCCGTTATTGGCTGGGGTGGGGCGTCTTGCCGGTAAATTGGCTAAAAGTGCCCGCCGCCGCGCCCGCATTAACCTCCTTTATTGTATGCCAGAGTTGCCAGAAGCAGAGCGCGAACATATTATTGATCAAATGTTTGCGACTGCAGCGCAACCTTTAATGATGATGGCGGAACTGTGTTTCCGCGACCCTAAGAAAGTCCTGACGCGTGTCCATTGGCATGGACTGGATATTTTAGATGGGCTGCAACAACAGGAGCGCAATGTTATTTTGTTGGTGCCCCATGCCTGGTCGATAGATATTCCTGCCATGTTGTTAGCTGAGCAAGGCAAACCCGTGGCGGGCATGTTCCATCATCAACGTAATCCAGTTGTCGATTATTTATGGAACAGTGCACGCTTACGGTTTGGTGGTCGTATTCATGCGCGTGAGAGCGGTATCAAGCCCTTTATCAGTTCTGTACGCCAGGGGTTCTGGGGTTATTACTTGCCCGATGAGGACTACGGCCCTGAGCAAAGTGAATTTGTTGATTTCTTCGCGACTTATAAGGCCACGTTACCGGCAGTAGGTCGGTTGATGAAGGTTTGTCGTGCAGCGATCGTTCCAATGTTCCCTGTCTACAATTATCGTGAACACCGCCTTGATATCTATATTCGTCCACCAATGGATGATTTGGCAGATGCTGACGATACTTATATTGCACGCCGTATGAATGAAGAAGTTGAACTGCTGGTTAAGCCGAATCCCGAGCAATACACCTGGATTTTGAAATTGCTTAAAACCCGTAAAGAAGGTGAAATAGAACCTTATGTTCGCAAAGACTTGTAACGTTTGGTGCAGTTGCAGGGCTGAAATAATTAGCAAACATAAAAAAACCCGCTGGTGATTAGCGGGTTTTTTGCTTTTCGTTTATCGCGACGTCATATTACTCAACACGTAAAATACGGCTGGTATTGGTCGTGCCAATCGTCCCCATGACATCACCCTGAGTGACAATAACCAGATCGCCGGAAAGCAGGTAGCCTTTGTCTCTCAAGCGGTTAACCGCTTCAGTTGCTGCCAGCACGCCGTCAGTGTGAGTATCACAGAATACCGGAGTGACACCACGGTAGATAGCAGTCAGATTTAAAGTATGTTCATGACGTGACATAGCAAAAATCGGCAAACCGGAACTGATACGGGACATCATCAGTGCAGTGCGCCCTGATTCGGTCATGGCGATAATCGCAGTGATACCTTTCAGATGGTTTGCTGCATACATGGTCGACATCGCGATAGCTTCTTCGACATTATCGAATTGCATATCCAGGCGATGTTTTGACACATTAATACTTGGGATTTTTTCCGCACCCAGACAAACTTTTGCCATCGCAGCAACGGTTTCAGCCGGATACTGACCTGCGGCTGTTTCGGCCGATAACATCACCGCATCAGTACCATCGAGCACCGCATTGGCCACATCCATAACTTCAGCACGGGTTGGCATTGGGTTGGTTATCATCGACTCCATCATCTGAGTCGCAGTGATCACTGCACGGTTCAATTGGCGAGCGCGGCGGATCAGTTTTTTCTGAATACCCACCAACTCAGGATCACCAATCTCAACACCTAAATCACCACGAGCAACCATGACAACGTCAGAGGCCAGAATGATATCATCCATCGCTTCATCGGTAGCAACGGCTTCTGCACGCTCTACTTTAGCGACGATTTTCGCATTACAACCTGCATCACGGGCCAGACGACGGGCATAGTTCAAATCTTCGCCGGTACGAGGGAAAGAGACAGCCAGGAAGTCCACACCAATCTTGGCCGCTGTAATGATATCGGCTTTATCTTTTTCGGTTAATGCCTCGGCCGATAGACCGCCACCTAACTTGTTAATCCCTTTGTTATTGGAGAGCGGGCCGCCGACGGTGACTTCAGTAAAGACCTTCATGCCCTGAACTTCAATAACCTTCAACTGTACACGGCCATCGTCTAGCAACAAGATATCACCGGGAACCACATCAGCAGGTAACCCTTTATAATCGATACCCACTTTTTCCCTGTCGCCTTCGCCTTTGGCCATGTTGGCGTCTAGCAAGAATTTATCACCAATATTAAGGAATACTTTACCTTCCTTAAAGGTTGATACACGGATTTTAGGACCTTGTAGATCGCCAAGAATCGCTACATGCCGGCCCAGTTTGGCGGCGATTTCACGGACTTTATTAGCCCGTAATTCGTGATCTTCAGCGCTACCATGGGAAAAATTCAGGCGGACTACGTTAGCACCTGCAGCAATAACCTTTTCCAGATTATTGTCGCGGTCAGTAGCCGGCCCCAGTGTAGTAACAATTTTGGTCCTTCTAAGCCGTCTGGACATCTCTTACTCCGTTGACTGGTGAAGCATGGTGTTGTTAAAACAGCGGATAACAAATCCGATAGTAAAATGTACTCAAGCTATCTTAACTTATCGACTCAGATAATATTTACCGGAGTCATGGTGAAAATTATTATCCAATAATATGTCAGATTATCATTACAGAAGCTGCGTTAGCACAAAACAAAGCGAGTTTGCATTCTGCGCGTGGGCGCTTGAGTACTACTCACCACTGTTGACTCGCGATGAATTTTTATCGAAACGGGACTCTTTCAATGCATCTTTGACCCGTTTCAGGTTATCTCTGAATTTAGCGCCCCGACGCAGCGTGAATCCGGTGGCTAACACATCAATTAACGTTAATTGAGCAATGCGCGACACCATTGGCATGTACATATCAGTATCTTCCGGTACATCCAACAACAGCGGTAGTGTTGCTTCATTAGCCAGCGGAGTATCACGCGAGGTAATGGCAATAACTGTGGCATCGTTTTCACGCGCCAAATGCGCCAACTCAACCAGACTTTTTGTTCGTCCAGTGTGAGAGATCAATACCACGACATCACCCTCATTGGAATTCATACAACTCATGCGTTGCATGACAATATCATCGAAATAAATTACCGGGATATTGAAGCGGAAAAATTTATTCATGGCATCATGAGCCACGGCAGCGGATGCGCCCAGGCCGAAGAAAGAAATTTTCTTCGCTTGTGTCAATAAATCTACCGCCCGATTAATGGCGGCAATGTCTAAATTGTTCTTCACCATATCCAAACTGGCCATGGTTGATTCGAATATTTTCCCCGTGTAAGCGGCTACACTATCATCCTCTTCAACATTTCGGTTCACATAAGGTGTGCCATTAGCCAGACTTTGTGCCAAATGAAGTTTAAAATCAGGAAAACCTTTGGTGTCTAACCGACGGCAAAAACGGTTTACCGTGGGCTCGCTGACGTTCGCCAATTTGGCAAGAGTGGCGATACTTGAGTGGATGGCCGTTTGTGGGGAAGCGAGGATCACCTCGGCAACTTTCCGTTCCGATTTGCTCAGGAGGTCCAGATTATTTTGGATATTTTCCAGCGTATTCATATATCGAGAATCACCCATGGGTTTTACCGATTTCATTTAAAGGAGAAATCTATGCCGGTTTAATGAAAATATACTACGAGCTGGAACCCGTTGGCAGAGGCATCTGGTAAGAAGTGACTCTTTTTCACCATAATATGACCTGTGTCTAATTTTCATAATGGTAAATAGTTGTCAGAAACGTCATAAAATTACATTTTAAAGTTGTACAGCCAGATTTGGCGCGGCTTGCCACTCTATCGCGTGTTTTTTGACCTTTTTTGACCCGTTTTTATCTGGGTTTACTGGCTATAGTCAAAGAGAGTACATTAGTAATGTAAGAAAATTACAAATATCCTGCAACGAGGAGAATAACATGGCGGTAACTAATACAGGCCAGGCAGCACAGGCGTGTGATCTGGTGATTTTCGGTGCTAAGGGAGACTTGGCTCGCCGGAAACTGTTGCCTTCCCTTTACCAATTAGAGAAAGCGGGTCACATCCACCCAGATACTCGGATTATCGGCGTAGGCCGTGCCGACTGGGATAAAGACGCGTACACAGCCGTGGTAAAGGAAGCCCTCGATACCTTTATGAAAGAGAAGCTGGATGATGAATTGTGGCAAAAACTCAGCTCTCGTCTCGACTTCTGTAATTTAGATGTTAATGACAGCAAACACTTTGCCAAATTGGGCAAAATGTTGGATCAGAAAAATCGCATAACTATCAATTATTTTGCCATGCCACCTAATACTTTTGGTGCAATCTGCAAAGGTTTGGGCGAGGCAGGGCTGAATAAAGAGCCAGCGCGTGTGGTAATGGAAAAACCACTGGGGAAAGATTTAGCCTCCTCAAGGGTGATTAACGATCAGGTTGCCGAATACTTCAACGAGTGTCAGGTTTACCGTATTGACCATTATTTAGGTAAAGAGACAGTATTGAATCTGTTGGCGCTGCGTTTTGCCAACTCTTTGTTCGCATCCAACTGGGATAATCGCACGATTGACCATGTGCAGATAACTGTCGCTGAGGAAGTGGGAATTGAAGGGCGCTGGGGCTATTTTGATCAAGCTGGTCAAATGCGCGATATGATTCAAAACCACTTGCTGCAAATTCTGACCATGATTGCTATGTCACCGCCAGCCGATTTGAGCACTGACCGTATCCGTGATGAGAAAGTGAAAGTGCTGCGCTCTTTGCGCCGTATCGATCACACCAATGTGCGCGAAACCACGGTTCGTGGGCAGTACACCGCTGGGTTTGTTCAGGGCAATAAAGTGCCAGGCTATCTGGAAGAAGAGGGCGCCAATAAGAGCAGCAATACTGAGACGTTCGTTTCTATTCGTGTCGACATTGATGACTGGCGCTGGGCCGGTGTGCCGTTCTATCTGAGAACCGGTAAACGCCTGCCGACCAAATGTTCTGAAGTGGTGGTGTACTTTAAAAACCCTGCGCTAAACCTGTTCCGTGAATCTTATCAGCAGCTGCCACAAAATAAGCTGACCATTCGTCTGCAACCAGATGAAGGCATCGAAATTGAAGTGCTGAATAAAGTGCCAGGTCTGGAGCACAAGCACCGCTTACAAACCACCAAACTTGACCTTAGCTTTACCAAAACCTTTAACGAACAGCATATGGCTGATGCATACGAACGTCTGCTGTTAGAGACGATGCGTGGTATTCAGGCGCTGTTTGTGCGCCGTGACGAAGTAGAGGAAGCCTGGAAGTGGGTCGATTCCATCATGGATGCATGGGCGGCTGATAATGAAGCACCTAAGCCTTACCAATCCGGGACATGGGGGCCAGTAGCGTCTGTTGCCATGATCACTCGTGATGGCCGTTCATGGAATGAGTTCGAATAAATATTTAGGTTATGACTATACCCTAAATAATTAATAATAAAGAGTCGTTAGCCGGCTCGCATTGTGATTCTTTATGGCAGGCAGAAAGCCGGAATGCATGTTCTGCCTGCCATATTTCAACTAACACCTTCGGGTGAGTACATGCCAATCGGCATAAGTGGAGATAACAACTGATGAAAAGCTGGAAAACGAGCGCAGAACAAATCATGACCGCAGGCCCGGTTGTCCCGGTGATTGTGATTAATAAGCTCGAGCAAGCGGTACCATTAGCAAAAGCCCTGGTGGCTGGTGGTGTTCGGGTGCTGGAAGTGACGTTGCGCACCCCTTGTGCTGTTGAGGCTATCCGTGCCATTGCTAAAGAAGTGCCTGAGGCGATAGTTGGCGCGGGAACTGTTCTTAATCCGCAGCAATTGGCTGACGTGGTTGAGGCTGGTGCTCAATTTGCTATTAGCCCGGGGCTGACAGATGAACTTCTCAAAGCAGCGACTGAAGGCTCTATTCCGTTGATCCCGGGGATCAGCACGGTTTCAGAACTGATGTTGGGCATGAGTTATGGCCTGCGTGAGTTTAAATTCTTCCCGGCAGAAGCTAACGGCGGCGTGAAAGCCTTGCAAGCCATTGGCGGCCCATTCTCTCAAGTGCGTTTCTGCCCAACTGGCGGCATCACACCTAATAACTATCGTGATTACCTGGCGCTGAAAAGCGTGTTGTGTATCGGCGGGTCATGGTTAGTTCCTGCTGATGCCTTGGAAAAAGGTGACTACGCTCGCATTACTGAATTAGCCAAACAAGCTGTTGCGGGCGCTACCGCATAAGTTGCTCTAACCTCCTGAACTGATGGGAGATACAGGCATTCGTTGCCAACGATAAAACCTCTGCAACGCAGGGGTTTTGTTTTTTTAGAATCACTAACTTATTATTTTGTAATCTCTTTTTATAAACTATTTACCAAATTGATGGTTTGCTTTATAAAATTCACTGTGGTAAAAATACAGCAGTTAATTATTCCAATTTGATGAGGATTTTAGGCGTATCACACTAAGTTTTGCATACAAGAATGTAGCTAAACCGCGTGTGGCTAGAAAAAAGAGATATATTATGATGAAAATTAATGGAATTACTTTCAAATCTTCTACCTGCCAACTCTTCCTGTCTGCCATTCTGGCCAGTGAGCATCACTGGTGCAGCGAGCTGTAGCGTCGTTCTTCTTCCGTAGTTAATAAATTTAACAAAATCTATACGCCAAGTGAGTTTCTATTTCTTACGGCCTGCGCACGTCTATTCCCTGTGAAATAGGGTGCCGAGTGAGGATAACCGTAACAAATAGACCTTAGCGTGCGTTTATGCGTGTTAGGAGAAGAATAATGATTTATTGGATATTTTTAGGTCTGGCGATCGTTGCAGAAATTATCGGCACGTTATCAATGAAATACGCCAGTGTCAGTGGTGAGATGACCGGGCATATCGTGATGTATTTTATGATAACTGGCTCATATATCATGCTGGCGCTGGCAGTGAAGAAAGTAGCCTTAGGTGTGGCCTATGCTCTGTGGGAAGGGATTGGTATCCTGATTATCACAGTCTTCAGTGTGTTGTGGTTTGATGAAAGTTTATCGCCACTGAAAATTGCCGGTTTAGTCACCCTGGTCGGTGGCATAATGTTAGTGAAATCAGGGACTCGTAAGCCGAAGAAACCAAACAGTCCGAACCGAAATTCAGGTGAGCATCATGCAACAGCTTGAGTTTTATCATATCGCGTTTCTGATTTTGGCTGTCATCCTGGAAATCATCGCCAATATCTTGCTGAAAATGTCAGATGGTTTTCGCCGGGTATGGCTGGGCATATTATCGCTGTTGTCAGTATTAGGGGCATTCAGTGCGCTGGCTCAAGCGGTAAAAGGTATTGAGTTGTCAGTAGCTTATGCTTTATGGGGCGGATTCGGTATCGCTGCCACTGTAGCCGCCGGTTGGATCTTATTTAATCAGCGCCTGAACTATAAAGGCTGGATTGGATTGGTTTTGTTACTGGCCGGGATGGTAATGATAAAGCTATCCTAATATCCCCTTTGTACTTGAAGCTGCAGGAGTGTTGGCTGCGCGCGCAAACCCGAATCACTTACCGGTGTAAGCTCATCGGGATTTGTTTGCTGGCCGCCTACCTGCAACTCCAATTACTTTGGGTATATCGAGTGACCGTTTTTAATCGAAGCTGATAAGCGGGGAAAGGTACTGAATGGGGCCTTATTTGTTTAAAATACAAGGGCCGTAAGCGACCGGAGTACCCATCAGTGCAGTCGCCCCGCCGATCGCAAAATCAAATAGCCGCAATAATTTTGATTTCAACTTTATACTTTGGATTCATTAGCTTGGCTTCGACGGTACAGCGTACCGGCGCATTGCCATCAACCACCCAGGCATCCCACGCCGCATTCATCGCCGCGAAGTCGGCCTTATCAGCCAGAAAAATAGTGGCATCTAAAATACGGCTTTTATCTGAACCAAGCTGATTCAATATCATATCAATCGCTGCCAGAGTGTTTGCCGTCTGCGCCGTAGCATCTGCATCCAAATTTTCCGGTACGCTGGTGTAATAGATAGTGTTGTTAAATACCACTGCGTCTGACCAACGTTTTTCTGGATTAATGCGCTCAATACTCATTTTCACTCCCTTGTGTGAATGTCAATGTCAGTTATCGCATTAGAGTAGCATAGCTCGCCGCGAGAATGTGTGGTCGTAAGGCGTCAGGCTTGGCATAATCACCACTGATTTCGCCCGGAAGAGAAAGCGTGACAGACGATTTTGCAACAGATGGTGCATTAGCACAGGCCATTACAGGTTTTAATCCCCGTGAGTCCCAGCGCCAGATGGCTGCGGCAATCAGCGTATCCATTGATGCTAAACAACAACTGGTGGTTGAGGCCGGTACTGGTACGGGTAAAACATTTGCTTATTTGGCACCCGCCTTACGGGCTGATTGCAAAGTCATTATCTCCACTGGCTCCAAAGCATTACAGGATCAGCTCTATTCCCGCGATCTGCCCACGGTCGCGACTGCCCTAAAATACAAAGGAAAGTTGGCGTTACTTAAAGGGCGCTCGAACTACCTGTGTCTGGAGCGACTGGAACAGCAATCTCTGGCGGGTGGCGAACTTGCCAGTGAAACATTAGTCGATTTAGTTCGATTGCGCGGCTGGTCAGCAGAAACCGTAGACGGGGATATCAGTACCTGTGGTGAAGTGGCAGAAGACAGTTTTGTCTGGCCGTTAGTCACCAGCACCAATGATAACTGTCTGGGCAGCGATTGCCCGCTGTACAAAGATTGTTTTGTGGTCAAAGCGCGTCGTCGGGCGATGGATGCTGATGTGGTGGTGGTTAACCACCATCTATTCCTGGCAGATATGGTGGTAAAAGAGAGCGGGTTTGCAGAACTTATCCCCACTGCCGATGTGATGATTTTCGATGAAGCCCATCAGATACCTGACATTGCCAGCCAATATTTCGGTCAGCAACTGACCAGCAGGCAACTGATGGATTTGGCAAAAGACATTATTATTGCCTATCGCACTGAGGTGCGTGATTCAGCACAATTACAAAAAAGTGCCGACCGTCTGACTCAAAGTACACAAGATTTTCGTTTAGTGCTGGGGGATCCAGGTTATCGCGGTAATCTGCGCGATGTGATGGAGCAACCTGCCATTCAGCGGGCATTGCTGTTGCTCGATGATGCGCTGGAACTGTGTTACGACGTCATGAAATTGTCTCTGGGCCGTAGCGCCATGCTGGATGCGGCCTTTGAACGCGCTACGGTGTATCGCAATCGCCTGAAACGATTAAAAGATGTCTCTATGCCCGGTTACAGCTATTGGTATGAATGTAACTCCCGGCATTTTGTTCTGGCGCTCACGCCACTCTCAGTTTCTGATCGCTTTCGCGAGTTAATCGAAGAAAAACCCGGCACCTGGATTTTCACCTCAGCCACACTGTCAGTGAATGATCAATTGGAGCATTTCACCTCCCGACTGGGGTTGACCAATGCCAAGACATTGCTGCTGCCCAGCCCGTTTGATTACGCCAATCAAGCATTGCTGTGCGTGCCGCGCAATCTGCCTTCCGCCAATGAACCAGGGGCGGCGCGTAAGTTGGCGGTGATGCTGAAGCCATTGATTGATGCCAACAAAGGGCGCTGTTTCTTCCTGTGTACCTCGCACCAGATGATGCGTGGCCTGGCTGAGGAGTTCCGGGCCAGCATGACATTGCCGGTATTGGTGCAAGGGGAGACCAGTAAAGGGCAGCTTCTGGCGCAATTTGTGGCGGCGGGCAATGCGCTTTTGGTGGCGACCAGCAGCTTTTGGGAAGGGGTGGATGTGCGGGGTGATGCTTTATCCTGCGTTATCATCGACAAACTGCCATTTACCTCACCGGATGACCCGTTGTTGAAAGCGCGCATTGAAGATTGCCGCTTGCGTGGCGGCGATCCGTTCAATGATGTGCAATTACCCGATGCCGTTATTACGCTCAAGCAGGGTGTGGGGCGTCTGATTCGTGATATTGATGATCGCGGCGTGCTGGTTATCTGTGATAACCGCCTGGTGATGCGCCCTTATGGCGCGATGTTCCTCAATAGCTTACCCCCTGCGCCCCGTACCCGTGATTTAGCGAAAGCTATCGCTTTTCTCAAGCAGCGTGATTGAGGGTAAAATGAGGAGGGGTGTGCTATCATGCGCGCCCTGTGTTGAATTCATCTTCTTTTCCTGCCGAGGTTGGCATGTCCACGCGAATTTTAGCGATCGATACCGCAACAGAAGCCTGTTCTGTCGCACTCTGGAACAACGGTGAAGTTCAGACCTTATTTGAGCTTTGCCCACGAGAACACACCCAACGAATTTTACCAATGGTGCAGCAAGTGCTGGCTGAGTCGGGCTTATCACTGCAACAACTCGATGCACTGGCTTTTGGCCGTGGGCCTGGCAGTTTTACCGGTGTGCGCATTGGTATCGGTATTGGCCAGGGGCTGGCATTGGGTGCTGACTTGCCAATGATTGGCATTTCAACCTTGCAGACCATGGCTCAGGGAGCGTTTCGTCTGACAGGGGCATCTCGTATATTAGCCGCTATAGATGCTCGTATGGGTGAAGTTTATTGGGGTGAATTCGAGCGCAACGACGAAGGGCTATGGCTCGGCGATGCGAGTGAAGCGGTGATGACTCCGGCACAAGCGCTGGAGCACGCACAATCATTGGGTGGTTCGTGGTCAACGGTGGGGACGGGCTGGCAGACTTATCCTGATCTGATTAGCGGTAGCCGTGTGGTGCTGACAGACGGTGAAATCACCTTACCTCATGCAGAAGATATGTTGCCGCTGGCATTATCATCATGGGCGAATGGGCAGGTTGTCAGTGTGGAACATGCCGAGCCGGTGTATCTGCGCAATGAAGTGACCTGGAAAAAACTGCCGGGACGTTAGAACTTAGCGTTGCTGCTGTAATTTGAAGAATTAAGAATATAGCAACTTGTCATGCTGTTTAGAGTCTAAAATACCAAGATAGAGATATGATAAGGAGCCTCAGGTTATGGCGATAATGACGTCAACAACTCAATCGACCAGAAATAGAAACCGCAAATGGATGTGTGGTTGGCTGGGATTAGGCGTTTTGCTACTTTCCGGTTGTGTCACGATCCCGCCAGCGATTCAGGGAACAACCGCGACACCACAGCAAAACCTTAATTTGGTTCGAACTGATCCGAAAGTATTTATCGGTCAGGAAGCGCGCTTTGGCGGAACGGTTATTAACGTCACCAACGAAGCACATCGCACCCGACTTGAGATTGCCAGTGTACCTTTAGACTCAGGTGCACGACCTATTTTGGGTGAACCTTCACAAGGGCGTGTTATCGCTTATGTGAATGGTTTCCTGGAACCGGTCGATTTTCGTGGGCATCTTGTGACTGTTGTCGGGCCGATTACCGGTGTTGAAGCGGGTAAAATCGGCATGACTCCTTATGACTTTGTGGTAATGAATGCCACCGGTTATAAACGTTGGCACCTCGAACAACAAGTGTTGATGCCGCCAACTATGGGGCCTTGGGGTTACCGTAACCCTGGTATGTGGGGGCCAGGGTGGGGCGGTTGGTATAACCCTGGGCCAGCACCAATACAAACTATCGTCACGGAGTAGTGGGCCGGTTACCTACGCGGACGTATATTTAACAAAAGGGCGCTGAATTCAGCGCCCTTTCTGCATCTATTCCACACAGAATTGGCATAAAAGATTTTATAATCAAAAAGTTATATCATTTAACATAATAAAATCAAAATAGCATGTTGATTTTATTGAGGTTTATTTGACGACATGTGCCAACTTGATTATTTCTATGATCTCAATGCCAGAAAATAGTGATGTATATCCCAACCTCAAAATTGTTTAAAAGCAAACTGGTAAGCTGAGTTAAAATATTGTTAAAGTTCTGGTGTAAATAAGTTTGCCTTCCCATCTGGGCGACTAATAATAATTTTAGGAGCACTACCTTGGAAAAAGTATGGCTAAAGCGATATCCGGCCGATGTCCCCGCAGAAATTGATCCGGATCGCTATTCTTCTTTGGTGGAAATGTTTGAAAACGCTGCATTACGTTATGCGGATCAACCTGCATTCATCAATATGGGGGAGGTGATGACCTTCCGTAAACTGGAAGAGCGTAGCCGTGCTTTTGCTGCCTATTTACAGCAAGGCCTGGGGTTACAAAAAGGCGACCGAGTCGCATTGATGATGCCGAATCTGCTGCAATATCCTATCGCTTTGTTTGGTATCCTGCGTGCTGGTATGGTTGTGGTGAATGTCAATCCGTTGTATACCCCCAGAGAATTAGAGCATCAACTTAATGATAGTGGTGCTGCGGCCATCGTTATTGTTTCCAACTTTGCTCATACATTGGAAAAAATCGTATTTAAGACTCAGGTCAAGCACGTCATTTTGACTCGGATGGGTGACCAACTGTCGACTGCGAAAGGGACTCTGGTTAATTTTGTGGTGAAATATATCAAGCGTCTGGTGCCGAAATACTATTTGCCTGATGCTATTTCATTTCGCACGGCCTTACAAAAAGGTCGGCGGATGCAGTATGTGAAGCCGGATGTCATCAATACAGATATGGCGTTCTTGCAGTACACCGGCGGTACTACTGGCGTGGCGAAAGGGGCCATGTTAACTCACCGTAACATGCAATCGAATCTGGAACAGGCTAAGGCTGCCTACGCGCCATTGTTACAGCCAGGTCACGAGTTGGTGGTAACGGCGCTGCCGCTGTATCATATTTTTGCTTTGACCATGAACTGCCTGCTATTTATCGAACTGGGCGGGCGCAGTTTATTGATAACTAACCCGCGTGACATTGCAGGTACGGTGAAAGAGCTCAGCCGTTATCCCTTCACGGCGATAACAGGAGTGAATACGTTATTTAATGCGCTATTAAATAATGAAGAATTCACCAAATTAGATTTCTCGACATTGCGGCTTTCTGTGGGCGGCGGTATGCCAGTACAAAAAGCGGTGGCTGAAAAGTGGGAGAAACTGACCGGGAAACATTTACTGGAAGGTTATGGTTTGACGGAGTGTTCGCCGTTAGTCACTGGTAACCCTTATGATTTGAAACATTACAGTGGCAGTATTGGCTTACCCGTGCCTTCCACCGATGTTCGGTTGGTGGATGATGAAGGCAACGATGTTGCCATGGGGGTGCCGGGCGAACTGTGGGTGCGCGGACCGCAAGTTATGTTAGGCTATTGGCAACGCCCTGAAGCGACAGATGAAGTATTAAAAGATGGATGGCTGGCAACAGGTGATATTGCGACGTTAGATGAACAAGGTTTCTTGCGTATCGTTGATCGTAAAAAGGATATGATTCTGGTTTCAGGCTTTAACGTCTATCCCAACGAGATTGAAGATGTGGTGGCGTTACATGCGAAAGTGCTGGAGTCTGCCGCTGTAGGGGTGCCTAATGAGGTCTCCGGTGAGACAGTAAAATTGTTTGTCGTAAAAAAAGATGTCTCATTGACTCAAGAAGAGCTGCTAACCCATTGCCGCCGCTACCTAACAGGGTATAAAGTACCGAAAATAGTAGAGTTCCGTGACGAATTGCCAAAATCGAATGTTGGCAAAATTTTGCGCAGGGAACTGCGTGACGATCAGATCAAAGCTAAGACTAGCGAGCAAAACGCGGCTTAGCTTAACGAGGGAGTCACTCAATCATCATCAACAACGCCGGTTATCACCGGCGTTGTTGTGTTTGCCATAGAACTAACGACTAATAGAGAATCACGTTTTGAATTATCAGTTGATCACGACCGACAGTGCGTTGCAGCAGGTCTGCGAACAAGCCAGAACACATGCCCAGGTTGCATTGGATACAGAGTTTGTCAGAACCCGCACCTACTATCCTCAGTTGGGCCTGATTCAACTGTATGACGGCGAGCAACTTTCACTGATTGATCCTTTGCCCATCACGCAGTGGCAGCCTTTCCGAGAGTTGTTGCAAGATTTAAATGTGGTCAAATATCTGCATGCGGGGAGTGAAGATCTCGAGGTGTTCTTGAATGCCTTTGAACTCATGCCCACACCGATGATTGATACTCAGGTGCTGGCGGCATTTTCGGGCCGAACATTATCTTGCGGTTTCGCCATGCTGGTGAATGAATTTGAAGGGGTCGAATTAGATAAAAGTGAATCTCGCACGGATTGGATTGCTCGTCCACTGAGTGAAAAACAGTGTGATTACGCTGCTGCTGACGTATTTTACTTGCTACCTTTGGCCGCTAAATTAGTTGAAGCGACCGAAGCTGCAGGGCGCATGGACGCCGCTAAAGACGAATGTGAGTTGTTGTGCCGCCGCCGTAGTGAAACACTCGATCCTGAATTAGCTTACCGCGATATCACCAATGCCTGGCAGTTACGTGGTCATCAGTTGGCTTGCCTGCAAAAGCTGGCGTCATGGCGCTTACGTCAGGCTCGTGAACGAGATCTGGCGGTGAACTTTGTGGTGCGCGAAGAGAACCTGTGGCAAGTCGCCCGTTATCAGCCAACCTCGCTGGGTGAACTTGACTCTCTGGGCTTGAGTGGGCAGGAGATCCGCTATCATGGCCGTACCTTGCTGGCGCTGGTAGCGGAAGGTAATGCCGTTCCTGAGGGTCAACTGCCACCGCCGATTATCAATCTGGTTGATCAACCGGGTTACAAAAAAGTTTTTAAAGATATTAAAGCACTTATTGCGTCGGTCAGTGAGCGTAGTGGGTTAAGCAGTGAATTGTTAGCGTCACGCCGGCAAATAAACCAATTGCTCAGTTGGCATTGGAAATTGAAGTCATCAGAGGTTCAGCCTGAACTATTAAGTGGCTGGCGTGGGGAGCTATTAGCAACGGAATTGACTGAGATTTTACAGCGCTATTAATAGCAGAAGTAAGAGTTAAGAATTTTCTTGTTTTGATGGGCGTATATATAATAAGGATAAACCTGGGAATATATACAGCTAACAAAAAGGAATTACCCCCTGTAAATAAATACAGGGGGTAGTTATTGCGAAGAAATCATTTAGGCGTTTCTTCCGTTTCCGGTAATGTCACGTTAAGTTCCAGTACCGAAATATCATCCCCTTTCTGCTCAAATTGCACATGCAGCATTTCAGGGTCGATCTGAATATATTTACAAATAACCGCCAAAATATCGCGTTTCAAGTCAGGCAAATAATGGGGCTCACTGTCCCCACGACGACGCTCAGCGACGATAATTTGCAGCCGTTCCTTGGCTATATTGGCTGTCGGTTTTTTGCGGGACAGAAAAAAGTCTAACAAAGCCATGGTTTATCCCCCAAAAAGGCGTTTCAGGAAGCCCTTCTTCTCTTCTTCAATGAAGCGGAAGGGACGTTCTTCTCCTAGCAAACGGTCAACGGTATCGTCATACGCCTTACCGGCATCTGACTCTTTGTCCAGAATCACAGGCTCGCCCTGGTTCGAGGCGCGCAATACGGACTGATCTTCTGGAATAACGCCAACCAGTGGTATCCTCAGAATATCAAGGACATCTTCCATGCTAAGCATATCGCCGCGATTAACACGCCCTGGGTTATAGCGAGTCAACAGCAGATGTTCTTTAATCGGTTCCTGACCATTCTCAGCTCGGCGTGACTTGGATGACAATATCCCGAGGATACGGTCTGAGTCACGAACTGAAGAAACTTCAGGATTGGTCGTGATAACCGCTTCGTCAGCAAAATACAGCGCCATTAACGCACCGCTTTCGATGCCAGCAGGTGAGTCACATACCACAAATTCGAAATTCATTTCGCCAAGATCGTTTAAAATCTTTTCGACACCCTCTTTGGTCAGAGCGTCTTTGTCACGGGTCTGAGAAGCGGGCAGAATATACAAATTATCTGTGCGTTTATCTTTTATTAATGCCTGGTTCAACGTGGCGTCACCTTGAATCACATTAACAAAATCGTAAACTACCCGGCGTTCACAACCCATAATCAAGTCTAGATTCCGTAGTCCGATATCAAAATCGATAACAACGGTTTTTTTACCTTTTTGGGCCAAGCCGGTTGCGATAGCCGCGCTTGATGTGGTCTTGCCAACGCCCCCTTTACCCGATGTAACAACAATAATGCGTGCCATGAAATGGATTCCTTGTCAAAAGGGCTTAATTTAAAGGTTGTATAGTTAATGCGTTATCCAGCAAATGCAAACGCGCAGCTTGACCAAAATAATCACTGGGGATTTGATCACTCAACCAGTACTGCCCTGCGATAGAGACTAGTTCAGCACCCAGATGCGTGCAAAAAATCTGGCACTGCGCATCACCTGATGCACCTGCTAGCGCACGACCGCGCATCATTCCATAGATATGAATATTGCCGTCGGCAATTAATTCAGCTCCAGCACTGACACTGCTGATAACAATCAAATCACAATTACGGGCATAAATCTGTTGGCCAGAACGGACAGGCGTGTTGATGATTCGTGTCTTGGTAGGAACATTCTCCGGCGGACTAATAACCGGTTCCGGAGCCATTTTCTGACCTTTACCTTCGCTCAGTAATGGCAAGCCAGCCCGTGCTATCGCACGTTTTTGACGTTCATCCTGACAACCACTGATGCCAACAATACGCAGACCCGCTGAAGTGACAGCCTGTTGGAGATCTTTCCAGTTAGCACCGTTAGGTAACGTTGCAACGTTAATCACAACAGGGGCGTTTTTCAGGAAAGCGGGCGCTTGATCTACCTTTTCCTGTAATGCCTGACGGATTACCTCTGGTCGTGAATCATGTAAATGAATGACCGATAGGGTAAAACTACTGCCTTTTAACTCAATTGGCGATTGTGACATCTATCCTGACTCAGTTTCAGCTGCGTTTAATCCCCGGAATATCATTCGGGGTACAATATTCTGATCTTCCCAAGCATGTTATAGGTAATATAAAAATAAATCTATCCGTATCAATATATTGAATCCTAACACCCAAATGATGCCAATCTTGTAGGAAATTACAGCATAACTTCTCCTTATTCGCTAGCCCCGGCTTGTCTATATTTGGTTAATATCACTGTCATGATTGTGTTGTTTATTTTTTCAACAGGCTAACCGGCTTCATACTCGTTATTATCGTTTTTAAGATGAGAAATAAGAGGGGGTAATGTGGCTATTATCACTATGAGTGAAATACCTCGTAATATTATTTCGGAGAAATCTCACTCAATACATTGCCAATTTGAGCCATACATTGATAAAGCAGAAATGAGTCACAAGTTTGCTCTAGTGATTTCGTATTGAGAATGATAATCATTATATGATATTTTTCAGCTTCTACATTCACTGACTAAAGGAAATTAACAATGAAACGGAATTTCACCCTACTATCATTTATCTGCGCTATTACCCTATCAATACCATTGCAAGTCAGAGCTGATTTTAGCTACCACGCTGATCTTCCAAAAGATAGTAAAGTTTCTACGGATTATCTTGAAAAACGAAAAGCATTAGGGGCAAGCGCCCTTGATGCTCAATCATGGCAACGTCAACTGGATGACGAGAAAGCGCGAAAGGATGCAGAGGTGACAAGGAATGAAAAGGAAAAACAGGTGAAATGCCAACAGCAGGAATATCAACAACAGCAACAACAACGCCCGAGTATGAACAACACTAAAAAGTCTTACTTAGCCCCAGACCCTTGTGCTGTCCGCATTGATATCCCTATCTATTGATATCTCGGATAGGTGATATAGCCTGGCGTGTTATAATCCCCAGTTATACCCGTTATACTTCAAGCTGCATGTGCGTTGGTTGCTTTTGTTGACCCAGTCACTAACTGAAGTAAGTGACTGGGTGGCACTCAGTTGCCGCCCTCCTGCAACTCGAATTATTTAGGGTAAATTACCCTTGAATTTATCGACTAGAGTCCAGAATATGCTTTGTGCTATCTACAGAAGCCCGAAACGCGATCAAACCTACCTTTATATTGAAAAGAAAGACGATTTTTCGCGAGTGCCAGCTGAATTACTCGCCAGTTTTGGTAAACCTCAATTTGCGATGCTGCTTTCACTCAATGAGCGTAAAAACTTAGCAACAGCGGATATTGAAAAAGTGAAAAATTCACTCGCTGAGCAAGGTTTTTATCTGCAAGTCCCGCCGCCGCCGGAAAGCCTATTAAAAATGCATTTGGGTGAAACGAAAGCCTAGTTCACTTACGGCTTGATAAAGGAATGCATCGATGAAATTGTCAATGATTACAGTCGCTCTTGCGGCTGTTATATCTTTGGGGTGTGCTAATAAGAACACGGCCGCACCAATACAAACGCCGGTCGTTGCACCGCAAACAACACCAGCCCTTGTCAGCAATAACAGCAGCAAAAAAATGTTATCCGAGCAAGGGCGTGACCCGGCGCAGTTTCCTGCTTATGTTGAACAATTGAAAGCTCAGGCTCGAGCAAACGGGATCAGCGAGGCGACTCTGGAGATTGCTTTCGCCAATATTCATTTTGTTGATCGGGTTATCCAATCAGATCGGAACCAGCTAGAGAAAAAGGTCACACTGGATGATTACCTCGCCAAAGTTTTGACGCCAGGCAAAATAGCCCAAGGCAAAGAGATATATCAGCGCTACCAACCCCAATTATCACAAGTGACTGCACGTTACGGAGTCCCTGAGCGCTATATCGTGGCGCTGTGGGGAATGGAAAGTGGCTTTGGTAAGATTCAAGGTAAAGAGGATGTAATTTCAGCTTTATCGACTTTGGCATTTGAGGGGAGACGCGAGGCATTTTTCACCAAAGAGTTGATTGCTGCATTGAAGATTATTCAACAAGGTCGGGTTGAAGATCCGCAGTTAAAAGGCTCATGGGCCGGCGCCATGGGGCAAAGTCAATTTATGCCTAGCTCTTTCCTGACTTATGGTGCTGACGGTGATGGCGATGGCAAAGTCGATATTTGGAATAATATTGATGATGTATTTGCTTCTACAGCTAACTATCTGTCTACTGAAGGTTGGAAACCGGGCATTGGTTGGGGGCAGGAAGCACAATTGCCAGAGGGCTTCAATGTTGCATTGGCGGGGTTGAAAGACAACCAAGCCAAGACCGTGAAACAATGGCAGCAGCTTGGTGTTGTTCCTAAGGGGAGTGTGGCTAACTCTGACTTGCGCGCCTGGGTGATCGTGCCCGATGATGTGCAAGGGCGCGCGTTTCTGGTTTATGATAATTTCCGGACTATTATGCATTGGAATCGTTCTTACTATTTCGCTATCAGCATTGGTATGATGGCAGATGGTATTAGTCAATAAAACCTGCGGTCAAAATGAGCGGTAGACCAGAGTATTTGGCTGCGGGTAGTGTCTATCAGGATGTAATCAGGAGAGGCAGTATGTATCAACATAGAGACTGGCAAGGGGCTTTGCTGGAATTTCCAGTAAATAAAGTGGTTTGCGTCGGCAGTAACTATGCCGAACATATTAAAGAAATGGGCAGTACCACCTCAGTCGAGCCAGTGCTGTTTATAAAACCTGAAACTGCATTGTGTGATATTCGTCAACCGGTCGCTATCCCGAAGGAGTTCGGTGCTGTACATCATGAGGTAGAATTAGCCGTTTTGATCGGTATGCCGTTAAAACAAGCGAATGAAGATAGAGCGGCTCGCGCTATTGTGGGCTACGGTGTGGCATTAGATTTAACCCTGCGCGAATTACAGGCCGGGTTGAAAAAGGCGGGCCAGCCGTGGGAAAAAGCCAAAGCATTTGATGGTTCGTGTCCGATTTCGGGTTTTATCCCTGTTGCTGAGTTTGGTGATGCACAACAGGCAGAATTATCTCTGGCCATTAATGATGAAATCCGTCAGCAGGGAAATACCCGCGATATGATTACGCCCATCCTGCCATTAATATGTTATATCAGCCGTTTCTTTACTTTACGGCCTGGCGATATTATTTTGACCGGCACACCACAAGGTGTCGGGCCGATGGCATCGGGCGATATGCTAAAAATTGGCCTCAATGGCAAGACGTTGAGCACCCGTGTACTCTGAGTGAATATACGCCGCCTGGACCATCTCTCGGGCGGCAAAACTTGCATCTGGTAGCCAAAGCGTCTATAACGACCCGCTCATTTGACTCTATATTTATTCACTATACCGGATACCGTTATGTCACAACTTCCTTTTTGGCAACAAAAAACACTCGCAGAAATGTCGGATAGCGAATGGGAATCACTGTGCGACGGATGTGGTCAATGCTGTTTGAATAAACTGATTGATGAGGACACTGATGAAATTTATTTCACTAATGTGGCCTGTGATCAGCTGAATATTAAAACTTGCCAATGTCGTAACTATGAGCGTCGTTTTGAATTAGAAGAAGATTGCATTAAGTTAACCCGCGAAAATCTGGTGACTTTTGAATGGCTACCGCCTACATGCGCCTATCGTTTAATTGGTGAAGGCCATGATTTACCCCATTGGCATCCATTATTGACGGGATCAAAATCCTCGATGCATGGCGAGCGGATTTCGGTGCGCCATATTGCTGTGCGCGAGAGTGAAGTAATTGACTGGCAAGACCATATTCTAAATAAACCGCAGTGGGCCAGATAACTATTGATATATAAGGAATTTATATCAGATAGCTATTATTTGGGACATTAGTGGGCATCATTATCAAAACCAGCATTCAAGATTGCCATTTGATCAAAGTTTTTTCTGATATCCATTCCCCGTACACGTTGTAAATCATCTGGGCCGATGTGTGGCCCATATGATTAGCGACAACGTTTAGGTTAATCCCTCATGCTTAACGCCCAACATGTAAATGTATGACGGGATTATAAATTAACACCCAGATGCCACGTATGCCGCCAATTAACCAATCGATAACAGTTCTAAATTGACTGGGACTCTGAGGGAAAAGGGCTTAATATCAATGGTTTTAATACAAGCCAGGATTCGTAATACCATGAGTAGCTTTAGAACGAGTTTGAGACTACGGAGACAGGAGAATATTCAACACTCTGTTGGGGTCATTTGTGAAGAATGTAACCAAACATCGTACTATTTCAATACAAGAAATATTAACTTTGGGGCTCCAAAACGTTGTCTTATATGTTCGGAAGAGAAACTCCGTGGCATTATTTTAGAGGACTTTCTGTTTACGCTAAGAGGTAAAATCAGGAATCACTATGAACTCAATAAAATCGATACTTCTGCATCGATTTCGTTGAAACAAGTATTGAAGCGCTTTACTTATGATAATGAACAAGTACTCGAAAAACTCGCTGACTTATTATGCCAAGAAGATGACTCTTTTTTCCAAATAAAAGGGCGCTATCAAAGCACTGTAGATGATCTGTTTATCGAAAACTGCATTAAAGAAGCTATCGAGAAATGGAATATTTTTGCCAAAGAGCTTAAACACCACCGTCGTTTCACTCATACAGATGCTTCTCGTTTTTATGAAAATTTGATTGGCTCATGTATGCATCGTGTGGACAAAAAGAGCGAATTTAACTCAGCATTGAAGACAATAAATAAAGGAACTGTTTTTTATCGTGGACGCTTAGTCAAAGATGACAGAAACGCTTTCTTATCAAATCCTGAGAAAGTACTTTCTGCACCGCCAGATTATCTTGCAGCGAATAGTCGAATGAGTCCTCCGGGAATATCGTTTATGTATACGGCGGGAGATCCTGAAACAGCAATCTCGGAGCTTCGTCCCTATGTTAATGATACTATAGCAATTGGCGAGTTTGTGAGTACCAAGGATCTTAACTTTTTTGATTTTACCCTTTTGGATGATATACAACACGAAAGTGCTAATATTCTCGATAATCCCAGAAAAGACAAGTACCTTCAAAACAGATATATACTGGGCTCTCTTCATGGGCTAATTTCCACCCCATTCAGAGCAACTGATACTAGTTATATCGAGACTCAGATGTTTGCAGAAACTATTCGTAATTATAGGAATGGACTATTTGATGGCATTATATTCAAATCATCACAACGAGATGGGGGCGTGAATTATGTTGTGTTTGGTGATTATTTAAATGATGAAACCAGTGGTGCAACAATTAAAGATTATCATATGGAATTTAACTGCAATGTAGGGGCTAAGTTCTACCAAGTGGTAAAAATGGTAGCCTCAACCAAAACTGTATGTTAGTGAGTAGTAAAGCCCTGAAAAAATCGGCACAGAAAAAGTTATATGTTGGGGCGACGGATTTTTTAGTTTCATTAACCAACTTATCTACATTCAGTCAATAATATCTTTATCAATATCATTAGTGAATTTTCACTTAAGAAGCATTGTTCCAATACTGTTCAGTGCTAAATGCGAAAATTATAAAAATCGAAGTGAGTTAAACTACCGGATCAGGTCAATCACAGTAGAGCAAAACTCAACGTCATAACTATTTGATTATTCAGTTCATAATAGCCAGGGTAGTTAACAGCTACACACAGACTAGTTGTGTAATTTTCGAACTCACCACATAATGAATGATCGTTCATTCATTTCCAGCTTTCAGAGTTTTTATCTGAACAGCTACGCATTGATGAATGTCAGAAATGTAATTTTTTCAAAGTAAGCGGGTCTCCACAGAAACTAAAGGTAGGCAATTTATGACCAGGAAAACACTTAGACTTTCTTTCCCCCAATGGCAGGGCGGAAATAATCCTCCCTATCACCTTGGTTCTCTTCTTCTTTCCTTCCTTTCTCCGGAAGCGAAAGGGCCGGTCGAGGAAGTTCCCGTTGCTTTGCCGGGCACAGAACCTCTGGCTGAAGTAGACGGCATTACTGCAAAGCCTCAGATTATTAAGCAGTTGAATGATGCTGCAGACCTTATTGAAAAACACAACCCTGACGCCATTGTTGTTTTAGGCGGTGACTGCCTGGTCTCTCTTGCACCTTTTGCGCATCTACTGAGTAAATACGCTGATAAGCTGGGTGTGTTGTGGATTGACGCTCACCCTGATGTACAGACGGCTAAACAGTATCCGAATGCACATGCCCATGTGCTGGGAGCGCTGATTGGAACTGGTGATAAAGATTTAGTGGAGCACGTAACGAATAAACTTTCTCCGTCAAAAATAATGATTGCTGGCATCCACGATCCGCTGGCTTACGAAAGTGAATACCTGAACCGTTATAAAATCGCGACTTCAGCTCCTGAAGAGGTCAAAAACGGTGCAAAAGAAGTCAAGGAGTGGATTGCCAGAGAAAAAATCGAGTATCTGGCTATTCACCTTGATCTGGATGTTCTGGACGCTTCACTTTTTCGTTCTGTTTTGTTTGCAAAACCGGGGAGAGGGAAGCATGACTTTGGTGACGTGGCTGAAGGGAAACTGACCATCGAGGATGTGCTTAAATTGATCAATCAGGCCAACTCTGAAGCAGAAGTTGTTGGACTTACCATCGCTGAACATCTGCCGTGGGATATGTTGAACCTCAAGAATATGCTTAATGAGTTACCACTTTTGAAGTAATGGAATAAAGTCAGGGCCAGGCCACTAACCTCATATCTGGCTCTTGGCGCAAAAGCGCGTTAAAGTTCAATATAGATTCACTGTCAAAGGCCGATATGTTAAAGGATACTGAAACCTACCATAAACTAATTACCGCTGCCGCAGCCTGTTTCGCTGAAAAGGGTTTTAATGCAACAAGCGTGCGCGAAATTTCCACTCGTGCCGGTATTAGCCAGGGTGCAATGTACACTTACTTTAAAAGCAAGGATGATCTTATACGGGCCATCGTTTTGGAAGAACAAAATTCAGCATTGACCGCACATAATGAGCCTTATACCGGCTCATATTATGATCGCCTTTGTAAACAGGTAATTTCCTGTATAAGTGATGTGGGCTACCCGGTTACTCATCAGCTTTGGGTTGAAATAATAGCGGAGTCAGCGCGGAATCCGGATATACAGAAATCTTTTATCTCCAGTGACAACATCATGCGACAAAGCATTGCGGGGATCATTGAGCAAGGTATTACGGCAGGAGAGTTTCGTATGGATATCAATCCTGAAGAAATCGCTATAATTCTGTTTGCTTTTATAGATGGGTTGATTGTCCGTAAGGCAATAAACTCGTCGTTTTCATTCAGCAGAGATGTACCAATGTTCCCGGATTTCATGTCAAAATTACTCAGGTAGATATCTTAACGGCTTGAGTGCAGAACTGTATTTTGTAGGAGGAAGAATGATGATACCGGCAGAATGCAGTTTACGTCATGCAAGAAAACAGGACTTCAATAAGCAATACATCGCCAGCATACAAACCATTTTTTAAAACAGGATTTACTGTGTCCTACGGATAAATTCTTTCATACTTTATCCGTATTTACGCAACTGGGGGCAGGCTTGGCGCAAGTATTGGTTGATAAAAGGGTTGAGCAGGGAGCCTATGACTGTCTAATTAAAATATTACATATCTTTTGATTGCTCTAGCCATTAATTAACATATAAATACGATGACAGTCTGAATGACATTTCATATTCATATTTTTGTTGTGAGAATGTATTAAATTTAAGCCGATGCACTTTGGTATCGGAATTGGATTGTTCACATTTTTATTCTCTAGTTAGAGTTATTTATGAATCCTAAATAAATATACAGCCAGATTTAATAAACCATTCCGGGATGTAATGATTAAAGCCTTTGGCTTTACAGTATTCTTTAAATGAGTTTAGTGAATTTACTTTTGCCTTTTCATATATCAATTGTAATTTATTTTCTATTGTTCGATGAGAAAGGTTTAACTTTATCCCGATTTCTTTAGCATTGAGTGATTGTAATAAGTGAAATATCACTTCAAGTTCCTTTTTAGTGAAATCATTTGTAGGGGGGTTCATTACTAGTACAGAGGGTATTTCCTTATTAAATAAGTCATACAGAGAAATGAAATTGAATTTTGTTACATGAAATATTGTACCGATGCATTTTTTTGAATCATCAAATAGAGGGTATTTTTCACAAAGCGTATGCTCCCGTCCCCATAAACAGGTTTGAATCATGGCCACACGTTTCTTAGCCGTTTCAACTGCTCGATCTTGCTTTTGCAAATCTGGCGCAAATTCTGCCCACTGGGCAGGACACTCATTGTCCAATCGGCCTTCAATATTAAAATTAGTGGGTAACTGGCTAAATTTAAGAGTGGCTTTGTTTGCATACATAAAGCGAGATTCACAATCTTTTACGCCCCATGGTTCTTCATTATTTTCCATAAATGATATGAGTGATCCGAAAGAGTCAGTATCAAGTCCATTAGAGCGAATTATATTTTTATGATTAATATCATTTACCATTTTCAACTCCTGTTTAAATTACACATTTTCTATGGGGTATAACAACGTAATCCACTGGAAGTGACAACGTCATACAATGAAGTCATGGTTTTTTACTTATAGTACAAATTATCCAATAAGTAACACTGGCAATGATTAACGAATTAAATGATGGGATGCCAAAATCAATATTCATACCGCTGATAGTCCCTACAATACAAGCCGCGATAGCCTTCCAGCCAATTAACTGCGTTGATTTAGGTAATGTCTGCGTCTGGCGAGAGGCATCAAGCAATTGGCGGCTGGTACGTAATACGTAATAGTCAACCAGCATGACACCTGATATTGGCGGAAATACGACACCGAGTAGAGTGAGAAAATCGGTAAACTTATCTAAAATCCCGACCATTGATAAGATGGTGCCTGCGATACCGAGCAAAACCGTCAGCCAAGTTCGATTCCACCTGTTACCCGTTATTCCTTGTACCACGTTTGTAAGGGCTAGCGATGAAGAATATAAACAAACATCATTTATTTTGATGGTAGCAAGAATAACGGTGAGCAACCCAATCCACCCGGATGTTTGGATCATAATTGTCACTACATCGGCAGTGTTGAGCGCATGCGCAATCAATATGGCGATACCGTTGACAATAAATTCGCCTACTAAAATACAGATCATAGTCATCCAGAATACGTGCCTGCTATTCTTACAATAGCGGCTAATATCTGGTGTCATTAATGCACCGACAATGTATCCCCCGGCTACCATCGTAGCGCCTGCAGCAATTGAAATCGGCGTCCCAGTAGGGGGGACGACAGCCAAATCAGCAATATTGTGTCCTGCTAGCAGACTGAATGAAATCCAGAAAATTGCCAGGAAAAAGAGTGGTACGGCTAGCTTTGCTGTCCAACTCAACGCTTTGAATCCGAATGCAACCAGTATTGTAAATCCGATCCCGGAGATAGCGGCAGCCCAAGTAAAATTGATCGAATCGCCCAACATGTGATTCAAACTATCTGCAAAAACTGCATTTAATATGCCGAACCAACCAAGCAGACTAATCGCTATTCCGCTGCCAATAATAATAGAACCAATGCGACCAAAACCGCACCAACGAGCTAGCAGACTGATTGACACCCCCTCACGAGCACCAGCAATACCGAGTCCGAGGCTAACAAACTGGAGCAGTAAACTCCCTAAAAAGGTTGCCAGCATCGCTTGGTTAAATGTCATCGCATGCCCTAATGTTGCACCTAACATAAATTGGGCTAGTGTTGTTATTGCTCCCACTCTGACCAAAGTGACTGAAATAAAACTTGATTTGGCAGATAAAGGCAAGCGAGTCACAGAATAATCGTCGCCGAGAAGGTGGAGTCCATTCATTCATTTTTCCCCTTATATTTTATTAACTTTAATAAAGCATCTTAAAGTTACTTATATTCATATTATACTTATATAAATATAATATTTGCATGAGGCATAAATATGT
>NZ_CABHYG010000020.1 GCF_902170785.1 Yersinia proxima | reverse complement strand
AATTGATATTATAAAAAGAGCAATAACAAATAATATGATATGTTTCTTCATTTAACTCTCTCGACCTGAAAAAAGTTATCACAACTATATTCACTTTCTAAACGTAAGCACTGAGAAATAAACACTCTTTTTTTATGTGCTATCGTTTTCTCATTTGAACTTAATCCATAAATGTATACTCTTGATTTTTTATCATTGCATTTTATATTTTTGTTATTCAAACTATCCGTAACATCTAGCAAGAATTTATCAATTTTTTTAATTGTCATGGTGTTATAAATATAAATACTGCAGTTTTCTATATTCCCAATGTAGTAATAAGGTTTACTATTTTTCATACCCATTCCAAATTTTGGTAAAAAAATAAATAAAGATAAAACCACAACAAGAGAAAAACAAATAATAATAAGCCATATTTTTTTAAATTTTACCCGCTGCAGATTTTCACCATGGAAAAATAACCTTAGCATTTTCCTAAAAAATTTTGATAAAAAATTTATTTTTTCTAACGAGTTATTCACCAAATAATATTCATTATCTTTGTTAACATCTTCAACTTTTTCTATGACGACTTTTGAACTTATAACAAATCCTTTCTTGGGAAGAGTTTTTATTATTTCTTGTTCAATCCCTAATGATGAAATTGATTTTCTTAATAAACTAATATAGTTATTCAGATTACTATTAGAGGCTGCAAACCCGTGAGAACCCCATACATTATTTAAAAGAGTCTCTCTTGTTACGATGTTTCCTGCATTTTCTATCAATTCAATAAATAGACGATTTGCTGGCTTTGCTAAAATAACTTTAGTATTGGGATTACTAACTATGTAAATAGCCCCTTCATCGGGATTAAACCCAATAACCAAGTTTATTATATAAGACATAAACTCATACTCTATATTGATCTATTAAAAATAGTTTGTAGACTTACCTTTAACACACACCAGTTATTTTCATGAATAATTCTAGTCATGTTTGATGTTCTTTGTCTATTTTATTTTAGTTACACATTATATATTTACATGTTAACCAACCCAATTAGTTAACATGTAAATATATAATTTCATATAAACCATTTTCAAAGCCAATTAAGGCGGATTGTTTTCGCGCCAATTCATCATATAAAACACATGTCGCAGATTTAAATTCCAAAAAAACAACAAATTTAAAATTTAAAAGCTATAATAATTAAAATATATGGATAAAAAACTACTTGTTTCCATTTTGATATTTTTTTGTTTTTAATTTGTTTGATTTTGAGCCCGTAAATAAAAAATATTTTATACACCGATAAAATAAAACCACTATAATTAAATGATATTAATCCCACCTCCATGAAATTAATGGATTTTTTGGAAATGAGTGACTTAATAAAATAAATAAAACTGCATAATATGAAAATTACAAACCAAAAACAGGCTCTTTTCTCATATTAGCTGATACAACATGGATTTTATGTCGTCTGGAACAATAACCATAGAAAGCATTGAGACTGTAACCATGTGATAATGCTTTTATCCACTAAACAGTGATTAACGCAATAAATAGCAGATACACCAGTATACATTATCAACATATCGTAGATTCTTTTTCCAAAGTGGAACGGATCAATCGAGGCCAATAATAAAACGGAGTGCCTGGTACATAGGGCACTCCGTGGGCTGTAGGTTTATTCTATTTTATACAAATAATAGTACGGTGTTATTGAACTGGACCATAATCAGTAACGGTTACGTTAACAGATGGTCGAACTGCACTTGGATCATAATAGTAATAAGGAGATAGAGAGAATGCTCCGGATTGGTCTCTCAGCGAAATGAACTCTGTTAGTGGAGTTATCACAGTATAGTGATCTGCGGACATTAAATTACAATCGTTATATTCTGGGTCAAAGAAATATTGACCATCGCAACTAGATAGTGCCCCAAGAGCACTTTGATCAGAAAAATTAACGCGGTATTTATGTCCTTTGATGACATTATAGGGTTTCATGATATGAGAGATAGCTACAAATGGTGATCCTGCTCTGTTAATAGTATGGGTTCCCAGTTCAATGGGGTAACCAGGGGGGTACTCAGAACTAAATGTAACCTGGACAGAAAAAATAATTAATGGTTTTTTCTCTAACTTAGCGCTAACGGTAATAACCTGGGCAATATTGCTTGTTAATGGAACATCCAGATAACCATTATTATCCGTACTACCACTACCACTACCAGGTAAGACAGCCCCCCCACTCTGGCTAATCTGTAAAGTTTCACCATGAATACCATAACCAGTTCGTCCATCCAGAAGAATGAATCGAACTAAATTTTGTGCTAATCCGTTAGCCTGTTCATTATCGATTAAGATATCCGCGGTGAGCTGATAATCCGGTTCTATAATAGCTTCAGTGAAGGCAACAGATAACACACTATTCACTTCAGGATCAGACGCCAACCTTGCAATGACCGTTACACTTTCAGCAACTTCATTAGAAATAACTAATGTAAACTGGCCTGAAGAATCTGTATATCCATGCGCAGAACCAAGTTGGGCACTCCCGGTGGCGGTAAAAAACATATATTCACCAGCCATTGGTTGATTGGTCTGGCGATCAACTAGTGTATACAATACTTCGTTTTGGCTTTTACCATCCGCTGGAACTTTATTAGTCATTACTTCCCCCTCAAGAACAGGCTTAGGATCTGTTTCTGATTGGGTAAATATCGAAGTTTCGGTCGCACTTAGAGTATTACCGTATAGCGCTGTAACATTCACTGTTTGCGCTACCGTGTTAGTAAAGTCTACCCTCGCCTGACCAAATACATTTGTATCAGCTGAAATGAAATTAAATCCATTTGAAAACAGTGCGTTTCCATTAACTGAAAATAAAATAGATGCGCCGGGTACAAAAGTATCAGCATTCATTAAAGTTGCGGTTGCTGAGTTACTTTCAATACTATTAGCTAAAGCACCAGATGTCGTACCAAGTGTTAAAGTCTCACCCTCAGCCAATATATTATGGCCATCCTTTAATATTGTCATAGAAACCTCTTATTTAGAGAGTTATTAGTTATAGTTTATAACTTCAAAAAAAATATAATTCAGTATTATAAAGCGCTTTAACTCAAGCGCTTTATAAGTGATTTGAAAATTATTTATTACTTAATGAAATACCCACTCCTGTAGCATTAACATGCCCAACAGGATAAGTATTATTGCAATTATCAGGTTCAGCTCTGAACCAGCTAAAATTAACCGTTCTTGTTTGTGAAATATTTCTATCTCGTAGTAAGCTAGCTTTAATTGTATAACTAAGTGCACCATTTAAGGATTGAATATTAATGTCTACAACCCCACTAGCCCCAGTAGTATTATAATAAATAGGATATGGAGTATTTAAAAAAACAAATTCGAACTCAACATAAGGGACTAACATTAGAGTTCTGGAATCTCGTACTGAGTAACGAATAATATTGTAATCATAACCATCTGGTCTTGCGTTGTTTCTGATGATTACAGCATCAAAAATATACGTTGGCATAGGTTCTTGAAATACTATCGTCGCAACAGCCTGAACAGTTGTATCCTTATCCAGCAGCGCGGTAACAATCACACTTTCTGCAACATAATTGGTAATATCGATATCAAGATAACCGTAGCTATTTGTTCTACCTTGTATGGCCATAATGGCAGAGCCTGTGTGGTATAGCTGTAACCACTCATTAGCAACCGGATTGCCAGTCACTGCATTAGTCAGTATAAAACGAACTCGATTCTCTGACTCACCATCAGCCGGAGCATTATTAGAAATGACTTGTGATGACAAATAATATTGAGCCGCAGGAGAAGTAAAATTAAGAGTGGCTGTATTATATACTGTTGAATCAACATACAACCTACCCGTGACCACGGTAGGTTCCGCCACAGTATTAGAAGATTTCACTTGGGCATAACCGGCCGCATCGGTAATTACATTATTCGGACCTTGTGCAGAACCAGTTCGACTAATGACTATCGATTGGTTAGCGACACCCTGGCCGGTATCCTTTCTTTCTAAGCGATAGGTGATAATATTGGCATCCACACCATTAGCGACTGCATTATTGTGATCTATCGTTGATGTCAGTTGGTACTGTATATGTTGTGCGGTAAACGTAATCGTAGCATTGCTATATAAAGAAAGATCACTACTTAATCTTGCAGTAATAATGACAGATTCAGCAATACTGTTTGAGACCGTAACCGTTGCATAGCCGCTACTACTCGTGGTGACACTACTCTGGACTTGGGCAGAACCTGTATGGCTTAACTGTAATATTTGATTTGCAACACCCAGGCCCGTAGTGAGGTCTTTTAATAGGAAACGTATAACATTGGTATCTGAACCATTGGCTTCAGCATTATTGTTTAGCACTTCTGAAGTAAGTTGTAAAACAGGCTCCACGGAAGTTTGACTGAATGATAGTTGCGTAACCTCAGTAATATCACTATTTGATGCCAAGCGCGCTGTTATCAGCACATTTTCCGCCACTGAGTTAGCTAATGATAATACAAATTGCCCTGCACTATTGACCTGACCATATTCAACATCTAAATGAGCACTACCCGTGGTAGCAAAAAATAGATATTCAGAAGGTACAGGCTGTTGTGTTAAACGATCTTTTAGTAAATATCTAATACTATTCTTATTACTTCCATCAGCAGGTGCGTTATCTGCTAATATAGTACCTTCAAGTACAATATCAGGGCCCGTTGACTCAGATTTAAATTCAGAAACGCCAGTCGCACTGAGAGTATTCTCATATAGGACTGTTATTGTTACTTTTTCTGCTACCGTATTAGTAATATACGCAACCGCCTCACCAAACACGTTGGTTTGTGCAGAGATCACATTAAAACCATTACTAAATAGTGCGGTTCCTGTAACTGAAAAAAGAATATTCGCACCGGGTACTAAACTTCCTGAATTTGTTAACTTTGCGGTAATGGTATTGGTATCAATACCATTAGCCAGTGCAGTAGATGTGGTCGTTAAAGTTAAGGTGTCGCCTGTTGCACGCACTCTATTTTGGCACAATGACATTTCCATAATATACCTCAAGTTATATACAATAAAATCTCGCTATTTATTAAGCGAAATAACAAGTGAAAATAAATAATAATCACATTAATTTTGAGTATAACAAACGAGAGTGAAATTAAACTTAGCATTATTAAAAAATGAATAAGTTCGAAATTAAATATCGAACTATTTATATTCATGAAAAAATGAAATTCCATTTAATCTGTTTTGAATAAATAAATGCACATGGAGAAATATATTTTTAGTAAACCATTTTCATTTCGTTTTAAGTAATCGATGATAAAAACGCCCCAAGATTCAGATACTTGGGGGCGTTTTTATGTTGGCGTAACTACATCCTTTGCTATAGAAACGTGGCGAGCGGCCTGACTAGCCCAAAAGTCACCCTTTCGGCACCACTACATTACCGCCCCTGTTTACGCAATAAATAAACAAAATAGGGCGCGCCAATAAATGTCGCTAATAATCCCGCAGGGATCTGATTTGGGAACAACAACATTCGGCCGCACCAATCAGCAAATACCATTAATAAACCACCTAAAATGGCCGCAATAAATAGCTGTGGAATGGCACGGCGGAAACCCAACATGCGAGCCATATGAGGTGCCATCAGACCAACAAAACTTAATGGCCCAACCGTTAATGTGGCTGCCGCCGTCATAATGGCAGCTAATAGCAAGATGGCTAACCGGCTGGGTGCCAGCGCCACACCTAATGCTCTTGCCGTCACACTACCCAATGGCAAAATCATTAACCAGCGGCGGCACAGCGGTGTTAATGCAATCAAAACCAAAGCAATAACAGCAGTACCAAGTGCTTGCGGGCCATCAACAGAATAAGTCGAGCCTGAAATCCATGCTAGCAAGCCGCGCATTCGTGGATCGCCACTGGCGAGTAACATGGTGATTACCGTGGTAAAAGCGGTGCTCAACGCAATCCCGGCCAATAGCATTCTCCCAGGAGAAAAACCGCCCCGCCCAGCAACGATCAGAATCAATAATAAGGTCGCGGCAGCGCCTAAACTACCTGCGGGTAACAACCATGCCAGTGCATTACCTGGCACGATAAACATCATGATCACCACACCAAAAGATGCGCCAGAGCTTATCCCCAGTACTTCGGGGCTGGCCATTGGATTACCTGTCAGTTTTTGAATTAATGTTCCCGCGACCGCCAGCATCATACCGGCGGCCAATGCCGCTAATACCCGTGGCCAGCGCCAGTGTAATAATGCCTGAATGTCACCACCGCTAATCCAATTCCAACTGTAACTATCACGACCAAACATCAGTGCTACGGCTAAGCCAGCGAACAGGATGAGTAAACCACCGCTGATCCATAAGCCCAAATATTGCCGTTCAGCGGGAACGTTATCACCAAAATCCATGCTGGGAGCCGTCGCGCTGTGTAAGCGGGGCAACAGCCATAATAGTAGTGGTGCACCAATCAGCGCAGTTGCCGCTCCGGTGGGAATTTCTTGCCAAACCTGCGCCAACCAGATTAGCCCTTGATCCGTTACCCACAGCAGTAAAGCACCTAATACAGGTGCCAATATCAGGCGTTGCGATAAGCGGCGAGCACCGAGAATTTTGGCCAACAAAGGTGCGAACAGGCCAATAAAACCAATCACCCCGACAGCATTGACCAACATTGCACTAAACAGGATTGCCAGCCCCAGCGCACACAGCCGTGCTAATGACAACCCTAACCCGAGATTACGAGCGACACCATCATCCAACCCGAGCAAGGTTAATGGGCGAATCAATAAAGCAGCCAATACACCGGTTATCAGTAAACGAGGCAGTAAAAACTGTACCGTGCTCCAATCTTGTTGATTCAGAGCACCGCTACTCCACAGGAACAAACCTTGCAGTTGGTCATAATTAAATAGCGCCAGCAGATTACTGACCGCGCTACAGTAAAGACCGAGTACCAATCCCGCCAGTATTAGTGTGACGGGTGACATGCGTTTACCCCAAGCCACACCGAACACCAACACACCAATAAGGATGCCACCGGCCATTGCTGCCAGTTGGCGGGTGAGTTCACCACCGGGTAGCATCCATAACGTCGCGATAGTCAGGCCAAGCTGGGCTCCCGCAGCCACGCCCAATGTGGCTGGTTCAGCCAGTGGGTTACGTAAGACTTGTTGGAACAAAACCCCCACCAGCCCCAATCCAGCACCGGTTAACAATGCCACCGTCAGCCGGGGGAGTTGGCTGTAATGGAATAACATTTGGCGCACATCATCGCTGTCAGGCTGCCATAGCGCAGCCCCCCAGAGTGGGGCTGGTAATACCTGGCTAAAATTGTATAACGTCAATGCCACGGCAAAAATCAGTAGCAGACTAAGTAAACTAGTTGGCAGAAGCCAACTCTTACGCAGAGTCTTTGCCATCATGAGGGTTTACCCCATGCC
The DNA here is from genome assembly GCF_902170785.1 of Yersinia proxima. Taxonomy (GTDB): domain Bacteria; phylum Pseudomonadota; class Gammaproteobacteria; order Enterobacterales; family Enterobacteriaceae; genus Yersinia; species Yersinia proxima. Next base: position 186,177 of record NZ_CABHYG010000020.1, on the reverse strand, counting down.
GATTCTAACAACCGCACAAATCGCATGGCGGATAATGTCGCGCCATAGAACCAGACCGCAGGCAGTATCTGTAATTGATTTTGACGCACGAATGACATGGATTGCCATAATGGTGTGCCGGTAACCTGTTGTAGCATTTGACTATTACCATGAACAAAACACATTGCTCGCCCTGGTTTTACTGTTGCTAAACGCTCGATTCCCACCACAGCACTGCCCCAGATATTAGTCTCGCCCTGCCAGGCATTTGTAATATTCAATTCGTTTAATACATCCTGGAACAAGCTCCCTTGCCCGATGACCAAGGCATGGCGAGTGTCCAATAGAGAAAACATCAGTAATGATGTGTTACTGGTATCAAAAAGACGTTGCCGGGCAGCTTGCATAAATTGATTAAAGTCATTGAGATGTTGTTCGGCTGCAGCCTCTAATCCAAGACGCTGGCCTAGTGCGCGCAATGAATTTTTGCCGACAGCAAGGGGAGTACTACCCTGCTGGCTGAAAGCAAAACTCATTGAAGGGGCGATCGGAGCGAGTTTTTCCGGTGAAGGGCCGAAACCTTCAGACATCAGGATCAGTGACGGAGCCATTTGCTGTAGCAATTCCAGATTAGGTTCTGTGCGCTGGCCGATATCAATGACACTGGCGGGTAATTCAGGTTCCTCAACCCATAGCCGGTAATTATGAGTATCTGCCACACCATACGGCGTCACTCCCAAAGCCAGCAGTAACTCGACAGGCAACCATTCCAGAGCAACCACCCTGCGGCTATCAATCTTCGGGGAATTTGCTGTCCATCCGGGCAATGAATACAATAATGGCGATAAGGCCAGCGCAGTGAGTAATCTGCGGCGGGTAAGGTCTGGCGGCGTCAGATGGGCGTGTTTCATGGATAAATGCATTTTCATTAATACACGAAACTTACCGGCGCACCACCGGCCGGATGGGGTAATATTCCCATAGGAATACCATAAATCTGCTCCAGAACAGCACCTTGCATCAGGCTGTCAGCAGGGCCTTGCGCGATCATCTCACCACCACGTAGCGCCACTAAATGGTCGCAATAGCGGGCCGCCATATTGATATCGTGTAATACCGCAATAACTGTCAAGCCGCGCTCGCGACTAAGCCGTTGAATCAGCCCCAGCACCTCAACCTGATGGGCTATATCGAGTGCCGAAGTCGGCTCATCGAGCAGCAGGCATCGGCTATTTTGCGCCACCATCATCGCCAGCCAGGCACGTTGGCGTTCACCGCCGGATAAGCTGTCGACCAAACGATTCGCCAGAGGTTTTAAATCCACCAGCGCAATCGCGTCTTCCACCTGTTCGCGGTCTTCCTGACGAAAACGCCCTAGCGCACCATGCCATGGATAACGGCCAATCGCGACCAACTCGCGCACTGTCATCCCTTCAGCTGCCGGTAATTGTTGCGGCAAATAAGCGACTTCACGGGCAAAAGCCTTGTTGTCCCACAGAGATAATGGCACATCATTGAGTAGCACCTCACCATCTGAGGGAGGTTGATGACGACCCAGCATTTTTAAAAGCGTCGATTTACCAGAACCATTATGTCCAATAAGCCCGCAGACTTTCCCTTGTGGAAATGTCAGTGACAAAGGTTGCAATAAGGTTCGGCCAGGAACCGAAAAGCTCAGTTCGTGAAGTGAGAATACGCTGGATTGGCTTGCCTGTTGGTCCAAGATGGTGTCCTGCGATTGAAAAAGTTAACGGGTATTGTTGTTATTGCAACCCGAACGTTATCGATAAATAACGAGAAGGTGAATCGAAACGATAATAATTATCAAAGCGAGTAGTTTATGCGTAACCCACAATGAACTGCAAGCGCAATGCCAGCTGATTGACCCGGATGGAATACAGAAGATGGGAGCGTAGAGATAAAGCTGCAAATACGAAAGGAGCAGACTGGCACGGTAATGGTGCCAGTCTGCTAAATATTATTGACCGAACATATCTTTGATCCAACCCGCGACACCATCGCCATCAGGTTTGGCTTGTTCTGCAGGCTGAGCAGCCTGACACAACCCTTGTGGATTCTCTGTCCAGACTGGGATTGAGCGCATACCGCCCCCATCACCGCAGACAAAATTCCCCGCCGAATCAATATTCATCTGGCTAATCCCTTCCGGTGGCTGCAATACCAGCGGTAATGGAGTTTGATTCTCAAGATAGCGGCGATACAAGGTCAGTGCACCATTAGCACCAGTCAATTTGGCTGGGCCATTATTATCACGCCCCACCCAGGCGATCGCCACTTCTTTACCATCAATACCCGCAAACCAGCTATCTCGCAGGTCGTTGGTAGTACCGGTTTTGGCCGCCAGATTGTATTTAGAGAATTTCACTGACAATGAACGAGATGTCCCGCGGGCTACCCCTTGTTGCATGGCGTACAGCGTCAGATAAGCGGCCTGTGCCGGAACCATGCGTTCCGCTTGCGGGAAGCTCTGATACAGCACGGTGCCATCTTCGGCGATGACCGAACGCACGGCAGATAACGGCGCGCGATTCCCGCCACTGGCGATAGTCTGATATTCCTGTGCGACTTCAACCGGCGTCAGGTCAATCGCCCCCAGCAACATCGCCGGAACTGGATGAATAACGTCTTTCGGAATGCCCAAACGTTGCAGCATGGCACTTATCTGATCCAGCCCGACTGACATCCCCAGATTAACTGTCGGCACGTTTAGCGAGTTAGCTAAGGCATCGACCAACATCACCTGACCACGGAACTGGCGATCATAGTTTTTCGGTTGCCATGATGAACCGTTAGGTAATTTGATCGACAGCGGTTGGTCCGACAGCCAGGTATTGAGGCGATATTTATCCGGTTCACTCAACGCAGTCAGATAGGTCGGTGGCTTGGCGAGTGAACCCACCAAACGGCGGGCTTGCATCGCGCGGTTAAAGCCAGCAAATTGTGGCTGCGCGCCGCCCACCATGGCACGAACTTCACCACTGAAGCGGTCAACAATTACCATCGCCGCTTCCAAATCATCCAAATGACGGGCCGCTTTCAATGCCGGGATCCCATCTTCGATAGCTTTTTCTGCCGCATCCTGTGAAACCGGATCCAGCGTGGTGAAGATTTTCACACCAGACAAATCGTTGATCTTGTCGCCCAGTTTCTGCTGTAACTCCTGGCGCACCATCTGCATAAAGGCCGGTTGCGGAGTGATTACCCCCCCTTTCGGCTGCACACCTAATGGACGTGCGCTAAGCATGGTGTACAACTCGGCATCAATCACCCCCTGGTTCTGTAACAAGCGCAGCACCAGATTACGGCGTTCGAGGGCCAGAGTCGGATTCCGCCACGGGTTATACAGCGATGCTCCTTTTACCATCCCCACCAGCATGGCTTGCTGATCGAGACTCAATTCATTCACTGGCCGACCAAAGTAATACAGGCTCGCCAAAGGGAAACCGCGAATCTGATCACTGCCGCTTTGACCAAGATAGACTTCGTTCAGATACAGTTCCAGAATTCTGTCTTTGCTGTAACGGTAATCCACCAGCAATGCCATATAGGCTTCGTTGAGCTTACGCCACAGTGAACGTTCATTGGTCAGGAACAGGTTTTTGACCAACTGTTGCGTTAACGTACTCCCCCCCTGAACGGCCTTACCAGCGGTCAAATTGGCAACCACCGCACGGCCAATGGAATACGGGCTAATACCATCATGCTCATAGAAATGGCGATCTTCTGTTGCCAGTAAGGTATCGACCAGCAAATCAGGGAAACCGGCACGCGGTACAAACAGGCGCTGCTCACCATTCGGTGATTGCAGCATGGTGATCAATTTAGGATCAAGACGCAGGAAGCCGAAATCGCGCTGGCTATCCAGATTTTGGATCTGGGCCAATTGATCATTTTTAAACACCAAACGCGCACGAATTTGGCCTTCTTTCGCGTCTGGGAAATCAAACGGGCGGCGTAAGATATCAATGCTGTCACCCTGCACGGTAAACTCACCCGGGCGAGTCATTCGAGTGACCTGACGATATTGCATCCCTTCCAGCAAATCGATCATCTCTTTTTTGCTGTAGGACATCCCCGGTTCAAGGCTCACCATGCGGCCATAGACCGCGGCGGGTAATTGCCAAACCTTGCCATCAATTCGACTGCGGATTTGCGAATCCAGGTAAACCCCATAGATTGCCAATACCACGGCACCTACCAGGAACAATTTGATAAATAATCCAAGCCAACGGCATTTTTTGCGGGGCGGACGAGATGCTACCTTTCTTGGCATCGGTTCTTCCTCGTCATCATAATCATCATCGTCGTGGTCTTCGTCATCCAGATAGTCTTCTTCTTCGTATTCATCTTCATCACGCCGCCGGCGCAATGGCCGTTTCGGTGTGGCTTTGGGTAGGGCTTTCTTGCCCTTGCGCCCTATCGGCTCGCGGTCATCCCCAGACATGTCTTTCTCTCCACGCGCATTGGCGATTATTGCGGCTTAATGTGTTCCCCAATTTATCGAATAGAAAGGGGAAACATCTGAAATTATTGGTTTCTGGCCGAGTGTGCTTAGTTATCCTGATACTTCTTGGTTCTGCGTGTTGGCCGGGTATTCGCGGGATCATCCGGCCAGACATGTTTGGGATAGCGCCCTTTCATCTCTTTTTGTACCTCGCGATATGCTCCCTGCCAGAAAGCGGCCAAATCGCCGGTAATCTGTAATGGACGACGCGCGGGTGAAAGTAACTCAAGCACTACGGCTACCCGCCCATTGGCAAGCAGCGGGCTGTGTTGTTCACCAAAAACTTCCTGTAAACGCACTGCCAATATCGGTGGCCGATCGACATAATAACGGATTGGCAGACGGCTACCGGTCGGCACAGTGTAATGAGTTGGCAGCTCAGTATCCAGCCGTTGACGTAACTGCCAGCTCAACAAACGAGTCAGTGCTTCCGCGATATTCACCTGCCGCAGCCCGCGTAAATCTCGCACGCCGGACAACGACGGCTGCAGCCACAGTTCAAGTTTGCCCAGTAAGTTGTCGTCATCTACCGCTGGCCATTGCTCTTCGGGTAGCCAGCGGCTGGCGCATTGTATACGGGTGCACAACTGTTCGGCATTTTCATCCCAATTGAGAGCCTGCAACCCTTGCTCACGAACCCAGTTTAACAACGCGAATTGCAATGCTTCATCACTCGGCTTTGCTAAGGGTTGTGCTCGTAGGGTCAATCGCCCAATTTGCCAACGCCGCCAGGTGCGCAATGTGCCCTTTTCGTCATCCCATTCAACCGCAGTTTGCTCTTCAACCAAATGGGGTAACTGTTTCGCCAGCTGTTCAACCTCAATTGGCAGCGCCAATAAAATACGGGCATCCGGCCCACTGTTGCTTTGCAATAAGTTGGCCGCCACTAACCAAGGCGCACGTGATAATGCCTCGTCTTGCGCCATAGCAGCACCCATACCGTTAGCCAACAGATAGCGGCCATCTTGCCCACGTTGTTGCGCGATACGGTCAGGATAAGCCAGCGCCAACAACTGGCCCGCCAGATCACTGTCCACAGCACCTACCCGAGCATTAACTCTTTGTACCAGTTGCTTCGCTCGCCGCTGCCAATGCGGCTGTGGGCGGCTAAGCCAGTCATGTAAATCAATTTGTCCGGAACGCGGAGGTTCTTCCAGAATCGCGGCTAACAGTGCCGCCGTAGCCAAGGCGTCTGGACTTTGCCCGGCGGCAAAACATAACATGGCGGCCAGCCGTGGTTCACAACCCAAGTTCGCCATACTGCGCCCTGTACCTGTAAGGTGCCCCTGCGAGTCGATAGCCCCCAAACGGAGCAGTAAATCTCGAGCAACGCCCAGGGCCGTTTGGGGGGGCTGATCCAGCCAACTGAGCTGTGCCGCGTCCTGGCATCCCCAATTCAGCAATTCCAGCCACAAACTGCATAAATCACTGTTAAGAATTTCGGGTTCGCTATATTCGACCGCCCGCTCGCCCTGTTCTTTAGCAAACAGATGCCAACAGATCCCCGGTTCCAGTCGCCCGGCTCGCCCAGCGCGCTGTACCATTGAGGCCTGACTAATACGCTGAGTCACTAATCGGGTCAGGCCGTTTTTGACATCAAAGCGCGCAACCCGTTCCAACCCACTATCGACCACCAGCCGAATACCTTCAATCGTCAGGCTGGTTTCAGCAATATTGGTCGCCAGTACCACTTTTCGCCGCCCAACAGGAGCCGGTTGAATGGCCTTCTGCTGCTCAGTGAGTGGTAAAGCACCATATAGTGGGCAAAGATCGGTATCTGTGGCGACGTCGCCTTGCAACCGTTCCATGACACGATGAATTTCGCCAACACCGGGTAAAAATAGCAGCAAAGAGCCAGATTGCTCGTTCAATAATCGTTTAACGCGATTGGCAACCCCGTCCTCCAGCCGTTCGTGGCTAGACAAGGGCTGATAGCTGCGCTCGACAGGAAAGCTGCGCCCCGCGGAAACAATCACAGGGGCTGATGGCAGCAGTGTAGAAAGGCGTTGGTTATCCAGCGTTGCGGACATAATCAGCAGTTTGAGATCATCACGCAGCCCTTGCTGCACATCCAGCAATAGCGCCAGTGCCAGATCAGCCTGCAAACTGCGCTCATGAAACTCATCGAGGATAACCAAAGACACGCCGGTCAACTCGGCGTCTTGCTGGAGCATACGGGTTAAAATACCTTCGGTTACCACCTCAAGGCGGGTGTCCGGCCCGCTTTTGCTTTCGGCTCGCATCCGATAGCCCACGGTCTGCCCCGGCTGTTCACCCAATTGCTGGGCCAAACGGTAAGCCACATTTTTCGCCGCCAGCCGTCGGGGTTCCAACATAATAATCCGGCCTGGCAATCCGCTATGTTGTAGAATTTTCAGTGGTAGCCACGTCGATTTACCGGCTCCAGTAGGGGCATGGAGCAAAACTTGTGGTGAGGTTTGCAACGCAGACAAAATCTCACTGAGCACTTCACCTACCGGTAAAGCCCCAATCTGCGCATTATTTTCTCTCTGACTCACCACATTCTTCCCCATACTCTCTACTTTCATCGTCAGCCATTGTAACATCATGACCGTATAGCGTATTTAGCCGAGTGATTATGCCAACCTAATGTTTAATGCTGTTGATAAAATTAGCTCTCGCCGCCTGTTCTTTGCTCTGGCACTGCCTGATGCCCTGCAACAGCGCATTGTGCAATGGCGAGCAGATAACTTTCCGCCAGAAGCTGGCCGCCCTATTGCTGCGGCAAACCTCCACCTGACGCTGGCGTTTCTCGGCGAGGTTAGCCACGCCAAAGCTCAAATGTTACAACAACAAGCCGGACGTATAAGTCAGCAAGGTTTTAATGTGACGCTGGATGATATCGGCCATTGGCCCGGTTCCGGAGTGGTATGGCTCGGGTGCAAAAATCCCCCGCGCGGGTTATTACAGTTGGCTCAATTGCTGCGCTCCCAAGCGGCACGCAGTGGCTGTTACCAAACACCGCAGCCATTTCATCCTCATGTCTCCTTATTCCGTGGCGCTATTCGCCCAGTCGCCATACCGGCCAGAACCACCAATGAAAACTTTCGGGTGAACCATTTTTCGTTATATGAGTCGGTATATGCGCGTGGCCGTACCCGCTATAACATGGTGCACAGTTGGCCGCTGACTGACAGAGAGTAAAAGGAAACTGAATGCCGCTTGATACAAAATTGTTATCTTTTAACCCAAGGTTACAGCCAGCCACACTTATTAAGCGGTATAAACGCTTTTTAGCTGATATTGTGACGCCCGCTGGAGAAGTGCTGACCATTCATTGCGCTAATACAGGGGCAATGACGGGTTGTGCCACTCCAGGAGATACAGTTTGGTATTCGACCTCAGATAACCCAAAACGTAAGTATCCCCATAGTTGGGAGCTGACTCAAACCCGAACCGGTGACTGGATATGCGTAAATACATTACGTGCCAATGAGTTAGCTAGTGTAGCGATAGATAATAACCAGATAATTGAATTATCTGGTTACACTTCTGTCAAAAGGGAGATTAAATATGGAGATGAGAACAGCCGTATAGACTTGTTATTACAGGCAGAAAATAGGTCTAACTGCTATATTGAAGTCAAGTCGGTTACCTTATTACAGCAACAGTGTGGGTATTTTCCGGATGCCGTCACCCTGCGGGGTCAAAAGCATCTCAGGGAGTTACAAAGCATGGTTGCCAACGGTCACCGGGCGGTACTTTTTTTTGCCGTATTGCATACGGGTATCAGGCAAGTTGCCGCTGCCCGACACATTGACAATCGCTATGCAGAATTGCTGGCCCAGGCTCAGCAAGCAGGAGTGGAGGTTATTTGCTACGGTTTTCAACTATCGCCTGACGGTATCGTGCTGGATGCTCGCCTACCGTTATTACTGGACGAAACACCCAATCCATAACGCCGAATAAAGCAGCGATTATGGAGTAAAGTTGCTCGCCAAATACGCCTTCCTTCACACCATTGTCAAGCAGGCGACAGGAATAATTGCCAACCTACCTTCCTTCTGTTATTTATAGCGGCCTGATTTTTCCCCGTCTTGGGGATTTCGATAGTGCGTATGAATGTAGGAGAAGCATCATGCAAGAAGGGCAAAAACGTAAAACCTCGTCCTTGAGCATTCTCGCCATCGCTGGGGTAGAACCATACCAAGAGAAGCCAGGCGAAGAGTATATGAATGCCGCCCAATTGGCGCATTTCAAGCTTATTCTTGAAGCATGGCGCAACCAGCTCAGGGATGAAGTGGACCGTACTGTATCGCACATGCAAGACGAAGCTGCTAATTTCCCGGATCCGGTAGACCGCGCCGCGCAGGAAGAAGAGTTTAGTCTTGAGCTTCGTAACCGCGACCGCGAGCGTAAACTGATCAAAAAGATCGAGAAGACGCTGAAAAAAGTCGAGGATGACGATTTCGGTTTCTGCGAGTCTTGTGGCGTAGAAATCGGCATTCGCCGCCTGGAAGCACGGCCAACAGCAGATTTGTGCATTGACTGTAAAACTCTGGCCGAAATCCGCGAAAAGCAGATGGCAGGCTAACACAGCAAGAATCTATATATCCAAAGAAGTTGGGGCTATAGGTCGCTAACAACCCTACAGCTCCAAGTACAAAGGATATGACACGGTGCCAGAGCCACCTCCGGCACCGCATTTATCACGCTGGATCTCCCTTTCCCTTTTATGTCCGAAAATATCAAGACTCGACAGTCAGGCTATGTAGGGCGTTTTGCGCCGTCTCCGTCTGGTGATTTGCATTTCGGTTCGCTGATTGCAGCATTGGGCAGTTATCTGCAAGCTCGCGCTGAAGGTGGGCGCTGGCTGGTTCGCATTGAAGATATTGATCCTCCGCGTGAAATCCCTGGCGCTGCGGCCCGTATTTTGGCAGCACTAGACCACTACGGCCTACATTGGGATGGCTCGGTGATTTACCAATCTCAGCGCCACGAAGCCTATCGCGCCACCTTAGACTGGCTAAAGCAACAAGAGCTGAGTTATTACTGCACCTGCACCCGCAGCCGAATTCAGCAGATCGGCGGCTTATACGACGGCCATTGTCGCGATCGCCATTTACCTGCCGTGGGTGCGGCTATCCGTCTGCGCCAGACTCATCCGGTTTATACCTTTTATGATAAATTACTCGGTGAGTTGCATGCCGAGCCTGCATTGGCCGAAGAAGATTTTATTATTCGCCGTCGAGATGGCTTGTTTGCCTATAATCTGGCGGTAGTGGTTGATGATGCCTTTCAAGGGGTGACCGAGATTGTGCGCGGAGCCGATTTAATCGAGCCAACCGTACGCCAAATAGCCCTCTATCAGCAGTTACAGCAGCCGATACCCAGCTATTTACACTTGCCACTAGCACTAAACCATGATGGTAATAAGCTCTCTAAGCAAAATCATGCGCCGCCGCTGCCGAATGGCGATCCGCGCCCGATTTTGGTTGAAGCACTGAAATTTTTACATCAACCACTGCCGGAATGCTGGCAAGATCTTGATTTGCCGTTATTATTACGTTTTGCAGTCGAAAATTGGACATTGGCAGCTATTCCACTTCAGGGGGCGATAACCGCCACTGAAAACACAACGGCATTCTCAAAGGAACCACGGTGAGCTATGATTAGCCGCTGTTTTTCTGTTGTTCTGTAATTTATTAGCCACTATCGAGGTGTACCATTTTTACCCGAGTAGCCAATTTCTGCCGTAAGGTACTGATTCGCGATGATAAATCAGTTCGCGATGACAAAGCAGTCCGTGAAGACACGGCCCGTGATAGCAGTGCCCGTAAAGATAGAGTGCCCGGTGAAGATAACGTGGCCCGCAAAGAGAAAAGGCCTGCCAGAACGAATACTGGCCGCAAGAATCACGCGGTGCCTGCTTCACAACCGCTTTCTTCACAGCAAAGTGCGATGACGATTATTCCGCGAGACCAGCACAATATCTCTCGTAAAGATATCAGCGATAATGCGCTGAAGGTTCTCTATCGCCTGAATAAATCCGGTTATGAAGCCTATCTGGTCGGCGGCGGTGTCCGTGACCTGTTACTGGGCAAAAAACCGAAAGATTTTGATATCACCACCAGCGCCACACCTGAGCAAGTGCGAAAGCTATTCCGTAACTGCCGCCTGGTGGGTCGCCGTTTCCGTTTGGCCCATGTCATGTTCGGCCCGGAAATCATTGAAGTCGCGACTTTCCGTGGTCACCACGAACAACAACAAGCAGAAGACAGTGACAAAAACTCGTCTCAGCAGGCACAAAATGGCATGCTGCTGCGTGACAACATATTTGGCACGATTGAAGATGATGCCCAACGTCGCGATTTCACCATTAATAGCCTCTATTACGGTATTTCTGATTTTGCACTGCGCGACTACACCGGCGGTTTGCGAGATCTGAAAGAAGGGATTATCCGTCTGATTGGCGATCCTGAAACCCGCTATCGTGAAGATCCGGTGCGGATGCTGCGTGCGGTTCGTTTTGCCGCAAAGCTGGATATGACGATCAGCCCAGAAACGGCAGAGCCGATCCCGCGCCTGGCCTCGCTGCTGCGCGAGATCCCTCCCGCTCGTCTGTTTGAAGAATCACTCAAACTGCTGCAATCAGGCTACGGCTATAAAACCTATTTAAAACTGTGTGAATATCAGCTTTTCCAGCCGCTATTCCCGCTGATTGCCCGTAATTTTACCGAACATCATGATTCAGCGATGGAACGAATTCTGGTTCAAGTGCTGAAAAATACCGACCATCGTTTGCATAATGATAAGCGTGTCAATCCGGCATTCTTATTTGCCGCTATGCTTTGGTATCCGCTTATCGAACATGCGCAGAAGCTGACGCAAGAAAGCGGCCTGGCCTATTACGATGCTTTCGCACTGGCAATGAATGATGTTCTGGATGAAGAGTGCCGTTCGCTGGCCATTCCAAAACGTATTACCTCATTAGTGCGGGATATCTGGCTGCTGCAATTGCGGCTGTCGCGCCGTCAGGGCAAACGTGCGCACAAGCTGATGGAGCATCCAAAGTTCCGTGCAGCTTACGATTTACTCGTATTGCGGGCAGAAGTGGAAAACAACCATGAACTACAGCGCCTGGCGCAGTGGTGGGGAGAATTCCAGGAAGCAACGCCGCTGCAGCAGAAAAATATGCTAAATACTTTAGGGGCTGATCCGGCGCCACGACGCTCTCGTCCTCGCCGCCCACGTAAGCCAGCACCACGTAAAGAAGGGGCATAATTCGCACCATGATCCGGGTCTATATTGCGCTAGGCAGTAATCAGTCCATGCCACTGCAACAGGTCAAAACCGCACTGGAAGCGCTGGAGCATCTGCCGCGCACCCGGTTGGTGGCCTGTTCGCCGTTTTATCGCACTAAGCCGTTAGGGCCACAGGATCAGCCGGATTTCCTTAATGCGGTCGTGGCGTTAGATACCGCCCTTCCACCAGAACAACTGTTGGATAGCACCCAAGCCATTGAGCGCAATCAGGGGCGTGTGAGGAAAGAACAGCGTTGGGGGCCCCGGACTCTGGATCTCGATATTATGCTGTATGGCAATCAAGTGATAAAAACTGATCGCCTGATCGTGCCACATTATGGTCTGAAAGAGCGGGAGTTCATGCTCTACCCCTTAGCCGATATCGCCCCTGATCTTATTTTCCCCGATGGCGAACCCCTGTCAGAGCGCCTGAAACTCGTGGATAAAAATGGCCTGGTGCCTTGGTAACTGCGCCGACCCAATCCAACACGTTATATACCTATCTGATATCCCACCATTTTAACCTACCGTCTCAGGAGAAAGAGTGATGAAAGCCACCACTATGAGCCACTTGCGCCAATGGAAACTCGAAAAGCGTAAGTTCGCCACACTGACTGCCTATGATGCCAGCTTTGCTCAGCTATTTGCCGAACAGGGAATTGAGGTTCTGTTGGTGGGTGACTCGCTCGGTATGACATTACAAGGCTTCGACTCTACCCTGCCGGTCACAACTGCAGATGTGGCTTATCATACCCGTGCAGTTCGCCGTGGTGCGCCTCATTGCTTGTTATTGGCAGATATGCCGTTTATGAGTTACGCCACTCCTGAGCAAACATTTGCTAATGCTGCCGAGTTGATGCGTGCCGGGGCCAATATGGTCAAATTGGAAGGGGGTAGCTGGTTGTGCGATACCGTTCGCATGCTGGCAGAACGCGCTGTTCCGGTATGTGGGCATTTGGGGTTAACGCCACAATCAGTCAATATTTTCGGCGGTTACAAAGTACAGGGTCGCGAAGAAGTGGCGGCTAACCAGCTATTGAAAGATGCTCAAGCGCTTGAAAATGCTGGCGCACAATTATTGGTACTGGAATGTGTCCCAGTGGAGTTGGCACAGCGCGTAACGGAAGCACTGGCTATCCCGGTGATTGGTATTGGCGCGGGGAATGTTACCGATGGGCAGATTCTGGTCATGCATGATGCGCTGGGTATTACCGGTGGTCATACACCGAAATTCAGCAAAAACTTCCTGGCGCAAAGTGCGGGTGATATTCGCGCTGCAATTAAGCTGTATATTCAAGAAGTTGAGAGCGGTGTTTATCCCGCTGAAGAACATACTTTTCAATAAGTTTTTGTTGATAAATATTCAGGGGAATTAGGATGCTAATTATTGAAACCTTGCCGCTGTTGCGCCAGCAAATTCGCCGTTGGCGTCAAGAGGGTAAGCGAGTCGCACTGGTGCCGACTATGGGTAACCTGCACGAAGGGCATATGACATTGGTGGAAGATGCAAAAACTCGTGCCGATGTTGTCGTCGTGAGTATTTTTGTCAATCCGCTGCAATTCGAACGCCCAGATGACTTGGCCCGCTATCCACGCACTTTGCAAGAAGATTGCGAGAAGCTAACCCGCCACGGCGTTGATTTAGTGTTTGCACCAGCAGCCGCTGATGTCTATCCGGCGGGTCTGGAAGCTCAGACTTATGTTGACGTCCCTGCTCTCTCGACCATTTTGGAAGGCGCCAGCCGCCCCGGCCATTTCCGTGGCGTATCGACTATCGTTAGCAAGTTGTTCAATCTGGTTCAGCCGGATGTAGCCTGTTTTGGCGAAAAAGATTACCAACAACTGGCGCTGATCCGCAAAATGGTGGCGGATATGGGCTATGACATCAATATTGTCGGCGTGCCCATTGTGCGAGCCAAAGATGGCCTGGCACTCAGCTCTCGCAATGGCTATTTGAGCGCTGAAGAACGTAAAATCGCACCACAGCTTTATAAGATAATGCAGGCATTGGCTGAGAAACTCGCCTTGGGCGAACGGCAGATTGATGATTTACTGGCTGACACCGCAGAACAATTGCGTGATGCTGGCTTTACTCCAGATGAACTGTTTATCCGCGATGCTCAAACCTTGCAGCCACTGACCGTTGACAGCAAGCAGGCGGTAATTCTCATGGCTGCCTGGCTGGGTAAAGCACGCCTAATTGATAATCAACAGGTTGATTTAAATAGTTAATTTCAAAAAGTACATTATGATGAAACGAGCATATAAAGTCAGCCATAGACAAGCGATATAAAATCAGCAAAACTGGGTGCTTCTCCCTAAATCGGTCGATGATGGGATTGGGTGCCAGACTTATTCTGGGCAATAACCGGGGTCAAAGGTAAGAGTTATGATACGCACTATGTTGCAAGGCAAACTGCACCGGGTGAAAGTCACTCAAGCTGATTTGCACTATGAAGGTTCCTGCGCTATTGATCAGGATTTTCTGGAAGCCGCTGGGATTTTGGAATACGAAGCCATTGATATTTATAACGTTGATAATGGTCAGCGTTTTTCGACTTATGCCATTGCCGCCGAACGCGGTTCGCGGATTATCTCTGTGAATGGTGCGGCTGCACGCTGCGCCTGTGTGGGTGATAAATTGATCATCTGTTCTTATGTCCAGATGTCTGATGCTGATGCCCGCCTGCACCACCCTAAAGTGGCGTATTTTGAAGGTGAAAATCAGTTGCAGCGCAAGGCTAAAGCCGTCCCCGTTCAGGTCGCTTAATAGCCGTCGGACGCGAAGTTACACATATAGAAAAGGCGCTTAGCTTAACCACAGCGCCTAAAACTGCTGGTAAACCTTGATAACTCGATCTTGTCAGGTGAAGACCGGTAGAAGAGTAAAGCGTCCGCGCCAGGGATGGCGCGGCTCGAGCCCCCAAGGAAGGGTTTACGGCGTCTTTACGATCTACCTGTTTTCACCGCTGCGAGCACTCTGTCATTAAGCCCGCCTTTTTTATATCTTAACGTCACACTATAAAATAACTAATCCGACTCCATCACCGCAGGTGCAGGGGCAACCGGCTGGCCAGGTTCATTGGCAATACGCTCTGCCATGGTCGGAATTGAATCCGTACGCAAAATATAAAGCCGCTTGAGGGTATACGGGTTATCACCAGGTTTAACCTTGCCCTGCATCGTCGTTACCGCCAAATGGAAACCGGCATTTTTAGCAGCATCAATCGCTGTTTGATTAAAGCCACCGAACGGATATGACAGGAAAACCACGTGCGGATTAAACTGCGATAATGCACGGCGAGAGTGCTCAAAATCAAAAACAATATTGTGATAAGAACGGCTCAATAAGATTGGATTACGTTTATTGTCTGTCCGGTGCAAGAAGTGTGTATGAGATTGAATATCAAATACATCCTGAATCTCTTTCAATTCAGCAATACTCATAAACTGTAATGAGTCAGGATTCCATTTCTGTGGGTGACGTTTTATACGTGATGAAATAATAAAAGCGGTAGCCCGGAAACCATTTTCTTTCAGAATCGGGTAAGCATAGCGATGGACTGATTTAAGACCATCATCAAATGTCAGCACCACGACTTTCCCCGGCAGATTAATCTTGTTATTAAGATAACCTTCAAGCTGATAGAGAGAAATCGTGTCGTAACCCGTCTGTTTGAGATAGGTCATCTGGTTACTAAACGCGGCATCAGAGGTGGTCGTTGAGGTATTGAGGAAACGTTTATTTTCCTCATTCTTCAACATATGGTGATAAGTCAGGATAGGAATGCCGTTATCTATTTCAGCATCAGCACTGCTGACATAGCCCAAACGATCGCCAATATTAACCTGATACCAGGTATTACTGAGCCTGTCTTTCAACTTACCCACAATCGGGTAGCGCAAATTTTCGACCAAGGTAGCAAATTGTTCGCTGTCGACATCTGCCGCCAGATAAACCGGCGTTTCGCGCTTAATAATAATGTTTTGGTTCGGTAGAGGCTTATTTAAATCCCCCAATATATCGTTGTTTTTTCGTGCCTTATTGATATCGCGTAAATCGTCTTTATCAATAAAGCCGATACCGTTACCAAATTTAAACTCATAGTATTCTGCCGCAGCGGGCAAAACCTGAATAAGCTGATCTTCTTTAACCTCACCGACAGGAATGACTTGCTCACCTACCAGCGAATATATTTCGCTGTCACGGTCTGTCACCATATATTTAGGGGTAAGAACTGCTTCGTCTGGCAGAAGATCTGCATGGGTTGCCGGCATCACTACCGACATGACAATACCGAGTAGCATCCCAATAGCTATTCTGTTTTTATGCCACATTATCGTTCTACTTATGCGCATTCGGCGCTGAATTGAAAAGGGAAAATCTGGTGCGCCAGCATAGCACGAGACACTTGAAGTTGAGAAAGGCGATATTAGATAGGAGCATTATTTATTACGATTAAATTCCAGCATTAACAACAATTAACTAACTAATAATTTACGAGTAATACTTAAAATTCGATCCAAAGCCCTTGGCGTTACAGAGATGAAGTAGCCAACACCGCTGCAGCACCAAGGCCGAAGAACATCCCCAAAGTCATTGGTGTTACAGCAAGGCGGCAAGTCAACGCATCCCGATGAGCTTACATTAGTAAGTGATTCGGGTAAGTGGACGTAGCCAACACCGCTGTAGCGCCAAGGCCGAAGGGGATTAGGTGCGTAGGCCGCGACCACGCTCGATCAAATACCAAGCCCAGGCATAAAATACCGCGATAAACACCACCAAGACGCCAATGGTGTACACCAGTGGTACATCAGTGATCCCGAGGAATCCGTAACGGAAGCCACTGATCATATACACGATAGGGTTCAGTTTTGATACCGCTTGCCAGAACGGTGGCAGCAAGGCTAACGAATAAAACACCCCGCCCAGATACGTCAGCGGCGTCAGCACAAAGGTCGGCACCAGACTGATATCATCAAATGTTTTGGCGAACACGGCATTCAACAATCCGCCAAGCGAAAACAGAATCGCCGTCAGCATTAATGTCAGTGCAATCATTGACCAGGAGTGGACATGCAGCGGCACAAAGAACAGCGAAACAATGGTCACCAGAATACCGACACAGATCCCACGCGCCACCCCACCGCCAACATAACCCACAATCACGATATGGGTGGGAACCGGTGCGACCAGCAATTCTTCAATGCTGCGCTGGAATTTTGCGCCAAAAAATGAGGCTGCGACGTTGGCATAGGAGTTTGTTATCACCGCCATCATTATCAGACCAGGAACAATAAACTGCATATAATCAAAGCCACCCATATCACCAATTCGGGAACCAATCAGGTTGCCGAAAATAACGAAATAGAGCGACATAGTAATCACCGGTGGCACCAGAGTTTGGATCCAGATGCGAGCAAAACGGGTGATCTCTTTGATCCAGATACTCTGTAGTGCTACCCAATACAGGCGGGTCATGCTTTTTCTCCCCCGTTGCCGTTAACCAAGGTGACAAATAACTCTTCCAGACGGTTAGCCTTGTTACGCATACTTTGTACCTGTATTCCCTGTGCGTTCAGTTGGCTAAACAGACCATTCAAGCCTTGTTCACGTTTAACATCAACTTCCAACGTTGAGGTATCTGTTAGACGATAGCCATACCCTTCCAGCTTCGGCAGCGGACTTTTAATCGCCAAATCAAAAATAAAGGTTTCTGACTCAAGTTTGCCAAGCAGTTGTTTCATGGTGGTATTTTCCACCAGCTCGCCATTCTGAATAATGCCGATATTACGGCACAGCATTTCAGCTTCTTCCAGATAATGGGTCGTCAGAATGATCGTGGTTCCCTGCGCATTTAGCTCTTTAAGGAACCCCCACATAGAGCGACGCAACTCGATATCTACCCCTGCTGTCGGTTCATCCAGAATCAGTAATTTTGGCTCATGCATCAGCGCGCGGGCAATCATCAAACGGCGCTTCATGCCGCCGGAGAGACGAATCGCGCGCTCATCACGTTTGCTCCATAAATCTAATTGGCTGAGATATTTCTCTGCTCGCTGCATGGCTTCACGCCGTGTGACGCCGTAATAGCCCGCTTGGGTAATCACAATCTGTAATACTGTTTCAAACGGGTTAAAGTTGAATTCTTGTGGCACCAGCCCGAGTTGCCGTTTGGCATTTACGATATCTTGATCAATGTCGTAACCAAAGACCGTCACCTTGCCAGAGGTTTTGTTCACCAATGAGCTGATAATGCCAATAGTGGTGGATTTACCCGCCCCATTAGGCCCAAGTAGTGCATAAAAATCGCCTGCCTCTACGTGCAGATCAATGCCACGCAGAGCCTGAACGCCACCTGCATAGGTTTTGGTCAGCTGCGTTATTTCCAGTGCATATGTCATAAGTAAAAAAGAACCTTATTCTATGAGTTCCCAGCGGTTACAGCATGTCCGTGGCTTGCTTAACCCTCCCTGTCAGGGCAAGTTACGGGGGCAAAGGGAAGCAGTTAGATACAGAGAAGATGTTGCGCAGACAAAAATTGTACTAACAACAAAGTCACTGTTCCGATTTTAAAATCGTGATCCTTGTCGTATATTATCCTATCGCAATCCGTTCATTACAGGCTATTTACATTTATGAAAGAAATAGAAAAGCTCATCGCGAACAACCGGACTTGGTCAAATGCTATTAGTAAAGATGACCCCGGTTTTTTTGAGCACCTGGCGTTAGCCCAAAAACCACGCTTCCTGTGGATTGGCTGTTCAGACAGCCGCGTCCCGGCAGAAGAATTGACTGGCCTGAAAGCTGGTGAGTTATTTGTTCACCGTAACGTTGCTAACCTGGTTATCCACACCGATCTAAACTGCCTGTCAGTGGTGCAATACGCCATCGATGTTTTACAGGTCGAGCATATCATTATCTGTGGTCACCTGGGCTGTGGCGGTGTTGAAGCTGCAACCAAGAAAGACCTCGAGTTAGGGTTGATTGATAACTGGTTACTGCATATCCGTGATCTTTGGTTTAAACACAGTTCACTGCTAGGCCGGTTGCCAGCTGAAGAACGTAGCAATATGTTATGCAAACTCAACGTAGTAGAACAAGTGTATAACTTAGGTCATTCAACTATTGTTCGCTCCGCCTGGAAGCGCGGACAGAAAGCGATGATCCACGGCTGGGTCTACGGTATTGAAGACGGCCTGCTGACGGATTTAGAAGTATCCGCTACCAGCATGGAAGCACTTGAACAAGTGTACCGAAAAGCTATGGCTGAGTTATTGCCTAAAGACCCGAAAGAAGACTAAGTTAGCTGTTATGGGAGGGTACGTTCAGACGCGCCCTCTCCCATCAACCACGCGACTCAATCAGGCTAAAATGCCAACGCGCGGTAGTTTATCACTCGTCAAACATGACAACTTTACCGACATAGGGTAAATGCCGATAGCGCTGAGCATAATCAATACCGTAACCCACCACGAATTCATCAGGAATAGTGAAGCCGACCCACTCGACAGGCACCTGTACTTCGCGGCGCTCGGGTTTATCCAGCAGCGTACAGATAGCCAATGATTTCGGGCCACGCAGTTGCAGAATTTCACGCACCTTACTTAAGGTATTACCAGAGTCGATGATATCTTCAACAATCAGCACATCTTTGCCGCGGATATCTTCATCTAAGTCTTTGAGTATTTTTACATCGCGGGTGGTGCTCATGCCATTGCCGTAGCTGGAGGCGGTCATAAAATCGACTTCATGGGAAACATCAATGGCGCGGCACAAATCAGCCATAAACATAAATGAGCCACGGAGCAACCCGACCAGCACCATTTCACTGCCGCTGTCGCGGTAATGTTCGGAGATTTGGCGGCCTAATTCGGCAATTCGGGTTTTGACTTCCTGCTCGGAAATCATGACTTCTACAGTGTGTTTCATAGGTATTAACGTCGCTTTTTTACGTTGCTTGCCGGAAGAAAGCCGCTGAGTTTACCATAGCCTGAGCCAGGTTGCGACGGACTCACCCGCCGCAGACATAACCTGTTGATAGCCCTTAAGCACTAACCGTAAAGCCTAGCATCATGCCGGTATCTTCATGTTCCAGCAGGTGGCAATGGGCCATATAAGGTGTGCTGGTTGAGGCCAGGTGATTAAAACGCACCAATATTTCACTGCGAGCGCCTTCCACTCGCACGGTATCTTTCCAACCACGGCGATGCTCCGCAGGCGGGTTGCCGTTTTCGCTCAGAATACGGAACTGCGTACCGTGGACATGGAATGGATGCAGCATCATGTCGCCTTCACCGGAAACCGTCCATTTCTCATATTTGCCCTGTTTGGCGTCAAATGCCGCTTCGGTCATGGAAAAGGCTTTGCCATTGATCATATTGGCATGGCTGAAATCAAAAGCAGGAGCCGCAGTCATCGCTCCATGATTCATACCTTTCATATTGCCGTGGCCCATCCCTGCCATGGCACCATTATCCATCCCGCCCATATTGCCGTGATCCATGCTCATCCCTGCCATAGCTTGTATACCATAACGGCTCATCAACGCCTGCATGCCCAGCATATCCAGTTTAGGGTCCATCATCAGTTGGAACCAACGCTCTTGCAGCCCTGTGGCATCAGCAAGTGGCGGCACTACAACCAATGAATCTGGCAGCACTTTACTGCCTGCAACTAATGAAGGCTGGAGCCGTAATACCGGTAGTGGCTTATCAAATGGCGCTAATGTCATGCCCATCTGTTTTACTGGCAAAGTAACCAAATCAAGTGCCTTGCCATCTGAGGTATCCACCAACACCTCGAAACGCTCGCCCATCAGTATTGGCAATTCGCGTACCGCAACAGGTTCGGCCAAGAGACCACCGTCACTGCCAATCACATACATTGGGCGGCCATCGCTAAGAGCCAAATTCAGAGACCGCGCATTACACCCATTCAGCAGCCGTAAGCGCACCCAGCCGCGCGGGGTAATTTGCTGCGGATACTGGGCACCATTGGTGAACATTCGATCACCAAACCACCCCACCGCAGCCGTCATCACATCCAATTGATAGTCAATCTGGCCATCTTTACCGAGTAATTTGTCCTGCAAAATAACCGGAATATCATCCACGCCCCACTGTTTCGGGAGCGGCAGTTTTTCGCTGTCACTATCATCTATCAGCACTAATCCCCCTAGCCCCATCGCGACCTGACGGCCGGTGATACCGTGGGTATGGGGATGGAACCAACAGGTGGCGGCGGGTTGCTCTACTGTAAATGCCACCTGACGTTTGGCCCCCGACTGAATCAGTGCCTGTGGCCCACCATCGACGTCGCCAGGAATTTCCAGTCCGTGCCAGTGCACAGTTGTGGCTTCCGGTAAGGAATTTGTGATGTTAATCGTGACCGGCCTACCGCGCTGCAAACGAATCGCTGACCCTAATAAGTTGCCATTATAGCCCCAGGTTTGAGTGGCGGCGGAAGGCAACCAGGCCATAGAACCCGTTTGGATGTTCAGATTAATGTTGCCACTGGCATCTGGTTGAAGTAATGGCGGGATGGGTAAAGGTGAAAAATCTGCGGCCAAAGCCGCGCGGCTCCATAAAGGCAGTGAAGTGGCGGCTCCAAGAGCTGCCGTTAACTTAATAAAATCACGGCGATGCATGGTCGTCTCCATTCTTGATTGTGGGTAAGTGATGGTGCGTAAGTACCTACAGGGCACAAAAACAGCATTGTACGCCAGCATAAACCTTCCCCTTGAGGGAAGGTCAAGGAATAATCAATCACTTTGTGAATCAATCCCCGTATATACCCACACGGAGAGCATAATAAAATTTACTCTGAACCATCACAGTGTGATAACGTCTGCTAACAATGAACAAGCCTGCCTCCGCGATGAAAAGAACAACATTAGTTATGCTGCTGCTCACTCTGTGCGGATTCTCATCTGCCAGTTCTGCATTAAGTGAATCTGAAGCAGAAGATCTTGCAGATCTGACTGCAGTATTCGTTTATTTGAAAAATGATTGTGGCTATAACGAATTACCCAATAATGAAATCAAACGGGCAATTGTCTATTTTGCTCAACAAAATCGTTGGGATCTGCGTAACTATAATAGCTTTAATATGAAAGCCTTGGGTGAAGAGAGCTATCGCGACTTGCGGGGCATTGCGATCCCGGTTCCTACCAAATGCAAATCTCTGGCTCGTGACTCTTTAAGTTTATTGGCCTACGCTAACTAGCGATCCCGCATTTACCCTTTCAGCCTAAAATTCAGCCGTGCAACCTCAGCCAGAGTTGGCTATGATGTTGCCCCCATTTTTCATGGCTGTTACTGCGAAGGAGAAGCCCCGAACATGTCACAGAAAGAACTATGGTATGAAACATTACATGCCAACTTCGGCCAGTATTTTTCAGTCGAAAATATACTGTACCGCGAGAAAACCGAGCACCAGGATTTGGTGATTTTTGAGAACCCTGTGCTGGGTCGGGTAATGGCGTTGGATGGCGTGGTGCAGACCACCGAACGCGATGAATTTATCTATCACGAAATGATGACGCACGTCCCTTTGTTGGCTCACGGTCAGGCAAAGAAAGTGCTTATCATCGGTGGCGGCGATGGCGCGATGCTACGCGAGGTTAGCCGTCACAAAAATATCGAACAGATTACCATGGTGGAAATTGACGCTGGTGTCGTTGAGTTCTGTCGCCAGTATCTGCCCAATCATAGCGCGGGAGCCTATGATGATCCCCGTTTCAAGCTGGTTATTGATGATGGCGTCAACTTCGTTAATCAAACAACTGAAAAGTTCGATGTCATTATCTCTGACTGCACTGACCCTATTGGGCCAGGAGAGAGCCTGTTTACATCGGCTTTCTATGAAGGGTGTGCCCGTAGCTTGAATGAAGGCGGTATCTTTGTTGCACAAAATGGCGTGTGCTTCCTGCAACAAGATGAAGCAGTCGATAGCCATAATAAACTTAGCCACTATTTTAAAGATGTCAGTTTTTATCAGGCAGCCATTCCGACATATTACGGCGGTATCATGACCTTCGCCTGGGCGACGCAAAACCCACTGTTGCGTCAGTTGGATATCACCACGCTACAACAGCGTTTTGTCGAAGCGGGTCTGACCTGCCGCTACTATAACCCAGCCATTCATGTCGGCAGCTTTGCTTTGCCGCAGTATCTGCTGGATGCCTTAAAGGCCAAACGTTGATAATCCGCAAGGAGGTGAACTAAATTGTCCAAACTTAAGCTGCACGGCTTCAACAACCTGACTAAAAGCCTGAGTTTTTGTATTTACGATATTTGTTATGCCAAGACCGCAGACGACCGCGATGGCTATATCGCCTACATTGACGAACAGTATAATGCCAACCGCCTGACCGAGATCTTGACTGAAACCTGCTCGATCATTGGCGCAAATATTTTGAATATCGCCCGTCAGGATTATGATCCTCAGGGAGCGAGTGTCACGATTTTGGTCAGCGAAGAGCCGGTTGATCCACGCGATGTTGATACATCAGAGCACCCAGGCCCACTGCCAAGTGCCGTTGTTGCCCATCTGGACAAGAGCCATATCTGCGTTCATACCTATCCGGAAAGCCACCCTGAAGGTGGATTATGTACTTTCCGTGCAGATATCGAAGTCTCGACCTGTGGCGTCATTTCACCGCTGAAAGCACTGAATTACCTTATCCACCAGTTGGAATCCGATATCGTCACCATGGATTATCGGGTGCGTGGTTTTACCCGTGATATCAACGGGATAAAACATTTCATCGATCATAAAATCAATTCGATTCAGAACTTTATGTCTGACGATATGAAATCGCTGTATCACATGATGGATGTGAATGTTTATCAAGAAAATATCTTCCATACCAAAATGATGCTGAAAGATTTCGATTTGAAGCATTATCTGTTTAACGCCAAGCCAGAAGAGCTGAGCGCGGAAGAGAGAGAACGTATTACCCACCTGCTGTATAAAGAAATGCAGGAAATCTACTATGGCCGCAATGTGCCAGAAGTGTGATGTTATTTGGGTAATACCAAGTCTAAAATCCCGGTTTTTGGCCGGGATTTTTGATTAAGGTAGTTGGGTAAGTAAGGTTTTAACTTTATCGGCATCTTCGGGATGAAGCTGGAGATACTTTTCACATGCTAATCTGACATATTCAAAACCTACGGACTCTGGAACAATAACCTCACCTTCCCAGACGCCAAACATTATGCCGTCGAAATGACATTCAGGATCAGGATCATCTAAATCAGGAAAATGACAATAGGTTTCATTAACAACGCAGCCTATTTTTTTTATAATAAAAGGTAAAGACCATAGGAATTTACTCTGTAGATTCATTGAGTTGAAAAAATCTTTCACGACCCACTCAGGGTCATTATTATAATCTATCCGCTCAAAAATATACTCATTCATCATTTAGTTACCGGGAAAAAGTTAATCACAGCGCTAGTTTTTTGATCTAAATAAACTTGGAATTTAACACCATCTGCTGTTGATGTATATTCTCTAACTCCTGAAGCTATAGCTGACTTATAACCATTTGATGCAGCTTGTTGCCCAAGCTCTAACATCTTTTGATCTGAGAAAACTTTCGGGTCATAGACTGTTTTAGTGAATACTTTTGCTTTATAACCAACAACGTTTCCCGCTCGGTTATATGCTGGAATTTGATATGAAATTTCAGTAATACCATTTGCTGAACCCGGTGTTTGTCCAATAATTTTCACACCATTTGTGGATACAGCCTGATTGAAAGCATCAGCATTATGTGTCCCTCCAATTCCATTTCTTTGAGTTATTCCGTCAAACTTCGCTAGGTGATTCTTCTGATTGATATTAAAGCTAATTCCAGTCGGATAAGCTGCTCCTGTTTGCCCAAACCTTTTCCCCCGCACCACGCCAGCCAGCGACGCAGAAACCCCAAGGGCTTCGACTGCTTCTCTAGACCAACCGGTTAGATTGGAAGCCTCTTCAATCAACTGATTTTTAGCAAATTTTTGACTATCAGAGAGTTTATCCGCATCACTATAGGTAAATAACTGGATTTGCTCAAAACCGGTCAGGGCAGGGTAATTACCAAAACGTTTTTTTTCTTTTTGTATCCAGTAATTGCGCAGAATACCGTCTTCTTCTGGCGTTTCAGGATACTTTGCCATTAATAATTCAGCACCCGCACGTTCAGCCGAGTTGAGAGCCTCTTGTGCTGTACAGTTTACCTGACGGCAAGATGCTGCCAGGAAACGCTCTTGTTTAACGTTGCTACCCTTAGCCAGTTCATTAACCGCTTTAATTTCATCCAGATGCAATTGCCGGTTAAATCTATCAACCACTTCGGCAGCATTAGCACCACTATATGCCCCCTCTACTTTTCCAGTCGCTAATACACCAGCAATAGCCCCCGCAACACGGCTAAACTGCGCCTGTTGCTCCTGCCACTGCTGCGACCCGATGATATTCTCACCCATCACCACACCGGCCAGCTCGGCGGCCAGTGCTCCGGCGGCGGCACCTTTCGCATTACCACCACCGATTTCAGCCGCAACGCCAGCAACCAGCGCATGGCTCAAGGCTTTGCCCGACACGCCTAATACTTCGCCATTATTACCGATTAAATTAGCGCCCTCAGCATGCAACTGAGACCCCACACTGGTTAGTAATGCCGTGGCCAGATTATCTTTAAAGCTGCCACCATTAATGGCGGTGTTCAGGCTGGAACTGATAATCGACTGACCGGCCACCCGCTGGGCGACCTTGCTCCAGTCACCATGACTAAGTTGAGGTAATCTGGCACTGGTCGTGCTCGCCGTTTTAGCGCCTTTAGCCGCAGCATCCCAGCCCATCGCAGCATCAAAACCGGCTAAAGCGCCCCCCAGCGCCATGGAAGTTGCCAGCGATTTGACCGACGATTTACTCCCCAGATCTTTGAAAGTTTTGGAGATATCGCCCTTGTTATTCAACAAAGACACTGCGGCCTGCGATGCCAGCGCCGACATTCCTCCGGTTACTGCACCGCCTGCCACCCCGCCTCCCACAGCGGTGTTTGCTGTTGCCACCAGCCCTGAACCCGCGGTAGCAGCCGCTACTGCAATAGCTATTACTGCCGCCACTACAGGGTTCAGTTGCTCATTTTTGTGATCCCAACGGTGGTAGGCATCCATGACTTTTTGCCACTGCACACCATCGCGCAGGTTCAAATCGTTGAGCCATTCATTACCTGGAGTCTTACTCAATGCAGTAATAGCACTGCGCAATGACTCGCTATTTTTCACTGTTACATCAGCGCGGATACCCTGCGCGGCATCAACAGTTAATTCACCGCCGGTTTGGATTGTGGGTAATACCCATTTTTCAGCCAGATATCCCTTGTCGGTATTTTTGATATAGAAGCCTTTCGATAACGTAGTTTTTTGCTGGAAAGTGCTGTCCTTAACTGCTTCAAATATCACTTTGCCGTGGGTGCTGGTCAGTTTGGCGTTCTGACCGGCGGCAATTTTGCTGGCCTGATAGGTGCTGTCATCGCGGCTGAGTAAACTGATATCACCCTCAGCAGTAAACTCAGTGACTTTGTTGGTAGCAACATGCTGCACATTATGGTGTGATTTTTTGCGCCCCCACCATTTGCGGGTCTGCCAGTGCTGCTCCGAATGGCTGGTTTCTTCCATCGCTTGCGCGAACAGGTAGCCGCCTTTGGCGGCGATATCCATCACTTTTTTAGCCATCAACTGGGTGGCCTGAAACAACATGCTGCCGTTTGAAATTAATGTCAGCACACCGCCGCTGTTGAGTTGAGTGGATTGCTGGAGTTTTTTGTAGCTGGAATTATCACCACCGCCGTAATGACTCTCATTCAATACCGATTCAAAGCGCATATCGCCGCCGGAAGTCAGTGTCATATCACCGCCAGCAGCGAGCTCTGCCCCCTGGGTGATAAGCTGGTGATTGGCCACCGCATTCAGAGTGTTGCCGGCTTTGAGGCGAGTAGCGGCATGGCGGGTGTAGCGTGAGCTATCAGTCCAATCAGTACCAGTGTATGGCAGTGCCGCCAGCTGAATATGTTGCCCGGCTAATAAGGTGAGGTTATTACCTACATTAATATTGCTGCCCCGAGTCAGAATATCGCGACCCGCATTAATTAAGGCATTGCCTTTGGCATTTATCTGAACTGTATAATCAGGAGTTTCGGAGCGTGGAAATATATTAAAAAATACAGAACCTTGATGGTTGTTATTATAACGACCCATAAGATCTGACCAGACAGTTCTATTATAGGGTTCCAGTTGAATATCACGGGCAGCGTGCAAGTTAATTTCTTGCCCAGCATTTAGCTTAATCCCCTGTAATATCATATTATTACCGGAATTCAGTGTAATATCGCCACTACTGGTTAATCGATTGGATAACGATAATAGTTGGTTAATCTGTTTCAGATACTTTCCTGGATCTAAAAATCCATCGGTAATTAGGATTTCTTCGGGCTTGAGTATATGTGAAATATTAATATCATGTCCGGCGGACAAGCTAATGTTAGCTGCCGGATGGATAAGGGTGTCGGTTAATTGAATATCTTTAGCGGAAATAGCAGTAAAATCGTGGCTGGCTTTAATGCGATTAAATACCTGCGCATCATCTGGCTGACGCGAAGACCTGTCAGGTGAGTTTGTTTTAATATTCCCCTCTCGGCTCAGTAATAAAATGTTCCTCCCCAATAATTCACTTGATGATGAGTGAATATCATTCAGTGCCGTCAGTGAGATATCCTGGCCACGCAAACTACTGTTGGCTAATGCAATGCTATTTTCTGCAATAAAGGTAATATCGCCACTGGCCTGTATTAAGTCACTGCTGGAAATAGTCTTACCATGCAGTAAAATATTATGGCCTTTTAATACCGCCGGTGTGAGCTCAGATAATGATACGGGAGCAGCTTTATCTACCTCCGGCACCGGGCGTTGTAACTGAATATTGTTGTTAAAGTCCAGCACGACATTTCCACCAGCCGTGACTGTCGCTCTGTATTTTTCAGCCTCAGTTAACTGGTAATATAATCGTTCGTCATGAAAAACATAATAATCCGGCCACTGATAATCCACTCTATAATAACGAAACTCATCTTTCACCCAGTTACTGGCGCTGCTGTTTAAAAAATCATTACCGGTCAGAAAAATATCTTTTGCTGCTCCTATATGACTACTTTTATTCTCTAACTGGCTGGCATTAATATACAGATTACTCCCTGAATGCAGGGTGGCAGCCGGTGATGATGCATTCAGTTGCCAGATATTTTTTTCAGTATTGACGCGCCAGACACCGCTTTGCCATTCACCGGTTTCGATAGCACCAAACCATTTTTCGGGTAGTGCTCGGGTGGGCCAATCGTATTCTAATATGATGATAACTTTACCCGGTGAATCACTATCGTCATCGTAATCATTAAGCTGGCGCGAACCCGGTGTTAGTTTTTGCCACCCAGTAGTTACCATTTGACGGGTATTTTCCAGTTTTTCGGTGCGAATAATTAAGTCACCACGATTTGTTTTAATGGTGCCTGACTGATTTTCGACTCGAGTGTTTTTATTCCCATCAGCATCTTTTTGTATCCACATATTATTGTTAGCAATAATATGTGCTTGTTGACCGCTATTACGCACTTGATCACTAAAAATACGCAGATCACCCTCTGCTGTTACCTGCCCTAAGTTATTAAATTCGGTGTTTACCAATGTAATATCACGCCCACTGAGCAATTTATCGCCCTGGGCAAGGGTGGTCTTCTTGCTGGTAATATTCAGGTTATTTTTCGCCGTAATATTACCTAAATTAATATCACCTGCGACATCAAACCTAATATCACCTTTATGGCTGACGATATTTTTAGCATTAACCGTGTTCGCTTTTTCCGTTGATATTAATCGAATACTATTAGCATACATACCGCCCAACTCTTTGGTATCTAATACTATTAAGGGCTTTGTCTCTTTTGATAATAACGGCTGAATATCACTGTTTTGATAGTCAACCTGATTGCTCCCCAGTATCACATCAAGCTGATTAGCACGGATTTCACCGTGAAGATTTAGTCCACGACTGATGATTGCCACATTGTTCTGATTAAGAGCATTAAACCCTTTAAGCCCCACAGCAATAGCTTTGTCTGTGGTAACAGTTAGGCTATCCAGTTCACCCTGAGAATTGAATACCGGCCTACCGGTGGTTAAAGTGATGCCGCTGGCATTGCTAAAATTGCAGCCATTGCAGTACAAACCATTAGGGTTGGCAATAATCACATCTGCCTTTTGACCGAAAACTTCCAACTGCCCCTCCAATGCTGAGGGCTGATGACCGGTGACTTCGTTGATAATAAGCTGTGCGCTATTTCTGGTTAAATGTGGATTAGCAGCCAGTCGCCCCGCCAGCTCTGAATACCCACCTATTGTGGCGTTATTCAGTACCGCTCCCGCTGTGGCTACATTAAAATTGAGATAACGATTATGAGAGATCCCAGCTGCATTAGGGGCAACAATATCGACGACTGGAATTTGGCCGCGAGTATGAACTTTAGTTTGGCGGTTATCTGCTTGAATACCGGCAGCAATAGCCGGATGAAGAGGTTGTACTGCGGTAAGATAAATCAGAAGCCAACTGGCGATTCGCGTCCGTGTATTACTGAATTCTGCCATAACATCACCGTCCTGGTATGTGCACTGAAGAAGTCGCAGAGTGCTATCACCTCTGCCGGTTATCCTTTATTCCGTCAATCAAATATACAACTCAGGAATAGCTCGTATTTTAACCAATTCAGGGGCGGATTTTTATCGTAGTTTGGCTGACTTTATTTATTAATTTATTGTTTATTAAACTAAAATTTATTTATGGGTTATCAGGAAGTACAACTCTCCATTAAATAAAATGGCGTAGGATCTATGACATAATTTAGCAATAATTGATCTCCCACTATTCCCATCGCCCTGACCGGCAATGTATAAGAAGATCCTATTTTCTCCGTCTGATATCGCACAAGGATGATGCCCCTGTGATGAACCGCCTCCCGACCCTGTATGGCATTATTGCGATCCTGCTCTGGAGCATGAGTGTCGCCTTGACGCGTGGGTTATCTGAAACGTTAGGGCCATTTGGTGCGGGTGCAGCCATTTACACCGTCAGTGGTATCTTGGTGTGGCTGGTGGCGGGTAAACCGACTGTACGCGGGCAACATCCGGCTTATCTTTACGGTTGTGGTTTGCTATTTGTGGTGTATATGGTGGCTTTTGCCTTAGCCATCGGAATGGCGAATGATCGCCAGCAGACACTGGAGATAGGTCTGATCAATTACCTGTGGCCGAGCCTGACGCTGCTATTGGCGGTACCGTTACTTAAACTCCGTGCACGATGGTGGCTCTGGCCGGGCGCGGCTCTGGCCCTATTTGGCGTGATTTGGGTGGTCAGTGGTGGGAACGGGCTGGATATCAAAGTGCTCAGTGCCAATGTTAGCAGTAACCCATTGGCTTATAGTCTGGCGCTAATTGCGGCCTTTACCTGGGCCGGTTACTCCAATCTGGTGCGGGTATACAGCCGAGGGCCAGGGGCATTACCACTGTTTTTGCTCGCCTGTGCGCTATGCCTGTGGGTGATGTTCTTTATGCTGACACCCGGTAAGTTGCATTTCACCCAACGCGCCACTTTTGAACTGTTATTGATGGGAGCCAATACCGCGCTGGCCTATCTGTGCTGGGATATCGCCATGAAAAAAGGCAACGCCACACTGGTCGCTGCCCTCTCTTACTTCACACCGTTGTTATCAATACTGATTGCCAGTTTATGGCTCAATACTCCCCCCACAGCCGCATTCTGGCCGGGTGTTGCTATGGTAGTACTCGGCTCGTTGTTATGTTGGTCTGCCAGCCGCACTCCCCTTCGGACTTGAAGCCGCTGGGTTGTTAGCTACGCTTGCTACCCGAATTACTTACTTGTGTAAGCTCATCGGGATGCGCTCACTTGCTGCCTACCTGCAACTCCACGTTCTTTGGGGTAGTATTTTATTTAGTCATGATGAAGTTACGGTAGCCTTGCAATACCAGCAGAAAGTCCTCTAAACCACACAGGCAGAGGCTTTCTTCGTCATAGTAATTCATGCCTTCTTCCATCTCGTCGCCTTCAATATCTAATTGATTGGCGCGCACCATCACTTCTTCACCATCCAGCCACAAGGTATATTCATGACCATCCAGCTGCCACTGACGTTCACTGCCTTTGACTTCAGCCGCTGCGGCTTCAATTTGATCGAGTTTGGCTAAATCGCCTTTAATTTCTTCATTGAGCCAGTGGCCGATCACTTCATGTCCCATGGAGAATCTGACCAGTACTTGCCCGGTTAAATCACGCAAGAATTCATAGTCCATAGCACGTCCTCCTGATGCCCTTCTCATTATTGTAACCGTATTTAGTTATCTCACTTGGCGCAAGCTCGCAAAGCCAGTAAATAGCGGCAATATTTCACTTCGATACGATGTTTAAAATAGAAACGGGAGGCCATAGGCCTCCCGTGAGTGCTGGAATATAGCGGTTTACACGGCGGTTTGGAAGATCACACCATCCGCTTTATCCGTATATTGGCTCAACTGATCAAAATTCAGATAGCGGTAAGTATCTGCTGCGGTCTTATCAACCTGAGCCATATAAGTTTGATATTCATCAGGAGTTGGCAGACGTCCAAGCAGTGATGCAATCGCTGCCAGTTCAGCCGAAGCCAGATAAACATTCGCCCCATTCCCCAAGCGGTTCGGGAAGTTGCGGGTCGAAGTAGAAACAACCGTCGCCCCATCTGCTACACGTGCCTGGTTACCCATACACAGCGAGCAGCCCGGGATCTCAACACGGGCACCACTCTTACCAAAGACACTGTAGTAGCCCTCTTCGGTCAGTTGCGCGGCATCCATTTTGGTCGGTGGCGCAACCCACAGGCGGGTTGGCAACTGGCCTTTGTGCTGATCCAGTAGCTTACCGGCTGCACGGAAGTGACCGATGTTGGTCATGCAGGAACCGATAAACACTTCATCGATTTTGCTATTAGCAACATCTGACAGCAATCGCGCATCATCCGGATCATTAGGCGCACAGAGAATCGGCTGGGTTATTTCCGCCAGATCGATTTCGATCACCGCAGCGTATTCCGCATCCGCATCACCTTCCAGCAGATTCGGGTTAGCCAACCAGCTTTCCATACCATTGACACGGCGCTCCAGTGTACGACGGTCGCCGTAACCTTCAGCTATCATCCACTTCAACAACACAATGTTGGATTGCAGATATTCAATGATCGGCGCTTTATCCAGTTTGATGGTACAACCGGCAGCAGAACGCTCGGCGGAGGCATCAGCCAGCTCAAATGCCTGTTCAACTTTCAGCTCTGGTAAGCCTTCAATTTCCAGAATTCGACCAGAGAAGATGTTCTTCTTGCCTTGTTTCTCAACTGTCAGCAGGCCTTCCTGAATCGCGTAGTAAGGGATTGCATGCACCAGATCACGCAGGGTGATACCCGGCTGCATTTTACCTTTAAAGCGCACCAACACTGATTCAGGCATGTCCAGAGGCATGACACCTGTTGCTGCCGCAAAGGCCACCAGACCAGAACCCGCTGGGAAGGAAATGCCGATAGGGAAACGGGTGTGGGAGTCACCACCAGTACCGACAGTGTCCGGTAACAACATCCGGTTGAGCCATGAGTGGATGATGCCATCACCTGGGCGCAGTGACACGCCGCCACGGTTCATAATAAAGTCAGGTAATGTGTGATGAGTGGTCACGTCTACAGGCTTCGGATAAGCCGCAGTATGACAGAATGACTGCATCACCAGATCAGCTGAGAAGCCCAGACATGCCAAGTCTTTCAGCTCATCACGGGTCATTGGGCCGGTGGTATCTTGTGAACCGACCGAGGTCATTTTAGGTTCGCAGTATTCACCTGGGCGTACACCTGCAACGCCACAGGCACGACCTACCATTTTCTGCGCCAGCGAGAAACCTTTGTTACTCTTAGCAACCGGCTTCGCCACACGGAAGACTTCGCTAACTGGCAGGCCCAGAGATTCGCGCGCTTTGGTGGTCAAACCGCGGCCGACGATCAATGGGATACGGCCACCGGCGCGCACTTCATCCAACAACACGTCAGTTTTCAGTTCGAAAGTGGCTAAAATCACACCAGTATCATGGTGACGTACTTCGCCCAGATACGGGAAGATATCAATCACATCGCCCATATTCAGGTTGCTGACATCCACTTCGATTGGCAATGCACCCGCATCTTCCATGGTGTTAAAGAAGATTGGCGCAATTTTGCTGCCCAGCACCACACCACCGCCGCGCTTATTCGGCACGTAAGGGATGTCGTCGCCCATAAACCACAGCACCGAGTTGGTGGCTGATTTACGGGAAGAACCGGTTCCGACAACATCACCGACATAGGCCAATGGGAAACCTTTTTTATTCAGCTCTTCAATCTGTTTGATTGGGCCAACACTGCCCGGCTGATCCGGATGAATGCCTTCGCGGGCATTTTTCAGCATCGCCAATGCATGCAGTGGGATATCAGGTCGTGACCAGGCATCTTGAGCCGGAGACAAGTCATCAGTATTGGTTTCACCGGTGACTTTGAATACGGTTACCGTGATTTTTTCAGCCAACGCTGGACGGGAGAGATACCATTCGGCATCCGCCCAGGATTGCATAATTTTCCTGGCGTGCGGATTACCCGCTTTGGCTTTTTCTTCTACATCGTAGAAATTATCAAACATCAGCAGGGTGTGAGATAAGGCTTTGCCCGCAATCGGAGCCAGCTTTTCATTATCTAACGCATCAATCAACGGATGAATATTATAACCGCCCTGCATAGTACCAAGCAGTTCGATTGCTTTTTCTGGGGTAATTAGTGGGGAATGGGCTTCACCTTTGGCGACGGCCGCCAGAAAACCGGCTTTAACGTAGGCGGCTTCATCAACACCGGGGGGAACACGGTTAATCAGCAGATCTAACAGGAATTCTTCTTCACCAGCAGGCGGATTTTTTAATAATTCAACCAGCGCTGCCATTTGTGATGCATCTAATGGCTTGGGGACGATACCCTCAGCAGCACGCTCGGCCACGTGCTTACGGTATTCTTCTAGCACGACTCTCTCCTCGCTTTAATTATCATATATTTTCTTGGCTTATCTGTAGTCACCAGCCATCATCAATGATGCACCAGGTGTAAGGTAAGATGCCTAGTTTCGCTCAGCCAGCATACCAGTATTTGAACTCAGTGTTAATTCGTTCACATAAAAGCAACATTAAATTTTTGCTGAATCGTTGAGCGCAGTGTAATCACCTGAACTATTGATAACCGCTCTCAGTTAGCCCCTTGCAAGAGGGCAAATATCCGCAAAACCTCCCCGCATAATAACCATACATTAGGAATGGATACCATCTCTCGGTGAAAATCTCGTGCTGTTGATAGGGCTTTTAGAGCGCAGAATAAGGAGGGGAAAATATTGTGGCGATAAATGAAGCAGAAACAGCCGATAATGACTGTTTCTGCTTTAACAAAAAACTAATGTCCAAAATAATTGGGGTTGCAGGTAGGCAGCAAGCAAACTAATCCCGATGAGCTTACATGAGTAAGTGATTCGGGTTAGTGCGTGTAGCTAACACCCCTGCGGCCCCAAGTATGAAGGGACATTTAAAACTGGGTATTCAAGCTAACAAAATATGTCCGGCCTGGTTCATTGTAGGTTGCTGCTCCGGCACCGGCGATATTCGCGACGTTCTGGGCATTACCCTCACGGAATTGGCGCTTATCGAACAGGTTTTCAATACCGGTGGTCACACTGACATTTTTAGTCACTGTGTAGCTCGCGCTCAGGCCAAAGATGGCATATGGGCTAACTTCATTGCGCGCTGTACCTGTGACTGGCAGACCCTGATAGTCATATTTCTTCGGTTTCTGACGCCCATACCATGTCACGGTAGACAGTAAGGACAAATCATCCGTAGCCTGCCAGCTTACTGAGCTGTTCAGGGTAAACTCCGGTGTGATGGATAAGTAATCACCGGTAGATTTGTTCTTCGACTCCAGCATGTAGGTCAGGTTGCTGCTCCATTGCACTGTGTCAGTGAATGGCACCGTCAGGTTACCTTCCAGCCCTTCAACCAGCGCTTTTGGCACATTTTCCCATTTGAAAATATCGGAATTAGCATAAGTTCCGGTGCCGCCATTGGCCGTCCCCAGGGAGACTAAACCTGGCTCAATCTTATTGCGGTAATCGTTACGGAAATAAGTGATACCCGCAATAATGCCATCATCATGGAATTCGAAACCGATCTCTTTGTTAACGCTGGTTTCTGCTGATAAATCGTCATTGCCCATCAAGTAACAGCTACCGCCACCGCCATAGCAACCCTGACCACGGCTATACAGCAGGTAATTGGGGTTGGTTTGATAGAGGTTTGGCGCTTTATAGGCGCGGGCAATCCCCATTTTCATGGTGAAGTAATCGCCCAGTTCCTGTGACAGGTTTAACCCTGGACTCCAGTTGCTTCCTGCGGTGCTGTGATGGTCAAAACGCAGCGCTGGGGTCAGCATTGTGGTATCGGTCAGCTCGATATTATCTTCAACAAACACCGACGCTATCTGTGCTGAGGTGCGCGTATTTCGGCCTGTTCCCGTCAAACCGCTGACACTACCGCCCTCAGTCGTCGTCTGGGTGTTGGAGGTCGGGTCATTCATTTTCTGGTCATTCCATTCCGCACCGACTGTCAGCACTTGATTAACCCCTAACTCAAACGGCAGGTTAACCTCGGAATGGGCCAGATAGTTGTCCAGCTTGATCGTACTGAAATAGTTGTTAGAGAAGATACCCTCAGTACCCCCTGCCAGCCCCTCATTAATACGTGAGTTGCGGGTATTTTCATACTGCACATAGGAGGTGGTACTGACGCCGTTATCCCAAAAACCACGGTGTGTTAACGAGAAATTATCGCGATACATCACGTTGGTTTCCGCGCCATACAGGCTGCGCACAATGGCATTGCTGTTGGTGTTTTGTGTATCACCGGCATAAATATTCCCCTGACGGCTATAGCCCGCCTCGAACTCCAGGGATTGGCCCTGCGCAAACTCCCAACGCAGTAACCCGTTGATATCTTTATTACGAACCCCTTCACGCCCAGCAGGCAATGTGCCAGCCTGATTACCGGTTCGGGCAGATTCATGGCCTTGGTTAATATCCCAATCATCAGCATCAGTTTTATTGTATCCACCGTATAAGCGGAAACTGACGGTATCACTGAGTGGCCCCAACAGGCTGAAGTCAGTACGACGGGTCGCACCTTCTTCGCTGTGCTGCGGCAGGTTCATGTAAGCATTCCAGCTACCATGCAGTTCTTTGTCCGGCTGTTTGGTGATGATATTCACCACACCACCAGCGGCACCATTACCGTAGCGCGCAGCAGCAGGCCCACGTAATACTTCGATTTTCTCAACCATATTCGCCGGAACCCAGTTGGTATCACCACGGGTATCGCGCTCACCACGCCAGCCGTAACGTACGGCATTACGGCTCGACACCGGAATACCATCAATCATAATCAATGTGTTTTCAGGCCCCATGCCGCGAATATCAATCTGACGGTTATTCCCGCGCTGACCGCTGGCTGAGTTACCGGACAAGTTAACGCCGGGCATGGTACGGATAATTTCAGACAAATCATTGGCCGGAGGTCGTTTGCGGATATCTTCCGCCGTGATAGTCGATGCGCCAAGTGCCTGACGGACTTGCTGCTGGGCCGTGACCACCAAGGTATCGCCGGTGGTTGCTTTGTTGTCAGTCGCCGTTGTTTCTTTTTGTTGTGTTGCGGCTGTATCAGACCCTGACTGAGTGGTATCTTGTGTCTGCGCCCAAAGCGGAGTCGAAATACAGATACCAATCAAGCTCGCTAAGGTCGTCAGAGAGCGCCGCTGCCATTTTACTTTCATTACACTTTCCCCGATGCAAACGCCCACAGCAAATGTCAGCAGAGGAAAGTCTCTGCCAATCTATTCATAGGGCAACAAAAACGAACAAGATTGATAATTATTTTCATTATCAATTCATCTGACTAATTGTTACATTTGCAATCAGAAAAATGGTTTGTGCAAACAGCAAAACCCTTTGTTATAAAGTCAATGTTGTCAAAACAGCAATATGAGTGGAGAGGCCATCATGTCGGCGGTGAAGAAAAACAAGTTGCGCAATATTTCCCCGTCATCCAAACCAATTTATCGCGATCAAATTGTGCAGCAATCAAATCTGGTGGCCAGCGACTATCAACTGAGTGGCGCGAAGTCATTGTCCACTGATCCGGTTTTGTATGGCGATTTTCAGGTATTGCGTCTGAATCCGCATCTGATCCTGCATACTGCGAATGTGACTAATCTCTACGATATCAAAACGCAGAATCAGCTCAATCCGGCACTAAAACTAGCGATTGTGGTCAGTGGCAGCGCGCATATCTCATTTGGCGGTAAAGAACTGCATTTGCAGGAAAAGGGCGATGCCTCACTGGTTTCTTTAACTGAAAACACCCTATTTACTCGCCACGGTAAGAACAATAACCATGAGCGCACTCTGACTCTCACCTTTGACCGTGAATGGCTGTATGGCGATCTATTACCGCAAGCCGGTTCCTGGGATACGTTATACAACTTTACTCAGCAGCATCTGGTGATTCATTTATGGCGGCCATCAGTTCACGCCCAAGCCATCGCCCAGAAAATAGCGAGTGCTCCGCCCTTTTCAACGCCACTGGAACGTTTGCATTGTGAAACACAATGTATTGGCTTAATTATCGAAGCATTCAGTTCGCTGGAGCAGCAGGCGTTACAGCAAAATAAAGTCTCTTTACGCGGCATGAATCGAATCCAGCAAGTACGTGACTGGCTGGAAAGTGGCGAGGCAGACCATCTATCGATGAGTGAATTGGCGCGTTTGGTCAATATGAGTCAAAGCACTTTGCAGCGACGTTTTCGTGAAAGCTACAACATTACGGTATTTGAGTATTTGCGCCATTGCCGTTTAAAACGCGCCATGCTGGCTATCCAGAAAGAAGGGATCAGCATCGATCAAGCGGCAACTATTGCGGGTTATACCAGCCCGGCGAATTTCGCTACGGCGTTGCGCCGCACTTTCGATATTTCGCCCAGCCAATTACGAGCTGGGGCTATCTTTGATCGCTAAACTTATTGATCGATCAAGTTACTGATCAATAAATTCATTGAACGCTAATAATTAAGCGATCAAAAGCGCCTGATTTATACCATCCCTTAAACAAAAAAACGGCCCCTCATCAGGAGCCGTCTATTATCTTACTGCGTCAGCGAAAACTTATTTCTTTTTCGCTTTCGGGTTAGGCAAGTCAGTAATGCTACCTTCGTAGATTTCTGCTGCCAGGCCGACAGATTCATGCAACGTTGGGTGAGCATGGATAGTCAATGCGATATCTTCAGCATCACAACCCATCTCGATTGCCAGACCGATTTCACCTAACAGTTCACCACCGTTAGTCCCGACAATTGCACCACCGATGATGCGGTGTGTTTCTTTGTCGAAAATCAGTTTGGTCATACCGTCGGCACAATCAGATGCGATAGCACGACCTGATGCCGCCCACGGGAAGGTGGAGGTTTCGTAGCTGATGCCTTTTTCTTTGGCTTCTTTCTCGGTCAAACCAACCCATGCGACTTCTGGTTCAGTGTACGCAATGGATGGAATAACTTTCGGATCGAAGTAATGCTTCATGCCGGAGATAACTTCAGCAGCAACATGGCCTTCGTGAACACCTTTATGTGCCAGCATTGGCTGACCCACGATGTCGCCGATAGCAAAGATATGCGGCACGTTAGTACGCAGTTGTTTATCAACGTGGATAAAGCCACGTTCGTCAACTTCAACGCCAGCCTGACCAGCATCCAGCAATTTACCGTTAGGTACACGGCCGATAGCCACCAGCACAGCATCATAACGTTGTGGTTCTGCTGGCGCTTTTTTGCCTTCCATCGTGACATAGATGCCGTCTTCTTTGGCTTCTACCGCAGTCACTTTGGTTTCCAGCATCAGGTTGAATTGCTTGCTGATACGTTTGGTAAAGACTTTCACTACGTCTTTGTCAGCAGCTGGAATAACTTGATCAGCCATTTCGACTACATCAATCTTCGAGCCCAACGCATGGTAAACCGTACCCATTTCCAGACCGATGATCCCGCCGCCCATGACCAGCAAACGCTCAGGAACGGTTTTCAGTGCCAGCGCATCAGTAGAGTCCCAAACACGTGGGTCTTCATGAGGAATGAATGGCAGTTGGATTGGACGAGAGCCGGCGGCGATAATCGCGTTATCGAAAGTAATGGTCGTCGGGCCGTTTTCACCCTCAACAACCAGGGTGTTCGCGCCAGTGAACTTACCTAAACCGTTAACCACTTTGACTTTACGGCCTTTAGCCATACCTGCCAAACCACCGGTTAACTGATTGATAACTTTCTCTTTCCAAACACGTACTTTATCAATATCAGTTTTAGGTTCGCCAAACACGATACCGTGTTCAGCTAATGCTTTAGCTTCTTCGATAACTTTAGCGACGTGCAACAACGCTTTGGAAGGGATACAACCGACATTCAGGCAAACACCACCCAGAGTGGTGTAACGCTCAACCAGAATGGTTTCTAAACCTAAATCCGCGCAACGAAAAGCAGCAGAGTACCCTGCTGGGCCTGCCCCAAGTACCACGACCTGAGTTTTAATTTCAGTACTCATCATGACCTCTTAATTGTTTGTCCGGCGGGTCAGACATCATTTTTAGGCTAATTAATTGCATAACGCCTTGATCCACCGTGACGCTTGCACCGCGTGCAGTTTACAGAATTGTTAATAAACTGAAAAGCCGCATCGCGTGACGAGTGTCTCAACAACCTTGTCGACTTATGTAACGAGCCGACAAAGCCGGTTCATAACTGTCTTTTGTCTATGTATCTACCTAAAGTACTTGGAGTTGCAGGTAGGCAGCCAGCAAGCTAATCCCGATGAGCTTACTCAAGTAAGTGATTCGGGTTAGTGCGCGCAGCTAACACCCCTGCTACTTCAAGAACGAAAGGTATAACAATAAGGCCGGCACGAGGCCGGCCTTGACGATTACATCACCAGACGGCGAATGTCGGCCAGCATATTGTTGATGATAGTGATAAAGCGCGCA
Organism: Yersinia proxima; assembly: GCF_902170785.1. Classification (GTDB taxonomy): domain Bacteria; phylum Pseudomonadota; class Gammaproteobacteria; order Enterobacterales; family Enterobacteriaceae; genus Yersinia; species Yersinia proxima. Next base: position 146,144 of record NZ_CABHYG010000020.1, on the reverse strand, counting down.
CCATCAGCACCGTCAATCACACGGTGGTCGAAGGAGAGCGACATCGGCATCATCAGACGCGGCTGGAACTCTTTACCGTTCCAGACTGGCTCTATCGCAGACTTGGAGACACCCAGGATAGCCACTTCCGGCGCGTTAACAATCGGCGCGAAGTGAGTTGTCCCGATACCGCCCAGGCTGGAGATGGTGAAGCAACCGCCCTGCATTTCGCCAGCGGTCAGCTTGCCATCACGCGCTTTCTTGGAGATAGCCATCAGTTCACGGGACAGTTCAGTGATGCTTTTCTTGTTCACATCCTTGAATACCGGAACGACCAGGCCATTTGGCGTATCTACCGCGACACCGATGTTGATGTACTTTTTCAGCGTCAGCTTCTGACCATCTTCGGACAGTGAGCTGTTGAAACGTGGCATCTGCTCGAGAGCAGCAGCAACAGCTTTCATGATGAACACCACCGGGGTGAACTTCACATCCAGCTTACGCTTGGCAGCTTCGTCGTTCTGTTGCTTACGGAACGCTTCCAGATCGGTGATATCAGTTTTGTCGAAGTGAGTCACATGTGGGATCATGACCCAGTTACGGCTCAGGTTAGCGCCAGAGATTTTCTGGATACGACCCAATTCCACTTCTTCGATTTCGCCGAACTTGCTGAAATCAACTTTCGGCCAAGGCAGCATGCCTGGCAGACCACCACCGGTGGCAGCCGCTGGAGCCGCTTCTGCACGTTTGACCGCATCTTTCACGTAAGCCTGAACGTCTTCGCGCAGGATACGGCCTTTACGACCAGTACCTTTTACTTTCGCCAGATTCACGCCAAACTCACGGGCCAGACGACGGATAACCGGCGTTGCATGCACGTAAGCATCATTCTCAGCGAACTCACCTTTGCTGGCAGCAGGTGCCGATGCAGGAGCGGCTTTGGCCGGTGCAGCAGCAGGAGCGGCTTGCTGGGCTGGTGCAGCAGCAGGTGCTGCGCCTTCCACTTCAAACACCATGATCAGAGAACCGGTTTTCACTTTGTCGCCGGTACTGATTTTGATCTCTTTCACGATGCCCGCGAATGGTGCTGGAACTTCCATTGAAGCCTTGTCACCTTCAACGGTGATCAGTGATTGTTCAGCGGCAACTTTATCGCCCACTTTCACCATCACTTCTGTGACTTCAACTTCATCACCACCGATGTCTGGTACTTCAACATTTTTTGCAGCAGACGCCGCCGGTGCAGCAGGAGCCGCCGGAGCTGACTCAGTTGCCGCTGCTGGTGCCGCAGCACCTGCCACTTCAAATACCATAATCAGAGAGCCAGTGCTGACTTTATCGCCAGTGCTGATTTTGATCTCTTTAACCGTACCGGCGAATGGCGCAGGCACTTCCATAGAGGCTTTATCGCCCTCTACCGTGATAAGAGATTGCTCAGCGGCAACAGTGTCGCCCACTTTGACCATCACTTCAGTGACTTCAACTTCATCACCACCGATGTCTGGTACTTCAACATTTTTAACCGCCGATGCCGCAGGAGCCGCTGCCGGAGCAGGGGCCGCTGGTTTCTCTTCCGCTTGAGTAGGAGCCGCTGCGGCACCTGTTGCTTCGAAGATCATCATTAGTTTGCCGGTCGCAACAGTATCGCCAACCGCAATTTTGATTTCTTTAACGACACCCGCTTGTGGTGAAGGGACTTCCATGGAAGCCTTATCACCTTCAACAGTGATAAGTGATTGCTCAGCTTCAACGGTATCACCCACTTTCACCATAATTTCGGTGACTTCAACTTCATCCGCACCGATGTCCGGTACTTTGATTTCGATAGACATTATTCAGTACCTCTTAAGCCAGACGCGGGTTAACTTTTTCTGGGTTGATGTTGAATTTCTTAATCGCATCAGCAACCACAGAGGCTTCAATTTCACCGCGTTTAGCCAGTTCACCCAGAGCAGCAACTACCACATAAGAAGCATCAACTTCGAAGTGGTGACGCAGGTTTTCGCGGCTGTCTGAACGACCGAAGCCATCAGTACCCAGTACGCGATAATCGCTGGCTGGTACGAAAGTACGAACCTGCTCTGCAAACAGTTTCATGTAGTCGGTAGACGCTACCGCTGGTGCTTCATTCATCACCTGAGCGATATATGGCACACGTGGGGTTTCAGTTGGGTGCAACATGTTCCAACGTTCACAGTCCTGACCATCACGCGCCAGTTCGGTGAAGGAAGTTACGCTGTAGGTGTCAGAACCTACGCCGTAGTCGTTAGCCAGAATCTGAGCGGCTTCACGCACATGACGCAGGATCGAACCGGAACCCAGCAACTGTACTTTACCGTTCTTACCTTCCAGAGTTTCCAGCTTGTAGATACCTTTACGGATACCCTCTTCTGCACCCTGCGGCATAGCTGGCATGTGGTAGTTTTCGTTCAGCGTGGTCAGGTAGTAATAGATGTTTTCTTGCGCGTCACCGTACATACGCACCAGACCATCATGCATGATGACAGCAACTTCATACGCATAAGCCGGGTCGTAAGAGATACAGTTCGGGATAGTCAGTGACTGAATGTGGCTGTGACCATCTTCGTGTTGCAGACCTTCGCCGTTCAGTGTCGTACGACCTGAAGTACCACCGATCAAGAAGCCACGTGCCTGTTGGTCACCCGCTGCCCAGCACAGATCGCCAATACGTTGGAAACCGAACATGGAGTAGTAGATATAGAACGGGATCATTGGCAGATCGTTGGTGCTGTATGAAGTCGCAGCAGCCAGCCAGGAAGAAGCCGCACCCAGTTCGTTGATCCCTTCTTGCAGGATCTGACCTTTTTCGTCTTCTTTGTAGTAAGCAACCTGTTCACGGTCTTGCGGGGTGTACTGCTGACCATTCGGGCTGTAAATACCAATCTGACGGAACAGACCTTCCATACCGAAAGTACGCGCTTCATCAGCGATGATTGGAACAATGCGGTCTTTGATAGACTTGTTCTTCAGCATCACGTTCAACGCACGTACGAAGGCGATAGTGGTAGAAATTTCTTTGTTCTGCTCTTCCAGCAAGGAGCTGAAATCTGACAATGCTGGCATTTCCAGCTTTTCAGTGAACTTAGGCATACGGGTTGGCACATAGCCTTCCAGCGCCTGACGACGTTCGTGCAGATACTTGTACTCTTCGGAATCTTTTTCGAAGGTAATGTATGGCAGTTTTTCGATATCAGCATCAGCAACAGGTACGTTGAAACGATCGCGGAAGTGGTGAACCCCTTCCATGTTCATTTTCTTCACCTGGTGGGCGATGTTTTTACCTTCAGCTGTTTCGCCCATGCCGTAACCTTTAATGGTGTGGGCCAGGATAACAGTTGGTTTGCCAGTGGTTTCTTGTGCTTTTTTCAGTGCAGCAAAGACTTTCTTCGGATCATGACCGCCACGGTTCAGAGACCAGATCTCGTCGTCGCTCATGTCTTTCACTAATGCAGCAGTTTCTGGGAAACGGCCAAAGAAGTGTTCGCGCACATAAGCGCCGTCTTTGGATTTGAAGGTTTGGTAGTCGCCATCCAGCGTTTCGTTCATCAGTTGGATCAGTTTACCGCTGGTATCTTTACGCAGCAGCTCATCCCAACGACCACCCCAAATCACTTTCAGAACCTGCCAGCCAGCACCACTGAAGATACCTTCCAGCTCATTAATGATTTTGCCGTTACCGGTAACCGGGCCATCAAGGCGCTGCAAGTTACAGTTGATAACGAAGACCAGGTTATCCAGTTTTTCACGGGTGGCGATGGTGATCGCACCTTTGGATTCTGGCTCATCCATCTCGCCGTCGCCCAGGAAGGCGTATACGGTCTGTGCTGAAGTATCTTTCAGACCACGGTGAGACAGGTATTTCAGGAACTTGGCCTGATAGATTGCACTGATTGGGCCAAGGCCCATAGATACTGTCGGGAACTGCCAGAATTCAGGCATCAGTTTCGGGTGCGGGTAAGAAGACAAACCTTTACCGTCAACTTCCTGACGGAAGTTATCCATCTGCTCTTGAGTCAAGCGGCCTTCAAGGAAGGCACGTGCGTAAACGCCCGGAGAGATGTGGCCTTGGAAGTAAACCAGATCGCCGCCGTCTTTTTGGTTACGAGCACGGAAGAAGTGGTTGAAGCAAACCTCGTAGAAAGTCGCGGAAGATTGGAAGGATGCCATGTGGCCGCCCAAATCCAGATCTTTCTTCGATGCACGCAACACGGTCATCACGGCATTCCAACGGATCGCGGAACGAATACGACGCTCCAGCTCCAGGTTGCCAGGGTAAGCCGGTTCGTCTTCTACCGGGATAGTATTGATGTAATCACGGCTGGCTGAACCAGCAGCAACACTCACACCACCTTTACGGGCTTCGCCCAAAACCTGATCAATCAGATACTGAGCACGCTCAACACCCTCTTCACGGATGACCGATTCGATCGCCTGTAGCCAGTCGCGGGTTTCGATCGGATCCACGTCATTATTTAAACGTTCTGACATGGTGGTATTCCTTATCTGTTTCTAATGGTTTATTTGGAGCCTATCTTCCTGTGCTTTAACCCCAGGCTAAAGCACGTGCCCTGGTGAAAACACCGGAAGATAGGCCCATCAGTTTAGTTGCCGCTAATCATTCTCAAATGAGAACTACTACCCAAAGAAATTGGAGTTACAGCACGGCGGTCAGAGAATGAACCCCGATGAGCTGACTCAAGTCAGTGATTCAGGTGAGTTCACGTAGCTAACAACCCTGTAGCTTCAAGTAAGAAGGGTATAAACGAGTTATTGAGGTCTTGCTAAGGCGCAACCTAAATGAATCGTTTCTAATCCTTGCGCTGTTGGAGCCGACGCAAAGATCGCTCACGGCGACTGTGCTCCCGACTGAGATCCAACAGGATTTCCTCAATAAACGCCAAGTGGCGGTGTGAGGCTTCGCGGGCTTTTTCTGGCTCGCGTGCCACAATCGCCTCAAAAATCCTGGCGCGGTGACTGCTTACCGTTGCCAGCATTTCGCGGCGCGAGTAAAGCAATTCAAAGTTTTGTTTAACGTTTTGCTCCAGCATCGGCCCCATGCAGCGCAGTAAATGCAGTAACACCACATTATGTGCCGCCTCGGTAACCGCCACTTGATACTGCATAACAGCATCAGCTTCGGCATCCAAATCGCCGCTGTCTTGTGCTTGCTGAATAACAGTATGGCATTCACGAATGCGTTGCAGATCTTCATCAGTACCACGCAGTGCAGCATAATAGGCAGCAACACCTTCGAGGGCATGACGGGTTTCTAACAAGTCGAATTGTGATTCTGGATGGTCGGCCAGCAGTTCAGCCAGCGGATCGCTAAAACTTTGCCACAGATTGGTTTGCACGAAAGTGCCACCTCCCTGACGGCGCAACAACAACCCCTTGGCTTCCAGGCGCTGGATTGCTTCTCGCAGAGAAGGTCGGGAAACATCAAATTGCTTCGCCAACTCGCGCTCAGGCAGTAATTTCTCACCTGGGCGTAGCGTCCCTTCCAAAATCAGATATTCAAGCTGCTGCTCGATAACATCTGATAATTTGGGCTGACGTATTTTGTTGTAGGCCATATTTTCTGTAAGCCGTATTGAGTGAATCGTCTCTGCGAGTGGTGCGGAGTCAATTGGTAATACCAATTTCAAAAACGTGACGATAAAGTAACAAAGTATTCACTACCTGTCCATACGGACCTTGACCGAAATCATGAAACCCAGCACATTTTAACAATTTTACTGACAGCGCGATGCAAAGTGATAACGTAGCGTTGGTAATACCATTACCTGCCACCTGAGAGTTTTAACTTTTATGAAACGGATATTTAGGCAAGCTGAAGCGTTATAGTTATTTTATTTATGAATTTAAATCCTATTTATATGAATTTAAATTCAATCATATTCAAGAAATGTCTGTATTTTCTCTTTCCTTTTTCTAATAACTGGTATGACCATTATAAAAATGGCCAACTGATGACTTTTTGCGCAAAAAAGGTCGATTCCTGCTTTTCCTGCAAACAACAGCTTGATCATCCACCAACATTTTTATTGGCATTTTGCTGAAAAATTCATCGAATAGAATAAAAAGCAGATGCAATAATTTTCACCTACCACTATTCTCTTTTAAAGGGTAGCCAGTAGAGTAAATTCTGAAAAAAGCACCCGTAAACAAAATAATACAAATAATGTAATCAAAATCTTACGCATAGCACGCGGCAACCATTTTGCCGGTGAATAGTGACAACGACAGAGGATGCAATAATGAGTATTCAACAGGAAGGTGCGGAGCTAAAGCGGGGGCTTAAAAACCGCCACATTCAGCTTATTGCCTTAGGTGGTGCTATTGGTACCGGGCTATTTCTCGGTATCGCGCAGACCATTCAAATGGCGGGGCCTTCAGTGTTACTGGGGTACGCGATTGGCGGTTTTATCGCGTTTCTGATTATGCGCCAGTTAGGGGAAATGGTGGTTGAGGAGCCGGTGGCAGGTTCGTTTAGTCACTTTGCTTATAAATACTGGGGCAATTTTGCTGGTTTTGCTTCCGGCTGGAACTACTGGGTGCTGTACGTGTTAGTCGCCATGGCGGAACTCACCGCCGTCGGTATTTATGTGCAATATTGGTGGCCGGAGATCCCAACATGGGTCTCTGCCGCAGTATTCTTCCTCGCGATTAATGCCATCAATCTGGCTAACGTGAAAGTATATGGCGAGATGGAGTTCTGGTTTGCCATCATTAAAGTGGTCGCTATCATCGCGATGATTCTATTCGGCGGCTGGTTATTGCTGAGCGGCCAGGGTGGCCCGGAAGCTACTGTCACCAACTTATGGGCGCAGGGCGGCTTCTTCCCCAATGGCATCATGGGGTTAGTGATGGCAATGGCGGTAATTATGTTCTCCTTTGGTGGGCTTGAGTTAGTCGGCATCACCGCAGCAGAAGCAGAAGACCCAGCCAAAAGTATCCCGAAAGCGACTAATCAGGTTATCTATCGTATCCTTTTGTTCTATATCGGTTCTCTGGCAATTCTGTTGTCACTTTACCCGTGGGGCAAAGTAGTGGAAGGCGGCAGCCCGTTTGTGCTGATCTTCCATGCATTGAACAGTAATGTAGTGGCAACAGTGTTAAACGTCGTGGTATTGACCGCAGCATTATCGGTCTACAACAGTTGTGTGTACTGTAACAGCCGTATGCTGTTCGGTTTAGCCAAGCAAGGTAATGGCCCGAAAATGCTGTTGAAAGTCGATGGTCGCGGAGTTCCGGTGATTGCCATTGCAGTTTCCGCATTCGCCACCGCTTTCTGCGTGCTGATTAACTATCTGATTCCGGGCCGCGCTTTTGAATTGCTGATGGCATTAGTGGTATCCGCACTGGTGATCAACTGGGCGATGATTAGCCTGGCACACCTTAAATTCCGTGCGGCGAAAAACCGTCAGGGCGTTATCCCGCAATTTAAAGCCTTCTGGTATCCGTTTAGTAACTATTTATGTTTACTATTCTTGAGCGGTATTTTGGTGATTATGTATCTGACACCGGGTATTCAGATTTCGGTATTACTGATTCCGGTATGGGTATTGGTGCTGGCGGTGGGTTATGGGGTTAAACAGAGAAATAAGCGTTAATTAAACTTATTGAATTCATAAAAAAACAGGGCGGTAGTTTTCACTACAGCCCTGCTTTATATTTACCCATTATCTCAAGTCAATATCAAAAAACTATTAAGGCCTCTGATCTCTATCTGCAATCGTCAACATATCTGTTGTTAAGTGGACACTAAATCCAGAAGCGTTCCATTTTAGTGTCGTTTTCCCTTCATATTCATATTGATTACCACCATATTCAATAAATGTATTTATAGTAACCTCGCCCTTCTCACCAGCAAGGCATTTATTAACAAATCTAGTCGATGTTCCATGTTCAAAATTCTTAAAAAACCCAGTAATTGGAAGAGGTAAACCTTTTTTATCATCCCCACTAGGCCCCCATTCATAAAGATTCAACTCAGATATCTTCATGGGATGCAGTAACTCACCATCAAAGCTAAAATTAATTTTCCAACCAAGCTCTAAATAATGGCCTTTATTAATTATTGGGCATCCTCCTGTAATCCGTTTGCCATACCCATCATACTGTGCAGTTCTTTTATCAAGAACTGCACTCCTCCAAACCTCATGTGGTTTAAAGTTATTTTCTACCCTGATTTCATTTGCCCCGAAGGTCTCGCTTTCCTGACCTTTGATATTCCTAGCAAGCACTTTGATTTTCAGGTTTTTACCTACCCACTCTGGTTTTGGCTTAAATGTAACCGTCTCTATCCCACGATCATATCGTAGATAAACCGTTTCATTAGCAAGCACTATATTGCCATTGCTATCAAGTAAACTAACTGTGGCAGTGGTGGCTTGTTTATATCCTGAGTATTCACTGCGTAGTTTTACCTTCAAATCATCATCGGTAAAGACTGGTGACCACACTATTTCATTAACTTTATCAGCACTATTACTCCTTGCTATCGTCTCAGTAATAGTAGCTTTTGGCTTAGCATAAACCTCCTGCTCGTATGAGCCGCTTTGCTCTTCATACCAATCATTACCCACCACTTTCAGCGTAATACGCGCCTTGCCTGGACCAGTGAATGCTGCGGCGCTCCCATCTTTCGCTATATTAACAATATAGTTATTGTCTGATGACCACTGCTTTTGCAAGTGAGTATGCGCCGATAAATTCTCATTAGGCTGTTGCACGATAGCGGAGTCTGAATCTTTATTAGTTAGCACACTGTTAGCAAAGCTAATTGGCTGCTTATATTTAGCCACACTCAAGTCATAGCTGGCTTCACTACGTTTGAAGCGCTCATTCTCTTCAGAAATAACTTTTATTTTGGTCGTACCGGGCTTAACTAAAGCCACTCTTCCCTGGGTATCAACCGTGGCGATGCGGTTATCGTCACTTTGCCAGAACGTTTTTAACTCACTCGGAGTGACATCAGCATTTGACAATACAAAGTTCTGAGGAGACACGGAATCCATCCATTTATAATCCCGTTTAGTCACAGGGAAGTTAATTTGCGGATCCGCTTTATCCACCGTTAACTGATAGCTGGCTGTCCCCATAGCGTAGGTTGCATTCGCCAGTGTTACCGCTGAAATATTCACTACACCGGCTTTCAATACCTTAATTTCACCGCTGGTAGCATCAACATCCGCCACATCTGAATTATCGCTGCTCCAGTGGGCTGTAACTCCGGCAGGTAAACCTGTTAACACCTGTGCTTTACGAGCTTTACTACTATAAGTTATTGCATCTTTGCTGTTAGCAAAGCCCAACTGCGGAATAATATTCCCCACCAGCAGTTGTGGTTGCTGAGTCAAATCTATGCCGTTGATGCTGGCAATAAATTTGGTATCCCCCTTGGCGGTTGAGGTGACTACAGTACTGTAAGTTCCATCCTTATTATCCGTCATTGGGTTAGCGCTGAATTTTATGCCTTTCAGACTATTGCTATCTTTAACATTAACTTTCTGGCCTTGCAGTAAGTTGCCAAATTTGTCTTTCAGCGTGGCGGTTAATTTCGCTTTCGTGTTGCCGCTGGCATCAATTTTCGCCACATCTAATACAAAATCAGATTGGCTTGGATCGACATCACCCGCAACCGTACTTACATCTGCCGCCGCCATAACCAGTGTGCGAACCTGCGCCACCATCTTATATTGCCCCAAACTACTGGCACTCAATTTGGTTTCCGCAACACCTAAGTTATTGGTATAGCTCAGGCCATCATACTGACCTGCGCCCTGCGCCAGACGCCATGCCACCGGGTAGCCCGCCAACAGATTATTATTGGCATCAACTACTGTGGCGGTATAAATCACCTGATCGATATTATCGGCTTTAAAGGTCGTTTTGTTTGGATTAACCTTAGCTAATTTAGCCGTGGTCGTATCACCCACCAGCGCCAAATTAACTTTTGGTAAAGGTTTGCCATTAACAGAGACCGTGATGGCATGATTACCGGCCTTAGTGCCTTTAATCGTCACCAAATAGCCGCCCGACGAGTTAGCTTTGGTTTCGATTTCCAGACCATTTTCGCCATGCTTTGGTGAGGTGGTTATCTGGCTTGCCAGATTAGGTAACGGGTTACCTTTGCTGTCACGAATATCCACCTGAATGGAAGCGATATCGAAATTATCGGCAATGATGTTGCCTTGCAGTAACTGAATATTGGAAGCACTGATATCCACCCCACCACTAGTAAATTTAACCGCTGTGGCCTGCAAACTGTGATTACCAACCGCAGCTGTAACCAGAGCATCACCGGCCAAATCACGGCTGATTTCAACTTCTGCCACGCCAGAGTTGTTGGTTAGGCTAATAAACTTGCCACTCATCAGTGTGTCGCGGTTGACTGACCAATGCACCGGGATATCGGCACCCAGCAGGTTATCGTGAGCATCTTTGATGACCGCCTGATAAGTGACTTTATCACCCACAGCCACAGATACGGACTTCAACGGTTTTACTTCAGCAATCTTGGCAGTGCGCACATCAGCAATCACTTTCAGCGTCTGTTTGGCTAATTCAGCACCATCAAGGGTAGTGACAATTTCGCCCTCACCCGCTTTAGTCCCACTAATGGTTGCGCTATAAACGCCATTAGACACTTCAGTAAATTGACCTGGTAACGTCAGACCTGGGAAGTTAGCCGCTGTGACTTTAATTTTCCCGCTTTGGCCGGTTAATGGGTTGCCATTCGCATCATTGACCTTAACTGTCAGTGTGGTGGTGGTAGTCCCATCAGCCACCAGATTCGCCGCCGATACACTCGCGGATGATTGTGCGGTCACAATGCCACCGGCGGTAAAGGTCACAGGTAGCGCATCCATCTGACTGGTGCTGCTGACGATTGCAGTAACCGTAGCGTTACCAGCTTGTTTGCTGGTCAGGGTGACAGTTGCCTCACCTGATGCATTGGTTTTGCTCATCGCCACCAACTCACCCAGATTGGTTCTCCAGCCCACTGAAACATTAGCCAGGCTTGCGTTACCCTGCGCATCTATCACGGTGGCGGTATAAGTAATACTCTCCTTGCCGTCAGCTTTGGCAGTTTTAATATTCGGTGTGACCGTCTTCAACGTGGCGGTCTTATTATCTGCTTGTAAGGTTAGCTTCTGTGTTTTACTCACATTACTACCCTTAACTGTGGCAGTTAAATCCACCGCACCTTCTTTGGTTCCAGTGATAGTGGCTTGATAAACGCCTTTTACTGCTGATTCAGTGATAGCGCCAACGGTTACATGGTTGGCGACTGACTGAGTGACCTCAATCTTGCTCTCTTGACCCGAAACCGGGTTGTGGTTGGCATCACGCAGTGTAAATTTCAGCGTGGTGCTTTGCTTACCATCAGCAATGATCATATTCGGTTGTAACAACAAATCCGCATTTGTCATCACTGGTGTTACCGCAACAAACTCCGCCCCATTACTATTTTTCACCGGCGTTGCTGCATTATTACCGGAGGTTAACTGAACAGAAAGATCAACCTTGCCCGCCTGTGTACCGGTGATAGTTTGTGTACTCACGCCGTTGGCATCGGTGGTGGTTGACGGGTTGGCAACATTATTGATATTGCTGCCCCAGCTTAGAATCATTCCGCTAACCGGGTTACCATTAGCATCTTTAACTGTCGTCACGTAACTGATCGAGCCAGAACCATCAGGTGCGGTCACTTTGCTACCAGTCACAACCACACTTTCGATCTTCGCAGTTTGGCGATCGGCATTAAAGGTAATAGGTGGTGCAATAGCTTTAGCCCCATTAGCAAGGGTTGCGCTAACTTTTGCGGTGCCCGCTTTCCTGGAAGTAATATTGACCGTTGACTTACCCGCGCTATCCGTCTTACTCGTCGGATTATCAATACTGACCGGATGCCCGTTCTCATCTTTCCAGGTGATATTCTCAGCTGTCACTGGATTATTGCTGGCATCAACGACGGTAACGCTATAAGTCACCTTGTCTTTATCATTAGCAACGAAATCACGCTGAGTCATTGGTGCTAAGGCGATTGTTGCGCTGTTGCTGTTAGCAATAAACTCAACCTTAGCAGACGATGTACTTTGCATCCCATTAACCGAGGCTTTAACCACGGCAGAACCGGCCTTAGCACTAACGAGATCTACAGTAGCTTCACCCTGACTATCAGTCGTCGTTATTGTGTGTGTTGCCTGTGCCGACACGAATTCACCCAGATTGGTTTCCCAACGAACCTGGCTATTCGCCACCGGATGATTGTTGCTGTCTTTTACCACAACTTTGTAAGTGACCAGTGCCAGGCCATCAGCAACCTGTTTGGTGTCAGTCGGTGCTAACCAGTTAGTGATTTTGGCCGTAACAGTATCAGCAGTGAAACTCAGCTTTTCAGTTACCTGATTAAGCGCCAAACCACCTTTCACTGCCTGTGCATTAATAGTGATATTACCCACATCAGTGCTGGTAAGGGTAATTTGCGACTCACCCAAATCGTTAGTTTGAGTTTTTCCCGTTGCAGGGCTAAACGTCACCTTATGGTTGCCTGCCCCCCACATAATTTCTTCATTTTTAATCGGATTACCGTTGGCATCGATAATTTTGGCAATGAGGGTAATACTATCTGTGCCATTGGCCGCAGCACTATTTTTTCTTACAGGAAGTAACGTAATCTTGCCGCTTTGACGATCGGCAATAAAGACCACCTTGCCAGCGTTATAAGGCTTGCCACCGACTGTCGCCGTGACGTTGGCCGTTTCTGCCTTGGTGCTCACGAACTCAATAGAGGTTTCCCCATTAGCATCGGTGATAGTAGTCGTGTTGCCCTGAACAAAGGAGCCGATATTGCTCGACCATTCCACTGCTGCACCAGGAACGACGTTGCCCTGTTTGTCTGTAACCTTCAGTTTATAAATGGTTGTATCTTTACCATTAGCGACCACTTGAGAGCTGGTGGTAGTGACAGTAAAGTCACTGGGTTTCACCGCCATGGTGTTGTTATCTGGCTTTATCTCTATCGCCCCCGCACTCACTGGGGCCGCAGTACCTACCTGCACAGTAACATTGGCCGTACCGGTCACGGTGGAACTGAAGGCGTTTTCTGCAATACCCTGTGCGTTAGTGATACTGGTAACGGATTCAAGGCCAGGCGAATTTAAATCACTTGCCCACTTAACTTCAACGCCAGCCACCGGATGACCCAATGCGTCAGTTACCAACACTTCAAGTTTGGTTTTATCGGTAGCATTAGCAGTAATTGTTGGTGTAGAGAGAGTAATAGATGAGCTGCCCGGAATTGTTGCCGTAGTTTTATCGGCAATTTGGGTCAGAATGATCGGATTCAGCTGAATCCCACGTACAGTTGGCGTAACGGCAAAGCTGCCAACCGTGCTACTGCTGGTCAGCGAGGCTTCATAAACCCCGGTCTGAATTTCCTGTACATCGCTTATCGCTACCTCTGGCACCGGCACCGGCACTGGCACTGGCGAAGGAGCAGAACGTCTGATTTTTGGAATATTGCCTGTGACGTTGCGCACCGCAAAAGTGATGTTGCGCGCGGCACCACTGACCGGTTTGCCTGCATCGGTCTTTAAAGCCAACCGAAGTGTAGAGCGACTGGTCGCATTTGCTGGCAACGTAGCAGGGGTTAGTGAGGAGACACTATTGATAATATTAATATTCACGCCAGTAACGTAAATATTGGTTGAGCTGGAAGTAGAGTAATTCCCTTTTTTATCAACCGCACGCCCGCTTAATACATAAGCATTTGCCGCACCATCAATATACGGTGGCAAAGCGACATGATAGGCCAAATTACCCAAATCGCTCACCTGCCCACCAGCCAGAATCACATCGGCAGCATCCCACTCGATACGATCCAAACCATGACGGGCATTAAAGGTATAATTTATCGGTAATATCTGTGTTTCTTTCCCACTAATATTATCAGGTAGATTTAATGTCACTACCTGCTGCTTACGGTATTCCAACACAATATTATTATTGCGATCGACCAAATCCATGCGGCTACCTGCCAGAGTCCGCGTCGCCTGTACCGCCGCGGGATCTATTTGCTTCTGCCACGGGGTATTAATTTCGTAATTAACACCAAAATTAAAGCCGGTTTTATTTTTCCCACCATTACCAATAGTATGGTCAAGCCCTAAACTCACTAACGGGATCGGGGTATAGCTCACGCCAGCAGTTAATGCTGATGGGTTTTTCTGCCGTTCGTTAATGCCAAACAAAGCGACTTCATCACCAAAGTATTTCTCATACATCAACTTCCCGCCTAACTGCGGATAGAAAGGTAAGTAGGCTTCAGTGCGGATGTCATAACCATTAGCGGCACGTTCGTCATAATCTTCAACTTTAGCGGAATGCTTCCATCCGCCCAAACGATGATAACTGTTGGCTGAGAGCTTAACGTAATCTCGCGCCAATTCACCGCCAAATCCTACCCGTCGATGCGCATTGCCAGATATTTGCTGATCTAAGAAAATGTTATAGCCGAACATCCAATCAGATACATAATGGCGTTGCCCCAACCCGATATTCATAATATTGCGTTGGTCAATACGACGAAAACCAAACTGGCTAAAGGCTAACTTTTCAGGTTGGTCATCAAGAGGGATAAATAAATCTATTTCTGATCCGCTGAAATCATTTTTATCATCAGTCTGTAATTTAACCTGGGCCTGCCCGATATGGCCTAGCCACTCCTCAACCGTTTTCGCCGTGGAAGATAACAACATCCCCTTGGCTAAACGAGAGAATGCATCGACGCGGTTCTCGCTGCTTAACGAATTCCCAACCTGGGACAAATGAGAAGCAACCAAAGAGGCTTGCTGGGTAGCCCGTTGTTCTTCTTCCTGATTAGGGACATAAACAACCGCACCGTATTTGACTGCATCAAACGCACTGCGATTGTTATATAAATTGATATTTAACGCCCAAAGCTCATCGATAGATAAGCCATAGCTGGCTGCAACCGACTCAAGTGTTTCGGTTGGGGTGAGCGTATGAAGTTGCTTAAAAAGCACTGTTTTTTTCGGTATATCACTGTTCGCCTGAGTACTGAAACTCACCGAATACAGTGGAAGTGTACTTAATAATACTTGTAAAACTATTTGCGCATAGGCAATGGCTTTCTTAGGAAAGTCATTGCCTAAGTAACGCCCTATGCCTTTAAAAATTGTGGCCATTATAATATTCCTGATTTGTTACCGGCATAACCGAACACGCATTAACTCAAATGGGTTTGAAACATAAACACAGATGAAAATAAGTTGAGTAATGCATGAAAAAATAAGCCAATAGAAATTGATCAGGCGGATAATATGGCTAATAGTGAAATGATAAAAAGGAATAGCTCGGAATTTAATTGGACTAATAATAAATCATAAAAATATCTATTTTTTATTTAGAATAAGAATAATTCCGAAAAAATAAAATATCACTCAGTTAGAGAAAAAGTCAGATTATCAGCAGCAGCGACATTAAACATAAGCACATAACAAATTGATATATATAAATAAATTTATCAATTAGGATTGTTTTTTCATTAGTAAGACAAAGTAGAAAGAATTCCTAATAGAAATTCATATTAAAAATGGCTGATAAATCATTATCAGCCAGCTCACACAACTAACACCGGATTGACTAAACTAACGCGCCGTAGATCGTTAATAACGCCACCACCACAATTACCGTCAGTGTGACTTTTCGTGCCAAAGAGACGGCAGACCTTGGTGTTTGTACCGGATCTAAATGAGACTCTCGCGCCAGCGAATATTGCGCCAGTTGGGTTAACACTTGATACTGCGAAGATCGGAAGTCGCCCAATGAAGCAAACCAAGCGGGCAAGGCTCTTTCCCCATGTCCTAATAAAGCATAGGCAACACCCACTAACCGCACCGGAATCCAGTCAAGCCAATGCAAAATTCGGTCAATACCAGATTGTGAGCGTTGTAAAGGTGTGTGATGACGCGCCAACCAGGTTTGATACCCACGTAACATCGCATACCCTGCTAATGCCACTGGGCCATAGCTAACACAAACGACAAACCAGAAGATCGGCGCTAAATAATAACGGAAGTTTATCCATAACAATGCATTTTGCAGAGATTCCAGTCGGGCTTTCTCCCCACAATTTATCGGTAAGCCATGAATAAGTGCCAACTCTTCAGCCATTTTATCAGTAGCATGGGCATCGCCTTGACGGGCAGCTTTCAAATAAGCTCGGTAATGTTTCCGTATTCCACCCGCACCAATACACAGCAGGCAAATAAGTATCCAGATAAGTAAAAGGGGTAATCCAAACAAGATATTTTGCACTAGCCGCAAAACCAGCCATACCAGCACCATCCACGCCGCAGTCAGAAAAATGGTTTGTACTAACGAAAAGTGGCGTAAACGAGCAAACACCACTTCAAGGCGATGATCTAACTGCCAATGTTCGCCCAGTTTAAACAAGCGCTCCCATGCCAGCACCAGTAACAGCGTAAACAGTGTCATTCGCTCTTATTCTCCCTTTGTACTTAACCCGCCCCAAAGCAGGGCATATGCCTCCCGGCATGCATAAACGACAATATCAGACGAGGCGACAAGCTAATATCGGCTCGGCCATGAACCTCTGGTTAATACTGCATGACTTCCGTATTACGATGGTAAAGATAACTTCGCTAAACTCTGTTGATATAACACCCAGTCAAAGGCGGAGCCCGGATCTGTTTTACGCCCCGGTGCAATATCGCTGTGGCCAGTCACCCGTTCCGCAGTTATCGGATAATGGGCAAATAACAGGGCGCTGACTTTAGACAAGCTGCGATATTGTTCGGTAGTAAACGGTAACACATCCGTGCCTTCCAATTCGATTCCAATGGAGAAATCGTTACACCGCTCACGCCCGGCAAAAGTCGAGACTCCGGCATGCCAGGCACGTTTATCAAATGGTACATATTGAATAATTTCACCGTCCCGACGGATCAGGCAATGGGCTGACACTCGCAGGTGAACAATATCAGCAAAATAAGGGTGCTCATCAGCATTGAGGGTGCCTGTGAACAACTGATCGATATAGGGGCCGCCAAACTCACCAGGCGGCAAACTAATATTATGAATCACCAACAGAGAAGGAGCTTCGCCTTCTGGCCGCTGGTCACAATGAGGGGAAACAACCCGTTTCACTCCTGAAATCCAGCCATTATCTAACTGCCAGTTATTTTCTAACTGCATAGTTTACCTAAGCCCCCTAACCTAAATAGTACACTTCAACCGGCTCTTTTATGGCACTTCTGCCAGCAACAGAGTAGCATGTTTGGACAACTATCTATCCGCCATTTCGGAGTTTTCTATGCCGACCCGCAGCTATAATGCCGACAGCCGCCGTGCCGAGCTATTGGAACGAATTCAACGCGATATCCCTGCTACTGTTGCTCAGGCCTTGAGTGAAGACTTGGGTGGTGAGGTCAATGCAGACGGCGATCTCACCGCACAATTACTGCCGGCAGATAAGCAGGCAAAAGCCACCATCATTACTCGTGAGGCCGGTGTTTTTTGTGGTCAGCGCTGGTTGAATGAAGTGTTTATTCAACTTGGTGCCCAAGTAGAAGTTGAGTGGTTAGTTAATGATGGAGATAAACTGGAAGTAAATCAGACTCTTTGCCATTTAACTGGCCCTGCCCGTATTTTGCTGACAGGTGAACGTACCGCACTTAACTTCCTGCAAACTTTATCGGGTGTAGCAACTGAAGTGAGCCGCTATGTGGCTGAAATTTCAGGATTACATACCCAATTGCTTGATACCCGAAAAACAGTACCAGGGTTACGTACGGCCTTGAAATATGCAGTCCTCTGCGGTGGTGGCAATAACCATCGGCTTGGTTTATCTGATGCTTTCCTTATTAAGGAAAATCACATTATTGCAGCAGGTTCGATTAAAGAAGCGGTTGCCAAAGCATTTTGGATACATGCAGATGTTCCTGTGGAAGTTGAAGTTGAATCCCTTGATGAACTACAGCAAGCACTGGAAGCCGGTGCAGATATCATCATGCTAGATAACTTCACCATTCCAATGATGCGTGAAGCGGTAAATATGCGTGATGAACATGCTAAAACCCAGAGCAGTGCACAACTGGAGGTTTCCGGCAACGTCACACTGGAAACACTTCGCAGCTATGCTGAAACAGGTATTGATTTCATTTCAGTCGGGGCGCTGACCAAGCATATTACTGCCCTCGACCTTTCCATGCGTTTTAAATAATCCTATCAAATTATTTTCGGCGGATGGCTCCCAATAGCAGACTCTTAGTCTGTTTTGCGAGCACCGCCGAAGTTATCAGTGATGCCATTGCAAGAACATAAATATCCAACAGTAGGCTTCGCAAAACCCTCTGTCCCCTCTTGTTAGCATTCATTCAAAAAGTGCACTCTGTCCACGTTTTCTCACACACATAGAGAGTGTCAAATGGCTAATCAACGTGGTTTTACATTAATTGAATTGATGGTTGCGATTGCCATCATCGCTACTCTCAGTGGCATAGGTATTCCGTCCTATCAACGCTATATCCAAAAAGCAGCGCTCACCGATATGTTACAAGCCATGGTTCCCTACAAAATGGCAGTGGAGCTTTGCGCACTGGAATATGCCAGCCTTGATAGCTGCAATGGTGGTAGCCATGGCATCCCAGCAGGGGCATCATCACGCTATGTCAGTGCTACAACTATTGATAAAGGTGTTATTACACTTACAGGTCAGCAAACTCTTGCCAATTTGACTCTGGCTATGTCGCCAACACTAAATAACAGTGGAAATGTCGTCTGGACAAGAACCTGCACCGCAACAGGCAGCAGCATAACTGACAACTGTAAAGCCGTGTTCCGCTTTAATGATAAGGCCGTAATCAAATGACCGAATTTAGGGAACGCACACACGAGACAATAAATGATGAATTACACACCATCTGCCGCCGCTATAGAGCAATAGCCTTAAAACTTGATAGCAACAACTTAACCATAGCTTCACCCCACCCCACCAATGAGGCATTGTTGACTGCGCTCCGCTTTGCCTGTGGCCGTAAAATCAAGGTGGAATACTGGCCGGAAGCCAGAATTGAACAATCACTTAATTTAAGTCCATCAGCACAAGAGCACGTAGACGCCAATGCACCAATAAAGAGGGACGATGACACATTACTTGATAATGAAAACGATACCCCTGTTATTCAATTTATAACGCAAACACTCAGATTGGCGATTCAGAAACGCGCATCTGATATTCATTTTGAACCTTATCAATATCACTACCGTATTCGCTTGAGAATTGATGGTGTATTGCATGAATCTCCATCACCTGAAGCTGAGTTATCCCGTCGTATTAGCAGTTGCCTGAAAGTCATGGCTAAGCTGAATATTGCGGAAAAGCGGTTAGCGCAAGATGGACAGTTGACTCTCCTATTAGATGGTATTCGCTATTCAATGAGAATAGCGACCCTCCCCGTGCAATATGGTGAAAAAGTCGTGCTGCGGATTTTAAATATGAAGCAGCAACCTACTTTGGAAAAACTAGGGCTTACAACAGTAGCCCACCAGCAATTAACTCAAGCATTGTCAACTCCACAGGGTTTGGTTCTGGTCACTGGGCCAACAGGGAGCGGAAAGACTGTAACCCTCTATTGCAGCCTGAAGCAGCTCAATAAAGTACAAGTAAATATCTGTAGTGTCGAAGATCCTATTGAGATCCAAGTTGACGGCATAAATCAAACACAGACCAACAGCAAAATTGGACTAGATTTCTCTAATGTATTGCGTGCCATGCTGCGTCAGGACCCTGATGTCATTATGCTCGGTGAGATTCGGGATAATGAAACTGCAGAAATAGCAGTTAAAGCGGCGCTCACAGGACATCTGGTTCTCTCAACTTTGCATACCAACTCCACAGCAGAAACACTGATACGTCTGACACAAATGGGAGTAGAGCGCCACTTAATTGCCTCCAGCCTGATATTAGTTATCGCCCAGCGACTGGTGCGCAAATTGTGCCTACACTGCCGTCAGGCGTCGCCCGCACTTTTCCAACTCCCTGCCGATATATGGGCAAATCCACTACAACATTATCTTGCCGTCGGTTGTGAACATTGCTGTGCCGGATATTATGGCCGAACAGGGATTTACGAAATGTTAAATGTCACTCCGCCAATCCAAAACGCTTTGCTCAACAATGCCAGTCCATCAGATCTCACCAAAATTGCGCAGCAACAAAAGCAAATCACATTACTTTCCGCTGGCCTGGCATTGGTTGAAAGCGGTATGACCACTCTCAGCGAAATTAATCGTGTTGTAGGTTTGGAAATACAAACAGAGGCAATACCGTGAGCGATCAGCGCTTATTTTATTGGAAAGCGATTAACACCGAAGGGCAATTGCTGACAGGTGCATTGCTGGCAACAGAGAGAAATACAGTCTATGAATATATATTCCGCAGTGGCTTACAACCGCTTGATGTTAAGGGTGGGAAAAGATTATCGATTAGCTATTGGCGCGGGGAGCGTCTGATTGCTGTCACTCGCCAATTAGCAACATTATTACAAGCGGGCCTACCTTTAGTGAATTGCTTACAATTACTGGCGAAAGAGATGGATGCTTTACCCTGGCAGTGTTTATTGCAAGAAATAAGCCAGCAAATTTCACAGGGGCAGTCATTATCAGAAGCAATAGCGCATTACCCTCATACCTTTCCTCAATTATATCCCCCCGTCATTGCTATGGGGGAGCTAACAGGTAACCTTGAACAGTGCTGCATGCAGCTAGTACAACATCAGGAACGGCAGCAAAAATTGCAAAAGAAAGTTATTAAAGCGCTTAAATATCCAGTATTTGTCTGCGTTATTGCATTGGTTGTCAGTATTATTATGCTGGTCTTGGTATTACCTGAATTTGCACAAATCTACCAATCATTCGACACACCATTGCCTGCGCTTACTGCCACACTTCTATTAATGTCCACATTTCTTATTACTTATGGGCCATACATAATCGCATTGTTAACATTATTTTGTATTAGTTACACACACACACGACGGCATCAAGTTCACTACCAGCAATGGGAACAGAAACTTTTATTACGCATTCCATTAATATCAGCATTGATACGTGGCAGTTGTCTCAGTCAGATTTTTCAAACACTGGCGATCACTCAGCATGCCGGATTACCACTGACTGCCGGATTAGATGCAGCACTTCGCTCTATTAATAACAGCACCTATCAGCAAGCATTGAAGGGCATTCAAAAACAGATAAACCAAGGGGTTCCACTCTATATTACCCTTTCCCAGCACCCTCTATTTCCCCCGCTATGCCAACAAATGGTTCGCGTGGGTGAGGAGTCTGGTGCGCTGGATGTACTTTTAGATAAACTGGCTAGTTGGCACCAACAGCAAGCACAGGATTTGGCAGACAATCTCACTCAAATGCTAGAGCCACTTTTAATGCTAATTATTGGGAGCATCGTAGGGGTTTTAGTCATCGCGATGTATCTACCGATATTTCAGTTGGGAGATGTTATCGGGTAAATGAAATTATTAGAGGAAGGCTATCCGGTGGAATTTTATTGAAAAGAGGCGTTGAACTACGCCTCTTTTCATCTCAATCACAGGCTCGTGATTGTTAACTTTATCAGAGCACAACTTACTCTCGAAAACCCAATATCAGTTACTGCCAAACACGCGGTTTTCTTGCTCTGCTACGCGAATAAAAGTGGTGCGTTTAGTCAGTTCTTTCAAATGCGATGCTCCCACATAGGTACAAGCGGAACGCAAACCACCCATAATATCGCGAACGGTGTTATCAACGGAGCCACGTAATGGCAATTTCACCGTCTTACCTTCCGCCGCGCGGTACTCAGCAACACCACCGACATGGCGTTTCATGGCTGACTCTGAACTCATACCGTAGAACAGCATAAACTTCTCGCCATTCTCTTCAACAACTCGGCCTTCGCACTCATCATGCCCAGCTAACATGCCACCCAACATGACAAAATCAGCACCGCCACCGAACGCTTTTGCAACATCACCCGGTACGGAACAACCGCCATCACTAACAATCTGTCCGCCCAAACCGTGTGCTGCATCAGCGCACTCGATAACCGCCGACAACTGCGGATAACCAACACCTGTTTTCACGCGAGTAGTGCAAACCGAACCTGGGCCAATCCCAACTTTAACAATATCAGCGCCCGACAGAATAAGTTCTTCTACCATCTCACCAGTCACGACATTGCCCGCACAAATAACTTTATCTGGGCATGCTTCGCGCGCTTTTTGTAAGAAGGAAACGAAATGCTCGGAATAACCGTTAGCCACGTCAATACAGATAAATTTCAAGGCAGGTGATAACGCCAAAATTTGTTTCATTTTGTCGAAATCAGCAGAGGATGTCCCGGTAGAAACCATGACATGACGTAAGACTGATTCAGGAACCCGTTTCACAAACTCGCCCCACTGCTCAACAGTGTAGTGTTTATGAACTGCGGTCAAAACATCGAATGATGCCAGAACTTCTGCCATGCGGAAGGTGCCAACAGTATCCATATTAGCGGCGATGATAGGTACACCAGACCAATTCCAACCCGAATGTTTGAAGGTAAACTGGCGCTCCAGTTCGACTTCAGAGCGACTTTTCAGTGTTGAACGTTTAGGGCGGATTAACACATCTTTAAAGCCTAGTTTCAAACCTTCTTCAATACGCATGGCTAATTATTCCTGGTTATTGGCGATAGATCGCAACATGTGATCGGGCGTAAATCACGCCATCCCAGTGAAGCTATCATACGCATGAATAATTCTACGGCAAGACTGCGAATCCACCTTTATTTGCGCTACAATCCCACAAATTACCTGAAGAGTCTCAATCCCGCAGTTATCCTCGTACTCACTTCACTTTTTTTCCACATAGCGCAAACAGAATGCATACCTTGCTATGCCTTGGCACTGGCTTTCAGATACAATTCGACCACTCACTAACTGTATGCAAGGCCAGGCAATGACCTATATTGTGGCTCTCACTGGTGGAATTGGCAGTGGTAAAAGCACAGTCGCAAATGCATTCGCTAATCTCGGTGTCCCACTGGTTGATGCTGATATTATTGCTCGCCAGGTGGTTGAGCCGGGTATGCCCGCATTAATGGATATCGCCTCTCGCTATGGGGAAACCATCTTGCACACCGATGGCACATTGAATCGTGCTGCATTACGCGAAAAAATTTTCAGTGAGCCGCAGGAAAAAGCATGGTTAAATTCATTGTTGCATCCAATGATCCAACAGGAAACCCAGCGTCAACTCGCCAATATTGATGAGCCGTATGTACTTTGGGTTGTCCCCTTGTTGGTTGAAAATGGTTTACATCACCATGCCAATCGTGTGTTAGTGGTAGATGTAGCACCTGAAATACAACTCGCTCGAACAATGGCGAGAGATGGCGTTACTCGCCAGCAGGCAGAACATATTTTAGCTTCACAGGTTTCGCGGCAACAGCGGCTAGCCTGTGCTGATGACATTATTGACAATAGCGGCGATCCAATAGTTATCGCCCCGCAAGTTGCCTCATTACACCAGCAGTATTTAAAATTGGCAGCTGCGGCCCAACAGGATCTACATCGATGAGTGACCTCACCTCAACAATACTTTTTGAACATCCGCTCAATGAAAAAATGCGCACCTGGCTGAGAATGGAGTTTTTACTACAACAATTAGAAAGCCAGCGTTCGTTAGATAATATTGCCAGTGCATTGACGTTTTTCCGCACAGCATCTGATTTAATTGATGTCCTTGAACGCGGTGAAGTTCGTACTGATTTGCTTAAAGAATTAGAGCGTCAACAACAGAAGTTACAATTATGGGCAGATATACCCGGTGTTGATATGTCGCTGGTGGACTCTTTACGCAGCCAATTAAAAAATCGGGCCTCTGTATTGATGTCGGCACCGCGCATCGGGCAATCACTAAAAGAAGATCGCCTGATAAGCGTTGTTCGCCAGCGTCTGAGTATCCCTGGTGGCTGCTGTAGTTTTGACCTCCCCACTTTACACACCTGGTTACATCAGCCAAAAGAACAACGCAATCAACATATTGCCAAATTGCTGGAGAGTCTGGCCCCACTTAATCAGTCGCTAACTATTATTTTAAATTTAATTCGCGAATCTGGCCCCCTGCGGGCGCAAATCAGTTTAAATGGTTTCTTCCAGGACAATGCGGAAGGGGCTGATTTGCTGAGATTACGCCTGCCACTAGACCCGCAGTTGTATCCACAGATTTCCGGCCATAAAACACGATATGCAATTCGTTTCTTACCACTCGACAGTGAAAATGGTACTGTTCCGGCACGTTTATCGTTTGAATTAGCCTGCTGCTGATATGACAATTGCCATATCTAATAGATTTAAAGATATAGGTATAAATAGATTTTAGGAGAAAACATGGAAACCGAAGTCATCGAGGTCAACTGCCCGACCTGTGGAAAGGTTGTTATCTGGGGTGAGCAAAGCCCTTATCGCCCATTCTGCTGCAAGCGTTGCCAGTTGATTGATTTAGGTGAGTGGGCCGATGAAGAAAAACGTATTTCCAGTAATGGTGAGCTATCTGACAGTGATGAATGGAGCGAAGAAGAGCCTCCTAAGCACTAATAATTTTAGTTCTCCTTTTACTCCACAAAATAGAGCAACCTAATAATATTAAATACAATACCCAGCGTAATTGAAGTTGCAGGTAGGCAGCCAGCTAGAGACAAATTGGTTGTAAACCACGTTGAACAGCGCTTGCACTGGCCCGCAGAGGCGAGGTCCATGGATGGGCTGAGTAACGAACCCAGCTAACAACCCTGCAACTTTAAGTACGAAGGGTGGTAAGTAATTCAATAATAACCGTATTGGCAGGTGGGAACTCTTCTGCCAGCAATTCAGATTGCTTCACCCAGCGCATCGGCTGACCCTCGCGGCCAAAGGGTTCACCATCCCATACTTCAACCATATAAAAACTTAATGTTACGATGCGATCGCTAAATGTGTGCTCTAACACTTTGAGCAAAAAAGCCTTTTTCACCACGATGCCTGTCTCTTCCAACAGTTCACGTTTTAATGCAATTTCTGGTGTCTCACCCTGCTCGATTTTGCCTCCGGGGAATTCCCAAAACCCAGCCATATGAGAATCAGCAGCACGCTGGGTAATAAAAATCTCTTGCTGGGGATTACGGATAATCCCAACTGCAATTTGTAAGTGTTTCAATTATTTTCTCCTGTCAGGGTATCAATGTTGGTTTGAGCACGCTTCCAGTCCGCGGGCTGCTAAAAAATAAGCAAAATAAAGGGCGGTGTTTAAGCCGCCCTCATTATCAGTATTAACCGATGCCTAAAATATTACTGTAGGCGACCGTGGCACTGCTTGTATTTCTTACCTGAACCACATGGGCACGGATCATTACGCCCGACTTTGCGCTCAAGGCTGGCAGCCACATTGGCTTCTTCCTGTGACATCAGCGCACTGCTATCCGATTCGTGACTGAGTTGTTGCTGTTTAGCCAAACGCTCAGCTTCTTCGCGACGTTGTACTTCCAGTGCCTCCACTTCTTCTGGCATCCGCACCTGTACTTTGCTTAGAACACTGATCACTTCATATTTCAGTGATTCCAACATGGCAGCAAACATCGCGAAAGATTCACGCTTGTATTCTTGCTTAGGATCTTTTTGTGCATAGCCACGTAAATGGATGCCCTGACGCAGGTAATCCATTGCAGCCAAATGCTCTTTCCACAACGAATCAAGTGTTTGTAACATCACACCTTTCTCGAAGTTACGCATCATTTCAACACCAACAACTTCTTCTTTACGCTGATAAGTCTCAATGGCTTGTTGCAGAATTCGCTCACGCAATGTTTCTTCATGCAACTGTGGTTCATCTTCCAGCCATTCAGCAATCGGCATATCCAAGTCAAAGTCATTTTTCAGACGCTGTTCCAAGCCTTCTACATCCCACATTTCTTCCAGAGATTGGGTTGGAATATAGCTGTCGATAACTGTTTTGAATACATCTTCACGAATGCTATTAATAGTTTCGCTTACATCAGACACATCCAACAGTTCGTTACGCTGACTGTAGATTGCCCGACGCTGGTCATTAGCCACATCATCATATTCAAGTAATTGCTTACGAATATCGAAGTTACGGCTTTCAACTTTACGCTGTGCGTTGGCGATAGCTTTAGTTACCCATGGGTGTTCAATGGCTTCGCCCGGTTTCATACCTAATTTACGCATCATGCCAGACACACGGTCAGAGGCAAAAATACGCATCAAAGCATCTTCCATTGACAGGTAGAAGCGTGAAGAACCAGCATCCCCCTGACGACCCGCACGACCGCGTAACTGATTATCAATACGGCGCGATTCATGACGCTCAGTACCAATAATATGCAAACCACCGGACGCCAGTACTGCATCATGGCGAATCTGCCATGCTGCTTTAATGGCCGCGATTTGGTCTTCAGTTGGGTCTTCCAGTGAGGCAATTTCACTCTGCCAGCTACCACCCAATACGATATCAGTACCGCGACCGGCCATGTTGGTCGCGATGGTTACCGCACCTGGTTGGCCCGCCTGTGAAACGATTTCAGCTTCCATGGCATGGAATTTAGCGTTCAGAACCTTATGTTCAATGCCTGCTTTCGTTAATTCAGCGGATACCACTTCCGACTTCTCAATCGAAATAGTCCCTACCAATACTGGCTGGCCGTTCGCAGTACGCTCACGGATATCTTCGATAATCGCGCCGATTTTTTCCTGTTCGGTCATGTAGACCAAATCAGCCAGATCCTTACGGATCATTGGGCGGTTGGTTGGCACCACAATGGTATCGAGCTTGTAAATGGAGCTAAATTCGAATGCTTCAGTATCCGCTGTACCGGTCATACCGGCCAGTTTTTCATAAAGACGGAAGTAGTTCTGGAAAGTGATCGAAGCCAGCGTCTGGTTTTCGTTCTGAATCTCTACGCCTTCTTTCGCTTCAACCGCTTGATGCAAGCCATCTGACCAACGGCGACCTTGCATAGTACGCCCGGTATGTTCGTCAACAATGATAACTTCGCCATCTTTGACGATGTAGTCAACATCACGGGTGAACAATACATGAGCGCGCAAAGCTGCAGTTACGTGGTGCATCAACATGATGTTAGCTGGAGAATACAGAGACTCTCCTTCTTCCATGATGCCCGCTTCTACCAGCATTTCCTCAATTTTGATCAAACCGCGTTCGGTCAAATGCACCTGACGTGATTTCTCATCCACAGAGAAGTGACCTTCGCCCTGGAAAGTATCGGAATCCTCTTTTTCCTGACGAATCAGTTTTGGAATCAGCTTGTTAACCCGAATATACATCTCTGAACTATCTTCGGCCGGGCCGGAGATAATCAGCGGAGTACGTGCTTCATCGATCAAGATGGAGTCAACCTCATCCACCAACGCATAATGCAGTTTGCGCTGCACGCGTTCTTCTGGGCTGAACGCCATGTTATCGCGCAGATAGTCAAAGCCGAATTCGTTGTTAGTACCATAGGTGATATCCGCAGCATAAGCAGCGCGCTTAGCTGGAGCTGCCATATTCGGCAAGTTGATACCTACACTCAGGCCCAGAAACTCAAACAATGGGCGGTTATTTTCGGCGTCACGTTGAGCCAAGTAGTCGTTCACGGTAACCACGTGGACACCACGGCCGCTCAACGCATTCAGGTAAGCTGGCAGAGTTGCAGTCAGCGTTTTACCTTCACCGGTACGCATTTCCGCGATGCAGCGTTCATTCAGTACCATGCCGCCCAGCAACTGCACATCGAAGTGACGCATACCAAAGACACGTTTACTGGCTTCGCGCACAACCGCAAAGGCCTCAGGAATTAAGGTTTCCAGCACGGCGCCTTTTGCCAGGCGCTCACGAAATTCGTCAGTTTTGGCACGCAACTCATCATCTGTCAGTTTTTCGACTTCAGGTTCCATACGGTTGATAAGGTCAACTACCTTGCGCATACGGCGCAGTGTACGATCGTTACGACTGCCAAAGACTTTGGTTAATAATTTGATTAGCATAATTCTTAATATCTCTTACAAGACCACCAAACCCGGCGGCCAAAGGTTGTATAAAATTGAGGTAAATCAAAAGAATAATCAGATGAAATTGGCAGGCCCGGCACGGATACCTTGCACTTGTGCAAGCCAAAGTCCCGGTTTATGTAACGAAAGAACAGGTCGTTTAACCTGCTCGGTATAGCGAATAATAGTGGGTGGTTTGAACTCGTGGGTCAGTAACGCATTCAGCGTATTCAACAATGCAAGCTGCTGAATTTGTGATGGCTGTACTTGTTCTGCCTCTGCCACTTCTTGCACCCGGGCATAAGCCGCTTGAGGTGCCAGTGCAAATGAAAGATGACGAATAACCGTGCGCAGTGCATGCTGTTGCCAGTAGTCTACGCTGAATGAAGGGCGACGATGCATATCATGCAGTAATGCCAAACTACTAAAGTTTGTCGCACCGTAATTCTGACGGCTTTGGCTTGATGATGTGTTCGGTATCGCTGCTTGATCAGGAACGCCAGACAGGTTTGATGGCACGCCAAGACTCGCCGCTACCATCCCCAGAAGGAGATGCGGCCAGAAATAACGTCTACCAAATTGTCGCCAACGATTTAGAATACCGATCACGAGTTTAAAATCCGCCGGAGCCTTGTCAATGCGTGAAAGCCGCCCACAATTATTAGATGTTCTGTTCGATGATGCAATTGCAGCAGAAAACGGACCGCTGCATAACGTACAACAACGCGCTACTGCACTGTTAAAACTTAACCGTGCGGTAAAAGGATTGCTCCCTTCACAATTGCAGCCGTGGTGCCGTGTTGCTAACTATCGTCAGAGTGTTTTAGTGCTAGAAACCGCGAATGCCAGTTGGTTAATGCGCTTGCGTTATGAACAACCGGCTTTACTCTCTGCACTACGAGCGCAAATTCTACCATCATTGTCTTCAATCGACATCAGGATTAATCCGTCGTTGATGGCTAGCGGTCATAACCATGCGCAGAATGCCGCAAAAACGTCACAAGATCTTGAGAAATCGCCGCCATTACGTCAGTTAAGTTTGGAAAGCGCTAGGGAATTAAGAGGATTAGCGAGCCGTAGCCCTGAAAAACTGAGAACAATATTGGAACGATTGGCTGCGCTGGCCGGAGAGAGTGCCAACGCAACCAAAAGTGATGGTAATAAATAGTCTTAGTAAGCTAATACTGTAGACGGAGCTTTAAATGCCAATGGCATTTCGGCTTCGTCTTGGAACGTCACAAATTCCCAGGCTTCTTGCTTAGCTAAAACAGCCTGCAATAGCTTGTTATTTAATGCATGACCCGATTTATACGCAGTAAATGCGCCAATAATATTGTGGCCACACATAAACAGATCACCAATGGCGTCTAGCATTTTATGACGAACAAATTCATCTTCGAAGCGCAAGCCATCTTCGTTTAATACGCGGTAATCATCCACCACGATGGCACAATCGAAACTACCGCCCAGGCACAAACCGCGGGACTGTAAGTATTCGATATCACGCATGAAACCAAAAGTACGCGCACGGCTGATTTGACGGACGAATGAATCGGCCGAGAAATCTAAACGGTAGCGCTGCGTACTGGAGTCAATCGCCGGGTGATTGAAATCAATGGTGAAATCTAAACGGAATCCATTGAATGGAGACAATTCAGCCCATTTATCACCGTCTTCAACCCGTACAGTCTCTTTCAGACGCAGGAATTTCTTCGCAGAGTTTAACTCTTCGATACCCGCATCCAGCAGCAAGTACACAAATGGACTGGCACTACCATCCATTATCGGTACTTCGGGAGCGTTAACTTCAATAATAATGTTATCAATCCCTAACCCTGCCAGAGCAGCGTTGAGATGCTCAACAGTAGAAATACGCACGTCATGCTCATTGACCAGGCAAGTACAGAGCATGGTATCACGCACGGATTTTGCATCTGCCGGAAAATCAACCGGTGGATTCAAGTCAGTGCGACGATAGATGACCCCGGTGTTAGCCGGCGCGGGTCGCATTGTCAGTGTGACTTTCTTACCGGTGTGCAAACCGACGCCAGTCGCCTGAACAATACGTTTTAAAGTCCTTTGTTTGATCATCGTTTTATCTCGCAATGTTATCCATCCTACCGACCTAGCTTATAACAAGATCGGCGGGACAGTTTAGCACAAAGAGCGGAGATTCCAATTTTTTCAGAAATTAGTCGGCTTGCTTACGCAAAAATGCCGGAATATCTAAATAATCGGGCTCTTTATTGGTTTGAGCAGTTGGATCATTGACCACTTTAGCTGCAGGCTTAACTTCCTGAGGTAAAGGTGACATGCCATGCTGCTGGTAACGGTGATCCATAACAGGCTGTGTCTGCTTGTTAGTAACCAGCGTGATTTCAGGGCGTTTATCCATGCCGATACCGGTTGCAACCACAGTTACGCGCAGTTCGTCGTTCATTTCCGGGTCTAACGATGTACCGATAACTACGGTCGCATTGTCGGATGCAAATGCACGGATAGTGTTACCCACAGTTTCGAATTCATCCAAACGCAAATCGAAACCAGCAGTGATGTTGACCAACACGCCGCGAGCGCCAGACAGGTCGATATCTTCCAGTAACGGGCTGGAAATCGCCATTTCTGCTGCTTCTTCAGCACGATCTTCACCGCAAGCCACACCTGAGCCCATCATGGCATAACCCATTTCGGACATTACAGTGCGCACGTCAGCAAAGTCGACGTTCATCAGGCCTGGGCGGGTAATCAACTCGGCGATACCCTGAACAGCGCCTTTTAATACGTCGTTAGCTGCACCGAATGCATCCAGTAAAGAGATGCCACGACCCAGAACTTTTAACAACTTATCGTTCGGAATAGTGATCAGTGAGTCCACATGTTTGGACAATTCAGCAATACCCTGCTCAGCAAATGCCATGCGTTTCTTGCCTTCAAAATTGAAAGGCTTGGTAACCACAGCAACTGTCAGAATACCCAGTTCTTTTGCCACTTCAGCAACAACAGGAGCAGCACCAGTACCGGTACCACCGCCCATGCCTGCGGCGATAAAGACCATGTCTGCGCCTTCAAGGGCTGCACGCAGAGCTTCGCGGTCTTCTTCTGCTGAATTGCGACCCACTTCCGGGTTCGCGCCAGCACCCAGACCTTTGGTAATACCGCTACCAATCTGGATGGTTTGGCCAACAGCCGTCTTACGTAGCGCCTGAGCGTCTGTATTAACGGCGAAGAATTCAACACCTTCGATGCGCTCGCGCACCATGTGTTCGACGGCATTACCACCGCCACCACCGACGCCGATGACTTTAATCACCGCGTCATTGGTTAGTTCCATAGGTTCAAACATAGTTTCTCTCCGTTTTGTGCCTGTCGCTTCGAGATCAAAAAATATGTTCAGCATGATCTCTTTGTTGAAACATTAAAACTCTTTTCTCAGCCAGCTATTGATGCGTTTAAACCAATTGCCCACTGAGGCACGTTTTTCTACTTCTGACTCACCACTGAGATGAGATTCTTTACCATAGTGCAACAACCCAACAGCAGTGGAGTAATAAGGTTCCTGTGCATAATCCGTCAGCCCGGTGATATTGAGCGGTTGGCCGATGCGAACCTGGGCATGAAATACCCGTTGAGCGCATTCAGCCAAACCATCAATTTGTGCCGCTCCGCCTGTCAGCACGATACCGGCTGCCAGATGATGCTTCACGCCTTGCTGACGTAATTGCTCCTGCAATTGTAAAATCTCGTCATTAACCAAATTCAGCAGTTCGGTGTAGCGTGGTTCTATAACCTCAGCGAGCGTCTGTCTTTGCAGACTACGGGGAGGGCGTCCGCCAACACTTGGCACTTCTACACTTTCGTCCTTGCTGACTATCGACCCGAGCGCACAGCCGTGTCGAACTTTAATCGCTTCCGCATCTGTAGGCGGTGTCCCGAAGGCATACGCAATATCGCTGGTGACCACGTTCCCGGCGTAAGGGATAACTTTGGTGTGGCGCAACGCCCCACCGGTATACACCGCCATATCCATGGTGCCACCGCCGATGTCGACCACACAGACACCCAGCTCGCGTTCATCTTCGGTCAATACTGCATAACTTGCGGCTAAACCGGCGAAAATCAGTTGGTCCACTTTCAGACCACAACGCTCCACCGCTTTAACAATATTCTTCGCCATATCGTTATGGCAGGTAATCAGGTGCACTTTAGCCTGCATCCGCACGCCAGAAAGGCCCACCGGATTTTTGATACCTTCTTGGTAATCGATGGCATATTCCTGCGGAATAACGTGCAGAATACGATGCTCATCGCGCACACGTACCGACTTCGCGGTATGCACTACGTTCTCTACATCTTCCTGAGTTACTTCCTCTTCTGAAATAGGAACCATCCCTATTTCATTCTGACAACTGATATGTTTGCCCGATAATGCCAGATACACAGATGAAATTTGGCAATCCGCCATTAACTCGGCCTGATCGATAGCGCGTTGTACGCATTTCACTACCGATTCAAGATCGTTAACTCCACCCTTATCCATGCCACGGGATGGGCAACTGCCAACCCCAATAATATTGACCATGCCATCGGGCAGAACTTCCCCTACCAATGCGGAGACCTTTGCCGTTCCGATCTCAAGACCTACTACCAGTTTTCTGTCCGTCGACTTGATCATTGTTGTTTTGCCTGTGCCTGATTCTGTTGCGGATTACTGTTCTGCTGGCCATTTACTGGTGGCTCACCACCCTGACTGCCGATAAATACCGGAGCCCAACCTATTGCAGCCCCTGTTTCATATCGCAAATCAACATAACTGACCCGTTTATCTGGCTGCTGTTGCAACAGCGGATACAACTCGATGAAACGTTGCAAACGCCCCATCCGGTCATCCCGTCCCAGCTCCAGCCGAACATCATTATCTAAGGCCAACTGCCAAGAATGTCTGGCACTCATTGCCACCATTTTTAGCTGATACTTATTGGCCGCTAACACCTTGCTCATTGCCCGGTAGCCTTCCAGAACATCCTGTTCACTGCCTTCCGGGCCATACAGTAATGGCAATTTCTGTTTGCCGATTCGCTCGGACGGTACACTGAATGACCGCCCCTGCTCATCAACCATATGCAAATCATTCCAGCGGGCAAAAGGTACATACTCCACCAGATGGATCTTCAGCTCATCCGGCCATTGTTTACGCACACTGGCCTGCTGAATCCAAGGTAACCGTTCAATCTGCTGCTGGATGATATTGACATCCTGCGTCATAAAAGTACCTGGTGCACCCAATGACAAAATCGCCTGGCGAATATCGTCATTGGTGGTGTAATGGCGCTCGCCGGTCACCACCAATTTCGACAGTGGCAATCGGCTGGCATCTTTCATCCAACCGACTACCACCCAGCCCCCCCAGAGGATAGTACCCAGCACCATCAGCAGGAAAATCAGCCCTGCTAATTGGCCTCCGTTACTGCGCCGGGCTGCGCTGTTTTCAGCCGCACGTTCACGCGCATTTAGGGCAGCTTGCGACATATCAGTCAGCCAACGTCAGAATTCGGGCTACCAACTGGGAAAAACTCAACCCATATTGGCGGGCAGCCATCGGCACTAAACTGTGGCTGGTCATACCCGGTGAAGTATTTACTTCAAGCAGGTAGAAATGGCCATCGCTATCTTGCATGACATCAACACGACCCCAACCGCTGCAACCTAATGCCTGATAAGCCTGTAATGATAATGCAGCCAATTGTTGTTCTAACTCAGCACTCAAACCACTTGGACAGAAGTACTGGGTTTCATCAGACAGATATTTAGCTTCATAATCATAAAACACGCCAGGAGCCTGAATTCGGATAGACGGTAAAACATCATCACCGAGGATCGCGACGGTAAATTCAGGCCCACTCAACCATTTCTCAATCAGCACATCGGTGTCGTGACGGAAAGCCTCAATCAGAGCAGGCTGCAATTGATTCGCCAGATCAACCTTACTCATCCCAACGCTAGAACCTTCATGGCTTGGTTTAACGATTAATGGCAGGCCAAGATTAGCGACACTCGCCGCTAATTCCTCTGACGAAAGTGTTTCAAACTGTTGACGATTTAGCGCGACATAAGGCGAAATAGGCAAACCTGAGGCTTGCCACACCAATTTGGTGCGCAATTTATCCATCGTGAGTGCTGAAGCCATCACACCGCTGCCGGTATAAGGCAGTTGCAGAAACTCCAACACTCCTTGCAGCGTACCGTCTTCACCACCGCGCCCATGCAAAGCGATAAAAACCTTATCAAAGCCTTGCTCTTTAAGCTGTGTCACCGGGAAGTCTTTAGTATCAATGCCATGAGCATCAATACCAGCCTCTCTCAAGCCCGCTAATACCGCCTGGCCTGATAACAATGACACTTCACGTTCAGCGGAGGTTCCACCCAGCAGTACCGCAACTTTCTCAGCCATGATGTTCCTCGTCTTTTGTCTGTGGCTGCAATTTAAGCTCAGCCAATTTGCGGGCAATTTTACCAATGTTACCAGCGCCCTGAACCAGAATCAGATCATCGCCATTCAGCACTTGCGCCAACACCTCGGGCACCGTATCACTGTCTGACACCAAAATAGGGTCCAACTTGCCACGGTTGCGGATGGTACGGCACAACGAGCGGCTATCCGCGCCAGGGATTGGTGGTTCTCCGGCGGCGTACACATCTAACATAAGTAAAACATCAACTTGCGACAGAACATTAGCAAAGTCGTCATACAAATCGCGTGTTCGGGTATAACGGTGCGGTTGGAATACCATCACAATACGTTTATCCGGCCAGCCAGCACGTGCAGCTTTAATTGTGGCATCCACTTCTGTCGGGTGATGACCATAGTCATCCACCAGCATGGCGCTGCCTTCTTTTCCGTTGACCGCTGCCAGCGGGAAGTTGCCGAGAAAATCAAAGCGGCGACCCGTTCCCTGGAACCCTGCCAGTGCGCGCAGGATATCATCGTCTTCAATACCTTCTTCGGTCGCGACAGCCACTGCCGCAGCCGCGTTCAGCGCATTATGGCGGCCTGGGGCATTCAAGGTCACTGTCATCAACGGCTTATCCAGTCGTTTCAGTGTGAAGTGCCCCTGCGGGCCTTCTTGCCGGTAGCTGGCGATCTGTACATCGGCGTCATCGCTGAAACCGTAGGTGGTGATATGACGACCTACCCGTGGCAACAACTCACGCACCACTGGATCGTCGATACACATCACTGCACGGCCGTAGAATGGCAAGTTGTGCAAAAAATTAATAAATGTCTGTTTTAAATTCTCAAAGTCGCCCTGATAAGTATCCATATGGTCGGCTTCGATATTGGTGACAATCGCCACCATCGGCTGCAAATGCAGGAATGATGCATCACTCTCATCTGCTTCAGCTATCAAATAACGGCTGGAACCTAACCGGGCATGAGTGCCCGCCGCTTTAACCAAACCGCCATTCACAAATGTTGGGTCCAGACCGGCTTCGGCATAAATACTGGAAACCATCGCTGTGGTGGTGGTTTTGCCGTGCGTACCAGCAACTGCAATCCCATGACGGAAACGCATCAATTCAGCCAACATTTCTGCGCGGCGGATCACCGGAATACGCGCCTCGCGAGCTGCAACAATCTCCGGGTTATCCGCAGAAATTGCTGTTGAAACGACCACCACACTGGCATCCAGCACATTCTCTGGGCGGTGATGGAAATAAATCTGTGCGCCTAATGAAGTCAAATGCTGAGTGACCGGATTGGGTGCCAAATCTGAACCGCTAATCTGATAACCTTCGTTTGCCAACACTTCAGCGATACCACCCATGCCGGCACCACCGATGCCAACAAAGTGAATGTGCCGGACGCGACGCATCTCGGGCACGATAGTACGTAGTTTCGCCAGTTGTTGTGTATTCACGTTTTTCTTCACTTTTTTGTCTGTTGCATATTCACAGCGCGCATTAACCTAACTGCTCACTGTTCATTATCTGTTTATTACTATCACTTACTGGCAGCGACCACTTCGGCGGCCACTCGCTCAGTTGCGTCAGGAATAGCCACCAGTCTTGCCTGCTCAGCCATCGCTAATAAGGTAGGGCGATCCCACTCGGCTAACAGGTTGCTCACTGCTTGTGCTGTAAATTGTGGCTGTTCGATAATTTTGGCGGCACCGGCTTTTTCCAGCGGCAATGCATTCCAATATTGCTGCCGGTCTTTATGTTGGAACGGCACAAAAATCGCCGGTAACCCTGCGGCGGCAACTTCGCTGACCGTCAACGCACCGGAGCGGCAAACCACCACATCAGCCCAGGCATAAGCCGCAGCCATATCATCAATAAACTCAACTACCTGATGCTTATCACCCTGCCCTGCTTGCTGGTAGGCTTGCAGCACCTCGGGTAATGCGCCTTTACCCACTTGATGCCAAATAGTTATCTGTTCACCTAATGCTGCTGCAACCTGTGGCAAGGTTTGATTCAGTACTCGTGCGCCCTGGCTACCGCCAATGACTAATACACGAATTGGCCCTTCACGACTGGCTAAGCGTTCAGCGGGTAATGGCAGCGCCAATACATCAGTACGAACCGGGTTACCCACCACTTCGGCGTGCGGGAATGCCCCTGGAAATGCTTGTAAAACTTTTTTCGCGATTCTGGCCAGCCAGCGGTTAGTCAAACCCGCAATCCCGTTTTGCTCATGTAATACCACCGGGATACCGCACAACCATGCTGCCAAACCACCGGGGCCGGAAACATAACCGCCCATCCCCAGCACCACATCCGGTTGGTAATCACGCATGATTTTCTTCGCCTGACGCACCGCGCGATAAATACGCACCGGTGCGGTCAGTTGGGCCATCAAGCCCTTACCGCGTAAACCAGAAATCTCAATAAAATCAATTTCAATACCGTTCTTGGGTACCAATGACGCTTCCATTCTGTCGGCGGTGCCTAACCAACGCACCTGCCAGCCTTGCGCCATCAGATGATGAGCCACGGCCAAACCGGGGAAGACATGCCCCCCAGTGCCACCCGCCATCACCATTAAACGCTTGGTCTTGCCACTCATCGGGCACTCCTTACAAACGCCTGGGCTTTTGCCAGACGTGTTTCAAAATCAATGCGTAACAACAGCACTATGGCCGTTGACATAATAATCAGGCTCGAGCCACCGTAACTTATCAGCGGCAGTGTCAAACCTTTGGTTGGCAACATTCCAGCAGCAGCCCCAACGTTAACCAGCGCCTGGAAGCTAAACCAGACACCAATCGAACAGGCCAAAAAGCCAGAAAATCGCTGATCTATCTCTAAAGCGCGACGCCCAATGGACATAGCACGAAAAGCGACGAAGAATACCATTAACAATGCAAGAACCACACCGAAATACCCCAACTCCTCGCCTAAAATCGAGAAAATAAAGTCAGTATGTGCTTCCGGTAAATACTCCAGTTTCTGCACTGAATTCCCTAAGCCCTGCCCCCAGAATTCACCGCGACCAAAGGCCATCAGCGATTGGGTCAACTGGTAGCCACTGCCGAAGGGATCCGCCCACGGGTTCCAGAATGATGTCACTCGGCGCATACGGTAGGGTTCAGCAACAATTAGCAGGCAAACGGCAAATACACCGGAACCGATAATCGCCATGAACTGCCACATCTTGGCACCGGCCAGGAATAACATCGCCAATGTGGTGATAAACAACACCACCACAGTACCTAAATCGGGTTGCGCGAGCAGTAATACGGCCAAAATAACCATTACGCCCATGGGCTTACAAAATCCCCAAAAGTTACTGCGTACCTCTTCAACCTTGCGTACCAGATAGCTGGCCAGGTAGCAAAACAGCGATAACTTGGATAGCTCAGCCGGCTGAATACGCAGCGGCCCAAGAGAAATCCAACGCGATGCCCCGTTGACCGAGCTACCCACAACCAGCACTACCAGCAACATCACAATTGAAATCAGCAACATAATATTGCTATAGCGCTGCCAGACTTCCATCGGAATACGTAAAGTCACCAGCGACAAACCGAACGCCAGCGCCAAATACAGCGCATCACGCTTGGCAAACAGGAAAGGATCACCTGCCAGACGCTGACCAATTGGCATCGATGCCGATGTCACCATCACAAAACCGATAATCGCCAAACCGAAGGTCAGCCACAGCAAGGTTCTGTCGTAAAGCACCATGCTAGTGGTGTCGCTTTCGCGCGACCCCATCACAAAATGTTTTACGGTATTAAACAGCCCCAGCCCCGGCATACGCATCAGCCCAACTCCTCTGCCAGACGAGCAAACTCATCACCACGTTGCTCGAAGCTGCGGAACTGATCCAGGCTGGCGCAAGCGGGTGACAATAACACCATATCGCCCGGTGCCAGTGATTTCGCCAGCAGCACCATAGCTTGTTCCATCGTTTCAGTCAGTTGCGAGACTTCCGGACGCAGCTCAGCCAGTTGCTCACCATCACGCCCAAAACAGTAAATCTTGATATGGTCGCCTTGCAAAAAGCGGGTTAACCCGGAGAAATCTGCCGATTTCCCGTCGCCGCCCAGTAACAAATGCAAAGTGCCATCAACCTGTAAACCATCCAGAGCCGCTTCTGTGCTGCCCACATTGGTGGCTTTGGAGTCGTTAATCCAACGCACGCCGTTATGTTCAAACACCAATTGGAAACGGTGCGGCAAACCAGTGAACGTGGTCAACGCTTTCAAACTTGATGAGCGCGGAATACCCACTGCATCAGCCAATGCCAGTGCGGCTAGCGCATTGGTATAGTTATGCCGTCCGGTTAATTTCATTTCCCGAGTATTCAACACCTTCTCACCACGAACCCGCAGCCAGATCTCTCCCTGCTGCTTATTCAAATGGTAATCACCGACATCCACTCCAAAGCT
Source organism: Yersinia proxima (assembly GCF_902170785.1). Lineage (GTDB taxonomy): Bacteria > Pseudomonadota > Gammaproteobacteria > Enterobacterales > Enterobacteriaceae > Yersinia > Yersinia proxima. Next base: position 107,107 of record NZ_CABHYG010000020.1, on the reverse strand, counting down.
GATACAGCGGTTATCAGCACCACGAACTGGCATAGTGAGCGCGTCATCGGCATTCACGACACAAACTTTAGCGTTTTCATATACCCGCAGCTTAGCTGCGCGATATTGCTGCAACCCAAACGGATAACGGTCAGTGTGATCTTCCGTCACGTTCAGTATGGTGGCTGCGCTGGCTCGCAGGCTTGAGGTGGTTTCCAACTGGAAGCTGGATAACTCCAACACCACCAATTGGTTTTCGTGTTTTTGCAAGGTCAGCTGTTTCAATAAGCTCAGAGCAGGAACACCAATGTTGCCCCCTACTCCCACCTGCCAGCCAGCGGCTTTCGCCATCTCACCGACCAGAGTGGTTACGGTACTTTTACCGTTAGAGCCGGTAATCGCTACCACCGGTGCCTGATTTTCACGACAGAACAGTTCGATATCGCCGACAATCTCAACACCCGCGTCAGCGGCTTCACTCAAAGCAGGATGTGCCAACGCAATACCGGGGCTGGCCACAATCAAGTCAGCTTCCAGCAACCACTCTTGATTCAAATCACCGACATGGCACTCAACATTTTCGGGTAATTTATCCAGGCCCGGTGGATTGATACGGGTATCCATCACACGTGGCGTTACGCCACGTATCATAAAGAAATCAACGCAGGAAAGGCCGGTTAGCCCCAGCCCGATAATGACGACTTTCTTACCCTGATAATCAACCATAATTACCGCACCTTCAGCGTCGCCAGGCCAATCAGCACCAGCATCAGCGAAATAATCCAGAAGCGCACGATCACCCGCGGTTCTGGCCAGCCTTTAAGTTCGTAATGATGATGAATCGGGGCCATACGGAAAATGCGCTGCCCACGTAACTTAAAGGAACCGACTTGCAAGATGACCGACAGTGTTTCAACCACGAACACCCCGCCCATAATCACTAATAAGAACTCTTGGCGCAGCAATACCGCGATGGTGCCCAGCGCCCCGCCCAATGCCAGAGAGCCAACATCGCCCATAAACACTTGAGCCGGATAGGTGTTGAACCATAAAAAGCCCAGTCCAGCCCCGACAATCGCGGTGCAGACAATCACCAGTTCACCAGCATGACGCAGATAAGGAATATGCAGGTATGCAGCAAAGTTCACGTTACCGGTCGCCCAGGCCACCAGTGCGAAACCGCCAGCAACAAATACCGTTGGCATAATCGCCAAACCATCCAACCCATCGGTCAAATTAACCGCGTTGCTGGTGCCCACAATGACGAAATAAGCCAGCAGGATATAGAGCAAGCCAAGCTGCGGCATGATGTCCTTGAAGAAGGGCACCACCAGCTCAGTGGCCGGGGTATCTTTACCGATGCTGTACATCGCAAAAGCGGCAGCCAATGCAATGATCGACTGCCAGAAGTATTTCCAGCGGGCAATCAGGCCTTTGGTGTTTTTACGTACCACTTTGCGGTAATCATCGATAAAACCGACAATTCCATAACCAATAAGGATAAACAGCACACACCACACATACGGATTAGACGGGTAAGCCCACATCAGAACCGAAATAGTGATGGAGAACAAAATCATCAGGCCGCCCATAGTCGGGGTGCCACGTTTACTGAAATGTGACTCTGGCCCGTCATTACGGACAACCTGACCAATCTGTAATTTCTGCAAATAGGCGATCAGATGCGGCCCCATCCACAATGAGATAATTAATGCCGTCAACAAACTGACGATGGCGCGGAACGTCAAATAGGAAAAGACGTTAAAGCCCGAGTAAAATTTTACTAAGTATTCAGCCAACCAAACTAACATGATGCCTTCTCCTGTAACGCACGCACGACATTTTCCATGGCGGCGCTACGTGAACCTTTAATTAAGACGGTGATAACCGGATGTTCGAGCAGCAATTCACTGATACGGGCTGCCAAAGTGTTCTTATCCTGAAAATGTTCGCCGCACCCGCTTGCATCGCTAAGTGTCTGGCTTAATGTCCCCACGCTAAGGACTTTATTGATGCCCGCCTGTTTCGCGGCTTCGCCCACCTGACGGTGGCAATCAACTGCGGTTTCACCCAACTCGCCCATATCACCCACCACCATCACCCGGTAACCCGGCATTTCAGCCAGTACTTGCGCGGCGGCGGTCATGGAGCCGACATTGGCGTTGTAGCTGTCATCGAGCAGCAACTTGCCAGCAGCAAGCTCAATCGGGAATAAGCGACCCGGTACGGCCTGTAATTGCGTCAGCCCCTCACGAACGGCAGCTAAACTAGCGCCGACCGACATGGCTAATGCCGCGGCGGCTAATGCATTGGCAATGTTATGTCGCCCCGGCAGTGGCAATTCGATATCCACCGTACCGAAGGGAGAATGCAGAGTGAAATGAGTGACTTGTGGTGTAATACGCACATCACTGGCAAAGAAATCGATATCTTCTGCGCCGAGAGGTGCAAAACGCCATACACGCTTGTTATGCAACGTTTCCTGCCAGTGCGGCCAGTCATTGCTATCTGCATTAATAATCGCAGTGCCATTCGCGGGTAAGCCGGCGAAAATCTCGCCTTTGGCTTGAGCCACACCGGCCAGTGAGCCAAAACCTTCCAAATGTGCGGCAGCTAAATTGTTAACCAAAGCACTTTCAGGGCGGCTTAAGTCCGTGGTGTAAGCAATTTCACCGATATGGTTTGCACCTAGCTCAATGACAGCAAAATCATACTCGGGTGTCAGACGCAGCAAGGTCAGCGGCACGCCGATATCATTATTAAAGTTACCGGCGGTATAAAGCACCTTGCCACATTGACGCAAAATTGCCGCAACCATTTCTTTTACTGAGGTTTTACCGGAGGAACCGGTCAAGGCTACCACACGGGCAGGCACTTGCTGGCGCACCCATGCAGCCAATTGCCCCAATGCCAGGCGGGTGTCTTTAACCACTAATTGTGGTGCCTCCACCAGTAAGTGTTTACTTACCAGCAAAGCACCTGCGCCAGCGGCAACAGCATCTTCTGCAAAGTCATGTCCATCAAAACGCTCGCCTTTCAGCGCAACGAATAAACACCCAGGAGTGACCTTACGGGTATCAATGGTCACTTCGGTAATATCGGCACTATCGCGACCAATATATTCAGCGTTCAGCAGCGTGGACAGAAAATGCAGTGAGACCTTAATCATGCCACCACCCCCAACAAACGCGCGACGGTGACTCGGTCGGAGTAATCCAAGCGGCGATTACCGACCAATTGATAATCTTCATGTCCTTTGCCGGCAATCAACACCACATCATCGGCTTTAGCTTGCATGATGGCGCTGGTCACAGCTTCTGCACGGCCATGGATGGCTTGCGCATGTCCGGCATCCAGCAATCCACTGAGGATATCGGCGACAATCGCCTGCGGCTCTTCACTACGTGGATTATCATCAGTGACAACCACCCGATCAGCCAGTTGTTCCGCGATACCGCCCATAAGTGGGCGCTTACCTTTGTCACGATCACCACCGCAACCAAACACACACCACAGCTGGCCTTTACAATGTAAACGCGCCGCCGCCAGTGCTTTTTCCAATGCATCCGGTGTGTGGGCATAATCCACCACTACCGTCGGTTTGCCCGGAGCATTAAATACTTCCATCCGCCCACACACTGGTTGTAGATGTGGTGCGGCAGCTAATAATTGTGTTAGTGGGTAACCCAGTGAAAGCAGTGTTGCCAGTGCCACCAGCAAGTTACTGACGTTGAATGCCCCCATCAGGCGGCTTTCTAACTGGCCTTCGCCCCAGCTTGAATCAAAAGCAATGCTGGCACCATTATCGTGATAGTGAACCTGAGTGGCAGATAGCCATGGGCCATTCCAACCCACAGGAATATTGCCTTCCATACTAACGGCGACAGCTTGCGGCAACTGCCCTAACCAGCGGCGACCGACTTCGTCATCAGCATTAATGATTTTGTGTTCGGACTGATGGGTGGAGAACAACAGCCATTTTGCTGCTTCGTAACTCGCCATATTGCCGTGATAATCCAGATGATCACGGCTTAAGTTAGTGAACACGGCGGCAGCAAACGGCAATGCGGCTACACGGTTCTGAATCAAACCGTGGGAGGAGACTTCCATCGCAGCAAAAGTCGCCCCTTGGTCAACCAGATTGCGGAGCAAATGCTGGATATCAACCGCTGAGCCGGTGGTATTTTCAGTCGGGATAACCTGGCCTAACAGACCATTGCCAACCGTCCCCATCACTGCACTGGTTTCGCCCAACATTTGAGCCCATTGCGCCAGCAATTGAGTGGTGGTGGTTTTACCATTGGTTCCCGTCACACCAACCAAACGTAATGCGGCACCCGGCTGATGGTAAAATTGCCCCGCCAGCTTGGATAAGTGCTGATTCAAATTACGCAGATATATAACAGGAACACCATGCATCTCGACCATACTGGCATCCGGAGCCACACCATCAGCTTCAGCAACCACGGCCGCCACACCTTGAGCGATGGCTTGCGGGATATAACGACGCCCGTCCGTCTGGTGGCCGACAATAGCGACAAATAAATCCCCGGCAGCGGCAACACGGCTGTCTAATGTCATTTCCCGTAGCGCACGCTCCGGGACGTCTAGCCCCCAAGGAGCGAGTAAGTCGCGCAAATTACGATCTGCCACCTGAACCCTCTTTTGTATTAGTCACTAATTCGCTTTTATCACCAGTGGGTAATGCATCTGGCTCAATGTTCATGGTGCGCAATACACCGCCCATGATGGCACCGAACACCGGTGCAGAAACCGCACCACCGTAATATTTCCCTGCCTGCGGGTCATTGATGACCACAACCAGAGCAAATCTAGGGTTACTCGCGGGCGCGACGCCAGCGGTGTAAGCGAGATATCGGTCCATATATTTGCCATCCGGGCCGACTTTCTTGGCTGTACCGGTTTTAATGGCAATTCGGTAGCCTTTGATTGCCGCTTTGGTGCCCCCGCCGCCTGGTAATGCCACGCTTTCCATCATATGAACCACGGTACGCACCAGCGGTTCAGGGAAGACGCGTTCACCGGCCACTGGCGGGTCAACTTTAGTAATCGACAGCGGGCGATAAATCCCCATGCTGCCGATGGTTGCATAGACTCGCGCTAGCTGTAACGGTGTTACCATTAGCCCGTAGCCGAAAGAGAAGGTGGCCCTCTCTATGTCAGACCACCGTTGTTTTTTAGGATATAAGCCACTGCTTTCTCCGACCAACCCCAAATTGGTCGCTTTCCCAAACCCAAACTTTGAGTAAGTTTCTACTAAAGCTGAGGATGGCATCGCTAACGCCAGTTTAGAAACACCGACGTTACTCGACTTCTGCAAGATCCCGGTCACAGATAGCTCTGCATAACGGGCCACGTCTTTAATTTGGTGACCGTTAACAAAGTACGGCAAGGTATTCAGCACGCTGTTTTCTTTCACAACGCCATGCTGCAATGCCGTCATCACTACCATTGGCTTCACTGTCGAGCCGGGTTCAAAAATATCGGTAATTGCCCGGTTACGCATCGCATCTTTCGGCGTACCGGTGAGGTTATTCGGGTTATAGGATGGGCTGTTCGCCATCGCCAACACTTCGCCGGTATTCACATCGACCAGCACTGCTGTACCCGACTCTGCTTTGTTGAATGCCACTGCATTGTTCAGCTCGCGGTATACCAACGCCTGCAAGCGCTCATCAACACTCAACACCAGATTGTGTGCCGCTTGACTGTCCACGGAGGAAATATCCTCGATAACGCGGCCATAACGGTCTTTGCGTACTGTGCGTTCGCCCGGCTGCCCGGTAAGCCAGCGGTCAAAACTTTTCTCTACACCTTCAATACCTTGGCTATCGATGTTAGTTACACCGATGATATGTGCCATCACTTGCCCAGCCGGATAGTAACGGCGGGATTCTTGACGCAAATAGATTCCGGGTAATTTCAGCTTATGGATGTAGTCGCCAATTGCCGGATTGACCTGGCGAGCCAGATAAACAAAACGCCCTTTCGGGTTAGCATTAATACGCGTCGCCAGTTGATCTAATGGGATTTCCAAAGCATCAGACAGGGCTTTCCAGCGGGTATCGAGAGTAATGCCACCACGTTCAGTCAACTCTTTGGGATCGGCCCAAACAGCGTTAACAGGCACACTGACCGCCAGTGGCCGGCCAGAGCGGTCACTTATCATGCCACGCGCAGTAGGAACTTCCTGTACCCGCAATGAGCGCATATCGCCCTCGCGCACCAGCTTATCGGGATTAATCACTTGCAGATAAGCAGTACGCAACATCAAGCCGACCAATGCCAGCAAAATACAGCCGCACAGCAACGCAAAACGCCAGCTTATAAAGCTGGCTTGTTCTTCCTGGCGCTTTAACTTCCCGGGGCGCGCTGCTTTCATGCGTTACCTTGGCTACTCAGAGTCATGGTGGCGACAGATTCCTTTATTTATTGGAAAAACCTATTGTTGAACCACAATATTTTCTTGTGATGGATCAACATGTTGCATTCTTAGCTTATCGGTTGCGATACTTTCAACACGGCTATGGTCACCCAAGGCGTTCTCTTCCAGAATCAAGTTGCGCCATTCAATATCCAGCGCATCCCGCTCCAGTACCAACTGTTCGCGCTCAGCGGTCAGCAAACGCGTACGGTGGGCGGTAGTCACAACAAAAATGGCAGACACCAACACCGCAATCAGTAGAATCAATGGGATCTTCGCATTGCGGAGTAAATCCCCACCGATGACTCCAACTAAACCGTGGCGTTCGTTTCCTATCACTCTTTTACCCTCTCGGCAAAACGTAATACCGAGCTACGCGCCCGTGGATTCTCAGCCACTTCAGCATCTGGCGGCATCATTTTGCCGACAGATTTCAAGGTGCGGCCACCCATGCTGCGTAACTGTGCTTCCGTCAATGGCAAACCTGCTGGAACCTGTGGGCCCCGGCTATGATGACGGATAAAGTTTTTCACAATACGGTCTTCAAGGGAGTGGAAGCTAATGACAGATAAACGCCCTTCTGGTGCCAAAACTTCAAGAGCACCGTCAAGTGCGCGCTCTATCTCTTCCAATTCACTGTTGATATAGATGCGGATAGCCTGGAAGCTGCGCGTCGCAGGATGCTTATGTTTTTCGCGGAATGGGCTGGCGTTGGCAATCAAATCCGCCAGCTCTTTGGTGCGTGTCATCGGTTGAGTGAGATTGCGCTCAACAATGGCCTTGGCTAAACGTTTGGCAAAACGCTCTTCACCAAAGGTTTTCAACACCCAAGCAATATCGTCAGCACTGGCTTTCATTAACCACTCGGCTGCTGATATCCCACGAGTAGGGTCCATACGCATATCCAACGGCCCATCGCGCATGAAGGAAAAGCCGCGTTCAGGATCATCTAATTGGGGAGAGGAGACGCCCAAATCCAGCAATACACCGTTAATACGACCGACCAAATCCAATTCCCGCACATAATGCGCTAAATCAGAAAATGGGCCGTGTACGATAGAAAAACGTGGGTCTGTAATGGATTTTGCCGCTTCAATCGCTTGTGGGTCACGATCTATTGCTATCAGTCGCCCTTCTGGCCCAAGTTGGGACAAAATCAGACGCGAATGGCCACCACGGCCAAAAGTTCCGTCAATATAGATGCCGTTATCACGGATGTTCAGGCCATTAACCGCCTCATCCAGCAATACGCTTGTGTGCTTGTAGTTGTTATCTACAATGTGATTGTTATCTACCATGCTTATAGCGATAAGTCCTGTAGCCGCTCAGATAGAGGTTCCTGAGTGGACTGTTCTGCGTCGATGTCATCCTTGACTTGTTGATACCAGGTCTGTTCATCCCACAGTTCAAACTTGTTGAACTGCCCAACCAGCATCACTTCTTTATTCAGCCCGGCGTGCTGACGCAATGTTCCTGCAATCAGTAAGCGCCCAGCGCCGTCCATCTGACATTCACTGGCATGACCTAACAGCAAACGCTGAACTCGGCGTTCAGCTGGGTTCATGCTCGACAGCCGGGATAATTTTTGTTCAATGACTTCCCATGCAGGGAGTGTATAAAGCAACAGGCATGGTTGGTGAAGGTCTATGGTACAGACCATCTGGCCTTGCGATTCCTCATTCAGCAATTCCCGATAACGGGTAGGTACGGCAAGCCGCCCTTTGCTGTCGAGGTTAACCATCGTTGCCCCACGAAACATGACTGAGTTACCCCTTCATGACCCAATTCGCCACTTTACCCCACAAATCCCCACATTAAAGAGTTTACGGATGGTATGAAAACCTTGTCAAGCCAGAGCGGATGCGCTTTGACAATATTTATGGGTCGTTTTTGAGATATATCTCGTATAAGGGGCTATTTTCGTGGTTGGAATAGAAATTAACGTCATGATAAACGGGCTATTTTTCCGCCAATAATTCCGGAAACTTAAATAAATAATAAATTGTCAATTAATTGACGCATTATTTCCTTCTGCAAGGAATGTCTCATTTTTAGTATAAAAATCGTACGGTTTGAAATGACACACTTTGAGTACAAAACCCGCGGCGGCTGGCGTTCCCTAAGAAAAAGTCCTGCAATCAGCAGCAAAACCAACGGTAATACAATAATAACCTTGATAACAACAAGTGTTACCCGGCAGACATTTTACTTCAATTAACCGATAAGGATTAATCTATTTTGAAATAAATTATTAGCGCCTATCTTTAGGTATTGATGAAATATGAATACCTTCAGACAGATAAATCTTAAATTAGGAAAAGACTGTAAATTAATTTTCTTTCTTCCGTTCATTTTAAATTTTCCGCCTGACACGCAGCGTTTCTCATCCAGTCACTAAAATGATTAAGCATATGTTTTTAAATAAAAAACTCATATGACGCCATTTAAAAAACCACGAAAAGCCCAATTCCATGCAGTACAAAGTATAAAAATCAGACAAATGTTAAAAATAAAAATTTTAAGCTGGTTATATTACAAACAATAGCACTGTAAACTACATAAAAAGCAAAACAACAATATAATCACCTGCAATGCAAATAATGAGCAATACATAAAACCTGTCATTAATCTTAACGTTTGAGATTTTGGCAGATTTTCCCCCCAATTAGGGAGTTAATGACAATGTTTTCAACTGGGTCCCGTCTGCGTAGTGCCGCAGCCGATACTTTTGCACTTGTGGTGTATTGCTTTGTCATCGGTATGATAATTGAAATAGTGATCTCTGGAATGACATTCCAACAGTCACTCTCTTCCCGGCTGGTCTCAATTCCCGTCAACATTCTGATTGCCTGGCCCTACGGCGTGTATCGTGATGCGTTCATCCGTTTTGCACGCCGCCATGCAGGAAAACACATGTGGGCGAGGAACCTTGCCGACTTACTGGCTTACGTCAGCTTCCAGTCGCCAGTCTATGCCGTGATTCTGTGGTCTGTTGGTGCGGATTTAGAACAAATAACCACGGCAGTCACGAGTAACGCCTTGGTCTCAATGGCCATGGGTGTGGCTTATGGTTATTTTTTAGAGTATTGCCGCAGGCTATTTCGCGTTGCAGGATATATTTGATTGTGGTGACTTGTAACCAGGGCCTCGAATGGGCCCTGATTAGCTAAAACGTAGGCTATTTGCGGCTTAAGCTACCGCGGCGGAACAAATTGCGGCGAATGCGAGTTAACCCCGGTTTTGGCTTATGCGGTTCATCCAAACTGGCTAATACCAACTCCAGCACGCGTTCAGCAACATCGCGGTGACGTTGTGCTACTGCTAATACTGGGCATTCGAGGAAATCTAACAGCTCATTGTCACCAAAAGTGGCAATCGCCAGATTACTGGGTAGACGCCCGCTTTGTTTTAAAGTGACATCCATAACGCCCTGCAATAGCTGGAATGAGGTGGTAAATAGTGCCTGTGGCATTGGATGGGTCTTCAGCCATTGTGCAAACAGCGCACCGGCTGCTTCGCGCTCGTAACTGTTGGCATACAGGTAATCTACCTTACGCGGATCGTCTTTCCACGCCTCACGGAACCCCATCTCCCGCAGAAAACTGACCGATAATTCTGGCAACGCGCCCAGATACAATACCGACTCTGCCGGGAATGAACGCAGTTCTTGTGCCAACATCTGCGCATCTTCTTGATCTGCACCGACAACACTAATGAAATGCTCCCTATCAAGCGCACGATCGAGAGCGATTATCGGTAATGGATCATTTGCCCAGCGCTGGTAAAAAGGGTGCTCAGGTGGTAGAGCTGTAGAAACAATAATGGCGTCAACCTGGCGCTGTAACAAGTGCTCGATACAACGCATTTCATTATCAGGTTGGTCTTCCGAGCAGGCGATCAGCAGTTGATAACCTCGCTGGCGAGCCTGACGTTCCAAATAATTCGCGATACGGGTATAGCTGGTATTCTCCAGATCCGGGATAACCAAACCAATTGAACGGGTTCTGCCCGCGCGCAACCCCGCCGCTACAGCATTTGGGTGATAGTTATGTTCCCTGACAACCGCCATAACTTTGTCGACTGTTTTATCGCTGACCCGGTACTGTTTCGCTTTGCCATTAATGACATAACTGGCCGTAGTGCGCGAAACACCAGCAAGGCGCGCGATTTCATCCAGTTTCACATAGACCCCTTATAAACCCTGTAAAGTAATATTGTAGGCTAGACTAAGAAGTCTATAGACATAGTTTAACCATGGATATGATCTAACAGCAGAACTCACTATTGAGCAACCGCTTTAACCGCCATATAACGCTATTCCGGTTAAAAAATAAGAAAAAAAAAGCCCAGCCTACTGGCTGAGCCTGATAATTGGAGATTAGTCGGTATTAATCACCATAATTAAATTAACGCATGATCTTGTCACCGCGAGAAACACCGACAATACCGGAGCGGGCAACTTCAACAATTTCTGCCACTTCCCGCACCGCATTTAAAAATGCATCTAATTTGTCACTGGTGCCAGCAAGCTGCACGGTGTAGAGCGTTGCGGTCACATCCACAATCTGCCCTCGGAAGATTTCAGCACAGCGCTTAACTTCTTCACGCCCATAACCGCTGGCCTGCAATTTCACCAACATGATTTCGCGCTCAACATGTGAACCGGAAACCAGCTCACTAACACGCAATACATCGACTAATTTATGCAGCTGTTTTTCAATCTGTTCCAGAACCTTGGCATCACCTACGGTTTGGATAGTCATTCTCGACAATGTAGGATCATCGGTTGGTGCAACCGTCAAACTTTCAATGTTATAACCGCGCTGAGAAAACAGACCCACCACTCTTGATAGAGCACCTGATTCGTTTTCCAGCAAAACTGATAAAATCCGGCGGCGCATAATTATGTCCTCTCCGTTTTACTAAGCCACATTTCGTCCATGCCACCGCCGCGAATCTGCATCGGGTAAACATGTTCTGTTTCATCGACAGTTACATCCACAAATACCAGGCGATTGGTCTCGGATAATTGTGTCAAAGCATCGGCCAGTTTACTTTCCAACTCATCAGGAGTGCGGATAGAAACACCAATATGACCATATGCTTCAGCCAATTTGACGAAATCAGGCAGAGAATCCATGTAAGACTGTGAATGTCGGCCAGAATAGATCATATCCTGCCACTGCTTCACCATGCCGAGATAGCGGTTGTTCAGGTTCAAGACCAATACCGGCAAGTTGTATTGTAGAGCAGTAGATAATTCCTGAATATTCATTTGGATACTGCCATCACCGGTGACACATACCACAGTCTCATCCGGTAGCGCCAGTTTCACCCCAAGGGCAGCTGGCAGACCAAAACCCATAGTGCCCAGGCCACCTGAGTTGATCCAACGGCGTGGTTTATCAAAGGGATAGTAGAGTGCGGCGAACATCTGATGTTGGCCGACATCTGAGGTGACATAGGCATCGCCTTTGGTCAGACGATGTAATGTTTCAATCACCGCCTGCGGCTTGATTTTCCCACTGTCTCGGCTGTAGCTCAGGCAATCACGGGCACGCCATTGTTCAATGGATTGCCACCAATCACGCAAACTATCAAAATCTTGTGCACAATCAATTTGAGGCAACAAATCCAGCATTTGTGTCAGAACTTGTTTGGCATCGCCAACAATCGGAATATCCGCTTCCACAGTTTTTGATATGGACGTCGGGTCTATATCAATGTGTACCACAGCAGCATTTGGGCAATATTTCGCCAGATTATTGGTGGTACGATCATCAAAGCGCACACCAACGGCAAAAATCAGGTCCGTATTGTGCATCGCCATGTTGGCCTCAAACGTCCCGTGCATCCCCAACATACCCACACTTTGGCGATGCGTTCCAGGGAAACTCCCTAATCCCATCAGAGAGCTGGTAACCGGTAAATTAAGTTTTTCAGCCAAAGTCAGTAACTCTTCATGGCAAGCAGAGTTAATGGCCCCGCCACCGACATACATGATAGGTCTTTTAGCCGCTAAAATGGTTTGCAGTGCGCGTTTAATCTGCCCGCGATGGCCTTGCACCGTCGGATTATAAGAGCGCAAGCTAACTTGTTCAGGGTAGGCATATGGCATTTTTACCGCAGGTCCGACGATATCTTTAGGTAGATCAATGACTACCGGCCCTGGGCGACCTGTTGATGCCAGATAGAATGCTTTTTTCAATACGGTTGGAATATCTTCAGTACGTTTAACCAGGAAGCTGTGTTTAACGACTGGCCGGGAAATCCCCACCATGTCGCACTCCTGGAAAGCATCAAAGCCAATCAAAGAGCTAGGGACTTGGCCAGAAAGCACCACCATCGGCACTGAATCCATATATGCCGTTGCAATACCGGTTATGGCATTGGTCGCACCGGGGCCAGATGTGACCAGTACGACCCCAACCTCACCTGTGGCACGCGCATAACCATCGGCCATATGTACCGCACCTTGTTCATGGCGCACCAGCACGTGATCAATGCCTCCGACCGTGTGCAGGGCATCGTAGATATCAAGTACGGCCCCGCCGGGATAACCGAATACATGCTTAACGCCCTGATCGATTAACGATCGGACAACCATCTCGGCTCCTGACAACATCTCCATGGGTTTTGCCTCCAGGCTTAGTTTGCTCAGTGGATTATGGGAAATCATTTCCACAAAATCCGGTAGGAAAGGCACAACGCCCCGTATTCCTATTCTTATTAGTTATGATTCAATCATTATTTATGTAACCAACTTATTAACATAACGTCAGAATTTCTGGCAGGCAAACAGCAATTATCTGCATTAAAGGCAATTGTGTTGGTCACAAACTGGATTTTTCTTCATCAGAAAAATAAAACACTGCCTGAATCTCCACAGCCCTGTTTTTCACGCCGTTTTATCCATTAATCAGAGAACTAAATCAGGCTGAGAATTTTTACACATTGGATGCAGTAAAATAGTCACTGCGCGCAATGAGGGAGAAGAAAAGAGATGATTGGTTAGAAAGGCAGCAACGGCCGCTATCATCAGACAGATATCGGCCGTTGCTGTGAAAATGATGTTGGGTCAGTCGCGGTACATGGAGTCAATTTCATTCTGATAACGCTGGAGAATGATTTTGCGCCGTAATTTCATGGTTGGAGTCAACTCACCGGTTTCCATCGTGAAGGCCTGTGGCAACAGAGTAAAACGCTTAACTTGCTCGAACTTTGCCAGCTCTTTTTGCATATCTTTCAGTCGTTGCTCGAACAAACTGACAATATGGCTATGGCGCAACAGTTCTAATCTGTCATGGTATTTCAGGTTTATCGAATGAGCATATTCTTCCAATGACTCGAAACACGGAACAATCAGTGCCGAAACAAATTTGCGGGTATCGGCAATAATCGCAATCTGCTCAATAAATCGATCCTGACCTAAAGTGCCTTCAATCATCTGTGGCGCAATATATTTCCCACCAGAGGTTTTCATCAAATCTTTCAGCCGTTCAGTGATGAATAAATTCCCCTCTGAGTCTAATGCGCCAGCATCACCGGTTTTGAGCCAACCATCTTTCGTAAAAGACTCAGCCGTCTCTTCGGGTTTATTGAAATAGCCGCGCATTACAATCGGGCCACGCACCTGAATTTCATTTTCAGCCCCCAGACGCACCTCGATCCCCGGCAATGGCTTACCGATAGAGCCAAAACGGAAATCTTTTTCTTCCCAACAAGAAACGGTAGCGCAGGTCTCTGTCATGCCATAGCCGTATTTGATATTGATACCAATTGCCTGGAAAAACAGAATGATATTATCATCCAGTCGAGCACCTGCGGCCGGTAAAAAGCGAACTTTCCCACCCAGAACACCGCGCAATTTACTCAAGACTAAACGATCTGCCAGCTTATACATCTGCTCAGAGAACCATGATGAGGTTTGCCCACTTTGCACATTTTGGAATTTGCGCTCGCCACATCCTACCGCCCAGCGGAATAGCATCCGGCGATGCCATTTTGCCAAGGCAACTTTGTCATTAATGGCGCTGAACACTTTCTCGTAGAAACGGGGAACCGCACACATGACTGTCGGTTTTACTGCCTGCATTGCTGCGCGTACCCAATTAGTGTCACTGATATACACATTTTGCGCGCCAGTGTGCATGACATAAAAACTCCAGGCTCGCTCAAACACATGCGATAACGGCAGGAAGCTAAGAGAAGTATCGTCAGATGTCAGGGTCAAACGTTGATCATGTAAGTAGAGCTGAGCGGCCATATTTCGGTACTCCAGCATTACACCTTTCGGTTCCCCCGTAGTACCTGAGGTATAGATCAAGGTGAATAAGTCACTTAAATCGCAACCATCTATACGCGCGGTTAATAGATACTGTTGTACGGCATCTGGCTGTTGTTCAAAATCAGCCAAATGTTGGGCATATTCACAACCACGTAAATCAACACCAGGATCTAATACAACAATATGGCTAAGCTGCGGACACAGCGGCTTGAGTGTGATCGCAACGTCAAATTGCGCTTGTCCACCGACAAATAAAATACGCACATCAGCATCATTCATTACGTAAGCCGCTTGAGCCGTTGTATTGGTTGCATACAAGGGCACACTTACGCCACGTATCTGTAAAATGGCTAAATCCGCCAATGACCAGGCCATGCTGTTATTAGCAAAAATCCCAATACGCTCTTGAATGGCAACGCCCAAGGACAACAAAGCCGCAGAGATCCGCGTTACGTGCGTATCAATCTGCCGCCAGGTCAGCTGATTCTCACCTTCTGGTGACCATTCACGGAAGGCGACTTTGTCGGTTCTCTGGCTTATTTGTTGGCGCAAACGGCGCACAAGGTGGTATTGATCTAATATTTGAGTCATAACATCGCAGCTCGCTGGGAAATCATTCGTTAAAGTGTACTGCCACTCTTTGCCTGTTAGCATTCAGCTTACATGCGTTCACTTTTTTTCGCGCAGTCTACCCACTCTATAGGTTATGGCAAATAAAATTCAGCGCAGAAGTGTGAGCTGAAATCGATTTTGACGAAAAATACAGCAATTAGAGTCATCGAAGGAAGATAAAAGAAGGTAAGAATATTTCGCTGAATGGAATAATAATTGAGCAGAAAAATATTAATCTTTAGTTCGGCTAATGTCTTTGCCTACCACTGAAACAATATTATTCAGTGGCAGGACTTTACTATAATACTTAAGAAGTAATATTAAGTTGACTGAGTTGTTCTTTCATCCACTGATGTCCCTTATCTCTATCAGTAGACTCATGCCAAGTAAGGTAACATGGGCGGAATCTATCCTCCCAAGGTAATGGGATAAGTTTCAGATTAAGAACCTCACTGTAAATCTGAACAAGCCAGCGAGGAGCAATTGCGACGAAGCAAGTTTGAGATACAATATTCAGCACACTGTTCATATCAGTACTTTCATAAGCAATAGTTTGAGTACTGAGTGCTGATTCATAATAAAACTCACTAAAAGAACCCACTTTATCTAACGATACAACCGCGTGTAATTCAGAAAGGAGTTGTTCTTGCGTGATTGAATCATCAATACGTGGATGATCTTTAGCTACAGCCAATACTGACTCATCATTGGATAATGATATAGCATGAAAATCGGGGCGTTCGAACTTGGTATAACCTATCACAAACTCTGTTTCTTGATAACGTAACTGGTGCTCAATATTCTCATTAAGATAAGACCTAACAATAAGCTGAACATTGGGCGCTAATTGATTAACTCGTTGTATGACTTGAGCTGTGAGCCTGATGTCCAAAGGGCTACAAATTGATAAATTAAATATTCGACTACTGCTTTTGGCTTCAAACCCCGCACCGGGCAACTCATTTTGCACTAATTGCAATGCTTGTCGGACAGGGCCAAAAAGCTGACGCGCTCGGGCTGTTGGCTGAATACCTCGGCCATAACGAACAAACAGCTCGTCGTTGAACATCACCTTGAGGCGAGCAACTGCGTTGCTAACAGCAGGCTGGGACATACCCAGTGATTGTGCTGCGCGCGTGACATTATGCATTTGCATTACAGCATCGAAAACGGTTAATAGATTGAGGTCGACACTGCGTAAATGAACATCACTCCCTTCCTTTTTAGTGACTTGACTGTCGGTTACTAAGTTGTGTTCAAACATGCTTAACTCCACTAAGCTTTATGCAGATGGCGTGATTAATAAAAAACCTCATAGATATTTATCGCTATTTAAAAATATCTTTGAACACTTATTATTAATGATACCAATATTCTCTTTAATACCTCTACGAGGTAAAATCGAGTCTCATCCTTGTATAAGTGTGAAAATATAAACCACACCCAATGCATTTAGTTACCAGTAAATACCCATAGATAAACATATAAATAAGAAACGCATGCAAATTATTTTGCATAATTACTCAAACCAATCTGAATTATCAATATCAAGATCGACGGCCATAATAAATAATAATATAACCATCGACATGATCACATCACAAAATGAGAAGATTAACAACTATGGCATTAATGAATAATAAATTCTTCATTTAAAACTTATCAACCCTTAATTATATTAAAAAAAACACAAGAAAAGTAAAAAACCTCACCAAATCTAATTATTTTTAATATAAATAGTCATGAAGTATAAAGTTAAAGAACACGACAAAATACTAAGATAAAATAACTGATATATAAACACATCATATATATAAATAAAAAATAAGACTTCCCACCGTTGTAACGTTTGATTATTAACCTATCGCTATTGATATGCCTCAGCGCCCTCGCCCCACTAATGAGATTTTTGACAGGCTACAGAGAGTAAATTGTCCATCCGTTCATAATATTTTAAAAAAAGAACAATAATCCATAATCGCAGCGTTACACCAAACAAAGTAAAATACACCGCTGACATTTTTAGATTATAAATCCAAAAAAAATAATATTTAAGATTTATACACCATTATAAGGAATTGAGAATCCCCTTAACCAGTTGAACTGGCCATTTTAAACAAATGTTGACACACCCATAAAATTCACGTATCAATTTATGCAACGCAATATTTTAACTAATGAGAAACTGAAAAATCATGTTCTACTCAACCCGTCTACTAAGCCTACTACTTAACGCATCTCTCTTGCGCGGTATGTTGGTGGACGGAAATCAGAACTGATTCAGTCATCAAGATTAACAAGCCCGCGCAAATGCGCGGGTTTTTTTTTACCCGCTAAGCGCAAAAGTAAACACGACAAGGAATAACCCATGAGCCAACAAGTCATTATTTTCGATACAACATTGCGCGACGGTGAACAAGCATTACAAGCCAGCTTGAGTGTAAAAGAGAAGCTGCAGATCGCGTTAGCACTTGAAAGAATGGGTGTTGATGTCATGGAAGTCGGTTTCCCAGTCTCCTCACCTGGCGATTTTGAATCAGTTCGTACTATCGCGCAGCAAGTAAAAAATAGCCGGGTGTGTGCCCTGGCACGCTGTGTAGATAAAGATATAGATGTTGCTGCTGAAGCATTACGTATTGCCGAGGCATTCCGTATCCACGTGTTTTTGGCAACCTCTACCTTACATATTGAATCCAAGTTAAAGCGCTCGTTTGATGATGTGTTGGCGATGGCGGTACATTCAGTGAAACGCGCCCGCAACTATACCGATGACGTAGAATTCTCTTGCGAAGACGCAGGCCGCACTCCAATTGACAACTTGTGCCGTATCGTAGAAGCCGCAATCAATGCCGGGGCTACTACTATCAATATTCCTGATACCGTCGGCTACACCACACCATATCAATTCGGCGGCATCATCACCGACTTGTATCAGCGTGTACCGAATATTGATAAAGCCATTATCTCTGTCCATTGCCATGACGATTTGGGTATGTCGGTTGCCAACTCCATTACCGCGGTACAAGCCGGGGCACGCCAGGTCGAAGGCACTATTAATGGTTTGGGTGAGCGCGCCGGTAACTGTTCACTGGAAGAAGTGATCATGGCGATTAAAGTGCGTGAAAACATGTTGGGTGTGCATACCAATATTAATCATCAAGAAATTTACCGCACCAGCCAATTGGTCAGTAAGTTATGCAATATGCCAATACCTGCAAACAAAGCTATTGTCGGTAGTAATGCATTCGCTCACTCCTCCGGTATTCATCAGGATGGCGTGCTGAAAAATCGCGAAAACTACGAAATCATGACCCCGCAATCTATTGGTCTGAAAGAAGTGCAGTTAAACCTGACTTCCCGCTCGGGTCGTGCGGCAGTGAAACACCGTATGGAAGAGATGGGTTATCAGGATAAAGATTACAACCTGGATTCCTTGTACGACGCATTTTTGAAGCTGGCAGACAAGAAAGGTCAGGTGTTTGATTACGACCTGGAAGCCTTGGCATTCATCAATAAGCAGCAGGAAGAGCCAGAGCATTACCGTTTGGACTATTTCAGTGTGCAGTCTGGCTCGAGTGTGATGGCAACCGCATCGGTGAAATTGGTATGCGGTGAAGAAATCAAATCAGAAGCCGCCACAGGTAATGGCCCGGTCGACGCAGTATATCAAGCCATCAACCGCATTACCGACTACCCCATTGAACTGGTGAAATATCAACTGTCTGCCAATGGTCAGGGTAAAGATGCATTAGGTCAGGTTGATATCGTGGTTGACCATAAAGGCCGCCGCTTCCACGGCGTGGGGCTGGCTACAGATATTGTCGAGTCATCTGCCAAGGCGTTGGTTCACGTATTAAATAACATCTGGCGCGCTCATCAGGTAGAAATCGAGAAGCAGCGTCTGCAACAAAATAATCAGGAAATGGTGTGAACATGACTAAGACTTATCATATTGCCGTTTTGCCCGGAGACGGTATTGGCCCTGAAGTAATGGCTCAGGCGAATAAAGTATTGGATGCTGTGCGCCAGCGTTTCGGTATCAAGATTTCAACCAGCGCTTATGATGTCGGCGGCGCAGCTATCGACCGTCATGGCAGCCCGTTACCGCCAGCAACAGTGAGTGGATGCGAACAAGCTGATGCCATCTTATTCGGCTCGGTGGGCGGCCCTAAATGGGAACATTTACCACCAGCGGAGCAACCGGAACGCGGCGCGCTGTTACCGTTACGCAAACACTTTAAATTATTCAGTAATTTGCGCCCTGCGCGTTTGTATCAGGGATTAGAAGATTTCTGCCCATTGCGTAGTGATATCGCGGCGAAAGGCTTCGATATTCTGTGTGTGCGCGAATTAACCGGCGGCATCTATTTCGGTCAACCCAAAGGTCGTGAAGGCCAGGGGATGCATGAACGAGCCTTTGATACCGAAGTTTATCATCGCTTTGAAATTGAACGTATTGCTCGTATTGCGTTTGAATCCGCTCGCAAACGTGGTGGCAAAGTTACTTCTATTGATAAAGCCAATGTGTTGCAGAGTTCCATTCTGTGGCGTGAAGTCGTTACCGCCATTGCGGCAGACTACCCGGATGTTGCGTTGTCCCATATGTACATTGATAACGCCACCATGCAGTTAATTAAAGATCCATCCCAGTTTGACGTCTTACTGTGTTCTAACTTGTTTGGCGACATTTTGTCAGATGAGTGCGCCATGATTACTGGCTCTATGGGCATGTTGCCCTCGGCCAGTCTGAACGAACAAGGGTTTGGCTTATACGAACCCGCTGGCGGTTCTGCACCGGATATTGCGGGCAAAAACATTGCCAACCCCATCGCGCAAATTCTCTCTTTAGCCCTGTTGTTGCGCTTTAGTTTAGGTAAAGACGATGCGGCGGCGGCTATCGAAAACGCCATCAATCAGGCATTGGAACAAGGTTATCGCACTGCTGATTTAGCCGGTGATGGCAAAGCAATCGGCACCAACGAAATGGGCGATATCATTGCTAAGTTCGTGGCTGAGGGGGTTTAATATGAGCAAAACATTATATCAAAAACTGTATGATGCACATATCGTTTACGAAGCGCCGAATGAAACCCCGCTGTTGTATATCGATCGCCACTTAGTGCATGAAGTCACATCGCCGCAGGCCTTTGATGGCTTGCGCGCCATGGGTCGCCCGGTGCGTCAACCGGGTAAAACCTTTGCCACCATGGATCACAACGTTTCGACACAAACTAAAGATATCAATGCCAGTGGTGAAATGGCCCGCATTCAGATGCAGGAGTTGATCAAGAACTGTGCTGAGTTCGGCGTGTCCTTGTATGACTTGAATCATCCATTCCAAGGTATTGTCCATGTCATTGGCCCAGAGCAAGGAATGACATTGCCGGGAATGACGATTGTTTGTGGTGATTCTCATACCGCGACCCACGGTGCATTTGGCTCATTGGCATTTGGTATCGGCACCTCAGAAGTCGAACATGTGTTGGCCACCCAGACGCTGAAGCAAGGTCGGGCCAAAACCATGAAAATCGAAGTCAACGGCGAGGTGGGCCCTGGCATTACCGCCAAAGATATCGTTTTAGCAATTATCGGCAAAACCGGCAGCGCCGGTGGCACCGGCCATGTAGTGGAATTCTGCGGTAGCGCGATTGAAGCGCTGAGCATGGAAGGCCGCATGACATTGTGCAATATGGCAATTGAAATGGGTGCCAAAGCCGGTTTGGTCGCACCAGACGACACCACGTTTAACTATCTGAAAGGCCGTCAATTCGCCCCGACAGGTGAGCAATGGGAACAAGGCGTAGCCTACTGGCGTACCTTGAAATCTGATGCTGACGCTAAATTCGATACTGTTGTGACCTTAGATGCCGCTGATATCGCACCACAAGTGACGTGGGGCACCAATCCTGGTCAGGTGATTGCGGTGAATCAAATCATCCCGGCACCAGAGTCTTTTAGTGATCCCGTTGAGCGCGCCTCAGCAGAAAAAGCCTTGGCTTATATGGATTTACGCCCCGGAATCAAATTGACCGAAGTCGCGATTGATAAAGTCTTTATCGGTTCTTGCACTAACTCGCGTATTGAAGATTTACGTGCCGCAGCTGCAGTGGCGCAAGGGCGTAAAGTGGCCAGCGGTGTACAGGCGATTGTGGTGCCCGGCTCCGGCCCGGTGAAAGCACAAGCCGAAGCGGAAGGTTTGGATAAAATCTTTATCGAAGCTGGTTTTGAGTGGCGTTTACCCGGCTGCTCAATGTGTCTGGCGATGAATAATGACCGCCTGGAACCCGGCGAGCGCTGTGCATCCACCAGCAACCGTAACTTTGAAGGGCGTCAGGGCCGTGGCGGCCGCACCCATTTGGTTAGCCCGGCAATGGCTGCCGCTGCTGCGGTCAGTGGTCACTTTGCTGATGTCCGCGACTTATCTGCTGCTACCCACTAATCGGAGATACCACCATGGCAAAATTTACTCAACATATTGGTCTGGTCGCTCCGTTGGATGCGGCAAACGTCGATACCGACGCGATTATCCCGAAACAGTTTTTGCAAAAAGTAACACGCACTGGTTTTGGTCAGCACCTGTTTAACGACTGGCGCTTTCTGGACGATAGCGGCAAAGTACCGAACCCGGAATTTGTACTGAACCAACCTCGCTATCAGGGTGCGACTATTTTGTTAGCACGCGAAAATTTCGGTTGTGGCTCATCACGTGAACATGCACCTTGGGCACTGACAGATTTTGGTTTTAAAGTGGTTATTGCTCCGAGCTTTGCTGATATTTTTTACGGCAATTCATTTAATAACCAATTATTACCGGTAACATTAAGTGAAGGTGATATTGATACTTTATTCCAGTTGGTTAAAGAGAATGAAGGCATTGAGTTTATTGTCGATTTAGAACACCAAACGGTGAATGCCGGAGGGAAAAGTTATTCTTTCGAAATTGATAGTTTCCGTCGCCATTGTATGATTAACGGCTTAGACAGTATCGGCCTGACATTACAGCACGAAAGCAATATTTCAGCCTACGAAAAACAACAACCAGAATTTTTACGTTAATTATTTTTAGTTTATTTTGTGAGTATATTGTTGGCGTCAGGAAAACCCTGACCCAACAATTATAATTCCATAAAATTCCTAGTGAAAAAATTCATTATCTCTCTAGCCTACCACTGATAGTAAAACTCAAATTTCATATTAATCAATCTGTTATATAACAGACCTGTAACCCATTAGATTACATAAATATTAGTGACTCTAATATAGTTTTAATTGATTGTAATTTGTGCTGAATATCACTTTTTATTTTTTAAACAACGCTATGCTGTTACTCACTATCCACACCTAGAGGGCGCCTTATGACACGCATTGCATTGCGTTACCAAGCACGCATCTCCGGCGACAGCCGAGCCTGGTTTAATATTGATTACCGCCTTGCCAACGATTTCCCGCGTTAATTCCCCCATTGCTTATTCAGCTTAGGCTGAAAAAACTCATTTCTTTATTTTGTTGCCGTCATAGGTAATACGAATAGTTATTTTCGTTCGTTACTACATGACTGCATTTTTAATATTAATACATATACCCAAAGTAATTGGAGTTGCAGGTAGGCAGCAAGCAAACAAATCCCGATGAGCTTATTCGAGTAGGTCAACTACAAGTAAGTGATTCGGGTGCGTGCGCGCAGCTAACACCCCTGCGGCTTCAAGTACGAAGGGTATTTGGAGTAATAAGCCATGAAACGCATCCCTGAGCCCTTCCGCATTAAAATGGTCGAAAATATTCGGATGACCAACCGGGAAGATCGTGAGAAAGCACTGATTGAAGCGGGTTATAATCCATTCTTATTACCAAGTGAAGATGTTTATATTGATTTACTGACTGACTCCGGCACCGGGGCGATGAGTGACCGTCAGTGGGCTGGATTAATGATGGGTGATGAGGCCTATGCTGGTTCACGTAACTATTATCACCTGTGTGATCAGGTTAAAAAACTGATTGGCTACCCATTTACTATCCCAACACATCAGGGCCGTGGCGCTGAACAAATCCTGTTCCCTTGCCTGATTGCGAAAAAACAAAAAGCTGGTGGCGCCAAGAACCCGGTCTTTATTTCTAACTTCCATTTTGATACCACCGCCGCTCACGTTGAGATGAATGGCGCTAAAGCTATCAACGTCGTCACTCCGAAAGCCTTTGATACTGTGGCTTATTATGACTGGAAAGGTGACTTCGATTTAGACCAATTGAAAGCAACAATTGCCGAATATGGTGCTGACAACGTGGTGTCAATTATTACCACCGTCACCTGTAACAGCTCCGGTGGGCAGCCAATTTCAATGAGCAATATGCGCGAAGTGTATCGAATTGCTCAACAGCATAATATTCCGGTGGTCATCGACTCCGCCCGCTTCTGTGAAAATGCCTGGTTTATCAAACAACGCGAGCCAGGTTATGGCGATAAGTCGATCAAAGAAATCATTCTGGAAATGTATCAATATGGCGATATGCTCACCATGTCAGCCAAAAAAGACCCGATGGTGAATATTGGCGGTTTGTGCTGTTTCCGCACCGATGAAGACCTATTCAACGACGTTCGTATCCGTTGTGTGCCAATGGAAGGTTTTGTCACTTACGGTGGATTGGCTGGTCGCGACATGGAAGCGCTGGCCATTGGGCTGGAAGAAGGGATGAATGAAGACTTCCTGACATACCGTATTGGGCAGGTTGAGTATCTTGGCGAGCGGCTGCGTGCTGGCGGTATTCCGATTCAATATCCTACCGGCGGTCATGCGGTGTTTGTCGATGCCAAAATCCTGCTGCCTCATATTCCAGCCGAACAATTCCCGGCACAGGCCCTGAATAATGCGCTGTATCTGGAAGCAGGTATTCGCAGTGTGGAAATTGGATCATTGCTGCTAGGCCGTGATCCACAAACTGGTAAACAAAAACCATCGCCATTAGAACTGCTGCGCCTGACCATCCCGCGCCGGGTCTATACCAATGACCATATGGATTACATTGCCGATGCCCTGATTTCACTCAAATCACGTGCTGAAGAAATCAAGGGCTTAACCTTCACCTACGAACCCCCTGTTCTGCGCCACTTTGTTGCCCGATTAAAACCTATCGAATAAGCGGCAACCACCATACCAAGACCACGCCCCCTGCTGCTCTGGCAGGGGGAAAACAGCTACAAAATCGCTACCTCTATAAGTGGTAAAACCACACGAGGACACCCTACTATGGCCCAAACTACACTAGAAGATCAGGTCACAGCAGCAAAAATTAAAAATCCTTCCCTCCTCGGCGGTGCCATGATTATTGCAGGCACTATCGTCGGCGCAGGGATGTTTTCACTACCCGTTGTCATGTCAGGGATCTGGTTTTATTGGTCTATTGCGGTTCTGGTTTTTACCTGGTTTTGCATGCTTCATTCAGGATTAATGATCCTCGAAGCCAACCTCAACTATCATACCGGTGCCAGTTTTGACACCATCACCAAAGACTTACTGGGCAACGGCTGGAATGTGATAAATGGCCTGACCGTCGCCTTTGTTCTCTATATTCTGACCTACGCCTATATCTCTGCCAGTGGCTCGGTTATTCAGCATACGCTACGCGGAATGGGAATAGACTTCCCGGCTCGTCTGGGAGGCCTGTTCTTTGCTTTATTCGTCGCTTTTATTGTTTGGCTCAGTACCACTGCGGTGAGCCGAATGACCACTATCGTGCTGGGTGCCAAGATACTCACTTTCTTTATGACATTCGGCGGATTGTTAGGCCATGTCGAACCGGTGAAATTGTTTAATCTGAGTGACGCCAACCCAAGCTACCTGCCCTATCTGTTGATGACACTGCCATTTTGTCTGGCGTCATTCGGTTATCACGGTAATGTCCCCAGTTTGATGAAGTATTACGGTAAAAACCCACACCGTATCCGCAACTGCTTGCTATTTGGCACTTTGCTGGCACTGGCGCTATATATCATCTGGCTGGTCGGTACTATGGGGAATATTCCACGACCACAATTTCGCGAAATAGCCAGTCAGGGCGGCAATATTGATGTGCTGGTCAGTGCACTGGGCGGGATATTAAAAAGTTCGTCAATGGACCTGCTGCTGACAGTATTCTCAAACTTCGCCGTCGCCAGTTCATTTCTGGGCGTCACTTTGGGATTATTCGATTATCTGGCTGATTTATTTAAATTTAACGATAGCCGCTTAGGTCGGGCAAAAACAGCTGTCATCACCTTCCTGCCGCCAATATTGGGTGGGTTGATTTATCCCGACGGTTTCATTTACGCCATCGGTTATGCCGGACTAGCCGCTACCGTCTGGGCCGCCATTGTCCCTGCGCTGCTGGCACGGGCCTCACGCAAACGCTTTGGTAGCCCGCTGTATCGCGTCTGGGGCGGCACCCCGATGATTGTATTGATTTTACTGTTCGGGGCGATTAATGCCATCGCCCATATCCTGTCGAGTCTGAACTTGCTGCCCGTCTACTAAAACGCCACACAGCGCCCTGGTTGAGTTGATAAGCGGGGAAATGTACCGAATGGGTCGTAGCGACGTAAGTCGCCGGAGCGCCCATAAGTGCAGTCGCCCCGCCAGTCCCGGTGTTGCAAAATAGGTTGTTCACCAATCACAGCGCCCTGCGGGGCGCTAAGCCTCTCTCACTCGCGCACAAATAATAAGCGAAAGAATGGCGAGGATCATCGCCATGACATACACCGAATTATGACCCCAGGTTTCCGTTAATACTCCTTGCAGCACCCCCGCCAGAATCACCCCAGTTGAAATACTGTTGGTAAACAGTGTGGTGGCAGCTCCCGCTCTGCCCGGCATTAAATCCTGAAAATAAAGCATCCCAATCCCGGCAACAATACCGATGAAAATGGCATTAAAAATCTGCAATAACATCAATGCTGTTTTAAATTTAAATAACACCAGCCCGGTATAAAACAGCACGCCAGCCAACACGGCGAACAACATAATTTTGCGCTTACCAAAACGTCTGACCGAATAACCCGCCAGCAGCATAATAGGAATTTCCAGCCCAGCCGCCGTTCCCATCAGTAAGCCGGCCAGCCGCTCTGGCAGCCCCAGATTAGCAGTGATATATAACGGCATATCAATGATGTACATGGTGTTACATGTCCACATCAGCATTGAGGCAATAAACAGCAGCAGAACATCTTTATCAGCAAACAGGCTACCCTGCGCAACCACAGGCGCATCCATCACCGGCTCGGTTCGCTTCACCGACGGCAAAATAAACCACACCACCAGCGCACTCAGCACAAAGATACCCGCGGCAATACTGAACATCAGAGTAAAGCCATAATTCAGTGCCAGCATAAATGACAATGGCGGCCCGATAACCCACGCTAATGAAAGCTGCGCACGCATAATTGAGCTAAACATCACCACTTCACGGGCTGAGCTATCCGCATATTCACGCGCCAGAGCGAAAATCTGTGGCATGGCGGTATTAGCCACCGAGGCCAACAGCACGCCGGCGGTGATCAATGTGAGATAATCACGATTAAAAGCAAACAGCAGGCAGTTCCCCACCGCCATCAGATAGCAAACCATAATCAGCTTGCGGCGATCTCCCCGAGCATCCGAGCGCTTGGCCAATACAAAGCTGACGGTGATCCCCGCGATAGCATTGACGGTATAAAATAGCCCCACCCACAACGGGCGCACTTTCACTTCAGTGCTTAAAAATAGACTTAAGGTGGGAGCCTGCAAAGCGCCTGCAATACCAGAGAGAAAAGCCACCACAAAGAACGCAAGAAAAACCGGGTTGATACGACGGGAAAAGGTTAATGCAGATTTCATTCCAGGCTCCAGCGCCAGAAACAGCGAGTGAACGCTATGCTACAGAAGCGCGCAAATTTATATAGAGAAAAATAGATAAGCCGCATAAATTTACCGCCAAACAATTGATACCGTGAATCTTGTTTCGGCACCAAAGACGCAGGATATTATCCAAAGTCATTGGGGTTACAGCCAGGCAGCAAGTGAACAAATCCCGATGAGCTTACTCAAGTCAGTGATTCGGGTGCGTGAACGCAGCTAACAACGCCACAGCTTCAAGTACCAAATATATTACTCAAAGCAATTGGAGTTGTGGCCAGGCAGCAAGTGAACAAATCCCGATGAGCTTACTCAAGTAAGTGATTCGGGTGCGTGAACACAGCTAACAACGCCACAGCTTCAAGTACCAAATATATTACTCAAAGCAATTGGAGTTGTGGCCAGGCAGCAAGTGAACAAATCCCGATGAGCTTACTCAAGTAAGTGATTCGGGTGCGTGAACACAGCTAACAACGCCACAGCTTCAAGTGCGAAGAGTAATAAAAAAAGCCAGTGGTATAACCCACTGGCTGGTGAAAAACACCATTACTCAGAAATTTTTGGAACTCAGGACTACAGCAAGACTCATTACTCAAAAAATAAGTTAAAAAAGTCGATTACAAAGTGTGCTCAGTGCGGGCGATAATATCGTCCTGCGCATCCGGTGACAGCGCGGTGAAGAATGCCGAGTAACCCGCCACCCTAACCACTAAATCACGATAACGATCTGGGTGCTGCCTGGCCTCCAATAAGGTCTCCCGCGACACGATGTTGTATTGCACATGCCACCCCAGATACTCTTCAAAGAAGGTGCGCAGCATCATCATCAACTTTTCACGGTCACGCGGGTTATCTAATGTAGATGGATTCAATTTTTGATTGAGCAACACCCCGCCCAGAATAGAGGCAGTCGGTAATTTCGATAGCGAGTTAAACACCGCCGTTGGCCCCAGATGGTCGGTGCCAGAAGCCGGGCTTGCCCCTTCCGCCAATGGGCTGTGTGCTTTACGGCCATCCGGTGTTGCCATGGTCGCCGCGCCAAAGGGCACATTGGCAGAAATGGATGACGTACCCGCATAATAAGTGCCGCCAATCGGACCGCGACCAAAACGAGTATTGTGATATTGCTTCAGCTCATCAATGTAGGTCTGATAAGCGCGAACTAACAGTTGGTCGACGTCATCAACGTCGTTGCCATATTTCGGCGCTGAATTTATCAGGTGCTGACGCAGTTGCTCGCCATTCAAACCGGCAAAATCATTAGCTAATGCTGTAGCCAGTTGCTGTTGGCTGATAAGTTGTTGTTCAAATACTAATTTCCTCACCGCCGCCAGGCTGTTACCCAAGTTGGCAATCCCAACTTGCAAACCAGAAACCCAGTCATAGCGCGCCCCGCCTTGCTTGATACTTTTGCCACGCTCAATGCAATCATCCACCAGCGCAGAACAGACAATATCGTGGGCGTTCTCTTCCAATACCGTATCCACTACACACTCTATTTCGATAGATTTGCGGGTGTAGTAACGAATCTGCGCATCCCATTGCGCCATCACTTGAGAGAAATCGCTAAAATTGCCTTTCGACAAACCCTGCTCTTGCGGCAAGAATACCTGCCCGGATGTTGCATCTCGGCCCTGCTCCAGCGCCGCCAACATCACTCTGGCAAAGTTAATGAAACTCATGCCAGTGCAGCGATAACCCCACTTGCCGCCAACCGCCGTTTCAATACAACCAATCGCGGCGTAATCATAGGCATCCTGCGGCTCGACACCCAGTTTTATAAATTCAGGTATAACAATTTCGTCATTGTTAAACGCTGGCATACCAAAACCGCAGCGAATAACTTGCACGCAAGCATCCAGAAAATCATCACTAATTCCGGCATGGTAACGAACACTCAAGTTTGGCTGAGTGGAGCGCAAGCGCCCGCATGACTCCAGTACCGCATAAGAAAGTGGATTCACGGCATCAATAGCTTTGCCCTGTACCAACTTTTGCCCGCCGATGGTGACATTTTGATAAAGTGGGCTACCCGCTGAGGCTTTGGAGTGCGAGCCGGAGCGGATTTTATTCACCTCCAGCAATTTCAGCCAACAGCTATGCAGCATTTCAATGGCTTGTTCGCGGCTAAGGGTATTTTCCAGCTCAACATCGCGACGATACCAGGGGTACAAATATTGGTCCAGACGACCAAAAGAAACCGAGTGACCATTAGATTCAATCTGCAAAATCAACTGAATGAAATAGCACAATTGCAGAGCTTGCCAGAAAGTCTGCGGTGGCTGATGGGCAATCAATTCACAATTTTCGGCGATAGTCTGTAGCTCTATCCGACGCCACTCACGAGTTTCATCCAGTGCCATTTGCCGTGCCACTGCGGCGTAGCGCTCAATATGTTCGCTTAGAGCCACCAGCGAAATATCAATCGCTTTCAGGAATTGTTCTTTATGCAGGTCACTCCAGTCCGTCAGTTGCAACCGTCCACGGCGGCTGGCCACTTTACTGCGCAGGCCATCCAACCCTTTTTCCAGCAATAACGGGAAGTTAACCGCCAAATGTGCATCACCGGAGGTCATATTCCCCTCGGCCTTTATAATGCCGGTTGCCAGCAAGGCTTTTTGTTCGTCGGTGAACATACCATAGCAGCGATCCTGCACAGTTTGACCGCGCCACCACGGGCACAACCGGTGCAATACCGCTTTGTCTTCTTCACTGACGGAGAAACCTGCACCAGGGCGATCGGCCAGCTCGTCAATTTCACTCTCAATCCAGCTCACCGTGTATTCTGGAAAAATTGGCGCTGCCCGCAGTTGACTGGCCTGATTACCAATGATCAGCTCATCATTCTTAATCCAGATGGTGCGTTGCTGTAGATGATGAGCCAGCGCCAACGCACGTCGAACAGGCAGCGGTTTATCCTGATGCTGTTGATAAGCCTCGGTATAGTGCACAGCCCGCTCAGTACAGACCGGCGGTTTTACAATGTGAATCAGCGCGTTTTTATGCTGTTTTGTCCGTTCGCTTAAGGTTACCAAATCGAGAGTGGTCATTGCGTCATCCTCTTAAAATTGCGGTAAGACCCTTGTCTCGGGCATAACTTTCCGCAAAGGCCAACAGGTCAGGAGAATCTAAAGGTGTCTTGGCTGCCAGATACTCTTCACCCAGCAGTGAATATTTGTTGATGCCCAGCGTGTGATAAGGCAAAAAGTGAATCTCTTTCACGCCAATTTCATCCGCAGCAAAATCGACAATGCCTTGTACCGAGCGGCGGTCAGCGTTGAAATCCGGGATTAAGGGCACCCTTACGGTGATATTGGTGCCCGCCGCTGCTAATTTACGAAAGTTATCCATCACCCGCCTGGCCGAACCGCCCGTCCACTGTTGAAAACGTTGCTCATCGGTGTGTTTCAAATCTGCCAGCATCAAATCAAGCCATGGCAGAGAGGGGGCGATATAGCGCCAGGGCGTATGCAGGCAAGACTCAACCGCAGTATGGATACCTTGCTGATGGCAGCGCTGCAATAATTCAGCCGCCACGGTTGGTTGCATAAAAGGCTCACCGCCGGACAACGTTACCCCGCCGCCGCTACGCCGATAAAATGGCAAGTCACGTAACAATGTCTCCATGGTGGCATCAATATCAATCGGGCTGCCGCACACCGTCAGGGCACCACTGGGGCAGCGAACCGTTAGCGCCTGAATATCGTTTTCTGCTAATTGCTGGCGATGAATAACAATTTTATTATCAATACGTTGAATTGCTTGCGGGCATGTCTGTTGACACAAATCACAGCCTGATAAACACAGGCGCGAGTCAAATAACACCTCTGGCTGGCGTGAGCGACTTTCTGGGTTTTGGCACCAGCGGCAGCTCAGTGAGCAGCCTTTGAGAAATACCACGCTACGAATACCGGGGCCGTCATGAGTGGAATAACGTTGTAAATTAAAAATCATCTTATTCCTCCCATTGGCTGTGATTGCACCGACATTGCCGCGTTAAGCTACTTTCATTGGCAACCAGTATCTGCGTAATATAGGGAAAGAAAAATTGATGAAATTTGCCGAGGAGTTCCTCTTTTATGTCTACCTCTCGCCTGCAACAACAGTTCATTCGCCTCTGGCAACGTTTTAGCGGTTTACCAACAGAAACCACCTTGCAGGAGCTGGCTGAAGTGCTGTGCTGTTCGCGCCGCCACGTGCGTTCTTTACTGGGCAGCATGCAACAAGAGGGGTGGCTTAGCTGGCAGGCGGAAGCGGGCCGAGGTAAGCGCTCACAATTGACCTTCCTCTATTCCGGTTTAGCCTTACAACAACAGCGAGCCGAAGAGTTACTGGAGCAAGAGAGTATTGATCAGTTGGTGCAGTTGGTCGGGGATAAAAAAGCGGTACGCCAAATGCTGCTATCCCAGTTAGGGCGCAGCTTTCGACAAGGTAAACATATTCTGCGTGTGCTCTATTACCGCCCATTACAGAACCTACTGCCGGGCACAGCGCTACGCCGATCAGAAACCCATATGGTACGGCAGATTTTTAATGGTCTGACACGGATAAATGAGGAAAATGGGGAACTAGAACCAGACTTATCTCATCACTGGCAAGCTATAAGTCCATTGCATTGGCGCTTTTATTTGCGCCCAGCGATACATTTTCACCACGGCCGTGAGCTGGAAATGAATGATGTGATTACCAGTCTGACCCGATTAATCCCGCAACCACTGTTTTCACATATCACGGCAGTGCGTTCACCCACGCCATATGTCATTGATGTGCATCTTAGCGCCCCAGATAACTGGCTGCCGTGGTTGTTGGGCAGTGTGCACGCCATGATCTTGCCCCAAGAGTGGGAAAATCAACCCGACTTCCGTCGGCATCCTATCGGGACAGGCCCTTATTCTGTGATTCGTAATCACCAGAGCCAATTGAAAATTCAGGCTTTTGATAACTATTTCGGTTTTCGTGCATTGATTGATGAGGTCAATATCTGGGTGCTACCAGAGCTGTCTGAAGAATTGGTTTATTCCGGCGTACAATTGCAGGCTGACGATACCAGCAAAAATGAACTGGAAAGTCGGCTGGAAGAAGGCTGTTATTTTTTACTGTTTGACCAGCGCTCTCCCCTGACCCGCAATCCCGATATTCGTCGCTGGCTTTGTGAGCTGATTACACCCGTCGCTCTGCTCAGCCATGCAGATCCCTTTTATCAGCGCTATTGGTCACCGGCTTACGGCATGTTGCCGCGCTGGCATCACAACCGGCTCACCGCTCTGGAAGCGAAACCGGAAGGTTTAACCGAACTAACTCTCACCTTTTACAGTCACCATTCAGAGTTTGATGCCATCAGTCAAACGCTAACAAAGTTGCTTTATGATCAAGGTGTTACCTTAAAAATACAAGTCGTGGATTACACACAATGGTATCAGGGGGATGCCCAGAGCGACATGTGGCTTGGCAGCGCTAACTTCTATCTGCCACTGGAGTTTTCTCTGTTTGCCACTTTATATGAGCTGCCGCTACTGCAATATTGTCTGGATGATGAGTTACATCAGGATGTTGAATTATGGCGCAATAATACCTTACAGATGGCGGACTGGAGCCAACGACTGGTCAGCCAAAATCAATTCCATCCCCTATTCCATCACTGGCTAGAATTATACGGACAACACAGTATGCGTGGTGTACGCATGAATACACTCGGCTGGTTTGATTTCAAATCGGCCTGGTTTACACCGCCAGAAGCATAAACCTACTTTCACCCACCCTAATTACACTCTACAATAGCGGCGTCTCAACGGGGTGCTAAATTGCAGAAAACGGCAAGTTAGCTGAGAGCAAACCCGTCGAACCTGATCCGGTTAACACCGGCGGAGGGATTTGAGAAAGATAATGCCGGTACTCCCTATTGGTACTGATGTTAGCTACCGCCTCAGATACCTTTGCCACCTTTATCCTTAAGGAGTGCAAAGTGTTTAAACGCCTTATTCCCTGCTTGTTTTTGCTGTCTGCGGCTGCTGTGGCTGCTGATAAACCCACATTGACAGTGTATACCTATGACTCCTTTGCTGCCGATTGGGGGCCAGGGCCTGCCATTAAAAAAGCCTTTGAAGCCGAGTGCGATTGCCAACTTAAATTTGTCGCGCTGGAAGATGGCGTTTCACTGCTAAACCGCTTGCGCATGGAAGGTAAAAACAGTCAGGCCGATGTCATTTTAGGTTTGGATAACAATTTAGTACAAGCGGCGGAACAAACCGGGCTATTCGTGCCAAGTCAGGTAGATACCAGCAAACTGACTTTGCCGGAAAAATGGCAGAATAAGACCTTCGTCCCATACGACTATGGCTATTTTGCTTTTGTGTATGACAAAAACAAATTAAAAAACCCGCCGAAGAGCCTGCAAGAATTAGTCGACAGTAAAGAGCCGTGGAAGGTCATTTATCAAGACCCACGCACCAGCACACCTGGCCTTGGCTTAATGTTGTGGATGCAAAAAGTGTATGGCGATAAAGCCCCGCAAGCATGGCAGCAACTGGCGAAGAAAACCGTCACCGTGACCAAAGGTTGGAGCGAAGCCTACGGCTTGTTCCTGAAAGGTGAAGGGGATTTAGTGCTAAGTTACACCACCTCTCCGGCTTATCATCTGATTGAAGAGAAAAAAAGTCACTATGCCGCTGCCGATTTTAGCGAAGGCCACTACCTGCAAGTGGAAGTCGCCGGTGTAGTGGCATCCAGCAAGCAGCCGGAACTGGCGCAGCGCTTTATGCAATTTATGGTCACACCTGCATTCCAGAATCATATCCCGACCGGCAACTGGATGTATCCAGTGATCAAAATGGATTTACCGGCCGGATTTGACACCCTGACCGTGCCACAAAAAGCATTACAATTTGATGCTAAAGACGTGGCTGATAATCGTGGCAAATGGATTCAGGCATGGCAATCCGCCGTCAGCCGCTGATCCCCGCGTGGTTATGGCCGGGGCTACTGGCCGCTTTGCTGATAGTCGGTGTCGCTTTGCTGGCGTTCACGGCTATCTGGCGGCACGCCCCTGACACGAATTGGCAAAGCATCTGGCACGACAGCTATCTGTGGCATGTGATTCGATTCACTTTCTGGCAGGCGTTTCTCTCTGCATTACTGTCAGTTATTCCGGCGATTTTTTTGGCGCGCGCCTTATACCGCCGCCGCTTTCCCGGCCGTCAACTGCTGTTGCGCTTATGCGCCATGACACTGGTGCTGCCGGTGCTGGTCGCCATCTTTGGCATTCTGACCGTTTATGGTCGCCAAGGTTGGTTGGCGGCGCTATTTGGCTGGTTGGGGGTGGATTACCGCTTCTCGCCTTATGGTCTACAGGGGATTTTGCTGGCGCATATCTTCTTTAATATGCCGCTGGCAACCCGCTTGCTATTGCAGTCATTGGAAAGCATTGCCGTTGAACAGCGCCAGTTAGCTGCACAACTGGGCATGAATGGCTGGCAGCATTTTCGCTGGGTTGAGTGGCCCTATCTGCGCCGCCAGATCCTACCTACTGCCGCACTGATTTTTATGCTGTGTTTTGCCAGTTTCGCCACGGTGCTCTCACTCGGCGGCGGGCCACAAGCCACCACGATCGAACTGGCTATTTATCAAGCACTCAGTTATGACTATGATTTAGGGCGCGCGGCATTATTGGCACTGATTCAACTGGGGTGTTGCCTGGGATTGGTGGTACTGAGCCAGCGGCTAAGCTCAGTATTGGCGGTGGGCAATACTCATGGGCAAATCTGGCGCAGTCAGCAGGACAGTGCCTGGTCCCGTATCAGTGATACCCTGTTAATCGGCGCGGCATTACTATTGATGGTGCCGCCATTACTGGCTGTCGTGATTGATGGCAGCAATAAAACGATATTGACCGTGCTCCAGCAACCGGCATTGTGGCACGCCTTCTTTACTTCACTGACCATCGCCATTGGTGCGGGGTTATTGTGTGTCACTCTGACCATGATGCTGTTATGGAGTAGCCGTGAACTGAAGCTGCGCCACCATACGGCTTACGGACAAGCCATGGACGTCAGCGGCATGGTGATTCTGGCGATGCCGGGTATCGTGCTGGCGACCGGCTTTTTCTTATTGCTCAATGATACGTTGGGTTTGCCGCAATCCCCCTATGCTCTGGTGATTTTAACCAATGCGCTGATGGCGGTGCCCTATGCTTTAAAAGTGCTGGATAACCCGATGCGGGATCTTGCCGAGCGCTATACGCCGCTCTGTTTATCACTGGATATTCGCGGCTGGCACCGTGTACACCATATAGAACTCAGTGCGCTAAAACGCCCCCTGGCTCAGGCGCTGGCCTTCGCCACGGTACTTTCTCTTGGAGATTTTGGTGTGGTGGCGCTGTTTGGTAACGAGCACTTCCGTACTTTGCCATTTTATCTTTATCAGCAGATAGGGTCTTATCGCAGCAATGATGGCGCAGTGACTGCCCTATTGCTGCTATTACTGTGTTTCCTGCTGTTTACTCTTATTGAACGACTGCCGAGCCGCCATGTTAAACCTTGAGAAAATCACCTATCTGTATGACCACTTACTGATGCGTTTTGATTTGCGCATCCAACCGGGTGAGCGGGTGGCTATCCTTGGCCCAAGTGGAGCGGGTAAAAGCACTCTGCTGAGTTTGATTGCGGGATTTTTGGCACCGGCCAGTGGCCGTATGCTGCTGAATAATCAAGACCACACCATGACTCCGCCCGCCCAAAGGCCGGTATCGATGTTGTTTCAGGAAAATAATCTGTTTGCACATTTAAATGTTGAACAGAACATTGGGCTGGGATTGCATCCGGGACTAAAGCTCAATCACGAACAAAAGTTGCTGCTCGGCCTAATAGCGCAACAAGTTGGATTGGAAGCGTGCCTCGACCGGCTGCCAGCACAGCTTTCTGGCGGTCAACGCCAGCGGGCGGCACTGGCCCGTTGTTTGGTGCGTAGCCAGCCTATCCTGTTGCTGGACGAGCCGTTTTCTGCATTAGACCCGGCGCTGCGCAATGAGATGCTGCAATTAGTCAGTCAGGTGTGTACTAACCGCGATCTAACATTACTGATGGTGTCACACAATTTGGATGACGCTGCCCGCATTGCCGAGCGCACTTTATTGGTGGTCGATGGCCGCATTTACTACGACGGCCCCACTCAAGCACTGGTTAACGGCACCGCTCCCGAAGCCAGTGTGCTGGGCATTTTTAGCCGGCGAGCACCTTCCACAACAAATGACGATAAATCGGCATAATGGGCTGCATATGCAACCAGATAAAGCTGGCAATGGCCACGATAATAGAAAGCACCGTCACCCAACGCAAGCGGGCCAAAGGTAACCATTTGCTCAAGCGATCCGGGCTGCGTTTGCCAAACCTCCACCAGCGCCAGGACAACCAGCACGCCAGCCAAATCAGCATCACAACGATAAACAAGAGCCACTTAAACATGTAACTGTTGGCATTTGGCGGGATATCAATCGCCACGCCCGCGAGTATGCCGGGGAAGAAATAGAGCGGTGGCCAGGTCAGGCAACCAATCACATTCGGTAAAGCAAATTTTACCGGCGGTAGATTTAGCATCCCCGCGACCATCGGGACAATAGGCCGTGTCGGGCCAATAAAACGCCCCAGCAGCACGGTAGCCATACTGTGGTTATGCAATGCATGCTCAGTTTTCGCCAATAGCGATTTATGTTTTTTCAGAAAAGACCAGCGGTGCAACGGCTCTTTGAAGCGGCGACCAATAAAGTATGAGAGCCAATCCCCCATCAAACACCCTACCGTCGCGGCAGCCCAGGCGGTATAAAAACCCACTTCTCCACTGCCAATCAATGCGCCGACACTGGTCATCATGACCGTGCCGGGCAGTAACATCCCCACCAGCGCCAACGATTCTAAAAAAGTGACTAACATGACGACAAATAGCGTGAAAGCCAGAGATTGCGTCAGTAAATGTAATAAATAGGCTTCCATAGATTTGTCCGTTGGTTAACACCCAAGGCTCAGGGGCGAGGATTGTCCGGCGTGCCGCGAAATGAGTCAATCAGCGAATTGTATGTATTATTAGTAAATCATCATTGAAATAGACAATTACTGTATAAATACCCATACTAAAGAAACATGATATTCCAGTGTGATTCATTCATTTCTCTATTATAGGACAGTCGCGTGGTGCAAACTCGTCAGGGCTTCCTGCTCACCCGCCACTGGCGCGACACGCAGGCAGGCACCGAAGTTGAATTCTGGTTAGCCACCGATGAAGGCCCGCAGCAAGTCAGGCTGCCGCCTCAACCCTCGGTAGCGTTTATCCCGGCCGAACAGCGGCAACGGGCTGAAACCGTGCTGCGTGATGAGCGCCGCTGGCAACTGCGACCTCTTGACCTGACCGATTTCCATCAACGCCCGGTTCTGGGGCTATATTGCAACCAGCATCGTCAATTAATCCGCCTGGAAAAACTGCTCAAAGAAAGCGGAGTGAATGTCTACGAAGGTGATATTCGCCCGCCAGAGCGCTTTCTTATGGAGCGTTTTATTACCGCGCCGGTGTGGTTTAGCGGCGAAGACAATGGCAACGGCCCGCTACTTAATACCCAAATGAAACCTGCCGATGACTATCGCCCGACACTAAAGCTGGTGTCGCTGGATATCGAAACCAGCGAACACGGCGAGCTTTATTGCATCGGTATGGAAGGCTGCGGCCAGCGGCAGGTATACATGTTGGGGCCGCCCAATGGCAATCAGGCCGATGAAGCGGCGCTGGATTTCAATCTGGAATATGTCGCCAGCCGCCCGCTATTATTGGAAAAACTCAACCAATGGCTGGAACTGCACGATCCCGATGCCATTATCGGCTGGAATCTGGTGCAATTTGACTTGCGCGTGCTACAAAAGCACGCCGACCGCTATCAAATC
Organism: Yersinia proxima; assembly: GCF_902170785.1. Taxonomy (GTDB): domain Bacteria; phylum Pseudomonadota; class Gammaproteobacteria; order Enterobacterales; family Enterobacteriaceae; genus Yersinia; species Yersinia proxima. Next base: position 69,004 of record NZ_CABHYG010000020.1, on the reverse strand, counting down.
CCACTGCGCTTTGGTCGTGGCGGCAACTTGCTAGAGTGGCGGGAGCACGGTTTTAAGCAGGGGCACTTTTTTGCTTCGGCCGCGGGTCGGTTAATCATTGATGGCATTGAAGCACTGAAATCCGCCACCTGGAATTTCCCATCGTTCAGCCTGGAATCGGTGTCGCAAACCTTATTGGGCGAAGGTAAAGCCAGCGATAGTCCCTATCAGCGGATGGACGAAATCAATCAGCGCTTTGCCAATGATAAACCGGCTCTGGCGCGCTATAACTTGAAAGATTGTGAACTGGTGACGCGGATTTTTGCCAAAACCGAATTACTCAGCTTCTTACTTGAGCGAGCAACGGTCACCGGGTTGGCCGCGGATCGCAGTGGCGGCTCAGTCGCGGCCTTCACCCACCTTTATATGCCACGCATGCACCGCATCGGCTATGTTGCGCCCAATTTGGGCGAGTTGCCGGAAGAGCACAGCCCCGGCGGTTTTGTGATGGATTCTCAGCCAGGATTGTATGACTCGGTACTGGTACTCGACTATAAAAGTCTGTATCCCTCAATTATTCGCACTTTTTTGATTGATCCGGTGGGATTGGTGGTAGGAATGTCCCAGCCTGATGAGCAACATGCTGTGCCCGGTTTTCGCGGGGCTTGGTTCTCGCGCAAAAAGCACTGTCTACCGGCGATTGTTAACCAGATTTGGTTAGGACGAGAAGCGGCAAAACGTCAGCAAAACAAGCCATTATCCCAAGCCTTAAAGATAATCATGAATGCCTTTTATGGTGTTCTGGGTTCCAGCGGATGCCGTTTTTTCGACCCCAGATTGGCTTCGTCAATTACTATGCGCGGCCACGAAATTATGCGAAAAACCCGCGAATTAATTGAAGCACGGGGCTATCAGGTCATTTATGGCGATACCGACTCAACCTTTGTTTGGCTGAAAAACGCCCACAGTGAAGAACAGGCCTCCAGTATCGGCAAAGAGCTGGTGCAGTATGTGAATCAATGGTGGCAAACCCATATCCGTGAAACTTTTGATCTGCCCTGTGCTCTTGAATTGGAGTTTGAAACCCACTATCGACGTTTTTTGATGCCCACCATCCGGGGTGCAGAACAAGGCAGCAAAAAGCGCTATGCCGGGTTGATTTCAACCCCTGCGGGTGACCAGATGATCTATAAGGGGCTGGAGACGGTACGTACGGATTGGACACCGCTGGCCCAGCAATTCCAGCGCGAACTGTATCTAAAGATTTTCCAACAGCAACCTTATCAGGACTATGTGCGAGATTATGTCGCCCGCACCCTCAATGGCGAACTAGACGAACAACTGATTTACCGTAAACGCCTGCGCCGCCGGCTGGATGACTACCAGCGCAATGTCCCACCTCATGCCAGAGCTGCGCGGCTGGCGGATGAGTTTAACCGCAAACTTGGGCGGCCATTGCAATATCAAAACGGCGGCTGGATTAGCTATGTTATGACCACTGCTGGCCCCGAGCCGCTGGAAACCCGGCAATCCCCCATCGATTACGATCACTATCTGACACGTCAGCTACAGCCAGTAGCAGACGCTATACTTCCCTTCATGCATGATGACTTCACCACACTGATAACCGGTCAGATGGGGTTATTCTGATACCTTATATCCTAAATAATTCGAGTTGCAGCAAGGCGGCAAGTGAGAAAGTCCCGATGAGCTTACTGTAGTGGATTATTGAACGCAGCCAACGCACATGCAGCTTGAAGTATGACAGGTATTTTACAGGTGACGCCGCGCTCTGCTTCCATTACCATAGCGCCCTTGCCAAAATTTGCATCAATCATATTTACCAGACTTTTCTATTCATAACAGTCAAACAAAAAAATCGAGCCGATAATTTATGCCTTTTACACTTGGTCAACGCTGGATCAGCGATACAGAAAGCGAACTTGGATTGGGTACTGTCGTTGCCATTGACGTACGCATGGTCACCTTACTGTTTCCCGCAACCGGTGAAAACCGCCTTTACGCCAGAAATGATTCTCCAATTACCCGTGTCATGTTTAATCCGGGCGATACCATCACTCACCACGAAGGCTGGCAGCTGAAAGTGGAAGAAGTGTCTGAGGAGAACGGGCTGATTACCTATATTGGTACTCGCCTGGATACCGAGGAAACCGGCGTTTCCATGCGTGAAGTTTTGCTCGATAGCAAACTAACTTTTAGCAAACCGCAAGACAGATTATTTGCCGGCCAGATTGATCGCATGGATAGATTTGCCCTGCGTTTTCGCGCCCGTAAATACCAAAGTGAGCAGTTCCGCCTGCCCTGGAGTGGCCTGCGTGGTATCCGCGCCAGCCTGATCCCACACCAATTACATATTGCCTATGAAGTGGGTCAGCGCCATGCACCGCGCGTCTTACTGGCCGACGAAGTGGGATTGGGTAAAACCATCGAAGCAGGGATGATTATCCATCAGCAACTGCTGTCAGGCCGTGCTGAACGTATCCTGATTGTCGTACCAGAAAGCCTGCAACACCAGTGGCTGGTGGAAATGCTGCGCCGCTTCAATCTGCGCTTCTCGCTGTTTGATGACAGCCGCTATTCCGAAGCATTGCTCGACAGCACCAATCCATTTGAAACCGAACAGATGGTCATTTGCTCTTTGGACTTTGTGCGCCGTAATAAGCAGCGTCTGGAGCAATTGGCTGACGCATCCTGGGATCTGCTGGTAGTGGATGAAGCACACCATTTGGCCTGGAGTGAAGAAGCACCGAGCCGCGAATATCAAGTGATTGAACAACTAGCCGAGCATATTCCCGGCGTCTTGCTGCTGACCGCAACACCAGAGCAACTGGGCCAGCAAAGCCACTTTGCTCGCTTGCGTCTGCTTGATCCTGACCGCTTCCACGATTACGAAGAATTTATTAATGAGCAGCAAAAATACCGTCCAATTGCCGATGCTGTCACATTGCTGCTGGGTGGTGAGCGCTTAACTGACGATAAGCTGAATCTGCTCGGTGAGCTGATTAACGAGCAGGATATCGAGCCACTGCTGAAAGCGGCAAACAGCCAAACTGAAGATAGCGAAGCGGCACGTCAAGAGTTGGTGACCATGCTGATGGACAGACATGGCACCAGCCGTATCTTGTTCCGTAACACCCGTAATGGGGTGAAAGGCTTCCCACACCGTGTCTTGCATCAGATTAAACTGCCACTGCCGACTCAATACCAAACGGCAATTAAAGTGTCAGGCATTATGGGTGCCAAGAAAAGCCTCGAAGCACGGGCCAAAGACATGCTTTATCCAGAGCAAATCTACCAAGAATTCGAAGGCGAAAACGCCACCTGGTGGAACTTTGACCCACGGGTTGAATGGCTGCTTAACTACCTGATTGCTAACCGCAATGAAAAAGTGCTGGTTATCTGCGCACAAGCCGCCACCGCATTGCAGCTTGAACAAGTGTTACGTGAGCGCGAAGCTATCCGTGCCGCCGTATTCCATGAAGGTTTATCACTGATTGAACGTGACCGCGCGGCAGCCTATTTTGCCTCCGAAGAAGACGGCGCACAGGTATTATTGTGTTCAGAAATCGGCTCTGAAGGGCGTAACTTCCAGTTTGCCTGCCAACTGGTGATGTTCGATTTACCTTTTAATCCGGACTTGCTTGAGCAACGTATTGGTCGTCTGGATAGGATCGGCCAAAACCGTGAAATCCAGATAATGGTGCCGTATCTGGAAAATACCGCGCAGGCGGTACTGGTGCGCTGGTATCACGAAGGTTTGGATGCTTTCGAGCACACCTGCCCGACAGGCCGTACTATTTATGACAGCGGTTATCAAGAATTGATTACTTATCTGGCAACGCCAAGTGAGCAGGAAGGGCTGGATGAATTTATCCACATCTGCCGCCAGCAGCATGAAGGGCTGAAACTGCAATTGGAACAGGGCCGTGACCGTTTGCTGGAGATGCACTCCAACGGTGGTGAGCATGGGCAAGAACTAGCGCAAATCATTGCGGATCAAGACAATGACGTCAATTTAGTTAGTTTTGCGCTGAACCTGTTCGATATTGTCGGGATCAACCAGGAAGATCGCAGCGATAACTTGATTGTGCTGACACCATCTGACCATATGCTGGTGCCAGACTTCCCTGGGCTGCCACAAGATGGTTGCACGGTGACATTTGATCGTGAACAGGCGTTATCGCGCGAAGATGCTCAGTTTGTCAGCTGGGAACACCCGATCATCCGTAACGGTTTGGATCTAATCCTCTCCGGTGACACCGGAAGCTGCGCAGTTTCTCTGTTGAAAAACAAAGCATTACCAGTGGGTACTCTGCTGGCTGAATTGGTCTATGTGGTTGAAGCGCAAGCGCCGAAACACTTGCAATTGACCCGCTTCTTACCGCCAACACCGGTACGGATGTTGATGGACAAAAACGGCACCAATTTGGCGGCACAAGTAGAATTTGAAAGTTTTAACCGCCAGCTCAATGCGGTCAATCGCCATACTTCCAGCAAGCTGGTCAACGCGGTTCAGCAAGAAGTTCACGCGATGTTGCAGCAAGCAGAAGCATTGGTGGAAGAACAGGCGCGTTTGCTGATTGAAGCGGCCAAGCATGAAGCGGACGATAAACTGAGCGCCGAGTTGGCACGTTTGGAAGCCCTGAAAGCAGTTAACCCCAATATTCGCGATGACGAAATAGAGACTCTGGAACATAACCGTAAAATGGTGCTGGAGAATCTTAATCAAGCAGGCTGGCGTTTGGATGCCATTCGTCTGGTGGTGGTGACACACCAGTAATGGAACCCTATAACCCCCCACGCGATCCCTGGCTGCTCATCCTGTATCAGGATGAGCACATCATGGTGGTGAATAAACCGAGCGGATTGCTTTCAGTGCCCGGTCGCGCACCAGAAAATAAAGACAGCATAATGACGCGCATTCAGGCTGACTTCCCGACGGCTGAATCTGTTCATCGCTTAGATATGGCGACCAGCGGCGTTATTGTGGTGGCGCTGACTAAAGCGGCAGAGCGCGAGTTAAAGCGGCAGTTTCGTGAGCGTGAGCCGAAAAAGTCTTATGTCGCACGGGTTTGGGGCCACCTGGCGCAAGATGAAGGGTTGATTGACCTGCCTTTAATTTGCGACTGGCCGAATCGACCAAAGCAGAAAGTGTGTTATGAAACGGGTAAATCCTCGCAAACTCAGTATCAAGTGTTATCACGAGATACTGACGGCAGTACGCGAGTCAAGTTATCCCCCATCACCGGCCGTTCCCATCAGCTACGGGTTCATATGCTGGCGATAGGCCATCCTATTCTTGGTGATGGTTTCTATGCCCCTCCGGAGGCCAAAGCAATGGCATCCCGGCTACAGTTGCATGCGCAGGAATTATGTATTACTCACCCGGAATTTGGGACGGTAATGCATTTTAAATGCGAACCCGAATTTTGATTTTTCAGTAGAAAATCGATTCAGAATCAAACCAGATCGGAACAGTGGCTCCGATCTGGTTTTAACTTTCCTGGCACAAGCACTGTTACTTGAATCCCTTCTCGCGCTTGATCAAATCATACGCGGCCTGGATCTCTTGGGCTTTTTGCTTAGCCATCTCCATCATTTCAGGCGGCAAACCTTTCGCCACCAGTTTATCTGGATGATGTTCCCCCATGAGCTTGCGATAAGCACGTTTGATGGTGACACTATCATCGGTACTGCTTACCCCCAGCACCTTGCAGGCATCCTCTAATGTCGGGCCATTTGACGTTTGCTGATAGCCATCTTGAGAATATCCTCCCTGCTGACCATGCCAGGCACCACCGCCAAACTGACGCCCGCCCTCGATCATGCTCAGGAACTGATCGAACTGACCGCGGGAGATCCCTAACTCTTCAGCAATGACATACAACACTTGCCGTTCATTAGGATGCAATGATCCATCAGCAAATGCGGCCTGTAACTGAATTTCCAGAAACATCCGAATTAAATCAAAACGCCCAAAGCAAACTCCGCGTAATTCCTGCAACCGCTCACGTAATGGGAACCCACTCTCTTTCCCCTCACGAAATGCTTGCTGTGCCGCTGTTCGAGCTTCGCCATGCAATTGCATTCTATCCATCAATTGGCTGGCGAGTTGAATATCAACCTCCGTTACCCGACCTTTAGCCTTGGTTAAATGTCCCATGACCTGAAAAGTGGTGCGGAAAAAAATTAATTGTCGTGTTTGTTGATCGGCAAAAAAGCCGCGGCGCTTTGTGCTACGCGCCCTGTCGACCATATGGCCAACAAGCAACCCAAGTATCGCACCCCAGACTCCACCGGACAGAAAGCCCAATATCAGACCGAGCAGTTTTCCCCAATACTGCATATACTCCTCAATTCATCATGCCGTCAGTCAAAATTTGCATTATCATACTCGGCATTCAGCTCAGCGCCTAACAGCGAGACGTGTAAACGGCCGGATTTAACACTAGCGCAACTGTGATGAGTAATATAGTCTCAGACCGTTTACCGGCATGATGCCCCCCGATGACGGAACACCAAAACCGCGTATGAAAAAAAGATTCCCAACACTGCTGGCCACATTGATATGGACGGCACTATATAGCCAGCACAGTCTGGCCGACCTTGCTGAGCAATGCATGCTTGGCGTACCTACCTATGACCAACCTTTGGTCACAGGCGATCCGAATCAGCTACCGGTTCGCATTAATGCGGATAAAACCGAAGCCAATTACCCAGATAATGCCCTGTTTACCGGCAATGTTATTGTCGAACAAGGTAATCGTACCTTAACGGCCAATCAGGTGGAGCTGACACAAGTACAAAAAACCGGCGAAGCTATCCCGGTTCGTACCGTAACGGCCACTGGCGACGTTAATTACGACGATCCGCAAATCAAGTTGAAAGGCCCAAAAGGTTGGTCAAACTTGAATACCAAAGACACTGATATGGATAAAGGCAAATATCAGATGGTTGGTCGTCAAGGCCGTGGCGATGCGGATTTAATGAAATTACGAGGTCAAAACCGCTATACCATTTTAGAAAATGGGACATTCACTTCTTGTCTGCCGGGTGATAATAGCTGGAGTGTTGTCGGTTCAGAGGTTATTCACGACCGTGAAGAAGAAGTCGCAGAGATCTGGAACGCCCGCTTTAAAATCGGCAAAGTTCCGGTGTTTTACAGCCCGTATATGCAATTACCGGTTGGTGATAAACGCCGTTCAGGCTTCCTGATCCCTAATGCAAAATATACCAGTAATAACGGCTTTGAATTTATGCTGCCGTATTACTGGAATATTGCACCAAACTTCGATGCCACTATTACGCCTCACTACATGGAACGGCGTGGTTTGCAGTGGCAAAACGAGTTCCGTTATTTGTTGGCTCCCGGTTCCGGTACTATGGCATTAGACTGGCTGCCGAGTGACCGCTTATATCACGGTGTTGATGGCACAGAAAAAGACCCCACTCGCTGGTTGTACTATTGGAACCACTCCGGTGTGATGGATAAAGTCTGGCGCTTCAATGTCAACTACACTCGTGTCAGTGATCCCGATTACTTTACCGACTTAACATCACAGTACGGCTCAACCACTGACGGCTATGCCACACAAATATTCAGTGTGGGTTATGCTAACCAGAACTGGGATGCCACTCTGGCCTCCAAGCAGTTCCAGGTATTTACTACCGGTGGCAACAGTAACGCTTACCGCGCTCAGCCTCAACTGGACATGAACTACTACAAAAACGATGTTGGCCCATTTGATTTGCATGTCTATAGTCAGGCCGCTAAGTTCACCAGTGTTAATCCGAAAAATCCTGAGGCTGAACGTTTCCATATCGAACCGTCAATTAATCTGCCGCTAGCCAACGGTTGGGGTAGCTTAAATACCGAAGCCAAATTACTGGCAACGCATTATCAACAAGATATTCCCAATGGTTTTGCCAGTAATTATGCAAGCCAGAATAATGGTGAGGCAGCCCCAGATTTAAAAGATTCGGTTAACCGCGTGATGCCACAATTTAAAATTGATGGCAAAGTGGTCTTTGATCGGCCAATGGATTGGAGTGAGGGCTTCACTCAAACCCTGGAGCCGCGGGTACAGTACCTCTATGTTCCTTACCGGAATCAGGATGATATCTATATCTACGACACCACGCTGATGCAGTCGGACTACTCTGGCCTGTTCCGTGATCGTACTTATAGTGGCCTGGATCGTATAGCTTCAGCAAATCAAGTGTCGACCGGTTTAACTTCTCGCATTTATGATGATGAACTGGTTGAACGTTTTAACGTCTCAGTGGGTCAAATCTATTACTTCAGTCGTTCGCGGACGGGTAATAGCGAAACAATTGATAACAGTGATGATACTGGTAGCTTGGTTTGGGCAGGGGATACATTCTGGCGCATTAGCGATCAGTTGGGTCTGAAAGGCGGTGCACAGTATGATACCCGATTAGGGAGTTTGACCCTCGGTAATGCGGTAATGGAGTACAGGAAAGACTCAGATCGTATGATTCAATTGAATTATCGCTATGCTAGTCCGGAATATATTCAAGCTGCGGTGCCAAACGTAAAAAGCCCGGGTTACCAACAAGGTATTTCCCAGATTGGTACGACCGCCAGTTGGCCAATCGCAGATCGCTGGGCATTGGTTGGGGCTTATTACTATGATACCAAAGCCAATCAGCCTGCAAGCCAGTTGGTTGGCGTACAATACAATACCTGTTGTTGGGCCATTAACTTAGGTTATGAGCGGAAAATCACTGGTTGGAACTCACAAAATGAAACCAGTAAATATGACAACAGAATCAGCTTTAACATCGAATTACGTGGTCTGAGCAGCGACCATAGTCTGGGTACTGCGCAAATGCTGGGCTCAGGTATACTGCCTTATCAAAGTGCATTCTGATACTGTGTAACACACTGAATACAGTGAATTTTAACCCGCAAAAGCGGATTACATAAATGGAAAAGGTATGAAGAACTGGAGAACGCTTATTCTCGGATTGGTTGTCTGTGCCAATACCGCGTTCGCAGCACCACAAGAAGTTGATAAAGTTGCCGCTGTGGTTGATAACGGCGTTGTTCTGCAAAGTGATGTCGACGGTCTGTTACAATCAGTGAAACTAAATGCGCAGCAAGCTGGGCAACAAGTTCCGGATGATGCAACATTGCGCCATCAAATTCTTGAGCGCCTGATCATGGATAATATCCAATTGCAGATGGCCAAGAAGATGGGGATTACCATCAGTGACGAAGCGCTGGATAAAGCTATTGCTGACATTGCCGCGCAAAACCGTATGACACCCGCTCAGATGCGCAGCCGCTTAGCTGCCGATGGCCTGAATTACGACACTTATCGTGAGCAAATCCGTAAAGAAATGCTGACATCAGAAGTGCGTAACAATGAAGTACGTCGCCGCATTACTATTCTGCCGCAAGAAGTTGAATCGTTAGCCAAACAAATTGGCAACCAAACCAGCGGTGATGCTGAGCTGAATCTCAGCCACATACTGATCCCATTACCCGAAAATCCATCGCAGCAACAAGTTGATCAAGCAGAAGATCTGGCGAACAAATTGGTGTCAGATATTAAAGGCGGTGCTGATTTTGGTAAATTGGCTATCGCCAACTCAGCCGACTCTCAAGCACTGAAAGGCGGCCAGATGGGTTGGGGTAAATTGCAGGAATTACCTTCGCTGTTTGCTGAAAAACTGCAATCGGCAAACAAAGGTGATGTTGTTGGCCCAATCCGTTCCGGTGTCGGCTTCCACATTCTGAAAGTGAATGATATTCGTGGCGCTGATAAAGCTGTTTCAGTTACCGAAGTTCACGCACGCCACATCTTGCTGAAACCCTCACCGGTCATGACCGATGATCAGGCTCGTGCTAAGTTAACGGCTGCGGCTGCGGATATTAAGAGCGGCAAAGCCAACTTTGCTACAATTGCTAAAGAGATCTCTCAGGATCCCGGTTCTGCCATGCAAGGTGGTGATTTGGGTTGGGCTTCGCCAGACATTTATGATCCTGCATTCCGTGATGCACTGATGAAGCTGCAAAAAGGCGAAATCAGCGCACCCGTTCATTCCTCTTTCGGCTGGCATTTAATTCAGGTTGTTGATACCCGTCAGGTAGACAAAACTGATGCAGCACAGAAAGATCGGGCGTACCGTATGCTCTTTAGCCGTAAGTTTGCAGAAGAAGCTCAAACCTGGATGCAAGAGCAACGTGCCGCAGCTTATGTGAAAATTCTTGATGGTAGTGATGCAAAACCACAATAATCGTATTGTTATCACCCCCGGCGAACCTGCCGGGGTTGGGCCAGATTTAGTCATCGCCCTGGCGCAGCAGGATTGGCCTGTTGAACTAGTGGTATGTGCTGATCCGGCTTTACTACTTGCCCGCGCCAGCCAACTTAACCTGCCATTGCAGCTGCGTGAATATCAGCAAGATAAACCCGCATTGGCACAACTTGCTGGCACTCTGACTATTTTGCCTGTGAAAATAGCGGCTGAGGTGATACCAGGCCAGCTTGATGTCAAAAACAGCCACTATGTAGTGGAAACACTGGCTAAAGCCTGTGATGGTGCCATCAGTGGCGAATTTGCTGCATTAGTCACTGGCCCAGTACAAAAAAGCATTATCAATGATGCAGGTATCCCTTTTATCGGGCATACCGAATTCTTCGCTGACCGCAGCCACTGCTCACGGGTAGTGATGATGCTGGCAACAGAAGAGCTGCGTGTAGCGCTGGCAACCACTCACTTGCCTTTACTGGCAGTGCCTGGGGCAATAACACAAGCCAGTCTGCATGAAGTGATTTCCATTCTTGATCATGACCTGAAAACCAAATTTGGTATTAGCCAACCACAGATTTATGTGTGTGGACTTAATCCTCATGCGGGTGAAGGTGGTCATATGGGCCATGAAGAGATCGATACGATAATTCCCGCGCTAGATGCATTACGTCAACAAGGGATAAACCTTATCGGCCCACTCCCGGCAGACACACTATTTCAGCCTAAATATCTGCAACATGCAGATGCCGTTCTGGCCATGTATCATGATCAAGGGCTGCCAGTGCTGAAATATCAAGGATTTGGTCGGGCAGTCAATATCACTCTCGGCTTACCTTTTATCCGCACTTCTGTGGATCACGGTACCGCTTTAGAACTCGCCGCAACCGGTGCTGCCGATGTTGGTAGTTTCATTACGGCATTAAATTTAGCCATTAAAATGATAAATAACAGCAATGAATAATAGAGTCCACCAAGGGCATTTTGCCCGCAAACGCTTTGGACAAAACTTTTTAAACGATCAGTTTGTCATCGACAGCATTGTCTCCGCTATCCATCCGGTTCCAGGTGAAGCGGTCGTTGAGATTGGCCCCGGTTTAGGTGCATTAACTGAACCTGTAGCAGCTCGAATGGATCATATGACGGTCATTGAGCTAGACCGCGACTTAGCCGCTCGTCTGGCCAGCCACCCCCAACTGAAAGACAAGCTCACTATCCATCAAGAAGATGCGATGAAAATCAATTTTTCTGAATTGGCCGAGCTTGCCGGGCAGCCATTACGGGTATTTGGTAACCTGCCATACAACATCTCTACCCCGCTGATGTTCCATCTTTTCAGCTATACTTCTGCTATTCGCGACATGCATTTCATGTTGCAAAAAGAGGTGGTTAATCGCTTGGTTGCCGGGCCTAACAGTAAAGCTTATGGTCGTTTGACAGTCATGGCGCAATATTACTGCAACGTCATCCCTGTGTTGGAAGTGCCGCCAACTGCCTTTACTCCAGCCCCGAAAGTGGATTCAGCTGTAGTGCGTCTAATTCCTCATGTGAACACGCCGAATCCGGTCGGTGATGTGCGTATGCTTAGCCGCATTACGACACTCGCTTTCAACCAACGCCGAAAAACAGTGCGTAACAGCTTGGGTGATCTATTTACCCCAGAGCAGTTAATCGAATTAGGTATTGACCCGATACTACGGGCAGAGAATATTTCGGTAGCGCAATACTGTAAGCTGGCTAACTGGCTTTCAGCTCAATCGACACCGCAAGAATAAGCAGGAGCACATTATGATTGAACAGCCCCGCGTTTGTGTACAGGTGCAAAGTATCTATGTAGAAACTCAGTCGATACCAGACGAGGAACGTTTCGTCTTTGCCTATACCGTGACGATTCGTAATCTGGGCCGTTCAAATGTGCAACTTATGGGCCGCTATTGGTTAATCACTAATAGCAATGGTCGACAGACTGAAGTTCAGGGCGAAGGGGTTATCGGTGAACAGCCGCTGATCCTGCCAGGTAACGAGTTCCAATACACCAGCGGAGCCGTACTAGAAACACCGCTGGGTACTATGGAAGGACATTATGAGATGGTTGATCACCTTGGTCAGGCTTTCCGTACTGCGATTCCGGTGTTCCGCTTAGCGATCCCAACACTTATCCATTAAGCCTGACCTCAACTATGTCTACTTATCTTATTGGCGATGTTCACGGCTGCCTTGACGAGTTGCTTGCGCTATTAGCCCAAGTGGACTTTGATCCGCAACACGATACCTTGTGGTTGACCGGCGATTTAGTTGCTCGCGGCCCCGCTTCACTGGATGTATTACGTTATGTCCGTTCATTAGGGTCAGCCGTTCGTATGGTTCTGGGTAACCATGACCTACACTTATTGGCAGTTTACGCAGGCATTAGCCGTAATAAGCCCAAAGACCGTATCACACCGCTGCTTGAAGCCCCAGATGCTGACGAGCTGATTAATTGGTTACGCCGCCAACCGGTTTTGCAGGTTGATGACGAGCTAAAATTGATTATGGCTCACGCTGGTATCACCCCTCAATGGGATATCGAAACGGCTCAGATGTGCGCCCGTGAAGTCGAATCGGTCTTGAGCAGTGACAGCTATCCACTCTTTCTCGATGCAATGTACGGTGATATGCCCAATAACTGGTCATCCGAATTGACAGGGTTAGCACGCTTGCGTTTTAGCACTAATGCATTGACTCGCATGCGTTTTTGCTTCCCAAATGGGCAATTGGATATGATCTGTAAAGACACACCAGAAAATGCCCCTGCCCCGCTTAAACCTTGGTTTGAGCTACCACGACTGGTCAGCCCTGAGTATTCAATTATCTTTGGTCACTGGGCATCATTGGAAGGGAAAGGTGTACCAGAAGGAATTTATGGGCTGGATACTGGATGTTGCTGGGGAGGCAATTTAACCCTGCTTCGTTGGGAAGATAAACGTTATTTCACACAACCCGCTTTCAAAGTTGAAGCTGAAATAACCAATGCTGACGAAATAGCCGCAGCAGCAAAAGATCCCTCTAGTTACTTGTAAGATATAAATAATTAGATATTGAAAATTAAAAAAGCCTGCTAATAGACAGGCTTTTTCTCATTTCAGATTACAGCTGCAATTAGCGGCGTTCAAGGATCTCGAAACAATAGCTGTGTGAATTAGCCTCGTCTGCATCATGGAACTCACTAAAGGTGCTTTCCCACTCATCTGGCTCATAATCTGGGAAATGGGTATCGCCCCCAACTTCAGCATCAATGTGAGTAAGATACATGCGGTTAGCACGGTCTAAGAATTGCTTATAGACACGCCCGCCACCCATTACCATCACTTCTTCTGCATCACCCGCCAAAGCCAGTGCGTCATCAATAGAGGTTGCCCACGTTACCCGATCATCCGTTCCCGGTTGACTACTGATAACAATATTTAACCGCCCCGGCAGAGGGCGACCGATAGATTCGAATGTCTTGCGACCCATAATTACCGGTTTATTTAGCGTGTTACGTTTGAACCAGGCTAAATCAGCCGGTAAGTGCCATGGCATGGCATTTTCCATGCCAATAACGCGATCCGCTGCCAATGCAGCGATCAGGCTGATAATCATTGTTAAACCCTGTAGGCTGCGAGAGCCAGTACCGAAAAATTGCTCACACTATACGTAAAGCCTAATCCAGCGTCGATAGCGATAAGCAAGCTAATCACACATATAAGACTGCTCTTAGCCCGATACAAAAACCAGGAAAGAAAAAAACCTTATACACCAGGACGTTTGCGATATAGCCACAATCCAGGCAAAGATAAACCAATCGATAACGAACCAACAATAAATGATGCCTTTAAGAAATTGGTTACCATGGTGGACATCAAAACTTCGCTATAACCCAAGTGAGAAATCTCAACAACCGATATCATGGCGGTATAGGCGGAAATTCCAGGGAACATCGGGATTACGGCGGCAACAGTGAAGACTTTTGGATGAGCCAGTAACCAACGCGACCAATTGATGCCAATGATACCAATCATTATCGAAGCCAATAATGAAGCCAGCTCGATATTCATACCAAAGTGAACCATCAACATACGCGAGCCGTGGCCGATAGCTCCTAACAAAGCACAATAACGTAGCGCCCGCACTGGCACGTTGAATACCATCGCAAAACCCAATGCCGGAATAGCCGCCAACACCATGTCTTGCAATAACGCCCAGAGTAAACTCATGACCACCCCCGCAATCCCCACGTCGCCATTGCAAATATCACCCCGATACAGGTTGATAGCGTCAATAAACTTGCCATTGCCCAGCGAGCCAAACCGGTATTAACGTGCCCTTTAAACATATCCGCAACCGCGTTTATCAACGGGAATCCAGGAACTAACAACAGCACGCTAGCTGCCATTGCTACACTGGATGCCTCGTGGAAAAACGGTAAACGCATTAATAGCCCGGAGACGGATGTTGCGACAAAAGCCGTGATACAGAAGTTAATCAGCGGATTCATATGCCGGGCAGTTAAACTTTGGCGTACAAACATTGCCAGTCCACTGGCCAAAAAAGTGATGGAAAACGCATCCCAACCGCCACCATTTAGCTTGCTAAAACAGCCGCATGATAAAGCAACCATCACCACCACCAGCCAGCGCGGATAACGCAGCGGTTTAATATTCTCAAAACGTTTTTCTACATCTTTCGCATCCAACAGATGATGTTCCGCCATGATCACAATATGCTGCACCTCTGTCACAACATGCATATTGATACCGCGATCAGTATTCTTGCGAGTGGATGTCAGGCAATTCCCCTCGCTAATGGTAGTTAAAACGACGGCATTGGCTGAGATAGAACTTTCAACACTGTCCATCCCCAAGGCGATACCAAGGCGCGCGGATAGCTGCTCAACCAGCATACTTTCTGCGCCGTGTTGCAGCAGCAACAAAGCACACTTGATACATAACCGCGTAATTTCCCGCTGCTTCTGATTTGGTATCTCACCACTTATCACATTATCCAGGCTCATATTCGTGCATCACTATCCATCAAAAGAGTAAAAGATAAATGCTCAATTTCATCCGACTGACAACTCCCCCGCCCTGGGAATATACCCTAAATAATTCAAGTTGCAGGAAGGTAGCCAACGCACATGCAGTTTGAAGTATGACGGGTATAAATAAGAATATGCAGCAGGAACCCTGTGGCGCTATTATCGTCAAAACACCCCACACTCACTCGGTAATCCTTATGCTAGAAACCTCTTTATTCGTCGCGACTATTGCTACATTGGGGATGCTCTCCCCCGGCCCCGATTTCTTTTTGGTGATTAAAAATGCTGCCCGCTATCGCCGCCCCGCGGCAATGATGACAGCGCTCGGCGTAATTTTGGGTGTCGCTACACATATGTCTTATTGCGTGGCTGGCCTGGCAGTAGTTATCACTACCACACCATGGCTGTTCAATTTTCTGAAATATGCCGGAGCCTGCTATTTGATCTGGATTGGTATCCAGGCACTGCTATCGCGCGGAGAAAGTAAGCTCAGCATCGATAACGCAACACAATCCCCCATCACACTGAAAGCCGCATTTTTGCAGGGATACCTTTGTAATCTATTGAATCCCAAAGCGACTCTCTTCTTCCTCGCCGTTTTCACACAAATATTACAGATTAACTCCAGTGTGGGTGAAAAACTGTGGTACGCCTCAATCATCTGGGTGCTGGCCGTTATCTGGTGGCCTCTGCTGGTTATTCTGATTCAAAGTGCGCCAGTCCGCCGTGGCTTGGCAAAAGCACAAAAAGTTGTCGATAAATTGTTGGGCGGCCTGTTAATCGGCCTGGGTATCAAAGTGGCGCTAAGCTAGCAGCACCAGCATTGAACTGCCCCAGAACCTACTATCTACAATTCAGTGAGAGCTAACATTGGTAAAGATCAATGTTGTTTATGAACAATATTATTGTTTATGAATAATACATTTGTTTATAAAAAATACTGTCTTCACGGGTAAAAACTGCGACTTTATATCCAAAGTCATTGGAGTTGCAGGTAGGCAGCAAACGAATAAGTCCCGATGAGCTTACATCAGTAAGTGATTCGGGTGACAAATCGGTCAGGAACTGATTTGAACGCTGCTTGCAGCGGCCTCGCAGAGGCGAGGCCCATGGACGGGCCGAGTAACGAACGTAGCTAACACCCCTGCAGCTTCAAGTACGCAGGATATGCGAGCATAAAAAAGGGCGATGTCTCCATCGCCCTGCTATTTATACCGAAGATTAACCTTTCATCTTCTTAATCTTGGCATGCATTTCTTGTACTGAAATCACTTGCTCGGTTGGGTCAGCATTCAATGCCATCGCCGTAGCAAAACCGCCGTTCAAGGTGGTGTCGTAATGCACCTTATATTGCAAAGCACTACGGCGAATCAGTTTAGAGTCTTCAATCGCCTGACGCCCGGCAGTGGTATTCACGATATAAGTGTATTCACCATTCTTGATACGATCCTGAATATGCGGACGGCCTTCATGCACCTTGTTGACCAGGCGTGGGTTTATTCCAGCCTCGCCCAACACCACAGCAGTACCGTGAGTGGCATCCAGTTCAAAGCCCTGTTTTAGCAACTTAGCTGCTAAATCAACGACTCGGTGCTTATCACCCTCGCGCACGGATAACAGCGCACGGCCACTCTTTTTCATACCAGACTGGCTGCCCAACATGGCTTTAGAGAAGGCTTCGGCAAAAGTACGTCCAACCCCCATCACTTCACCAGTAGAGCGCATTTCTGGCCCTAAAATCGGGTCAACACCAGGGAATTTGTTGAACGGCAGTACCACTTCTTTTACCGAGTAGTAAGGCGGAATAATCTCTTCCAGAACACCTTGCTGTGCCAATGTCTGCCCTACCATCACGCGCGCGGCAATTTTTGCCAGCGGCATACCGGTCGCTTTAGAGACGAATGGCACGGTACGTGCGGCTCGTGGGTTGACTTCAATCAGATAAACTTCGTTATTTTTTACCGCAAACTGCACATTCATCAAGCCGCGGACACAAAGTTCAAAGGCCAATTTTTCCACTTGCTGGCGCATCACATCCTGAATTTCCTTGCTCAGGGTGTAAGCTGGCAATGAACATGCTGAGTCACCGGAGTGAACCCCTGCTTGCTCAATGTGTTCCATAATGCCGCCGATTAACACGCGTTCACCATCACAAATGGCATCCACATCCACTTCTACCGCGTCATCAAGGAAGCGGTCGAGCAATACTGGTGCATCATTTGACACACTTACAGCGTTTTGGAAGTAACGACGCAGGTCAACTTCGTCATAAACGATTTCCATTGCGCGGCCGCCCAACACATAAGATGGGCGAACCACCAGCGGATAACCTAAACCAGCTGCTTTTTCAACGGCTTGCTCGATAGTCGCTACCGTAGCGTTAGCCGGCTGTTTCAAGCCCAGACGGTTTACTGCCTGTTGGAAACGTTCACGGTCTTCGGCGCGATCAATGGCATCAGGACTAGTACCGATAATCGGCACACCAGCTGCTTCCAATTCACGCGCTAATTTCAATGGTGTTTGACCGCCGTATTGCACGATAACACCTTGCGGTTTCTCGATGCGGACGATTTCCAGCACGTCTTCCAGTGTCACCGATTCAAAATAGAGTCGGTCGGAAGTGTCGTAGTCTGTAGAAACCGTTTCAGGGTTACAGTTCACCATGATGGTTTCATAACCGTCTTCACGCAGTGCCAGTGATGCGTGCACGCAGCAATAGTCGAATTCAATCCCTTGACCGATACGGTTCGGGCCACCACCCAGCACCATAATTTTCGGGCGATCGCTGGTTGGATTGGATTCGCACTCTTCCTCGTAGGTCGAGTACATGTAGGCGGTGTCGGTTGAGAATTCGGCCGCACAGGTATCTACACGTTTATAAACTGGGTGCAAACCATACTTGTAACGCAACTTGCGCACTTCACTTTCAGCAGCACCGACCAACTTCGCCAGGCGGGCATCGGCAAAACCTTTACGTTTCAAGTGGCGCATGAACTCTGCGGTCAAACCATTGATACCGAGCTCTGCTACATTCTCTTCCAGACGCACCAGCTCTTCAATCTGAACCAGGAACCAGCGGTCGACGTTGGTCAGGTTAAAGACACCATCAACAGACATACCGGCGCGGAATGCATCGGCGATATACCAAATTCGGTCAGAACCTGCTTCTTTCAATTCACGGCGAATTTTAGTCAGGGCTTCTGGATCATCAAGGCTGACTTTTGGGTCAAAACCGGTCGCACCCACTTCCAAACCGCGCAGTGCTTTTTGCAATGATTCCTGCTGAGTGCGACCAATGGCCATCACTTCACCCACAGATTTCATCTGGGTTGTCAGGCGGTCATTGCTGCCAGCAAATTTTTCGAAGTTAAAGCGAGGGATTTTAGTGACGACATAGTCGATAGATGGCTCGAAGGAAGCCGGAGTGCGGCCACCAGTGATGTCATTCATCAATTCATCAAGCGTGTAACCCACTGCCAGCTTGGCAGCAATCTTGGCAATCGGGAAGCCAGTGGCTTTAGATGCCAAAGCGGAAGAGCGAGATACACGTGGGTTCATTTCAATGACAATCAAACGACCATTTTTCGGATTAACCGAGAACTGCACGTTGGAGCCGCCGGTCTCCACTCCGATTTCACGCAGCACTGCCATCGAGGCATTACGCATGATTTGATATTCTTTATCAGTCAGGGTCTGCGCCGGTGCCACAGTGATGGAGTCGCCGGTATGAATACCCATGGCATCGAAGTTCTCGATGGAGCAGACAATGATACAGTTGTCGTTTTTATCGCGAACAACTTCCATCTCATACTCTTTCCAACCAATCAGTGACTCGTCAATCAGCAACTCTTTGGTTGGCGATAAATCCAGACCGCGCTCGCAGATTTCTTCAAACTCTTCACGGTTATACGCGATACCGCCACCGGTGCCACCCATGGTAAAGGATGGGCGGATAATGCACGGGAAACCTACATCAGCCGCAACGGCGAGGGCTTCTTCCATATTGTGCGCGATACCTGAACGAGCGGTATCCAGACCAATTTTTTTCATCGCGATATCAAAGCGACGGCGGTCTTCAGCTTTATCGATAGCATCAGCGGTTGCACCAATCATGGTGACACCGAATTCAGCCAGCACTCCTTGACGCTCCAATTCTAGTGCGCAGTTCAGTGCGGTTTGACCGCCCATGGTTGGCAATACTGCGTCAGGGCGCTCTTTCTCAATGATTTTGCGCACCACTTCCCAGTGAATCGGCTCGATATAAGTTGCATCAGCCATCTCTGGGTCAGTCATGATTGTGGCGGGGTTAGAGTTTACCAAGATAACGCGGTAACCCTCTTCACGCAGCGCCTTACAAGCCTGGGCTCCGGAGTAGTCAAACTCACAAGCCTGGCCGATAACGATTGGGCCTGCGCCCAGAATCAGGATGCTTTTTATATCTGTACGTTTTGGCATGGTTTGACGCTCCTGATTATTTATTGGTATGGCTAGCGATTGTCGCGCGATAGGCTTCAATCAGCTCGATAAAGTGATCAAACAGCGGAGCGGCATCGTGCGGCCCTGGGCTGGCTTCAGGGTGTCCCTGGAAACTGAAAGCTGCTTTATCGGTACGATGAATCCCTTGCAGGGAACCATCGAATAAAGAAACGTGCGTAGTGCGCAGGTTGGATGGCAATGTGGTTTCATCAACGGCGAAACCGTGGTTCTGCGCAGTGATCATCACGCAATTGGCATCTAAGTCTTTTACTGGGTGGTTGCCACCGTGATGACCAAATTTCATTTTTACGGTTTTCGCACCGCTAGCCAGAGCCAGCAGTTGATGGCCTAAACAGATACCAAATACCGGAATATCAGTTTCCAGGAAGCGTTTAATCGCCGCGATAGCATAATCGCATGGCTCCGGGTCACCAGGGCCGTTGGATAAGAAAATGCCATCCGGGTTTAACTTCAGGACGTCTTCAGCCGGGGTCTGCGCCGGAACAATGGTCAGGCGGCAACCGCGGTCGACCAGCATGCGCAGAATATTGCGTTTTACACCGTAGTCATACGCCACAACATGGAATGGCAGATCTTCAGGTTGTTTCGCCGCCGGTAAGTCGCCTTCCAGAGTCCAGCTGCCTTGCAGCCAGTGATACACTTCTTTGGTGGTCACTTCTTTGGCCAGATCCATCCCTTTCAAGCCCGGGAATGCTTTTGCTTTTTCCAGCGCCAGCGCAGCATCTGATAAGTCACCCACAATAATACAGCCGTTTTGCGCGCCCTTCTCACGCAGCAACCGTGTCAGCTTACGTGTATCGATATCTGCAATCGCTACAATATTGTGGCGCTTGAGATACTCAGATAAGCCTTCTTCATTACGGTAATTGCTGGCAATCAATGGCAGGTCGCGAATAACAAGACCTTGGGCGTGTACTGCGGAGGATTCTTCATCGGAGGCATTGGTGCCGACATTGCCGATATGAGGATAAGTAAGAGTGACGATCTGGCGGGAGTAGGAAGGATCAGTAAGGATTTCTTGATAACCGGTCATCGACGTATTGAAGACCACTTCCCCCACTGCCGTACCTTCTGCCCCGATGGCCCGACCGTGAAATTGGGTTCCGTCTTCGAGAACCAATAGCGCTGACTTAATCAAAACATCCTCCAAGGAATAAACAGTCACATTATTTGCATATTAATTCATATCTAGCGACCTAAATCAATGCAAAAACCGCCCTCAAAGCTAATTTTTGGCAAATTGGGCGCATTTTAATGATGAGTGACGCTCTTGTCTAGCCAAAGTGCCATTTTTTCTCTGTTTTTTACCGTTCTCATTAAAATGAGACGATTATAGCGGCAAAAACACATGCTAACTTAGCATAGTAAACGGTTGCGAGAGTATGTGACTGAAAAAAATCGTTCTGAAGTGATGAAAACGAGTGCTAATAGATAATGAGGACACTAAAAGATAAAAAATCGAGATGAAACATAATAAAAACGACATTACACATAAAAAAACCAATAAAACATGTAATTATACAAACAAACAAAAAAGGACAATAAAATATTGCCCTGTTATCATATAATTATGATAAAAACAACCACATCACGGGTTGTGCTTTACACCTTTAAAGTTCATTTAAATTCAGTACATCTCGCATATCAAACAAGCCATTATCATGATCAGAGAGCCATATGGCAGATTTAACGGCACCATTGGCAAAAGTCATGCGGCTAGTGGCTTTATGGGTGATTTCAACCCGTTCGCCAATGTCGGCAAACATGGCAGTGTGTTCCCCGACGATATCGCCTGCACGCACAGTGGCAAAACCGATAGTGCCTGGCTTGCGTTCTCCGGTATGACCTTCACGGGTATAAACCGCGCAATCTTTCAGTGAGCGCCCTAAGGATTCAGCAATAGCCTCTCCCATTGCTAACGCGGTCCCTGACGGCGCATCGACTTTATAGCGGTGATGCGCTTCAATAATTTCGATATCAGTGTAATCGCCCATTACTTTGGCGGCTTTTTCAAGCAGCTTAAGTACCACATTGACCCCAACACTAAAGTTTGCGGCGAACACAATACCAATCTCAGCTGATGCGGCGCTGATAGCGGCTTTACCGGCATCATCAAAACCGGTGGTGCCAATCACCATTGCCTTATGGTGTGCGCGGCAAATAGCTAAATGTTCCAGGGTGCCCTCTGGTCGAGTAAAGTCGATCAACACATCAAAATGATCAGTTACTTTGGATAAATCATCACTTACGGCGATATTTAGCAAACCTGTTCCGGCCAGTTCACCCGCATCACTTCCCACCAGACTGGACCCCGCGCGCTCTACTGCGGCACCCAGCGCAACACCTTTAGTCTGCGTAATTGCCTGAATCAGCTGTCGCCCCATACGGCCGCCTGCACCGACAACGGCAATCCGAATTGTTGAATTAGTCATGAGTTCTCCCAATATTGTGTCATCTACCCTGACAAGGGTTCAGATTAGCCGCCCGTCATGGACTCTGCCAGCCTATTTAATCTGTATTAGAAAAAAATGATATACGCCTGCTTTTATCAGTGAAACCACTTAATTCCTTACATAACATTAATTAACCTGCGATCTCATCATTTTCATAGTTACCCCTGCGCGTAATTCAGATGGCCTTATCTCCATAGTACGCTATTTGATATTGTGCAGTTATTTCGCATATTCATGCAGTTATGCCGAAATACACCCATAAAAAAGCAGCCACCAGGGCTGCTTGATATGAGTTATGAATGCATATCTGAGATCAATCGATCTGCTTAACCTCAACGCGTAACTCTTTTGGGACTTCAAATACAATACTTTCTTCGCGGCCACGAAGCTCAACCGATCCACCCGCACCAAGCGCTTGTAAGCGGGCAATCACTTGCTGTACCAAAATATCGGGTGCAGAAGCCCCTGCGGTCACTCCAATGCATTTCGCATTCTGTAACCATGACTCTTGGATATCAGCTGCCGAATCAATCAGATAAGCGGGTTTACCCATGCGTTGCGCAAGTTCAGCTAACCGGTTTGAGTTAGATGAGTTTTTCGATCCCACCACCAAGACAACATCTGCATCATTCGCCAAGTTCCGCACCGCTTCCTGGCGGTTAGTCGTGGCGTAGCAAATATCATCTTTACGTGGGCCAATAATCTTCGGGAAACGCCGGTGTAAAGCATCAATAACAGCGGAAGTATCATCAACTGACAAAGTGGTCTGAGTCATAAAGCAGAGGTTATTCTCATCTTTAACATTCAGTTTCCAAACATCATCAGGCGACTCAACCAAATACATTCCCCCTTTCGGGTTGTTGTATTGTCCCATAGTGCCTTCAACTTCCGGATGACCAGCATGACCAATCAGAATAGCTTCTTTCCCTTTGCGACTGGCGCGCGCAACTTCCATATGGACTTTAGTGACCAAGGGACAAGTTGCGTCAAACAGCATCGTCAATTCACGGGCACGGGCTTCGGCTCGCACCGCTTGTGACACACCATGGGCCGAGAAAATCAAAATGGAGCCATCTGGCACCTCAGCGATATCTTCGATAAAAATAGCCCCGCGCTCACGCAGGCTATCAACCACATAGCGGTTATGTACCACTTCATGGCGTACATAAATTGGCGCGCCATACATCTCGATAGCGCGTTCAACAATACTGATAGCCCGATCAACTCCGGCACAAAAGCCGCGTGGATTAGCCAGCAATATCTGCATGCATTGCCTCCTGTTGGGGGTCTATCTCCAGCACTTCAATGTCAAAGCTGACGATATGCCCTGCCAACGGGTGATTAAAATCAACAGTAATTGACTCTTCAGCCACTTCCCGCACCACGCCCGGCATTTCACTGCCGTCACGAGTGGTAAACAGCATAATCGTCCCCGCATCCGGCACACCGGTTTGTGCAAAATCACGCGGTGTAAAATACTGAATCAAATCAGGGCTTTCTAAACCGAATGCATCTTCAGGTTGTAAGTTGAAAGTGTGTTTATCACCCACCTTCAAGCCGATCAACTGCTGCTCCAGCGCATCGGAAAGGCTGTTATCACCTAACCGAAATAACGCAGGTTTACCGTGAATATGAGTTGATTCTGCTGTCGAACCATCTTCCAGCTTCAGAGTGAAATGCACTAATACGGCGCTCTTGTCTTGGATAAAATGGCCTTGTACCCGCTCTGACATATCACTCACCTTTATTCATCGCCGTTTTTTCAGCCGGGCTTATGAAGCCTTCAAATATGACCAATGCAGCACCGATACAAATTGCTGTATCGGCGATGTTAAATGTCGGGAAATGCCAGTTGTTGACGTGGAAATCGATAAAATCGATCACCGCGCCATGCACCATACGATCAAATAAGTTACCTAATGCCCCACCGATAATCAGAGCATAAGCGCAATTAAGCAAACGCTGCCTGGCGGTTGACCGATACATCAGCACCATTAATAGAACTGAAATACCAATAGCTATCCCGGCAAAGAACCAGCGCTGCCAGCCACTTTTATCCGCGAGGAAGCTAAATGCCGCGCCAAAGTTCTGCGCATAGGTCAGATTGAAAAAAGGAATCAGTGGCACAGACTCATACAGTGCAAAGTGGGTCATAACCCACTGTTTGCTACTGAGATCGACAATCACCACCAGCACAGCCAGCCATAACCAGCGTAATCCGGTCGAACAAATAGGGTTACTCATCAGGCGTACTTACGCTCTTCACCGTCGCCGGCAACGTTAGTGACACAGCGGCCACACAGTTCAGCATGTTCCGCTACCAAACCGATGTCTTGAGTGTAATGCCAGCAACGCGGACATTTCTCACCATCAGCTTTATTAAAGGTAATCTTCAGCCCAGAAATCAGTTCGCTTTGCAGCGCATCATCACCGGCATCGGCATAATCTGCGACTTTGGCCGCTGATGTCAGCAACACAAAACGCAGCTCATCTTGCAAGCTATTCAGACGTGCAGCCAGCTCCGGTGTGGCAAACAGTGTCACTGCAGCCTCCAGCGATCCGCCGATACGTTTATCACTACGCGCTTGCTCCAGCACCTTGTTGACTTCGCCACGCACTTTTAACAGCTCAGCCCAGAAAGTATCGTTCATACTTTCATCACCCGCCAACCCGAACAGGCCGTCATACCACTCTTCAGTAAAGACATACTGTGGGCGCTCGCCCGGCATTTCGTTCCAGATTTCGTCTGCGGTGAAGGACATGATTGGAGCCATCCAGCGAACCAAGGCTTCAGCAATATGGAACAGTGCTGTCTGGCAGCTACGACGCGCAACACTATCGCCTTTCGCGGTGTACTGGCGGTCTTTAATGATATCGAGGTAGAACGATCCCATTTCAACCGAGCAGAACTGCATCAGGCGCTGTACTACCAAGTGGAAATCATAGTTTTCGTACGCTTCCATAATCTCGGCTTGCGCAGCCTGCGCTCGGCCTACAGCCCAGCGGTCTACTACGACCATCTCTTCCGGTTTCACCTGATGCAACGCCGGATCAAATCCATTTAGGTTAGCCAGCAAGAAGCGCGCAGTGTTACGAATACGGCGATAAGAGTCAGCAGAGCGTTTCAGAATTTCATCAGAAACAGCGATTTCACCGGTGTAATCGGTTGATGCTACCCACAGACGCAGGATGTCACCACCCAGTTTATTCATCACATCTTGCGGGCTGATAGTATTACCGATGGATTTGGACATTTTACGCCCCTGACCATCCACGGTGAAACCATGGGTCAGCACCTGGCGATAAGGCGCTTTACCCTTCATCGCTGTCGCAATCATCAGTGAAGACATAAACCAGCCGCGGTGTTGATCAGAACCTTCCAGATACATATCTGGGCTATGACCACCAAACTCTGGACGAGCATCGACTACAGAAGAGTGGGTTGAACCGGAGTCAAACCATACGTCCAGAGTGTCCGGAACTTTAACGTAATCAGCTGCATCAGCCCCCAGAATCTCAGCCGGATCCAGATCCCACCAGGCTTGAATGCCGTCTTGCTCTACACGCTTAGCAACTTCTTCCATCAGCTCAGTGCTACGTGGATGAAGCGCTTCAGTCTCTTTATGCACAAACAGAGACATTGGTACGCCCCAGGTACGCTGGCGCGAGATACACCAATCTGGGCGGTTTGCTACCATGGTTTCGATACGCGCCTGGCCCCAGTCAGGGATCCACTGCACACCTTTGATCTCTTCCAGCGACTGCTTACGCAGACCTTTTTGATCCATGCTGATGAACCATTGCGGGGTCGCACGGAAGATGATCGGCGTTTTATGACGCCAGCAGCATGGATAGCTATGAACCAGTTTCTCCACTTTCAGCAATGCGCCTTTTTCGCGCAGCAACTCAACAATCACATCATTGGCTTTAAAGACAAACAGGCCATCCAGTGTTGGATAAGTTCCTGTTAAATAGCAGCCGTTCGGCCCAACCGGGTTAGCCACTTCTAAACCGTATTTCTGACCGATAACAAAGTCGTCCGGGCCATGGCCTGGTGCGGTATGAACTGCGCCAGTACCAGCATCCAGTGTCACATGGTCGCCCAAGATTGCTGGGACATCAAAGCCCATAAACGGATGATTGAAACGCAGTAGTTCCAGATCAGAACCTTTGCAGCTACCCAATACCGTCCACTCAGCAATGCCAGCGCGCTTCATGACGCTCTCAACCAGATCTTCAGCCAGAATCAGGCATTCGCCTTCAACCTGCACCAATTGATAGCTGTATTCAGCATTCAATGAAATTGCACGGTTCGCAGGTAAAGTCCACGGGGTGGTAGTCCAAATAACCAGTGAAATCGGGCCATTAACAGTTTCGGCACCGAATTTAGCGCTCACTGCAGCCACATCGACCGCGTTAAAACGCACATCAATGGAAGGCGAGGTTTTGTCGTAATATTCAACTTCAGCTTCAGCCAGTGACGAACCGCAATCAGTACACCAGTGCACTGGTTTCGCGCCTTTATGCAGGTGGCCGTTATCAATGATTTTGCTTAACGCACGAATGATATTGGCTTCGGTTTTGAAATCCATCGTTAGGTAAGGATGGTCCCAATCGCCCAACACACCCAAGCGAATGAAATCTTTCTTCTGGCCTTCAACTTGCTCCGCTGCGTATTTACGACAGGCAGCACGGAACTCCGCGGCACTGACTTTCTCGCCCGGCTTCCCAATTAATTGTTCAACTTTTAACTCGATCGGCAAACCGTGGCAGTCCCAACCTGGAATATAAGGTGAGTCGTAGCCAGCCATTCCTTTTGATTTAACAATAATATCTTTGAGAATTTTGTTAACAGAGTGACCAATGTGAATGTTGCCGTTCGCATAAGGAGGGCCGTCGTGCAAAATAAAGGTCTTTTTACCCTTCTTGGCCGTACGAATAATCCCGTACAGATCCTGCTCATACCAACGTTTCAGCATGTCAGGTTCACGCTTAGCCAGATCGCCGCGCATCGGGAACCCTGTTTCAGGCAAATTCAGGGTATTCTTGTAGTCACTCATTAGATTCTCGGTTCCGTTTCGGCTAGAAATATTAAACCGGTGTCTTTAGCCCGAAAAATGTTCGGGCCGTCACCACATCATTGGCGATTTGCTGCTTCAACGCATCGAGCGAAGCAAAACGCTGTTCGTTGCGCAGTTTTGCGCAGAGCACCACATCAATATGACGCCCATAAAGATCCATAGTTACATCAAGCAGATGAACCTCAAGCTGCTGGCGAACACCAGCAACGGTAGGCCGAGTGCCAATATTGGCAACTCCGGGCAATGGCTTTGGACCCAAGCCATAAACATCAACCGCATATACTCCTTTTACTGGAGCAACTAAACGTTTTAACGGCAAATTTGCCGTGGGGAAACCTATCGTCCGCCCCAGTTCGTCACCGTGAACCACTCGGCCGGAAATACTGTATGGATGACCAAGTAGTGTCTCAGCCAATACCAAATCGTCATCAGAAAGTGCCTGACGAATTGCAGTGCTGCTAATGCGCAGACCACCATCACAAAAGCTATCTGTGCTGATAACATCAAAACCAAATTCAGCACCGGCTTGTTGTAACAGCTGAAAATCCCCCTGACGCCCTGCGCCAAAACGGAAATCATCACCCACAGTTAAAAACTTAACACCCAACTTATCTACCAGCAACTGGGCAACAAAATCTTGCGCAGTAATAGCTGCAAAACGCGGATCAAATTTAACGCACAATAGGTAGTCAACACCGGCTTCGGCCAGATATCTGGCTTTGTCGCGCAAACGCGTCAATCGAGCTGGTGCTTTATCCGCTGCAAACAATTCCAGTGGTTGCGGTTCAAATATCATGACCATAACGGGCAACCCCAAACGCTGACCTTCGCGCTTTAGCTGCTCCAATAAGGCTTGATGTCCACGATGGACACCATCAAAGTTACCGATAGTTAGCACGCAACCATGGTGGCGTGCCCGGATATTATGTATACCGCGAATTAGCTCCATAGCTGGCTCAAAACAGTGGAAATCGCCGGATTATACCTTGTACAGCGGTTAAGGTTAACCCGCGATTAGTACCTTTAACCGAAAGTCATACCATTTTGCTAAAAATACGCAGGTAAAATCCCTTTTACTGACTTTATCCTGTAGAATACGCACGCCGTTGAATACAGAAGCAGGCTGAGATTTTTACAAGAACCACCGTCGAATCCCTTCGAGGCAGTGAACTGTGGAATTTTCTTTCGAAAGACTGTATTCCACAGCGCGAAGCTGGTAAAATCCCGCTCCATCACAACGTAGCAAGTGCCGCCCGTACAAACGGCGCTTATTTGCACAAATCCATTGACAAACGAAGGCTAAAAGGGCATATTCCTCGGCCTTTGAATTGTCCTCAATAGAATATATTTGGGAGTTGGACCTTGGCTAATATCAAATCAGCTAAGAAACGCGCCGTACAGTCTGAGAAACGCCGCAAGCATAACGCTAGCCGTCGCTCAATGGTGCGTACCTTCATTAAGAAGGTGTATGCGGCAATCGCAGCTGGCGATAAAGACGCAGCGCAAAAAGCATTTAATGAGATGCAACCAATCGTGGATCGTCAGTCCTGTAAAGGTCTGATCCACAAAAACAAAGCAGCGCGCCATAAGTCAAACTTAGTAGCGCAAATCAACGCAATGCAGTAATGCATCACGTTGGCTGCTTCGTAAAAAGACCGGCCTAGGCCGGTTTTTTTATATCTAAAATTTGGCTAAGTCATCAAATAGCAAAACCTTTCGTGCTCACGGGTAGCTGATAACTATGCCACTTACGACCTGAGCCAATCGGTTTAACCGCTAAAAAGCGCAGAAAAATCCTTGTTACATACCCGCTGTACTGCTGGATGTTGAATCATTCGCTCGGCGAAAATAACGTAATACTCTTCCTGTACATTGTCTAAACGACCAATTTCAACAATTCCATCATCTTTACCATAGGTATCTGCTGCGTACAGTGTCGGAGCAACAAAAATAGCGTTGTTATAGATAGCAAACGCTTTCATTAACGCCGCATCATCAAATTCCCCCAAGATTTCCACTTGTAGCCCTTTGCTGTTAATCCAATTTAATAATTTACGCCCCAACATTGAGCGACGACCAGGGACCAACAAACGTTTTTGTTGCAAACAAGCGGGGAAAGGCAAATCAGGAATTGGCTGGCGACAGTAAAAACTGACACTGCACTCGCCAAGTTTTACTGAAAACAACCCTTCTTGCTGGCTGGAATCAACTGGGCAGTCAGACAGAATCATATCCAGCTTATGCTGACTCAACTGCTCCAGTAGCATTTCATGAGTAGATTCAAAACAGCGTAAATGAATCTTTTCATGATCCACTACAGCAGTTTCCAATACCTGGCTCACCAAGCGCTTGGATAATGCATCAGCTACGCCGACATCAAATAACAAGTTGGATTCTTTACGATAGTTAACGATATCCAGCATTTCATGGCTGAGCATGAACATCTTATCGGCATAGCGAAAGACCAATTGCCCCAATTCTGATGGCACCAGCCCACGCCCTTGGCGTTTAAATAATTTCCCACCGAGACGCTCTTCTAATGCTTTAATTTGCCCGGTGATAGTTTGTGGCGTTAAAAATAAAGCCTCAGCTGCCCCAACGACAGAGCCTTCCTTACAAACTTGCCAAAAATAATAAAGATGATTGAAATTGATGTGCGACATTCGCATGTTGTTATCCCCTTAACATATCGCTGAGCCAGCCAGCAGCCCCATGCACGATTAAACGTTCCCTGTTCTGAGACTTCAGCCTGGAAATCCATCAGGTTGAATGGCCAGTGCTTTTACGAGCAGCACTGTCCATTCAAATATTGAGTCAGTGCGTTATTTTTCTCTTTGCTGGCAAGGCCAGGCGCAGCAAGCTATAACCTACAATTGCTGCGGTCGTCGAGCCCAACAATATGCCTAGTTTGGAATAGGTTGTCAGAGCCATATCTGCTCCTTCAAATGCCAGTGAAGCGATAAATATCGACATTGTAAAACCGATACCGCATAACACGGATACAGCAAAAATCTGCTTAAAGTTGATTGCGTCGGGTAGCTTAGCAACTCCTAACTTAACCGCGAGCCAACTAAAGGTGAAAATCCCCAGTGGTTTACCAATAAACAGCCCACTCGCAATCCCCAGAGGCAGTAACGATGTCAATCCGGAAAGTGAAACGCCTTGCAACGAAACACCTGCATTGGCGAATGCAAATAGCGGCAGAATCAAATAGGCCACCCACGGATGCAAACCATGCTCCAGTGACTCCGAAGGCGAACGCTTATCTTTAGTGTGCAGCGGTATCATAAAACCGACAATCACACCGGCTAAAGTCGCGTGCACTCCTGATTTAAGAATGCAGACCCATAGCACCAACCCGACCAGCAGATAGGCAGATGTCTTCCCCACTCCGCGCCAGTTCATATAACCCAATAGTGCGATAGCCGCCGCCGCAATCCCCAAGGCTTGCAGTGAAACCTCATGGGTATAGAACAACGCAATAATAATGATGACACCCAAGTCATCAATGATAGCCAGTGCCAGTAAAAAGACTTTCAGGCTGGTTGGAACCCGGTTCCCCAGTAATGCCATCACACCCAATGCAAAGGCAATATCAGTTGCTGCCGGGATTGCCCACCCTTGGCGGGTAACTTCATCAGCCCCATTAAACAGTAAATAAATCAGGGCCGGAGCCAACATACCGCCTAAGGCAGCAATGGCTGGGAAAACAGCTTTATCACGCCCAGCCAGTGAGCCCTCCATCAATTCGCGCTTAACTTCCAGGCCGACAACCAGAAAGAAAATCGCCATTAGACCATCATTGATCCATAGTAATAGCGGCTTACTGATATCCAGTGACGCTATTTTTACTGATACCGGTACATCAAGAAATGATTGATAAAACCCTTGCAGTGGGCTGTTAGCCATAAATAAGGCTACAGCGGCGGCAAAAATCAAAATCAGGCCACCGGCAGCCTCTTGGCGTAAAAATTGACGAATCATGTTTGTCACAATGAATGACTCCCTTACATCGGACAGTGAGCTTGTGCTCGACAAATTAATTCACAGATTTTAGGATAATCATTAACTCGAAAATAGTCGTTTTTATAGTATTAAAAGATCGGAAAAACCGATCAATTGACAATCTGCATCACATTTTAATGGCTCTGATGATGAAAAAAATCCCCGATACTTATCGAGGATTTTAATTTTCATCTTTTTTATTAGCGTGTTAACAACTAAAGCGCCAACTAGCGAGTCAAGTCATCAAAGAATTTCTTTACGCCGTCTAAGAAACTTTTAGAGCGAGGACTGTTTTTCTCGCCCGCGGCGCCAACAAAACTTTCTTCCAGTTCACGCAGCAATTGCTTCTGTTTTTCACTCAGATGCACTGGAGTTTCAACCACAACGCGGCAGAGCAAGTCACCTTGACTACCACCACGAACAGATTTGACCCCTTTACCGCGCATCCGGAACAGTTTGCCGGTTTGTGTTTCCGCAGGCACTTTCAGCTTAACGCGACCATCCAACGTCGGGACTTCAATCTCGCCGCCCAAGGCTGCCATAGCGAAGTTAATCGGCACTTCACAATACAGGTTATTGCCTTCACGTTCGAAGATTGGGTGTGCTTTGACTTGCACCTGAACGTACAGATCACCTGCTGGTGCGCCATGCTCGCCAGCTTCACCTTCACCGCTTAAACGAATACGGTCACCGGTATCAACGCCTGCTGGAATTTTAACCGACAGCGTTTTTGACTTCTCAACCCGGCCATGTCCATGACATTTGTTGCATGGATCTTTAATGATTTGACCGCTGCCATGACAAGTAGGACACGCCTGCTGCACAGTGAAGAACCCCTGGCGCATATGTACCTGACCTGCACCACGGCAAGTCGAACACGTCACCGGAGAACTGCCCGGTTTAGCACCGCTACCATGGCAAACATCACATTCATTTAGCGTTGGGATGCGGATTTCTTTGGTCACACCACGTACCGCTTCTTCCAGTGTCAGATCCATGTTGTAGCGCAGATCTGAACCACGGGAAGCTCGCTGACGACGGCCACCACCAAAGATATCACCGAAAACATCACCAAAAATGTCAGTAAAATCAGCACCGCCACCGCCAAAACCGCCACCGCCCATACCACCTTGTTCAAAGGCGGCATGACCATACTGATCGTAGGCTGCACGCTTTTGTGGGTCGGTCAGAATTTCGTAGGCTTCCTTAACTTCTTTGAAATTTTCGCCGGTGTCGTTCTCGTCCTGATTACGATCCGGATGATACTTTACCGCCAGGCGTTTATAGGCCTTTTTGATCTCACGTTCATCGGCGTCCTTTTTAACGCCTAAAACCTCGTAATAATCTCTCTTCGCCATTCTCTTTTTTCCTACCCTTAACATGCGTGCACGGGCGTAGAGTTTCCTCGACGCCCGTGCTGGTTTCCAGCAACAGTAAGGCCTACCACTGCTGTGCCCGCTTAAGGGCTATTATTTTTTGTCTTTTACTTCTTCGAATTCGGCGTCTACGACGTCGTCTTCTTTCTTGGCACTGGTATCACCAGCATCACCGCCTGCGGCTGCTTGCTGCTGAGCCATTTCCAGCAATTTGCCAGAAACTTGTACCAGAGCCTGAGTTTTGGCTTCGATTTCAGCTTTATCTTCGCTTTTCAGCGCTGCTTCAAGTGCTTTCACAGCATCTTCGATAGCAGTTTTGTCTTCTGCTGGCAGTTTGTCACCGGCTTCTTCCAACTGTTTACGAGTACCGTGGATCAGGTGGTCAGCTTGGTTACGAGTCTGAACCAGTTCTTCAAACTTACGGTCTGCTTCAGCGTTAGCTTCAGCATCGCGAACCATTTTCTGGATCTCTTCCTCATTCAAACCAGAAGATGCCTTGATGGTAATCTTCTGCTCACGACCGGTATTTTTGTCTTTAGCAGACACATGCAAAATACCGTCGGCATCAATATCGAAGGTCACTTCGATTTGCGCCATGCCGCGAGGTGCCGGCTGGATACCGTCCAGATTGAACTGACCCAGAGACTTGTTATCCTGAGCACGTTTACGCTCACCCTGAAGCACATGGATGGTTACCGCAGACTGATTATCTTCCGCAGTAGAGAACACCTGGCTGTGCTTAGTTGGGATAGTGGTGTTTTTAGTGATAAGCGGAGTCATCACACCACCCATGGTTTCAATACCCAGTGACAGTGGGGTAACGTCCAACAGCAGAACGTCTTTCACTTCACCAGACAGAACACCACCCTGTACTGCCGCACCAATCGCTACAGCTTCATCTGGGTTAACGTCTTTACGTGGTTCTTTACCGAAGAAATCAGCAACTTTCTTCTGAACCATTGGCATACGAGTCTGACCACCGACCAGGATAACGTCCTGGATATCGGAAACAGACAAGCCAGCATCCTGCAGAGCCACTTTCAGTGGTTCAATAGAACGGTTGACCAAATCTTCTACCAGTGACTCCAACTTAGCGCGGGTCACTTTGATGTTCATGTGTTTTGGACCGCTGCCATCCGCCGTGATGTACGGCAGGTTAACGTCGGTCTGCTGAGCAGAAGACAGCTCGATCTTCGCTTTTTCAGCCGCTTCTTTCAGGCGCTGCATTGCCAGTGGATCGGTACGCAGATCCATACCCTGGTCTTTCTTGAATTCTTCAACCAGATAGTTGATCAGGCGGCTATCGAAGTCTTCACCACCCAGGTGGGTATCACCGTTGGTTGCCAGAACTTCAAAGGTTTTTTCGCCATCAACTTCGTCAATTTCGATAATTGAGATATCGAAAGTACCACCACCGAGGTCGTAAACCGCGATAGTACGGTTACCAACTTCTTTATCCAGACCGTAAGCCAATGCAGCAGCAGTTGGTTCGTTGATGATACGTTTTACTTCCAGACCTGCGATACGGCCAGCATCTTTTGTTGCCTGACGCTGAGCATCGTTAAAGTATGCAGGTACAGTGATAACCGCTTCAGTTACTGGTTCGCCCAGATAATCTTCAGCCGTTTTCTTCATTTTCTTCAGCACTTCAGCAGAGATCTGCGGTGGTGCAATTTTCTGGCCTTTAACTTCTAACCAAGCGTCACCATTATCTGCTGCAATGATTTTGTACGGCATGATGTCTTTATCACGCTGCGCTTCTTCGTCCTGGAAACGACGACCAATCAAACGCTTGATGGCAAACAGTGTATTTTGTGGGTTAGTGACAGCCTGACGTTTAGCCGGTTGACCAACCAGAGTTTCACCATCTTGGGTATAAGCGATGATAGAAGGCGTTGTGCGATCGCCTTCGCTGTTTTCCAGCACGCGTGCTTTAGTACCATCCATAATTGCTACACAAGAGTTGGTAGTACCCAAGTCGATACCAATAATTTTACCCATCTAAAACGCCTCCACTAAAAAGTCATATTCGGTCAAGTTACTAATCTATATGTGGGCGAATTGTTTCTTTTCAACTGCCCGTATTTTCATAATCAATGTTTTCATACCCAGCATTCCACTGATGTATGCCTCCGCTGATTCGTGATTAGTCCCTGCGGTTGGGAATAAGATGGGGCCATGAAACGCAGCATCAAGGGGGGAGATGAAAAAAAATTACTTTTTATCACCCTCAAGATCATTGTTTCCAATCGCGCGGATCATTATGATGCCGCGCGCACTGAGGGAATAGACGACTTTTTAGTCATTCAGGCGCTTTATACTTATTCGGATATTTATCCATTCTTTTTAGCAATCTGTTATTGCAGAGGACTTATGAACACCACCAAGTTGGCGAATCCTGGCCCATTAGGCCTGATGGGTTTTGGGATGACCACCGTCTTGCTTAACCTGCACAACGCAGGCTTCTTCCCCCTAACCTCTGTTATTTTGAGTATGGGGATTTTTTATGGCGGTTTGGCACAAATTCTGGCAGGTATGCTGGAATATAAGAAGGGTAATACCTTTGCTGCCACTGCATTTACCTCTTATGGCGCATTTTGGCTGAGTTTGGTTGGTTTGTTGATGCTGCCTAAAATGGGTATGGCAGAAGCAACTGATGCACAATTCCTCGGCGTTTATTTAGGTTTGTGGGGCATCTTCACGCTATTTATGTTCTTCGGTACTTTGCCAGCTAACCGTGCTTTGCAGTTTGTTTTCGGTAGCCTGACGCTACTGTTTGCACTGCTGGCTATCGGTAACTTCACTGGCAACCATTCGCTACTGGTTTTCGCCGGCTTTGAAGGTATCATCTGTGGTGCGAGCGCAATTTATCTGGCCATGGCGGAAGTATTGAACGAACAATACGGCCGCACAGTATTACCTATTGGTGAACCAAGCCCAACGTTGCAAGCACAACCTGTAGTTTAATTACAGCTCACTGCGAAAACTTACATTTAACAGCCCTCTAAACATTCATGTTCAGAGGGCTTTTTTATATTTATTTTCCACCTCTAAAATAAAATTAATTATGTGTTTAAAATTAATATTATAAAATAATTAAATAGAATTATGAAAATAGATAAAGTAAATAAAAAACACATCATATAACATCAAGGCTCCGCAGGTAATATGAATTATTGAAATCAAATACACTGAAGGGCCAGCCAATGAAAATAGCCAAAGAACTATTGATAAGTGCTATATTAATAATATCTCCACCTATCTATTCGGAACAGGGGAAAGTCTGTTTTTATGAGTTAATGGATTTTAGTGGTGAGTCATTTTGCTCGGTGGAAGGTGAATCAAGGTCGGCTTATCATGACGGGTTTGATAATAAAATAGAATCAATTTCTGTCCCTCCAGGTATGATGGTTACTCTTTATGATGATATTGATTTTTCTGGTGAAAGAATAATATTAAAAAATGATGCCAATTTACAAAAAATAAAATCATTAGGGTTTTATAAAAAAATAAACTCATATCAAATAGCACCTGCGGTTTGTTTTTATACCGAAGATGAATTTCAGGGAGACAGTACTTGTTTAGCATCAAATCAGCAAATTGATTTGTATCAAGACGCTGAATCCATCATTGAGTCTAACAGAAAATCACTACCTATTTATAATGATAGTATTCAATCTATCACCATCCCCGAAGGAATGATTGCAACAATTTATGAGAATGACAATTTCAATTCTCCTTTTTTTAAACTAACAGAGAATATTACTGATAATAGTTTAAAATCACTGAACATGAGTAACGCCATCACAAGTATTAAAGCATCAGTAAATAAAGGGCTTAGTTGTGATCAACAATGTGCCATCATAAGCGAGTATAAAATAAAACTAGCTGATGTATTTGGCAAGTACTGGGATGACGCCCGTTTAAAAAACAAACAAGTCTTACTGGTATTCGATAGTAAAGATATTGGTAAAAATGATAGTTATGACATCAAACTCTTTAGTAGTCAGGCTATTAATATGAATAAAAGAGTCATAACATTCTCCGATCAACGCATGGCTGATAAATTCCACTTTGAACGCTACAAGCATAGCGACAAGATATCATTTATTATTCAAATACAGCAAGACGCCGTGGAAGTTCAATTTATCCAGACCATAGAAAATAAACTGGTAGACATATCCCCCATTATCTTTTTTGACAGAGATACTGAGATTGACACCCTCCAGGAAATAACAATAATCAACCATAACAAAGATATTCCTTTAATTCTTTCAAAATCTATACTCACTGCTGACACAGGAGATAAGGATTGGGAAAAAAGAGATCTAACACAAACAAGTAAAATAATATGTGCTTTTACTCCTTTTTTAAATATTTATAATTACATTGTACAAGGCAAGTGCCAGCAATTAGATGGGATAGTATTCAGTGCAAATACTTTTTTCAACAGTAATACCAAAGGAAAAACATTACACATTGCAGGAAACAGTAGTCCGTTTAAACCACCCCCTCCTCATAAAGAAGAGTTACAAATATCTGAAAGTGTTGATAACCATATGACACTCACTTATATCGATAATAAAAATAGTCGTTCTCTAAGCCTTCCCGCTGCCACCAAAGCCTGTATGGCTTCGCTCCATTCTTTACTTAATTCTCGTCCAACACGTCAGATAAGACCTAACTGTATTGATTGGACACTGGAAATCATGACTGATTTCACTCTGTTATTTGGACATAACTTAGAAACCTGGAACCCAGCATTTTTTGGCAGAATAATAGACTCTATCATTCGTACCGGCAGCACAGGCACTGTAGTTGATAATCAGGAAGTGGAAAATAGACTAATTAAATCGGTAAAAGAAAAAATAACGGATAAAACTACGAATAACTCCTTCGCCGATATTAAAACCGCTTTTGATTATGCTCAACTTAGTTATATAAACTATAGCCTTTATTCATTATCTAATGAGTCACCATCCCAAGTTGAACTCTTGCCTCTAGGTATTTATGAGTTGTTATTAGAGACTTTCGTATACACACCGACCACCCCAATAATCACTTCACAGGGGGAACCTATCGAGCGAACTGAATTAGAATTCGAAATAGAAATACTGCCAACACCAAGATCAGAGGAAGAAAAGAAACTGTCAGATGACGAAGTTAAGAATGCCCAAGCTATGCGGAAAAAACTAAGTGAAACCATTGCTCAATGGGAACAGCAATATGAAGAAGGCTACCCCGATCATCCACCTGAGCAAGGGGCCAGTGCCGATGCTGAGGAAAAAAATGATACCCATATTAAACTGCTGCATGCTGGAAATATAGTAACGGGTATTATCCACCGAAGACTTACTCTTCACCGCCCCGGTGAGACCTATGTGGTGGTCAAACTGCAAGGGAGGATTATTGCAATTATTCTTGCTGACCAATTTAACAGTAGAGAGGAAGTCGAGCTGGTAGCATCAGCCACACTACCAGACTTTGTCTTATATCCTGATCGTGAAGGTACGGTAAGAGGCGCTGGCACCGCCGCAGTGCGGGAGCTGGGGCGGTATCTACAACAACAAGGTGCCAGAACATTATATTCTATCGTTATTTCTCAGCCCTCAGCTCGTGTCAAACAGAAGGTCGGCTTTAATTATAAAGGTGAGTATTAAACATTATTAGATAAAGAATAGCCCATACATTATGGGCTATTTTGCGATGATATTTATTTGATAGTTTTCTTATTCAGCCAAGGCTTTTTTTGGCAAATGTACTTTCACATCACTATTAATATCATTGCGCAGATAAATCCCTAACAGGAACCCTACCAGCGATAACAGCAGCATGTAATACGCTGGAGCCATAGGCGTTACTTTCATCAATAACGTCACCAGAATAGGTGTCAACCCACCAAAAATCGCATACGCCACATTGTAGGAGAAG
This sequence comes from Yersinia proxima, assembly GCF_902170785.1. Taxonomy (GTDB): domain Bacteria; phylum Pseudomonadota; class Gammaproteobacteria; order Enterobacterales; family Enterobacteriaceae; genus Yersinia; species Yersinia proxima. The sequence continues at coordinate 30,324 of NZ_CABHYG010000020.1, read as the reverse complement.
GAGATGCCGGTAAAACGAACCTCTGCAGGGAACGCACGCACCATGACATAAGGTACTGCGCCGACAATCCCGACACAGAATCCAGCTAACATATAGTGGGTAAATAACTGACTCGGATCAGTCAGGTTGGTGTGGTAAAACGACCATGTCGATGCCGCCAACATTAAGCTGCCTGTAATAAAGGTTTTGCTGGCACCAAAACGGTCGATCGCAAGTCCTGCTATGACACAACCACATACCAACGCCACAATTGCCAGGCTATTGGCCTGCAATGCCAGTGCTGGCAAGACACCAAATTGTTTCTGTAAATAAGTCGGGGTCATCAGGATAACCACCACGATCCCGGCAGACAGCAGCCAGGTTAGCAGCATCGACACCAACACTTCTTTTTTAAAATTAACCACAACAGATTTCAGTGGTAATTCATCGGCCAAAGTTTTGCGTGCTTGCATCTCTTTAAAGATAGGCGTTTCCTGCAACCAACGGCGTAAATACATAGCGAACAAACCGAAAATCCCGCCGAGGAAGAATGGTACACGCCAACCGCCATCTAAGATGGCCTGAGGACTTAAGGTGGTGTTCATCGCGGTGGCCACCAGTGACCCCAGTAAGATCCCCGCAGTCAAACCAGCAGTGAGTGTTCCACAAGCAATACCAATGCGCCGACGGGGTACATGTTCTGCTACAAAGACCCATGCACCGGGTACTTCACCACCAATCGCCGCACCTTGTAATACGCGCATTAACAGCAATAGTAATGGCGCTGCGATGCCGATAGAGGCATACGTCGGTAACATACCAATCGCCAATGTTGGCAATGCCATTAACAAAATACTTAGAGTAAACATCTTTTTACGGCCAACCAAGTCGCCAAAATGCGCCATGATAATGCCACCAAGCGGACGTGCCAGATAACCCGCAGCAAAAATACCAAATGTCTGCACCTGACGCAGCCACTCAGGCATATCAACTGGGAAGAAAAGATCACCAATCACCGCAGCAAAGAAAACGAAAATAATGAAGTCATAAAACTCAAGCGCCCCGCCTAAAGCAGCCAGAGTGAGCGTTTTATAATCTTGCTTATTCAACCGACGATTATGATTATGTTGTTGGGCAACATGAGGTTGCGATAAGTCGACTTGAGATGAATTGTGTTCTTGAGACATATGACACCGTAATAAACCAGAGTTGGGGAAGAAAAATATTTTCAGCTTTTTGTAAAGTAAACATGACTATACCGTACAAAATTCCCCACACTGTCAGAATGGTGTCTTATGTTGCAAAAAGTTTTAATTTAGTTTTTTATATCGATAACTGCATTCTTCGGACGAAAAGCCGCTACCACTTCAGCATTGGTCTCTATATAAGGCCCATCCAGTAGTTGAATGCAATAAGGCACACTGGCAAAAATCCCCGCGACCACCACTTTCGACTCAGCATCTTTTACCCCTTCCAGGGTTTCTTTGATGGATTTAGGTTGTCCCGGTAAGTTGATGATCAATGCTTGCTTACGGATAACACCGACTTGACGGGATAATATCGCGGTAGGAACAAAATGGAGGCTGATTTGACGCATTTGCTCACCAAAACCGGGCATTTGTCGATCTGCGATTGCCAACGTGGCGTCAGGGGTGACATCGCGTCTTGCCGGGCCGGTTCCACCGGTGGTCAGCACTAAATGGCAACCCATCTCGTCGACTAACTCACACAGGGTTTGTTCAATCAGAGTTTGTTCATCGGGGATAAGGCGAGTTTCTATTGCAAAAGGTGTCGTTAGTGCACTTGCCAACCACTCTTCCAGGGCTGGGATGCCTTTATCCTGATATACCCCACTTGATGCGCGATCAGAAACGGAAACTAAACCTATACGTAATGTATTCATGTAACTACCTCGACGAAAAATCCTTTATCTGTGGCGAATAATAGCATATCCCATATTATTGGAACTGCCCCCAGCCCCAGGTCACAGGCAATAAAAAAGGCAGCTTACGCCACCTTTTCGTCAAATCACTGCTGAGAATCAAGTACCGCGAGCGAAATTACAGCAGGTCTGAGATCATTTTCTCAAGTTTGCCCTGGTCGATAGCAAACTTGCGAATACCATCAGCCAGTTTATCAATCGCCATTGGATCCTGATTGTGCTGCCAGTAGAACTCAGCTTCAGTCAGTGGCGCAGGTTTAGCCTGAACTTCACCGGTATAAACCAGTTTACGCTCGACCGGGCCTTCGCTTTCTGCCAACTCTTTCAGCAGAGATGGAGCGATAGTCAGGCGGTCACAGCCAGCCAGTTCGATTATCTCACCCAGATTACGGAAACTTGCACCCATAACCACAGTTTCATAGCCGTGTTTTTTGTAGTACTGGTAAATCTCAGTTACGGAAACCACACCTGGATCTTCGTGTGGTGCGAACTCTTTCTTATCACCATTGGCTTTGTACCAGTCAAGAATACGGCCAACAAACGGTGAAATCAGGAACACACCCGCTTCAGCACAAGCACGCGCCTGAGCGAAGGAGAACAGCAGAGTCAGGTTACAGTTGATGCCTTCTTTTTCCAGCTGTTCCGCAGCACGGATACCCTGCCAGGTAGAAGCCAATTTGATCAGAATACGGTCATTGCTGATGCCGGCTTCGTTGTACAGTTTGATCAAACGTTTCGCTTTTGCCACGCTGGCAACGGTGTCATAAGACAGGCGAGCATCAACTTCAGTAGAAATACGACCAGGGATCAGTTTCAGAATTTCCAAACCGATATTGACGGCCAGTTTGTCAGTTGCATCAACGATTTGCTGAGCATGATCACTGCTTTGTTCGCGAGCCCAGGCAATGGCTTCATCGATCAGTTTGCGGTATTCAGGAATTTGGGCAGCATTCAGAATCAGTGATGGGTTCGTGGTTGCATCTTGCGGCTGATACAGCTTCATTGCCGCGATATCCCCAGTATCTGCTACTACAGTGGTGATTTGACGTAGGGAAGTAAGTTTATCGGTCATGTTGTCGTTTCTCATCGTTTGTGCATGAACTTTTGGCATGTCGCAACTTTTATCTCGGTCGAAATGGCGCTTCATCTCATTCGGAATGTTAGCGGTTTCGCAATATTAGCTATTTCGACGTCTGCCTTGTCTTGATAATAACATGCGTAAGCCTTGGTGCAAGGCAGTTAAACTGATTAAAAAAAGCGCAAACAGGCAGTATTCGGTTCGCAACCGTTTTCGCCTTTTAAAACAGCCAGAAACCGGCAGGTTAATAGCAATTTCATCCATTCTTATCGTGCTGAGACGATTTAGCTAAACTATATCATCTCTGACAACTCAATCTATCTATCCTAGCAATCGTCCAATCTTCTTTTTGCTACACTACGCTTTTTGCTACAGTGTCTTATTTAAATATACCCTAAATAATTCGAGTGACAGGAAGGCGACAAGTGAGTGAATCCTCAGGAGCTTACATAAGTAAGTGACTGAGGTGAACGAAAGAAGCCAACGCACATGCTGCTTGAAGTATTCCGGGTATTAATAGGATGTCATCATGCTTATTGTTATCTCCCCGGCTAAAACCCTTGATTATCAAAGTCCGCTCGCGACCAAAAAGTTTACTCAGCCAGAGATGTTGGATAAATCACAACAGCTTATCGAGATCTGCCGTGAGCTGACACCAGCCCAAATCAGTAGCCTGATGGGAATCAGCGACAAACTGGCCGGTTTAAATGCCGCCCGTTTCAGCGAATGGCAACCTGATTTCACCCCAGACAATGCACGTCAGGCGATTCTGGCTTTTAAAGGCGATGTTTATACCGGCATGCAGGCGCAGGATTTCAGCGCTGCTGACTTTGACTTTGCCCAACAGCATTTACGCATGCTTTCCGGACTCTACGGCGTATTGCGCCCGCTAGATTTGATGCAACCGTATCGTCTGGAGATGGGGATCAAACTGGCTAACCCACGCGGCAAAGATCTCTATTCGTTCTGGGATGACCAGATAACAGAGAAACTGAATCAGGCGCTGGAGCAGCAAGGTGATAACGTGCTGATAAATCTCGCCTCAGATGAATACTTTAAGGCCGTGAAACCCGCCAAATTAGCCGGTTCACTGATTAAGCCGGTCTTTTTGGATGAAAAGAACGGCAAATATAAAATTATCAGCTTCTATGCCAAAAAGGCCCGCGGCCTGATGAGCCGATTTATTATTCAGAATAAACTCACCAAACCAGAGCAACTGGTTGATTTTAATCTGGAAGGTTATGAATTTGATGCCGGGCTGTCGGCGAAAAATGAATTAGTCTTTAAGCGGGCTGAACAACACTAGAAATGACCGCGCAACGATTAAACTAGTTGATAAGCGGGGAAATGTACCGAATGGGTCGTAGCGGCATGCGCCGCCGGAGCGCCCATCGGTGCAGTCGCCCCGCCAAACTTCGGAGCCAATCAAATTGGCCCCTTATGCGTTTAATTACTTAGGCAAAGCCATCAGGAAAGTGCGCAGTTGCGCAAAATCTGCTGGCAAATCATGTGACAACAACGGTAATTGTGCCCGCACTGCCAGTGGTTTTGGCAGCGGCAATTCTTGCCCCAGAATCTCTTCCACACTTTCTTTGAATTTCGCCGGATGAGCGGTGCCGATAAACAACCCAAACTCACCGTCTTGCAACTGATCACGTAGCACGCGGTAGGCAATGGCGGCATGAGGTTCTGAGATATAACCCAAATCCGCTAGCTCGCGCATCGTCTCTTTGGTGACATCATCACTAACTGCGCCGTGGCCCAATTCTTTCAACTGCCAGATTTTACGACGATAAAGCTCCTCAACACGCGGCCAGTTATTCGGCTGGCTGACATCCATAGCATTCGATAACGTCGCCACCGTCGGCTTCGGCTGCCATTGGCCATTAACCAGGAAGCGCGGCACGGTGTCGTTGGCATTGGTGGCAGCGATAAAGCGTTTTACCGGCAAACCTAACGATTTTGCCAGCAAGCCGGCGGTCAAATCACCGAAGTTGCCACTTGGCACGGAGATAACCAATTGGTTACGCGCTTCTTGCGGTAACTGGGCTACAGCTTCAAAGTAATAGCAAATCTGAGCCAGCAAACGGCTGATATTAATAGAGTTAGCAGAGTTAAGGCTCAACTCCTGCTTCAACTCTTCATCATCAAAGGCTTGTTTGACCAGCGCCTGACAAGCATCAAAATCGCCCTCAATGGCCACCGTGTGGATATTGCCACCTAACGTACAGAACAGCTTCTCTTGCAGCGGGCTGATTTTGCCACGTGGATAGAGGATAACCACGCGCACATTTTTCAAGCCATAGAAAGCATGAGCGACCGCCGCCCCAGTATCACCAGAGGTTGCGGTTAAGATAGTCACTGGCTGGTCGCCAGCCACTTCGGCCAGCATTTGTGCCATAAAACGTGCGCCGAAATCCTTAAAGGCCAATGTCGGGCCGTGGAACAACTCCAATGCGGCGATATCATTCTCAACCTGAGCGACTGGAGCCGGAAACTCAAACGCAGCCTGAACACGCTTGGTTAATACTTCTGGTGCAATTTCATTACCAATAAAAGCAGACAAAATACGGCTGCTGCGAGTGACAAAATCCAGATCCAGCAGTTTATCAATTTCTGTCAGTTCAAACTCTGGCAACTCCAGCGGGAAGAACAACCCTTGCTGCTTGCCCAGGCCCTGTTTGATCGCTTGCGCGAAGCTGACCTGCTCGTTGTGATCTTTAAGGTTATACAGTTTCATGCGTTATCCCAGTAGTCGTGCGCCTGCGGTATCCAGACGGCAAATATGAACAAAACCTTCGTCGTTTTGCAGGTAATGATTTTGTAACCAGCTCGCCATACGCTGTGCGGTCTCGCTATCATTGCAGACGGCAAATAACGTGGGGCCAGAACCGGAAATACCACAGGCCAGCGCGCCAATATCCTGCGCGGCTTGCCTGGCCGCAGCAAAGCCCGGCAATAATTGAGTGCGGTAAGGCTCGGCAATGACATCTTTCATCATTTTAGCGGCCAGACTTGGCTGTTGAGTGTGGCAGGCGTGAATAAATCCAGCCAAATTACGCCCGTGAGCGATGCAATCCTGACGGCGATACTGTGCGGGTAAAATAGCCCGTGCCTCAGCGGTAGAGACTTTAATCCCCGGATAAGCCATCACCCACAGCCAGTCGTCAAAACCGGGTACATCTTGACTGATATAGCCTGGTTGCTCGAGGATCAATTGCATCCCACCTAAATAGCAAGGGGCGACATTATCAAAATGTACACTGCCGGAAACACGCCCTTCCAGCTCGCCCATCATGCCCAGCAGCGTAACTTTATCCAGCGGTTTGCCACAGAATTCGTTCATTGCCATCAAGCCGGCAACAACAGAACAGGCACTCGAACCCAGCCCTGAGCCGATCGGCATGTTCTTTTCCAGCACCATGGCTACCGGGATCTCTTTGCCCATTTCCTGACAAAAACGCTCCCAGCATTGATAAACGATATTTTCTTTTGGATCATCAGGTAATTTGCTGACAAAGCGGCCTTCGTTACGCAGACTAAAACTGTCCGCTGCAGTCACGCTGACACAATCGCCCAGCAAAGTGCCGTCTACTGGTGAAACCGCCGCACCCAGCACATCGAAGCCAACGCTGACATTGCCAATCGATGCCGGAGCATAGATCTTAACCATATTTAAACTCCCAACTTCCATGATAATGTGCGTAAAAGATCAGCGAATACCCCAGCAGCAGTCACGTCATTACCCGCACCATACCCGCGCAGCACCAACGGGATCGGCTGATAATAGTGGGTATAGAAAGCCAACGCATTCTCACCATTTTTCACTTTATACAGCGGATCGTTACCATCGACCGCATCCATCCGAACGATACAACGCCCCTCTTCAATCACCCCGACATAACGCAGCACTTTGCCCTGCTCTGCGGCATTTGCCACCAAACGGGTAAACTCACCGTCCAGTGACGGCAGGCGAGCGAGGAAACTATCGACATCACCGCTGGCATCAAAACTTGCTGGTAGAACGGACTCAACTTCGATATCAGCCAATTCAAGTTTGTACCCTGCTTCACGGGCCAGGATCAACAATTTCCGGGCGACATCCATCCCGGAGAGATCATCGCGTGGGTCTGGTTCGGTATAACCCAGCGCCTTGGCCTGTAATGTCGCCTCTGACAAGGTCATCCCTTCGTCCAGTTTACCGAAGATGAAAGAGAGTGATCCTGAAAGAATGCCAGAAAAACGCATCAGTTCATCACCTGCATTGAGCAAATTCTGTAAGTTTTCGATAACCGGCAGACCCGCACCAACGTTAGTGTCATACAAGAATTTACGGCATGACTTCGCTGCCGCTGCGCGCATCTGACGGTAGTAATTCATCGATGAGGTGTTAGCTTTCTTGTTTGGTGTCACAACATGGAAACCATCGGCCAGGAAATCAGCATATTGATCCGCAACAGCCTGGCTGGATGTACAGTCGACAATCACCGGATTGAGCAAGTGATACTCTTTCACCAGGCGAATTAAGCGACTTAAGTTAAACGGCTCTTGCACTTCGGCCAGTTCATGACGCCAGTTATCCAGCGAAATACCGTGCACATTAGTTAACATGGCTTTGGAATTGGCGATGCCGCAAACGCGCAAATCGATATGGCGCTGCTTCAACCAAGGTTGTTGACGATAGATTTGCTCAATTAATGCCCCACCCACACCACCGACGCCAATGACAAACACTTCAATAACCTGATCAGTATTGAACAACATCTGGTGACAAACCCGCACACCGGTAGTAACGGCATCATTGCTGACCACCACAGAGATAGAGCGCTCAGACGAGCCTTGCGCAATCGCGATAATATTAATATTGGCGCGGGCCAGTGCTGAGAAGAAGCGCGCTGAGATGCCACGTAAAGTGCGCATGCCATCGCCAACTACTGAAATAATCGCCAGATGTTCCATCACATCCAATGGCTCTAACAGACCATCTTTCAATTCCAGATAAAACTCTTCGTCTAATGCTTTGCGGGCACGGGCTAACTCACTTTGCGGAACACAGAAACTGATGCTGTATTCAGAAGAAGACTGGGTGATTAGCACCACTGAAATACCGCTGCGTGACATCACCGCGAATACGCGAGCTGCCATACCGACCATGCCTTTCATGCCTGGGCCAGACACGTTAATCATCGCCATATTATTCAGGTTGGTGATGCCTTTCACTGGGAAGCCATCATCACTGCCTTCCCTACCAATCAAGGTGCCGGGGGCTTGCGGGTTAGAAGTATTTTTAATCAGGCAAGGAATTTGGAACTGGGCGATAGGAGCGATAGTGCGGGGGTGGAGAACCGAAGCGCCAAAATAGGACAGCTCCATCGCTTCCTGATATGACATCGATTTCAATAATCGAGCATCAGGTACAACACGAGGATCACAAGTATAAACCCCATCCACGTCAGTCCAGATTTCACAACAATCAGCGCGTAAACACGCAGCCAACACTGCAGCAGAATAATCTGATCCATTGCGCCCCAGTACCACCAACTCCCCTTTGTCATTACCGGCAGTGAAACCGGCCATCAGGATGATATGGTCAGCAGGAATACTACTGGAACCGATGCGGCGGGTAGATTCAGTGATATCAACGGTGGATTCGAGATAATGGCCTTGCGCCAACAATTTCTCGACCGGATTAATCACGCTGACTTGATAACCTTTCGCTTGAAATAATGCTTCCATAATGGCAATGGACAATTTTTCGCCGCGGCAGATAATGGCAGCATTGATACTATCCGGGCATTGGCCCAGCAACGAGATACCGTGCAGGACGTGTTTGAGTTGCGCAAACTCATGAGCTACCAGCGCTTTTAAACGCTCATATTCAAAACCCGGTTGCGCATCAGCCAATCCACGCAATAGCTCGGAAAAAATTCGTTCAGCATCACTGATGTTCGGCGAGATATCTTGCCCAGCCACCATTTTATCGATCATCGCCACCAGATGGTTGGTAATTTTAGCGGGAGCGGATAATACCGTCGCCACTTGTCCCTGACGCGCATTACTTTCTATGATATCGGCAACACGCATAAAGCGTTCTGCATTTGCTACTGATGTCCCGCCAAATTTCAGCACTCGCATTTCTGATTCTCTCCCGCTTTCGCGCTTTTTTATCGCAAACTTTTTTGCAAATATTTGATTGAAAAAAAAAGCCCGCACTGTTTAGGTGCGGGCTTTTTTCTGTTGTTTCCTGTACGCGTCAGCCCGCCCCGTAACCTGTGGTTTCGGTGGTGGTAATAATTGTTGTGTTCAGGCTGATGTATCGCATGTCGTCTGTCTGTCTCATAAATAATATGGCTCTACCTCTATTGGTTAAAGCAATCGTCCCCTCAAGTCAAATTTTTTCATTCTTCACCCTGGTAAAATTAACCACTCACTGCTGAGCTATTGTCTTATCTGATGAACTTTTTTAGGCGAAATAAATAAAATAATTGGCTTAAAGCCAGATAATAAAACTAAAAAACAAGCCATCACCACTACGATATGCCTTTGCTATTTTTTTACTTAATAAGCAGAAATAGGGTAATAAGCAATAGATTTGATCTTTAAGCGATAAGAGAACGCCAGACGGCAGAAACATACGTGATTAAAAAATAAAGCGGGCTTTTAAGGCTGGTTTTTTCGCTCAAATGATTTAAAAGACAACAAAAATGAAAACTTCGTCACTTCACTTTACATTTGACTAACATTAATGATAATTCTTCTTATGTTTTTAGGCGAAACAGAGCACTAATAAGAAAAGTTATCCAATTGCCAAAACGATGAAACAATATTGATTTTAAACAATAAAAATCAATAGATTAGATAAATTATTTTTGAGTTACCTCGAACATTCAATTTTTCATATTAATAACACTGAATCGGTAACATAATTTAACCAACTATCGCTTAAGCTGGTATTCTTGTAAGTCTTTTTCACAAAAGTGTTAACGTGCTACAATTGAATTTGATATATGTCAACAAAGCGTAGTTTTGTTGGGTGGTAAATTCGGCTCACACTGTTATATTGCTGTTAATAGGGTTAGGATATGCGCCGCTTTTGTCACCTTTGGGGCTGTAGGGAGTAACACCCCGACCAAGCTAGTGATGTTGTTGACGTTGATGGAAAGTGCATCAAGAACGCGTTTACGTACTTTAGTCATGTGATGAACGGGATGACGAGTAACTAGTCAATAAAAATCCTAATATAACAAAGACTTCTGTACTTCCTATTTCTATTTTGTTGGCAATTTTAGGTAGCAAACATGCAGACCCCGCACATTCTGATCGTAGAAGACGAGATAGTTACTCGTAACACCCTGAAGAGCATTTTCGAGGCGGAAGGCTATGTTGTTCATGAGGCTAATGATGGCGCAGAAATGCACCACATTTTGTCTGAGAATGATATCAACTTAGTTATCATGGACATCAATCTGCCGGGCAAAAATGGCCTGTTGCTGGCACGGGAACTTCGTGAACAAGCAAGTGTTGCCCTAATGTTCCTGACCGGCCGCGATAACGAAGTCGATAAAATCCTCGGCCTGGAAATTGGTGCTGATGATTACATCACCAAACCTTTCAATCCGCGCGAATTGACCATTCGGGCACGCAACTTACTGTCACGCACCATGAATCTGGGTAGCGTAGGCGAAGAGCGCCGTTTGGTAGAAAGCTATAAATTTAATGGCTGGGAGCTGGATATCAATAGCCGTTCATTGATAAGCCCTGCTGGAGAGCATTATAAGCTGCCACGTAGTGAGTTCCGTGCCATGCTGCACTTCTGTGAAAACCCGGGCAAGATCCAATCCCGTGGCGAATTACTGAAGAAAATGACCGGTCGTGAGCTGAAGCCACATGACCGTACTGTTGACGTGACCATCCGTCGTATTCGTAAGCATTTCGAATCAACGCCGGACACTCCAGAAATCATCGCCACTATCCACGGTGAAGGTTATCGTTTCTGTGGTGACCTGGAAGAGTAACTATCTAATTCATCTACGAAAAAGCCAGCACTCAAATGCTGGCTTTTTTATTACCCGTGGTTATCAAAATAACTTTATTGCCACGGCATAATTGGCACTGCGCTTATCGCGTTTTTCGGCGAGCCGTCGACAATTCTGTCTGAGTAAGTCAGGTAGATTAAGGCATTACGTTTCGGATCGTAGAAACGCACAACCTGTAGTTTTTTAAACACCAATGAAGTCCGTTTCTGGAAAACTACCGTACCGTCAGATTTCTTGTTTTTAATTTTGTCACTTAACTCAATCGGCCCCACTTGCTGACAGGAAATGGCCGCATCGGAAGTATCTTCCGCTAACCCTAGCCCCCCTTTGATACCACCGGTTTTTGCCCGGCTGATATAACAAGTTACATTTTTAACATCAGGATCATCGAAGGCTTCAACCACGATTTTATGGTCAGGCCCCAGGAGTTTAAATACCGTGTCAACGGAGCCAATCTCTTCCGCATGAGCCGTTATTGCCCCGAAAGAAAGTATACAACCAAGGAATATCCAACTTTTTTTCATACACTTACTCCATACCGTTGAATAACGTTATCCAACGTTAAATATTTTCATCAATAATAAAATATTGGTGAAAAAGTTATTTTATCAATCTTAGATACATTTTTAGCACACAATGTCAGTAAATTCTTAAGCAGTCGGGAGCATAAAAAGTTGCTACTATGCGCCAGAGCTATTCTTTCACATCACTAATACCCTAAATTTAGGCCGCTTTACGAGGAAGATCTATGGATCAAGCCAGTATCATTCGTGATTTGCTTAGCTGGCTAGAAAGTCATTTAGACCAGCCTTTAGCATTGGACAATGTCGCTGCCAAAGCAGGCTATTCAAAATGGCATTTGCAGCGAATGTTCAAGGATGTCACCGGGAATGCCATCGGTGCGTATATCCGCGCCAGAAGGTTATCAAAAGCCGCTGTCGCATTACGATTAACCAGCCGCCCGATTCTGGATATTGCCCTGCAATATCGCTTTGATTCGCAGCAAACTTTCACTCGCGCGTTTAAGAAACAGTTTGCGCAAACACCTGCATTGTACCGTCGATCAGAAGATTGGCACTCAGCAGGGATATGTCCACCGATTCGGTTGGGGACATATACGCTACCTCAGCCTGAATTCATCACCTTACCTGAGCAGCATTTGGTAGGACTGACCCAAAGCTACTCTTGTACACTTGAGCAAATAATGACTCATCGTTCTGAGTTGCGAGTGCACTTCTGGCAGCAGTATCTGGGGGATGCAGACCATTTGCCACCGGTGCTTTATGGCTTACATCACTCCCGACCTAATCAGGAGAAAGATGATGAGCAAGAGATTTTCTACACGACGGCCATCGAGCCACAACATGTGCCAGGTAATGTGCAGGAAGGGCAACCGGTTATCCTGGAAGGTGGTGAATATGTACAGTTTAGCTATGACGGGCCACCAGATGGGTTGCAGGACTTCATTCTGACACTGTATGGCACTTGTTTGCCACAGTTAGAGCTAACCCGTCGATGTGGATACGACATCGAACGATTCTTCCCTCAGGGAAGGCCGAAAGATGGGCCTCCGGCCTCGCTGAAATGCGAATATCTCATTCCTATTCGGCGTTAACGCTGTAGTTCATCCAGTGCTGGCATATCCAGATGAGCGGTATCGCCAGCACTTTCAATCACCCAACCAGAAGCCAGCCATGGGCTTTCCTGATAATCAACCCGTGATAGTGAACAATTACGCAACCGCAGACGTCGTTCCGCGTGGGCGGGCAAACCTAGCAGCGTACTCAACAAACACCCCAGCGCCATACCATGGCTCACTAATAACGGCTTGCTGCCAGCAGGCAGTTCCAAACAGCTATCCAGTGCCGCTCGCATTCTCCGCCCTAGCTCTGCCATCGACTCCCCTTCAGGAATTCGACCACCTTCTGTGCCATTAACCATCTGTTTGCGCCACAGCTCTTCTTCTGGCGTCAAGCTCTCAATCGGGCGAGTTTCCAGTACGCCCATATTCAGTTCACGCAAACGCGGGTCTGTCACCATTTTTAGTCCACAAGCATCGGCGATAATCTTTGCTGTTTGCTGTGTACGCCCAAGGTCACTGGTAATAATATGCGTGATCCCCTGGCTACTGACTCGTTGCGCAACCAAGTGTGCCTGACGTTCACCGATAGCGGTCAGCGGACTGTCCGATTGGCCCTGAATCTGACGTGATGCGTTCCAGACGGTTTCGCCATGGCGCACGAGATATACCTGTAACATGTCATTTTTCCGTTATACTGCGTGAAATAAACACAAAACCTATTTCAATAGATTATTAAGGGTATGAGACTCATTATGTACCATGTTGTTGCTGCAACTACCAACCCTGCAAAGATTAAGGCTATCAGCCTCGCGTTCGATGATGTTTATGGCCCTGGTCAGTATCGCATTGAAGGTGTCAATGTCGACAGTGGCGTTCCCTTGCAACCGATAGGTAGCGCAGAGACACGTACAGGTGCCAGACAACGAGTGAGCAATGCACGTCAGATACGTCCTGAAGCAGATTTTTGGGTCGGGGTTGAAGCGGGTATTGAAGATAATATGACCTTTGCATGGATGGTAATTGAACACTTGCAGCTGCGAGGAGAATCTCGCTCTGCCAGTTTGATGCTACCCGATATTATATTGCAAGGGATTCGCCAAGGCCGTGAGCTGGGCGACGAAATGGCAGATTTAACCGGTATATCGAATGTGAAACACAAGGGGGGAGCCATCGGGATTTTCACCGACGGCAAATTGACCCGAACCAGCGTCTACCATCAGGCACTGCTGCTGGCACTGGTTCCCTTTCATAATGAAATTTACCAACACCCGGCACGGTAGAAGTAAATTCAGGACGGTTTATTTTCTGCCAGTAACTGAGCTTCTAGCCAGCTTTTCAATTCTGGAGGGGCGGCTTTCAGGCTATTAGAACCTCGGGTGATCGTCGCAATACCGGCACCCAATTGATTTTTGAGTTCACGCTGGCTTAAATCTCCCCGCATTAATTCCTCAATGATACGTACCCTTGTCCCCAGAGCCGTACGTTCATCCGGTGTCAGCATCAATTGCAATAGCGGTAAATGAAGGTCTTGCGCAATGGCATCTTGTAATAGCGCAACAAAAGTCAGCCAGTGCTGATTATCGTCATTCGACAGATTCGGATCGGTCAATCGTAGTTTTGTCATGATAGGAAAGCTGCCATACTATTTAACTAGTACAACAGCTTACCATAACCTCAGGTATAGCCAAAGAGCTTGGACGCGAAGATGAACCCCAAAGTCATTGGAGTCGCAGGTAGGCAGCAAGCAAACGCATCCCAATGAGCTTACTCTGGTAAGTGATTCGGGTAAGTGCGCGTAGCTAACACCCCTGCGGCTTCAAGGACGAAGATGAACCCCAAAGTCATTGGAGTCGCAGGTAGGCAGCAAGCAAACGCATCCCGATGAGCTTACTCTGGTAAGTGATTCGGGTAAGTGCGCGTAGCTAACACCCCTGCGGCTTCAAGGACGAAGGGGATCAGTAGCGTCTTTGCCACTCGGCATCACTCAGCACCTTAGCTGGGCGATTCATAAAGTGACGATAAAACGCATCATAAGCCAATACGTTTTTCACATAACCACGCGTTTCAGAGAACGGAATACTTTCGATAAATGCTACTGCATCCACCTGCCCACCGCTATTTCCCAGCCAGGTATTGACCCGCGATGGGCCTGCATTATAGGCAGCGCTGGAAAGGATCCGATTGCGACCAAATTGCTGATAGACCTCTTCCAGATAGCTGGTGCCAATCTCAATGTTGGTGACAGGATCAAGCAACTGGCTGCTATTCACATAACCGGGAATGTTATTCAGTTTAACGGTGTGCTCCGCAGTCCGTGGCATCACCTGCATCAGGCCTGTGGCTCCCACCGGAGATTGCGCTTTCGGGTTCCAGGCACTTTCCTGACGAGCTATCGCCATGGCATAACTTGGCGTTATCCCCTTGCCTTCGGTCGCCTGACGGAACTCTTTTGGCCAGGCCAGTGGGAAGCGCTCTTCCAGATGGTCCCATAGCTTGGCAACGATAGTTGCCTGAACACTCAAATCGGCCCACTTCTGATTAAATGCATAGCGCGCCAATGCTTCCTGCTCAGGTTTGCTGCGGCTGGCAACCAAATAGCTCCACTCGTTGCGTGCCAGATTATCCATATTCCAATACATCAATTCGCGCACCCGGGCAATTTCGGGCCGTTGTGCTAGTGAGGCATCAGGTTTGGTCGCAACCTCAACATTAATCGGGTAAGGCACACCCAGTTTTTGGGCGGCGACCATCGGATAGAAGCCTCGTTCCTGCATCAGACTGCGCAGAATGGCTTCGCCCTCGGCCTTCTTACCTTGCTCTAACAATAATGAAGCACGCCAGTAGCGCCACTCATCTTTACTTTGTGCATCGGCCGGCAAACGAGCCATCCATGCAGCTAACCCTTGGCGATCGCCCGTACCCAACGACATGCGGATACGACGCTCCAGCAACGGGGTGGAATGGCTGCGCAAAGTGACCTGATCGCGCCATTTAGCTTGGTCATAAGTCGCATCATTGCCCATCAAACGCCAGGCAACCGCTTCTTCCAGCTCCAACTTCTCGCTGTCACTCATTTTTTGCAGCCGCGCCAATGTTGGGATCATCGCACGCGCATTTTCCACGTCCTGACGCGCCAGTCGAGTAAACGCAATGAGGGTGGCTGAACGGGTAAAATCAGTCGGCCCGACGGTACGAGCAAAACTTTCAACACTGGCAGGATCACTTTGCAGTTTCGCCAGTGCCGTCCCCATAGTCTGGTAATCCGCTGGCAATTGTTTGAGTAAATAGCTTACCAAACTGGCATTACCCTCTTTAAGGGCTAGTTTCATACGAGCCAGTGTTGCCAGTGGTGTTTGGTGCCCGGCTTGTTGCCAGACACTGAATAATTTATCGCAACTACCCGGAAGCGCCTGGCCGTTAAGCCAAATTTCGCTGGCACCATCCCAGGCAACTTGCTGCTCACCGGTTGCCCATTTGGCATAGTAATAATTACAGCGCGCCGCCACCGGTTTAGGGGCTTGTGGGCTGAATGCCAATAATCCGCGCCAATCTTCACGACGCGCCAGTTCGTTAACAAAACGGGATGACAGCGAACGTGCCGGCGGCAGCGTGGGGTTACGGCTCAAGAAATCGCTCACTTGCGCCGCACTCACTTGGCTTAAATCTTGAGTTAACTGGCGGTACTCCAGATACGGATACAGAGGATAATCACGTAATGTCGGCATCAGTTGTGCCACGGTATCCATCTGATTACTGTCCCAGGCCAGCTTAACTTGCTGATAGCGTTGCCGTTGGGCATCAATGGAGTCGGCGAATGCCACTCCTGAAGTCGTCACCAGACACACGCCAATCGCCAGATATTGCCACTTGTACATACTTACTGTTTCCTCACTGGTTGTTGGCTACTGCATTTCACTTACCGCAACTTCTGATTAGCATAGTCATAATTAGTTCCGGCAGCAGGACATACTAACCAAGAGTTTCACCTGATAGCCAGAGATTACACATACAAACAGACATGGATAATTAATCTTTTCGGATGATAGTTCAAATGGCTGATGATATTCAGAGCATTGGTATAGATAGCTAACAGGATAATTCACTACCTAATGACTTATTATTCACTAGGTTAGCTAATAATTACGACCAAATATTTCGACTTTATTATCTCAGATCAAAGCACTATTTTGATAAAAATCTACTATCCTTGCTTAATATAACTATGTTGTTGTAAACATATCATTCAGAATCATTTTTTTGTCTTTTAATAAAAATCAAATAATAAAGGAGCAGGATCTTTTCATGGAAGAGTATTCACTGCCCTGTGCCGTTAACCTCGACGGTAATGAGATGAAAAACGGATAGATTTCAGATTTTTACATTTTAATTTTTAAGAAGGTTCTTTCAATGCAAAACTCATCAAATCCCAAACCCGCCTCGCCGCCAGAAGGCCAGGCCTGGTATCAACTTACCGTGGAAGAATCTTTGCAGCAGCTCAATAGCCGCGAAGAAGGGTTAAGCCAACAAGAAGCTGAAGAACGCCTTAAACAATACGGCCCTAACGCGCTACCTGCCAAAAAAAGTAAGCACCCCCTACTGCAATTTCTCGCTCATTTTAATGACGTCCTGATTTACATTTTATTAGCTGCTGCGTTAGTCAAAGGCCTGATGGGCCACTCTGTCGATACCATTATTATTCTTTGTGTCGCCGTCATTAACGCATTAATTGGTTATGTTCAGGAAAATAAAGCCGAGAAGTCACTGAAAAGCATACAAAACATGCTATCCAGTAAGGCTGTAGTCATTCGTGATGGCAATGCAAAAACCATTGATGCGCAAGATTTGGTGCCGGGTGATATCGTCACATTGAAACCGGGGGATAAGATCCCGGCTGACTTGCGCTTACTCGAAGCCCACAACCTCCAAATTGAAGAAGCTATCCTGACGGGCGAATCAACCGTCGTGGAAAAACAAATTGAAGTCATTGAAAACGAATCAGTGATTGGTGATCGTAAAAACCTGCTGTTCTCGGGCACCACTATCAGTGCCGGTACGGCAAAAGGGGTGGTGATTGCCAGTGGCGGTGATACTGAGTTGGGCCATATCAACCAGATGATGTCAGCGGTTGAAGCCACTCGTACCCCCCTATTGCAACAGATGGACCGACTGGGCAAAGCGATTTTCATCCTGATTCTGGTGATGATGGCATTCTTGTTCGTCTTCGCCTTTATTCTGCGCGACCTGCCGGTCAATGAGCTGTTGTTAGCTCTGATAAGCCTGGCGGTAGCCTCGGTGCCTGAAGGCTTGCCAGCAATCATTTCGATTATTCTGTCCTTGGGTGTGCAAGCTATGGCGCGCAACCGCGCGATTATTCGCAAGCTGCCAACGGTAGAAACCCTGGGTGCCATGACTGTCGTCTGTTCTGATAAAACCGGCACCTTGACGATGAACGAAATGACCGTCAAAGCGGTGATTCTGGCCGACAATTGCTACCGGGTTACCGGTGAAAGCTATGAACCGGTGGGTAACATTTATCCCGAAGGTAGTGAGCAGCAAGCTGTGCTGGAAGGGCCGTTAAAAACATTTATCACTGCGGTGAATTTATGTAATGACAGCCAGATTCAAAAGAATGACCAAGGCCATTGGACCATCGTCGGCGGCCCAACCGAAGGCGCATTGAAAGTCTTAGCAGCCAAATCTGGTATTGAGTTGGGTCAGGTGAGTCAACACGGAAAAATTCCGTTCGATTCTGCCTATAAATATATGGCCACCAGCCATCAGGTTGAGTCCGAAAGCTGTATCTTCCTGACCGGCGCGCCAGATGTGCTGTTTACCTTCTGCCAGCAAGAACTGACGGATAAGGGCGTCATTCCCTTCCGCCGTGATTACTGGGATGCCGAGATGACGCGCTACACCAAGCAGGGCCTGCGCATGTTAGCGGCGGCCTATCGTCCAACGGAACAGACGGTCAGCGAGTTAGGGCACAGCGATATCCAGCAAGGTATGATCTTCGTCGGCATCGCTGGCATGATGGACCCACCACGCCCTGAAGCGATTGACGCCATTGCGACCTGCCAACAGGCTGGCATTCGCGTGAAGATGATAACCGGCGACCATCAGGAAACCGCGATGGCGATTGGTGCCATGCTGGGTATAGGTAATGGTAAAGACTCCATTACCGGCGGCCAGTTAGAGCATATGGATGATAAAGAACTGGCTGAAGCCGCTGTTCGTTATGATATTTTTGCCCGTACCAGCCCTGAGCACAAACTGCGTCTGGTAAAAGCGCTGCAAGAGAAAGGCGAAATCGTGGGAATGACCGGCGATGGGGTCAACGATGCACCGGCACTGAAACAGGCCGATGTGGGGATCGCCATGGGCATCAAAGGCACCGAAGTGACAAAAGAAGCCGCCGATATGGTGCTGTCAGATGACAACTTCGCCACTATTGCTCACGCGGTTGAAGAAGGCCGCCGTGTCTACGATAACCTGAAGAAAACCATTCTGTTTGTCTTGCCGACCAACCTGGCACAAGGATTATTAATCATCTTTGCTATCCTGGTGGGCGCAGTTATTCCACTCACACCGCTGCAAATCCTGTGGATAAACATGGCCACCTCCACCACGCTTTCATTCGGTTTAGCATTTGAGCCGGCAGAAAGAGGCATTATGCGCCGCAACCCACGCGATCCATCAAAACATGTGTTAGATGGTCATGCCATTTGGCGTATCGCGTTTGTCGGTACATTGATAGCGTGCAGCGCCTTTGCCCTGGAAGCCTACATGGAACCGCGCGGCTACAGCACTGAATTCATCCGCACCGTGTTGATGCAAACCCTGGTGACCGCACAATGGATTTATATGTTTAACTGCCGTGTGATGGACAGATTCCCACTGAACAAAGAAGTCTTTGTTAACAAGGGGCTGTGGCTGGTTTCTGGTGTGCTGATTCTGTTGCAGCTAGCCATTATCTATCTGCCATTTATGAATACCGCTTTCGGTACTGAGCCATTACCGGCTTATTACTGGGGCATCACACTGCTGGTTTCTATCGCCATTTTCTTGATTGTCGAAGTCGAAAAATGGGTCATCGGGCGCTTCAAACGCGCATCGAATTGAGTCTGATATCAATCAGCCCCCCTTCAAGCCCGGCGACTTTGCCGGGCTTTTTTTTATCTATCGCAAAGAGTATTTAAGATAAATCTCATATTGCCGATACCATGACTATTAATGAGGCAATTAATTCTTATAATAGATTAGCGGCGTTTCTTTTCTGGTGCTGCCATTAACATGTGAGTCACGTCGTCCTACAGGAAGCGCAAATATGAATATTGCACCTTGCGCAATCAACGGCGTCAATGATGTGAAATATCATTATCTACCTAAGCTATTTACGCCTCTGCGTATCTGCCGGCAGGCCTGCGCCCTCACATTATTACTTCTCTTCACTTTATTCGCTTCATTGCCCTCAATGGCTGCAAATAGCTTAAGTGAAGAACTTATTCATGAACGTAGCGATGCTGCGACAAAAATGGTGCTGGGTATTATCAGTTATTCGCGCTGGCCAACCCCACCACCAGTTATTCGTTTGTGTGTCATTGCCCCGACAAACTATGCGGAAGAGCTATTTAATCCAGCATTAATGCAAACCTCACATCCCATCAAAACCCAGCGTTATTCCCTACCCGACGCTTCGCTGGCAAGCAACTGTGATGTGGCCTATTTGGGCCATCTGGAGGAGCAACAACGTCAGGAACTGGCCACTCAACTCACAGGACAACCGGTTCTGACCATCAGCGAAGATTATAACGAATGCACTGTGGGCAGTGCGTTCTGTCTGTTACTGGAAGATAAGCAAGCCTCATTCAAAGTCAACATGGATGCATTAGCACGCGCCGGGATACGAGTTCATCCCAATGTGTTGCAACTTGCCCGTAAAAAGGCTGACGCATTATGAGTTCTATAAAAAATGAATCTGCTGAGCAGATAAAGAATCAAACTCACGCTACAAGGCTCCCGACGCTTGGCCGAGTTCTGGGCAGAATACACTTAATTGTGGCCCTGGTATCAGTGGCGACAGCCGGTATTTTCCTGACCTTAGTCGCCCTGTTTGCCTTGCGGGTTTACGCTGACCACAACCTGCATTTGATCGCCCGTTCGATCAGTTATACCACTGAAGCCGCTGTTGTTTTCGGCGATACAGTGGTGGCGAATGAAGCGCTGTCGATGATTGCCGCCAATGAAGAAGTCGCCGAAGCGAAGATTATGGATGTGAATGGCCGGGTTGTTGCCCAATGGACATTGCCTGACGACGGCCCCATGCATCAAATGGAGCAAAGTGTCGCCCGCTGGGCGTTGCCTGAACCGGTGGTGCTCCCCATTGTTCACTCTGGTAATGAGATCGGCAGAATAGTGATTGTTGGTCATGGTGGCAGCTTGCTGCGTTTTCTGCTGCAAGGGTTAGCGGGGCTTTTTGTCTGCCTTATCCTCAGTACCGCAGTGGCGATATTTTTGTCACGCCGCATGCTATTTGGCATCATCGGCTCGCTGAATCGCATTACCGAAGTTGCGCATAATGTCAGCCGCAACCGCAGCTTTGGTCAACGTGTCCCATCAGCGCAAATTGCAGAGCTGAATGAGTTAAGTCATGACTTCAATGGCTTGCTGGAAGAACTTGAAGTGTGGCAAAAACACCTCACGCAGGAAAATGATTCTCTGGCACACCGTGCTGCCCACGACAGCCTGACGGGTTTGGCAAACCGCGCTTATTTTGAAGGCCGCTTAAGCCGAACACTCAGTGATTGCAAAACCAACGAACACGTAGCGGTATTATTCCTCGATGGCGATCGCTTTAAAGAAATTAATGATAACTATGGCCATGCTGCGGGCGACACGGTGCTGACCACCATCGCTGACCGCCTGCGCGCATTATTACGTGAAAGTGATTTAGTCGCTCGTCTGGGCGGTGATGAGTTCGCCATCTTACTGGCACCTATTCATAACGCAGGTGATGTGCTGATTATTGCCGACAATATTATAAGAAGTATGACGCAACCCATAACGCTGCCTGATGGGAGTCAAATTATCACCTCACTCAGCATTGGGATTGCTATTTATCCTGACCATGCCCAAACGCCGGATGAGTTATTACAGCGGGCTGATGAGGCGATGTATCAGGCAAAGAAAGGTTTCCGGCCATGTGAACAAGGCACTGTTTATCAGTCGGACTATATTCATGCTGAAAGTACGTACACAAATTTAGGGTAGGTGACATGCTGGGTTTAAACAATAATCATCACAAAAATCCTCTGTGGATCAGTTTCTTGGCTCTTTGCTTGTTGGTATTAGTCGGGTGTCAGGCCAAGCCACACCAAGGACTGACCCCTGAACAAATTGCAGCGCTACAAGAGCAAGGGTTTAAATTAACCGATAATGGCTGGGAGTTTGGGTTAGCGAATAAAGTATTATTCGACAGTGAAGTGAGAAAGTTAAATGCATCGGGCGTGCAGACCGTCCAAAACATTGGTCGTGCTTTACACAATGTCGGAATTAATCATATGCGAGTTGATGGGCATACCGATGCTATGGGTGAGGATGGTTACAATCAGCAATTATCTTTCCAACGCGCTTCCGCTGTTGCAGACACGCTGGCCGCAATCGGTATTCCACGTGCCAATATTGAGGTTCGTGGCCGCGGTAAACTAGAGCCGGTGGCGGATAACCGCACAGCCAAAGGTCGGGCAGAAAACCGCCGCGTAGCAATAATCGTCACCGCGCCGTAGCCTTAAAAGAGCTCATCCCGATGAACTTACATCAGTAAGTGATTCGGGTGATTGAGTGCAGCCAACACACCTGTGACTTGAAAGATGTCATCAGCCATACCCTATAGATTTCAAGCCACAGGAAGGCGGCAAAGGAGGTCATCCCGATGAACTTACATCAGTCAGTGATTCGGGTGATTGAGTGTAGCCAACACACCTGTGACTTGAAAGATGACGGGTATAGTAAAACGGGCTACACTCCGCACCAGATATCCTAATAAAAACTGATCTAGAGAGGCTGAGGCAACGTGGCTCAATACGTCTATTCTATGCATCGTGTCGGTAAAGTAGTTCCGCCGAAACGACATATTCTGAAAAACATCTCCCTGAGTTTCTTCCCTGGGGCAAAAATTGGTGTGCTGGGTCTTAACGGCTCCGGTAAATCCACCCTGCTGCGCATTATGGCGGGCATTGATACTGACATTGAAGGCGAAGCTCGCCCACAACCTGGCATCAAAATCGGTTACCTGCCACAGGAACCCAAACTGAATCTTGAACAAACAGTGCGTGAGTCGGTTGAAGAAGCCGTTGGCGAAGTTAAACGCGCCCTGACCCGTTTGGATGAAGTTTATGCACTCTATGCCGATCCCGATGCTGATTTCGACAAATTGGCGAAAGAGCAAGGTGAGCTGGAAGCCATTATCCAATCCCATGATGGACATAATCTGGATAACCAGTTAGAGCGTGCTGCTGATGCTCTGCGTCTGCCACCTTGGGATGCCAAAATTGCCAACCTGTCCGGTGGTGAACGCCGCCGTGTTGCTATCTGCCGCCTACTGTTGGAAAAACCAGACATGCTGCTGCTGGATGAACCGACCAACCACCTGGATGCCGAATCCGTGGCTTGGCTGGAGCGCTTCCTGCATGATTACGAAGGCACAGTAGTCGCCATCACCCATGACCGTTACTTCCTTGATAACGTTGCGGGTTGGATTCTGGAACTCGACCGCGGTGAGGGTATTCCATGGGAAGGTAACTACTCCTCATGGCTGGAGCAAAAAGATGCCCGTCTGGCGCTGGAAGCCTCTTCTGAAGCCGCACGTCGTAAATCTATTGAGAAAGAGCTGGAGTGGGTTCGTCAGAATCCGAAAGGCCGTCAGGCGAAAGGTAAAGCACGTCTGGCTCGCTTTGAAGAGCTTAACAGCGTTGAATATCAAAAACGTAATGAAACCAGTGAGTTGTTCATCCCACCTGGCCCACGCTTAGGTGACAAAGTGCTGGAAGTTGAGCATCTGAGCAAATCTTACGGCGATCGTGTGCTGATTGACGACTTGACCTTTGCGCTGCCAAAAGGCGCAATAGTCGGGATTATCGGGCCGAACGGTGCGGGTAAATCGACTCTGTTCCGCATGTTATCAGGCCAGGAACAACCCGATTCCGGCACCATTTCACTCGGTGATACTGTACTGTTGGCCTCGGTTGATCAGTTCCGTGACAACATGGATGACAGTAAAACCGTGTGGGAAGAAGTCTCCGGCGGCCAGGACATCATGAAGATCGGTAACTTTGAAATTCCAAGCCGTGCCTATGTTGGCCGTTTTAACTTTAAAGGAATTGATCAGGGCAAACGAGTGGGCGAATTGTCCGGTGGTGAGCGCGGCCGTATCCATCTGGCCAAATTGCTACAGGTTGGCGGCAACATGTTGCTGCTCGATGAACCGACCAACGATCTGGACATCGAAACCCTGCGCGCACTGGAAAACGCCTTACTGGAATTCCCAGGTTGTGCCATGGTTATTTCCCATGACCGCTGGTTCCTTGACCGAATTGCTACCCACATCATCGATTATCAAGATGAAGGTAAAGTAGAATTCTTCGAAGGTAACTTTACTGAATACGAAGAGTGGAAAAAACGCACTCTGGGTGCCGAAGCACTGGAACCACACCGTATCAAGTATAAGAAAATGACCAAGTAGTTAATAAAAAGTCGTTTTTAAACTTTATCTCGACTAAAGGCCTGCGATTGCAGGCCTTTTAATGCCTATTCGGCTCACCTTGGCATTTCCAGCCCCTGCATATAATCCTCAAATACCGGATGCCCCATCACCACATCAATAAAGCAACTGAGTGCCGGAGAGTTCAGCTTGCGGCTCGGATAGACCAAATAGAGTTCATTGCCCTCGGCCTGCCACTGCGGCAAAACTTCAATCAACTGCCGGTTTGCAACCACTTCGCGACTTAAAAACGCAGGCAATAACGTAATCCCCCCATCATTGAGCGCACATTCACGGGCATACAACAGATTATCGGTAACATGCAGCGCGGGAACCTGCCAGCGAAAAAACTCGTCTTCATGACGTAAAATCAGAGCTTGCCAGGCACGATGGGCAATACAGCGATGGGTATCGAGCTGACGTGGGTGCAGCAATGGCGGATGCTGTGCCAAATACGCAGGCGATGCCAGCAGATAGCGCGGCGCATATCCTAATCGTCGGCCAATCAGCGAGGAATCCTGCGGCTTGCCAGTGCGCAGCGCTACATCAAAGCCATCCTCGACCAAATCCACCATGCTATCCGACACCAAAACCTCCAGCAGAACATCGGGATATTGCCGCTGAAAATCTGTCGCCAGCCGCGCCAACAAAGTGGCCCCCAGACCTGCGGGTGTCGAAATGCGCAGACGACCGCTGGGGTTATCCTTTAGGCGTTGCAGTGCCAGGTCAGCGCGCTCGGCAGCTTGCAGCATCTCCTGGCAATGCACCAAATAGCGCTCGCCAGCGAAAGTCAGGTTCAGTTGCCGAGTGGTTCTGGTGAGTAAGCGGATCCCCAAACTTTGCTCTAACTGACTGATCCGCTGGCTGACGCTCGATTTAGGCAAACCTACCATTGCAGCTGCGCGGGTGAAGCTGCCGCATTCTGCCACGCGGGCGAACAGCGCCATGTCCTGTAGTTGTTTAAACATAATTGAGAGGCTTAAACATGATTGTTTATCTCAGGCGAACACTGCGTTAGTGATTGTCCATCTTATCACTCTCATCAGATAGGTCTAGACTCAGTGAATAGGCTAAACAGGAGTAGGAACATCATCATGTCAATTAAAGCTATAGCTGTAAATCCGCAACAACCCGCTGATTTTATTGAAATCGCCCTGGATGCTCTCGCACCCGGCCCATTTGATTTGCTGGTCGAGGTCAAAGCTGTATCTATCAATCCGGTGGATACCAAGGTACATGGCGGTCTGAAAAAGAATGGCTTGCAACAACCGCGCATTCTGGGTTGGGATGCCGCCGGTGTGGTTGTCAGTATTGGTGAGAAAGTGACTGGTTTCCGTGCCGGTGATGAAGTGTGGTATGCCGGCGATATCACTCGTCCTGGCAGCAACGCTACTCAGCAATTGGTCGATGCCCGTATTGCCGCCCATAAGCCGTGCTCATTTAACTGGGCGCAAGCCGCAGCGCTACCATTAACCGCCATCACTGCGTGGGAAGCGCTATTCGAACACCTGAAAATTCAGCAGGCTAGCGCGGATCAAACTCTACTCATTATTGGCGGTGCCGGTGGAGTGGGTTCTTTGGCCATCCCGCTAGCCGCCTTGCGCAGCCCAGTTAAAGTGATTGCGACAGCATCACGCCCGGAATCAGCCGCCTGGTGTATTGAACGCGGTGCCGACCTGACTGTGGATTACCGTGACCTGAAAGCGCAGTTAGCAAAAGAAGGTATCGATAAAGTTGATTATATTCTTTGCTTGAATGACACCGATGGTCACTGGCCTGCGATTAGCGAGCTGATCGCCCCGCTGGGGCAAATCTGCACCATTGTGGAGAACGAAAAACCACTGGATCAGAATCAGTTAAAACTGAAAAGTGCCGCCCTGCATTGGGAGTTTATGTTCACCCGTAGCATGTTCTCTACACCGGATATCGCCCAGCAAGGAGAGATTTTAAAACAGGTGAGCCAGTTAGTTGATGAGGGCAAACTGCAAGGTACACTGAGCGAAACACTGCATGGCCTGACAGTAGAAAACCTGAAAGCTGCCCACGCGCAAGTCGCAGGCGGGCATATGCAGGGCAAGATAGTGATTGCTTACTAAGATTATCCTTCCCGCGCTTCAGCCAGCAATGAAGGGCGGGCCAATCTTTGCAGATCGGCGGCTAATAACTGTTGTACCAGTTCGACACAGCGCAAGAAGCGCTCGTCGTAGTCTGCCGACTCAACGTGGACGTATTCAATATTGTTGCTGCGCAACATCTGTTCCAGTAAATTCTGGAATGATTTGCGGTCACGATCACTGCCCAGACTGCGCAAACCATCAGCCACCCACGGCGTATTATTTTCCAGCAAAATAACCAGATCAAAGCGATATTCATCAATCAGCGCCTGGACAAATGGATGCTCGCGCCCTTCATATTTTTTACAAAATGCCTGCGTGGTAACAAAGTCGGTATCAATAAAGGCAACTTTATTGGCATATTTCACCGCAAAATCAACGTATTGCGCTTGCCCCAATGCAATCTTGTCATAATCGGAATATTGCAGCGCCATCTCATCGCCCCCCAAGTGGGAGAAAACATAGTCGCGGCCATATTCCCACGCACTGGTGGTGTTGAAAATATTGGCTAACTTATTGACCAACGTGGATTTACCGCTGGATTCGCCCCCCAGTATCGCCACGGTGCGAACAAAAAACGGTTTCACTTCGGTGGGAATATAATCCCAGTAGCGGAAAGGATCGCGGCGGATCTGGCGGCCACTGATATTCATAAAAGAGCGTTCAGGGTCGATCAAGATGGTTTCGATACCAAATTGTTCGCGATAATGTGGCGCATCCTGGCTTTCACTGGAGTAGATGAAATTCGGCACTATTCCCTTCTCATTCATGAACTTTTTGACCCCACGGCTCCAGACATCCCAGCCATGTGGATAGGGTTCAATGCCATGTTCATCAAATGAATGAATATGAATGTTTTTCTGATACTTAAAGGTTTGTAGTAACCAACGCAAGCGGTCACTGACAGTCGGCTGCTGTGACATTGAACTGTTCTCAAACAGCTCCAAATCGCGTGGCTCATCGTAACAAAGGATAATGTGCAGTTCATCGACCTGACTACAAGCACGCTGAATGAGATAGATATGGCCGGTATGCAGTGGGTAAAATTTACCAAACACCACGCCGACTTTTTTCTCACGGCGCGGAAACTCCAGCTCGAGGTAGCGGTGCAAGGCTTCTAGCTTTTGTGCACTCGGACTTTTGATTTTATCATTGAGTAACTGGCTTAAATAACCTTTGGTCATGCCGCTGGCATCTGCCACTTGCTGTAAGGTACAGCCTTTTTGCTTAATCGCTGTTTTGAGATAGTCGAACTGCAGCATACCGCCTCCTTGTTTAGCGCACTAAACAAAAATAACACAGTATGCTGCGCGATGAACACGACTAAATGAGGTGCTACAAATCTTCCAACACCGCCAGTGCATCGGCCAGTTTTTTGACCCCGAAAACCTGCATATTAGGCAATGGTTTCTTCGGCATATTGGCATAAGGCACGATAGCGCGTTTAAACCCGTGCTTAGCCGCCTCGGAGATACGTTCCTGACCACTTGGCACCGGGCGAATTTCACCCGCTAGCCCGACCTCACCAAACACCACTAAATCCTGTGGCAGTGGGCGGTCACGCAAACTGGAAACCAGCGACATCAGCAAGGCCAGATCAGCACTGGTTTCCGTCACTTTCACCCCACCGACCACATTGACGAACACGTCCTGATCTGACATCTGCAAACCACCGTGACGGTGCAACACGGCCAGCAAAATGGCCAACCGATTCTGCTCCAGCCCGACAGCCACCCGACGCGGATTCGACATCATCGAGTGATCCACCAGCGCCTGAATCTCAACCAGTAATGGACGCGTCCCTTCCCATACCACCATCACTGAACTGCCGGCGGTCACTTCATCACCGCGGCTCAGGAAAATCGCCGACGGATTACTGACCTCGCGCAGACCCTGTTCGGTCATGGCAAATACGCCCAACTCATTGACGGCCCCAAAGCGGTTTTTGTGGCTACGCAAAGTACGAAAACGTGAGTCGCCGTCGCCATCGAGCATCACCGAGCAGTCGATGCAATGTTCCAATACTTTCGGCCCCGCCAGCGAACCATCTTTGGTCACATGCCCCACCATCACGATGGCAACGCCACGGGTTTTGGCAAAACGGGTGAGATAAGCCGCAGTTTCACGCACTTGCGCCACACTGCCCGGCGACGATTGGATATCCGCCATGTGCATCACCTGAATTGAGTCAATCACCATCAACCGAGGCTGTTCTTGTTCGGCAATCAGGCAAATCTGCTCAATACTGGTTTCCGACAGCATGTTCAGGCCCGCAGTGGGTAATCCCAAACGATGCGCGCGCATCGCGACCTGTTGCAGTGACTCTTCGCCAGTGACATACAGGGTTTTCATGTTTTCGGACAATTTACAAAGCGTTTGCAACAGCAGGGTACTTTTCCCCGCACCGGGGTTGCCGCCGATAAGAATGGCACTGCCCGGCACCACACCGCCGCCCAGCACCCGATCAAATTCAAGGAAGCCGGTTGAAAAGCGCGGTAACTCTTCCAAACTGATGTCGGATAATTTCTGAACCCGGCTGACACCAGCATCACCGGCATAGCCGCCAAAACGCTCATTACGGGTCGATGATGTCGCGGCAGCTAGCCGAATCTCGGTGATAGTATTCCAGGCATTACAGGCGCTGCATTGCCCCTGCCAGCGCGGGTAATCAGCCCCACATTCATTACAGACAAAAGCTCGTTTTGGTGCTTTAGCCACATTTCACCTCAATCAAATAACCAACAGCTACTGCGCACTTTCATGTTTTAAACTACCGGTGAGGATACACAGCACACTCAGCAAATCGCCGTGGCGGATAGCCACTTTTGCTTTGGCATAAACTTTAGGTTTGGCGTGGAAAGCCAGCCCCAGGCCGGCAACCTGCATCATTTTCAGATCATTGGCACCATCGCCAATTGCCACGGTTTGCGCTACCGGGATATTCAGTTTTTCAGCCAGTTTGAGCAGCGTATCAGCCTTGTATTGTGCATCGACAATCGGCCCCAGCACTTTACCGGTCAGTTTGCCGTCTTTGATTTCCAACTCATTGGCAGCCACTTCAACCAGCCGCAATTTGTCACGTAGATATTCGGCATAATAGGTAAAGCCACCGGAAGCAATCGCCACATGCCAGTCCAACGCTTGAAGTTTGCGCACTAAACTGGTCAGCCCTGGCATCAATGGCAATTCATCACGCACTTGTTTGAGGATATTGGCATCGGCCCCTTTTAGGGTTGCCACGCGCTGGCGCAAACTGGCGGAGAAATCCAACTCACCTTGCATGGCGCGCTCAGTGACTGCCGCCACCTCTTCACCGACACCCGCCAACTTGGCAATCTCATCAATACATTCAATTTGGATAGCCGTGGAATCCATGTCCATCACTAACAAGCCCGGCGTACGCAGATGTGGGATCGCACCCAATGGGGCCACATCCAGCCCGCTTTCATCGGCCAGCGTTTTAATTCGCGGAGTCAAGCTGCCCGCCAGACGGATAACTTGATAATCTTCCACACACCAGGCGGAGACAATGACCATTGCCGCGCCCAGCTGGCGTTGAAAATCAGTAATACGCTTTTTATCCAGTTTTCTGCCGTACAACAGCCAACCTGTATGACCAGCCCGATAATCCAGCGGCATAACTTCATCGCCACTGAGTGAAAGTGGTAGACCCGGCCATTGGTAGATCTCCGCGGGAAGATCGCAATAGGTCAGACTATTAGACATGAATGACTCCTGTAGAAAACGGGGTAAAGGCAGACAAAAGGACGCATCAAGCTATCCTATCGCCCTGGCTTCTGGCAACATATACCCTAAATAATTCGAGTTGCGGGAAGGC
>NZ_CABHYG010000019.1 GCF_902170785.1 Yersinia proxima | reverse complement strand
AAACAGAATTTGCCTGGCGGCCATAGCGCGGTGGTCCCACCTGATCCCATGCCGAACTCAGAAGTGAAACGCCGTAGCGCCGATGGTAGTGTGGGGTCTCCCCATGCGAGAGTAGGACACTGCCAGGCATCAAATAAGCCGAGACCCCATGCCAAAAGCGTGGGGTTTTTGCTATGTGTGAAATATGAAAGCCAAAGAAAGAGCCTTCTGCTGTGCAGAGGGCTTTTTTTATATATTCACTTAAAACAAAATACAATATGAGCATTATGATCGGTTAGACTAGCGCCAGAGCTAGTTAGAATGAGTATCCAATGTAATGTCGAATCAACGTTCTCCGCTAAAACATCTCAACACTTTTGCACTATCAGCCTACGCGAGCAATGTTATCAGTGCTAATTCTACACAAGAATTGATTGATGCATGGCATGAGTCTGTCTCTAAGCATCAGCCTGTACTCTTGCTTGGGGAGGGCAGTAATGTACTGTTTATTGAAAACTACTCAGGGACAGTATTACTTAATCGTATTAAGGGTATTACCTTTACGGAAGATGATACTGCCTGGCATCTGCATGTAGGTGCAGGGGAGAATTGGCACCAGTTGGTATGCTACTCGTTGCAAAACAACATGCCGGGTTTAGAAAACTTAGCCTTAATCCCAGGCTGTGTCGGCTCTGCTCCAATTCAAAATATTGGAGCATATGGCGTTGAGCTGCAAAAAGTATGTGAATACGTTGATTTACTTGATATGGAGAAGGGTATGGTTCTACGCCTTTCTGCTGAAGACTGCCAATTTGGTTACCGTGACAGCATATTTAAACATCACTACGGTCATGGATTTGCCATTGTTGCTGTAGGTATTCGATTAATAAAATCGTGGACCCCAACGCTGGGTTATGGTGATTTAACTCGTATGGACCCACTGACTGTAACAGCGGAGGATATCTTTAACTCTGTCTGTGCAATGCGTCGGAGTAAGTTACCTGACCCGACAGTGACGGGCAACGCCGGTAGTTTCTTTAAAAATCCAGTTGTGGATGCAACTGTGGCTGAAGATATTGTAAAGCGCTATCCCAATGCGCCCCATTACCCGCAACCTGATGGTTCTGTAAAGCTGGCTGCGGGTTGGCTTATTGATCAATGCTCACTCAAAGGATACCGAATTGGTGGGGCCGCAGTGCATCAGCAACAGGCTTTAGTACTGATTAATTTTGCAGAGGCTACTGGACAGGATGTATTGGGCCTTGCCAGCTATATCCGCCAGCAGGTTGCAAAGAAATTTTCCATCTGGTTAGAGCCAGAGGTGCGCTTTATCGCAAGTAATGGTGAAGTTAATGCTGTGGAGCGTTTGTCGTGAAAGATATAAAAGTCCCCTTGCGATTAATAGGTATACTTGCCGACGGTACTTTTCACTCAGGTGAGCAACTAGGTGAAGTGTTGGGTATGAGCCGGGCTGCAATTAATAAGCATATGCAAACCATCAGAGAATGGGGGCTCGATGTTTTCACTGTGCCAGGCAAAGGATATAGCTTACCGACACCAATCCAATTACTTGATGAACAAGCCATATTAAGTTATTTGCCTGCTGGTCAGGTAACTGTATTACCCGTAGTTGACTCTACGAATCAATATCTGTTAGATCGCATCACTGAACTTAAATCTGGTGATGCCTGTGTCGCTGAATATCAGCAAGCTGGCCGCGGTCGACGTGGTCGTCAGTGGGTCTCGCCTTTTGGTGCTAATCTTTATTTATCAATGTTCTGGCGCTTAGAACAAGGCCCTGCAGCTGCGATGGGGCTAAGTTTAGTGGTGGGTATTGTGATGGCGGAAGTGTTGCACAAACTGGGTGCAGAACAGGTTCGCGTCAAGTGGCCAAATGACCTATATCTAAATGATAAGAAGTTGGCTGGAATATTAGTGGAACTCACTGGTAAAACGGGTGATGCAGCGCAGTTGGTTATTGGTGCCGGTATTAATCTGACCATGCGTGAATTAACAACCAATGTTATTAGCCAGGATTGGATTAATTTACAAGAAGCTGGCGTTATTATTGATCGCAATAAACTGACAGCTGAATTATTATCTGAATTACGACTGGCAGTGGTTAAGTTTGAAAATGAGGGACTAGCCGCCTTTATTTCACGTTGGCGGGAAATGGATAACTATCTTGATCGCCCAGTGAAATTGATTATCGGAAACCAAGAAATATTTGGTATTGCTCGCGGTATAGACCAACAAGGTGCATTATTATTAGAGCAAGATGGGCATGTAAAACCGTATATCGGTGGTGAAATATCTCTTCGTGGGGTTAATTAATAAGTTAAATGGGCGGCTATTACTGCCCACAATTTATTATTTTCTTAAACGCACACTTTCAACCGCATGATTGGCACTTTTAGTCATTATCAGGCTAGCTCGTTCACGTGTTGGCAATATATTCTGCTTTAAATTCAATCCATTGATTTCTTTCCATAACTGCGTTGCAATTTTCACTGCCTCTGTTTCTGGCAGTTTTGCATAGTTATGGAAGTAAGAATCAGGATTAGAAAATGCACCCTGGCGGAATTTAAGGAACCGATTGATATACCAACTTTGGAGTAAATCTTCTGGCGCATCAACATATATAGAGAAATCTACAAAGTCAGAGACAAATACATGGTGCGGGTCATGAGGGTAATCCATGCCACTTTGTAAAACATTTAACCCCTCTAATATAAGAATATCCGGCTGTTTGATAATCTTATTACCATCAGGGACAATATCATATATTAAATGGGAGTAAACAGGCGCGGTGACATGATCAGCACCTGATTTTACCTCAGAGACAAATTTCACCAAGTTGTGCATATCATAGGATTCTGGGAATCCTTTTTTCTTCATCAGTCCGCGCTCGTTCAGCACTTTATTCGGATAAAGAAAACCATCAGTAGTAATCAGCTCGACACTACGGTGCTCTGGCCAACGGCTAAGTAGTGCCTGAAGCAAACGCGCTGTTGTACTTTTCCCTACCGCGACACTGCCCGCAATACCAATAACATAGGGAATACGTTGACCATCAGTTCCAAGAAATTGCTCCAGAACCGCCTGGCGGCGCAAATTAGAACTGATATAAAAATTAAGTAGTCGCGAGAGTGGTAGATATATCTGTGCCACTTCATCTAATGAAAGGTCTTCGTTAATCCCTTTGAGTTTAACGATTTCTTCTTCTGTTAGCGTCAATGGTACTGAGTCGCGCAAAGCCGCCCACTGAGTACGATCGAACTGTAGATAAGGCGTCGCTAAAGATTGATCTCTTTTTGTCATAAGCCAAATTCTGCCTGTTAACGCAGGTTGGGAAAGGCGCTGGACGCCAACTCCAGATAAGAAACAAGCTGCATATTATAGGCAGCTTGCTTTTTGGCGTAGACATTTTTGTATTTAGTGAGTGATTTCTTTGATGTGTGTTGCTATTCCGAACAGTTACGAAGGTGCTTGTCGAGCTTCTGTCATTTTACTGGGTATATTTATCCTGTCTAACTGGCTATAGCGGTATGTGTTTGATTAACAGAGAATAAGCGTTTGAAATAAATAGCCGTTGGGTGATAACAACCATCAGGTGTGCAGGCATAATCAGGGATCTCGCCCATACACCGGTATCCTTGCGCACGATAAAAAGACTCAGCAGGAGAACCAGCTTCGGTATCCAGGTATAACAATCCGCGACGAAGCTGAACCGCAGTATTTTCCATCTCAATAATCAATTTATGCCCAATCCCAGCACGACGGCTTCGGCTGTGAACTAATAATTTTTGTACTTCGGCTCGGTTTAAGCCATTTGGCTTTTGGCATAAATCTAATTGGATAGTACCCACGATCCCTGTTTCATCACGTGCTATCCATAATAATAATGTACCTTTCGTGATGGCAGAGTGAAGGTTATGGTAGTAGTTCTCCGCTTCATCTTGCGAGATAGCTCGGGTGCTGTAGCCGATTGATGCGCCATGAGATACAGCATCAATCAGTAAATGTGCCAGCTCACTTCGGTATATCGGCAATGTTGCCGCATTCAGTAAAACTATCTTCATAATAAAGCCCCTGTCTGATGTCTGGCTTGTGCGTATGCTTATATTTAAGCAATAAATAAGCCAAATACGGAACTTTGCGATTAAAGGCGTTGGGCAGGGATTTTTTAGCTTCAATGCACCTTATTGGGTTGATCTCCCCATATTGGGGCACAGAATTGAATTTATTTTCGCTTTGCGGGCGATAAAATTGTTTGGCAGTGAGACATGAGCTGTTTTTTAGGGATGTTTTTTATTCATAGGCTTGGTTAAAATAGTGAAGCACTGAGTGTGAATTGAGCCAACTATGGTCAATAATACATCTTAAGTTTAAAAAGTGGCTGTTTTATGAGCGAAAGGGCAATTTGTGCAATTTTTTTGTTGCATCATAGGCTCACTCTACCTAGAATGCGCTGCACTTGATGCCGGCATAGCTCAGTTGGTAGAGCAACTGACTTGTAATCAGTAGGTCCCGAGTTCGACTCTTGGTGCCGGCACCATTCAAGTAATAAAAAATTAGGTGGGGTTCCCGAGCGGCCAAAGGGAGCAGACTGTAAATCTGCCGTCATCGACTTCGAAGGTTCGAATCCTTCCCCCACCACCATATTTAACCTTGAGTCTCAGGGTGATTCAGAAGATCGAACCCCAATTAACACTCAAGGCGAGAGCTAGGCTCTCGATGAAGAGTGAAGTGGCCAAGCCCTTCCTTTCAAGTTTCTGCAGATTAAGTCAGGTAGCCGAGTTCTAAGATGCGGGCATCGTATAATGGCTATTACCTCAGCCTTCCAAGCTGATGATGTGGGTTCGATTCCCACTGCCCGCTCCAAGATGCGCTGATATGGCTCAGTTGGTAGAGCGCACCCTTGGTAAGGGTGAGGTCGGCAGTTCGAATCTGCCTATCAGCACCACTTCCCATTCTCTCGTCCCCTGATTTTCTTTCTGTGTTATGGATTCAGCAAGCATGCGCTTGGTTGATGTGGTGAAACCACCGATTCCGTGTCTTAGAGGGACAATCGATGTCTAAAGAAAAGTTTGAACGTACAAAACCGCACGTTAATGTGGGTACTATCGGCCACGTTGACCATGGTAAAACTACCCTAACTGCTGCAATCACCACCGTTCTGGCTAAAACCTACGGCGGGAGTGCTCGTGCATTCGACCAGATTGACAACGCTCCGGAAGAGAAGGCGCGTGGTATCACCATCAACACGTCTCACGTTGAATATGACACCCCGTCACGTCACTATGCGCACGTCGACTGCCCAGGGCACGCCGACTACGTTAAAAACATGATCACTGGTGCTGCTCAGATGGACGGCGCTATTCTGGTTGTTGCTGCAACTGATGGCCCTATGCCACAGACTCGTGAGCACATCCTGTTGGGTCGTCAGGTTGGCGTTCCTTACATCATCGTATTCATGAACAAATGTGACATGGTTGATGATGAAGAGCTGCTGGAACTGGTAGAAATGGAAGTGCGTGACCTTCTGTCTACCTATGATTTCCCAGGTGATGATACACCGGTTGTTCGTGGCTCTGCTCTGAAAGCACTGGAAGGTGAACCTGAGTGGGAAGCAAAAATTATCGAGCTGGCTGGCTATCTGGATTCTTATATCCCAGAACCAGAGCGTGCTATCGATAAGCCGTTCCTGCTACCAATCGAAGACGTATTTTCTATCTCCGGCCGTGGTACTGTTGTAACGGGTCGTGTAGAGCGCGGAATCGTTAAAGTTGGCGAAGAAGTCGAAATTGTTGGTTTGAAAGACACGGTTAAATCTACTTGTACTGGCGTTGAAATGTTCCGCAAATTGCTGGATGAAGGTCGTGCCGGTGAGAACGTGGGTGTTCTGCTGCGTGGTATCAAGCGTGAAGAGATCGAACGTGGTCAAGTTCTTGCTAAACCAGGTTCTATCAAGCCACACACCAAATTTGAGTCAGAAGTTTACATTCTGAGCAAAGATGAAGGCGGTCGTCATACTCCGTTCTTCAAAGGCTACCGTCCTCAGTTCTACTTCCGTACAACTGATGTAACCGGTACTATTGAACTGCCAGAAGGCGTTGAGATGGTAATGCCAGGTGATAACATTCAAATGATTGTTAACCTGATTGCTCCGATCGCAATGGATGACGGCTTGCGCTTCGCAATTCGTGAAGGCGGTCGTACTGTTGGTGCTGGCGTTGTTGCTAAAGTCATTGAATAAGATTTGACGCGACATACGATAAAAGGGCATCATTTGATGCCCTTTTTCTACGTTGTCATACTAGAACCTATCTCATCAGTGGTTTTTTCATCATAATTATTGGTGAGATGGGCTCTGGAAGTACGGCGGATAGTGCTGAGTGGTGCCGATTAGAGAGTCTCTAGAGCATCCTTCGGCTTGGTTTGCTTTGCGGTGCGAAGCAAAGTTGTTTGTTCTGAATCATAGTGACAGGTTGGTTTATGAGTGCGAATACCGAGGCTCCAGGGAGCGGACGCGGCCTGGAAACGGCTAAATGGCTAATCGTTGCTGTACTGTTAGTTGCAGCTATAGTTGGTAATTATTATTACCGTGATTTCAGCCTGCCGCTGCGTGCGTTGGCAGTTGTAGTAATTATCGCTGTTGCCGGTGCTGTTGCATTGATGACGGCAAAAGGCAAAGCCACTGTAGCGTTTGCTCGTGAAGCACGCACGGAAGTGCGTAAAGTGATTTGGCCTACCCGTCAGGAAACTCTGCACACAACGTTAATCGTTGCTGCGGTAACTGCTGTAATGTCACTGATTCTATGGGGGCTGGATGGTATTCTGGTCCGCCTGGTATCATTTATTACTGGCCTGAGGTTCTAAGATGTCTGAAGCACCAAAAAAGCGTTGGTACGTCGTTCAGGCGTTTTCCGGTTTTGAAGGCCGCGTAGCTCAATCGCTGCGTGAGCATATCAAGTTACATGACATGGAAGAGCTGTTTGGCGAAGTCATGGTTCCAACGGAAGAAGTCGTCGAAATTCGTGGCGGTCAACGTCGTAAGAGTGAGCGTAAATTCTTCCCAGGTTATGTACTGGTTCAGATGGTGATGAACGACGCCAGCTGGCACTTAGTACGTAGCGTGCCACGTGTAATGGGCTTTATCGGTGGCACATCCGATCGTCCGGCACCAATCAGTGATAAAGAAGTTGATGCGATTATGAATCGTCTTCAACAAGTGGGTGATAAACCACGTCCTAAAACACTGTTTGAGCCAGGTGAATTGGTTCGTGTTAGTGATGGTCCATTTGCTGATTTCAACGGTGTTGTTGAAGAAGTGGACTACGAAAAGAGTCGCTTGAAAGTGTCTGTTTCCATTTTTGGCCGTGCAACTCCGGTCGAACTGGACTTCAGTCAGGTAGAAAAAGGCTGATTCATTTTTCACCATTGGTCGAAATTTGAGTCTTGTCTTAGGCGTGAAATTACAATATAATTTCGCGCCTTTTGTTTTTAGATGTCTTGCTTTTTGTCACCCGTGACAACTTATTTCATAGAAATAATAGCGAGACAAAACACGGGGAGCCTCGAACACGAGGCGATATTACCCAAATCGAGGAAATCGTAAATGGCTAAGAAAGTACAAGCCTATGTCAAGCTGCAAGTTGCAGCTGGTATGGCGAACCCAAGTCCACCAGTTGGTCCAGCATTGGGTCAGCAGGGTGTTAACATCATGGAATTCTGTAAAGCGTTCAATGCTAAGACTGAAAGCATTGAGAAAGGCCTGCCAATCCCTGTTGTTATTACTGTTTATTCTGACCGCTCTTTCACTTTCGTTACTAAAACCCCGCCAGCAGCAGTTCTGCTGAAAAAAGCGGCAGGTATTAAGTCTGGTTCTGGCAAGCCGAACAAAGACAAAGTAGGGACTGTGACCAGTGCTCAGGTTCGTGAAATCGCAGAAACCAAAGCTGCGGATATGACTGGTGCTTCAATTGACGACATGATGCGTTCAATTGAAGGTACTGCTCGTTCCATGGGCCTGGTAGTGGAGGGTTAATAAATGGCTAAGCTGACCAAGCGCATGCGCGTGATCCGTGACAAAGTTGATGTTACTAAGCAATATGATATCAACGAAGCTGTTGCCCTGCTGAAAGAGCTGGCTACTGCTAAATTCGTAGAAAGCGTGGACGTTGCCGTTAACCTCGGTATCGACGCACGTAAATCTGACCAGAACGTTCGTGGTGCAACTGTGTTGCCACACGGTACAGGCCGTTCAGTTCGTGTTGCTGTTTTCGCTCAGGGTGCAAACGCTGAAGCTGCGAAAGAAGCAGGCGCTGAATTGGTAGGTATGGAAGATCTGGCTGATCAAATCAAGAAAGGCGAAATGAACTTCGACGTTGTTATTGCTTCCCCAGATGCAATGCGCGTTGTTGGTCAATTGGGCCAAATCTTGGGTCCACGTGGCCTGATGCCTAACCCTAAAGTGGGTACTGTTACTCCTAACGTTGCTGAAGCAGTTAAGAACGCTAAAGCAGGTCAGGTTCGTTATCGCAACGATAAAAACGGTATTATCCACACTACCATTGGTAAAGTTGATTTCGACGCAGATAAGTTGAAAGAAAACTTAGAATCTCTGGTTGTTGCGCTGAAGCGTGCTAAACCTGCTACAGCGAAAGGCGTTTATATCAAGAAAATCAGCCTGTCCACCACCATGGGCGCCGGCGTTGCTATTGATCAAAGCGGCTTGTCAGCAGTAGTGAACTAATCACTATTTGCTTTTATCGCTTTACGTGGGCGTAAGGTTTGTCTAAAATCTTACGCCCATACTTCTGTTGATGGCTTATTTGTTAATCACAAATGTTCAATCGACAGAAAACAGAATTTTCGGTTGGAGCTTGGCCTTATCCAAGCCTCCGTCCAAGACCGCAGGTGTGTTGTAAAGCACTTAATTTCCTGCGTAGACGGTGACAGAACCTGAAGCATTTTTTTATTTTTTTGTTTATCAAGAATAAAAAAGAATGGTCTTTGCTGGATTCTGCTCACCGTGTTTCAACGCCCGTTCATTACAATTTAGTAATGTTTTGGGTGACGTGAGTTCCGGGGAATTAATCCCCGGTTAATCCAGGAGCAAGAACTAATGGCACTAAATCTTCAAGGCAAACAAGCGATTGTTGCTGAAGTTAAAGAAGTAGCCAAAGGTGCGCTGTCTGCGGTTGTTGCGGATTCTCGTGGCGTTACCGTTGATAAAATGACTGAACTGCGTAAAGCAGGTCGTGAAGCTGGCGTTCATATGCAAGTTGTTCGTAACACCTTGCTGCGTCGCATTGTTGAAGGCACTCCGTTCGAATGCCTGAAAGACACGTTTGTTGGTCCAACCTTGATTGCATTCTCTTCAGAACACCCGGGCGCAGCTGCTCGTCTGTTCAAAGCATTTGCTAAAGAAAATGCAAAATTTGAGGTTAAAGCAGCAGCCTTTGAAGGCGAGTTAATCCCTGCGGCTCAGATCGACCGCCTGGCAACTCTGCCAACCTACGAAGAAGCAATCGCACGTCTGATGGGAACCATGAAAGAAGCCGCTGCTGGCAAATTGGTTCGTACATTGGCTGCGCTGCGTGACCAGAAAGAAGCTGAAGCGGCTTAATTCGCCCTCTCTTTTTCAGTCATTGCTTTTTAACGTATAAACTATTTCTGTATTTTAGGAACACTTGTTATGTCAACTATCACTAAAGACCAAATTCTTGAAGGCGTTGCAGCTCTGTCTGTAATGGAAATCGTTGAACTGATCTCTGCTATGGAAGAGAAATTCGGCGTTTCAGCTGCTGCTGTTGCTGCAGGTCCTGCTGCTGCTGCTGAAGCTGTAGAAGAACAAACTGAATTCAACGTTGTTCTGGCTTCATTCGGCGACAACAAAGTTGCAGTTATCAAAGCTGTTCGCGGCGCAACTGGCCTGGGCTTGAAAGAAGCTAAAGACCTGGTTGAATCTGCACCTGCAGTTCTGAAAGAAGGCGTGAACAAAGACGAAGCTGAGTCTCTGAAAAAATCTCTGGAAGAAGCTGGTGCTTCTGTTGAGATCAAGTAAGTTAAGCTTTGAGTTCGCAGCCTGACTTATAGGCTGATGGCTGGTGACTTTTTAGTCATCAGCCTTTTTGCGCTGTAGGGCGTTAGTCGCATTTCACACTGTTTAGCGGCTAACTAACCCCTAATATTCCTTTCTATTGACGACTTAATATACTGCGTTCTCAGCTACGACCCACTCGGGTAGCTCGGTAGTTAAAGTAACGCGATGAAATGGTTTAAGAGTGATAGAAAAGAGTATTCCGAGGAGTGTTTCGACTTCTCGTTCTAAATAATAGTGTTGCACGACCTGTCCTGGTTTCAGGGCAGACAGAGTGGGTCGACTTTTCAGCGAGCTGAGGAACCCTATGGTTTACTCCTATACCGAGAAAAAACGTATTCGTAAGGATTTTGGTAAACGTCCACAAGTTTTGGACATACCTTATCTCCTTTCTATCCAACTTGACTCGTTCCAGAAATTTATCGAGCAAGATCCTGAAGGGCAGTACGGTCTGGAAGCAGCATTCCGTTCTGTTTTTCCAATCCAGAGCTACAGCGGCAATTCGGAGCTGCAATACGTTAGCTACCGTCTTGGTGAGCCAGTATTTGACGTCAAAGAGTGCCAGATCCGTGGTGTGACTTATTCCGCACCGCTGCGCGTAAAACTGCGCCTGGTCATCTATGAGCGCGAAGCCCCGGAAGGTACGGTCAAAGACATCAAAGAACAAGAAGTCTACATGGGTGAAATTCCACTCATGACCGAAAACGGTACCTTTGTCATTAATGGTACTGAGAGGGTTATCGTATCTCAGCTGCATCGTAGTCCTGGCGTATTCTTTGACAGCGATAAGGGTAAAACCCATTCATCGGGTAAAGTGCTGTATAACGCACGTATCATCCCTTACCGCGGTTCATGGTTAGATTTCGAGTTTGACCCGAAAGACAACCTGTTTGTCCGTATTGACCGTCGTCGTAAGTTGCCGGCAACCATCATTCTGCGTGCATTGAATTTCACCACTGCACAGATCCTGGATCTGTTCTTTGAAAAAGTGGTCTTTGAGATTCGTGACAACAAGCTGCAGATGGAATTGGTTCCTGAGCGCCTGCGCGGTGAAACGGCATCCTTTGATATTGAAGCGAATGGCAAAGTTTACGTCGAGAAAGCGCGTCGTATTACTGCTCGTCATATTCGCCAGCTTGAAAAAGACGGCATTGATCGCATCGAAGTTCCGGTTGAATACATTGCCGGTAAAGTGGTCGCTAAAGACTACATCGATGAGAACACTGGTGAGCTTATCTGTGCAGCCAACATGGAGCTGTCACTGGATTTGCTGGCTAAACTGAGCCAGGCCGGTCACAAGCAAATTGAAACACTGTTCACCAACGACCTGGATCACGGTGCTTATATCTCCGAGACCCTGCGTGTTGACCCAACCAGCGATCGTCTGAGCGCTTTGGTTGAGATCTACCGTATGATGCGTCCTGGTGAGCCACCAACACGTGAAGCAGCTGAAAACCTGTTTGAGAACCTGTTCTTCTCTGAAGACCGCTATGATTTATCAGCGGTTGGCCGGATGAAGTTCAACCGTTCACTGCTGCGCGACGAGATCGAAGGTTCCGGTATCCTGAGCAAAGAAGACATCACTGAAGTGATGAAGAAGCTCATCGATATCCGTAACGGTAAAGGCGAAGTGGATGATATTGACCACTTAGGCAACCGTCGTATTCGTTCCGTTGGTGAAATGGCTGAAAACCAGTTCCGTGTTGGTCTGGTTCGTGTTGAGCGTGCAGTTAAAGAGCGTTTGTCTCTGGGCGACCTCGACACGCTGATGCCTCAGGACATGATCAACGCCAAGCCTATTTCGGCTGCGGTGAAAGAGTTCTTTGGTTCCAGCCAGTTGTCACAATTTATGGACCAGAACAACCCGTTGTCTGAGATTACGCATAAACGCCGTATCTCTGCATTGGGCCCGGGCGGTTTGACCCGTGAACGTGCTGGCTTTGAAGTTCGAGACGTACACCCGACTCACTACGGTCGCGTATGTCCAATCGAAACGCCAGAAGGTCCAAACATCGGTCTGATCAACTCCTTGTCCGTGTACGCACAGACCAACGAGTATGGTTTCCTGGAAACTCCTTATCGTCGCGTGCGCGATGGTGTGGTGACCGATGAAATTAACTATCTGTCTGCTATTGAAGAAGGCAACTTCGTTATCGCTCAGGCGAACTCCAACCTGGACGAAGATGGCCGCTTCATTGAAGACTTGGTCACTTGTCGTAGCAAAGGCGAATCAAGCCTGTTCAGCCGCGATCAAGTTGACTACATGGACGTTTCCACTCAACAGGTGGTGTCCGTTGGTGCTTCTCTGATTCCGTTCCTGGAACACGATGACGCCAACCGCGCCTTGATGGGTGCGAACATGCAACGTCAGGCAGTTCCTACTCTGCGTGCTGATAAGCCGTTGGTAGGTACTGGTATGGAACGTGCGGTAGCGGTTGACTCAGGGGTAACCTCTGTAGCCAAACGTGGCGGTACTGTTCAGTACGTAGATGCATCCCGTATCGTGATTAAAGTTAACGAAGACGAGATGTATCCGGGCGAAGCAGGTATTGATATTTATAACCTGACCAAATACACCCGTTCTAACCAGAACACCTGTATCAACCAGATGCCGTGTGTGAATTTGGGTGAGCCAATCGAGCGCGGTGACGTGCTGGCAGATGGCCCATCTACAGACCTGGGCGAACTGGCATTGGGTCAGAACATGCGCGTAGCGTTCATGCCTTGGAACGGTTACAACTTCGAAGACTCCATCTTGGTCTCCGAGCGCGTGGTGCAAGAAGATCGCTTCACAACTATCCACATTCAGGAACTGGCATGTGTGTCTCGTGACACCAAGTTGGGGCCAGAAGAGATCACTGCTGACATCCCGAACGTGGGTGAAGCTGCGCTCTCCAAACTGGATGAATCCGGTATCGTGTATATCGGTGCTGAAGTGACTGGTGGTGACATTCTGGTTGGTAAGGTAACACCTAAAGGTGAAACCCAACTGACGCCAGAAGAGAAGCTGTTACGTGCGATCTTCGGTGAGAAAGCGTCTGATGTTAAAGACTCTTCTCTGCGTGTACCAAACGGTGTTTCCGGTACGGTTATTGATGTACAAGTCTTTACTCGCGACGGCGTAGAAAAAGACAAACGTGCATTGGAAATCGAAGAGATGCAACTGAAGCAGGCTAAGAAAGACCTGACGGAAGAGTTGCAGATCCTGGAAGCTGGCCTGTTTGCACGTATCCATGCAGTACTGGTTTCTGGTGGCATCGAAGCTGACAAGCTGAGCAAATTACCACGTGACCGCTGGCTGGAACTTGGCCTGACTGACGAAGACAAGCAAAACCAGCTGGAACAGTTGGCAGAGCAGTACGACGAAATGAAATCCGAATTCGAGAAGAAGATGGATGCCAAGCGTCGTAAGATCACCCAAGGTGATGATTTAGCACCAGGCGTGCTGAAGATCGTCAAGGTGTATCTGGCCGTTAAACGTCAGATTCAACCGGGTGACAAGATGGCCGGTCGTCACGGTAACAAAGGTGTTATCTCTAAGATTAACCCGATCGAAGATATGCCTTACGATGAAAACGGTACGCCGGTAGACATCGTTCTGAACCCACTGGGCGTACCATCGCGTATGAACATCGGTCAGATTTTGGAAACCCACTTAGGGATGGCAGCGAAAGGCATCGGCGAGAAAATCAACGCCATGCTGAAGAAGCAGGAAGAAGTTGCCAAACTGCGTGAGTTCATCCAGAAAGCCTACGATCTGGGCGATAGCGTTTGTCAGAAAGTTGATCTGAGCACCTTCACCGATGATGAAGTATTGCGTCTGGCTGAGAACCTGAAAAAAGGTATGCCAATCGCAACACCAGTCTTCGATGGTGCGACAGAGAAAGAAATCAAGGAACTGTTACAGCTGGGTGGCCTGCCAACTTCTGGTCAGATTACTCTGTTTGACGGCCGTACCGGCGAGCAATTCGAACGTCAGGTTACTGTCGGCTACATGTACATGCTGAAACTGAACCACTTGGTTGATGACAAGATGCATGCGCGTTCTACCGGTTCTTACAGCCTGGTTACTCAGCAGCCGCTGGGTGGTAAGGCTCAGTTCGGTGGTCAGCGCTTCGGTGAGATGGAAGTGTGGGCGTTGGAGGCTTATGGCGCCGCGTACACATTGCAGGAAATGCTTACCGTCAAGTCCGACGATGTAAACGGCCGTACCAAGATGTACAAAAACATCGTGGATGGCGATCACCGTATGGAACCAGGCATGCCGGAGTCCTTCAACGTATTGTTGAAAGAAATCCGCTCGCTGGGCATCAATATCGAGCTGGAAGAAGAGTAATTCTTCGCCAGACGGCAAGCTCTCATAGCCGGGGGTTT
The DNA here is from genome assembly GCF_902170785.1 of Yersinia proxima. GTDB lineage: Bacteria > Pseudomonadota > Gammaproteobacteria > Enterobacterales > Enterobacteriaceae > Yersinia > Yersinia proxima. Next base: position 18,825 of record NZ_CABHYG010000019.1, on the reverse strand, counting down.
GCTGGTGGTTCGCACTGGTCACAGGGGCGCTCAAACTTAGGTTTTTATATGCTTAGGTTTGAGCGCCTATCAGGTCTAACTCCGACAGGAGCCAATCCGTGAAAGACTTATTAAAGTTTCTGAAAGCGCAAACTAAGACCGAAGAGTTTGATGCGATCAAAATTGCTCTGGCCTCGCCAGACATGATCCGTTCCTGGTCATTCGGTGAAGTTAAAAAGCCGGAAACCATTAACTACCGTACGTTCAAACCAGAACGTGACGGCCTTTTCTGCGCCCGTATCTTTGGCCCAGTAAAAGATTACGAATGCCTGTGCGGTAAGTACAAGCGTTTGAAACACCGCGGTGTTATTTGTGAGAAATGCGGCGTTGAAGTGACTCAAACCAAAGTACGCCGTGAGCGTATGGGTCACATCGAACTGGCTTCTCCGACTGCGCACATCTGGTTCCTGAAATCGCTGCCATCCCGCATCGGTTTGCTGCTGGATATGCCATTACGTGACATCGAACGTGTACTGTACTTCGAATCCTATGTGGTTGTTGAAGGCGGTATGACCAACCTGGAACGTCGTCAGATCCTGACTGAAGAGCAGTATCTGGACGCGTTGGAAGAGTTTGGTGATGAGTTCGACGCGAAAATGGGCGCCGAAGCTATTCAGGCCTTGTTGAAAAACATGGATCTGGAAGCAGAGTGCGAGATCCTGCGCGAAGAATTGAACGAAACAAATTCTGAAACCAAGCGTAAGAAGCTGACCAAGCGTATCAAGTTGCTGGAAGCGTTCGTACAGTCTGGCAACAAGCCAGAGTGGATGATCCTGACCGTGCTGCCTGTGCTGCCGCCAGATCTGCGTCCATTGGTTCCGTTGGATGGCGGTCGTTTTGCGACTTCTGATCTGAACGATTTGTATCGTCGCGTGATCAACCGTAACAACCGTCTGAAACGCCTGCTGGACTTGGCTGCTCCGGACATCATCGTGCGCAACGAAAAGCGTATGCTGCAAGAAGCAGTAGATGCATTGCTGGATAACGGCCGTCGCGGTCGTGCGATTACCGGCTCTAACAAGCGTCCGTTGAAGTCACTGGCTGACATGATCAAAGGTAAGCAAGGTCGTTTCCGTCAGAACTTGCTGGGTAAACGTGTTGACTACTCAGGCCGTTCGGTTATTACCGTTGGTCCATACCTGCGTCTGCATCAGTGCGGTCTGCCGAAGAAAATGGCTCTTGAGCTGTTCAAACCGTTCATCTACGGCAAGCTGGAATTGCGTGGTCTTGCTACCACCATTAAAGCCGCCAAGAAGATGGTTGAGCGTGAAGAAGCGGTTGTTTGGGATATCCTGGATGAAGTTATCCGCGAACACCCAGTGCTGCTGAACCGTGCACCAACCCTTCACCGTTTGGGTATCCAGGCGTTTGAACCGGTTCTGATCGAAGGTAAAGCAATCCAGTTGCACCCACTGGTTTGTGCGGCATATAACGCCGACTTCGATGGTGACCAAATGGCTGTTCACGTACCGCTGACACTGGAAGCTCAGTTAGAAGCACGTGCGTTGATGATGTCTACCAACAACATCCTGTCACCAGCGAACGGCGAGCCAATCATCGTTCCTTCTCAGGACGTTGTATTGGGTCTGTATTACATGACCCGTGACTGTGTTAACGCCAAAGGCGAAGGCATGGTACTGACTGGCCCGAAAGAAGCTGAGCGTATTTATCGCGCCGGCCTGGCATCTCTGCATGCGCGGGTAAAAGTCCGTATTACTGAAGAAATTCGTAATACCGAAGGCGAAAGCACTTCGCGTACCAGCATTATCGATACGACTGTAGGTCGTGCTATTTTGTGGATGATCGTCCCGAAAGGCCTGCCTTACTCTATCGTTAACCAGCCGCTGGGCAAAAAAGCTATCTCCAAGATGCTGAACACCTGTTACCGCATCCTGGGCTTGAAGCCAACGGTTATCTTTGCTGACCAGATCATGTACACCGGTTTTGCTTACGCAGCACGCTCAGGCGCCTCTGTAGGTATCGATGACATGGTTATCCCAGAAGCGAAAGCAGGGATCATCGAAGAAGCTGAAACTGAAGTTGCCGAGATCCAGGAACAGTTCCAATCCGGTCTGGTAACAGCAGGCGAACGTTATAACAAAGTGATCGATATCTGGGCCGCGGCTAACGAACGTGTTGCCAAGGCGATGATGGATAACTTGTCTGTAGAAGATGTTGTCAACCGTGACGGCGTTGTCGAACAGCAAGTGTCATTCAACAGCATCTTTATGATGGCCGACTCCGGTGCGCGTGGTTCTGCTGCACAGATTCGTCAGCTGGCAGGGATGCGTGGTCTGATGGCTAAGCCAGATGGCTCGATCATTGAAACGCCAATCACCGCGAACTTCCGTGAAGGTTTGAACGTACTTCAGTACTTCATCTCAACCCACGGTGCGCGTAAAGGTTTGGCGGATACCGCATTGAAAACTGCGAACTCCGGTTACCTGACCCGTCGTTTAGTTGACGTGGCACAGGATCTGGTCGTAACCGAAGACGATTGTGGTACCCATAACGGTATCGTGATGACCCCGGTTATCGAAGGTGGTGATGTTAAAGAACCACTGCGCGATCGCGTTCTGGGTCGTGTGACCGCTGAAGAAGTTATCAAGCCGGGTACGGCTGATATTCTGGTTCCGCGTAACACCCTGTTGGACGAAAAATGGTGTGATCTGTTAGAAGAAAACTCCGTCGACAGCGTTAAAGTTCGTTCAGTCGTAAGCTGTGAAACTGACTTTGGTGTGTGTGCAAACTGCTATGGTCGCGACCTGGCACGTGGTCACATCATCAACAAAGGTGAAGCGGTTGGTGTTATTGCAGCACAGTCCATCGGTGAGCCGGGTACCCAGCTTACGATGCGTACGTTCCACATCGGTGGTGCGGCATCTCGTGCGGCAGCGGAGTCCAGCATTCAGGTTAAGAACAAAGGCAGCTTGAAACTGAGCAACGTCAAGTTCGTTACCAATGCAGCGGGCAAGCTGGTTATTACTTCTCGTAATACCGAGCTGAAACTGATCGACGAATTCGGCCGTACTAAAGAAAGCTACAAAGTGCCTTACGGTGCTGTAATGGCTAAAGGCGATGGCGCAGAAGTCCAGGGCGGCGAAACCGTTGCTAATTGGGATCCGCACATCATGCCAGTTGTGACCGAAGTGAGCGGTTTCATCCGCTTCGCGGACATGATTGACGGCCAGACCATTACACGCCAGACCGACGAACTGACTGGTTTGTCTTCTCTGGTAGTACTGGACAGCGCAGAGCGTACCGGTAGCGGTAAAGACCTGCGTCCGGCACTGAAAATCGTTGATGCCAAAGGCGACGACGTATTGATCCCAGGTACCGATATGCCTGCTCAATACTTCCTGCCAGGTAAAGCGATTGTACAGCTGGAAGACGGTATTCAGATCGGTGCGGGTGATACCCTGGCGCGTATTCCTCAGGAATCAAGCGGTACCAAGGATATTACCGGTGGTCTGCCACGTGTTGCTGACTTGTTCGAAGCACGTCGTCCGAAAGAGCCTGCAATCCTGGCTGAAATCAGCGGGATCATCTCGTTCGGTAAAGAGACCAAAGGCAAGCGCCGTCTGGTTATCTCACCGTTGGATGGTAGCGATGCATATGAAGAGATGATTCCGAAATGGCGTCAGCTCAACGTGTTCGAAGGTGAAATTGTAGAACGCGGTGACGTAGTTTCCGACGGCCCAGAATCTCCACACGACATTCTGCGTCTGCGTGGCGTTCACGCGGTAACTCGTTACATCACCAACGAAGTGCAGGAAGTTTACCGTCTGCAAGGCGTTAAGATTAACGATAAACACATCGAAGTTATCGTTCGTCAGATGCTGCGTAAAGGCACCATCGTTGATGCAGGTAGCACCGACTTCCTGGAAGGCGAGCAGGCAGAAATGTCTCGCGTTAAAATCGCTAACCGTAAGCTGGCAGCTGAAGGCAAAATCGAGGCTACGTTCACACGTGACCTGCTGGGTATCACCAAGGCATCCTTGGCGACCGAGTCCTTCATCTCTGCGGCTTCGTTCCAGGAAACCACGCGCGTTCTTACTGAAGCGGCAGTTGCCGGTAAACGTGATGAACTGCGTGGCCTGAAAGAGAACGTTATCGTGGGCCGTCTGATCCCAGCCGGTACCGGTTACGCTTATCATCAGGATCGTATGCGCCGTAAAGCTCTGGGTGAAGCACCAGTGGTTCCGCAAGTGAGTGCGGACGAAGCGACTGCTAACCTGGCTGAATTGCTCAACGCCGGTTTCGGTAACAGCAAAGACTAATCTCTTTGTTCGTCACCAACGTAAAAACCGCTCCTTTCGGGGCGGTTTTTTTTTGCTTATTCTTCAGAAAGAAAGTACGAAGTTTATGGGGATATACGCCCGAAATGGCGATCCCAATCCTTCCATACTGGTTGTAGCCCTGCCAGCGTTAGTGCTTGAGCCACCTGCTCCGGCGTTCGATTATCATGGGGGGAAAATTGCTCAAGCTCTGGATGATCATCGGCATATCCGCCCGGCTGTGTTTTCGACCCCGCACTGACATTATTTATCGCCAGCGGAATCACGTTATCGCGGAAGAATGGTGATTCACGAGTCGAGAGTGACAGCTCCACATCCGGCGCAAACAGGCGGAAAGCGCAAATCAGTTGCAGCAATTGTGGTTCACTCATCAGAGAAGCGGGCTCAATTCCCCCGGCACACGGGCGTAAACGTGGGAATGAAATTGAGTAGCGACTCTGCCAATAAGTTTGTTGCAGATAAAACAGATGCTCCGCCAGCATGTAGCAGTCGGTGCGCCAACTGCTCGACAAGCCAATCAACGCACCTAATCCGATCTTATCGATCCCCGCGCGTCCCAGGCGATCAGGGGTTGCCAGCCGCCAATGAAAATCCTGTTTATGGCCGCGCAAATGGTGTTGCTGATAAGTAGCCGGATGATAAGTTTCTTGATAAACCATCACGCCATCCAATCCCAGTGTTTTGAGTTCTGCATACTCTTCTTCTGCCAATGGTTGAACTTCCATCATCAGCGAGCTGAATTGATTGCGAATAGTTGGAAAATGACGGCGGAAATAATCCATTCCCACTTTTGCCTGATGCTCACCGGTGACCAGTAGCAAGTGTTCGAAACCCAGTGCTTTGATGGCTTCACACTCACGGATGATTTCAGTTTCATCCAATGTTTTGCGCTTGATGCGATTACTCATCGAGAAACCGCAGTAAGTACAATCATTAGCGCACAGATTGGAAAGATAAAGCGGCACATAAAAACTGACGGTATTACCAAAACGCTGGCGCGTCAGCTGTTGGGCTTTCTGCGCCATTGGCTCCAGATAAGCCAGAGCCGCAGGTGAAATCAATGCCATGAGATCTTCACGACTGGGTTTTACCGCGTGAATAGCTCGCTCAACATCTGCGGTGGTTTTACTGTTAATGCGCAGAGAAATATCATCCCAATTCAATTGTTGCCAGCGCTGGCTGAACTCTTCAGACATGATTTTCTTCCTCAAGCTGGCTAAGAAAACCGGTCAGTGGGCTGGTGGCTATTGCCCTATCAAATTGTTGGTTACCAAGCCCTGCCTGGCGCGCCAATTCGCCAGACTCCATCGCTAAGCGAAATGCATGAGCCATTTGTACCGGTGAGCGAGCAACCGCAATCGCGGTATTCACGAGAACAGCATCAGCGCCTAGTTCTATAGCTTCAAGTGCATGGCTTGGCGCACCAATACCGGCATCAACTACCACTGGCACTTTGGCCTGTTCGATAATAATTTGCAGAAAATCGCGAGTGCGTAATCCCAAATTTGATCCAATAGGTGCCCCCAATGGCATGACGGCAGCACAGCCGACTTCTTCCAGTCGTTTACACAATACCGGGTCTGCGCCGCAGTAAGGCAGAACCACAAATCCCTCTTTCACCAGTATTTCGGCGGCTTTCAGGGTTTCTATTGGATCGGGCAGCAAATACTTCACATCCGGATGAATTTCCAGTTTTACCCAATGGGTTCCTAGTGCTTCACGTGCCAGACGCGCGGCGAAAATAGCTTCTTGCGCAGTTTTTGCTCCAGATGTATTAGGCAGTAAGCGCACGCCTAGCTGGCGCAATGGCGCAAGAATGGCATCATTACCGGCCTGGAGATCCACCCGCTTCATTGCCATGGTGATCAGTTGTGAACCGGAGGCGCGTAGTGCTTCCAGCATCAATTCAGCCGTGGCAAATTTGCCCGTACCGGTAAATAAACGTGAGGTAAAAGTGGTATCGGCGATCTTCAGCATGTCAGCCTCCGGCAATGGCTTGGAATAGCAAAATGTTGTCACCCTCGTGCAACTGATACTCTTCCCAGTCAGTTCGCGGAATGATGACCTGATTGACCGCCAGCGCGGTTCCCGGCTGGTGGCGGTTCAGTTGTTGGAGCAACTTTTCAACGGTTATGGTGCATTCCACCTCAAGTGGCTGATCATTAAGCACAATGTTCATATGATCACTGTTCACTGTGAGCCTCCACAGACAGGGCAATGCTTTGCTTGCGTCAGTTGCAAGGTGCTCCAGCTTTGCTGCTTGCCATCGAATAAGCGCAACTTCCCGCTCAATGCTGACGGAAGACCAGCCAACATTTTGATGGCTTCCAGCGCTTGTAAGGTGCCGATAACGCCGACCACCGGCCCCAAAACACCAGATGTACGGCAGTTGCGCTGCGGCAGTTCTTTATCAGGATAAAGGCAGGCGTAGCAACCGTGGGAAAAAGGCGGTTCAATCACCAGTAGTTGTCCGCTAAACCCCACAGCACTGCCGCTGATTAAGGGTTTTTGTGCTGTGATACAGGCGGCGTTCACCTGATGGCGGGTTTCCATGTTGTCACTGCAATCGAGTACCAAATCAGTGTTCGCCACCGCATCAGCCAATGCCGCATCTGCCAGCCGGGTATCGAAGGTGACAATCTCAACCAGCGGATTAAGATTTAGCAAATGACGCTGGGCTAACCGCACTTTAGTTTGGTTGCTGGCAGAGGTTTGGTTGATATCGGCGGTACGGTACAGGATTTGGCGCTGTAAATTGGTCAGATCCAATTGGTCATCATCAGCCAGTAATAATTTGCCGATACCAGCGGCCGCCAAATAGAGTGCGGCAGGGGAGCCAAGGCCACCCAGACCGATGATCAACACGCGGGCACTTTTCAGCTTCAATTGGCCCTCCGGGCCAATATCCTCCAGCAACAACTGGCGGCTGTAGCGCAAAAATTCACTGTCACTCAGCTCATGCTCGTTTAGCATCGCTCAGCTCCTTACTCTCAATCAGACGTAGTAATTGTGCCGTGGCTTGTTGCCAATCCTCTGCTTGAGTAATGGCGCTAACGACAGCCACACTGCCCACGCCGGTTGCCAATACGGCGGGGACTCGCTCAATACTGATGCCACCGATAGCGACGGTGGGGTAGTCCGGCGTGTTTTCCACCATCTGCTTGAGTACCGCCAGCCCCTGAGGGGATGATGGCATTTGCTTGGTTTGGGTCGGGAAGATATGACCCATTGCAATGTAAGAAGGCCGCACAGCTTTAGCTATCGCCAGTTCGTGCTCATCGTGGGTAGATACCCCGAGCCGCAATCCGGCTTGTTGTATGGCGGCCAAATCAGTGGTCTCCAAATCTTCCTGTCCCAGATGCACACCGTAAGCGCCATGCTTAATCGCCAGCCGCCAGTAATCATTAATAAATAAGCGTGCTCGATAGCGTTTGCCCAATTCAATTGCTGCGACAATATCCTGTTCTACCTGAGCATCATCTAAATCCTTGATACGTAATTGGATAGTGGTTACCCCCGCCGCCAGCAGGCGTTCTATCCATAGCACAGAATCGACGACCGGATACAGGCCAAGGCGCGGTGCGGTCGGCGGAAAGCCCTTCCGGGCTGAGAAGAGTGGTGTATCAGATGGTTTCATTATCAGCCTCCGCTTTCAGGTTCGCCGGGCTGAGATGTGATTTACTGATATACAACTCACTGCCACGAGAGCGGAACTCAGCTGACATCTGATCCATACCCGATTGCAGTACTTCAATGGGTTGAGCAGCGGCCTGTTCTTGCCTGGCTGCATAATCTCTCACTTCTTGCGAAATCTTCATCGAACAGAACTTCGGCCCACACATAGAGCAAAAGTGAGCGACTTTGCCGGATTCTTGTGGCAGGGTTTCATCGTGATAGGCCCGTGCGGTTTCAGGATCGAGGGCCAAATTGAACTGATCTTCCCAGCGGAATTCAAAGCGAGCTTTCGACATGGCGTTGTCGCGGATCTGCGCGCCGGGATGGCCTTTGGCCAGATCAGCGGCATGGGCTGCGATTTTATAGGTGATAAGACCCTGTTTTACATCTTCTTTATTGGGAAGCCCAAGATGCTCTTTGGGGGTGACGTAACACAGCATGGCACAACCGAACCAGCCAATCATAGCCGCACCGATACCGGAGGTGAAATGGTCATAGCCGGGGGCAATATCCGTGGTCAACGGGCCTAAGGTATAAAATGGTGCTTCGTGGCAATGCTCCAACTCTTCGGTCATATTGCGGCGAATCATCTGCATTGGCACATGCCCAGGGCCTTCTATCATCACCTGCACATCATATTCCCAGGCAATTTTGGTCAATTCTCCCAAGGTATGCAGTTCAGCAAACTGGGCTTCATCATTGGCATCCTGGATAGAACCAGGGCGCAGGCCATCACCAAGTGATAATGAAACATCATAGGCGGCACAAATCTGGCAAATTTCGCGGAAATGCTGGTACAGGAAGTTTTCCTGATGATGAGAAAGGCACCATTTCGCCATAATCGACCCGCCACGAGAGACAATACCGGTCAGCCGTTTGGCGGTCATCGGCACATAGCGCAGCAGTACGCCAGCATGAATGGTGAAGTAATCGACACCTTGTTCAGCCTGCTCTAGCAAGGTGTCACGGAACATTTCCCACGTCAGGTTTTCTGCCACTCCATTCACTTTTTCCAGCGCTTGATAGATAGGGACAGTGCCAATAGGAACCGGGCTATTACGCAGTATCCATTCACGGGTTTCATGAATATAGCGGCCAGTGGACAAGTCCATCACGGTGTCAGCACCCCAGCGGGTAGACCACACCAGTTTTTCCACTTCTTCCTCAATGGAAGAGGTCACAGCAGAGTTACCGATGTTGGCGTTTACTTTCACTAAAAAGTTACGACCAATAATCATTGGTTCAGATTCGGGGTGGTTAATATTTGCAGGAATGATGGCCCGCCCCGCAGCAACTTCCTGTCGGACAAATTCTGCGGTGATATTGTCGGGCAGCTGCGCACCAAATGCTTGCCCCGGATGCTGCTGGCGCAAGACTTCGCCGCGAATACGTTCACGCCCCATACTTTCTCGCAGCGCGATAAATTCCATTTCTGGGGTGATGATCCCTTGGCGTGCGTAATGTAATTGAGTAACACATTTGCCTTCGACGGCTTTCTTCGGGCGGGGAAGATGCTCAAAACGCAAATGATCCAAACCTTCATCAGCCAAACGTTGTTGGGTAAAACCAGAGCTAACGGCAGTCAGTGCCGCGGTATCCTGACGATCGGCTATCCAGCTATCGCGTAATTTGGGCAAACCAGCGTGGACATCCAGTTTAGCGCTGGGGTCGCCATAAGGGCCGGAGGTGTCATACACCGGAATGGCTTCGTTATCTTCATAGCGAGGATCGTCTTTTCCGCCGCCGATCAATGTTGGGCTGAGTTGGATCTCGCGCATTGGCACTTGAATATCGGGCCGCGAGCCTTGCAGATAAATACGTTGTGAGTTGGGGAAAGTGACACCTTGCAAGGTATCAATAAACGCCTGGGCTTGTTCACGTTGCTGTTTACGTGAAATGGATTGGCGTGGAATAGAGTGGCGTGGACGTGATGAATCTTTAGCGGTTGTATGATTAAAAATTGTATTATTAGACATAGCAATTCCTACCAATGTGGTTATAGAGCCAATGTGGTTTATAGGGAAAATTGCTTGTCTGGAGCTTGGCGGGAGTAACGATGTTGGCCAGTGACCGGCAGCCACCTGTAAGGGGAATGCCGAGCCTGTAGCGATAAATTACTCTTGTTCCCTTCGCGGGTATTAACCCGATCAGGTTCCGCGGATCCCGAATTAACGGTCTCAGCCTGCGTTTGCTTTCGTAAGAAAACAGGTGCTAGGCACTCCGACAAGAGTCCTTACTATACGAGGTTGCATTAAAACTACAAGCCCATGCTGATCAGTGGGCTATTTTACTTGCCCTGCTTGATCCACTGACTGAGCAGCTTGCCATGACTCTGCAGCCCATTGAATAAGCTGATCTTCCAGCCGAAAACGAGCATCAAGCGCTTCACCGATATCGGACAGAGCTTGTTGAAACTCGGTGCAGCTATCGTCATCGATCTCAATGTTTGTATAACGATCATGGAATGCCATGATAGTTTGGGTGTTATTTTTTAAAGCGGGATAAACTTTGGTCGTCAGAGCCATTTTCGGGCTGGACGCACCTTCTACCTGTTTGATAATTCTGTCGTAGATATGGAAGTGTCCGGAGGAGAGATAATCCACCAGATTATGGCAAAAGTTCTCCAGCGCTTTTTCATTAAGCGGGGTATGCTTTCCTTTTTGTGGCTTAATACCGATCACTGTGCAATACGAGACTAAAAGTTCTTTACGTGCATGAAGCCATTGATCAATTAATTCATTACTGCCGCCAACGCGTTGAGTCAGGCTTTCTAGTCGGTTAAGCATGAGATCGACTCCGTGAAGTAATAATGGGTTACAAAAATGTAACAAGCCGGATTCTAGATTGCCAGTGAAGTCGAGGTTGTGCAACAACGATATGGAACTACAACTTACAGGTAAAGAAAGTGGCTGGTGGATTGTCAGCCATGAAAACAAATTATGGTTACCAAAAGGGGAGTTACCACAAGGTAATGCAGCTAATTGGTCATTACAGGGCGCGACCGCAAGACAGATTGGTGAATGGCAAGGGCAGGCGGTTTGGCTTATTCGCCAGATGATGTCTACGGATATGGGATCAGTGCGGCAATTGTTGGATGTCGATCGCGGTTTGTTCCAATTAGCGGGCCGTGGCGTGCAATTAGCCGAGTTTTACCGCTCTCACCGCTATTGTGGCTATTGTGGGCATCAAATGCATGCCAGTCGTACCGAGTGGGCTTGTCTGTGCAATCACTGCCGTGAACGTTATTACCCACAAATTGCCCCGTGCGTGATTGTTGCCATTCGCCGCGGTGATGAGATTTTATTGGCACAACATGTTCGCCATCGTGGTGGTATTAACACGGTGTTAGCCGGGTTTGTTGAAGTGGGGGAGACGTTGGAACAGGCGGTATCCCGCGAAGTGCTGGAAGAAAGTAATATCCACATTAAGAACTTGCGCTACGTGACATCGCAGCCGTGGCCATTCCCGCACTCACTGATGATGGCATTTATGGCGGAATATGACAGCGGTGAGCTGCGACACGATCCTAAAGAGCTGCTGAATGCCGGTTGGTATCGCTATGATCAATTGCCATTGTTGCCACCACCAGGCACCGTGGCACGTCGGCTGATTGAAGATACCGTCGTATTATGTCGCGAAGAGCAGTTCGACGGTGGAGAATAGCTAAAAAACCGCCTTTAGCCGCCACAGGAAAGTATCATCCGGCATGCTACAATGCGTGCAGATAATCAAGGGAGCTTTATCATGAATGAGTTGAAAAACGATCGCTATCTGCGTGCTTTGCTACGCCAGCCAGTAGATGTCACTCCGGTGTGGATGATGCGCCAGGCCGGTCGCTATTTGCCTGAGTATAAAGCCACCCGTGCGATTGCCGGGGATTTTATGTCGCTGTGCAAAAATGCTGAATTGGCCTGTGAAGTGACGATGCAGCCGTTGCGTCGTTATCCGCTGGATGCCGCGATTCTGTTTTCCGACATTCTGACCATTCCTGATGCTATGGGGTTGGGGTTGTACTTTGAAACCGGCGAAGGCCCGCGTTTTCAATCTCCAATTACCTGTCGTGCAGATGTTGAAAAGCTCCCTATTCCCGATCCTGAGCAGGAATTGGGTTATGTCATGAATGCGGTGAGAACCATCCGCCGTGAGTTGGCCGGTGCGGTGCCATTAATTGGCTTCTCCGGCAGCCCATGGACATTGGCGACTTATATGGTTGAAGGCGGCAGCAGCAAGGCCTTCACCAAATTGAAAAAAATGATGTATGCCGAGCCGCAAACGTTGCATCTGTTGCTGGATAAATTGGCTGACAGTGTCATTTTGTATCTCAATGCTCAAATCAAAGCTGGCGCGCAATCTGTGATGATCTTCGATACCTGGGGCGGGGTACTTACCGGACGTGATTATGCAGAATTCTCTTTGAATTACATGCATAAAATCGTTGACGGCTTGATCCGCGAAAACGACGGGCGTCGGGTTCCTGTGACCTTGTTCACCAAAGGCGGCGGACAATGGTTGGAAGCGATGGCCGCCACCGGCTGTGATGCTTTGGGACTGGATTGGACCACGGATATTGCCGATGCGCGCCGACGGGTAGGTGACAAAGTTGCTCTACAAGGCAATATGGACCCTTCCATTCTTTATGCGCCCGCTGCGCGTATCGAGGAAGAAGTCAGTACAATTCTGGCCGGTTTTGGTCAGGGTGAAGGGCATGTATTTAATCTGGGCCACGGTATCCATCAGGATGTCCCACCAGAACATGCGGGTGCTTTTGTTAAAGCGGTACATGCGTTATCAAAGCCTTATCACCAAAAGTAATTAATGGGGAGAGCGTATTATTAAATGGTAGATACCAAAGCGTTACGGGCAGAACAGCTGCAACGCGCATCTGAAATTAGCCTTCAAGATGATATCGCAAGTGAGTCAGTACGCTTTATCGCGGGAGCAGATGTTGGTTTTGAGCAGCAGGGGGAAGTGACCCGTGCTGCGATTGCCGTTTTACGTTACCCCTCACTCGAATTGGTAGAATATCAGGTTGCCCGCGTGGCAACTTCACTGCCGTATATCCCCGGTTTACTCTCTTTTCGTGAATGTCCTGCATTATTAGCCGCTTGGACGCAGTTACAACAACGGCCTCAACTGGTTTTTGTTGATGGGCAGGGGATAGCGCATCCCCGCCGTTTAGGGGTTGCCAGCCATTTTGGTTTGTTGGTTGATATCCCGACTATTGGTGTTGCCAAAAGCCGTTTGTGCGGGCATTTTGAGCCGCTGGGCAGCGATAACGGCGCATTGCAGCCTTTGGTTGATGCCGATGAGCAGCTAGGTTGGGTATGGCGCAGCAAAAACCGTTGTAATCCGCTATTTATTTCGCCCGGCCACCGGGTGAGTATTGGCAGTGCATTAGAGTGGGTTCAGCATTGCATGGCGGGTTACCGTTTGCCGGAGCCGACACGTTGGGCCGATGCTATCGCGTCAAACCGCCCGCAATTTCAGCGGTGGGTGCGGAAAAATCCTGATTTGCTTGGCAAGCATAGGGATATGATTTAATTTCGGGTACACTGCCGCGCAGATAATGAATAATGAGAACTCATAATGATACGTAATCCGATTCATCTACGTCTCGAAAAGCTGGAAAGTTGGCAACACCTGACTTTCATGGCTTGCCTGTGCGAGCGGATGTATCCCAACTATCAGCAATTTTGCCTGGAAACCGGGTTTGGTGATCCAGCTGTTTACCGACGTATTCTGGATCTTATCTGGGAAACATTGGTGGTAAAAGACGCTAAGGTTAATTTTGATAGCCAATTAGAGAAGCTGGAAGAGGCAATACCTTCCGCCGATGACTATGCTATCTACGGTGTTTACCCCGCTATCGATGCCTGTATTGCTTTAAGTGAAGCTATTCATTCGCGTTTGAGTGGTGAAACGTTAGAACATGCTATCGCTATTAGCGAAACGTCAATCCGTACCGTTGCGATGCTGGAAATGACATTGGCTGGCAAAGAAATGACCGATGAAGAACTGAAAATCTTGCCCGCGATTGAAGAAGAATGGGATATCCAATGGGAGATTTTCCGCCTGTTAGCTGGCTGCGAAGAGCGCGACCTGGATCTGATTAAAGGGTTACGTTCTGACCTACGGGAAGCGGCTGTTAGCAACATTGGCATAAATTTAACGCAATAAGGCAAGAAAACGTGATTTAACGCCTGATTTGTCACGTCTTAAGGCTTCACATCTGCCCCCTGTCTGTTCTACATTTGGGGGGCGAAAAAAAGTGGCTATCGGTGCGTGTATGCAGGAGAGTGCTGTCAATCGGCATATCCGTCGCACTCGATGCTTTGCAAACGATAAACACACTGTAAGGATAACTTATGAATAAGACTCAACTGATTGACGTAATCGCGGACAAAGCGGACCTTTCTAAAGCTCAAGCAAAAGCGGCTTTGGAATCCACACTGGCTGCAATTACCGAATCTCTGAAAGAGGGTGATGCAGTACAATTGGTTGGTTTTGGTACTTTCAAAGTAAACCATCGTAATGAGCGCACTGGCCGCAACCCACAAACCGGTAAAGAAATCAAAATTGCTGCAGCTAATGTGCCAGCGTTTGTTTCTGGTAAGGCATTGAAAGACGCTGTTAAATCTTAATAGTGTGTCAGTGAAAATAATAAACGGGGGGGTGGCAAAGCCCCTTTTGTTTATGCAGCGGGTGCTGATGACCCTCGGTCTAGCCTTTGGTCTCAGCGCCTGTAGCAGTCAGTCCGGCTCCCCTCAATTCAGTGCCAGCGGTTATATCGCCGACAGCGGTGTAGTGCGTTTATGGCGTCAGGATAATGCACAACAGCAGCCGCAAGTGCTGATGAGCGTTTATAGCCCCTACTCCGGGGGGAATACTCGTGTGACCTTCTATGAATATCAAAATGGCGTATTGTGGGAAATCCGGCGTAATGATCTGGGTGATGACCCACAAAGTGTCGAGCTACGTTTTGATGAGCAAGGGCAGGTCAGCTTTATGCAACGCCAACTGGCAACTCGGCGCGAGCAACTCTCGGTTGATAATATTGCGGTTTATCAATTGGAAGCTAAACGAATCCTGGAACTGAGCAGCGCGCTGCGTGCCGGTAACGTTCAGTTAATTCAGGGGCGTTGGCAAGATGGCATCGTGACAACCTGTGCTGGGAAAAAGTTGCGGCTGAATCTTGATGACAATTCGCAAGCATGGTTGAGTAAACGGGGCGCGAATAGCGCAGAACCATTGGGTGTCGCGTGGCTGGATTCATCGGAAGGACAGCAATTGCTATTGGTAGCTAATCAGGATTTTTGTCGTTGGGAGCCTAAATCAGGCAGTTTATAAGAAAAGGGGCACAACAAACGGTACCCCCTTGAAAGACTTAATACTTGTTTACCGCGAGCAATTATTTTTCTCGGGCAATCGCCCGATAGCCAATGTCCTTACGACAGAACATACCTTCCCACTGAATCTTCTCAGCGAGCTTATAAGCATGTTGCTGTGCCTGTGCAACCGTAGCTCCGAGCGCCGTCACACACAACACGCGTCCACCACTGGTCACGACATTATTATTGCTGTCTAGCTTGGTTCCAGCATGGAATACTTTGCCATCAGCTACTTCCTGCTGTGGTAGCCCATGAATGATATCACCCTGACGGTAATCCGCTGGATAGCCACCTGCGGCCAGAACCACACCCAGTGACGGGCGATCATCCCAGTCAGAAGTTTTCTCGTTCAACTGGCCTTGTGTGCCAGCTAAACATAGTTCAACCAAATCTGAGCGCATACGCAACATGATGGGTTGGGTTTCCGGGTCACCAAAACGGCAGTTGAATTCGATAACCTTTGGTTGCCCATCGGCGGAGATCATCAAACCCGCATAAAGAAAACCGGTGTAAACATTGCCTTCTGCTGCCATACCACGCACGGTGGGCCAGATAACCTGATCCATGACTCGCTGATGGACTTCATCCGTGACAACTGGTGCCGGAGAATAAGCGCCCATGCCGCCGGTATTCGGGCCGGTATCACCATCACCAACGCGCTTATGATCCTGGCTGGTGGCCATCGGTAACACGTTTTCGCCATCAACCATCACAATAAAGCTGGCTTCTTCACCATCGAGAAACTCTTCCACCACGATACGGTGACCGGCATCACCAAACGCATTGCCAGCCAGCATGTCATGAACTGCGGTTTCTGCCTCTTCCAGCGTCATCGCGACAATTACACCTTTACCGGCAGCCAGTCCATCAGCTTTAATCACGATTGGCGCACCAATTTTGCGCACATAAGCTAACGCCGGTTCTACCTCGGTAAAGTTCTGGTAAAACGCGGTAGGAATATTATGGCGGGCCAGGAAATCTTTGGTGAAAGCCTTAGAACCTTCCAATTGAGCTGCGGCTTGCGTCGGGCCAAAAATAGCCAGACCCGCCTCGCGAAAAGCATCGACCACACCGATCACTAACGGGGCTTCTGGGCCGACGATAGTCAGGCCAATGTCGTGGCTTTGCGCAAATGCCAGTAAACCGGCAATGTCGGTGGCGGCGATATCGACATTTTCTAGTCTGGGTTCCAGAGCCGTGCCAGCATTACCCGGCGCGACATAGATCTTATCTGCTAAAGGTGACTGTGCTGCTTTCCAGCCAAGCGCATGCTCGCGCCCGCCATTGCCAATAATCAAAATATTCATCTGATGACTCCGTTAAGCGGGTTAATTAATGGCGGAAATGGCGCATGTCGGTAAAAATCATGGCAATACCGTGCTCATCAGCTGCAGCAATGACTTCATCGTCACGAATAGAACCACCCGGTTGGATGACGCAGGTGATCCCGACAGCTGCTGCCGCATCAATACCGTCGCGGAATGGGAAGAAAGCATCAGAAGCCATGGCAGATCCTGCTACTTCTAAACCTTCATCTGCCGCTTTGATACCGGCTATTTTGGCTGAATACACTCGGCTCATCTGGCCAGCACCTATGCCGATAGTCATATTGTCGCGCGCATAAACAATGGCATTAGATTTAACGAACTTGGCGACTTTCCAGCAGAACAGCGCATCACGCAGCTCTTGCTCGGTCGGCTGGCGTTTGGATACCACACGTAAATCCGCCTCAGTCACCATGCCCAAATCGCGGTCTTGCACTAACAAGCCACCATTGACACGTTTGAAGTCCAGGCCGGCAGAACGTTCTTGCCACTGGCCACAAGTCAGTACACGGACATTTTGTTTTGCGGCTAACAGCGCTAAAGATTCAGCACTGACAGATGGGGCAATAATCACTTCAACAAATTGACGGCTGATAATGGCGCTGGCCGTTTCGGCATCCAACTCGCGGTTGAAGGCGATGATGCCACCGAAAGCTGACGTTGGGTCAGTTTTATAGGCTTTGTCATAGGCGGCCAGCAGAGAGTCAGCAATTGCCACGCCACAGGGGTTGGCATGTTTGACGATCACACAAGCCGGTTCGCTAAACTCTTTCACACATTCAAGTGCAGCATCGGTATCAGCAATATTGTTATAAGAGAGGGCCTTGCCTTGTAATTGCTGTGCGGTGGCCACTGATGCTTCTTTCACATCTTCTTCTATATAGAAGGCGGCTTGCTGGTGGCTGTTCTCACCGTAACGCATATCCTGTTTCTTTATATAGTTAAGATTCAGGGTGCGAGGGAAACGGCCAGATGGTTGCTCGGTATCACCATAATAAGGTGGCACCAATGCGCCGAAGTAGTTGGCAATCATGCTGTCGTAGGCAGCTGTATGTTCGAAGGCTTTGATCGCCAGGTTGAAACGGGTTGGGTACGTCAATGAACCATCATTCTCGTCCAGCTCGGCAATAATTGCTGGGTAGTCGCTGCTCTTAACGACAATGGCGACATCTTTATGATTCTTGGCCGCAGAGCGCACCATGGTTGGGCCACCGATGTCGATATTCTCAACGGCGTCTTCCAATGAACAATCCGGGCGGGCCACGGTTTGGGCAAAGGGATATAAATTAACGACTACAATATCGATTGGCTGAATATCATGTTGAGCCATGATTCCATCATCCTGGCCGCGACGGCCTAAAATGCCGCCATGTACTTTGGGATGCAAAGTCTTAACGCGTCCGTCCATCATTTCCGGGAAACCGGTGTAGTCAGACACTTCGGTGACAGGCAGACCTGCATCAGCCAGCAGGCGGGCAGTGCCGCCGGTGGAAAGTAACTCGATACCACGTTGTGAAAGTGCAGTGGCGAATTCGATGATACCAGCTTTGTCAGACACACTGAGCAGAGCACGGCGGATTGGGCGGCGTTGTTGCATGGTTTTATCCCTTGGCTTTGGAGTCGCAGTTGTTCTTCGCAATCAATCAATAGAGCGTTACGTGAATCTCTTCTATCTATATAAGGAGAAAAACAGATTCAGATAACATCCCAATAGCGAGAAATGCCAGCCAGTGGCAACTTTCATGTGAGACCGACCTCTCTACAGCATCAAAATACGCTTTATCGCGGGCGGTATTGCCTCATTTTATAAAAACCACGTCATGTCATCGATATTTTGCCCGCGAGGTCACTCTTTTTCGACGCGGGGAATTGTAGCGAAAACGATTGCGTGATGCTCGTCAATTTTGAGAACAGTTTCAATCTGTGGATAAGTTTGTGCACAACAGGGTATAAGGCGGGGTTTTGCTGTGGAATGCAGCAAACAGTCATTTTTATTGAAATTAGCGGTTGCGGGCGGCTGAGAACTCCCTATAATGCGCATCCATCGAGACGGCACACAACGAATCAAGTAGTTAAGTGACCGGCAAAGAGAACAGAGAA
>NZ_CABHYG010000018.1 GCF_902170785.1 Yersinia proxima | reverse complement strand
CACTCTTTGCCATGCAGACCTGGTTTATTCATTAGTTGATAGAGAACAATCTCTTGAGATGAATACGTTATTATCTCTATTTTTTAAACCAAATAATAAAATAGGTATAAAAATAAGCGGAGATGTTTATTTTGAAAGGAAACGCTATAAAATATCCAGATTATTAAATTATTCATACGAAGTAAGCGGCAATAGATATAATTTAAGCAATGGAGATAAAGTAATTTATAATGGAGATGACTTCCCAGTAGATATAGACATTCCTGGATTCCCAATTAATAAAAAAGATTTGTTTTATAAAATAGATAAGATCGATGAAATAGGATATTTATTTAGTACTGTTTACTCACCTATTTTTATATGCAGTAACAATCTGTAGCTAAGGAATAACTATTAATTCTTTTGCCAATATTGGGTTTTTATATCATGAAGACGTTGATAGTATACAAGTGCCAGTACACTTTTCAAGGGTTGGTTTCAATATTAAATTTGGATGGATGCTATTATGATGTTATTCATTATTCACGTATTAAATTAGATAGGAAGATTGATTTTTCAAAATACGATAAGTTAATTATTGAAGGCTGTGAGAATCAGATGTTGCACTTATTGAATGAGGGTTCTTACAAGTTTAATGGTATTTTATATTATTTTTTACCACAAGATAAGATATGTTCTTTTTTACACCATACCTATGGTAAAAAAAATGTAATTATATCTAAAAAATCGACTTTAAATGAAATAAAAAAAACGTTTAATGCGAAAGGTAAAGTTTTTTATACTTCAAATAAAAAACTCAGAACTATCTGTGATGGATTTACAAAACTATCAAAAAGACAGTCTGAAATACTACTTTTGTTTATTAATGGATTAAATGCAACACAGATAGCTGAGCATTTATGTGTGAGCATTAAGACAGTTAGTGGTCACAAAAGGGTTTTGATGAATAGTCTTGGTTTATCTAATAACGTTGAATTCAATCTCTTACTTGCCAAGTATGCTTACGAATGAGTGCATGGGTTATGTTAAACTTGATGGTGTTAGTATAAATAACGTGTTTAACTGCCAGATCCACGACTTATTTTGGCCGACTGATTCATCCAGGTTTTATCTCTGGTTTATTATGTCCTGTCTTTAAATCACATATTTAATTTCACCTCACGTGTTTCATGGAAAACAAATAAAAACAATGCGATAAATCAATGATTTATGCCGCATTGTTTTGCTTTTCTATTTTCTTGATATTTTTATCCACAAAAGTATGTACTCTTAGTCGTAAATTCTAGATACGTGAGAGATATAGATATCTGATGATTGGTTATCGATATAACAAATCGAACGTATTTTTTAACTGCAATATCTCTTCATAAGATCAAATACAAATGTATAATTTATTTGCATCAGGGGTGATGATGCAAATACTACTACCACGATTAGAAAAATAACTCGGTACAGTTATGAAGTGACTAAGTCAGGGTTATACATAGGGCTAATTATAGAATATTTATTAAATTGAATTTAGGGTGAGTGAAGATTAATAATACTAATAGTTATCAACTCTTTCCCCTAAAAAAATCTGATTACATAATTATTTTTTTGCCTGTGATGTGTATACGTAGTTGTTTTTTTTGCGATAAGTCAGCAATAGTAATGATTAAGGAACATAAGTATGAAAGATATCTGTCCTTCTATTGAATGCATCACCGTAATGCCAGCCGCAGTGAACGCATTAGCTGATGGTAATGCACGAGTAAAATTTACTGCATTCTACGATGATGGATTAAATTTAATCAGCACCCCAACACCTGAAATAGTTGTAAATTGGATGGTTGATTTAAATGGTGGAACATTGTCATCCAATACTACTAGAACAAATATTTACGGTGAAACGGATATTACTCTACAGAGTGTAACTGCAGGATTAGCTACAGTTACAGCAACATTAAATAGCAACCCAAAAATATTTGGCAGCGCTAATGTAATATTTAATTCATTTGAACAAAATAATTTTCTCAAATTGGTGGCTATACCTCAGGATTCAGCTCCGGGAGATATGGTCGAGTTAAACTGCTATGTTCAGAATGATGGTGATGAGCCAATAGATAATATTGATATCATCTGGTCTACAACTGACGGATTTCTCACTATCAACGAAGGAAAAACCAATGCTATCGGTATGGCGCGCAATAGCTTAATGCACACTAACTATGGTGGTGTAGGTGTCACAGTAAATATAAAAAATACTGACATATCAGCGTTAATACTTATTCGTTATTTTAATGCACATATTTTCCCTGAGGTTTTAGTTCCTAATGCTATTGATGATGGCATTTTAGATGAATATGATATTGCACAGGGCGTACAAGCAATGATCCGTCCTTATTTGAATGCTCAACCGGGTGATCTGATAAGATTTTATTGGGGAAATAGTTCGCTGAGTCGTTTCTATGATGGTTCAAATCTTCCTTGGATTATTGATGTAAGTAATAGTTTTAATCCACTGGATGTTTTGTCAGATGGTATTTATATTATTCGCTATGAAATTCATGATATTTTTAACAATATATCCTATTCGGCACCTAAGACAATAGAAGTTATTGGTGGATACAGGGTTTTACCCACATTACCCAGACCACAGCTAGCAAATATTATTGGTGATACGATTAATTTAGATATGGCTATCGAGGGTGTTTTAATTATTATCCCCACATCCCCTTTTGAAATAAAACCGGGAGACACCTATATTGTTGAACTTAAAGTATCAACATTGGCAGGAGAGTCAATTGGGCTACCCATAGAAATAAATAAGGGAACGATTATAAACAATAACCAGGAAGTAATTTATACAATACCATTATCAAAACTTGAAGGTTTTGATAATGTGAAAGGAGAGTTCTATTATAAAATAATTAAACCAGGCATTATCCACGCATTGTTATCACATTCAACTGACGTGTTTATTGATACAGTACCACCTCATTTGAACAGTTAACATATACTTTATTTCTGAACAGCCTTTATAAAAGGATATTCTAAATGAGTCTAACTGCCCCTAATTTACCACAAATGAAAGATGGCGTAATATCAGGTGACTCCCTTAACTCTGGCGATGGTGTGTTAATCTCTATTCCTCGGTATGTTGATGAGCAAAATGGAGATTTTATACGTGTACGATGGAATAATCGTGCGGTAAAGGAAGTATTGGTTGGATTATCTTCGGGGGAACTCCCTCTTCTTGTTCATATACCTAAAGATCTTGCACCTGATGGGATTAATATTGCTGATTATAGTGTGACTGACTTATCGGGTAATTTATCCTTAGCTCCAGAAGTTCGAGTATTTATCGCTCGTGATGATACAGGAACTTTAGACGCACCGGTTTTTATAAATAAAAATACCGCGAACGTTATCACTGAATTGAGTGTGATAGAAAATAATGGTTCAGATATTTATATTGGAAAAAATGCGGAGATTGTGGCTGGCGATGAAGTTGAAATTATATTTAATGGCTCTGTAAATAATCAGTTGATCCCAGAGTCACAATTTATTGTGACGGAAATAGTGAGTTCTGTAACAGAGATCACAGGGATAACTATAAAGGTTCCAGCCCCCTATATTTTCAGTATCGGTAATGGTAATGCAACAGCTTTTTATCGTGTAAAAAAAGCCAATTCGTCAGTTGTAAAACTATCGCATACTGCATATGTCAATATAGCAGTTACCGCTAGTACCTTACCGCCACCGGTGTATATTGACATCAACGATGGTTGGTTAACTCAGGATGTAATGATTGATGGCATAGCTGTACAGGTTAATCTAACCGATTCAATATCAGTTAATGATACGTTAACACTAAAATGGGATGGTTATAATCAATTAGGTGGCCACTTATCTGCTACTGTAGGTCAATTACAACATACTGTAACTGCAGAGGATATTAGTGCTCAGACGATCATTTTTATCATTGACTATAGCATTGCACAACTAATTAATATTGGGCGAATTGACTGTTATTATGATGTAAGAAATCAAAATGATAGTTATTTACGTTCAACATTAGCTATAGCTAATATTGATAATGTACATGGAATCCTACCCGCCCCCATCTTCCCTTATGCTGTAAACAATATTATCTCCAGCGACAGCATTAATGTCCATAACGGTTCAACGATTCGTGCCAGTTATGCTGGTTTAGCCATTGGGGATATGGTTGTCTTTACACTTGATGGTATAGATCAAAATGGTAATAGGGTGCCAGAGGCTAGTTTTTCGGCAACATTAGATGTGACTGGTGCCAATGTCATCCAGAATTATATTGAGGCATTAATTCCGGCAGAAATATTGTTATCTGTCGGCAATAACGGAAAAATCATTGCATCTTATCGTACAACTTATATGTCTACTTCTGGTGGCATAGCAAACTCTCCAACCACTGAGGTAACTATGAATATTGTACCTTCTGCAACCGGCCTTTCTCTCATGATGACTACCGGGGCTGCGATGTATGAACCACAAACGATTAATGTCAGGCCACTCAATCGCGGTGTGCTTTTAGGGCAACCGGGAGTACGAGTGACTGTATCAGTGGATGGTGGCGCGTTGTTCTATGAAAATAATAGTAGCGTGTATACCTTGGTATTAAACGAATATGGGTTTGGCTATTTTGGCATTTATTCATCCCGCATTGGCGGTGTCAGCGTTAATGCTTATGAACCAGACCATCCAGAAATTAGCATAACTAAGAGTATATCTTTTGGGCCTTATCGAGTGGGTAACGGAAAAATTTTAGCGGTAAACAATACAACCGGTGCTCCGAATAATAACACAACCCCCAATTCTTATTATTTGAAAACTGAAGCGCAAAGTGGCAGGGTCGCAATAACTATGGTGCAGGTTAGCGTTTCAGGTAGCGCTCGCATTATCGGTTATAACGGACAAACTGCCACAATTCTCCTTAATGATGACCATTCAGCCACTGTCGATATAGCGAACAGTGTTGCAGAAGCAGTGCGTGTATCTCTTTCCTTACCTGAAGCCTCTGGTTCATATATAGAAGAGAATATTATTTTCCTGCCCTTGACCACATTAAGAGATGAAGAGTGATTTCCTTATAAACTATTTTAAGTAAATATGGATGGAATAAAATATCGAATAGCTTAAAAGTTCGTTATTGAAATGGCTGAATAACGTTGGATATTCAATATGAAAACAACTATCTTAATAGCTAATGGAACGAAGAACATTACTGATAACCGTTGCTTTATTTGGATTTTCATTCCTCATCAGGTATTCCATTTGTTATTCCATAAATAAGTGAAGTGTCTTTTATAAGGTCTGATATATATGAATATTAAAAGAGATGATGAAATTTCTGCGTTGGATTATAAACTATCCATTACCGCAGAGTCTGGTGCCAGTGCTAACGGGATAGATAAGAATAGCGCCACTGCTACGCTATCGCGTGATGGGGAACTTCTTATTGGAGAAAATCTTTTATTTATTATCACTGGTCATGCCAAGTTTACGGATGGAACACAGGTATTGTCAGCTCAAACAAATGTGACTGGCCGTTATACCGCTTATTTCACTAACACCGTTGAGGAAAGTGTAACTATTACCGTTATTCTTAATAAAGATGCCAGCGTAATGGATCAAGCTATTTCTGTTTTTGGTCACACTGCTCAGCAATATCCTGCCCCTTCTTTGCGTGAAGCTAATTTGGGGCAAATCAACCCTGATAGTATTAGTACGGGTACGGTACACGTTGATATTTCTCCATATGAGAATATGAAAGATGGCGATGTCATTGTTTTGAATTGGATGGGGATATTGGCGGATGGTAATTCAGGGCCGGTAACTCGTCCCTCACATATCGTGACATTATCCGACGTTGGCAATATGATCTCTTTTTCTGTCAATGTAACTAACTATTTAGTGCCATATAACAATGGTGGTGTTTTAACGCTTGGATACTCCGTCAATAATATCAACTCTTTGACCACTGATGTGGTTGTTGGCAATAGTGTTGGCGATATTCTTCCTCCTCCTATTATTGAGGAAGCAATCGACGGTATTCTGGATCTTGATGAAATTGATGAGGTGGTGACACTGACAGTGCCTGTTTATCCTGAGATGGCGACCGGTGATCTGCTGACGTATTTCTGGAAAGGTATTAAGGCTGATGGTACTCCTGGTGTGATATTACATGACGGTTTGCACGTTCCGGCCAGTATGGTTGGCCGACAGATCTCATTCACCCTTTATTCCGCCAGCGCTGTTGTACCTTATGACAATGGTCAGGTCGAAGTGTGGTATCAGGTTGAAACGAATAATAGCGAAAGAACATCTTTGCATCAAACCTACTCAGTAGGAGAACCATTGGGTCTGCCAGCCCCTATTGTGATCGAGGCTGTTGAAGGTGATATTGACCCTGCGAATATTATTGATTATGCCCATATTCATATTCGCTATCCTGAGCTTCATGGCGGTGATGTGCTACAGGCTTTATGGCAAGGTTATGACAAAGAGGGGAATGCTGGGAGCTTATATAAACCCGCTCTGCATGTAGTCACCAATAGTGAAGCAGCGTTGGGGTATGTGGAAGCCCGAATTCCTCGCACCCAGATAACCACTTATCTGGATGGTCGAGCCTTGGTGAGCTATGAATTGACCCGCTACAGTGGCACGTCGACGATAACCTCTGATATTACAATTTATAATATTCGTTCGCAGGTTTCATCGGGTGATCTGTGGGTTGTCGGCGGGAGAACGCCCGTTGCTTATGATTTTGGCCCTGGTCAACAAGCACTGGCGGCTTTGAATAAATCAACACGCGGCTATTTAAATGCACGCTGGCAATATGAAGGTGAGAACAGCAGTATTGAGGGGGAGCGATTTACGGATATTTCCCCAGAGAAAACATTAATTGTTTCAGTGGGTAACCAGATAGAGCGCTTGCGTCCGGCTAATGTTATCGGTACGGCGCATGAGACCTATAGCTATAACGCTATCACCGCCCGCTTAGACGATCATAGTGTGGTTGCATGGGGGTACAGTGGCGCTGGCGGTACAGTTCCTGGTGCAATAAGTACATTACGAGATATTGTCAGTGTGAATGCGACCTGGAAAGCATTTGCCGCTATCCGACAGGATAAGAGTGTAGTCGCTTGGGGAGAATCTGGTTACGGTGGGGTAGTGAGTAGTGCTGTTGCTTCTTTACGCGATATTACTGCACTGGCTGCAACAGGGGCGGCGTTTGCGGTGCTGCGTGCTGATGGCAGTATCGCTGCCTGGGGCAATACTTCACAAGGGGGTAATGCCTCGAGTGTTAGTCAGCTAAGAAATGCGATTAAGCTCGCATCTACCCGATATGCCTTTGCTGCTCTGACTTCTGATGGCAGTGTCGTCGCCTGGGGGGATGTAAATTATGGCGGAAGCGTTCCCGGGGCGATCAATGTGCTACGTGATATTACCCGCCTGAATTCAACACATGCAGCATTTGCCGCTTTACGTCTGGATGGCAGTGTAGTGACTTGGGGATACAGCAGTTATGGTGGCAACTCCAGTGCTGTTAGTCATTTAAGGGATATCACGCATATTCAGGGAACACAATCAGCATTTGCGGCTTTGCGTCAGGATGGCAGTGTAGCAGCCTGGGGGGACACGAATTATGGTGGTAGTGTTCCGGCAGCAATAAGCTCACTGCGAGATATCGTTTGCCTGGCTTCAACAAGATATGCCTTTGCTGCATTACGTACTGATGGCAGCGTTGTCGCCTGGGGATACGGGCCATATGGTGCTTCTGTTCCTGAAACGATAAGAAATCTACGCGATATCATTAGCTTAAGTGCAACTGCCTATGCATTCTGCGGATTAAGAGCTGACGGCAGTGTGGTTGCATGGGGATATGCTAACTATGGTGGTGATTACAGCAAAGTTACTGGTTTACGTGATATTCGCTCTGTCACCAGTAGTGCAACCTCATTTTCAGCCTTAGGCAATGATGGCACTGTGAGTGTATGGGGGGCGGCACCGAGCGGAACACAAAGTAATGTTCCTACAGGAGTTGCGGGCCATATTTCTTATGCTCAACCGTTGCAGAAAAAAATCATTAGTTAATTACAGACTCATTGGTGCTTACGAACGGATTAATATTAATCACTATTAGTATGCAAATTTATATTGTATTGATTATCCCTCTGGAGGTAGATATTAAATAATAAATAAAAAGTAGTTAAAAATGATATAAAACAGTATTGAAAAACTTTCTGATGTTATTTGAAGTTATCACTATTTAAATACATTACTTAATTGTAAGGGGCTGGCTTTATCTGTGGATAATGACTCGTCCCTTAATAAAGGAATTAAACTATTATGACTAAGAAAAATTCACGGGCTGCATCTTTAAGCGCATTATCATTCTCGCCAGCAACAGCACCAGCAGATGATACAACACTGATCAATTTAAGCATCAACTATACCGATGAGGAAGGTTCGCCGGTGGCTGATATGGAAGTATCATGGGCAGTTTCGGGGGCGGGGGCCACATTAGGTAGTGCTACCACTTCCACTGACGAAAATGGTTTAGCCATTAATACGCTGAAAAGTTCTGCCGCAGGTGATGTGACAGTGACTGCAAGTGCAGAAGATGCCGAGCCGGTAACTTCTGATATCATTCCATTTACTGAGCCAGTAGTGCCGCCACAAGGTGATTATAATTTACTGTTGATTGCAAACAACAATCATCCCAGTATTGTTAACTCCTCAGTATTGTTAACCTTAACTGTAACGGATGAGTTGGGGGCTGTGGTTGCGGGTGTCCCGGTCGACTGGAGCATAGAGCCGTTAAGAGGCCATACAATTGTCGCTGACGTTACAGAAACTGATGACAATGGCCAGGCAACGGCCATACTAAGTAATGGAGATTCAGTTAATGGTCGTGTGACTGTTACTGCAGAGGCTGCTGGTAATACGGCTGACACTATTATCTATTACTATGATCCCGCCATTGCCGTTCCTTATGTGAGTAACTCTGATAATGATGTTATCGATCAATACGATTTGGCAAATGGCATCCAGGCGATGATTGTCCCGCCATTTGATGTTGCTCCAGGTTGGGTGTTCGATTTCTATTGGGAAACAAATCACCTTAACCGTTTTTATATGGGTAATAACTTCCCTTGGATTATCGACGTATCAAATGCTATGCCAGTATCGCAAACATTATCTGATGGCCTCTATCATGTATTCTATAGCATCACTGATCTTGCCGGAAATACCACATATTCACCGGCGCGCGTTATTACGGTCAAAGCGGGAGTGAATACTGCGCCAACTTTATTGCGTCCTTTAATTACAAATTTGGTAGGTAATACTATCAATTATGAAATGGCGTATTATGAAGGCGTGAAAATGTTTATTCCTACTAGTGCTGGGAATGACATGATGATTAATGACACCTATGAGTTACATCTAAAACTGACGGAAATGGATGGTACTTTAAAAACTGATTTGCTTATTAAGTCAGGTACTGTTACAGCAGAAAATTTAGATCCAGAGGGAGATATGGGGATTGCTATCGAGATCGAGTGGCCAGTACTCGAGGGGATCGATAATGCTCGAGGATCGTTCTATTATTCCACTCACCGTCCAGGTGATGGGCAAGAGCGCGTCTCTGTTGTAACAGGTGTGTTTGTTGATACAGTAGCACCACATCTGATCTAATATGTTAGGGCCTTACTCGGTAAGGCCCTATTAGATTACAAAAAATAAATTAGTAAAAACCAATCATTATCTGTTCAACAAAGCCAATTGATCTATTGGCTTTTTTATTATCCAAATTACTAATAAAACGAAAATAAAAATTGATAAAAAACAAGTTGTTTTGTTTTTTGCGTTGCTTACATTGCAAAATTAAAAAAATTCACGAAAGACTATTGACAGCCACAAATTTTAGATAATATAAAGATATTTTATATCGTAAGTAATAAGGTAAATAAATATATGATTTATGTCATAAATGATGAAGTATTGTTCGATGAAGAAAAGTCCACACTCTATTTAAACGATTATTGTGATGACGTAATTATCATATCTAACCCAGCCAGACGACTATTGCTTCTTTTGATTGAATATCATGGTCAAACAGTCACGAGAGAAAAGATTTTTTTTAAAGTATGGGAAGAATTTGGTTTAACTGCCAATAACAACAACCTAAATCAATGTGTCAGTAGATTACGAAAAAGTTTTAATGATATAGGCCTGGTTGGTAATTTTATTATTACTGTCCCTAAGGTCGGATTTATGATGAGTCACACCCTTAAAATACAACCTTTATCAAATGAAAACAAAACAATAAATGATTTTTTTATGATTATGGAATGTGAAAGTAATAGCGCCACATCTCTTTTGCCAATAGAACAGTCTGCCGGTCGAGCTATGTTTTTTACATTGGTTAAAAAAAAACACTAAAAAAAGAGTTGAGTTTATATATTTAATATTGTTGATTTTTGTTTTGACCTTTGTTTTTTACTCCTATTCAGGCAGTGACTTTATTCAAAGTATTATCTTAAATATAGGAAAAAGTGATAATAAGGTGATTGATGGTACTACTA
>NZ_CABHYG010000017.1 GCF_902170785.1 Yersinia proxima | reverse complement strand
GTATTAATATAATAATGTGAATATTAAATATGGGGGTTATATGTGTAATAATAATCAATATCTGCATCTTCCTAACGAAATCCCTCTACAGTTAATGTTGTTATGGGAGAGCAGTGACGAGGCTTGGGGCTTCAAAGATCTTGATTCGCACTATTTGCACGCTAATATCCCATTTCTTGAACTATTAAATTTTCCACCAAAATTTAGTATTAAAGGGTTGTCAGATGACGAATTACCTCATCATTCTTTTGTTAGGTTTTCATCACAGTTTAGAAAGCAAGAGCAACTTGCGGCGATAACTAAAAAGAGAGTATCTTCGATTGAGGTACATTACTTTGGCCGTGAACAAAAATTACAACCTTATATTTTCGATAAGTTTCCACTTTTAAATAGTGAGAAAGAGTGCATAGGTATTATTTTCCATGGAAAAAAAATGGATTTCTTCTCAGGTGCGCAATATGTTAGCCAGGAATTACCTTTTACATTATTAGTTGAGAAACCAGATGAATTTTTTACTGATGAAGAATTTGATGTGGTGTTTTTTTTGCTTCACAATATAAGTAATAAAATTATCGCCCAAAGGTTGGCGATCTCTGAGCAAGAGGTCGAAGTTTATCGGGGAAACATTTACCATAAAGTACACTGTGATTCTTTCTACGATTTTAAAAGATTCTGTATAAATAATGGATATGGTCAATATATGCCACAAAAAATGCTTGAACCTGACTCCATAATTATTCCGAACTCAGAATGGAATCTGGATGATGTAGAGTAGAAAACTCAATCGAACCTAATTAACCAGATAGGTGCTGTGGAGAGTGTAATAGAAAGCAGGCAAGTCCAATGAAACGAAAATGGCACTACTGCAAATAGCCGTTAACTTTAAGGCTAAGGTAAATGTTTCAGAGGCTTAAAATGTAGTTCACCAGAGGTCTCTGACCCTGAGGATGAGTATCATGTCAGGGCTGCCTACTGTTACGCAGCGCATATATCTTCTCTATACCTTCTGAGCGTGGTGTAAGTTGTCCCCAAAGATTTTATGCTTAACTATGATTTCTTCAAAGGCGACCCAATTGACCATTTGGCTGACAGCCACTTACTCGGCAGGGTGTTAACGCCCAAATTGAGATGGTGCATCAGC
Organism: Yersinia proxima; assembly: GCF_902170785.1. Lineage (GTDB taxonomy): Bacteria > Pseudomonadota > Gammaproteobacteria > Enterobacterales > Enterobacteriaceae > Yersinia > Yersinia proxima. Next base: position 565,959 of record NZ_CABHYG010000017.1, on the reverse strand, counting down.
CGGTGGAAAGGGTCATAAAGCCCCGAACAGCCTGGTTTTATGGGGGGTACATTCCGAATAAACCTCAGAGAGCCTGATAACTCGTCACTATTATTAGCCAGATATGGCATACTAACGCCGAAATTTAACTAAGAAACTTAAAAAATGAAATATTCAACATTGGCCGCTGTTATCATCGGCATCTCCGCTACTTTAGTTAGTGTTTCACACCAGGTTCAGGCCGCTGGGGCTTCATTAATTAATCTTGACTGTGAATTGAAAGATGGCGGCAACCTTTCTGCTGTATTGGATGGTCCTAATCAGCAATTGACCATTGATAAGTCAGTTTTTCAATTTGTTAAAGTTAATCCGGAAGGTCAGGGTGAGTCATTAATCTTCCAGAAGGCAAATAACCAAGAACATGTTATTGCCGCGCTTAATATTTCTGCAATGCCAATCCGCCTGGCTATTGTCGATGGTGAGCAGGCCAGTCAGTATACTTGTACCCATACCAAAGCATAATGATTTGATTATATTGGTAAAATAAGGCTGCCATCAGGCGGCCTTTTTTAGTTGTATCACGGGCAGAACAGTCATTTATTTTGTGTTAGCAAGAAATAAAAAATCCAGATTGTTCTGAAATAGAAAATTATATTCAATTGGTCTTGATGAAATATTATAACGCTGTATGATTATTAGTCGCGTGAAGTTAAAGCCTGGTACAGCTAGCGGAGTGCGGGAGAAGTTGTTTAACAGAAAAACGTATTGGGGCAATTGCCAGTGTGTTTCTCTGTTATGCAATAGTCATGCTTAGGCTGTGTAACGTTGGAGTGTACGATGGACGCTTACGCCATAACATGACGGCCGGGAAAGTACCGGCACCTTTTCAAAACCCTGGTTTTCGCCGGGGTTTTTTATATGGGCGATGAGTCAGCATGACGGCCATATTCTCGTATTCCTATCTTTTTTCTGTCAGTAAATCCGATTAAACCAATGGATGGATTAGTCTCTCAGTCAACACTGAAGTTACCCACAAAGCAGTAAGTGAGTCCTCCACCAGGAGAGTTAAATAGCTTGATTGATGCCACCGCGATAATTTCTGCTTCTGCAATTATTGAGAAGGGGGCGGTGATTGGTGCGAATGTGCAAATTGGCCACTTTTGCTACATTGGTTCTCAAGTCACTATTGGTTCCGGCACGGTACTTAAATCACATATTGTGATTAATGGTTTTACCGAGCTTGGATGTGACAATAATATTGGACAGTTTTCTTCCATCGGAGAGGTTAATCAGGATCTTAAATATAAGGGTGAGAGCACTCGGGTTGTGATTGGCAACCGCAACTTGATTCAGCAAAATGTCACCATCCATCGGGGTACGTTGCAGGGCGGTGGGGTTACACATATCGGTAATGATAATAATCTGATGAGTCATGTTCATATTGGCCACGATTGTATCGTGGGTAATCACTGTTTATTTGCTTCAAATGTGGGTTTGGCTGGACATGTTGAAGTTGATGACTTTGCTATTATCAGTGCTGGCAGTGCGGTACATCAATTCTGTGTTATCGGAACCTACGCATTAATTAATACCGGTGCTTGTGTGGTGCAGGATATACCTCCTTATGTGATAGCTGAAGGAAATCGTGCTGTTCCCGTAGGCATAAGAGAAACTGGAGTTGAGGCTGATTGGTTAAATAGTGGTGACCGGCAAGCGGTTATAGAGGCTTACCGGCTTATTTATCATACAGGTAAGTTAGTGGCTGATGTGAATAATGAAATTGAGTTATTGGCTAAAGAGTGGCAAATACTGTTGGCTTATAAACCCTTTTTCAGCCGTTCGGCTCGTGGCATTATTCGTTAATAAGTAATGTGACGAATTGCGGGCATCATTCGACGATCAGAATATAAAAAGGCGCCACATTTCTGGGCGCCTTAAACAGATAAAGATATGTGTGAAAATGATCAACCGAAATGAAAACTATCAATCGAAATGAAAATTATCGACTAAATAGATCGCGTCTTTTCGGCTTAACAAACTGACTGATCAGCACTAATACCGCCATAAACAAGTAAGCAGCAAAGATACCGACTAACCATTGTGGCATCTCCAGCGACAGGAACTCCCACTGTTTTACTGAGCAATCACCACTGGCAACAAAAATAGCCGGGAACCATTTATCGAGTGGCAACCATGTAGGGAAACTCACAAAGAAATCACAGGTGGTGAAAGGCGATGGATGTAATTGCAGCATGGTGTGCACCCAGGCTAACTGAACACCTCTCCAGGCACTGTAGATCCAGATAAAAATAGCCAGATAGCGCAAAGGTGATTTAGGCGCGATAGCACCCAGCAGTGATGCACCAAGAATACCGAATAATGCGACCCGTTCATAAATGCACATTACGCAAGGCTGTAGCAGCATCACGTGTTGAAAATAGAGCGCAACCAATTCTAATACAAGTGCAGTCAGGGCCATTAATAGCCAAGCACCGCGCCCTTTAGAGCAACGGTTAAGGAATTGCAACATATCTTTATTTTCCATGCAGTAAGCAATTGTACTGGCAGTGTAAACCAATTCATCTTTGCTGCCAGCTACCCAAAGGTAAAATTAGGCAAAAATCAGTGATTTCTCGCCAGTAGCGGCCATCACGAGCATCAATTTTACTTTGGGTGAGATATTGGTTTGTTTTGCCAGCCCATCTTAGCCCCATGTAGCGAGGGAAATATCGGGCTGGCACGGACTATAATGCAAGTCATCAGTGTGTAATGCTAACTCCCGCAGCAATATGAGGCAAACTTATCCAGCCACTTTGCATCATCCACTCTGTCACCGGGACTAATAAATACTCCACACCGAGCAGGCCAACACCTGTCATCACTATTGTATAGGGTAGGGCCATGTATACCATTCTGCCATAGGACAGGCGAATCAATGGGGCGAGTGCTGAGGTCAGTAAGAACAAGAACGCGGCCTGACCATTGGGGGTGGCTACTGAGGGCAAGTTGGTGCCGGTATTGATGGCGACGGCCAATAACTCGAATTGCTGAAGTGAGATAACGCCCAGTTCGAATGCTTTTCGCGCCTCATTAATGTATACGGTGCCGACAAAAACATTATCAGAAACCGAGGACAGTAAGCCATTAAACAGATAAAACAGGGATAATTGGGCTGAGGGGGAGGATTGTAAAACAAACTGAATAATTGGCGTGAATAAACTTTGTTCGATAATAACTGCGACTACTGTGAAAAATACCGTAAGCAGTGCAGTGAAAGGCAGCGCTTCCTGAAAGGCTTTCCCCAGCGCATGTTCATTGGTGATACCACAAAGTGAGGTCGCGAGAATAATGACTGATAACCCCACTAAGCCAACTTCAGCCACATGTAGTGCCAGTGCAAGAACCAGCCAAACGCCAATCAGTGCTTGAATCAGTAGTTTTACTTTCTCCTGGCGGTTGCGTTTCGCGCTAGCCTGCTTATCGTAATCCGTCAGAACCTGACGAACCCGTTCAGGCAGCTCCGCGCCGTAGCCAAAAAGTTTAAAACGCTCGACCAACATGCAAACCAATAACCCACAACACAGTACTGGCAAGGTGACGGGCAGCATCCGCATAAAGAAATCACCAAAATGCCAGCCAGCACTTTTAGCGATAATCAGGTTTTGCGGTTCGCCCACCATGGTCATTACGCCACCCAGTGCCGTTCCCACTCCCGCATGCATCATCAGGCTGCGTAAAAATGCACGGAATTGTTCCAGTGTTTTGCGATTTTCCTGACTGTCGATCCAACTGTCATCATTGATGTCCTTATCTGAATGATTTGAGGCAACATGATGATAAATAGTATAAAAACCGACAGACACACTAATAACAACGGCGATAACAGTCAACGCATCCAGGAAGGCTGAAAGGAAGGCAGAAGCGACACAGAAAGCGAGGGAGAGCGCAATTTTTGAGCGGATGCTCAGTAGCAGTTTGGTAAAAATAAACAGCAAGAGCTGTTTCATGAAGTAGATGCCCGCCACCATAAATACCAACAACAACAGAACTTCGAGGTTATTGGCAACTTCTTCTGCTACTTGATGCGGGCTGGTCATCCCGATAGCGACGGCTTGAATAGCGAGTAAACCGCCGGGCTGCAATGGATAACATTTTAGTGCCATCGCCAACGTGAAAATAAACTCAATCACCAGCATCCAGCCGGCGACGAAAGGGCTGACAAAGAAGAACACCAGCGGGTTAATGATAAGAAACGCTACAATTGCCAGCTTGTACCAATCTGGTGAATTACCGAGAAAATTCCTGAGAATGGCTTGTCTAATGGTGATATCCATTGTGGGCTATAGTCTCCTTAATAAATTATTATATCCGTCATACTTCAAGCTGCATGGTTGTTCAAATCGGTTCCCGACCAATTTGTCTCTCTCTTGCCGCCTTCCTGCAACTCGAATTATTTAGGATATAAGGCGTTATTACTGCTCAAGGTTACATTTTACTTTACGTTATTCGCCTAAAAGCAATATGTATAATCTGTTCATCATTACATCTGCGCAATTTTTGCAACTTTATGACTGCTTTCACCATTTGTTCGGCTCTGGAGCTATATCAGAATAGCGTCGTCTGGTATGATGAGCGCACTAAATTGCTGATATTTATCGCTACGGAACGTCAAAAAATATGGTTATAAAGGCGCAAAGTCCTGCCGGTTTCGCGGAAGAGTATATTATTGAAAGTATTTGGAATAATCGCTTCCCCCCAGGCACAATTTTGCCCGCGGAGCGTGAACTTTCAGAGCTGATTGGAGTAACCCGCACAACATTGCGCGAAGTGCTACAACGGCTGGCCCGCGATGGCTGGCTCACTATTCAGCACGGTAAACCGACGAAAGTAAACAACTTTTGGGAAACCTCCGGCCTTAATATTCTGGAAACACTGGCGCGGCTTGACCATGACAGTGTGCCACAATTGATAGATAACTTACTGGCTGTTCGAACTAACATCGCTACCATCTTTGTCCGGACGGCTATTCGCAATCATCCCGAAAAAGCACAAGAGATTCTGGCGCAAGCGCAGACGGTTGATGATAACGCTGAGTCTTTCACTGCATTGGATTACGGTATTTTCCGTGGTTTGGCTTTTGCTTCAGGTAACCCGATTTACGGTTTAATTCTCAATGGGTTGAAAGGGCTTTATACTCGCGTGGGCCGTTACTATTTCTCGAATCCAGAAGCGCGCAAGCTGGCTTTGACGTTTTATAGCAAGCTATCAACGCTCTGTGATGAAAAAGCCTATGACCAGGTGTTGGATTGCCTGCGTGCCTACGGTAAAGAGAGCGGGGCTATCTGGCACAGTATGCAGGGCACCATGCCAAGTGATTTGGCAGAAGCTCGCCGCTAGAAGAGTTATAGTCAAAGCAGAACAGTAAAAAGGGGCCAGCAGCGCCCCTTTTCCATTAATATCAACTACATGATACTGCCAGATTAGAGTTTATTGGTTCTGGGTGGAATACTGTCGAGCAGTTCGATACTGCCATCATCATTGAGTTGTTCCATATGAATATCAAACCCCCATAAGCGATGGATATGCTTCATCACTTGCTGGCGACTTTTATCCAACGGTGCCCGGTCGTGAGGAATATAACGCAGCGTCAGAGAACGATCCCCGCGCAGATCAACATTCCACACTTGAATGTTAGGTTCATGATTACTTAAATTATATTGAGCAGACAATTCATTACGAATAGCACGATAGCCTTCTTCATTATGAATGGCTGAAATTTCCAGATAATTATTCTTATCATCATCCAAGACAGTAAAAAGACGGAAGTCGCGCATCACTTTCGGTGATAAGAACTGGCTAATGAAACTTTCATCTTTAAAATCACGCATGGCAAAATGCAGTGTATCCAGCCAATCTTTACCGGCAATATCGGGGAACCAGTAGTAATCTTCTTCGGTTGGCGACTGGCAGATGCGTTTGATGTCCTGGAACATGGCAAAGCCAAGAGCATAAGGGTTGATACCACTGTAATAAGGGCTGTTATACGGCGGTTGATACACCACATTGGTATGGCTGTGCAAAAACTCCATCATAAACCGATCGCTGACCTGACCCTCATCGTATAAATGATTAAGAATGGTGTAATGCCAGAAAGTGGCCCAACCTTCGTTCATCACCTGGGTCTGTTTTTGCGGATAAAAATACTGGCTCACTTTGCGCACAATCCGCAGTACTTCCCGCTGCCATGATTCCAGCAATGGGGCGTTTTTCTCCATAAAGTAGAGCAGATTCTCTTGTGGCTCACTTGGGTAGCGCTGAGCCTGGGCTTGCACTTCTTCTTTATCTTTACGTGGCAAGGTTTTCCATAAGGAGTTGACCTGGCTTTGCAGGTATTCCTCTCGACTTTTTTGCCGCGCAGTCTCCTCAACTAACGAGATTTTTTGCGGGCGTTTATAGCGGTCAACACCATAATTCATCAGTGCATGGCAAGAGTCGAGCAGTCGTTCAACCTCTTCCACACCATAGCGTTCTTCGCATTCACTGATGTAATGGCGAGCAAATAATAAATAATCAACGATGGAACTGGCATCAGTCCATGCGCGGAATAAATAATTATTTTTAAAGAAAGAGTTATGACCATAGCAGGCGTGAGCCATCACTAAGGCTTGCATGGTAATGGTGTTTTCTTCCATTAAATAAGCAATACAAGGATTGGAATTAATCACAATCTCATAGGCTAATCCCTGTTGGCCGTGCTTATATTTTTGCTCAGTTTCGATAAATTTTTTACCGAAAGACCAGTGGGTATAATTAATGGGCATGCCAATACTTGAGTAGGCATCCATCATTTGTTCCGAGGTAATGACCTCAATCTGATGGGGGTAGGTATCGAGCCGGTAATGTTTTGCCACCCGATCTATTTGATCCAGATAGACCTGTAACAATTCAAATGTCCAGTCTGGGCCGTCAGTCAGGCGCTTATCTTGCGCGGTGTGTTTCGATGTTGAAGTTGTCATTAGCGCATCCTCACGGTTTATAACCCTGCAAAATACTGGTCACTTCAATATACCCGTCGCCCTTCAAGATGCAGGTGTGTTGGCTGCCTTCCTGCATCTTGAAGTCACTTGAGTATAATCCTAGCTCAATATGAACAAATTGAGGCCTGTCTTGACGTTATGTCAATGAATATCCGCCATCTTTCAAAAGAGAAACTCTCCATGGTGGGGAGTACGGGGTATTTTTTACTGGCAGACGTAATTATCTTAAAAGAGATTTAATTAGATTATTATTCTGTTTATTTGCTATAAGTGCAGAATATAAAGCCAATAAAATTAACATCAACAACATGCTAATTATTCATACTGTTAATAGGGATAATTAGGGGGATTTTCAGTCATTCTTTTGTATAACTCGCTAAAAATAGCATGTTATCTCTATTTTTAGCCTGCTATTGAATTGAAAAGTGATTGCAGTGTAAATTAATTGTGAATTAAGTCACAGTCTATCATTAATGTGTTGGATAGTTTTTTCTGCTGAGTTAATTTTCTGTCAACAGAATATTGTGCTTTTGATGCATTTTGGTGTGGGGGTGATATGCGCGTTGTCATTTTAGGAAGTGGTGTGGTGGGTGTTGCCAGTGCCTGGTACTTAGCGAAAGATGGACATGATGTCACGGTCATTGACCGGCAGGATGGGCCAGCTCAGGAAACCAGTGCAGGTAACGCCGGCCAGATATCTCCCGGCTATGCGGCACCTTGGGCTGCCCCCGGTGTTCCTCTAAAAGCCATTAAATGGATGTTCCAACGCCATGCGCCGTTGGCGATTCATCTGGATGGCAGTGCTTCGCAGTTGCGCTGGATGTGGCAAATGCTAAGAAACTGTGACACTTCCCACTATATGATTAACAAAAGCCGTATGGTGCGGTTGGCCGAGTACAGCCGTGATTGCTTGAAAGAGCTGCGCGAAGATACCGGTATTCAGTACGAAGGGCGGCAAGGGGGAACGCTGCAATTATTCCGTACCGAACAGCAATTTGATAATGCCGCCAAAGATATTGCAGTATTAGATGACGCCGGTGTGCCGTATTCGCTGTTAACCGCGGATCAACTGGCCATCGTCGAACCCGCATTGGCAACAGTGGCACATAAGCTCACTGGCGGCTTACGTCTACCTAATGATGAAACTGGCGACTGTAAGTTGTTTACCGAGCGGTTGGCAAAAATGGCTGAACAGGCTGGCGTGAAGTTCATCTTCAATCGCTCAGTGGATAAACTGCTGGTGGATGGAGATCAAATCGCTGGGGTGTTGTGCGGTGATGACATCATTAAAGCCGATGCTTATGTCGTGGCTTTTGGCGCTTATTCAACTGCACTGCTGGCGGGATTGGTATCAATTCCGGTTTATCCGCTAAAAGGTTACTCTCTGACCATTCCCATCACTAACCCTGCTTGTGCGCCATATTCTACCGTACTGGATGAAACCTATAAGATAGCCATTACCCGTTTTGACGATCGCATTCGGGTGGGCGGTATGGCGGAAATCGTGGGATTCAACACCCAACTGGATCAGGCGCGGCGAGAAACACTGGAAATGGTGGTCGGCGATTTGTATCCCGATGGCGGTAATATCAGTCAGGCAACGTTTTGGACTGGTCTGCGCCCGATGACACCGGATGGCACGCCTATTGTTGGGCGAACTTCGCTTAAAAACCTTTACCTCAATACCGGTCATGGCACTTTGGGCTGGACCATGGCATGCGGCTCAGGCCAGCTATTGGCTGATATTATGTTTGGTCGGCGTCCTGCGATTCTGGCTGATGATCTCTCGGTCTCGCGCTATAGCGCGGGCTTTCGGCCGCTGAATGTTGCGCCGTTACATGACGTCCATCCGGCTCGCTAGTTCATATCCGCCATTCTTAAAGTTGCATGTACGTTGGCTGCAACTCAAATTATTTAGCGTATTAGTGGATAGCCCTTTTGTTAATAACAACTAAATAGTGTTCTGGAAGGAATAAGCATGCCTCGCCCGATATCTGCCACGCTGAATTTATCTGCGCTACACCATAATCTGAATGTTGCGCGCAGTCATGTGGGAACAGCAAAAATTTGGTCAGTGGTGAAAGCCAATGCCTACGGTCATGGTTTAGCGCGTGTCTGGCAAGGGCTGGCGGCAACGGATGGATTTGCTTTACTGGATTTAAACGAAGCTATCCTGCTGCGAGAGCAGGGCTGGCAAGGGCCAATTTTACTGCTGGAGGGGTTCTTTCAAGCGCAGGATTTAGTGTTGCTGGATCATTATCGCCTGACGACGGTGGTGCACAGTGACTGGCAGCTTGAGGCCATCAAAGCGGCCCGCCTGACGGCGCCACTCAATATTTACTTAAAGTTTAATAGCGGTATGAATCGCTTAGGGTTTCCAATTGGTCAGGCGGAAGCTGTGTGGCAATGGGCCAACAGCCTCAGCAATGTCGGCGAAATCACATTAATGAGCCACTTTGCTAATGCAGATAATCCTATTGGCGCTGATGAGCAATTTGCTCAGATCCAGCAGGCCTGCGGACATATTCCGGCGGCTCGCTGCTTTGCCAACTCAGCGGCAATATTGCGTAACCCGGACACCCATTATGACTGGGTGCGTCCGGGAATTATTCTCTACGGCGCGTCACCCAGTGGTGATATCGCAGATATTGCTGGCCTTGGTCTGCGCCCGGTGATGAGTTTGCACAGTGAGATTATCGCGCTGCAATCATTATCCGCCGGTCAAAGTGTGGGTTATGGTAGCCGTTATCGCGCCACTGGTGCGCAGCGCATAGGAGTGGTCGCTTGTGGTTATGCCGATGGTTATCCGCGTGTAGCACCGACGGGAACACCTATCATGGTGGATGGTATATTGACGCACACAGTGGGGGCGATTTCGATGGATATGCTCACCGTGGATCTCACGCCATGTCCGCAAGCGCAGATGGGCAGCAAAGTCGAAATATGGGGTGAGAATGTGCCCATTGACAATGTGGCACAGGCCGCGGGAACGGTGGGGTATGAGTTGATGTGTGCGCTGGCAGCCAGGGTTACCCTTCTGACTTGACGCTGTAGCGGTGTTAGCGGCTCTCGTTACTCGGCCCGTCCATGGGCCTCGCCTCTGCGAGGCCGCTGCAAGCAGCGTTCAAATCTGCTCCCGGAAGATTTGTCACCCGAATCACTGACTTATGTCAGCTCATCGGGATGAGTTCGTTTGCTGCCTTGCTACAACACCAATTCATTTGGGTAATCGGTTTCTTATTAGCTATTGAAGTGGCGTGCTAATTTATCTTTTGCAATTTACCGCGTACATGTTTGCTGGCACGGCGTGCTTGCCAGGCCAGTAAGCAACCGGCCAACATCACAATAGCCAGAGATAACTTAGGTTCAATCGGCAAGGCCATCGCCAACAGACCTAATCCCGCGCCTCCTGCCATCTGTACAAACCCAACCAAGGCTGAAGCAACACCGGCTTCATTGGCATAAGGCTCCAGTGCATAGCTGGTGGCTGGCCCCATCATAAAGGCTAAACCGGCACAGGCACTGGCAACGGGTAACATGTAAACCAGCCAGTGATGCTGCACTTCAGGTGATAAGCGCAGGCCGTATAGCAGGCTGAAACAGCCGACTGCCATCAGTACGCTCCCCGTCATCAGACAGGCTGGGCGGCCCACTTTTTGGATAATCCGATTCGCAAAAAAGCTGACGGCCATGATCCAAAAACCATTGGCACCGAACACCAGCGAGAATTGCAGTGGGCTAAGCCCCGCGCCTACCATCAAGACATTGGGTGCCAGAGAGACATAAGTTAAAGCCATTCCCATCGCGCCCGCATTCACTAGCGCGAAAGTCAGAAAACGGTCGTCGCGTAGAATGCGCAGATAGTTTTTAATCGGCAAACTCTTCACCGGTTGCGTATCTGCCGGGCGAGTCTCCGGTAGGAAAACGATAACCAGGATTAATACCAACAATCCGTACAGAGCCAGGAACCAGAATGGCGCGCGCCAGCCAAAGGCTTCGGCTAACAAACCACCTAATAATGGGGCTAATGCCGGCACGATATTTAATGTGCCATTGAGGAAACCAAAAGCACGGGCAGCTTCATTGCCGTTCAGGCGGTCGCGCACCCCACTGAATGCCACCACTGCGGTACAGCAAACGGCCACACCTTGTAACAGGCGAGAGCTGACAAACATGAAAGGGCTGACAGCCAGAGCAGCCATGGCGGCACCTAGCATGTAAAGGATTATCCCGATGATGGCAATTGGTTTGCGGCCATATTTGTCAACCAATGGCCCGGCAATCAGTTGCCCAATCCCCAGCACCAAAATAAACAGCGCAATGGTGGATTGGATCAATGACTCGCTACTGTTCAGCCCCTTGGCAATAGCAGGAATGGTGGGTAAGTAGAGGTCGATGCCCAATGGCCCGAGCAATATCAGGCTTAACAGCAGAAAAAGGAATTTTTGCATAACAACAAAACAACATCCAGATTACAAAGGCAGCAAGGATAAAGAATTTGCCGACAAATGAAAAGGTTGAGCATGACCCAACCCAGCGATAGTGACAATGTCACTTCAAACTGATGACAAACCCAACGACTCGATCTTGCAAGGTTAAGACAGGTAGAAGAGTAAAGCGTCCGCGCCAGGGACGGCGCGGCTCGAGCCCCCAGGGAAGGGTTTACGGCGTCTTTACGATCTGCCTGTTTTCACCGATACGGGCACTTTGCCATTAACCTCTAGTGACAATGTCACTTATTGGTGCTTAGAAATCTCTAATAGATTACTACAACCAATCATATATCTCTTGTTATTCGCTGGCTAACTTGTCAGACGATGCTCTAACCATTTTTCCAGTTTAATCGCCGGCAGCGCTTCGGAAAATAGAAATCCCTGACCAATCAGGTAACCTTGTCGACTCAACAAAGTGCGCTGGGCTTCATTCTCTACCCCTTCGACAATCACCGACAGTTGCAAACTCTCGCCAATGCGTATCACTGCTTCACTTAAGGTTCGACTGGTTTCATCATATTCAAGGTCGTGCACAAAACTTTTATCCAGCTTGATTTCATCAAGATCCAACCGGCGCAGGTAACTGAGGCTGGAATAACCGGTGCCAAAGTCATCCATTGATAGCCGCACCCCCAGACGATGAATTTTTTCTATCGTCGCGAAAATAGCTGGGTTATTTTCAATCAATATGTCTTCGGTAATTTCCAGCGTCAGATCCTGCGGCGGTAAATGATAATGATGCAAAATATGCAGGATCATGTCAGGCAAACCCAGATTGTGAAAATTGGTTGGGGATAAGTTCACTGACACAGATGGGACATCAATGCCCCGCAAGCGCCAATCTGCCAATTGTCGACAGGCGGTTTCTATCGCCCACAGCGCCAGTTCATTGATCAGGCCGCTCTCTTCGGCCAGCGGAATAAAACGTTGTGGTGGGATATCTCCCAAAATTGGGTGCTTCCAACGGCTTAGCGCCTCCACACCATACAGATGGCCATCTTTTAGCATCACTTGCGGCTGATAAAATAATTCAAGGGAGCCGATGTGAAATGCATGGCGTAGGGCATCTTCCATGTCTTGTCGCTGTTGATTGAGATTATTCATTTCTACACTGAAAAAATTGAAATGCCCACGTCCCATATTCTTCGCTTTATGCATCGCGATATCGGCATGGTTCATCAGGGTATCCATTTCCATACCATTTTCTGGGTACAAGCTGATGCCGACACTGGCTGATGGAATAATAGTCATGTTGGCTATTTGGCAAGGCTGAGACAGCAAACTAAGCATTTTCTCCACCCTCACGGTGGTTTGCTGCATGGTGCATGAGGTCAGAATAATAATAAATTCATCACCGGACAGGCGGCCAATAATGTCGTTTTTGGGCAAGCTGTCGCGTAGCCGTAGGGCAATAGCGGCCAGTAATTCATCGCCAGCAGCATGACCGAGTGAGTCATTAACTTGTTTAAACCGATCCAGATTAATCACTAACACCGCCAGCGAATGATTCATTTCAGTTGCCAGAGCAATGGCTTGTTTGGCATACACTAAAAACTGGGTGCGATTGGGCAGCCCGGTCAATGAATCATAAAAAGCCAAATGCTGAATTTGTTTGCGTGAGAGTTCCCGCTCCATGGCAAGAGAACATAAATTGGCAATTAGTTTGACCAACTGTCGATGAAAATCACTGGGTTTTTGTCTCTGTTTATAATAAAAAGCAAATGTACCAAGAACCTGCCCCTGGCTGGAGAGAATGGGAGTTGACCAGCAAGCCAATAAACCATGCGGTAATATCAAATGACGGTAGTCCTGCCACAACGGGTCGGTGGCGATATCTTGTACTTCAACTGCTTGTTTGCGAAATGCAGCAGTCCCACAGGAACCGGCAAATGGGCCGATGGGTACACAGGAGAGGATGCTCGTATAGTTGAGTGGCAGGCTAGGGCCAGCAAGATGGCAAAGGTGATTCTGCCCGATGCTTTGTAAAATACTGGCGGTCACTTCAGGGGCAATCCGCTCAACTTCATGACAGAGTAATGACATCACTTCTTCAAGTGGGCGCTCGCGGACCAAGGCTTCCAGCACTTTATATTGCAACACTTCGTACATTTTTGTCAGGGTGATATCCGTTAGCACCCCAATGCTGTAACTCTGCTCGCCTTGTTCATTCACCAGTGAGTTTATCACGGCTGAACACCAATGGGGTTGCCGGTCTTTACTGTAAAAAAGCTCTTTAGGCAGGAGTCGTTGGCGCGTATCGGGGGAGGGGCCATTGACTGGTGCGAGCTGTTCAGGATGTGCACTTTGCAGTAGATCGACCATGTTATGCCCCAGCGCTTGTTCTGGGGTATAACCAAACAGTTTCGTAAATCCCTGATTAATATAAACAGCTTGTTGCCCGTGTTCAGTGTTCGCAGCAATAAACATTGCGCTATCACTACGGTCGGTTAATTGCGTCAAAAGCTGCACCCACTCTTGGGTTGCTCTTTGCTGTTCAATTAAAAAGGTAATGTCTTTGGCGATTTTTACTATGCGGGTCACAGAACCATCAGGGCCGGGTACTGGTTGATAAATGGCCGCCAGCCAAACTGTTGAACCGTCTTTATGTAAACGCTCAAAACGTCCTTCCAGCGATTGTCCAGCCAGTAGGCATTTTTTAATTTTTTGATATTCTTCGCTGCTGGCATAACCGGGATGACAGAACATCAAATGGTGTTGGCCGATGACTTCATCGCGCTGATAGCCAAAATAATCAAGATAGTTTTGATTAACTTCAATAATGTGACTGGAAAGATCAAACTCAATAATTGCTAATGAATGATTCAATGCAGTTAATAAGGCATTATTTTCGTTGTACTTAGACTGCCTGTTTTTCTGCCATTCTACTGTTTTTTTGGCTTTCATGATTAATTCCTGGGAAAAAGAATCGCTTGGCAGTCTTGTTTCTTGTGGTTTGAGCGAAGTATCACTGTGGCTATTGGAATATCACTATTTGTTTATAAATAGAATAAGATTAATGACAAATATTCAAATGTGAATTAAAGCGTAACATGCAAAAAAAATACTGCCGTCTTAATTCATAATGATGCTGTTTTGGGCACAGAATATAATATTAAGTTTAGTCGATAACCGGGGAGGGAAAGAGAGGATTTGCGGAGAGTATCGGGCCGCTCAATATTCTGGCTTGAAAAGCCATTACCTGACAATAACGATATCAGGTAATGGCGGGTCATTTAGAGGTTATGCGTGATTATCCATCGAACCAAAGCGGCCACTATTAAAATCAGCGATAGCTTCGGCTATTTGCTCCTGCGTATTCATCACAAATGGCCCGTAACCGATAATGGGCTCATCGATTGGTTCACCACTGAGTAATAACAACACTGCATCATTATTCGCTTCAATCGTGACATGGCTCCCGGTAGCGTCCAACAACACCATTTCTGCATCGCGGGCAATGGCATCACCATTAACCTGCACTGTACCGCGCAATACAATTAGTGCTGTATTCCAGCCATCAGGCAGGGAGAACTCGGTGCTTTTCCCTTGATTTAGCCGGATATCCCAGACATTCAGTGGCGAGAACGTATTGGCTGGGCCATTTTTCCCGGCATAATCACCCGCAATAACACGCAGGCTGCCCGCACCTTCAGGTAATGCGACCTGAGGAATATTTTCACTGCGAATCGCCTGATAACCCGGTGTGGTCATTTTATCTTTTGCCGGTAAATTGACCCACAACTGCACCATTTCAAAAGCCCCGCCACGTTTCGCGAAGGTATCGGAATGGAATTCCTCATGCAGAATACCGCCACCTGCGGTCATCCACTGCACATCGCCGGGGCCAATAACTCCACCTTTACCGGTAGAGTCACGATGTTCAACTTCACCGTCATACACAATGGTCACTGTTTCAAATCCACGATGTGGATGTTGCCCGACACCACGACGATGCTGCGTCGGGGTGAAATCCATTGGCCCGGCATAGTCCAGCAACAGGAACGGGCTGAGCTGTTTACCATGGCTCTGATATGAAAACAGTGAGCGAACCGGGAAGCCATCACCCACCCAATGTTGGCGCGGTGCACGATAAATGCCTTGGACTTTTTTCATCGTTTCCTCCTTACAACAGCCTTAATAAGGTATAGCAGCCTGACTATTCAATCCGCCTGGCCACAAGTTGAATAAAGTATATATTCAGGATAATTTCGGCAGTAGATAGCAAAATTGGTTATCAGTGTTCTATTATTAGGACAATAATAAACAACAGAGAGGCGGAGTATGCAGGATCTAAACGATCTTTATTATTACGCGGAGGTAGTTGAGCACGGCGGATTCAGTGCCGCCGCCAGAGTATTAGGGTTACCCAAATCAAAACTGAGTCGGCGGTTGGCGTTATTGGAAGAGCGACTGGGGGTTCGATTAATTCAGCGTTCAACCCGGCGCTTTGCGGTGACGGATGTCGGGCGCACCTATTACGAACATTGCAAAGCGATGCTGGAAGAAGCCAAAGCAGCACAGGAAGCGATAGAGTTAACGCGAGCAGAACCGCGCGGCGTAGTGCGCATCACCTGCCCAGTGGCACTGTTGCAGGCCACGGTCAGTGCCATGTTGGCAGATTTTATGGCCAGTTGCCCTCTGGTGACGCTGCATCTCGAATCCACTAATCGGCAGGTAGACCCGGTTGCTGAAGCCATAGATATTGCGATTCGGGTTCGCCCACCTCCGTTGCAAGACAGTGATCTGGTGTTGAAGGTTTTGGGTAACCGCTGTCAGTGCCTGGTGGCCAGTCCTGAATTGATAGCTCGTCTTGGGGAAGTGAAAGTGCCGGCTGATTTAACCGGCTGGCCAAGTCTTGGACTGGGGCAGCCTCAACAGGAGTTTATCTGGCATTTAGACGGGCCTGAAGGGGCGCATGCGGCGGTCTATCATCAACCGCGACTGGTGACCGCTGATATGACCACATTACGCAGCGCGGCGGTAAGTGGTGTCGGGGCAGTGCAGTTGCCTGTCATGATGGTGACGGAGCAATTAGCCGCGGGTGATTTAATTCGCCTGCTACCGCAATGGTCATTGCGCCATGAAATTATCCATGCTGTTTTCCCTTCACGGCGTGGTTTATTGCCCTCAGTGCGCAGTGTGCTCGATTATTTGACGTTGCGTTTTAGCCAACTTGACGATCAATAAGCTGCTATTGCGTTAGTCACTGTTGATGGGGGTGCCAATATTGGCCGCCCAAACTTTAATCCGTTTATCGAGCGTAACGGTAAAGCCTGATTTCAGTTGGTTATAGAGTTTATTAACTTTGGCAGCATCATGCAGCGTGTAACTTATCACGGTGTGATCAGTGGTTGTCAGGCAACTGTACTCGACGGTGAAGATATCATTATTAAAAGCAAATTCTGTGGTTGTTTTCTTATTATCACAGGGCTCATTGTCTATTAATGAAATCACCATATTTGCCCAATCAGTTGTGGGGCCAGCAATGCTGATAAGCACCGGCTCCTCATCTTCTGTTTGGGTAGCCCCGTATAAAACGCCGCCTTGAATATGCCAAATATTATATTCTTTGGGATTATAAACTGCCTGTGATGGGGCGATACACGCCAGCCAAAGTATCAGTAAAAGTAAGGGGCGCACAGTTCCCTCTGGAACACAATAAACCCAAGAATTTTATTATCATAAATGATTTATTTGGGCGGATAAACCAATGATTTTAATTGGATAATTATACTGTTTGTTAATTTAAAACCGGCATTTATTATAGTTAATAACCAATAAACTGGTGGTTTATGGCGCTTTAATGTTTATGGCGATGATGTGCGTCGGGGAAATGTGGGTGAGAATGCGCCGTCGGGTGGTGCTGATGAGGGTGTTTATGGGGGATATCAGCATCGATGGGGAAGTCATGTGAATGCAGGTGGTGTTCGTCATGGAGATGTTCGTGCTCGTGCAGTAAGCTCTCATGGTGGTGCTGGTGCTCATGCTGTTCGGTCAGATGCAACCAAATTCCTATTGCCATTAATAACCCAGCCACGATCAAAGGGATTGTTATAGCATCCCCCATAGCTACTGCCAGCGCCGCACCTAAGAAAGGCGCGATAGAGAAATAAGCGCCGGTACGAGCAGTACCTAGGTGGCGCAAACCAATAACAAACAGCGCCAGACTCACGCCATAGGCAAAAAATCCTACCAGCAGGGCACCTGCCAGATTGATCACTGGTGGTAAGGTTGCGCCGAGGGCAAATGCCAATGCGAGATTCACCAAACCCGCTACCAATCCTTTGACCGAAGCAATCCAGGTGGCGTCCGTCAGCGAAACTTTACGGGTCAGATTGTTATCAATACCCCACGCGAAACAAGCACCCAGAATAGCCAGCGTCGGCCACAATCCGGCAAAGCGAGCTTCTCCCGGCCAGCTCAGAATCGCGGCACCCGCTACAATCACCATCATGCCCAAGGCAATTCGGCGGTCAAAATTCTCTTTGAAAGCAAACCAGGCGAGCAGGGCAGTGAATACCCCTTCGGCATTGAGGAGCAGTGAGGCTCCCGATGCGGGCATACCGGTAAGGCCTATCATCAGTAGCACTGGCGCAATGATCCCTCCGGCGCTAATCGCGCCGATAAACCACCATAATTCATTACGCGGTAACTTGACGGCCGCCGGGCGGGTTATCAACCGATATAGCGCCAAACCTACCCCCGATCCTAAATACAGCAAACCGGCCAGCAACCACGGACTCACCGTATTCAGCAATTGTTTTGCCAGCGGGGTTCCCGCACCAAACAGTACCGCAGCAGTTAATGCCGCCAATACACCCGGTTGTCGCAGTCCATCATGCCATTTCATTGGGTAGCTCTGGGAATTAAACAGGGAGTGGAAATTTTAGCGCATTAAAAAGCCGGAAAGCTATTTCTGTGGCAGAAAAAGATGACCGGCTAGTTTGGAAGTTAATTATCAACAGTCTGCCTATGGAACAACTCACGAAATACCGGATAGATATCTTCGGGTTCCCTAATATGCTGCATGGCAAAGTTCTCATATTTTGCCTGTAAGTCTTCATATTCGCGCCACAGCGTTTGATGGGCACGGCGGGTTATCTCGATATAACTGTAGTAACGCACCACGGGAAGAATTTTTTTCGCCAGCAATTCATGACACAGAGGCGAATCATCAGCCCAGTTATCGCCATCCGAGGCTTGCGCCGCATAGATATTCCATTGCGCCGGGTCATAGCGTTCTTGCACTACTTCATCCATCAGTTTCAGCGCACTGGAAACAATGGTTCCACCGGTTTCTTGCGAATAGAAAAACTCTTGTTCATCAACTTCTTTTGCTTGGGTGTGGTGGCGGATATACACCACATCGACATTTTTATAAGTCCGGCTCAGGAACAGATACAGCAGAATATAAAACCGTTTTGCCATATCTTTGGTGGCTTGATCCATAGAACCTGACACGTCCATCAAGCAAAACATCACGGCCTGACTTGATGGCTCCGGGCGTCGTTCATAGTTCTTATAGCGCAAATCGAAGGTATCAATAAAAGGTACCCGGGCGATTTTTTGTTTCAACTCGGCAATAGCTTTACGTACCCGCTCTTCTTCCAGTAATTGTGCCGGTTCCGAATTCTCCAATGTCTTAAGTGTTTCTTCCAATTCGCGTAGTTCACGGCGTTTACTGGCCGTCATGGCTGTGCGGCGGGCCAGCGAGTTTTGCAGTGAACGCACCACACTGATATTGGCAGGAACCCCATTGGAGGTATAACCCGCACGATGGGTTTTAAATTCAGTAAGCTGTTTATACTGATTTTTCTTCAGGTTAGGTAGCGCCAAGTCTTCAAACAGTAAATCGAGATACTCATCTTTGGAAATCTGAAAGACAAACTCATCTTCGCCTTCACCGTCCTGACCCGCATTCCCCTGACCACTGCCGCTGCCGCCACCGCCACCTTGCGGGCGCTCTACGCGGTCATTAGTGACAAAATGATCATTACCTGGATGTACCCGATGGCGCAGTCCGCCACGGCCCTGGTGGAACATCGGCTCATTGATGTCGTCAATGGGAATAGACACTGACTCGCCACTCTCAATATCAGTTACCGACCTTTTATTGATGGCATCAGAAATTGATTGTTTAATTTGCGACTTATAGCGACGCAAAAAGCGCTGGCGATTGACCATGCTTTTATTCTTGCCGTTAAGTCGTCTGTCAATAAAGTAGCCCATAACTCCCCCTGCCTCTATTCCCTGCATCTTCCACACTGTGACTGTGCTGGCTGGCAACACAGCCACAATGCAAAAAGCTGTACCTGTAATATTAGGGTGGTTCGATAACAGGTTATGATGATTTTCTTACCCGCAGATACCATTCACACAGTAAACGAACCTGCTTACGGGTATAACCTTTCTCCATCATCCGATCGACAAAGTCATCATGCTTTTTCTGCTCATCCGTTGAAGTCTTGGCGTTAAAGGAGATAACCGGCAATAACTCTTCAGTGTTAGAGAACATTTTCTTCTCAATCACCGTGCGCAACTTCTCATAGCTGGTCCAATTTGGATTGCGGCCATTGTTATTGGCTCTGGCGCGCAACACAAAGTTGACGATTTCATTACGGAAGTCTTTCGGGTTGCTGATACCCGCAGGTTTTTCAATTTTCTCCAGTTCAGCATTCAGCGATTCACGGTCAAACAGTTGCCCGGTATCGGGGTCACGGTATTCTTGATCCTGAATCCAGAAATCGGCGTAAATAACATAGCGGTCGAAAATATTTTGACCGTATTCAGAGTAGGATTCCAGATAGGCAGTCTGAATCTCTTTGCCGATAAACTCAGCATATTTCGGGATCAAATAGCCTTTCAGGTGCTCGAGGTATTTTTCCGCGACATCCTGCTGGAATTGTTCGCGTTCAATCTGCTGTTCCAGCACATAGAATAGGTGCACCGGGTTAGCTGCCACTTCTGCATGGTCAAAGTTAAATACCCGTGACAGGATTTTAAAGGCAAAACGGGTCGAAAGGCCGTTCATCCCTTCGTCAACCCCAGCATAATCGCGATACTCCTGATAAGACTTGGCTTTCGGATCAGTATCTTTCAGGCTTTCACCGTCATACACCCGCATTTTGGAGTAAATGCTGGAGTTTTCTGGTTCTTTCATTCTTGAGAGAATGGAGAACCGCGCCAGTGTTTCCAGCGTCCCTGGGGCGCAAGGCGCATGGGTTAATTCACTGTGATTCAACAGTTTGTCGTAAATTTTGATCTCTTCTGATACCCGCAAGCAATAAGGCACTTTGACGATATAGACGCGGTCCAGGAAGGCTTCATTGTTTTTGTTGTTACGGAAAGTTACCCATTCTGATTCGTTAGAGTGCGCGAGAATAATACCGCTGAATGGCAGGGCAGAGATCCCCTCAGTGCCGTTATAGTTCCCTTCCTGAGTAGCAGTCAGCAATGGATGCAGCACCTTAATCGGCGCCTTAAACATCTCGACGAACTCCATAATTCCTTGGTTCGCGCGGCACAAGGCCCCGGAATAGCCATAAGCATCAGGGTCATTTTGGGCATGGTTTTCCAGTTTGCGGATATCAACCTTACCCACCAGGGCAGAAATATCCTGATTGTTTTCATCACCTGGCTCAGTTTTCGCAATCGCGACCTGCTCAAGAATAGAAGGCCAGACTTTGATGACTTTAAATTTGGTGATATCACCACCAAATTCATGCAACCGTTTGGCCGCCCACGGCGACATGATTGTGCCGAGATAGCGGCTAGGAACATTGTATTCTTTGGCTAGAATCGCCGCATCTTCCTGCGGGTTGAATAAGCACAATGGATGGTCATTAACCGGGCTGCGCTCACCATTAGCACTTAGAATATAGATAGGCACCCGTTGCATCAGTGCTTTTAAACGTTCAGCCAGTGATGATTTACCCCCACCCACCGGGCCGAGCAAATACAGAATCTGTTTCTTCTCTTCTAACCCTTGAGCCGCATGTTTAAGGTAAGAAACGATCTGCTCTATGGCTTCTTCCATGCCATAGAACTCTTCAAAAGCAGGGTAGCGGGCGATAACTCGGTTAGAGAACAGCCGAGACATGCGGGATTCGAGTGCGGTATCAACCATGACAGGCTCACCAATAGCCATCAGCAGACGTTCAGCCGCATTGGCATACGCACTGCGATCTTGCTGGCAGATGGTGAGGAACTCCTGCAGTGTGAACTCTTCGTCCTTGGCAGCCTCATAGCGTTGGCGGTAGTGATCAAATATGTTCATAGCGATGCCCGTCCTGTTTGAATGGTTGGGAACATAAAATAATAGTAGTGCTTTATTGGGTTAAAATTTTGAAACTACTACCTTATTGTTATGGTCGCGTCTCTCATAAAGGTCAAGTTGACATTAACGACAGATTTACCACCCCTGGTACATTAAATAACCACTATTCAGTAATTAAATCTATTTTTTATTTCATTGGCAGTGTTTTATATTTAATTAATTGAGATTATCTATTTGAATATATTGTTATTTTATTGTAATCAAATCTGCGTAAATTTTTAGGTTATTAACTAGTTTTATTTCGGCGAGAAATTGAACAGAAAATATTGATATTGGCTGAGAATGTGTAAAGATTTCGCCACGGGCAAGCAATTGATTTACACTAGGTTAACTAACGATTTTGTTACCAAAGGGATTTTTCCGTGAAAAAACATGACATAAAAACGAAGCAACTCAAAACACTGGCGGCATTGGCTGTTGCAACTGCGGTTTGCATGCCAACTGCGATGGCCGGAACATGGTCTCTGGGGGCCTCAGCATTAGTCAGCCCTGACCCATATCGCGGTAAGAATGACCGTGTTTACCCAGTGCCTATCGTTTCTTATGAAAGTGATAATTTCTATTTCCGCACATTGGCTGCGGGTTATTATCTGTGGAAAGATGACACCAACCGTTTATCGATTGATGCCTATTATTTGCCACTGCATTTTACGCCGGGCGACAGTGACGACCAGCAGATGAAGCAGTTGGATAAACGCCGTAGCACTTTGATGGCGGGGATGTCTTATTCTCATATTGAGGATTGGGGGACTTTGCGCGCCATGTTCTCCGGTGACGTGCTGGATAACAGTGGTGGTTTTATCGGCGATCTGGCTTATCTCTATCGTTTCAGTGTTGATAGCTGGACGCTGACTCCGGGCGCTGGTGTTGCCTGGAACAGTGAAGATCAGAATAAGTATTACTATGGTGTAAGCGGCGGGGAATCTGCCCGTAGTGGCCTGGCTCAGTACAGCCCTAATGATAGCTGGTCACCGTATCTGGAATTGTCGGCAAACTACAATATCAACCCAAACTGGAATGCTTTCTTTACTGGCCGTTATATTCACCTGGCAAATGAAATTAAGAATAGCCCAATGGTTGATGCATCCTGGACCGGCGTACTGTGGACTGGGGTCACATATACCTTCCGTTAATTTATCACGCACCCTATCTGAACAATAAAAAATGGGGCTTTGTGCCCCATTTTTGTATCTGCAATATCAGCCGTTATTGGGCATTCTTGCGACTACGAATGGTCATGGCCAGACGTGCAGGGGAGTCTTGTTTGGCAACCAACGGTTTATTCACCCGCGCAGTTTCTACACAAACCATTGTTTTATAGCCATCATTTGGCATATCAACCATGCTGCTCGACAGTTCAGCACCTGGATTCCACGCAACCACATCACTTTGATGATGATGATGCACTTCAATGGTACGTTTCAGCGCGGCATCTTTTATCAGGCTGTAGGCTTCAGGGTGGGTATAGATGCGGTCGGTTTGACCGTTAAAGACCAAGTCACCTTGTTGCGTTGCATCAGCAATTTTTAGTACTTTATCAAGGTACTTATCGCCCAGGCCACTGATCTTAATCTGGCTGATATCGCCAATCTGGAAGTAGGTGTGCAAGGCAGCAACTGCTTCGTAATCACCGTGTGATTCTAATTCCATTTCACATTCTTCGCCCAGCTTGAAGCGGGCAATCAAAGTGAAGGGATGTGGCCAGAATTGACGAGAGGCATCGCTGTCTTCCAGAGTGAAGGTCAGGATAACCCCATTCTCATTTTCATCATGGGCGCTGAGCGTCCATGGCAGTAAACGAGCAAAACCATGAGAAGGTTGTGCTGATGGGCCGAACCAAGGCCAACAGATCGGCACACCACCACGAATAGCGACACCGTCTTTAAATGGCGTGTTGTTGCTTAACCAGATAATCGGCTGTTCACCACTTGGTTGGAAAGCCAATAAATGAGCACCTTGCAAGCTGACTGCGGCACGCACTTTCGGATGGGAAACCACTACGATTGGCAGTTCGTCCAACTGGCGCTGGCTGATATAAGGTGAAATTTGTTCAACAACGGGCAGGGTGAAAACTTTCTCGTTCATTCGTTTGGCCTTATGAGCAAAGGGGCTAGAGATCCATTGAACTTCAGACTTTCGATAATATCACAGGCTTTCTATCTTGCAGCAAATCGGCGCTAACCGAGTAGTGAATCATTGATATTGCGCAATTTTATTTGTAGTGGGGCAATGGAAAGAGTGTGGTTTCACACTGTATCAACAATAAAAAAGCCACCCGAAAGGGTGGCTTTTGGCAGAAATCTACATCAATCCATTATTTGGAGATGTGAGAGATCAAGTCCAGAACTTTGTTTGAGTAGCCAGTTTCGTTATCGTACCAAGAAACCAGTTTCACAAAGTTGTCATTCAGTGCGATACCAGCTTTAGCATCGAATACTGAAGTCAGTTTTTCGCCGTTGAAATCGGTAGAAACAACGTCGTCTTCGGTGTAACCCAGAACGCCTTTCAGCTCGCCTTCTGAAGCCGCTTTGATAGCAGCACAGATTTCTTTGTAAGAAGCTGGTTTTTCCAGACGTGCAGTCAGGTCAACAACTGAAACGTTAGGAGTAGGAACGCGGAACGCCATACCAGTCAGTTTGCCGTTCAGTGCTGGGATAACTTTACCTACTGCTTTAGCAGCACCGGTAGAAGAAGGGATGATGTTCTGGGATGCGCCGCGGCCGCCGCGCCAGTCTTTGTGAGACGGGCCATCAACAGTTTTCTGAGTAGCGGTAGTTGCATGCACAGTGGTCATCAGCGCTTCAACGATACCGAACTTGTCGTTGATAACTTTAGCCAGTGGAGCCAGGCAGTTAGTAGTACAAGAAGCGTTAGAAACGATTTCCTGACCTGCGTATTCTTTATGGTTAACGCCCATAACGAACATCGGGGTGTCATCTTTAGACGGACCAGTCAGAACCACTTTCTTAGCGCCAGCAGCGATGTGCTTACGTGCAGTTTCGTCGGTCAGGAACAGGCCAGTTGCTTCAGCAACAACGTCAACCCCAACTTCGTTCCACTTCAGGTTAGCCGGATCTCTCTCTGCGGTAACACGGATGGTTTTACCGTTAACAACCAGGTGGCCGTCTTTTACTTCTACAGTACCGTCAAAACGACCGTGAGTAGAGTCGTATTTCAGCATGTACGCCATGTAATCAGCGTCCAACAGGTCGTTGATTGCAACGATTTCGATGTCAGAACGTTCCTGAGCAGCACGGAAAACAATGCGACCGATACGGCCAAAACCGTTGATACCTACTTTGATAGTCATATATTCCACCAGCTATTTGTTAGTGAATAAAAGGTTGGTTGTAAAATTACAAAAACCTTACCGAGCGTCAAGCGGAATCGTGTCAATTATTGCTACAAATCAAACCAGACAGGGTAGATCGAACATTAATCACGCGTTTCCAGATACGATTAGCCTCATTTTTATATTGGGGCGAATTATTCAGTTTAAAGTGAGAATCAGTAATATTTGCGATTTTTATCACATTTATACTGTTGCCGCTTCGATGGCATACAGTTTAGGACAATTTTAACTGCTTTGTTGTTAATTTTTTGTTATTATTAGACGTTGTTTTCGTTGACTTTATTCCCTGCCAGAGAATCGCACAAATGGCTAAAGAACTGAACCCTACAGAAAATATTGAGAAACTGACCGATATTCAGCGGCATGTCACCCAACAACGGGGGACGGAAGCGCCTTTTAGCGGCAAATTACTGCATAACAAGCGCGAAGGGGTATACCAATGCTTGTGCTGCCACCAGCCGCTTTTTATCTCAGAGTCGAAGTTTGATTCGGGCTGTGGCTGGCCAAGTTTCTATCAGCCTTTGGATGCTGAATCTATTCGCTATATCGATGATTATTCTCATAATATGCATCGTGTCGAAATTCGCTGTGGTCATTGTGATGCGCATTTGGGGCATGTCTTCCCTGATGGCCCGCAACCAACAGGGGAGCGTTATTGCGTGAACTCGGCCTCACTCAATTTTGTTGATGACCAAAATGGCGAACAAATCCCCGGATAAATGCCGGTTGTTGTGGCCATTTTATGAGTGAAAAATCGATTCAGCTTATTATTCGTTTACTGAGGATGCTCTGATGGAGCTTGAAGACCTGATTTCAGTGATGACGCCCGAAATCTACCAACGTTTGATGCTGGCGGTAGAGTTAGGCAAATGGCCTGATGGTGTGGCATTGACGCCTGAACAGAAAGAGAACAGTCTGCAAATGGTGATGTTGTGGCAGGCTCGCCATAACGAAGATGCCCAACATATGAGCATCGGCACCGATGGCCAGATAGTGATGAAAACCAAGCAAGAGCTGAAGCAACAATTCAGTCAGCCGACACTGGTTAAATTGAAGCCCGAATAATCGTTCAAGCAACTTAGGCTTGATACAGGGAAAACGGAGCCAGATGAGGCTCCGTTGATGCTTATCTTATCGAATCAGCGAGCCGTCAGTTGCTTTACTTCAGCAATAAATTGCGCCAGCGACTGTATGTTAGCTCCGGCCTCACTCATAGCATCAAGGGCCAGTTGGCTGTCTTGTGGTTGCAAATTGACGCCACGACACCCCTCCCTGATGACAGATGTTTTATAGCCTAATGTCAATGCATCCAACACGGTGTATTTCACACAGTAATCTGTTGCTAACCCCATAATGAACAGGCAATTGATCCCTTGTTGTTGTAGCCAATTATCCAGCTGTGTTTTTGCCCGCCGTCCATTGTCGAAAAAAGCACTGTAGCTGTCGATATCCGGATCCTGACCTTTACGGAAAATCTGGGTAATAACTTCTTGATTCAACTTTGGATGCAAAGCTGCTCCAACTGAATTCTGAACACAATGCACCGGCCACCACACTTGGGTTAACCCCTCCAAATCACCGACCGTCCAGGGTTGTGCATTTGAATTGACAGCAAAACTGCGATGTTCTGCAGGGTGCCAATCCTGGCTGGCGATAACCGGTATTTGGTGAGCCAGGCAGGTAGCAATAGCTTCATTCGCAATGGCAATTACCGCGTCGCCCTCGGCAACCGCTAACGCACCACCTGGGCAAAAATCATTTTGTAAATCAATTAAGAGCAGTGCTGCGTTCATTCACACTCCATCAGATAGATTAGTGTCAGTGAGTTCACCGCGCAGATTTTGTTGCATCAAGCGGCGAATCTCTTCAGGAGATAAAGGTTGGCTCAATAAATAGTGCAGTTTGGTCAGCGCCGCTTCAACAGTCATATCAGAGCCGCTGATAACCCCTGCATGTGCCAATGCATTACCGGTGGCATAGCCGTCCATATTGACTCTGCCGGAAATACATTGCGTTAGATTCACCACCACAATACCGCGCTCACTGGCATTTTTTAATTCATCCAATAACTCGGCTTTTTGTGGTGCGTTACCGACACCATAGGAGCGTAAAATAAGCGCTTTTACTGGCTGTAACAAGAAGTTACGCACAACAGCACCAGAGATACCCGGATAGATAGTTACCACACCAATCGGCTGGGGGGTGATGTTATGCACAATCAATGGGCCGCGATTGATAGGGGATTCGATTGAGGCCATCCGACGAATATGAATACCTGCTTCGAGCAGCACCGAGAGATTGGGTGAAGCAAATGCATCAAACCCATCAGCATGGGCTTTAGTGGTTCGGTTGCCGCGAAACAGTTTGTTATTAAAGAACAAACTGACTTCATTGACCGGATGGTTGGCGGCCAGATAGAGAGCATTCAGCAGGTTGGTTTGCCCATCAGAGCGCAACTCTGCCAGGGGAATTTGCGAACCAGTGACAATCACCGGTTTAGCTAAATTTTCCAACATAAATGAGAGCGCTGAGGCGGTAAACGCCATGGTGTCGGTGCCATGCAAAATCACAAAGCCATCATATAAATCGTAATTTTGCTGAATATCATTGGCGATATGTTGCCAGTCCTCAGGTGTCATATCCGAGGAGTCAATTAATGGCGCATATTCATGGATAGTAAAATCCGGCATTTCCGGGCGATGGAACTCAGGCATAAGCGCAAGCTGGCGCTGTAGATGGCCGGAAACCGGAATGTATCCGTTATCCGAGCGTTGCATACCAATAGTCCCGCCGGTATAAGCGACATAAATAGATTTCTTCTGCATGAGCAATATGCCTGAAAGGTGGTGCGAAATGAGATGGCTGAATTATAGGGCGACTGGCGAGGAAAAAAAGCCCGACAGGTGCCGGGCAGAGTATTTATCTACTATTTGCTTAATTTACTAGCGTACATCACCGCAAGTTAGGCATAACGCATAACGATTCTGTGGGTCATTGAGCGTATTCATTAAGTTGGGCTGATCTTTTACCGCTTGTGCCACAGCAGATATTGGTGCAGGCAACCAGGCTTGAATCGCAGTAGGTAACATCGCCTGTACTGACGCACTCATCTGGCCGAAAATCAAATCACTGAGGCTTGGTTCATCAACAAACCAATTCAGTTGCCAGGTTTTCAGTTGTGCCAGCTCAGCGACTTTCTTAACTGCATCGTCAAAATCACCCAGTTGATCCACCAAACCGTTATTTTTGGCATCCATTCCAATCCAAACATGGCCTTGGGCTATTTGGTCAACTTGCTCTGGTGTTTTATGGCGAGCGGTTGCCACCAAATCAATAAAGGTTTTGTAGCCATTTTCGATATTGATTTGCATCATTTGAGAAAACTCAGGTGGCAAATCTTTGGTCACAGAAACATTCGCCAGCGGCGATGTTGCGACACCATCGGTATGTACTCCGATACTTTCCAGGGTATTTTGGAACGTATTAATCACACCGAAAATACCGATCGAGCCAGTTAGGGTACTTGGGTTGGCAATGATGTAGTTGGCCGGCGTTGAGATCCAATAGCCGCCTGATGCTGCCATTCCGCCCATTGATACCACCAATGGTTTATTAGCCGCCCGTAATGCTGCCAGCTCAGAGCGGATCAGTTCCGAGGCGCTGACGCTGCCACCTGGGCTGTTGACCCGCAAGATTACGGCTTTGATTTTCGGATCTAACCGCGCCTGACGAATTTGGGCGGCTAAAGCATCACCCCCCACATTTCCTGGCGTTTGTGGCCCATCCATGATGGCACCATTAGCAAAGAGCACTGCTATCTGTCCACCTTGCTGTGGAGTTGGAGTCGGTTGGTAGTCATAAATGCTGACATAGTTGAAGTCGTTATTCTTCTTATCCCAGCCGAAGGCTTTAACCAACTCATTTTCCATTTCTGGGCGTGTGGCTAATTGATCGACCAGTTTGCTCGACAGGGCATATTGCGCTTGAGAGCCACCTGCGGCCTGCAATCCACTGACAACGCCTGCCGCCCCTGGGAACAATTGTTCTGGGGTTAATTGCCGATTAGCCGCAACAGCTGTCAAATAGTTTTGCCATAAACCACCAATCCAGCGAGTGTCCGCCTCACGTGCGGCAGGGGACATATCATCACGAATCATCGGTTCGACAGCAGATTTATAGGTGCCGACGCGGAAGATATTGGTGGTGACTTTGAGTTTTTCCAATAGTGATTTGTAGTACAGATTATTGCTAGCAAAACCATGCAGAGCGACAGTCCCTTGCGGTGACAGGTAGATCTTATTGGCAAAGCTGGCTAAGTAGTACTGAGTTTGATTATAGCTTTCGCCAATCGCGTAAATGGGTTTACCGCTATCACGGAATTCCCGCAGCGCTTTGCCAATATATTGTAGAGAAGGTTGGTCAGCACCAGTAAAGTCGCTCAGTGATAACACCAGACCGGTAATATTATTGTCAGCTTTTGCCAACCGAATGGTTTCTACAATATCAAACAGGGAGTTTTCCTGTAGGCGATTGCTGGATGCCCCTAATAACTCACGTCCCCATTGGCGCAATTTATTATTTACCGCAGGTTGATCGACAACGACACCGCTTAAATTCACTAACAGTGCGCCTTTAACCGGTTCTGCCGGTTTGCTTTGGAACTGAAGGTAAATACCGACGCCGACCAAAATCAGCAGTATCAGGAAAAGATTAAGAATAAACTCTCTGGCAAAATTCAGCAGACGCCAGGTCCACTTGAAAAAGCCAGCAATAATTCGCCACAAAGTGCGCATGTTATCTCCAACAAAACCGGGCAAGTATCGTTATCCTAATGACCTGACGAACAAAAGTCAGCTTTAAATCATCGAGAAACTTTGCTAATAGGCCAACACTGGCAACAAAACGACAACTTATGCTACCGTGTTGAAAATGAAAATCGTTATCAGGAGAAAATGATGGATGCATTGGAACTGTTACTTAATCGCCGTTCAGCGTCGCGCTTAGCTGCTCCAGCCCCAGCAGGCGAAGCATTAGACCATATTATTCACGCAGGAATGCGCGCTCCGGATCATGGCACATTGCAGCCATGGCGCTTTGTTTTAATTCAAGATGAGGGGCTGCAACGTTTTAGCCAATTGCTACAGGATGCGGTCAAGCACGATGGTTCTGATGAAGCTGTGTTGGAGAAAGCGAAACAGGCACCTTTCCGTGCGCCTTTGATTATTACTGTCATCGCTCATGTTACAGAAAATCCTAAAGTCCCTAACTGGGAGCAAGTTGTTTCTGCCGGTTGTGCGGTGCAAGCTATGCAAATGGCGGCACTGGCTCAGGGATTTAATGGTATTTGGCGCACCGGTTCCTGGACACATCATCCGGTTGTCCGTGACGGTTTTGCCTGCCGTGAACAAGATGAAATTGTCGGTTTCCTGTATCTTGGGACACCACAGCTGAAATCAGCGACCAAAGTGACACCACCCGATCACTCGACTTTTGTTCGTTATTTCTGAGAGATAGCGGCTATTTTTTACACGATACTACGCAGCCTGTTGCTTTTATCGGCAACAAGCTGCGTTTTCGCCTGCTTTGTGACCAACCTATCTGCCCGAATACCGCTCTCTACTTACTAAGCTAAGCTAGAGACGCTACCATAGGTGCCTTGGATGCATATACCCGTCATACTTCAAGTTCCATGTGTGTTGGCTATGTTCAATTACCCGAATCATTTACTCATGTAAGCTCATCGGGTTCTCTCGCTTGCCGCCTTCCTGTAACTCGAATTATTTAGGGTATATATATCTTTAAACGGCTTATTACTGAATCATCAGACGGGAGAGTGTTATGACATCGCCAGCGATACGTCTTACTCAATACAGCCACGGAGCGGGCTGCGGTTGCAAAATTTCGCCCAAAGTATTGGATAAAATTTTACATTCTGAGCAACAAAAGTTTCTTGATCCTCGCCTGCTGGTAGGCAATGAAACCCGTGATGATGCAGCCGTTTATGATATTGGCAGTGGTGTCGGTATTATCAGTACCACCGACTTTTTTATGCCGATCGTTGATGATCCTTTCGACTTTGGACGCATTGCTGCCACCAATGCTATCAGTGATATTTATGCCATGGGCGGTAAGCCGATTATGGCCATTGCGATATTGGGGTGGCCAATTGATAAACTGGCACCTGAAGTCGCCCGGCAAGTTATCGAAGGCGGCAGATATGTTTGCCAACAAGCGGGGATTTCGTTAGCTGGGGGGCATTCTATTGATGCGCCGGAGCCGATTTTTGGTTTGGCCGTTACGGGTATCGTTAGCACTGATCAGGTTAAGAAAAACAGTGCAGCTAAAGCGGGCTGCAAACTGTTTCTCACCAAACCGCTGGGCATTGGTATTCTCACTACCGCTGAGAAGAAGAGTCTATTACGGCCAGAGCACCAAGGTGTTGCTACGGAAACAATGTGTCAACTGAATAAGTCTGGTGCTGACTTTGCGCATATTCCGGGGGTCACAGCCATGACTGATGTGACCGGGTTCGGGCTGCTGGGGCATCTCAGTGAGATTTGTCAGGGGTCGGGTGTGCAGGCTACATTACATTTTTCGTCTATCCCTCGGTTACCCGCAGTAGAAGAGTATATTGCTGCAGGTTGTGTTCCGGGCGGAACGGGGCGCAACTTTGACAGCTATGGTCATCTGATTGGCAAAATGTCCGATTTGCAGAAGAGTTTACTCTGCGACCCGCAGACATCAGGGGGCTTGCTGTTAGCTGTTTTACCGGATGCCGAGGCGCAAGTGCAGGAAATAGCCGCTCAACATGGCATGACGCTCAGTGCCATTGGTGAACTCAATGTACCAGATGACAACCGAGCTTTGATTGAGATAATAGAATGACCTTTTCTTTGCTGTCTTTTTATTTGATGTGTCAGCGCGGTGAATGATGCGACTTTTTATTGCCGAAAAACCGAGCCTGGCACGGGCGATAGCCGATATCTTGCCAAAGCCGCATCGCCGGGGTGATGGATTCATCGCCTGTGGTAGTGACAACATGGTGACCTGGTGTGTGGGCCACTTGTTGGAACAAGCTCAACCTGATGCTTACGATAGCCGCTATGCGCGTTGGTCATTGGCCGATTTACCGATAATTCCTGAAAAATGGCAGTTACAACCTCGTCCTTCAGTCAGTAAACAATTAAATGTTATCAAACAGTTGTTACAACAAGCTGATGAAGTTATTCATGCAGGAGACCCTGATCGTGAAGGGCAACTTTTGGTTGACGAGGTATTGGATTACCTCGATTTGGCGGCAGAGAAACGGCAAAATGTGCGGCGTTGTTTGATTAATGACTTAAACCCGCAAGCGGTTGAGCGCGCCGTGGAGCGGTTGCGCTATAACCGAGAATTTATCCCGCTATGTGTTTCTGCACTGGCGCGAGCCAGAGCCGACTGGCTGTATGGCATCAATATGACTCGTGCCTATACCATTCTTGGGCGTAATGCTGGCTATGATGGTGTGTTGTCCGTCGGCCGCGTACAAACCCCCGTATTAGGGCTGGTAGTACGCCGTGATGAAGAAATAGAAGATTTTGTTGCCAAAGATTTTTTTGAAGTTAAGGCTCATATCGTCACGCCTGCCGACGAGCGCTTTATCGCACTATGGCAGCCGAGTGATTCTTGTGAATCCTATCAAGATGAAGAGGGGCGTTTGTTGCATCGCCCATTGGCAGAACATGTTGTAAACCGTATCACGGGTCAACCTGCTTTTGTCACCTCCTATAATGATAAACGGGAATCAGAAACTGCTCCTTTGCCGTTCTCTCTTTCTACCTTGCAGATTGAGGCCGCAAAACGGTTCGGATTAAGTGCACAGCAAGTGCTGGAT
Source organism: Yersinia proxima (assembly GCF_902170785.1). GTDB lineage: Bacteria > Pseudomonadota > Gammaproteobacteria > Enterobacterales > Enterobacteriaceae > Yersinia > Yersinia proxima. The sequence goes on along the minus strand of NZ_CABHYG010000017.1, from coordinate 532,889 downwards.
ATTTGCCAACGATTGTATGAAACGCACAAATTGATTACGTATCCGCGTTCGGATTGCCGATATCTACCAGAAGAGCATTTCGCCGGGCGTCATTCGGTACTCAATGCCATTAGTATCCATCAGGCCGATCTTTTGCCGCTGGATGTGATGGACAGTGATAGGAGCAACCGCTGTTGGGATGATAAAAAAGTCGATGCCCACCACGCCATTATTCCGACGGCACGGGCCAGTAAAGTGAATCTGACAGCCGATGAGAGCAAAGTTTATCGATTAGTCGCGCAGCAATATCTGATGCAATTTTGTCCTGACGCGCAGTTCCGTAAATGTGTTATTGAGCTGGATATTGCAGGGGGTAAGTTTATCGCTAAAGCCCGTTTTCTGGCCGAAGCGGGTTGGCGCACCTTGCTCGGTAGTAAAGAGCGGGATGAAGAGAATGAAGGCGCACCACTGCCTGTGGTTGAGAAGGGGGCAGAATTGTTGTGTGAGCGTGGTGAGGTTGTGGAGCGTCAGACTCAACCGCCCCGGCCATTTACCGATGCGAGTTTATTATCAGCCATGACGGGTATTGCACGTTTTGTGCAAGATAAAGAACTGAAGAAAGTGCTACGTGCAACCGATGGTTTGGGGACCGAAGCAACACGAGCCGGTATTATTGAGTTATTGTTTAAACGGACTTTTTTGTATAAAAAAGGCCGTTACATTCATGCCAGTCCGGCGGGAAGAGCATTGATTCATGCACTACCGGATATCGCAGCGCGACCTGATATGACGGCGCACTGGGAATCAACACTGACACAAATCAGTGAGAAAAACTGTCGCTATCAGGATTTTATGCAACCGCTGGTGGCCACATTGCAGGATTTAATTAATCAGGCAAAACAAAATCGTTCACCTCAGGTTTTTCGCGGGTTGCCAACAGCCCCGACTGGGGCGATAAAGAAGCGCAAGAAAACACCATCCAAAACCAAGGAGAATAAGTCATGAGAACATGGGTAATGCTGGGATGTATTGGTTTTGCCACACTTATTTCCGGTCAGGTTTTGGCAAATCGGAATAATGTTGATGTTGTCGTTCCTTTACCTCCCGAGGTGTGGAATAACTCATCAAATCGCAATACCAACAATAATTCCTGCACACGCTGTTGTATTTACCAAAATCAAAATTACTCGGAAGGTGCCGTATTACGAGTTGAAGGTGAAGTTTTGCAATGTGTGCGTGATCCCAACGTAGTTGGAACTAATCCACTTATCTGGAAAAGATTAACCCGATAATCGATTAACGTTTTTGTTCGATAAAAGCATCTAATAACGGGATGTCAGCGGGAGCCAGAGGATAGTGGTAAGCATCCTCTGGCGTTAACCATGCCAGAGCCGAGTGACAATGTAATACTGGCTCACCAATGAAGTTTTCAATATGCCAGGCATGCAATCGGATGATACGTTGCTGCGAGTCCCATTGATTGGTGGCAATATATCGACCTATTATTGCGTCAATATTTAATTCTTCGGCAAGTTCGCGCATCAATGCTTGCGGTTGACTCTCTCCAGCTTCGACTTTGCCCCCAGGGAACTCCCACAAACCGGCCTGATCGCGATGTGGATCCCGCTGCGCCAATAAAATCTTACCATCTCTCTCTATTATTGCCGCAACGACATCAATCATTTTCTATTTGCCCGATTACAACGTTTATTTGTAGTGTCAAAAAGTTGCCCTATAGGTAAATAGGGCGGCCGCAAGCTAAAATATGATTAGAGTGCGAATTCAGACCAGACCGGGGCGTGATCCGAGGGTTTTTCCATACTTCTAATATCGTAATCGATACCAGTAGCAATACAGCGCGCGGCCAGAGGTTGGCTTGCCAGTAATAAATCTATGCGCAAGCCTCTATTCTCGTCAAAACCACGCGAACGGTAGTCAAACCATGAAAATTGGTCATTACAATCCGGGTTTGCTGCACGGAATGTATCTACCAATCCCCAATTTTGCAGGCGCTCTAACCATGCGCGTTCTTCAGGCAAGAATGAGCATTTACCGGTACGCAGCCAGCGCTTACGGCTATCTTCGCCAATACCAATATCGAGGTCGGTTGGGCTGATATTTAAATCGCCCATAATTAGCACCTGAGCATCAGCTGAAAGTTGCTGCTCTAAATACTGCTGTAAGTCAGCATAAAAACGTTCTTTGGCGGGAAACTTAATGGGATGGTCGCGGCTTTCTCCTTGAGGGAAATAACCATTAATGACCGTTAAAGGGCCTTGTGGCGTGGCAATATCGGCCATGATAATACGGCGCTGCGCATCTTCTTCATCTGTGGGGAAGCCGCGACGAACCGCTAAAGGTTCATTCTTGGTTAGTAGTGCAACACCATAATGCCCTTTCTGCCCATGATAAAAGACGTGATAACCATGCTGACTGACCTCTTCAAGCGGGAACATATCATCATGGACTTTTGTTTCTTGAAGCCCGATAACATCCGGTTGATGTTGTTCGATTATTGCAGCCAACTGATGAGGTCGAGCACGTAGGCCATTGATATTAAAAGAGACAAACTTCATGGTCAGCACCGTATATTCGCTAGAAATGATGTCGAATATTAGCAGATGTCGAATGGAAATGTAATGTACAACAAAAGAATAAATAATAGAGCATAATGGAAATAGATAATAAGGATTATTGTTTGTCAACAAAACTCAAAATAACATATGAATATTTTTATATTTATCACGAGCTATCGTGATGTCATAGGTTGTTAATTAGACGTTGTATTGGATGTATTATCTATATTTAATGTCGCCTTTAACATAAAACCATAAATTATAGAGTATCCTGTTTTTTTTTGACAGGAAAATAAGTTTCAATCTTTCGTGATTGAAACATTATAAATATCTATTAGTGTGTCTTGATTACTCTCTTGGTACAAATGATTTAAGTCATCCTTTATAAACAGAAACTCACTTCAATTTTTTGGTGACAAATATTACAGGCATTTTTATTTTTTTCTATTAGAACGAGGTAACCGATTTTATCACGAGAAGAATAAAAAATAGTCATTTGATATCATAGATCTACATTGCGAACTCTGTTAAAAATATTTCCACTGTTAAGGCGGTAATACACGAAATCGCCAAAACTTTGATTGCAAAACATGCAACTTTACGTCGTTAGTGCCTACGCGATAATAACTTATTATTATATATTTCTAAATTATTTTAAATTCACTGGTATTTTTTTCATTACATATATAAACAATATCTACAGTTGGCATTATATACGTAGGCATGCTTGTCTTTTTTTCTGATAGTTTTTGACGCAAAGCAAAGGATTGGTGAATTATGTTTCTATCTCGTAAGTTGGAGGCCTTTATGGCCGTAGTAGAGAATGGTTCGTTGAGTAAGGCTGCAAGAGTGATGAACAGGACTACACCGCCTGTTGCGAAGTCGATAAAAGACTTTGAGAGCATAATAGGAAAAAAATTATTTAAACGAGAAAAGTTTGGCATGAGTTTAACGCGGGATGGCGAGGTTTTATATAATGATCTAAAAGATTTATATCAACAAGAAAAAGAAATCACCAAAAAACATCTCACAGGTCACGTTTCCAATATCATCAACATTTATTACGACTGGGGGAAAAGTGAAAAGTTGACGAATTTATATAGAGTGGCTGAGAAGAACAATATCCAGGCTAATATAATAAAGTTTCATTATGAAAATATTGATGAGATTGGAGACTATGATGGAAACTCACTTATCCTTTCGTCTGAAAAAGTCAGCAGTGACAGATTTATACTATTGAATGAAGTTCCGGACAGTGGATTTGGTATTTATGGTAGAAAAGACATAATTAATGAAAGTCCTGATATTATAAACATTCTTCATAATAACATTTGGCTGTGTAATCCTATGTTATATAGAAGTAAATTTGTCAAATATCTGGAGGAATGTGTTAAAAAACAATATAGTAAAGTCAATGTGAGGCAGGTGGATAACCTGGCTTGTTGTTTGAATTTCATCTATTCTGGCAGATATATCTGTATCACAGACTCCATTATGGATAATTTTAATGGTGACTCAAAATTAGATTTTATAGACTTAACAAACTTTCAAGATGAAAATAAATTATATTTCTACAAATCAAGGTCACATTCAAGTGTACTTAATAGGTTAATTGATTATATACATACTCTGGTGTGAAAATCTCGGCCGTTAATTTGCTATCGATAACGTTGGTCTTTATCTATTGATTCTTAGTAAGTTGATTTGGTTTTTTTATTGGATTTTATTTTTACACATGAACATATGATGGAGAAGAGCGACTGAGTAGAGATGGTGGTGGGGGAAGGATTATTCGTCACTTCGTTCCTCACCCTTCGGGCCGCCGCTGCACGTCGTTGTCTCGCTGCGCTCGGCGCGAACCTTGGTCGAAGGTTCTTACCTTCCTGATAATGAGGTTTATTTTGCTTGAAAGGCTTATCAGAAGGTTGGGATGATTATAGAGATATGGTGGTGGGGGAAGGATTCGAACCTTCGAAGTCGATGACGGCAGATTTACAGTCTGCTCCCTTTGGCCGCTCGGGAACCCCACCACTGGCCTATTTACTCAACAATATTGCTTAACAACAGTGTCTTGGTAAGCGGGGCGCATCATATCAAATGAAGCGCCCCTGTAAAGACTTGAAATGAAAAAAATAATTTGTTCGGTGCTTTTTTGTCCGTGGCGATGGTTATATCGGCAAAAAATATCGATTTATTGTGTGGTTACAGAATAACAGTACGGTTACCGTAAACAAAAACGCGCTGTGCTAATACACGATACAGCGCACGGCTCAGCACATTCTTTTCTACGTCTCGCCCGGCACGCATCATATCTTCGGCGGTATATGAATGATCAACATGGATCACATCCTGCATGATGATGGGGCCTTCATCCAGGCTGTCATTGACATAATGCGCTGTAGCACCAATGATTTTCACCCCACGTTCGTAAGCCTGGTGATAAGGACGCGCGCCGATAAATGCTGGCAAGAATGAGTGGTGGATATTAATAATCTGATATGGGAAACGTTGCACAAAGGCTGGCGTTAATACGCGCATATATTTTGCCAATACAACATAATCTGGTTGGTATTGTTCAATTTGTTCAATCAGGCGCTGATCATGTTGGTCACGAGTTAAACCTTCATGGCTAATAAGATGGAACGGTATATCAAAGCGTTCGACTAAATTCTGCAGCTCATTGTGGTTGCCAATGACAGCCGCGATTTCAACATCCAGACCGCCGTACGCGCTTTTCATCAATAAGTCGCCAAGGCAATGCGCTTCTTTCGTTACCATAATAACAATGCGACGACGTCCGGCAGTGTGTAATTCGCGGTTAGTCCCTTCAGGCAAGGCATCATCCAGATCAGCCAATAAGGTGGTATCGTTAAAAATACCCTCAAGCTCTGTGCGCATGAAAAAACGGCCAGTCAGATGATCGACGAATTCATTATTTTGCACGATATTCAGTTGGTGCTTGTAGCAGATATTGGTGATTTTTGCGATCAAGCCTTTGGCATCAGGGCAAATAGTGCGTAGCACTTTCTTTTGTATATTCTGGTGTGGCATAAGGTGGTAAATCCTGTCTTATCATGACTTGATGTTATGTAAATGTTCGATGGTACGGTCAGTAAGAGAACGATTTTACTGTTAGCGCCCGCAGCATTTCTTATATTTTTTTCCAGACCCACATGGGCAGGTATCATTTCTACCCACAGATGGTCGAATTCCGTCAATATAGTACCAGTGTTCTTTTATACGAAGGAAGCGGGAACGTTCATGCATCGCGCTAACCTGAGGACTGTTTGTATCTTTAAAGCGGGCAATGAACTCAACAAAGGCCTCATGATCTTCTGCCATTTCTGCAATAACGGTTAATCCCAGCCATGTGGTATTGCCGAAACTTTGAATAATTCCATCGCGCCATTCTTCGGCGTGGCAGTCGGGGTGCCAGGTTGCAATGAGATAATCCACATTCTTTTTCACGTAGGCACTATAACGGGAACGCATCAATATGGCCGGTGTGGCCGCAACTTCTGTACCCAGAATATAAGGTTCACAACACCTCTGATATTCAAGTGTGCTGTCGCAAGGACACTGTTCTGACAAAATTTCTCCAGATAATTACTATGCCGTGATAACGACTCGTTGCCTGTAAGCCGTCAAGCAGGGCTGGGAAAATCGAATTTTTGCGAATACTAAAGCTATCTTACCTAATCATGTGTTGAGGTTCAAAGTGGATAGCCATGCAAGAGAAAAGTTTGAGCTAAAAGATTTGTGATGGACGTCACAAAAATACTTGACCGCCGTTCCATTTCAGCGTAACTTTATAACTGTGATGTGTATCACATAAAAATAAAGATATTTACTGGAGCTACCTATGAAACTGATTAATAAAGTTATCGCAATGTTCGAAAAAATGAGCGTCTCATTTGGCACTATTAACGGTTAATTACTTCACCATTAATCCGTGATTCTTCACAATATTCTGGATGGAATTCAGTTTGCGGATGATGGTTCTGTATACATCGGAAACAGAATGTAAAATAACAGCATAATATGTAATTATCTGATTCTGAATTTGTTGTTATTATACAATATTTAGTATTTTGATTTGTATAATCCTGAATATTTATTCTAAATAGCTGCCATAGGGCGGCTATTTTGCATTTCAGCTGTTTTGAAAATAGTAAAACTCAAATGACCTAAATTAGATGCATGTACTTTATGCATGTTACTCATCATTTGCTCAGTGGCTGGAATCTAGTGATTTCATCATATACACACTTAATGGGTCATATTCATAGCGGCCAAATTGAGATATTAATTCAAAACCTAATCGCTGATATAATTTTATCGCTTCAAGTTGATAAACTCCCGTTTCAAGATAAATTTCATTTAAATTTAACGCATTAGCTTGTTGGAGTGACGCGGCTACTCGTCGTCGAGCAACCCCTTGGCCTCGATAATCTGGGCTGACAAAAACGCGCTTAATTTCAGGGTAGGGCGTCTTGGGCAGTGCCAGAATAGCGCATCAAACAATATCTTCCTCACATTTAGCAACATAAACGAATGTTTCTATTTGAGCCAAACTCTCGAGCGATTCTGCCTGATTACTTTCAGCGGGGTATAGTGCGGATTGATACGCATCTAATTGAGTCATTAATGTAAGAAGCTCAGGAATAAATAGGTCGGCTTGGCATATTTCAATATTCATAGTACCTCCTTTGATCCGATGCCTATATCTTAGTCAGGAAATGTAAAGTATTTGTATCAAAATACCAGAAGGAAAAATATTCACTATAGTTTCATCTGTAATGCTGCAAAGTAAAAGAATAAATAGGCGTTTTACTCCTTAGTTACAGTCAGATTGATGTGAACTATATTGATTGTCGGTATGTGACGTTACATTTATTTGATTTATACAGATGAGAGGCAGTGCCAAACCGATTATATATGGATGAAACATAATGAGAAAAAGTAAAATTGGACTGGCACTGGGGGCTGGGGCTGCAAAAGGATGGGCCCACATTGGCGTCATTAATGCGCTGAAAAAAATGGACGTCGAAATTGATGTTGTTGCCGGATGCTCAGTCGGCTCATTAGTCGGTGCCGCCTACGCGAGTGATCATCTGGATGCCATGGAGCGCTGGGTGCGTTCATTTAAGTACTGGGATGTTATCCGCTTGATGGATTTTTCGTGGCGGCGCAGTGGATTATTACGTGGGGAACGGGTTTTTAATGCTGTAAACGAAATAATCGAAGTACAGGATATTGCCGATTGTGTATTACCTTTCGGATCTGTAGTGACAAATTTAACTACCGGGCGGGAGTTATGGCTTACTGAGGGCGATATTAAGCAAGCGATTAGGGCATCATGCAGTATGCCGGGGTTATTTTCACCCGTATGGTTCGGGGGATATTGGCTGGTTGATGGTGCAGTAGTTAACCCGGTTCCAATCTCTTTGGCCAGAGCAATGGGTGCAGATAGGGTTATTGCGGTTGATTTACAGCATGACGCACATCTTATTCAGCAAGATATTCTTTCTACTCAAGCGCCTCTTGAGGACACGTTTACAGATATACCGGATAGTTGGCGTGGGCGCTTAAGGGCTCGAATAGCGAGTTTATCCTCTAACAACGTGACGAAAAATGCGCCCAGTGCCATGGAAATAATGTCTACATCAATTCAAGTATTAGAAAATCGGTTGAAACGTAATCGTATGGCCGGCGATCCTCCAGATGTTCTCATTCAACCTTATTGCCCACAAATATCCATGTTGGATTTTCATCGTGCGGATGAAGCTATTGCTGCTGGGCAATTAGCTGTGGAGAAGTGTGAGGAACAATTATATCAACTGATAAGGCACCGATAGCACAAGTTGGTGTTTGTAAAGCAGCACATAACAATTTCTGACAAGCACAAACAATCATTTTGAGCCACTATTACCATTAAGGTTAGTAAGAGAAGCAGTGCATGGAAAAACCATTAGCAGGTAAAAATATTTTAGTTGTTGAGGATGAAACCGTTTTTCGCTCAGTTATTGCGGGATTCTTAGGGTCACTCGGCGCGACAATTCACCAGGCGGAAAATGGGCAGGTAGCCTTGGAACAGCTAAAAATTCAGGTTCCTGACTTAATACTTTGCGATCTGGCAATGCCTGTGATGGGTGGGATAGAGTTTGTCGAGCGCTTACTGATTCAAGGGGTGAAGGTTCCAGTTTTAGTCATATCAGCAACCGATAAAATGACAGATATTGCTCAAGTCTTACGTCTGGGGGTAAAAGATGTTTTGCTGAAGCCGATTGGGGATCTAAATCGTTTACGTGAAGCCGTACTTGCTTGTCTTTACCCTGCATTGTTCACCTCACATGCCATTGAGGAACGTGAACTTATTCAAGATTGGGAGGCGCTGCGTAAGAATCCTTATGACGCCGCTCAGTTATTAAAACAGTTACAACCACCCGCTCAGCAGACTCTTGCACACTGCCGCATAAATTATCGTCAATTGACCATGGTTGAGAAACCCGGGCTGGTGTTGGATATTGCTGCACTGTCAGATAAAGATTTAGCCTTTTACTGCCTGGATGTCACGCGGGCTGGAGATAATGGCATTTTGGCGGCGTTATTGTTAAGAGTGCTATTCAACGGGATTCTCCAGGAGCATTTGGCACATCAACAACATCGCTTGCCGCAGATGTCATCTTTGCTTGAACAATTGAACCAACTCTTAAGGCGTACTCATTTGGATGGGCAGTTTCCTTTGCTTGTAGGCTATTATCATGTGGAGTATCAGAATCTGATTCTGGTTTCTGCGGGCTTGCATGCTAATGTCAACGCCGGTAAAAATCAGATCCAACTCAGTAATGGTGTGCCTCTAGGCACTCTAAAAACCACTCATTTAAATCAAATCAGCCAACGTTGTGATGCATGGCAGTGCCAGGTTTGGGGGGGAGGTAGCCGCTTACGCTTAATGCTTTCAACTGACGAATAGGTCTTACTGTGAGTTGATGACAGAATAAAGTATTTATTTAACTAATCTATTAGCGCAGTTTTTATCTGCAATGCCTATCCTAATATAAATGGTTCTATAACGAATCTGCGAAATAAACCTAATTTGTTTCAATCGATGTGTGCAGCCGAGATGTCCGAATGACCGGTTGATATACTTTCTTACTTATTTGTCTCTGAAATTTTTAACCTGCTTTATTGTTTGCAGGCAATAAAGAGTATCGCCTCAGGCTAAATTAAGGTTGGTTCTTGATAATGGTCAGTAGCGCGCTCTTTATTGAATATGAACTCGAGGACTGATCGAATGAAAGTTACGGTTTTTGGCATTGGTTATGTAGGGCTAGTCCAGGCAGCAGTCTTGGCTGAAGTTGGCCATGATGTCCTGTGCATAGATATTGATGAAAACAAAGTTGCTGACCTACAGAAAGGCCGTATCGCTATTTTCGAACCTGGATTAGCTCCATTGGTAAAAGAAAATTATGATGAGGGTAGACTCCGTTTTTCTACGGATGCAGCGGAAGGGGTGAAACATGGTGTCATCCAATTCATTGCCGTTGGTACACCTCCTGATGAGGATGGAGCTGCAGATCTCCAATATGTCCTTGAGGTTGCCAGTACAATCGCTAAGTATATGGATACTCCGAAAGTCATTATTGACAAGTCAACCGTACCAGTAGGGACTGCGGAGAAAGTGCAGCAAAGGATTCAAACTATTCTGCAACAACGCGAGAAGCAAATAGCTTTCAATGTAGTCTCAAACCCTGAGTTTCTAAAAGAAGGGGCAGCAGTCGCTGACTGTAAACGACCTGAACGTATCGTGATCGGTATTGATACAAATGATAACAGCGTCATCGATCTAATTAGTGAACTATACGAACCATTTAATCGAAATCACGACCGGATGTTAATTATGGATATCCGCAGTGCTGAGCTGACCAAATATGCGGCAAATGGTATGTTGGCGACTAAAATCAGCTTTATGAATGAAGTTGCTAATATCGCTGAGCGTCTTGGTGCAGATATCGAAAAAGTGCGGCAAGGCATTGGTTCTGATTCGCGTATTGGCTACCATTTTATTTACTCCGGTTGTGGCTATGGTGGATCTTGTTTCCCCAAAGATATTCAGGCGTTAATTCGTACAGCTGAAAGTTGTGGTTATCAGCCACAACTGTTGCAGGCTGTCGAACGTGTCAATAATGAGCAGAAATTTAAATTGGCCGAATTTATTCAGCATCATTTTGATTCACAACTGGCTGGAAAAACATTGGCTCTCTGGGGATTAGCATTTAAACCCAATACAGATGATATGCGAGAGGCTCCAAGCCGTATTTTAATGGAGGCTTTGTGGAAAGCCGGGGTAACTATTCAAGCATATGATCCTGAGGCGATGGATGAAGCACAGCGAATTTATGGTGCCAGGGATGACTTAAGATTAATGGGTACAAAGGAGGCAGCATTACAAGGTGCTGATGCTTTGATTATTTGTACTGAGTGGCAGAGTTTTAGGGCGCCCGATTTTGATATGATCAAGTCTCGTCTCAAGCAACCGGTTATTTTTGATGGACGTAATTTGTACGATCCGGAACGCTTAAATAGTCGAGGTTTTACTTATTACGGGATTGGTCGTGGCGATTCGATTAATCGTGCGCATTAAGTGATAAAGATGGTTTTATGTGTTGGGTACAAATCAAATTAGTTTTTGTTTTGTAGCCAACTCTAATCCCGCAGGATTCAGTCGCCGTGGTTTGTCACTGGGTTTCCCTTATATCACAAAACGATGGTGTCGATTTGGCTGTTATATCGATTATTGTATTGTTATAAATTAGCAGAGCATTCTTATCGACTTTCTGTGATAGTGGTAACAGCACGTTATTTATTGAAAATGATATGTTCAGATTGACTGTTGCTTATCAATTTTGGAGATAGGGTAATTTATCAGGATGTCGTCAATTTTTAACTCTTAAAATGAAAGCAAAAAAATACCCCCCATATAATAGGAGGGTATTTCTATCACAATAGTTAATTAACTATCACGATTACAGCAGGAAATCATCCAGTGATTTACCTTGTTCTTCAATGGCTTTCTTGATCACAGCTGGAGTACGGCCTTGGCCTGTCCAGGTTTTAACATCGCCATTTTCGTCTGTGTACTGATATTTAGCAGGGCGAGCAGCACGTTTTGATTTACCAGTAGCGGCTTTTGCAGCTGCCATGGTATTTAACAGTTCATTTGGATCAATACCGTCGGCAATAAGCATTTCACGGTATTGCTGTAATTTACGTGTGCGTTCTTCGATCTCTGCTTGTGCCTGAGAGTCTTCTTCGCGGCGTTCGTTAACGACCACTTCGAGTTTCTCAAGCATTTCTTCTAAAGTTTCAAGAGTGCATTCACGTGCTTGTGCACGCAGAGTACGGATGTTGTTAAGAATCTTTAACGCTTCGCTCATTGTCCTGGTCTCAAATTATAATTGGTGGGGGGGCGTCTGGATAATAATAGAGTGCTATTTTAATTTCTGCAATAGCCAATTTGATTAGCATACTCGAATTTACGTATTTTATTAGCGAAAAGTTGCTGCTTGCTACTAATAAACACAAGGCTCTTGTTATTATCTGAGCTGTTTTTAACGTAAATCTTCGTTTTACTCGCTAATGATCCTACTCGCTAACATGATTCTCTCACTAAGTTATAAGTTTGCTTTATATCAATAAAGCAAAAATACGTTACTTCTCATGTTGGGAGGCACAATAACTGAACATACAAGCGAAGCGCGATATTGATATAGCAGTGATGACATATTGCGTAAAAAAAGAGGCTTCTCCAGCTTTGTCAGATTGGGCAATATTTGTTATCACTATTTTACGAATTAATCATGACAACACATTACCCATATCATTAATGAACCAATCGTGCGGCCTGCATATCAAACACTATTGCTTTCATATCGCTCTAACCTGGTTAATGTTCAAGCAGTAATCCTTTGAGTGTATCAATATTGTGAAATGAGTCATGTAATGCGCCTAATAATAGAGAAGCATTTAACATGATAGTTCCGGCTGTATCATTACTTAATATAGAAAACAGTAATATACGGAAAGTAGTCTCTCCCCGCGAAACCCTGAATTTATGATAAACTGCGTACACATTGTCAATGTGACCATTTATTAGACTATTGGAGTTACGGGCCCATGGCTCAACTTTATTTTTATTATTCAGCAATGAATGCAGGCAAATCTACTGCGCTATTGCAGTCTTCTTATAACTACCAAGAGCGGGGTATGCGTACACTGGTGTTTACCGCCGAGATTGATAATCGCTTTGGGGTCGGAACGGTCAGTTCGCGTATTGGTCTGTCTTCACAAGCCCTGCTTTACAATAGTGGCACATCATTATTCTCTATTATCGCCACTGAGCATCAGGAAAAGCCGGTTCATTGTATTTTACTGGATGAGTGCCAGTTTCTAACCAAAGATCAGGTTCAGGAATTGTGCCAGGTGGTAGATGAATTACATATCCCTGTATTGTGTTACGGCTTGCGTACTGATTTCCTTGGTGAGTTATTCCCCGGCAGTAAATACTTGTTGTCATGGGCTGACAAATTAGTCGAGCTAAAGACCATTTGTCATTGTGGACGCAAAGCAAACATGGTGTTGCGTTTGGATGCACAGGGCCGAGCAGTGCACGATGGTGAACAAGTGGTCATTGGTGGGAATGAAAGTTACGTTTCAGTTTGTCGTCGCCATTATAAAGAAGCTATTAAAGCGGCTTGCCTTCAGCAATATCCCTAAATACCCCTAATTAGCAACAGAACACCTCACTGGCTATTTTATTCATACCGTGGGGTAGTTTTGCCTTTTATAAGATTAATGCCAAATAGAACCCTACAGCCCCATTCATAGCGCTCATTTGCACAACAAGCATCTCCAAAGATTATATTTTTGACTGAACACTTAAGTTAGGTGCCCGCCGCGGTGCATTGTTCAAAGCCGTTGTACAGATGACGTCGAGCTCATTCCTTATTTATATCCCGATACAAACATCACTAACGGGGCAGAGCGAATCTATCTTATGAGAGGTGTGAATGAGGTAAGGGTAGAGATAAATAGCCGTTATGACGCATTGAGAGGCCATACGTAAAGGTAAGTCGTAAGGAGAGGTGATTGACTTGAAGGATAATTGTAAAAAGAAACCCCCAACGATTGTCGGGGGTTATATCTTCTGCGAATAACCTCATCCGTGGACAAGGTTATTTGCCAAGATAGAGATTACTTCTTAGCTTTTTTCTCAGCTTTCGGTGCTGGAGCTGCTACAGCAACTTCTTCACGGTCAAGCTCTTCGCTAAATTCACGGCCGTAGTAAGTATCCATCAGGATCTGTTTCAGCTCAGAGATCAGTGGGTAGCGTGGGTTAGCACCTGTACACTGGTCATCGAATGCATCTTCAGACAGTTTGTCTACTTTAGCCAGGAAATCTGCTTCTTGAACGCCAGCTTCACGAATTGACGCCGGGATGCCCAAATCAGCTTTGATTTCATCTAACCAAGCCAGCAGTTTCTGGATTTTCTGTGCAGTACGGTCGCCCGGAGCACTCAGACCCAGATGGTCTGCAATTTCAGCATAACGACGACGCGCTTGTGGACGGTCATACTGGCTGAAAGCCGTCTGTTTGGTTGGGTTGTCATTCGCGTTATAGCGGATAACGTTAGAAATCAACATGGCGTTTGCCAGGCCGTGTGGAATGTGGAACTCAGAACCCAGTTTATGGGCCATTGAGTGACAGACACCCAAGAAGGCGTTAGCAAAAGCGATACCGGCAATAGTCGCGGCGTTGTGAACACGTTCACGTGCAACCGGATTTTTTGCTCCTTCGTGATAACTGGCTGGCAGGAATTCTTTCAGCAGTTTCAGCGCTTGCAGAGCCTGACCGTCAGAGTATTCGTTCGCCAATACAGAAACATAGGCTTCCAGAGCATGGGTTACTGCGTCCAAACCACCGAAGGCACACAGAGACTTAGGCATATTCATAACCAGGTTGGCATCTACGATTGCCATATCTGGAGTCAATGCATAGTCAGCCAATGGATATTTCTGACCCGTTGCATCGTCGGTCACAACGGCGAATGGTGTGACTTCTGAACCAGTACCTGATGTGGTAGTGACGGCGATCATTTTCGCTTTCACGCCCATTTTCGGGAACTTGTAAATACGTTTACGGATATCCATAAAGCGCAATGCCAGTTCTTCGAAGTGAGTTTCAGGATGTTCGTACATCACCCACATGATTTTGGCAGCATCCATCGGTGAACCACCACCCAGCGCGATGATCACGTCTGGTTTGAAGGAGTTCATCTGCTCTGCACCTTTACGTACGATGCTCAGGGTAGGGTCTGCTTCTACTTCGAAGAAGACTTCAGTTTCGATACCGTGAGATTTCAGTACGCTAGTGATTTGATCTGCATAGCCGTTGTTGAACAGGTAGCGGTCAGTCACGATGAAGGCACGTTTTGCACCGTCAGTTGCCACTTCTTCCAACGCGATAGGCAGAGAGCCACGGCGGAAGTAGATAGATTTCGGTAGTTTATGCCACAACATGTTTTCTGCTCGCTTAGCCACAGTTTTCTTGTTGATCAAGTGTTTCGGACCGACGTTTTCAGAGATGGAGTTACCACCCCAAGAACCGCAACCCAGCGTCAGTGATGGCGCTACTTTGAAGTTATACAGGTCACCGATACCACCATGAGAGGCAGGAGTGTTGATTAAGATTCGTGCGGTTTTCATTTTATCGCCGAAATACTTAACGCGCGCAGGCTGGTTATCCTGGTCTGTATACAGGCAAGATGTATGGCCGATACCGCCCATTTCCACCAGTTTTTCTGCTTTTTCAACTGCGTCTTCGAAGCTCTTCGCACGATACATCGCCAAAGTAGGAGACAGTTTTTCGTGAGCGAATGGCTCTGATTCATCAACAACTTTAACTTCGCCGATAAGAATCTTGGTATTAGCAGGAACTTTGATGCCAGCCATTTCAGCAATTTTAGTTGCTGGCTGACCCACGATAGCCGCATTCAGGCCACCGTTTTTCAGGATGATATCCTGAACAGCTTTCAGTTCTTTACCTTGTAACAGGTAGCCACCGTGGGAAGCGAAGCGCTCACGGACAGCATCATAAACTGAGTCAACCACAATGATAGACTGCTCTGACGCACAGATGACGCCGTTATCAAAGGTTTTAGACATCAGAATAGAGGCGACAACACGTTTGATGTCTGCTGTTTCATCAACAACAACTGGCGTGTTACCCGCACCAACACCGATAGCTGGCTTACCAGAACTGTAAGCAGCTTTAACCATGCCTGGACCACCGGTCGCCAGAATCAGGTTAATGTCTGGGTGATGCATCAGTTGGTTAGACAACTCAACTGTCGGCGCATCAATCCAACCAATAATATCGGCTGGCGCACCTGCAGCGATTGCGGCTTGAAGCACGATATCTGCGGCTTTATTGGTTGCGTCTTTTGCACGTGGATGTGGAGAGAATACGATACCGTTACGGGTCTTCAGGCTAATCAATGCCTTAAAGATAGCGGTAGAAGTTGGGTTAGTCGTTGGCACGATACCGCAAATCAAACCGATAGGTTCAGCGATAGTGATAGTACCAAAGGTTTTATCTTCTTCTAAAATGCCACAAGTCTTTTCATCTTTGTAAGCATTGTAAATGTATTCAGAAGCAAAGTGGTTTTTGATTACTTTGTCTTCCACAATACCCATGCCTGATTCTTCTACAGCTAATTTAGCCAGAGGAATACGGGCATCTGCTGCAGCCAGAGCTGCGGCACGGAAGATTTTATCAACCTGCTCTTGAGTGAAGTTGGCATACTCGCGCTGGGCTTTCTTGACGCGTGCTACTAGCTCGTTAAGTTCAGCGACATTCGTTACAGCCATAATGCTCTCCTGATAATGTTAAACTCTTTTAGTAAATGAGCTGTTGAAGCCTCTAGTATAGACAGGCTAAGCCGTGCTGTACTGTCAATTAGAGATAGTTTTTATAGCCTACTTTCTCATTGCTTACCGCTGATTTACTGAAAGAGCTTTAAGTACACTAGGAATAAAGTGGGGGAAAACGAACTATTTTCAACCCTGATACGCTATTTTCCAACAGAGTGACTTTCTACCACGGCTCTGAGCTTAACTATTCTTAGGTATGTTTTTCGTGATTTAAATCACAAAATCGTTAAGCTGACACCATTCAGCAATTATTAGTTGAGAGTAATTATCATTAACGCAAATGAAACGATAAATCATGACGTTAAATCATCATTAACACCACAGAATATTAACAATATTAGTTATTTTAGATGGTAATAATTAACCATGCATAAATGCTGGTTTATTCCATGGATTCCTATGACTAATTCTATTACATTAGCGCGCACATCTATTGGGGGACGTCCTAAGGGTGATTTTCAGTGAAAAGAACTGTTGTCAGGCATTTGGGCCATGAAGGTCTGAGCGGTACTGAGGACATTATTATGTGCACTGCAAATTTACCCAACTTAACCATAAGATGTGTTGTCTCGGGGCATTCAGTATAATGACCTGATATCTGTGATGTATTTACGAGCAATTTCGCGGAGTGATGTGTGAGTCAATCTCTGTTGGACCTTTCAGGTTACATCAAGTTTTTTGTTGGCTTATTTGCGCTGGTGAACCCGGTGGGTATTTTGCCGGTATTTATCAGTATGACCAGCTATCAGGCAGCAGCGGGGCGGAATAAAACTAACCTGACAGCCAATCTGTCGGTGGCGATTATTCTATGGATCTCTCTGTTCCTTGGCGATGCCATCCTGAAAATATTTGGTATTTCTATTGATTCATTCCGTATTGCTGGTGGGATCTTGGTGGTGAGTATTGCCATGTCGATGATCAGCGGCAAACTTGGTGAAGATAAGCAGAACAAACAAGAAAAAACAGAAACTGCGGTGCGCGAAAGTATTGGTGTCGTCCCATTGGCATTACCCTTGATGGCCGGGCCGGGTGCTATTAGTTCAACTATCGTTTGGAGTTCTCGTTACCACAGTTGGCAAAACTTGCTCGGGTTAACGGTCGCGATTGCGCTTTTTGCATTCTGTTGCTGGTTATTATTCCGGGCTGCACCACTATTGGTGCGATTACTCGGTCAAACCGGTATTAACGTGATTACACGTATTATGGGTTTACTGCTGATGGCATTGGGTATCGAATTCATAGTGACTGGTATCAAGGCAATTTTCCCCGGATTGCTTTAATCCCTGCGAAGACAACTCATCATAATTCCGCCTTCATCATAGTTAAAAGGTCACCTGTTTATTACCGGTGGCCTTTTTCTTGCCATTAGCATGATATTTAAGTCATCAGGCATTATTTTGGTGCAAATAATGAATGAACTTTAATCTATTGCACTCAAATGCTGCATTAATAGTTGCTCTGCACAAATAATTTGGCTTAAGGCCTATTTGTTTACCTTTAATAAATGGCTGATTAGCCGTCCGATTAAATTAAATACGCTATTTGTTGTTAAAATGCTCACATCATTCTGTAGGGCTTGTGCTGAATTTATCTAGATGTTATTAGTGATTACACTGCAATGAATAGGTGTTTATTCTGGTAACGGTAAAAATGTTAACTTTATGTTTCTTTCTGCTGTTTTTGAACATAATTTTTGCCGTAAATTTAAAATCGTTATTATATATAACCAATAAATTCAATGGATTACGGCTTGACTCGAATGCTAATATAATGAGTTACTATCGTTAGTACCCGATTGAAAAAGAGAATTGCTTAACATTTCTGTAAAAATTATTGGCGTCAGATTTCGGCTTCTGTTAGTTTTCGGACAACTCCATAGCGAGAGATTTCTTGTTTTTTCAATAAAACTGACGCGTAATTTTTATTTTTGGAATAGTTATTGCTAGTCGTTGTTGGCGGCAGATTGACGCAAAACCTTGAGAAAAACATCACAAGTCTCATAAAAGGGCGGTTAGAAATGCAAATAAAGTTTAAACAGCGACCTCTGGCAATAATTGGCACTATTTTGGGTTTATCTTTTTCGGCTGGATCAATGGCAGTAGCAGTTCCTCCTGGAGTGGAATTAGCGCTAGATCAGAGTATTACTATTAATAATGGCTCCGAAGTTGCTTCTTTAGACCCACATAAGGTCGAGGGCAATCCTGAAACCAATATTATTATGAATCTGCTGGAAGGGCTGGTGAGTAATGATGCGAACGGTCATATCATTCCGGCCGTCGCAAGTCATTGGGATAATGACGGCTATAAAGTCTGGACTTTCCATCTGCGTGATGACGCAGTGTGGAGTGATGACACACCCGTCACGGCGCAGGACTTTGTTTATAGCTGGCAGCGTTTGGCCAATCCTAAAATAGGTTCTCCCTACGCCAGTTATTTGCAGTATGCCCAAATTGAGAATGTTGACACGGTGCTAAAAGGTGTCAAAAAGCCAGATGAGCTAGGGGTAAAAGCATTAGATGCCAAAACCTTGCAAGTTACGTTAACCGAACCTGTCCCTTACTTTATTAGCATGTTGTCACACACCTCAATGAAGCCGGTGAAGCGTGATATCGTTGAAAAATATGGTGATAAATGGACGCTGCCACAAAACTTTGTCGGCAATGGCGCTTATAAATTAAAAGACTGGGTGGTTAATGAGCGTATTGTGCTCGAACGCAGTCCGACTTATTGGAATAATAAAGAAACAGTCATCAATAAAGCGACTTTCTTGCCGATTAGTTCTGAAGTGAGTGATATTAATCGCTATCGTAGTGGTGAAATTGATATTACTAACAGCGCCATTCCTCCCAATCTGTTTGCCAAAATGAAGAAAGACCTGCCAGCGCAGGTTCATGTCAGCCCGTATCTTTGTACTTTTTATTACGAAATTAATAATGAAAAAGCACCGTTCACTGATGCAAGGGTCAGAACAGCGATTAAGTTAACGCTCGATCGCGACATTATCGCCACCAAAATTATGGGGCAAGGGCAGATCCCTGCTTATGGCTTTACCCCAACATTTACCGAGGGCGCTAATTTTGTTTTACCTGAGTGGGCAAGTTGGCCACAGGAAAAACGTAATGCCGAGGCGAAAAAATTACTTGCTGAAGCCGGTTTTAATGCTGAGAACCCATTAAAGTTTAATTTGCTCTACAACACCTCAGATCAAAATAAACAACAAGCTATTGCTGCTGCATCTATGTGGCAAAAGAATCTCGGTGCTACTGTGACCTTACAGAATCAGGAATGGAAAACATCGTTAGAAAGTCGTCATCAGGGCCAGTTTGATGTTGCCAGAGCAACCTGGTGTGGCGATTACAACGAACCAACAGCATTCCTTAATATGCTGTTATCAGACAGTAGCAATAATACCTTCTTCTATAAAAATCCAGAGTTTGATGCATTATTAGCCAAAACGTTGGCCGCACCTGATGTTAAAGCCCGTACCGCTTTGTACCAGCAAGCAGAGAATTTGTTGGACAAGGATTCAGCGATGGTGCCGGTATATTACCGTGTCAGTGTACGGCTTATTAGGCCAACCGTGGGTGGATATAGCGGTAAAGACCCACAAGACTTGATTGATTTAAAAAATCTTTATATCCGTAAATTACAGTAGTGAAAAAGCGGTTAGCAGTAGAAGTCGTCTCATAAAGTATTTAGGAAAACAAACAGGGTAGTAGGAATGTATAACACAGTACGAATTTTCGTCTGATGTTAATACATATAGGGTATTACATGGCCGGATTCGTTCCCCGTGCGATGTAATTGACAAATACCTTTTAAAGGTGAAGCTCGCCTGACGATAGGGCGATGCAATAATAAAAACTGGAGTAGATATAAGCATGACCAACATCACGAAAAAAAGTCTCCTGGCTGCAGGCATTGTGGCTGCCTTGGGAATGACGGTTGTAGGCAATACTTTTGCAGCCAATGTACCCGCAGGCGTACAACTGGCGGAGAAGCAAGTTTTAGTTCGCAATAATGGTTCCGAGCCTCAGTCATTAGACCCACATAAAATCGAAGGTGTACCTGAATCAAATATCTCTCGTGATCTGTTAGAAGGATTGGTTATTAATGATCCTAACGGCAAGATCCTGCCCGGTGCAGCGGAAAGCTGGGACAATAAAGACTTTAAAGTATGGACTTTCCATATTCGTAAAGATGCTAAATGGTCAAATGGTGACCCTGTAACGGCACAAGATTTTGTTTATAGCTGGCAGCGCCTGGCTGATCCTAAAACTGTTTCTCCTTATGCAAGCTATGTGCAATATGCGCATATCGCTAATATTGACGATATTATCACCGGTAAAAAATCACCTGATACCTTGGGTGTAAAAGCTCTGGATGACCATACTTTAGAAGTGACGTTGAGTGAGCCGGTTCCTTATTTGGAAAAATTGTTAGCTCATCCTTCTATGTCTCCGGTGAACAAAACAGTTATTGAGAAGTTTGGCGAGAAGTGGACGCAACCACAAAACTTTGTCGGTAACGGCGCTTATAAGTTGAAAGATTGGGTCGTTAACGAACGTATTGTGTTAGAGCGCAGCCCAACCTATTGGGATAATGCGAAGACCGTTATTAATCAAGTTACATACCTGCCAATCTCTTCTGAAGTGACTGACGTTAACCGCTATCGCAGCGGTGAAATCGACATGACGTATAACAACATGCCGATCGAATTATTCCAGAAACTGAAAAAAGAGATCCCACAAGAAGTGCATGTTGACCCCTATCTGTGCACCTATTACTACGAAATCAACAACCAAAAAGCACCATTCACTGATGCCCGTGTCCGTGAAGCCCTGAAACTGGGTATGGATCGCGATATCATTGTCAACAAAGTGAAAAACCAGGGTGATTTACCGGCTTATGGTTTCACTCCGCCATACACCAGTGGTGCCGAGTTGACACCTCCAGAATGGTTCAGTTGGACACAAGAAAAACGTAATGAAGTGGCTAAAAAGTTACTGGCTGAAGCCGGTTACACTAAAGATAAACCACTGACATTCAACCTGTTATATAACACTTCAGATTTGCATAAGAAACTGGCCATTGCGGCGGCATCTATCTGGAAGAAAAACCTGGGTGTTGACGTTAAGCTGGAAAACCAAGAGTGGAAAACCTTCCTGGATACCCGCCATCAAGGGACTTTCGATGTCGCTCGTGCCGGCTGGTGTGCTGACTATAACGAACCTTCTTCATTCCTGAATATGATGCTATCTGATAGCAGCAACAACACCGTGCATTATAAGAGCCCGGCGTTTGATAAGCTGATTGGTGATACGCTGAAAGTTCAAACCGAGAAAGAGCGTGCCGGCTTGTATCAACAAGCTGAAGTCCTGTTGGATAAAGACTCTGCAATTGTACCGTTGTTCTATTACGTGAATGCCCGTTTAGTGAAACCTTATGTCGGTGGTTATACCGGTAAAGATCCACTGGATAATATGCACGTTAAAGATCTTTATATTATCAAGCACTAATATCTTAAGGGCAGCCGCTTAATTTGCGTGCTGCCCTTATTGCTTGATAATTCAAAAAGGCTAAAGGTACAGGCAATGTTAAAATTTATTCTACGCCGCTGTCTGGAAGCAATTCCGACACTTTTTATTTTGATCACCATCTCATTCTTCATGATGCGTCTCGCCCCAGGCAGCCCATTCACTGGCGAACGTAATCTTCCACCCGAAGTGATGGCGAATATTGAGGCAAAATATCACCTCAATGACCCAGTTTATAAACAGTATTTCAATTACTTGGGTCAACTGGCTCAAGGTGATCTTGGGCCTTCATTTAAATACAAAGACTACACGGTCAATGAGTTGGTCTCAGCGTCGTTTCCAGTTTCAGCAAAACTGGGGCTTGCGGCATTCCTACTGGCGGTAATTTTAGGCGTCAGTGCCGGGGTTATTGCTGCGTTGAACCAAAATACCAAGTGGGATTATACCGTCATGGGGTTTGCCATGACCGGAGTGGTTATTCCGAGCTTTGTTGTGGCACCTTTATTAGTGCTGGTTTTCGCCATTATATTAAAATGGCTGCCGGGTGGTGGTTGGAACGGCGGTGCACCGAAATTTATTATTTTGCCGATGGTGGCGCTGTCATTGGCTTATATCGCCAGTATCGCGCGTATTACCCGTGGCTCCATGATTGAAGTTTTACATTCCAACTTTATTCGTACTGCGCGGGCCAAGGGTTTGCCACTGCGAACGATTGTATTACGTCATGCGTTAAAGCCTGCGTTGTTACCTGTCTTATCCTATATGGGGCCAGCATTTGTTGGCATTATCACCGGTTCAATGGTCATTGAAACCATTTTTGGTTTGCCAGGTATTGGTCAGTTGTTTGTCAACGGAGCGTTAAATCGCGATTACTCACTGGTCCTGAGTCTGACCATTTTGGTAGGCGCATTAACCATTTTATTCAATGCGATTGTTGACGTGTTATATGCCGTTATCGATCCGAAAATCCGTTACTAGCACTGGAGCACGCCAATTATGTTGAGCAAGAAAAATAGCGAAGCTCTGGAAGTTTTCAGTGAAAAACTGGAAGTTGAAGGGCGTAGCCTTTGGCAGGATGCCCGCCGCCGCTTTGTTCATAACCGCGCGGCGATCACCAGTTTGGTGATCCTGATGTTAATTACTTTATTTGTCATTTTTGCCCCGATGTTAGCGCAGTTTTCCTATGCCGATACCGACTGGGGCATGATGTCAGCGGCACCCGATCTTGAGTCCGGACACTACTTTGGTACGGATTCATCAGGTCGCGACTTATTGGTACGCGTAGCGATTGGTGGACGCATCTCATTGATGGTGGGTGTTGCTGCGGCCTTGGTTGCCGTGGTGGTTGGCACCTTATATGGATCGCTATCAGGCTATCTGGGTGGGAAAGTCGACTCACTGATGATGCGTTTGCTGGAAATTCTTAACTCATTCCCCTTCATGTTCTTCGTCATTTTGCTGGTGACTTTCTTTGGTCAGAATATTTTACTGATATTTGTTGCGATCGGTATGGTGTCCTGGCTGGATATGGCGCGTATTGTGCGTGGGCAAACATTAAGTCTGAAACGCAAAGAGTTCATCGAAGCTGCGTTGGTGGGCGGTGTTTCCACGCGTAATATTGTGTTGCGCCATATCGTGCCAAACGTATTGGGCGTGGTGGTGGTGTACGCCTCGTTACTGGTTCCTAGCATGATTTTGTTTGAATCATTCCTGAGCTTCTTAGGGTTAGGGACGCAAGAGCCGCTGAGTAGTTGGGGCGCATTACTCAGTGATGGTGCCAACTCGATGGAAGTTTCTCCCTGGTTATTGATGTTTCCTGCCGGTTTCCTGGTGGTCACACTGTTTTGTTTCAACTTTATCGGCGATGGCTTACGTGATGCCCTCGACCCGAAAGATCGCTGAGGAGTAGCACTATGACGACTATTGATAATCAGTCTGCTGTTCAGCAAAAGGTTCTGTTGGATGTCAAAGACCTGACCGTTACATTCGGCACACCCGACGGTGATGTGACTGCGGTAAACGCGCTTAATTTTGACCTGCGCGCCGGTGAAACGCTGGGTATTGTGGGCGAGTCAGGCTCAGGTAAATCCCAAACAGCATTTGCATTGATGGGGCTGCTGGCCAGTAATGGTCGGATAGGGGGTTCGGCGAAGTTTAATGGCCGTGAGATCCTCAATTTACCCGAAAAGCAGTTGAACCGTTTACGGGCAGAAGAGATCTCAATGATCTTCCAGGACCCAATGACCTCCCTGAATCCTTATATGCGCGTGGGTGAGCAGCTAATGGAAGTGCTGCAATTGCATAAAAAGATGAGTAAGAGTGAGGCCTTTGAAGAGTCAATTCGCATGCTTGATGCGGTAAAAATGCCTGAAGCGCGGAAGCGTATGCGTATGTATCCGCATGAATTTTCAGGAGGAATGCGTCAGCGCGTGATGATAGCTATGGCGTTGCTGTGTCGTCCTAAACTGTTGATTGCGGATGAACCGACAACAGCACTGGATGTGACTGTTCAGGCTCAAATCATGACGTTGCTGAATGAACTTAAGAATGAGTTCAATACGGCGATCATTATGATTACCCATGACCTTGGGGTAGTTGCCGGTATTTGTAATAAAGTTCTGGTGATGTATGCAGGCAGAACGATGGAATATGGTCAGGCGCGGGATGTGTTTTATCATCCGAGTCACCCTTATTCTATTGGCTTGCTGAATGCAGTGCCTCGCCTTGATGCTGAAGGTGAATCTCTCATGACTATTCCGGGTAATCCACCCAATTTACTGCGCTTGCCGAAAGGGTGCCCATTCCAGCCTCGTTGCCAGTATGCAATGGAGAGCTGTAGCACCGCTCCAGCATTAGAGCATTTTGGTGATGGCCGTTTACGTGCCTGCTACAAGCCAGTAGGGGAATTAGTATGAATGCCATGACAGAGAAAAAAGTATTATTAGAAGTGGCTGACCTGAAAGTCCATTTTGATATTCAGGATGGTAAACAGTGGTTCTGGCAGCCGTCAAAAACCCTCAAAGCTGTCGATGGCGTCACCTTGCGTTTGTACGAAGGTGAAACCTTAGGAGTGGTGGGTGAGTCTGGTTGCGGTAAATCAACTTTTGCCCGCGCTATTATTGGTTTGGTGAAAGCGACTGGCGGCAGTGTGGCGTGGTTAGGTAAAGATTTACTTAACATGAGTGATGCGCAGTGGCGTGAGACGCGCAGCGATATCCAGATGATATTCCAGGACCCACTGGCATCATTAAATCCGCGAATGACTATCGGTGAAATCATTGCTGAACCACTGCGGACTTATCATCCCAAAATGCCGCGTCAGGAAGTTAAAGATAAAGTTAAAGCCATGATGCTGAAAGTGGGGTTACTGCCTAACTTAATCAACCGTTATCCTCATGAATTCTCGGGTGGTCAGTGCCAACGTATCGGGATTGCTCGCGCGTTGATCCTTGAACCGAAACTGGTTATTTGCGATGAGCCGGTATCAGCACTGGATGTATCAATTCAGGCGCAAGTGGTAAATCTGTTACAGCAATTACAACGTGAAATGGGGCTGTCACTGATTTTCATCGCACATGATCTGGCGGTGGTAAAACACATTTCTGACCGGGTATTAGTGATGTATCTGGGGCATGCGGTAGAGCTTGGCACTTATGATGAGGTTTACCATAATCCTCAGCATCCCTACACCAAAGCATTGATGTCGGCCGTACCTATCCCTGACCCAGATAAAGAAAGGGCGAAAGTGATCCAGTTGCTGGAGGGGGAGCTACCGTCACCCATTAATCCGCCATCTGGCTGCGTTTTTCGTACCCGCTGCCCAATCGCTGGGCCAGAGTGTGCACAAACTCGCCCATTATTGGAGGGGAGCTTCCGCCATGCGGTTTCTTGCCTGAAGGTCGACCCGCTATGATGCCTTTATTCAGATATTAATAGTCTGATAGCAAAAATCCCCGCCAGATAAATCAGCGGGGATTTTTTATTGGGTAGATTTTTTATTGGGTATAGTACACGAGCGACAAACATCAGCTTGATCAAGCTGCTGCCTAAGCTAAGCAGTGGGTGGGGTGCTGGTTACTCTTTCCACAAGATGTGGCAAAGTTTATGATCTTTTTCACGGCACAGTAGAACACGAGCAAACACATCGTTTATCTCTTCACCATCGCTATCAGCCAGACCAATGACAACTTCGGCGAAAAAGTCCGGATTTAGATCAAAATCGACATGTTCTTGCCAATCTTCAGCCGGATCAAATAACTCAGCACCGCCGCGCTCTTCAAACTGAAGGTTAAACAGTAAAATATCTGCTGGATCGAGGTTATCACCTGCCAGTTCCAGAAAAATATCGTAAGCCTGTTCCAGTGTTTCATCTTCAGTCAGGCGATTATTAAGGTCCATTTGCTGATTCCCATTTGTCATTTACAGATTGCGCACATTAAAACATTCTCTATGCTGCTTTTACAATTATTATGCTATTGAAAGCGAATAACTCAGAGAATCTACAATGAGGTAATGGTTAGCTTTCCCACTGATCACAGGAATGGGCTGAAAAAGTAGAATAATCTTTCAGTTACGCGATGCCAGAGTGGGCGCTTATTCCATTTTTCGCCGTCTAATAATACCGAGCGAGCAATATAATCATCCTGAACTTGTGCCAAATCTGCGCCAAAACCGTCATCATCAATCACCAGCGTGATTTCAAAATTCAACCATAAGCTGCGCATATCCAGATTCACTGTTCCCACCAAACTTAATTGGCCATCGACCAGAACACTTTTGCTGTGTAGCAAACCGCCTTCAAATTGGTAAATTTTAACCCCGGCATCAAGTAGCTCGGAGAAGAAAGCACGGCTGGCCCAACGCACCATCATTGAGTCGTTATCGCGCGGAACGATAATGCTGACGTCAACACCACGTTGCGCGGCGGTACAGATAGCGTGCAGCAAATCATCACTTGGCACGAGGTACGGCGTAGTCATGACCAACTGTTTACGTGCCGCATATACGGCGGTTAATAACGCCTGGTGGATCATCTCTTCAGGGAAGCCCGGGCCAGAGGCAATCACCTGAATAGTATGGCCGCTCTCTTCTTCGAACGGCATGATATGGGTATCTGGCGGTGGCGGCAGAATACGTTTACCGGTCTCAATTTCCCAGTCACAGGCATAGACGATGCCAATGGTTGTCGCCACCGGGCCTTCCATACGCGCCATCATATCAATCCATTGACCGACGCCAGCGTCTTGTTTGAAGAAGCGCGGGTCAACCATATTCATGCTGCCGGTGTAAGCGACATAATTATCAATCAATACGACCTTACGATGCTGGCGTAAATCCATCCGGCGCAAAAATACCCGGAAGACATTCACTTTAAGTGCTTCGACAACTTCAATTCCGGCGTTGCGCATCATGGCAGGATAGGGGGTACGGAAGAATTGTTGGCTACCGGCAGAATCCAGCATCAGTCGGCAATGGACACCGCGCCGTGCCGCAGCCATAAGAGATTCAGCGACCTGATCAACCAAGCCGCCCGGTTGCCAGATATAAAACACCATTTCTATATTATGGCGAGCCAACTCGATATCACGGACTAAGGCTTTTAGTGTGTCATCGGTGGTGGTCAATAACTGTAATTGATTGCCTTTAACGCCGCTGATGCCCTGGCGACGTTCGCACAGTTGGAATAACGGGGTTGCCACCTCGCTATTTGAGCTGGCAAAGATATGTTGGCAATCTTTCAGCTCACTGAGCCAGCGCGCGGTAGACGGCCACATGGCTTTGGCGCGTTCAGCTCGACGCTTACCGAGATGCAGCTCACCGAATGAGAGATAAGCGATGATTCCCACCAACGGCAGAATATAGATAACAAGTAGCCATGCCATGGCCGAAGGAACGGCTCTGCGTTTCATGAGAATACGCAACGTGACCCCGGCAATAAGCAACCAATAGCCAAAAACTGAGAGCCAACTGATTACGGTATAAAATGTTGTCATAAGGGCGGAAATCCTGTTCACAAACGGTCACTAAAGAGTGTACGCACAGTATGGCAAAGGCGAAACCTTTAATCGGATATATTACCGGATAAAGTCTTTTAAGCTAAAGGACTTGCAAGGAGACCTTAACTATATAGTTGGCATTTTTTGTTTTGACCACATCGCAGCGATACGATTTAAGGTTAAACATACTTTTTTGTCCGACGATGACTTGGCGCAACAGATGAAAAGTTTATAATAGTTCGGTTCTCAGCTTTGGAAGAATAGCTTCATGAGACGGAGTAAGAATGAGGTAGGCCGCTGGCGTATGTTGCGGCAAAATCAGCGTCGAAAAAGTCGCTGGCTTGAAGGTCAATCACGGCGTTATCGCCATATCTATGGTATCCGGCAGCTCCACGAGCATCAGCATCGTAGGTCGCTATTGTTTACTGTGGCTTATGAGTGGTAATGCGCGGTGAGGGTTGTAAAAACAGTCTCGTTATGAGGCTGTTTTTGTTTTCACTCTAGCCACGATATGCCGATTATTAATTTTTTACCTGCAAACATCTTGCACAATACATTCCTCCATACGGATTATTGACATAACATTGTTAACATAGTGATATTGATTGGCAATCTGGCAATAATATTTTCCACTTTAAATTTCGCATTTCCTCGCAGAAAAATTACACCTATCCTAAATTAGCAAAATGCGATGATTCTGATGTTCATATTAATAATAAACGGGGCAAAATAGTCCTTTGGCAGTTTATTTCACATCAGAATGAGATCGCGCTACCCTATATATTAGGTCGCTTCGTTCTAATCGTTCAGTTTCAGGGGTGTTACTGTAGGGTTGTTCGAGGCGACCATTCCCTGGTGAAACAAATGATTATTGAATAATAAACATGATAATCATCATGTTTATCTGATACTTTCTTATCTATCAATGAGTTGTTCTATATTTTATTTTTTCATGTCAATATCATTTATCGTTTTTAGTGATCAATAATAAAAAATTGATCAATTTTATCAATTGATCAATACTGCTGTTCTAATCAAATAAAAGGATTTTACTGTGGATAGCAGACTAAACATTGCAGTTGATTGCACTTTTATCTGTGAGCCTGTTTACCAGCATGACGGTAAGTTACTTGCTGTAGAGTTATTGAGTCGGTTTACGACAACCTCTTTTAAATCGCCTATTTATACTGAGCGCTTCTTACATCAACTTAATGCTCAGACGAAGGCTAAGTTGCTACATGCTCAATTATGTGAAGTCAAAAATCAGCAGAATTGGTTTATTGAACACCAAATAATACTCTCAATAAATATAGATTTTGATATGACAAACGCCGTATTGAATGACGATGATGTCATATCACTGTTGGACTCAATGCCTTTTATCCGACTGGAAATAATGGAGAGTTTCCCTAACCTCGGTGATGGTGCCGGGAACGCATTATTAAGTAAGCTGGCTAAACGATATTCCCTGTGGTTAGACGACTTTGGTAGTGGTAATGCTCACCTTGCTGCGGCAGCCAGTGGTTTTTTTGAGTGTGTAAAAATTGATAAACATTTTTACTGGCAGTGGGCGGGTAGTGTCACCTTTGATAACCTGGTGACGCGTTTACGTGAACATTGTCAGAATGTTGTTATTGAGGGGGTCGAAACTCATATGCAGTATTGTCAACTTGCTGACATCGGCGTTGATGCCATGCAAGGTTACTTGTTCAGTTCGTGCCCACTGGATGAGGTGCGCCATCTTCCTCTGCAATATGAACATTTTAATGTTCGGTGAGATATCACTTGGCAAGGGAAAGTCATTTTTGTCGCCAGGACATTAACTTAGGTGGGCTTTTGCTGTGAATATCACAGTTATATGGTGCGGTTGAGCGGATGATATAATCCCTACACCAGTAAAGGCTAGAGTTAATGTCTCAATATAAGTTAGCTAAAACAGTATTCTTCGGGGATTTGAAATCCAGTCCGACGCTGTATAAATATGAGATCTATTGTGAAGAATCTGAGCTGATTTATCACGCTGCTATTTATGTTGAACAGGTCATTGCTGCCGGCAAACATACTTATCCTGTTTGGGTAAGAAAAGACCATATGATATTGAAATCACCAGCACATATGCTGGATAAAGCGGTGGACGCCTGTGAAGAACATTGGTTGAAACACTACAAAGTCTAGTGGGTGGTGAGGCAGTAACACCAAAAGCAAATACGCCTGATAACAGGCGTATAATCTTCATGGGAATCAGTGTGTTTACGGGAGGCTTAATCAAATAACTCTGAAAGAAAACTTTTCTTTTTGTAATGCTTAGGTTTTGAATACCCGTAGCTGTCACGTGTGTTATCTCTGGGCTCAGAATAAGATGTAGCAGGAGCACTCTCAGTTGATTTTTCGATAATTTTATCCAACTCTCCGCGATCTAACCAAACACCACGACAGTTTGGGCAATAGTCAATCTCAATGCTTTTACGTTCAGACATAACCAGTTGGGTATCTTTGCATACTGGACACTGCATAGTCTTCATCTCCGCATTTAACAAAATGGCTTATTGTCTCGATATTATAATCGATACTCAATTAGACATTAATTCTCGGTAATTATAAGTAAAGATGATTAAAGACATGTAATACGCAGGTGAATCAAAATACGC
Organism: Yersinia proxima; assembly: GCF_902170785.1. Taxonomy (GTDB): domain Bacteria; phylum Pseudomonadota; class Gammaproteobacteria; order Enterobacterales; family Enterobacteriaceae; genus Yersinia; species Yersinia proxima. The sequence continues at coordinate 502,158 of NZ_CABHYG010000017.1, read as the reverse complement.
GCTTATAGGGTTTTACGATAACTGATTGATAGACCCCAGCGACCACATAAGGATCTTGTTCAGCCCAAGCCTCGGCCTCTTGCTGCGAAGCAAACTCAGCTATCACGGTAGAGCCGGTGAATCCGGCAGTACCGGGATCGGCACTGTCGATGGCTGGGTTTGGGCCAGCAGTCAATAAACGGCCTTCATCTTGCAATGCTTGTAAGCGAGCCAGATGTGCCGGGCGCACTGACAAGCGCTTCTCTAGTGAGTCAGGGATATCGGTCGCAAAGATTATATACAGCATGTTTCACCTTTAAATGTTCTTACCCGCCATACTTCAATTGCGCTTTCCTGCAACTCGAATTATTTAGGGTATATGCTTCAATATGATGAGGTGTGTTCAATATCCATAACACCATGTTCCATCCATAAATTCAATAAGCTGTGAGAAGAGGGATATCTGCGATTTCAAGCGAGTACACCGGTAATTTATAATGAGATAAAATGATAACCGGGCGTAAATGGAAAGTGTTATTTGGTTGATATTGCCGTTTAAAGCATCATTTAAGACCTATCGCTAAGATAGTTTGCAACTGCGTATTGAATATGATTGCTATTTGCATTTAAACTTAGCTGCATTAGAGGACACTGAATTATTATGCAGCTAAATAAATTTTTCTTGGGTCGACGGCTTACATGGCCACTCGCATTTTCAGTAGGTATACATGGCAGCGTAATTGCGGCATTGCTGTATGTATCTGTAGAGCAAATGAGAATACAGCCAGAGATAGAGGATGCGCCGATCGCGGTCACGATGGTTAATATAGATACCTTCGCGGCACCACAGCCAGCAGCGGCAGAGCCGCAGGCAGAACCAGAGCCTATCGAAGAAGCACCACCCGAACCTGAAGTGCTGCCAGAACCGGTGCCTGTACCTATCCCTGAACCGGTGAAACCTAAACCAAAGCCGAAACCGGTGAAAAAAGAAGTTAAAAAACCGGAAGTGAAAAAGCCGGATGTTAAAAAGACAGTAGCTCCGCCGGATGACAAACCGTTCAAATCGGATGAGCCTGCACTGGTTTCTACCAATGCTCCGGTTAAATCAGCACCAAAAGCATCGGTGCCGGGTGTGTCAACATCTACTGGGCCAAAAGCCCTGAGTAAGGCGAAACCGACTTATCCCGCCAGAGCCCTGGCGTTAGGGGTTGAAGGGCAGGTTAAAGTGCAATATGACATTGACGAAAATGGTCGTGTTACTAACGTCCGTATCCTGGAAGCGACACCGCGTAATACCTTTGAGCGTGAAGTGAAACAGGTGATGCGCAAGTGGCGTTTTGAAGCGGTTGCAGCCAAGGATTATGTCACCACAGTGGTGTTCAAAATTGGCGGCACCACGGAAATGGATTAAGGCAGTAGTGATATTGGTGTTCGGCAATATCCACGTTGCAATAAAAAGGGTCGCTGCTGAAGCGACCCTTTTGACATCTGACATTTGACATCAATCAAATGGCAACTATTGCGTTGCGCCTACTTCAAAATTTCGGCTACCTTCGGGTAAGGCTCGGGCTTTGCCAATATCATCAACGGCCACATAGGTGAATACTGCTTCAGTGGCTTTATAGCGCTGGCCAATAGGTTCGGAAGAGACCTTTTTCACCCATACTTCAATATTGATGGTAATAGAGCTACGTCCTGTCTTGATGCAGCGGGCATAACAGCAAACCACATCACCCACCGCAACAGGTTTGAGGAAGGTCATGCCATCAACTCTTACCGTGACCACTCGGCCGTGGGCTATCTCTTTAGCTTGAATAGCACCGCCAATATCCATTTGTGACATCAACCAGCCACCAAAAATATCGCCATTGGCATTGGTATCGGCGGGCATCGCAAGGGTGCGAAGTACCAATTCACCGTTGGGCAATACTTGTTCACCGCTAGGTAATAACCGTTCACCGCGAGGTGATATTTGTTCCTGGGTCATCTCTGCCTGCTATTTAAATTATGACTTTTTCTGTTCTTCCGGCATATGTCGGTAAATATAAACGCCACTGATAAGTGTGAATATCAGCGTCAGGGCGGTTAAGCCAAACACTTTGAAATTGACCCAAATATCTTGTGGTAACCAGAACGCCACATAGATGTTCAACAAGCCACAGATCAGGAAAAATACCGCCCAAGACATGTTCAACGTTGACCAGACAGCATCGGGTAACGTCAGTTCTTTGCCAAGCATCCTCTGAATCAATGGTTTTTTCATAAACCACTGACTAACTAATAAGGCGACGGCGAATAATACATACAGCACCGTCACTTTCCACTTAATAAACAAGTCGCTGTGGAATGCCAGCGTTAAGGTGCCGAACACCAGCACCATAATGGCGGTGACCAGCGTCATTTTTTCTACCTTGCGGTATTTGACCCAGGTAAAGGCCAGCGCCAGTAATGTTGCGACAATCAACGCCCCTGATGCGACAAAAATGTCATACATCTTGTAGAAAACGAAAAATACGACCAATGGGAGAAAATCTAAAAGTTGCTTCATGAATCAATCCATAATTTATACACCGCCTGACTATACCGGATTCAGTGAGGTGAGGGTACTTGCGGCAAAACACTATTATCCTTAATTATCTGTCGGAATGCGCGCTCTGCCAGCGGAATTTGCAGAAACTTACGATAAACAAGTAACAGATTTTGTCAGTATATTGCCAGTTCGGTATTAACCCAGCATGATAAGCAACAGATATTGGGTTAAAACTTGGTGGAGTTAGTATGCAGAGAAAATCACTCCGGTATTGGATGCCGGGTTTGACCCAATTAATGGCGTATGAACGTGGCTGGCTCAAGCCAGATATGAGGGCAGGGTTATCGGTGGCTGCAGTGGCATTGCCCATTGCTATCGCCTATGCGGAATTGACTGGCGTTAGCGCTGCAGTCGGGTTGTATTCATGTATTCTGCCGATGATTGCCTACGCATTTTTTGGCTCCTCACGGCAATTGATTGTTGGGCCTGACGCGGCGACCTGCGCGGTTATCGCTGCGGTGGTAGCACCGTTAGCGGCGGGGAACAGCGAGGTTCACTGGCAACTGACTATCATGATGACACTGATGATGGGGACATGGTGTCTGGTGGCCAGCCGTTTTAAGCTCGGGGCCTTGGCTGATTTATTATCGCGACCGATATTGACCGGCCTGCTTAATGGGGTGGCGATCACCATTATTGTTGATCAGTTGGGCAAAGTATTTGGTTTTATGACCCGCCCACCTCAATTGATTGAGCGAGTGCTGGCTCTGCCACATAATTTAATCAACAGCCATTTACCCACGGTTGCCATTTCATTACTGACCTTTGTCGTGCTGTACGGTGTTAAGTGGTTACGGCCCAACTGGCCTGCGCCGTTGTTAGCCATTGTCATCGCGACCTTTGTCTCTTGGGCTGCCAATATGCAGCAGTTTGGTGTCGCGGTGGTCGGTGGGTTTGACGGTGGTTTGCCGATGGTACATTGGCCTGATTTCCAACCGGGCTTGTTGCGTGACATGGTTATCCCGGCACTCAACCTGGCGGTGGTCAGTTTTGTCAGTATGATGCTGACCGCCCGTAGTTTTGCCGCCAAGAATGGCTACGAAGTGGATGCCGATGTCGAGCTGCGCGCGCTTGGTGTCACCAATATTGTCTCCGCGCTCTCGCAGGGTTTTGCTATCAGTGGAGCGAGTACCCGAACTGCCGTGAATGATGCCAATAATGGTAAGAGCCAACTGGTATCTATTATTGCCGCGTTGGTTATTGCGATGGTATTACTGTTTTTAACTCGTCCACTGCAATTTATTCCCATCGCAGCCTTGGGTGTAGTGCTGATTTATGCCGCCTGGTCTTTACTCGGGTTCAGAAGTTTATGGCAGTTACGTAAACGTAATACTCAGGCCTTTTATCTGGCGATCTTTACTTTCATTAGTGTTGTTTTAGTCGGCGTGATTAGTGGTATTGGTTTGGCGGTGTTGTTGGGGTTATTGCAATTCTTACGCACGGTATTTCGTCCAACAGAGCAGTTATTGGGGATTAATGCTGATGGCATGATCCATTCTATGCGCAGTGGTAACGGCATTAAACCTGTGCCCGGCGTTATGATTTACCGCTTTAACTCACCGCTAACGTATTTCAACGTTGCCTACTTCAAACGACGTATTTTGAATCTGGTTGATAGCACGCCACATCCCGCTGACTGGGTGGTGATTGATGCGGTAGCCAGCTTTACTTATGCTGATATCAGTGTGTTGGCTGCGATAGATGAGCTTAAGCGCGATCTGAAGCAGCGTAATATTAAGCTGATATTAGCTGGGCGACGCACTGAATTGACACGCTGGTTCCGGATTAATAAGTTCAAAAGCCATGATGATGATCTGGTTTTGGTGCCCGATTTGTATCTGGCTCTCAAGCTGATTCAAAGTAAGCAGCGGGTAGCTGAGAAACAAGAACCAGAGAAACAAAAACCCGAGAAACAAGAACCTGAAGCCGAACCCGAAATCGGTTGATGGAGGATAGGGTTTAAATCTGTTGAGTGCCAAATAACAACAATTTCAAATAACAACCAAGGGCCATTACGGCCCTTGGTTGTTTTATCGATACCGACGTTTACGCAGTAACGTCGGTTGGGCGCAATAACATATATAAGCGGAACAGGTACACCAGCAATAATGCAGAAACCAGATTGCTCAGAGACGCTAAAACCACACTGGCAATAGGGGTCGGCAACGCCGTCAGATGGTTGACCAAATATAACAAAATCAGTTTGGCTGCGATCCACAACATCATCGCCGGAATAATCAACCGAACATTGGCAAAGGCTAATTTAATGCTCGCTTTCATTGCGGCGAAAACACCCATCTTTTCCGTGGTCACGATAACCGGCGATAGCGAAAGCGCGACGGCAATAATGATACCCGGCACGATAAACAGAGTGATTCCCAACTGAATTAACAGCGTCCCAATAAACATCAGCAACAGCAAGCGGGGTAGAATAGGCAGTGAAATACCAATTGCCTGCAATGCGCTAACACGACGGCCTTGAGAAACCATAGAAATCAGTGTCAGCATGCCACCGACTAACAATACATTACCCACTAATGCAGAAAAGGTGGCCGCCGCAGACACTTTGAGCAGAATAATCTGCTGCTCTGGTGTGAGTTGTGCCACTAACTCCGTAATGCTGATATTCCCTGACGACGCAAAATCACTTTCTGTGGAACTTAAAATACTCAGTTGTTCAGTATCAGGGATAAAGGCCTGATTCAGCATGACGGTAATGAACGCAGTCAGTAGCGCCAGTAACAGAATGGCGGCTAGTTGATTACGTAAAAAGTTAAAACTGTCACGGTATAAAGTGTTAGCCGTGATAGGCATGAAAACTCCTTGGGATCGAAAAAATAGCGCTTAGCCGATGATTATACCTTGTTATGGTGCGCTGTGGGATCCTGTCATTGGCCAACGGCTGATTTCTTCTAATCTAATTACCTCGATGTTATCAACAGGTAACGGTGGCAAGCCGTAATGGGCGCGGGCGCGGTCACAATAGGGATTATGAATACCCGCTTCTCCTGATGGCTCAAATTCATGACAGGGAGGTGGGCGGTCGGTGTAGATTGAACAAGAAACAGACTGGCCGACCTCGCCCTGGAGGGCAATGCAGCGGGGAGATTTACCATTAGTGCCGCACATGCAGCTAATAAACGGGGTGACCTGCTCGGTCATCGCGGAGGGAACTGTACCGCCGCCATCTTTGGCCTCCGACCAATAAAATGAGACTCGAAAATAGGCACAGCAGGCACCACAACTGACACACGGATTAATTTCAGCGCTCATCTTGAATCTACTGCTCCTTACCAAGTAAACAGCCAACCGATCACGATTTCACACATACAACATCCAAGCATAGCAGCATGACAACTGTTGTCTTTTTCAGCAATGGCCGGAAGCACAATTTGGTGTAAACGGCTATTTATGATCCAGATCAATTTCAATATTATTAAGGAATTAAATAACCTTACTTAAATTAGGATTTATTTAAATTGTTACTAAAGATGTGATCTCGATTGGATCATGAATACTCATTTGTGGGTATATTCTGTCCGCGAATATACCTACAAATGGAATGGATAATGAAAAAAGTCACTTTGGCAATATTAGCCGTAGCAACTCTGGCATCGACTGCGGTAAGTGCGCATCAAGCAGGCGATTATATTTTCCGGGCAGGGACGGCAACAGTCAGACCCAATGCCGGGTCTGATGATGTATTAGGTTATGGTTCCTTCAAAGCAGATAACAATACTCAGTTGGGCCTGACTTTCAGTTATCTGGTTACCGATAATATCGGTGTGGAATTGCTGGCTGCTACTCCTTTTCGCCATAAAATAGGGCTTGGGCCGACTGGGGATATTGCTGAAGTTAAGCAACTACCACCAACATTAATGGCGCAATATTATTTTCGCGACAAACAAGACAAACTGCGCCCGTATTTGGGTATTGGTCTGAACTACACCACCTTCTTTGATGAAAAATTCAACAATACCGGCGCTTCTGCCGGATTGACGGATTTGAGTGTAAAAGATTCTTGGGGTGTGGCGGGTCAGGCGGGTCTGGATTACATGGTGAGCGAAAACTGGATGGTGAATATGTCTGTCTGGTGGATGAATATCGAAACTGACGTGAAATTCAAAGCCAATGGCCAGGAGCAAAGTATTCATACCCGCCTTGATCCTTGGGTGTTTATGTTTGGTGCCGGTTATCGTTTCTGATTATCCTTCGTCCTTGGCGTTACAGCGGTGTTAGCTGCACTTACTTACCCGAATCACTGACCGGAGTCAGCTCATCGGGATGCGTTTGCTGGCTGCCTTGCTGTCACACCAATGACTTTGGCTAATATCTTTCGTTTTTAGCATCAATAGGCGGGGAAATGTACCGAATGGGTCGTAACGGCGTAAGCCGTCGGAGTGCCCATCGGTGCAGTCGCCCCGCCAGTTTCCGGACTATAAGATGTGCTTATCCACAGGTGATTAGCGGATCAGCATCTGATCACTAACAGATTTCACCCCAGGTACGCTACGGGTAATCTGTACTGCACGGTTGGCATCCTGACGTGAGCTAACAAAACCACTCAACTGAACCCGCCCTTTGAACGTTTCAACACTGATTTCAGTCGATTTCAGATTTTTCTCACCCAACAGCGCTGATTTCACTTTAGTGGTGACCACTGTGTCATCAATATAACCACCGGTTCCTTCCGATTTTGCTGTAGGAGCGCAGGCAGATATTGCCATCGCCATAATCATTGCAACGCATAAAGCTGAAATGGTTTTAAAAATCTTCATAAATGACTCTCCATGTTTATCAATGCGATAGGGCAATAGTTCAACGTGCTATTAACGCATATTTCACTCAAGGCGCGGTGACACCCACAGCATCCTAAATGTAAATAAATGCTTAGTGTGTTACACATTATTAGTATTAGTTATGAATGGTTTTAATTCAAATTTTCAGCAGATAGACGGTGAGAAAGGCATTGAATATAAGGAAGATAGCGCCTGAATCTGATGTGTCATCAGGCGCTCTGGGGAAACTAGCTGCGGGTGGCTGCTTTCATATTGGTCACGAAGTTAGCCAATTGTGCGAGCATCTCTGCGGGCTGTGAGACATTGTTTTCAATGATTTTTACAATAGCAGAGCCTGAAATGGCACCAGCTGCCCCTGCCGCCAGACTGATTTTTACCTGCTCAGGCTCTGAGATACCAAAACCTTGTAGAGCCGGAGCTGCATTGTATTCACGCAGTTTATCTATCAAATGATTCAATGGCAGCTGTCCGTGATTCTCAGCCCCCGTCACACCCGCACGAGAGAGTAGGTAGGTATAGCCACGACCATGAGAGGCAATTTCTCGCAATAAATCATCATCGGCATTAGGCGGGCAGATAAAGATTGGCGCAATTCCGTGGCGCAAGGCCGCAGTGCGGAACGGCAGTGACTCTTCAAACGGCACATCAGCAATCAGCACCGAGTCGACACCGACATCAGCGCAGCGCTGATAGAAAGTATCAATCCCGTTATGGAATACCAGATTTGCATACATCAGCAGCCCAATGGGAATAGTTGGGTGCTTTTTACGGATTTCTGCCAGCATCTCAAAACAGATGCCAGGGGTAACCCCAGCGGCGAAAGCACGTAGCGCGGCGTTTTGAATTGTCGGGCCATCAGCCAATGGATCAGAGAAGGGGATGCCCAATTCCAATGCATCTGCACCTGCGGCAATCAAGGTGTCGATAATTTCTAAGGAGAGAGCCGGTGTTGGGTCGCCGAGTTGTACGAAAGGAACAAATGCGCCTTCTTTTTTGGCAGCCAACTGTTTGAAAAGTTGTTGATAACGCTCCATTAAATTTCTCCCCGCGCTTTCAGAATATCGTGAACGGTGAAAATATCTTTGTCACCGCGCCCGGACAGATTCACCACCAGTATCTGTTCTTTTTCCGGCTCTGCTTTAATCATTTTCAGGGCATGGGCCAATGCATGAGAAGACTCCAACGCCGGGATAATCCCTTCTTTGCATGACAGCGCTTTAAACGCATCCAGTGCTTCGTCATCAGTCACTGACACATAATCAGCGCGCCCGATGCTATTCAAATAAGCATGTTGTGGCCCGACAGATGGGAAGTCTAAACCGGCAGAAATTGAGTAAGATTCTTCAATTTGACCATCACTGGTTTGCATCATCGGTGATTTCATACCGAAGTAGATGCCAACTTTGCCATGTTTCAGTGGAGCACCATGTTGACCGGTTTCGATACCCAACCCAGCCGGTTCCACGCCAATCAGCCCTACACCCGGCTCATCGATAAAGTCAGCAAACATGCCAATGGCGTTAGAACCACCGCCGATGCATGCCAGCACCGCATCGGGCAGGCGGCCTTCTCTGGCCAACAGTTGCGCTTTAGTTTCTTCGCCAATCATACGCTGGAATTCACGCACAATAGTGGGGTAAGGGTGTGGGCCTGCGGCAGTTCCAAGCATATAGTGGGCGGTTTCGTAGCTGCCAGACCAGTCACGCAGGGCTTCATTACACGCATCTTTCAGCGTTGATGAACCGCTGTGAACCGGGATAACTTCAGCCCCCATCAGGCGCATACGGAAAACGTTTGGCGACTGGCGCTCAATGTCTTTGGCACCCATATAGATGCGACATTTTAAGCCCAGTAAGGCACAGGCTAATGCTGAAGCCACACCATGTTGACCCGCACCAGTTTCAGCAATTATTTCTGTTTTACCCATGCGTTTGGCTAGTAAAGCCTGACCTAAAACCTGATTGGTCTTGTGCGCGCCACCGTGTAACAGGTCTTCACGTTTCAGATATAGCTTGGTGTTAGTCCCCTTGGTCAGATTTTGACACAGGGTTAGGGCGGTTGGACGCCCGGCATAGTTTTTTAACAAATCCTGAAATTCTGCCTGAAACTCAGGATCCAGTTGAGCACTGACAAAAGCCTCTTCCAGTTGCTTCAATGCTGGCATCAGAATCTGGGGGACATACATTCCCCCGAACTCGCCAAAGTAAGGATTCAATGTGGTCATTTTTCTGTCCTTTATATACCCGTCATCTTTCAAACTGCAGGTGTGTTGGCTGCACTCGCTAACCCGAATCACTTACTGGTCGTTGACCTTAAAATAAATAGACTCATCGGGATTATCTTGCTTGCCGCCTTCCTGCATCTTGAAATCTATTGGGTATAGGGTTAACTCAAATGTGTTTATGATTTAATAGGTGCGTAATGTTTGGAATACGGCGGCAATCTTTTGGGGATCTTTCACTCCGGGGGCGCTTTCGACACCGGAATTGAGATCCAAACCAGCGCAACCCAGTTGGGCCGCAGCACTACAGTTATCAGCCCCAAGCCCCCCCGCCAGCAGGACATTATCCAATGGTTGACCGGTTAATAATGACCAGTCAAAACTCTGGCCGGTGCCGCCGTTGCCATTATCCAAAACATAGCGTTCGACATGCTGTAAGTGACGAGCTGGCACTGCGTCAGTGACACTCAGTGCTTTCCAAATCTGGCAACTGGCAGGCAATACTTCACGCAGTTGGTTGATATAGCTTTGATCTTCATGCCCATGTAATTGCACGGCGCTTAACGACAGCCGTTCAGCAGTTTGTTGTATGGTTTCGACTTTTGCATCACGGAAGACGCCAACATACTTCAGCGGCGCGCCACTGATAACGGTGCGGGCTTGCGCAATATCCACATAGCGTGGTGAGTTACCGACGAAAATCAAACCACCATAGACTGCTCCGGCCTGGTAAGCGGCAGCGGCATCTTGGGCGCGGGTCAGACCGCATACCTTATTTTCACCCAATAGCACGCGGCGCACCGCAGCATTCAGGTCTGTCTCAGACATCAATGCGCTGCCAATGAGGAACCCGTTGGCAAAATGGCTGAGTTCGCGCACCTGCCGGTAGTTATTGATACCTGATTCGCTGATAACCGTCACGCCCTTGGGCAGGCGCGGTGCCAGCTCGCGGGTGCGATTAAGGTCGATAGACAAATCACGTAAGTCACGGTTATTGATACCAACGACTTTTGCCTCTAATGCAATCGCGCGATCCAGCTCCTCGGCATTGCTTGCCTCGGTTAATACCCCCATGTTCAGACTATGAGCCACGGCGGCCAGTTGGCGGTAAGTCTCATCATCAAGCACAGATAGCATCAGCAAAATAGCGTCAGCCTGATAAAAACGCGCCAGCTGAATTTGGTAGGCATCAATAATAAAATCTTTACACAATACCGGTTGAGTTACCGCCGCGCTGACTTGTGGCAAAAAGTCAAAATTGCCCTGGAAGTATTTTTCATCCGTCAGTACCGAGATAGCCGAGGCATAATTCTTATAAACAGCAGCAATCTCTGCTGGATTAAAATTATCGCGAATAACGCCTTTGGACGGCGATGCTTTCTTGCACTCCAGAATAAACACCGTGTTATTGCCCTGTAGCGCCTGATAAAAGTCGCGCTGACTCAAGGTAATGTCATTTTGGAAACTGGCCAGAGGCTGTTGTAATTTCCGCGCGGCAACCCAGATTTCCTTATCGCGCACTATTTGGTGAAGTACGGTTTCCTGCATGATTTATCCTCTTGCTGCCAGAGCGGTAACACGTTCAAAAGGCTGACCGCTGTGAATCATTTCCAATGCTTGTTGTGCGTTATGGCGCAGGTTTTCCTGCCCATGCAATTTCAGCAATAATGCGACATTAGCCGCGACTGCTGCGGCATGCGCTGCCTCACCCTTACCTTGTAACAACCGTGCTAAAATGTCACGATTTTCTTCAGGTGCGCCGCCCTGTAGCGAGCCAAGTTCGAAGCGGTTTAAGCCAAAATCTTCCGGTGCTAATTCGTAGCTTTCGATACTGCCGTTATTCAGCTCCGCGACCTGAGTTGGCGCATGAATCGCCACTTCGTCCATGCCGCCGCCATGCACCACCGCCGCGCGCTGATAACCCAGCACTTTAAGCGTTTCAGCAATCGGCAACACCAATTCAGGGCTATAAACACCAATCAGCGCCAATGGTGGGCGGGCAGGGTTAATCAATGGCCCTAACACATTAAACAAAGTACGGGTTTTGAGTTGTTGGCGCACGGGCATCGCATGGCGAAAACCGGTGTGATACTGCGGCGCAAACAGGAAACAAACACCTAACTCATCCAATGCCAGGCGTGACTGCTCGGCGCTCATGTCCAGACGAATGCCAAAGGCGGCCAACAAGTCTGACGAACCGGAACGGCTGGACACACTGCGATTACCGTGTTTGGCCACTTTCACGCCACAACTGGCGGCAACAAACGCGCTGGCCGTGGAAATGTTAATGCTGTTGGTGCCGTCGCCACCGGTGCCGACAATATCGGCAAACAAGTAATCGGGGCGCGGGAAGGGTTGAGCATCAGCTAATAAGGCTTGTGCTGCGCCGGCAATCTCGGCAGGGGTTTCGCCGCGCACTTTCATGCTGATTAATGCCGCAGCCAATTGGCTGGCTTCCAGTTCACCCCGGACAATCGCGGCAAATAGCAGTTGGCTTTCTGCCTGAGTCATCGACTCGGCCCGAAACAGTTTTTCTAATAACAATTCTTTTGGTAATAGATTGTGCATCATCAATTCCTTAAATTTTCATCCCAAAATAGCCTGGAGTCACAGCTAACACTCTTGCGGTTATACGCGCGAAGGGGATAGCGCCCAGTCTAAGGTTTGCTCCAGCAAACGAGCACCCTGGGTGGTTAAAATCGATTCTGGGTGGAATTGGTAGCCACAAACCCGATGGGCATCATGACGAACCGCCATGACCATCTCGCCAAAACGGGCGTTAACAGTGAGTTCTGTTGGGATATTACTGCCGACCAATGAGTGGTAGCGGGCAACCGGTAAAGGATTAGGCATTCCTGCAAACATGCCGTGTCCGTCGTGTTCAATGGCAGAAGCCTTACCATGTAATATTTCGCCAGCCTGACCAACATGGCCGCCATAGGCTTCGACAATGGCTTGGTGGCCGAGGCAAATGCCGATAATCGGTAGCTGGCCGCGTAAACGCTGCAACAACTCAGGCATACAGCCTGCCTGCGCTGGGGTGCCGGGGCCGGGTGATAGCATCAACACTGGTTTTTCAAGTTGTTGCAAACGCTCAATAATGGTGTCAGCCGCAATTTGGTTGCGGTATATCACTACGCGATGGCCACTGGAGCGCAGTTGATCAACCAGGTTGTAGGTAAAGGAATCGATATTATCGAGCAGCAAGATGTCGGCCATTAGATTATTTTCCATTAGAACACCTCCCTGGCGTGGTGTGCGGTGGCGATAGCGCGTAACACCGCGCGGGCTTTATTGCGGGTTTCATCGGCTTCCGACTGTGGAATTGAATCCAGCACCACACCGGCACCGGCTTGTACTGTGGCGATACCGTCCTCGACATAAGCCGAGCGAATAACAATGCAGGTATCCAAATCACCATGAGCGGTAAAATAGCCGACAGCACCGCCGTAACTGCCGCGACGCGCGCCCTCACTGGCGGCGATTAATTGCATCGCCCGAACTTTTGGTGCACCGCTTAATGTCCCCATGTTCATGCAGGCCTGATAGGCATGCAGCACATCCAAATCGTGGCGCAAGGTGCCCACTACGCGAGAAACCAGATGCATCACAAAGGAATAACGGTCGACTTTGGTTAAATCAGCCACATAACGGCTACCCGGTTCACAGATACGCGCCAGGTCATTACGGGCCAAATCCACCAGCATCAAGTGTTCCGCCAATTCTTTATGGTCGGTACGCATTTCCAGTTCAATGCGACTGTCCAAATCGCGGTCCAGTTCTCCATTAGCGCGGCGGCCGCGTGGGCGAGTCCCGGCAATCGGGTAAATTTCAATTTGACGATTGGTCGCATCATATTTCAGTGCGCTTTCAGGTGAGGCACCGAACAAAGAGAATTCGTTATCCTGCATGAAAAACATATACGGGCTTGGATTGCTGTCTTTCAGTGTTTGATACGCCGCCAGTGGCGACGGGCAAGGCAGTGAGAACCGGCGAGAAGGGACGACCTGGAAAATCTCACCCTCGCGGATTGCCTGCTGTAACTCGCTGACAACGGCACCGTATTCTGCATCTGATTGGTTACACTGTAACGTCATCTCTGGTACTGACTTGGCAGGAATGGCCTGTGGCGCTTGTTGCAATTGGTGGGCTAGCTGTTCTAACCGAGCCGTCAAGCGCTGGTGCTCGCTATTATCCGGGGTGAACAGGCTGGCTTGTAATGTTGTTGAGCGGTGTTGATGATCTAACACCAACAAGGTTTCAGCTAAATAGAAGCAGAAGTCCGGACAACGTTGGTCTTGGCGTAACTGCGGCAAGTTTTCAAAACCGGCGACCAAGTCGTAGGCAAACAAACCACCCAAAAACATCGCTTCTCGCTCTGTCTGCGGGGCATCGACCAGTTTCAGCAACAGACGCAAAGCATCGAAAACGGATAACGCCTGTAAGCGGGAGTCTTCATCTTGCACATCAGTAATCACGGGGAATGTTAATTCACGGCCATTAGGACGGACTTGAATCTCAACTTGCGCTGGCAAGGCTGCGTCCAGCAATGGTAATAAAGCCGCACCATTGCGTGTCAGTGCTTCAATTGTGACTTTCTGCTCTAGTGCTGTAATACGCAGCGCACTATCGATAATGAGCAGACTTTTCAGGTTCTGCTTGCTGGTCACTTCCGCTGACTCCAGCAGCAATGTTGCAGGCCGCGCGCCGCAGAGCTGATGAAACAGTGCGGTTGGGTCATCACGGTAACACGCCGTGGTGGTCAGTAACTGTAAAGTGGGGCGCGAGGTTTGCATTGTTTATTGTTCCTGAAAAAAGGTATACGCCGAAATCTGTCCATAAAAAAGCCCGCTATTAGCGGGCTGAAGCAATCTGCACTGTCTGATGACTGATATGCGCGATTACACCGCCCGAGAGAGGGAGATGTGCCACCAACGCAGTAAGGAAATCAGGGAAGTTTTCATTATCAGTCACTCTCTATGATTGCTTTCATTGTTTTACTTAATAAACGGGTGTTGCCCGGTGTTCCTGAGCCGCATCTTGGTATCTCGTGAACTTGTGTACTAGTTAACTGGTTCGCGGGATAAATGTCAACCCCTGAATAATTGTTTTTCATAAACACTTTTGCCTGTGACATTTGCCAGAATGAGTTGGATGCCAAATAAGATTGATTAACGTTAATGTCACATTAGCGAGTATGATAGTTAGCCACGCTTTTTCCGGACTTTTATTTTGTCTACTAAACCCGTTTTGTCTGATAACGCCACCTCACCTAATACGGCTGATTTAACTGATGTTGTTACATCAACGGCCTTTACTCTCTATGACTTACATAGTCATACCACCGCATCGGACGGCTCACTGAGCCCCGCGGCGTTGGTGATCAGGGCGGCGCAAATGCGCGTAGGTGTGTTGGCGATTACCGATCACGATACCACCGCAGGGCTAGCAGAAGCCGCCGCGACTATTGAGCAGCAGCAACTGCCAATCCGGCTTATTCCCGGTGTCGAGATTTCCACATTATGGGAAAACCATGAAATCCATATTGTGGGATTGGGCATGGATATCCAACACCCCAGCATCTGCCAGTTATTAAGCCAACAGTCCGAACATCGTTATAGCCGGGCGCAAGAAATCAGTGCCCGGTTGGCGAAAGCGCGTATTCCTGATGCCTGGGAAGGGGCTAATCGGTTGGCAGAAGGCGGCCAGGTGACGCGAGGCCATTTTGCCCGTTATCTGGTGGAGTTAGGGCTAGCCAGTAACGTCGGCCAGGTTTTCAAAAAGTATTTGGCTAAAGGCAAGACCGGTTATGTTCCCGCTCAATGGTGTACAATAGAACAAGCTATTGATGCTATTCAGCAATCAGGCGGACAAGCTGTGCTGGCGCACCCTGGGCGTTATGATTTAACGGCGAAATGGCTGAAGCGGTTATTAGCACATTTCGCTGAGCATGGTGGTGATGCCATGGAAGTTGCCCAGTGCCAGCAGGCTCCCTTTGAGCGGGCACAACTTGCTCAGTATGCGCGTGACTATAATTTACTTGCATCCCAGGGGTCTGATTTCCATCAACCTTGTTCCTGGATTGAGTTGGGCCGCAAATTGTGGCTGCCCGCTGGGGTGGAACCGGTATGGCGTGATTGGCCGATAGAGAGTCAGTCCAGCTAATTCATACATTTAATGATTAGGTAGAGTCATGAGTCAATTTTTCTATATTCACCCAGAAAACCCTCAGCCACGGTTAATCAACCAAAGTGTGGATGTTTTACGTAAGGGAGGGGTGGTTGTTTATCCGACAGATTCGGGTTATGCCCTTGGCTGCCGCTTAGAAGATAAAGCTGCAATGGAACGTATTTGTCGTATTCGCCAGTTGGATGGTAACCATAACTTTACCTTGGTTTGTCGTGATTTATCGGAGCTGTCAACTTACGCCTATGTTGATAACTCGGCGTTTCGGCTTATCAAGAACAACACTCCCGGCAACTACACCTTTATATTGAAAGCGACAAAAGAAGTGCCGCGGCGTTTGATGAATGACAAACGCAAAACAATTGGCTTGCGTGTGCCGTCCAATCCTATTGCGCTGGCGTTACTGGACGTATTAGGCGAGCCGCTGATGTCGACCACATTGATGCTGCCTGGTAATGATTTTGCGGAGTCGGACCCGGAAGAGATCAAAGAGCACTTGGGCAAGCAAGTGGACTTAATTATTCACGGCGGTTCGCTGGGCCAACAGCCAACTACGGTTATTGACCTGACTGATTCTTCACCGGAAGTTATCCGCGAAGGTGCAGGGGATGCAACGCCATTCCGCTAAGTGGAACGGGCGATAAGCCATTGTTAGTGACATCCGAGTCTTTTTGAGTCCCTGACTGTGAAAATAGTGTAATATGTCCGGTCACGAACCAGCGTGTTGAAGCGTTTGCGTCACTTTCTGCGCGCCACGCTGTGTTCTAAAATGTATTACAATCAGTGAGTTCTGCTTGATTGTGAGCTTAACTTATTGATTACAATATATAACACGACGCCTGTGAAGGCGACATTAGAGGTTGCTCAATGAGCGAGAAGTCAGAAGACCAAAAGTTACCAAACTCAAAGCCACAAAGCCCTAAACCACAGGGCGATAAAATTGTGGATGAAAAAACAAAAGTTGTGGGTGAAAAATTACAGAAAATCTTGGCACGAGCAGGTCATGGCTCTCGTCGGGAAATCGAAGCCATCATTCAACAGGGTCGTGTCAGCGTTGATGGTAAAATATCAAAGCTGGGTGATCGTGTTGAGGTGACTCAGGCTACTAAAATTCGTCTGGACGGCCATCTTCTTTCGATTAAAGAATCTGAAGAAGCGGTGTGCCGTGTGCTGGCGTATTACAAGCCGGAAGGCGAACTCTGTACCCGCAATGACCCTGAAGGCCGCCCAACGGTATTTGACCGCTTGCCTAAATTGCGCGGTTCGCGTTGGGTTGCAGTAGGTCGCCTGGACGTCAATACCTCAGGCCTATTGTTGTTCACCACTGATGGTGAATTGGCTAACCGCTTAATGCACCCTAGCCGTGAAGTTGAACGCGAATATGCAGTGCGTGTGTTTGGTCAAATCGATGACGAAAAAATCAAACAACTGAGCCGCGGTGTTCAACTGGAAGATGGTCCAGCGGCATTCCGCACCATTAGTTTCCAGGGCGGGGAAGGGATTAACCAGTGGTATAACGTCACGTTAACCGAAGGGCGCAACCGCGAAGTTCGCCGCTTGTGGGAAGCTGTCGGTGTACAGGTTAGCCGTCTGATTCGTGTTCGTTATGGTGATATCAATCTGCCAAAAGGTTTACCTCGTGGCGGTTGGACTGAATTAGATCTGAAAGCGACCAATTACTTGCGTGAACTCGTGGAGTTGGATTCTGAAACTGTCAGCAAATTGCCAGTTGAGAAAGACCGACGTCGGGTCAAAGCTAATCAAATTCGTCGTGCGGTTAAACGCCATACTGAAGTTGCTGGCCGCCAGGTTGCTGGACGTCAAGGCTCAGCCCGTAAAGGTTCTACCCGCCAAAACGTAGGTAACGCAGCTCCGGCAGCCGCTACCGGGCGTCGTGGATCTAATAAGCGCGGATAAGTTATTTATGGGAAGAAATTATTTTCTTCCCATTGACTCCAGGCAGTGACATTTTCCCTTCTTCAGATATACCTTTATATAGAAGACACTGATGCCGCAGGCTTTGCCTCGCGGCATTTTATTGGTCAAAGATGGCTGAAAATTACCAGTCAATACCTTGTTGTGCCTTAATACCGGCATCAAAAGCATGTTTAACCGGGCGTAATTCGCTGACAGTATCTGCCATTTCCAACAGATCCCGATGGCAACCACGGCCAGTAATTATCACGGTTTGATGAGCAGGGCGCTGTTTCAACGCATTGACGACTTCGTCCAGTGATAAATAGTCATAAGCGACCATATAAGTCAGTTCATCTAGCACCACTAAATCTAAGGTTGGATCAGCTAACATACGCTGCGCATGTTGCCAAACCCCCTGACAGGCGGCGGTGTCTGTTTCCCTATTTTGCGTATTCCAGGTAAAACCGGTTGCCATCACCTGAAACTCAACACCATGTTGTTGCAACAGATTTTTCTCGCCGTTCGGCCATTCACCTTTAATGAATTGTATCACTCCCGCTTTCAGTCCATGGCCAACAGCACGAGTTACAGTACCAAATGCAGCCGTGGTTTTACCTTTGCCATTGCCGGTGAAGACAATCAAGATGCCGCGAATTTCTTGTGCGGCTGCAACCCGAGACTCAACCTTTTCTTTTATTTTTTGTTGGCGTTGCTGGTGGCGTTCTTCAGTCATGAAAACATTCCTTTATTCGGCGGGGCCGGGCTTACGGCCGGGTTGTGCATCGAAGCTGATACCGGTCTTTCTGCGGCTATCATCGCCCATCAGATAGAGATATAGCGGCATAATATCGGCTGGTGTTTTTAACTTGTTGGCATCTTCATCGGGGAAGGCACTCGCACGCATCTGAGTCCGCGTGCCTCCTGGGTTGATACAATTAACCCGTAAATTACTCTGCTTATATTCTTCAGCAAGCACCTGCATCATGCCTTCGGTGGCAAATTTTGACACAGCATAAGCGCCCCATCCGGAGCGCCCCTGGCGGCCAACACTGGAACTGGTAAAGACCAAAGAAGCACTTGGTGACTTCAGCAATAATGGCAACAATGCTTGAGTTAGCATAAAAGTTGCATTGACATTCACTTGCATCACCTCTTGCCAGACGATAATGTCTTGCTCTGCCATCGGCACAATTTCACCCAATAAACCGGCATTATGCAAAAGGCCGTCCAGGTGCGAAATTTGCTGACTGAGAGTATCCGCCAATTGTTGGCAATCTTCTCTTGTTACATGCAGCAGATCCAGTTGCCAAACCATCGCGGGCAGACCGCCAGCATCGGCAATCTGTTGTTGTACTGCAATAAGTTTGTGCATCGTACGACCAACAAGAATCAGCCGAGCACCAAAACGTGCATAAGTCAAAGCCGCTTCGCGACCAATGCCATCACCGGCACCTGTCACTAGAATAGTGCGATTATCGAGCAGATCATGTTTAGGTTGGTAATGCATAATTATTCCTCTTACTGACGGCGGAAAAGATACTCTTATATGCCGCGCTAATTCCTACATTCTTATATTTAAGCGAAACCAATGCAATTCTTCATTTGCGCAAGACGGCGGCCTACGGGTTCGCTAGAATGCAGGTATCTCTTTAATAGCAGATGAATAAAGGCGGTATTTGTGGAGTTATTTTCTCTGTACGGACTGTTTCTCGCTAAAGTGGTGACCATTGTGGTCGCAATTGGAGCTGTTGTATTGTTGGTTGTCAGCCAGGGAATGAGGAAACAAGGGCAACGGGGAGAACTCAAGCTGGTTGATTTGGGTGAGCAGTATAAGGAAATGCAGCGTGAAATGCGCCTGGCGCGCATGAGTCATGCGGAGCAAAAAGCCTGGAGCAAAGAATTCAAAAAGCAGCAGAAAGCTGACGAAAAACTGAAGAAACAGCGCGCCAAATCTGGTGCGGTAGCAGCAGTAAAACCTTGTCTGTATGTCATTGACTTTAAAGGTAGTATTGATGCCCATGAAGTGACTTCATTACGCGAAGAGATTTCTGCGGTACTGGCGGTGGCAACGGCACAAGATGAAGTGCTACTTCGCCTGGAAAGTCCAGGTGGTGTGGTTCACGGCTATGGTTTGGCGGCGTCGCAATTGGAACGTTTGCGTCATAAAGGTATACGTCTGACTGTTGCTGTGGATAAAGTCGCAGCCAGTGGCGGGTACATGATGGCTTGTGTGGCAGACCGTATCATTAGTGCACCTTTTGCTATTATTGGTTCTATTGGTGTTGTGGCCCAAATACCCAACTTCCATCGTTTACTTAAAAAGAACGATATTGACGTAGAACTGCATACCGCAGGTGAATTTAAGCGAACCCTTACTTTGTTTGGCGAAAATACCGAGCAAGGTCGCGAAAAATTCCGCGAAGACCTTAACGAAACACATCTGCTATTCAAGCAATTTGTCCATCAACAACGGCCGTCTTTGGATATCGATGCTGTTGCCACTGGCGAACACTGGTTTGGCACCCAAGCCAAAGAGAAAGGGCTGGTGGATGCCATTGGTACTAGCGATGACTTACTGATAGCTGAGATGGATAATCATGAAGTTATCGGTGTGCGTTATTCCCGTCGTAAACGTCTGATGGATCGCTTTACAGGTAGTGCGGCGGAAAGCGCTGACCGTCTATTATTACGTTGGTGGCAGCGTGGTGAAAAACCACTGTTATAACCCAAAGTGAAATGAATTCGGCGAGATAAACACAGGGGGCTAAGCCCCCTGTTATTTTTGGTTTAGCGGCTAAAGGAAGAAGCAGTAAAAGGTGTTATCTGCTATTAATCGATTAAATGATATTTAGCCGATAAAACGTGTGCGAGATGTTTAAACATATTAAATACGGCGGTGGTTTTTGCTGTAGGTAAGCCTTCTTCATCAAGGAAGAATTCCCCGCGAAATACCAAAACAGCCCCTTTTTGCTCAACTTCAGTCGCTTTCATTCCGTGTAGATAATCTTCATGTTGACGAATAATCTCGTTGGCTTCTGCCAATAATTTATTACGCTCAATAGGTGCTGTGTTTCCAAACATTATATCTCCTCACAACAATCATATTTCCTCAGAACAAGGTAATTTCTCTTACCTATTCTACTGCGGGTTAGCATTTGTTCGCAAACCGACTAATGTTTATTCGAGCCATTGGTGGTTTTGTCACCGCAATTGGATAAATTCAGATTCCTAACTAATTAGGTTGCGTGACGCTTTTTATCAGGTACAGTGTGGGATTTTATACTATTAGGTGGAAGGTTTTGTTGACGCCATGGGGCAGAATTCACTGCTGTTGTATTGGGCGCAAGCAAAGATTTTGCGGGATAGTCAACCGGACTTCGGAAGGTACATTTATGGCTCCGATCAAAAAAACAGGTTGATCTCCTGAAAAAGTACCGCAATATAAAAAAGAGATTCAGAATGCCGCGGTACGGCAAGATAAAAACCTTCTTTTAGAAGAAATAATTTAGGTAAAGGTAATTATGGGCAAAGCTCTCGTAATAGTTGAGTCCCCGGCAAAAGCCAAAACTATTAATAAATACTTAGGGAATAACTACGTGGTTAAGTCCAGCGTCGGTCACATTCGTGATTTACCGACCAGTGGCTCAGCCAGTAAGAAGAGCGCTACCCCAACAGAAGATAAAGCCAAGAAAGCCGACAAGCCCAAAACTAAAGTAAAGAAAGACGAAAAGGTTGCGTTAGTTAATCGCATGGGTGTCGATCCTTATCATGGCTGGAAAGCGCAGTATGAAATTTTGCCCGGCAAAGAGAAAGTAGTTGCCGAGCTAAAAGCATTAGCCGAAAACGCTGATCATATCTATCTCGCAACCGACCTTGACCGCGAAGGAGAGGCAATTGCCTGGCATTTGCGTGAAGTGATTGGGGGGGACGATAAGCGTTTTAGTCGAGTGGTGTTTAACGAAATCACGAAGAATGCTATCCAACAGGCATTTAATCAACCGGGTGAATTGAATATCAACCGGGTGAATGCCCAACAAGCTCGTCGCTTTATGGACCGGGTTGTGGGTTATATGGTTTCGCCACTGTTGTGGAAAAAGATTGCGCGTGGCCTGTCTGCAGGGCGTGTACAGTCAGTCGCGGTACGTTTGGTGGTTGAACGTGAGCGAGATATTAAAGCGTTTGTTCCTGAAGAATACTGGGAATTGCATGCCGATTTGCTGGCAAAAGGTGAAGTTCCTATTCAGATGGAAGTCACCCATGCTCACAATAAGCCGTTTAAACCCGTCAATCGTGAGCAGACCCACGCCGCGCTTAAACTGCTGGAAAACGCCCGCTATAAAGTGCTGGATCGCGAAGATAAACCGACCAGTAGCAAGCCCGGGGCACCGTTTATCACTTCTACCTTGCAGCAGGCTGCCAGTACCCGCCTGAGCTTTGGTGTGAAGAAAACCATGATGATGGCGCAGCGCTTGTATGAAGCAGGGCATATCACCTATATGCGTACTGACTCCACCAACTTAAGTCAGGATGCTCTGACCATGGTGCGCGGTTATATTGGTGATAACTTTGGCGACAAATACTTGCCATCTGCACCGAATCAATACAGCAGCAAAGAAAATTCACAAGAAGCGCATGAAGCCATTCGTCCGTCTGATGTGAATGTGCTGGCTGAGCAGCTAAAAGATATGGAAGCTGACGCCCAGAAGTTGTATCAGCTGATTTGGCGTCAATTTGTGGCCTGCCAGATGACGCCAGCTAAGTATGATTCCACCACGCTGACAGTACAGGCTGGCGATTTCCAACTGCGTGCCAAAGGCCGAACCTTACGCTTCGATGGTTGGACCAAGGTGATGCCAGCATTGCGCAAAGGCGATGAAGACAGAACCTTGCCAGTGATTGAAGTGGGTAGTGAACTGGATTTACAAAAATTGATCCCAAGCCAGCACTTCACCAAACCGCCTGCGCGTTACAGCGAAGCGTCATTGGTAAAAGAGCTGGAAAAACGGGGCATTGGCCGCCCGTCTACCTATGCGTCGATTATCTCAACCATTCAGGACCGCGGTTATGTCCGGGTAGAAAACCGCCGTTTCTATGCTGAGAAAATGGGTGAGATCGTCACCGACCGTCTGGAAGAAAACTTCCGCGAGTTGATGAATTACGACTTTACCGCGCGCATGGAAAGTGGTCTGGATCAGGTTGCCAATGATCAGGCTGAGTGGAAGGCTGTGCTTGACGGCTTCTTTGCCGAGTTCAGTGAACAGCTTGAGAAAGCTGAAAAAGATCCTGAAGAGGGCGGTATGCGCCCGAATCAAATGGTCATGACCAGCATCGATTGCCCAACCTGTGGTCGTCAGATGGGGATTCGGACTGCCAGTACTGGGGTCTTCCTCGGTTGTTCAGGTTATGCATTGCCGCCGAAAGAGCGCTGCAAAACCACCATTAATCTGGTGCCAGAAGCTGAGGTTCTTAATATTCTGGAAGGCGATGATGCAGAAACTAACGCATTACGCGCCAAACGTCGCTGTCAGAAGTGTGGCACGGCAATGGATAGTTACCTGATTGATAACCAACGTAAATTACATGTTTGTGGTAATAACCCTGCATGTGATGGTTATGAGATTGAAGAAGGTGAGTTCCGTATTAAAGGGTATGAAGGCCCGATTGTTGAGTGCGAGAAATGTGGTTCTGAAATGCATCTGAAAATGGGGCGTTTTGGTAAATACATGGGTTGTACCAATGATGAGTGCAAAAATACTCGTAAAATCTTGCGCAGTGGTGAAGTTGCACCGCCGAAAGAAGATCCAGTACCTTTGCCAGAACTGCCTTGTGAAAAGTCAGATGCTTATTTCGTGTTACGCGATGGCGCTGCTGGTGTCTTCCTGGCGGCCAATACGTTCCCGAAATCGCGCGAAACTCGTGCACCATTAGTTGAGGAACTGGTTCGCTTTAAGGATCGTTTACCGGAAAAATTACGTTATCTGGCCGATGCGCCAGTGACGGATAAAGAAGGTAATAAGACTCTGGTTCGCTTTAGCCGCAAAACCAAACAGCAGTATGTCTCCTCAGAGAAAGAGGGCAAAGCGACCGGCTGGTCTGCTTTCTATATTGATGGCAAATGGGTCGAAGCTAAAAAATAGCGAGTTACTGGGATAGGTCATTAAGAAACCAGTTTAAACCAGCCTTCGGGCTGGTTTTTTATTGGGCTAATCTATCCGAGTGCTTTATAGTCATGGTGAAACTGTTGAAGTTTTTAATTGTTAATGCAGCTTGTCTGGGCTGAAAAATGCGATTTTTTTAAGCTAATATTCTCTATCTTAAACCAGTATCGGCACTGGTATGCATATTGGCGTCCGCTTTCGATGAGCACGAGATAACGCGACGATAATATGGGTATATACAGTTGCGAATGAAATGATATAGTAGTTATATAAAATATTTTTTTATCACTTAATGTTATTATAAGGTCAATACTGACCACTTTAGCATCATGCAGTTATGGGTTTCAGTTAATAACTTCTCGGGATACCGGGTGATTCCGATATACCAAGCTGTGGGTCTCCACAGTGTTTAACCTAGGATGGTATAGCTATGAAATTGCAGCAGCTCCGTTATATTGTTGAGGTGGTCAATCATAACCTTAACGTATCGTCCACCGCTGAAGGCCTATACACCTCGCAACCTGGGATCAGTAAACAGGTTCGCATGTTGGAAGATGAGCTGGGTATCCAAATTTTTGCCCGCAGTGGTAAACATCTCACGCAGGTGACCCCCGCAGGGTTGGAAATCATCCGTATTGCCCGTGAAGTCTTATCAAAAGTTGATGCCATTAAAGCGGTTGCCGGCGAACATACTTATCCCGATAAAGGGTCTTTGTATGTGGCGACGACCCATACGCAAGCGCGCTATGCATTGCCGAATGTGATTAAGGGCTTTATTGAGCGCTACCCTCGCGTGTCGCTGCATATGCATCAAGGCTCACCGACGCAAATAGCGGAAGCAGTGTCCAAGGGCAGTGCTGACTTTGCTATTGCGACAGAAGCGCTGCATTTATATGACGACCTGATTATGTTGCCGTGCTATCACTGGAATCGGGCGGTGGTAGTGAAGCCCGATCACCCATTAGCAGGGAAAGCCCATGTCAGCATTGAAGAATTAGCCGCTTATCCTATTGTGACCTACACTTTTGGGTTTACCGGCCGCTCTGAACTGGATACTGCGTTTAATCGTGCAGGTTTGACTCCACGTATTGTCTTTACCGCCACCGATGCGGATGTGATTAAAACGTATGTGAGATTAGGGCTGGGTGTCGGGGTTATTGCCAGCATGGCGGTTGATCCGATTCAAGACCCTGATCTGGTGACAGTGGATGCGCGTGATATCTTCACTTATAGCACCACTAAAATTGGTTTTCGCCGCAGTACCTTCCTGCGCAGTTATATGTATGACTTTATTTTACGTTTTGCGCCTCATTTGACGCGCGATGTAGTAGATAAAGCGGTCGCGCTACGCTCCAATGAAGATATCGAAGCAATGTTTAAAGATATTAAACTGCCGACGAAATGATTTTTTAATTAAAGAATATTTGGGGCTGAGTTGATAACAAAGCGATTAATAGCTTAGTGAGTGAAAGGGTTACCGTACCTAGGGCACCGATGATTTACTTACTTGTATTTGGAACTCAGAGCAACCTCAACGGCACTCTGTCTCTTTATTTGACTTTTTCAGCAGTCTGAAGCCCCTTTGCCGGGGCTTTTTGTATAATTAGCGCTTCTTGTTCGCTTGTGCGAGTACAGAACCTGCCAATGTTTTGGCCAGCTTGCTGGATTTTGGTTCTGCCAATACTTGTGCTGCCACATCTTCCATATATGCACCGGTTTGATTATCAGTATTCGTCTGAGAGAGGGCTGAACCCGCGAGACTTTTTTCGATAGCAGAAGCAGTAGGATCTTTCAGGATTTGTGCAGCGAGTGAAGCTACCGAGGCTGATGTTTTCTTGGTATTTTTTGACATTATTTAATCTCAATTAATTTATAGGTCGTATTTGATGTCGCATTTTAATAGATCAGTAACATTACATCTCACTAACTGTATAAATAAACAGGTTTCCATTCAAATTAAATGTCATGAAAAATAGTTTAAAATCTTAATTTATGGGTTTACCTTAAAAAAAATATTTAGTGGGAATTCAAAAGAGAATTAAAAGGATTTCCGATAATTTATTATTAATTCTAATTTTATATACGATAGTAAATTTCTTTATGGATTAAATATGTTACCCATCACCGAGTGTAGGAATCAATAATACCTATCTGAATGGGGCTGCAGGTTAGGGCAGGAGAATACTCATAATATCATTATTTAATAATGCTGATTTATTAACTTATCTGAGACTGAAATAGCCGCAGTGATCACCGTAATACTGACTAAATATTTAAAATATTATCCCTTAACATCGTTTCTACCTATCGCTGCCAGTAAGTGCCATTGTTGCTAAAATGTTAACGTTTCTTTGTGTTATATTTAATACAGACCTCATAATTTCAAGGGAATAGCCTTGTGATGATGAATGTGGCTTAGAACACGATAAGAAATAATGGAGGCGCTATGTCGTTGGATTTGCGAAAAACGAGTATGGCCAGGTTGGTCGCCCTCAATCACGAATATCACTATTACAGCCTGCCGCAATTGGCGGCAGTGCTGGGGGATATCGACCGATTACCTAAATCACTGAAAGTGTTGTTAGAAAACTTGCTACGCCATCTGGACGGTGAGCAGGTTCAGGAGGATGACCTTAAAGCCATTGTGGCGTGGCAACAGACCGGCCATGCTGATAAAGAAATCGCTTATCGACCCGCCCGGGTCTTAATGCAAGATTTTACTGGTGTCCCGGCGGTGGTAGATTTGGCCGCAATGCGCGAAGCGGTACAACGCCTTGGCGGTGATGTGGCGCAGGTTAACCCGTTATCACCGGTTGATTTGGTGATAGACCACTCGGTCACTGTTGATGAGTTTGGTTATAAAGCGGCATTTGGTGAAAATGTCCGTTTGGAAATGGAACGTAATCACGAGCGCTATATCTTCCTGCGTTGGGGGCAAAAAGCCTTTAGCCGTTTTCGCGTGGTGCCGCCGGGCACCGGGATTTGTCATCAGGTGAATCTGGAGTATCTGGGGCAAACCGTCTGGCATGAACAACAGGGCGATAAAGAGGTGGCTTATCCGGATACCCTGGTAGGAACCGACTCTCACACCACCATGATTAATGGTCTGGGGATTCTGGGCTGGGGCGTGGGCGGTATTGAAGCAGAAGCTGCGATGTTGGGTCAACCGGTATCCATGCTTATCCCTGATGTCGTCGGTTTCAAAATGACCAGCAAGATGCGGGAAGGGATCACCGCTACTGACTTAGTGCTGACCGTTACTCAGATGCTGAGAAAACATGGTGTGGTGGGTAAGTTTGTCGAGTTTTACGGTGATGGTCTGGCGGATTTGCCCCTGGCGGATCGCGCTACTATTGCCAATATGGCACCGGAATATGGTGCTACCTGCGGTTTCTTCCCGGTCGATGATGTCACTCTGGCTTATATGCGTTTAAGTGGCCGTAGTGATGAACAGATAGCACTGGTGGAAACATATAGTAAAGCTCAGGGATTATGGCGTCATACGGGAGATGAGCCGGTGTTCACCAGTCAGTTATCACTTGATCTGAGCACTGTTGAGTCCAGTCTGGCGGGGCCAAAACGCCCGCAAGACAGAGTTGCGTTGCCAAAAGTCCCTTTGGCGTTTAATGCTTTTGAAGAACTGGAAGTTAATAGCAAAAAAGATAAAGTGAGTCATGTGTCCTTCACCCAGGATGGCAAAACTCACGAGTTGGAACATGGCGCTGTGGTCATTGCGGCCATTACTTCTTGTACAAATACATCCAACCCCAGCGTATTGATGGCGGCTGGCTTACTGGCCAAAAAAGCCGCAGAAAAAGGGCTTAAAACCAAGCCCTGGGTGAAAACGTCATTAGCTCCCGGTTCGAAAGTCGTCACTGAATATCTTAAGTCAGCCGGTTTAACGCCTTATCTGGATCGTTTGGGCTTTAATCTGGTGGGCTATGGTTGCACCACATGTATAGGTAACTCTGGCCCATTACCAGAACCAATAGAAAAAGCCATCAAAGAGGGAGATTTAACCGTAGGTGCTGTCCTGTCTGGCAACCGCAACTTTGAAGGGCGTATTCATCCTTTGGTCAAAACCAACTGGCTGGCCTCACCACCGCTGGTGGTTGCTTATGCTTTGGCTGGCAATATGAATGTCAATTTGACGCAAGATCCGTTGGGCAACGATCCTCAAGGCAATACGGTCTATCTGAAAGATATCTGGCCGACCGGCCTTGAGATCGCCAAAGCGGTTGAAGAAGTGAAAACGGATATGTTCCGCAAAGAGTATTCTGCGGTGTTTGATGGTGATGAAGAGTGGCAGGGCATTCAAGTCGATAGCACACCAACCTACGATTGGCAGAGTGATTCCACTTACATCCGTTTGCCCCCATTCTTCAGTGATATGAAAGCATTACCGGAACCGGTGCAGGATATCCATCACGCGCGTATTCTGGCTATTTTGGCCGACTCTGTTACCACCGACCACATTTCTCCGGCGGGTAATATCAAACTGGACAGCCCGGCGGGTCGTTATCTGCGTGATCGCGGCGTGGAAATTAAAGAGTTTAACTCCTACGGTTCTCGTCGCGGTAATCATGAAGTGATGATGCGCGGAACCTTTGCCAATATTCGTATTCGCAATGAAATGGTGCCCGGTGTTGAGGGGGGGATCACTCGCCATATTCCATCTCAAAATCAAATGGCTATCTATGATGCAGCAATGCGTTATCAGCAAGAGAATGTGCCGCTGGCAGTGATTGCCGGTAAGGAATATGGTTCAGGCTCTAGCCGCGACTGGGCAGCGAAGGGGCCTAGGTTGCTGGGAGTGCGTGTTGTTATCGCGGAATCATTTGAGCGTATTCACCGCTCTAATTTAATCGGAATGGGAATTCTGCCGCTGGAATTTCCACAAGGTATCAATCGTAAAACGTTAGGCCTGACCGGTGATGAATCTATTAGTGTCAGTGGGTTACAAAGTCTGGCACCGGGGCAAACAGTCCCTGTCACCATCACTTATGTAGATGGACGGCAACAAAAGGTTGATACCCGCTGTCGTATTGATACAGGCAATGAATTGGTTTATTTCGAAAATGGCGGCATCCTGCATTATGTGATCCGCAAAATGTTGTAATAAATTGATAGTTACGTGACAGCATCACGATTTAGTGAGTGAAGGGGTTACCGCGCCTGGGGGCACTTCGGCGACTTACGTCGCTGCGCCCCCAACGGCACGATTCCCCTTCATTTGACGTTGTCAGCAATCTGAAGGGCCAGGCCATTATTTGGTCAACAAATGGCCCATCTTGGCGGCTTTGGTCGCCATATAGTGCTCGTTCTTAGGATTCTGCCCGACAATCAGCGGAACGCGTTCGACGATATTGATCCCAGCCTCGGAGAGAATTTCGACCTTCTTCGGGTTATTGGTCAACAAGCGCACGGCTTTGACACCCAATAACTTATACATATCAGAACATAGCGTGAAGTCGCGTTCATCGGCAGCGAAACCGAGTTGATGATTAGCTTCAACGGTGTCGGCACCTAAGTCTTGCAAAGCATAAGCGCGGATTTTATTCAGTAAACCAATATTGCGGCCTTCCTGACGATGATAAATCAGTACACCTCGGCCTTCTTCGGCAATATGTGCCAGTGCAGCTTCTAGCTGGAAACCACAATCGCAACGCAAGCTAAAGAGGGCATCACCCGTCAGACACTCAGAGTGAACACGGGAGAGCACCGGTTCATCGGTGCTAATATCACCAAAAATTAATGCCAAATGGTCATGACCGGTGGCTAACTCTTCAAAACCGACCATCAGGAAATCACCCCAAGGGGTCGGTAATTTGGCTTCTGCTACACGTTTTAGCTGCATCTTGCTGTTCATATTATAACTTCATACCCTTAGATAGGTTGTCGCATACCCTACCGTGAATGCCTGCTATACCCTTTTGCTTTAGGGGATAAGGTTCAATAAAAATTTTCTGCGATCATTATTAGTTATATTGCCATAACTTTTGACATGCTGCTGTTCAACAAAGCAGCAATAAGGTTAGCGAGAATGTCTGGCTAAGACTTATTTTAGAAATGATAAAAATTTGTGTATGTTATCAATGGATAGAGAGACTTATATTTTATCGATATAGCACTTATATAAATCGTGCTATCACCACAGGTAATATGTTGTGGATATTGCCAGAAAGAAAGGGTAACAGATGTGGAATATAGCAAAACGCATTACTCTGGGAGCACTTATTTTGCTGCTGCCAACCTTTGTCATTTGGCTTTCCGGTTGGCAGTGGCAGCCGGGGAGGGCTGAAAGCTGGTTAAAAGGGTTGTTTTGGGTAACAGAAACCGTTACTGCGCCGTGGGGCATCCTCACCAGCGTGCTACTGGGGGGCTGGTTTTTATGGTGCCTGCGCTTTCGACTCAAACCGGCTATTGGGTTGTTGGTTATATTGGGCGTGGTTATTGTTGTGGGCCAGGGAGTGAAATCGCTGATTAAAGAACAGGTACAGGAGCCACGGCCATTTGTGGTGTGGCTTGAAGCCGAGCATCATATCGATAACCATTTTTTCTATTCTTTACCTCGCGCCGAGCGCAGCGAATTGATTAAACAGCAGTTGCAGAATCAATCTGCAATCCCATCGTGGTTGAGCAGCCATTGGCAGTTTGAAACTGGCTTTGCTTTTCCTTCCGGCCACACGGTTTTTGCCGCCAGTTGGGCATTATTGGCCGTCGGTTTGTTATGGCCACGGCGACATTATAAAACGGTTATTTTACTGATGTTCTGGGCGCAGGGGGTCATGATGAGCCGTCTGGTGTTAGGTATGCATTGGCCTGGCGATCTGATGGCCGCCACGATAATTAGCGGATTGTTAGTTGCGATGGTATGCAGTTTGGTGCAGCGATGGTTTGGCTCGTTGAATATTCCGCCGCAAGAAGAGCATGAGATTGAAAAACGCGATCATGACTAAAATGAGGCGATTAATTATTATTTGCCATTAAGTATCCGCAATTAAGTTGCTTAAAATAATCTCTATTGAGCATCAGTTTGGCGCTTTATCTTGGTGCAGGGTTTCTTTGCGGGGCAAGGAAGTGCTAATTTGTTGAGTAAGGACGCCACATTTTTGGCATAATTCATCAGGTTGATTCGGCCTTTAGGAAAAAACGTGAAATATTTGCTGATTTTTTTGTTAGTGCTCGTCATTTTCGTGATATCAGTCACGCTCGGAGCAAATAACGATCAGGTCGTTACCTTCAATTATTTATTGGCTCAGGGCGAATATCGGGTCTCTACCTTGTTAGCAACGCTGTTTGCCGCCGGTTTGGTTCTGGGGTGGATTATTTGTGGACTTTTTTATCTGCGGGTTCGCATTTTATTGGGGCGCGCAGAACGGAAAATTAAACGCCTTGAATCGCAGCAAGAGCTACCGATTGAACCCAGTGCGACTGCATCCACACCTGCCGTCAGCAAGGAATAATTTTCTATGTTAGAAATGCTGTTTCTGCTGTTACCAGTCGCTGCCGCCTATGGTTGGTATATGGGGCGCAGAAGTGCTCAGCAGGATAAGCAGCAGGATGCTAACCGCTTGTCTCGTGAATATGTGGCCGGGGTTAACTTCCTTCTCTCAAACCAGCAAGACAAAGCGGTTGATCTGTTTCTTGAAATGCTGAAAGAAGACAGTTCAACAGTTGAAGCACATCTGACGTTGGGTAATTTGTTCCGCTCTCGTGGTGAAGTTGACCGCGCTATCCGCATTCATCAAGCCTTGATGGAAAGTGCCTCTCTGACTTTTGAACAACGTCTGTTGGCGATCCAGCAATTGGGGCGCGATTATATGGCGGCTGGTTTATATGACAGGGCGGAGGATATGTTCAACCAATTGGTTGAAGAGCAAGATTTCCGGCTTGGCGCATTACAACAGTTATTGGTTATCCACCAGGCGACCAGTGATTGGAATAATGCCATCGAAGTGGCAGAAAAACTGGTCAAGATGGGGAAAGAGAATCAGCGACTGGAAATTGCCCACTTTTATTGTGAATTGGCACTGCAAGCCATGGGAAGTGATGACCTCGACAAGGCAATGGGCCTGTTGAAGAAAGCAGCCTCAGCAGACAAGCAATGCGCCAGAGTGTCCATTATGCAAGGTCGGGTGTATCTGGCCAAGGGTGAGTATGCGAAAGGCGTAGAAGCGCTGGAACGCGTGTTAGTGCAAGATAAAGAAGTGGTCAGTGAAGCATTGCCGATGCTGAGTGAATGCTATCAACACCTACAGCAACCCGAAGCCTGGGCTAATTTCCTGAAACGCTGTGTTGAAGATAACACTGGCGCGGCGGCTGAGTTAATGTTGGCGGAAATTCTTGAACAGCAAGAAGGCCGTGATGTGGCGCAAACTTATATTAATCGCCAATTGCAACGCCATCCAACCATGCGTGTTTTCTATCGTTTGATGGACTATCATCTGGCAGATGCCGAAGAAGGGCGGGCGAAAGAGAGCTTACTGTTGTTGCGCGATATGGTTGGCGAGCAAATCCGTACCAAACCGCGTTATCGCTGCCACAAGTGTGGTTTTACCGCGCACTCACTCTATTGGCATTGCCCATCTTGCCGTGCTTGGGCGTCTGTTAAGCCTATTAGAGGGTTGGATGGTCAATAAGTGTGGGTTATTCAGGGATATCGGGTGAATTGAATCACCCGACAGATATACCCGTCATACTTCAAGCTGCATGTGTGTTGGCTGCTTTCGTTCACCCCAGTCACTTACTTGTGTAAGCTCCTGAGGATTCGCTCAGTTACCGCCTTCCTGCAACTCGAATTATCTAGGGTATAGATACTGTATTACGATGAAATGATCTATTTTTTCTTCTGCGGCGCTTTTAGCAATTGGCGCAGTTTCTTCAATTCTTTCTGGCTTAACGGCTGTTCTGAAATTTCTTCTACGCCTTGGTTATCAATCTCGCTGTGATGCAATTTGGCATCTTTATGGCCGCTCTTACCGTTTTTAACATCAACCGCAAAACTTTTTTCTAATCTTTCGCAGACTTCGGT
This sequence comes from Yersinia proxima, assembly GCF_902170785.1. Classification (GTDB taxonomy): domain Bacteria; phylum Pseudomonadota; class Gammaproteobacteria; order Enterobacterales; family Enterobacteriaceae; genus Yersinia; species Yersinia proxima. The sequence goes on along the minus strand of NZ_CABHYG010000017.1, from coordinate 469,274 downwards.
GCTGAGAGAAAACTGTTTTTCTAAGGCGGCAGCTTTAATTTTCTCTTTTAATTCCAGAGGGATTTTAATGGTTAAGGTAGATATTTCGCTCATCATATAACCTTCAACTTAGGGGAAAATACCAAGCTAAGCGAGGGAAGTGAAACTGTCTAGGGGATAACACAATTGTCACAAAAAATTCACATTGGCGGTTTCAGAAATAGACAATGCGCAGAAGATTAGGTGACCTGAAGTGATGGAGGATTATGGTTTGGCGTAACCGACGTGAAAGGCCAGTTACGCCGGAGAAATATGCAGGTTACGGGCGACTGTGTGGATAATGTATCAGGTCGTGGAAGCGCACAGAATGGCCGCTTTCATTGCGATAGCTGTGCGGGCAATCAGCCGCAAATCGTAGCGCCTCACCGGTGGTCAGAGTTCGGGTCACGCCATCGACGGTGAGTATCAGTTCCCCTTCAATAACAATCACATGTTCAATCACGCCGGCTTCGTGTGGCGTTGACTCACTGCATCCACCCGGTGCGAGGTCGATAACAAACATATCCATGCGCAGTGTGGCGTCATAAGGAAACAGGGGGACGACGCGCATTCCCGATGTTTCGCTATTGAATGTGGTGAGTAAGCCATGACGGTGCAGTGCAGCAGATTGCGCAGGCGGTGTTTCAAGAAATTGTGAGAAAGAGACGTTCAGGCCGCTGGCGATTTTCCACAGCGTCGCCACTGTCGGGCTGGATTCGCCGCGTTCAATTTGCCCTAGCATCGCTTTACTGACGCCGGTTTGCTCCGCCGTCTGGCTCAAACTCCAGCCTCGTTCGCGGCGCACGTTTTTCAGTTGGCTGCCAATATGGTGGGCGAGTTCCTTCATCTTGACTCCTTCAGCGTGACTCTTTATCGAACACAATTCTTTATCGAACACATTTGTGCGTTATAACGCACGGTGATATGTTGAATACAATAGATGTACGTTATAACGCACAATAGCATACTGCTCGCGTTCGATAATCAGAAGGATTTTCCCCGATGGCATCGCGTTTCCGTTTGCAAGATTTAACTTTTTCTGCGGTTATCGCCGGATTTGTCGCTGTCCTGGTCGGCTATACCAGTTCAGCGGCAATAATTTTTCAGGCAGCGGAGGCAGCAGGTGCCAGTGTGGCACAAATCGGTGGTTGGCTGAGTATGCTTGGGCTGGGAATGGGGGTGACTAGCATAGGTTTATCGCTCTATTACCGCACGCCAGTAGTCACTGCCTGGTCAACACCGGGTGCTGCGTTACTGGTGACCAGCTTGCCCGGTACATCGATCAATGAAGCTATTGGGGTGTTTGTGTTTGCCACCGGGCTTATTTTGCTGTGTGGCGTGACCGGCTTATTCGCCAGACTGATGCATTATATTCCTCAGGCACTGTCGGCGGCGATGTTAGGCGGGATTTTGTTGCGGTTTGGCTTGGATGCTTTTACCTCGTTACAAAGTGATTTCGCGCTAGCTGGCACCATGTGTCTGGTGTATCTACTAGTAAAACGAACCCTTTCGCGCTATGCGATTGTTCTGGCACTGGTCGCCGGGCTGATGGTGGCCGGATTACAGGGTAATATTGCGCTGCACGGCCAGACGTTGATTTTTGCCACCCCCGTCTTTGTCATGCCACATTTCACGATTTCAACTCTTCTCGGCATCGGTGTTCCGTTTTTCGTGGTGACAATGGCCTCACAAAATGCGCCGGGTATCGCCACATTGAAAGCGCATGGTTACAATCTACCTGTTTCCCCCCTGATTTCATGGACAGCACTGACCGCACTGGTTTTAGCGCCGTTTGGTGGTTTTACCGTCTGTATTGCGGCGATTACTGCGGCGATCTGCATGGGGCAAGATATCCATCTTGATCCGAAAAAACGTTATATGGCGGCGGTCGCTGCCGGGTTCTTCTATCTGATCGCCGGTGTGTTTGGTGGATCAATCGGTATGGTGTTTACCGCACTGCCGGTCGCGCTTATCCACACTATTGCCGGTCTGGCCTTACTTGGCACCATTGCGGGTAGTTTGTATCGTGCGCTGGAAAATGAACGTCAGCGTGATGCAGCAATTATCACGTTTTTGATAACCGCTTCTGGCGTGACATTGTTGGGGGTTGGTTCTGCGTTTTGGGGGCTGGTCGGTGGCATCATTACACATCTGATCCTCAACCTCCCGGCGCGCAAAGCAGTACACAGCGCCGGGAAAAGTTGAGTTTGTTTCCGTCCTGGGGAACAGAATTTTACTCGCGGGGAAAAGTGGCTGAAACCACCTTTCCCCTTCGTCACCTATTAGCGATAAATGATCGCCGTACCGTGCAATTTGTTGTTGCCGGTTGCAGAGGTAATCAGGTATGAGGTTGCGCCGGCTTCATCTGCTTTTTTCGCCAGTGCGTTCTCTAATTCAGTTAATGTTCCGGCATTGCTGGCGGCAACGATGCCAATCTCATTCGAGCCTGTTGCAGGGGCATGCTGGATCTGTGTGGCAGCAACACTGGCAAATGAAGCCAAAGAAAGGGCCAAAGCAGGGACAATATATTTAATATTTTTCATGTGAAACTCCTGTTACTTATTTACCATTTAAATAATAAATCATTATTTAAATCATGATATAGACAATCAATGTCTGGCGATGGAGTGCATCATAGCGCAGGGTTGTTTAAATAAAATCACAAAAAATTGATTTTTATCATCAAAAAATTCGAATGACATTTTACGTTTCTTGAAACTTTTTTACTTAACTGCGGGTATAAGAAGTACGCCTGCTTTTGCATAAATCTACGTAACCAGAAGAAGCCTGACAAAGGGTGGCTAAACTCACACTGCCGACTGCTGTAATTTCAGTGACACACCCTGTAGAATGTTGCTGTTATCATGACTAACTGACTGAAAAAGGCTTGAAAATGACGTCTGCAACTAAAACTAATAACAGTGGCTCAATATCTTCCCCGATCGTTGTTGCACTGGATTATGCCAATAAAGACGCGGCGTTAGCTTTTGCTGATCGTGTTAACCCACGAGATTGCCGATTAAAAGTAGGCAAAGAGATGTTTACTTTATATGGCCCGCAACTTGTTCGAGACCTGCATCAGCGCGGTTTTGAGGTCTTTCTGGATTTGAAATTCCACGATATTCCTAACACTACCGCCCGTGCGGTTGCGGCGGCGGCGGAACTGGGTGTGTGGATGGTAAATGTCCATGCCACTGGGGGGATGCGCATGATGACCGCAGCAAAAGAAGCGTTATTACCCTTTGGCCAACAAGCACCATTACTGATTGCCGTGACGGTGCTAACCAGCATGGATGGCGAGGATTTACGTGATATTGGTATTAATATCACCCCAGCTGAACATGCAGAGCGGTTGGCAAAATTAACCTGGGATTGCGGTTTAGATGGCGTAGTGTGTTCTGCCCACGAAGCTGTGCGCTTAAAGCAGGTGTGTGGCGAGGATTTCAAACTAGTGACACCGGGGATTCGCCCAGAGGGCAGTGATGCTGGCGATCAGCGCCGTATTATGACACCAGAACAAGCTGTAGCGGCAGGTGTAGATTATATGGTGATAGGGCGTCCGATCACCCAATCTCCTGATCCGGAAAAAACCTTAACCGACATTCTGGCCTCTTTGGGTAAGGGGGCAAAATGAGCCATGATAATAGCCGCTTGGTCTATTCAACCGATACCGGGCGTATCACTGAACCCGAGGTCAAACCGCAACGGCCTAAAGGCGATGGTATTGTTCGCATCCAGCGTCAAACCAGTGGGCGCAAAGGCAAGGGCGTGTGTTTGATTACCGGTATTGATGGCAGTGATGAAATGCTAGAGAAACTGGCAGCAGAATTGAAGAAGAAGTGCGGCTGCGGTGGCTCAATTAAAGACGGTATCATTGAAATTCAAGGAGATAAACGCGATCTTCTTAAGCAACTGCTCGAAGCCAAAGGGATGAAAGTCAAACTGGCGGGGGGTTGAGAATAATTTATAGTTGAGGTTAATGACAAAGTGCCCGTAGCGGTGAAAACAGGTAGATCGTAAAGACGCCGTAAACCCTTCCCTGGGGGCTCGAGCCGCGCCATCCGTGGCGCGGACGCTTTACTCTTCTACCTGTCCTCACCTTACAAGATCGAGTCGTTGGGAGTTGTCAGCAGTCTGAGTTTCATTTAACAGTTCTCCCCTAATTAATTGGCGTTGCAGGTAGGCAGCAAGCAAACGAATCCCGATGAGCTTACACAGGTAAGTGATTCGGGTGAGTGAGCGTAGCTAACACCCCTGCAACGCCAAGTAAAACGGGGAGATTTATTTGCCCACCTGATGGCCAATAACCCCACCAATAGCAGCACCGCCTAGCGTCCCTAAGGTACTGCCAGTCAATACTGCGCCGCCAACTGCACCAGCACCGGCACCAATTGCGGTATTACGGTCACGTTTGGACATGTTGGAACATGCGGATAGTGATAGGGCCAGCGTTAGTGCCAATGCGGCAGTCGCAAATCTCTTATTGATCATCATAATTATTTTCCTCACGTTGGCTAAGTACAAATCCATACTGAATTAAACTTACCTTACTCAGTATAGGTATTATATTAATATTAGGCGTCAGCTTATTCCATTTGTGCTTAGAATAAAAAACGCCATTTTGATTTAAATTTGGAATTAATATTGAGAACTGGTTTCTTCATCAATAGAATCTAGTATAATTGCCTGTAATTCATTTAATAGGTAAATAGTCCTAATTTGACCCGCCCAGGGGGGTAATTAAGGCTTATCTGAAGCCACAGGCACAATTAACTCGTTGTCTGTACTCAAAAAAAACAGATTATATGGGTTGCCCATCTCTCAGACTCCACTTTCCAGCCAATCCGCACGCAGTTTATAGCTATTTCTCCCATACCGGTTCTCACCTGTGGCACTGAAAATGAGATAAATTCAGTTATTCAGGATACGACGATGCTCAACGAACTGAAGCAGCAGGTGCTTGCTGCTAATCTGGCACTGCCACGCCATAATCTGGTCACTTTTACCTGGGGTAATGTTAGTGCTGTTGATCGGCAAAGCGGCCTGCTGGTGATTAAACCTTCGGGCGTTGAGTATGACGTGATGACGGTGGCTGACATGGTGGTGGTGGAGTTGGAAACCGGCAAAGTAGTGGAGGGCAGTAAGAAGCCTTCATCGGACACCGACACACACCGGGTGCTTTACCTTAATTTCCCTCAAATCGGCGGCATTGTGCATACGCATTCACGCCACGCCACCATCTGGGCGCAGGCAGGTTTGGATTTACCCGCCTGGGGCACCACGCATGCGGATTATTTCTATGGCGCAATCCCCTGTACCCGCCTGATGACACCAGAAGAGATAGCTGGCCGTTATGAATGGGAAACCGGTAATGTCATTGTCGAGACATTCGCTGAGAGAGGCATTAAGCCAGAAGATGTGCCCGCCGTTCTGGTGAATTCACACGGGCCATTTGCCTGGGGAACGGATGCTAATAATGCTGTACACAATGCGGTTGTGCTAGAAGAACTGGCTTATATGGGGATTTTCTCACGCCAGTTGAACCCGCAATTGGGGGATATGCAGCCCCAATTGCTGGATAAACACTACCTGCGCAAGCACGGGAAAAATGCCTATTATGGGCAATAAAAACTAAGTTTGGCCTCCGCCCGTGTTTAGTCGTGCACGGGCTTTTCCAACCATAATATCGAGTCGCTGATATCGAGTATTTTTGCCTCGACTTGCGCGATCGCATCATTGATTCCTTGATTGTAAAAATGTGCACCCAATTCCCGACTGATAAATTGCAGTAAAAATTCGGCGTCAAAATCTTCCAACTCAATATTGTGCTCTTGCTCCAGATAACGCTGCAGCTTGTATGTCATGCGTTGGGTTTGTTCGCGGGTGAAGGTGATGTCTGCCATTGCTGCTCCGATAATTATTTATACTCGTCATACTTCAAGCTGCATGTGCGTTGGCTGCTTTCGTTCACCCGAATCACTTACCTGAGTAAGCTCATCGGGATTCACTCAGTTACCGCCTTCCTGCAACTCGAATTATTTAGAGTATCTGTGTCTTATTCACTTAGAATATCGACTTGAATTCCATAGTTTGCTAACTGTTGTTGATAGCTGGTGGGCAGGCGATTATCCGTGATGACTCTGTTGACGGCAGAGATAGGGGTCAACAGGTTCTGATGCACCTGACCAAACTTTGATGCATCCGCCAAAATGATGTTCTCGGCACCTTTGGCTAATACGCTATTAATGACCTCGGCCCGCAGCACGTCTCGCCCAGTAAATCCGGTATCTATCTGGTAACCGTCGATACCGATAAATGCCTTACTGAAATTCACATGACGTAAGCACAGTAGTGTCAGTGGGCCAACCATGCTGTCACTTTTCTTCTGATAGATCCCGCCCAATAGAATAACTTCGCAAGCTGAGTCTTTTAATTGTCGGGCAATATAGCCGCTCACTGTCACTAATGTGATGCCGGGGCGTTTTGCCAGCTGATGGGCCAGGAGAGCGTTACTGCTGCCACTTTCAATAAATATTGTCTCACCGTCGTTAACCAGCGAGGCAGCGTGATTAGCCAGTTTTTGCTTCGTTGAGAAATGGCGCATCATGCGCACATCAATATCATCACTTTCCAGGGCAACAGCGAAGCCATGCACGCGTTTGAGTAAACCCCGTTTCTCCAGCAGATTGAGATCTTGCCGAATGGTGACTTCTGATACATGGGTTACTTGGGATAATTCGCTGACACTCACTCGTTTGTTGTCATTCACCTGTTGCAAAATCGTTTGCTGTCTTGGGTTCATCATAGGCCTGCCAAATAAATAAACTTTCGTTTGAAGTATAATTTACTTTCGAATGAAATAGATTTGATCAGAGTCACGTTATTGATTACGGAGTGGTCTATGATTGCGACTAATGATTCTTCGTCACTCTATTTGCTTTACTGGTTATTTGTTTAATCAGTCTGGCTGTTTCACTCATTCAAACCGGAGGTTGTTATGGAGCTTTATCTTGATACAGCGGATGTGGCCGCAGTTAAACGCCTGGCGCGTATTCTACCTTTGCAGGGGGTCACCACCAATCCCAGTATTCTGGCGAAAGCGGGTAAACCTATCTGGGAGGTGCTCCCTGCGTTGCGCGATGCTTTGGGTGGAACCGGTAAACTTTTCGCCCAAGTGTTGGCCAGCGACAGCGAACTGATGGTGTCAGAGGCAGTATTACTGTCTCAGCGTATTCCTGGTTTGGTTATCAAAGTGCCAGCCACTGCCGAAGGGTTAGCGGCAATTAAGAAACTGAAAACGATGTCGATTCCAACACTAGGGACCGCGGTATACGGAGCCGGGCAAGGGTTATTGTCTGCATTGGCTGGGGCCGAATACGTTGCACCTTATGTTAACCGGTTAGATGCGCAAGGCGGTGATGGCATCGCGATGGTGCGTGAATTACAGCAATTGCTGACCTTACATGCGCCGGGCGCTAAAGTGCTGGCAGCCAGCTTCCGTACTCCTCGGCAAGTATTGGATTGCTTGTTGGCGGGTTGCCAGTCCGTGACCATTCCCGTGGATGTCGCCGAGCAGTTTATCAGCACCCCAGCGGTTAAAGCGGCAGTAGAACAGTTTGAGCATGACTGGCAGGGCGCATTTGGCTCAGCAATCTTGAGCTAGTGTTTCATTCACGCGCTAAAGCATAAAAAAACGCCCGTTTAGATATTAAACGGGCGTTACGTTGTCACTTGTTGGGTGAGCACTATCATGAAATTTTGAGAGTGCTGGCAAAGCTATTTTTAGAACGGTGACTGGCGGGGCGACTACACCGATGGGCGCTCCGGCAGCTTACGCTGCTACGACCCATGCGGTACATTTCCCCGCGAATCAACCTGGTCAAAGGTCTGGTTTTTATCCTAGCAAGGGCATTTTCCCAACTTGCCACCTTTGCTGGGGAAGCGAGCCTCCAGACAATAACGGTGGAAGTCACGTTCGGTCATCGGCGGCGTATCCGGATGATGACGGCGCATATGATTCACATAATTGCCATAATCCTGCACGCCCACCATCAGACGGAAACTTTGAGCCACTCGGTGCGCAATCAAACGAACCCAAGCCCATAACGTGGTCGGGTGAGCGACGACGGGAACCAGCGGTATGCAGCGCGTAATCTGACGCGGCGCTGGTGGATATGGCCGGTGTAACAGATTGGTTTGCTGCCTGCGCAGTGGGATACCTGCATTAGCCACGAACAGTCTCCTCACGGAATACAATTTCAGTCTCATGCGTAGTCGGTTTGCTGGATTTCAGTGCGCGCCGAATCACGAAGAAAGATGAAATCAACATGGTCACTGCCACCAGCATAAAGAAAGCACACAAAGCGGCGTTGATCTGGTTGTTAAACACAATGGTTTCCATGTCTTTAATGCTCTTGGCTGGGGCAATCAATACCCCTTGCTCGACACCTGCCGAAAATTTCTTCGCCTGAGCCAGGAAACCAATACTCGGTTTTTCGTGGAAAATTTTCTGCCAGCCCGCCGTCATTGAGGTAATAAACAGCCAAATTGTTGGCAGGATGGTTACCCAAGCATAGCGCTGCTTCTTCATTTTAAACAGCACCACCGTCCCTAAAATCAGTGCCATTGATGCCAGCATCTGGTTACCGATACCGAATAGCGGCCATAAGGTATTAATGCCACCCAGCGGATCGACTACCCCTTGATAAACAAAGAAGCCCCAACAAGCGACGGCAACTGTAGTACCGGATAAGTTGCCAAACCATGAACGGTTATTCGCCAGACTTGGCACTACCACGCCGACCAAATCCTGCACCATAAAGCGGCAAGCACGGGTGCCGGCATCAACAGCGGTCAGAATAAACATCGCTTCAAACAGAATGGCAAAGTGATACCAGAACGCCATCATATTGCGGCTATTAAAGACTTCACTGATGATATGCGCCATCCCAACCGCGAAGGTAGGTGCGCCACCGGCACGAGATAAGATTGAGTTTTCGCCGACATCTTTAGCGATCATGGTCAGGGTTTCAGGTGTGACGACAAATCCCCAACTGTTGATGGCCAGAGCGGCACTTTCTACCGTGGTGCCAATCAGTGCCGCCGGTGAGTTCATGGCAAAGTAAACGCCCGGATCGATAACCGATGCACAAATCAGCGCCATAATGGCGACAAATGATTCCATCAGCATCGCACCGTATCCGATAAAGCGGGTATGGCTTTCGCGTTCAACCAGTTTTGGTGTAGTACCACTGGCAACCAGCGCATGGAAGCCCGAAATAGCACCACAGGCGATAGTGATAAACAGGAATGGGAACAGGCTGCCGGAGAAGACCGGGCCACTGCCATCAATAAAGCGCGAAACGGCAGGCATCTTCATTTCTGGCATGGCAAACACAATACCAATCGCCAAACCGATAATGACGCCAATTTTCAGGAAGGTCGATAAATAGTCGCGGGGTGCCAACAACAACCATACCGGTAGTACGGAGGCGATAAAGCCATAAATGACCAATACCCAGGTCAGGGTGGTGCCGTGTAATGTGAAGAATGGCCCCCAATAAGGATGAGCGGCAATATTCCCGCCGTAAATAATTGCCGCCATCATTAACACAAAACCAATTAATGACACTTCAGCGATTTTACCCGGGCGCAGAAAACGCATGTAGACGCCCATAAATAGTGCAATCGGGATAGTCGCGGCAATGGTAAACAGGCCCCACGGGCTGTCGGCCAGTGCTTTAACCACCACTAATGCCAGTGCAGACAAGATGATGATCATCACCCCTAAGGCACCCAGCATGGTGATAACACCGGCAAAAGCGCCCAATTCTTGCTTTGCCATTTCCCCCAATGAGCGGCCATCACGGCGGGTTGAGATAAACAGGATAAGGAAGTCCTGTACCGCACCGGCCATCATTACGCCCACCAGAATCCAGATAGTACCGGGTAAGAAGCCCATTTGGGCGGCCAAAATAGGCCCGACTAGCGGCCCGGCCCCGGCAATAGCCGCGAAGTGGTGGCCGAACAGTACCCATTTATTGGTCGGAACATAATCCAGACCATCATTACGTCGTTCTGCCGGGGTTAAACGGCGGTCATCCAGCTCAAAGACATTCTTGGCAATAAACAGACTATAAAAGCGGTAGGCGATGCTGTAACAGGCTACCGAGGCAATCACCAGCCAGATAGCATTGACATGTTCGCCTCGGCTCAATGCCAGCATGGCAAACGCGAATGCACCTATTAACGCGACGGTCAGCCAGATGACGACAGTCTTGACGTTTTTCATGGGTAACGACTCCTTGTTATGGGGGAAATTTAACGGTAATCAGCACCCGTTTGGGAAAAGAGATGCAAACCGTTAGTTAACATAGGAGCTTTAATGTGAAAGAAAAGTAGCGAAAGTGAGAACTGTGATGAGGTAAATGTTTTTTGCTCACCATTAGAATCATTTTCTTACATATTGTGACGACTACCCGAATGTATGGGTACGAAGTGAAAATAGTGGAGCGGATAATAGCGAACATAAAAAAAGCCGTGGGATGTTGTGCATCACCACGGCTTTACCCGTCATACTTCAAGCTGCATGTGCGTTGGCTGCCATTACTTACCCAACTCATTGAGTTATCTCAACTCCTTGGGGTCATTCCGTTGCCGCCTTCCTGCAACTCGAATTATTTAGGGTATATTTAAATAAGTATTGATTCTAAACATCAAACCACTGGGCGGGCCACCACGTTGCGCGTTTCCATCCGCACTTCGGCAATGCGCACTTCAATTTTGTCGCTCTGGCTGTAAACCGTTTCACCTTTGATTTGTACGGTGCCGGTTTCCTGACTGCACACCATTTCATCACGCACCGCATGAATAAAGGGCGCGGGAATAAAGGCGACTGCGCCGTTATCCAGTAAGCGCACCCGTAGGCCGCCGCGAGTGACATCAATGATTTCCGCCGGGAAGCGCGTATCTGTGCCGGCCATCGGTTGCAGGTAACGGGCATATAACCAATCACCGACATCACGTTCAGCCATGCGATTCAAACGGCGGCGTTCGGCCAATTGAACCGTGATTTCGTCCTGTGGTTTTTCCGCTTGCTGACCGGTAATAATGGCTTTCAGCAGACGATGGTTGACCATATCGCCGTATTTACGAATTGGCGAGGTCCAGGTGGCGTATGCTTCAAGCCCTAAACCGAAGTGTGGGCCGGGAACGGTGCTGATTTCAGCGAATGTCTGGAAACGGCGGATGCGGCTATCAAGGAACTGGGTCGGTAAGGCATCAAGATGACGGCGTAATTCACAGAAACCAGGTAAGGTCAGCAGGGCTTGCGGATCGGCTTCCACCCCATTGGCCTGCAACACATTAGCGGCTTGCTCAACCAGCGCCGGATCAAAACCGGTATGGACGTTATAGATGCCAAAACCAAGATTGTCACGCAGCGCAACAGCGGCACAGACGTTGGCGGCAATCATGCACTCTTCAACAATACGGTTAGCAATGCGACGGTGCTCAACAATGATATCCAGCACTTCGCCTTTTTCACCCAACACGAAGCGGTAGTCAGGCCGGTCTTTAAACACCAATGCATGCGTTTCACGCCAATGGCTGCGCGCTTCGCAAACACGTTTTAATAAGGTGATTTGTTCAGCGATATCAGCATTTTGTGGCTGCCAGTCACCACTGCCTTCTAACCAATCAGAGACTTCGTCATAAACCAGTTTGGCTTTCGACTCAACCCAGGCGGCAGAGAAGTGAATATCATCACCGAGCGTGCCATCAGCAGCGATAGTGACGCGGCACACCAATACCGGGCGGCGTTCATTCGGTCGCAGTGAGCAAAGATTATCGGATAAATCACGTGGCAGCATCGGGATGTTAAAGCCCGGCAGATAGTTGGTAAATGCACGTTTACGGGCAATTAAGTCCAACTCACTGTTTTCATCGACATAAGCAGTAGGGTCAGCAATAGCAATGGTCAACAACAGCGAACCATCACCGTTGTCTTGCACATGCAATGCATCATCCATATCTTCGGTGCTGGCGCTGTCGATAGTGACAAAATTAAGCGCAGTCAAATCTTCACGTTGCAGGTTGGTATCGTGCAGTGCTGATTCAACCATTGCTGGCGCTTCACGCTCCAGATTATGGCGTGCCAATGTCACCCACCATGGCACGAAGTGATCTTCACCATCCGTAATAAAAGCAGTCAGATCAGCATTAAAGGCGCGATCACCTTTTAATGGATGGCGGCGCATTTCCGCCACGGCCCAATCACCGGTCTGGAAATTATGTGCCAGTTCGCGCACTGGACGACATTGAATGGCATCACGCAGCAGAGGATGGTCAGGAACGATAGACAGGCGGTCATCTTTTCGTTGCACACGGCCGACAAAACGAGATAAAAATGGCTCAACCAGGGTTTCTGGCTCAGCAATTTCACGGTCTTTATCGGTGTGTAGGGTGGCAACAATGCGATCGCCATGCATAACTTTTTTCATCTGTGGTGGCGGAATAAAGTAACTTTTCTGCCCGTCTACCTCAAGAAAGCCAAAGCCTTTCTCAGTACCTTTAACTACGCCTTCGACGCGTGGAGTCTGAGTGTGAAGTTGCTGTTTTAGCTGCGCCAGCAGCGGGTTATCTTGAAACATATCGTCCAGTGAATGGTGTAGTGAGTGGGGTTAATCCGGCTGACAGTTTTACGCGAATCAGTCCCATCGGGCAAGCGGCATATCATTTTGTAGAGGAATTCCCTATTAAAGGCAGGGGTATGTCTGAGGTTAATGACAAAGTGCCCGTAACGGTGAAAACAGGCAGATCGTAAAGACGCCGTAAACCCCTCCCTGGGGGCTCGAACCGCGCCGTCCTTGGCGGGGACGCTTTACTCTTCTACCTGTTCCCACCTTGCAAGATCGAGTCGTCGGGGGTTGTCAGCAGTCTGAGACATGGGTATGTCTGGTGCTTTTTGTCAGCCGTGATCCACAATAATTGGCCCCGACGAAACAGGGCCAGCTTTTTGACGATATTCAAGCAATACGTAATGTTTGTGGTTCTTGCCAGCGGCGCACTGTCACCGGCACTGATTTTGAGGTTGGTGTGTGGGTTTCATCACCAAAACTGGATAACGGAACCAGCGGATTGGTTTCAGGGTAATAAGCAGCCAGATTTCCACGGGGAATATCGTAACTTACCAGCTTGAAGCCACTGACTTTTCGTGTGATCCCGTCATTCCACAGCGTTTCAATTTCAACTAAATCGCCATCTTCTAATGCCAGTTCAGCCAAATCTTGCGGGTTGATAAACAGCACTTCACGTTGACCATAAACTCCACGATAGCGGTCATCGAGGCCATAAATAGTGGTGTTATATTGATCGTGTGAACGCAAAGTTTGCAGCACAAAAGGAGCCTGCTCACCGGCAGTCTGCGGAAATAAGCTATCAGGGAGCATTGCTGCACAAAACTCGGCTTTACCACTGGGGGTGGCAAATTGCATTTCGGCGGCGGCACTGCCCAGATAGAAACCACCGGGTTGCTCGCACCGGGCATTAAAGTCATCAAAACCGGGAGTGGTTGCTGCAATATGGTCACGAATCAAGTTGTAATCGTCGGCTAATGCCAGCCAATCCAGCGCTTTTCCCTCTGCGGGCTGCTGAGCAAAAACAGCATTGGCAATGCCGCAAACAATGGCTGTTTCTGAGTGCTGAGTCTCCGCCAGCGGTTTCCCCACACCTTCAGAGGCGTGCACCATGCTAAATGAATCTTCTACGGTAATAAATTGTGAGCCAGTCGCTTGCATATCACGTTCAGTACGGCCCAGCGTCGGAAGAATCAAGGCTTCAGCGCCGGTTATCAGGTGGCTACGATTGAGCTTGGTGCTGATATGTACCGTAAGATCACAGCGGCGCAGTGCTTGGGCGGTACGCTCGGTATCGGGAGCCGCTGCTGCCAGATTGCCCCCTAGGGCAATCAACACTTTGACTTCGCCGCGCAGCATGGCTTCAAGCGCTTCCACGGTATTATGTCCAGCGGCTTGAGGCGGGGTAAAACCAAAATGCTGGCCTAACCGCGTTAACATGGCGGCAGAGGGTTTCTCATCGATGCCCATAGTGCGGTTGCCCTGCACATTACTGTGGCCGCGAACCGGGCATAACCCCGCACCGGGTTTGCCTAATTGCCCAAACAGAAGTTGCAGGTTGGTCAGTTCCCTGACGGTTATCACCGAATGTTTATGCTGTGTGATACCCATTGCCCAGGTCAGGATAACGCGCTCTGCATGCTGATAAATATCTGCTGCATGACGTATTTGCGCCTCGGTTAAGCCTGATTGCTGGGTAATCTGCGCCCATGACGTACTATCAACCGCCGCCAGATAATCATCGATCCCTTCAGTGTGAGCGCTAATAAAGGCTTCATCAAATAAGCCGGACTGCCCCTGTTCCAGTTGCTGGCGATGGGTTTCCAGCAGGGCTTTCACCATACCGCGAACCGCTGCCATATCACCGCCAAGATTGGGTTGAAAATAGGCAGAGCTAATGGGGGATGATTTAGGCGTCAACATTTCAATCGGGTTTTGTGGGTCAGCAAAACGTTCCAATCCACGCTCACGCAAGGTATTGAAGCTGACAATCCGTGCGCCGCGATCTTTGGCATGGCGTAAGCTGTGCAACATCCTCGGATGATTAGTGCCCGGATTCTGCCCGAAGACAAAAATGGCGTCAGCCAGTTCAAAATCCTGCATACGAATGGTGCCTTTACCGACGCCAATACTCTGTTTCAGCCCGGTGCCACTGGCTTCATGACACATATTGGAGCAATCCGGGAAATTATTGGTTCCCAACATACGGCCGAACAGCTGATAAAGGTAGGAGGCTTCATTACTGGCTCGGCCTGAAGTATATAGCTCCAGCTGATTTGGGTTATCCAATCCATTAATATGTTTGGCAATTAACTCAAGAGCACTTTCCCAACTGATAGGTTGATAACGGTCAGTATCGGGGTTATAGCGCATGGGGTGGGTGATTCGCCCTTGATATTCAAGAAAATAATCACTCTGTTGGCGCAGGGTCGTCAGGCTGTGTTCCGCAAAAAACTCTGGCTCCACCGCCTTGCGGGTAGCTTCCCAACTGACCGCTTTGGCCCCATTCTCACAAAAACTGAAAGTGCTGTGGTTGTCATCTCCCCAGGCGCAGCCCGGGCAGTCAAAGCCTTTGACTTGGTTGACGCGCAGCAAATTACGAATATTCTTCAATGCTTGCTTGCTGTCCAACACAAAGCGCGTGGTGGCTTCAAGAGATCCCCAGCCACCAGCAGCGCCGGTATAGGGTTTTATGGCTGATTTAAATTTCATGATAATACGCCGCAGGTGTTTTTTTGTTTCAAACAGGTAACAAAATGATTAACTGTTTGAGTCTATTTTGTCACAAGTCTAGTGGGGCGGGGCACTAGCGTCTAATCGAATACCGCAATCGCGGCATAGAGCGGGCTTATCACTCGAATATTGCGGATCAAATCCATTGATGTCCATCTGGCGAATTAATAGCTGCATCTTATATTGATAAAATGATGCTGTATAATAAATATCATTACATTAATGATTAACACTTTAATTAAATATCATTTTACAGGGTTGTTATTAAATTTTTATCGGGTTTTAATGATGTAAAAATGACTTAACTGTTCTATTATTTAGTAACCGACAGCTTAGGGTGTTTAATATAAAGTACAATATAAGTAATCAAGAAAACTATTAACTTCAAATAATAACATCAATAATTTATGGCTAATTAATTTGTTCGTATTTAATTATTCATTATGAGGAACATTATCATGGCTGGAATAAACACATTTCCGTGCAGTTGTCTGAATTACCCAGATATTAACATTAAAACTTTTAGTCAAGGAGTTAAAGATATATTTCGTCTTGCTCAGGTTAAAACAGCAGGGGCCGAAGCATTGCAGGAGAAAGCACTACGAGTCAGTTTTTATTCGCAAAGATTGGATATTATTGTGCGTGAGTCACTATCAACATTACAGGCTAAATTGAAAAATACTCTGGCTTTAACTTATTTCACGACTTTGGACGAAATCGACGAGACACTAATCAGTCATGATATTGATGAGGAAAGTAAAACTGAAATGTGTAAAGATCGTGTTAATCTTATAAATAGCCTGGGCAATGATATTGCTCAACTGAAAAAATTGTTTATCGAAAAAACTGAGTTATTAGATAAGTCGGCCTCAAGTCTGCATAACGTGGTAATTATTGAGGGAATTGACGCTATCTTGCAAACAGAAAAATTACGGCGAAAACAACTGACAAAAGATATCACTGCTAAAAAACTGAATAACCAAATGGATATCACGTCCCCTCGCTTAACGGAACTCAACCGCCAATTAGAGCAATCAGAGAAGTTAATTTCCGGTGTCAACGTGATCATTAAAATTACTCAGGAGAAAAGTGCTGTTGTTGCCGAGGCTGAAAAACTGAGTCGCGCATGGCATCAATTTATTAATGAGATGACGGCATTGCAGGGTACGGTAGTGAGTGAAGTTGGGCTATCTAAGCCACTACTAAAGCAGCTTAGCTATTTAGAGTCATTAATTAAACAGTTCACTCAGCGATAACTGAATGAACTTTATTCTGTGACCCATTTAACCTATCAGCCATCGGCCAGCATACTTTACTGGGCGGGGTGATTAATGTTCAGGATAGACTTTTTCTTTAAACTCGCACAAATCTTCAATAATGCACGAACCGCAGCGGGGTTTGCGGGCAACACAGGTGTAGCGACCATGTAAAATCAGCCAATGGTGGCAGTCCAGTTTAAATTCAGCGGGAACCACTTTGAGTAACCTGGCTTCAACCTGATCAACATTGCTACCAGGGGCAAAGCCTGTGCGGTTACATACACGAAATATATGTGTATCAACGGCAATCGTCGGCCAGCCAAAGGCGGTATTCAACACCACATTGGCCGTTTTGCGACCGACACCGGGTAAGGCTTCCAGTGCAGCGCGATCTTCTGGGACTTCACCGTGGTGTTTTTCCAGCAATATCCGGCAGGTTTTAATCACGTTCTCAGCTTTGGTGTTAAACAAACCAATAGTTTTGATGTATGACTTGAGGCCATCAACACCCAGATCCAGTATGGCCTGCGGAGTATTAGCCACTGGATAGAGCTTGGCAGTGGCTTTATTGACACTGACATCGGTTGCTTGTGCCGATAAAAGCACCGAAATCAACAACTCAAACGGCGTGCTGTAAACCAATTCCGTCGTTGGGTGTGGGTCGTTATCCCGCAGGCGGGTCAAAATAGCGACACGTTTCTCTTGATTCATAAGGCTTTCTCTGCCACTCCATCCTGAAGTTGCGGTGCGGTAGCCAAGGCTCTGGCTTTGCGCGCTTTCATTTTCTCATCAATGACATATTTCCCGGCTAACAACAAACCCAGGCCGATAAACGCGCCCGGTGGCAACATAGCTAACAGGAAAGGACTGTCCAGATGTAAGACCTCAATACGCAGTACTTTTGCCCAATCACCGAGTAACATATCAGCACCATCAAACAGGGTGCCATTACCCAGGATTTCACGCAGGGAGCCCAAGACAAATAATGCGCATGTTGCCCCCAGCCCCATAGCTAAGCCATCCAGTGCTGATAAACCTACCGGGTTCCTGGCGGCGTATGCTTCTGCCCGACCAATCACAATACAGTTGGTCACAATCAACGGGATAAATATCCCAAGCGACTGATATAAACCAAATGCATAGGCGTTAATCAGCATTTGCACCGTGCTGACCACGGAAGCAATGATCATCACATAGATAGGGATGCGGATTTCATTCGGCACCCAGCGGCGCAGCGCCGATACTGCTGTGTTGGTGCATACCAATACCAGTGTGGTGGCCAGACCCAAGCCTAGCGCATTGGTTGCCGTTGATGAAACGGCCAGCAGCGGGCACAGGCCCAGCAGTTGTACCAATGCTGAGTTATTTTTCCATAGCCCTTGGGCTAACAAGTCTCTTGCTTCACTCATTGATCTTCTCCACAGACGGGCAAGCTAGCGAGTTTTGCCGGCAGAGTTTCTAAGAATAGCGCCGTATTTTTCACCGCCCGGACTACTGCCCTTGGCGTGATGGTCGCACCGGTAAACTGATCAAAGTCGCCGCCGTCTTTTTTCACTGCCCAACGCTTATCTTGCTCGCCATCCACATGTCGGCCGCTGAAATGACTGATCCAGTCAGAGATACGAATATCAATTTTATCACCGAGGCCAGGGGTTTCGTGATGTTCAATCACCCGACTACCCAGTACGTTACCGCCAAAGTCTGCTCCGACCAATAATTGGATAGCGCCGGAATAGCCATCTGGCGCGGTGGTTTCGATGGCGGCTGCGACTGGCTGCCCCTCTTTGCGCGCCAGATAAAGGCGGTGAGGGGCCATGTTGCCGAGTGCTGAATCAGTGACAACGTAACATTCGGCTTGCATGTCATTGTCATAATTTTCTGCTGGAACGACCTGATCCAACAAGGCTTTCTGTTGTAGTGCCGCCTGATGGGCGATGGTAGATTCGGTTAACGAATTAACCACTGCTGTCAGCCCAGTGGCACCTGCGGCAAACAATGCCAGAGTGATGCCGTGACGCTTCATAGTGTTTAGCATAACGGCTCCTTATTTATGCCCACGCTGATGACCATAAACGCGTGGTTGAGTGTAGTGATCAATCAGTGGCACACAGATGTTGGCCAGCAGCACCGCAAATGCTACCCCATCGGGATAACCGCCGTAAACGCGAATCAGCCACACCAAAATACCAATCAATGCCCCGAAAATCAGCCGACCACGAGGTGTTGTCGAGGCGCTGACCGGATCGGTTGCAATAAAGAAAGCACCCAACATGGTGGCACCGGAAAACAGATGCAACATAGGGGGCGCAAAGCTCTGCGGTGCAATCATCCAACTGATCGCAGCACACCCTGCCAAAGCCAGCAGGAAACTCACCGGAATATGCCAGTGAATAGCTTTACGCCAAAGCAGCAACAGGCCGCCTGCCAGGAAACCGAGGTTAATCCATTGCCAGCCAATACCCGCCAGCCCGCCAGCAAAGATCGGTTGTTGCAGAATCTGTTCCACGGGTTGGGAGCGCAGTGCCGTTTTAAAGTTATCGAGAGGTGTGGCCTGACTTATCCCATCATAGCCAATCTGCAGTTGATGAATATCGGCACCACTTTGGGTGAATCCGGTAAAAATGGTTGATAAGCTGTCATAGAATCCAACCGGCGTTCCTTGTAATGGCAGAGGAGGAAGCCAACTGGTCATTTGTACCGGGAATGAAATCAGTAATACAACATAGCCGACCATGGCAGGATTAAACGGATTCTGGCCTAAACCGCCGTAAAGTTGTTTGGCAATAATAATGGCAAATGCAGTACCCAGAACAATCATCCACCAAGGGGCAAGTGGCGGCAGACTGATACCTAACAATAAGCCAGTGAGCAGGGCAGAGTTATCCTGTAATCGTGTCAGTACCGGCTGTTTACGTAAATGCAAGACAGCGCCTTCGGCCAGCACAGCAGTTGCCATGGCGAGTGCGGCTTGAATCAGGCTGCCATAGCCAAAGAACCAGGTCTGGGCGAGAATCCCCGGAATGCAGGCTAAAATAACCAGCAGCATAATACTGCGGGTGCTACGTTGGTTATGTGTAAAAGGGGAACTGGCTATCTGCAACCCTTTGTTCTGGGTCGATGTTACAGGCCTGAATTTCATGAAATTGCAACCATATGTCAAATACTTATCAGGATTCTCAAACGCAGGCATCGCGCGGGCAAGTCAATACTTGCAGGCGTCAATACACTCAGCCGTCAGGGGGTAATATGAGCACGGCATTCTACCCTATTCAGACAAAGTGTAATACGCCTTAATCATAGGGTTATTAATCATCATCGGCATACTATTAAGTAAATAGTGCTGTTTAATAAATAGCACTAATCTACAAATTTAACTTGCAATTTATATCTGAATAGTTACAGGTAAATAGAAGGGAATAATGTTTTACTTATGGGAATAATGAGGTGTCAGCACTTAAAAGAGAACTATAATAGTCTGTTTATTATAGCGATAATTGAAAGGCTTTTCTTTGTAATTAATTGTAAGTTAACGATTTTTTAACGTTTAAAATTAGGGTTGAGAAAAGCGTTGGCATAATGATAAATTAATGTAGTATGCAGTGTAATTATATATTTAAAGAACAATGAAATGATAAACGAAGACATATTGTTTATAGATGAATTAATTGAATGGATTGAAATTAATTTAGAAAAACGGCCCACACTGGATGATGTGGCGAAGATTTCCGGATATTCAAAATGGCACTTACAACGGAAATTTAAAAGTATTGTGGGGTTACAATTAGCTTCCTATATACGTGGACGGGTGTTGACACGCGCGGCTGTTGCTCTGCGTATCTCACGTCGGCCAATCATTGAGATCTCTGATGAGTTGGGTTTCGACTCACAACAGACCTTCACTCGCACCTTTAAGAAACGTTTTGGCGTCACTCCCAATAGTTTCCGGCAGATGCAGCATTGGGATGTGCAGGGAATGCTGCCACGATTCAATTTCTATGAGAACTACACGCCAGAAATCAAGCGAATATCGTTACCAGAGAAAGAGTTAGTTGGTTTTACACGGCAATTGGATTTTGATGAACACAACCATTGTAGTGGGCAGCATTCCTCTTGCATGGCAATGAAAGATGAGATTTTGCTCGATTTCTTCAAAGAAGTTAACTTCTCTTGTCAGCGAGTGTATTCCCTGTTTTCTGCCAATAAGGGTGAGCAAGGGCAGAAAAGTATGCATTACTCGACGGCTATTGATAAAGAAAAACGACATGAAATTCAAGGGCATCGTGAGATAGATGCACTTTCAATCCCGGCGGGAGAGTTCTTATCTATTTCCCATCAGGGTAGTGTCAAAGAATGCATAAAATTCTCAATATATTTGTTTAATGAAGTGCTGCCTAAGTTGCGTGATGAGTTTGGCAGTGGTGTAGAGATGGAAGTGATTGAAGTTGATAGCTGCCATGCTGAATCTAAATTGCGCGATATTTCATCTACCTACACCTACCTGATGTCAGTGAACTGACGCTCAACTACAATGACAAGTCGAGCGTCAGTTTTGATCTAGTCAGGATTAACGGTTGATGTGGCTTGCGCCGCTTTTTTGGCTTTCACTCTGGCAATGGCTGCTGCTACGGCAGCTTTGCGAGGGTCTTCCTCAGGCACTTTACTTTCGCTTTTCACCGGCTCTGACTCAAGCTGTGCTTGCGCCGCTTTTTTGGCCTTTACTCTGGCAATGGCTGCTGCTACGGCAGCTTTGCGAGGGTCTTCCTCTGGCACTTTACTTTCGCTGTTCACCGGCTCTGACTCAAGTTGCGTCTGTACCGCTTTTTTGGCCTTTACTCTGGCAATGGCTGCTGCTACGGCAGCTTTGCGAGGGTCTTCCTCAGGCACTTTACTTTCGCTGTTCACCGGCTCTGACTCAAGCTGTGCTTGCGCCGCTTTTTTGGCCTTTACACGGGCAATGGCAGCGGCAACCGCAGCCTGACGTGGGTCAACAACATCAGTTTCAGGTTCGGTGACAGCCAGATTTTTTTCTGCCTGACGTTTGCGGGCTTGCGCTTTTCTAGCCTCACGCGCAGCAATAGCAGCGCTATTATCGGGTGTTTGCCCAAGGGTCACACTGATAGTTGAATCTGTATTATTGGATTCACGAGCCAAACGACTGACAGCCGCTTCAACCGTCTGTTGGTCTACATCTGTCAACTTGACGGCGGCTTGTTTATGACGCAATTCCCGCGCGATTTTTTCCCGTTGCAGGCGTGCCTGCTTAGCTTCAAAACGCGCTTTCGCTTGTGCAGCACGTTCCGCTTCTTGATCAAGGGTGCGTATTTCGGCCTTTTCCTGACGATAATATTGCACCAAAGGAATATTACTTGGGCAAACATAGGCGCAGGCACCGCATTCGATACAATCAAATAAATTATGATTGCGCGCTTTTTCATGCTCTTCGCCGCGACTAAACCAATAGAGTTGCTGAGGTAATAAGCCCGCCGGACAGGCATCGACACACAAACCGCAGCGAATACACGACTGTTCTGGTTCAGGTAACCCCATTTCAGCTTCCGTGGGAGCCAAAATACAGTTACTGATCTTAACAATCGGCACATCCAGACTGGGCAGGGTAAAGCCCATCAATGGGCCGCCCATAATCACCATCGGTTGGTTTTGCGGTGTAAAACCGGCCAGTTTCAACAAATGCAGCACGGGCGTGCCAATTCTGGCCCAGAAATTACCTGGTTTTGATAATGCATCGCCGGTTAATGTTACCACGCGTTCGATTAATGGCTCGTCGTCAATAATCGCCCGCTTAATGGCTACCACTGTACCGACGTTTTGCATCAATACGCCAATGGATGATGAGTGTTTACCGAAAGGCACTTCTTTACCAGTCAGGATCTTGGTGAGTTGCTTGGCCCCACCTGACGGATACTTAGTGGGTATCACCCGCAGCTGTATTTTATTCTGGCCGCGTAATGCCTGTTTTAGGGCAGCGATAGCTTCAGGTTTATTATCTTCAATACCCATCAGCACCTGCTGCGGCTGCAACAAGTACATTAAAATCTGTGTCCCCAAGACCACTTCTGAGGCATGTTCTTGCATCAGGCGATCATCGGCAGTGATATAAGGTTCGCACTCGGCAGCGTTAATAATGAGTGTGGTTACACTGTTCAAACCGCCCTGTAATTTGCTGGCGGTGGGGAACCCCGCGCCTCCTAAGCCGGCGATACCCGCCTGATGGATCCTCTCGAGCAGGGCAGTTTTATCCCGCTGCGAGTAATTGGCCCAAGGCTGTTGCTCGCGCCAGCGGTCTTCACCATCGGGAGTTATGTGTACGCACAGCTCTGCCAGACCCGAGGGGTGAGCAGTAGTATGCGGCGCAATTGCCGTGATAACGCCGGAAGTCGGTGCATGCACCGGCACCGTACGGCCACGGCCAACTGTCAGTGGCTGGCCCTTTAACACTCGCTCACCGGTGCTGACGCGCAGTTCGCCTTCTGGCCCCAGATGCTGTTGCAAAGGAACGATTAACTGTTCCGGCAAGGATGCGATACGCATCGGAACCCGACTTGATTGCAGCTTCATTTCTGGCGGATGGATGCCGCCATCGAAATCCCAGATATTGTCGTGTTGGCGGGCAGTAAACAGCTTAAACATGTTGCTCCACGTCTATCATTTTCACCGGAATCATCTGCGAGGCAGCTAATTGGGTTGGAAGATTTTTAACTGGGATGGTGCTTAAATCCCACTTCCAGTTGGCGGTGGTGGTAGCAACCGGGATCATCTCAATACAGTCCGTCGGGCACGGCGACACACAGAGGTCACAACCGGTGCAGAGATCCGGCAAAACCGTATGCATTGCACGCGTCGCGCCAACAATGGCATCAACCGGACAGGCCTGAATGCATTTGGTGCAACCAATACAATTTGCTTCATCAATAAAAGCCACTTTGCGCTGCGGGTGGGCGGCAGCTTCGTCACCATCCAGCGGTTGTGGCTCTACGGCCAGCAATTCGGCCAGTTTAAGCATCACTTGCTCGCCACCGGGAGCGCATTTGTTTATTTTCTCACCACCCGCGGATACCGCTTCGGCATACGGGCGACAGCCGGGATAGCCACATTGACCACACTGGCTTTGCGGTAAAATAGCATCAACTTGCTCGACAACAGGGTCTTGATCAACCTGGAAACGGCGGGCAGCAAAACCTAGCACGGCACCGGAAATCAGCGCCAATGTACTTAATGCACCAATGGCAATCCATAACGACATCATTAGAACTTCACCAATCCGGTAAAGCCCATAAAGGCCAATGACATCAGCCCCGCGGTTATCAGGGCAATGGACGAGCCACGGAAGGGGGCGGGAACGTCAGCGACAGCCAGCCGCTCACGGATAGCCGCAAACAGCACCATGACTAAAGAGAAACCGGCGGCGGCACTGAAGCCATAGACTGCCGATTGCATAAAATTGTGTGATTGATTGACATTAAGTAAGGCCACACCTAATACCGCACAGTTTGTGGTGATGAGCGGCAAAAAGATCCCCAGCAAGCGATAAAGTGCCGGACTGGTTTTGCGCACCACCAACTCAGTAAATTGCACCACCACCGCGATAACCAAAATAAAAGCCAGCGTCCGCAAATAGACCAACCCAAGTGGCAGCAAAATAAAGCTGTTGACCATCCAGGCGCAAACCGAGGCCAATGTCAGTACGAAAGTCGTCGCCAGCCCCATACCAATGGCGGTCTCCAGTTTTTTGGAGACGCCCATGAAAGGGCACAGGCCAAGAAATTTGACCAGAACGAAGTTGTTTACCAAAACAGTACCGACAAACAGCAGTAGGTATTCAGTCATTGCGGAGCCTAAAAGTCATTACGGAGCCTAAAAAAAGTAAAGCCGCCTATTATCCAAAATTGGCGGCTTAAGAACAACAGATGAAGAGCAAGGTTATTACCCTTTTATCCGTCATATTTCAAGTTGCAGGTGTGTTGGCTGCACTCAATTACCCGAATCACTGACTTGTGTCAGCTCATCGGGATGCTCTTGCTTGCCGCCTTCCTGCACCTTGAAATCTATTGGATACCTGGAAGAAAAAGTGCGCAATTAGCTTAATGTTCAATAAAAGTATGCTTTACTCGCTGCGAACGTTTCATATAAGGCACAAAAATCGCCGCCGCCAGCAGGGGCCAACCCAAGGTGCGTAAGGCGATATCATCACTGATGGGCGAGAAAGCAAATGCTTTTAATGCCAATAATACAGTCAGTAATAGCCAGAGAATAAACCATTTAGGGAATCGCTGTGAGCGGCTACAGAACAGCCAGATGACCCATAAGGTATAAATCCACATTAAGAGCGTGGTGACCACGGAGAAATACCATTGCAAAGTAAATGCCTGCGAGTTGGTCACCAGATATTCTCTGGATTCTGGCGTAAAAATCGCCATAGCATAGAGTGCCAACATTAAGCTGGCACTGAGCAATGTCACAATCAAATAAGCCAGCGGTGCCAATAGCCAGCCGCCAATACGTTGATATTCCTTAGGTTGAGACATAGTGAACCTTATTGATCTATTAACTTTCTAGTATCTACCTAGCTTAACCCGCGAATACACCCTTCGTCATCTATATCAATATGATAATACGCAGGCTGTGTTCCCAGACCCGGCATGGTCATAATATCCCCAGCATAAATCCGCACAAATCCAGCACCGGCTGACACCGCACAGGCCGTGACAGGTAATACGAAGTCATGTGGAACATTCTTCAAGCTGGCATCTGCGCTGATGGACAACGGTGTTTTGGCGATACACAACGGTAAATGACCAAAACCGGCCTCAGTTATTGAGTCAAGCTGTTGGCGTGCTTGTGGGGTAAAAGTGACTTCACGGGCACCATAGCGCTGCGCCAAAATCTCTATTTTCTGTTCCAATGAGGCACTGTCAGGGTACGCCAGTACAGGGGGAGATGCATGAGCGCAAGCATCGATAACGCACTGAGCCAAGGCGGTGGTGCCCGCGCCGCCTTTTGCAAAAGCCTCACTGATTTCACAGGCAACTGCGCCAGCAGATAGCGCATAGTCGGCCAAAAAGGTCAGTTCTTCCGTGCTGTCGTCAGGGAAGCGATTGACGGCCACTACCACCGGTAAACCATAATTTTGGGCATTATTAATATGCCATTTTAGATTGGCGCAACCTTGGCTCAATGAAGGAATGTTGGTATTGAGAATTTCAGCAGGCAGAGGTTGGCCCGGTTTGATATCAAAAACACCACTATTGGCTTTCAGACTACGTAATGTGGCAACCAGAACCACACAGGATGGTGCGATACCAGATTGTCGATACTTGATATTAAAGAACTTCTCCATTCCCATATCAGAACCGAAGCCCGCTTCTGTCACTACATAATCTGCTAACTGCAACCCCAAACGGTCAGCCAGCACTGAAGAGTTCCCGTGTGCAATATTGGCAAATGGCCCAGCGTGAATGAACACCGGTGTCTGTTCGCTGGTTTGCATCAGCGTCGGGTGGATGGCCTCTTTCATTAGCACCGTCATGGCACCCGCCACCCCCAAATCATCAGCAGTAATGGCTTGGCCGCTAGCGCTGTGGGCTAAAATTATTCGACCAATACGTTGGCGCATGTCATGCAGATTTTCTGACAACGCCAGAATGGCCATAAGTTCTGATGCCGCTGTAATTTCCACATGGTCGTGACGCTCAACACCGTGAGTGCCGCCGCCCACACCGACCTGAATATGCCGCAGCGCCCGATCATTATGGTCAACCACTCGTGGCCAGAGAATTTGTTGAGCATCAATATTAAGCAGTGGCATGCCGGTTTGTTGGCTAAAGGCTGGCCCCAGACGTTGCTCATGATACAAACGTGCATCTAACGCCGCCGCTGCGAGATTATGTGCCGCGCTAATGGCGTGGATATCACCGGTCAAATGCAGATTCAATTTCTCCATGGGTAATACTTGCGCCGCACCACCGCCTGCTGCCCCTCCTTTAACACCAAAGACAGGGCCAAGACTCGGTTGGCGAATACAAGCCACCCCGCGATAGCCTAATTGATTGATTCCCTGACTTAAACCAATGGTCGTGACAGTTTTGCCTTCTCCCAGCGGCGTCGGAGTAATGCTGGAAACCAGAATCAGTTTGCCTTGTGGAGCACCGGCCCGTAATGCACGGATGTCAACTTTCGCCATATGATGACCATAGGGGATTAAATCATCTGCACTCAGGCCTAATTGTTGTGCAATTTGCTGAATGGGGTGCAAATTTGTTTCAGAACTCATATTTGATAGCGAAGGGAGAGCATCGGCAGATGAAGACAGTGTCGGTGTCATGGTGCGAAATTTCCTGTTTTCGATGATTAAATCACGGCGAAATTATCACACAAAGCGCTAAGAAATTGGCGATGCAAATCAATAAATGTGAGCGATTGGCTGATAATAACACCCGCGTGTTTAATATTTACTCTGTGACATCCATATTGGTGGGGCTTTTGAAGTTTTAATTTTTCTTATTTTATTTTTTAAATGAATTTAAAGAAATTTTCAGATGAATTTCATTATAAATTCTTACTCTATAGTGGCGGTGTATAAAAGAAACCCTAAAATGCCGGAGTTATATTCTATAGCTTCATAAGCAATTATTTGTTTTTGACGGTAAAATTATAGGTTGTTTAATTTATGGGAAATCATCTTCATTCCGCTTTGGTATGTGCAGCGCGCTTAATTCAGTTGGCGGGAATAAATTCAGAATCCGTTGAAGTATTTGGTAGAAATACTGTCACTGATACCTCGGCAAGGATCTCACTCGACGCCCTGAAAGGGTCTTTTGCGCAATTATCGCGTATAACATCAACCCGTTTCAAAGTAAAAAAACAATCACTCAATAAAATAAAACCAACACAATTACCCCTGGCGTTTCGGGATATTCAGGGCAGATTTATCCTGTTGGCACGATTGAACTCTGATCAGGCATTACTGCAATATTCTGATAGTAATAAGCCACAAGTGATAAATTATCAAGATCTTAGCAAGCTCTGGGGCGGTGTTGTACTCTATTGCAGCCATTCGCGTTTTGATATACGCTGGTTTATTCCGGTCTTACTGCGTCACCGCAAATCACTGGTTCAGGTTTTGGTATTATCAATGCTATTGCAGTTTCTGGCTTTGATATCTCCGCTTTTCTTTCAGGTCATTATGGATAAAGTCTTGGTTCATAATGCACTGGCAACGCTTGATGTATTAATTATTGTGTTATTAGTTGTCGGGGTGTATGAAGTCATTCTGAAACTTCTGCGTGAATATATCTTTAGCCATACCACCACACGCGTGGATATTTTATTAGGTGGCAAGCTATTTAAACATTTAATAAAGTTACCACTAAGTTATTTTAAGCAGCGCCATGTGGGGAATATTGTTGCAAGAGTGCGAGAGCTGGATAATATTCGTGAATTTATTACAGGTTCGGCTCTGACATTATGTGTGGATGTGGTTTTTACTCTCGTCTTATTTATTGTTATGTGGTGTATTTCGTCGCTACTGACATTAATAATTCTGGGTACGTTACCGCTTTATCTGTTATTAGCGGTACTTACCACTCGGCCATTGCAAAAAAAAGTCGAAGTATTGTGCGGTTGCGCGGCTCAGAATGGCGCATTTTTAACCGAAACTGTCTCCGGAGTTGAAACCGTTAAAAGCCTGGCGTTAGAACCGCAAATGCAGCAGCGCTGGGAAACGCAAACGCGGGATTATGCTCAAGCCAATTTTCAGGTGCAAAACCTGCAAAACTTCAGCAGTCAGTGTGCTCAATTGCTACAAAAGCTGGCAGGAGCACTGGTGATTGTTGTTGGGGCATATCAAGTCATGTCTGTACAACTCAGTATCGGGCAGTTAATCGCTTTTAATATGCTGGCGGTACAAGCATTAATGCCAATGAGTAAGTTGGTTGATTTATGGCAACAGAGCATCCGAGCGCAGGTGGGGCTGCTGCTGATTTCCGATATTTTGAGTTTGCCGGTCGAGCAAGCCACCGGTGTCGCACCTTCTCATCGCCAAATTAACGGTGATATCACCCTGGACAATGTGGTTTTCCGTTATCGCCCCGATCTTGATCCCGTATTACGTCATTTCTCATTATCACTGCGCGCGGGAGATCATATCGGGCTGGTCGGCCCGTCAGGTTCAGGCAAAAGTACGGTCGCGCGGCTACTACAGCGGCTTTATATTGCTGAACAGGGCGTTATTAATATTGATGGTTACTCGATAAACCATTTCTCTCCTGAGTATCTACGTCGTCAGGTGGGTGTGGTGATGCAGGAAAATTACCTGTTTAACCGCACCGTTCGTGAAAATATTGCCTATTCTCGGCCAACTGCCCCACTGAGTGACGTCGTTGATGCGGCCTGTTTGGCGGGTGCTAACGATTTTATTCTGGCCTTGCCGCTAGGGTATGACACCGTGCTGTCTGAAGGTGGGGCATCTCTTTCTGGTGGGCAACGCCAGCGTATTGCTATTGCCCGTACGCTGCTGGCCAACCCTCGTATTTTGATTTTTGATGAGGCGACCAGTGCTCTGGATGATGAGTCACAAGCTGAAGTTCAGAAGAATATGTCCCGCATTATTACCAATCGCACAGTCATTACCATTGCTCACCGCCTTTCGACGGTGCGGCACTGTCATCGTATTGCCGTCATAAAGCAAGGCTGTGTGGCTGAGCTGGCAAATCATGACCAACTGCTGGCACAAAACGGTATCTATGCCCAACTGTGGCAACAGCAAGCCGACTTTAGTCATGAGGAATCAAAATGAAGTTGATGCGATTTCGGGCGAAATTAGCCATTTTCGGCCGGATAAAAAAACGCTGGCAACGTTATCACACTGCGAAACGAACCCGCGACGAATATGATTTCCTCCCTGCTTACCTTGATATCGTGGAACGTCCGCTAGCGCCATTGGCCTGGTGTACTGCCTGGTTTTTAGCACTCACATTAGTGTTGGTCTTGATCTGGTCAATTGTCGGAAGGCTTGATATTCATGCATCAGCCAATGGGAAAGTGATTGTATCTGAGCATTCTAAAGTCATCCAATCGCTTGAACCGGGAGTGGTGGCAGCAATCAATGTTCGTGATGGTGACCGGGTAGAAGCGGGGCAAGTGCTAATTGAACTTAGTCCTATTGGTATTGATGCCGAGGTCAGCAATATCAACCAACAATTAATGCACCGTTCGCTGGAGGTTGCGCGCATGTCAGCACTACTGAGCGTTGATCCGCTCTCATCTTTCATTTCGCCCCAGAACAGCCCCGAGAGCCTGGTGATGAAAGCTAAAGCGCTTTTGGCGAAAGAAGATGCTGAAGTCAATGCCGAACTTGCGCGCCAGGACAGCGAGCAAACTGTTAATCAGGCCTATATCAAGGCGGGATATGCCAGTATGGGTCAACAGCGAGCATTGATGAAAAATATCCAGCAAAGGCTACAGGCACTGCGTACCCTGGTGAGATCGAAGTCGATTGCTGAAGTTGAGGTGTTGATACAAGAGCGAGAATGGCTCAATGCCAATGCTGAGGCGAGTCGTTTACAGAATGAACAGGCTGTTTTACAAGCTAAAGCACACCATCTGAAGCAAACGCGGTTGCATTATCTGGCAGAGAAGAAGCGAAGTTATCAGGAACAACTGAATAAGGCGCACGAAGCTATCAACCTATTGCAGCAAGAGCGGGTGAAGTTAATAGAAAAGCAGCGGCAACAGACATTACGTGCACCAGTTTCCGGCGTAATACAGCAATCCACGGTGCACACTTTGGGCGGTGTCGTCACCAGCGCTCAACCGCTCATGGTTTTGGTCCCGGAAAATCATCAGCTAGAACTGGATGTTATGATCCTCAATAAAGATATCGGTTTTGTACTGCCCGGCCAGCAGGTGGAAGTCAAAATAGACAGTTTCCCCTATACCCGATTCGGCACGCTTTCTGGTGAAGTCAAACATATTTCCCGTGATGCCATGGAAGACCAACAGCGAGGTTTGGTGTTTCCGGCACGTATTCGGCTCGATAGCGATACACTGATCGTAGAGGGGAAACCGGTGCGTTTATCGGCAGGTATGGCTGTCAGCGCAGAGATTAAGACTGGCCGTCGGCGCGTTATCGATTACTTGCTCAGTCCATTGCAACAGTACCAAGCTGAAGCCATGAGGGAGCGTTGATAATGATAAATTCAACCACGACTCAGGTTAATCAACCGTTGGAAGCGCTGGCCCGTGCTGCGGCATGTTTTGATTTGGCTGTCGAATCTTCACACTTGGCACACAAAGTCGGATTAGCTCCCCAGGATATCGATAATATTGCGCTATGCCGCTGTGCGAGTTGGATTGGTTTGCGGGCGAGGGCGGTGAACTATCCCATTTCGCGGTTAGAACATTTGCCGCTTCCTATTTTGTTCTGTCATGACACGCAGTGGTATGTGTTACTGGCGCTTAATGAACCAGGCGCAAGCGTATATTTTCCCGTTGATGGTCAGCAAAAACAGATAAGTCAGCAAGAACTCGCCAGCTTGTGGAGTGGCGAGGCCATATTATTGGCGAAAGCTGAACCGCAAGAACAAAAGAAAATACCTTTTGGGTTTAGCTGGTTTATTCCGGTGATCACCAAATACCGCCATCAGTTACGTAATATCATTTTGGTTTCATTGCTCTTGCAGGGGATTTTGCTGGTGACACCGATGCTATTTGAAAGTGTCATCGACAAAGTGTTGGTGAGCCGAGGGGTGGGTAGCTTGATGGTGCTGGGGGGGGCCATGGTTGCGCTGGCAATTGCGGAGCCGTGCTACACCTTTTTGCGCGGATGGCTATTCTCACATTTATCCAGTCGAGTGGGGGCTGAGCTAAATACCGGGCTTTATCGGCATTTAATGGGGTTGCCACTGAGTTACTTCGCTTCACAACAAACTGGCCAAACTATCGCTAAAATGCGGGAAATGGAGCAAATTCGCAGCTTCCTGACGGGATCGGCGTTGACCATGTTGCTGGATTTAGTCTTTGTTGGCACCTTTATCGCGGTGATGTTTTGTTATAGCCAGCCGTTGACATGGATAGTTTTGTTTTCTTTGGTTTGCTATCTGTTGTTCTGGTGGGCGGTGGGCGGGGTATTACGCAAGCGGGTGGAGTGCCAATATGAAGCCAGTGCACAGAATACGGCATTCCTGACTGAAGCCATCAGTGGGCTGGAAACCATCAAAACATCTGCCACCGAGAATCAGTTTAATCGGCGTTGGCGGCACTCATTGGCAGGTTATGTAAGAGCCTCATTTGCGTGCGCCAGAGCAGCGAATATTGCTGAACAAGGCATCACGTTAATCAATAAAATAACTTCGGCTATTTTATTGTGGATCGGTGTGACATTGGTATTGGCTGGAGAACTGACGCCAGGGCAGTTTATTGCGTTCACACTGTTTTCAGGCTATGTCACTCAGCCTATCTTGCGTTTGGCACAAATCTGGCAAGATTTTCAACATACACAGGTGGCGCTAAAACGCATTGGCACCATTCTGGATTATCCCACTGAACCGGGCAGCGCTGGGTTGTTATCCAGTTCGGGTAGCCCAGGGAGGCTGGTTTTTAAACAGGTACGTTTCCGTTATCGACCCGATACCGCCGAAGTGATACAAAATCTTAATTTAGATATTGCTGGTGGTGAGTTTATTGGTATTACCGGCCCATCTGGTTGCGGAAAATCCACATTAACCAAGCTACTTCAACGATTATATACACCACAACATGGGCAAATTCTGGTCGATGGGCAGGATTTAGCTATTACGGATGCCACCACATTGCGCTGCCAGATGAGTGTGGTGTTGCAGGAGAGCGTACTATTTTCCGGCTCGATACGTGACAACATATGCCAGTGTCGGCCAAACGCTGATGATGCTCATGTTGAGCATATTGCCCGCTTAGCTGGCGCACATGACTTTATTGCTGCACTAGCACAGGGTTATCAAACGCCAGTTGGCGAACGCGGCAGTTTGTTATCGGGTGGGCAGCGGCAGCGGGTAGCGTTAGCCAGAGCATTGATGGCGGATCCCAAAATACTGATTCTTGATGAAGCAACCAGTGCGCTGGATTATGAGTCTGAGGCGGCGATTATGCGCCAGTTGCCGGAAATCACCCGTAATCGCACTGTCATATGCATCGCACATCGTTTAAACACTTTGCGCCAATGTCATCGTATTTTGGTATTAAAAGAGGGGCAAGTATTAGAGCAGGGTAACCATCAAGAGTTGCTGGCTCAGTCCGGCACCTATGCACGTTTGTGGCGATTACAGACCGAGTAAATAATCAAGAGATTACACGCTACTAACAATGTCAATTGAAGGGGAATCGTGCCGTTGGGGTCGTAACGGCGTAAGCCGTCGGAGTGCCCCTAGGTGCGGTAAACCCTTCACGCACTGAACCATCGTAGTTTTGTCATTAACCTTAAGGGGCGGTTAAGCCCCTTTAGCTATATGCCTGACTCAGCGATTCAGATGGTAATAGACTTCATTCCAGCGAATTTCATTTTTGAATGCTGGCAATGTGGTGTCGTTATCGATAAGCAAGAATTCAATGCCGTGCATTTCAGCATACAAACGCAACTCATCCACCCCAATAGCTTGTGAGAACACGGTATGGTGCGCACCACCCGCGATAATCCAGGCCTCGGCGGCGGTTGCCAGTGAAGGCTGAGCTTGCCAAATAGCGCGCGCAACCGGCAGTTTTGGCAATGGATGCGGTTGCTCGACGGTATCAACCACATTGACCAACAAGCGGAAGCGGTTCCCCATATCGATTAAGCTGGCATTCAGTGCCGGGCCTGCCGGAGTCGAGAAGATCAACCGGGCAGGATCGGCTTTACCGCCAATACCTAAATGCTGCACATCCAACAGCGGTTTTTCTTCTTTAGCGATCGATGGGCACACTTCCAGCATATGAGAGCCCACCACCAGATCATTACCCGGCTGGAAGTTATAGGTGTAATCCTCCATAAAGGATGTACCACCTTTTAGGCCGGTGCCCATGACTTTCAGAATGCGTAATAATGCGGCGGTTTTCCAATCACCTTCGCCACCAAAACCGTAGCCTTGTTGCATCAGGCGTTGCACTGCCAGCCCCGGTAACTGTTTTAATCCATATAGATTTTCAAAGTTAGTGGTGAAAGCCTTAAAACCACCTTGTTCCAGAAAACGCTTCATACCCAATTCAATACGCGCGGCATCCAGTAGATTTTCGCGTTTATTGCCATTCAGCTGCACGGCATCTGTTAGCCGGTAAGTGGCTTCATATTCTTCAACCAAGGCATCAATCTCACCTTTGCTGACCGCATCCACTACGGTGACCAAATCACCAATGCCATAGGCATTCACCGAGTAACCAAACTGGATCTGTGCGGCAACTTTATCCCCTTCGGTCACCGCCACTTCGCGCATATTATCGCCGAAACGGGCAACTTTCAGTTGTTGGCTTTCCTGTTTGGCTGCCGCAACGCGCATCCACTGGCCAATCCGCTGATGAGCTTCTTTATCTTGCCAATGACCGGTGATAACACTGTGTTGCTGGCGCATACGTGCGCCGATAAAACCAAACTCACGGCCACCATGAGCAGTTTGGTTCAAGTTCATAAAGTCCATATCCATGGTTTCCCATGGGATCTGAGCATTAAACTGAGTATGGAATTGCAGCAACGGTTTATTCAGAATGCTCAGGCCACCAATCCACATTTTGGCCGGCGAGAAAGTATGCAGCCAGGTCATGATCCCAATACAGGCGGTATCGTAGTTGGCCTCACGACACAACGCGGTAATTTCATCAGGCGTGGTCACCAACGGTTTAAGCACCAGTTTGACCGGCAAGCCCGCTTCACTATTGAGGCTATTGACGACATGATGGGCATTATCCATCACTTGTTGCAGGGTTTTAGGGCCATACAGGTTTTGACTGCCTATCACAAACCACACTTCTGATTGCTTGAATACGTCCATCGGATACTCCATTTAATCAATTTTTATACAGCATAAAGTGATAAATCAGCCGGTTAATCACGCTTCGGTTACCGGTGCGTAGTGTGGCTCAGCGGATAGACACCACTGTTGATAGCGTTGATAAAGCTGTTGATAGCGGGCAACTTGTGCTGCATTGGGTGTCAGGGTGCGTTCAATCTTACACGCCATATGTTGTTGTGCTGTCGGTACATCAACAAACACACCGGCGGCAACGGCGGCAAAAATCGCCGCGCCCAAAGCGCAACATTGGTCAGATGCCACAATTTGGATCGGTCGGTTCATGACATCAGCACAAACCTGCATGATAACCGGCGATTTGCGTGCAATACCGCCCAATGCCAGCACGTTCTCCACCGGAATGTCTTGCTGTTCGAAGCATTCCATAATCGCACGGGCGCCAAATGCGGTGGCGGCGATAAATCCACCAAACAGCGTGGGTGCGTCAGTCCCCAAATTCAGGTCGGTAATCACGCCTTTTAGTCGCTGATTGGCATTCGGGGTGCGGCGGCCATTAAACCAATCCAATACCACTGGTAGATTATCAAGTGAGGGGTTTTTAGCCCACTCAGCTGTCAGCGAAGCCAGCAGGGTAGATTCAATCTGTTTGAGCTGTGGTTGTAATTCTGGCTGTGCCAGTGCGGCTTGATGCAGTGGCCAGCTCAATAAACGACTGAACCAGGCATACATATCGCCAAATGCTGACTGACCCGCTTCCATACCAATCCAACCGGGAACCACGCTACCCTCTACTTGCCCACAAATCCCGGCGATAGCCCGTTCACCGACTAACTCTTTATCGGCAATTAAAATGTCACAAGTAGAAGTGCCGATAACTTTAACCAAAGTATAAGGTTGAGCACCGGCACCGACGGCACCCATATGACAATCGAACGCACCACCGGAGATAACCACAGTCGCAGGCAGCCCCAAACGCTCGGCCCATTCAGCGGTAATCAGACCGACCGGGCGTTCAGCGGTATAGGTATCAGTGAACAGCGGGTAATCGAGGTGGTTGACCAGACTGTTATCAAGTGCGGCCAGGAATTCGCGCGGTGGTAATCCTCCCCATGATGGATGCCATAAACTTTTATGTCCGGCCGCGCATCGGCCGCGCTGAATCTCTTTCGGGGCAGTGGTGCCTGAAAGTAGTGCGGGAACCCAGTCGCATAGCTCAATCCATGACACCGCTGTATCACGTACCGCTTTATCGGCGCGCGTGACATGCAGAATTTTCGCCCAAAACCATTCAGAAGAGTAAACCCCACCGATATAACGCGAATAATCCTCAAATTCGCCACTGCGACATAGTCGATTGATTTCTTCAGCTTCTTCTATGGCGGTATGGTCTTTCCACAACACGAACATCGCATTAGGGTTTTCAGCAAAATCAGGGCGCAATGCCAATACTTGACCTTGGGCATCTATAGGTGCGGGGGTGGAACCGGTGGTATCCACGCCGATGCCGATAATCTGTTGACGTTGCTCTGTGGACAGGCGGCTCACCACTTGGCTAATAGCTTGCTCCATGGCTTCGATATAGTCGAGGGGATGATGACGGAACTGGTTTTGTGCCGCCTGGCTGTAGAGACCTTTCTGCCAGCGCGGATAGTAGACAACTTCAGTATCTATCTCGGTGCCATCCTGACAATCCACCGCCAATACCCGGACGGAATCGCTGCCAAAATCCAACCCGAGTGATATCGCTCTTTTTGCTAATAAAGGGCGGTCTGCCGATATAACGTCGCCTGTCATGGTGGTTGCTCCTGACTCATTGAATTGCTAACAAAGATAGGAGTGAGTGACAGCAAGATGTGAGGAGCCAATAGCTGGAAGTATGTACTTTTCTGCTTCCTATAGCGTTTTTGTGATGTCAGTCAAAAGTTAGAAATAGGTTAAATTTGCTGAATACATGGATAAATAAACTGTAATCCCTGGATGTGATAGCGCTCTACATTCTGATACGTAATTAACGTTAAAACTGTCAGCGTCTTACCGGGTGTGGTGAGGTTAGATGGCTTTAAATAAAGCATATAACCGCTCAGAAGTTAAAAAACACGACTGATAACGTTTCCACTAAAAATCGACAGATTGCTGTGGTTGACGATTAAATAAACAGAAAATGTCTCTTCCTACAAAAAAAGTCCGGAGAACACTATGCATAAATTAACTAAGGCGCTGGCTGTGGTTGGGTTAGCGGCAGTTATGTCACATTCAGCTATTGCCGAGAGCATGAAATTAGGCTTTTTGGTCAAGCAGCCTGAAGAGCCCTGGTTCCAGACCGAATGGAAGTTCGCCGATAAAGCTGGCAAAGATTTAGGTTTTGAAGTGATTAAGATTGCCGTGCCCGATGGTGAAAAAACCCTGAATGCCATCGACAGTCTGGCGGCCAGTGGTGCGAAGGGTTTTGTTATCTGTACCCCGGACCCGAAACTGGGGCCAGCCATTGAAGCCAAGGCTCGCAGCTATAACCTGAAAGTGATCGCCGTTGACGATCAATTCGTTAATGCCAAAGGCAAACCTATGGAGAGCGTGCCATTGGTGATGATGGCAGCCACCAAAATTGGTGAACGCCAAGGCCAGGAACTGTGGAAAGAGATGAACAATCGTGGATGGCAACCGGGGGAAACTGCTGTTATGGCGATTACCTCTGATGAGCTGGACACTGCGCGTCGTCGCACTTCTGGCTCAATGGACGCACTGAAAGCTGCGGGCTTCCCGGAAAAACAGATCTACAAAGTTCCCACCAAATCCAATGATATTCCAGGGGCATTCGATGCGGCTAACTCTATGTTAGTGCAGCATCCTGAAGTGAAAAACTGGCTGATTGTCGGGATGAACGACAACACCGTATTGGGTGGCGTGCGCGCAACTGAAGGTCAGGGCTTCAAGGCACCGAATGTGATAGGCATTGGTATCAATGGGGTTGATGCGGTCAGCGAACTGTCCAAAGGTCAGGCAACAGGCTTCTATGGTTCTCTGTTACCCAGCCCGGATATCCATGGTTACAAGAGTATTCAGATGCTGCATGACTGGGTCACCAAAGATGTTGAGCCAGCGAAATTTACTGAAGTAACTGATGTGGTGCTGATCACTCGCGATAACTTCAAAACCGAGTTAGAGAAGAAAGGCTTGATGTAATTCCACTGCACGCTATGGCGCACTGGGGCTGTTTGAAATGTAGCTCCAGTGCAACCCAAACTTTATCAAGGAAGCCATCATGTCAGCACTCCATTCTGCGTTACAGGCCGAGCTGGAAGCCGAACAGTCACCTTATCTGGCTTTTTGTGGCATCGGAAAAAGTTTCCCCGGTGTGCAAGCGCTGGATGATATCAGTTTTACCTGTCAGGCCGGTCAAATTCATGCCCTGATGGGGGAGAATGGCGCGGGAAAATCAACCCTGCTAAAAATTCTCAGCGGTAATTACACCCCGACTCAGGGGGAGATCCACATTAAAGGTAAAGCGGTTAATTTTACCAATACCACCGAAGCGCTGGATGCGGGGGTGGCCATCATTTACCAGGAACTGCATTTGGTTCCAGAAATGACGGTGGCAGAAAATATCTATTTGGGCCAATTGCCTACCAAGATGGGCATGGTTGACCGTAAATTGCTACGTTATGAATCCAGCTTACAACTCAAACATTTGGGGCTGGATATTGACCCCGATACTCCACTCAAATATCTCTCCATCGGCCAATGGCAGATGGTGGAAATTGCCAAGGCGCTGGCGCGTAATGCCAAAATCATCGCGTTTGATGAGCCGACCAGTTCGCTTTCTGCACGGGAAATTGAGCAACTGTTCCGGGTGATCCGTGAGTTACGTGCTGAAGGGCGCGTCATATTGTATGTCTCTCACCGTATGGAAGAAATCTTTGCGCTGAGTGATGCCATTACCGTGTTCAAAGATGGTCGTTATGTGCGCACTTTTGCTGATATGGCACAGGTGAATAATGATTCGCTGGTACAAGCCATGGTCGGGCGCAATCTGGGGGATATTTATGGTTACCAGCCACGTGAAATCGGCCCAGAACGATTGACATTGCAAGATGTAAAAGCCATCGGCGTGAAATCGCCTATTAGCTTAACCGTGCATCAGGGTGAGATTGTTGGTTTGTTTGGCCTGGTCGGTGCCGGGCGCAGCGAATTACTTAAAGGGCTATTTGGTGGCACCAAACTGACTAGTGGGCAGGTTTTACTGGATGGCAAGCCGCTCACTATTCGCTCGCCGATTGATGCCATTACCGCCGGCGTCATGCTGTGCCCGGAAGATCGCAAAGCCGACGGTATCATTCCTGTGCATTCGGTGCAGGACAATATCAATATCAGCGCCCGCCGCAAAACACTGACCGCCGGTTGCCTGATTAACAATCGCTGGGAACAAGAGAACGCCGCACTACGCATTCAGTCCTTGAATATCAAAACGCCCGGCCCTCAGCAGCTGATTATGAATCTCTCCGGAGGAAATCAGCAGAAAGCCATTTTGGGGCGCTGGTTATCTGAGGATATGAAAGTGATCCTGCTGGATGAACCGACGCGCGGTATTGACGTCGGGGCCAAGCATGAAATCTATAACGTGATTTACGAACTGGCGAAACAAGGCATTGCCGTGCTGTTTGCGTCAAGTGATTTGCCAGAGGTTCTTGGGCTGGCGGACAGAATTGTGGTGATGCGCGAAGGAGCCATCTCCGGTGAGTTAAATCACGATGATGCCACTGAAGAACAAGCGCTCAGTTTGGCGATGCTACGTACCCCGAATATTGCGACGGATACCGCACCAGCGGTGGCCTGATTGTGAAGGAGATTATAATGAATACATCCATGTCCAGCGTGACATTAAGTTCAGATAAGAAACCCCCTGTATCACCTCAGTCGCAGCCACCGCAAGAGGCCCCAGCTAAAGGGGGATTGGGGCTGTCCCGTATTTGGGATAGTTACGGCATGCTGGTGGTGTTCGCCGTAGTCTTTATCGGTTGTGTCATCTTTGTGCCTAACTTTGGCTCCTTTATCAACATGAAAGGGTTGGGGCTGGCTATCTCGATGTCCGGAATGGTGGCGTGTGGCATGCTGTTTTGCCTGGCATCCGGTGATTTTGACTTATCCGTCGCCTCGGTTATTGCTTGTGCGGGGGTCACCACGGCGGTGGTCATTAACATGACTGAAAGTTTGTGGTTAGGTGTGGGAGCAGGCTTGTTGCTGGGTGCTCTGTGTGGTCTGATCAATGGTTTTGTCATTGCCCGCTTAAAAATCAACGCCCTAATCACCACGCTGGCGACCATGCAGATCGTTCGTGGCCTGGCTTACATCATTTCTGATGGTAAAGCGGTGGGTATCGAAGATGAACGTTTCTTCGCGCTCGGTTATACCAATTGGTTAGGGTTGCCCGCACCGATTTGGATCACTATTGCTTGCCTGGCACTGTTCGGTTTTCTGTTGAATAAAACCACCTTTGGCCGTAATACACTGGCGATTGGCGGTAATGAAGATGCCGCCCGTTTGGCCGGCGTTCCAGTGGTACGTACCAAAATCA
Source organism: Yersinia proxima (assembly GCF_902170785.1). Lineage (GTDB taxonomy): Bacteria > Pseudomonadota > Gammaproteobacteria > Enterobacterales > Enterobacteriaceae > Yersinia > Yersinia proxima. The sequence goes on along the minus strand of NZ_CABHYG010000017.1, from coordinate 429,073 downwards.
TTATCTTTGTGTTGTCTGGTCTGGTATCCGCCGCTGCGGGGATCATTCTGGCGTCGCGCATGACCAGTGGTCAGCCCATGACCTCGATTGGTTATGAGTTGATAGTCATCTCCGCTTGTGTGCTGGGTGGGGTATCCCTCAAAGGCGGGATTGGCAAAATTTCCTATGTCATCGCCGGTATTTTGATTCTGGGGACAGTGGAAAATGCCATGAACCTACTGAATATTTCTCCGTTCTCACAATATGTGGTGCGCGGCTTGATCCTGCTGGCAGCGGTTATCTTCGACCGTTACAAGCAGCTGGCTAAACGGACGGTATAAACGCACGGATGACAGGAAAGTCCATAAAAATCCACCGTGGCTCACAATTCTGTTATCACTATCGGGCGGATTTGAAATCCGCCCGATAAACTGATGTATGACGGGTATAAGCGCAGAAATGACATCAAGGAGACTCAATGTACCATCGCATGGTTCAGGAACCGCAACCCAATCCCTTGCTGCCAGGCTACACTTTTAACGCTTATCTGGTGGCTGGATTAACCCCGATTCTGGCTGATGGACCACTCGATTTCTTTATCGACCGGCCCGGCGGCATGAAAGGTTATATCTTGAATCTGACCATTAAGGGTCAGGGCAAGATTTTTGATGGCGAAAACACCTTTTACAGTAACCCTGGTGATTTGCTGCTCTTTCCGCCTAAAGCGGCACATTATTATGGTCGCTCACCTAACAGTGATTGTTGGTATCATCGCTGGGTCTATTTCCGTCCTCGGGCCTATTGGGCTGATTGGTTGGAGTGGCACAGTAAAACCCATGAAGTAGGGCGTTTATCCTTACCTAACAATAATTTACTGCTGGAGTTCGATCGTCTGTTTGCCAATATAGAACAGACGCAAAAATCCGGTCGTCGTTTTGGTGAAGAGTTAGGGATGAACTTGCTGGAGCGGCTGTTGCTGCGTGCAATGGAAGAAGATCCTCTCAGTCCGCAACGTATTATGGATCCGCGGGTGATCGAGGCCTGCCAATTTATTACCGGCAATTTAGCCGGCGAGTTGCGCATTGATGAAGTTGCCCGCCATGTCTGTTTATCACCGTCACGCTTGGCGCACCTGTTTCGCGAGCAAGTGGGGATTAATATCTTGCGCTGGCGCGAAGACCAACGGGTGATCCGCGCTAAATTATTACTGCAAACCACGCAAGAACCAATCGCGACCATTGGTCGGGTGGTGGGGTATGACGACCAGCTTTATTTTTCTCGAGTATTCCGCAAGCGTGTAGGGGTTAGCCCCAGTGATTTCAGGCGTCGCAGCATTGAAACCAATTATCCACAACGCAGCTTACGCCACCCCGAATGGCGCGAAAATGGCGAGGGCATGGTACGGGTTTAATGTTGCAGGTCTGGTGAAGCAAAAAATTACCTCTTGTCGCGGGAATCATCATAGTGTCAAATCGATTGTATCGAGTGATACCGGGCAAGAGGAAATATGTGATGGCTGAAAAAATAAAAGTGGGTTTACTGGGTTATGGCTACGCCAGTAAAACATTCCATGCTCCCCTGATAATGGGGACGCCTGGGCTGGAGCTGGCAGGAGTTTCCAGTAGTGATGCCAGTAAAGTTCATGCAGATTGGCCGTCAATGACTGTCGTTTCTGACCCGCAAGCCTTATTTGATGACCCTTCAATTAAACTCATCGTTATTCCAACCCCCAATGATACCCATTTTCCTTTGGCCCAACGGGCACTGGCAGCCGGTAAACATGTGGTGGTCGATAAGCCGTTTACCGTGACACTGTCACAAGCGCGAGATCTGAAGAAACAAGCTGACGAAGCTGGGCTGCTATTATCTGTATTTCACAATCGCCGCTGGGACAGTGATTTTCTGACATTAAAAACATTACTGGCGGAAGGTTCGCTGGGGAAAATCGTCTATTTTGAATCTCACTTTGACCGTTATCGTCCTGAAATCCGCCAGCGCTGGCGCGAGCAAGGTGGTGCTGGCAGCGGTATTTGGTACGATCTGGGGCCGCATTTACTGGATCAAGCGCTGCAACTCTTTGGTTTGCCAGACAGCTTAAATGTGGATTTAGGAATGCTACGTCCAGGGGCGCAGTCGGTTGACTACTTCCATGCCATTCTCAGCTATCCGGAGCAACGTGTGGTGTTACATGGCACGGTTTTGGCGGCGGCAGAAACTGCGCGTTATATCGTCCACGGTATGCAAGGCAGCTACATTAAATTTGGTTTAGACCCACAGGAAGACCGACTGAAAGCCGGTGAGCGTTTACCGCAGGCTGACTGGGGCTATGACATGCGCGATGGTGTCGTGACACTGTCACATGATGGCGTTCTGGCCGAGAAACCTTTACTGACATTACCGGGTAATTATCCTGCTTACTATGCTGGGATCCGCGAAGCCATCTTGGGTACAGCAGCCAATCCGGTGCCAGCATCAGAAGCGATTACGGTGATGGAGTTGATTGAGTTGGGCATTGCCTCTGATCAACAGAAAAAAACGCTGCCAGTTGTCACTGCAAATTGAGTTAGATCTCTTCGTTTTTTTTAAACTATACCCAAAGCTATTGGAGTTGCGGGTAGGCAGCAAGCTAACAAATCCCGATGAGCTTACATCAGTACGTGATTCGGGTGAGTAAGCGTAGCTAACACCCCCGCAGCGTCCAGAGCGAAGGGTATATTGAAGGAATACTTTTGCATGTCTTGGTTACAACGCTTACGAATAGATAAGTTCTTATTAGTACTCATACTGGTTGTTATTATTGCTTCGATCTTTCCTTGTGAGGGTGAGGTCAAAGTATGGTTTGAACACCTGACGACGGCGGCTATCGCATTACTGTTCTTTATGCACGGTGCCAAACTGTCCCGCGCCGCTATAGTCTCCGGCATGGGGCATTGGAAACTGCATTTGGTGGTATTCCTCAGTACGTTTGCCCTGTTCCCGCTATTGGGATTGGGTATGAATGTGTTAGTTCCCGGGGTGTTAACGCCAACGCTGTATCTGGGGTTCCTCTATCTGTGTGCATTGCCAGCGACGGTGCAATCCGCTATCGCCTATACCTCGGTGGCTGGGGGGAATGTCGCCGCTGCCATATGTAGTGCCTCGGCGTCCAGTATTCTCGGTGTGTTTTTATCACCGATTCTGGTGGGGATGCTGATGCATACCCAAGGGGGCGATACTGATACTTTGCATGCTATTGGTTCTATCGTCATGCAATTGATGGTACCGTTTATTGTCGGTCACTTATCACGCCCACTGATAGCCAAATGGGTTGAGCGTCATAAGAAACTGGTTAATATTACTGACCGGTCATCGATTCTGTTGGTAGTTTATGTTGCCTTCAGTGAGGCGGTAGTGCAGGGGATTTGGCATCAAATCGACGGCTGGTCGTTGCTGGCAATATTGGTTTGTTCAATGGTCTTGCTGACATTGGTGCTGGTCGTCAATACGTTGGCTGCCCGTTGGTTGGGCTTCAACACCGCCGATGAAATTACCATTGTGTTCTGCGGTTCGAAGAAAAGTCTGGCCAATGGAATTCCGATGGCTAACGTGCTGTTTCCTGCCTCGGTCGTGGGGGTTATGGTATTGCCTCTGATGATATTCCATCAGGTTCAATTGATGGTTTGTGCCGTATTGGCGCAGCGCTACGCCAAACGGGTCGCCAGAGAGAGCGCAGAAACGCTCACTGCGAAAACACACGAGACATTATAACTGGCCAACTTCAGTTATCGAAGGGGTGACCGAACCTAGGGGCGCTCCGGTGGCTCACGCCACTACGACCCCAACGGCACGTTTCCCCTTCATTTGGCTTTGTTAGTGACTCGAAGCGCGTAGAGCTTTTTAGTGATACGCGCTGTTTTGATATCCTGCTGTTTAGCTGCGAATTTTGTCGCGCAATATCTGCTTTTCTTGCTCACTGATAAATGCCATTGTCAGGCCATTTTCTTGCGCCTGACGAATTTCTTGTGCTGTCAGGCCAGCGGCTGGTGCGGCAACATGATACTCATTAGCAATTTCGATACCTTGAACCGCAGGATCATCAGTATTGATAGATGCTAATACGCCATGGCGTAAGAAGGTGGCTAATGGGTGAGTAGCCAGTGATGCCACGGTGCTGGTTTGAATATTGGATGTCAGACAGGATTCAATACCAATATTATGCTCAGCCAAATAATCCATCAGTTTGATATCTTCTACGGCCTTAACACCGTGACCGATACGTTCCGCCCCTAACTCGCGAATAGCCTGCCAGATGCTCTCAGGGCCAGCGGCTTCACCGGCATGGACGGTAATCCGCAAACCGGCATCACGCGCGCGGTTAAAGTGACTGCGGAATAGCCCACCAGGGAAACCCAGCTCATCACCCGCCAGATCCAGCGCAGTAATAGCATCACGATATGCCAGCAAACCATCCAGTTCTTGCAGACAGGCTTGCTCACCAAAAGTGCGGCTAAGAATACCAATGAGACGAATATCAATATCAAAATCACGACAACCAGATTGAATGCCATCAATAACGGCTTCAACTACACCGGCGACGGGTAGCTGATGCTTCATCGCCATATAAAACGGAGAGAAACGCAGCTCGGCATAATGTAAGCCCGCATTTGCGGCATCTTCGACGTTCTCATAAGCCACGCGGCGACAGGCTTCCAAAGAGCCTAAAACAGCGACGCCCCAATCCAGTTTCTGCAGGAAGCTAATTAAATCAGGTTCGGTTTTAGTGATTTGAACATGCGGGCGCAGAGCCTCTAACTCATCAGCAGGCAGCGACAGATTGAACTGACGTCCCAGATCCAAAATAGTTTGCGCACGAATATTGCCGTCAAGGTGGCGATGAATGTCAGTCAAGGGAAGGCGGGGGTCAATCATATGTGCACTCACTGGATTATTATGGATTAAGTGCAGAACATTATAAAAACAAATCAGTGAAAATATCCACCGTGTTACATAAAAAAGTGATAATAGTCTCATTTTGGCACCTTTTTACCCTGCAAAAGGTGCCTGTAACTCGTATTACTGTGGAGAGAGAGCCGATTTCAACACTTGTAATGTTCCATTTTTCTCCGCTGCAACAAACGCAGCTTTGGCGCGTTTCATTCCTTCTTTTTTACGCTGCAGTATCATAAAATCGAGGTGTTTTGATTGCATATCCTCTTCCTCCTTCACCAATATTCTTTTTGATTTCAATGGGAATGCTAAATTCACGATGGGTTAATAATAAACGGTCATACAGGAGTTTTAATCTGGTATTTACCGCTACGGATAAATAAAGCCTGGGTTTAAAACTGTGATAATGATTCATTATCAATATATTTAAAGCACTACCCAGTCGCATTAAACTTTTATAGTTGAGCTTGCTGTATTGTGTTGTCGGTAATTCGAAGTAACTGTCATTATGAAAATTCTCTGCCCGATCAAATTTTATTTCATATGTATTTTCAGGAATTATAAATCCCACATCCTCGTTAGAAAAACTTGAGGTTCCTCCGCCTGCTAACATGACAGCTTCAGAGAAAATCATAATGAAATCATGATCGTCGATCGAAAAATCCAGTCGATGAAAAATGAACTCACCATAACGAGCAGTTATAAAATTCATGGTTGTTATTCTAGGCACAAATCCTTGTTTCCTATAAATAAATGAATGTGGCTATTCCACTGGGGAGCCACATTCTTATATTTATTCGCGAGATTAACAACCAGTTATAACCGACGCAAACTCGCTATTCCCGCTGCAAAAACCGGATCCCATTAATGAGTTTATCCATTCCAGCTTCAACTTTACTGCGCGGGCAACCGACATTAAGGCGTAGGAAACCACGGCCTTCTTCACCATAAGTGAAGCCCGGCATAATGGCGACTTTCTGTTGTTCGATTAGCACGTTCTGCAATTGATTATCGTCAATATTCAGTGGCCGCAAATCTATCCACGCCAAATAGGTTGCCTGCGGCGGTTGCCAGTTTAATGTGGGAAATGCTTCATTCAACCGCTGAGCCACATAAGCCAGATTGGCTTGCAGATAACGGCGTAATTCGTCTAACCAGGGTTCAGCCTGACGGTAGGCCGCAATGTGCGCCACGATGGCTAAAACAGCTGGAGAAGAGAGGCCATCACGACCCTTTAACATTTGGCTATAGGTTTCACGAGTTTCAGTATCACTGATAAAACCGTAAGCTCCCGTGAGGGCCGGAATATTAAATGTCTTGGAACCGGAGGTCAGTAAGGCCCAGGGTGTTAGACCGACTTGGCTCCACGGCGTGTGCACTTGATTATCCCACGTCATGTCCATGTGAATTTCATCACTGATGACCTTGACCTGATGGCGCTCACATAACTCGGCCATTTGGGCGAGCTCTGCTGCTGTCCAGACCTTGCCTGTTGGGTTATGCGGGCTGCACAGTAACAATATTTTGGTTTGCGGGCGCGCCAGTAATGCTTCCAGATGTGCCATATCGCACTGCCACTGGTTATCGACTTTATGCAGCGGGCAACTGAGTAATTGGCGCTGATTGCCGAGGATTACTTTGTAAAAAGCATCATAAGCGGGGGTGTGGGTGACGACGAAATCACCGGGTGCCGACCAGCAGCGAATCAACTGGGCCACCATATAGATGACCGACGGGCCATAAACCGCCATTGATGTATCAATATCACAATGAAAACGCTGCTGATACCAGTGGCGGATTGCGCCAAGAAAATCTTCATGTTGCCAGCGACTGTACCCCAGCACACCGTGCCCGATGCGCTGATTGAGTGCTTGCAAAATAACCGGAGCGGTGGGGAAATCCATATCCGAGATAGTGAAGGGCAGCAAATCCGCAGCACCAAAGCGGTCAGCAATATAGTCCCACTGGGTACACCAGGTGCCGTGACGATCGACGGGGGTGGAGAAATCAAACATCAGCATCTCGCTTATGAAAAAACGGGGTATCAGAGTACCCCGTGGCAGTTAATGACAAACCTATTTATAGAAAGTCAAATGAAGGGGAAACGTGCCGTTGGGGTCGTAGCGGCTTATGCCGCCGGAGCGCCCCTAGGTGCGGTCAACCCTTCACTCACTGAGTTTGGCTTCTTATGACATGGCAAATTGACCATTCCCTATCAGTGAGTCTAATTCATCTTTCACTGATTGCACTTGCGGGCCGATAACAACTTGAAGATTGTGGTCATTGAGTTGAATGACACCAATGGCACGATTGGCTTTCAATGCTTCTTTATCCACTAAATTCATATCTTTAACCGACATGCGTAAGCGCGTAATACAGTTGTCCAGTGAGACGATATTATCGGCACCACCCAGAGCAGCCAAAATAGCGGGGGAGTTATAGCCAGACTTGCCGCTAACAGCGCCACTGGCTGCTTTTTCTGCATTGCTGCTGACGGTGGTTTCATTCTCACGACCCGGAGTTTTGATATTGAAGTGCTGAATAGCAAAACGGAAAATACAGTAGTAAGCCACAAACCAGATCCCGGCAACGACAGGCACCCAGTACCATTTGGTGGCGGTGCCATGCAGAATGCCAAAGACCACGAAATCAATGATATTACCGTCAGTATTACCGATGGTCACCCCTAATAACGCCATCACAGTAAAGCCCAGCCCAGTCAGGATGGCATGAATCAAATACAGGAACGGGGCAACAAACAGGAACAGGAACTCAATGGGTTCTGTGGTGCCGCCGATAACACAAGCAACGACACCCGAAATCAACAACCCTTTAATTTTATGGCGATTTTCTGGCTTAGCACAATGATACATTGCCAGTGCTGCACCTGGCAGGCCGCCGAGGAACGCCGGCATTTTACCTTGCGACAGGAAGCGAGTGGCACTTTCAGAGAAACCGGTGGTGGTAGGGCAAGATAATTGCGCCTGGAAAATAGTTAACGCGCCGCTAACACTATGACCGCACACATCCATAGTGCCGCCCGCTTCGGTGAAGCGGATCAATGCCACTAAGATATGATGCAGGCCGAATGGCAGTAATAAGCGCTCGCCGCTGCCGAAAATCATCGGCCCGAACATACCAGCGCCGTTAATCAAACGGCCTAACCCATTGATGCCTAGTGCAAACCAAGGCCAGATCAGTGGGATCAACAAACCGACCAATCCGAGCACCACAGTAGTGACGATCGGTACGAAACGGGTGCCACCAAAGAAGGCCAATGCATCAGGTAAGCGAATAGTATTGAAGCGTTCATGCAGTAAATAAACAATGATCCCCACGATCACCGCACCCAAAATACCGGTATCTATGGACTGAATGCCCAATATATTCTGAATGTTATGAGTTTTCAGAACCAGAGGGTCAGTTGTCGGTAATACGCCGCTGGTGGTCAGGTAAAAGTTAGTTGCCAAATTCAATACGGCAAAACCGACGAAACCGGAGAACGCTGCCACCCCTTTGTTTTCACGCGCCATCCCCAGTGGGATCGCGATGGCGAACATGACCGGCAAAAAGCTAAAGGCAAATGAACCAACCTTACTCATCCAGGTAAACAATAGCTGGAAGGCCGGGTGACCAATAAAGGGTAATAAGGTGATGACATCTTTACTGCTAAGTGAACTGCCGATACCCAACATGATCCCGCAGAAGGAGAGCAAGGCGACCGGTAGCATGAAGGTTTTCCCTAAACTCTGGAAAAACTCCCACAGCGTAATTTTTTGTTTTTTTGCCGCTGACATAGTGACTCCTGTACTGGCACATACCTGATGTTAAAAACGCCATTGCTGATGGATAATGGCGACTATTTCGTCTCCCTGTCTGGAGGTAAAATAAGATAAAACGTTTAACCCAGATAATATGAGTGATATGTCACAATTACTGATCCTACTTTTGTATACCCTCACATTTGAAGCCGCAGGGTTGTTAGCTGTGCGCACTCACCCGAATCACTTGCTGGCCGCCTAGCTGCAACTCCAAATTTTTGGGTATACTGGGTCATCATGGATTAAACGTTTAACTTGGCTTACTTTTTGGCATGACAATTAAAAAAACGACAATCACCGATGTAGCTAAATTCGCAGGCGTTTCTGTGGCGACAGTTTCGTTAGCGATCAGTGGCAAAGGGCGTATCTCTCCGGCGACAGCCGATCGGGTTAATCACGCAATCGAACAATTAGGCTATGTCCGTAACCGCCAGGCGGCACAATTACGCGGCGGGGAGTCAGGTGTCATTGGCTTGATTGTGCGTGATATTGGCGATCCTTTTTATGCGGAAATGACAGCCGGCTTAAGTGAAGCCATTGAGGCTGAAGGCAAATTGTTATTCCTCACGCAAAGTGGCCGTGACGGCAAAGGATTGCTGCGTTGTTTTGACACGCTTATCGATCAAGGTGTCGATGGCCTGGTACTGGGCGGTGGGGCCAAGCGAGAGATGGGGCTACAAGAAAAGGCGGCTGAGCATGATATTCCACTGATTTGTGCTGCCCGTTCCAATGTGCTGGACGGCGTCGATGTGGTGCGTCCTGATAATATGCAAGCCGCTAAAATGGCGACCGAGTTTCTGATTGGCCGTGGTCATCGGCAAATTGCCTATCTGGGGGGACATTCGCACTCGCTGACGCGGGCTGAACGGCTCGGGGGCTTTTGCGCCACGTTAGTGCAATATGGGCTACCGTTTCGCTCGGAATGGGTGGTTGAATGCGATAGTCAACAACAGGCGGCGGCTGATGCAGCAGAAGAACTGTTACGGCGTCACCCTAATGTCAGCGCGATTGTTTGTCATCAGGCGTCGGTCGCACTGGGAGCCTATTTTGGTATTCTACGAACTGGCAGGACGATTGGCAGTGCGGGAGTAGATACTTATCTTGATCAGCAAGTCGCATTAATTGGTTTTGGTGATGTGCCAGCAGCAGAGCTGACCGAACCGCCATTGACCTTTATCACCAGTTCTGCACGGGAGATTGGCTACAGTGCCGGGCAGCGATTACTTCAGCGTATTGCCGGAGTAGATTTACAACTGCAAAGCGTCATATTACCGCCGGTGTTGATCCGCAGAGGATCGGCCTGAACCTCGTACGAGTCACTTGGTTGAGGTCTGACTAATTTGCGTTTACCTATGATGAGGCCTTATTCTCATCTTTATCTTAAAGTAGGATATCAAGTATTTCATGACGGTTTTTCTTTCTATAAAAAAGGAAATACCGACAGGTTGCTTTTATAAAACTCTCATGTCTTATGCTGATATTATTAGTGTTATTTAATGATTTTTTACTTTTTCGCTTTGCACGGAAAAGTGATGATTTTCTGGCACCAGGTTTATTGGCACCAATAGTACCCTTCATCAGACTGGCTGTTTGATTACTATCAAAATTGTTGTGGTTTAACACAAATGAAACGCGGACTTTGTTAATGATAGGTGGTTGAGTCTTATTCTCGGCAGAAGATCTTATTTTTATATATAACTCGATTATAAATTGATCGTTTGTTATCTGAGTTATTTTTTTAACTAATTTTTTTTGTTGTGAACTAATAGAAAAAAAAACTATGGAATCCTCTTCCAGATTGATGTTGTTCGCACTATAAAGTGTGGGGTTGGATATCGTAGGGATCACTGGCGATGCCTTGTTTTGGATAAAAAAGATAAAATAAATTATTGTGTTATTTCTTTCTTTAACAAAACGAACATGTACTGTTTTTTATCAGAAACTCTTTATTTTCAGATAAAAAAACGGAGCCATCTGGCCCCGTTTATTCATATTTTTAAAATTCAATATTTATTGCGCTGGTGCCGCTGGTGCGACTGGCACATCTTCAGATTCAGTGCCGGTATCTTCCTCAGCAGGTGCACCGCCGAACATGCCAAACAGGCCAACGAATTCTTGCAGTGACATTTTCTGACCATTCAAATCGACCTGGTTATCAGCAAAGTGGAAGCTGCTGCTAATAACATCATCTTTAGTGGTGGTCAGTTTAAACATCTGCCCCATGGCCGCAATGCCCCGAACTTGCTGCTGCGCCAGTTTTTGTGCTTCTTCTGGGGTATAGCCTTGCAGACGTGCGGCCTGGGTGGTCAGTTCAGTGGCCATAGCCATTGGAATGGTCAATGTTGCGTCGACTTTTTTCACCGATTGCGCCAGCATCGGTTCACTACCGGCTTTGGCTTGTGCCGGATCGGTCAGCGCGATATTTAGAGTGAAGGTACTTTCGCCTTTGGCATTTTTCCAGCTCAGTGGTGCAATGCTTAGGGTTGGATTACCTTTCAGCAAAGCTGGCAGGTTAGCAATCAGTATCTCGGTCATTTGCTCTTGGTAAGCAACGGGATCGAGGTTTTCCCCCGCCTGAACTGCTTTCAGCACTTGCTGGTTATAGGCGTTGGTAAACTGCTTCAAACTCTGACCATCAAGTTTGTCGAAGGCGAAAGCCAATTTGCCGGAACCGAAATCATTATCCTGAATCTTTAATGCGTCCAGGGTGTAGGTCAACTTGCCGTTCAAGTCTTTATCGGTTTCGCCTAATTGCGTATTCAGGTTAAAGCCCACCAGTGTCGCGGTGTCTTTGCCATCAATACTGAGGCCAATTTGTTTGATACCCAGTTGTTGGGAGCCAATGCTGAGATCAAATTTGCCGATATTGGTGTCACTTTTAATCACCAAACCTTGCAGACTAAATTGCTCAACTTGATCCCACTGATTTTTACTGGCGAAAACCAGGCTATCACTCGAACCACTCATGGTGACATCACGCAGATCGCGGGAGACGTCAGCATCAATTTTAGCACCAGAGAATTTCATACTGGTGGTGTTCTGCTGATAATCAATCGGAATAAACGTAATGGCAGAAGAGGTGTCACCGCTGTATGAAATGCGCGAATCTGCTGTAAACGGTGATTGGCCTTTAGTGATTTCAAACAGCTTTTTCAATGCCGGTGTATTCGCAAGCTCACTATGCACTGATGCCATGCTTGGGATCAGATTGAATTTTTTTAGCTGCGCCAATGGGAAAGGGCCATGATCGATAGTTTCGATAAATGCGACTTCCTCACCTTCTTTCAAGGCTTTTTCACCTGCGACGCTGTTATCTGCTTGCAACACATAGCGAACCTGACTACTGAACAGGCCACGTTGGTAATCTTTATAAGCGAACTTAACGCCAGCTTTAGGTAGCAAGGTTCTGATCTGGCCATTTGCGTTATTAACCAACTCGCCCATACGTTGTTCAATCAATTTGCCGGTATACCATGAGGCCCCAGTCCATGCTGCGCCAAGCACCACTATGACGCTGACAGCCACTAACGATTTTTTCATTATTGTGTTCATCCTTTTCTAATACACCAAACAAATTAATATAGGCCTAGCTTAACTATTCACAAATATTATTGCGATGGTGAAATTTAACCATCGCAATAGCAAAAGGCCAGCAATAGACAACAAAACAAGTCACTTCGTTCACCCTGCGTTGTAAACACGGGCAATTGCGCCACTTCCGTGGACGGTGATGGGTGATTCATTAGCCGAAATGAAACAGGACTCACCGGGCTGCAACGTAATTTCCTGCTGTTGCTTTTTCAATACTGCCTGGCCTTGAACACAAAATACAATGGCAGCACTGTTTTGCACCAATTCCTGTGGCTCCGGCGTTAGTGTATGTAATGAAAAGGCAAAATCCTCAACAGGGATGGGGAACACTAACTCATTACCTTGCTGTTTTGGCGTAGTCAGCAAGCTGGCAGCAGGTTTTGGAATAAATTGCAGATTAGCCATTAACTCAGGGATATCAATGAACTTAGGCGTCAGTCCTGCACGTAATACGTTATCCGAGTTTGCCATGACTTCCAGCGCCACGCCATTAAGGTAGGCATGAGGGGTTTCAGCATACAAGAACATGGCTTCACCCGGTTGCAGGGTGACCACATTCAGCAACAACGGCGAGAACAAACCACTGTCATCGGGATAGAAACGCGAAATACTGCGGATAGTATCCCATGGCTCACCCAATTGATTATTCAGTGCCGCTTTCAATATCCCCAAAGCACGCGTTTTCTCTTCGCCTGCCATACTCAGCAAACTGGCAAATAAGGTGGCTAAATGTTCGGTATCAGGGGAGCGTAGAAACGCTGCGATATCCGGATGAGCGGCGGCTAATGGCTGGAGCAGGGCCGCAATATCATCCAAAGTACGGAAACCATTCATGGCCTGGAAAGGCGTTAGGGCATAAACCAACTCAGGCTTATGGTTGGCATCTTTGTAATTTCGCTCGGCGGCATCCAGCGGGATACCGGCCTGATTCTCTTTGGCAAAGCCAATTTCTGCCGCAGCCTTACTTGGATGTACCTGAATCGATAATGGTTGGGCGGCGCATAGCACTTTGAATAGAAAGGGCAATTCACCAAAACGTTTAAAAACGCCGCGACCTAAAGTGGCATCAGGGTTTTTCTCAATCACATCGCGCAATGAATGCCATTGGCCGCTGGTATCCGCAACTTCAGAACTGCTTTTGGGATGAGCGCCCATCCATAATTCCGCCATAGGTTTGCCTTGCGGATTGGCTATGCCGTAAAGCTCGGTAAGCGCATTGGTACTGCCCCAGGCGTAGTTTTGTACTGCATTCTTCATTTTTTGCATAGAGGTCATCTGCCGTTGAATCTGGCGAAATTCATCGCCCTGATAAAAATCGTCCCTTAGTAAACAATGGGGGCAAAGGGGTTGCAAGTAGTAATGCAATCCGTCTTATAACCGAATATAACTAAATGAGAGAAATGCGAATCAATCGCATAACGGTGGCGATAAATATGCCATCATATACAGGTCATACTACAACCTTCTATTCATATGCTAAGGAGACAGTGATGGTGACCACCCGCAGTGAAAAGGATTCAATGGGGCCGATTGATGTACCGGCCAACCAATTATGGGGCGCGCAAACTCAGCGCTCACTGGAGCATTTTCGTATTTCGCAAGAGAAAATGCCGACGGCACTGATTCATGCGCTGGCATTGACCAAACGTGCCGCCGCTCAGGTCAATATGGATCTGGGTTTGCTCCCCGTCGAGCGAGCAAAAGCGATTATGCGCGCGGCAGATGAGGTCTTGAGTGGCGAACATGTGAGTGAGTTCCCGCTTTCTATTTGGCAAACCGGTTCTGGCACACAAACCAATATGAATATGAATGAAGTGTTGGCTAACCGGGCCAGTGAATTGTTAGGAGGTGAGCGGGGTAATAATCGCCTGGTTCACCCTAATGATGATGTGAATAAAAGCCAAAGTTCAAATGATGTATTCCCAACCGCAATGCATGTCGCTGCAGTTATTGGGTTAAAACAGCATCTGTTACCTGAACTGAAAACATTGCAACAGACCCTGAGAAATAAAGCCGAAGCCTACCGCAATATTGTGAAGATTGGCCGGACACATTTACAAGACGCCACGCCTCTGACGCTGGGGCAGGAGATTTCGGGCTGGGTGGCGATGCTGACACACAACATACAACATATTGAAGCCACCATTCCTCACCTCTGCGAACTGGCGCTAGGCGGCACTGCCGTTGGGACGGGGCTGAATACCCATCCGGAATATGCAGTCCGTGTAGCCAATGAAATAGCCACCTTAGCTCAGCAACCTTTTGTCACCGCACCGAATAAATTTGAGGCATTAGCAACCTGCGATGCATTAGTTCATGGTCACGGTGCATTGAAAGGTTTAGCGGCTTCATTGATGAAAATCGCTAATGATGTGCGTTGGTTATCTTCCGGTCCCCGTTGTGGCATTGGCGAGCTCTCTATTCCTGAGAATGAACCAGGCAGTTCTATCATGCCGGGTAAAGTCAATCCGACACAATGTGAAGCGATGACCATGTTATGCGCGCAGGTGATGGGTAACGACGTGGCGGTCAATATTGGTGGGGCGTCTGGTAACTTTGAACTGAACGTATTCCGCCCATTGGTGATTCATAACTTCCTGCAATCTATTCGTCTGCTGGCCGACGGTATGCGCGGTTTTAATGAGCATTGCGCGGTTGGCATTGAACCTAATCGTGACCGTATTACCCAGCTACTGAATGAGTCGCTGATGTTAGTTACGGCGCTGAATACTCATATTGGTTATGACAAGGCAGCCGAAATTGCCAAGAAAGCGCATAAAGAGGGGCTGACCCTCAAGGCGGCGGCTCTGAAGCTAGGTTATGTTACTGATGAACAGTTCGATGAATGGGTTAAACCAGAAGATATGGTTGGCAGTATGAAATAATCGCCATTCTCACTCTCGGACAGCGCTGGTATCTCTTTCTGGCGCTGTTTGGGGGAGAACCAAACTGCATTATAATGTCAGAATATCATAAGCGTGATAATTGGAATTTTTTTGAATGATAATACTAAAAAAGAAAGAATCACCTAATTTAGGTAGTGCTTATTTTCGTTTTTGACTTAACATAATATATGCTTCTTTTTGCGCGACATATATATCCATAATGTATTTTAAATTAATCGATTATTTATTTACGTGAATAGTCATTAATGAATGCTATTTTTCATGTGAGCCACCTGGTGGCTATAGATAAGGTGGCTTGTATTTACTAACGTGTTATTTTGATTCGGCAGGAGTTTATTTTATGGAAGATAAGAAAAGTAGTCCC
Organism: Yersinia proxima; assembly: GCF_902170785.1. GTDB lineage: Bacteria > Pseudomonadota > Gammaproteobacteria > Enterobacterales > Enterobacteriaceae > Yersinia > Yersinia proxima. The sequence continues at coordinate 413,486 of NZ_CABHYG010000017.1, read as the reverse complement.
TCAGATGACTCTGGTTTGATGGTTGATTCGCTCAGTGAGATACCTATTATTTCCATAATGGAAAAAGCGAGCATTCCTTGGGCGATAAAAGATAATAAATCCAAATTTGTTTATTTAAATGAATCTTGTCTTGATTTGTTTGATATTCAACCTGGCTTTGATTTTGAAGGGCGCTTAGATGAGGAAATGCCCTGTTCATGGTCTGAGTATAGTGATGATTTCAAAGCTCACGACAGGAAGGCAGAGCAAAGCAGAGAGGGCGCTGAGATCATTGTAACTTCGACTTTTGGGCGTGAAAGGCTTCTTTCACCGTGGTACTTCCCAAAGTTTCCTATTTATAACCAGAATGGGGATGTGCTAGGGACTGTTTTTTTTGGTAAAAAATTTAGTTTTATTTCTGTATGTGATTTTTTTAAAAGTTTGAAGCCCTCAGTTATTACACTCACCCCGCCGGTAGATGACTTCTCAGAAAAAGAACTTGATATAATATTTTATGCAATTCAAAAAATGACAGCAAAAGAAATAGCAGAGAAACTATTCTTATCAAATAGAACAATTGAGAATCGGCTTAGATTTATTTATGACAAAGTGGGCTGTCACTCTTTAAACGATTTGATTGAATATTGTCATGCGTCAGGCTTGAGTAGCTATGTGCCTAAAAAAGTTCTCCGCGAAGGAGTTAATTTCTTTTGGTGATGGAGGCGCTTATTCATAAAAATCGCCTGGAGATCGGTAATATTATAAATCTCATGAAAGCATTAATGATTAGCTTGGACTTTTTGCCTCTATTTCGACATATAAATATAACCTGGGCACTAACAGCCGCAAGGGTTTAGCCTTTGGCTTATATTTATGTGTAATCTGATTGGCATCGTAATCTGTTAATTCGCCTAGTTTAGGTAATTCGGCTGCCGATTGAAGCTGGCAAAAGGCAATCAACGGCATAGGGCAGGGGTGTTGGACTTGTTTCTGCTGTTCCTGATACCAGACTCGTGCAATAGGCTGTACTTTAACCGGTCGTTTGATCTTGAGGCGCGCCTGTTCTGGCAACCGTTGAACATCGTTAATTTCCTTGCTAATTAATTCCACCCACTGCTCGCGGCTAAAAGGGGGGACGGCGCGGCCGGCATGTAGACTCTTGTTTAGCTGCGCCAGAACGTCTTCGCGAGTGACATTCTTAATAATATGTTTATTAGCCCAACCAAAGCGCACTGAACCAGGATTAATCAGCGGCGTAATGGTGCGATAGGTATTGAGCGTGATCAACCCGTGCAAGTGGGTGTGAACAAATTCGAAACGTTGCTCACTTGGCAAGCCTGATTCAACGGTAATGATGTGCTCCAGTGCGGTTTTTAATTGATTAATGTGTTGAATACTCTTCTGGCAAGCAGCTAGTTGGCGCTCTGTCACTGAAAAACAGAGTACTCCGGGGAGGCGGAGGGCGGCTTTACTGCTGACATTCTGACCTTGATGGTGAATAAATAACCGCTGGTAGTGTTGTATCGCCAAATCTCGCGCCTCTGTTCCTACTGTTGCGCTGACAGGAATATGCATAATCGGTTGATGTTCGGTGCCTTTTTCTATTTCAGGCAAGGAAAAGACGCGGGCAGCGAGCAAGGGTAAATCCTTAAGTTGCTGGTGGAGTTCCTGCAATCCAACTTCCAACGCGGTAAAGTGGTTATTTAGTCGATCTATCAAGTCATATTTATTCATCGTTTTGGTCATAAATCATATTTTAGTTACAACATACATTAAGTTATACCAGTAAAAAGAGCACTATGAAAGCACTGAGTTATTTTTGATAAATAAGTCATCTGCAAAGAATCGGCAGTACGGTGTATTTACTAGTTTGGCACAGAAAACTAACCTAATAAAATTCTGATTTTCAAATCAATGGCTGGTAAAAGCAAAGAACTATTCTAGTATGTTTATTAGTTTCGCAATACAGATTCAGGATAGAAATAATATTGATTTCCATATTTACACTTTAATAGCTAATTATTTTTATTAAATTATTCTGGAGAGTTAACGATGAATGTTATTGAATGCGATCATACCGTTGCCGATGCAAAAATAGCCATTGTTATTGCGCGTTTTAATGACTTTATAAATATATCATTACTGGATGGTGCAATTAACACGCTGAAGAGAATCGGACATGTTGCAGATGAAGACATAACCGTGGTTTGGGTACCAGGGACATATGAAATTCCCTTGGCAGTGCAAATTTTAACCAAGACAACCTGTCTTGATGCAGTTATTGCATTAAGTTCAACCATTCGAGGAAGTACGACGCATTCCGAACTTTTAGGCCGTGAAGCATGCTCTGCACTTAATCGCATCGCCCTTGCAAATGATATCCCTATTGCCTTTGGTGTAACGCCAACGGAAAATATTGAACAAGCAATAGAGCGTGCAGGCACAAAAATGAGCAATCGTGGTACTGAAGTAGCAATGACAGCCCTGGAAATGATTAATATAGTAAGGTCAATAAGAAAAAAACAATAATAAGCAACATAGTCAACTGTGAAATCCCTTTTCCGGAGATGCAGCCATGCGCCTCGAACTTATTGCAAAAGCAAAACTTCCCACGCCATGGGGAGATTTTATTATCGTTGGCTTTGAAGAAAGCGACACTAAAAAAGACCACATTGCATTAATCTTCGGTAATATCCCTGATAACGGAGCTGTGCTATGTCGCATTCATTCTGAATGTCTTACCGGTGATGCTTTGTTTAGCCTTCGTTGCGATTGCGGGTTCCAGCTTGAAGCCGCGCTTGCACGTATTGCCGAAGAAGGTAGTGGAGTATTGCTATATCATCGCCAAGAAGGACGCAATATTGGTTTATTAAACAAAATACGTGCTTACTCGTTGCAAGATTCTGGAATGGACACGGTAGAGGCCAACATTCATTTGGGTTTCGCTGCAGACGAACGTGATTTTTCTATTTGCGCTGAAATGCTAAAACTCCTCTTTTTGGAAAATGTAAGATTACTGACCAATAACCCAGAAAAGATAAATGCTTTAAGTCTTGGGGGAATAAATGTTATTGAACGTATTCCATTGATTATAGGTCGCAATCCTAAAAATGAAGATTATCTCCTGACAAAGGAGAAAAAAATGGGTCACTTGTTTTAGAATAAAGCAAACTGCATCACTCCTTGTCGTTCCAGGAAACGGAACGCGTGGTATTTTTTTAAAAACAAATATCAAATATTTTATAACGGGCAGTAATCACCACCACACCGGAAATCAGGAGATTTGCGACAAAATTATTTTGGTTGCGGAGGCCAATACATCGTGGCGTGACTTCGCGTTTTTTTCACGTTGCGTGAAATACACGACTAAAACAATCGGTGCGCTTTTAGTTGGCCAGAGCACCGCAATATCATTGGTGGTTCCATAATCACCACTGCCGGTTTTATCACCCACCATCCAATCAGCAGGGGCACCCGCTCTAATGGTGGCGTCTCCAGTGGTGTTTCTTTTCAACCATGTTGCAAGTTGACTGCGTTGGGCAGGGAGCAATGCATCACCCAGCACCAATTTATTCATACTCGCTGCCATAGCCGCAGGAGTGGTGGTATCACGTGGGTCATTAGGAAGCGCGGTGTTTAAATCCGGTTCCCAGCGGTCTAACCTGAACATCTGATCGCCAATACTGCGCGCAAACTGATTAACCGCCGCCAAACCACCCAGTTGTTTAATTAATAAATTCGCGGCAGTGTTATCACTATATTGAATAGTAGCCGCACATAACTCAGAAACGGTCATGCCATGCGCCAGATTTTTACGGGTGATGGGCGCATAGGATAACAAATCACTTTCATGGTAATTGATATGCTTATTGAGCAAATTCGGCTGAGATTGGCTTTGACCTAATACCGCAGCAACCAGCATAAACTTAAAAGTACTACAAAATGGGAAACGTTGAGCTCCACGATACAGAATTTTGCTGCCATTGGCGGTATTAATCATCGCAATACCTAAACGACCATTAGCACTCTGCTCAAGCTCTGCCAGTTGTTTGTCCAACGATCCTGAAACCCCGGCGGCCCAGGAGGGGAGTGCAAAATTGACTAAAGGCAGGGTAATACCGGCTAATAATAGCGAACGCCGTAGCGAAGAGTGTTTCATTCCTGAATCTCGCAAAAAATAAGCACAAGTGAGGATTATAAGCGGTGAGACAATTGTGCACCACTTCGTATTATTTTTATCGCTTTAATGCAAAAATAAAAAGGCCAAATGACGAGATAAATGACATTTGGCCTTGAGTGATGAATCAAAATATCAGGACAGTGCTTTAGCTTTTAGCTGCTGATATTCACCTTCAGTAATAGTCCCTTCATCTAATAATTTTTTCGCGTCAGCAATCTGCTCTGCTGGCGATTTACCGGCAACATGACGGATATACTCATTGGTTTCGGATACTGATTTTTGTACCGAAGCTCGATAGCGCTGAGCCATACCTTTACCTCGTGTGATGAGGTATACCAGAGACGTTAGAAGTGGAATGAAGAGTAAAAACAGAATCCAAATCGCTTTATAAAACCCACTTAATTCATGGTCTCGGAAAAGGTCGGAAATGACCTGAAACAGAATCAGCAAGTATGCGATGAAAAAGAAAATGGAAAATGTTGTCGCGAGTATATCCCAAAGCGTGAGGAAGTGGTTTGTCATATTTTCTCCTGACCTTACATAAATTAAGGAAATATTCAGTAATAAATCCCTTAATACATTAGATACTTAATTTATATCTCAAGCAACAATCGCTTAGGGTCGTTAAGCTCCTCTTAATAATAGGTACATAGCGAAGAGGACGTCAAATTGTAATTTGGCGTCCAATCAACTTTGCCTCATTTAAGATTAGATTCTGGCCGCTTCTGGCAATTTACGCAACTGTTGCCCAACGTACAATGCCAGCAACAAAAGGGTGGCGATAAATACCACAACACCCGTCCAGCCTAAATTTAGCCAGAAAATACCACCTAATGTCCCCGCCACACTAGAGCCGGCATAATAACAAAATAGATATAATGATGAAGCCTGTGCTTTAGCCCGGCGCGCCCGACGACCAATCCAACTACTGGCGACCGAATGTGCAGCAAAAAAACCAGCAGTAAATACCATCATGCCAATAAATATGGTTATTACCGGTGAGAAGCCGGTAATAATGACCCCAATTAGCATCATACCTATCGATGCCATTAATACCGGCCCTCGGCCATAACGACTGGTTAATGCACCCGCTTTAGGCGAACTATAAGAGCCGGTCAGATAGACTATCGATAATAACCCCACCACAGCTTGACTGAGATAATAAGGCTGCGCTAGCAAACGATAACCAATGTAATTAAATAAAGTGACAAAGCTGCCCATGATTAAAAAGCCTTCTGCGAACAGCAGTGGTAAGCCTGAATCACGCCAGTGTAGTTTGAAATTAATCACCAGCGTTCTGGGGCGCAATGATGTCGGGCGGAAATGTTTAGAGGCCGGAAGAATACGCCAGAACATGCAGGCTGCAGCCAACGCAAATAAACCAATCACGGCCAATGCAACACGCCAGGAGAAAAAATCACTCAGTACCCCAGTGACCAGACGACCACTCATCCCACCAATCGAGTTACCGCTGATATATAACCCCATGGAGAGCGCGACAAAGCTGGGATGGATCTCTTCACTGAGGTAGGTCATTGCCACTGCAGCTACACCGCTAAGGGATAAGCCAATCAAAGCCCTCATTAGCAAAATCCCCTGCCAACTGGTCATAAATGAACAAATCAAAGTGCAGATAGCGGCCAGCATCAAGGCCACCACCATCACGGATTTACGGCCAATAGCATCCGATAATGGCCCGGTAAACATCAAACCAAACGCCAACATCCCGGTAGCGGCTGATAGCGATAAACTACTGCCCGCAGGAGAGATGTTAAAATCTTGCGATAACAACGGCAGGATAGGTTGTACACAATAAAGCAGAGCAAAGGTGGCTAATCCGGCCGAAAAGAAAGCCAGAGTGACACGAATAAATTCCGGTGTACCGCGTTGAATATAAGGACGTTTAGTGAAACGAGTAGTTTTAGGCGCTGTAGCAGTTGCATCGTCATTTGCGGCGAGGTTCGACACTGCGGTATCCGTAGTGTGCAAAGAGGTGGTCACGGTATTTCCTTATCAATAGCACAATAAAAACAAGCACAATCAAAACAGTTTGTTCACCGCAACAGAGCAGGATCAATCGTTGTTCGGCGTAATAACAGGATCATAGAAATAGCAGAGTTTTTTGTCTAATATATTAATCATTCGCAATAAGACTTTAAAAGTATCAATGGGGTAGGATGAGTATTGAACTCAGGCACTTACGTTATTTCATCGCGGTAGCAGAAGAGCTACATTTCGGACGAGCAGCTGAGCGTTTGCGTATTTCGCAACCCCCGCTAAGCCAACAAATTCAGATATTGGAAGAGCAAATCGGAGCCAGGTTATTGGCCCGCAATAACCGCAATGTCAGTCTGACCCAAGCAGGCGCGCTGTTCTTAAAAGAGGCATACCAAATTTTGGCGCAGGTCAACTCAGCGACAGAGAAAGCCGCGCGCCTGCATCGTGGGGAGTCGGGGGAGTTAACCATTGGCTTTACCTCGTCAGCACCTTTTATCAGCGCTGTATCAAAGAATTTGCGCGCGTTTCGCCAATTACACCCACATGTTCACATTAAAATGCAGGAAGTGAATACCAAACAGCAAATTGAACCCTTGCTGGATGGGCGACTTGATATTGGCGTAATGCGTAATACCCGTCTGCCAGATGCGTTGCAATATCGCTTGTTGCTGCGTGAGCCTTTAGTGGCCGTTGTCCATGAAGAAAGTCCGTTAGCCGCCTTACCTCAGGGGAGTGTCAAATTTAGTTCGTTAGCTGAACAACCTTTTGTTTTCTTTGCACGAGAGGTGGGGACTGCACTTTATGATGAAATTTTGACACTATTAGCGCGTGCGGGTATCACGCCCTATATCACGCAAGAAGTCGGAGAGGCGATGACTATTGTCGGGCTGGTATCCTCCGGTCTGGGTGTTTCTATCTTGCCAGCGTCATTTACTCGGATAAAAGTGGATGGGGTGAAATACTTACCGTTAGCGGAAGCCAGTGCCACTACAGAGGTGTGGCTGGTCAATCATAAACATCGCCCGGTGACTGCGCCAGCGGAAGCATTGATCCGCCTAATGATGGCGGATATCCCAACAGGTAAAGCATAAAGGCATTTTTGATGGCAAAGTTTAAATAATATTGGTGGATGTTTTTTGCTCTTCATTCGGCTAAATAATCAGCGTTGAGTCAATGGATATCACCGATTATGTGCAGTAAATCACATAACTAATCAAATAGTTGACGCCATATGCCAAAAGCCCCAACATAGCCGATAATCTTTATTTAGAAGCGCGAAAAATACTCGGTGACAGAGAAGGAGCCGGTTTAGTGATAACGGATGGACAGCCTGGGCATATTGATCAAATCAAGCAAACCAATGCAGGGGCCGTTTATCGGCTGATTGATTTGTTCGGCCCGATATCCCGTATTGAACTGTCTAAAAGGGCGCAACTGGCCCCCGCCAGTATCACCAAGATTGTGCGGGAATTAGTTGAAGCTCATTTGGTAAAAGAAACAGAATATCAAGATGTCGGTAGCCGTGGACGGCCAGCAATTGGTTTGGTTCTGGATACCGAGGCTTGGCACTATGTCTCCGGGCGAATTAGCCGAGGCTCCATTACTCTCGCGCTGCGTGACCTCAGTAGTAAACTGGTGGTTGAAGATCAAATTCCCTTACCGGACAGTCATTCAGAACCCTTACTCAATCGTATCCTTAGCGAAGTCGATCAATTCTTTATCCGCCACCAGGAAAAACTTGAGCGGCTAACGGCTATTGCTATTACCATGCCTGGCATCATTGATGCACCGGCGGGCATCGTGCATAAGATGCCATTCTATGAAGTAGATGAGATGCTACTTGGCCCAGCGCTAGAGCAGCGAACGGGATTACCTGTTTATCTGCAACATGATATTTGCGCCTGGACGATGGCAGAGGCCTTGTATGGCGCTTCGCGCGGCTGTCAGAATGTGATTCAAGTGGTGATTGACCATAATGTCGGTGCCGGGGTGATTACTGCGGGCAGAGTATTACATGCAGGTAGCCGCAGTGTGGTTGAAATTGGCCATACTCAAGTTGACCCTTATGGGAAGCGCTGTTATTGCGGTAATCATGGTTGTCTTGAGACGGTTGCCAGTATTGAAAATATGCTGGAAATTGCCCAACAACGATTAAATGGATCAATGAGTTCGCTATTACATGGTTCGCCACTGACGGTCGAGTCTTTATGTGATGCGGCTTTGGCTGGCGATCAATTAGCCAAAGATATTATCTTGGGCGTTGGCCACAGTGTTGGGCGAATTATTGCCATAATGGTCAATTTATTTAATCCAGAAAAAATTCTTGTTGGCTCACCATTAAATAAAGCGGCTTCTATTCTGCATCCCGCCATTGCATCTTGCATTCACCAACAAGCACTGCCCGCTTATAGCGAACATATTTTGGTTGAACAGACTAAATTTTTTAATCAAGGGACAATGCCGGGGGCTGCGCTGGTAAAAGAAGCGTTATATAACGGCTCATTATTAGTTAAATTACTGCAAGGATAGGACGTAATTAATAATTAAGAGTTAATTATTAATGGGTATATTGGATATGTTCACTATATTATCGGCCGATATCCGTTAAAAACTGTGCTCAGTTCGGCAAAACATTGCGCTAACGCAAGCTGTTTGTAGTCGGCATCGCCTAGACTTTTATCCATGTTGCAATTTTCGCTAATATTAGGCGAAAAGACGTGAGTCGAAGTGGCCAGATTGCGGAGTATTGTTATGTTAACGCGTGTTTTTGTGACGGGAACCGACACAGCTGTTGGTAAAACCGTAGTGTCACGGGCCTTACTTCAGGCCTTAAGCCAAAATGGCAGAACAGCTGTTGGCTATAAACCAGTAGCGACGGAGAGTAAAGAAACTCCCGATGGGCTGCGTAACCAAGATGCACTGATTTTACAGGCTTCATCCTCTATTGAAGTGGATTATCAGGATGTTAATCCATACCCATTAGCCGGGGATGTTATCCATGCCTGCTCTGACACCCTGATAAACTACAATAAAATGACGGAAGGATTGTTGCGATTATCAACTAAAGCCGATACCGTTGTTGTTGAGGGGTGTGGTGGCTGGAAAGTGATGATGAATGACCAACGTTTTTATTCTGACTGGGTGATTCAAGAACAATTACCGGTCATTTTAGTGGTTGGGATTAAATTAGGTTGTATTAATCATGCCTTATTAACTGCTCAGGCGATTATCAATGATGGATTGCCGTTATTAGGCTGGGTTGCCAATCGTATTAATCCGGGATTGGCGCATTATGCGGAAACAATCGCCATGTTGCGTGAGCGTTTACCGGCGCCGCAATTAGGGCAATTGCCTTATCTGCCGCATCCAGAACAAAAGCCTTTAGCAAAGTATTTAGATCTGGCAGCAATGGCTAAGTAATACATATTAATGTGTATATTACGGTTATTTATTATTGGCGTATTTTACCGTGAGTGATATACCGAAATAGGGCGCAACCAACGGGCTATTGTTGTCGAAATAACACAGGATAATAGTAGCCCTGGCAGTAGAGTATAGGCTCCGGTCATTTCACACACCATGAGAGCGGCCATAATAGGTGCATGAGTAGTCGCTGCCAGTAATGTCGCCATGCCCGTCAATGCCATTAATAACGCAATATTGTCACCCAACATAGGCCACCAGGCAAATATCTGACCGCATAACATCCCTAACGCCGCACCTACAAACAGTGTTGGCGTAAATACCCCTCCGGGTGCGCCCGAACCACTACTGGCCAGCACCGCCAACAGCTTACAAACTAAAATACCGCCAATTAATAAAATTCCCGGTGGGGCGGTCAATAATGATTGCACCACACTGTAACCATTGCCCCAGACTTCAGGGAAAATAAGCGATAATAGCCCGACAATTAGTCCCCCCAGTGCTAATTGCAATGGCGGCGACAGATTCAGAGAACGAAATGCATTCCCGCTCGCGGTCATCCCTTTAAGAAACAGCGGCCCACAAATACCCGCAAGTATCCCCAATAATGCCATCAGAAGATATTGTATCGGCCACGGGGATGGCAGCGTTTGTACGTGATACAGCGTTTCTTGCCCGCCATGTAACAGGTTGGTGGTGAGCAATGCACTGACAGCCGCAATAACCACCGGCCCGAGGGAAGCCAACATCAGTGTGCCAAACAGAATTTCTGCAATAAACAGGCTACCCGCTAATGGCGCATGATAGGCGCTGGCCATACCGGCGGCGGCACCACATGCAACCCAAAGTTTCCACTCCTTAGGTTTTGCGTAACGTTGGGCAAATACAGAGGCGAATAAAGCAGCCAACAGCACCATAGCACCTTCACGACCAATGGCACTGCCGCTGGATACCACCAGCAACGAAGCCAGCGATTTGATCAGGCTGGCAGAAACATCTAATCGACCATCACCGGTTTCGATGGCTTCCATATAATCGGTGGGGGCACTGGGCTTTCGATGTTGATAACGCTGATACCCCCACAATAGCGAGCCTGCGGCCAATCCTCCTAATGCGGGGGTTAATACACGTCGCCAGCCACTAATAGAAGAGGCTGCCGCAACCAGACTGCCGTCGGTACGCGCAAATAATAACCACTCAAGCCCCAACATCGCTTGATGGAACAACCAGACAATTAGCGCAGAAATGATGCCCAGCATGATGGCAATCATCAGCCGGCGCAGCATGGCGCGATAGTAATACCAATGGGCAGGCCGTTTCATATAAAGCAAATTATGGTCGCTATAAAATAGAAAGGCGCACCGAAAGGTACGCCCTGAACAGGTAATGGATAAACTATTCGCTGTCAGTTATGCGAGTATAAACAATCTTCTGAGTATCATTTTCACAATGCCCAACCACTTGTCCACCCGCATTTTGTACCTGATCGTTAGGGACAATATCTAGTTTAAAACCAGATTCAGGTACACCATTACTGATAATCTTTTGCGCGATGTCTGCTTTAACACTTTCACAGGATGCCAAAGCTGCCAACGGAGCCAGAGACAATAATAATGTACTGATAATAAGCGTTTTTTTCATCATAAAATCCTTATGTGGATGAATAGCTTGCCTAACGTAAGGATAGCTCTGGTTGACATAACCTCAAGTCAATCCGAGCCATTACCGTCAATTACGGATTAATCTGGCGACCGGTTAAACGATCCAGGCAACGTTCAGTGTTCGGTTCCCAATAGGCATTGAAGTTTGCGCTACGATCGCAATTGTCTTTTGCGTCTTCGGCACGGTCGTATTTATCAAAATTCTTTTCTACCCGGCTATTCACCTTATTACGCAAGCGATGGGTATCATCCCACTGTTGCTGGCTTTGGCGCGCTTGTTCTTTTGACATAGGATCATTGTTCCCGCCAACAGAGACACAAGTGCTACCCTGAGTGCAAGTTGCGGATTGCGCTAACACAGGGGTTTGCCATGCCAGTGGTAAAGCCAGCACGGCGAGCGGTAGAACAGCGCGCAGCAAGCGTGCCAGATTAGTTATTGTCATCGTCTTAAGTCCTTTATGAGTCGGTGATGCGAAATCATCATATAATTTACTGGCACAGTATCTGCGAGAGAGAATTATATCATTGGTCACGGTATATAAACCAGTCAACGACAGATGACGAGCTTTCAGGTGAAATCGGCCAGCAAGAAGAGGAGGTTTATGATGAAAACACGACGTGAATTTCTGACCATGGTGGCGGGACTGGGAATTACACTCAAATTTAGCGCACCGGTTTTTGCCGCAGGTGCTAATAAAACCACAGCCAAACAATCGCCGGCGGTGGTAAATGGGACGGCAATTACTCAGGTTTATGGTGACGGTGTGCGGCTTACCGGCGTCGCGGTGCAATACAATCAGCCGGTTGATGGTAAAGAGCTTAAGCCTACGGATTTCACGGTTGAAGGCCGTACTATTACCGATGTATTTACCAGCCATTCAGCTGATCCGGCAGATAAAGCGCCAACGGGAAAATATGTCATCATCACTCTATCTCCGGAAGATAAAAACGCCGCTTTAGCCGAAAAATTGCCGCAACCTAAAAAAGATAAAAGTGAGAATCCAGGGCAAGGCGGGCCAGGTAAGGCAGGGGACATACCGGTTTATGACACGGTTTATCCGGCGGCAACCGCATCATTTAGCCAACTGTCTGAGCTTTATACGGTTTCCGGTCAGGCTATTTTGCCGAAAGCAAAAGAGCTGACGACTGACAAGGTGAAAAACCTGATAGTGGATGATTTTAAACAACTGGAATACCACGATCCGAAAACCGGGAAGACGTTAAAATATAATTTATATATTCCAGCAGGTTACACCCAAGATCACGCATGGCCACTGGTGCTGTTTATGCATGATGCCGGGGCAACCAGTGATGTCACCCAGACCACATTGTTTCAGGGATTGGGGGCTATCTCTTGGGCGTCGCCAGCAGATCAAGCCCAGCGGCCCTGTTTTATTCTGGCACCACAGTATGCTGAAATCATCGCTGATGATAATTCACAGACGTCAGATATGCTGGATACCACCGTCGATCTGATTAATGCTCTGTGCCAGCAGTATAATATTGATCGCAATCGTCTTTATGTGACCGGGCAATCCGGTGGCTGCATGATGTCAATTGCTATGAATATCAAGTACCCAGACCTTTTTGCGGCATCATTGTTGGTGGCTGGGCAGTGGGATCCCGCACTGGTCAAGTCGTTGGCAGGTCAGAAACTGTGGATTATTGTTTCCCAGGATGATGACAAAGCCTGGCCGGGTCAAAATGCCATTATTGAGGTGTTGAAAAAAGAGGGCGCAAAAGTTGCCGAGGCCGTTTGGGATGGAACCTGGGATGCGGAACAATTTCGTCGTGCATTCGAAAAAATTGATGCTGAAAACGCATCGATTAACTACATTACTTTTCGCAAAGGAACTGTGGTTCCTGCAGGCGAATCGATGGCTGGGGCTTCCGGGCATCGAAATACCTGGCGTGTTGCCTACAACATCGAACCGGTGCGCGAGTGGATATTCAGGCAACATAAGTAAATTAAGCATACCAGGGGGTGAGGTTAATGACGATGCTGTTGGTAATTCAGTGAGTGAAGGGGCTATCGTACCTAGGGGCACTCCGACGGCTTACGCCGTTACGACCCCAACGGCACGCTTCCCCTCCATTTGACTTTCTCTGCGTCAGGTGTGAGTTGTTTTTAAAAGCAGTATCAAAAGGGATGTGTACATGTTAAAGACGTCGTTACTGTTTTTTGTCACTGCATTGGCTGAAATTATTGGCTGTTTCTTGCCTTACTTATGGCTGCGCAAAGGGGCAAGCATCTGGTTATTACTGCCCGCAGCCGCCAGTCTGGCGCTGTTTGTCTGGTTATTAACCTTGCATCCTGCCGCCAGTGGTAGGGTCTATGCGGCCTACGGCGGTGTTTATGTGGCGACGGCGTTAATTTGGCTGAGAGTGGTTGATGGCGTGAAGTTATCTCTGTTTGATTGGGTGGGTGCGGGAGTGGCGTTGGTCGGGATGTTGATTATTGTCGCGGGCTGGCGGGTCAATTAAGGGTGGGGCGGTGAACGCCCCAAACACGGGTTAACCTTCGCGGTGAATACTCAATCCGGCAAAGGATTGACTGACCGGCATCATTTCCAGCGTATTGATATTGACGCGAGCAGGCAATGTGGCCACCCAATACACCGCTTCGGCAACATCTTCTGGCGTTAATGGGTTAGCGCCATCATAGGTTTTATTCACTTTCTCGCCATCGCCTTTAAAACGCACCGCAGAGAATTCCGTGCCACCCACCATACCTGGTTCAATATCTGTGACGCGAATATGTGTGCCATGCAAATCAGCACGCAGACCCAGACTGAATTGCTTCACAAAGGCTTTGGTTGCGCCATACACATTACCGCCAGCGTAAGGCCAGTTAGCGGCAGTAGAACCAATATTAATAATATGGCCGACATCGCGTGCCACCATTTCAGGGAGTAGTGCACGCGTCATATTCACCAAACCTTTGGTATTGGTATCAATCATCGTATCCCAATCTTCAACATTGGCTTTATGAGCCGGCTCCAGGCCTAATGCTAAACCAGCATTATTCACCAGCACATCAATGTTTTTCAGCTCAGCGGGGAGTTGGTCAATAACATGTTGAATCGCCGCACGATTACGCACATCTAACTGCACAATATGCAGTTGTTCGCCCAGCTCAGTTTTCAATTCGTCCAACCGCTCCTGACGACGGCCAGTGGCAATAACCTGATGACCGTGACTGATAAATTTGCGGGCGATAGCTTCACCAAACCCGGAGGTCGCGCCTGTGACGAAAACGATCATATTCATTCCTTATCTTTCGTTGCCAATAGTATAATTTGATAGGATTAACATACGGTTAAGCACGGTTTTAGCTCAACGTCTTGACGGTTTCTTACGCACTTCATCGCCAGCGTCACGGCCCAACGTTAATGTATCAACTACTGATAGTAATGCGACCACCCCAATAACCACAAATGCTATCTGGAAGTTTTCCAATGGGATCATTCCCGCCCGATAGGGATGGAACCACTCGGCGATACGCAGAGCCAGAGCGCCGATAGCAATACCCAGTCCCATCGCCAACTGTTGAATCATATTGGAAAAGGTATTGGCACCGCCCATTTTCGGCGCTGGGATTTCAGAATAGGCCAAGGTATTGAGTGCGGTAAACTGCATTGATCGCGTTAATCCGCTGACAAATAGCAGCAATATAATCAATACATAAGGTGTTTCAGGGGTGATCAGCGCACAAGAGAAGATAGTGACCGCATTAAGTAACCCATTGACCAACAAGGTAGAACGGAAACGGAAGCGATATAAGATGGCTGAAGTAAAAGGCTTCATCATCAAGTTACCGGCAAAAACGGCCAACACTAATAAACCAGCATGAAAAGCGCTCATGCCAAATCCAATCTGGAACAGTAACGGCAGTAAAAAGGGCACGGCACCGATCGCGATTCGGTACAAACTCCCACTCCAAATTGTGACGCTGTAACTTTTTATACGTAAAGCCCACAGGTCAATCAGCGGCGTAATCTGCCGTTTGGCGTGATAAACCGCCAACCCACCTAATAGCAGGCTAGCACTAATACACAACAAAGGAATCCAGCGTGATAAAGTTTGGTGATTAAATAACTCCAGCCCAAACATTAGGCTGAAACAAGCTGATCCGGTTAATAAGAAACCCAATATATCGAAAGGCGTCTCTTTTTGTGGTGGTTCCTGTGGGATAAGCCGCCATGCCAGCCATAATCCCAGCATACCCAGTGGAACATTTAGAATAAAGATCCAATGCCAGGAAGCATAGGTAGTCAGAAAACCGCCCACCGGCGGCCCGAGGATCGGGGCAACCAATCCTGGCCAGGTAATGGTCGCGATAGCTTTAATCAGATCCGCTTTGGACGTATTGCGCAGTACAATCAATCGGCCCACCGGCACCATCATGGCACCGCCAAATCCTTGTAAAATTCTGGCAGCAGTAAATGTAGTCAAATCAGAACTTAAAGCACAGAGTACTGACGCCAAGGTAAAAATAACCATAGCGGCGGTAAAAACATTACGCGCACCAAAGCGATTGGCAATCCAGCCACTGGCAGGGATAAATACCGTCAGCGTGAGAATATAAGCAGAAATACCAATATTCATATCAATCGGATGCACCGCAAATGCCGAAGCCATTTGTGGCATGGCAGTAACGATCACCGTCGCATCGAGATTTTCCATAAAGAAAGCGCCTGCGACCAATAAGGGCAGAGCAGGGCCAGGCACTTTTGACGGGGTGAAAGCGTTAGATTGGCTCATGCCACAAGCCGGGATAGCGATGGATAACCCACTGATCTGGCGTAAAACAGGCGTGCTGGTTTAAACAATGAAATCACGTTTCAAATCCGGACAATTTACTGACATATTTCGAGCATACCGGATTAAAGTAGGATTAAAAAGAGGGATTTATTGTGACAACGTCACATTGTGTATGCGGAACTGAAATACAAAGCTGGCTGTGAATAGACCAGCCAGCTTTAACTTTACGACTTGATTCATCATCACTACTTTTTCTTATACACATCAGCCGTTGCGTGGATCTTGTTATCTGTGTTTGCCGAGGTAATCACATAATAGTCTCCGCCTAATTCATCAGCCTTTTTGGATAGTTCAGCTTTAGCATCCATTGGGGCTAACTCATTAGCAGTAACGATATCGCCAATTTTCTCATACTGCTGCGGATTATTATTAAGTTCCTCCTTAGTTAACAGTTCGGCGGATATAACAGCGGAAGAAAATGTACCCAGAACAACCAGCATTGCCATTGTTTTCAATATTTTCATAATATTCCTCTGTAAAGATAATGAACTACATATGAAACCATACTAAGTATTGTGCCTGAGAGCTGTTTTAGCCAGTCGAACGGGTAGTCTTTCGGATAGTTGCACATCCCAGAAGGTTTTTGGCATAGATGTTAGCCAGATACCTGAACCAATCACACAGCAATGACAGCGACACAAGCCCTGGATTCTGTCTATCCTTACCTTGGTGCGCATAATGTATATTATGTTAAATTGAATTTATGATATAGAAAACCATATCTCGCATCGCTACACATAGTTAAAACGCCCCATTAAAGTCCCTGCCCTTATTTTGACCGGTGACGCTACGTGAAATCTGTAGCACTGGCAGCATGATTGCCGGTCAGATTTCACCAAACGACAGACACAAAAAAGCCCGCACTTATGCGAGCCTGTTGTTTGCGCTAATTTATGCGGATTTTTGTGAGTGTCGCTCCGTTGCATTGACGACGCTCATAAACGCTTTAATACCGGGGTCAACATCTGGCGACAACATTCTCATAATAGATTTTGAGTTGCGGCCTACATCATCAGAAATTGCCGGATAACCGCATGTAGCCTTAATCAGTGTTCTCAACATTCCCTTGGCGACTTCTATTTCACCTTCAAGGATAGGCTTAACTAAATGACAACCGCCTAATCGCCGGAGTAAAACTGGCCGCGATGGTTGCTATCACCACCGCAACGGCGGCGGCCAACAAAACCGTTGAATTACCGTAATGCACAGCCAGCGGCCCTGCAGCCAGTTCTCCCACCGGGATCGCCACAAATGACCCCATCGCATCATAGGCATAAACGCGCGCGAGTTTATCGGCGGGAATATGCGTTTGTAGCGAATTGGCCCAAACTACGCCGAACTGCCCAAAACCCAGGCCTGCAACAAAAAATCCCCCCATCAAGATGAATGTCGAGGAAACCAGACTAAGAAGGAGGATCGGCACAGCGCAAAGTGAAACCAATATGACACCAATAAAGAGGTCACGCCGTGGACGCCAGCGCAGAGCAATAAATGAACCGACAATAAGACCAACGCTCTCCGCTGCAACGATAACGCCCCAACCTGCCCTGCCAAATGAAGTATCGGCAATGATCGGGCCAAGAATCATCACTACGCCACTAAAAGCCGCATTAATAATGGTGAACTGGGCGACGATAGCCCAAACCCATGAACGTGCAATGAACTCTTTCCAACCATCACGTAGATCTTGCAAAATGTTGGTGTTCGATGCCAGAGACAAGGTTGAATTGACACGAATGAAGAAATATAACGGTGCGGCAGCGGCAAATCCCAAAGCATCAACCGCCAGGCCCCATCCCGGCCCGATAGTGCTGGTCAGAATGCCGCCCAATGAAGCGCCAATTATCGTGCCGGCATAGATACCCACTTGAATAAAAGCGTTCGCCGCCCTGAGGTGAAATGCAGGGACAGTTTGTGGAACCATAGCCGAAGAGGCGGGTAATGCGATGCCCGCCGCCGCGCCATTAATCGTTCCCAATACAGCTAATCCTATGATGGTTGCGCTGCCATCAAGTACCAACCAGGCAACCACCGCCTGAGATAAGGCCGCAATGGTAGAGGAAGATAACAACACAAGACTTCGGGAATAGCGATCCGCCAGTACTCCACCAATCAATAAGAAAGCCACATTGAAAATAGATCTCGCTGCAACAACTAAACCTAAATCGGTGGCGGAACCGCCAATATCCAAGACAGCAAAAGCCAGTGCGATAGGGGCAATGCCATTGCCTAATACCGTGAGCAGTCGGGCAAAAAATAAGTTCCTAAAGGGGGCGTAATGAAACAGATGTCGGGAAGATGGGACTGCGCTACTACACTCTTTTCGATTATTCATTTTGGCAACTTTTAGCCATTTTATAATTTTAGTTAACTCAATGCTGGATCTTACTTTTTTTAAAACGCTATTTCAATATTTCCTCAAATCTGGCTTTGTCACCACGCCATTGAATGTGATTTATCGCACAGGCCCACTCAACTATCTGAGCATCCAGACCAAATCACGCCTCATTCATCTGGAACAATGTGAAGCCGTTGTTTAGTATGTAGGTATTCTGTCTAGGCGATCAGCAAATCCTATATTTATGAAAAAACTCATTAAACGGCTGGAGATCATTAAAAGCGCTATTGAGCTTGAAGATGACGACATTATTCGTAACCAACTCCCTTATCTAAAAGGTGAGACTCAGGATGCCGTACTGGTTTTTATCGTCAGCGCGCTGGAACAAGGAAAATTCACTCAAGCTCTGGAGGCTATTGCCGCATGGTTGAGTAGCAAGCACGGGGTGACGCAGTGGCAAGATGTCGAATTGGCGGCTTGCAAACTCGAACTAAAAACCTTGGAGGAACAGCTAAGCGAGTTAATTGATAAACGTAATGAGCGTATTCAGTTACTGGATGATTTCAACGATCTCTATTTGGTGCGCCTCGGCCCATTGACCAAGCAAATCCTTAATCTCCGCAAACAGTTGGCGGAAAGCGTCTTGCGTAAAGCAGAGGCAGAAGCCCGTCGCAGAGAGCGCGATTATCGTAACTGTCAGCAATACATATCTCAGGCGATAGATGAACTTGCTGCATTAAAACTACGTTGGCTGGCGCTCCCTTCTGTTTCCAATGAATCTATTGAGATAAGAAACCGAATTCAGCAACAGGCTGAATTAATTAACGCACTACTGACTGAAATTAAAGAGTTGGAAAACACCTTTTGTACCCGCAACACTGAATCAACGCGCAAAGCCCGCGAAGACGCCAAAGAGAAATATGAAAGTTATCAAGAAAAACAAACGGATGCCGAGCAGCGACTTGATAATGATAGCAAACACTCTGCTGAGCAACGGCAGGAACTTAACCGCTTGTGGCGGCAAGCCAGCCGGCTCTGCCATCCGGATTTGGTGGCTGATGAGTTGAAAGAAAAAGCTCATCAATTAATGGTTCAGCTCAATCAAGCCCGCCAACGCGGTGACTTCCCCGCTATTCACGCGTTGCTGAAGAGTTTAAAACAAGGGCTGGAGCCATTGATGGCCAGTGACCTTATTGATGATCTTGAGCGGTTGCGGCGTAAAATAGATGAAGTTAGAAAACAAATTGATGCGATATTACATGAACTGAAAGCGCTGGAAAGTGAAGAATCATGGCGGCTGGCCACTTCTCTGCCTGACAAAGATAAGTGGTTCAAAGAGCAAGAAAATGTATTATCCAAGACACTTAATATCCTTGAACGGCAAGTCAAAGAAGCATCAAAAGTGCTGTATGAAGCATGATTATCAAGAGTAAAAGCCCGCTCTATACGGGCTTGTCAGGTAGAATTGAGTCAGCTACTGGCTCAATAACTCTTTTACATCCAACAGGATAAACTCATTATCATCCGCCTCATTAGGCTGACGGCTGGAGGAGAATGGGAAATTATTATCGTTACCAACAATGATATGGTTGGCATCTACCACATCAACGTTTTCAATGGTAAAGAATGGGAATGTCAGCACACCATTATTTAGCGGTTTACGTGCCAGGTTCTGCGGATCTTTAATATTGAGCAGATCAATATATGAAACTTTTTCTACTGGTTTGCCGACGTTTTCATCAGAAAAGGCGATTTTGTAGACACGCTTGAACTTGGCTATCTGGCTAAAACACTTATCGGTCGCAGCCCCTGTTGCACAGGCTCTATCCGCTGTCCCTTCACCGTTGTCGCGTTCAATCACTAATCCATGCTTCGCATCAATCATATTGAAATCACCAATGGCGTTTTGGTTATCTTCCAGCACATATTGCCAGCTGCGCCCTGTCCACGCCTGATTTTTAACATCAAACTCCAACACGCGCAGGTAGCGTTTGCCATCAATGTTTTCAAATTTTTCACCATTCCACAGCGCACCTTCTAACATGGGATACAGCTTGCTGCCATCCGGTGACACCGCCATCCCTTCAAATCCTTTTGAGCGTGCCACTTGAAAGTTCTGTTTGCCATCCGGAGCGCCCGGCAACGTAAGTGTTGGATTATCAGGTGATTTTACTACTTTACCATCAACCTGAGTTTCAAATACCGCTAACACTTTTCCGTTCAAATCGGCCTTAATCAGATAAGGACCGAATTCATCACCAATCCATAGTGCACCATCGGCAAACTGGAAACTTTCGGGGTCAAAATCACTACCGGTCAGATAGCGTTTATCAGTACTTTCATTGGTGATATGGAAAGGTACTTTTTTATCAGGATCGTGCAAGAACAGAGTTTGCAGTGGCGTGACACTGCCATTTTTGAAATCAATATCATAGTGATTGAGATACAGCATGGCGTCCGGCGAGTTAGCTTTGCTACCAAATCCATTGTCGGTCAGCACCCAATAGGTGCCATCGGGCATGTGTTTTATTCCAGAATGGCCTTGCAGTGGCTGGCCGATGATTGGCAAACCGATTCCTGTTGGACGATCAGCAGATTTACCGGCGACTGCGCCCAATGTACTCACGCGTTGACCACTGGTGTATTTGCCACTTTGTTGTAAATCAGTCGGTGCATCAGCAGGCGCTGCAACCGTTGATTTCACTGGCAAAACCGCATGCCCGGCCAGTGTTGCTGGCACTTCAACAGCCTGCGCCCACAACGAAGTACTGAACGCGATGCTACTGGCCAGCAATGCCAATCTGAATTTTTTCATCTGCATGTTAAGTTCCCTAATTATTTTTATTGCCCAAAGGTAAAAAGCAACTTCACTATAGGGAGCCGGAATGACAGAAATATTATCCCTGTTATTCTTTATGATTGAGGCATAATCACTATGAGTATTATTCAGTTCGTCTTCATTCTCAAATAAGGTCATCCACGATGAAAGATAACGAATATCAACCACCCAAAGTCTGGACGGAAAACAATGCCAGCGGTGGTGTATGGTCGAAAATCAATCGCCCGACTGCCGGTGCCAGATACGAAGCTGACCTGCCGGTTGGCAAACACCCCTTACAGCTGTATTCCATGGGTACGCCGAATGGTCAGAAGGTCACCATTTTGTTGGAAGAGTTGTTGGCTTTGGGTGAGAAAGGTGCGGAATATGATGCCCATCTGATTCGTATCGGTGAAGGTGATCAGTTCTCAAGTGGGTTTGTTGCCGTCAATCCAAATTCAAAAATTCCGGCCTTGATGGACTATTCAACCACCCCGCCAATCAGGGTTTTTGAGTCTGGTGCTATTTTGCTGTATTTGGCGGATAAATTCGGACATTTCTTGCCAAAATCCCCTGCAGCCAGAACTGAAGCACTCAATTGGCTATTCTGGCTGCAAGGCGCGGCCCCTTATTTAGGCGGTGGTTTCGGCCATTTTTATCACTATGCGCCAGTGAAAATTGAATACGCCATCGACCGTTTCACTATGGAAGCCAAGCGCCAGCTCGATTTGCTCAATACACAGCTCGCGACTCATAAATATATTGCGGGAGATGAGTATTCCATTGCGGATATCGCTATCTGGCCGTGGTACGGCAATCTGGTGCTGGGCTTGCAATATGAAGCGGGTGAATTCCTGGATGTGAAATCCTATACTCACCTGATACGTTGGACCGAAACCATTGGTAAGCGCCCTGCTGTCCAGCGCGGCCGTATCGTCAATAAAACCTGGGGAGCGCCAGAAGAACAGTTAGCTGAGCGCCATGATGCTTCAGATTTTGACCGACTGATAAAGTAATATACATCGCCCTCAAGCCTGATCTCCCAAGTATTGAGGGCGCTTATTTATGCAACTGCGATCTGTCTTTTGGTGCGGTAATAAAGCAGTACCACCACTGACGCAATTGCGGTCAAAAAGATCAGATAGGCGCCATAAGTTGGCAGCATCTGCGCCAACGTTTGCCCGCGCATGGCAAAGTCACGATAAAATCGATATTGCCACACCAGCGGGAAAGCATAGCTGATGTAGTAAGCCCAGAGCGGCAAAAAACCCACTGCCATCGTCGCTCCACCGAGAATAAAGCCCGGCGGCACCAGAAATGTCATCAAACTGGCCCCTTCTCCCGGATTTTGCGTTGACCACGATAGAATCAATGCCAGCCAACCAAAAGCTAATCCGGTCATAAATATCGTGGGCAGATAGGCAAAATAGTTACCCTCAAATCTGAGTTGACCAAAAGTCACCAGCAGCGCACTTACCACCGTAATACCGGTGGTATAAAAGAAGGCATAAGGCACCATGCGGCACATCAGCGCTAACGGCCCGCGGTTAAACACCGCTTGACCCCAGGCTCCTGTCACTTTCAATCGACCAACCACCATCAGTGTCGCCAGCCCATAAAACAGTGAAGAGAAAAAATAGACAAAAGCGATACTGGTTGAGTTAGTGGCGGTATTGGTTGGGTTAAACAGATGGCGGTTTTTAAGCTGCATCGGGCTTAACACCGCCTCTGTTCCCTCGCGCCCCAATCCTAACGCGGCGATGTGCTCTGCGCCAATTTCCGCACCCAGTTCTGGAATATATTCATTCAGATTTTGCAGTACCTCCGCATTTTGTGCCGAGTTGCTATGATCGGCAAAGTAGCCCAGGCGTACTGTTCTATCACCGGTTTTCAGACTTTTTTCCAGTCCTTTGGGAATATAGAGCACCCCAATATTCCTATCATGTGCCGTCAATATTTCCGGATTCATCGGAGAGCGTAATACTTGTGTGACTTCAATATAGGGCGATGTATTTATCTTTTGAATGAGCGCCGTAGAATAATTAGAAGCATCCAGATCAATCACCGCAATCTTGCCTTCAAATACGGTCGAGTGAGAAAACACCAGTGAGAAAAGTAATGCAATAACCGCCGCAACCACAATAGCGACTTTGTGGTAAGGGATAACATGACCAGACATCATGGCACTGACTTCATCCAGCATAGACTTAACGATGTTCTGCATCATCTACCTCAAGTGTCATTCCGCTCAGTAACTGTGGTTTATCTTCGGTATAGATACGCACTTGATAGGAAGTTAAATCCGCCTGGCCTCGTTCCCGCGTCATACGCAGATCAGCAAACGAAGGCGCTGCACTGGCAAATCGCACCACGCCACTAACCTGACTATCAAGCGCCGGAACCTGCGCTTTGACAGTGGTTCCCGGTTGATAGGCGGTGACCATATTTTCGTTAACGTAGATATCCACGTATTTGCGATCGGTTTCTAACAACACCGCCGGTGCGCCTGCTGGGATCATTTCACCGGATTGATAAAGGAGTTTTAAAACTTTACCGCTCTCAGGTGCCGTCAGTGTCAGCCGTTGACGATTGACTTCAAGTTGCCTGAGTTCTGCATGAGATTGATCTAATTGAGCCAGTAACTGATCCAGAATGTTTTGGCGGTTTTTGATAGATTCGCGAGAGTTGGCAATTGACTGTAGTGTCATGCCCTGCGCACTCTCCTTTTCTGACAGATTTTTCATTTGCGCTGGTGTCGTGCCAATCATCGCTGAAGCCAATTGACGCTCTGCTTGTATCACTGCGGCATGGGTTGTGGTCAAACTGCTGTTGGCATTATCCAGCATCGATTGCGAAACACTGCCGCTATTATGCAACTTGGCAATGCGATTAAAATCCGTGCGCGCCAGATTTTCACTGGCACGGGCCGCGCTCAATGTAGCCTGAATTTCTTCAATCTTACGCCAGGATGAAACCTCGGTTAACGTGGTTTCATTGGTGGCGATACGAATAGCCGACTCCTCCTGACGAATCAATGCTTCCTGAGAACGAATAACTGCCTTAAGACGCTCAATGGCAATGTCGGTATCGACTCCATCCAGCACCATCAGGACGTCCCCCTTTTTCACCTGCTGAGATTCCTGAACCTGACGACTGATGAGTTTTCCGCCCACATTTTCAAATGCAATATTGATTTCATCAGCCGTTAATACCCCTGATTTGATACTTTTCGCCACCGAGACGGCATCATTTCTTGAGCCGAAATAGATGAGACTTGACCCCACAAGCAGTAGCCCCAAAAAGATCACTGCTGTTTTTACCATAGGTTTGAATGCGTTATTTTGTGGTGAATTCAATTTATTTAGCCGACTAAGTATGTGGTTAAAAAAAGCTCATATCTATAAGCGCCAGACTGATGACAATCTCAAATGAAGGGGAATCGTGCCGTTGGGGCCGTAATGGCGTGAGCCATCGGAGTGCCCCTAGGTGCGGTAAACCCTTCACTCACTGCTATTAATACTTTTGTCATCAAACTCATGGCTTACATCTTAAGCCCGGATAGTTATGGTTTTTTACGTAATAATTTTTGCAACATAAGGATCAGAGACTCGCGCTCCTGGTCATTCAGAACGTCGGCAAAAGAGTTAATAGCATTTAAGTGACCGGGTAACGCCTGTTTAATCACTCGGCGGCCAGCGGGGCTTAATGCGATCAAGCGGGAACGACCATCAGCATGGGTTCGTGTCATGGTAATTAAGGGTTCGGGGGCAGAAAGCATACGCTTAACCATCACCGAAACTGTTGCGGGAGCAACCCCAATCCTCGACGCCAGTTCACTGGCGGCAGTCTCACCTTCGCCATAAAGTGACATCAATAAAATGAATTTACCTTCAGAAATGTCATAGTCTTGCGCGAGTCGATCATAAATATTTGAACGTATTAAATCGGCTGTGGTGATCAGATTGAGGACTAAATCTACACCGGAAACATCGCTTCCGAGGTTCTCTTGCTGCTGCACGCGGGCCAGAGCTTCACGGGTCGGCAGGACTCTTGCATTATAATTCATAGGGTTCGCATCATTTTATTTAGCCGGCTAAATTATAACGATCCCGCTGAAAATTTACAATCGAGAAAACATGTTCCTATTTTCGGCATCAGCTCACCTCATTCAATTTTTACCATCACTTCTGCCTTAGCCAGCAGATCGCTGATAAACGTTTAGCGGGATGAATGTCTTCCTCATTGCTGCTGTAAGCATTAATGACAATAAGGAACGGTAATTAACCGTGTGCTGCTTTCGCAAGTGTCTCACTTATCCACTGATTGGTGCTTTTCCCTGAAACTTCCGCAGCAATATTGATTGCTGAATGAATTTCTGGCGGTATACGTAAGCTAATTTTGCCACTGGCTGGGCGCTGTGGTTCACGGCCTTGTTCAGCGCAATAGCTCAGATAGTCATCTACAGCTTCTTCAAAGGCGATACGTAAATCGGCTACATTATCTGCATGAAAACCGATAACGTCGCGAATACCGGCAATATGACCAATCAAACATTGATCTTCATCGCTGTATTCAATTTTTGCGGCATAATTTTTGTATGTCATTGTATTCATGGTACCACTCCTACAGCTTCAAGAAATGTTTTGGCATCACGTACTTGGTAGGCTTTCGCTTCCTTGTCGGGATGTGGCCGATGAAATGAAGCAACTATCTTATTAATTTCAAAGCGAACCCGTGAACCACTCCCTTTTGTCGCTATTGCGCCCAACGCTATGAATAGAGATTCAATTTTGCGCCACTCTAAAATTTTTTATGGAAAAATGGGGGGTTATCGTAGTGATGCGTTAAAGATGGATGAGGCAACAAAGAGTAAGAAATAAAAAGGGAAAGGGGGAATAAACAGCGCAAACAGACGACGTTTAAGGCAACATCGCCTGTTAAAAGTAGGGATTTAGCTAGCAACTTAATGGCAAATTTGTGCCAGTTCTTTATCGCTTAGACCGGTTAACTTCATGACTTCAGTGCGGTCATAACCATTAGCCAGCATAGAGTGGGCAATTTTCAGTGCCGTTTCTTGTCCCCCTTCCATTTTGCCTACTTGATGGCCTTCTTGCTTCAATTTCTGTGCAATCGTCATGAGTTCCTCCTTGTGCTGTGGCAAGTGGTAGGCTAAATCTAAGATGAATCCTTTCGGGTCAGCCGTATCACCATTTTGCAGTATGTAATGTATCACAGAGATTAGTTGATCTTTGGTAGTGTAGCCTTTCGATATCAGGGTAACCAGTGGTTTCAGCAGTTTGGACAGGTCACGTCGGCGGATGTGTTTTTGCAACAGTTCCAGAATGGCGACATGCTTGTGTGTCATGATTTCATCATCGGGGATAACGGTCACATCAATCAACGGAAAGTTGCCACCATATAGCTGTCCGGCAAGTGCGGGTACGCTGAACGCTTGTAACCAACTCATGGGATACGGATACGGCGTGACCATGCCGTGATAGAACAACATGGGAATGACCAGAGGCAGTTGGTCGTGTCCGGCATCAAGATGGTTCTGCATAGCGGCAATGGCATAGCGCATCAAGCGAAAAGCCATATGCTTGTCGGAAGAGCTTTGATGCTCAATCAGCGCGTAAACATAGCCATCCTGCCCCTGCATTTTTAGTGAGTAGAGCACGTCAGAGTAATAGGCGCGCAGGTCATTTTCAATAAAACTGCCCGATTCCAGCCGCAGTGTTTTCAGGTCACAGATTTTCCGCAGGGCGGATGGCAAGTGAATATCTAGCAGATCATAAGCCGTCTGGGGTTTGGTGACGAAATTCTTAAAAAGTGCATCATGGGGTGTAGGGGTCGTTTTCATCGGGCGATGATAGTTATGGTGATCAGTGTGAGCAATCACTCCGCACCACTTTAGGATAAAAATTTTTGTGGAAAAATAGGAAGTTATCCACGTTATATTATTATTTTATACCCAGTCGTTTGGCGAGACGGTGCAGGTTACCCGTATCAAGTTCAAGCGCTCTGGCGCAGGCCGACCAATTCATCCCCTTTTCCTTTAGCATTTGGGTAATCAATTGCCGTTGAAAATCACGAGTGGCAGATTGCAAATTTTGCGGAGCCGCATGCTGATTTTCGCTGAATATTTCATGCGCAACATGTGGTGTAACTGAGTCGGCAATATTAAATAACTCAGGAGATAAAAAGTATGACTCTGACGCATGCTGCGAAGCGCGAGCTAATACTGCGGCACGGTAAATTGCATGCTCCAACTCACGAACATTACCTGGCCAACGGTAATTTTCGAGCAGAGATAATGTCTCGGGCGGAATACCTAACTGCTTGATGGCCAATTTCTTTCTTATTCGCTCAACAAAAAATCCCGCCAGCAGAATGATATCCCCTTTTCTTTCTCTCAGCGGAGGAACATGCAGCGGAAATACACTCAGCCGATGAAACAAATCCACGCGAAAACGCCCTTCGATAACCGCTTGTTTCAAATCACAATTAGTGGCTGCAATGATACGCACATTGACCCGTTTGGTTCTGTCATCACCCACTCTTTGCAGGTCACCATATTGGATAACGCGCAGTAATTTGGCCTGAAGTACCAAAGAAAGCTCGCCAATTTCGTCGAGAAAAAGTGTTCCATTGTCAGCAATTTCAAATTTGCCGGTTCTGTCATGTATTGCGCCAGTAAATGCTCCTTTAACATGACCAAACAACTCGCTCTCAGCCACATTTTCCGGTAATGCCGCACAGTTTAAATAGATAAGCGCTTTGGCCGATCTCGGCGATAAATGGTGAATTGCCTTGGCCACCAATTCCTTCCCTACCCCGGTTTCACCAGTAATCAGCACATTCAGCTCTGATCCGGCAACCACTTTGATTTCATGCTTAAGTTGCAATATCAGCGGCGAAAGACCAATCATCTCATCTTCTGAATGTTGGACTGTCTGCTTATGGATATTTAAAGAACTCACCGTAGGCACAGCTTGTTTCTCTAAAACATCCACTAATAGCGCATTATTCAGTGCCGAAGCGGCCAGGACACCAATCAGTTTCAGCTCTTCATCACTAAACCTGTCAAATTGGGCGGGATTCATACTGTCGAAAGTCAGCGCACCGATAAGCTCTTGATCGGCAAATAAAGGTAAACCAATGCAGGCATGAACTTTAAGTTCATCATGGCCGGGGATCAGGCCGTCGTAAGGGTCAGGAAGGTGGCTATCGGTGGGGAAACGCACCACATTACCCGCACGAGCAATGGCTTCCAGCCGAGGATGAGATGACAGCGAAAAACGCCGGCCCAGCACGTCGGGTGATAAACCATCAATCGCCAGCGGACGAAACAGCTGGTGTTCATAACGCAGTAACGCTGAAGCATCACATTGTAGTAATTGCCGTAAGCTGCTGATTAATTTCTGAAAACGATCTTGCCCAGATAAACCGCTTTGCAATTCAATAGCTATTTGAGCGAGCGACTGAATGGATAAACTCATGTTTTGTCATTCCGACACAGTATTAGTCTTTATGACAATAAACTGATAGTGTCACAATGACAAACTTTAAATTTTAAATTAACAAAATCAATAATATAAATCATGGCACGCCCTTTGCTCTCTACAGTGAGATTATTCATTCACTTTAGTAAGGAACGGTTCATGGCCATTCAGGTTAAAAATAATATTAAATGGGTTGGGCAACGTGATTGGGAAGTCCGCGATTTTCATGGCACCGAATATAAAACCCTTAAAGGCACGAGCTACAACAGCTATTTGATCTGCGAAGGAAAAAACGTGCTGATTGATACCGTTGATCAGAAATTTGGCCGCGATTTTGTGGCTAACTTAGCGCGCGAGATTGATCTGAATACGCTCGATTACATTATTATTAATCATGCTGAAGAAGACCATGCTGGTGCATTAACTGAATTAATGGCACGCATCCCTCACACCCCGATCTATTGCACCACCAATGCTATCGATTCAATTAACGGACATCATCATCATCCTGAATGGAATTTCATCACCGTCAAAACCGGCGACACACTGGATATTGGCAATGGTAAGCAGCTGATTTTTGTTGAAACACCGATGCTGCACTGGCCTGACAGCATGATGACTTACATCACCGGCGATGCAGTACTTTTCAGTAACGATGCGTTCGGTCAGCACTATTGTGACGAGCATTTGTTTAATGATGAAGTGGACCAGATTGAGCTGTATGAGCAATGCGCGCGCTATTATGCCAATATTTTGACGCCCTTCAGTCGCTTGGTCACACCTAAGATCAATGAAATCCTTGGTTTCAATCTGCCGGTATCAATGATTGCCACCTCTCATGGCGTGGTATGGCGGGATAATCCGACCCAAATTGTGGCGAAATACCTGGAATGGGCCGCTGATTACCAAGAAGATCGTATCACCATTTTCTATGACACGATGTCAAACAATACTCGGATGATGGCTGATGCCATTGCTCAGGGGATCCATGAAACCGACCCCGCGGTGGCCGTGAAAATCTACAACATTGCGCGTCACGATAAGAATGAAATACTGACACAGGTATTCCGCTCAAAAGGTGTGTTAGTTGGCTCCTCCACCATGAACAATGTGATGATGCCCAAAATTGCCGGCATGCTTGAAGAACTGGCCGGGCTACGCTTTCGTAATAAAAAAGCGGCAGCTTTTGGCAGTTTTGGCTGGACGGGGGGCGCGGTTGACCGAATTCAAACCCGCCTGATGGATGCCGGATTTGATATTTCCCTCTCGCTAAAAATGAAATGGCGACCAGACAATGATGGGCTGGACGAATGCCGCGAACATGGGCGCAAGATTGCCCGCGAATGGGCCTTACACCCACTGAATAGCAGCACATTACTTGATACTGCAACCCCAGCCATCAATGAAGAAAATAGTTCTACCGCACCAGCAGATCTGGGTATCTCGATGCAATGCAGTGTCTGTCAGTGGGTATATGACCCGGCGCTGGGTGAGCCGCTGCAAGATGTTAAACCAGGAACGTGCTGGGATGATGTGCCGGACTTCTTCCTTTGCCCGGAATGTGGATTGGGCAAATCTGTTTTCGATCCACTCTAAGGGAGGCTGTTATGGTTGAGAACATTGTGATTGTGGGTTCCGGCTTTGCTGCCCGTCAGGTGGTAAAAAACATCCGCAAACTCGACTCACAGGTAGCCATCAATATGATTGCTGCCGATAGTGGTGTTGATTATAACAAACCAGATTTAAGCCATGTTTTCAGTCGCCAGCAAAGTGCTGACGACCTGACCCGCATGTCCGCTGAACAGTTTGCGCAGGAAAATAGCCTAACCCTGCACACGGGAACCCGCGTCACTGCCATTCAGCGACACAATAAGCAGGTTCTGTGTGGCGATCAGCTATTTCAATATCACAAACTGGTGTTGGCA
Organism: Yersinia proxima; assembly: GCF_902170785.1. Lineage (GTDB taxonomy): Bacteria > Pseudomonadota > Gammaproteobacteria > Enterobacterales > Enterobacteriaceae > Yersinia > Yersinia proxima. The sequence goes on along the minus strand of NZ_CABHYG010000017.1, from coordinate 382,838 downwards.
ACCGGTGCCACAGCAATGCTGCCACCGATTGCGGGTAATGAGTTGATCTGTACATTTAACAGTCAAAATGAGTACCGACAGCAGCAAGAAACATTACAAAAAGCTCGCCGTATCCTGGTATTAGGCGGTGGCCTAATCGGTGCGGAGCTGGCGATGGACTTGCAGCGTGCGGGCAAGGGTGTGATTTTGCTGGACAAAGCGCATAGCCTGCTGGCCTCTGTCCTGCCTGTAGAAATCAGCAGCCGTTTGCAACATCGCTTCAGTCAGAGGGGCATCACCCTGGTTTTTAATAATGAACTGCGCAGTATTGAAAAAGTGGCAGATGGATTGCAGGTAGCACTCCATTGTGGCCACCGCTATAGCGTAGATGCAGTTATTGCGGCGATGGGATTACAGCCGGAAACATCTGTTGCGGCAGCCGCAGGGCTTGATATCGGACGCGGCATCAAGGTTAACCAACAGCTACAAACCTCGGATCCTGATATCTTTGCTATTGGCGATTGCGCTGAGATTGGCGGGAAAGTGTTGCCCTTTTTGCAGCCCATTCTGGTCGCTGCCATGACACTCGCGAAAAACCTGTTGGGTGGTGCGCATTGCCTTAAACTTCCAGCGATGTTGGTCAAAGTCAAAACGCCAGATTTGCCATTATATTTCGCGGGTGAAACCCAGAGACGTGACCTCAACTGGGAAATTAATTTAACGTCGCAAGGAATAATTGCGCGCGCAACAGACAGCCAGCATCAATTGCGTGCTTTTGTGGTCAGTGAAGAATATACCCAACAGGCATTTTCGCTGCTACGCGAGTTAAGCCTGTAACACTTAGACTTAGGACGCTAACCCCCCGCCACCTGTGTAGGGGGTTTTCCCGGCAATTTTCATCACTTCAGCTCCCAAGGTCACAAACGGAGCACGCCTGCTGGCATAGATGATCCCGCCCGCTTTGGCCCGCACCGCTTTAACCGTATCAGTTATCGGATCAATGATTTCAGCAACGACTTCATCTTTCGCCACCCATTCACCCGGCTGACGCAATAGCAGCAGCAAACCACTGGCGGGCGCATTGACGATTTCCCCGGCGGAAAAAGGTAACATCACCACCTCTCGCTGCGGAACTTCAGGAACAACCCCCGCAATAGCGCCACGATGTTGTAAATATTGATAAATACGCTCGGCATCCGCACTGGCCAGCGAGTGACTGACATCCTGTTGCCCACGCAATTCCACCGTCACGGCCATACAGGCGGGGGCCAGCTCAGGATAATGTGCAGCTAGCCGATGCCACGGCAAGCCACAGGCTTCATCAAACGAACCACCGCCGCTGTCTTGTGAAAGTAGCACGGTGTCGATATGCAAAAACCGCGCGAGCACACCCACTGCTGCTCGCCAGGCCGGATCGGCATACAGATGTAAAATAGCGCGGTCATCGCAATGCAAATCCAGCACCAAATCAGCATCACAGGCCAGCATGAGCAAATGTTGACGCAAAGCATCCACTTCACTGAGCGCGGGCAAATCCTGTAATGCATCGGCCATCGCGCGGCGTATCTGTTGCGGCGTCGTCTCTTTTTCGCTTGATGTCGCCGCCTCCAGCCGCTGCTGTACTAATTTAGCCAAATCAGGGAAATCACGATTAAAATTGCGGCCACTGATCAAATCAAAACGGCCTATTCCACTGTTTAACAGCACTTGTGCCATACCTGGCGGGTTAGCTATTGGCACAATAATTATTTCACTCTGAATTTCTCCGCGCCGTTCCGCCTGACTCAGTAATCTTTTAAGATAATGTAATACCAGCATTCCGGGCAGTTCATCGGCATGTAGGCCCGCCTGTAGGTAGATTTTCTCGCCCACACCCGGCTGGCCGAAATGAAAACTGGTTAATTGACGCTGCCCACTTAGGGCATGTTCAGGTAACTTATGATTATTGATTTTCATTGGACGTCCTATCTGTGGAAAAGAAACCCCGGCTTGACCGAATTGACAAAAAAATCCTTGAAATCCTGAGCCAGGATGGCCGCATCTCTTATCAGAAGTTGTCCGAGCAGGTCAATTTGACCGCCCGCCCCTGTCTGGAGCGCGTTCGGCTGTTGGAGCGCGCCGGTATTATCCGGGGTTACAGTGCAATTATTGAGCTACCGGAACCTGAGCATGCTTTTGTTATCCAGGCACAAATTGCCTTAGCCGACCATGGGCACTCTCAAGCAGCCTTCGAGCAAGAAGTGCGTAAAACGCCAGAAGTGCTGGATTGCTGGCTGGTCGGCGGTAGTTTTGATTTTCTGGTGCGCATTGGCTGTCGCAACATGGAGCACTACCGACTACTGGCCGACACCTGGCTCACCAGCAAAAAATTCCGCGTCGATAAAATCGTCACCATCACCGAGTTACAAGCCATCAAACGTGCTTAAAGCTGTTAAAGCTGGATTGCCCGCTGGATTCAATCGTGGCGGGCAAAGGCCAACCAGCGACGTTCCGCGCGTGAAAACAAAAAAATCAACATAAAGGTACACAGCAAATACAGCGCAGCCGCCATCAGAAACGGAATAAACGGCGAATAAGTGGCGGCATAGAAAGCCCGCGCCACGCCGGTGATATCGAGCAATGTGACGGTACTGGCCAGTGAGGTCGCATGCAGCAAGAACACCATTTCGTTATTCAACGCCGGAATCCCGCGGCGTAATGTCGCCGGTAATACCAAACGGCGAATGATTTGCCACTGACTCATACCAAAGGCTTCGCCAGCCACCCACTCCTGACGCGGGAAAGTCACCATCATGCCCGCCAATAACTCGGCAACATAAGCGCTGGTATTGAGCACCAACGCCAGTGTGGCGCAGAAAGTGGCATCACGGAACAGCAGCCAAAAGGGTTGGTCGTCCTGCCAGCCTAACTGCACGATGTCAAACTGCGACAGGCCATAGTAGATGAGCATGAGTTGCAGGTAGAGCGGCGTACTACGAAAGAAATAAGTTACACTGCGTATCAACCAGGCCAGCGGGCGTGGGCCGAATGCTTGCCCGACAGCCATCACCAGCGCCAGCAGTAAACCGGGCACGACTGACAGCAAAAATAACTTGGCCGTCACCGCCAGACCGGTCATATCAGAACCGTCGCTATAGAGGAATGTCGGCACTGCTTCCATGATGGTTTGCAGATTCATGAGCGCGCCCTCGCCGCCGTTGAGGTTGACAGTGCATAACGCCGCGCCAACAGGCTAAAGCCCCAACTGGACAGCGCGGTAATCACCATATAAATCATCGCCACCAGGAAGTAGAACAGGAAAGGTTTTTGTGTTGCGCGCCCTGCCTGCTCGGCCAGCCATACCATATCTTCCAATCCCAAAATCGAGATCAAGGCAGAGGCTTTCATCAAACCGAGCCAGTTATTATTGATGCCGGGAATAGCAAAACTGAGCATTTGTGGCAGCATAATCCGCCGAAACACTTGTCCGGGGCGCATGCCGTAAGCCACAGCGGCTTCCAACTGACCGCGATCCACAGTTTGAAAAGCACCACGGAAGGTTTCGGTGTAATACGCACCAAATACAATGCCGATTGCCAGCACACCGGAAACAAAAGTATTGAAGCGAACCGGCCCCAATCCCAGCAGGCCAAGAAAACCATTCACCAGCATTTCGCCACCAAAAAAGAGCAGCAGCATAATCACCAGTTCGGGAATACCACGCACTAATGTGGTGTAGCCGGTAGAGATCCAACGTAGCCAGCGCGGGCCAAACAGCTTGATAACCGCATTGATCAGGCCGAGTGCCAGTGCCACGGCCAGTGACAACAGCATCACGCACAGTGATAAGCCCGCCCCTTGTGCCAGTAACGGCAAATAGTCTGCGACCATTATCGACCTCCCAAGGCTAACAAACCACCACCGGGCCGGTGTGCCAGTGCCCGGTGGTGGCAAAAATCACGGCAAAAAATCACTCGCCGTAAATATCGAAACTAAAATACTTTTTCTGAATGGCGTCGTAAGTACCATCAGCACGAATCGCTTTTATGGCCCCATTCAGTGCATCGCGCAAAGCCGGGTTATCTTTACCAACGGCGATACCCACATCAGACGAGATGGTTTCGTCTTGAATAACCGGCCCGGCAAAAGCAAACTTCTGCCCGCGTGGCGTATCAATAAAGCTGCTGGCGGCCTGAATATTATCTTGTAGCGAGGCGTTGATCCGCCCTGACATCAGATCCAGATAGACATTATCCTGATTGGCGTAAGAGACAATTTTGACCCCTTGCCCACCCCAATGTTTTTTGGCGTAAGTCTCATGGATAGATCCGGTTTGAACCCCAACTGTTTTCCCTTTCAGGCTGGCAACATCAGGTGACAATGGGCTGCCTTTACGTGCCACTAATTGCGCCGCACTGCGGTAATAGCGATCGGTGAAATCGACTTCTTTTTTGCGCTCATCAGTGATACTCAGCGAGGCAATAATGGCATCGAACTTACGCGCATTCAGCGCCGCAATCATGCTTTCAAAGGGTTGTTTGACGAACACACACTTGGCATGCAGGTTGTCACATAATGCATTTGCGATATCAATATCAAAACCGGTGATCTCGCCACTGGGAGCCAGCACATCAAACGGTGGGTATCCGCCGTCCACACCAAAACTGATAGTTTCTATCGTCTGAGCCGCTACGGGAGCGGAAAGTATCAAGCCAGTCAATAATGCAGCGAATGTCTTTTTCATTATTAAAATCCCGGTGTTGGCAAAGATCAGAAACGAAGTGAGAGGCAGGTCAAGCCGCCATCCATTTTTTTAAATTCACTGGTATCAAGCTGGATAATAGGCATCCCCAGCTTTTCAATTTGCGCCAAGGTAGCAGGATAACCTTGCGGAGTAATCAGTGTATCGTTGATCCATAAGGTATTACCGGCGTAAGACTCCGCGTCGCTAATCACAATAGTGTTAAAGCCAGCAAAGGCCGGATGGTGTTGGTAATCTTCGGTTAGCAACAAAGTGTTGTGGCCCACGTAGTTCACAATGGATTTCAGGTGCAGACCGGCGCTCACTTCAATGGCGGTCACTTGATAACCATAGCGCCCGACCGCAGCAGTAAACTCGCTAATTCCTGCTTTATCGGTGCGCGATGTCAGCCCGATAAAGAACTGTTTATCGACTAATAACACATCACCGCCATCAAGATGCCCCTGATGACTCATGCGAAAAACAGGGCGATCGGTGAACAATGGCTCAATGGTGTCCACTTCGCCCTGGCGGCTTGGTGCGCCGGGGTGAGTTATCACCGCCAGCTCCGGCATCACTACCGCCGTATCTTCGACAAAATGCGCATCCGGGAAGGCCGGAGCCGCCGGTAAGATGGTCACTTTCAGGCCAAGTCGCAGCAAAGTATCGACATAAGCCAGAAATTGTTGACCGGTGGCGGCAATATCCGGTACGCCCAATTGGGATGTTGTCTGGCCGCTACCACAGGTGTCAGCAGGAAGTCTGGCAATGGCTTGAGTAAAATGCATAAGCGATTCTCTTGATTGGGAGCGAAACTATTGATCTGATTATTAAACAGATACTGTCACCAATCAGGTTGAATCAGCCCGTTACGACTATACATTTACGCTGTTTATAATTTCCCGCACGACCTATTCCGCTGTCAGCAAAATGAAACCACCGATTCCCATACGCTTTAGTTATATACTGAATGATATGATGCAAGCTATTCAGGCTGCTGACAAACTTCAACAACTCGATCTTGCAAGGTGAGGACAGGTAGAAGAGTAAAGCGTCCGCGCCACGGATGGCGCGGCTCGAGCCTACAAGGATGTATTTACGGCGTCTTTACGATCTGCCTGTTTTCACCGCTACGGGCACTTTGTCATTAACCTCAAACTGTTTATATTGATTTAACCAAGGGCTGCAAATGAAAACATTAACCCTCGTGATGCTCACGCTATTACTGGTCGCCTGCGCCAATACTGGCCATGTTGGGGTGAGTGGCGGCTCAAGCGGCATCTCGAGTATCAGTATTGGTACTGGCGTTCGCCGGTAGGCTGGTTTCCCAGCCCCTACTGTTGGCGGATTTATGGCTTTTTCACGTCAGGAATGTCAGTGGAAAAACGGGCTGAAATGGCATCCCGTTCATAACCTTGCCGTTGCGTTAAAATAGAATACATTTCGGGCCGACGGCCATAAATCCAGCGCCGTCCGGTGCTGAGTGGGATTAACGACAGATCTAATTCAGCACTGACCATCACATCGGCGGCTTCCCAGGTTTCATTGATGATACGGCCATAAGGGTCCAGTATCATGGCATTGCCGGTACGAACTTCATCATCATCCGCGCCAATCCCATTACTGAAGAGAATAAACAGGCCATTATCATGTGCACGGGCCGGTAACCAACGCATTAACCATTCCCGACCATTTACGCCGCGAATAGCCGCCATCATTTCCGCTGTTCTTTCCGCGCGTTGCTGCCAGAGATCGAGTGGAATGGGCTTCATACCATATGGGCTGCGTGAATGTGTTCCACCGGTTTGATGCGGTGCTAGTAATATATCAGCACCAAGCAAGGTGGTTGCGCGCACATTTTCCACCAAATTGTTATCCCAGCAGATAAGAATGCCGACTTTGACGCCCCAGGGGGTATCAAAAACCGTATAAGAATCACCGCTGCTGATAGCTGGGTGTTCAAAAGCATGCAGTTTGCGGTGCGTGTGCAGCGACCCATCAGGCATACAAGCGACATAAGCATTATAGAGTCGCCCGTCGTTCCCCTGCTCTATCAGGCCGACACCAATCAGCATTTGATGTTTCAGCGCCAAAGCCCGCACCAAGGCAAGCGATGGGCTGCTTTCAATCGGCTCAGCCAAAGCGGTCACTTGCGCTGCCGTCAATTTAGGTACATGCCAATATCCCGTAATGCACATCTCTGGGAAAGCCAATATTTTGATGTTTTTCAGCGCCGCCTGCTCAATAAATCGTTCAATAACCAATAGGTTGTATTGCTTATTGTTGGCCTGATGCTGGAATTGTACTGTTGCTGCGGTGATCAATGATAGTTCAGTCACATTATCCTCCTCGGACAGCTATTGCTGATTTTTATGATTGGTATTACAGCAGCGCTATTGATAACTTTATAATGAATGATTTTCCTTTTTTGATTACCAACAGGAATGAATAAGTGAATATAAAGTTGCTGAAAGCCTTTGTGATGCTCGCGCAAAAAGGCAACTACGGGGATGCCGCACAGGCCCTTTGCGTGACGCAACCGGCACTGACCAAGCAGATTAACTTGTTGGAATCGATGCTGAATATTCACTTGTTCACCCGTGGGCGACATGGCGCGGCGTTGACACGCAGTGGGCAACAATTACTCGCACAAGCAGAGAAAACGGTCAGTCAATCCGAGTTCTTTTTGCAATCTGCCGCCCGCGTTGCTCAGGGTATTGAAGGGTTGCTCACCATCGGGTTTGGTCTATCGACTTTCTATACCGCGCCACAGTGTATCGCCAAATTCCGACAGCAATTCCCCGCGATTTCTATCACCCTGGAAGATATTCCCTCGGCGCAACAATATGCGTTATTAACGCGCGGTGAACTGCAAATTGGCTTTGTGCGTGCTCCCCCCACATTGGTATTGGATTTTTATCCTTTATTTGAAGACCGCCTGGTGCTGGTGACACCACAAAATAAAACACACGCCCCCGATGAGTGGTTAAAATACCTGCCATTGCTGCGTTTATATACTGAGCGTGGGCGTGGACTCAATGCACAAACCGATCTATTTTTGCAATCAAACCAATGGTATGCGCCCACGATGCAAGAAGTTGAAGATATTCAGACTATATTGGCGCTGGTGATTGCTGGTATCGGCGTTGCCTTATTACCGCAAAGTGTGGTGCATATTGCGCCGCCTGGCATGAATATCATGCCACTCAGTGGAAATAATCTCAGTTGGCAAGTGGGCATCGCCTGGAATAGTGCTATTGCGGATCTGGCGCGAGATAACTTTATTAAGATGGTGGCAAGTGAATAACGAGCAAAATATCGTAGGATATCTCGCCCGCTATTATAGGGGATATTAACGGAACGGTGGCTCGTTAAAGGTCCGTAATTTGCGCGAATGCAGTTGATCACCCTCTGCGCGCAGCAAATCTATGGCCCGAATACCGATCTGTAAGTGCTCGGAAATGGCACCTTCATAGAAGTGATTCGCCTGCCCCGGCAGCTTGATTTCACCATGCAACGGTTTATCTGACACACACAATAATGTGCCGTAAGGCACCCTGAATCGGTACCCTTGCGCCGCAATCGTGGCACTTTCCATATCAACCGCCACCGCACGACTTAAGCTAAAACGCAGTGCAGAAGCCGAGAAACGCAGCTCCCAGTTACGATCGTCGGAAGTTACGACCGTTCCGGTACGCAGCCGTTGTTTAACTTCAACCCCCGGCATACCGCTCACCGCTTTGGTGGCGTCATATAATGCCCGTTGAACTTCAGCGATACTGGGGATCGGAATATCCGGTGGCAGCACCGCATCCAGCACATGGTCATCACGCAAATAAGCATGAGCCAATACATAATCGCCAATCGCCTGACTCTCACGTAAACCACCGCAATGCCCGATCATCAGCCATGCATGTGGCCGCATTACCGCCAGATGGTCACAAATGGTTTTGGCATTCGAGGGGCCGACGCCAATATTCACCAGCGTGATGCCATGCCCGCTTTCTGCGATTAAATGATAGGCCGGCATTTGGTATTTTTTCCACGCCAAATCAGATGTTGTCTTCTCTGGCTCGGCATTTTCAGCGGTGATGTAACTGCCTCCGGCGCAAGATAGCGCCTTATAAGGGCTGGAGGGATCCAGAATCTGCTGACAGGCCCAACTGACAAACTCATCAACATAGCGGCTGTAATTGGTAAATAGAATATAGGGCTGAATATGTTCTGCCGGTGTACCGGTGTAATGTTTGAGACGTGCCAGGGAAAAATCGGTACGTAGTGCATCAAAATGCGATAGCGGGAAATCTGCGCCGGCAATATCAATACCGTCAGTGATGCCATCACAGATTTTAGCCAAATCGGTGGTCGGGAAATGTTGAGCCAGCCCTGCGGTCATCGAGCGGTCGAGAATCAGGTCAGAGCCATCGATAACAAAGGGATACGGCATCTCTTGTTGTGACGGTGTCACTTCAAACACCGCATTGTATTCACTTTCGAGTAATGTCAGCTGTTCAGTCAGATATTCTTTGAATAATGTTGGCCGGGTGATTGTGGTGCTGTATTGACCAGTGCGCGAAAAACGACCGTAAGCCCTGGTGCGTTGATGATCGCGGAATTGGCCATCCCAACTGACACTCAACTGTGGATATGAAAATAAGCCCTTCGCCCGGTCACCCACATCAGGCAAAGCCCCATCGCGAATATAGGCGCTGATAGCATCACGCAATGCGCTCAATGCCGCCTCGTATAATGTCTCCAGCCTCTCTATTGCCTCAACGGCCGAGAGATGAGTTGTCGCTTGTGATTGATTCACGGTATTTCCTTCCGTTGGCTGTGTCAGCAATTTGATTTGCTGTTTTGATAATCTAAATGTCTTAGCGCGAAAATACTAATGATTCAACATCGACAGAAACGTATACTTGCCGCAAGCGCCCACCGCAGAACAATACCGAGCCAGTAAGATGAGCGAAGCAAAAAACAGTTGGGTTACCGCCAGTGATGTTGCCAGGCTCGCGGGTGTCTCTCGTTCCGCAGTTTCACGCACCTTTACGCCCGGAGCCTCTGTTTCAGAAAAAACACGCCAGCGCGTTCAGGCGGCAGCAACTGAACTTGGCTATCAGGTCAATATTATTGCGCGCTCAATGATAACCGGCAGCAGTAATTTTATCGGATTAGTGACGGCGGGTTTTGATAACCCTTTTCGCAGTAAATTGCTGGCTCCATTGGCTCATAATCTGGCGATTCAAGGGTTTATGCCGCTGTTGATGAACGCCGATGACCCCAAACAATTGGAACCTCAGCTACGAGAGTTACTGAGTTACCATGTGGCCGGTGTGATCCTGACCTCTGGTGCTCCGCCCCTCTCCTTAGCCGAAGAGTATCTCGCCAGAAAAATCCCTGTCACCTTGATCAATCGCCAGACCGAACTGGATGGAGCAGACCAGGTTTGCAGTGATAATGCGCAAGGCGCGACCCTGGCGGCCCATCATCTGTTAGCTCAGGGAGTGATGGCCGCCGGGTTTATTGGTGAAAATGCCCACAATTTCAGTACCCGCCAGCGCCATCAGGGGTTTGAGCAAGCATTGACAGCCCACGGGCAGCCACTCGCGAGCATTTTTTGTGAGAGAGGCGGTTATGAAGCGGGTTGGGATGCGGCAGCGGCCTTAGTCGCACAGTGCCCTGATCTCGATGGGTTATTCTGTGCCACCGATATGCTGGCAATGGGCGCAATGGATTATTTACACCGCCATCTGCCCCAGCAACCGGTTCGAATCATCGGTTTCGATGATATCCCACAGGCAACCTACGCCGCCTACCAATTAACGACTATCCGGCAAGATACCGACTGTTTGGCGCAAACTGCGGTAAATTTACTGGTAAATCGCATTCGTCGCTTTGAACAACCCTCGGTACAAAAGACCATTCCAGTGGAATTGGTTGTTCGACAATCAGCATAAAATGAATGATTTGTTTTATGTGCAAGTGATCACGGAATAATATTTTCATTATCGCCATTATCATGTAGCAGAGTTGTTATCGGCTACATAAGTTTCTTTGTTTGCACACGAGTGCAAAAGTTAACAAGGAGTATTTGATATGACCAGATTAAGCGCGACGGACATTGATTCCCGCTATCAATTTGCCTGTGATGTCGCGAAAGCTGCTGGCTTTATGGCATTCGGTTTTTACCAGCAACGGCAAGAGTTAGAGATACAACACAAAGGCAATGATTTGCAGGATGTGGTCAGTATGGCTGACCGAGAAGTCGAAGCATTGACCCGCAATATGATTGCACAGCGCTTCCCAATGGATGACTTTTTGGGGGAGGAAAGCGGCGGCGGTCATGCCAATGCCGTTTGTACCTGGGTGGTTGATCCGATAGATGGCACCGCCTGCTTCCTGAACGGGCTGCATACCTGGTGCGTTTCAGTCGGTGTGATTGTCGATGGCGAACCGGTTATTGGTGTGGTTTACGATCCCAATCATCAGGAACTGTTTCATGCCTGCCGGGGAGGAGGTGCATTTCTCAATGGTAAACCTATCCAGGTTCATCCGGGCAAAGATGTGCGCGATGGAGTGATGGGGGTTGGCACCTCACACCGAGTTACGCCAGAGGATTTTCTGCCCTTTCTCAACCACCTACTGCATGCCGGAGGCATGTTTATACGCAGTGGTTCCGGCGCATTGATGACCGCGCAGGTGGCTGCCGGGCGGCTGATTGGCTACTACGAGCCGCATATGAATGCGTGGGACAGCCTGCCAGGGATCGTTCTGGTACGTGAAGCCGGTGGCATAACCAATAACTTTTTGGCTGATGGCGGGCTGCAAAAAGGCAATGTGGTCTTGATGGCCAATCCACAGGTTTATCAGCAACTGACTGAATTTGTTAAACAACCACTGAAGTCATAGCTGACCGAAGTCGTGGGCGGTGCCTACTATCTATTTACTAGTTACTACTTACTGTCTGGAACAGCAACATCATTCTGATTATGTACCCTACACACTCACAACAATATTAAGGACGAATCGCTCCCCTTACGGAATCTCGGGAGAATGCTTAATCAGCGTGCATTTTGCTTATCCGCTATCTGGAGTGAAATTATGTCTGGTATTTTCGCTTTCTTTAAAGCTGCACCGGCGATAGCCCCGCAAGGGGTGTTTAATGAGAAGAAGTTTATCACTCTGCGCTGGGGCACGTTTTTGTCGATGACGGTGGCGTATGTGATGTTTTATGTTTGCCGTCTCTCGTTTACTGTCGCCAAAAGTGCATTGGTGGAAATTGGCATCACCCCAACCGAATTGGGCATGATTGGTTCGGCGCTGTTTTTCTGTTACGCCATCGGTAAGTTAGTTAATGGTTTTATTGCTGACCATGCCAATGTCGTGCGCTTTATGAGTTTGGGGCTGCTGCTCAGTGCCGGTATGAACTTTATGATGGGCACTACCACCAATGCCCTGCTGCTGACACTATTTTGGGGGATTAATGGCTGGGCGCAATCAATGGGGGTCGGCCCTTGTGTGGTTTCATTGGCCCGTTGGTATGGCGATAAAGAACGGGGAACCTTTTACTCCATTTGGTCAACGGCACACAATATTGGTGAGGCGGTGACCTATATGGTGATTGCGGCGGTAATTGCTGGTTTTGGCTGGCAGTTTGGTTATTTCACCACTGCCATGCTGGGCGTGGTAGGGATTGTCCTGATTTTGCTGTTTATGACTGACTCACCACAAAGTGCCAGTTACCCGCCTATCAGTGTGATTCGCAATGAACCAGAAAGTGTCACTGAAGAGAAAACCTCGGTATTAAAAAGCCAACTGTGGTCACTGCGTAATCCGGCATTATGGACACTCGCATTAGCGTCAGCATTTATGTATATCGACCGCTATGCGGTGAATTCTTGGGGTATTTTCTTCCTGCAACAAGCGAAACAATATACCACGCTGGAAGCATCAGGCATCATCGGGGTAAATGCTATCGCCGGTATATTTGGCACTATTATCGCCGGTATTTTATCAGACAAATTCTTTCCACGTAATCGCAGTGTTATGGCCGGAATAATAGGTTTATTAAATACCTTTGGTTTTGCTTTAATGATATTTATGCCGCGAAATCATTATACCGATATATTAGCGATGATTATTTTCGGTGCCACCATAGGTGCATTAACCTGTTTTCTTGGCGGTTTGATTGCCGTTGATATTTCATCCAAGAAGGCTGCGGGCGCAGCGCTGGGCACGATTGGCATTGCCAGCTATGCTGGTGCCGGGTTAGGTGAGTTTATTACCGGGGTTATTATTGATAAAACCTCCGTAATAGAAGCCGGCAAAACACTTTATAACTTCCATACATTATCAATATTTTGGATCGCCACTGGATTGCTCTCTGCCCTGCTCACTTTTATTACCGCAGGTATTGTGGCCAGAAGACAAACAACAAAACAGGTTGAGAGTCTGACATAGCTATTTATTTATAGAACAGGTTATTTATAAAACGGCTTATTTATAAAGCAACTTATTTATATTAAAAAAATAGCTGACATAACGTGGCGTTCCAACCTATTTTACTGTGCTGATATTGATTAAATGTTGCTATTGCAAAAGGTGTTGTCACGTCTGTTGTCGTTGGGTTAGTCAATAATACCCTGTAACGGAAAAAACAGTTTCGTTGCAGGGTAAATCCTGAGAACCCGCTTTACTGGTAAACAACGCCCCATTTTGCCACTTATTCTCACGTTTGATTCCCCTTCGCTGACCTTAAAATAGTCGCTGTCGCAGATAACACTTTATTTTCTGCTTTGAAAAGGTCTCTTTTGCGTGGCGAAATCATTTTTACGCAGTGGTAGTTTGGACGATATTCTGGCGTTGGGCGAAAACGGACAACCGGTTTATGCTGCTGCACTTCAGATTAGAGAGGCATTGCGTCTCAAAAAACAGCAGCCGATTGCCGATTGCCTGGCGATCCCGCAGCTCAATGAGCAAGGTGACCGTATTGACTGGTATGCGCCAATTGAAGGTAAAGTCACCTCATGGGTTGCGGCCAGCACTACAGAGCGAAAATCCGCGATAAAACAACTGTCTGCCTGCCTCTCCAGTGCCAATGATTTATGTCAGCGTGCGCAAAAATCAGATAAGGCCGCTCAGCGGTTATTCGGTGTGTTGCTGGCCAAAACCCTGCAATTTCCCGATCAGAATCATGTATATCTGGTGGCAGGCAAACCGGTACTGACTTTTTGGGGATTTGTCAGTCAGGATCAGAAAACACGAACTGACCCACTCGATTGCTTACGACAAACAGCCGAGGCTATTGAGCCAACTTTCTCGCCACTGAGTGCTGCACCACCTGAACCGGCCGCGCCGCCGGTTGCCGCGATTAGCGAACCACCACCGCCAGCCGACATTACGCCAGCCATCGAGCCGATGCCAGAACCTGTCCCGCCCTCGCTGCCTGAGAAAAAAACACCTCGCTGGCTGCGCTTTAGCTGGGCATTGCCCGTTGTGGCATTAATTATCGCCTTAATCGTGCAATTCAGTGGCGGAATACCAGAAAGTGCTTCAGCAGCGCCAGAGGTTAAGCCAGCGGTGGCTAAAGATAAGGCAGTTAAAGATAAAGCCGAGCCTGAAGCCAGCGCACCGGTTATTAAAATGACTCAGCCGCTGCTGGAGCCAAAACTCCCGCTGGAACATGCCACCATTGTTCCCCCGCCACCGGCCGTAGTAGAACAACCGGTTGCTGCGCCAGAATTAACTGCCGCACAGAGCAAAAATGCGCTGGTACTCCCATTCGATGCGGTCAAGGTGGGTTCGACCGCCTTCCTTAATGGCAACTGGCGCGTCAGTCCCGATATTAAAGCCGCCCAGACCGGTAGAGCGCCGAGCCTGAAATATCAGATTAAAAAGGGTAAAGGCACGGTAAAAATTACCCACGGTGACAACGTCACCTGTCAGGCCAATATTACCGCCGGACTGATGAAGTCGGGTAATTTGGTGATTAACAGCCGCTATAGGGCGCAGTGTAGTGATGGTTCAAAATATCAAATGCCTGAGATCGTCTGTAAGCAAGGTCTGAGCGGTATTGCTGATTGCAAAGGCCGTTATGATGCCAATACCACACTTCCAATGACGATGAAGCGCGAGACTAAATAATATTATGCTGGCAACGATCACTGACTATAAACAGAAAATTTCGCTGATTCAGAATAGTGGCATCCAGTTTTTGGACTTTGCATTAAAACCTGAATTTGATAGCGAATTGCCGAATAAATTTGTACGCAAAAGTGCCAATGGCCCGCTATTACGGCTGAATTACCATGAACATAATGGCAAATATTCACTGATGGTGCCGGGGGCGGCCCCTGAAATTGTCAAGCCGGAGTTTAGCTTCCCGCTGGAACAGTCACTCAAACTGCTGAATAAAATTTGGCTCCCCCTGCCGTTCTTGCGTTTTAATCCCCCGCGCAGCTTCGTTAATGGGCCGGATAATTGGGCCAGAGTACAAATTTTAGTGCTGGATAAGCCTGATCAAGATGGTAATACCTTACGGGTTACCCTGGCTTTTGATACCAAGGTTTACGCTGAAGGTCATGCTAACGAATATCTCGCGCCCAATGAGAATGACATCAAAACCGGCTTAAGTTTCGCGCTGGCGTACCATAATGAAGAATTAGCTGAATTTCTTGATTTGACCTGGGTAGATGGCTGGTTGCGCGAAGTCTTTATTCAGCAAGCCTCTGAGCAGGAAGAACGCACCGCTCGTCATATTAGTGCATCGTTGCGCGAGTTTGAATATCAAGCCCACTACCTTAACTTGCTGGAATTACTCGGCAGCCAAATGGGTGTGCCAGAGATCAAAATCAATACCAGCACCCTGCAAGAACCCGCCGTGAATGTTGACCTTATTCTTGATGTCGGTAACTCTCATACCTGCGGTATTTTGGTGGAAGACAGTAGCGACGAAAGTCATGGCCTGAAACAAACCTATGAATTGCAAATCCGCGATTTGAGTGAGCCGCATCACCTCTATAATGAGTTGTTTGAGAGCCGGGTTGAGTTTGCCCAAGCCAAATTTGGTAAACAGAATTTTTCAGTTGAAAGTGGTCGTGATGATGCTTTTGTCTGGCCGTCGATTACCCGTGTTGGTAATGAAGCCAGCCGTATGGCGCTACAGCGATTGGGTACTGAAGGTTCTACCGGTATTTCCAGCCCACGCCGCTATCTGTGGGATGAAGAAACCTATGCCCCAGGCTGGCGCTTCAATGAAACGCAAACTGCGCAACTACATGAACCCTTAGCCACCGCATTACCGCTGACCCATCTGGTCAATGATGACGGCCAACCCTTGTACAGCGTGCCAGTTGATGAACGACTGCCAGTATTCTCGCCACATTATAGCCGCAGCTCATTGATGACCTTTATGTTATCGGAGTTACTGGCGCAGGCGCTGATGCAAATCAACAGTGCAGCACAGCGCTTGAAAATGACGCATGCCAACGCCCCGCGCCAGCTGCGAGCCATTATTCTCACTCTGCCGTCAGCCATGCCCAAGCCCGAACGGGAGATTTTCCGCCGCCGGATGAATGAGGCTATTGCTCTGGTGTGGAAATCCATGGGTTGGCATCCGGCAGATGATAACTTTATCTTTGAGCAAAAACCGATCTTTGAGCAAAAACAGATCTCTGAGCAAGACCGCGCCAAAAGCCAGGTCTTGGTGCCAACGGTTCAGATGGAATGGGATGAAGCCACCTGTGGTCAGATGGTTTATCTGTATAACGAAACCCAGGTTAACTTCGGTGGCCGTACCGCGGCATTTTTTGCCAGCATGGCACGGCCAGACAAGCAACTTGAAGCTGGAGAAACCGCAGGGAAAACTCTACGCATCGCCTCAATTGATATTGGTGGCGGCACCACGGATCTGGCCATTACGCAATACTGGCTGGATGATGGTATGGGCAATAATGTCAAAATCAGCCCACGTTTGCTGTTCCGTGAAGGGTTTAAAGTCGCCGGTGACGATATTCTGTTAGATGTCATTCAACTCTATATTTTGCCTGCACTACAGGCTCGACTTAAGAAAGTTGCCATCGCCAATACTGATGCACTGATGGATAAACTGTTCGGAAATGATGGCCGAATGGATGGACAATCGGCGCTACGTCAGCAAGCTACCTTGCAAATATTTATGCCAGTGGGCCGGGCTATTCTGGAATCTTATGAAAGTTTCGACCCACTGGATACCAATGCAGAAATCGATGCCAACTTTGGTGAGCTATTATCACAGCAACCAACAGCGAAAGTGTTGGAATACATTAACAGCGAAGTTCAGCGCGAACTGGCTGCCGATGCGGGGGTATTTGATATCTTGCAGGTGCCGCTGGTATTGAAATTAAGCAAACTGCACGGCGAGTTCTTATCTAACCGGATGAGCATTACTCAAAACCTGCGTTCGCTGTCCGAAGTAGTGTCGCTCTACAGTTGCGATGTGTTGTTATTGACGGGACGCCCTTCGCGCTTCCCAGGCATTCAGGCGCTATTCCGCCACTTACAGCCGCTGCCGAATAATCGTATTCTTTCGCTGGATGGATACCATACCAACGATTGGTATCCATTTAACAAACAGGGCCGAATCGATAATCCTAAATCCACCGCTGCGGTAGGGGCAATGCTGTGTTTGTTGTCACTCGATTTACGGCTGGCCGGTTTTTACTTCAAAGCCGGTGATTTCCAGCCTTATTCGACCATCCGCTATCTTGGTATGCTGGGCAGCAACGATGCCCTGACCGATGAAAATGTCTACTATCGCGATATCGATCTCGATAGTGCGGATTTCACCCTGCCATCTGACGCGCGTTTCCAGGTTAGAGGCACGTCGTGTCTGGGGTTCCGCCAGCTTGATAATGACCGCTGGCCAGCATCCCCGCTCTATACCTTGTCGATTGTCGATCAAGAACTGGCGCGTAAAGTTGCCGGAGACGGTGCCTTGTATGTCAGATTGAAACTCGCCAAAAGTGCCGTTGATAAAAACAGCAGCCCGGAACGTTTTGAGATAGCTGACGCGGTACTGCAAGATGGCAGCCGTGTTCCGCCGCATCATCTGCGTCTTAAGCTAAACACACTAGCCAGCAATGGTTCAGCATCAACCCATTATTGGATTGATAGTGGGAGCGTATTTAAAAAATGAAATCATTAACCAGCCGACAGCTCAATAGCCAGTTGCAACAGGTTACCCAAGGCATTGATCAGACGATTGATTGGATTAACACTACGCGCCAACATGCCATTCGTTTGGATATTGAAGCTGATCAACTGACCGTCAAACTGCGTCGCCAGCGTAATAAAGCCCGCCATCTGGCTGAAATGTCATTAATGCCAATGAGTATTGGCTTTTTTGGACAATCTCCTGCCGGAAAACAGCATTTGATTTCAGCGCTGATTGCCGATGAAAACGGTCAGTTGGAAACCACCCTGGCGGGAAAGACACTTAACTTTTGGCAGCAAATTAAACCCGGCTACCAAGCCAGTGGTCTGGTGACGCGATTTAGCCACCAGGTGGCTATCAATCATGAAACTCATCCAGTACAACTTTCGCTGCTGAATGAAATTGAACTGGTCAAAATAGTGGTGGGCGCGTATCTGCGCGATAGTCAGCAAGACGTGGTGCAGCACTCACTGAGTGAGCAACATATTACCGATCATCTCCAGCAATTGACGATGCGCAAGCAACAGACTGCGATTGCCGGGATAACCGCTGATGATGTCATTAGCCTTTGGGATTATCTGGTTCGCCATGACGCACCACGCCAAAAAAGATTGGAAGCGCATTTCTGGCCGGTCGCCATTGAATTGGCACCTTATTTACGAATTGATGATCGGGCTATTTTATTCTCGCTGCTGTGGGCCGAATCACAGCCATTGACCGATGCTTATCGTCATTTTGCCTATACCTTACAACACTTGGATAGTGCACCACAGTTACTGGCCCCGCTCAGTGTGTTAGTTGATGACATGTTGTTGCCTGCCAACGGCATTATGAATGTCGCGACGCTCAATGACCTGAACACCCCTGCTGATACTCAGATTCAAGTGCTGCCATTGAAAGACACTATCACCGGTCAATCGGTGACGTTGTCACTGGCTGAGTTAACGTTTTTAGCGGTAGAGCTACAGATCCCATTACGGATGTCTGCCATTGAAAATGTATTCGAATCGGTAGAATTATTAGATTTCCCTGATTTTGGTGATGAATTCGATACGCCAACGCAGGTATCACATTTGCCCTATGCACTGGCGGCGTCGTTATCATGGGCAAAAAACGCCTATCTCCTTGAGCGTTATACGGAGAGGCAACAAATCAATATGCTGTTGGTTTGTAATGCGGTGAGTCACCGCAGTGACGTTAAAGCCGTGGGTAAATCACTGGATTATTGGGTTAAACAGTCTCAGGGCGAAAATACCCAAGTGCGCTCGCGCCGTAATCCGGGGCTTATCTGGGCGTTAACACCGTTTGACCAGCGTATTGCTTCAGAGGGTACGAAAAACCATGATGAAGCGGTACAGCGCTATGTTGGCCAGCCTGGTGACAGTAGTTGGGGGACTCTGCTGGCGCTGGATGCTCGCGGCATTGAACGGATGGTGAGTTATCTGACCAAAGAAATTCACCGTGATATTAAGGCCGAACGCATCACCGAGCAGCTTAATGAACTGCAACGGGAACTGACCGAAAACATGCTAGCCAGTTGGTGTCAGCCAGTCACCCATGAATCACAACAAAAACAGCACATCGCAGAGACATTGCTTAAAGCACTGCAAACCCGAACCGGCCTGCATGGCGAGTTGCTGGAGCGATTATTGCCTGCGCGGGATGAGTTGCGAGCGCTGTATCTGCAACAACAAAATCGGGTTACTGAGCTGATGACTTCGGGTGACAGTCATCACGATCCGTTCAGTATTGGCATTGATATTGATTTGTTCAGCGACGCATCTTTATCACCAGAACAACCGACGCCAACTGCTATGCAGTCTGGTGGGGATGATGAAACACAATATGCCACGAATGTGCAACGCTACTGGGTTAATCACCTGCGGCAATTACCCGATAACGGGCCGCTGATTGAGTTATTGGGGATCAGCAAACCGACTATTGAGTTGCTGGTCGCTGAGTTAATAACTGCCAGCATTCGATTAGATGTCACCGGGCAATTGGTTAAAATACTGGCTGACAATGAGCAAGTCAGTTTGCAGCGCGACACTAAGGCTGATCGTCAAGTCTCTCGCGCCCTGACGGTGTTGGGTGATTTCGTGGCCTGGCTGGGATTCCTGCAAATCAGTGAAACTCAACGACCAGATAGCCGCATTAACCGAGGCTATAAGATTTTTGCGCGCATTCCTACATCATTATCACCGCCAGGCGCAGCGCAAAGGTTGACCAAATTGGCTCCCACACCCACCAATAACACGGCATTTTACATTTATGACTGGTTGGTTGGTTTAGGTGAAATGATTATTCACAATGAGGGTTATTCCGCCAGCAGTGAAATCAGCGAGCAGCATCAAGCGCAATTAGCGGCCATATTAAAACCCATCCAGCCGATAGCGGTGTCATAACCTATTTCTCACCCTTCCCGGTGCCATACTGGGAAGGATGTTTTCTGCATTTAATTCTCTTTTAGTTTCAATTAATTAACCAATTATTCACTTGATGTTATTTTGCATTACTTTGTGATCAGTCTTCAATTTTTGCATTCTGGCTATTCGTCGTGCTTGTGCCTTTTATGAAAGCGTGTTTATCTCTTAAGGCTTATTACACTTACAACACTTATTGATGAGATACCCCGTGAACTATTCCACTGCCCATTTCGCTCTACTAAACATCGATCTACTCGATACTGCGCATGTTGACGCAGTTGTGGTCGTGCGTGTGGTGGTGGTGGTCGGCAGCGCGCCGTAACGGGTAACGAATCCAGAAAGATTCCCAAACCCCGCCGGCGCCAGCCGAGCGGGGTTTCTTTTTAGCCCCACTCTGTTAGCTACCGGCCCTGATGAAGGATATAACCATGCGTTATACAGGCGCCCAATTAATAGTTCGTTTGCTGGAACAGCAAGGCATTACCACTGTTGCGGGCATTCCCGGTGGAGCCGCGCTTCCGCTGTATGATGCTCTGGGGCAAAGTCGCATTATCCGCCATGTGCTGGCGCGGCATGAGCAAGGTGCAGGCTTTATGGCCCAAGGCATGGCACGAGCCACGGGACAAACTGCGGTCTGTTTGGCATCCAGTGGCCCAGGTGCCACCAATTTGGTCACGGCAATCGCCGATGCCAAACTCGATTCGATTCCACTGGTTTGCATCACCGGACAAGTCTCATCTTCAATGATTGGTACTGATGCATTCCAGGAAGTCGATACCTACGGCATATCGATCCCTATTACCAAACACAACTATCTGGTACGCGATATCAGTGAATTGACACGGGTGATCCCGGCGGCATTTCGCATTGCACAATCTGGCCGCCCCGGCCCGGTATGGATTGATATTCCCAAAGATGTGCAAACGGCGGAAATCGATCTTGATAACCTGCCTGAACCAGGGGTCGCCGATAAGCCCTGCCCGATTGACCCCATTGCCATTGCAACCGTCGCACAAATGATCAACAGTGCTGCACGGCCGGTGCTCTATCTCGGCGGCGGAATCGTCAGTTCTGAGGCTCATGAGCAAGCGATACAACTGGCCGAACAAGCCGGTTTGCCCACCACCATGACATTAATGGCATTAGGCACCATGCCGGTTGACCATCCATTATCATTAGGCATGTTAGGAATGCATGCTGCGCGATCTACCAATTTCATCATGCAACAAGCGGATTTATTGATTGTACTCGGTGCGCGATTTGATGATCGGGCTATCGGAAAAGCCGAACAGTTCTGCCCTGATGCTAGTATCATTCATATTGATATCGACCCGGCTGAATTGGGTAAAATTCGCCGGCCACATTTGGCGATGAATGCAGATATCAAACAGGTATTAACCCACTTGCTGCCCTTGATCGAAACGCAAGCGCGCAGTGAATGGCGCGGGATAGTTAGCGACATACAGCGCGAATTCCCATTCAATCAGCCCAACAGCGAAAATCCATTGTGCCACTATGGTTTGATTCGTGCTGCCGCCGCTGCATTGGATGATGAAACCATCATTACCACCGATGTCGGCCAGCACCAGATGTGGGTGGCTCAGGCCTATCCTCTGCATCGCCCGCGTCAATGGTTAACCTCCGGAGGGTTGGGCACTATGGGATTTGGTCTGCCCGCGGCAATTGGCGCCGCACTGGCCAAGCCGCAAGCAAAAGTGGTGTGTTTTTCCGGTGATGGTAGCCTGATGATGAATATTCAAGAGATGGCAACGGCTGCGGAAGAGCAACTTAACGTTAAGATTATTTTGATGAATAACCAGTCACTCGGGTTAGTCCATCAGCAACAAGACCTGTTCTTCGGTAAGCGAATTTTTGCCGCAGACTACCCTTATCGCACTAATTTTATTCATATTGCAGAAGGATTTGGTTTCTCAACTTGTGACCTCAATACTGCCAGTGATCCTTATAGCGCATTGCATGAGGCATTAAATCGCCCCGGCCCGGTACTTATTCATGCTCTGATTGATGTGGATGAAAAAGTATATCCAATGGTGCCGCCGGGTGCGGCAAATATCGATATGATTGGAGGTGAATAATATGACTGGTCAACTCGTCTCTTCTGCACGCGTCACCCTATTGTTAACCGTGCGCAACCACCCTGGGGTCATGTCGCATATTTGTGGTTTATTTGCCCGCCGCGCCTTTAACGTTGACGGGATATTATGTATGCCGTTGGCCGGTGGTGAAGAGAGCCGTATTTGGTTGCAGGTATTAGATGATCAGCGTTTGCAGCAAATGATAAGCCAACTGGAAAAACTCGAAGACGTGCTTCAGGTATGCCGTTTTGACTCTGAAATGCCCATTTTTGATCAAGTTGAAGATTTAGTCGCCAATCAGCGATAATAGCGCATTCGCATTTCTCCATACTGGCCGACGCAACGGCGGGTATGGAGAAAATAATAAGGGCGGTATCGACAATATATCGTTAACCGCCCTTATTTCATGAGATCGAATTAAATTATGCCAGTAATAACTTTTGCAACTCGGCCAGTGAGCTGACTTGATAACGCGGTGCAATATTATCATCCGCCACTGCGCCACTGGTATTAAGCCAGCAAGTATCAATTCCCGCATTGATACCCCCCTGAATATCTGAATGGAGGTTATCTCCCACCATCAAAATATTTTCTTTCGCAGGGTTATTCATTAAATTGAATGCATGCTCAAATATAGCTACATCGGGTTTAGCCGCCCCGACTTGTTCCGAGATAATCAACGGAGAAAACACATTTTTTAACCCGGTGCGTTCTAATCGGATAGTCTGCAATTCAGTGAAACCGTTAGTAATGATGCCCATATTCACTTTACCGCTCAAGGCATCAACTAACTCACGTGCGCCAGGTAACAGTGAACAGATATCAGCCATAGCAATTAAAAACTCACTGTTCAGGCGAGTTGCCGTCACACCCAGCTTTTCGGCCCACATTTCAAAACGCGTACTTTGCAATTCGGCTGCTGATATCTTACCGTCTTGATAATCAACCCAGAGAGGTTTGTTAACCAGCTGATAATGGTCGAAATCTTGTACGGAGAAATCTACATTAAAGCGTGAGAACATCAGCTTTAACCCTTGATAAGCATCAAAGTGGAATAGTGTTTCATCCGCATCGAACAGTATCCATTGGTATTTCATGACTCTTTTCTCTCTGACTTTTGGTATTTTATTAGGCGCGCTATGGTAGCGAGTATTGCGGTTGGTGTATAGATACTGCTCATAACAGCAACGCAGCGGATATATCGCGATCTATTGTAATAGTGGCATCACCGGTAATTAACGGGGTATCAAACACAGCTAATACCTTACGGTTAATTTCAACCATCGCATCCTCTAGTTTAATTTCCATATCAGCAGCAATATCTACCAATTTTTCACGCTCCCAGGAATCACGTGAAATCAGTAATTTCAAGAATGTCACCACGCCATCAGATAAATTAGCGGTAATTGCTGCCATCGAACGCGGATTAATTTCTTCCGTGGTTTGTACCGCAGCCGTTGGCGTCACAAACAGTCCCTCAAGTAATGTTACTAACTCCTGGCTTTCTTTTTTCAACAGATTAACGCGATCGACATCAGTCACCACATCAATAGCCGCCGACGGCAGACTCAATGTCATTGGCGTGGCGCGGCTATCAAGATCGGTATAAACCAATTTACTGTCCAGACCAAAACGTTTATATACCCGCTCAAGGAACTTCACTTCGGGTGGCGTAATAGTGCCTTCAACCTGAATCAGATGGGCCAGGAAGCGCGCGATAATTCGGCGATTTTCCAATGAGAGCGGCTCTAAGTTATTTTTCAGCGCCAACAGTGTATTACTTTTCCGAATACCCGGTTGCAAATAGGCCTTTAGCCGCATCCGTTGACCGGGGCTCAGGAAGCCCCAGGCATCAATATGCCGGGTCAATATTAGAGATTCAGGTTCGCCGATACTTCCATCAAACATCACCGCAGCGCAAGCAAGTTCGACAGCCAGCATCGTGACACGGTAGGTGTCAAAAGTTGCCGACTCCGCAGCCAGCGATTCAATTGGAAATAGTGCAACAGTATCTTGCAATACCGGAGTGCGATTATCGGCCCGAACATCAGGCTCGATACCCACTTGCAAAGAAGCTAATGCATAAGTTAATGCCATCACATGGCTGCGCGATAAGCGTTCTAATGGCTTAGTGCCACAGGCGGTACTCAATTGAAGAAACAACTCACCCAATGTGACCATCAATAACCCATAACCGACCCGGGCTTTGATATTCTCTAATTCGGTTTTTAATGCCACAGACCACAATGCCTCTGGCATTAATAACTGCCCTTCCAGTGACATTTTTTTCTTCGGATTAACACTGGCAAAACGGTTATAAATAGCAAGCTCTTGTTGGCATACTTCAAATAGTGCTCGCAGCTTATCACGATGCGCTTTACACACCGCAACATTGGGTAGATCGGCAATTTGTTGGAAGAATTCTTGTCCCATCAAACCTGCTGACGCTGGCCGATAGAATATTTGCAACTTGGTTTTATTAACTGGTAATAAAAATCCGTCGCCATACTGCTCCTGATAACGCTGACAGAACAGAGTAGCAAAAACATCCGCACAATGTGCCATGGAGATATTTTGGTTAATCGCCGGGTCAGCCTCTCCCCAGGCGAGAGCCCATGGGGCCGGCAGTGGTTTTTGATCAAGTGCTAATTGCCC
Organism: Yersinia proxima; assembly: GCF_902170785.1. Classification (GTDB taxonomy): domain Bacteria; phylum Pseudomonadota; class Gammaproteobacteria; order Enterobacterales; family Enterobacteriaceae; genus Yersinia; species Yersinia proxima. The sequence continues at coordinate 357,770 of NZ_CABHYG010000017.1, read as the reverse complement.
CAATCCAACCAATAACGCTAACGGCAGTTCAGTTGAAGATTCGCGTGTAGCAGGAGGAGCTGAGAGATAGAGCTTCTCATCTATATTCACTCTGGAGATATAAACTAATAAATTCTGCGCATAATGATTAAATGCGTTATTTTTTCCATAAATATTTAGCAGGCGATTAATTTCAGCTTCAATAATAGGAAGTTCTTTCTTTGCTATTGGGTCGATAGCCGCATCAATCAGTACCCGATGCTCTAAACCATAGAAAAATAAGAAAACATAGCCAATATCTGCGGTGGGTGATTTACGCCCTTCGGCTAACCACTGTAAGTACCCTTTTCGTGCTTCAGGCGAACAAGTTGAGTAATCCGGCGCACTATCAATAAGCGGCAATGAAATGTCTATTTCTTCTGTTGCGACATCCATTGATGGGTTAATAAATGCTGGCTCTGCACCGGTGCGGTTACTTTTATATTTATTACCAATATAAATCATACCGTCGGGTAAGTTTATTCCGGCAACCACCGCCAATTCCCCCGGGCGGAGCCAGGATGCACGAGCTAAAGAACCCCGCGATACATCAGGTTGTTTTTCCTTGTTTTTTTTCTCTTCATCAACCGTGGGTTTCTTATTGGCTTCATCCGGGGCGCTGGTTTGTTCTGATTCTAATTGCGAAGGGGCAACTTGATAATCGCCCAGATCCGGAACCGCTGCCGTTTTTTGCATATCGGTATTAATCGCCGGGATTGCGGGCCGCTTGGTTCCTTTGAGATTCTGCCAGACAAAGTACATGCATAAGATAGCCGCACTCAGTGCAATCCACGCCTCTCTTGGGATACCAGTCATCAACCCTAAAGCAACGATCAGTAGGACAACCCAGACGGTACCAGTAGATTTTCTCTTAGCCACGATGGTTTATATGCCCCTATCTTAAAATAATAATTTTTATTCTGCCTTTAAGGGCAATTTTTAATAAATAATTCTTCTTACTGATACTTTTTATACAAATTAAGTATCGTAAAAACCACAAAGGGATCCTATAAATTGCACTTAAGTCCAATTAATAGGTTAGATAATAAGTCGTATTTTATTTTAATAATGGTGCGTCCAGCAGACTGCGTGCTCAAACGTTCAATAATCCAATTATGCCAGTTCATTATGCATTCAGCCAGCAAAGATATTTATGGTTCGCTCCCTTTTCCATAGCTAAACTCAACCTGACGGTAACGTTTTATTATTATTCTGGTTGCAAATAATCCTATATGGTTAGATGTAGCAACCAAGTGACATTTAGCATAATTGTGGGGACATATGCAGAAACTCGCTGAGATAATTGATATGACAGCCCATCCGATCAACGACCCGGCATTCATTGCACAATGCAAAAGTACCTTAGAAACCTACGGTGCCTTGGTTTTATCTGATTTTCTATTATCACCGGCCCTGGATAGTATTAAGCAAGAAGGTATTGAACATCAGCATTTGGCTTACTACGCAGCTAACCAACACAATGTCTATCTGACCAAAACGGATCCGGAATTTACCGCTGATCACCCACGAAATCGGTTGGTGACCTCATCAAAAGGCTGCATTACTGATGAGGATATCCCCGCAGATTCGGCACTAAGAACACTCTATGGCGCTATTGATTTTCAGGATTTTCTCTGTGCTGTCTTAGGCGAAAAACAGCTCTATCCCTATGCCGATTCGCTTTCTTCGATTAATTTACACTACGCCAGCCAAGGTCAGGAACTAGGTTGGCATTTTGATAATTCATCATTTGCCATCACCTTATTAGTACAAAAACCTCAGGCGGGTGGCGTGTTTGAATACATTGAAGAGATGAGAAATGCCGATAGAGGTGAGATGAATTATTCCGGAGTAGAAGCACTATTAAACCACCAAATCACCCCCAAAACATTGCACATTGAACCGGGCGATTTAGTCCTATTCCGCGGCAGAAATGCCATTCATCGCGTGACCCCGACACAAGGTGAGATCACCCGAATGCTGGTGGTTCTGGCTTATAATGCACAACCCGATATTTCGTTATCTGAAAGCGCCAGAATGACGTTTTATGGACGACTTTAGTTTTTAGCGGTGAAAACTGGCGGGCTTCCTTGCCCGCCTTAATAAAGAAGCAATCAGTATTAAACCACCCCAGTGGTTACGCTAAAATGGCGGGTTTCTCCCGGCGATAACATCTGTAAAGTGCCCTTCTCTTTTGCGGCTAAATAGCCTTCTGGACGACAGGTCGCCGGTAAAATAAAAGCAGCCACTTTCTGATCGCCATTATGTAATATCCAGCGAGTACCATAATTAAACTGCTTAGTTGAAAAACGTGTGACAAAGCGATGCCCTTGCGGGGCCAGCATAAAGAACTCGGCATTATCAACATATTGTGAAAGGTCATCGGCAAAGAAAACAATTTCCGGGTCATAAAATTCAGGTTCATTTAAATCAGTGAGCCCCGCCGGACGTTCCCGTAATTGCTGTGTATATTGCAGCCATTGCGGTGTTGGATGAACATGTGCGGGTACAGTTTCACGTAGTTTTAAGGCTGAGCCAGGTAAGTTTTGCCGGAAAGTGGCCCCTGGAATATAAGCGTAATTCATATGACACATATACTGGAGAGGCATAGCGATGCTGGCTAAGTTAGTCACATTCATTTCAATATCGAATTGTGCACTATCTGCGGTCAACCGAACTAGCGGTTGAGCACAATAGTGGTCACCAAAACCTTTTACATATTCCACACTGCCCGTCAGTGCCAGTCGATCACCATCAACCAGTAACCAGGCTTGATCCATGTCGGCGCATGGCATTTCACCATGTAATACATGGTCATCCTCAGGTGATGGGCAGCCGTTGCGCAGCAGACCTGAATGGAAAGCAAAACAACCGTAAGTATCAACAATATTCTCCCCCCGCTTAGGCTGAGAAAACATGTTATCCATTTTCAGATTGTGACCATCAAATTCTGCATCCCAAATCATCTGGCCGTAATAAGGTAACAGAGTGACATAACCTCGTGAGTTGGTAATTTTTAACGCTTCAATACCTGATGCATATTTAAAACTGGTCACAGTAAAATAATCACTGCGGTAAATTTCCTGCTCATGACGGCTGAATTGTTCACGAAACAGCATTATTTGGGCGGTCATTTATGATTACTCCCCGGTTAATTAGGATTCATTATTTGCCAATGTTGCCGCATTGACCCGCTGCTTATTGCGCAGTTCACCCCAAAAATAGAAACCTACGTAAACAAAGCACAATAATGAGACCACGAAAGCATGCTGCATTGAACCCAGATGGTCAGAAACAAAGCCTTGCAATGCCGGTACGACAGCGGCACCCACAATTGACATGACAATAATGGCCCCGGCAACTTCGGTATATTTATTATCCACGGTATCCAGAGTGCCAGCGTAAATAGTCGCCCAGCAAGGCCCGAACAGGACACTGACAAATACCGCCGCATAAACTGCAGTAAAGTTAGGTACACATACCACATATAACAGGGTCAACGCCCCTAAGATGGAATAGGCGATTAATACTTTCTCAGCTTTAAAACGCGTCATCAGGAAGTTGGCAACAAACTTACCAATAAAGAAGCAGATAAAGCTGTAAATCATAAAGTTTGATGCATCTCGCTCATTAGAAGCACCCAGATTCAACGCTAAGCGAATAGTAAAGGACCATACTGCAACCTGCATTCCCACATAGAGGAACTGCGCCATAATGCCTTTTTTGAAACGCCCATTGCCTGCCAGATATTTCAGTGTTTCTTTTAATGAAGGTTGAGCCACTTTTTTATTATTGTCACCTTGCGGTTTGCAATGAGGGTAGCGGGTAATAACAAAAAGCAGCATGACCAATAACAGGACAAAAATCAGATATTTATAAGGCTCTAATGTGTGTTCTAACATGCTGAGGCGGAATTCATGAATCTGTTCTGGCGTCATTGATGCCATTTGATTCTGTAAACTGTCGCCTTCCTGGAATACCAGATATTTCCCTAACACGATCCCCATCAATGCGCCAATGGGATAAAACGTTTGGCTGATATTAAGCCGCAACGTCGCATAATCTTTATGACCAATCATTGAACTGTAAGTATTCGCGGCTGTTTCAAGGAAACTTAATCCAATGGCAATGGCAAAAATAGCTGCCAGAAACATGGTATAGGTTGCCATATGAGAGGCCGGATAAAACAGAGTACAGCCCACAATATAAAGTGTTAGCCCAATCAATATAGCGACTTTATAACTGCTTTTTTTAATCACTAATGATGCAGGAATAGCAATCAGAAAATAACCACCATAAAAAGCACTTTGTACCAGTGCGCTGGCAAAATCGCTGAGTGCAAAAACGCTTTTAAATTGGGTAATTAAAATATCATTCAGACTGGCTGCGCATCCCCAAAGAGGGAATAAACAGGAAAGCAAAATAAACTGGAATAATGGTGTTTTATTTAAATAGCCATCGGGCAGTTGAACGGTATTAAGGCGCATTTTATTTTCCTTGGTGTAGGGTCTTTAAAAAACCAATAAATTGCGACGCGTCAGGGTAAGAACGTTGCGTTCCTTTTCCGGTGACACTGTATGCAGCAAAAGCAGATGCCATTTCCATGGCTTTTAATACATCGCCATGCAAGACATATTCATGAGCAAAACACCCAATGAAAGCATCTCCCGCACCGCTGGTATCGATGGCGTGAACACTGACCGGTGGAACATGATGAATTTCTTTGCCATGCATCCATAACGAGCCACGATGCCCCAAAGTAATAATCAGATTATGCAGGCCTTTATCCAATAAACTACGCCCTGCCCGATAGATATTATCCAGACTGTCTACTGGCATTCCTGTCAGAATGGCCAGTTCTGTTTCATTTGGCATAAAAAATTCGCATTGGCAGGCGTAGCCGATATCCAATGCTTTGGAGGCTGGAGCCGGATTAAGAATAACTTTGATATTATTCTGTCTTGCAAAATCAATGGCGGCGTAAACAGTTTCCAGCGGGATCTCGAGTTGTAAGATAATCAGTTGGCAGGTTTTTAAGGCATCTGCGGCGGCGTCAACATCTGCCGGTAATAGGTGGTTGTTGGCACCTTTAATAATCAAAATACGATTTTGTGACGACTTATCGACAAAAATCGGGGCCACGCCACTGGACGTTCCGGCTACCGCTTTAACATGCTGGGTATCCACTCCAGCCTGTTGCAGATTTCTAATAGTATTTTCAGCAAAAAGATCCTCACCTACACGGGTAACCATCATGACATTGGCACCTAATCTGGCCGCTGCGACCGCCTGATTTGCCCCCTTTCCCCCGCATCCGATTTCAAAATCTGGTGCTTCTAATGTTTCCCCGACTTGTGGCATGTCATCAATGTAGGTAATCAAATCAACCATGTTCGAGCCAATGACTGCAATATCCATTGTCCATTCCTCTGTGCTATTTTTTTATCATTAAATGTTATTGCAATAACATTAACAGGCAAGAAATGTTATGTATGTGACAATGATCGCATCAATGAAAGTGCGACATACCGAAAATCGGCCTTATACAGAGTGGGGTTGATGTTATAATTATAACAATTGGTAAGCAGTAGTGATGTAAATGAAGGTTCGCTAGTGGTGCAGAAAGTTGGGGTAACGTTTAGAAATGAAAAATCCCGGCCACTACTGCACCAGGATTCTCAACAACAAGTCCGGATATTTATTTAATCGCCATGGCATCACGCATGGTAAAGAACAGGTCAGTTTGGTCTGTCAGACCCACAACATTCGCAGCATGTGGGCCGTAAGCCGCAATACGCAATTGTGTGCCGGTATGCCCCTGGGAATCATCTTCTGAGTTGCCATAACTTATAGCCATTATTGCGCCATCTTTGGTAGTCAGTGCCTGAGTCAGGCCCGGAGCTTTGGCATCAGCCTCAATAATTTGACTGGAATGAGCATGGTCTGCTGTCACGATAACCAGTGTGTTGCCATCTGCACGGGCAAATTCCAATGCTTTTTGCACTGCTTCGTCCAAATCGACGGTTTCGCCAAACTGGCCGCAAGGGTTAGCAGCGTGGTCTTGTTTATCGATTGATGCCCCTTCGACTTGTAAGAAGAAGCCATTCTCATTGGTTTTCAGCAGGTCAATAGCCTTTTCCGTCATGACGGCCAAGGTTGGCGTGCCTTGAGTTCGCTCAGTATTATTTTCACAGACCACAGGCGGTTTATCTATATTGCCGTGATAAGAGGCTTTTGGCCCCTGCCAACGTACCGGCATGTTGCCAGGACTGAATAAACCCAACAGTGGTTTTTGTTGGTTTGCTTGTTTGATGGCATTCAAATCATCCAGGTTTTCGACAATCACATAACCGCGAGCCAATGCCTGATCACGCAAAGATTTATCTTTCCATTCACCCGCTTTAGCCAACTGGCTGAATGACTTTGAGCCGCCGCCCAAGGTAACATCGGCGCGCCCTTCAATCATTTGCTCAGTGATGGAACCACGACCACCATTCTCCAGTGCATTAGTGCTGCACTTCTCACTGGTTTCTTCCGGGCCATAACATTTGCGACCAGTAACATGAGCAAATTGTGCCGCAGGCGTTGCATCTTGCAGTTCAGCCGTTGAAACGTTGCCTGTAGCTTTACCTGCTTTTTTAGCCAGCTCCAACAAGGTGACGTGATCTTTCCCAAATACATCGACACCCAGAGCGCCATTATAGGTTTTCACACCTGAAGACCATGCAGTCGCCGACGCGGCCGAGTCAGTCACATAATCGGGCTTCTGTGTTTTCTTATCTAATGAATAGTGCGTGTATTGTCCGGTCAACGGCAATGCATCAATCCCTTTGAAGAAACCACCCGCACCCATAGCATAGTTACGTGCCGAGGTTATCTCCGAGTCACCCATCCCATCGCCAATCAGTAAAATGACATTTTTTACCGTTTTGTTGGACAGCGAATCACGAAGAGCCTGAGTTTGATCTTCAGTTAAACGGCGAGCACCACCAAATTGAGTGACATCACCATGGGCGCTGCGATCGTATAAACCGGTGGCGGCGGCAATAGCATTGGGGGCGAACAGAGTGCTGCTCAGTATCAGGGTGGATAACGCTATGCCGGACAAAGTGGATACGCGGTTCTGCATCAGTAGAGTTCCTTGTTGTAAAACAGTAATACAATTTGTATTGATTGGTTACAACGGATACTAGAACAGGCGAATGACGCTTTTATGACAGTCCACACTTTTATGGCAGCCCAATTAATTATTATTCCTTATCTTTCAGTGGAATTCCCTGGCCCCGCCGCGCCTTCCCACAATAGTGTTAAATCAACCCACCATTAGCACGCAACACTTGCCCATTGATCCAGCCGCCGTCTTTTCCGACCAAAAATGCCACAGCCGCTGCAATGTCCTCTGGTGTGCCCAATCTTTCTAATGGTGCCATTTTCGCCATTTTTTCAATCAGTTCAGCGGATTTTCCATTCAGGAAAAGATCCGTCGCGGTCGGCCCTGGTGCCACGGCATTGACAGTAATATCACGGCCTCGCAACTCTTTTGCCAGAATTGCTGTCATTGTTTCAACCGCAGCTTTGGTGGCCGCATAAACAGCATATTTTTCCAATTTCAAGCCCACAACACTGGTTGAGAAATTAACAATTCGGCCGCCATTTCTGAGCCGTTTCGCCGCTTCTCGCATTCCGTTGAAGCTCCCTTTCAGGTTAATGGCAATTTGGTGGTCAAAATGTTCATCGTCAGTGTCGGCAACCGTGCTGAGTGACATAATACCGGCATTATTGACCAATACATCAACCCCGCCGAAGGCGGTTTCAGCTTTAGTAAATAGTTGGGCTACGGCGGCTGGATCGCTAATATCGCCTTTGGCACTTAACGCATTACCACCCGCTTGTTGAATTTTACGTACCAAGGCTGCGGCTTCATCATCAGCCCGGGAATAATTGATCAAAACAGTGTAGCCCTCTTGAGCCAGACGTTCGGCTATTGCCGCACCAATACCCCGTGATGCACCGGTAACAATCGCGACCTGCTGAATGGTATTTGTCATAATATTATCCTGAATGCGAGTTTCATCATCTGTCTTGGTTCATGGGCAGACCCTAAAGTCTAAAAGACAAGCACCAGCCCACTTAAACCGGTAGACAAAGCATGCCATTTTTACTGCTGTGGATAATTACCTATTATTCGACAACACTATTCAAAAAAAACCAACAATGATGCGGCAAACAGCCGAACTGTTCAGGCTCGGCTGCTTATCCCACTTTATTGGTCTTTCTCAACGGATTGGTAGATATCAATATCAAAATAGCCATCAGCCCTGCCGTCATTGAGGTAAACCTCGTAGCACGCCCCTTCGGTTGGACGATAGCCACTTTGTGGTAGATGCTGGTTATACAACTCTCCCCAAGCCTTGGCGTAATCATCATCGGTTACTCGAGTGTGGTACACCGCATACAAGCCTGCGGGAATCACCTGTAATTGCAAGTGATCACTGAGCTCAGGCGGTAAAACATAATCATCTGCAACAGATAATGAGACATCAGCTCGTAGCTCAGCCGGTGGATTGGTTTCTGGGTTATCCCAGTACAGTACTAACCAGTCTTTTCCCGGAATTTGATGCTGAGTATAAAGTGATGATAGTTGGTCAAAACCTTTTGGAATGGTTTCGTGATAAGGCCCGACAACTCGGATACTCACAATCTGTTGTGGTTGTTTTTCAATTATCTTAAATGCCATATCGCTACCTCGACTTAATGGTTTCAATAAAAATTAAGTGACTAAAGATACGAATCATACAAATACTGTTTATTTATACAGTATAACGGCATTTTATGACTTTGGGTTAATTTTCAACCTGAGTTTGTGAACCGCTTCGCAAAAAACTATCGGCCTGCTCAAGTTGAAGATGACTGAATACAGTGATCCCGTGGCGACGCAATAAGGCCGTTGTCACGCCCTGTCCTGCCCGTTGGGTGCCATTAAAATAGCCATCATAAATACGGCTGCTACCGCATGACGGGCTACCCTCAGTGAGAATGGCCAAGGTGCACTGATGTTTTTGAGCCAACGCCAATGCCTGATAAGCCCCTTGCAGAAATTCACGGCTAACATCATTGCCCCATTGTTCAATCACCCGGGCCTGGCCCTGTAACACCGCCTCACCATTACCTTGCTGAATTTCAGCAGGTGGTCTGGGTACAGGCATCCCAGCAGCCAGTTCAGGACATACCATGACCAGCCGCCCTTCATCTTGCCAGCGTTGAATAATTTCATCATGGACAGACAGTGCACTGCCGTTATAACGAACCGGTTTGCCCATCAAACAGGCACTGATCAGGATACGCGCGGGTTTGGCTTCCACGAGATTATCAACCTTCAAGTTGTGTGATAAATGAATAACGATGAAATAAAAATAACTATAGCCACCGATAATAACTAATTAATAGTGGCCAGTCATAAACCCAGAAAAATAATTGGCGCAAAACAGACTTTTCTTGAGTCAATATATAGGTGACAACTTAGTTTGAATGGGTATAGGCCGTCAGGACTTGCGGTAACAACCGCGCCAGCCGTCTGGCCCATTCCTCCTGCCCGTTCTCATCAGTAATAAGATCCTGGCGAATCTCAATGCCAACATATGGCAACTGCCGCTGCTCGGCATGGAATGGCAAAGTGAAATCTGTGGCATCCGTCATCGCATAAGGTTCATTGATGCCGACATTTAAAGCATCTTCTTGCTGTAAAAATGACACTAATTGCCGCGCGAACTCGGGGTTTCGGTGAAATAAAGTGCCAATTTGCCAAGGCCGGGAAATATTTTTAAATGACGGTGTAAAACTGTGCATGGAAATAATGACACCAGGCTGGCCAGTATCACGGCGCTGATTAAGCGTCTGTGTAATCAAATCATGATATGGCTGAAATACCTCTACTCGACGAGCTTGAGCCTCTTCCACCGTGACACCGATATTACGCGGGATCCGTGTGTTTTCAGAGGTTTCAGGGATAGAACTGGCGATACCGGGGGTACGGTTGCAATCAATAACTAAACGCGAATAACGCTGATGAATTAATGTGGCATCTAAATACTGGCTAAGTAACTGCGCGGTGGCTAATGAGCCAATATCCCAACCAATGTGACGATCAATTTCTCCTGCTGGTAATCCTAAATCCCCGAGTTGAGCCGGAATACGCTGTCCGGCATGGTCGGCCAACAAGATAAAAGGCGAGCGGCTTTCAGCTCGCTCGATAGCCGCAGCGGGCGGTTCGTTCTCACGTAATAAAGGAGGCAAAATGAAATTGGACATGAATTGAACACCTGATATGAATTGATTTCGTAAATAACAGACTTTTATCCTAGCGGCTTACACTGACTTCGCCCACCCCGACTTTATATCTAAACGTCATGTTTTATGCGATAAACACCGCAATAAAAGCAGGTTTTTGCTTTTCGGTCCTGATAGTCATCTATTGATGTTATCTTTCATGTAATAATCGCCGGCAAAGTATTTAATCAAACAATTTGTGCTCAACCAGTGGCAGCAAGGTCGTGGAGAATGATGGAAACGTTTTTGATTGATAGAATGGCAACCCCACAGGGTGAACTGTTGTTAATTGCAGACGAAGAGCACCGGCTACGTGCCATTGATTGGACTGACCACTATGAACGTCTGATGAAACTGCTGCGTAATCATTACGGAGTAAATACTTTTACCCTGGTGGAACAGCGTAATCCTGGTGGGTTGAGTGACAGCATGCAACGCTATTTTGCTGGGGAGTTGAGCATTATTGATAACTTACCGGTGAAAACCGCCGGTACTGATTTTCAGCGTCAAGTTTGGCAACAGTTGCGTAAAATCCCGTGCGGTGAAACCATTACTTATGGTGAGTTAGCAAAACGCATTAATCGCCCCACTGCTTCTCGAGCGGTTGGGATGGCGAACGGTTTGAACCCCATATCGATTGTTGTGCCTTGCCATAGGGTGATTGGGCAGCAAGGTGCATTGACCGGTTATGCGGGTGGTGTGGAGCGAAAACGCTGGTTATTAATGCACGAGGGCTATCTTTTAGCACGCTAACTATTGTTGCTCTTATCAGATGCAAGAAAAGATGTTAAAATTGACGCATATCAATATTAATGGGAATACCCTATGATCCCGGAAAAACGAATAATCCGACGTATTCAGTCTGGCGGTTGTGCAATCCATTGTCAGGATTGCAGTATCAGTCAGCTCTGTATTCCTTTTACTTTGAATGAAAATGAGCTGGATCAGCTCGATAATATCATTGAAAGGAAAAAGCCTATTCAGAAAGGACAGGCGCTGTTTAAAGCAGGTGATGAGCTTAAATCCCTGTACGCCATCCGTTCCGGGACCATTAAAAGTTATACCATTACTGAAGAAGGTGATGAGCAAATTACCGGTTTCCATCTGGCAGGTGATTTAGTCGGTTTTGATGCTATCAGTAATCAGCAGCATCCAAGTTTTGCGCAGGCCCTCGAAACCTCAATGGTTTGCGAAATCCCGTTTGACACACTTGATGACTTATCCGGCAAAATGCCAAATCTGCGCCAGCAGATGATGCGCTTAATGAGTGGTGAGATTAAAGGTGATCAAGACATGATTTTGCTGCTTTCTAAAAAGAATGCAGAAGAGCGTTTGGCCGCGTTTATTTATAATCTCTCGCGCCGCTTTGCCCAGCGCGGTTTTTCACCACGTGAATTCCGTCTCACTATGACACGGGGTGATATCGGTAACTATTTAGGCCTGACGGTAGAAACCATCAGCCGCTTATTGGGCCGTTTCCAGAAAAGCGAGATTCTCAGTGTGAAAGGTAAATACATCACTATCGAGAATACCGAAGCACTGGCTCAGTTGGCGGGTAACCCAAAACCAAGTTGTAATTAATATCATTGCTTTCATATGTCAGTAAAATAAGTGGCGGGGATATGTACCACATGTGTACAGCAGCGTAAGCCGAACGGTATAGCTGCCCGCCACTTTCTGACTCGCAATATGGGTTTATCAGTCACCCTCATATCAATATAATTTGTCAGGTGCGTGCTCTCACCTGTTATCTTTCACTTTCATGGTTTACTCTTTAACTAACATACTGTTAATTCACGGTTGTAAGGAGACTCTATGGCAAAGTATCAGAATATTCTGGTTGCTATTGACCCCAATCAGGATGATCAGCCTGCATTAAGACGTGCAGTTTATCTTGTGCGGCGTAATGGTGGCACAATCAAAGCATTTTTGGCTATTTACGACTTGTCCTATGACATGACCACCCTACTGTCGCCTGATGAGCGTACCGCTATGCGCAAAGGGGTTATCAGCCAACGCTCAGCATGGATAAGTGAGCAGTGCCGGTTTTATCTGGATGAAGGGATACCGATTGAAATCAAAGTGGTATGGCACAACCGGCCCTACGAAGCCATTATTCAGGAAGTCCTGAAATTTAAGCACGATTTATTACTCAAAATGGCGCATCAACATGACCGCCTCGAATCAATTATCTTCACCCCCACTGACTGGCACTTATTGCGTAAATGCCCTTGCCCGGTGTGGATGGTCAAAGACCAACCTTGGCCGGAAAATGGTACGGCACTGGTCGCCGTCAATCTCTCCAGTGAAGACCCGCTGCATGATCCGCTTAATCTACGTTTAGTTAACGAAACCAGAGAACTCGCGGAGAACCTCAACCAAACTCCGGTGCACTTGATTAGCGCCTATCCGGTTACCCCGATTAACATTGCCATTGAATTGCCTGATTTTGATCCGAGCGTCTATAACGATGCTATTCGTGGTCAACATTTGGTTGCGATGAAAGCATTGCGCCAGCAATTTGGCATTGATGAAAAATTCACTCATGTCGAAAAAGGTTTGCCGGAAGAAGTTATTCCTGACCTGGCAGAACATTTACGGGCCGGGGTGGTGGTTCTGGGTACTTTAGGGCGTACAGGTCTCTCTGCCGCCTTTATCGGGAATACTACGGAACATGTGATCGACCATCTGAAATGTGATTTGCTGGCCATTAAACCTGAAGGTTTTAACTGCCCGGTGGAAAGCAATGAAGATTCTGAGGATGGAGAATAGCCGCTTCACAAGCTATTCAGATTAAAGCAAAAAAAGGCCACCTTGGTGGCCTGAGGTTAAGGACAAAGTGCCTGTAGCGGTGAAAACAGGCAGATCGTAAAGACGCCGTAAACCCTTCCCTGGGGGCTCGAGCCGCGCCATCCTTGGCGCGGACGCTTTACTCTTCTACCTGTCTTCACCTTGCAAGATCGAGTCCTTAGGGTTTTTCAGCAGTCTGAAAAACTCAAATGAAGGGGAAACGTGCCGTTGGGGTCGCTCTTAGTTTCAAATACAAGTGCGTAAGCCGTCGGAGTGCCCCGAGGTGCGATAAACCCTTCACTCACTGTGTTTCATTAACCTTAAGGGCCACCTTAGTGGCCCTTAATTAATACCCTACCGCCATTACAATGCGCGTAAAATAGCTTCCACGCTGTCTTTAGCATCGCCAAATAACATCTGAGTATTATCTTTGAAGAACAATGGGTTTTGGACGCCAGCATAGCCGGTGTTCATTGAACGTTTGAAAGCAATAACATTTTGCGCTTTCCATACTTCCAGCACAGGCATCCCGGCAATCGGGCTGCGAGGATCTTCAAGTGCTGCCGGGTTTACGGTGTCATTAGCGCCAATCACCAGCACCACATCAGTGCTTGGGAAATCATCATTGATTTCGTCCATCTCCAGCACCACGTCGTAAGGTACTTTAGCTTCAGCCAATAACACGTTCATATGGCCTGGCAAGCGCCCTGCTACTGGGTGAATACCAAAGCGGACTTTGATCCCACGAGCCTGCAGTTTTGCTGTGATTTCAGCAACTGGATACTGTGCCTGCGCAACCGCCATACCATAACCAGGGGTGATGATGACAGAGCTGGCATTTTTCAGCAGTTCAGCCACTTCCTCAGCATTGGTTTCACGATACTCACCCATTTCTTCAGCATCACCGGTAGAAGAACCGTCAGTACCAAAGCCGCCGGCAATAACGCTGATGAATGAACGATTCATCGCTTTACACATGATGTACGACAGAATCGCACCAGAAGAACCGACTAACGCACCGGTCACAATCAGCAAATCGTTGCTCAACATGAAACCTGCCGCCGCCGCTGCCCAACCTGAATAGGAGTTCAACATTGAAACGACAACTGGCATATCAGCACCACCAATAGATGCAACCAAATGCCAACCGAAGGCTAAGGCAATCACGGTCATCAATAATAGTGCGACCACTTGCAGCGCCACGCTATCTGTTTTGACGAACATAATCATCAGCAGGAATGAAACAACCAGTGCAACCAGGTTCAGCTTATGGCGATGCGGCAGCATCAGTGGCTTGGATGAGATAATCCCGCGTAATTTACCGAAGGCAACAATAGAACCAGTAAATGTCACCGCACCGATAAAGATACCGAGGAACACTTCAGTCAGATGGATATTCACCATCACGGCGTCCATGACCACCGGGCCATGATCCAGATAGCTGTTAAAGCCAACCAGAACCGCCGCCAAACCGACAAAACTGTGCAAGATAGCAACCAGTTCCGGCATTTCGGTCATTTCGACTTTCTTCGCCAGATAAATACCAATTGCTCCACCAATCACCATGGCGATGATAATCCAGGCAACATTACCTGAGTCTGGCCCCAGAATGGTCGCGATAAGCGCGATAGCCATACCGGTCACACCGAAAGTGTTACCTTGTTTGGATGTTTCGTGGCGCGACAGCCCAGCCAAACTGAAAATAAATAAAATCGCAGCAACTATGTACGCAGCTGTAACGAGACCACTAGACATTAGTTACCCCTTCATTTTTGTATAACGTTGTCTTTATAAACATTGTTGTTTTTATAAACATTGTTTTATCCACTCAGCTTTATCAACTTGCGCTTTAGGCAAGTTCGGCCTCATCGAAACCTAGTTTTTACGGAACATTTTCAGCATGCGTTGGGTGACGGTAAAACCACCAAAAATGTTGATGCTGGCGATCAAAACGGCAATAAAGGATAAGAAACTCACCCAGCCACCATGACCAATCTGCAACAATGCGCCAACCACAATAATGCCGGAAATAGCGTTGGTAACTGACATCAGCGGTGTATGCAGCGCATGGCTGACGTTCCACACCACGTAATATCCGACCACACACGCCAGTGCAAAGACCGTAAAGTGAGATAAAAACTCTTTCGGTGCCACATTGGCCAACCAACCAAATAGCACAATAGCCAGCGCCATAATGATGTATTTAGGCCAAGGCGAGGAAGGTTTAGCCTCTTCTTTGACAATCGGTGCCGCTTTCGCCGCCTGAGGCTGTGCTGATACTTGAATTGGCGGTGCCGGCCAGGTGACTTCACCGGTTTTGACCACGGTAACACCACGGATCACGGTATCTTCGAAATCAATGTCAATCTCGCCATTTTTCTCTTTGCAGAGTAATTTCAGCAAGTTAACCAGGTTAGTACCATAAAGCTGGGATGACTGTGTTGGTAAGCGGCTTGGCAAATCGGTGTAACCGATAATTTTCACGCCATTTTCAGTTACCGTCACTTTATCGGCTACTGTCAATTCGCAGTTGCCGCCTGTCTGGGCGGCCAAATCGACAATCACACTGCCCGACTTCATTGACGCAACCATCTCTTTAGTGATCAAGCGCGGCGCGGGTTTACCCGGAATCAACGCGGTGGTCACAATGATATCGACTTCAGCCGCTTGCGCTGCAAAAAGTGCCATTTCAGCTTTGATAAATGCTTCAGACATGACTTTGGCATAACCATCACCACTGCCAGCCTCTTCTTCGAAATCGAGTTCGAGGAATTCAGCGCCCATGCTTTGAACTTGTTCTTTCACTTCCGGACGGGTATCGAAAGCGCGGACAATCGCACCCAAGCTCCCCGCCGCACCGATAGCGGCCAGCCCGGCAACACCGGCGCCGATAATCATCACTTTAGCCGGGGGAACTTTACCCGCAGCCGTGATTTGCCCGGTGAAGAAACGGCCAAACTCATGCGCCGCTTCAACAATGGCACGATAGCCCGCAATGTTAGCCATTGAGCTAAGAGCATCCATGGATTGCGCGCGAGAAATACGTGGCACAGAATCCATTGCCAATACCGTCACCTGACGCTCTGCCAATTTTTGCAGTAATTCCGGGTTCTGAGCCGGCCAGATGAAGCTGACCAAGGTGCTCCCCGCACGCATCAGAGCAATTTCCTCCTCAAGCGGAGCATTCACTTTGAGGATAAGGTCGGATTGCCACACATCGGTGGTATCCGTAATGGTGGCACCCGCATCCTGGTACGCCGCATCGTCAAAACTGGCTAAATGGCCAGCTCCGCTTTCAATCGCCACGGTGAAACCCAGTTTCAGCAATTGTTCTACCGTTTTCGGCGTTGCTGCAACACGGGCTTCATTGGCCAACCGCTCTCTTGGTACACCAATACGCATAATGTTCCCTTTTTTACCTGTCTTTGATGATAAGTATTGCCATGTTCTATTGGGTTACTGACAAACCTGCTTTGTTACGGCTCCCTATAACCTACTGAAAATGTGACTTATGATCCATATCTGTATGCGGTTCTGAAGCAGTTTTTGCACTAAAACTGGCAGGTGGAAAGAACTCTGTATAATTCACTATAAAAATAATATTTACTAGCGGCTTGTCCTGCAACTTTGAGCCAAAATAATAAGTTTTGGTATAATAAGGCAAGCCAGTGATAGCGCGGCATTAGGTTAGAAAAATGTAAATAAACAACGCTTATCACGTTAAAGCCATTATTCGTAAAACTTATCCTCATTATTGAGGTAAAGTGCTAACAGGCCTAACTGCGAAATTCATATATTTAGCCATATAAATTATTTAGTCATATAAATTGCGGAGACACCCGCCATTATTACATGTAATAATCATCTGCTATTCTGTTACACATCAATTGTTCCGCACGTATCAACGTTAATGCGCAAGGCGAAAGGATTTTTTATGAAGCTGAAATACACGATCATCGCGTCGGCATTGCTATCACTCTCGGCGCTTTCTGCTGCACATGCGGCAAAAGAACTTACACCAGAGCAAGCAGCAGCCATTAAGCCATTTGATCGTATTACTATTACCGGCAGATTTAATGCAATCAATGAAGCCGCAGATGCGGTATCCCGTCGTGCTGATAAATTGGGCGCTGATTCGTTCTATATTCAGGATCTGAACAGCAACAATAATGGCGGCAACTGGCGTGTAACGGCCGATGTTTATCATAAAGATGCACAGGAAGTGAGCAAAGATACCCAGTATCGTATTTTCAATGGCATCAAAGAATTACCAAAAACAGAAGCCTATACCTTACAACCTTATGACACTGTTTCTGTTAGTGGTTTCTTCCGTAGTCAGCCAGATATCAACGATGCTGTTTCCAAAGCGGCGAAAGAAAAAGGCGCTTACTCCTTCTTCATCGTGCGTCAGGTGGATGCTAACCAAGGCGGCAACCAGTTTGTGACTGCTTATATTTACAAACAAGATGCAGCCAAACGTGCCGTACAAAGCCCTGATGTTATCCCTGCGGATTCAGATGCGGGCCGTGCTGCATTAGCGGCTGGCGGTGCAGCTGCTGCAAATGTCGAGATCCCAGGTGTTGCTTCCTCAGGCACGCCAAGCGCTGATGTGGGCCGTTTCTTTGAAACTCAATCATCAACAGGTAAACGTTACACTGTCACCCTGAGTGATGGCACCCAAATCCAGGAATTAAACAATACCACTGCCGCGCAGATGGTTCCGTTTGATTCTGTGACCTTTAGTGGTCACTACAACAGCATGACCGACGTCTCTCATGAAGTGGCTAAGCGTGCTGCTGCCAAAGGTGCGAAGTATTACCATGTTACTCGCCAGTGGCAAAACCAAAGTGGCGGTAACGTGAGTATTAGCGCTGACTTGTTCAAATAAATTTGTTTAAATTCTCACCATAAGGGCAGCCATAGGCTGTCCTTTTTTATACTTTAGTTATGGTGATGAACTTGATGAGTACTGACTGAATAATTTTTTGCCTAAATCGCATAACCAATCATTGCATGATCGCGCCCCACTCCGTAAAATCCTCCGAAAATTTTGGGGCTATTATCTGTCAAGCATTGATAGATTAGCCTCAGATAATGCTGCTTATCAGTCAGTAACCATTCATTAATACTCTAAAAACCAGGATCCATAATTGGAAAGAAAACTCGGCCTGACGGCGCTAACGGCGCTGGTTCTTAGCTCAATGCTGGGTGCAGGTGTCTTTAGCCTGCCACAAAATATGGCTGAAGTTGCCAGCCCGGCGGCACTGCTTATTGGCTGGAGCATTACCGGCGTTGGGATTATTTTTCTGGCGTTTGCCATGTTACTGCTGACGCGTCTGCGCCCTGATCTGGATGGTGGAATATTCACCTATGCCAAAGAAGGTTTTGGTGACCTTATTGGCTTTTTCTCTGCCTGGGGCTATTGGCTCTGCGCTGTTATCGCCAACGTATCTTATCTGGTGATTGTTTTCGCAGCATTGAGCTTTTTTACCGATAAATCTGGCGAAGTTGTCTTTGGTGAAGGTAATACCTGGCAGGCGCTACTGGGAGCCTCTTTCCTGTTATGGGGGGTTCATGCTTTGGTATTGCGTGGTGTGCAAACCGCCGCCAGCATCAATTTGGCCGCGACATTGGCAAAACTGCTGCCAATCGGCGGCTTTATTGTGTTAGCCGGCCTCGCATTCAGCCTCGATACATTCAGTTTTGATTTTACTGGTATTGCCCTGCACACTCCCGTTTGGCAACAAGTGAAAGACACAATGCTAATAACGCTGTGGGTTTTCATTGGTGTAGAAGGCGCAGTTGTGGTTTCTGCCAGAGCGCGCAATAAGAAAGATGTAGGCCGGGCAACTATGCTGGCGGTGATCTCGGCTTTATGTGTTTATCTATTAATCACTTTATTATCTCTTGGCGTGGTGCCACGCGCTGAATTAGCGAATATGCGCAACCCATCCATGGCCGGTATTATGGTTGAGATGATTGGCCCTTGGGGGGAAGTGATTATTGCCACCGGGCTGATTATTTCAGTGTGCGGTGCTTACCTTAGCTGGACCATTATGGCCGCAGAAGTTCCGATGGTGGCTGCGAAACATGGCGCATTCCCTAAGATGTTCCAGCATCAGAATAAGCACAATGCACCGGCAAAATCACTGTGGCTGACTAACTGTGCGGTGCAAGTCGCGCTGATCCTTATCTGGCTGACGGGCAGCAATTACAATACATTGCTGACAATTGCATCAGAGATGATTTTAGTGCCCTATTTCCTGGTGGGAGCATTCTTATTTAAAGTGGCCTTAAAGCGCCAGGACTGGCGATTGATTATTGCGGCCAGCGGCGCGTGTTTGTATGGTTTGTGGCTGATTTATGCCGCCGGCTTGCTGTACCTGTTGTTATCCGCCCTGTTATATGCCCCCGGCTTGCTGGTGTTTATTTATGCGCGTAAAGGGCATGAAGGTCTCAGGCTACTCAATACGGTGGAACGCACAGCAATTTGTCTGGTACTGATTGCCACTATTCCGGCAACCTGGCTGGTTATGCATTAAGGCTAATCCTCGACAAAACCGGCCTAATCAATGGGTACGCCAGTTAAACTGGATGCCCATCTGGGCATCTATCGGCAGGTAACTAATTGTGTTCTGTTCCGGATATATCCACCGATAAACATTCACCCTTTTGACTCAGTCGCATTGAAGCTGGAAATTTTTGTTTGATTTCACCCAGTTGTGAGGTTTCTAGCGGATAAGGTAATTGAATATCCAGCTCTGTTATCCCTTGCAGCTCAGCAAGACGAATCAATCTAATAATATTAGTTTCATCGCTAAGTTGGGTTGATAATACCTGTAACGCCAAGGCGGTAAGCCGCTCCTGAGGCGTTTTTTCCAGCTCAGCCTGGGATTTCACCACCATCCCGAAAATCGGCATGACACCATAAATAGCATCAATAAAACTCCACCGCTTTTTGCAAGAAGCAGCTAGAAATTCCGTGTAATCGAAGCAGACTCTTTCACTGTGTGCTGGCACACCAATGTGTTCGCCACTCATCCCTCAGTCCTTAGCTGATCGATACAGCTATTCATTAATCATAAATATTGATATATAAACGATGGGCGCAACTAAATAGAGATGACGATATAATCACTTTCATTAATATAATGAAATAATTTGTTGGTTGTCTACCTATCAGTCACTGCCCTGTCATTGGCATAAAGAATAAAGTAACGTGCATAGTATTGCGGCCAACAGCGCGCTATGCTGAATTCCGGCACTTTTATAAACAGAAAAACATGACCAAAATTGTTTTTGTAGAAGACGACCCGGAGGTCGGAAAATTGATTGCAGCCTATCTGGGCAAGCATGACATTGATGTGTTTGTGGAGCCGCGAGGTGATACAGCGCAAGTAGTTATTGAACAACAACAACCTGACCTGGTGTTACTTGACATTATGTTACCAGGGAAAGATGGCATGACGTTGTGCCGCGATTTACGACCAAGCTATGACGGCCCGATAGTGCTGCTAACCTCGCTTGACAGTGATATGAACCATATCCTCTCTCTTGAGATGGGGGCCAATGACTATATTCTGAAAACAACACCTCCAGCGGTATTGCTGGCACGGCTACGCTTGCATTTACGTCAACATAATCAGCAACAAACCAAAGAAACGCCCCATGTTCCACTCACGGGGCATAATGCCATTCACTTTGGTTTACTTTGCATCGACCCGGTTAATCGGCAAGTCAATCTTGGTGATGAAGAGATTACATTATCGACTTCAGATTTTGATCTGCTGTGGGAACTCGCAACGCACGCCGGCATCATCATGGACAGGGAAGCATTATTGAAAAATTTGCGCGGCGTCAGTTATGACGGCATGGACCGCAGTATTGATGTAGCCATTTCGCGCTTGCGCCGCAAACTCTATGACAATGCCCTCGAACCTTTTAGAATCAAAACTGTACGTAATAAAGGCTACCTGTTCGCCCCCAATGCCTGGGAGTCAGTGCAGCAATGAGGAAACTATTTATTCAGTTTTTCTTATTGCTATTCGTCTGCTTTATGGTGATGGCGATGCTGGTTGGCTTAGTTTATAAAGTCACGGCTGAACGCGCTGGCCGCCAGTCATTAGATGATTTGATGAAAAGCTCCCTGTCATTGATGCGCAGTGAGTTACGAGAAATTCCGCTAAAAGATTGGAATAAAACCATCGCCACGCTGGATTTAAATCTCTCTTTTCAATTACATATTGAACCTCTCGATAAACGGGATCTTGGCGAAAGATTAAATAAGCGTCTGCGCGCGGGTGAAATTATTGCTTTGGATGATGAGTATACCTTCCTGCAACGAATTCCCCGCAGCCACTATGTCCTGGCTGTAGGCCCGGTTCCCTATCTGTTTTATCTGCACCAAATGCGGCTACTGGATTTAATCTTGCTCATCATGATTGGTCTCTCTTTGGCGCTACCGGTGTTCCTGTGGATGCGCCCTCACTGGAAAGACTTGCTGAAACTGGAAAATGCCGCCCAGCGGCTTGGGGCAGGATATCTGGACGAACGGACACATTTTGATCCCACCTCCAGCCTAAGTCGTTTAGGTGTCGCGTTTAACCAAATGGCCGACAACATCAGTACATTGATAGTCAGTAAGAAGCTGCTCATTGATGGAATTGCTCACGAGTTACGCACCCCACTTGTTCGCTTGCGTTATCGGTTAGCCATGAGTGATAACCTGACAGAGAGTGAACAACTGGCGTTAAATCATGATATTGGCCAGTTAGAGGCACTCATTGATGAATTGCTCACCTATGCTCGGCTGGATCGCCCCCAAGTCTCTCTCAATCTGGAACCTATAGATTTACCGGCGTGGCTCAGCGCAAAAATAGCAGATATGCGTTTGATTCATGGTGAGCGCGAGATAGAACTTGATATACCCCATCGTGGTGACTTTGGTGCAGTCGATCTCCGCCTGATGGAAAGAGTTTTGGATAATCTGGTCAATAACGCGCTGCGCTATTCAACTAAACGGCTACGTATTGGCTTGTGGTTTGATGGCGATAACGCATGTTTACAAGTTGAAGATGACGGGCCGGGCATTCCCTTAGAAGAACGCGCACGCGTATTTGAACCATTTGTTAGACTGGATCCTAGTCGGGATCGTGCAACCGGTGGATGTGGATTGGGTCTGGCAATCGTCCATTCCATCGCACAAGCATATCAGGGCAGCATTTCCGTCGATGCCAGTTCTCTCGGTGGCGCCAGTTTTCGGTTTTGCTGGCCGGTTAAAAATGTTTACTCACTGTCAGCAGACCAAGATTACATAACTAAGCCTTAATAAAATAAGTTGGCCTATCAGCTTTATGGAGTTTTTTATGACCACTGCTTATCAAAACCTTCGCACGACATTCACACGCCTCTCCCGCTTTGAGCACTTATCTGCTATTGCCGGGTGGGATATGCAAACAATGATGCCACCCAAAGGAAATCTTGCTCGTTCAGAGGCGATGGCTGAGCTAAATGTGCTGCAACACCAGATTCTGACAGCCAAACAGGTTGGTGAGTGGTTGCAGCAAGCGGAACAAGAAACGCTGGATGATATCGAACAAGCAAATTTGCGTGAGATGCGTCGGCATTACAATAATGCGGTGTTACTACCTGAGACTTTGGTTGAGGCAAAATCATTAGCAGGTGCACGATGTGAGCACGCATGGCGACAGCAGCGTATTGCAAATGATTGGGATGGTTTTGCAGAAAATCTACGCGAAGTGGTCAAATTAAGCCGTGAAGAGGCATCCATTCGTGCTCAGGCCGCCGGAACATCGCGCTATGACGCATTGTTGAATTTATATGAGCCGGGAACGAATAGTGCTGATTTGGACCGTATCTTTGGTGATCTTAAACAATGGCTACCAACGTTATTGCAAAAAGTGATCGCTAAACAAGCGAATGAAACTTGCTTGATACCACAAGGGCCATTTGAGCTGGAAAAACAGCGTCAACTTGGGCTGAATGTGATGAAAGTGTTGGGCTTCGATTTTGACGGTGGACGAGTCGATGTCAGTGTGCACCCATTCTGCGGAGGTGTTCCGCAAGATGTTCGCATCACTACTCGTTATAACGAACAAGAGTTTCTCAGTGCGTTAATGGGGATTGTCCATGAAACTGGCCACGCGCGGTATGAACAGAATTTACCCCGCGAATGGTTGGGCCAGCCAATATCACATGCACGCTCAACCGCAATTCATGAGTCTCAAAGTTTACTATTTGAAATGCAATTAGCGCGCAGTAAAGAATTTCTGCAAGTTATCCGGCCTTTGGTTATACAGCAATTCGGTGAGCAACCGGCTTTTAACCAGCAAAACTTCACTGCCTTGAATCAGCGCGTCAAAACCGGCTTTATTCGGGTCGATGCCGATGAGGTTAGCTACCCTGCTCATGTAATTTTGCGTTATGAAATTGAAAAGGCATTAATTAGCGCTGAAATTGAGGTAGATGATATCCCTACGCTGTGGAATGAAAAGATGCAGCAATATCTGGGGATAAATACAGAAGGAAATTACCGCTATGGGTGTATGCAAGATATCCATTGGACGGATGGCGCTTTTGGTTATTTCCCAACCTATACTCTGGGTGCCATGTATGCTGCTCAACTCTTCCAAACCGCACGTAAAGCTATCCCTGAATTAGATAGCAATATTGCCAACGGTGATTTGAGTACCTTATTCAATTGGTTACAGAAAAATATCTGGCAACATGGAAGCCGCTACTCAACCGTAGAGTTAATTACCAAAGCAACCGGTGAATCACTTAACCCTCGCTTTTTCCGCGAGCACTTAGAACGCCGTTATTTATAATTACTCTCTGCCCCAAATTTGCCCCTTCGGTACAGCCCCTCCTTTGTGGCGGCTGTACCGCCCTGCGAGACATAAATTCCATTTTTGTTGCAACTTTGCATGTACTTTCAGAGTTCACTTTTAGATAATCATCTAATGTATGTTGTAACTAAAATGAGTTTTTAAAGGAATCCAATGGTGTTCTTATTCCTCTCAGTTTCCTTTCTCTCTCTACCATAAAATACGCGTAGAGGCGTGTTATGAACTAAATGAAAAGTGGGTTATTCGCCATAATAATCAGTTCTGTACAATCGGTTACAAGCCGAAACCAATGACTCACGGAAGCTGTTAACTATTTACTCTATTCTCATTACAACGACCCAGCGGGGCCGATATACAAACAGAACACTGAGGAATAAATCATGAAAACAGTATTAGCTCTGATTGTTGCTGCAACTTTGGGTATGTCTTCTATCGCATTCGCCGCCGATACTGTTGCACCCGCAGCGCCAATGGCTACAGCACCTGCGGCCCATAGTGCTCCTGCCAAAACTATGCATCACAAAAAAACCACAAAATCGATGAAAAAAGCAGAGAAAACCGCGCCAGTACAAAAAGCGCAAACAGCTAAGAAACACCATAAAAAAGCGACACACACTAAATCTGCAACAGTAGCCGTACCGACTGCAAAATAGTATTCGCGAAAACTAACACCAGCTCTTCACGATTGACTCGCTACAGCTTAATTCACTCAACACCCGGCTTTCCGGGTGTTTTTTATCGGGAGTGCTGATAATGCTGCGTCGTTATTTATTTGAAATCACTTTGGCGACATTAGTCATTTGCGGTCTGATTACATTATTTTTTTATTTATAATGCCAGCGGATGATGTCACGCTAAAATTATCAAAAAATCCAATAACAGCAACAGACTATGTGATTAATTATGTCTATAGTTAGCAGTAAGATAGTTCGCGTTTGGCAATTTAATCAGTGGGTCTCAGGTTTGTGAGCAAATAACCTTTTTGGGAATAAGGCAGGCTAATTATTTATGCGTTTATCTTCATTATTACTATTGAGTCTGTTTCCTCTTTCTGTGACTTATGCTCTTCCACCTACTGACACGTCAAATGACGACAGCAGTATTGCAGACCAAACCACCCTCTTCTTTGGGAAAGATGATCGAACCGCAGTAACGAATAGCACTGACTGGCCATGGCAGGCAATTGGTCAAGTGGAAACAGCCAGTGGCAATCTATGTACTGCGACATTAATATCCCCTCGTCTCGCACTTACCGCTGGGCATTGTGTATTAGCACCTCCAGGTAAGATTGATCGTGCTGTCGCCTTACGGTTTATTTCGCACAAGGGCCATTGGAAGTATCAAATTACCAGTCTGGAAACACTGGTTGATGCCAAATTGGGTAAAAAACTGAAACCTGACGGAGACGGTTGGATAGTTCCACCCGCAGCAGCAGCATATGACTATGCTCTTATTCGATTAACTAATAAAAAGCCTATTCCTATCAAACCGTTGCCACTATGGGATGGAACTGCTAATGAATTGACCCAAGCGCTTAAACAAGTTGACCGTAAAATAACACAAGCGGGTTATCCACTTGACCACCTTGATACTCTCTATAGTCATGAAGATTGCCTGATCACTGGCTGGGCGCAGCAAGGTGTGCTGTCTCACCAATGCGATACATTACCCGGTGATAGTGGCTCGCCCTTATTACTGAAAAATGGCGAGAAATGGTCTTTGATTGCCATTCAAAGTTCCGCTCCCGCCGCTAAAGATCGTTATCTGGCGGATAACCGGGCGTTAGCGGTCACAGCCATAAAAGACCGGTTAAAAACACTCGCTAATAAAGCAGCTAAATAAAAAGATAGCGATCATCTGATCAACATTAATTAATACTAAATTATTTCTTACTGTTGTAATGGGGCTTTTGATTAAATTTAAAAACAAAAGTCCCACCTAATGCTGCAGCATATCGACTTAATGTCGTGAGATTAGGCGAAATAATACCTTTCTCCATCCGGCTGATATTTTGTTTCCTCAGCCCCGCTCTCTGGGCAATATCTTCTTGAGTCAAATTACATCGCTGGCGAGCAGCCTTAAGCTCCGTCATCATGGCTTGTCTAATCTGCAAGTCAGAATACGCTTCATTTACCTGAGAGTGATTTAAAGCGTTCGCTTTAACCTCAGAAAAAGGAAGAATGTCAAAATCATCTTGTTTTTTCATGGCAGCAATCTCCGTTTGAGTTCCTTCATACGCTGATAAGCCAACATCAGTGTCCGTCTTGGGGTCTTTTGCGTTTTCTTCTGCAAGATGTGAATGATGTAAACCTGCCGTTCGGTCTGGTAAAAGAAAAAACCACGCCCGCAACCTTCCTTTCCACTGACCCTCAGTTCTTTCAGCCCTTTCCCTATATCCCGCACTACAGGCTCTTTCAACTCATGACCATAAGCCTCTAACTCATCAAGAGCCTTAATCAGAGCCGCCTGTATCCCCGCAGGTAATTTAAACAATTCTTTTTGTGCCAACCGCAACAAACTAATCGTATACATAAGCAATCCTTGCTGCCGAAAACTCTATCAAACTCACCAAATGTAATCAAATATGGTGACCCACAATCAGACAAACTTTTAACAAGCCGTCTGAATGCCATGACAGATATAGCTGTAGTTAAAGACCGAAGGCAATAATGTTGCCGTGTAATAGAGGAGTTAATTGCTCGTTTCCGAGAGGCTTCGCATGAAAATCAGCAGGTTTCATCAATTACATATTTGAGACACAAATGAGAGGATTTAAATGATATAAATACGGGCGTGGAAACGGGAACTAACGACTGATAAACTCCGCGCCTGAGCCATTATCTCAGGTGCGGAATCGTCTTGATTAACCATCAGGCAGAGAGTTGTTCGATAGTCTGTAAAATCCGCTTATCTGAAATCGGGTACGGTGTTCCCAATTGTTGGGCAAATAAACTCACGCGCAACTCTTCAATCATCCAACGAACTTCTTTAACGTCTTCATCTTGTTGACGTTTAGGCGGCAATTTGTTGAGCCATTGCTGCCACATCTGTTGTACATGTTCCACCCGTTGCATTTGAGCCCGATCTCGATGAGGATCTACAGCTAACTTCTCCATCCGCCGTTCAATGGCATGCAGATAGCGCAATGTATCCGGTAAACGTTTCCAACCATTATTGGTGACAAATCCGCGATAAATCAGGCCACCAAGCTGTGCTTTGATATCGGAAAGCGCTAATGCTTGCGAGATATCGACCCGGCCTTTTAAACGTTTATTAATGCTGAATACGGTAGTCAGGATCTGTTCAACTTGTTTGGCAATATCCACCACAGTATCGTTTAATTCGGCCCGAACTTTTTCTTGCAGCTGAGCGAAATCAGCCTCTTGCCATACCGGCCCACCATATTGCGCGACAAGTTTATCTACCCCACAAGCAATGCAATCGTCAATCAGATCCATCACTTTGCCATAAGTATTGAAATAGAGGCCAAGTTTGGATTTATTCGGCAACTTTTCATGTAAATACTTAATCGGAGAAGGAATATTTAGCAACAATAAACGGCGTGTCCCCTGCCACATGGCCTGTTGTTGCTGGGCTTCTGTATCAAATAAGCGAATCGCGACACTGTCTTTTTCATCCACCAACGCCGGGTATGCTTTAACTTCGTATCCTCCCCGGCGTTGCTCGTAGCACACCGGAAGTGAGCCGAAGCTCCAGATATGTAAGTTATTTTGCTCAATACCGTCATCGGCAACCGCTGAAAGCGTCTCTTGTACTTTCTCTTGGAGTTGGAGCTTCAGGGCAGCAAGATCTTTCCCCTCACGCAAAGTTCGGTTTTTATCATCCACGACGCGGAAGGTCATTTTTAGGTGGTCGGGGACTTGCTCCCACTGCCAGCTTTCGCGTGACACTGTCACTCCGGTCATGCGCCGCAACTCACGTTCCAATGCGTCCAGCAGGCTAGTTTCCAATGGGGTTACCCGTGCTAAGAATGCCTCGGCATAATTAGGCGCAGGCACAAAATTGCGGCGAACCGGCTTAGGTAATGACTTGATGAGCGCCACCACCAGCTCACGGCGGATCCCCGGAATTTGCCAGTCAAATCCCTCTTCCTGAACCTGATTCAGGATAGGCAGCGGGATATGAACCGTGACCCCATCAGCATCCGTACCGGGCTCAAATTGATAAGAGAGCCGTAGTTTGAGTGACCCTTGATACCAAAAGTTCGGGTAATCCAGCGGGTTAACTTTGTTTGCTCCATCTTTGATAAGCATGGTTTTTTCAAAGTTGAGCAACTCCGGCTGTGTCTGGCTGGTTTTCTTCCACCAGCTATCAAAATGACGTGCGGAAATAACATCACGGCTAATACGCTGGTCATAGAAGTTAAACAATGTCTCGTCATCAACCAGAATGTCGCGGCGGCGAGATTTGTGCTCCAATTCTTCAACTTCAGCCAATAGCTTTAAATTAGCGCGGAAGAATGCATGGCGCGTCTGCCAATCCCCTTCAACCAAGCCATGACGGATAAATAACTCGCGACACAGCGGCGGATCAATTGGCCCATAGTTGATCTTGCGCTCAGTGACGATAGGCAACCCGAATAAGGTCACTTTCTCACTGGCCATCACCGCCCCTTGTGCTTTCTCCCAATGCGGATCGCTATAGTGATGTTTAACCAGATGTTGTGCCAAGGGTTCGATCCATTCCGGTTCAATTCGAGCCGCAATGCGTCCCCATAAGCGGCTGGTTTCGACCAATTCGGCCACCATGCACCACTTTGGCGGTTTTTTGAATAAACCAGAGCCTGGGAAGATGGCAAAACGGGCATTGCGCGCACCAGTATATTCTTGCTTTTCAACATCTTTCTGGCCGATATGTGACAGCAACCCGGTCAGAATAGCCGTATGAACACTGCGATAGTCTGCAGCAACGCTATTGACCGGAATACCCAACTCTTTCACCACCTGACGCAGTTGGGTATAGATATCCTGCCATTCGCGCACCCGCAAATAGTTCAGGAAATCGCTGCGGCATAATTTACGGAATTGCGCCGATGATAGCTCTTTTTGCTGCTCTTTCAGGTAATCCCATAGATTAACAAATGCAAGGAAATCAGAGTCCTTATCGGCAAAACGGCGATGTTTTTCATCGGAGGCCTGTTGTTTATCCATCGGCCGTTCACGCGGATCCTGGATAGACAATGCCGAGGTGATGATCATCAATTCCCGTACACTGCCACTTTTCTGGGCTTCCAGCACCATTCGAGCCAAACGGGGATCAACCGGCAATTGGGCCAATTGACGACCTAGCGGTGTTAATTGTTGATGGCCGTTACTGGCCGTTTGGATAGCCCCTAGTTCCTCCAGCAGCCGCACACCATCTTGAATGTTGCGCTTGTCTGGTGCTTCCACAAATGGGAAGGCTGCGATATCCCCTAGCCCTAATGAGGTCATTTGCAGGATAACGGAGGCCAAATTCGTACGCAGAATTTCCGGATCAGTGAATTCAGGGCGTGAAAGGAAATCTTGCTCGGAATAAAGACGGATACAGATACCGTCAGAGACACGGCCACAACGACCTTTACGCTGATTAGCCGAGGCTTGTGAAATCGGCTCAATCGGCAACCGCTGAACTTTAGTACGGAAACTATAGCGGCTGATACGTGCGGTTCCGGGATCGATAACATACTTGATGCCCGGCACGGTGAGTGAAGTTTCCGCCACGTTAGTCGCCAGCACAATGCGCCGCCCATGATGAGACTGAAACACCCTATTCTGCTCACTATTGGATAAGCGAGCATACAGCGGCAACACTTCGGTATGAGGCAAATTCTGCTTCATCAGCGCGTCAGCAGTATCACGAATTTCCCGCTCACCACTCATAAAGATCAAAATATCACCGGGACTTTCGCGCCCCAATTCATCTACCGCATCAAAAATAGCCTGTAACTGATCACGCTCAACATCATCGGCATCATCCACGATCGGCCGATAGCGTACTTCCACCGGATAGGTACGGCCAGAGACTTCGATAATGGGCGCATTATTGAAATGGCTGGAAAAGCGCTGCGGATCAATGGTCGCCGAAGTGATAATAACTTTCAGATCAGGGCGCTTTGGCAATAACTCCCGCAAATACCCCAAGATGAAATCAATGTTCAGACTGCGCTCATGCGCTTCATCAATAATCAAGGTGTCATATTGCATCAACAGGCGATCTTGCTGAATTTCAGCCAGCAAAATACCGTCAGTCATCAACTTCACGAGGGTATTCTCGCCCACTTGATCATTAAATCGCACTTTATAACCGACACAGCCGCCAAGTGAGGTATCTAGCTCATCAGCAATACGATTTGCCACGGTTCGCGCAGCAAGGCGACGCGGCTGGGTATGGCCAATAACCCCTTTGACACCACGCCCCAATTCCAGGCAGATTTTCGGTAATTGCGTGGTTTTACCGGAGCCAGTTTCACCGGCAACAATCACCACCTGATTATCGCGAATAGCATTATAGATATCTTGTTTCTTCTGACTGACCGGCAAATTCTCAGGATACGAGATAGCCGGACATGCTGCCCGACGACTGCTAACCCGCTGCATTGCTGTAGCAATCTCAGCTTCGATTTCGCGGGTAATCGCCTCTACGGCCTCGGGATTATGGACTTTTCGTGCGCCTTGCAGCCGACGCCGCATGCGTTGTTGGTCACGGAGCATCAACTCACCGAGTTGCGAGGATAATGCTGCGAGCGAAGATTTCACGTTCAATATTCCTTGTTACGCTAGCCCCGGCAAGCAGCGGAGGCTTAATTTCTTTAGCTATTTAATAAGCATGTATTGCGTAACATGGTAACACAATCGACTTTTTCACCCTACATTCAGCACAGTTCTGCTGCGGTATTGACTGTTAATCGACTATCGGTGTGGGCGTATTATAAATGAGTCACTTCTCCAATAGATTCCAGGGTGTATTCACCAATGCGATGTGCCAGCGATTGCGTAGTCAAATCACTTTTATTGACCGTCATATCGTCACTTAAGGTTTGTACCTTAATACGACCGTTTTCCCTGGTAATTAATGCCATAGCATTACCCACTCGCACCTTGTCATCATCAAGGGTTCGATTCTGGTTGTAATCAAATACATTCGGGTTACTTTCAACTTTTTCGCCGTGCCCGCAATAGGTTAGTGCGTAGAAATCAAAGTTGTTGGCCAAAAAATCGACCAAGGTTTGGTTATCTGGCATAGAGTCTGAGTGAGAATGTTGGCTGGTAGTTAATGCGCTATGTGCATCGATAATAGAACTAACACCGTCACTACTGGTTTTCCATCCTGAAGTGTCGTTGCCATTTTTCCCGGTATGATAAGAAAAGAACGTATTATCTTTAATCGCATATACCACAGTGCATCCAGAGAGTTGACTGGTATTCATTAACAGTGGAGCTCCCTCTTCAATCTGAGTCAGATCAAACTGGCAACCTACCGTTCCACGGTCACCATTGCTAATAGTTAGCACTTTCAAATTGTTATCGAAACGTTGTTGATTAAAATAATTACCCAATGGCAATCCCGGGATTAATTCTGATGACTCAATATCTGAACCCGTGAAATAGGTTATACCAGAACTTGTTTTACCCGAATTCTGAATTACCTCTCGTGCCTGACTATCAAAACGCACCTGGTTAATACTAATGGGTAGGTTTTCAGTAGATTGGCCGGTTGCAATAATCCCCTTACCCACCAAAGGCTCAATATTTCCGTTCATTATGGTGTTTTTGTCATTTGCCAGTACTAAGCGTTGTTCAGGTGTGGCCTCAGAAACGATGTGGTTAAACTTGGCATCATTACGAAAAGACGCAGTCGCGGCGAGATGTGAATCCACCACCACCTTACTTTGTTGCACCAGTTCTCGTAGATTACTATTCGGTTTATTTGACCGATTACAGATGTTTTTTATATTTTTTAAAATTGAATTTCCCAGGCTACTACTCTGTTTTTTTATATTATGTGATTTACGGGAAAGCTCAATGGGAGAATGGTGAATACGATTAATCCTTTGACTGACAACATCTTTAGCATTGTCTCTATCTCCCGTTGCATGATGGGAATTATAACTTGATGGTAATTTGTGTGTATTATTTCTATTTATATAGCTCATTTTTTATCCATAATATATTTAGCTACAAACACTGCATCATATAATGGAGTACCCAATACGGATCCTGAGCATGGCTGTAGCTACAACCACCGACAGATTAATCTCGATTTAATAACTAATCTTGCATAAAACGACAGCAGCCTCATTGCTATCCACTCAATAATTAAAGCGGTTAGAAAGTCATAAAACAGGCCACCCGGCGTGTCTCATTCAATAAAATCGAACAAAGAACGCAAAATATTGCGCTATCACTGATAGAAAAAGTTGAATAAAGTGTATCTCATTGAAAGGGCGTACCGCCTAAGTCTCTGTTACCTTTTAAGGAATTACGATGAGCAAAGTTCTGGTTCTGAAATCAAGTATTCTGGCAACCTATTCACAATCTAACCAATTGGCTGACTTTTTTGTTGAACAATGGCAAGCGGCTCACGCTGGCGATGAAATCACCGTGCGTGACCTGGCAGCTCAGCCGATTCCGGTATTAGATGGCGAATTAGTGGGCGCGTTACGCCCTTCAGATGCCGCGCTGACACCGCGTCAACAAGAAGCACTGGCGCTGTCTGATGAATTGATTGCTGAGTTGCAGGCTAACGACGTGATAGTCATGGCGGCTCCAATGTACAACTTTAATATCCCAACTCAGTTGAAGAACTACTTTGACCTGATTGCACGTGCTGGCGTGACTTTCCGTTACACCGAAAAAGGGCCTGAAGGCCTGATTACCGGCAAACGTGCCATTATTCTGACCAGCCGTGGTGGTATTCATAAAGACACCCCAACTGACCTGGTTGTGCCTTATCTGCGTCTGTTCCTGGGCTTTATCGGGATTACCGATGTCGAGTTCGTGTTCGCAGAAGGTATTGCTTATGGTCCTGAAGTGGCGACCAAAGCGCAAGCTGATGCCAAAGAGTTACTGACCCAGGTTGTTAGCGCTTAATGAATGACTTTCATGCATCGGCAGGTGTCTCTGTTGATGCGTGACTGAATGACCTGGTATTACCCTCGTTTTACCCAGTAGTGTTATTGAATCATTACGCGCCCTTGGGCGCGTTTTTTTATCTCTGAACACCTATGCCAACAGCCCGATAGCGCTCTCCTCATCCGTCACCAAACCATTCACCCAATGCCCCCTAAGAACGGCTTTGATAGCTTGATGTTTCTCTACACCACCCGCAATAGCAATAACCGGTTTTTCCGGCCGGATACGCAGGCTGGCACTGGTTAAACGCTGATCCAGCTCATAGCTTACCCGCTGACCATCAATATCGATAAAGTTACCCAACATTTCAGCCACCACATTGGATGCCGTCAGTTGCGCCACATCACGTTCTGAAATAAAACCATCTTTGTGTAGCGGGCAATGATAACCCATTGAACCAATGCCAATAAAAGTCACATCAGCCTGAGCCGCTTTCTCGGTTACCGTGCGGTAAATCCGGTGATTACACCACAGGTCACGATCGGCTGCGCTATCCGCAAAAAGCGGCGCGGGCAAAATAAAATAGCGCCCTTGGGTTTTCTCCGCCATCCATAACGGCACATCATAGCGGGTACAAGAACCATCAGCAGCTATTGCCCCAATAAGGGAAACGCAGCTGTGCTGAGGGCGTTCAAAATCCGGCAGTTCATCAATAGCTGCTTTTAAGCTGCGCCCTGACCCCACACCAATCACCAGTGGTTGCTCTTGCCGAAGAAACTGCGCCATCACCTCTGCCCCCGCCACGGCGATAGCCCGTTGCACACCCGCACTGTCCATCCCCTGGCTTGGCACCACCTGGCATTGATGTAATCCGTAGTGCTTTTGCAGTTGATCCGCCAGCGCCATACAGCGCCCCACCGGATGGGCGATGCTGACACTCACCAGCCCGTTATCGATGGCGCAGGCCACCAATCGCTGAGCTACCTGGCGAGAAACCCCGAGCGCTTCAGCAATTTCATGCTGTGTTTGACCCGCTACGTAATACATCCAGGCCGCTCGGGCGGCTTGATCCAATTTCTTGTCACTCTTATGCATGGCTGTTCTGCGCGCTAGTGGTGAAAACATCATGTTAATCATTTTACACCGCAGTTTGGCAGATTTTTATCTCCGCTAACGTTTATGTGAGCTAAAGCCCAACTTAAGGGCAAAAGTTACATTAACCTAACGCCATTGGAGCAAATGCCCAACTAAAGAGCTTATGCTCAAGAATTATCTTAATGCTGACTGAGATTGCGGAGAACATGATGAATACTGAACTGAACTCAACCCCTGCAGTGTGGCTACATATTGGTGCGGGATCTTTTCACCGCGCTCATCAGGCCTGGTACCTGCATCGTTTACGGGCTGCGGGTGATAATCGCTGGTCTATTGCGCTGGCGAATATTCGCGATGATGCAACCCCTTTGCTGACAACTTTAGCGGCACAGCATGGCGAATACATGCTGGAAACGGTCACACCTGCCGGAGAGCGCCAATATGAAAAGATCACCTCGCTACGCAAAATCATTCCGTGGGATAAAGAACTGCACAATTTGGTTGAGCAAGGCAGCAAGGCGGAAACTCGCGTTATCTCCTTTACCGTGACCGAGGGCGGCTACTATCTGGATAATCAATTTAACTTACAACAGGATAACGCCGATATTCAAGCCGATCTCAACGGGGATTGCCGGACAATTTATGGTGCGATCAGCCGGATTTTGCTGCAACGCCAACAACTGCACAGCGGCCCGGTGACTTTGCTGAACTGCGATAATTTGCGCCATAACGGCGAGCGTTTCCGCCACTGCCTGTTGCAGTTTTTGGCACTGCGTGACCAGCAAAGTTTGCTCAGTTGGGCAACCGACCAAACTCGCAGCCCGAATACCATGGTTGACCGCATTACGCCTCGCCCATCTGACGATATCGCCCCGCGTGTACTGGAACAAACCGGTTTTGCCGACAAAGTACCGGTTATGGGGGAGTCATTTATTCAGTGGGTTATTGAAGATGACTTTATTGCCGGGCGACCCGCGCTGGAAAATGTGGGGGTAGAAATGGTCGAATCTGTGCTGCCCTATGAAGAAGCAAAGATTCGTATCCTCAATGCCAGCCACAGTTGTATCGCCTGGGCGGGTACGTTGATCGGTCAGAGTTACATTCACGAAAGTACGCAAACAGCCGCTATTCGCCAGATGGCCTATGACTATGTGACCCAGGATGTCATCCCGTCGCTGTCACCAAGTCCATTGGATTTAGCCAATTACCGTGATGTGGTTTTAGACCGTTTCAGTAACCCATATATCCGCGACACCAATCAACGCGTCGCCGCCGACGGTTTCTCCAAAATCCCCGGTTTTATCACACCGACGTTGATGGAGTGCTACCAACGAGGTTGTACCCCCGCCGCCACAGCCATGCTGCCCGCCCTGTTCTTTGTCTTTATGGAGAGTTGGCACCAAGGCACCCTGCCATATGAATACCAGGATGGCATGTTAGATGCTTCTGCCGTTCATGCCATGTTCCAGTCGGCTGACCCTGTGGGTCTGTTTGCCCGCGATAACAAACTGTTTGGCGCTCTGGCCAGTGACAACCAGTTTGAACAGTTATTACGACAATCCATTGACCGGGTTAATGCCTGGGTGATGGCTAACCGTTAATCAGCGACAAGGAATGGCTATGTATCTTGGACTTGATTTAGGCACATCAGAAATTAAAGCCGTGGTGATTGATGATCATGGGCAGATCCTGGCAAGCGAAGGTGAGCCGCTCACCGTGCAACGCCCGCATCCGCTGTGGTCAGAACAAAATCCGACTGACTGGTGGCAGGCGACACAACGCGTGATTGGCCGCCTGCGTCATAAAATACCGCAACGCTGGGGTGAAATCCTCGCTATTGGCCTGTCGGGGCAAATGCACGGTGCGGTGTTGCTCAACCGTGAAGACCATATTTTGCGTCCGGCGATTTTGTGGAATGACGCGCGTTGTGCCGACGAGTGCGAGGAGCTAACGCGCAATGCCCCGCAGTTACATCAGATTGCCGGCAATTTGGCGATGCCGGGTTTCACTGCGCCAAAACTACTGTGGGTAGCTCGCCACGAGCCAGAAATCTTCTCACAACTCGCCACCGTACTGCTGCCGAAAGATTATCTGCGCTGGATGATGAGTGGCGATAAGGTCAGCGATATGTCTGACTCCGCCGGAACACTGTGGCTGGATGTGGCAAAACGGGATTGGTCAGACTCCCTGCTGGCCGCTTGTGGCTTATCGCGTGACATGATGCCACGGCTGATTGAAGGCAATCAGCCCAGCGGCTATCTGAAAGCAGATATTGCCCGCGAATGGGGGTTGTCCGATAAGGTGGTGATTGCCGGTGGCGGTGGCGATAATGCCGCCAGTGCCGTTGGGATTGGAGCCATTAATCCCGGCGATGGATTTATCTCTTTAGGTACATCCGGCGTGTTATTTGCCGTCAATGATTGCTATCGCCCTAACCCACAATCGGCGGTACATGCTTTTTGCCATGCCTTGCCCCATCGTTGGCACCAGATGAGTGTGATGCTCACCGCTGCCAGTGCGCTGCGCTGGTTATGCCAACTGCTGGGCACCAATGAAACAACCTTGTTGTCCGAAGTGGCTCAACTCAGTCGGTCAGAACAACGGCTGGCCCCAATTTTCCTGCCGTATCTTTCCGGCGAACGCACCCCCCATAACGATCCGCTGGCAACCGGCGCTTTTCACGGCATGACACATGCGACTGATCGCGCGGCATTGGCTTATGCGGTGCTGGAGGGCGTCACTTTTGGTATTGCAGATGGTTTAGCGGTATTGGAACAGGCGGGCACTCAACTCACCCAGGCATCGCTGATTGGCGGCGGTGCGCGCAGTGCCTGGTGGGGGCAACTGATGGCCGATACGCTTAATTTACCTATTGTAACCCACAGTGGTGGGGAAGCTGGCGGCGCGTTAGGTGCAGCGCGTTTAGGCTGGCTGGCGACCGGTGGTGATGAGCAACGGGTGTGTGCCAAACCGCAAATTGACCAGCGCTTTATTCCGGATATTAACCGGCAAGATACCTTATTCACCCGCCTTGAGCGCTATCGATTACTTTACCAACAGCAACGCCAGTTGCGCCAAACGCTAGCACGATAAAAACCAAAACACACATACGCCCGGGTGAGCAAATCGCCCTTTCATTCGCTGTCCCTACAAATAAGCAGCTGGCGCTCAAGCGCCAAAGGAACTGATTATGCAAAAAAAATCGACTCATTGGTTTGGTTTGCCAATGAATTTATTCTGGGGCTACATTGCTATTGCCATGTTTATGAGTGGCGATGGCTTTGAGATGGCCTTCTTATCCAAGCATATTACCGATATGGGGTTTTCACCGGCGCAATCGGCCTTTGTCTTTACCCTTTATGGGTTAGCGGCAGCCATTGCCGCCTGGAGTTCCGGTGTGGTGGCGGAAATTATCACGCCACAACGCGCAATGCGCATAGGGTTTATCCTGTGGGTGGTGATGCATTGCTTGTTTATGCTGTTTGGCCTGGGGATGAAAAGCTATCCATTAATGCTGGTGTTCTACGGGATCCGTGGCCTGGCCTACCCGCTATTTATCTATTCATTTGTCATGTTGATTGTGCAAAACGTGCCTAAACAGCAACTCTCTTCGGCGATGGGCTGGTTCTGGGCGATGTACTCGGTGGGCATTGGTGTGGTGGGCAGCTATTTACCGAGCTTCACCATTCCGATGATAGGTGAAACCGGCACTCTGTGGTTTGCCATTGTGTGGGTCGCAGCCGGTGGCATGATGGCCCTGATACTGCTGCGCAATGTGGGCACTGCCAGCCCGAAGGCGGCGCTGTCCAATAAAGAAAAAATCAAAGAGTTGTCGCGAGCGGTGACCATTCTCTTTACCAACAAGAATATTTTCTTGTCCTGTCTGATCCGAATTATTAACACGCTATCCTTGTTCGGATTTGCCGTGATCATGCCGCTGCTGTTTGTTGGCAGACTCGGCTTTACCATGTCTGAATGGCTGCAAATCTGGGCTGTGTTCTTCTTCGTGACCATTTTCACTAACATCATGTGGGGAATTTTGGGCGAAAAAATTGGTTGGATGCGGCAGGTGCGTTGGTTTGGTTGCATCGGCTGCGCAATCTCCAGCCTGGCGTTTTACTATATTCCAATGCATTTTGGTCATAACTTCTGGGCAGCACTTATCCCGGCGGTGATGTTAGGAATAACAGTAGCGGCGTTTGTCCCGATGACCGCAGTGTTCCCGGTATTGGAGCCAGAACACAAAGGTGCCGCTATTTCGATTTATAACCTGTCTGCCGGTTTGAGTAATTTTGTTGCGCCAGCCATAGCCTCGCTGGTATTGCCTTTCTTCGATATTGTCGGCGTGGTGTGGGTGTATACCGCGTTGTACCTGATTGCAGCGGTGTTGACCTTGATTGTCAAAGTCGAACAACCGGGCCATGTGGATACCTATTACCGCAAAGAGTCGCTAAACAGCATCAATACGCCTCCTGTTGCAGCAAGTTTGCAGGCTGAGCGCTAATCTGTTGTTTTCTGCAGCAGAAGTAAGACTATTTACCATAAAAAACGCCCATCTCGCGGCGGGCGTTTTTTATCAATTGCGCGGTAGGATAACGATACTCAGCGCTGCATCCACTGGCCGTTTATCCCGCGCACATATTCCCCCGCCGCCGCACGGTTAACCAACTTTTGCCCCGCCAGCTTGGCTACATCCTCGGTTGAAATATGGTTTTTTTGCGCCACTTCCTGATATTTCTCTGCTCTGGCGATGTTAATTTGTTCCACCAGCGCCAGTGTTTCAGCATCTTTTTTCACCGGAGCCAGATAGCCACTCAGAGTTTCGCCCACCCGACCTTGCTGTTTAGCCTGCTCTAATGTCAGCGCAAATGCCCCTGAGCTAAAGACTAAGCTGCTGCTTAAGATTATGCAGCTCAGTATTACGCGGATTAACTGTTGTGGTGAGCCAATCCAGCCGGACGTTAGCTTTTTCATAATGGCCCCTTAAAATAGATTGGATTGATTTTTAAGCAGATTTTCCACGTCTTTATCAACTCGAATCTGGATCTCATGCTCAATCTTGACGTTCATATTAATCGTGATCGGTTTTTCCGGGGTTGCTACTTCAAGACGTAAACAGCCACTCAGCATAAAAATGCCCAGCGCGATTGCCGCACGTTCCCATGTCAAGATCTTCATTCCTTAGCCCTCACCGGTATCGATTCTGTTGGTCGTAACGAAAGTGTTTGCTGTAACCACTCTTGTAAATTGTCACCAAAACGCAGGCTACGCCAGAGTTGGAATACATTTTCCTCATGCTGATAATTCAGCACTATCTCTCGTTTTGAGTTTTTCTGTGTATTAACACCATGGATCTTAGAACGTAACGTCAATTGACCCAGGTTATCTAAACTGACGGTGGCATAGGATTGGTAAATCTCCATATAGCGCAACCAGTCAATCGCCGCGCCAGCAACCAAATTGCTCTCACCGATAGAATTAGCCAAATCAGGATCCAGACGCAGTGTCACTGTGCCGTCATTCGCCATCCAACCATTGCGCACCAACCATTGTGGATTATTGAGATAAAGCGGCAATTCACCGTTCACTTTACCCGACATCGCCAATTGTTTGGGTTTGAGTACGGTAAATAATTCACTTAAATCAATCGCTTTTAATTTCAGCACCGCCGCATCATGTTGGGGCAAGCGCAAAGCCGACAAACTTAAATGCCCTTTCAGAATATCCATGCCTACATGACTTAAGGTCAATGGGGCTTTCTCTGAATAGGGAAAAGTCCCCTGCAAATCGGCGGTAATATTCTGCATTTCAAACAAATTGGTTAGCGAGGCAATACGTAGCATAACAGGCTGTTTCGGCCCCAACAGCCAGTGGTGATTTTCTAAGCGATAAGACATCACGAAATCCAACCCGCTGAGTTCGCCATCTTTCAGCCACATACCGCCATTGTTGACAACCCAATGCCCACCCGCAGTAAAACCTTGTTCGCGAGCAGCAGAAAAAGCAGCCTGAGCATACAGCTCCCCATCACGCAGTTTGATACCCAATTCTTCTGAAATAAGCGGTTGGAATACTGTCAGCGATTGTTTTGGCCACCAGCCCTCACCCCGTAACCGCTCGCCATCCCAACGGCCACGCAATGCAATTGGCCCGATAGCCTGCGCCTGTAACTTACCCTGCCACAAAAAGCTGTCCGGCTCGCGTCCATTCAGTTGCAGTGAGAGCACGGCTGGAGGGAGATAACCGCCACCGTCACTAAACGCGACTTTTTTAGCACCCAGTTCAAAACCGGCAATAAAAGCGGGGTGATGATTATCGCGCTGCCAGGTCAGAGGCTTGACTAAAGTCAGCCGTGGAGCCTCGACTGAAACCACCCCATATTGCAGCCGATCAAAGCCGGTCGAGAGTTTATCGACAGTGATCAACGTCCCCTGCCAACTTCCCCTGCCGCCCATATCCCAACGCGCAGCCAGCGGCGGCAACTGACCATTACCCCAATATCGCCACTGCCACTGGCCTTTATCGGGCCAAAACTCTTGTGCCTGCCCATCCAGATGCAGATTAAAATCACCCCAATAACTGTCTTGTGCATCCACAATGGCCTGTAGCCGCCCCGTCACCCCAGCAGCCGTCACCTTAATCCCCGCCAAAGGCCAACGCGCATCTCTGATACGTAACTCCGGTGTCACATTACCATGAGCACGCAACAAAGCACCTGGATGCAGTACCCAGGTCGGATTCAATATTGAACCGCTAAGTAAGCCGGGGATGGTGGCATTCAATACCATTCGTTCCAGATTAGCTTGACCACTGAGCTGGAATTTTAAGTCACTGTTTATCATGCTCAGATTGCCAGGCCCCAGCGTCAGGACAGCATTGCCTTTACCACTTTTCCCCGAGGTGATGACGTTAATGCGCGCCTCAATCGAGGTTTGATCCAATCCCTGATCCCAGTCATACAGCGTCAGATTAATGCCACCACTCAAGGGTTGCAGCTGGTAAGGCCATTGCCACTGGCCGTTAACTATTTGAATTTTGTTCGAGGAGACGTGCCAGGGTAACCGCGCGAGCGGAGTGTCATCGCCCCGCTCTGTCAGGGTTAAAACGCCCTCTTGTTGTTGCCAACTCAATTTCAATAATAACGGTTGAGACAGATATCCTGTCGTCAATACGCCGTCGAGCGCACCTTGTTCTGGCCAATCGTCCAGCGACAGTGGGATTTTAATTTTACCGCTCAGTTCGAAGGGTTGCGGGGTGCCGGGAACGGCAATAGAGAATTGATGCAGACTAAGTTGCTGCTGCGCATCCAGGGTCGCGGCGAAACTCAATTGCTGACCCTGATAATGCAACTCTTGGGTGAGATCTTTATTGCCTGCCGAAGTTAAGCTCAGTTTCCCCGCGTATTGCTGCCACGGCGTAATCTGCAAATTGCCGATATTCAGATCAAGTTTTGACAACTGTTGCTGCCAGTAAGCCAAATCTTGCGGCGCACCCTCGTCGCTGCCCGGTAACTTGCTCAGACAGGCCGTATCCACAGTGACGGTATTAGCCGCTAACTGCCACCGACCTTGATGATAACCGACACTTAATTGGTCAATATTAGCCAAGGTGCAATCTTGTACCCGATAGCGCAGTAGTGGCAGACGCAATGCGCCATCATGCCAAACTGGAGGATGGGTTAAGACCAATTGGCTACCTGCGGGTAACCAGAATTGTGCGATTTTCGGTAGCCATTGTGGTAGCGTTTTCCATAATACCACCAGAAAAATTGCGCTGATTAATAGCAACCAACCCACTGTTTTTGCGCATTTAGCCATGACTTACCTTGTGTTATTACCAACCAGACGTCCAATGTACTGTCTAAACTGCTGCAAGATATCATAATAACGAACTATGCTCTGATGACTCACACACAGAACTGCGGCCATTGAAATTTGGAAGAAAAGCCTTACTTCATTGGCATAAGAAACTTACAAGAACCTTACTTAACTTATTATTGTGGCAAATTGTATGATTTATTCAAATCTGTTAGATTGATCACAATATTTTAGCGGAGATATCATGATGAAATTAGCCGTTTACAGTACCAAACAGTATGACCGTAAATACCTCGAATTGGTCAACAAAGATTTTGGCTTTGAATTAGAGTTTTTCGATTTTCTGTTAAGCCCAAAAACCGCCAAAATGGCGGCAGGCTGTGACGCGGTGTGTATTTTCGTCAATGATGATGCTTGTCGCGAAACATTGACAGAATTGAAAGAGGTCGGCGTTAAGATTTTGGCGTTACGCTGTGCCGGCTTTAATAATGTCGATTTAAATGCAGCCAAAGAATTGGGTATTCCAGTGGTTCGCGTACCCGCTTATTCACCGGAAGCCGTCGCTGAGCATACCGTAGGTATGATGCTGAGCCTTAATCGCCGTATTCACCGAGCTTATCAACGTACCCGTGATGCCAACTTCTCACTGGAAGGCCTGATTGGTTTCAATATGCATGGCCGCACCGCGGGGATCATCGGCACCGGTAAAATTGGTGTTGCAACTATGCGCATCTTGAAAGGTTTCGGTATGCGCTTGTTAGCCTATGACCCTTACCCAAACCAGGCAGCACTGGATTTGGGGGCTGAATATGTCGATCTCGATACCTTATATGCTCAATCTGATGTTATCTCGCTGCACTGCCCGATGTCGCCGGAAAACCATCATTTGCTCAATAAGCAATCATTTGAA
Organism: Yersinia proxima; assembly: GCF_902170785.1. GTDB lineage: Bacteria > Pseudomonadota > Gammaproteobacteria > Enterobacterales > Enterobacteriaceae > Yersinia > Yersinia proxima. The sequence goes on along the minus strand of NZ_CABHYG010000017.1, from coordinate 314,872 downwards.
AAAATGAAAGATGGCGTGATGATCATTAACACCAGTCGTGGGGGCCTAATTGACTCTACGGCAGCGATTGATGCGCTGAAACAGCAGAAAATCGGTTCACTCGGCATGGACGTGTATGAAAATGAACGTGATTTGTTCTTTGAAGACAAATCCAATGACGTGATTCAGGATGACGTTTTCCGCCGTCTGTCTTCTTGCCATAATGTGTTATTTACCGGGCATCAGGCCTTCCTGACAGAAGAAGCGCTGACCAGTATTTCTAACACGACCTTGCAGAATATTGCGCAGTTGGAAAAGGGTGAAACTTGCCCGAATATTGTTTCGGCCTAATATATCCAGAAAGCCGCAGGGTGAGTCTCAAGGATGAGGCTCATTCATCCCGATTAGCTGACTTAGATTTTATAAGTGATTCGGGTAATTGAGCGCAGCCAACGCATCTGCGACTTAAAAGATGGCGATAGCTATATACCCAATAGATTTCGAGGTGCAGGAAGGCGGCAAACGAAAGCATCCCGATGAGCTTACACTGGTAAGTGATTCGGGTAATTGAGCGCGGCCAACGCATCTGCGACTTGAAAGATAGAGGGTATATCAGCGAGCCGGACAAGCGCCGCGCATTAATGCCCACTCCTCACAGCGTTTACCATCCGGTAATTGACACATGCCGACGCTACCACCATTAAGTTGCTTGGCAATGGTCAATACACCACCAGCATTGGCACAATTGACGGCCGCAGGATTTGCCATATTAAGATTATGAACATTAGCACTGGTGGCTTGTTGTTCCGGTTCATAGGTATCGCTATTGTTTAAAGTGGTATCTGTTGCATTATTGCTGCTACAGGCGGCTAAAAAGAACACGGCTCCACCGACAAACCAGGATATCAATTTCATTCTTTTGCTCCGGCATGAGAAATATATCGCGCTATAATTGTTTTATATAATAACTGTTATAATTAAAACACAACAGAAATAAGCATAAATGCATTAATTAAATTTAGCTCAGATCAAAACGGGCAATCGAGCTATCGCGCTATTCTGGCGCTAAGGGTTGGCTAAAAATAAGCAAACCATATTAATCATAGTAAAGAATCAAACACCTACAGTTTGTACAAAATAAAACGGGAATAATTATGATTACTGATTTACTACTCCGAATTACTTTAGCGGGTGCTTTGGGAGGATTGATTGGGCTGGAACGTCAACTGCGAGCTAAAGATGCCGGATTAAGAACGCATATCCTGGTGGGTATTGGCAGTGCCATGTTTATGATTGTCTCAAAATATGGTTTTGAAGATTTGCTAACATTAGAGCACGTCAGTTTTGACCCCAGCCGTGTCGCGGCACAGGTCGTCAGTGGCATGGGCTTCCTCGGTGCCGGGACCATCATGATTCAAAAACAGATGGTCAAAGGGCTGACTACCGCTGCCGGAATGTGGGTCACCGCCGCGATTGGTCTGGTGATTGGTAGCGGCCTATATGAGATTGGTATTTACGGCACCATGGTGACATTAGTCGTGCTGGAGATCTTCCGCCAGTTAAGTAACCGCTTTATTGGTGAGCATCATTTTGTTTCTATAAAGCTACTCGCGGACAGCGTACCGCGTATTTTGATTGCCATGCAAAAATTGCAGCTACACCCCACTAATCTGTCCGTCACACACAAACCTGAAAAAGGCGAACATGATTGTGAACTCACGCTGGAAGTGATGCTGCCGCCCAGAAAAAGCCTGGATCAGATCTATGAAAAACTATTGGCGGTTGAGGGCATACATCAGGTAGATATTAAATAGCTAAAGGGTATAGCGCGTTATCGTTCCAACCGCGATAACGCGTAAGCAGGAATATAATTTCCCCCACCTGGGATGATTAATGCATTGGCGTCTTCGACAGCAGGTTAATCACCAACACACCGGCGATAATCAATGTCATACCGGCAATGGCCGCCCAGTCTAATTTCTGCTGATACATAAAAGTGGCAGCGACGGACACTAATACAATTCCCAGCCCTGACCAAATAGCATAAGCAATCCCTAATGGCATGGTTTTCACCACTTGCGATAAGCCCCAGAAAGCAATGCCATAACCGATCACCACTACAATAGAGGGCACAAGTCGGGTAAAGCCGTCAGAGGCTTTTAACATCGTGGTGGCTATCACTTCGGCAACAATTGCCATCATTAAATACATGAAACCACTCATTATCCGTCTCTCATTTCAGTATTGGGTCGACATTATGCCTATTGGCGATTGAATGGTCATTAAATCTATTTACGCTTCACAATTATTTCACAAATAAACTCAGCGCCGCACAATTATTGTGCGCCGAAGTAGCAAGCAATATCTAATCGCTGTTATCAATAGTTTTCTAATTGTAATAATTATTATCTGAAGGCCACAATATAACCCCAAATCTGCTATTCGTCTTATTCACGACACAAGCTGTCGGGCCGCCGCCACACAAATGCGATAACTGGCAAAAATACTCTCTGCTAGAATTTCATTATTAGTTCAAATAGTCAGAGACACCCCGCACTTCTTTTGTTCTCTGCATGACTTGCAATGTGAAGGTATAAATTAATGATTACTACTGACGGTAACAGTGCAGTAGCTTCTGTGGCCTATCGTGCCAGTGAAGTTATTGCCATCTACCCTATTACGCCAAGCTCCACCATGGCAGAACAAGCTGATGCCTGGTCTGGTGATGGTAAAGTCAATATCTGGGGGGATGTTCCCCGCGTGGTTGAAATGCAGTCTGAAGGCGGGGCCATTGCCACGGTGCATGGCGCACTGCAAACCGGCGCATTATCAACTTCGTTTACCTCCTCGCAGGGATTGTTGCTGATGATCCCTACCCTGTACAAGCTGGCTGGCGAGCTGACACCTTTTGTCCTGCATGTGGCGGCGCGTACCATCGCGACCCATGCCCTGTCTATCTTTGGTGATCACTCAGATGTTATGGCAGTGCGGCAAACGGGCTGTGCCATGCTGTGCGCCAGCAGTGTGCAGGAAGCGCAAGATTTCGCTCTGATTTCCCAAGTAGCAACTCTCAATAGTCGCATCCCATTTATTCATTTCTTTGATGGTTTTCGTACCTCCCACGAAATCAATAAAATTGTACCGCTCAGTGATGATACGCTGCGCCAACTGCTGCCGCAGAAAGGCATCGACGGCCACCGCAGTCGGGCGCTTTCGCCAGATCATCCGGTGGTGCGGGGCACTTCCGCTAACCCGGATACCTATTTCCAGTCTCGCGAAGCCACTAATCCTTGGTATAACAATACGTATCAACATGTTGCCGATGCCATGCAGGCTTTTGCCGAAGCTACCGGGCGTGAATATAAGCCATTTGAGTATTACGGCCACCCACAGGCGGAGCGCGTTATCATTCTGATGGGCTCAGCCATAGGTACATGTGAAGAAGTGATTGATAGCCTGCTAACCCGTGGGGAAAAAGTGGGCGTACTGAAAGTGCGCTTATTCCGCCCCTTCTCTGCCGAACATCTGCTCAGTGTCTTGCCGCAATCAGTGACTAAGATTGCGGTGCTGGATCGCACCAAAGAACCCGGTGCACTGGCCGAGCCACTTTATCTTGATGTCATGACCGCGCTGGCGGAAGCCTATAGCCGGGGTGAGCGCGCCACATTGCCGAAAGTGATTGGTGGCCGCTATGGTTTATCTTCCAAAGAGTTTGGCCCCGATTGTGCGCTGGCGGTGTTCAAAGAATTATCGCTTGATTTACCGCGCCCGCGCTTTACCGTAGGGATTTTTGATGACGTGACGGGGCTGTCCTTACCACTCACTGATGAGAAAATCGAACAACGCGCCACATTGGAAGCCCTATTTTACGGCCTTGGCAGTGATGGCTCAGTCTCTGCGACAAAAAATAACATTAAGATTATCGGCAACAGTACCTCGCTGTATGCTCAAGGTTATTTTGTTTACGACTCGAAAAAGGCCGGTGGCCTGACCGTCTCTCACTTGCGTGTCAGTGAAACGCCTATTAATTCGGCTTATCTGGTCAGCCAGGCCGATTTTGTCGGCTGCCATCAATTACAGTTTATTGATACCTACCAAATGGCGGAACGCCTCAAGCCCGGCGGCATCTTCCTGATTAATACCCCGTTTAGCGCCGATGAAATGTGGCAGCGTCTGCCGCAAGAAGTTCAGGCGGTACTGCACCAGCGCAATGCCCGTCTGTTTGTGATTAATGCAGCAAAAATTGCTCGCGAATGCAAACTGGGTGCGCGCATCAATACCGTGATGCAGATGGCGTTCTTCCACCTGACGCAAATATTGCCAACCGCTATGGCGCAAGAGCAATTACGGGCGGCCATTGACCGTAGCTACAGTAATAAAGGGCCAGAAATTGTTACTCGTAACTGGCAGGCACTGGATGCCACCCTTGATGCATTGGTTGAAATCCCACTGCAACCGATTGATGAAAACAGCCCGATGCGCCCACCTATTGTCTCGGATCAAGCGCCTGATTTCGTTAAAACTGTCACTGCCACCATGCTGGCTGGTTTGGGAGACGCCCTACCCGTTTCGGCTTTCCCACCGGATGGCACCTGGCCAGTGGGCACCACCCAGTGGGAAAAACGGAATATTGCTGAAGATATTCCTATCTGGCAACCCGACCTGTGTACCCAGTGTAACCACTGCGTTGCTGCTTGCCCGCACTCGGCCATTCGCGCCAAAGTGGTACAGCCGGATGCGATGTCAAGCGCACCAGGCAGCTTACAATCGCTGGATGTCAAAGCCCGCGATATGCGTGGTCAAAAGTATGTCTTGCAAGTTGCACCGGAAGACTGCACTGGGTGTAATCTTTGTTATGAAGTCTGCCCGGCGAAAGACCGGCAGAACCCAGAAGTCAAAGCCATCAATATGAAACCGCGGCTGGAACATCTGGTGGAAGAAAAAGCCCACTATGATTTCTTCCTCAAATTGCCGGAAATCGATAAAACGCAAATGGAGCGCATCGATATCCGTACCTCACAGTTGATCTCGCCGCTGTTTGAGTATTCCGGTGCTTGCTCTGGTTGTGGTGAAACGCCATACATTAAATTGCTCACCCAGTTGTATGGCGATCGTCTGTTAATTGCCAATGCCACCGGTTGCTCTTCAATTTATGGTGGCAATCTGCCGACCACACCTTATACCACCAATGCCGATGGCCGTGGCCCCGCCTGGGCTAACTCGCTGTTTGAAGATAACGCCGAATTTGGCTTGGGCTTCCGCCTGACTGTTGACCAACATCGCCAACGGGTTATCCGTTTGATCAATCAATTGGCAACGCAATTGCCGCAGGAATTGGTCAACCAACTGCTGAATGAGGAGGCGACACCTGAAGTTCGCCGTGAGCAGGTCACACAACTGCGCCAGCTGTTAAAAGATATTCCGGGTAACGACGCGCAACAATTGGCAACCGATGCAGATTATCTGGTGGATAAATCCATCTGGCTGATTGGAGGTGACGGTTGGGCCTATGATATTGGCTTTGGTGGCCTGGACCATGTGCTCAGTCTGACGGAAAACGTCAATGTGCTGGTGTTAGATACCCAATGTTATTCCAATACCGGTGGTCAGCAATCCAAAGCCACGCCACTGGGCGCGGTAACCAAGTTTGGCGAGCATGGCAAACGTAAGGCACGCAAAGATTTGGGCGTCAGCATGATGATGTATGGTCATGTTTATGTCGCGCAGATTTCGCTTGGCGCACAGCTGAATCAAACTGTTAAAGCTATTCAGGAAGCGGAAGCCTACCCTGGTCCGTCTCTGATTATTGCTTACAGCCCTTGCGAAGAGCACGGTTATGATTTGGCCTACAGCCATGACCAAATGAAGCAGCTAACCGCCACCGGCTTCTGGCCGCTGTATCGCTTTGACCCACGCCGTACCGACGAAGGCAAAGTGGCTTTGGCACTGGATTCTCGCCCACCAAACAGTGATTTGACCACCACATTGCTCAATGAGCAGCGCTTCCGGCGGCTCAATACCCAAGAGCCAGAAGTTGCCGCACAGCTGTATGCTGCGGCTGAAAAAGATCTGAAAAAACGGTATGACTTCCTAAGTTTGCTGGCAGGTAAAGGGGAAAAAGCAGCAACGGAATAATAGGCAGTCCGTTAAACCAAAAGCCAGTCAGTGAAAAGCTGACTGGCTGAGGTTAGTGACAAAGTACCCGTAACGGTGAAAACAGGCAGATCGTAAAGTCGCCACACTTCTTTTGTTAAAACAAGCCTTCCCTGGAGGCTTGAGCCGCGCCTTCCCTGGCGCGGACACTTTACTCTTCTACCTGCCTTCACCTTGCAAGATCGAGCTATCGAGGGTTGTCAGCAGTCTGAAGCCAGCCAGTAAAAAACTACAAATATTCACCATTGGTTTCGATCACTTTCTGATACCAATAAAAACTCTTTTTACGGTAACGATCCAAGGTGCCATTACCCTCATTATCTTGATCGACATAAATGAAACCATAGCGTTTATTCATTTCTGACGTTGACGCGCTAATCAGATCGATAGGTGCCCAAGAGGTATAGCCCATCAATTCAACCCCATCTTTGACGGCCTCTTTCATTTCCTTTAAATGGGAACGGAAGAATTCGATTCGATAGTCATCATTGATTTGGTTATCCTTATCAACTTTATCAACGGCACCCATCCCATTCTCCACCACAAATAATGGGATTTGATAGCGGTCGTACATATCATTTAGTGCAATACGCAAGCCAACCGGATCAATTTGCCAGTCCCAGTCAGTGGTCTTCAAATACGGGTTTTTAACGCCGCCAGCAATATTTCCACCCACTTTATCCATCTTGTCGGCATTAACACTGGTCACCAACGACATGTAATAACTGAATGACAGAAAATCTACTGTATGTTGCTGCAGAATCTCTTCATCGCCGGGCTGCATGACGATGTTAATACCTTTTTCCGCAAAACGACGCGTCATATGGCGTGGATAACGGCCACGGATTTGGACATCCGAGAAGAAATAGTTAAGTTGGTTTTCCTGATAAGCCAGCAATACATCTTCCGGGGCACAACTTTCCGGATAGGTTAGCAAACGAGTCAACATACAGCCTATTTTGGCATCCGGTGAAATTCGCTTACAGTGTTTAACGGCTAATGCACTGGCAACAAACTGATGGTGCAACGCTTGATAAATAATCGATTCGACTTCATCCGCTGGGAAGCGCTCAGTCACAATACCGCCGGAAGTAAATGGATGGCGAATTAAACTGTCGATCTCATTAAAGGTCAGCCAATACTTTACTTTATGTTGGTAGCGCTCTAAAACAGTAATCGAAAACTTTTCAAATAAATCGACCGTTTTTCTGCTACTCCAACCGCCGTAATTATTAACCAAATAGATTGGCATTTCATAATGGGAAAGTGTGACTAAAGGTTCAATACCGTTCTTATGCATTTCATCGAACAAATCATCATAAAAACGTAAACCCTCTTCATTTGGTTGTTCTTCAATGCCATTAGGGTAAATACGTGTCCAGGCAATAGATACCCGCAAGACTTTAAAATTCATTTCGGCAAATAGTGCCATATCTTGTTTATAACGATGATAGAAATCTATACCCCGCCGCTTTGGATAGTCACTCGCATCCTTGGCTGCAATAGCGTCTGCAATTTGTTGATTGCTAATTTTATAATGTTTCTCATACTCTTCGCGTTTGAGATCTTTTTTATGAATCGCCATGTCAGCAGTAGATAAACCTTTGCCCCCTGCATTCCAGCCACCCTCAACCTGATTAGCGGCGACAGCCCCCCCCCATAAAAATCCCTTAGGAAAACCTTTAATCAATAAATCTGTCATCTTATATCTCCAATATATATTTAGGCTGAGGCAGGAAGCACAGTCATTAATGTATTGCTACGATCAATACTGTCTCGCTCAGTGACCAGAATATCTTTGTAGTCGTCGGTATTAGCAATAATAACTGGTGTTGTTATATCAAACCCTTTAGCTACTAGCGCATTAAGGTCGAATGTTAAAAGTAATTGCCCTTTGGTGACAATATCACCTTCATTTATATTATTTTTAAAAAATTCGCCATTTAACTTTACCGTATCAATACCTACATGAATGAGAATTTCCACCCCCTCATCGGAGATAATCCCTATAGCATGGTGAGTATGGAATAATTTTGACACAACACCATTCACTGGCGAATAGACAAAACCTTCAGTGGGATAAATGGCAATTCCCTTCCCTATTATTTCGCTGGCGAAAACGCCATCTTTAACATCAGCCAACGGTACTATTTTTCCATTAAGGGGGGCATTCAATAACACTTCATTTAATGCCGTTGCTGAGTTATTTCGAACAAATTGACTATTTGAGGTGTTACCTGAGTGCGATACCACACTGCTTTCATCTATTTTCTCATCAAAACCTAATATATAAGTCAGTACTGTTGATAAGACAAATGCCATCGATATACCAATAACATAATAAGCGAAAGTATTGGTCATAAATGCAGGCAGCGTAGTCAATGCCGGAAAAACATAAGCCATTACTGTGGTGCCCATGGCGCCAACAAATCCTCCAGCAATAGTTCCTGCAATAAGAGAAGCAATTAATGGACGCTTATATTTGATGGAAATACCGTAAACAATCGGTTCCGTCACCCCGGCAAATAACGCGGGAACCATAGTGGACAAGGCGAAGGATTTTAATTTCTTATCCTTGGTTTTAAGGAACACACCAAATGCAGCGCCAGCCGAAGCAAATGTTGCGGTGGCCGCAGCGGGCTTAATGGTATCAAAACCATGTAATGCCAGGTTATTCAACATCACAGGGACTAATCCCCAATGTAAGCCAAACATCACTAACAATGTCCAGCCACCACCAATAATTGCCCCCGTCAGCATACCGCTTACATTATTCATATAAGCAATACCGGCACCAATGCCATCCCCCAGATACACTCCAATCGGCCCAACGGCAATCACTATTACCGGCACCATGATGAGCAACCCAAGCATAGGGACAGCTATCATTTCAATACTTTGATGAATGAAGCGTTTTAAAAATCGTTCAAGATAAGAGTAAGCCCAAATAGCGAGAATGGCCGGGATCAGGGTTGATGAATATTTCATCAGCACCACGGGTATCCCCATAAACTCGACAATATCCCCTTGATTCTTCATCAACCCGGTAAATGTGGGTTCCAGTAACGCCCCGACAATAGCCACTGACACAAAGGGGTGAGCATTGAAAGATTTAGCACATGAGAACGCTAATAAGAGTGGAAGAAAATAAAATACACTGTTACTGGCCGCAGCCAGAATTTTATAAGTGCTACCGGTTGGGTCAATAAAATGATAGGTCGATAAAATAACCAGTAGTGCTTTCAACATACCGGCACCAGCCAGGGCTGGTACAATAGGGACTAAAATAGACGACATTTTATTAAAAATACGGCCGACTATATTACCCTTCTTATCAGGTGATGACTCACCTTCGACTGATGACGCATTTCCTTTAATACCAAAATCGTCAACGATCGCACTATAGACTTTAGTCACATCGTTGCCGATAACAACTTGATATTGACCATTACTTTCAACAGCTAAAATGACACCTTCCAATTTATCCAAAACTGATTTATTGAATTTCTTGGAATCTTTGAGAGAAAATCTTAAACGTGTAATGCAGTGAGTGAGTGAAACAATGTTTCCTTTCCCACCTACATGTTCAATTATCTCCCCTGCCAGCATATTATATGCACCCATGGGATAACCTCAATTAAATTGATAATCTATTGAATCCAATTATTCTCTGGATAATTCTTTTTAATTTAAATTTATTAATGTTCTATTTAAGTCGGCACTCTGACATGTTCAATGTGGATAGCAAGAAACATCATTTCGTCACCGGTTAACTCCCGGCCATAATCATGTTTAATAAATTTATTTACTTTCTTAGCACACTCATAAGAAGTCGAGTATTTTTCCGCAACAACGTCATGTAACGAGTTGTCATTGGTCAAGACATAAGTATTACTGAGTAAACGGTGAGAAAAGAATTTTAAATGCGTCACAAAACGTTGGAAATTAATTGATTCTTCTTCATATTCAATATTGAAGTGATATTTAACAATATTCAATAAGTCTTGAATAACTTTTGATACATTCTCTATATCAGGCATGGTGCCGTCTTTTTGTGAATTCAACAGATGAAGTGCAATAAATCCAGCCTCATCTTCAGCAAGATCGACATTAAGTTTTTGTTTGATATTTTCTAATGCAGAAACGCCAATAATAAACTCATTCCGGTAGAGACGTTTGATATCCCAAAGCAGCATATTTCTAACATGAACCCCTTGCTTCGCTCGTTCAATAGCAAAACTAATATGATCCAACAGTGAAGCGTAAACACTCTTATGAATTTTTCTATCTAATTTAGTCGTGGCTTGTTTAACAATATCCAGCACAATATCAAACAGCTCCTCAGGGAGATCCTGAAAAGCATCATGGGTTTTATCAAAGCTATTTTCTTCATCAAGACGGAATATTTTTTGAATACCTGCTTCATCAACCAGGTCATTTGACTTTTTATTGAAACCAACGCCTTTTCCAATAACAACACATTCTTTCCCACTAAAATCGTGAGCGACGACCACATTGTTATTCAGAACTCTTTGTATTCTCATATTCCACCCAAAAAAAAAGGCAAAACTTAAAAGAGTTCATTCTCTTTTAGGTTTTGCCTGTTCTTACACAGTAACAATCCGTTGAAGCCACTACATCATAAAGAATGGGATGTGGCAAGTTGCGATAATGATTCTTCCTTTTTTTGTGAACTATTTCACAAGCTATAGACAAGCCCCTTTCACAAAACTCATATATCATGCCTCACATGCCAGAGATTAAAACACTAATATATATGCTTGTTGAATGATAAACTTATGTCATAGCAGCACTGCCCCCATTATGCCCCTAACTGGATATGAGTCACGAACAAATGCAAGAGAAACAAGTGGTTAACCAAAAAACACAATACGATTTGAACAAATTACAGAAACGCCTGCGCCGTAATGTCGGTCAGGCGATTGCTGATTTTAATATGATTGAAGAAGGTGATCGCGTCATGGTCTGCCTGTCAGGGGGCAAAGACAGCTACACCATGTTGGATATTTTGCAGAACTTGCAAAAAAGCGCGCCAATTAACTTCACTCTCATCGCGGTTAATCTGGATCAGAAACAGCCTGGTTTCCCTGAAGATATCTTGCCTGCCTATCTGGATAAGCAAGGTGTTGAATACAAGATTGTTGAAGAGAACACTTACGGGATTGTGAAAGAGATCATTCCGGAAGGGAAAACCACCTGCTCACTCTGTTCGCGCCTGCGCCGTGGGATTTTATACCGCACCGCGACTGAACTGGGAGCCACCAAAATCGCACTTGGTCACCATCGCGATGATATTCTGCAAACGCTATTCCTGAATATGTTCTATGGCGGCAAACTGAAAGGCATGCCACCCAAACTGATGAGCGACGATGGTAAACATGTGGTTATTCGCCCGCTGGCCTACTGTCGCGAAAAAGACATTGAGCGTTTTGCTGTTGCCAGAGAGTACCCGATTATTCCGTGTAACTTATGCGGCTCGCAACCTAACCTGCAACGTCAGGTGATCAAAGATATGCTTCGTGATTGGGATAAACAGTATCCGGGGCGGATCGAAACCATGTTCAGCGCTATGCAAAATGTGGTGCCATCACATTTAAATGATCACAAGTTATTTGATTTCAAAAGCATTACTCACAATAGTGAAATTGTTGATGGCGGTGATTTGGCTTTTGACCGCGAAGAGTTACCGCTGCAACCGGTTGGCTGGCAGCCAGAAGATGATGATGAGGACGGCGATAAGCAACCACTGGTTCGCCTCGACGTACTGGAAATAAAATAAGCGAGTATCGGGTGTTGCTTCTCACCGTTCAGGTGTAGAGGCAATATCCTCTTCAACCCTCCTCCCTATCTTCCCCAAAAAAAACAAAAAAAATGCCGATGTTGAAACAACATCGGCATCGTAACAATTATGTGCTATGCAGTAATTCAAAAATAAAAGTATTACAAATATGGAGCGCAACGCCCATCGCTTGACGTTGCATTCACCTGCAAAGTGATAATGCCTGAGTCATCACTGTCAAATCTTGATATCGCTCAATTTTGCAGTGATTAACGTGCTACCTGGCACACTCTTTTACTCGCTTACGAATAGCTAATTAGAGCCATTTACTGCGTTTTAACCACCATGCAACACCGAGCACCAACACCACCAACATCATACAAAATGTTGCAAAACCAAAAGAATCGGTATTACCAGGAATGCCACCGAGGTTGACACCAAACAGCCCGGTTAGAAAAGTGGTAGGTAAAAACACCATAGCCAGCAGTGACATGGTATACGTACGCCGGTTCATCGCATCAGCCATTAATGAGCTAATTTCATCAGACAACACCGCAGTACGCGCAATGCTGGAGTCTAAATCCTCTAAACCTCGCCCTAAACGTTCTGAGATTTCCTGCATACGCCGTCGATCATCATCATTCATCCACGGTAAGCGCTCACTGGCTAACCGGGAGAAAACATCGCGCTGAGGTGCCATATACCGCCGCAGTACAATCAGCTGCTTACGTAATAATGCCATCTGCCCACGCGCTGGGATCTTTTGCTCCAATAAATCATCTTCGAGATCGATAATTTTATCGTGCAAGTCTTCAATAAACTCACTGGTGTGATCGGTCAATCCATCAACAATCTCCACCAGCCAATTGCCACTGTTGGTTGGGCCAGTGCCACTTTGTAAATCGTTGAGCACATCATCAATCGAGTAAACTTTGCGATGCCGGGTTGAGACTATCAATTTATCTGTCATATAAACCCGGATAGTGACTAGCTGGTCAGGGCGGGCATCATTATTGAAGTTAATCCCTCGGAGAGTGATCATCGTGCCGTCACCCAAGCGGGTCACTTTCGGACGGACACTTTCACCCGCCAGACCATCGCGAACAACTTCAGGCAGTAGCGGCGTATTTTGCAACCAGGCTGCGCTGTCCGGGTGAGTGTAATCCAGATGCAGCCAACATGGCTGCTCTGCGGTAGCAACAGCATCGGAGCTGATTGATGTCACTCCCCCTTTACCATCGAGTTGATAAGAATAAACGGCATCAGAAACTTGAAGTGCTTTTCCTTCGACTACATCCACGACAACATCCTCAATTTCAGCATTTATCATGCAATTAGCTCAGTGTAGCGCCCACTAACTGATCTTTAAAGGTGATGTATGCGGATAGCTTGCTATCACTATAAAATAATCGAAGTACACTTTATATTAGTGCATCGTCAATGCGGTATCCGATTCATTAACTATATGTTTCCAAGTAATATAACTTATATCAAACAGTTAAATTTGAGATTAAGGATACATAATAATAAAGACAGAAGAAGCCCTCAAACTTTCAGGTACAATTTTGCCAGTTATCACGTTATATATTCGAGGGATATTGATTATGGAAACCAGCATTATTACGTTAATGAAAGCATTCATTGGTGGCGCAGGAGCGGGGTTTGCATTTACGGGAGGCTTGTCATTTATAGTGCCCACATTAACCATTACCACATCCCTTGCATTTACATTTGCAGCAATTGGCAGTGTATTAATTGCGGGTATTTATCTGAGCAAACATTGGGGGAACTGAATTGGAACCACTCTCTTCCCTCTGGTACTCACCGCAGACCACTGATGAGTTAACAAAGTTCTACTGTATCATCTGTATTTCTTACATGCTGGTGCATATCGTATGGGATTGCATTTCAAAAAAGACACCAAAATTCGCATTGGAAAATCTACAATACAAACTTAATGAGCTATATTCGTCATCAACATTTGCCACTAGCTCATTTTTTATCGTGATGATTTTTGACATAAAAAACCCATTGAGAACATCAGATGCCTTTATATTTCCACTCATTGTCGCATCATTGACTGGGTTTATGATTTCTATATCTGCTATTGTTCCTAAACAACAAAAAATACAATAATCACACAACGCACACAATCTATTTTATTTATAGATTGTGCCTTGCTTAACCAATTAACCCACAAAAGATAATTTTCTTGTGGGTTAATTATCTAATGAGCACTAATGCTTGATGATGTAAATCATGTGGCTATATGCCACATCTTCTGGGTTAGTAATCGGATAACCTTTCACCCACGGCTTAATTAAACGCCCGTTAGTAAATTGATATATAGGTGCTATTGGCACTTGCTCTGCAATAATTTGTTCTGCTTTATTATAGTCATCACTTAGCGCTTTTGGATTAGTTTGCTTACCGGCTTCACTCAACAAACGATCATAATCCGCATTTGTAAACTTAGCGATATTGCCACTGTGTGTTGAAGTCAGTAATGACAGGAATGTAGACGGTTCATTATAATCCCCAACCCATGAAGCGCGAACTACATCGAAATTACCGGTATTGCGGCTATCAATATAGGTCTTCCACTCTTGGTTAATCATTTGAACATCCACACCCAATGTTTTCTTCCACATTGAAGCAATGGCGATGGCTAACTTTTGATTATTATCCGATGTGTTATACAGCAGCGACAATTTCAGTGGTTTATCAGGGCCATAACCCGCCGCATGCAGCAACGCTTTGGCTTGTGCATTCAATTCATCCTGATCTTGCTGTTGCAATAAATTCGTCACCGGATGGTAGCCAGCCGTAACATCAGGGGTAAAGTGGTAGGCGGGTTTCTCCCCTGTACCCAAAACTTTTTCAGCGATAATCTTACGGTCTATTGCATAAGATAATGCTTTGCGTACCCGAACATCATTTGTTGGCGCTCGCTGGGTATTAAATGCGTAATAATAAGTGCCTAATTGGTCGGGGGTATAAACCTGATCAGGAATATCTTTTAATAGTTTCTGATAGAGATTTTTGGGGAAGGATTCCGTAATATCAATATCGCCAGCCTGATAGCGCTTAGTGGCATTGGCTTCCTGATTGATAGGAATAAACGTTACTTTGGTGAGAACAGTATGAGCATGGTCCCAATAATAGTCATTTGGCACCAATACCAACTTCTCATTCACCACTCTGTCTTGTAGTTTGAATGCGCCATTTCCCACCAAATTTCCAACTTTCGTCCAGTCGCTACCATATTTTTCAACCACAGTTGAAGGCACCGGGAATAAACTGAAATTAGCGGTCAGGCTGGGAAAATAAGGCACTGGTTTGCTGAGTTTAACTTTGAGGGTGTAATCATTAACAGCACTGACCCCAAGAGTCTCTGGTGACATTTTCCCGGCAATAATCTGTTGTGCATTCTCCATCCCAGCCAGTTCCGCAAACCAGGCGAAAGGAGATAAACTTTTAGGGTCAACCAGACGACGCCAACTATACACAAAATCCTGCGCGGTCACGGGGTCGCCATTCGACCATTTAGCATCTTTGCGTAACGTGAAAATATAGGTTTGGTTATCAGACGTTTTCCAATTTGCCGCAACGCCGGGAATTATCTGTCCATGCGCATTCTGATTAACCAGTCCTTCGAATAGATCACGGGCAACCTGAGCTTCGATTAACCCAACCGCTTTCATTGGATCAAGGGACGCTGGCTCATCTTTAATATGACGAACGAGTTCTTGTTTTTCAGCCAATACGGTGCCCGCAGGGACATCAGCAGCATTTGCCGCGCCCAGCGCTGCCCCCACCAAAGCGGCACATAATGCATAACGGAAATAGCGCATAATTAATAACCTTTTCGTTGTCGTTCCATTTCAGCGAAAGTACTAACAAACTCTTATCAACATAAACTAGCAGATCAATGGGTTCAAAGTAATAATGCTAAATGATATGTTGAGTGCAATATGCACATAATTCTAAATAACAGAGAGTATCATGAGTCAATATCGTCCCCGCCCCACACGGGGAAATCTGATGAACTTAGGGCAACACTACGGTACTTCTCTGCTGGGGGCACCACTGATCTATTTTCCGGCCACCAATCCATCAGCGCAAGCCGGGCTGATTATCGCGGGGACTCATGGCGATGAAAGTGCGGCAATTGCGGCCCTCTCCTGCGCGTTACGTAGTATTTTCCCTGAACAACAGCGCCACCACGTGATATTGGCAGTCAATCCAGATGGCTGCCAATTGGGGCTGCGAGCGAATGCCAATGGTGTTGACCTCAATCGTAATTTTCCGGCTAAAAACTGGCAGACTGGCGAAACAGTATATCGCTGGAACAGTGTGGCTGATGCAAGAGATGTGGTGTTATCGACCGGAGAGTGTGCAGGATCAGAACCTGAAACCCAAGCATTGTGTACATTGATTACGCAGTTGTCCCCGCGCTGGGTGGTCTCTTTTCACGAGCCATTGGCCTGTATTGAAGATCCTGACAGCTCAGCACTCGGGGAGCAGTTGGCAGTAAACTTTAACTTACCACTGGTGACAAATGTGGGTTACGCCACTCCAGGGTCATTCGGCAGTTGGTGCGCCGACATCCAATTACCTTGTATTACTGCAGAATTGCCCCCCGTCTCTGCCGATGCAGCCAGTGAATGTTATCTGGCTGCCCTGATAGACTTACTCACAAGACCGGATTAAGCCGATAAATCGATAGCGCCGGTCGAGAAATGTAACCCATCCTCGACATCCTGTTGCAACCACGTCGGGCCATCCAGATCGACAAATCGAGCGCCTGGAGCCAGGGGTAATGCGGCACGAATTGCACGGGAAGTGCACAGCATACAGCCGAGCATAATGGCGAATCCGAGCGATTTTGCCTGTTCGGCCAACAATAATGCTTCTGTTAACCCGCCACTTTTATCCAGTTTAATGTTGACCATGTCATAACGGCCAACCAATCCCGCCAGATCAGTGCGAGTATGGCAACTCTCATCAGCACAAATGGGCAGCGGGTGGATAAAGTTCTGCAAAGAATCATCATCCCCTGCGGGTAATGGCTGCTCCAACATAGCCACCCCTAGATCTGCCAGTAACTGGCAACGCGCGGCTAAGCCCTCTGGCTGCCAGGATTCATTGGCGTCTACAATTAATGTCACTTCTGGCGCCGCGCTGCGGATTGCCACCAAACGCTCAGCAATCAGGTGGTCATCCAGTTTTATTTTCAATAACCTGGCTCCCTGATGTGCCAATGCGCTCGCACTGTGCGCCATCGCTTCCGGCGTCCCGATACTGACCGTCTGGGCCATAGAGATATGAGCGACCGGTGTCGTCTGGGTCAACTGCCATAAACTCTGCTGATTCTGCAAACATGCCAACTGCCATAACGCACAATCGACCGCATTCCTCGCTGCCCCAGCCGGCAATAACTGTTGTAAGCCTTCGCGTGAAACGCCCTGCTCAACGGCGCTGACCACCAAGGCTAACTGTGCCATCACGGAAGATTCACTTTCTCCGTAATGTGGATATGGAGTACATTCACCAAAAGCATGAATGCCAGCTTCCTCAATCTCGACAACCAGCACTTTTGCTTCGGTACGACTTCCGCGGGAAATAACAAATGCGGAATGTAGGGGCCAGGACTCTGGATAGCAACGCATGGTTCTCATTATGGTTCCTCAGAAAAATTCAGGGGCTGACTGTCGGTATTAGAACCTAATGTCAGTAAAATCTAAATTATTTAGCAAATTTCTCATATCCAAGCGGCTATTGTTACCTTAAACTGAACTTCGTGTTACACATCTGTAAAAGGGATCAAATAATGACACAGACAGTACATTTCCAAGGCAATCCAGTGACCGTTGCAGGTCAACTACCGCAACCCGGCGATAAAGCTAAAGATTTTACTTTGGTTGCGAAAGATTTATCTGATGTTGCGCTGAGCAGCTTTGTGGGTAAACGTAAAGTCCTGAATATCTTCCCAAGCATTGATACCGGTGTTTGTGCCGCATCTGTGCGCAAATTCAATCAATTGGCTGGCGAACTTGAGAACACCGTGGTTCTTTGTATCTCCTCTGACCTGCCATTTGCCCAATCACGTTTTTGCGGTGCTGAAGGCTTGAGCAATGTGACTACGTTGTCAACCTTGCGTGGCGCAGATTTCAAACAAACTTACGGTGTAGCCATTACTGAAGGCCCATTGGCAGGGTTGACCGCTCGTGCTGTAGTGGTTCTGGATGGTCAGGACAATGTTATCTACAGTGAGTTGGTTAACGAAATCACCTCTGAACCAGACTATGATGCCGCACTGGCAGCCCTGAAGTAACTCATACTAATTTGGTTTCAATAGCGTTTTAATACAAACGGCTGACCCTCTCGGGTACAGCCGTTTTTTATGGTTTTCTCTTTTACGCCTTATTCTTCTTCGCTTTCATCACTGGCAGAACGTTTACTACTTAAACCATATTCACGTAGTTTATTGGCGATTGCGGTGTGAGAAACACCAAGGCGCTTGGCAAGTTTACGTGTGCTGGGATAATTGCGATAAAGTCGAGTCAAGACAGAGCGTTCGAAACGTTTGCTAATATCGTCGAGCGAACCATCAAGGACTTCATCCCCCAGAACCGCTTCAACTTCAAATTCCGGTAAGACGATATCTTGTGGCCGTAACTCCGCACCTTCCAATTGGGTCAAGGCACGATAAATCGCATTTTTCAGTTGGCGGACATTACCTGGCCAACCGTAATTGGTCAGAAAACTACTCAGTTCAGGTGCCAGTTTCGGTCGGGGCACACCCTGTTCGTCAGAGAAACGCGCAACAAACAGTGCTGTCAGTGGCATGATATCGGCTTGACGCTCACGCAAAGGCGGTAAAGTGATAGTCAATACATTAAGGCGGTAATAGAGATCCTCGCGGAACTCGCCACGCTGTACTAATTCCACCAAATTCTTTTGGGTGGCACAAATAACCCGCACATCAACATGCACCTCATGCTCCTCTCCGACACGACGGAAAGTTCCGTCATTAAGGAAACGCAACAGCTTGATTTGCATGCGAGGCGACATTTCACCGATTTCATCTAACAGTACTGAGCCGCCATTAGCCTGTTCAAAGAAGCCTTTTTTGCCCTCAACAGCATTCGGGTATGCACCTGCGGCATAGCCAAATAGCTCACTTTCTACTACATCATCAGGTAAAGAGGCACAATTAAGACCGAGGAAAGGCATTTTCCCGCGAGGGCTGCGTAAATGACAAGCACGAGCCAGAAGGTCTTTGCCGGTGCCAGTATCACCAACCAACAATAGCGGTGCATCCAACATGGCTAATTTACGTGCTTGGTCAAGCACTTGACGCATTTTAACGCTGGTGGCAACAATCTGTTTAAATTCGGTATCATCATTTACCGATAAGATTTGCAGTTGTTTCCCCATGCGAGCGGTCGATTTTAACATCACCACAGCGCCTACCGTCTGGCTCTGTTGATTTTCGTCTTCAAGATGAATCGGTGTGATCTCCATCAGGTAATCCTGATTATTGATCAATACACGTTCGGTATGAGGTGCTGTTTCCCCCCCATCGAACCAACGAGCAAAATTATACCCACCCAGCAAGCTACCCGCAGTTTTGTGACGAACTTTCTCCTCATTTAAGGAGAACAACTCACGGGCAGCAGGGTTCGCTAACTCAAGGTTACCTTTTAAATCAATAGAAAATACCGGCTCTGGCATGGATTCAAGCAGCGCCCGCAGCGAACGGTGTTCTCGCTCTGATGGCATAAAGGAGACAGTGCGGACATCAGTCACTCCATCAATGCGTCGAATATCCATCATCAACGCACTAAATACACTGAAATCCAGCTGTGAGAAATTCAGATAAATACGGCCAATCGGATCAATTTCGATCCCACGTAAATCAATGCCGCGTAAAACCAAGAGATCAAGTAACTCTCTGGTGAGACCAATTCGGTCTTCGCAAAAAACTTCCAAGCGCATCAGTATCGACCTTATATAGGGCAGGTGCGGAATATCTGCCTATGATAATACCCTTTCCCCCCTTACTGATGAAGCGGTCTGTCAGCAAAAGTTGACAGGAATCGGCTTTTTGCTGTTTTTTCTCCCCAACAGCACTCACACAGATAAGAGAATCCACCCATATTGATGCCATATATAGCGAGTTATTAGTTTTTATACTAATAATTTAGAATTATATAATGACGAATACCGTCAATATCCTCGTCAACAACCGGTGACACTTTGCTTTATATCGGCCAGCTGGCTATAGTAGACATAGCCAATTGACCGAGGAGGTTACATGAGAGCATATCACCCCACCCCAGCGACCAGAACAGGGGCGCTATGGCGAGAGATTGGTTTGCCCGCCAGCCGCGGTACTGTATTGGTCGATAGCATCAAAATGGGCTTTTCTGTTGATGTCATTGACAGCATCCATCTATGGGCATCTATCCCAAAAGCTGAAATTTTGCGCGCGACCGGTATTCCCAGCCGCAGTTTGACACGCAGGCGCACACATGATGGCCGTTTCACTCCCGAAGAGAGTGAGCGAATTGCACGTTTCGTTCGGGTGATGGACGCGGCAGTTGACCTGTTTGGCGGTGATAAAGGCAAAGCTATCACTTGGATGTCCACTCCGATTAAAGGCCTGGGTCACCGTAGTCCGGATTCCTTACTGGAAACCGAAACCGGTGCATTGGAAGTCTGTGATTTGATTGGGCGCCTGGAGCACGGCGTATTTTCATAATTGAACGCTATAAAGGATCTGTAGCTTATGAAGATAAATCCGGCAGGCCGATACTTATGATGCTTTACCGCATTGTAATGCGCCGCTATCTTGCTTCAACCTGGACCGGCTATGGTGCTGAAATCTATGGTGGCCGCTGGAACCATAAGGGGCACGCTGCCATCTACTTAGCCAGTAGTGTATCACTGGCAATGTTGGAGACGTTGGTACATATTCAGGACAGCTCAACACTGAGTGAGTTCGAGTTATTCCAAATTGAAATCGAAGATAGCAACATTATGCTGCTTCAGCCGCAGGATTGGCCCAAAGACTGGCGCAGCGACCCCGCACCTGCGTCAACAATGGATATCGGTACAGAATGGCTGGAGTCAGAATCATCACTTGGATTACTGGTTCCATCCACTCTCGTACCATCAGAAAATAATCTGCTGCTCAACCCACAGCACAAAGATTTTCAAACCTGCCTAAGCAGTGTTGAACCCCTCTCTTTTGCCTTTGACCCACGGCTGAAATAGCGTTACTGCTGCACCGGTTTATCTTTTTTTGGCAAGGTACTTTTCAATTGACCGATCAATTGCCGGCGGAAATCGCCCAACTTAGGTTTATCATCCCCCAACCATGGCAATGGGCGACACAGCTCCATTGCTTTAATGCCCAGTCGGGCAGTTAGCAAACCTGCACCAATACCTTGCGCGGCGCGGGCGGATAGACGCGCGGCTAAATCCTGTGAGAGCCAGTCCATTCCTACTTCACGTACCAATTCAGATGCACCGGCAAAAGCAATATTGAGCAAGACCAAACGGAACAGACGGATGCGACTGAAATACCCTAACTCAATGCCATACAAAGCAGCAATACGATTAATCAGACGGATATTTCGCCAGGCGATAAATGCCATATCCACCAGCGCCAGCGGGCTGACGGCAATCATTAATGCTGACTCGGCGGCATAGCGGCTGATTTCGGCTCGCGCCAAATTATCCAGTGAAGGCTGAACCAGTTTGGCATACAGTTCAACGACTTCACGGTCATTATGGGTTTCATGTAGCGAGGCTTGCCAACGCTGGAGTGCCGGATGCCCTTGATCCAGCCCAGCCTGACGTGCCAACTTTTCACAAAACGCTCGCCCTTGGCCAATACCGTGACTCACCAGAAGCTCTCGCGCAATATCGCGCTCTTCAGCTCGTTGGCGTAGGCGGTACAAACGCCGCCACTCCGTCACCACAGAACCCACTCCCGCCAGCACGATAAGCCCCCCGGCAGTGGTGGCTCCCAGTGCAATCCAATCCTGCTGTTGCCATGCCTGATTAACCCATTGCACAGATTGAGCAATCACACTGGCACCAAACAGGGCTACCCCCGCCGTCACCATTTTACGCCACAGGCTGCGTTTTGGTTTCAATGCTGCATTAACCAGCCCTTCTACCCGCCCCTCTTCATTCTCTGCGTCCAGTTCTGGAGCCGCGGGATAGAAATTTTCAGCCGCATGTTCGTCAAAAGCGTGTGCCGCTTTTAATACCGGTTCGTCTAAGGGTTGCAAAGGCTGTTCAAAATCGATCCGGGGTTTTAAAGGCTCGCTCATCGCAATTTATCTCCCAATAAAAATTCCATGACGGCATCAAGGCGAATATGGGGCAATGGGCTGTCAATATGCACGGCTTGCGGACGGAATTCATCAAAATGAAACCCTTGTTGTTGCCAAAATGCGGGGCCGGGTAAGCGCGCCGGAACATCGCCGGGGAAGACCGTTAGCGGTGCACCATCAGTTAGCCGATTGCCGCGTAATGCAGGTATTTTCTGCCCTTGATGCTCAACAATGCCGCTTTGTGTCGCCTGTACCGACGCCAGCCCAACGCAATCCATGCTGATCCCTTCAAATGCGGCATTTTGCCAGGCCTCCTGTACCAATTGTTGCAGCAAGGAGACCAAATTAGCATGCTGATCGGCCGTCACGTGGTCGGCTTTGGTTGCTGCAAACATCAGCTTATCGATACACGGAGAGAATAAACGACGGAATAACGTGCGCTTTCCGTAATGGAAGCTCTGCATCAATTGCGTCAACGCCAGGCGCATATCATTAAACGCCTGCGGCCCGCTATTCAGGGGTTGTAGACAATCCACCAGCACGATTTGCCGGTCAAAACGCACAAAATGTTCTTTGTAAAAACCTTTCACGACCGAGTTGCAGTAATAATTAAAACGAGTACGCAACATGCCCAAATTAGAATGTTTATCAGCTTGAGCCAATCGCGATTCGCCAAGATCAGTGACATCCGGCCACGGGAAGAACTGCAATGCAGGCGCACCTGCCATATCACCCGGTAACACAAAACGACCCGGTTGAATAAAATGCAGGCCTTCATTTTTGCAACGAATCAGATAATCAGTATAAGCCTGAGCAATCGCTGCCAATTGATTTTCATCGGCCGGGGCCAGCGGATCGCACTGCTGGCACAGTGTCAACCAAGGTTTGGCCCACTCAGCGCGATCTCCTTGTAACAAACCTGCCATCTGGCGCGACCAACTCAAATAATCTTGTTCCAGCATGGGTAAATCCAACAACCATTCACCCGGATAATCGACAATTTCCAGATACAGCGTTGATGTCTCTTTAAAATGGCGCAACAGAGAGTCGCTGGAGCGAAAACGCAAAGCCAAACGAATTTCGCTCACACCCCGGGTCGGGGTTGGCCAATTAGGCGGCGTACCATATAAAGAGGCCAGACCTTCATCGTAAGTAAAGCGCTGAATGCCCAAATCACGCTGCGGCACCCGTTTTACACCCAGTAAACGCTCTTCACGCACAGCAGAAAACAGCGGCAAACGTGCGCCGCTGTGGACATGAAGTAATTGATTCACCAGAGAAGTGATAAATGCGGTTTTCCCGCTGCGGCTCAAGCCGGTTACTGCCAACCGCAGATGCCTATCCATCCCGCGATTGACCAATGACGTAATCTCATTTTGCAGTCGTTTCATGCTTCTCCTTGGCAAATTGACCCGCCGCCGCCCCCATTGCACGTTTTAGCATGGGTTCCAACATCATCAGCAACAACCAGCGCAGGGGCTTACGGCTGACATTTCTGACGATAAAACCTGCTGCACCTGCCGGGCCATAGGTCAATGCGACACTAAAAATAATTTTAATTAGTGTGGTTAATACTACACCTGCACGGCTTCGGGCGGGATTATTGTTCATCTTTATGCCCTCCGGCAGACTTTAGCGTTAATTAAAAGAATCATCTCACAACTGACGAAAACGGCTCTGCACTCCAAAGGTTTCGGAAGTGACATAGCGCTCAACCTGGCGCAGACGTTGCTCTCCTGCCCCCAATTCATACTCTAACTGATCAAGTAGTTGGCGCGGTGTCGCCTCTGGATGTTCACTGAAACTGGAAGCAGGTGCAGGTTCCAGCATGAAAGTCAGCACGATATAAGCTGCTATCGTGAAAACAAACAGACCAAAGAACAGCGATAACACCACCATCACACGAATCAGCCGCACCGGAATATCAAAATAGTGCGCTAACCCGGCGCAAACACCTTTGATCATGCCCTCTTCTGGCACGCGATAGAGTTTCTTTTTACTTAACATGCTGTTTTTAAATGAATTATTTTTAAACATATCGCCCATTATGACTGCCTCCAATTTGGATGCTCAGCATCAAGAATTTCTTCCAATGCCTGAATGCGCTCACGCATCCGACGCGCATCGTCAGTTAACTGCGACAGACGCTGCATATCCTGATGGCTAAGTTGGGCACCACTTTGTTGGCGATTGCTGTAATGCAGCCACAACCAAATCGGTGCTACAAACAACACAAAAATGGTCAACGGTATGGCAAGAAATAGGATACTCATTGGTTCCCCTCAATTATACCCATCATACTTCAAGCTGCATGTGTGTTGGCTGCCTTCGTTCACCTCAGTCACTTACTTGTGTAAGCTCCTGGGGACTCGCTCAGTTGCCGCCTTCCTGCAGCTCGAATTATTGGTGTATATATGCTCGCGGATATCCGCATTTTAATCATGGCAGGCCGTCTGTATGCCGACGGCCTGACGAGGTGTTTTTCTGAAATTTAGCGATAACTTATTGCGCTGAATTCATTTTTGCTTTCAGTGCGGCCAGTTGGTTGCTAATTTCATCATCAGCTTTCAATTCGGCAAACTGGCTTTCCAATGACTTTTGTTTACCCATACCGACAGTTTCAGCCTCAGCTTCCATGTGATCAATACGGCGCTCAAACTGTTCAAAACGTGCCATTGCTTCATCCAGCTTGCCACTGTCTAACTGACGGCGAACATCGCGAGATGATGCGGCCGCCTGATGACGTAATGTCAGCGCCTGCTGACGGGCACGAGTTTCAGTTAATTTACTTTCAAGCTCAGTAATTTCGTGCTTCATGCGGGTGAGCGTTTCATCAACTGTGGCGACTTCCCGCGTCAAGGTATCAATCAGTGCCACCACTTTTTGTTTTTCAATCAGGGCAGCACGCGCCAAATCTTCTTTATCTTTGCGCAAAGCCAGTTCGGCTTTATCCTGCCACTCTTGCTGCTGGCTTTCACAGTGTTCAATGCGACGTAGCAGCTGTTTTTTCTCAGCCAGTGCACGGGCCGACGTTGAGCGGATCTCAACCAGTGTATCTTCCATTTCCTGAATCATCAGCCGCACCAGCTTCTGTGGATCTTCGGCTTTATCCAGTAATGTATTGATGTTGGCGTTCACGATATCGGCAAAACGAGAGAAAATACCCATAATTTACATCCTCTTTAAACTGATTGGCGTTTGGTTGCGCCGATTCACATAATTTCAATAGTGATATATCAAGAGTCGTGCCAACTTTTTGATAAAGTTAATGCATTGAAAATAAACATAAAATATTTTTTGATTGTTGTAAGATAAAATGTAGAGTGATTACTTTAACCAACTATTGGCGAATTTCATCATGAGTGAGCAATTAGAAAACCTGTTAGGCCAGGCCAACGCTTTTGTTGAAGTGCTGGAGCAAGTTTCAGGATTAGCAAAACTGAATAAGCCGGTGTTGGTGATTGGTGAACGAGGCACTGGCAAGGAACTGATAGCCCATCGCCTGCATTATTTGTCCAACCGTTGGCAGGGCCCCTTCATTTCGCTCAATTGCGCTGCTCTTAATGAAAATTTACTCGATTCAGAGCTGTTCGGCCACGAGGCCGGAGCTTTTACTGGTGCGCAGAAGCGTCATCTTGGCCGTTTTGAACGCGCAGATGGCGGCACTCTGTTTTTAGATGAACTGGCAACTGCCCCCATGTTGGTACAGGAAAAACTATTACGGGTGATTGAGTATGGCCATCTGGAGCGTGTTGGCGGGAGTCAACCCTTGCAGGTGGATGTTCGTTTAGTGTGTGCAACCAATGATAACTTGCCCGCGCTGGCCGCCGCCGGGAAATTCCGGGCTGATTTACTCGACCGCCTGGCATTTGATGTGGTGCAACTGCCGCCGTTGCGTGAACGCCAACAAGATATTATGTTGCTGGCAGAGCATTTTGCCATTCAGATGTGCCGGGAATTAGGTCTGCCACTGTTCCCTGGATTTACACCTCAAGCCGAACAGCAATTACTGGAATATCATTGGCCGGGAAATGTGCGCGAGCTGAAAAATGTCGTCGAGCGCTCAGTATATCGCCACGGCGACAGCAGTAAGGCGCTGGATAACATTATTATCGACCCTTTTGCACACCGGCAGAACATAGAAAATAGCCGTATCGAGCGCAGCAACGCTGACAACCAAACCAGCGAGTTGCCCACCTTACCGCTCAATCTTAAAGATTGGCTGCATAATAGTGAAAAACAGATACTCAAGCAGGCATTGGAACAGGCGCGATTTAATCAACGCAAGGCAGCCAGCTTGTTGGGGCTGACTTACCATCAATTACGCGGCATGCTGAAGAAACATCAAATATTGGCAGGTGAACAATAAATCAGCCTACGGTGATAAACGGAGGGCGCTGACTGGAATATCAGTCGGCACCTTCAATTCCACGTAGATATTTATTTTTAACGCAAACATTAACAGGGAGACTGATTAAATACGCCGCTTGTGCAAAACTGGACATCCCTTTTGCTGCATTCCCATTTGTTCTGTCATCCGCTATGGCGCCATACCACTTATCATCTATCTTGATATTAATCGCATCGAGAGATATATCATCCGGCCGCCACATAATGCTCGCATTATAATTTTTAATTATCCGTTTATAAATCATAATACCTTCATCAATATCGCATTGTGATTTTAAATCACCCGGTTTCGTCGCGAATGCAGGGATGCATATAAATATAATAGCCCCGCAAGTAATTAATTTCATAATATAACCACCCCATTTAGTGATATATGAAAGTTAGCTTTATAAAATAGCCACTAGCTTAAACATTTTCCCATGACCGCTATAGATTGAATCCAGACTTCGTTTGAAACTTATTGAATCCATACTGCCAAAACAGGCCCTAATCATAGGTCTTATTCCCATTCTTAACATCCAGACTCGCATCATATTCATAGTTGACGGTATAATAAAAACATTATGGTAAGGATTCATGCTGGCACTCGAACGTGTTTGCCGATATAACGGGTTGGGGATATATCCGTTAAGTATAACTCTGCCCTCTTCAAGTAGATATGACGTTGCTGACATGATCTGTTCCGCTAAGACACTGCGATGAGCCATCCATTCGGATAAGTAAGGTGCATAGCGAAAAATGCGATGAATTTCCTGCTGGACCTCACTCGCCCCCAATCGTAATAAAAAATCCAAGGTATAATCTGCACTATACATATTAGTATCAGCGCGTATTTGATAAATATAGGCTTTTGCACTACTGGTTATGGTTGTTTCTATATTTTTCAATACTCGCTCTAAATAACTATATGCAAAACCCCGATCAGATGTAGTAGAAATAAATGCGCTATCTGCCGATTGGTTGTCGATACTACGGCAACTTCTACCACTAAGGTGATCAAGGACTAAATCATTGTCTCCAGAAGAAGAGAAACCCGTACTGAATATTTCATTATGATCGCGAGTATCAACCCGCCAAACGATATCCGGGGGTTTAGCTCTACTATTAAAATTTACCAGGCAGAAGATAAGCAATGAAATCATTAACTGATATCGATCCATGATGCCCCCAATAGCATATAAATGTAATTTGGTTACTCATATATTTCATGCATGAATATAGCAACGGGTATATTGATGTCATAATCCAAAATATCTGGGAACATACATGATAAATATCATTATCATTTAAAATTAAATCGTGAATGGACGTCTGTACGCATAATATTTGACAGGGAAATGACAGCAGGTGAACAGGTAAAAAAAAAAGCCAGCACCCGAGCTGGCTTAAAAAACACTGGAAGCAATGTGAGCAATGTCGTGCTTTTCTGTCAAAAGCCTGAAACCTTAGGCTTTGTTCCGAAGAGCAAAGTGATGATAATGGTTATCAATAGCACTTGCAAACACTTTGTTGAGAATTTTTCTCATTCCCACACTGATTCTGCTGGAATTACGTACAACCTCAGAATATAAAAACCTTTACCACTAACGATATCGCCACTATTTCTCAATGAGTAAACAGTAAGTTGCTATCTATTACTCACAATTGCTGCAACAAACAGCAGACAGCGCAGTTGTTTTGCTCAATGGATTGGGAGGAGTGGCAGATTACGGTACACTAAGAGTATTGCTTACTAACTGCGAAAGCGTTTATGCGTGTTCTACTCATTTGGATGCTGTCGCTGGCTTGCCTTGCGACCCCAGCACTGGCGCAACCTGCCCCAGCTGCCGAACCTACTCAGCCCCTGCCGGATATCCGTCAGCGTGGTTTTGTCTATTGTGTCAGTGGAATACTGAATACTTTTAACCCGCAGATGGCCAGTAGTGGATTAACCATCGATACCCTTGCGGCGCAGCTTTATGACCGCTTATTGGATGTTGACCCCTATACCTACCGGCTAAGCCCTGAATTGGCAGAAAGCTGGCAGGTGTTGGATAACGGCGCCACCTACCGTTTTCATTTGCGTAAAGATGTCCCTTTCCAGACTACCGATTGGTTTACTCCCACGCGAAAGATGAATGCTGATGATGTGGTGTTCAGTTTCCAACGAGTGTTTGATTCGCAGCATCCTTATCATGGTGTCAATGGCGGTGAATACCCTTACTTTGATAGCCTGCAATTTGCTGATGCCGTGCAAAGTGTCAAAAAAATTGATGACTATACCGTTGAATTTAAACTGAAAGCCCCCGATGCATCATTCCTTTGGCATTTAGCAACCCACTATGCGCCTATCCTTTCAGCCGAATATGCCGATGTATTAACCCAAGAGGGCCGACAAGAGCAAATCGACCGCGAACCCGTGGGCACTGGCCCCTTCTTGTTAAACGAGTATCGCTCTGGGCAATATATCCGTTTGTTCCGTAACAGTGACTATTGGAAAGGTTTGCCGCGCATGCCACAGGTCGTCATTGATCTGGGCGCGGGCGGAACAGGCCGTCTATCCAAGTTACTCACCGGCGAATGTGATGTGTTGGCCTATCCCGCTGCGAGCCAATTATCTATTTTACGTGATGACCCGCGCCTACGATTAACCCTGCGCCCGGGGATGAACGTGGCTTATCTGGCCTTTAATACCCGCAAGCCGCCGCTGAATGATCAACGTGTCCGCCAGGCAATTGCTTTATCTATTAACAACCAACGATTGATGCAATCAATCTATTATGGCACTGCGGAAACTGCAGCATCCATTTTGCCTCGTGCATCATGGGCTTATGATAATCAGGCCCAGGTCACCGAATATAATCCGGAAAAAGCCAAAGCGATCCTCAAAGAGTTGGGTATCACCAAGCTGCAACTCAATCTATGGGTGCCGACAGCATCGCAGTCCTATAACCCCAGCCCATTAAAAACGGCGGAGTTGATACAAGCAGACTTAGCGCAGGTCGGGATAACCGTGAATATCGTGC
This sequence comes from Yersinia proxima, assembly GCF_902170785.1. Classification (GTDB taxonomy): domain Bacteria; phylum Pseudomonadota; class Gammaproteobacteria; order Enterobacterales; family Enterobacteriaceae; genus Yersinia; species Yersinia proxima. The sequence goes on along the minus strand of NZ_CABHYG010000017.1, from coordinate 285,170 downwards.
CAGTCGAAGGCCGCTTCCAGGAAGCTCGCCTGATGGAGATGAGCCACGACCTGACGCTCTCCGGCTGGTCAACAGACAGTAATGACCCCGACAGTTTCTTCCGCCCTCTATTAAGTTGTGCGGCAATTCGTTCGCAAACAAACTATGCTCATTGGTGTGACCCTGAGTTTGATGAGCTATTGCAAAAAGCCTTACGTTCTCAGCAATTATCGGCGCGTATTGAATATTATCAGCAAGCCCAACGCATTTTGGAACAGCAACTGCCGCTGTTACCTCTGGCGTCATCCTTGCGGTTACAAGCATATCGTTATGATATTAAAGGTTTAGTTTTAAGCCCGTTTGGTAACTCTTCTTTTGCAGGAGTGTTTCGCGAAAATCAGCCTCGAGAAAACCAGTCTCGCGAAAGTAATCGCGCTGAGGGCAAAAAGCCATGATAATCTTCACATTACGGCGCTTATTACTGCTGGTGATAACGTTATTTATGTTGTCATTGGTCAGTTTTAGCCTGAGCTATTTTACCCCTCATGCCCCCTTAAACGGCGCATCACTGTTGGATGCTTATCGTTTCTATTTCAGCAGCCTGCTTCAGTGGGATTTTGGCGTTTCCAGCATTAATGGTCAGCCCATCAGCGAGCAATTGCGCGAGGCTTTTCCTGCCACTATGGAGTTGTGTGTTCTGGCCTTTGCCCTGGCGCTATTTGTCGGTATCCCGCTGGGGATTATTGCCGGAGTGATGCGCGGCAAATTTGCCGATCTGGCGATCAGTTCAATTGCACTTATCGGTTTCTCAATCCCAGTATTTTGGCTGGCTCTGCTATTAATGTTGTTCTTTTCACTGCATTTAGGTTGGCTGCCAGTCTCTGGACGTTTTGATCTATTGTATCAAGTCAAACCCGTCACCGGACTGGCTTTAGTCGATGCATGGCTGTCACCCTCGCCGTATCGTAAAGAGATGATGCTCAGCGCGCTACAACATATGATTTTACCCATCACAGCTCTGGCCGTAGCCCCCACCACGGAAGTCATTCGTCTGATGCGCACCAGTACCGATGATGTTATCGGGCAAAACTATATTAAAGCGGCGGCAACTCGCGGTTTGTCTCGATTTACCATTATTCGCCGCCATGTATTGCACAATGCTTTACCCCCCATCATTCCGAAATTGGGGTTACAGTTTTCAACCATGCTGACATTGGCGATGATAACCGAAGTGGTGTTTAACTGGCCGGGGTTAGGTCGTTGGCTAATCAATGCGATTCGGCAACAAGATTACGCCGCAATTTCAGCCGGTGTGATGGTGGTTGGTTCGTTGGTTATCGTCATTAACGTCCTGTCGGATATTCTGGGCGCGATGATGACGCCGTTAAAGCATAAGGAATGGTATGCCCTTCGATAATGTCTACCGCGAGAAGAAAATGCCCAGCCCGCTGCTCTATACCTGGCGGCTTTTCTATGCCGATGGCCTGGCAATGGTGGGGTTTTATGGCGTGCTGGGTTTATTATTACTCTGTGTGTTGGGCAGCACACTGGCTCCTTACGCGCTCGATCAACAGTTTTTGGGCTACCAATTACTGCCCCCCTCATGGTCACGTTACGGCAATGTCTCTTTCTTCCTGGGCACTGATGACTTAGGGCGCGATATTTTAAGCCGTTTATTAGCGGGCACTGCATCTACTTATGGGTCGGCGCTATTGGTGACAGTGGCAGCAGCACTGTGTGGCGTGATCCTCGGGGTGTTTGCCGGTATTACCCACGGTTTTCGTTCAGCAATTCTTAATCATGTGCTCGATACATTGCTCTCTATCCCGTCGCTGCTGCTAGCCATTATTGTGGTGGCCTTTGTTGGCCCGAGTTTAGAACACGCCATGTTCGCCGTCTGGCTGGCATTACTTCCCCGCATGGTACGCACTATTTACAGTGCCGTGCATGATGAATTGGATAAAGAATATGTGATTGCCGCCCGTCTGGATGGTGCATCTACTCCCCATATTTTGGCCTATGCCATTTTGCCGAATATCGCGGCAGTGTTAGTCACTGAATTTACTCGTGCGCTCTCAATGGCGATTTTGGATATTGCGGCCTTGGGTTTTCTCGATTTAGGCGCGCAATTACCCTCGCCAGAATGGGGGGCGATGCTCGGAGATTCACTGGATTTAGTCTATGTCGCGCCGTGGACCGTAATGTTACCCGGTGCGGCAATTTTGGTCAGTGTACTGCTGGTTAATCTGTTAGGTGATGGTATGCGCCGAGCTATTAATGCGGGGGTGGAATAATGCCATTACTTGATATTCGCAACCTCACTATTGAGTTTATGACCGCAGAAGGAATGGTGAAGGCGGTTGACCGCATCAGTATCACTCTTACGGAAGGCGAAGTCCGTGGAATAGTTGGTGAATCAGGCTCGGGCAAGAGCTTGATTGCCAAGGCTATCTGTGGCGTAAGCAAAGATAACTGGCGTATTACCGCCGACCGTTTTCGCTTTAATGATATTGACCTGTTGCAACTGACTCCCCGTGAGCGACGTAAGGTGATCGGCCATAATATTTCGATGATCTTTCAGGAACCGCAATCCTGTTTGGATCCATCAGAAAGTATTGGTCGGCAACTGGTACAAGCTATCCCAGGCTGGACTTATAAAGGCCGCTGGTGGCAGCGGTTTCATTGGCGTAAACGGCGGGCAATCGAGCTGCTGCATCGGGTGGGGATTAAAGACCATAAAGATATTATGGGCAGCTACCCCTACGAACTGACCGAAGGCGAATGCCAGAAGGTGATGATTGCTATTGCGCTGGCCAATCAGCCCCGTTTACTGATTGCCGATGAGCCCACCAATGCGATGGAACCCACCACTCAGGCACAGATTTTCCGTTTGCTGGCGCGGCTGAATCAAAACAATAACACCACGATTTTGCTGATCAGCCATGATTTGCAGATGATGAGTAAGTGGGCCACGCGAATTAATGTGCTGTATTGCGGTCAGACGGTGGAAAGTGCGGTCTGTGAAGACCTGCTGGCATCCCCACACCATCCTTACACTCAAGCGCTTATTCGCGCCATGCCTGACTTTGGCCGTTCTCTGCCACACAAAAGTCGGCTGAATACTTTGCCGGGAGCGATTCCGTCATTGGAACACCTGCCGATCGGCTGTCGTCTGGGGCCTCGCTGCCCTTACGCCCAGAAAACCTGTATCGAAACACCGCGCTTGCGATTGGTGAAAAACCACGCCTTTGCCTGCCACTTCCCCTTAAATCTGGAGGAGCAATAATGGCCGAGACACTGCTCGAAGTCCGTAACCTGAGCAAAACCTTTCGCTATCGCACTGGCCTGTTTCGTCGCCAGCATGTAGAGGCGGTCAAAGCGGTCAGTTTCACCTTACGCGAAGGACAAACACTGGCGGTTATTGGTGAAAATGGTTCGGGTAAATCTACCTTGGCAAAAATGCTGTCGGGCATGATTGAACCGACCGACGGTGAATTGCTTATCGACGACCACCGCCTGGTGTATGGTGATTATGCTTATCGCAGCCAGCGGATTAGGATGATTTTCCAGGATCCCAGTACCTCACTTAACCCGCGTCAACGTATTGGCCAACTACTGGATGCACCGTTAAAGCTGAATACCGATCTAGATGCCGCCGCGCGCGAACAGCGCATCAACCAAACTTTACGCCAGGTGGGGTTACTGCCTGATCACGCTAATTACTACCCTCATATGCTGGCCTCCGGGCAGAAACAGCGTATCGCGCTGGCACGTGCATTGATTCTGCAACCAAAAGTGATTGTTGCTGATGAAGCCTTGGCATCTCTGGATATGTCTATGCGTTCACAGATTATTAATCTGATGCTGGAGTTACAGGAAAAGCACGGCATATCGTATATTTATGTGACCCAACACTTAGGCATGATGAAGCATATCAGTGACCAGGTGATTGTGATGCATGAAGGGGAAGTTGTGGAGCGCGGCAGTACCGCAGAAGTGCTCGCAGCACCCTTGCATGACCTAACTAAGCGATTGATTTCCAGTCATTTTGGTGAAGCGCTGACCGCAGATGCCTGGCGGCGGGATAACGCAAACTTCTAACCACGGCAGAATTAATGTGACATTGTCACCTCTCCGCTAACAAACCTGCCTCCGCGATCATCTGATCGCGGAAATTTTATGATCCTATATGAGGTTAATGGCAAAGCTATTGGTGACTGCTAACAAAGTCAAATGAAGGGGAATCGTGCCGTTGGGGCCGTAGCGACGGAGTCGCCGGAGCGCCCCTAGGTGCGGTAAACTCTTCACTCACTGAGTCTGATACCCCCGTTAGCCAGTTATTAACTAACGTAACAACATTTTTGTTATATATAATAATATGTTATTACTTTTAGTTATGGATTATGGTTTAACATTATTTTATCTCGCCAACCCAATCAGCAATGATATCCACTGTGTTCATTCCATAAAACAACAGGATATCTTGCCAATGTTGAACCCTCGCACTTTGCATAACGCCCAGCCAGATACCGCAATACCCACCTTGTTCAATATTCATCTGTACCTGTCGCCTGAAGAGGTGCTTCATTTACCTTTAACTTTGGCGCGTTGCTGCCCCTAACGGAGGTCATTATGGTGCAATTTAGACGACAAGATAATGCGCATTGGTATCATGAAACTCAGCGCAGTGGTGGCGCTCTTGCAACACAAATTGCCGACGAAAGTGACACGGCTAATAGTGGCAACATCGGCAATCCATATCAGAGTAGTTCTCCCTTTGAGCAAGGCATTTTCCTGCTCGGTTTAGCCAACGATATTCCGCTGGCATTAACTCATACCTTGCAGCACTACTCGGCTATTTTATCTGCCTCAGATGCCATGTATCTGGCTCTTTTCCCTGCGGTTGTCGCGCTAAATCACGAGAATACATTTTCCCTCTATGATCGATTAAGTAGCGCCTTGACTGTCGCGCAGGTTACCGGCATTCAGCGTTTATGTAGTCACTATGCTGCCCGTCTCACACCACTGTCCAGCCCAGATGCCTCACGGGAAAGTAATATGCGGTTGACACAAATCACCCAATTTGCGCGGCAACTTGCCAGCCAGCCGACATTGATTGACAGGTATGCACTACAACAACTGGCTGAGGTAGGGTTAACAGATGCAGATATTATTGTTTTATCGCAGATAATTGGCTTTGTTGGATTTCAGGCCAGAGTGGTCGCCGGTTTTTCTGCTCAGGCGGGCTATCCGACCGTCATGTTACCCGGCTTCCCACGCATGGAAGATGCTCCGTCAGCCCCGTTATTAGATAGTGAGGCACAGTGGCAAGGTTGGCTGCCCTCATTGACGCAAAACGACTCAGTGGCCACTGAGGTGACACTCAACGAGTTGCTCTCGCACCATCAAGAGAGCTTGCGCGCTTATAGCGCTGTTACCGCGCAATTGGATAACCCTGAACGAGTTCCCGCGGACTGGCAGGAATGGGTATCATTGGTCAGTGCCCGAATTAATGGCAGCCGCTACTGCCAGGCTCATCATCAGCATAATTTGCAACAATTGACTGAAGATAGCGCATTACTTGCCGCGTTACAGACCGGAGTCGATCAAGCTCTGGCAGCACAATCTACTGAGCAAATATCTCACCAACTTATCGCTGTGACGGCCGAACTGACCCGCGCACCGGAGCGCTTTAGCCACCAACATATTAGCCCGTTGCGGGCTATGGGCCTCAGTGATAAACAGTTACTGGGTATAATCTTCAGCGCCGCCTCGGCCGGATGGACTAACCGGTTACGCCATGCTCTGGGGCAAACGGTTTAAATTAGACGATCACCTCAGTTATTACGCCTCGTGGGAAGTCAGCCACTCTTGGGCGACGTCAAAGAAGTGCTGGGCCAGCGGCGTCACACGTCCTGGTTCGGCCACCACCACCGCAGCATGTCGGCCCATTTTAGGGATATCCACCGGTCTGCGCAGTAATGCCGGAGACATCTCTGCCAACAAACTTCCTTGAGGGAATAAACCACACCCAAGCCCGACAAAAATCCCTTGTAACAACTGAAAGATAGATGCACTTTCCAGCCGTGCATGCAGTGATAACCCAGCATCGCGGAAGCTATTATCCAGATAACGACGGAAGTAACGGCTAGGTTCTGCCAGGCACAGGGGCAATGCCGCAACCTGAGACAGTGTCAGCGGCTCGGTGCCTGTCAACTCGGGGAAATACTCGGGATGAAATACCACATCAACCCCGCTATCGACCAGCGGTTGAGCTTGAAAATGCAGCTCGTTAAGTGTAGTTAATTCAAAAAATCCAATACCCACATCAACGGAGTGGCCGGTCAGCGCTTCAAGTAGCTGATCAGCACTTAATACTGATACCCGGTAATCCAGATGAGGGTAGCGCTCACTGACGCTTTTCAGCAATCTTGCCAATGAGATGCTGCATTGCGGCACCACACCAATACGTAACGTGCCATTTAATCCATTTTTGAGAGACTCGACTTCCAGTTTTAGCCCCTGATAAACAGAGACAATTTCTCTCGCCCATGATAATACACGTTCACCTTCTGCGGTAAATCCTTCAAAATTATTGCCACGGTTTATGAGTGCAACACCCAGCTCCCGCTCCAGATTTTTCAACCGCATCGATAAGGTAGGCTGGCTGACAAAGCTGGCTTCAGCAGCTCGGCCAAAGTGCCGCTCGCGTTCTAAATTACACAGATAGATAAGCTGCTTAATATCCATACTGATACCCAGACTTTTATGATTAGGTGCAGTATATCATTGCCCTTTCTCTATATGCCTTACTGCATCAGTCTTTTTAAGACCAAAAATTTACACAATTTTCTGATTAATGTCTCAATTTGGCCGTCAGCTCCAGTCTTTCCCTGGTTAACATTTAGCCTTTTTTTGGATAATTTCAGATTTTTCCCCATAAACACAATATTGGTTTGGTTATTCACATACAGATAACGATATGAACCATAAAAAGACAAAATAGCAGAATATATGCCTGATTAAAATCAGTTCAGCATTTAATCAAAACAAAAATTCGCCAAACAGCGAAAACATAAACGTTAATACTGCATAACATTTGTAACATGGTTTTATCGCATTGATAGATATATATGTAACAGAATATTGCAAAAGACTTGTCTCGTTGACAAAGATAGTGAACATTAACCGCCGCTAAACATCTTATAACAACGCAAAAGGATGCCATCTCGCGCATTCACTTTTGTCTTTCCTGTCATTCATGGCGGGTAGTGAAAACAGAGGTTTCCGTGTCAACAGCAAACAACAATCAACAACCACCAAACAGTCAACCCGAAATCAGTATGAATGCTTTCAAGCAACCGAAAGCGTTTTACCTGATCTTCTCTATCGAGCTTTGGGAGCGTTTTGGTTATTACGGCCTGCAAGGGATCATGGCCGTTTATCTGGTAAAAATGCTCGGGATGAGCGAGGCCGATTCTATCACCCTGTTCTCTTCCTTCAGCGCCCTGGTCTATGGCTTTGTTGCCATTGGTGGCTGGTTAGGAGATAAAGTCCTCGGCGCGAAACGCGTTATTGTGCTGGGCGCACTGACGCTGGCAGTGGGTTATGCCATGATAGCCTACTCTGGTCATGACATTTTCTGGGTCTATCTGGGCATGGCAACTATTGCAGTTGGTAATGGCTTGTTCAAAGCTAACCCATCCTCCCTGCTGTCAACCTGCTATAACAAAGACGATCCGCGCTTGGACGGTGCATTTACTATGTACTATATGTCCGTCAATATCGGTTCGTTCTTCTCTATGTTGGCGACCCCATGGTTAGCGGCAAAATATGGCTGGAGCGTGGCGTTCTCACTGAGTGTTGTCGGGATGTTGATCACGCTGGTGAACTTCTGGTTCTGCCGCAAATGGGTGAAAAATCAAGGTTCTAAACCTGACTTTGCTCCATTACAATTTAAAAAGCTGCTGATGGTCTTGGTGGGTGTCGTCGCTCTGGTTGCATTGTCAAGCTGGCTGTTGCACAACCAAATAGTGGCTCGCTGGGCATTAGCACTGGTTTCTGTCGGTATTATTTTTATCTTTGCCAAAGAGACATTCTCACTGCACGGTACGGCGCGTCGCAGAATGATCGTCGCATTCCTGCTGATGCTGGAAGCGGTGGTGTTCTTTGTGTTGTATAGCCAAATGCCAACATCGTTGAACTTCTTCGCGATTCATAATGTTGAGCATTCTATCTTTGGTATTACATTTGAGCCGGAACAATACCAGGCATTGAACCCATTCTGGATTATGGTTGCCAGCCCAATACTGGCTGCCGTCTATAACAAAATGGGCGACCGTCTGCCAATGCCGCACAAGTTTGCTTTCGGCATGGTGCTCTGTTCCGCAGCCTTCCTGGTGCTGCCATGGGGCGCAAGTTTCGCCAACGAACACGGCATTGTTTCCGTCAACTGGTTGATCCTCAGCTATGCGCTGCAAAGCATCGGCGAACTGATGATTTCTGGTCTGGGTCTGGCGATGGTTGCACAGTTGGTGCCTCAGCGTTTAATGGGCTTCATCATGGGGTCATGGTTCCTGACCACTGCTGCGGCTGCTCTGATCGCCGGTAAAGTTGCCGCATTGACCGCAGTGCCGAGTGATATCACCGACGCCCATGCATCACTTGCTATCTATAGCCATGTGTTTATGCAGATTGGTATTGTGACCGCTATCATCGCCGTTCTGATGATGCTGACTGCACCAAAACTGTATCGCATGACATTGGCACCGAGTGACAGCAACAAACCCTCTCCTGCCGCCGCCGTTTAATCTGCTGGCTGGCTAAGAGCGCTCCTTCGGGAGCGCTTCAGATTGCTGACAAAGTCAAATGAAGGGGAATCGCGCCGTTGGGGTCGTAGTCGCGTAAGCGACCGGAGCGCCCCGAGGTGCGGTAAACCCTTCACTCACTAAGTTTTCAATAGCTTTCTCATTAACCTCGAGCGCTCCTTCTGGAGCGCTTTCTTTTTTTGGCATCTGTGGGCTGTCAGTTATTTGACCATACGGCCAACTGATATCCATCTGGATCGGTGAAGTGGAAACGCCGCCCACCCGGGAAAGCAAATATCGCAATGACAATCTTGGCGCCCGCCTGTTCCAAACGTTTTTGTGTCTGTTCTAAATTATCAGCATACAGAATGACAAGTGGCCCACCATTAGGTTGAACTTCCCCTAAGGTGAATCCCCCCGTCAATCGACCATCGGTAAACTCACAATAGCTCGGCCCATAATCAGTAAAGCGCCAATTAAAAACCGTCCCGTAAAAATCTTTTGAACGAGCAATATCACTGACAGCAAACTCTATATTGTCGATACGACTATCATTTCCCTGCATACCCATGACCTACTCCGGTGATTAACTCATCAAATAGTATTGTTGATTTATCTTATTCATTCCCTCTAATTATGTCTGCACCGCCGCCCAACACTAATGTGAATAACGTCACACTCTTGGTGTACAAAAAATAAACTATACTCACTTTATATCGCAGGCTGATACACGTCTGTTATCTGCGGTCGATAACCGATCAGGAGGTGATGTATGATCAACCATGTTTGGGGGCTTATGACCCATCCCGGTCAGGAGTTTCAGCAAATCAAACGTGAGGGCGAAAGTGTACGTCACATGTACGCTCATCACATTCTCCTGATGGCTGCTATCCCCGTGATTTGCGCATTTATCGGCACCACACAAGTGGGTTGGAATTTTGGTGATGGGCAGAGCATAAAACTGGTCCCCCTAACCGCGCTCTATTTCGCTATCATTTTTTACGTTTTGATTCTGGCTGCAGTCGCACTGATGGGTCGGGTGATTTACTGGATGGCACGCCGCTATGAAAGCCGCCCAAGTTGGCAACGCTGCACCTTGTTTGCCGGTTATGCTGCCACACCGATGTTGCTGGCCGGAGTGGTCGCCCTCTACCCAATTATCTGGTTGTGCTTATTGGTCGGGGTGATTGCACTTTGCTATGCCGGCTACTTGATGTATCTGGGCATCCCTACCTTTCTCAATATTGACCGACAAGAAGGTTTTATCTTCTCAGGCTCTACCTTTGCCATCGGGGTGCTGGTTTTAGAGTTACTTCTTGGTCTGACCGTTTTACTGTGGGGTTACGGTTCGCGATTGCTGTAATTACCTAAAATAACTGCGGTGCTCCGCTCCTGGCGTTATTTTGCTGAGAGCGGGTACTAATTCCCTATTTGAAGTCACTAACAGGCTTTTATCGTGATTAATGTCGCCCAGATCGCAATCTCTTACATCTCCACTTAGGATAAAGTTGTACACTAAGTAGGACTGAGGCAAACAAGGCAAAAAAAATGAAAAAGCTGACATTAAAAGAAATGACTGAAAGTGAGCAACGCGACGTCAAAACGCAACTCGATAAAGCCAGGATAAATTTAGGAAGGGCATTAACCAACTCAGAACAAAATAAAGTGAAAGATGAAGCCATAGAAAAAATCATGAACGCCCGCGAACAAATCGCAAAATTAACCCGCGTAGAAAGAAAAACCAAAAAAACAGCACCAAGTACCACCACTTTTAGCTGGTCTGCCTCGATCAGTACTCGCCCAGCACGTCCACCACGGTAATTATTTTCACTACCTGACAATCACTGTCATGGTAATCCTACAGCGGATAATCTATTCCGCTGTAGGGTGACATTTTACTCCCCGCATCAATATATTACATTGTACTAGCTGCTTTTTTTACGTATCTGCCTTAGGATTAAGAAGCGTTTTTCTTTCAGTCCTCGATTAAGGAGTTTGTGATGAAATTGTTCTATAAACCCGGTGCCTGCTCTCTATCGCCCCATATTGTGTTACGTGAAGCGGGGCTAGATTTCAGTATTGAAAGTGTCGATTTGGCGACTAAAAAAACTGAAACGGGTGAAGACTATTTAAGCATCAACCCTAAAGGACAAGTGCCAGCTCTGTTGCTGGATGACGGAAGTCTGCTCACTGAGGGTGTGGCCATCGTACAATATCTGGCAGATAAAGTGCCTGACCGCCACCTGATTGCACCATCAGGCACCCTTTCCCGCTACCACGCCATTGAATGGTTAAACTTCGTTGCGACTGAATTACATAAAGGTTTCAGTCCGCTGTTTAACCCGAAAACACCAGACGAATATAAAGCTATCGCCCGTGAACGGTTGGATAAGCAATTCAGCTATGTCGATGGCGTATTAGCAAAACATGATTATCTGCTAGGCTCAAAATTCAGCGTGGCCGATGCCTATCTATTTACCGTAACTCGCTGGGCAACTGCACTGAAACTTGAAATTAAACAGCGCAGCCATTTAGATAAATATATGGCGCGGGTAGCAGAACGTCAGGCAGTTAAAGCGGCGCTCGCAGCAGAAGACGTGAAGAAATAAGAAAGTCACTGATTTGAAGTGCCCCTGAATAAGGGGCACTGCATACCAGGATTATAATTTTGTCGCAGTAAAATGACAGGAAGGATTAACAATAGCGTCCTGTGCGGCCACCACCTGAAGTTCATATTCCCCCATCTGCTGAGTTTTCAGCATCACTTCATATACTGCAGCCGTCACATGCTCCAGTGCTTTATCCAAGGGTTCGCCTTTAAGTAGATTTACCAGCAATAATCCACTGGTCAAATCACCCACACCCACCGGTTGGCGTGCGCCAAAATCCACCAGTGGACGGCTGATATGCCAGGCATCATCCATGGTCACTAATAACATTTCAAAACAGTCGAGGCTATAACCGGCACGGCTCAAGTGCTTAACCAGAACGACTTTCGGTCCTTTAGCGCAAAGATCGCGGGCAACCTTAACCGCTTGCTCGACATTTTCGACCCGTGTACCACTGAGTTGCTCCAGTTCGAGTAGATTTGGCGCAATAATATCACTGGCGGGTAACGCTTCCTGACAGAAGAACTCGGCCACACCTGGAGCCACGATACAACCTTTCTCGGGATGCCCCATGACCGGATCACAAAAATACCAGGCGTTAGGATTGGCCTGTTTCACCCGCGCAACTGCTGCTAAAATATGACCACCTTGCTCTGGTGAGCCAATATAGCCACTCAATACAGCATCACAATCTTTCAGCCGGTTAATATCGGCAATACCTTGTACAATTTCAGTCAGATGGCTGGCTGGCATAACACATCCCGTCCAATGACCATATTGCGTATGGTTCGAAAACTGAACGGTATTTAATGGCCAGACATTAACCCCCATCCGGCGCATAGGAAATTCAGCCGCGCTATTACCTGCATGGCCAAAAACAACGTGTGACTGAATCGAAAGTATATTTTTCATTGGTACGGCCTAAAGTGAACAAACCATCAGCAAAAAAATAAGGGACATAATTGCCCCTTATTTTTCTTTTACTCTTACAGCCAGCTAATCAGGCAATAATGTTTTTTACCGCGGCGCAACAAGGTATAGCGGCCGAATAAACGATCAGCATCAGTGAACGTGTATTCCGGATCGGATTGCTTCTCACCATTAATCGCCACCGCATTTGAGCTAATCATGGTGCGCGCCTGACCACGGGAAGGGACTAATTCAGCGTTAACCAGTGCTTGCTGCAAATCGGCGTCGCGAGTCAGTTCAATGGTCGGCATGCCATCTTGCGCCAGTTGAGCAAAGTCAGCTTCGGTCATGTCATTTAAATCACCGGAGAACAAGCTGGCAGTGATACGTTTGGCCGCAGCCAGACCTTCTTCGCCATGCACCATGCCAGTAACATTTTCGGCCAGCACGTACTGGGCACGTGGCGCTTTACCACTGTTTTTATCTTCTTCTTCCAGTGCGTTAATTTCTTCCAGACTCATGAAAGTAAAGAATTTCAGGAAGCGATACACGTCAGCATCTGCGGTATTGATCCAGAATTGATAAAATTTGTAAGGGCTGGTTTTCTTCGGATCAAGCCATACTGCGCCACCTTCGGTTTTACCGAATTTGGTGCCATCTGCTTTGGTAATTAATGGTACTGTCAGGCCAAATACTTGTTGCTGGTGGAGACGGCGAGTCAAATCGATACCGGAGGTAATATTACCCCATTGGTCAGAACCCCCAATTTGTAATGCAACGCCGTGCGCTTTATTCAGGCAAGCAAAATCATAAGCCTGCAACAAATTGTAGGAGAACTCAGTAAATGAGATGCCGCTATCATCGCGATTTAAACGCTGTTTGACCGCTTCTTTATTGATCATCTGATTAACTGAGAAGTGCTTGCCGATATCACGCAGAAACGTCAGCACATTCATACCACCAAACCAATCGTAGTTGTTGGCCGCAATAGCGCTATTGTCACCGCAATCAAAATCAAGGAATGGCGAAACTTGCCGACGGATTTTCTCCACCCACTCGTTCACCGTATCTGCGGTATTTAGTTTACGTTCACTGGCTTTGAAACTTGGGTCACCTATCATGCCGGTCGCACCACCCACTAAAGCAACTGGGCGATGCCCTGCCAGTTGGAAGCGCTTTAGGCACAACAACGGAACCAGATGACCCAAATGCAAGCTGTCTGCGGTAGGATCGAAACCGCAATACAGTGAAATTGGCCCTTGCGCCAGTCTCTCTGCTAACGCGTCTTCATCCGTAACCTGGGCAACGAGGCCCCGCTCTTGCAATTGTTTAATCAGGTTGCTGCTGGTCATCAACGACTCCATTGTTTTACAAAATTATTTTTACAAAAAATTTGTCTTTTACGAGGTAACGCGGATTTATACCCTAAATAATTCGAGTTGCAGGAAGGCGACAATTGAGCAAATCCCCAGGAACTTACTCAAGTAAGTGTCTGGGGTAAACGAAAGCAGTCAACGCGCATGCAGCTTGAAGTATGACGGGTATAGAATAAAGCGCCCGCCCGATGAGCGCTAGGCTTAACCACAATTATTTCATCATTCTCACGGCGCTAAACGGTCAATTTTCCAGGTATCTGCATCCCGTTGATAGATAAATCGGTCATGCAGGCGGTGTTCGCCTCCTTGCCAGAACTCGACAGAGTCGAATTTAACCCGGAATCCACCCCAAAAACTGGGTAGCGGCACATCACCTTGTTGGAATTTTTGCTTAAGCTCCAGGAATTTGCTTTCCAGCACACCACGGGCGGAAATCCGTGAAGATTGCTGGGATACCCAAGCACCAATCTGGCTATCTTTGGGGCGAGAACTGAAATATTTCAGCACTTCGAGGGTGGAAAGGCGCTCAGCTTTGCCAAGGAATATGACTTGCCTATCTAGCATATGCCAAGGGAATAATAAGCTGATATGCGGATTTTCAGCCAATTGCTGCGCTTTGCGGCTGCCTAAGTTGGTATAGAACACCAACCCCTGATCGTCATAATGTTTGAGCAGCACAATCCGCTGATAAGGTTGGCCGTTGGCATCGACTGTTGCCACACACATGGCTGTCGGGTCAGCTAAACGCGCATCACAGGCCTGTTTTAACCAGCGCTCAAACAATTCCAGTGGGTTTTCGGTTAAGTCGCTGCGGCGTAGACCGCCACGAATATATTCACGGCGCAAGTCAGCAACGTCAAATTCATTATTGTCAGTCATATAAGCTCGGTCATGCACAGAAAAGCAGTGCTCATCATTCTGCCCTTGCAACGGCAGAATCACAATCACCCTGAACCGACAACTGCCTGATTACTTGATCAAAGTATTTATTTTATCAACATACAGTCATTGATAATCACTTTTTCGTCACGCTCAACAAAAGCCGCATTGCCCTTCGACCAGAAAGTATAATGGCCGTCACTGTATTTAGCACCAGATGCGGCACGTACTTGCGGCAAGGTCAGTTGTTTGCCATCCAGCACTAAACTGACTTTATCCTGTTTATTATCCTGCATGACCGTCAGCCTGGTCGTGCCACATTGGTAATGCAAAGTTTCGTTTTTGGACTGTACCAAACTGCATCCCGTCAGCATCAATACTGCCGCTGTACCCAATATTGCCGTCGAGCCAAATAGCTGTTTCATTTTGCCATCCTTATTGCGTGTATAAGCCACCATAACCTATGGCAGCTTAGCACCGTCATCGTGACGATACAGGATAGACTGCTCCTAAAATGGTCTCGCAACTGGCTCCGGTCACCGAGGGCAAATTACCCGATTTACCGGACAAGGTTCGAAAAGCCAGCCAGGCGAATGCCAGCGCTTCCATATCATCGCCACTGACGCCAAAATCATCAGTGACACACACTTCAGTACCTGGCAGTAAAGTTGACATCCGTGACATCACTAATGGATTCCGCGCCCCGCCACCGCACACCAGCAGCCGCTCACAGCCTCCGGCCAACTGAACTTGCTCAGCAATGGAGAGTGCAGTTAGCTCTGCTAATGTGGCCTGGACATCTTCCGGTTTGATACCCGGAATTTTATTCAATTGTTTATCCAGCCACCCGGCATTGAAATGCTCGCGGCCGGTGCTTTTCGGTGCCGGTTTCGCAAAATAGGGGTCACTGTACATCAGTTCCAACAGTGGCTGATTAACCTGGCCCGATAGTGCCCAAGCAGCATCCTTATCATAAGGTAGCGAACGATTACGCCAAATCCAGGCATCCATCAGCATATTCCCCGGCCCGGTATCAAAACCGCGTACCGGTAAATCAGGTAGTAGCATCGATAAGTTCGCGATACCGCCAATATTCAACACCATGCGCCGTTCCGTAGAATGGGCTAATAAAGCATGGTGGAAGGCCGGAACCAGCGGTGCGCCTTGCCCACCATAAGCCATATCCCGGCGGCGAAAATCCCCGACAGTGGCAATTTTTGTCATGGCAGCAATACGATTATTGTCACCTAATTGCATGGTAAAAGCCGGTTCACCCAGTGGCTCATGCCATACCGTCTGCCCGTGACAGCCAATTGCCGTAATATCCTGTGCCGTCAGCCCCTCTTTGGCCAGTAGTGTCAGCACCGCTTCGGCAAATAGTATTCCTAATTGTGCATCGAGCTTACCCACGGCAGATAACGTGGTTGATTGCCCTTGGCACATACCGAGAATGTCTTTTTTTAGCTGGAGCGGCAGCGGGTGACAATAACTGGCCTGCTGAGCCACCATGCGCTCATCAATGGCGGCCAGAACAACATCGATGCCATCCAGACTGGTTCCCGACATCACCCCAATAAAACGGCCTGATTTCATAGCAATGACCTTATTTCCCATTGTGGGACAAGAGAGCAACGAGACTTTACCCAAATCACGTCAGAATAATAAAATTAACATCATGAAAAGATATACTTTTTTAAGTGTATACCGCCATAGGGTATCTCTTAAAGAATGATTTTTATTTGCAAGAAGGGTCACATAAAAGTCATTAATTCTTACAGTATGGGTTATGGCGGTAATATTTCTTGCTTTGATAAAGTTAAACCGCCGTTTAATATTGGTTGAAGTGTAAACCGCTAAGCTGCGGATCTATTGTGTGGTCAAAAGATTAAGTACACCGCCAAAAATAAGTTAAGTAGTGAAATAAATATTCGGGTAAGCCATACTTTATGCAAATACTAGGCCGCCAATGGACTGGGTTTGGATATACCAGGCATACTGAACCGTAATACGGTTATGCATTTTAATAGGAGTTTTTATGATCAAGCCATTAATCGCCGTTGCTATTGCTGCGGTTACTCTAACCGGTTGTGCCAACAACAACACTTTGTCTGGTGACGTTTTTAGCGCTTCACAAGCCAAGCAAGTACAGACAGTGACTTACGGCACATTGATTTCAGTTCGTCCGGTAACTATTCAAGGTGGCGATGAGAACAACGTTATGGGCGCAATCGGTGGTGCTGTACTGGGTGGTTTCCTCGGGAATACTGTCGGTGGCGGCACAGGTCGTAGTCTGGCAACAGCTGCAGGTGCGGTTGCTGGTGGTATGGCGGGACAAGGTGTTCAAGGTGCAATGAACCGTACTGACGGCGTACAGCTTGAAGTGCGTAAAGATGATGGCACCACTATTTTGGTTGTTCAGAAACAAGGCCCAACCCGCTTTAGCGTCGGGCAACGCGTGATGCTCGCCAGCAGCGGCAGTACTGTGACTGTTAGCCCGCGCTAATCGTCTCTCTGCAATATACTTTATAATATAACGTGTAAAGCCAGAGATCATTGCGATCTCTGGCTTATTTTCTTACTACCGAAAATTTTCTTTCTGCTGTGAATAGAGTCGTCTAACTTTATTTTACTTACTTTGTAATTGAATAATGTTTCTCTCAAGTTTATCAATCAAACCAGATAACAATTCAATTTCATCTGGTGAAATTCCCCCAAGAATTTCTTTACGAGTGGAACATATGACTCCATCAACCTGCTCTATTATCGGTGAAGACTGTTCCGTCAGTTTTATCCTCTTTGCACGCCGATCATTTGCACAGGTATGGCGTGTGATTAGACCTTTCTCCTCCAGTTGATCTAAGGTTCTAACCAATGATGGTTGTTCGATACCAATCGCTTTTGCCAGTTGAATCTGGGATTGCTCAGGTGGTAAACGATTAATGTTATGCAAGGTAACCCAATGCGTTTGGGTCAGCTCCAACGGCTTCAACCGGTGGTCGATTAGCGCGCGCCAAACGCGAACTAATCGTGCTAAATCAGATCCTAATGTCGATTCCAATTGCCCCTCCTTTTATTTAGCGTGCTAGCATAACTACCAGAGTCCAGTCTATTTTGGGTAATTAACATTAAAAACACAAATGTATATATACCGTCGATGCTAGGACAATAGCAATAAATACGGGGAATCCTTTAGCAAAAATTATGTATTTACTAAAATTACCTCTTAAGGATTAACCTTATGTATGTATCTATATTATCCACAAATGCACCCTTGTCAGACTTAGTTTTAGGCGCCTCTATCTATTTCCCACCGATGTTTAAGGCGGTTATGCTAGGTTTGGTGTTATGGCTATTGATCCATCATATGCTGCGGAATTGGATCTACTCTGGTGACATCTGGCATCCAATATTAATGGATCTGTCCATTTTTGTCATTGCAGTCAGTGTTTCTTTGTGGATATTAGCCAGTTGGTAAATTGATATGAATCATCAGTCTCTTAAATATTTCTCTTCTGTCATCGTATTCGCCCTCGCACTCTGTGCTGGTTGGTGGATGTGGAATTATTATATGCAATCCCCCTGGACTCGCGATGGCAAAGTTCGGGCAGAATTGGTCAGTATCACGCCAGAAGTCTCTGGTCAGTTGGTTAAAATATTAGTTCATGATAACCAGTTGGTAAGCTCGGGTAGCCTATTATTTGTGATTGACCCACAACCCTATCAGTTGGCTCTGGATAATGCTCAAGCAGCTCTCGAGCGCGCGCAAGCTGAACTGGCTAAAGCCAATCATGAAGCTGAACGTCGGCGAAACTTACCTAAAAATACTATTTCGGGTGAGGATCTGGATATTGCCAATTTAAGTGCAAATAGCATGAAAGCTGCGTATCAAGGTGCATTGGCAAACCTCGAACAAGCGAAATGGAATCTCAGTAAAACGCGTATTTATGCCCCAGCCAACGGTTATATTACCAATTTACAGACTCGGGTCGGCAACTACGCCACCACAGGTACTCCATTAGTTGCGCTAATAGATACCGATTCATTTTACGTCATGGGATATTTCGAAGAGACCAAGCTAAGACACATTAGAGAAGGTAATGAAGCCAAAATTGTTTTGTATAATGGCAACATTCCTTTACGGGGGGTGGTGGAAAGTATTGGTCGCGCCATTTACGACCAGAGTGTCGATAGCAGCGAAAATTTATTGGTTGATGTGAAACCTAATGTCCCATGGGTGCGCCTGGCACAACGTGTCCCAGTCAGGATTAAATTGCTGGATGTTCCGCCCGATATCACTCTGATTGCTGGCACCACCTGTACCATTTCACTGGTAAATTAAACCATGCGCCTCTCTTTTCCCTCGTGGCAGCAAACCCCCTGGGGCAAGGCGAATGCAGGTCAGTGGCGTTATGCACTGCGTAACTCGCTGGCAATGTGTCTATCGCTGTGGATTGCGTTTGCGCTGAATTTAGATGAACCCTATTGGGCGATGACTTCTGCGGCAGTAGTCAGTTTCCCGACAGTCGGTGGCGTCATCAGCAAAAGTATTGGCCGGGTTGTTGGCAGCCTGATTGGTGCCGCCGCATCACTGATAATTGCCGGTCATTGCTTAAATGATCCCTGGTTATTCACTTTTGCTATTGCCGCCTGGATTGGCCTGTGTACTTTTGTCTCTAATCACTATCAGAATAACGTTTCTTATGCCTTTGCTTTAGCCGGCTATACAACCGCGATCATCGCCTTTTCTACTGTCAATACCACTGATACACAACAAATATTTGATATTGCCCAAGCCCGAGTTTGTGAGGTGATTACCGGCATTCTGTGTGGCGGTCTGATGATGATGCTGCTCCCCAGCACGTCAGACGGTGAAGCACTGCTGACCTCTTTGCGCCGTATGCAATCTCGCTTGTTGGAACACGCCGAGCTACTGTGGCAAACCGAGCAAACACCGCAAATTCGCACCTCCCATGAGGGGCTAATTGGCCAGATTCTTACGATGAATCTCCTGCGTATTCAGGCATTTTGGAGCCATTACCGTTTACGGCGACACAATAATGTATTGAATTTCATTTTGCATCGCCAGTTACGTATCACCAGCGTGATTACCAGTTTGCGCCGTATGTTGGTTAACTGGCCATCGCCACCGGCGAACATGCCCGCGGTTCTCGCTCAATTGCTAACCGCTTTACAACAACCTGACTGTGATAAATATCAGATAGCCAGGATCCTGCAACAAATAGCCCCCCATGATGAGTTTGATTATCGTCATCGGGCCTTCTGGTTGCGCTTGCGGCATTTTTGCTGGTTATATTTGCAGGTTAATCGCTGGCTGGCTCAACTGGATAAAGAACCGGAAAGCGGCATGCTATTGCCCCCTGCCGTGACTGCGCTGGCGCGCCACACCGATACCTATGAGGCCGCCTATAACGGCCTGAGAACCTTTGTATGCATTGTGATCGGTTGTGCCTTCTGGATAAATACGCAGTGGAGTTCTGGCGCTGCTGCTTTGTCATTGGCGGCGGTCAGTTGCGTGCTCTACTCTGCTACCCCTTCGCCAACGGACAGCATTGCCACGCTAGTGAAAGCCATTGTTTTGCTTTCGATTGGCTGTTTTATTCTGAAATTTGGCGTGATGGTACAAATTGATGATTTTTGGCAATTTGCCGTGGTGTTGTTCCCCATTTTAATCACCATGCAAATGATGAAGCTCCAGCATCCGGCTTATGCTTCCTTGTGGGGGCAATTGATTGTTTTTATGGGTTCATTTCTCAGTGTGACCAACCCCCCTAGCTATGATTACCAAGAGTTTCTCAATGATAATATTGGTAAATTAGTTGGCGTGATGTTGGCAGGTGTTGCCTTTCAGATACTGCGGCCCAGCTCAGATAAACGTAAAAGCCGGCGTATCATTCGCCTGTTACGCCGTGATTTTATCGATCAACTTAGTGCTCATCCGCAGCAAAGCCAAAATCAATTCGAATCACTGATATATCACCGCATCAATCAGCTTAATCTCAGTAAAGATCAATCAGCACGCCTGTGGCTGCTCCGCTGGGGAATGGTGCTACTCAATTGCAGCCATGTGGTCTGGCAGTTACGTGATTGGCAAACCACTTCTGCGCCTTTATCTGCCGTGCGAGATGTGTCTATTCATTGTCTGAAAGGCTGCATGACCGAGAAAGGTGTTCAGCCGAGTTCACTACAAGCTACGTTGCAGGAGTTGCAGCGTATGAGTGCTATTTTAGGGCAATATCCGGATGCAACTGGCCGAGAACTGGCCGGGCTTATCTGGCGGCTGTATTGTTCGCTAACACAATTGCAAATGGCGGTGCCGGGCGAAAAAAGCCAGGTTGCGCCAGCCTGAGGCTCGCTGGCGCAAAGGATAAAATTAAGGCACGTCATAGCCCAGTGCAGCACGACGGATACGGAACCACTGCTGGCGAGTCAGGGTTAAGGAGAGTGATGCCCAGGCAGTTTTAACGCGCTCTATCTTGCCGGAACCAATAATCGGTAAAGGTGCCGATGGTAAGCGCAGCACCCAGGCATACACCACTTGCTCGATACTTTCAGCGCCAATCTCATCAGCGATGGTCTGTAACTCATTACGTAATGTCTGGAATTCAGGGTCGCTAAACAAACGCCCGCCCCCTAAACAAGACCATGCCATTGGCTTAATACGCAACTGTTGGCAAGCATCCAGTGTCCCATCGACAATGGCGGGTTGGTGCAACGGTGAAATCTCAACCTGGTTAGTGACCAATGAGAATGGCAAGCGTGACTGCAATAAACTGAATTGCGCAGGCGAAAAGTTTGAAACACCAAAATGTTTCACTTTGCCGCTTTTATGTAATTGAGTGAATGCTTCAGCAACTTCATCTGCATCCATCAATGGGTCTGGGCGATGGATTAGCAATAAATCAAGATAATCTGTATGCAGATGAGTTAAGGATTGTTCTGCACTTTCAATGATATGGGAACGATCAGTAATATAATGCCCCAATGCATGCTCTGGCTTGGCCGTGGTAGCAATACCACATTTACTGACTAATTCCAGTTGGCTGCGTAAGGAAGGCTTAAGGCGCAATGCCTGGCCAAATACCTGTTCGCATTGATAACCGCCATAAATATCAGCGTGATCAGCTGTCGTGATGCCCAATTCAATATGTTGCTCAATAAAAGCCAACAACTGTTGCGGCGTCATATCCCATTCCATCAACCGCCAATAACCGCAAATCATGCGAGAAAACTCAGGCCCAAGCGGGGCCAGTTGGCTACGTGTATCCATTATTAACTACCTCATTTGTTTATCTGCCCTAAGCATACACAACCGGCAGGAAGGTTAAATCCTCCCTGAGTAATGAATTGGGGCTGAGCAGTGAAATCGCCATAATCGCTAAACACTAAGGTAAAACAATGGCGAATCAGAATAATGAAGGTTGTTCTGGTAGCGGGTCATCCAGCTGTTTGTTGGCGCGCTGCAAACGTAACAAGCGCTGACGACACAGCCGCAGGACATCCCGTTTTTGCGGGTCACTCATTTTCATCCAATTAAAGCGCTCATCCCGGCTACGCATACACCCACGGCAAAAACCACGGTCATCTGTTTGGCAGATACCACGGCATGGGCTGGGAATGTCAAAAAACTCAAGTTGCTGAGCCAAATCGCCTCTCCTGCTGCTGACATACCTGAAAAACTTGAGGTTGCAGGTAGGCAGCAAATGAATGAACCCCGATGAGCTTACTCAAGTAATTGATTCGGGTAAGTGAATACAGCTAACCCCCCTGCGGCTCCAAGTACAAGAGGTAGACTTTAATTGAAGCCTGCTTCAGTGCGTCTGGCAAGTTCCTATTGCTAATCACGCTACACACTATGCCCTGACCGCTAAGGTTATCTTAAGTTTTATTCAGTAGCATTTCGTTAATTGGTTAATACTAGGGTTTGATTTTAACAATGAATGTTCGACATAAGTTACAGTGTAACGGATTGGTGTTTATTTTAGTCACCGCACTGTTTTTTACTCTCTTCCAAAATGCGCTGTTTATTTATAAAGCCTGGTCGTTAATTCACTTTGACAGCAGTGATAGTTATTTCTTTGCAGCAACTATTCCGCTGGTGATTTTCTGCGCCCTTAATATTATTTTTAGTCTTTTAGCCGTACCTGTACTGCGTAAGCCAATCATTATTTTGTTTCTACTGGGGAGTGCGGCGGCCAACTATTTTATGTTCAGCTATGGTGCCGTTATCGACGCCAATATGATGCAAAATGCGTTTGAGACCAATGCACAGGAAGCCACCGCCCTTTTCACGCCGCGCATGGCTTTATGGTTGCTGATATTAGGTATTTTCCCCGCCATTATTATCTGTTTCGTGCGTATCCGAGTGACGCGCCCCTGGTGGTATATGCTGGGGTTAAGAGCCGCCAATATTCTGGCGTCAGTCGTCATTATTCTGCTGATCGCGGCATTATTTTATAAAGATTACGCTTCGCTTATTCGGAATAATAAAAGCATTGTTAAAATGCTCACACCGTCCAATTTTGTCAGCGGTAGTTTTCAATTCGCCAAACATAAATATTTCGCCAGTAATATGGCATTAGTGACAATCGGGGAAGATGCCCATAAAGGCTCCTTAATCAGCGGACAACCAAAGAAAACACTGGTGATATTAGTGGTGGGCGAAACTGCTCGGGCAGAGAATTTCTCATTGGGTGGTTATGAGCGGGAAACCAATCCTCGGCTGAAAAAACAGGATGTGACCTATTTCAAGAATGCCTCATCCTGTGGGACTGAAACGGCAGTTTCCGTACCTTGCATGTTCTCAAATATGCCGCGTAAAAATTATGATGCAACACTTGCCAGCCATCAGGAAGGCTTGATGGATATTCTTGCCCATGCCGGATTGAATGTGTTGTGGCGCGAAAATGATGGTGGCTGCAAAGGTGCCTGCGATCGCATTCCTCATCAGGACGTCACACAGCTGCAGTTAACCACTGATTGTGAGAATGGTGTTTGCATGGATAATGCATTGCTCTATAAGTTAGATAATTATATCAATGGGTTAAAAGGTGATGGCGTCATTGTGCTACATCAGATGGGCAGCCATGGCCCGGCCTACTACCGCCGATCCACGCCAGAGATACGTCAGTTTGCGCCGACTTGTGATAGCAACCAAATTCAGGATTGCACGCCGCAGGAACTGGTCAATACCTATGATAATTCCATTCTTTATACTGATGCGATGCTCGATAACACCATCAAATTACTGCAACAGCATAATGATAGATTTAATACCGCACTGGTGTATCTCTCTGACCACGGAGAATCGTTAGGTGAAAATGGCATGTATTTACATGGCACGCCCTATATGTTTGCTCCCAGCCAGCAGACACATATTCCTTTTTTGATGTGGTTGTCGCCTGAATACACAAAAAACTATGGCATTGATCGCCAGTGTTTGTCCGATAGCGCGCAACATGATGAGACTTCACAAGATAATCTCTTCCACACCATTTTAGGGATGATGAATGTTCAAACAACGGAATATCAATCTGGAATGGATTTGCTACAAAAATGTCGAAGTTAAGGTTAACTAATAAAAAGTAGTCACAAATAGCCGATAGATATCTATATTGATGCCAGCGCACCCTCCGCTGGCATTTTTTTCTTGACCTAGACCGATTGGTCTATTAGGCTTTTGAGCATGAACAAAATACAACATACACATGTAGATACCCGTGAACACCTGCTTGCTACCGGTGAGAGCCTCAGCCTACGCCTTGGTTTTAATGGCATGGGCCTTAGCCTGTTACTCACAACTGCGGGTATTCCGAAAGGGTCGTTTTATCACTATTTCCGCTCAAAGGAAGTGTTTGGTGAGGCGATGCTACAGCGCTATTTTGATCGCTATGATGCACAGATGGCAAACCTGTTAACCGGTTCGCCAGGTGATAAGCGTCACCATCTGCTGCACTATTTTGCTCAAGCCATTGCTAACTATTGTGGCAGTGAATGCCACAATGCTTGTCTGGCGGTTAAACTATCAGCCGAAGTGAGTGATTTATCCGAACCTATGCGTCATGCGCTAGATATCGGCACTGCTCGCGTCATTGGTCGTTTGCAAGATGCCATCGAAGCCGGCATTGAAGAAGGCTCTTTACGCATTACGCTTTCCCCTGCGGCAACCGCAGAAACGCTCTATGCCTTGTGGCTAGGCGCGTCGTTGCGGGCGAAAGTAAAACGATCAGTTGCGCCACTGACCTGTGCGCTAGAAAGTATCGAACTGATTTTACAACCCGCTCAATAATCCAATGATCCTGAATTTCATGTTTGTTATTTTTCAGGATTTACCCAGACACTAGTTGACTGGTCTATTAATATAGGACGCACCATGAAGACTGCTAAACTGTTCTCCCCTTTGAAAGTTGGCGCGCTCACATTGCCGAACCGTGTATTTATGGCTCCACTGACGCGCTTGCGTAGTATTGAGCCAGGTGACATTCCAACACCTTTGATGGCTGAATATTATCGTCAACGAGCCAGTGCTGGTTTGATTATCACTGAAGCAACTCAGATTTCTTTCCAGGCGAAAGGCTACGCTGGCGCTCCGGGGTTACACACTCAAGAGCAGTTAAACGCCTGGAAAAAAATCACTCAAGCCGTCCATGACGAAGGTGGACATATTGCCGTGCAGCTATGGCATGTTGGCCGCATTTCACACAACAGCTTGCAGCCGGGCCAACAAGCCCCCGTCGCACCTTCAGCGATTGCCGCTGATACCCGTACCACCGTTCGTGATGAAACAGGTGCCTGGGTGCGTGTTCCCTGCTCTACACCGCGCGCTCTGGAAACAGAAGAGATCCCTGGCATCGTTAATGATTTTCGCCAGGCAACCGCCAATGCCCGTGAGGCTGGGTTTGATTATATTGAATTGCATGCGGCCCACGGCTATTTATTACATCAATTTATGTCTCCGGCATCAAACCAGCGTACTGACCAATACGGTGGCAGCATTGAAAACCGAACTCGCCTGACCTTAGAAGTGGTTGATGCTACTGCGGCTGAATGGGGCGCTGAGCGTATTGGTATCCGTATTTCACCTTTAGGGCCGTTCAATGGTTTGGATAATGGTGAAGATCAGGAAGAAGCGGCGCTGTATCTGATTGAAGAGTTAAACAAACGCCATATCGCATACCTGCACATCTCCGAGCCAGACTGGGCCGGCGGTAAACCTTATTCAGATGCATTCCGCGATGCCGTACGTGCCCGTTTCAAAGGGGTGATTATCGGCGCGGGTGCGTATACCGCAGAAAAAGCCGAAAGCCTGATTGAAAAAGGATTTATTGATGCTGTTGCCTTTGGCCGCAGCTATATTTCCAACCCAGATCTGGTTGAACGTTTGCAGCAAAATGCACCACTGAATGAGCCTGACGGTGAAACCTTCTACGGCGGTGGCGCTAAGGGTTATACCGACTATCCAACGCTGTAATCCTGCTTAGTTATGGATCAATTGATACTCGCGGTCAGGCAATATGCCTGGCCGTTATCATTTGCAGTCTATTCATTTTCTGTAACCCATTGAACTGATTTAATTACCAAGGCTATACTTAAACCTGTTTTCACTCACTCTTGCCCACCATTCAGGCAACATAGCAACAGAGGGTATTATGCGCCTACTCCATACCATGATCCGCGTCGGTGATCTGCAACGTTCCATCGATTTCTACACCAAGGTATTAGGGATGCGTTTGCTGCGTACCAGCGAAAATACCGAGTATAAATACTCGCTGGCATTCGTCGGCTACAGCGATGAGAGCGAAGGCTCAGTGATCGAGTTGACCTATAACTGGGGCGTAGACAGCTACGAGATGGGAACTGCGTTTGGTCACCTGGCTCTGGGGGTGGATGATGTTGCGGCCACCTGCAACCAGATTCGTCATGCTGGGGGCAAAGTGACCCGTGAAGCAGGCCCGGTCAAAGGTGGCAATACGATTATTGCTTTTGTCGAAGATCCAGACGGTTACAAAATCGAACTAATCGAGAATAAGAGCGCCGGGCACGGCCTCGGAAACTGATTGACACAAAGGCACCTGCGCGGTGCCTTTTTTCACATCGCGATATCCCCCTGCATCCCGCGCTAAAATTTGACATAATGCGTGCTGAATTCGATGAAGATAAGAAACTGATGGCAGATAAAAGTGACCTTAACGCCCTAAGTGGCCGTTTTCGTGGGTATTACCCAGTAGTAATTGATGTAGAAACCGCCGGTTTTAATGCGCAAACCGACGCATTATTAGAGATTGCCGCCGTCACCTTGCAAATGAACAAGGATGGCTGGCTGTTGCCTGATGAAACGCTGCATTTTCATGTAGATCCGTTCGAAGGTGCCAACCTGCAACCAGAAGCACTGGCATTTAATGGGATAGATCCCACTAACCCATTACGTGGCGCAGTGAGTGAACATGATGCGTTACATGCTATTTTCAAAGCCGTGCGCAAAGGGCTAAAAGAACAAGGTTGTAACCGCGCCATTATTGTTGCGCATAATGCACATTTCGATCACAGCTTTGTGATGGCTGCGGCTGAACGCGCCAGTTTAAAACGCAACCCGTTCCACCCATTTGCCACTTTTGACACCGCAGCGCTGAGCGGCCTGGTTCTGGGGCAAACCGTATTGGCTAAAGCATGCCTGACGGCAGGGATTCCGTTTGATAGCAGCCAGGCTCACTCTGCTTTGTACGATACAATGCAAACGGCGAAATTATTCTGTGAGTTGGTGAATCGTTGGAAGAAACTGGGTGGCTGGCCAGTGCCAGCGGGTGAATCTGAGTAGCCTAACTCAAGAAAAAATAGCAAATTAACCATTAAAAAAGGTGGCCGGGGAGCCACCTCAGACTGCTGACAAACTCTAAGGACTCGATCTTGCAAGGTGAAGGCAGGTAGAAGAGTAAAGCGTCCGCGCCAGGGAAGGCGCGGCTCGAGCCCTCAGGGATGGGTTTACGGCGTCTTTACAATATGCCTGTTTTCACCACTACAGGCACTTTGTCATTAACCTGAGGTGGCCTGAGAGCCACTTTTTGGTTTATTGCCTAACCTGCCAGAACATTACTCTGCTGCAGGTTTTTCTTCAGCAGAACGGTATTTATCTGCAGTTTCTTTCAACAGTTGCTGCAGTTCGCCACGCTGATACATTTCCATCAGGATATCGCAACCGCCCACCAATTCGCCATCAACCCACAGTTGTGGGAAGGTTGGCCAGTTAGCGTATTTTGGCAACTCAGCACGGATATCCGGGTTTTGCAGAATATCAACGTAAGCAAAACGTTCGCCGCAAGCAGATAGCGCCTGCACAGCCTGAGCAGAAAAACCGCAGTTTGGCAGCTTTGGTGAGCCCTTCATGTAAAGCAGGATTGGGTTTTCTGCTATCTGGCGCTGAATTTTATCAATCGTTGTCATTTCTTGCTTCCTCAAGCCATCTAGTGGCTACAATACTTAGAACCTATCCATTAGGGCTATTTTATTATTGCGTCCAGCCTATTGTAGCGACTGTCACCACTGGAATAAAACGCCATCTTTTGCAGGGGTTTTATTCGGTTCGTTGTCGGTTATATTATCAGCTACAAATATGTGCATTTAGAATAACATTTTTGATCCCTTATCTTCATTATTATCTTCACTGAGGGATGCCAGAAATGCGGGTCGACTAACTCGTTGACGTATGGTTGATTTAAGTTCATTAGCCGTGTGAAAAAACGGCAATTGCGACGCCATTAACGTTTTCTCACAATATCGACTAAAATCCTGTAGCTCTCCGCTTTTTTATATCCGGAGTTTCGGCAATACTGTGACTCTTCGTATTCATTTCAGGGCCAAGGTTGGTAGCGTTATTATGCGTTTAATACTTACGCTGTTTGTGCTGCTGTTTACCCAGCTATTTCTAAACCTCGCACATGCGTCGCCGCAGGCTCACGTCTCGGCTGAGCAAAAGAAAGGCCAGGTTAGTCAGGCCAGCCCTGATGACCGTAAAAAACGTAAAGCTGATAAAAACATTAAAAAAGCCAAAGTTGATAGCAATAAAACCAGCAGTAAAAGCATTACAAATAAAACAGCGGGCAACAGCGATAAAAAGAAAACAGCAGCCACCGCCAGCAAAACCATTAAGAAGAAAGCACAAGAAGTCAGTAAACCTGCCAGCAAAAAAGTAAACAGTAACAAAAAAACGAATATTAAAACTGCTAGCAATAAAAAAGCGGCAGTTAACAAAACCGAAAAAGTAGCTTACGGCCGCCATCGCAATAAAGTCCAAGGTAAAGCCGCAACCGAATTAGCAGCAAACAGTAAAATAAAACTCAGCCCTGCGCATAAAAAACGCTATCAGCATGCTAAGCAGACCGCAATGAGCAAACTGATGAAGCAAGTGGGGAAACCTTATCGCTGGGGTGGCACCTCCCCTAATACCGGTTTTGATTGCAGCGGACTTATTTACTACGCCTATAAAGATGTCATCAGAATAAAAATGCCGCGCACTGCTAATGAAATGTATCATTTGCGTGATGCGGCACCGGTTAAACGCGCTGAATTAGAAAGCGGTGATTTAGTATTCTTCAATATTGCCAATCGCGGTGTTGCGGATCATGTCGGCGTTTATTTAGGCAACGGCAAATTTATTCAGTCACCACGCACCGGCGAAGAAATTCGTATCAGCATGCTAGATAATGACTACTGGCAAGACCATTATGTGGGTGCTCGCCGCGTTGTAACACCAAAAACTATCCGCTAATCCCATCACCAGCACCCGGTTTACCGGGTGCTTATCACTCAGCATGCCTTCCTCATCCATGACATAACGTATAACTTTCACTTAATATCCCATCTAACACTGTGGTTATCTCTGTCATTTCTGTCGAAAATTGTTAAGATTAATACCCACAACAAAAATACAACAATTACGATTTTAAGCGCTCCTCGCCTCATTTTAGCCAAAGTTCATGATTGGATTTGAGGAGCAAACACCCTGAGCAAACCCGAAAGGAGAGAGCTATGTCTTTTGAATTACCGGCATTACCTTATGCACAAAATGCACTGGAACCGCACATTTCGGCTGAAACACTGGAATACCATTACGGCAAGCACCACAATACCTATGTGGTAAACCTCAATAACCTGATTAAGGATACTGAGTTTGCAGGTAAATCCTTGGAAGATATTGTCAAAACATCCAGTGGTGGTATTTTTAACAATGCGGCTCAAGTCTGGAACCACACATTCTACTGGCACTGCCTCTCACCTAATGGTGGCGGTGAACCAACGGGTAAAGTCGCCGCAGCCATTAATCAATCCTTCGGCTCTTTCGCTGAATTTAAAGCGCAATTTACCGATGCGGCAGTGAAAAACTTTGGTGCAGGCTGGACCTGGCTGGTCAAAAAAGCGGATGGCAGTTTAGCGATTGTCAGCACATCGAATGCGGCAACACCGCTGACGACCGCTGATAAGCCATTGTTAACTGTGGATGTGTGGGAGCACGCTTACTATATTGATTATCGTAACGCGCGGCCAAAATATCTGGAGAATTTCTGGGCGCTGGTGAATTGGTCTTTTGTTGAGAAAAACTTAGCCTGATACGACGAGAGCAAAAAACACTGCGTAATCGTATTACCAGTCAAAATAATTAAGGGCGGTTTAACCGCCCTACTTACCACTTCACACCGGCTCGCGGTTTAATTAATTCATTACCGCCACGAAGCTAAAGACAATAATCATCGCCAGCGCACCAACAGTCGTAATCAGCGACATTTTCAGATTGGTATCCATAAGAACTCCTCAGTCGGTTAATTTTTATACTCGTTATACTTCAAATAGCATGTGCGTTGGCCAGGTTCACTCGCTCGAACTATTTAAAGTATAGTAGGGTAAAGGCACATAATTAGTGCGTTAAATTATTTTCCCACAGTTAAGAAAAAAAATCTTGTGCTCATTACGCACTTTATAACATTGATTACCTCTTTCACTTTTCCTCCAGATCAGCCAAAATTCGCAGTTCATAACTGTATGCCGACTAATAACGTCTAATAAATACGCCCAGACGACCATCTGACTTAGCTCTCCAGCCTACTATATTGTTTCTGTCTGAGCGGTATTCGAGTCATACAGGCAAACGATTAACATAATACTTACCTGCTGTAACAGGTGAGCTTAGGAGTCATTCTTTTTATGGCAACGATTAAAGATGTGGCCAAACACGCGGGTGTGTCTACTACCACCGTTTCGCACGTTATCAACAAAACTCGTTTCGTCGCCGAAAACACCAAGGCCGCTGTGTGGGCAGCCATTAAAGAGCTGCATTATTCACCGAGTGCGGTGGCCCGCAGTTTGAAAGTTAATCACACTAAATCAATTGGCTTGTTGGCGACATCCAGCGAAGCCCCCTATTTTGCTGAAGTGATCGAAGCGGTTGAAAATAGCTGTTATAGCAAAGGTTACACCCTGATTTTATGTAACTCTCATAATAATCTGGATAAACAAAAAGCCTATTTGGCGATGCTGGCACAAAAGCGTGTTGATGGCTTATTGGTGATGTGCTCTGAATATCCGGAACAGCTACTGGGAATGTTAGAGGATTATCGCAATATTCCGATGGTGGTGATGGATTGGGGAACCGCCCGTGGCGATTTTACCGACTCGATTATTGATAATGCATTCGAAGGCGGTTATTTAGCTGGCCGTTATCTTATTGAGCGTGGCCACCGCGATATCGGCGCTATCCCCGGCCAGTTATCGCGTAATACCGGTGGCGGTCGCCATCAGGGCTTCCTGAAAGCGTTAGAGGAGGCCAATATTCCCCTACGAGAAGAATGGGTGGTTCAGGGCGATTTTGAGCCAGAATCCGGCTATAAAGCCATGCATCAAATTCTGACACAAAAGCATCGCCCGACTGCTGTCTTCTGTGGTGGCGATATTATGGCAATGGGCGCGATATGCGCCGCAGATGAATTAGGTTTGCGTGTACCACAAGATATTTCGGTGATCGGGTATGACAATGTGCGTAATGCTCGCTATTTTTCACCGGCGTTGACCACCATTCATCAGCCGAAAGAGCGATTGGGTGAAACGGCTTTTGCTATGTTGCTCGACCGTATTGTTAGCAAACGCGAAGATCCTCAAACCATTGAGGTACATCCTAAGCTGGTCGAACGCCGTTCTGTTGCTGATGGCCCATTCCGCGATTATCGCCGCTAAGCACAGTTATCGCTGCTAAACATTTAGTCTGCCGGTAGCGCCCTGTTACCGGCGGCTAATTCTGCCGTATCTCATTATCAGTGCCATTATCATCTCTTAGCCACTCTTCATTTAACGTGACACTGTCACCCAAATATTCCAGCATCCAGGCTAAGGCCGGGGAATGGTTGTTCTGCTCCCACGTCAAGCAGCATGGGCTATCAGGTAAGGGTTCGTCGAGTGTTAAGGCTGCCAGTTTCCCTTGTGCAATCAGGGGCGATACCATATGAGCGGGCACCATGCCAATGCATAACCCCTCACACAGGCAATCTATGCCCGTCACCCAGTCCGGTGCCACTAATCGCTGTTGGTTATCCAACGTCCAGGTATCTCGTTTCGGCAAATTTCTCGCTGTGTCCTCCAGACAAAGTGAGGGATAAGGGCGTAACTGATCATCGCTAAGCGGCCCGGTTAACTGCGCTAAAGGATGATTAATGCTCACTACGCAATGCCAGGTCAGAAAGCCCATGTCACGGAAGACAAAACGCCCGCCAACAGGGATGGCACGAGTCGCACCAATGGCCATATCCGCTTGCCCATCCACCAGCGCATCCCACACGCCGTTAAAGACTTCATAGCGCACCCGCAATTCGATATCGGGAAAATGGCGATAAAAATCCAGCACTAAACGGCGACTTCGCTGAGGTTTGACGATTTTATCAACCACGATATTTAATTGCCCGCGCCAGCCATTCGCCACTTGTTGACATTGACGACGTGTGTCATTCATTTTTTTGATAACATCACGCGATTCTTTAATAAAAACTTTGCCTGCTTCGGTCAATTCCACATCCCGATGGCGTCGCGCAAATAGCGGTACAGCCAACCACTCCTCTAATTGACGCACGGTATAACTTATCGCAGAGGGCACGCGGTGCAATTCTTGCGCAGCAGCGCTGAAACTCCCAGTGCGCGCAACAGCATCCACCACATCCAATGAGTATTCTGACCACATGGTTTGGCGCTTCCTTTAGACGGAATATTTGGTATCAATTTTTTTGATAGCATGGCGCAAATATTACCATTTCACAACAGAATATCTCGCCGCTAGAATGCCCCCCGCAATTAATTTTCGATAACAAAAGTTTTGCCTGCAAAAATATAATCTAGCCAAAGTCATTGGAGCCACAGATAGGCAGCAAATGAACACATCCAGATGATGCTTATAGCAATAAGTGATTCGGGAAAGTAAGAGCAAACACCCCTGTGGTTTCAAGGACGAAGCATATAATGAGAAATAAATAATGAAAACGACATCAAGTTTCATGTTCTATCTGGCCGGTTTGAGCATGTTGGGGTATCTGGCCACTGATATGTATTTGCCCGCATTTGGTGCCATGCAACAAGAACTCCAAGCCTCCGCTGGATCCATCAGCGCCAGCCTCAGTATCTTTCTCGCCGGTTTCGCTATCGCCCAACTTATCTGGGGGCCGGTTTCGGATAAAATAGGTCGCAAACCCGTTCTATTAGCAGGATTGGGGTTATTTGCCATCGGCTGCCTGGGGGTTTTATGGGTTGAAACTGCGGCGCAGTTATTGGTTTTGCGCTTTATTCAGGCGGTGGGGGTCTGCTCCGCGGCTGTGAGCTGGCAAGCCTTAGTGGTCGATCGCTATCGCGACGGCAAAGCCAACCGAGTATTTGCGACCATTATGCCCTTGGTAGCGTTATCCCCTGCGCTCGCGCCATTACTGGGTGCCTGGTTATTAAATCATTTCAGCTGGCGCTCAATTTTTGTCGTGCTATTGGCGATTACCCTGCTGCTACTGATTCCGACCGCCTTGCTTAAAGAACGGAAAAAAACAACGCCGGATAACGTAGAAAAAAACAAAAACACCATTAGTTTCTGGCAGTTGCTGAAATCTCCGGTATTCAGCGGCAACGTGATGATGTTTGCTGCATGCAGTGCCGGTTTTTTTGCCTGGCTAACGGGTTCACCGTTTATTTTAGGTGATATGGGGTATAGCCCGAATATCATTGGTTTGAGTTATGTTCCTCAAACATTAGCCTTTCTGCTGGGGGGATTTGGTTGTCGTAGTGCATTGAGTCGAATCAAGGGTAACACCCTGCTGCCGTGGCTATTAGCCGGTTATGCTATCAGTATGATTGCGCTCTATCTGATAGCAACGCTGACAACGCCCACACTGGTGACCTTACTTATTCCGTTCTGCTTAATGGCGCTTGTGAATGGTGCCTGCTACCCTATTATCGTAGCAAATGCATTAACGCCCTTTCCTGCCAATACGGGTAAAGCAGCTGCGTTGCAAAACACACTACAATTGGGTTTGTGTTTTATTGCCAGTATGCTGGTGTCGGCTTATATCAGCCAACCTTTGCTGGCAACCGTCACAGTAATGCTGTCAACAGTCGTTTTAGCTGCATTGGGATATGGTATTCATTGCTATGCATTGAGAAGTAATAAAACCCAGACTAACAAAACTGACTATATTTGCGGAGAGTCATAATTCTCAATAGAAATAGTCACTAAGCGAAATGTCGGCCGGGAGCGATTTATTATTGAGAAAGCATCCCGGCAGGCCTATACTCGATTTAACCAATTAGAATATCATTTAAAAAAAGCATTATCCTAAACACTTGCTGGACGCGTGGATTGCGTCACATTTACTCTTATGGATGAGTCGCCCTATCATTAGGGTTTCTTCTTAATCTTCCTCTGTCCGTAATGGATACCAGACACCAACTTTATTGGTATGTATCTGCGCATATAGATTTTATCGCGGGTCATAAGTCAGAAGAAAGTGATGGAGAAGCTATGAGTTCATCCTGTATAGAAGACCAGAGTATTCAAGAAAATCCGTGGTTTCGCATTGTACAAGAAATGCTGAATCGGGCGGATATTGAAATCAATGGCTCACGCCCCTTCGACATTAGAGTTAATAACCCAGACTTCTTTAAGCGGGTATTACAAGAAGGATCTTTGGCATTAGGTGAGAGTTATATGGATGGCTGGTGGGAATGCGATCGGCTGGATATTTTCTTCCAACGCGTTCTCAGGGCTGGCCTGGAGCATCAACTTCCACACCATCTCAAAGATACTTTACGCATTGCCGCCGCGCGCATTATTAATTTGCAATCTAAGAAACGAGCCTGGATTGTCGGTAAGGAGCATTACGATCTTGGTAATGATCTATTTAGCCTAATGCTCGACCCCAATATGCAATATTCCTGCGCCTATTGGAAAGATGCAACCACCCTTGAGCAAGCGCAGGAAAATAAATTGCAGATGATCTGTGAGAAACTGCAATTAGCGCCGGGCATGAAACTGCTTGATATTGGTTGTGGCTGGGGCGGGCTTGCCGCTTACGCCGCGCGCCATTTCGGGGTGTCGGTTTCAGGGGTAACTATTTCAGCTGAACAGCAAAAACTGGCACAAAAACGCTGCGAAGGGTTGGATGTCACTATTTTGCTGCAAGATTATCGCGACCTGGATGAACAATTCGATCGCATTGTCTCGGTGGGAATGTTCGAACATGTCGGCCCTAAAAATTACAACACCTATTTTGAAGTGGTTAAGCGTAATTTAAAACCTGACGGTTTATTCCTGCTGCATACCATTGGTGCTAATCGTACTGACCTGAGTGTTGACCCATGGATTGATAAATATATCTTCCCCAATGGGTGTCTGCCATCGGTACAACATATTGCCAAGGCTAGTGAGCCTTATTTCATCATGGAAGACTGGCATAATTTTGGGGCCGATTACGACCGAACACTGATGGCATGGTATGAACGTTTCCAAGCCGCATGGCCAAAATTAGCTGAGAATTACTCGCCTCGGTTTGAGCGAATGTTCAGCTATTATCTGAATGCCTGTGCCGGTGCATTCCGCGCCAGAGATATTCAATTGTGGCAGGTCTTATTCAGCCCCAACGGCGTAGAAGGCGGTATTCGAGTTGCTCGTTAATATCTAATGTGATTCTTTTTCAAAAAGGCAGGAGCACATCAGCCCTGCCTTTTTTATTTTATACGCGAGGGACTTTTTCAGCTGCTGCTATCTGCGCAATTTCGCGTTGTGCCAACACCCGCTCAACGGTATCCACTACAGCCTGAGTTTGTGGATCTATTTCAATATTCACCCGATGTCCCAAGCGCTTTTTACCGAGTGTGGTTCGTGCCAGTGTTTCCGGAATCAAATGGACGCAAAAACGGTTGCCCACCACCTCGCCGATGGTCAGACTGATGCCATCAATACCGATAAAGCCTTTATGTAATACATATTTCATTAAATCGTCACTGGGCAGTCGAAACCAGATCTGACGGTTATTTTCTGAGGTATATATTTTGGCTATTTCAGCGGTACAAATAATATGACCGGACATGAGATGTCCGCCAATTTCATCACTAAATTTCGCGGCTCGCTCCAGATTAACAATATCACCCACTTTAATATCACCCAGATTGGTAATACGCAGGGTTTCCTTCATTAAATCAAAACTGACTCGATTCCCGTTAACTTCAGTCACTGTCAAACAGCAGCCATTGTGAGCCACCGAAGCACCTAATGCTAATTCAGGCAACAATTCATTTGGCATTTCAACCACATGGGTGCGGAAGTTGGATTTTTCGTCAATGGCAACCACTGGCGCGGTGCCTTGAACAATACCGGTAAACATACGCCATGCCTCTTATCTGTAAAAAAAGTCTGTAGAAAAAATTTCACTGCCCTGATTTTGCCTCAGAAGATAAGGAAAACCAAACCACTTAGACTAAAAATCTGTATTCGCGTTATTTCATTGAAACTGAATGACAAGGATTGCTTAAGCACTGCGAGGAGGTACAATCTTTTATACTCTTCGTGTTCCAAGAGTATTATGTTTCCCGCTATTTTATTTATCGGCTATAAAACGATAAATTATCACTACTGAAATTATAACTAGGTTATACCCATACATCTTCAAGGACGATGGGTAGATAAAGGTGCATACGTGCAGAAGTATATCGTCGAAGCGCGTAGCTTGTTGGCTCTCGCTATTCCTGTTGTTATCGCGCAATTGTCCCAAACCGCCATGGGTGTGGTTGACACTATTATGGCCGGTTCTGTCAGTGCAACCGATATGGCTGCGGTGGCGGTGGGGACCTCAATCTGGTTACCCGCCATATTATTCGGTCATGGATTATTGCTGGCATTAACGCCGACGGTTGCCCAACTTAATGGCTCCGGACGGCGCAACCAAATTGCTCATCAGGTCAGACAGGGCTTTTGGCTGGCATCCTGTGTTTCAGTGTTAATTATGGTGGTCATTTATAATAGCGACCACGTGATTAAGCAGATGCACGACATTGATCCGGTGCTGGCAGATAAGGCCGTTGGTTTCCTGCATGCCATTATGTGGGGGGCGCCCGGCTATCTCTTTTTCCAGGTGCTGCGTAATCAGTGTGAAGGATTATCTAAAACCAAACCGGGGATGGTGATTGGTTTTATTGGCTTGTTGGTCAATATCCCCATTAACTATATCTTCATCTACGGTAAATTCGGTGCTCCGGCCTTAGGCGGCGTCGGTTGTGGGGTGGCTACCGGCACAGTTTACTGGGTGATGTTCCTGATGATGCGTTGGTATGTGACTCGCGCCCGCTCACAGCAAGATATCAAACTGGAAAAAGGATTTGCTGCACCGGACTGGCAAGTCATGAAACGCCTCGGGGGGCTTGGGCTGCCGGTTGCGTTGGCGCTGTTTTTCGAAGTGACCTTGTTTGCGGTTGTCGCACTACTGGTTTCTCCGCTCGGTATTGTCGCCGTGGCCGGGCACCAGATCGCCCTCAACTTTAGTTCATTGATGTTTATGTTACCGATGTCATTAAGTGTCGCTGCGACTATTCGTGTCGGCTTCCGCCTGGGGCAAGGGTCAGTAGAAAACGCCAGAGTGGCTGCGTATACCAGTATTGCGGTGGGCCTGATGCTAGCATGTGTCACCGCGATATTTACTGTGGTGTTCCGCGAACATATTGCGCTGCTCTATAACAAGACACCTGAAGTCGTGGTCATGGCCTCCCACTTGATGTTATTGGCAGCACTTTACCAATTATCTGATGCAATTCAGGTGATCGGCAGCGGCGTATTACGCGGTTATAAAGATACTCGCTCGATCTTCTTTATTACTTTCACCGCCTATTGGTTGTTGGGGCTGCCAAGTGGTTATTTACTCGGTTTGAC
This sequence comes from Yersinia proxima, assembly GCF_902170785.1. Classification (GTDB taxonomy): domain Bacteria; phylum Pseudomonadota; class Gammaproteobacteria; order Enterobacterales; family Enterobacteriaceae; genus Yersinia; species Yersinia proxima. Next base: position 247,168 of record NZ_CABHYG010000017.1, on the reverse strand, counting down.
CGATTATATTGTACCCGCGATGGGGCCAAGTGGTTTCTGGATAGGCTTCGTTATCGGCCTGACCTCGGCGGCTATATTAATGGCGCTGCGCATACGCTGGTTACAAAAACAGCCAGCGGCTTTTATTCTGCAAAAAGCGGCACACTAACCGTTTGTCATCGTGGGCATTAATTGCTGACAGTTATCTCAGTGATTAATGCCCTGCCAAAGAAGAAAAGCTGGAGAAAAAAACAGCGCAATGAGTAAAAGCGCAGCAATTACGTGAGTTTGCGGTGAATATTATGTTTTTCTCCTTGCCAGAGGACGGGCGGCTCGTTAATATTCGTCCCCGTTGTCAGCATTGATGGCGAATAATAAGAGTTAGGTATTGCGTCCGTAGCTCAGTTGGTTAGAGCACCACCTTGACATGGTGGGGGTCGATGGTTCGAGTCCATTCGGACGCACCACTCTTATTATTAGAATGCCAGGTTATTAGAATGCCAAGAGTATGATGTGCGTCCGTAGCTCAGTTGGTTAGAGCACCACCTTGACATGGTGGGGGTCGATGGTTCGAGTCCATTAGAACGCACCACTCTGTTGTTTCCGATAACTTCCTGACCTTAATCAACCCAACTCAAGTTCCCTCTATCTTGTGATGTTGTTTTCAACAATTATTCAGCTTCTACTTTGTTAAAAGTGTTAAAAAAATTTATTGTTGCGCAACAAAATAAGCATTATTTCCCGTGTTTGCGCGACTAATGGTCCGTTTTTATAAAAAACGGCAATGAGTTTCTGTTTTCTATTTCATTTCCCGCAACTTACCGCTTATAATACGAACCGTCGTTTCAGTTGAATGGTTTCAGCATCTTGATCTGCCGATACGCTAAAAAAATACAACTCACATTTACGCCATCGTATACCGATCATGCGCTTAGCCTCGTGCTAAAGTTTTCCGTTCAATTTCCGCAACTGTCATCTATTCTTAGTAATGTTTTGCTCCTTGTTCACGTTTCGCTACACCAGACACTTATCAAATTCCACTCCGTTGCTGTATTTAACGGAATATTCGCTTTTTATCCATCACAACTTGTAGAAAAAATCCGTCATGAAAAAGACTAAAATTGTTTGTACCATCGGTCCAAAAACCGAATCCGAAGAAATGCTGACGAACTTGCTGAATGCCGGTATGAACGTTATGCGCTTAAACTTCTCCCACGGTGACTATGAAGAACATGGTCAACGTATCAAGAATATCCGTGCTGTCATGGCAAAAACTGGCTTGAAAGCCGGTATCTTGTTGGACACCAAAGGCCCAGAAATTCGCACCATGAAACTGGAAGGCGGCAAAGATGCTGCTCTGGTTGCAGGTCAGACTTTCACTTTCACCACTGATCAAAGCGTTATTGGTAACAACAATATCGTTGCTGTGACCTACCCGGGCTTCGCAGCAGACCTGAAAATTGGCAACACTGTGCTGGTTGACGATGGTCTGATCGGCATGGAAGTCACCGAAGTCACTGAAAGCACCGTGGTATGTAAAGTGCTGAACAATGGTGATTTGGGTGAAAATAAAGGCGTTAACCTGCCAGGTGTTTCTATCCAACTGCCAGCACTGGCTGAAAAAGATAAAGCTGACCTGATCTTTGGTTGTGAGCAAGGTGTGGACTTCGTTGCGGCATCCTTTATCCGTAAACGTTCAGACGTGCTGGAAATCCGCGAACACCTGAAAGCCCACGGTGGCGAGCACATTCAGATCATCTCCAAAATTGAAAACCAGGAAGGTCTGAATAACTTCGACGAAATCCTGGAAGCATCCGACGGTATCATGGTTGCTCGTGGTGACCTGGGTGTTGAAATCCCGGTTGAAGAAGTTATCTTCGCGCAGAAGATGATGATTGAGAAATGTAACCGCGCACGTAAAGTTGTTATTACTGCAACTCAGATGCTCGATTCCATGATCAAAAACCCACGCCCTACCCGTGCAGAAGCTGGCGACGTTGCTAACGCCATTCTGGACGGTACAGATGCCGTGATGCTGTCTGGTGAAAGTGCTAAGGGTAAGTACCCATTAGAGTCTGTTACCATCATGGCGACCATCTGTGAACGTACAGACCGTATCATGCCTAGCCGCATCGAAACGCTGAACGACAACCGCAAAATGCGTATCACTGAAGCAGTTTGCCGTGGTGCGGTAGAAACCGCAGAAAAACTGGAAGCAAAAGTGATCGTGGTAGCAACTGGCGGCGGTAAATCTGCCAAGTCAGTGCGCAAATACTTCCCGACGGCCACTATCCTGGCACTGACCACCAATGAGACTACTGCGCGTCAGTTAATCCTGACCAAAGGCGTGATAACTCAACTGGTCAACGAGATTGCTTCAACAGATGACTTCTACCGTATCGGTAAAGAAGCGGCTCTGGCTAGCGGTCTGGCACAGAAAGGTGACGTTGTCGTGATGGTTTCTGGTGCATTAGTGCCAAGTGGCACCACCAACACTTCTTCCGTGCACGTCTTATAATCTCGACGCACGATTAAACGCTAATTAAAAACGCCGCTTTCAATAGCGGCGTTTTTCTTTTTGAACACGGCCAAATAAACTTTCCGAAAAAACCATTTTATCTTATGCCCCCCAAACCCGTTTTTCTGAGTAGGACTTATCCGAAAGAATCCGGCTGTTTTACCTCGTTTTTTTAACTTTTTTTTAAAACAAGATGCTTCTTTGAGCGAACGATCAAAATAAACCCCTCTAATACTAAAAATTTATTCTCTTTCGAAAAAACTTTGTGTAATACTTGTAACGCTACATGGAGATTAACTTAATCTAGAGGGTGTTAATAATGAATCGTACTAAACTTGTACTGGGCGCGGTAATTCTGGCTTCTACTATGCTGGCTGGTTGTTCAAGCAATGCTAAAATCGATCAACTGTCTTCTGACGTTCAAACTCTGAACGCTAAAGTTGACCAACTGAGCAACGACGTGAACGCAATCCGTTCTGACGTTCAAGCAGCTAAAGACGATGCAGCACGTGCTAACCAACGTCTTGACAACCAAGCTCACGCTTACAAGAAGTAATATTACTTCCTGAATGAAAAATGGCGCACATTGTGCGCCATTTTTTTTACCTCACAGAAACCCGTCTCTGACGGTCACTTTCCCTGCTATACCCTTCCCTGACCATCTATCCCATCATCAACTTATTCATTCGCCACGCCGATACGCAAAAAATTAGCCACGGCAAAATGGTAACTGCCGTGGCTAAGATACGTTAAGTCTTAGATGTGTTAAGCCTTAGTTCGCGGCTGAGTAAACCGGACCTGGCTGAACCAACTTAGGAATTTCTTGTTCAGTGGGTTGCTGACCTTCGCTCTGTGGTTGTGCTTCTTGCTCGCTCTGAGGGGCTACAGCAGCCGGAGCTTGTGCAGGGGCAGTCTCACCTACAGTCACAATAACCGGCATGCCAGCACGGCGTACAATCGCTTCCTGAACCACTTGTGCATCAGTCTGGCTGTCGTTGATGAATTTCTGCAAGCCACTACTGATAGCAATTGGCATTGTTTGCGGATCATCACTGTCTACACGAGACAACGGTTGATGAACTTCTACATAACGCTTGCCATCTGGCTCAACGGAATATTTAACCGGCTCGTTGATGATCTGAACGCGGGTGCCTTTCGGTACGGCTTTGAACAGCGCTTCAATATCATCTGGACGTAGACGAATGCAGCCGGAGCTGACTCGCATACCAATGCCAAAGTTAGCATTGGTTCCGTGAATCAGATACTCACCGCCACCGGCAGCCAAACGCATGGCAAACAGACCCATTGGGTTTTCTGGACCGGCTGGCACCACTGCTGGCAAAGTCACACCTTCAGCCGCATAGTGCTTACGGATGTTGGCCGTTGGTGTCCAGGTTGGGTTCGGGATCTTCTGACTGACAGAGGTCGTCATCGTTGGAGTATTACGCCCCAACTGGCCGATACCGATTGGGTATACGATGACTTTATTCTGGCCTTTAGGGTAATAATAAAGACGCAGTTCAGCCAGGTTGATGACGATACCTTCACGCGGGGTATCAGGCAGCAACATCTGAGTCGGGATAGTTAACACTGAACCGGGTAACGGCAAATACGGGTCAGCGCCTGGGTTTGCTTCCAGCATCCCCAACAAACCGATTTTATAGTCGGCAGCAATAGCCTCCAGCGGACGGCCATCATTTGGAACAGTATAGGTAGTATTTTCACCAATCAGACGACTATTGGCTGGCGGCAGAGGATACTCGGTCGCATTGGCAGCGGTGATACTTCCCGCCAGACAAGTTGCGAATAACATACCAATCAAAGTTAATGCACGTTTCATGCTTAGTTCCTACATCACTTCTTAAAATTCGATTCGGCTATCTACGTTAATTTTAGCAGCCAATAATAAGGCCACCATATAGTAACAGTCATTATTATAAAGGCAATTTATATCTCTAGAAATCAAGGTGTTACAATGTAATTTATTATGCTTTTTCCAACCTGGAGGGCGATTTAAGCTGCTGAAATTTCACCATTTTAAGACTGTGACCCATGACGCAAAAATGCTCAGTCACGGGAGAATAAAGCACAAAATGTTGACGCGAATCAGCCCGCTTGTAGTACCGCTGCTTTGGCACGAATGGCACGGATCATAGCTTCAAGGCCTTGGGAACGCGAAGGGGTTAGATGCTGACTAAGGGCTAAATCGGCAAAGAATGGTCGAACATCAAGATCAATTATCTGTTGCGGAGTCAAACCCTGATACAGAATAAACACGACTGCAACCAGGCCTTTGACGATGGCGGCATCACTATCACCGGCAAAAACCACCTTACCTTCCGTTGAGGTGCTCATAGCAATCCACACCTGACTTTGGCAGCCCGAAATAAGGTTCTCAGGCTGGCGCTGCTGCTCAGTTAACGGTGGTAGCTGTGCACCCAACTCAATGACATACAGATACTTTTCTTCCCAATTCAAACAACGGGAAAAGTTACGAATCAATTTATCTTTATCTGGCAAACCAGCCATAACACTCGTCCTAAAGTAAAAATAAAAGCCGACTGTTTAAAATGATAGTCGGCTTTAGGGTGCATTGTCGCGAACTGTCCGCGCTAACCCAGTAGTTTTTCGATGCGCAGTAATCCGGCCACCAGGCGATCCACTTCCTCGCGGGTATTATACAGTGCCAGTGACGCACGACACATACTCGGGACTTGATAGAACGCCATCAGCGGCATGGCGCAGTGATGTCCGGTACGAATAGCAATGCCATATTGATCCAGGAAGCTGCCCACATCATAGGCATGGTGTTGCCCCAGATTAAACGCTATCACCCCTGCCCGCTCTGCTGGGCCATAAAGTGTCAGACTTTTTATCTGGCTCAGTTGCTCCAATGCATACTGCATCAGCGATTGTTCATATGCGTGGATATTATCCAGGCCCAGGCCATTCACATAACTGATTGCTGCACCCAGCCCCATAATCCCGGCTGTATTGGGCGAACCTGCTTCAAAACGCCACGGCGCATCAGCAAAGGTCGTGCCTTGTGTCAAGCTGACGGTTTTAATCATCGCACCGCCCCCTTCCCAAGGCGGCATTTGCTGTAGCAATTCACTCTTGCCATACAAGATACCAATGCCCGATGGCCCATACAGTTTGTGACCGGAGAAAACATAGAAATCACAGCCCAGATCCTGTATATCGACGGTTTGATGCATGACAGCCTGAGCGCCATCCACCAGCACCACTAAGCCCGCAGCTTTGGCTTGCGCCACGATCTCTTTAATCGGGTTTACCGTCCCCAGTACATTGGACACCTGAGCTATCGCCAGCAGTTTGGTGGTGTTATCCATCAGCCCTGCCAACGCACCAGGCTCCAACTCTCCGGTTGCCGTCAGTGGCCAAACACGAATTTCGATACCAATCTCTTTTGCCAGCATCTGCCACGGCACAATATTGGCGTGATGCTCCATTTCGGTAATGATAATGCTATCACCGGCTTTGAGAGCATGGCGGCCATAGCTGTTAGCCACCAGATTAATGGCTTCGGTGGTGCCTTTGACAAAAACAATCTCTTCGGCAGAGGCTGCGTTAATAAAGCCAGCAACCTGGCTGCGCACCGCTTCCATCTGCCCAGTCGCTTCTGCGCTCAAGGTATGAATGCCGCGATGAACCGCCGCATAACCTTCACGATAGAAGTTAAGCTCTCTATCAATCACTATTTGTGGTTTCTGCGCACTGGCAGCACTGTCCAGATACGCCAACGGCTGACCGTTAACCTCACGGCTAAGCAGTGGAAAATCAGCTCTGATCTGTTCGATACTGATCTGCCCGATAGAGATACTCATAGCGACTCCCCAGCCAGCCGCTCTGCAATACGCGCCAACACTACTTTGCGGATAGATTCGTGATGAATGGCTTCGGTCAATTCGGCGGCAAAAGCAAAAATAATCATTTGCTGCGCATCTGCCTGATTGATACCGCGTGATTGCAGATAAAACAGCTGTTCTGCATCAATACGCCCAACGGTAGCCCCGTGGCTGCACTTCACGTCATCGGCATAAATTTCCAACTGTGGTTTGGTATCAACTTCGGCTAACTTGCTGAGCAACAAGTTATTGTTGGTCATCTGCCCGTCAGTTTTCAGTGCATGCTGAGCGACTTTTATCATGCCATTAAAGACTGCTTTACCCCGCTCCCTCACAATAGTTTTGTGCAACTGGCGGCTTTCACAATAGCCCTTGTTATGCTCCAGATAGGTGCGGGTATCACAGATTTCGCGCCCAATTGGCAGCAGCAGACTATTGATGGATAAAGTGGCACCCTCGCCATTTAACTGGGCGCTGGTATTGTGGCGAGTCAGCCCCGCCCCGAGCAAGAAACTGTAACTCTTGGCCCGTGCATCGCGGCTTAACACTAAATCGTTATGGGCAAAGTGATAGCTTTGCGGTGTTTCAAATGCCAGTTTGCAATGACTCAACTCAGCATTATCACCCACTGAAATAGTCAGCCGCGCGCCAGTAAAATGCGGCTGTTCATTGAGGCTAACAAAATGCTCAATGACCTCAGCCTGTGCACTCGCCTCAATCGCCAGATGATGGCGATAATGGCTGGTATTCACCACCTCAGAACCCTTACCTGAGCTGATATGCAGCAGATAAAGCGGTTTGTCGCTGTGTTTTCCGACAGGCAGGCGAATATGCAGACTTTCCTGAGCCAGACTCTCTGTCAGATGCAAAAATATTTCCGACTGGATAGCCGCAGGGAATGAGGTGTTTTCTGTCGTGTGTGTCAGTTGATACGGGCCACAATCGCGGTCGCTCAACTCAGGGGAATATCTGCCATCAATGAAAACCACACGGTGCGCATCTTTGATCAATAAGAGATCATCACGCTGAGTCGCCGTAACTTCCGCTGCGGGCGCAAAACTGAAATTGTGCGCCAGTAAACGCTCCAGTGGCGTGTACTTCCAGTCTTCATGTTTGATGCCGGGAAAACCCAATTGCAGCACTTGTTGCCAGTGTGCCGTCACCTCGGCTTTCTGGCCACCTTGATGCTGTTTAAACGTTTGATTCTGTTTAAACAATTGACCAAAATGTAGCAACGCATCAGCGCGCTGTTTTTCAAGAATACGTTGCTGTTCCAGCATGTTACTGTTGGTCGGTAAGCCAGCCATAGCCTTGCTCCTCCAACTGTTTCACCAGCGTGAAATCACCAGATTTAATGATTCGCCCCTGATACAACACATGCACAAAGTCAGGTTTGACGTAATCGAGGATGCGCTGATAGTGAGTCACGATAATAAAGGCGCGATCTTGATTGCGCAGTGAGTTTACCCCGTTGGCGACAATTTTCAGTGCATCAATATCCAAACCAGAATCGGTTTCATCCAGAATGCATAAAGAAGGCTCCAGTGCTGCCATCTGCAAGATATCGTTGCGCTTCTTCTCACCGCCCGAGAAGCCCACATTCACTGAACGTGTCAGTAAATCTGCCGGCATTTTGAGTAACTCAATTTTCTCTTCGATAAAATCTGCGAAATCAAAACGATCCAGCGGTTCCTGTTGACGATATTTACGTACCGCATTGACGGCAGTTTGTAGGAAGAAATGGTTGCTGACACCTGGAATTTCTACCGGATATTGGAAAGCCAAAAACACGCCCTCGCCAGCCCGATCTTCTGGGTCGAGTTCCAGCAAGTCTTTACCTTTGAAGGTCACACTGCCCTCAGTGACTTCATATTCTTCCCGTCCGGCCAGCGCCGCAGACAAGGTACTTTTCCCTGATCCGTTTGGCCCCATAATGGCATGCACTTCGCCGGGTTTGATCTCCAAATCCAAACCTTTGAGGATTTCGTTACCTTCCACACTGACTTTTAAATTCTTAATGCTTAACATAAGTTTCCTTGGTGCGCAGGCGCGCAAAACTCTGCGAATGCTTATTCAACTGAGACTCAACCAACACTGTGTTCCAGGCTGATGGCTAACAATTTCTGCGCTTCCACGGCGAACTCCAGTGGCAACTCGGAGAACACATCCTTACAGAAGCCGTTAACAATCATTGAGATGGCATCATCTTCGCTGATGCCACGTTGCAGGCAATAAAACAGTTGGTCATCGCCAATTTTTGAGGTTGTCGCCTCATGCTCTAGCTGTGCGGTGTTATTACGCACTTCCACATAAGGGAAGGTATGTGCACCGGAATCCGGGCCAATCAGCATCGAGTCGCATTGCGTGAAGTTACGGGCGTTATCCGCACCGGGCAAAATTTTAACCAGGCCACGATAGGTATTTTGGCTATGCCCCGCAGAGATCCCTTTGGCGATAATGGTTGATTTGGTGTTTTTGCCAATATGGATCATCTTGGTGCCGGTATCAGCTTGCTGATGGCCGTTGGTTAATGCGACCGAGAAGAACTCGCCGATAGAGTTATCGCCCTGCAAAATGACACTTGGGTATTTCCAGGTAATGGCCGAGCCGGTCTCAGATTGGGTCCATGACATTTTGGAGCCATCACCTTCACACAGCGCCCGTTTGGTCACAAAGTTGAGAATACCGCCGGTACTGTCAGCCCCGGCAAACCAGTTCTGAACTGTCGAGTATTTCACTTCTGCATTTTTGTGCAAAATGACCTCGACCACTGCAGCATGTAGCTGATAGCTATCACGAACCGGTGCAGAGCACCCTTCGATATAACTCACATAACTGTCTTCATCGGCAATCAGGATAGTGCGCTCAAACTGACCGGTTTTGGCGGCATTGATACGAAAGTAAGTGGATAGCTCCATTGGGCAGCGCACCCCTTTAGGTACATAGACAAAAGTACCGTCAGAGGCGACCGCCGCATTCAACGCGGCAAAAAAGTTATCTTTGGCAGGAACCACTGATCCCAAATACTTACGCACTAAATCGGGGTATTCCTGAATGGCTTCACCGAATGAGCAGAAAATAATACCTTGCTCGGCCAATTTACCGCGATAGGTGGTCGCCACAGAAACCGAGTCAAAAATGGCATCAACTGCCACTTCAGCCCCTTCCCGCACTGGCACCCCAAGCTGAGCAAAGGCAGATTCAACCTCAGCGGTGAGGTACTCATTCATGGTGTGCGCGGCTGAATCTTCAGCGGATGACTGTTGCAGTGCGCCGGATTGCGAACCGCAGTTATCATCACAGCTACCGCAAGATGGCGCTGAGTAATAGCTGTAATCCTGATAATCCAGACTTTTATAATGCGCTTTCAGCCAATGCGGTTCTTCCATTTCTAACCAACTGCGATAAGCCCCGAGGCGAAACTCTAACATCCATTCCGGTTCGTTACGCTTGGCAGAAATAGCACGAATAACATCCTCGTTGATGCCCTTCGCTAACTCATCAGTTGCAAGCTGTGTAAAGAAACCTTCTTTATAGCGACCATCGCTGACCCAAGCCTGCACATCATCTGGAACTTCTACATTGCTTCGTGTCATTTCGTTTACATCGCTCAAACGCCAAAGCTCTCGCCACACCCGCAGGAGTGCTGAGCTTTAGGATTATTAAATTTAAAAATCTGATTTAGCCCTTCACGGACATAATCCACCACGGTGCCATCAATAAACGGCATCGCTTTCAGTGGCACGTAAAGTTTGGCACTGCCATGCTCGAAAACCAGAGCGTCGCTGGCAGGTTCCTTTGCCATGTCCATCACGTAAGCAAAACCGGCACAGCCTGATTGTTTAACCCCCAGCTGCAATCCTTTTATTTCAGGATCTTGCTGCATGAGCCGTGTAATTTGCGCCGCGGCGCTGTCGGTGATCGTAACGCCCTGCCAAACATTATCATCGAGTGAAAATGTCCCGACGGATTCCTGTTGCATATGCCCCACCTTCTATCTCTATTACTTAATAATTAGCTGGCTGATTATGAGTAAATCAACACAGATTGTTCACAATGGTAGTGATAATAATTATCACTTCAACCGTTTGTTTTGCAGGGATATTAAGAAAAGTGCCGTTTAGACCTCAAATGAGGCGGCAACGAAAGAAGCATGCTGCGATGGCCGGAGAAGTCTGGGTAAACAAACACACTTTTATCGCCATGAAATAAAACAATAATTACGACAGCGATGCTCGAATCCCTTGCTATATCAGAGGCTAATTGCGGTTAACCTCGGTATTTTTAAACATTCATAAAAAATACCTATTTCTCTATTAACTTTAGCTGAAAACCCCCTTAGGGGGAACCTATCAGAGAGATTCGCCGCATTTATCGGATAAACAAAGTTGTCAGGAGATCGGTACAAGGAAGATGCGGTAATAAATGATATTGCTCAAGGCCGACAATTGGCCCTGAGCAATAGATATACTTATATTTAGGTTGGTTATTTTGCTGGGGATAATACCGCAGTGGTCAAACGAGAGGTGCAGCACAGACGGTTTTGTTCATCAAAAATCTCAATTTGCCAAACCTGATGGCTGCGACCAACATGAATAGCACGACAACAGCCGCGTACTTTGCCGGACTTTACCGCTTTTAGATGGTTGGCATTGATTTCCAACCCCACGATATTCTGCCCCTCAATGGTACATAAATAGCCAGCCATTGAGCCCAGTGACTCCGCCAACACCACTGACGCCCCGCCATGTAGCAGACCAAAGGGTTGAGTTGTCCGGTGGTCTACCGGCATCGTAGCTTCCAGCTCGTCATCGTCCAGGCGAGTAAATTCAATGCCCAGATGCCCGACCATGCAGTCCTGGCTCTGTTTGTTTAGCTGTTCCAGTGTTGCCGTGCGTTTCCAAAGCATCCTTTTTTCCCCTTCCTACTTGAGGTTGCAGCAGTGTTAGCTGCTCTCACTAACCCGAATCACTGACTGGTGTCAGCTCATCGGGATTAGCTCTTTTGCTGCCTACCTGCAACCTCAAGTAGATTGGGGTCCCTTCCCACTCCAGGTTGCAGAAATGTTAATAGCTGGCAAATCTTAAACCAATTCAAGTAGCGCTTGCAATGGATGTCGTATGCCGTTGCCTTCAATACGCTTAACCTGACTGCGGCAAGAATAGCCGGTCGCTAAACAACGTTTAGCAGGTAGTTTTTGCAATGCCTGTTGCCAGGATAATGCATAAATACCTAACGAGTTATCGAGGTTTTTCGCTTCATGACCGTAAGTTCCAGCCATGCCACAACACCCGACACTGACGTTTTCCAGCCTGGCTCCATAACGGGAGAATATCGCAGCCCAATGCTGACTACTGGCGGGCAGTGCGGTGGTTTCAGTGCAATGGCCAAACAGATACCAGGATTCACCGGTCATTTGTTGCTCTTGTTGTTCAGCCAAAGCCTCGTGCAACCACTCATGTACCAGTTGTACATTGAAGTCACCACGAGAATCACCCAAAATTTCTTTATATTCATCGCGATAACAGAGCACCAGAGCCGGATCAACCCCGACCATTGGCATCCCCAATAAGGCAATGCGATTAAGAAAATCAGCGGTTTTCCTTGCCGTTTTAGCAAAACGTTGCAGGAACCCTTTGATATGCTGTGCTTTACCATTCGGCGAGAATGGCAGCAACACCGGATTGAAACCGAGCTTCTCCACCAGCCGGACAAAATCGGCGACAACCTGTGCATCGTAGTAACTGGTGAAAGGGTCTTGCACTATCAAAACATGCTGACAGCGCTCTGCGGCCGGCAACTTCTCCAACTGTTCCAGTGTCATGGTGCTGGCATAGTGACCGGACAATGACTGCTTCAAGGTTGGGCTGGAAAGCTGTGGTAAATCCACCATACCGATGCTTTTGCGGCTTAACGCACCAACCCAAGGTTGCTTGAGGAAGAAGTTAAACACTTTAGGCGCTTTCGCCATCAGCGGTGCATAGTCTTCTACACCAGCGACCACATAATCACGCAGTGGCCGATGATAGCGGGTGTGATACAACTGCAGGAAACGTGAGCGGAAACCCGGCACATCAATCTTTATCGGGCATTGTGTCGAGCAGGCTTTACACGCCAGACAACCCGACATCGCTTCTTTTACTTCATGCGAGAAATCATAATCTCCCTGACTGGCATGCCAGGTGTTGCGCGTCTTTTCAATCAGCCCACGCAAGCTGGATCGCCGGGTTGCCAGCCCCTTTTCCAGTGATACGGGGTCAACGCCTTGTTCGGATAACAGCCGTAGCCATTCCCGCACCAAGGTGGCCCGCCCTTTTGGCGAATGGATTCGGTCACCGGTTATTTTCATCGACGGGCACATGGGGCTGCGAGCATCAAAGTTAAAACATAATCCGTTGCCATTGCACTCCATCGCGCCACGGAATGATGTCCTGACGGAGAGCGGAATGCGTCTGTCCAAGGTACCGCGTTTGTCAGATGTATCAACTTTCATCATCGGGGCATCGCTCCCCAATGGGGAGCAAATTTTACCGGGATTCAGTCGATTATCGGGGTCAAATGCGGATTTTATCTGGCGTAACTCATGATAAAGCACCTCACCGAAGAACTCGGGGCTATATTCCGCGCGAAAGCCTTTACCGTGCTCCCCCCACAATAAGCCGCCATAGCGCGCCGTCAGTTGAACCACTTGATCGGAGATCTGCTTCATCAGCATTTCTTGTTGCGGATCGCACATATCCAGTGCCGGACGAACATGCAATACACCCGCATCCACATGGCCAAACATGCCATAGGTCAGATTATGGCTATCCAGCAACTGGCGGAATTCCACAATATAATCAGCTAAATGGTGCGGCGGCACACAAGTATCTTCCGCAAAGGGGATAGGTTTGGCCTGCCCTTTACTGTTACCCAGCAAACCAACCGCTTTTTTGCGCATACCATAGATACGCTCAATTCCGGCTAAATCACTGCAAATCTGATAACCAATCACCCCGCCTTCGTGGGCCGCCATCAAATCATCCAAACGTTGGCAAAGTGATTCCATTTGGCTGTCAATCAGCGCTTTATCATCACCGGCGAACTCGACAATATTCAGCCCCAGCATCTCTTTATCCGGAACATCAGTAATGAGTTCTTTGACCGAGTGCCAGACAATATCCTCTTTCGCCAGATTGAGGACTTTTGAGTCCACAGTTTCCACTGACAGCGCTTTGGCTTCCACCATAAAAGGCGCGTTGCGCAGTGCCGAATCGAAAGAGTCATACTTCACATTCACCAAACGGCGAACTTTTGGCAGTGGCGTAATGTCCAGTGTGGCTTCGGTAATAAAGGCCAACGTCCCTTCTGCACCGGTTAAAATACGTGTCAGATCAAAAGTTTGTAGGTCGTCACTGAACACATGGCGCAAATCATAGCCAGTCAGGAAGCGGTTTAATTTAGGGAATTTTTCCAGAATCAGCGCCCGTTGATCCCGACAGCGGTTAAGCACGGTATGGTAAATACGCCCGGTGACGGAATCTTCCTGCGCAATCGTTTCCGCCAGTGACGTCGGCATAGCGCGAGTATCCAGCATCTCGCCACCCAGCAAAATAGCGCGCAACCCCAGAACATGGTCAGAGGTCTTGCCATAAACCAATGAGCCCTGACCGGAGGCATCAGTATTAATCATACCGCCCAATGTGGCGCGATTACTGGTGGATAATTCCGGCGAGAAGAAATAGCCAAATGGACGCAGATATTGATTAAGTTGATCTTTAATCACTCCCGCTTCAACCCGCACCCAGCCTTGCTCTACATTGATATCCAGAATGCGGTTCATATGGCGCGACATATCCACCACAATACCGGTATTCAATGCCTGACCATTGGTTCCGGTTCCGCCACCACGTGGCGTGAAGACCAACGATTTAAAATTTTCCTGCCCGGCCAGACGACCAATCAGTGCGACATCCGCCGTCGAGCGCGGAAAGATAACCGCATCAGGCAGCAGTTGATAAATACTGTTGTCCGTCGCCATGGTCAGGCGATCAGCATAATTGGTGGCGGTATCGCCGGTGAATCCGTTTTGCTTCAAAGCATCCAAAAAATCCAGCACCAACTGAATAACACCTGGCGCTTGAGAAATCTGTGGGATCATTAGTGTGACCCTATCTATATGTGGGTTTGTTTTAAGGACTATTCCACTGAAAGACTATCCGTTACCAATCACCTTTGTCGAACGATTTATACCAATTCAGAACGATGGGAAAGAGATGACTGGCGACTAAGGTTAAATACAGTAATAAACTATTAAGTATCAAAATTTTATATTGCTCAAATAACAATCAAAACACGATTTAAAAGTGCTGTTGCATCACTTTTATTACAATCAGAATTATATTAAACCAAGTACCTCACTCTTTTTTGACAAAAATGCAGCAGTAAAACTCAAGTCTATCTGTTAAAAACCGCTGAAATACACCATGATTACACCTGAGACTGAATGAGATTGGTGTAAATACCTCATTAGTACACTATCTAATGAGCACAAATAAAACAGTGCGATGGCCACCTTGCCATGCTTTGTGAAGTGAGAACCCACTGATGAATTACCCGCAGCTACGTCGTTTCGATTTACCCAAACTGATGTTTGGGGTGATATTCATTATGATAATGATTGTCGCCAGTTTTTGGGTGGTACAACCCTTTATCATGGGATTTGCCTGGGCTGGCATGGTGGTGATTGCTACCTGGCCGTTACTGATTAGGCTACAAAATATCCTTTGGGGCAAACGCTGGTTGGCCGCGATTATTATGACCATCCTGCTGGTTTTACTGTTCGTTATCCCGATTGCATTGTTAGTCAGTAGTCTGGTTGAAAATAGCGGCCCGCTTATCCAGTGGGCATCCAGCCCATCTAATTTAAAAATGCCGGATGTCACCTGGCTAAAATCAATCCCCATGGTGGGTAACAAACTCTACAGCGGCTGGCATTCGCTGATTGCCGGTGGCGGTAATGTACTGATCGCCAAAATTCAGCCCTATGTCGGTGCCGCTGCTACCTGGTTAGTCGCACAAGCAGCGCATATCGGCTACTTCTTGATTCATTTGGCGCTAATGGTGTTGTTTAGTATTTTGCTCTATTTCCATGGCGAGCAAGTGGGTTTGGGTATTCGCCATTTTGCGGTGCGTGCTGCCGATAAACGCGGGGATGCGGTGGTGGTACTGGCAGCAAAAGCCATTCGAGCAGTGGCGTTGGGGGTAGTCGTTACCGCACTGGTGCAAGCTGTGTTAGGCGGAATTGGCCTCGCTATTGCCGGAATTCAATACGCGACATTGTTTACCGTCTTAATGTTTATTTGTTGTGTCGCGCAACTCGGGCCGTTGCTCATACTGATACCCGCGGTCATCTGGCTGTACTGGACGGGGGATTCAACCTGGGGCACGATATTGCTGGTGTGGAGTTGTATCGTCGGGACAATGGATAACGTGCTGCGGCCTTACCTGATCCGTATGGAAGCGGATATGCCGATGATATTAATTCTGTCCGGCGTTATTGGTGGCTTGCTGTCATTCGGTATGATTGGTTTGTTTATCGGCCCAGTGGTGCTGGCTATCTCCTATCGATTGACCTCCGCTTGGGTCAATGAAGCA
The DNA here is from genome assembly GCF_902170785.1 of Yersinia proxima. Lineage (GTDB taxonomy): Bacteria > Pseudomonadota > Gammaproteobacteria > Enterobacterales > Enterobacteriaceae > Yersinia > Yersinia proxima. Next base: position 231,166 of record NZ_CABHYG010000017.1, on the reverse strand, counting down.
CCGGAACCCGAAGAGAGCATTACCGAAGTCGCCAAACATTTAGAAGAGCTTTGAAATATAATAGGGGTTATGCTGCGTAACCCCTATTATCCAGCAATATCCGCTATTGGAAATAAATAATATACTTTTTAATATCCAAAATTATATTCGAAACAACCGTTCGTATTAGTGATTAAATAAAGTCGTTATTAATAACAATGTGAAATCACTTTTATTATAAATATATATTAAACCAATTTTATTCAGATGATTCTTAATGACTAACTCACGGAATTTACTTATTATTATCGAGTAGTGCTTTCCCCAGGATATTTAAATAAATTATCTCATAATGACTTATTTAAATATCTGTAATCGAATACCCTAAATAATTCGAGTTACAGGAAGGCGGCAACTGAGTGAATTCCCAAGAGCTTACACAAGTAAGTGACTGGGGTGAACGAAAGCAGCCAACGCATATGCAGCTTGAAGTATGACGGGTATACACGTATTGCTGTGTGTAGTCTTTGCCTATCACCTAAGATGGGCTTTTTTTTTATTATATTCTGTGTAATTAGAATAGCGTCTGTATTCGACACGACCATTCCCTTGAATCACTTGAATCACTTGAGTGATGGGGATGACTAACAGAAAGAACTAAAAAATCCGCAACCTAAGCTGCGGATAATAAATATATTGGTGGCAGTACTCTCTATCGCCAAAGTACTATCTATCCCCAAAGCACTATCTATCAGTGTTTGGTATGTTCAGCCAGACTTAACCAGGTTTGCACCACGGTATCCGGATTAAGAGACAAACTGTCAATCCCTTGTTCCATAAGCCATAACGCAAAATCTTCGTGATCTGAAGGGCCTTGCCCGCAAATCCCGACATATTTCCCCTGACGTTTAGCGGCCTGAATAGCCATTGATAGCAATGCCTTAACGGCATCATTACGCTCATCAAACAACTCAGACACCACACCAGAATCCCTGTCCAACCCTAATGTTAATTGGGTCATATCATTGGAACCGATGGAGAAACCGTCGAAATGCTCAAGGAATTGATCGGCTAATAAAGCATTCGATGGGATTTCGCACATCATAATGATTTTCAGGCCATTTTCGCCACGTTTTAGTCCCTGCCGGGCCAGTTCAGCGACCACAGCCTCAGCCTGAGCGACAGTGCGCACGAAAGGCACCATCACTTCAACGTTAGTTAAATCCATCTCATTACGGACACGCTTAACCGCCTCACACTCCAGTGCAAAGCAGTCACGGAAGCTATCTGCGACATAACGCCCTGCACCACGGAAGCCCAACATCGGGTTCTCTTCATGGGGTTCATAGGCTTCTCCGCCGACCAAATTGGCATACTCATTAGATTTAAAATCTGACAAGCGCACGATCACACGTTTTGGCCAGAATGCCGCGCCGAGAGTCGAAATCCCTTCGGTTAAACGGCCGATATAAAACTCAACCGGATCGTCATAACCATTCATTAATGCTTTGATCTCGGTTTGAATTGCCGGCGGTTGAGTATCAAACTCCAGCAGTGCTTTAGGATGCACACCAATCATCCGGTTGATGATAAATTCTAACCGCGCCAACCCAACACCTTCATTCGGCAAGCGGGCAAAATCAAAAGCCCGATCCGGATTACCGACATTCATCATTATTTTCAAAGGTAAATCAGGCAATTCTGTCACCTGAGAGCTTTGAATAGAGAAGTCGAGCAACTCATGATAAACATAGCCGGTATCCCCTTCAGCACAGGAAACCGTCACATTTTGCCCTTCTTTCAGAATATCAGTGGCATTACCGCACCCCACTACCGCTGGAATACCTAACTCTCGCGCAATAATGGCGGCATGACAGGTTCGCCCGCCACGGTTAGTGACGATGGCCGATGCCTTTTTCATGATAGGTTCCCAATCAGGATCAGTCATGTCTGTTACCAGCACATCACCAGCCTGAATTCTATCCATCTCGCTGATATCATGAATAACCTTAACTGGCCCGGCACCGATGCGATGCCCGATAGCACGACCTTCCACCAGCACATTACTCTGATTATTAAGCTGATAGCGCTCCATAACCTGCTCGTTGGAACGCACGGTTTCCGGACGCGCCTGCACGATAAACAACTTACCGGTATGGCCATCTTTTGCCCATTCGATATCCATCGGGCGGCCATAGTGTACTTCAATCAATAAAGCCTGATGTGCCAGAGCTTCAACTTCGTCATCACTGAGGGCGAAACGATTGCGTTGCGCCTCTGGCACATCTTCAATACGGACTTGTTTACCGTGGTCTTGGTTTTCGGCATAGACCATACGGATTTTTTTCGATCCCATATTACGGCGCACTATTGCAGGTTTTCCCTTACGCAACGTGGGCTTATGCACATAAAATTCGTCAGGATTTACCGCCCCCTGCACCACCATTTCACCCAAACCATGGGCCGCAGTGATAAAGACCACTTGATCAAAACCCGATTCGGTATCAATGGTAAACATGACACCCGATGAGGCAAGATCTGAGCGCACCATGCGCTGCACCCCCGCGGACAGTGCGACGCCGCGATGGTCGTATCCCTGATGCACGCGATAAGAAATGGCCCGGTCATTAAACAGCGAAGCGAAGACATGCTTGATAGCAATCATCACCGCATCAATGCCTTGGACATTGAGGAAGGTTTCCTGCTGCCCGGCAAAAGAAGCATCCGGCATATCTTCAGCAGTCGCTGAAGAGCGCACGGCAAATGACGCTTGTGGATCATCCGCTAACTGCTGATAGGCATCGTGAATTGATTGTTCGAACTCAGGATGGAATGGCGTTTCAATCACCCATTGACGAATCTGCGCGCCGGCTTTAGCTAACGCCGCAATATCATCAACATCGGTTTGATCCAACAATTGATAGATGCGGTTATTAACGCCGCTTTGCTCCAGAAAGTCGTTAAACGCCTGAGCGGTGGTGGCAAAACCATTGGGCACCGAAACACCCAGTTCAGAAAGATGGGTTATCATTTCACCCAGGGAGGCATTTTTGCCGCCAACCCTTTCAACATCGTGCATGCCAAGCTGGTTGTACCAAAGCACATTACACAGATTTAGGCCATTGTTGGACATCGAAACAATCCTTTTTACATTGTCATTAATTACGGACGATCAGTAGGGTACATCTAGCCAAAGTCATCAACGTTGCTGGTGAGCTAGCTGCGATGTCAATGACGAAAGGTACATTTCAGACTAGCACAATCATCCATAGCCCATAGACAGGTGAATCGATCAACCCAACAAGAAAAATGTTTTTCAGTCTATTCTGACAGCAAACCCTTTACGGATAAGCCGAATAAGGCACACTGATGGAGTTAATCAGTGGCATAAATCGGCCAGAAAATGACTCAGGAGTCTGCGTGGAAAGAAGTGTATTTTATATTTCGGATGGGACGGCCATCACTGCCGAAGTACTCGGCCATGCCGTTTTATCGCAATTTCCAGTTAAAGCGACGACTTTCACGCTGCCGTTTGTTGAAAGTGCGGCGCGTGCTCAAGAAGTGTGTGAAAAAATTAATGAAATATACCGCGAGACCGGTGTCAGGCCGTTGGTTTTCTATTCGATAATCAGCCCTGAAGTTCGGGAGCTCATTCAGCATAGTGAAGGGTTCTGTCAGGATATCGTGCAAGCGCTGGTGGCGCCACTTCAGGGTGAACTGGGCGTATCTCCGCAACCGGTACTCAATCGCACCCACGGTTTAACCGAGAGTAACCTGGGTAAATATGACGCACGCATCGCCGCCATTGATTATGCATTAGCGCATGATGACGGTATTTCTCTGCGTAACCTCGACCAGGCTCAGGTGATTTTATTGGGCGTTTCCCGCTGCGGCAAAACCCCAACCAGCCTCTATCTGGCCATGCAATTTGGTATTCGTGCAGCCAATTACCCTTTTATCGCCGATGATATGGATAATCTGCAACTTCCTGCTGCACTGAAGCCCTTTCAACATAAGCTATTCGGCCTGACAATTAACCCTGAGCGACTGGCAGCTATTCGAGAAGAACGCCGTGAAAACAGCCGCTATGCATCGCTGCGCCAATGCCGGATGGAAGTCGGCGAAGTAGAAGCCCTGTTTCGTAAGAATCAGATTCGCTATCTGAATTCTACCAACTACTCCGTTGAAGAGATCTCGACCAAGATTCTCGATATTTTAGGTATGAGTCGGCGGATGTTCTGATTATCCCCTTCGTCCTTGAAATCGCAGGGGTGCGCTTGCTGCCTACCTGCGACTCTGATTACTTGGGTATAAACATTTCCAAGAGTGATAATTAAGGCTTATTTCATCAAAATTTCTATGAATCATGACGCGGGCAGTTGAATTCATCTATTTTTGGTTTATTGTGATCGCCATCACTTCCCGGTATTCCTGCCGCAGAGAAGAACAGATTTAGAGAATTTTCATGCACAAAACTGATGAACTGCGGACCGCGCGCATCGATAGCTTAGTGACGCCACAACAATTGGCGGAGAAGTTACCGATTTCCGAGGCTGTCGCTGATAACGTGACAGCGTCACGTAAACGAATTGAAAAAATACTCACCGGTGAAGACTCCCGCCTGTTGGTTGTTGTCGGCCCTTGTTCGATTCACGACCTGGATGCTGCAATCGATTATGCAAAACGGCTGAATGTATTACGCATTCGCTACCAGGACTGTCTTGAAATTGTCATGCGTACCTATTTCGAAAAGCCGCGTACTGTGGTTGGCTGGAAAGGGTTGATTTCAGACCCCGCACTTGATGGCTCATGTCAGGTCAATTTGGGAATTGAAATGGCGCGCCGGTTGCTATTGGCGGTTAATGAGTTAGGTCTGCCTACCGCTACCGAATTCCTCGATATGGTGACCGGCCAATATATTGCCGACCTGATTAGTTGGGGCGCGATTGGGGCGCGGACGACAGAAAGCCAGATCCACCGCGAAATGGCCTCAGCCCTCTCCTGCCCGGTTGGTTTCAAAAATGGCACCGACGGTAACACCCGTATTGCTATTGATGCTATCCGTGCGGCACAAGCCAGCCATATGTTTTTATCGCCGGACAAAACCGGCCAAATGACGATTTATCAAACCAGTGGCAATCCACATGGGCATATCATTATGCGCGGCGGAAAGACACCAAATTATGGTGCATCTGACATCGCCGCAGCTTGTGATAGCTTGCGTGAATTTGATTTACCCGAACATCTGGTGGTGGATTTCAGCCACGGCAATTGCCAGAAGATGCATCGCCGTCAGTTAGAGGTCGCCGCAGATATCGGACAGCAAATTCGCGCGGGATCTACGGCTATCGTCGGTGTGATGGCAGAAAGTTTCCTGGTTGAAGGTACACAAAAAATCGTTGCGGGTCAGCCGCTAACCTACGGGCAGTCCATTACCGATCCTTGCCTGAACTGGGCGGATACTGAACAGTTGCTCAGTTTACTGGCAGATGCTGTCAGCAGCCGGTTTAACTAGTATTAACTTCATTTAAAATCAGTGATGGAATGCCTTTTAGCTAACGACCCATTCCATCACTGAGCTAAATGCACCAAACCACTCCCATTCGCACGCCCTCACCATACTCCTGCCCAAATTATCCAGAATATCAATTAATAATGAAAAACAAGACATTGGAATAACAACTAATTGAGTTGTGGGTTGAAACCAACCCAGATGGGGATGATAATTATTATCAACTTGATCATAATATCAACTCAAAGACAGTATCTTATGTATAAAGCAACAGATCGAACTCAACACGCAATCGACCAGACACTTTCCTCTTTGCCACTTTCCTGTATTAACAGCCAACAATTGCTTGGGCAACATGATGTTGTCGCCATCAATCACCAAGGCCAGCTTTATTACTTACGCCAAACCAAAGCAGGAAAACTGATACTGACTAAATAATCTGAGTCAGCCCCCTGACTTAATACCATTGCCCCGACGCCAGCGACCTAACTTTCAATACTCAGGCAGCCAGCAATCCATTGATTATATGAAACAATATATGGAGAGCTGTTTATGCCTCGTTTTTTTCGTTTATCTTCATGCAGTCTGGTTATGACTTTAGCGCTGTCGCCGCTAGCCATCGCCACCCCCCCTTCACATCATGACACTCTGAAAGTGACAGGCACTCTTACAATGTCTGACAGTTTCAAACACCCCGGTGTTGCAACTGTTATTGATGCTTCAATGCCACAAATGCAAACCGCCACCACTGCCGGTGAAATGCTACAACACATACCAGGGGTCACGGTTACCGGATCGGGCCGCACCAATGGGCAGAACGTCAATATCAGAGGTTATGATCAATATGGCGTACTGATACTCATTGATGGTATTCGTCAGGGAATCAAAGGGGCACATTTTAATGGCACCTTCCTCGATCCTGCTTTGATTAAAAAAGTCAGTGTTATTCGCAGCCCGGCGACGTCACTATTTAGTGGCGAAGCCTTGGGAGGGGTTATTGCCTACCAAACCGTCGATGCTGCTGATTTGCTGGCAAACGATCAAAAAGTCGGATTTCGTGTCAATGGCTTCGGTGCTACCGGTTATCACAGCACTGGATCGGAAATGTCGGTGTTTGGCCGCACTGAAAACCTTGACGGTATCATTGCTTTCAGTAACCGCAAGGTTGGCAATATTTATCACGGCAAGGGTTCTGAAGCGCCTAACGATGAAGCTATCAACAACCTGATGCTTAAGACCACCGCCTACCTTTCTGACAGCCAATCGTTGACCACTGCCCTGCGCTATTTCAATAACCGCGCCCTGGAACCTCGCATGGCCAATCAAAGTGCACCAAATCCTACAATGAATATCAACCCGATGATGAATCGTTCCACCCTTCAACGTGATGCTGAGTTGACCTATCACCTGCAACCGCAGCACCTTGATTGGCTGGATGCTACCACCCAACTTTACTACTCTGAAATCAATGTCAGCGATGATGTGCGTAGTGAAGGCTATGGCAGCCGTAAACAAGCCACCCGAGGGATAAAACTGGAAAACCGTAGCCAACTGTTTACCCACAGCCCGGCGACACATCTATTAACTTACGGTGTTGAAAGTTACCAGCAGCAGCAAATCCCCAAAGGCGTTATCCGCAGTTTTCCACCTGCTGAAATCAGCTTCTCCTCCGGTTGGCTGCAAAATGAGCTGACCTTACGTGACCTTCCGGTGACCTTGCTGGCCGGCACACGTTTTGACCGCTATAAAAACAGCCGCAAGGGTTTTGTAGATAGAGAGGCTAAGAATTGGTCATCACATGGCGCGGTTACCGTTAATCCCACTGATTGGTTGATGTTATTTGGTGCCTACAGCCAGGCATTCCGCTCCCCGACACTGGCGGAGCTTTATAACAATTCAAATCACTTTATGTTCAACTATTGGAAACCCAATCCCAACTTAAAACCAGAAAGCAACGTCACCCGCGAGGCGGGTTTTGGCTTACAGTTTGATAACCTGCTGGCAGACAGCGATTCAATGAAATTGAAAGCCAGCTATTTTCATATTGATGCTAAAGACCGCATTATCAGTGAAGTCGATTTCTGGACATCTAAGTATACCAATATCCCGCGCAGCAAAAGTTGGGGCTGGGATGCCTCACTGGAATACCAAAACAACTGGTTCGACTGGAATCTGGCCTATAACCGCACCCGTGGCATCAACCTTGATACCCGCAAATTTATCAGCAGCATTAACCCCGACACGGTCACCAGCAGGCTGAATGTGCCTGTTGCTAACAGTGGGTTGAGTACTGGCTGGATAGTCACGATGGCAGAAAATACTAAATTTATGAAAGATAACGATGCCCAAAATGCATCAAACCAACCCAATAAACCACAAGCTGGTTATGCCGTACATGACTTCTACCTGAGCTACCGCGGTCAAGGCACTTTTAACGGAATGACCACCACCGCAATACTGGGTAACGCCTTTAATAAAGTCTATTACTCCCCGCAAGAGATCCCGCAAGACGGACGTAATGCCAAGTTACTGATCAGCTACCAGTGGTGATGGATAAATAACCATCACCAAATGATCCAATGGAATCCTGTCGCCGCAGCAGTGTTCGCTGCGGCACTACATGATAAAGGAATAAATGGAAATGACACTGCCTCAGCAATACCTCAACGCAAAGCAAGCTCATCCGGAATTGTCCTCGCGGAATTTAGCACAAAGACTGAATATCAGTGAGGCAGAATTGGCCTACGTCCGTGTCGGGGAAGACGCCGAGCGGTTGGATATCAGTGCCACCCTATTACTGACTGAGTTGGAAACTGTTGGCGTCACTAGCTCGGTGACCTCCAACCCACATGCAGTACACCAGCAGATGGGCGAGTATCGAAACTTACGGCTGCATGGTCATCTGGGATTGATCCTTAACCCGCGCGCACTGGATTTAAGACTGTTTTTCCGCCACTGGAGTACTGTTTTCAGTTTGCGCGAAACCACAGCACAGGGTGAACAACTCAGCATTCAATGTTTTGATTTCCAAGGTAATGCCATTCATAAAATCTATTGCACCAAAGAGACTAATCAGGTTGCCTGGCAAGCATTGGTCGCAAAATATCGCATGACCACTAACCCTCCGTTGGAATTAACGCCTGCTGAGGAACAGCTCAACAGCGAGTCAGCTATCGACGGCACCATCATTGATACCGAATGGCGCAAAATGAATGATATCCATCAATTTTTTATGTTACTGAAACGCCATAATATTAGCCGTCAACAAGCCTTTCGCGCGGTTGGCGATGACCTGGCGTATCAAGTCGATAATCAAGCTGTAATACACATATTCAACGCAGCACTGGCGGGTCAAAATGAAATTATGCTGTTCGTCGGCAACAATGGCTGTATGCAGATATTCACCGGTACTATTGAACAATTTGCAACCTCAGCGGATCATCAACCAGCTGAAAGTCAGTGGGTTAACGTAAGTCACCCTCGATTTAATTTGCAGCTAAACCAGCAAGCCATCGCAGAAAGTTGGGTGACACGTAAGCCGACCAAAGATGGCTTAGTCTCAAGCCTGGAGTTGCTCGATGAGCATGGGAAACATATCTTGCAAATCTTTGGTCAGCGCAGCGAAGGCCAACCGGAGCAAAGTCAATGGCATCAGCAACTGGCTGAGTTGCCCCCCATAGAGCGCGTTGTATGAATAAATGGGGCACGGCATTGAGATTTATCATTTCATTTGTATTTGTTATTTCAATGAATGGTATTGCCACGCAACGCATTGTGACCATTGGCGGCGATGTCTCTGAAATCACCTATGCACTCGGTGTCGGTGACCTTATCGTGGGCCGGGACAGCACCAGCCTGAATCCTAAAGCATTGAAAGCGCTACCTGATGTAGGCTACATACGCCTGCTCAATGCTGAAGGTATCCTTGCTTTAAAACCTACCTTGATTTTGAGCAGTCAGCGCGCCGAGCCATCAAGAGTGCTGAGACAAGTGATGGAATATGGCGTCAAACTTATCTATGTTCCCGCCGATAAATCGCCGCAAGGCGTAATCGATAAGATACGGTTGATTGCCGCCACCGTCGGTCAGGAAGAAAAAGGCCAGCAGTTGATACAACATTATCAACAACAGTTGGCCACTGTGGTATCAAGCCCGTTACCGGTGAAAGCATTGTTTGTCATGATTCATGCCGGGTTCCCCCCGTTGGCGGCGGGGTTAGATACCGCTGCTGATAGCATGTTCAAGGCGGCGGGACTTAATAATGCGATTGAGGAGTTCAGTGGATATCGCCCACTGTCACAAGAAGGGATTATCGACAGCGCCCCTGATTTACTCATCGTGACTACCCATGGCGTAGCATCACTCAAAGGGGTAGAGAATGTCTGGCGGTTGCCGGGGCTGGATCTCACACCAGCGGGGAAACAAAAACGGTTGCTAGTGATTGATGACATTGCCTTGCTGGGGTTTGGTTTACAGACCCCGGATGTTCTTAAGCAACTGCGGGCGGCGGCTGAATCAAACTGATGTGAAACTGCTTTGAAAATTGATGGCGGCGGGGACACCCCCGCCCCTCATACTGATTAACTGGAGCAGGAAATTTCCAGATGTTTCCCCCAGTCCGGTGGCAATGCTGCTAAGTCATTGAATTCGGGTTGTTCAGCAAAAGGCTGCTGCAAAGCCTGATGTAAACGCTGTAACGGCTGAATATCATCTTTTTCTGCATGGTCAATGGCAAGCTGCGCCAAATAATTGCGTAATATATATTTAGGATTCGCCGCTTTCATGACTTGTTGACGCTGCGCATCATCAATTTGCTCTTGCTGCAAACGTGCCCGATAACGGTTATACCAACTGTCAAAAGCGGCTCTATCGATAAAGTCATCTCGCAACGGCGATAACGCAGAATGTGTTTCCACTTCACTTAACAAACGGAAGGTACGGGTATAATCGCGCCCTTCTTTGATCATCAAACTTAATAACCCGGTCAATAAGTCATTATCCTGACTATCGCTCTCGGAAAATCCTAATTTAGCGCGCATTTGCTGGCCGTAAGCCGCCATTAGCTCTGGTTCATATGCTTCCAGCGCCTGTTGTAATTGCGCCGTTGAGAGCAAACTGGACAGGGCTTGCCCCAGTCGGTGCAAATTCCATAACGCAACCGCAGGTTGATTATCGAAAGCATAACGCCCTTGGTGATCGGAGTGATTACAGATATAACCGGGCACATAATCATCAAGAAAACCGAATGGGCCATAATCCATAGTAATGCCAAGTATCGACATATTGTCGGTATTCATCACACCATGCGCAAAACCGATAGTTTGCCAATGCGCCATTAGCCGAGCCGTGCGCTTGACCACATCAGTAAACCACAGCAAGTAACACTCCTCTTGACCGACCCACTGTGGCCAGTGCCGTGCGATCACATAATCAGCGAGTTGTTTGACTTGGGCCGGCTGCTGTCGGTAGTAAAAATGTTCGAAATGGCCAAAACGCACATGGCTTTCTGCCACGCGCAATAGCATGGCACCTCTCTCCGCTTGTTCGCGATAAACCGGATGGTCGCTGGTCACGATGGTCAGCGCACGGCTGGTAGGAACCCCTAAATGGTGCAGTGCTTCAGAGGCCAAAAATTCACGCACTACAGAGCGCAATACCGCCCGCCCATCCCCCATACGGGAATAAGGCGTTAAACCGGCACCTTTCAGATGCCAGTCCATATGGCGGCCATCACTGAGTTTTTGTTCTCCGAGTAAAATGCCACGCCCATCACCAAGTTGCCCAGCCCACTGACCAAACTGGTGCCCGCTATACACTTGTGCCAAAGGTTCCATACCCGGCAACAGCATTTCACCCGCCCATACTGCGGTTTTCGGGCCACTGAACCAACTGGCATCAAGTTCCAGTTCCCTGGCAAGCTGCTCGCTGTGATAGAGCAAGCGCGCACCTTTTAGCGGGGTTGGCTGCAGATGCGTATAAAAGCCGCTCAATTGCTGCCCATAGCTGGAACTAAATTGCGGTGAGTTATCATTCATACCCATTAGCGCATGACCTCCGCCAACCAATGCCTAACTTGCAACAATTCAGCTTGTGATTCAGGAAAATCATCGCTTAATTGCAAACAAACTGCATCAATAGCAGCAGGACGATATTCCACACCTTGTAATCGTTCAGCCAGCGCCTCCAGCGGAGCTGGGTTCAAGCTGTCGGTAAATATTTGGCAGCGGTCAATGGCACCGTGCAACACATCAAAATGGAGTTCAATTCCGCCCCAGACAAAGCGGGTATCGACAAGATGGCTAAACGCGGGCGCCTGACCAAAGTTCCACTCCCAACTGCTTTGCTTAGCGAATTGTTCAGCGAAACCGGGTAAGTCTGGCAATGCTTGTGGCGAGATGATTTCAGCGGAAACTTTTTCATCGTAATAATTGAAGAACGCCTGCTCAACAGCGGTACAGATTTTTTCGTGGTTAATTCCCGGTAATAGCTCAACCAGGTTAGTCACACGCGACCTTACTGACGTGATACCTTTGGCTTGCAATTTTTTCGGGTCGGGATTGAGGTAATCAGCAAGGCGATTGAGGTCAGCATTGAGTAATAACGTTCCATGATGAAAACCCCGATCTTTGGTTTCTTTATAAGCAGAGCCGGAAACTTTGCGTTCACCATCATCCTTAACCACCACCAAGTCATTGCGACCCGATGCCGTCGCCTGAATGCCAAGCGATGCCAAAGCATTCAGAATAATTTGAGTTGATATTGTTTTATCGTATTCGGGTTTACCGGCCATAAAGGTGAAACAGGTATTGCCTAGATCATGGAATACTGCCCCGCCGCCACTACTCCGCCGAGCCAGCTTCACGCCGTCTTGCTCCATGCGCCGGGTATTACACTCTTTCCATGGATTCTGAGCGCGACCGATCACTACGGTATCGGCATTACGCCATAGAAACAGAACTCGTTGATTCGGCGACATTTGGCGGAAAATACACTCTTCCACCGCCAGATTGAACCAAGGATCATAAGAATCAGAAATGAGTAACCGAAGGGATGACATAAACGCGGCTCCGAACCAAAATAAGCAGCCACTAAGATAACATAACCAGCATAGATATCTTTAGGTTCGGCCTATTGATTCAATTCCATATTCACATTCGGCGTGCTTGCCAATACACCCGTTTCCAGTAAACATTGTCGAGTGATGAGCGAATAACACCTTTGCTCGTTGAAGCATGAATGAATTCATCATTGGTATCGTAAATGCCAACGTGTAACCCATTCTGACCGCTGCCGGTTTTGAAAAATACGAGATCACCCGGCATGAGTTCATCACGGGAGACTTTTGTACCTAAAGTAGTTTGCGCGACAGTAGTACGGGGTAATTGCATATCAAAACGATCGCGGAATGTGCGATATACAAAACCAGAACAATCAACACCACGTTGATCCAGCCCACCATTCCGATAGGGTGTACCTTCCCATTGACGCAGTTGTTCATTCAGTTTTGCAACCACCACAATAGAATCAGACAGGTGACCACTTGGTGTCGGGGCATGGCTGCTACACCCCGCGAGGATCATGCTGATTAGAAAGATCCAGAAACGTATCCGCATCGATAATTCACCAAAGGTAAGGCTTTGCCAATTCACCAAACAATTAGCTATTCGCTAATGAACGACATAGGTATGGCTAATTTAGCTATCGAGTTTGGAAAAGACAAGTTATATGAATGAGATAATGGATTTGACTCAAACGGATGATAGCTATTAATGACACAGTAAGTAAAGAGCTTATTCTATCCAAGGATATTCATGTGGATTATGCCGCTAGAATCCCAACGGCACTGTCCTCTTCATTTAGCTCTGGCAGCAGCCAGACTAATCTCTTTCTATTGGTTTTGTATTAATCAGCCATATTCCCAACAGAATAAAGCCCGCACCTAATGTTTTCAGTAAAGTTGCTGACTCGCTGAACCACGGTAAAGATACCGCTCCTAAATAGACCAACGCATAACTGAGACTCAATAGTGGGTATGCACGATTAAGTGGCAAATATCTTAGTGCGAAAAACCAACACAACATTGATAAGGCATATCCCGCCAATCCACAAATCACTGCAATAAATTGTGGCAGATGATTAAAAACGAATTGCCCATTAATATCGGCCAATGACATTAATGGCGTATTCATCATGCCCCATTTGAGTATTAATTGGGCAACGGTCACTAGCGCAACACTTCCTATTCCCCAGCAGTACCCTTTCATAGATGCCAACTAATCAAAAGAATGCCAAACATAATGGAAGCAATTCCTATCCAATGGCGGGAAGTCGCTTTCTCGCCGTAAAAAAATTGGGCGGCCAAGGTAACCAGAACGAAATTAAAGCTGAGGACCGGATAGGCGACACTCAAGGGTAAATGTTGCAGTAAACGCAACCACAGCAACATCCCGAAACCGAGTAACAACACAGCGCTAACAAGCCAGCGTAATGTTGGAGCCAATCGCTCTTCTTGAGGCAGCGCCCAACATTGCACCGCTTGTTTCTGACACAACTGTCCCGCACAGGTCAATAAACTCACTATTATCAATAGCAGGTAGCTTGTCATGGTGTTTTCTTGTACCACAACAGTGCCAGACGATTCATCAGGTTAACCTTATCTGCGGCTGGCAGACTATCCGGTACTTTTTCATTGCGGGACAATTGAATTACCAGCGAAACATCACCTTGTTGTCTTGCATGTGCCAGCCAGTCGTTGAAATTCTCTCCGCTGATATAGTGATCTCTACTGTCAGCATAGTTCAACCCATAAGTCAGTTCACCTTTTTCGCTGAACATTAAGATATCGCTACGTTTCAGCTCCCATGCTAATCCAGCTGCGACACCGACACTGTCTGTCGCCACATAACGGCTGCTATTGAGTTCATCAAGATTACTCTGGATGAAATTTTGTGGCTGTTTGGAGTCGATGACTTGTTGCGGGATCAAATAGCCCACGAACAATATAAATAACAACGGAGATACAGCAGCCCAACGCCAATGACTAGCGTTATTCCGCACTGTGGCAAAACCGACTATACCCCAGCCAGCAAAAGCAATTACCGCAAGGATAACTTTTTGATGTTCTTGTGGCTCATAAGCCACCAAATGCCCTAGCCACCCCATACCAATAACCAAAATAGCCAGCGCGCAGATAAATCCAAAAATAAGGTTTATCACACCATTTATTTTCAGTGCACGCATATGCATCTTATTAGCACAATCAGTGGCGTATGCTGCCATTAATAGAGATAGCGGAGCCATGCAGGGTAGGATATAGGTCGGCAGTTTTCCTTTGGCGATACTGAAGAACATCAGCGGCATTAATACCCAACTAAGCAAAAAGAATAACTCCGGTCTGGTAACCCGTTCGCGCCAACCTTTAAGTAATGCACCGGGTAACAATCCCAACCAAGGCAAAACACCAAGGCATAAAATAGGCAAGTAATACCAAATAGGGGCTTTATGTTGAGCATCTTTCTCGGCAAAGCGCTGAATATGTTCAACCCAGAAAAAGTAATGCCAAAAGTCAGGTTCGCGCTGAGCAATCGCCAATGCCCAAGGTAAGCTCAATATCACGGCCCCTACAATGGCTATTGGGCCAAAAATAATGAGCTCTTTTACCCTTTTTTGCTGAATAACAATCGGTAATACCGAAATAACCGGCACAGCTAAGGCCAAAAAACCCTTGGTCATAAAGCCCATACCGCAAGCTAAACCGAGTAGAAGATAGGCCCCTACCTTTTGTTTTGCTGTTTCTGCTCGTAGCGTGAGATAAAAACAGACCATTGAAGCGGTTAGCCACAATGAAATCATCGGATCCAGTACGGCATAAGAACCAATACTAAATACCAGCAACATAGAGAGGTAAATCAATGCTGCTAAAAATGAGGTGGAACGATTACGCCATAATAAAGTTGCCAGCCAATAAACTAAGACTGCACTCAGGGCGGTACTGAATATTGAACCGAACCGCACTGCGAAATTAGTATCACCAAAGATCCACTGGCTAATATTATTAAACCAATATCCAGCGATAGGCTTT
This sequence comes from Yersinia proxima, assembly GCF_902170785.1. Lineage (GTDB taxonomy): Bacteria > Pseudomonadota > Gammaproteobacteria > Enterobacterales > Enterobacteriaceae > Yersinia > Yersinia proxima. Next base: position 215,594 of record NZ_CABHYG010000017.1, on the reverse strand, counting down.
TCAAAATAACGAATTCCCAGTAAATGCGGAACAACCCAGTCGCCACGCTGTAACATTTCTCGGCTTATTTCTGCGTATCGTGTTTCGTCCGGTTGCCATAATAAACGGCTATTAATAGGCAACAGATAAACCAAAGCAAAAAATAGCGACAACAGCACTGCACCACTTCCTTTTAATAGCCTCATTGTGCATCCTTTAATTCTACCTGACACCCTAACCAGCCTTCTCTTCCAGGAAAGGTTGCACGCACGACTTTACCCATAGGGAGTGAATCTAAATTTTCGGGCAATAACGAGCCAAGAGCACAAAATTGAATGCCGCGCTCTTTCGCCATGACTAATAATTGCTCGAACATTAATGCCTGCGACATCCCTTCGACTTCAGCATGAATGGTATAAACCGGCACACCATGGTCATGGGAAATGGCATTTAAAATAAAATCATTAAAATCTTCGGCTCGAACTTCGCTACCAACAACTTCGTCGTAAGTCGGTAAAGTGACGGGGATTTGTACACTTCCAAAGCTACCATCAAGCAGTAATGGGCGAAAAGGATGAGTACCACGACAATCACTATTATAGCTGAATGAGAACAACTGCTTAACCGCCAGAACGCGTTCATCAGCACGCCAGCCAGCGGCCGCAGAACAGGTCACGGGGTGCTGAATGCTATTTTGTAATGCATCAATGCCCAATTGTACCTGCTCGGTTAATTGCTGTTCTGACCACGTTGCGACTTTAGCTTGCCAGCCCTGATGGTCCCAGGCATGTAACCCCACTTCATGACCTGCCTGCAACGTTGCCTTCATCAATGGGCCAAAGTCTTTGGCGATCTGCTTACCCGGCCAGGCCGTACCTGCTAGCAATATATCCCAACCATAAAGCGAGGCTGCATTAGAACGCAGCATTTTCCACAAAAAACGAGGACGGAAAAGGCGCCATAAATGACGCCCCATATTATCCGGCCCGACACTGAAAAAAAAACTGGCACTAATATCATATTTTTCCAGTACAGCAAGCAATGATGGCACACCTTCCTTTGTTCCTCGGTAGGTATCTACATCAATCCTCAGGCCAACTTGCTTCATAGGTGATGCTCATCCTTCGTGGTTTTATTTTGCTCAAGTACAACGCCACGTAGGAAGAAATCTAAAGTTTCCGTGACTGTTTGTTCTAAAGCAATTTCCGGCTGCCAATGTAGAATACGGCGCGCATTACGGATACTCGGCGTGCGGTATTCCACATCCTGATAGCCTTTACCATAATATGCACTGCTTTCAATATCCTTAAATCCAGCAAACGGCGGGAAGTTATGGCGTAATTCATGTTTTTCAAAACACCTTAATAACATTTCTGCCAATTCGCGAATGCTGGCTTCATTAGTTGGGTTGCCAATATTTATTATCTGACCATCACAAGTACCATCACGATTTTCAATAATACGGAACAGCGCTTCGATGCCATCATGGATATCTGTAAAACAGCGTTTTTGTTCCCCACCATCGACAAGTTTGATTGGCGAGCCTTCGACAAGATTTAAAATGAGCTGTGTAATGGCACGGGAGCTTCCGATACGAGCGGCATCAAGGCTATCCAACCGTGGCCCCATCCAGTTGAATGGGCGGAACAATGTAAATTTCAGGTTTTCTTTCGCGCCATAAGCCCAAATAACACGGTCCAATAATTGCTTGGAGACCGAGTAAATCCAACGTTGTTTATTGATTGGCCCAACAATAAGCCGCGAACTATCCTCATCGAACTCTTTATCGTCACACATACCATACACTTCGGACGTAGACGGGAAGACAATACGTTTATTGTATTTGACACAATCACGAACAATTTTTAGGTTTTCTTCAAAATCCAATTCGAAAACACGCAGTGGATTTCGGGTATATTCAATGGGGGTCGCAATAGCCACCAAGGGTAAGATAACGTCACATTTTTTAATGTGGTATTCAATCCATTCGGAATGAATACTGATATCACCCTCAACAAAATGGAAATTAGGGTTGTCCAGAAAACGGCTGATGGCATCAGAACCAATATCTAAACCATAAACTTCATAGCGGTCATCGCGTAACAGACGTTCTGTTAAATGGTTACCGATGAAGCCATTTACGCCCAAGATCAATACACGTGTACGTCTTTTTAAATTATTGCTTGGCTTATTACCTAAACGGATGTCAGTGACTATCCCCATTTCCTGTGCCAGACGGTTACCTTGAACATATAAACCATCTTCGCCCTGCCCCGTAACAACCTCCAATGCGCCTTCGCCGCAAGCTACCACTAATGGCGATGTAGATAGCACTGTCCCGGGTAATTTGTGATGGACTATATCAAGTGGCTGCGAGCGCCATATAATTAATTTGCGTTGTCCAAGATAGCTGAACGCTCCGGGATACGGTTCTGTTACTGCGCGCACCAAATTATGAATCGCTGATGCTGATTTCTGCCAGTGAATCTCACCATCATCCGCCGTACGACTGCCAAAATAGCTCGCTTCAGCTTCTTTTTGTGGAATTAGAGTCGGTGTTGTATTTTTCATTTTAGGCAGCATGTCACGCAGTAACTCTTGAGCTGCATCGCGTATTTTTGCATGCAGTGTTAATGCGGTATCTTCTGCACTAATTATAACTTTATGCTGCCCGACAATTGGCCCGGCATCGGCTTTTTTTACCATTTGATGCAGGGTTACACCGGTCTCTGTCTCGCCATTAACCAAAGCCCAGTTAACTGGCGCTCGCCCGCGGTATTTCGGTAATAATGACCCATGTAAATTAAACCCTCCACGCGGAGCCGATAACAAAATGTCATCACACAACATATTGCGATAATAGAAAGAGAAAATGATATCTGGCTGTAACTGCTGAATTCGCTCAATCCACAGCGGATGGTTAACATCTTCAGGCGCAAATACCGGTAGCTCTAGCTCCGCAGCCACTCTGGCCACAGAAGAGAAAAAGCGATTCTCATTAGGAGAGTCAGTATGGGTAAATACCGCCTGAATATCATAGCCAGCATCAGCAAGGGCTTTCAGGCCAACACAGCCAATATCGTGATAGGCAAATACAATCGCTTTCATTTTTCTACTTCCTGATTATTTTCGGTCTGCTCAGCGCTGACCACTTTCTGTATGAAATAACGCGGACGCGCACGGACATCGTTATAAATACGACCGATATATTCACCGAGTAACCCCATACCAACAAACTGGGCACCAATGAACATAAATAACACGGCAAATAACGTAAAGACGCCGCCGCCTGCCCATTCAGGGCCAAATACTAAGCGTAAAGCCACTAACAACACGGCAAGAGTGAAACCAGAAAGTGCAATGACACTGCCAACCAGACTTAATAAACGTAATGGTGTTGTTGTTAGGCAAGTAATCAAGTCATACATCAAATTGATGAGCTTCATCAGGCTGTATTTTGAATCACCAAATTCACGTTCTGCGTGATGAACGGTAATCTCTGTCGTGCGGCGGGCAAATGTATTTGCCAGGATAGGAATAAAGGTACTACGTTCGTGACAGTGTAACATCGCTTCAACAATATGGCGGCGATAGGCTCGTAGCATGCAACCGTAATCGCCCATTGATTTCCCCGTAGCACGTTGAATCATCATGTTGATCATGCGAGAAGCTGTTTTGCGGAATAACGAATCTTGACGATTCGCACGCACAGTACCCACCACGTCATATCCCTCTTCAGCGACACTTACCAGACGTGGGATCTCCTCTGGTGGGTTTTGCAAATCAGCATCGAGTGTAATGATCAAATCGCCACTGACTTGATTGAACCCGGCCATAATGGCTGAATGCTGGCCATAATTACGATTGAGTAAAACCGCAATGATATGACTCTCTGGCTCATTCGCAGCTGCCGTTAAAAGCTCGGCTGAATTGTCACTACTACCATCATCAACAAGAATAATCTCATAGGGTTGGGTCAGTAATTTACAGGCCGCCGACGTTCTCTCTATTAATGCGGGCAAACTTTCTTGCTCGTTATAAACAGGGATAACAATTGAGACTTTCTTTATTTTTTCACTTTCAGACACGGTGCGGCCCTATAATTGTTGCCAATGCATCCACGACCCGATCAACATCGCTGTCCAGCATGTCGGGGAAAAGAGGTAATGTGCATAATCTGGCGGAATTCCACTCGGTATTGGGTAAATGCAAAGAGGGGTAGCGTTCGCGATAATATTTCTGGGTATGTGCTGCGCGAAAATGCAGACCACTACCTATGCCTACGTCTTTCAATCGCGCCATCAGTGAATCGCGATCAATGCCACAACGTGTTTCATCAACCCGCACCATAAAAAGATGCCAGGCATGTTGATGGGCATAATCAGGAACAGCGAGCGGTTGCAAGGGCGAATCGGCTAATGCTTGATGATAACGAGCAACCAAGGCCTGACGCCGAGCGTTAATTTCAGTTAAACGTTGGAGCTGAACAACAGCAATAGCGGCGTGAATATCCGATAAGTTGTATTTATACCCCGGCTCGACGACTTCAGCCTGTGGGCTGCGTCCTTGAATTTGGCGATCAAAGGCATCAACCCCCAAACCATGAAATTTGAGCCGGCGCACTCTGGCCGCCAATTCATCATCATCAGTGGCAATTAAACCACCTTCAGCACAGGTAATGTTCTTGATAGCGTGGAAAGAGAAAATGGCAGTACCTTTCTCGCCAACCCATTGATCACCGTAACGAGTACCAACAGCATGGGCTGCATCTTCAATCAATGGGATTTTGTGTTGTTGAGCAATATGACGCAAAACATCAAGATCGCAAGGTGCACCAGCATAATGTACGGGAATAATGGCTTTGGTTTTGGATGTGATTGCGGCTTCGATATCCGCCACATTCACCATTAATGTGTCTCGGTCTATATCTACCATGACGGCTTCAGCGCCGAGCAACATAATCATATTAATGGTTGAAACCCACGTCTGAGACGGCGTAATCACCTCATCACCAGGGCCAATCCCTAACGCCATTAGCGTAATATGCATACCAGCCGTGGCAGAGCTGACGGCAATCGCATGTTTACAGCCAAATGTTGCACAAAAATCGGTTTCCAACTGTTGATTCTGAGGGCCTGTGGTGATCCAACCTGAGCCTAGTACATTCACTACCGCATTAATTTCGTCCTGACCAATAGCTGGACGAGAGAAAGGCAAAAAATTCTGCATTAAAAATTCCTAGGATACTTGGCTCTTTGGGAAACTATATTCCCCTGTAAGTTAACGGAAACTAAACACTACTCAGATAAACTCACTCTTGGCTGAATATGAAGTCTAGTTCACTAACCTTAAATAAACCTTAAGATAGGATTTTTTTTGCAGTAATATTAGGTGTAATTATTTAAGGCTGAAGTTATATTTTTTACATTATAATCAATGAAGTAACAAAAACCTGCGCCACTAAGGTCAGGCCTGGTTGTCATTATCAGAGATATAAATATAAGGATAGAAACTATAGATAAATAAATACAGTTAGGAAGGAAAATTACGAGTAAGCGATAAATGTTACTGTTAAAAGTCTTTTGTAATAATCCAATTCTGCCGATTAAAATTGTGTATTTGAAAATCAACTTCAAATACCTCGGAGAGTATATTGGCTTGCATCACCTTATTGGTATTCCCTTGAGCAAGCACATTTCCCCCCGCCATTAGCCACACCTGATCAGCTTGTTGCAAGGTGTGGTTCAGGTCATGAGCACTGATGATTGCACTGCGTCCAGCAGAGCAAAACTCACGCAACAAGCTGTCCAATGCCACTTTTTGCGCGACATCAAGGCCAGTGTATGGCTCATCAAGTAGCAGCAATTTGCTGTCAGGATTAATATCTGGCCAAACTTGTAAAAAAACAGCGGCCAAACGAACCCGTTGCCACTCGCCACCGGAAAGTTGTGACAACATGCGAGGTAACTTATCGGTTAAACGTAATCTCTCACAGAGGTAGCCAATGGTAGTCGCAATGGCGTCCAAGGAGGTACAAGAGGGTTGATAAAGCGAGAGATACTGGAAAACCGGCATCATGGCCAGAGGCGATTGCTGTTGACATAAATAGGCCCGTAAACGCGCTAAATCAGAACCCGAATAGAGGGGTAGTGCTTTCCCAGCAAGTGAGACCTCTCCCCCCGATGGCAATAACCCAGCCAAAGCGGCCAGCACAGTGCTCTTCCCTGCACCATTCGGGCCTATCAAATGAATTTGCAACCCAGCAGCGACCTGCGTAGAGAATGGCGCCAGACGGGCGTCTACATTGACATTGCTAAGTTGCAACAGCATTCAAATAACTCTTTCATCCGTAAATTAGTGAGCAGCCAATGCGCGAGTAATGGCATTGACCAAAATCGGGTCTTCTGGTGTCATATCGGGAGCAAAACGTTCAACAACCGTACCGTCTCGACCAACCAAGAATTTTTCAAAGTTCCACAGAATGTCACCGGCATGTTTTGGTTCGCGTCCTTTGCTTGCTAAGCGCTGATAGAATTCACTGCCTTCAGGTTTTACCGCCACAGGTTTGGCCGCAATTAAATGCTGGTATAAAGGATGCCGTTGTGGGCCATTGACTTCTATTTTGCTAAACATCGGGAAATCAACACCAAAAGTTCCGCGACAGAATGCCTGAATTTCCTCATTGCTGCCAGGCTCTTGCCCGGCAAACTCATTGCTTGGAAAGCCCAATACTTCAAAACCCTGCTGCTGATAAGTTTTGTATAGATTTTCCAATCCTTCATACTGCTTGGTTAAGCCACACTGGGAAGCCACATTGACCACAAGCAAAACCGATCCTTTGTACTTTTCCAGGTTAGAAGATTGGTTTTCAATCGTTTCTACAGGGATGGAGTAAATTGAATGACTCATCAGAGGTATCCTTATTTCAGCAATAATAAACAGATGAACTTACAGGCATACAAGTCAGTGTAAGGAAAATCACTTTACACTTTTAACACGTGTCAGCAACCAGATAAAGAGAGGCGTGCCTAAGGTTGCTGTCACCACACCAATCGGTAACTCTGCTGAGAATAAGGCGATACGCGCGACAATATCAGCTAATAACAATATCCCCCCTCCGGCTAATGCACACCCTACCAATAACCGACGCTGATCGGTTAGCCCCGTTAATCGCAAAATATGCGGGATAACCAACCCAATGAAACTTATCACCCCAGCCAGAGCGACGCTAATCCCGACTAATAAGCCAATAGCGAGTACCAATAGGTTTCGCCATAGGTGGAGAGAAACCCCTAATTGCTGAGCTTGTTGCTCGCCCAGTGACATAAAATTGAGTACATGCCCTTGGCAACAGAGCCAAAGGACGATCGGTAGTAGTGCAAGCACCAACCCCAGATGCCGCCAATCAATGCCACTAAATCCGCCCATCATCCAATACATTAATTGGCGTAGGTCGAGACTGGTACTAAAATAGACCGCCCAAGTCATAATAGCGCTGCAAACGATACCTAATGCAACCCCAACCAGTAATAAACGGGCATTGGTTAATAAGCGTCGACGGGCGAATCCCAGCAAAAGCATCGTCATCAATAGCGCCCCTGCGATTGCACAAGCACTTAAAAACCAAATGGGTAACAAACCATGCCCGAGCAATACGGCCATCACTAATGCAACGCCCGCGCCATTTGCCACGCCGAGCAAACCGGGTTCCGCTAATGGGTTTTCAAACAATGCCTGCATGACAGCCCCCGACACAGCAAGGCTCGCCCCCACCATCATTACTGCCAAGGCTCGCGGCAAACGCAGCTGCCAAACGAACAATTGCCCGGTTTCACTAAACCACTGAGTGGGCCACATCCAAATGTCACCGGCACATAAGCTCATGAACAACGCAAAAAACAATATGACAACCAAGCCTCTGATATAGCGGTGATCACGCTGCTGTTGCTGTTGTTGAAGTACGGTAAATAACTGACTGGTCTGCATGACATCCTCGGCCATTGCCTCAGGATTTACCAGAAAATATCTGATAAATATCAGAGTGTAATATTGACTGCTATGCACTGATAGTAAGAGGTTCGGAGGATGAGGGGAAGTTTTTGCATAAAGAAGATGATATTTTATTGAGAGAATAACGCTAACACAGCCACTGTTTTCATGGGCAACGCTAGCGTTATTGATTATTTATTATCCACGATAACCATTATTTTTCGGTGGGTAGATCTGCTGGTTTCCACGGCCTGCGTTATTATTTTGGCCACCTTGGTTATCAGAGCCTCCCGGCTTACCACTGCTACCCGGCCCATTATTATTTCCTTGTTGGCCATGTCCGTTATTTTCATTATGTTGTGGCTGATTACCATGAGGGCCACCGTCATTATGCCCAGGGTTACCATGCCCCTGTTCTCGGAATGGGTTATGACCGTCTTGAGCTGGTGGGTGCTGCCAACGACCACCATCCCAATAATAACCGCGCTCATTACGATCACCTATATGACCACCACGGTGCTCATGCCACCATTGTGGTGGGCGCCAGTCGTAACCATCCCAGTAATAGCCACGCTTATCTTGATCACCTAAATGCAAATTAACGCCGGGTATATTGATGTCAAGAGACACATCTGCCTGCGCAATCAGCGGCATTAAGGACAGGACGCCCAGTAATAGCATAATTTTTTTCATATCAATCCGAATGCATTATTTAACAGTTGCTAAATTTATATCAGCGTAAATAAAGTCCATCTATCGGATAACTGCCTATTTTCAATTTCATTGCAGACTGCTTACGTAATCCATACAGTCATTTTAGAGCGTTTATTACTTACCACTATTGCTAACATATCTTAACGCACAACTGACAATGGTTACTTTTATATTGAATTATCATCTCCACTCTAGTTTAAGTAGCATAATTAAATTGTGAGATAAATATAATGCGTCGTATAACATACATGTTGGCTGTACTTTTATTAAGTTCTGGCCTATCGGCTTGCTGTATCTTCCCTCCGCATGGTGGTGGACATGGCGGCGGCCCTCATATGCATTACAGTAATCACTAGTCGCCAGAAGTCTCATTGACATACTCACCAATTTCAGCAGAGTGATAACCGTCAATACCCAAGAGAATTATCACCAGTGTCAAAACCTGCTTTGCAGCTGTACATTCGCTACCCCGCGATCTATTTTTACCAGAGAATTTGGGTGATGAACAATTTGATTTAGCGTTTTGATCCCAATTCAAAATTAAAACTACTTATTATCCCGAAATTCTTTTAATTCAGGGTGTTTTCTTTCTACCAAAATAAAAGCATCAGGACACACTTTTTGAGCTGCTATATAGTTAGTCAAACATTTATCTACTTTCTCATCTTGGCTTGCTGAATATACTCCCTCAATAAGTGATGTTACTGGCCCCAAATGAATCGCTTTCATCAGTTGATTTTCAAAATCTAGGGCTTGATAGACGTGTGGTTACCCATTTAAAGAATATAAAGAAATATACTTTAGCCACAGATATCCCTTGCTATGACGATAAGGTAAAACGACAAAAGGTGTGGTCACCTAGTGGACACATGAATTATAAAAAACATATATTTCAACGTGTTACACGTAAGAAAAAGGCCGCTTGCGCGGCCTTTTGTTTCGGAAAGAATTCACTCTTTTGGAGTGGCACTCTCTACCCGGCTTTTTAACTTTTGTCCTGGACGGAAAGTCACCACACGGCGCGCCGTAATAGGAATGTCCTCACCCGTCTTCGGATTACGGCCCGGACGTTGGTTCTTGTCTCGCAGATCAAAATTGCCAAAGCCAGACAGTTTGACCTGTTCGCCATTCTCAAGAGCACGACGAACCTCTTCAAAGAATAACTCAACTAGATCTTTTGCATCTCTTTTGCTAAGCCCAAGCTTTTCAAATAGATGTTCTGACATTTCAGCTTTAGTAAGCGCCATAGGTTCAATCCCTCAAGGATGCTTGGAATCGCTGTTTTAACGCCTCTACACATCTTGCGACGGTCGCGGCGATCTCCTCTTCTTCCAGTGTACGGGCGGTATCCTGCAACACCAGACTAATAGCCAGACTCTTATAACCTTCTGCTACGCCCTTGCCACGGTACACATCAAACAAGTTTACGCCAACTACCTGATTTGCGCCAACTTTCTTACACTCTGCCAAAATATCTTCTGCGGGAACGTTTTCAGCCACCACAACAGCAATATCACGACGGTTTGCCGGGAAGCGCGAAATTTCGCTCGCTTGAGGCACGGCGCGGTCTGCCAGCTTGTTCCACTGCACTTCAAACACCACAGTACGACCATTTAGGTCCAGCTTACGTTCCAGTTCAGGATGAACTACACCAATGAAACCAATGTGTTCGCCTGATAAATAAATTGCAGCACTCTGCCCAGGATGCAGTGCAGGATGAGCTTCTGCACGGAACTGAACATCAGATAATTTACCGGTAAGTTCCAGAATTGCTTCTAAATCGCCCTTCAAATCATAGAAGTCGATCGGTTGGCGCGCCAGATCCCAATGTTCGTCATAACGGTGACCAGTAATAACAGCAGCTAGCATTACATCCTGTCGAACGCCCAAATCTGCTTTACTATCAGGTACAAAACGCAAACCACTTTCAAATAAACGTAAGCGAGATTGTTGACGATTCTGGTTATAAACCACTGCCGACAGTAAGCCCGTCAATAATGACAACCGCATGGCAGACATCTCAACAGAGATTGGGCTTGGCAGGATGAGTGCGTCTTGTTGTGGATGCAGCAATGCCTGTACTTTAGGGTCAACAAAACTGTAAGTAATTGCTTCTTGATAGCCGCGATCGACTAAAGCAGTTTTAACACGTTTGAGTGACAAGTTTGCTTCGCGATGTTTGGTCATCACCAAATCGGCCTTAACAGGCACATTTGGAATATTGTCATAACCGTAAATACGCGCAACTTCTTCTACTAGATCTTCTTCGATTTCCATATCGAAACGCCAGCTTGGTGCAACTGCTTGCCAATCAGAACCTTGTTCTGTGACCTGACATCCGAGACGGCGTAAAATGTCGCTGACCTGTTCAGAAGGCACCGAATGACCAATCAAGCGATCCAGTTTCTCGCGGCGCAATGTAATTGTTGCACATTTTGGCAAGTTTTCTGCAGAGGTAACATCAATAACCGGGCCTACTTCACCACCACAGATATCAATCAACAAGCGTGTCGCACGTTCCATCGCTTTGTGTTGTAGCGCAGGATCGACCCCACGTTCATAGCGATGAGAGGCATCGGTGTGCAAACCATGACGCCGTGCGCGGCCAGCAATGGAAAGTGGGTTGAAGAATGCGGACTCCAACAGTACGTTGCGGGTGTTTTCATTAACACCTGAATGCTCACCACCAAAAATCCCGGCCATTGCCAACGGTTTTTGCTGATCAGCGATAACCAGAGTGTCTGCATTCAACTTGGCTTTTGTACCATCCAATAAGGTTAACTCTTCACCTTCAGCCGCCTGGCGAACGATAATTCCGCCTTCGATGCGGTCCAGGTCAAATGCATGCATTGGTTGGCCCAACTCCAATAAGACGAAGTTAGTGATATCGACCACCGGGTCAATGGAACGAATACCACAGCGGCGCAATTTCTCGCGCATCCACAATGGGGTGGCTGCATTAACATTAATCCCCTTCACCACACGGCCCAAATAACGTGGACAAGCATGTGGGGCATCAACACGGATCGGGAAACTGTCATTGATAGACGGTGCCACCGGGCTCATATCTGGCTCAGTCAGTGGCAGTTGATTTAACACGGCCACATCACGTGCTACACCGATAATACCCAGGCAATCTGCACGGTTTGGCGTGACACTGATTTCGATGGTTTTGTCGTCCAGATTCAGATATTCACGCAGATTAACACCAATCGGGGCATCAACAGGTAGTTCAATAATACCGTCGTGGTCTTCGGAAATACCCAGTTCTGAGAAAGAGCACAACATGCCCTCAGATGGCTCGCCGCGTAATTTAGCCGCTTTAATCTTAAAATCACCCGGCAATACAGCGCCCACAGTTGCAACCGCAACTTTCAAGCCCTGACGACAATTCGGCGCACCACAAACAATATCTAACAAGCGATCACCGCCAACGTTGACTTTTGTCACACGTAATTTATCGGCATTTGGATGCTGGCCGCACTCCACCACTTCACCCACGACCACACCATTAAACTCACCGGCTACCGCTTCTACGCCATCAACTTCCAAACCGGCCATCGTAATTTGATGGGCTAAATCATCACTGCTAATGGCTGGGTTTACCCATTCGCGTAACCAAAGTTCACTGAATTTCATGAGATATTCCCGCCTTACTTAAACTGTTTGAGGAAACGCAAATCGTTTTCGAAGAATGCACGTAGATCAGTGACACCGTAACGCAGCATCGTCAAGCGCTCCATTCCCATCCCGAATGCAAAACCTGAATAAACCTCAGGATCAATGCCTACGTTTCGCAATACATTTGGGTGTACCATGCCGCAGCCCAGCACTTCCAGCCACTTACCATTCTTACCCATTACATCCACTTCAGCAGATGGCTCTGTAAACGGGAAATAAGATGGGCGGAAGCGGATTTGCAAATCTTCTTCAAAGAAATTACGCAGGAAATCATGCAAGGTTCCTTTCAAATTGGTAAAGCTGATATCTTTGTCGACAATCAGCCCTTCCATTTGATGGAACATTGGCGTGTGAGTTTGGTCATAATCATTGCGATAAACGCGCCCCGGCACGATAATCCGAATCGGTGGTTGCTGGCCTTGCATGGTGCGAATCTGCACACCCGATGTTTGGGTACGCAACAGTCGGGTGGTATCAAACCAGAACGTATCATGGTCAGCACGAGCAGGGTGATGAGCCGGAATATTCAATGCATCGAAGTTATGGTAGTCATCTTCAATTTCTGGGCCGGATTCTACTGAGAAGCCCAGTTCACCAAAGAAAGTTTCAATGCGATCAATCGTACGAGTGACCGGATGCAACCCACCATTTTCCATACGACGCCCCGGTAAAGAGACATCAATGGTTTCGGCTGCCAATCTGGCATTCAGAACCGCTGATTCCAGTTTTTCCTTGCGCGCATTGAGTGCTTCTTGAACTTCTTGTTTGGCCTGATTAATGACAGCGCCTGCTGCCGGGCGTTCTTCAGCTGGCAGTTCACGCAGCGATGTCATTTGAAGGGTCAAATGGCCTTTCTTGCCTAGATATTCGACGCGTACCAAATCCAACGCGGCAACATCCTGGGCATCTTCTACGGCTGCTTTAGCTTTGGCAACCAGCTCTGCGAGATGTGGCATTGTTTTCTCTTCCTCTGGCCGGTATGGCCCGCTTATAGTTATATCCGTCATACTTCAAGCTGCATCTGCATTGGCTGCTTTCGTTCACCCCAGTCACTTACTTGAGTAAGCTCCTGAGGACTTGCTCAATTGCCGCCTTCCTGCAACTCGAATTATTTAGGGTACATGTAATTAGTTAAAATTCGATAATTGAAATAAATTTTCATACAAAATCAATAAGGTATCACAGCTGAGATACCCTTACTCTAGCCACCATAAGTGCTGTAGAGCAAAAACAAAAAAGCCTCCACAATGGGAGGCTTAGGCGTTATTTTTCGTTTCTATTCTTACGCGCAAGCCTCCTGAAATCAGGCGCTAAAGTAAAAAAAGAAGCGAAAAGTAACTGCATGCATCATAACGATGACCTTTCTACTAATAAACTAAAGATTAAAAGAGGGAGACAAGCTCCCTCTTCAATTCTGACTTACGCCAGAGCTGCTTTCGCTTTTTCGACCAGTGCAGAGAATGCCACTTTATCGAATACTGCGATGTCAGCCAAGATCTTACGGTCAATTTCAATAGAAGCCTTTTTCAGACCATTAATGAATTTGCTGTAAGACATGTCATTCTGACGAGCAGCTGCGTTGATACGTGCAATCCACAATTGGCGGAATTGACGCTTCCGTTGACGGCGGTCACGGTAGGCGTATTGGCCTGCCTTGATTACTGCCTGGAAAGCAACACGATAAACGCGCGAACGGGCACCGTAGTAACCTTTCGCCTGCTTTAAGATTTTTTTGTGACGTGCACGAGCTACCACACCACGTTTTACGCGAGCCATTTACTTCTCCTATCGTCTTAATTCAAACCAAAATTACTTATGCGTATGGCAGACATGCTACGACCAAACCTAGATCGTTCTTAGATACCATGCCTTTTGGACGTAAATGACGTTTACGCTTAGTAGCTTTTTTGGTCAAAATATGACGCAGGTTGGCATGCTTACGCTTAAAACCACCGGCACCGGTTTTTTTAAAGCGCTTAGCGGCGCCGCGTACTGTCTTAATTTTTGGCATTGAATATATCCACTTCGCATTGTTAATTACAACGAGCTAGCTAGGCGAATAGACCTCCTACTTTGCAAGCAAAGAGAGGCCCATTACTTGAGTGCCTTACTGTCTCTTCTTAGGTGCGAGCACCATGATCATCTGACGGCCTTCGATACGAGTCGGGAAAGACTCCACTACAGCCAAATCAGAATCTTCAGTCAGATCTTTTTTGACACGGTTAAGGACTTCCATGCCGATCTGTTGGTGCGCCATTTCACGTCCACGGAATCGCAGAGTGATTTTGGCTTTATCGCCATCTTCCAGAAAGCGAATCAGGTTGCGTAGTTTGACCTGATAGTCGCCATCATCGGTACCAGGACGGAATTTGATTTCCTTGACCTGAATGACTTTTTGCTTCTTCTTCTGTTCTTTTGTCGACTTGCTCTTCTCATAGAGGAATTTGCCGTAATCCATGATTCGGCAAACCGGCGGCTCGGCATTCGGACTGATTTCTACTAAATCAACACCAGCTTCCTCAGCTTTTTCAAGAGCTTCATTCAGACTGACAATGCCAATCTGCTCACCATCGACGCCTGTTAAGCGAACTTCTGTGGCGCGAATCTCTTTGTTGATGCGATTAGGACGCGCCGGTTGAACTCGTTTTCCGCCTTTAATACTTTATTCCTCCAGTTGATGAAGACTACGGCTGCGAATTTCTGCTAGCAGCTGGTCTACGACCACGTTGACATCTAGGCTTCCTAAGTCTTTACCACGGCGGGTGCGAACAGCAATCTTACCTGATTCGACCTCTTTATCGCCACAGACCAACATATATGGAACCCGACGCAACGTATGTTCACGAATTTTAAAGCCAATCTTCTCATTTCTCAAGTCCGCTTTTGCCCTAATTCCTGCATCTTGCAGTTTTTTGGTCACTTGTTGGACATAATCAGACTGGCTATCGGTGATATTCATCACCACGACTTGTACCGGAGCTAACCAAGTTGGGAAGAAGCCTGCATATTCTTCGGTGAGAATACCGATGAAACGCTCCATTGACCCCAAAATAGCCCGGTGAATCATTACTGGCACCTGACGATCATTATTTTCGCCGATGTAAGACGCACTTAAGCGGCCCGGTAATGAGAAATCGAGCTGTACGGTACCACACTGCCACGCACGATCCAAACAATCATGCAAGGTAAATTCAATTTTCGGACCGTAGAAGGCACCTTCACCCGGCTGATAATCAAATGGAATGCCATTCTCAGTCAGCGCAGCGGCTAAATCGTCTTCAGCGCGAGTCCATAGCTCATCGCTACCGATACGTTTTTCAGGGCGAGTGGACAACTTAACCACAATCTTCTCGAAGCCAAAGGTGCTGTACATGTCGTACACCATCTTGATGCAGCTGTTCACTTCATCGCGAACCTGCTCTTCAGTACAGAAGATATGCGCATCATCCTGAGTAAAGCCACGCACACGCATTAAGCCGTGCAGCGCGCCTGATGGCTCATTACGATGGCAGCTACCGAACTCAGCCATACGCAGTGGCAGGTCACGGTATGACTTCAACCCCTGGTTGAAGATCTGCACATGCCCTGGGCAGTTCATTGGCTTAATGCAGTACTCGCGGTTTTCCGACGAGGTGGTAAACATATGCTCAGCATAGTTTTCCCAATGCCCGGTTTTTTCCCACAGTACACGGTCCATCATAAACGGCCCTTTGACTTCCTGATACTGGTACTCTTTGAGCTTCATGCGCACAAAAGTTTCCAGCTCACGGAAGATAGTCCAGCCGTCATTGTGCCAGAACACCATACCGGGCGCTTCCTCCTGCATGTGGTAAAGGTCCAGTTGCTTACCAATCTTACGATGGTCGCGTTTGGCCGCTTCTTCCAGACGTTGCAGATAAGCATTCAGTTGCTTCTTATCACTCCAAGCCGTGCCGTAAATACGTTGCAGCATTTTATTTTTGCTGTCGCCACGCCAATAGGCCCCAGACGTTTTCTGCAATTTAAAGTGATGACAGAAACGCATATTGGGCACGTGCGGGCCACGGCACATATCAACGTACTCTTCATGGTGATATAAACCAGGATGATCATCGCGGCTGATATTCTCGTCAAGAATAGCCACTTTATAATCTTCACCACGAGCAGCAAAAGTGTCACGAGCTTCTTGCCAACTGACCTTTTTCTTGATTACGTCATAATCTTTATCGGCAAGCTCATGCATCCGCTTTTCCAGCAGCTCCAGATCTTCCTGCGTCAGAGTACGGTCGATATCAACATCGTAATAGAAACCATTGTCGATAACTGGGCCGATTGCCATTTTGGTATCTGGCCAAAGTTGCTTGATAGCGTGCCCCAACAAGTGTGCACAAGAATGGCGCAGAATCTCTAAGCCTTCAGCATCTTTGGCGGTAATGATGGCCAGTTGTGCATCAGATTCGATAAGATCACTGGCATCGACCAGTTCGCCATTAACTCGGCCAGCAATACAGGCTTTCGCCAGACCGGGGCCGATGTCTAACGCAACATCAAGGACAGAAACGGCGTGATCGTATTGACGTTGACTGCCGTCAGGAAGGGTAATAACAGGCATTCTAATTCCTTATCTACAGTGGTGACCCACACGACAGATCACATGCAAGACGTAATTATTGTTTAACTTCAAAAAGTTGCGACATCAATTTAACCCACATTTGTTATATTGGTACGCAACTGTGTACACAGTTTACTTTGTGACACAGATCATGTCATAAAGTGGAGTCATATTATCATCACTTAATGCAATGACAATGATACCTGCCGAATAATCTATTAATACTACAGTCAAACAGTGATAATGATCGCCGACAAAGTTATCATGCTTAAACTGCTCTACGATCACCACAATATCAACACCGTATAACTGAGGGTCAACTATTGCAGCGACAACCTGTTACATCCTCCAGAATTTTGTCGATTGGTTATGATCCTGAAAATCGCATGCTGGAGATACAGTTCCGTGAACAAGGGATTTATCAGTATCTTGGTGTCCCGGAGCGCGTTCATCAGAATTTTATGTCTGTGGTTTCGAAAGGTCGTTTTTTTGATGGCGTAATAAAAGGCAAGTTTTTGTGCCGGAAAATTGGCTAGACAGAAAATAATCAGATAAAACATATCATTACACCACACTGAAACGGTCGCTTCTATGATAAGCATTGGCAAAGAAGCCTACCGTTTCAGGAAGTTAATTGTCCATCACCGTAAATCTTATGCCATGAAATGACGCCATAAATAAGAAATTGGCACGACAAACAATAATGCAGGTAGAAAATTCACCACTGAAAATATTTTAATTTGCGCAATTCGTAATCCTACTGCGATCATAATAATCCCACCACAGGCAGAAAAATCGGCAAAGGCGATATCATCCATATAGGGCATAATCAGTTTTGCCAGGAAAACCAATGCGATTTGAATGAGCAATTGAGGGATAGCAATTGCCACCAGCGCAATGCCTAGCGATATGGAAAATATTAGCGCGGTGAAAAAGTCCATCAATGCTTTGACAAATAGCAGTTGAAAATCACCGGTAATACCTTCAGTTAGCGAGCCTACGACCCCTAACCCACTGGCACAAAACAAGACAATCATGGCAGTGAAACTTTGCGCAAACTCTTGTGGTGGCAAGGTACTGCGTGTAGGAATAATACGTTCTAACATAGCGCGAGTTTTATTGGCCCCCCACTTAACACCTTGTTCCAGTGATAGTAGCTCCCCCACTGCCGTCCCAATAATCAATGCCAAAATAACAGCAGGCATAAAATGCACTTTTACCACCATCACAATACCAATGGATATGGACGCCAGGGCAAATGTTGCCGGTAATCCCTCTTGTAACCGTTTCGGTACATGGCGGGCGAGTAAAACACCGACAATACCCCCCAGGATTATCCCCGCGCTGTTAATAAACGGGCCAACCATAGCATGCTCCCAATCGCTAAAATGCGTTCTGACAAGTTAAGATGTATCTGTCTTAGAATTAAGTATTCCCGATAATAGCTAAAGACAAACGATTGAATCACCTGGGTAATTTTTCGAAATATTACGTTTGGCGAAGGGAACCAATTTTATCACACCTACAACAAGCGTTAGTTGTGTAAAGATGTTTATTCTTACCAACAATGATTTACATTATGTTCTATTGCTTTTGAGTAGCACTGGGTGTATTGCTATTTCTACAGGAAGTGCCCATAATAAATTTCCGTTTCCGTGTAGCAATGGTTACTGGAACGCCGCCCCGATTGTTTACGCAATCGGGGCGTTTTATTTTTAGCGCTACCGCCTCGACACCGAAAACAACGCTTTTTCGCAGCAAATTCCCATTACATCATCCAGCTACGGATTATCACCTCTAAATACTGAACAATAAACTAGATTCTATCCGTTTTTCTTCCGTATTTTGTTGCCTATGATTTGCTCACTGGTCGCTAAGAGGAGAAATAGGATGAAACAGATTGATGACGTTCTGTCAGGTCTCGAACTTTACTTTCAGCAAACAGATCAACAGTGCACGGAGAAGACACCTTGGTTTACGCGTTGGTTATATATTCCGGTAGAAGAAAGGATGCAGATACTGGATGACTTACTGATGCCATACCCCGCCACAGCGCAGAAAAAGAAATGAGCTATGCGAGTTGGGGGATTGAATAAAAGGAAACAAGGAAGATAACAGTCGAGATGCACTCACAATCATGAATGCATTTTGGCCAGATCGATCGCAGCTTGAATTGCCGAACGTGCTTGTGGACTATTTTTCCAACAGGTAGACCCGACCATTGCTGCAGCACTGCTAACAATGTCATTCATATCGGCCTGACCGAGTTGGGCCAACGAAGTAAAACCGAGTTGTTCCAGACGTGTCACAACTGTCGGCCCAATCCCCTTGACGCCCAATAACGCGCGACGTTCATTATCAGCAAACCCCATACCAGCCCCCGCTCAGAATGATAAAACCAGGTTTATTGAAACTAAACCTGTAATACGCGCTGATAACAGCTATCAAAGACGCTTCCGGGCCGCATTTTCCGCACTGAAAAACCACAGCTCGGGCAAACGGTGAGGATAAAAACGGATTTCGTAAGTATCTTTGAGTGGGGCCAGACGCCAGCGTGGGCGCGCTTCACGTTTAGGTTTTAAAAAGCGTAAACGGCCGCGGGTTCGTGCGGCTTGTGTATCTAACACCCACGCAACAGAAGCCGATAATGGCTGGCGAATATATTCATCTTCAACACTGATATCACAAATACACACAACCGGATTCCTTGCAAAAATTAATGCTGCCATGATTTTACTTTATATCATTCAAAGAAAATGCAGCTAACACACATGCAGCTTGAATTATGACGAGTATATGCTGGATCTACGGTATTGAACCAACTGCTGCCAGCCAGAGATTTGATCTGCATCACATATCCCCTTTTCAACCTAATAACCTTGATACCAGCGACGTAGTACTAACACGAATAACTTTGCGAAACAAAAGCGAGATAGCCTTTTACCCAGTGTATCGCGTAGAGTGACAAGGTAAGTAATAATGAGGTGTGCGGGTATATTTGCCCGATATACGGCTAATTACCTGATATGTTGTACTTTCATCGGGTAGGTTTGATGTCATTTTCGGAGCAAGATTGATGCAGAGTATTTTCGAATTATTTAAAGCCATTGGCCTGGGCTTAGTGCTCCTGCTGCCATTGGCAAACCCATTAACGACAGTGGCTCTATTACTCGGCTTATCCGGCAATATGACCAGCGAAGAGCGGAATCATCAATCGAAGATGGCATCAATCTACGTCTTCTTTATTATGACGATTGCATTTTACGCCGGTCAGGTGGTGATGAATACCTTTGGTATTTCTATTCCAGGCTTGCGTATCGCAGGCGGTTTGATTGTGGCATTTATTGGTTTCCGTATGCTTTTCCCACAGCAATCAGCGGAAGATACTCAATTAGAAGCAAAATCACAGGATTTAAAGCAGCGCAAATCAATCAATATCGCCTTTGTACCTTTAGCCATGCCCAGTACTGCCGGGCCAGGTACCATCGCTATGATAATCAGTTCCGCTGCTTCGATAAAAGGTCATGATATGTTCAGCCCATGGGTTGTCACTGTGGCTCCGGTACTGATTTTCCTCAGCGTTTCGCTGATTTTATGGGGTTCATTGCTCAGTTCAGGCGCAAT
This sequence comes from Yersinia proxima, assembly GCF_902170785.1. Taxonomy (GTDB): domain Bacteria; phylum Pseudomonadota; class Gammaproteobacteria; order Enterobacterales; family Enterobacteriaceae; genus Yersinia; species Yersinia proxima. Next base: position 195,016 of record NZ_CABHYG010000017.1, on the reverse strand, counting down.
TATGCGTTGGGTCGGTAAGAGTGGTATTGAGGCAATTTCACGACTGATGGGGTTCTTGCTGGTGTGCATGGGCGTGCAATTTATTATTAATGGTGTGCTGGATATTATTACCAATTACCACCCGGTGGTTGCATAACGCGATAATAGCTTAAAAGAAACGCTAGCCGATGTTGATACTGATACGACATCGGTTAGCGTTTTAATATTATTCTGACATCGCCCGGTAAGCGGTATCGACTTTCCACAAATAACGTGGCGCTTGTGCGGCCGGATGTTTCTTCTGTATATGCTGATAAAATTCGTTCGGGCTAAGACTATTAATTTTATTCACTGCCAGGCGTTTATCTGATGAGAACGTCCGCAGCATCGCCCCCGCCCCATTGGCATAAGAAACGATGGTTGCATAACGCAATGTTTGCGGATCATTAATTCCCGCTAGCTGCTGATTTTGCAAAATATTGATATAAGCCGTCCCAATATCAATATTCTTCACCGGATCTTTTAATTCGCCAGAACTTGGTTGACCATTGCGCCCTTTCATGCGGTACGCATCACGCCCCGCAGTAGAGGCTTTAATTTGCATCAACCCCACGGCATTTGAGGTACTCACTACATCAGGATTATAACCAGACTCCACTTGGATAATGGCTTTAATCAAAGTTTCATCAACACCATAATGGCTGGCTGCTTGTTTAATTACATCGCTATACGCAACTGTACTTGAACCTGCGCTGCTTTTCGGTGCATTAAGGAAACCACCTTCAGGTGCTTTTTTCAGCCACCCGTTATTTGCTTGCGGTGGAGGGGTTTGTTTCGCACACCCCGCCAGCAATAAAATTGCCATTAGGCAACCGACTTTTGGATTCACAGTATTCCCCGTGCTGATAAGCCGTTTGGTAGCATATACAAGTTGTCACCTCGTCCAAATAGATTTTTTGGCCCAGTTTGACCATTATCAACATAATGATCAGGCTATATTCGGTAACTATCGGTAAGTTTTAGTTTATTGTATGGCAAGGCTTGACTTCATCGCTAATGATATTGATAATCATTTTCATTTAAAGAAAGGGAACATCGCCATGTTTATTAAGCAAAAAATACCCTACCTGCACGTTATTAGCGGCTTTACGCCTCGTTTTTTACCTGCCATAACCTTATTTACCGTCGTTGCAATTTTATTGCTGATGAACACTTCTGCATGGGCTAAAAATCAACCAAACGATTCAGATAAAAAATTCAAAATTGTGACAACATTCACAATTATTCAGGATATCGCGCAAAATGTCGCCGGTGATGCGGCCATTGTTGAATCAATCACTAAACCCGGTGCTGAAATTCATGACTATCAGCCGACCCCGCGCGACATCGTGAAAGCACAGTCAGCAGACCTGATTTTATGGAATGGCATGAATCTGGAGCGCTGGTTTGAGCGTTTCTTTGAAAATATTAAAGATGTTCCTTCGGCGGTGGTGACTGATGGCATCACGCCACTCCCCATTCGCGAAGGGCCTTATAAAGGCATCCCTAATCCTCATGCCTGGATGTCACCATTAAACGCATTGATCTATATTGAAAATATTCGCAAGGCACTGGTCGAACACGATCCTGCTCATGCTGAGACTTACAATCGCAATGCCAAAGCCTACGCAGAAAAAATTGCGGCATTGGATGCCCCGCTGCGCGAGCGCTTATCCCGAATTCCGCAAGAACAGCGCTGGCTCGTCACCAGTGAAGGCGCTTTTAGCTATCTGGCAAAAGATTATGGTTTCAAAGAGGTTTATTTATGGCCAATCAATGCTGAAGAGCAAGGTTCACCGCAGCAGGTGCGTCGTGTCATTGATACCATGCGCGCCAATAAAATCCCGGTAATATTTAGTGAAAGCACTATTTCTGATAAACCCGCCAGGCAGGTCAGCAAAGAAACCGGTGCGCAATACGGTGGGGTGTTATATGTTGATTCTTTATCGAATGAGAAAGGACCCGTTCCTACTTATATCGATTTGATTAACACCACAGTGCAAACTATCGCGAAAGGATTTGGTCAATGAACACTGCTGTTTTTGTCCGCCCGGAGCTGATAGTGGATAACGTCACTGTCACCTATAACAATGGGCATACTGCCATTTACGACGCCAGTTTCTCTCTCGCTGGCGGCACCATCTGTGCACTGGTCGGTGTCAACGGGAGCGGTAAATCGACCCTGTTTAAAAGCATTATGGGGCAAGTGAAACCCAGTGTGGGTAAAGTAGAGCTGAGCAATAAGCCAGTTAGCCATGCATTAAAGCAAAATACCATCGCCTACGTTCCGCAGACGGAAGATGTAGACTGGAATTTTCCGGTATTAGTCGAAGACGTTGTCATGATGGGCCGCTACGGAAAAATGAATTTCTTGCGCATTCCGAGTCGCCAAGATAAAGCGATTGTCGATAAGGCCATTGAACGGGTCGGATTAACCGCATTGCGTTCACGTCAGATAGGTGAACTGTCCGGCGGGCAGAAAAAACGCGTGTTTCTGGCGCGAGCGCTGGCCCAGCAAGGTACTGTATTGCTGCTGGATGAGCCGTTTACCGGTGTCGATGTCAAAACAGAAAATGCCATCATAGATTTGTTGCGAGCGTTGCGTGATGAAGGTCACCTGATTTTGGTTTCCACTCATAACCTCGGCAGCGTGCCGGAGTTTTGTGATCATGTGATTCTGATTAATCAAACCGTACTGGCCGCAGGCCCAACAGAAACCACCTTTACTCAAAAGAATCTGGAAATGACCTTTGGTGGCGTACTGCGCCATATCAACCTGTCGGGGAACACGCTGCACGACGATAATGACCCGCGTACCGTGACAGTCATCACCGATGACGAGCGCCCAGCGGTATTTTATGGTCATACCAAAAATGATCCACCGGCACAAAGCCAGTCGAAGGAGAGCAATCCCTGATGCTGGAAATCTTACTGCAACCCTTTAACTACAATTACATGGTCAAGGCCATTTGGGTCAGCGCGATTGTTGGTGCCGTCTGCGCTTTCTTATCTGCTTATTTGATGTTGAAAGGCTGGTCGCTGATGGGAGATGCGCTCTCTCACTCCGTGGTGCCCGGCGTCGCTGGCGCGTATGCCCTCGGCCTGCCCTATGCCGCGGGGGCATTCTTTACCGGTATGCTCGCCGCATTGGCAATGACCTTAGTACGCCATATCACCCGCTTGCGTGAAGATGCCATTATCGGCTTTATCTTCTCTACCTTCTTTGCGGTCGGGCTGCTCATTGTTTCGCTCAATCCCACCTCGGTTAATGTGCAGTCGATCATTTTCGGCAATATTTTGGGCATAGCCGATGAAGATGTGCTGCAAGTCGAAATCATTATTTTGATCTCTTTTGTGATTTTGTGTCTGATTTGGAAAGATTTACTGGCGGTGTTCTTCGATGAAAGTCATGCCATGTCAATTGGCTTGTCACCACTGCGCTTAAAGATTTTATTCTTCACCTTATTAAGTGCTTGTACAGTGGCGGCGTTGCAAACAGTTGGGGCGATTCTGGTAATTGCTATGGTCGTGACACCGGGTGCCACCGCCTACTTACTGACAGACCGTTTCAGCCGTTTGCTGGTGATAGCGATTGCCATCGGCGCATTTACCAGTGCCTTTGGTGCCTATCTCAGTTTCTATCTTGATGGCGCAACCGGTGGGGTTATCGTCACCTTACAAACCGTCGTGTTCCTACTGGCCTTTTTCTTCGCCCCCAAACACGGTTTATTGGCGACGCGCTATCAATCGCGTCAGAAGCGCCGCCACCCTGCGGCCTCTCACCCGGAGGATAATGCATGAACACATTCTTCAGTCTGGTGAGCGAACCTTTCGCCTACCCTTTTATGCAGCGGGCGATAGTCGCCGCGATTATCACCGGCGTGGTGTGCGCGGTGTTATCTTGCTATCTGGTATTAAAAGGTTGGTCATTAATGGGAGATGCCATATCGCACGCCGTGTTACCGGGCATAGTGTTGGCCTTTTGGCTCGGTATCCCATTGGTTATCGGTGCTTTTGTCTCGGGGATCTTTTGTGCGGTCGCCACGGGCTATTTAAAAGAAAACAGTCGGGTTAAAGAAGACACGGTTATGGGGATTGTCTTCTCTGGCATGTTCGCTTTCGGTCTGGTGTTGTTTTCTCGCATGGATACCGATCAGCACCTGAGCCATATTTTGTTTGGTAATATGCTGGGGATTTCGCTAGCGGAACTGAAACAAACGCTCTGGATCGCCGGCTTCACATTGTTAGTTGTGCTATTAAAACGCAAAGACTTCATGCTGTACTGTTTTGACCCAAACCATGCCCGCGTCATTGGGCTACCGGTTAAGTTATTGCACTATGGCTTACTCTGTTTGCTGGCATTAACTATCGTGGCTTCATTGCAAGCGGTAGGTGTTATTTTGGTTATTGCCATGCTAATAGCGCCAGGTATTATCGCCTTTATGGTGTGTCGCAGTTTTGATCAGATGTTGGTTGTGGCTACTGTCGTTTCGGTGGTGGCGTGCGTATTAGGCACCTTGATAAGTTTCCATATTGATGGGGCTACGGGGCCATGTATTGTCATTATTCAGGCACTGTTCTTTGTTATTGCGCTTATTTACAACCTCATCAAACCAACTAAAGGCCATCCAATAGCCTTAAAGGCCAAAGATGAGAGTGTTGAAAACGCGCCAAAAGGTAACCTGCTATAATAAATTGAGCTTTACGCTATATCCTAAATAATTAGCTCAATCCGTCTTTTATTTGATCCGGCATGGGTATCCTCTGTGCATAGGCTCTTGTTCTATGCACTATAAAAAAGCTAACCTAATATTCTGTATTCAGGGCATTGGATTACAGGTCAGCAGCAAGCGAACCACTCTTTAATAAGATGAAGGGTATAACTGGCAGCTAATAGGGGGTATATCATGTGGCAAGCAGTGAATCGTCTGTTAAGTGAATATCTTGGGCCCGCTGAAATTCGAGAAAGAACCGAACTGCCCGGCGGAGATATTCATGATGCCTGGCGCCTTAGCTATGGTGACACTGAGGTTTTTGTCAAATGTGATACCCGTGAGATGCTGCCAATATTTACCGCCGAGGCAGATCAACTCTCTCTATTAGCTCGCAGCAAGACTGTCCGAGTACCTGAAGTCTATGGTGTAGGCAGTGATCGTGAATACAGCTTCTTGTTACTCGAATATATTCCGCTTAAACCATTAGATGCTCACGGTGCCTATTGTTTGGGGCAACAGTTAGCCCATTTACACCAATGGAGTGAACAACTTCAATTTGGGCTGGATTTTGATAATGATTTAGCCACCACGCCACAACCCAATAGTTGGCAACGCCGCTGGGCGCAATTTTTTGCTGAACAGCGTATCGGCTGGCAATTACAATTATCCGCCGAGAAAGGCATGTCGTTTGGCGATATTGACCATATAACCCAACTGGTGCAAGAACGCTTACAAAGCCATCAGCCGCAGCCTTCACTGTTGCATGGCGACTTGTGGCCGGCAAACTGTGCCTCCAGCCCCAATGGGCCGGTTATTTTTGATCCCGCCTGTTATTGGGGCGACCGCGAATGTGACCTTGCCATGTTGCCACTCTATCCAACATTACCTGCACAAATTTATGACGGTTATCAGAGTATCTGGCCACTCCCTGCCGGCTTTATTGAACGCCAGCCTATTTATCAACTTTATTACCTACTGAACCGCAGCAACTTATTTGGTGGTCAACATTGGATTAATGCGCAGAAAGCCGTGGAGCAACTACTGCATCCCGAAAAAATTTAGTCTGCTAGTCGTCCGTTAATAGCCCCCTGCGAGTTAGTTATCCAACTCGCAGGGGGCTTTTTTATGCCACCAATATTCCGCAATATATGACTTTTTCTAAAAAAGTATGAACCAAACCACATATTAGATGCATTCCTTCCGTCTAATAATGACCGTAAACCCTGTTCTTTTTTGCCAGCGACAATCCCCGTTAAAAAGCGCTTACTTAAATAAAATCAAGAGCCTTCATTAAGGGAATATCACCCCCTTAATAGGGACTCTATTGCCAATAATTGGGAGCCGTAGAATGGTAGATATCCACGAGTGGGAAAACCTTGCTAATAAAGAACTCAATCGGCGAGGAAAAAAAGTCGAAGACCTGGTCACTAACACAGCGGAAGGTATTGCGGTCAAACCGCTGTATACCGCCAGTGACCTTGATGGGTTAGAAGTCACTGGCTCCCTGCCCGGCATGGCACCTTACGTCAGAGGGCCAAGGGCCACAATGTATGCAGCGCAACCCTGGACCATTCGCCAATATGCTGGTTTTTCAACCGCTAAAGAATCAAATGCCTTTTATCGCAGAAATCTGGCTGCGGGGCAAAAAGGGCTTTCAGTTGCCTTTGACCTGGCTACCCACCGCGGTTACGACTCCGACAATCCCCGCGTTTCTGGTGATGTAGGGAAAGCGGGAGTGGCAATTGATAGTGTCGAGGATATGAAAGTCTTATTCGACCAAATCCCGCTGGATAAAATGTCGGTCTCAATGACCATGAATGGCGCAGTGCTGCCCATTATGGCGTTTTACATTGTCGCCGCTGAAGAACAAGGTGTGGTTCCGGCGCTACTGACCGGGACTATTCAAAACGATATTCTGAAAGAATATTTGTGCCGCAATACCTATATTTATCCGCCCAAACCCTCCATGCGCATTATTTCAGACATTATTGCCTGGAGTTCACAAAATATGCCGCGCTTTAACACCATTAGTATCAGTGGCTACCACATGGGGGAAGCCGGGGCTAACTGTGTACAGCAAGTAGCTTTTACTATCGCCGATGGCATTGAATACATCAAAGCTGCGCTGAAAGCTGGTTTAAATATTGATGACTTTGCCCCGCGCCTCTCCTTCTTCTTCGGCATTGGCATGGATTTGTTTATGAATATCGCCATGTTACGTGCTGCGCGCTATCTCTGGAGTGAAGCGGTCAGCCAATTTGGTGCCACTGACCCTAAATCTTTGGCGCTACGCACCCATTGCCAGACATCAGGCTGGAGTCTGACCGAGCAAGACCCTTATAACAATATCATTCGCACCACTATTGAAGCGCTGGGGGCAACTCTCGGTGGCACCCAATCTTTGCATACCAACGCGTTTGATGAAGCCCTCGGCTTACCCACTGATTTCTCTGCACGTATTGCGCGTAACACGCAAATTATCATTCAAGAAGAGTCAGAAATTTGCCGGACTATTGACCCATTAGCAGGCTCATATTTTGTCGAGTCACTGACCGACCAAATGGTCAAACAAGCACGCAAAATTATTCAACAAATTGATGATGTGGGCGGAATGGCCAAAGCGATTGAGGTCGGGTTACCCAAACGCATGATTGAAGAAGCCTCCGCGGGTGAACAATCACTGATTGATCAGGGCAAGCGGGTTATTGTCGGGGTGAATAAATACAAGCTAGAGCAAGAAGCGGAAACACCCGTGTTGGAAATCGACAACGTCAAAGTGCGCAATGAACAAATTGCCCAGTTGAAAGATATCCGCGCCCGTCGTGACAATGCGGCGGTACAGCAGGCATTGGCACAATTGCGTCATGCTGCCGGGCATAATGAAAACCTGTTGGAAGCGGCAGTGCAAGCTGCACGATTACGGGCAACGTTAGGGGAGATTTCAGATGCCATGGAGACCGAGTTTGACCGCTATCTGGTGCCAAGCGAATGCGTAACCGGGGTGATTGCCCACAGCTATCATCAAAATGAAAACGATGCACAAGAGTTTGATCAAATCCTCGCACAAACTCAGCACTTCCTTGAACAAAATGGCCGGCACCCAAGAATTCTGATTGCCAAGATGGGTCAGGATGGCCATGACCGTGGCGCGAAAGTGATTGCCAGTGCCTATTCTGATCTTGGCTTTGATGTCGATCTTAGCCCCATGTTCTCCACACCGGAAGAAATCGCCCGACTGGCTGTTGAAAATGATGTCCATGTCATCGGTGCGTCATCACTGGCAGCTGGCCATAAAACCTTGATCCCTGAATTGGTCGAGGCATTACGCCAATACAATCGTCAGGATATCTGCGTAGTCGCCGGTGGTGTTATTCCTCCACAGGATTACACCTTCTTACGTGAGCACGGTGTTGCCGCTATTTATGGGCCGGGCACCCCGATGTTAGCCAGCGTGCGTGATGTCTTGAAACTGATCAGTGCCCGTCATGATTAATGCCAACAATCTGGATGATTACATCCAGCGTTTACGCCGAGGGGAGCGGGCTGCATTGGCGCAAGCCATGACACTGGCAGAAAGCACCCTGCCCCAACATCAAGAATTAAGCTCCCGGTTACTGGACAACATCATGCCCTACACCGGGCAAGCCAGACGGCTTGGCATCACCGGCACTCCGGGAGCGGGCAAAAGCACTTTTCTTGAAGCGCTGGGAGAGGAGTTATTGGCACAAGGCCACAAAGTGGCGGTGATTGCGGTCGATCCCAGTAGCCCGATCAGCGGCGGCAGCATTTTGGGAGACAAAACCCGCATGCTGAATCTGTCGCGCGCCGAGCATGCGTTTGTCCGCCCCGTCCCCTCCAGGGGGCATCTTGGCGGCATCAGTCAGAGTACCCGCGAACTGATTTTACTTTGTGAAGCAGCAGGTTATGACATCGTTATTGTTGAAACCGTCGGGGTTGGGCAATCAGAAACTGAAGTTGCCGCAATGGTGGACTGCTTTCTCTCACTGCAAATTGCCGGAGGGGGGGATGACCTGCAAGGTATCAAGAAAGGCATTATGGAAATGGCTGATTTTATCGTCATCAATAAAGATGATGGCGAGAATCATATCAATGTCGATATTGCCCGCCATATGTACCACAGCGCACTGAATATCATCCGCCGAAAATACCCGGCATGGCAACCTCAAGTGCTGAGCTGTAGCGCTCTGGAAAAACGGGGAATTCGCGAAGTTTGGCAGGCAATTCAGACCTTTTGGCCGGTGATGACCCAAAGCGGGCAGTTGGCAACGTTACGTCAGCAACAGAATGTCGATTGGGTTCGCCACCAAATCGAGGTAAATGCGCTGGCAGCCCTGTTTTCCCGCCCCGATATCCACCAGCACTATCAGCAAATGGAAGCCCTGCTACAACAAAATCAAATTTCGCCTCGGGCCGGCATTAGCACTGTCACTCATTTTATTACGCAAAAAATTTTCAATTAAAGGGATAACAATTATGTCTTATCAGTATGTCAAAGTATTGATTGCCAATCGGGTTGGCATTATTGAGTTCAACCACGCCCGCAAGTTGAACGCATTAAGTAAAGTGTTTATGGATGATTTAATGTTAGCGCTGCATGACCTCAATAATACCGATATCCGTTGCATTATTTTGCGCGCCGCCGAAGGCTCAAAAGTGTTCTCTGCCGGCCATGATATTCACGAACTCCCTACCGGCCGACGTGACCCGCTGTCCTATGACGACCCGTTACGCCAAATCACCCGCGCTATCCAAAAATATCCTAAACCGATCATCTCAATGGTTGAAGGCAGTGTCTGGGGCGGTGCATTTGAGATGATCATGAGTTCAGATATCATTATTGCCTGTAGTAATTCGACCTTTTCCATGACCCCCGTGAATCTGGGCGTGCCATATAACCTGGTGGGTATCCACAACCTTATCCGTGATGCCGGTTTTCACATTGTCAAAGAGCTGATTTTTACCGCCGCACCTATCACTGCCGAACGCGCCTTGTCGGTGGGCATTCTTAACCATGTGGTGGAACCCAGCGAACTGGAAGATTTCACCCTGAAACTGGCGCACGTTATTTCTGAAAAAGCGCCGCTGGCAATTGCCGTGATCAAAGAAGAACTGCGTGTTTTAGGGGAAGCCCATACCATGAATTCCGATGAGTTTGAACGCATTCAAGGCATGCGCCGCGCGGTCTACGACAGCCATGACTACCAAGAGGGTATGAGCGCCTTTATGGAGAAACGTAAACCTAACTTTCTTGGACGTTAACCCTGAGCAGCTAAAGGATTTCTCTATGAAACGGTCATATTGCAGATTGACGGCTGATGAGGCCGCCGAGTGTATCGAGCATGGGAATATGGTGGTGTTCAGTGGTTTTACCCCGGCAGGAGCGCCCAAAGTGCTGCCCGCGGCCATTGCCAAACGCGCTATAGCACACCACCAACAGCAGAAAGAATTTCAAATCCGCTTACTGACTGGCGCATCAATCAGTGCTCAGGCTGATGATGAATTAGCCGCAGCCGAGGCTGTAGTGTGGCGTGCGCCTTATCAAACCGCCTCACTTTTACGGGAAAAAATTAACCAAGGCTCGGTTAGCTTTGTTGATTTGCACCTAAGTGAAGTGGCGCAAATGGTTAACTATGGTTTCTTTGGTGATATTGACGTGGCAGTGATTGAGGCCTCAGCCATCACCGCCGATGGGAAGGTTTATCTCACCAGCGGCATTGGCAACTCACCGGTGTTTTTGCATAAAGCCAAGAAAATCATCATCGAATTAAATCATTATCACAGCCCTCGGGTCGCCGAATTGGCCGATATTGTTATGCTGGGTGCTCCGCCCCGGCGCAATACTCTGCCGATATTCCATACTCTGGATAAGGTGGGCCAACCTTATGTACAGGTTGATCCAGCCAGGATTGTCGGCATTGTCGAAACTGAGCTGCCGGATGCCAGTAATAGCCTTGATCGCGAAAACCCATTGTGTGAACAAATTGCCGACAATGTCGTGGGTTTCCTGCTGAATGAGCTGAAATTAGGCCGTATTCCACCTGAGTTTCTTCCACTGCAAAGTGGGGTCGGCAACATCAATAATGCAGTGATGAAACGCCTTGGGGAAAACCCCGACATTCCGCCGTTTATGATGTATTCCGAGGTGCTCCAGGAATCAGTGGCCCAGTTGTTAGAGACAGAAAAAGTGCTGGGTGTCAGTGCCTCGAGCTTAACAATTTCACCTATCACACTGAAAAAAATCTATGACAACATGGACTTCTTTGCCAGCCGGATTGTTTTGCGTCCACAGGAGATTTCTAATCATCCGGAGATCATTCGCCGGTTAGGAGTAATTGCCCTCAATGTGGGATTAGAGTTTGATATTTATGGCCATGCCAATTCAACCCATGTGGCGGGTACTGAATTAGTTAATGGTATTGGCGGCAGCGCCGATTTTGAGCGCAATGCTTATCTCTCCATCTTTATGGCCCCCTCTATCGTCAAAGGCGGAAAAGTCTCCACCATTGTGCCAATGTGTACTCATGTTGATCATAGTGAACACAGTGTCAAAGTTATTGCTACAGAACAAGGTGTTGCAGATTTGCGTGGGTTGTCGCCGATGCAACGCGCTGTGGCAATTATCAATAACTGCGCCCATCCGATGTATCGCGACTATCTGCATCAATACCTGGCACAGGCCAAAGGGGGACATTTACATCACGACCTGACCCAGGCATTTCGGCTACATCAAAACTTATTTGAATTTGGTTCCATGCTGGTGCCTTAATCGCTATCACGATCCGAATGGATATAGCCCATGACTTGTTCTATATGGTGATTATTCTTGAGTGAATAGAGATACTCGCGCATATACATGGGCTGATTTGGCGCATCGAAATATTTAAGTTTTGCCGGATTCACCAGTTTATAAGCAAACTGCGGCACGACGGTCAGGAATTGCCCCTGCTCGACCGCACTGATTTTTGCCATAAAACTGTAAGGGCGATAAATAATGGTCGGGTTAATCCCAATGGAACGGAAATGTGCATCTAATAAGGATTCAAAATTAGCCCGATTCTGAAAGCGCATTTGCAGCCACGGCAGCGTATTCAATAGTTCCAATGATTGGCAATTTTCAAAACGGCGCGAAACTAAAAAGCCGAGTCGCAGTAATGGCAGCTCAGTGGTTTGCAAACTATCAATATGTGTTACCCGGGGAGAAGCCTGCTGTGGGGAAATAATAAAATCCACGCGCCTGTCGAGTAAATCATCTATCACGCTATTTTCGCTGAACTCAAAAGGCTGAGCTGTTACCCCATCATATTTATCGCTGAGGCTGAATAACTGATCGAAAATGATAGTGGGATAGGTGTTATCAATGCCAATGACGATGTTCCTCTGCCGCTGAGACATTGAGACAATGGTGTTATCAATAGCCGATAGCCGTTGATAAATAGGGAATAATTCCTGATAAAGCTCCTGCCCCGCTTTGTTTAAACTGATGCTCTTTTCATTACGGGTAAACAGCGCATATCCCACCAACTCTTCCAGGGCCGTAATACTCTTACCGAAAGGTGAAGCGGTCATGTGTAATTTTTCAGCCGCCTTAGCCATACTATTTGTTTGGGCCAAAATAATAAAATTACGCATTTTCTTTGAAATAAAAACGTTCATGACTTGACTGATGTAACAGAGGAAATAGTGCTACAGCATAAGGGAATCACTGACTTAATATTGTGAGGACAAGACGAGTATGAGAGGTCACTGACCAGAAAATTCTTTCAATAGATTAATTTGTTTCAATTTCAAATGAATAAACAGCAAAAAGGCCCTGAGTGACGGGCCTTTTCATCATGATGCACCAGCGATATTGGATAATATTATTACCCCTGAGCCATCAGCCCTAACAGTTTGATGACAAAATAAAACACCACACCTATCACTAGTGGCAGAATGTATAAGGTAAAAAACTGCAAAAAAATAGTGTGATGCGGTAAGACTATTTTCTCTTCTAATTGCTCGCGAGTTCGCCCCTCACTGCCCTTCGCCTGTTCCAAAATCATTTGGTCTTCGATGCCTTCACGAATATAACGGACTTGTCGTGACATGCGCGCACCCGATGCCTGCAATGACAAACCCACGAAAATCAGCATATAAATAATAAAGAACATGATGTTCGATGCTGAAAACCCTTGTTCGAAATCAGGCACTGGCGAGTTGTACCAGAAGATATCCAGAAAAGTCGTGTTAAAGCGGATCATATCGGTCATTACGTGGATAAAATCCAGCATAACCGCATTAATCCCGGTGCTTTTTTGACTATATTGATAGGCAAAATTGATAATTGAAATCAATGTTGACAGCAGTGCTGGAATAAATACGAGCCACCCGGCTATCCGTTTGATAATAGCGACACGCCCAGCCTGTTGATAGGTCATGACTTCTCCTTGTAAATACCACAACTTATGTGGCCTTAGTTTACCCGCTACACTCCGAACTTGTGCAGAATTTTGCGAATGTTCTTACGATTCATGCAAATTCAAGCCTAGCTCATCCAACGCAATATCATTAAGTTAATAAATTATACTGTAAGAAAGACAGAGAATTGTGTTCAGCTGGTTCAATCACGATGAACCAATGATAGAGTGTTCTATCCGTAGCTAGAAACCAAACAGGAGAAATAATAAATGGCGACCCCTCACGCAATTAAGGCCGCAATTTTCGATATGGACGGCTTGCTAATTGATTCGGAGCCGTTATGGCTACAGGCTGAGCTTGATATCTTTACCGAACTGGGGCTGGATACCTCGTCGAGAGACTCCCTACCCGATACTCTTGGATTGCGCATCGATTTAGTGGTGAAACTTTGGTTCCAATCTATGCCATGGCAAGGGCCAAGTCAGGCTGAAGTGTGCAAACGTATTATTGCCCGCGCGATAGATTTAGTGGAAGAAACCAAACCGGTATTACCCGGAGTGGAATATGCACTGGAGTTATGCCGTGCACAAGGGTTGAAAATTGGTCTGGCGTCAGCTTCTCCGCTGCATATGCAAAAACGCGTCCTGGCGATGTTAAATATTGAAAAATACTTCGACCGTCTGGTGTCAGCAGAATACCTGCCGCACAGCAAACCGCATCCAGAAGTATATTTGAATGCTGCATCTGACTTGGGTGTTGACCCACTGGAATGTGTCACGCTGGAAGATTCAGTCAATGGGATGATTGCCACCAAAGCCGCTCGTATGCGCTCTATTGTTATCCCGACAAAGGAATATCGGGCCGATCCTCGTTGGGTATTAGCGGATATACAGTTGGAGTCGCTGGAACAGTTACGTAAAGAAGATATTTCGTGATGAGCGATTTCGCCACGGCTACTTTAGATGACGATGATGTTATCAGGGGCTAATGAATGTGGCGTTAATCAAGGCGGCTGAAGTGAATACCCAGCCGCCTGAATATGTTTTACAGGAAATCATCCCGTTTGGGATTAAAGGTGTCGATCAAAATACTGTTGTCTTCCAGTGATACCGCACCATGCATCTCGTTTTTAACCGCGCGATAAGCATCACCGGCCTTCAAAATACGTTTTTGCCCTTCGATTTCTACTTCGAAGCTACCTGCAGCCACATAAGCAATCTGGTCATGAATATCATGCTTGTGCGCCACACCAATAGCACCTTTATCAAAGTGAACACAAACCATCATCAGATCATCACTCCAGGTCATGACCTTGCGTTTAATGCCATTGCCTAATTCTTCCCAAGGCGTTTCATCATTAATAAAGAACATCTTCATTGTTTCTCCTCATTATTATGCAAAATAGTTTCTGCTGTAGCCTAGTCACAGTTTTACGCTGAATTCGGCCCATTCTACGGCCAAAATCCGCAGTTTGATCATAATTAATCCAAAAATCATGACGCCCCTCAAAAAATAATAAAACATCATTTCATTTTTATTGAATTAACTTCCCGCAAATACTATCATCACCACATCAAAAGAAACACCGGTCCGAACCGAAAGAGAGGCACCGACATGCAAGTTCGTCAAAGCATTCATAGTGACCACGCAAAGCAACTCGATACCGCAGGTCTGCGTCGTGAATTTCTGATTGAGAATATTTTCGTCGCAGATGAATACACCATGACCTATAGCCACATCGACAGAATCATTGTGGGCGGTATTTTGCCGGTCGAGAAAACGGTCAGCATTGGTGATGAAGTAGGCAAGCAGTTAGGTGTGAGTTATTTTCTGGAGCGCCGTGAACTAGGCGTTATCAATATTGGCGGGCCGGGCCTTATCTCTGTTGATGGGCAGGTTTACGAAATCGGTAATGAAGAAGCACTGTATGTCGGTAAAGGTGCGAAAGAAGTCACCTTTAATAGCCTTGAGAGCAGCAAACCGGCTAAGTTCTATTACAACAGCGCGCCGGCGCATACCACTTATCCCAATAAGAAGATCACACTGGCAGAGGCCGCACCGCAAACTTTGGGTGATGACGCGACCAGTAATCGTCGCACTATCAATAAATACATCGTGCCCGATGTGTTGCCAACCTGCCAACTGACCATGGGTTTGACCAAGCTGGCACCCGGCAATCTCTGGAACACGATGCCCTGCCATACCCATGACCGACGCATGGAAGTGTATTTCTACTTTGATATGGACGAAGAAACAGCAGTCTTCCACATGATGGGCCAGGCGCAGGAAACTCGCCATTTGCTGGTTCATAACGAGCAGGCCGTTATTTCACCAAGTTGGTCTATCCATTCAGGTGTAGGCACTAAACGTTACACCTTCATCTGGGGCATGGTCGGTGAAAACCAGGTCTTCGGTGATATGGACCACATTGCCGTTAGCGAACTGCGTTAGATGTTTGCCAACGGCATTAAGCATCACCCTACCAAAGCCGTCCTTTGGGCGGTTTTCTCCCTAATATTATAATCGCGGTACTCTTTGGCCGCCTTGAGAGAGATGTTAGCTATGATCTTAGATTCCTTTGAGTTAAAGGGTAAAATTGCTCTGGTTACCGGCTGTGATACAGGTTTGGGCCAAGGCATGGCGATTGGTTTAGCCGAAGCGGGTTGCGATATCGTTGGTGTGAATATTGTTGAGCCAAAAGAGACTATCGAAAAAGTGACGGCCTTAGGTCGCCGCTTCTTAAGCCTGACGGCTGATTTGAGCAAAATTGATGGTATCCCTGCCCTGTTAGAACGCGCCATCGCTGAATTTGGTCAAATCGATATCCTGGTCAATAACGCTGGCATTATCCGCCGCGAAGATGCGATCAACTTCAGCGAAAAGGACTGGGATGATGTGATGAACGTAAACATCAAAACTGTGTTCTTCATGTCTCAAGCGGTTGCTAAGCAATTTATCAAGCAAGGTACTGGCGGCAAAATCATCAACGTGGCTTCAATGCTGTCTTACCAAGGCGGTATCCGTGTTCCTTCTTATACAGCCTCGAAAAGTGCAGTGATGGGTGTTACCCGTCTGTTAGCAAACGAATGGGCTAAACACGGCATCAATGTGAACGCAGTAGCACCAGGTTACATGGCAACCAACAACACTCAACAACTGCGTAAAGATGAAGAGCGTAGCAAAGAGATTCTTGATCGCATCCCGGCTGGCCGTTGGGGCTTGCCTGATGACCTGAAAGGCCCTGTTGTCTTCCTGGCTTCCAAAGCATCTGACTATATCAGTGGTTACACTATCGCTGTTGATGGCGGTTGGTTGGCTCGCTAAACCAATAAATATCACTAATTTGAGTTAAGGATTATTTCCTGCGGTTATTCGCCATATTCCAGCTCAAAACTCTATTGAGGCACAACATCAGTTGTGCCTTTTTTATTACTTATTTATCAAATGGTTAACAAACAGATCTTTACCAAAAATCTTGCCAAAACTGCAAAAATAAAAAATTCAAAACAACGTTCCGACTCCGATCACACTTTTGTCATTCGCCCAATGACTCGCCAGTAAATACAAATATAATAGATTGAAACGATGTTTCTATTTATAAGGAACTGTAAACCGGTTCCGACCTAACATTTCTATGATGGGGTTACGGTAATGGATTTTGTCGGCAACATTAAAGGCAGCGACGCAGTGATGATTAACTGGCTCAGTGCTATCCGAAGCTATGTTGATTTAGTCCAGTCTGTAAGCCATAGCAATCAGAATCCAACCCCGCTGATGGCCGATGGTTTTGATGTCCTGACTCACCAACCTGTGGTCTGGCAATTCCCGGATGGCCGTAATGTTCCGATATCTAACTTTGCCAGTCAACAAAACTGGCTACGGACACTAGATGCGCTCAGTCTGGTGACGCAAGACCCGCAATATCATCAACAAGCGCGGGTACAAAGCAGCTATTTCATGCAACACGGTGTTCATGAGCAAAGCGGGCTGTTTTATTGGGGTGGTCACCGCTTCTTGAATCTGGACACGTTAAAAACTGAAGGCCCAGAGTCGAAAGCACAAGTGCATGAGCTGAAACATCATCTGCCCTATTACGACTTGCTGCTCAATGTCGATCGGGAAAAAACACTTAATTTCCTGCAAGGATTTTGGCATGCCCACGTCGAAGACTGGCAAACACTGGACCTGGGTCGCCATGGTAGTTATGACAAGCAACGTGACCCACATGTTTTCACCCATGCACGTCATGACGTGGTGAATCCGCAAGTCTGGCCACAGCTACCCGAAACTAAAGGCCTGACCTTTGTTAACGCAGGTACTGATCTCATTTACGCTGCATATAAATATGCTGAGTATACCGGCGACATCGCAGCGGCTGCCTGGGGCAAACATTTATACCGTCAATACGTCTTGGCCCGCAATCCTGAAACAGGACTGCCGGTTTATCAATTCAGTTCGCCACAACAGCGCCGGCCGATACCGGAAGATGATAACCAAACCCAATCCTGGTATGGCGACCGTGCCAAGCGCCAGTTCGGCCCAGAGTTTGGTGAAATTGCCCGTGAAGCCAATGTTTTGTTCCGTGATATGCGGCCATTACTGATTGATAACCCATTAGCAATGCTGGATATCTTGCGCCAACAGCCGGATGCAGAAGTTCTGCAATGGGTGATTGACGGGTTAAAAAATTACTATCGTTTCGCCTATGACGTCGAGAGTAATACATTGCGCCCGTTATGGAACGATGGACAGGATATGAGCGGCTATGTCTTACAGCGTGATGGCTATTATGGCGCTAAGGGTAAGGTTATCTCGCCATTCCCATTAGAAGTAGATTATCTGCTACCACTGGTTCGAGCCTGGCGAGCCAGTGAAGATGACGAGCTACTGGATTTGATTGCGGTCTTACTGCACCGCTGGCAGTTAGCTGAATTAAACAAACAACAACGTCGTGCAACACTGATGGACGGCAAAAAACCAGCTGCCTCCCCTTATCTGCTACTGGCTTTAGTTGAACTGGCTGAGCACTGCCAATGTAGCCAATTATTTACCTTGGCCTGGCAAATAGGGAATGACTTATTTCAACAACATTACCATCGCGGCCTGTTTGTCGAATCAGCGGAACACCGTTATTTCCGTATCGACAATCCGATTGCATTAGCTTTATTAACCTTGATTGCCGCGAAACAGAATAAGTTGGCAGCAATACCTCAATTTATTACCAATGGTGGTTACATCCATGGAGATTATCGGGTGAACGGAGAGAGCCGCACCCTGTATGACATCGATTTTATTTATCCGACGCTTTTGAATCAGTAGTTTTATTTATCTTTCATGTTATTAAAAATAGGTAAGCATTATGAATGAAAACAGAATGCTGGGGTTAGCCTATATATCACCTTATATAATAGGGTTGATAATATTCACGGCTTTCCCCTTTGTATCATCTTTCTTTCTCAGTTTTACTGAGTATGACTTAATGAACCCTCCCGTTTATAACGGGATCGAGAATTATCGTCATATGTTCCTGGAAGATGATTTATTCTGGAAATCCATGGGCGTCACTTTCGCTTATGTGTTTCTGACTATTCCATTAAAATTAGCATTTGCTCTGGGGATCGCTTTTGTACTGAACTTTAAATTACGTGGTATTGGCTTCTTCCGTACCGCATTCTATATTCCATCAATTCTCGGCAGCAGCGTAGCTATTGCGGTGTTATGGCGCGCACTATTTGCCATTGATGGTCTACTTAATGGCTTTATCGGTGTGCTCGGGTTTGACCCGGTCAACTGGCTGGGAGAGCCAGCACTGGCGCTGACATCAGTGACCTTATTACGTGTTTGGCAATTCGGTTCCGCCATGGTTATCTTCCTGGCCGCATTGCAGAACGTACCGCAGTCACAATATGAAGCAGCCATGATAGATGGTGCCTCTAAATGGCAAATGTTTATGAAAGTTACCGTGCCGTTAATTACGCCGGTTATTTTCTTCAACTTTATTATGCAAACCACACAGGCATTCCAGGAATTTACCGCGCCTTATGTCATAACCGGTGGTGGGCCAACCCATTACACCTACTTATTCTCGCTCTATATATATGACACCGCGTTTAAATACTTTGATATGGGATATGGTGCAGCACTGGCCTGGATATTATTCCTGGTAGTCGCTCTCTTTGCCTCAATTGCATTTAAATCATCTAAATATTGGGTCTTCTACTCCGCCGATAAAGGAGGAAAAAATGACTGACGTACAAAACTCCCACCAGAAGAAATTAGATCTGGCGCAGGATATTGCTGATGCGGAAATTAGCCGCACATTACGTAAAGCAAAAGTCAGTGCCATTTTCCGCTACGTTATTTTGATTATTGTCGGACTGATGATGCTCTACCCACTGTTGTGGATGTTCTCAGCGGCCTTTAAACCTAATAATGAAATTTTCACCACATTAGGATTATGGCCAGAACACCCAACACGGGATGGTTTCGTTAATGGTTGGAAAACCGGTACGGAATATAATTTCGGTCACTACATGCTTAACACCTTTAAGTTTGTTATCCCGAAAGTCATCCTGACCATTATTTCTTCCACTATCGTGGCGTATGGCTTTGCGCGCTTTGAAATTCCATGGAAGAAATTCTGGTTCGCAACATTGATCACCACCATGTTGCTGCCAAGTACCGTGTTATTGATTCCTCAATACATTATGTTCCGTGAAATGGGCATGCTGAATAGCTACATGCCGCTGTATCTGCCATTGGCGTTCGCTACACAAGGATTCTTCGTCTTCATGCTTATTCAGTTCCTGCGCGGTGTTCCTCGCGATATGGAAGAAGCAGCACAAATCGACGGATGTAACTCCTTCCAGGTGTTGTGGTACGTGGTAGTGCCAATCTTGAAGCCGGCCATTATCTCCGTGGCATTGTTCCAGTTCATGTGGTCAATGAACGACTTTATCGGCCCACTGATTTACGTCTACAGCGTAGATAAGTACCCGATAGCGCTGGCTCTTAAGATGTCAATTGACGTGACCGAAGGCGCACCTTGGAACGAAATTCTGGCAATGGCGAGCATCTCCATTCTGCCGTCCATCATTGTTTTCTTCCTGGCTCAACGCTACTTCGTGCAAGGCGTAACCAGCAGCGGAATTAAAGGTTAATAGAGGATTTATCATGGCTGAAGTCATTTTCAACAAATTAGGCAAAGTTTACTCCAACGGTTTCCGCGCAGTTCATGGCATTGATCTGAAGATCCATGATGGCGAATTTATGGTGATTGTTGGCCCATCTGGCTGTGCTAAATCCACTACCCTGCGTATGTTGGCTGGGCTGGAAACTATCAGTGATGGTGAAGTGCGCATTGGTGATCGAGTGGTCAATAATCTGGCACCAAAATCACGTGGTATTGCCATGGTGTTCCAGAACTATGCGCTGTATCCGCACATGACCGTGAAAGAGAACCTGGCTTTCGGCTTGAAGTTGAGCAAATTGCCAAAAGACCAAATTGAAACACAAGTTGCTGAAGCAGCTAAAATTTTGGAACTTGAAGACCTGCTTGACCGCTTGCCGCGTCAGTTGTCTGGTGGTCAGGCACAGCGTGTGGCTGTTGGTCGCGCCATTGTTAAAAAGCCCGATGTGTTTTTGTTCGACGAGCCGTTATCAAACCTGGATGCCAAACTGCGCGCCTCCATGCGTATCCGTATCTCCGATTTACATAAGCAGTTGAAGAAAAGCGGTAAAGCAGCAACCACAGTTTACGTTACCCACGACCAGACTGAAGCAATGACCATGGGTGACCGAATCTGTGTGATGAAACTGGGTCATATTATGCAAGTCGATACCCCAGACAATCTCTATCACTACCCTACCAATATGTTTGTTGCCGGTTTTATCGGCGCGCCGGAAATGAATATCAAACCGAGCACGCTGGTAGAAAAAGATGGGAAAGTTGGCCTGACAGTCGGTCAATACACCCTGGTATTGAATGAAAGACAGCAAGCCAAAGTCGCTGCCCACGCCGGGGAAAAAGTGTTCTTTGGTGTACGTCCTGAGTTCGTCAGTATGTCTATGAATCCATTTACTGATAATCACTCACAAGGTGAATTGGTTCGTGTGGAAAACATGGGTCACGAATTCTTTATGTATATCAAAGTTGATGACTTTGAGCTGACCTGTCGTCTGCCGTCTGACGAAGCACGACCTATTATCGAAAATGGTCTGCATCGCACCGTGTACTTCCAGTTTGATATGGATAAATGCCATATCTTTGATGCAAAAACAGAAAAAAATATCTCTCTTTAACAGGAGCAGTACCCAATGAAAAAAGCGATCCTACACACGCTGATAGCATCCACTCTGGCACTATTATCACATCAAGCCTTTGCAGCACAGGATGAAGTTAATTTACGTATGTCATGGTGGGGCGGGAATGGTCGTCACCAGGTAACGTTGAAAGCCTTAGAAGAATTCCATAAACAGCATCCGAATATTAATGTTAAAGCAGAATACACCGGTTGGGATGGTCACTTATCTCGCCTGACAACTCAGATTGCCGGTGGTACTGAACCTGACGTTATGCAAACTAACTGGAACTGGTTGCCTATTTTCTCTAAAGACGGCACTGGCTTCTATAATTTGTTTAATGTAAAAGAGCAATTAGATTTAGCACAATTCGACCCTAAAGAACTGCAACAAACCACTGTTAATGGCAAGTTGAATGGTATTCCAATTTCAGTAACAGCCCGTATCTTCTATTTCAACGATGCGACCTGGTCTAAAGCTGGCTTAGAATATCCAAAAACATGGGATGAATTACTGGCTGCCGGTAAAGTATTTAAAGAAAAACTGGGTGATCAATATTATCCAGTGGTATTAGAGCATCAGGATACTTTAGCGTTAATCCGCTCTTATATGACACAGAAATACAACATTCCTACTATTGATGAAGCTAATAAGAAATTTGCTTATTCGCCTGAGCAGTGGGTTGAATTCTTTACCATGTATAAAACCATGGTAGATAGCCATGTTATGCCATCCACCAAATACTATGCTTCATTCGGCAAGAGCAATATGTATGAAATGAAGCCGTGGATTAATGGTGAGTGGGCGGGTACTTATATGTGGAACTCCACCATAACCAAGTATTCCGATAACCTGACCAAGCCAGCTAAATTGGTACTTGGCCCATACCCAATGTTACCAGGAGCAAAAGATGCCGGTTTGTTCTTTAAACCAGCGCAAATGCTGTCAATTGGTAAATCAACCAAGCATCCACAAGAAAGTGCGATGTTAATTAACTTCTTACTTAATAGTAAAGAAGGGGTTGAAGCATTAGGTCTGGAACGTGGCGTACCATTGAGTGCTACGGCGGTAACACAATTGCGTGCCAGTGGTGTCATTAAAGATGAAGATCCTTCTGTTGCTGGTTTAAATATGGCGTTGGAATTGCCACATAAAATGACCACTTCACCATACTTTGATGACCCGCAAATTGTTTCACTGTTCGGTGATGCAATTCAATATATCGATTATGGCCAGAAGACCGTACAAGAAACTGCAGAATACTTTAACAAACAAGGTGATCGTATTCTGAAACGCGCTATGCGTTAATAAATTAAATTAATTTACCTTAAGTCTATATTAAACCCTGCCATTAATTTGGCGGGGTTCTTTTGTTTTATAACCATAAAAATAATAATCAATTAGACCGACATCACAATTTAATATCTGTTTAAAAAAATAATCATCAACACAGATCTGGATCACATAAATATTTAATAATATAAATAGAATATGCATTCACAATAAATGAAACATTGTTTCTTTGTTCGTGAAATTGTTTTCCAGTCGTATGTTGATTTTTTATAGAATTGTTAATGACTTTTGATTTAAATAACCATAACCCTGGGATTATATAAAAATGAAATTTAAATTACTGACTCTGGCAGTGGCATCCGTAATCAGCTTTAGTTCTGTTGCAACAACAATTGACTACCGGCATGAAATGAAAGATACAAGTAAATCTGATCATAAAGATCGTTTACTGATTTCCAACCGTTTTGCTAATGGTTTTGGTCTGTCTTTGGAAGGCAAATGGGGCCAGCACAGCTCCGATACCACACCGAATAAACCATTTAATGAACAAGTGAGTAATGGCACCGAAGTGGTTGCCAGCTATGTTTATCAGTTTAATAAAACATTCCAACTGGAGCCTGGTTTCTCATTAGAGTCTTCTTCTGATTCTAATAACTACCGCCCTTACCTGCGCGGTAAAGTGTCCTTTACTGATGACTTCTCAACATCACTGCGTTATCGCCCATATTACAAACGTAACCAGCCTGCTCAGACTAAAGCAACAGAGAAAGGCCACGAGTTCACCATGCTGTTTGCCTACAACTTCTTGAAAAACTATTCAGCAGAATATGAATTGAACTACAAGAAATCCGAAGACGAAATTCTGGCCAATAAAGAGAAAGAAGAGTGGAGTCATGACCTGAAAGTCGCTTACAAATGGGATAAAAACTGGAAGCCATATGTTGCCATCGGCAACGTTGCTGGCAGCAAAACCACTGATGAGCGTCAAACTCGTTACCGTGTAGGTGTGCAGTACAGCTTCTAAATTCTGACCTTGTAATAGATGTGTTGTCGTTCGTGAACTTGTAGTTATTAGTACCCTCATCATTATTTGTTAATTATGCCCATACCCGTATTACTTTGGGGAAAAGCTGACTCCCGGTCGCTTTTCCCCTTTTTTTATCTAACCGTTTTTACCTATGATTATCGCCCAAATGCCCACAACGCATCATGTCGCTATTCCAGCCATAGGTTCAATTTTTGCATTACAAAACCTTAGGTTGAATTATCCGTTCTTAATTTGCCTAACATGAGACATTTAGTTACAGCGTAACGGCTATTCATGACATTAAAAATCTCATATACTGGATAAATCAACAGCTACAGATTCGGAATTCAAGTATGACAGGGGAAGGACACCTTATTTTTTCTGTCGCCTGCGTTATTTTTGCCAAAAAAGTCGGTCTTACACCCGAACTGGCAAATGGCGATTGGTGGCATATTATACCCGGCGCCCTGTTAACTTCCTTGCTGCCAGATATCGATCACCCCAAATCAATCCTTGGTCAGCGACTAAAATGGATATCAACACCGATTGCTCGGGCATTTGGTCATCGCGGATTCACTCATAGTCTGTTGGCCGTCATTGGCGGTATCGCACTATTTCAAATGGATATCTCTCGCGATTGGATAATTCCCGCAGATGCATTCCACGCGATGATTGTTGGCTATTTCAGTCATCTGTTAGCCGATATGATTACACCTGCGGGAGTTCCACTTTTATGGCCATGCCGTTGGCGTTTTACTATTCCACTATTACGTCCGCAAAAAGGGAATCAATTAGAACGTGTATTATGTGTTCTATTAGTTTGTTTTTCCGTCTATTGGCACACTGATACTACGATCCCCTTGCTATCCTATATGGAGCAATTGAAAAATTTTCGATTGTGATCACACTTTAATGGGTAAACAATCGCCAAATTGTATATATTCCATACGAATCATTGCAAAAACTTATATAGCATTCTTTTTGGATATAAGTGAGCCTTCTTGGGAACTGCTACCATACGTGACTAATTGCACAGTTGACTGTGCCTGACTCTATTCTGGACAAAAATAGAAATAGAATATGCAGTCAGTATTTAAAATAATAATTTGGAGATTTGGGGATGAACCTACCGCTTGTGATTAATGTGCTGTTATTCGTAGCACTGCTATTACTATTGGCACAAACCCGGCATAAACAATGGAGCCTGTCCAAGAAAGTCTTGGTGGGTCTGGGGCTGGGCGTACTCTTTGGCCTGGGCCTGCAATGGGTCTATGGCGCAGACAATCCGGTGCTGAAAGAGTCTATCACTTGGTTTAATATCGTGGGTAATGGCTATGTACAATTACTGCAAATGATTGTTATGCCACTGGTATTTGCCTCTATCTTGAGCGCTGTCGCCAAACTGCATAACGCCGCATCTCTGGGTAAAATCAGTGTATTGACCATTGGTACATTGCTATTCACCACTTTAATCGCTGCACTGGTCGGCGTATTGGTTACCAATCTATTTGGCTTAACTGCCGATGGCCTGGTGCAAGGGACACAAGAATCAGCGCGTTTGACTGCTATCGAAAGCAACTATCTTGGAAAAGTGACTGACCTGACCGTTCCTCAGTTAGTGCTGTCCTTTATCCCAAAAAATCCGTTTGCCGATTTGACCGGTGCCAGCCCAACTTCCATCATCAGTGTGGTTATCTTTGCCACATTCCTGGGAATAGCTTCCCTGCAATTACTGAAAGATGATGTGGAGAAAGGTCAACGCGTCCTGGTGGCTATCGACACGCTGCAAGCCTGGGTGATGAAACTCGTTCGTCTGGTGATGAAACTGACCCCTTACGGCGTATTGGCATTGATGACTAAAGTGGTTGCGGGTTCTAATATCCAAGACATCATCAAGCTGGGTAGCTTTGTTATTGCTTCTTATCTTGGCCTGGCGATTATGTTTGTGGTACATGGCCTGCTGTTGTCTTTCACCGGCATCAACCCATTGAAATTTTTCCGTAAAGTATGGCCAGTGCTGACATTTGCTTTTACCAGCCGTTCCAGTGCTGCCAGTATCCCGCTGAATGTTGAAGCGCAAACCCGCCGTTTGGGTGTGCCTGAATCTATCGCCAGCTTCTCAGCCTCTTTCGGAGCGACTATCGGCCAAAATGGTTGTGCGGGACTTTATCCTGCAATGCTCGCCGTAATGGTGGCCCCCACTGTTGGGATTAACCCATTAGATCCGGTATGGATTGCGACACTGGTCGGCATTGTCACCATCAGCTCAGCCGGTGTTGCAGGTGTTGGCGGTGGTGCGACTTTCGCAGCACTTATCGTATTACCTGCGCTGGGCTTACCGGTCACTCTGGTTGCTTTGCTTATCTCTGTTGAGCCATTGATTGATATGGGCCGTACAGCATTGAACGTCAGCGGTTCAATGACAGCTGGCACCATTACCAGTCAATTGATGAAACAAACAGATAAAGACATTCTTAACAGTGATGATGATGGCGATCTAGCCCATCAGTAAATACCACTCTTTAGCGTGATAATGTAAAAGGCCAGTTGTTTGTGACTGGCTTTTTGTTTTTAAAGAATGTATCACCGACATACGGCCAACACCCTGTGACTTTAAGGATGAAGAGGTCGATATTTTTCAACCAATGCCAATGCAATGGCTTCCGTTTCTACGTCCGGTATACCGCTGAAATCTTGCGCCCTAAAGTGCATCTGAAACGCTTTGATAACTTGTCGGGTTTCATCATCCAACTCACCACTTTGTGGGATCTGATAACCATAGCGCGCCAGCGTTTGCTGAATTATAGAGACAGATGCCCCATCACTTTTATTTCGGCCATTGATATATTTGGCGACTGTCGCGTCATCTGGCCACGCTCCGATACCCTGTGTTGCTAAGCGCTTCCATGGAAATAACGGGCCAGGATCAGATTTTCTCAGCGGTGCGATATCGCTATGAGCAACAACATTCGCTGGTTCAATATTATAACGCTCAACAATGTCCTTGGTTAGCCGCTCAATCAATTCAATCTGCGATTCGTTATAAGGATACCACTCTCTATGTAACATCCTCTCAGTGAAGCCCCTATTGACGATTTCAATACCTATAGAGGTATCATTGAGGCTACTCCGTCCCTGCCAATAACTGACACCCGCATGCCATGCGCGCTGTGATTCGGGAACCAGTTGTAAAACAATAGGTTTGCCATCAAGACTTTCAGGATGCGTTTTTACCAGATAATGTGCGCTAACATCCCCTTGAGTCAGCAATCGCAGTGATTCAGCATCATCTGTTGCCGTATAGTGAAGCACCAAAAATCTCACCCGCTCATTTTTAGCCACGGAGGGAGTACTGGTATCTACCTTATATTCACCGCGGTCGATCAATTGATGCGGATTATCACGATGAGGGCTACTACAACCCGCCAGCAGCAGCAATAACCCAGTGCTTAATAACTTCCTCATTCCTTTTCTCCCTATAATTATGCTTAAGCACGGTTATAGTGAACCTACAGAACTAAATGAGCCATCAACAGTCTATTTAAATAATAACTAATATCATCGGATAAGACTCAAACACCTCAATCT
The DNA here is from genome assembly GCF_902170785.1 of Yersinia proxima. Taxonomy (GTDB): domain Bacteria; phylum Pseudomonadota; class Gammaproteobacteria; order Enterobacterales; family Enterobacteriaceae; genus Yersinia; species Yersinia proxima. The sequence goes on along the minus strand of NZ_CABHYG010000017.1, from coordinate 167,656 downwards.
ATTCATATGACTGTTGAGTAACTTATCTATGAATAAAAAACGGCTCCTGATAAGAGGAGCCGTTTGGGATGGGAAGGAATAAATAGTTATAATTAACAGCTGATTAAAAATATCCAATAATTATACAGTATTTACCCTAGTAGAAAGATCCTCAGAAAGGATAATCGCGATAACCCATCTGCTCTGAAATATTGCGCGCCGCCCGATGCAGAGATTTCACAATATCGCTTTTGCTGTCTTCAGAGAAACGTAATGTCGGATATGAAATACTTAAACCGGCAATGACGACACCGAAACGGTCGAAAACAGGCACAGCGATACAACGTAAACCTTCTTCTTGTTCTTCAACATCTTCGCCGAAGCCTTGCTCGCGTACCAGGTCTAACACCGGCAACAGTGCTGCCGCGCTATCCAGAGTATGTTTAGTGCTACGGGTAAATTCGATATGAGACAAGATCTCTTCTACTTCACCACGGTCACGCCATGCCAGTAACACTTTACCAATGGCAGTACTGTGCAATGGATTACGACGACCAATACGGGAATGCATCCGTAGGTTATACATAGAATCGATTTTATGGATATAAACAATGCTGTCTTCATCCAATGCGCCCAAGTGAATAGTTTCACGAGTTTCATTGGATAATTCACGCATTTGTATATCTGCACTGCGGATCAAATCGACATTTTGTAATGCTTTTGCCCCTAACTCAAATAACTTCAGAGTCAGGGAGTATTTCTCTGATTCGCCTTCCTGTGCAACATAGCCCAAGGATTTCATGGTCTGTAGGAAGCGGTACACTGTACTCTTAGGCATCATTACACGTTGAGAAAGTTCGGTAATACCAATTTCCCGTTCTTCACCCAATGCTTGTAAGATGCCAAAAACTTTCAGAACCGACGAAACAGAGTCGGGCTGTTTATCTAAATCTGCAATAGCCATTTTTTGGTTACCCTACTCAGTTTTCTGTGTTTCATAAAACAATATGTTTTAAAAAAAATAGAACAGTGGTTTTATTATAAAGGGAAGTCGCGAGACTGTGCAATAAACCAATGTGAATAATCGGATAAAAGCCTTGCAGACAGCAAATTAGCCTCTTTCCAAGAAAGAGGCTAGTGCAAAATTCAACTATTTCCAGACTGACTCAGGCAATGTGGCTAAATATAGTGCTGGTTTGCCGTGGACATCAGAGGTAAAGAGGATTTGTTTGTCATCGGGAGTAAAGGATGGATGTGGATGTGTTACCTGGCGGTCACCTTCAAACACCTTCCATGAGGTGTCGTGGCGAGCAACGCGATGCTGAGTGCCATTTTTCATATTGAAAACATACAGGAAAGGATCGTTTTCAATCTTATAGCCACTATTGTCTTGTACATCTACCGGCGCATCAGAACCATCACCCACCATCAACGAGCCATCATAGTTGCTCATCAGATGTGAACACGCAGGCATAGAGGTAAGTTGGCGATTTTCCAATGTCTCTGGGTCAGCACTGTAAATGAAGCGATCCGGGCTACCTTTCAGGTAAGAAACATACACCAACGCCGAACCATCTGGCACCCAGAATTCATGGGTACAGCTTTCGCCTTCGGCATGAGTTTTCACCTTGCGCATATTCGTGCCATCTTCATTGATTAACCACATGCGAGCATCAACCAGATCGTGTGGCCCTTCATGGCAAAACGCGACAGTACTGTCATCGTAAGGACGGTAAATTGGGTGACCGAGCCACTGATTTTCTTGCAAAATGACTGTCGATTCGCCGGTTTTAAGATCAACACGCATCAAGCGGCAGCAAGGTTTGGTGAAATAGAATTCATGGAATTTCTTCCAATCTGTCAGTGGCTGCCAATCTTCACGTTTAATCTCGATGCCGACCAGCTTGGTGCAATCTGAATTGGCCACCCAAGTGCCGTAACCGACCCACTCTTCTGGCACCTGATAAACCACATTCTCTTCTAATGTAGCAAGATCAACGCGCATCAAATTGCGGCCATCTTTAACATAGAACAGCGCATCGTCATCCGGTGATAAGAAACCACCAAAGGTATTGTCGCCGCGCCCTTCTGTCAGTTGGGTTGCCACCTGAGTGTTAAGATCCAGCAAGTAGTAGTTCCACGGGCCATCAAAAGCGCCGCCGAACAACAACTTACTGCCATCTCGGGTGAAACACTTTTGATAGAAATAATTACGGTGGCAAGTCACATCAGGAGGCGTTAGCCGTGTCACTTGTGCACCGGTAGAGGCATCCTGATAAGTATCAAATGTCAGGGGGATTTGTTTACCTTTAGCCATCCGGAAAGTCCTTAAAATCATCAGAGAATTAAAATTTGCCCGCAGGGGAACCTGTTCGGCTAATACTATCTCACATTATAGAAACGATGTTTCATTTTTCCGTGATCGTGGTTCTACTTTTACTGATTTTAACAAATTACTGTCATTATCAGGTTGTTAATCAGGCCAAAAAGTGAATTCCTTCATCCATGACTGTCGGTCTGGGGCTAATTTGTCGTAAAAATGGTCTTTTACAAATAACCCTGGTCATAAGGATGCATTCAAGCACAATAGTCGTTAGCATAGAAAATTAACCTACCTTATTATTTTTACAGATAAACCCTATGAACCCATCAGCCAGCGATGGAATGCCGGTTCCGCAACGCTATGCCGCAATATTTGTTATTGCTTTAGGTATTATGATAGCGGTGCTGGACGGTACTATCGCCAACGTAGCATTACCGACCATTGCCCGTGACCTCAACGCCAGCCCGGCAACTTCTATTTGGGTAGTCAATGCCTATCAGTTGGCTATTACCGTGTCTTTGCTTTCGATGGCGTCACTGGGCGACATTATTGGTTATCGCCGGGTTTATCAGGCGGGTTTGCTGGTATTCAGTGTGACATCGCTATTTTGCGCCCTGTCCGATTCCTTATGGACGCTGACGTTTGCTCGCGTGCTGCAAGGGTTAGGTGCCGCCGCTTTGATGAGTGTGAATACCGCCCTGATTCGAATTATTTATCCCAAAGCACAGCTGGGCCGCGGTATCGGCATTAATGCATTAATTGTGGCAGTCTCTGCCGCCGCCGGGCCAACCATTGCAGCAGCAGTATTGTCAGTTGCATCCTGGCAGTGGCTATTTGCCATTAACGTACCAATAGGCCTGGTTGCCTGGGGTCTGGGTATGAAGTTCTTGCCAGCCAACAATATGAAGAGCAACGGTAACCGTTTCGATGTCACCAGTAGCATTATGAATGCGCTGACATTTGGTTTACTGATAACCGCCATCAGTGGTTTTGCTCAAGAGCAAAGCCCGGCACTGATTGCCGCCGAGGTGATAGCATTGCTGGTCATCGGCTTTTTCTTTGTACGCCGCCAACTCAGCCAGCCCTTCCCATTATTGCCCGTCGATTTACTGCGTATCCCTATTTTTGCTTTGTCGATCGGAACATCAGTCTGTTCCTTTGCCGCCCAAATGCTGGCAATGGTTTCACTGCCCTTTTTCCTACAAACCGTCTTGGGACGTGATGAGGTAGCTACCGGGTTGCTATTAACCCCGTGGCCACTCGCCACCATGGTAGTCGCCCCCATAGCTGGCCGATTAGTTGAGCGCTACCATGCAGGATTACTGGGAGGGATAGGTTTAGCCGTGTTTGCCAGTGGGCTATTCCTGTTAGCCACATTACCTGCCAACCCCACGGATTTAAATATTATCTGGCGTATGGTGCTGTGTGGTGCAGGTTTCGGTCTATTCCAAGCCCCGAATAACCACACCATTATCTCTGCGGCTCCCCAACATCGCAGCGGCGGTGCCAGTGGTATGCTTGGCACTGCGCGGCTTTTAGGACAAACCTCAGGCGCGGCATTGGTTGCTTTAATGTTTAATCTGTTTGCCACCAATGGAACACATGCATCGCTGATACTCGCAGGCTGTTTTGCCAGTATCGCGGCGCTGGTCAGCTTGCTGCGGGTAAGCCAAAAACGCAGTTAGCCTGAATAATTGATGGCCCTATCATCATTTAGGGTCATCAATTCGCCCTTCATCTTTGGCAATGCGAAGAATAGACTCCAGTAATGCCGAGTCACTAATAAAATCGATCAGGGTTGTCTCATCCCCACCTCTTTTAGCCCGGCCTTTCATGTAACTGGTAATGACTTCCCACTCCTGATAGAGACGTTTATCTCTTATCTGAAGATATCTTAACAAAGCGGCGAGAGTCACCGCTGAGGCAGGCACAGAGACTTTATCGTTGAGATATTTGTTGATGGTCGAGCGGTTAGCCGCCATTAAATCAGCCAGCTCAGTTTCTTTTTGCAAACCAAGAGACTGGTAGGCTTGAACAAACGGTTTTACCCCATTATTTTCAGTCTTACCTAACCTGAGTTTTTTCAGTTTTTCTCTTAATCCGTCACTCATAGAAACACAATTCCGCAACAAAGAATGGTTCTTATTGTACCTTCCGGAACGGGAGCAGCGCAAACTGTTGCTGATAGAAACCAAAATATCCTCATACAATTCAAATGGAAACGACTTAAATAACTATAGATCGCATTTGTGAGTTCTATATCTTAATTTTAATGATTCTGATAGAAACTAATTTTTATCGTGAACATATTGTTAATCGTGAAATAAGTCACATATTTTTATTGCAAATCTACTTTTTGGCACGTATTTTTTATTAAAGGCAACAATTTTTGTGTCCAATAGAATCAAAAATAGATTCTTAATTTTAGAGAAAAACTTAACGATATGAAGCGTTCTAATTTAGCGATGATTATTGCTCTTGGTTCAATATGCAGCACTACTGCTGATGCCGCACTACCCGCCCCCGAAGATGTTCCTGGCTATAATCATGAATGGGGGGTAAGTGTCGTTGGTAGTATTAGAGAGGCTCAGGAATTAGCCGACAAAACCAACATTATGGCCAATGATAATGCAGATCGTATTCAACTGCTGGAAGATGAACCCAAGCCAATAGATGGAAAAGATGGTTTAAATGGCACAAATGGCAAAGATGGGGCTGTAGGAGCTACAGGGGCTGCGGGTTTAAATGGCACTGACCATCACAATGACGTTGCCGTACAAAAGAATACCGCCGCAGTATCTCAGAATACTCAACGCCTAAGCACTCAAGATGCGCGTATTAGCACTTTGGCAAGTCAGGGCAACCAGGAATTTGCCAATCTGAAATCCGAAGTCGATAACAATCAATCACGCTCAGATGCAGGTATTGCTGGGGTAGCGGCTATGGCAAATATCCCACAAGTACAGGAATCTCAGCAATTCGCGCTGGGCGCAGGGATTGGAGGCTATGGCTCAGAAAATGCACTCGCAGTAGGCGCATCTTTCCACGCCACTCAAAACACTATTGTTAAACTCACGGTAAGTAATGACACACAGCATAACTTTGGCTGGGGTGCTGGCACTTCTTATGGCTGGTAATGAGATGAAACTGAATATTATTATTTTCCTGCAAGCGTGTTTGTTGGCGGCTGTCCTCTTCATCGGTGCCTCAATAAATCAATTTTCTGACGTTATGAAAGTTGTCGGCTCATCCGTCGCCGTACTCAGTCACAATTGGGAAGCCCAAAAATGAGACACAAAATCTTACTCACCACTGTTATTACCATCCTGTTGGCAGGTTGTAGCTCGCAGGCCGAGAGAATTGCCGCCTGTGAAGCGCAAGGTGTATCTCGGGATGCTTGCTATATTAGCGAGCAAAATCGTACCAACACGATCAATGCTGCGGCTGAAACCCAGGCATTACAGAATGCAGCTCATGCTGTACAGTTCGCTCAGGCAGCCAAAAAGGTGAACCAACATTACAGCGGTTATGGCGTCGATGTTAAGCGCGATTCTTTAGGTATTGTCACTGTCGATGGGAAACCTGCTGTTTTGATTGAAGATGAACCCAAGGCGAAGGTCTATTCACAAGGTTTATTGACCGTTATCTTCTATACATCTGGTAAGGTGGCGTTGCTGCGTGAAAGCCAATTTGTTGGCTATTTAACGAAGGTTTAGTACAGAGTAAAACCCCGCCAGATAGCGGGGTTTTTATTTAATCTTAATATCGGTTATTTCAGGTATTCGCCGGAACGCAAGGCTTCAATACGTTTGTCCAACGGCGGGTGTGACATAAACAGCTCGCTGAATGATTTAGATTTACCATTAATGCAGAAAGCCATCATGCTACCCGCTTCCTGCGGTTCATAGCTGGTTTTCAAGCGCTGCAACGCAGCAATCATCTTCTCACGCCCAACTAATCTTGCTGAGCCCGCATCGGCATGGAATTCACGATGACGTGAGAACCACATGGTAATAATGCTGGCAAGGATACCAAACACCAGCTCCAATACCATTGAAACCGCAAAATAAACCATTGGGTTACCTGAACTGCTCCCTTCATTATCACGATCACCCGACAAGAAGCCAGCGGCAATCTGAGCAATCAAACGTGAAATGAAGATAACGAAGGTATTCACAATGCCTTGAATCAAAGTCATGGTGACCATATCACCATTCGCCACATGGCTAATTTCATGGGCAATAACCGCCTCTGCTTCATCACGGCTCATGTTCTGCAACAAACCGGTACTGACAGCGACCAATGAAGCATCACGACGAGCACCGGTCGCGAAAGCATTTATATCTGGAGCCTGATAGATAGCCACTTGCGGCATAGCAATGCCCGCCTGCTGAGACTGGCGACGAACTGTGTCTAGTAACCAGCGTTCAGTTTCATTACGTGGTTGTTCAATAACTTCCCCCCCCACGGAACGAAGAGCCATCCATTTGGACATCAGCAACGAAACAAATGCGCCGCCGAAACCAAACAGACCGGCCATAATCATCAGCCCCTGCACACTGCTGGACTGAATACCTGTCAGGCTAAGCACCAACCCGAACACCAACATGACAGCCAGGTTGGTGAGTAGGAATAGAGCGATACGCATCATAAAAATTTATTTCCTTATTCTGTTAAGTGACGACAGTATTAAATCGACATCGTATTAAGCCAAAATTGACATGATGACTTAGCCAAATAACTACTGAGATATGCTGATCGTATGGGCATCTGATAAATTTTCAAGGCTTGTTAAGTTCTAAGAGAGGAAATCAACATAACTTTACAAATTTGGATACTTTTTATTACATATTAAGCTATTTTTTCGCCAACCCACCTGAAGTGGCATGGAAAAAAAGTAAAAAAAATCCGGGCTCTAAGAACCCGGATTATGTATATCATCCGCAGATTATTTAGCGGCTGTTGCTGTCGTAGCAGGCACTGCCGGTTGAGGTTCAACCTGCGGCTGCGTTTTTTCTTTATGAGCTAAATCCAATGCAATATGCACGGTTTCATCCAGATAAGGGTCTGGCTCCTGATAGTCTTTAGGTAAATCTTCCAATGACTTCAGTGGCTTTTTACCTTCACGTTTGAAACGCTCATTTAAGCGATTCAGCCGCGTGGCATCATCATCATGGTTCTCTTTTTCACGCTGAGCGTAATTAAGAGAGACAATGTTCTTCTTATCTTTCATGGCCTTATAACGCTCAATATCTTGCTGAATATGCTGGAATTCAGGATCAGCGGCGATACGGGCGGCATGTGTTTTGAGTAACTCAGGCTCCAGCGGTTTCAAATCGCCCACTTTGGTATAACTGGCAGCATTGATGCTGTCCCAAGGCAAGGCATTATCTTCAAAACTTTCACCGGTTTCCGCCGGATCAACACCGGTCGGCATCACGATATCGGGGGTCACCCCTTTACGCTGAGTACTGCCACCATCTACCCGATAGAATTTCTGGATAGTGTATTGCAATGAACCCAATGCCGGCCATTCAGGGCGCAACATCTGATCGTAGATACGATTCAACGAACGGTACTGCTGCACCGTACCTTTACCGAAGGTTGGCTCACCGACAATTAAGGCTCGGCCATAATCTTGCATTGCCGCAGCAAAAATCTCGGATGCGGAGGCGCTGTAGCGGTCAACTAATACCACCAGCGGGCCTTTGTAATACACCACGCCGTCGGTATCACTGTCTTCGCGTACTTTACCGTTGTTATCTCGCACCTGAACCACTGGGCCACTTGGGATAAACAAACCAGACAAGGAGACAGCTTCGGTCAGCGCCCCACCACCATTGCTACGTAAGTCAATGATAATGCTGCTAACATTCTGTTTTTCCAGTTTCTGTAATTGCGCCTTAACATCTTCTGTCAGGCCAACATAGAACCCCGGAATATCCAGTACACCGACACGTTCTTTGCCGATGGTTTTCACCGACATTTTCACCGCACGGTCTTCCAGACGAATACGTTCACGCGTCAAGGTTACGGTGCGAGGTTTCGTCCCTTTACCGGCAGGTAAAATTTCCAACCGCACTTTACTGCCCTTCGGCCCTTTAATCAGCGCGACCACATCGTCAAGACGCCAGCCGATAACATCCACCATCGGTTTGCCCGTTTGACCAACGCCGATCACCCGATCACCCACCGCGATAGTTTTACTTTTCGCTGCCGGGCCACCTGGAACCATGGAGTTGATTAATGTGTAATCATCATCCATTTGCAGAACGGCACCGATACCTTCCAGTGACAAACTCATTTCGGTATTGAACTGCTCGGTATTACGTGGGGACAGATAATTGGTATGAGGGTCAATTTCGTGGGCAAACGCATTCATAATCAGCTGGAAGACGTCTTCGCTATTACTTTGCGTCAAACGCTTGATAGCCGCCTGATAGCGCTTCGTCAGCGTCTCTTTGATCTCTTTGTCCGTTTTACCGGTTAATTTCAAATTGAGCTGATCATATTTAACTTTTGCATCCCAGAGCTTGTTCAGCTCGGCTTCGCTGGTCGGCCAAGGCGCTTTGCTGCGATCAATATCAATGGTGTCATTACCAGTGAAATCCATGGGCCGGTTCAACACTGACAGTGCATATTGATAACGCTCAAAACGGCGTTTTTGCGCCAAATTGAATAATGCATACGGCGTATCTAATTGGCCGGATTTTAACTCATCGTCCAGCGAATGTTTTTTATCCGCGAACTTGGCCACATCTGATGCCAGCAACACATTATGGTTGTAATCCAACATGTTGAGGTAGCGATCAAATATTTTGGCAGAAAACTGATCGTCCAATGCAAATTGGCGATAGTGAGAGCGAGTGAAGCGCGATGTTACGCGCTCACTCACGGTTGCATGCTCTGGTTCCTGGTGTAATTGAGGAAGTTGGTCGATGCGATACGTTGCGGTATCAGCAGCGTAACTTGCCCCCGCCAGTAACAAGCCTGCGATTGCTGTTAGTCTGACAAATTTGTTCATGCCTAGGTTGGCCTCCGTATCAGAACTGCAAGTGTTCTGCGCGTACAATCATCGCCAGACCGGAAGATAGCTGCACCCGTACGCCATCTTTAGCGATTTCTAATACGGTTGCGTCCATCGCGCTCTTGCCTGCTCTGACTTTGATTTCTTGACCAATTTGCAGTTTAGAGATATCTGTGACCGGCACAGGGCGTGGCTGGTTTTCCTCGGCCTGTGGACGAGGTGGCCGAGCTTGTTTTTGATTAGCCTGTTGCGGGCGAGGTGACTGACGAGGCTTGCGGTTTTCCACCGGAGCACCCGCTTCACGACGCGGCGCAGGTTTTTTACCTGCCGGACGTGGGCGACGTGGCTCTGGGGTTTCACCCGCAGCAATGGCAGCTTCGCGCTTTTTAGCTTGTTGTTCAGCACGTTGTGCTTGAACACGGGCTTTCGCCTCTTCCAGCTGTTTGCGGGCATGTTCGACATGTTGTTCTTCCAGCACACCACAAGGGTTGCCATCCAAATCAACACGTTCAGCACCGACTTTGACCCCATAAAGATAACGCCAGCTTGAGGTGTAGAGACGCAGCGCAGAACGCAATTGCGTTTTGCTTAAATTCTCTTCCCCCTGAACACGTTCGACCAGATCTTGAAAAATACCGATCTTTAGTGGACGTGCTTCGCCCTCGGCGGTGAAACAAAGCGGGAACCGCTCAGCCAAAAAGGCTATGACTTCTTTACTACTGTTCAACTTAGGTTGATTTTCCATGAAATTTCCTGATTACAACGGGTTTGCCAACCAGCGCAGGCATGAACAGGCGTCATTATAATGACGCCATCAGCAATTGCCACGTTATCCGTATATCAACTTGCAGCCTGTGTGACATATTTTGCACTATCACAAAGCTCAAGATGCTCGCAAAGCCCCGCCACGACTGAGATTAAGCCTAATTCGTCGTCTTTATCGAAGCGATCATAAACAATGCTGTCGATATCCAAAACGCCGATAACTTTTCCCTGAACTGTGATTGGCAGCACAATTTCTGCATTGCTGGCGGCATCACAAGCGATATGACCGGGGAATGCATGCACATCACCGACCCGTTGAACGCGATTTTCTGCCACGGCAGTTCCGCACACGCCTTTCCCGACAGGAATACGCACACAGGCAATTTTCCCCTGGAAAGGCCCCAACACCAATTGATTGCCATCGAGCAAATAAAACCCCGCCCAATTCAAACCATCAAGACGCTCATAAATTAAAGCGCTGGCATTGGCTAATGTGGCGATGAAATTAGTTTCACCGGCAATCAGGGCACTCAAGTCACGTTTTAATTCCGCGTAGAATTCTGCTTTTTTCATGTAATGACCGTTAGAAACCTAAGGATAGCCAGAGGCAATTGTTGCGCGTAGCTTATATAAAATAATCATTAATTGCGCGTTGCTACAAGGTTATTCGGCGCTTACCCTGCAAAAGAGTTGCCGACATCGTAGGTTTGCCCCTTTTTGCCCCTTGTTTTGAGTGATTGCTCTGCTACCATCCGCACTATTATTTACTATTTACTGTTTACCATTTACAGACCGATGCCGGTGTCAGGGTGCTTAATAGATGAAAATACATGCCATTCAGCGCCCATTGTCCACGGCTCGCGTTCAACGATGCTGTCAATGTGATGCGCTGTTTACCTTGCCGCCACTCAATGGCAGGCAAACCGCCTATTGCCCGCGTTGCAGCGCAAAAATTGCCAGTGGACGAGATTGGTCACTGACCCGTCTGACCGCCATTGCTGTCGCTATGCTATTACTGATGCCATTTGCGTTTACCGAACCGCTGATTACTATCCGCCTGCTCGGCACCCGAATTGATGCCAGTTTGCTGGAAGGGATCTGGCAAATGAGTCGTCAGGGCCACCCAATCACCGCCAGTATGGTGGCGTTTTGTATTCTGGGTGCGCCGATTACCCTGACCGTTTCAATACTCTATCTACGAATTGGCAGCCGAATTGGTATGAACCTGCGGCCAATCTTATTGATGCTGGAGCGATTGAAAGAGTGGGTGATGCTGGATATCTATCTTATCGGCATGGCGGTGGCCTGTATTAAAGTCAAAGAATACGCCGATGTAATGGCCGGAACCGGATTAATAGCTTATCTGACGTTAACATTACTAAGTATTCTGGCGCTGGTGCATCTTAATCTGGAACAACTGTGGGAGCGTTTTTACCCGCAAGAGCAGCCCCCCGGCCCCAGAGAAACGCTACGCGTCTGTTTATCCTGTCATTATACCGGACACCCTGATGCTCTCGGCCGATGCCCGCGTTGTCACATTCCTTTACGCCATCGCCGCCGTCACAGCATCCAAAAAACCTGGGCGGCGTTAATTGCATCTATCGTGTTACTGCTGCCCGCCAATCTATTGCCGATATCAATTGTTTATGCCAACGGCACGCGCATGGAGGATACTATTTTCTCCGGTGTGGTTTCGCTCGCTTCATCTGGTAATCTGCCGATAGCTGCCGTGGTGTTTATCGCCAGTGTGCTGGTGCCTTTTACCAAAATCATTGTCTTAATAACATTATTGATGAGTATTCATCTAAAGACACAGCACAGCCTGAAAACGCGAATGCGTTTGCTGCGCCTAATTACCTGGATTGGCCGCTGGTCAATGCTGGATCTCTTTGTTATTGCACTAATGATGTCGCTGATTAATCGCGATCAGCTCCTTTCCTTTACTATGGGGCCAGCAGCCTTCTATTTTGGGTCTGCGGTCATTTTGACTATCCTTGCTGTTGAATGGCTGGATAGCCGATTGATTTGGGATGCACATGCAACAGGAAACGCCGAGTACACCGACTGAGGCACAGATTAAACATAAACGCCGGATATCACCTTTCTGGTTGCTGCCTTTTATTGCCCTGCTGATTGCGGGGTGGCTGGTTTATAACAACTGGCAAGAACGTGGCACGGAAGTCACTATCGATTTCCAGTCTGCGGCCGGGATTGTCGCGGGGCGTACGCCTATTCGCTATCAAGGTGTCGAAGTCGGGATGGTGCAATCCATCAGTCTGGATGATGATCTGCGTAATATTAAAGTCACCGCCAGCATCAAAAATGACATGGAAGACTCGTTGCGTGAAGGAACTCAATTTTGGTTGGTGACGCCAAAAGCGTCATTGGCTGGGGTTTCTGGGCTGGATGCCTTGGTCGGTGGTAACTATATCGGCATGATGCCCGGTGAAGGCAAACCGCAAAGTCACTTCACCGCACTGGATACCCAACCTAAATTCCGCCTCAATACCGGTGAGTTAATGGTGCATCTCCATGCGCCAGATCTGGGTTCGCTGAATAATGGCTCACTGGTGTATTACCGTAAGATTCCAGTGGGAAAAGTCTATGATTACAACATTGCACCTGATAACAATGGTGTCGTCATTGATGTGCTGATTGACCGGCGCTTTGCTAAACTGGTCAAAAATGACACTCGCTTCTGGAATGTGTCTGGTTTTAAAGGCGATTTCAGCCTCAATGGTGCGTCCGTGCAAATGGAAAGTCTGGCCGCATTGGTCAATGGAGCCATCGCTTTTGACTCCCCGCCCAATAGCCAGCACGCCAAGCCAGACCAACCTTTCCAGCTTTATTCTGATTTGGCACACAGCCAGCGCGGTGTCGCCATCACACTGGATTTACCCAGCGGTAGCAGCTTGAGTGAGGGGCGTACCCCGCTGATTTATCAAGGGTTACAAGTTGGTACTCTGACTAAAATGACACTCCAGCAGCAGGGCAAAGTCACTGGCGAGCTGACGATTGACCCGTCCGTAGTCAATTTAATGCGTACCGGCACCCGTATTGAAATGAACAGCCCACGTATCAGCCTGAGTGATGCCAAACTGAGTGAGCTGTTAACCGGAAATACATTGGAACTCATTCCCGGCGAAGGTGAGCCACAGCAGCGTTTTACCGTGCTACCCAGCAGTAAGAGCTTGTTACAACAACCCAATGTCCTCGAATTGCAACTTACCGCACCGGAAAGTTACGGCATTGATGTGGGCCAACCTATCTCGCTGCATGGCATTAAGATTGGTCAGGTCTTAACGCGCGAACTGTCAGCCAATGGCGTCAGCTTTACCGCAGCAATTGAAGCGAAATACCGTAATTTGGTGCATAAAGACAGCAAATTTGTGGTCAACAGCCGCCTTGATGTGAAACTTGGCATCGATGGCATTGATATACAGGGGGCCAGTGCACAGGAGTGGATTGATGGCGGTATTCTAATTCTGCCAGGCAGCAAAGGTGACCCACTCGGTAAGTATCCGCTGTACAGCAGCATAGACAAAGCGACCGACGGCATTTTAGGCAATAGCCCGGCAACCACCCTCACCTTAACCGCCACCAGCCTGCCTGATGTGCAGACCGGTTCAGTTGTGTTGTATCGCAAATTCCAGGTGGGTGAAATTACTCAGATCAGGCCGAAAGCCAATGAATTCGAAGTGGATGTTTATATTCAACCGGAATACCGTAAGCTGCTCACTGATAAGAGTATCTTCTGGGCCGAAGGCGGAGCGAAAGTGCAATTGAACGGTAGCGGTTTGACTGTGCAAGCCTCCCCGCTGAATCGCGCATTAAAAGGCGCAATCAGCTTTGATAATCTTGAGGGCGTCACGCTGGATAAAGGCGCAAAACGCACCCTCTATGCCAACGAAACCGCGGCGCGCGCGGTCGGCAGCCAGATTATCTTGCGCACCTTTGATGCCAGTAAGCTCGCGGCGGGTATGCCCATTCGCTATCTGGGCATCAATATTGGTCAGGTTGAATCGCTGAAATTAGCCCCTGAGCGTAATGAAGTGCTCGCCAAAGCGGTGCTTTACCCCGAATATGTGCAGAGTTTCGCTCGTGCTGGCACCCGTTTCTCGATTGTTTCACCGGAAATCTCTGCCGCTGGGGTTAATAACCTGGATACCCTGTTCCAGCCCTACATTAATGTAGAGCCGGGCAAAGGTGGCATATTGCGCACTTTTGAGCTGCAAACCGCCACCATTACGGATTCGCGCTATCTTGATGGCCTGAGCATTATCCTTGATACCGCCGAGGCTGGGTCATTACAGGTGGGCACACCGGTTCTGTTCCGAGGGCTGGAAGTGGGCACAGTGACCGGATTTAATCTGGGAGCGATGTCTGATCGAGTACAGGTTTCCCTGCGCATCAGTCAGAAATACCAGCAATTAGTACGGCAAAACAGCGTCTTCTGGCTGGCATCAGGCTATAACCTTGAATTTGGTCTGACCGGCGGAGTAGTGAAAAGTGGTACTTTCCAGCAGTTTATTCGCGGTGGCATTGCTTTCGCCACACCGCCAACGACACCACTGGCACCAAAAGCCAGTGTGAATCAACACTTCCTGCTTAACCCGCAAGAGCCTAAAGACTGGCGCAACTGGGGAACGGCGATACCGCACTTCTAGTGCGGTGGCCTATCAGGGCGGTAAGGTTACGCCGCCCTGATGGTCATCACCACACACATCCAGCACACATTGGCGCAACCAACGATGCGCCGGATCAGCTTCCATCCGTGGGTGCCAGAGCATAGATACCATGATAACCGGTGAGGTTATCGGCAGAGAAAAGCTGAACAGCCCGCTGCGTAAATTCTGTGTATGGCGTTCGGGAACCGTGGCAACCAAATCCGACCCTTTCACTAATGCCAACGCGGTCGAGATACCGTCAACATAAGTCATCCCGTTTCGTTCCAGACCCACTAATTGCAAAGCATCATCAACCGGCCCTTTATGGCCCTGACGCCGTGAAATCATAATATGACCCTGGCTGGCATATCGCTCAGGTGATATCTCCCCTTCACACAATGGATGCCCCTCCCTGACAACACCAATAAAGTGATCGCGAAACAACCCGCGCGTGCGCAACTCAGGGCTAGCCGTGGCCCCCACGACACCGGTTTCCAGATCGACAATGCCATCACGCAGTAATGCACTGTCTTTATTCATTTTTTGCATAAAACGCAGTTGCACCCCCGTAGCATCTTGCTTGACCCGTGCCAACAACGCCGTACCAAAATTTTCGACAAAACCGTCACTGGTACGCAATGTGAAAACACGCGCCAGTTGCGCAAAATTTAGTTTCTCCGCCGGGCGCAGCACTGCTGTTGCGCCCTCAACTAATTGGCTGACCTGCTCACGTAGTTCGAGTGCTCTGGGTGTCGGAACCAACGCGCGCCCTGCTCTAACTAATAAAGGGTCACCGGTGGTTTGGCGTAATCTCGCCAGCGCACGGCTCATTGCCGATGGACTTAGCCCCAATCGCTGGGCGGCACGCACCACACTGCCTTCTGCCAGCAGAACATTGAGTGTGATTAATAAATTGAGATCAGGTTTTGTCATTCAGTGACTCTAGCACAATCCGTGGTGACATAGCGTTTAGTGCATCAATAAACTGTATTCGGTGCGTCTTCCGCCCTGTCATGTAATGGAATAGCCTCTGACTAAGACTTATTTGGAGCTATCCCCACATGAAAGCCAATACCCGCAATATAAACTCACTCAATGTTGAAAATACCGACCTGCGAAAAACGGTGCTTAGCCTCTCCCTGCCGATGCTGCTTTCGTCATTAGCCACCAGCATTGCCAATGTAGGGTTGCCCACATTAACGCAGGCTTTAAATGCCTCATTTCAGGATGCGCAATGGGTGGTATTAGCCTACTTGTTGGCGATAACCACATCGGCCATCAGTATTGGGCGCATGGGCGATATCATTGACAAGCGCCTGTTGCTAAAAGCCGGAATTGGATTATTCACCGTCGCCTCGGTGGGTTGTGCATTGGCACCCACAATAGGGATACTGATTGCCGCCCGCGTCTTACAAGGGTTAGGTGCCGCCGCCATGATGACACTGACATTGGCATTGGTTGGTGAAACGGTTAATCAAGAAAAAACCGGGCGTGTTATGGGTATGCTCGGCACGGTATCAGCTATTGGTACTGCCCTTGGCCCCTCTCTCGGCGGCATACTCATTGCCGGGTTCGGTTGGCCTGCCATGTTCTTAATCAATATCCCTTTTGGGCTACTGGCTCTGTTCCTGATATCGCGTTACTTACCCGGCAATCGGACTTCATTCACTCAATCACAATCTGGTTTTGATCCCATAGGAATGTTGCTGTTGGGTCTGACTCTTGCGCTGTATGCACTATCAATGACGTGGGGTCATGGCAGATTTGATGCGCGTAATTTAGCATTATTAGCAGGGGCGGCCATCGGTGTTGGGCTTTTTGGCTGGGCAGAAAAAAGGGTGAAATTCCCCTTAATTCAAACCGCCATGATGCGCCATTCAGTGTTGCGCGGCAGTTTAATCATGAGCACGTTGGTCACTACCATCATGATGACCACATTGATTGTCGGGCCGTTTTATCTTTCACGCGCACTGGGTTTACCGGCGCACTGGGTTGGTTTAGCGATGTCGGCTGGCCCGATAGTCGCGGCGCTGAGCGGGATTCCCGCGGGCTATGGAGTGGATAAATTAGGCGCTAAAATAATGGTTACTGGCGGATTGGGCGGTATCACTTTCGGCGCCATGATATTAGCGATAATCCCCTCAAGCTGGGGGGTACTGGCCTATGTGGTCCCGGTTTGCCTGATTACGGCCGGTTATGCCATTTTCCAGACCGCCAACAATACCTTAATGATTAAATCTGTCAGCGCAGATCAACGGGGGGTTGTTTCCGGCATGCTCAACCTTTCCCGCAACCTTGGGTTGATCACCGGTGCCTCGGTTATGGGGGCTATTTTTGCCTTCGCGTCGGCCTCTCAAGATATTCAACTGGCAACTGCGACGAATATTATCCAGGGAATGCAATTGACTTACGGCGTTGCGGCACTATTAGCGGCGATAGCGTTAGGAATCTCTGCAATCCACTTAAGAAAAAAATCTAATCAATAAATATTTCCCATCCCATTGAGGGGGCGAGTTGATGTCGCTGCTGAAAGGATTCACATTAAGAATTAAAACCATAAAACATCAATTAATCTTGAATGTAGGGATTAAATGCCCCCTGTCATTTTTCAATGAAAAAACACAATAAATGATAAATATGAGATGGATGAGTAATTTTCTGATTAATATTGAACACTTTTTGCATCTTGCTGCTATTAATTAATTATCTAGATTTTTTAATGATTAGTGTCGAAAACATCAGTTGCGCTACGTTATTGGCTCAACTCAACTCTAGATTACCTGGCTGCAAATTTTATGATTAAGGAAGAAACAATGAAGAAACCCTTACTTATTCTAGGTGCAATGGTTTTATTACAATCAGCTCCGTCAGTAGAAAGTGCAGGTTCAGTTACCGGGACGCTAGGCGCGACATTAACCATTATTACGGGATGTTATATCAATGATGGAACGGCTCCTGGCGGGATAACCAGCTTAGGTACGATTAATTTCGGTACTGTTTCTACCTTGAATACCCGAATCAGACAGCCCTATAGCAGCACAACCAATGGTGCGCTGAATTTATACTGTAGTGCCGGTACTGCTTACAATATCGGAATAGACAATGGTGCACATGCTTTAACGACCCAACGCCGTCTATCCGGCGGTTCTGAGTTTGTGAACTATAACTTGTTTAAAGATAGCGGCTATACCCAAGCCTGGGGATCTTCCGGTTCAGACCTGCTCACCGGAACCGCAACTGCAATCGGCACCGCTATTCCTCTCACGGTTTATAGCGAAGTTCCAGCACAGACAACCCCAGGGGTCAACACCTATACCGACACAGTAAACGTGACTGTGAATTGGTAGTGGGTATGACATTGGATATAGAACCGGATAATTCGCTGATAAACGACGATAAAAACCTATTGTTAGGGGTAATCGCCAGTCTGCTGTTACTGCAAACTTATCCGGCTTATGCCGTATCAAAAACTGCCAATATCACTGTCAATGCCACATTATTACCTACCTGTATTGCGGGTACGGCAGTCAGTGGGGCCACCAGCTTTGGCACATTGAATTTTGGCTCAGTCACTGTGCTAAACCGCCCGATAGCCGTTACCGGCCAAGCTAACGCAGGGGCAATTTCCGTACAATGCAGCAAAAACACCAGCTTTACCGTATTGCTCAGTGCCGGACAAAGCAGCAACGTCAATGGCCGTTATTTGTCGGGTGGGCCAACAAGTCAGCATGTGAATTACAACCTGTATACCGACTCCGCGCACAGCCATATTTGGGATAATACGGTAGGTGTTTCACAGGTTGCCAGCGGGCAGCCCGTTATCCTCCCCGTCTATGGTTTGATCCCGATACAAAGTACGCCAGCGGCAGGAGTTTATACCGATACCATTCAAGTCACGGTTAATTGGTAGGGGATGCAAAATGGCACATCACTCTTTTTTCCCCACCTTAACTCAACTACTTCTACTTAGTCTGCTTGGCTTGCCCATAACAGGCAGTTATGCGGAAACGTTATCCAGCCCCTTTGCTGTCAAAGCAAAAATATTACCAGGTTGCATTTTGGGCAGTGGCACTGCCGATAGCAGCAATTTTGGCACACTAAATTTTGGTAATATTTCGTCACTATCAACGGCGATTAATATCGTTTCCAGTCAGAACGCCGGCTCGATCATTATTCAATGCAGTGGCACACCCAGTATCACTCTGGCACTGAATAGCGGTGCAAATACTACCGGTAATATTTCCGCAGGAAGACGCTTAGTTAACAGTAATACTGGCGAATATCTGTTCTATCAAATATTTCAAGATAGTGCTCGCAGCATTATTTGGGGCAATGGCAGTAATGGCGGAACTACTCAGGTTATTACTGCAAATAGCACGCTACAACAGATCGTTTTATATGCGCAATTATTTGCCAGTAGCACATTCCCCACTGCGGGGAATTATACCGATACGCTGCTCGTGACCGTCACTTATTAAATTACGCTTTATTTAGTGTGGGTATTTTACCGACAAGGAGTTCACCATGATTAAATTAACATCGCGTACATCGTTGGTTTTATTTGCTGCGGCATTTGTCAGTCCCCCACTTTATGCCGCCTCATCGGTGCTTATTTGGCCCATCGATCCGGTGATAAATAACCATGAAAAAGCCACTGCACTGTGGCTGGAAAATAAAGATAGCCAACCTGTTTATATGCAAATTCGAGTTTTAGGATGGCAGCAAAAGTCCGGACAAGAAGATTACAGCAATCAATCTGCTGTCATCGCCAGCCCACCAGTTGCCACTATTTTACCGGGCAAACGTCAGTTGATTCGGCTGATTAAAAATACACAAGTCCCCGCGGGCCAGGAACAGGCATTCCGGGTGCTGATTGATGAGATCCCGCGAAAAGATCCCAACGAAGATGCTCCTACACCTTCGTTGAATATGGGGTTGAAGTTTCAGATGCGTTACTCCATTCCGCTATTTATCTATGGTGATGGTTTGCAATCTGAAGATGCCAATAACCCCGCGACTTTTTTCCCACTAAGTCTTAGTTACAAACTGGTGCAGGATAACAGCAAAACCTGGTTAGTGATTCGTAATCAAGGACGAACCCATGCCCGAATATCCCGAGTCAGCTTACAAAATCAAAACATGAATAGTGGATTGATGGGCTATGTACTGCCGGGTAATGAAATGCGTTTTCAAGTTCCAGCGTCTGCCAGCACCGGGCAATTGACGGCGTTGGTTAATAGTCGTCCAAAACCTATCGTGATTCCCCATCAATAGACGATTCATATGAAGGACTTCTATTGATTGATACGCTGCTATGGCGTTGATAAACGGGAATAACTGTTAATACGTTAGGGTTTGGGATGATTATCAAATTCAGGCTGTCGCCATTTTTGACATTGATGTATGCCTCAATGATATCCCCTGTATTTATACCACTAACGGTAAGGGGGGATGACTTGCCGCCTCCGCCATCTGCTGCGGTGATGCCTGACACTACCTTATATCTTGAACTGGTGGTTAACGGCCGTAACTTTGGCGAAGTTGTGCCCGTGATTTATCGCGATGGCCACTATTATTTGACGCCTGAACAGTTAAAAGCAGTTGGTTTCCCCGCAACTACATCCAATTCTGCCGAAGTAGCTATTGATGCCATGGATAAAGTTCATGTCACCTATCAAGGTGACAGTCAACGATTACTCATTGATATTCCGAGCGAATGGCTCCCTCAACAACGGGTCAATGCTGCTGCAACAGAGGATTATAATCTGGCGCAAAGCAGCCTCGGCTTACTATTTAACTACGATATCTATGCCAGTCAGGGAAATAATAGCGGTCAACCCAGCAATGCGTCGGCCTGGACAGAACAGCGCCTGTTCGACCACTTTGGATTAATCAGTAACACCGGAATTTATCGCACTAACCTGACAGATACCGATAACATTACGGTTGAAAAGGGGTATGTGCGTTACGACACCCAGTGGCGATTAAATGATGAACATCGCATGTTGAGTTACACCGCTGGCGATCTGATAACTGGCTCGCTCGCGTGGAGTACCTCAGTACGTGTGGGCGGGCTTCAGATATCGCGCAATTTCGCTATACGTCCGGATTTAGTGACCTATCCACTACCGCAATTTGCTGGTCAGGCGGCCATCCCGAGCACCGTAGACCTTTACATTGATAATTTTAGAACCCAATCGGCTGCCGTTAACCCTGGCCCTTTTGTTATTGATAACGGGCCAAGAATTAACGGTGCCGGACAAGCCACCGTGGTGACCACCGATGCGTTAGGACGCCAGGTTAGCACCTCAATCCCCTTCTATGTTGCCAGTGATTTGCTCAAACCTGGCTTATGGGACTTTAGTGTTTCAAGTGGCATGTTGCGCCAAAACTATGGCATTCGATCCGCTGACTATGGTGAGCCGGTCGCCACCGGAGTGCTCCGTTATGGCTCCACCCCTTGGCTAACACTGGAAGGCCGGGCTGATATCGCTAAACAGTTGAATGTTGCAGGAGGCGGGATCAGTTTGCGCGCCGGAAATTATGGTGTATTGAACAGTTCTTACAGCATCAGCCATGCCGATGACGAAGTTTTAGGCGGGGGTATAACGCCCGTCGAAACAGAAATCGACTCCCAGCCCTCGTCCTCGTTCCAACGCTATGGCGGCAGTGGTAACCAATACTCATTAGGTTATAGCTACAGCAATACGTTTTTTAGCCTGAATGCACAACGAATTAACCGCAGTGAAAACTATGGTGATTTGGCAAATTACCAAAGTGAATACCGGCCCAGCCGCCGTACTGATCAAATTACCGGCAGCCTGGGGTTGGGACCTTATGGCTCTATTGGTTCAGGTTACTTTGATGTTCGTGATGCGTTAGGCGAACGGACAAGACTGGTCAATCTTAGCTACAGCACGACCATCTTGGGTAATACCAGCTTTTATTTATCAGTCAACCGCGAGCTGGGTAGCAAAGGCTACAACGCGCAGGTGGTGTTCAGTATTCCGTTAGGGGAATGGGGTGCTGGCAGTATCAGTAGCGTGCGCGACACCAATAATGCGTGGAGCCAACGCGTAAACTATAGCCGGGCGACCCCGACTAACGGCGGGTTTGGCTGGAATCTGGCTTACGCCAATGGCACAGGTGAAAGCAGCAGCTATCAGCAAGCCGACCTTATCTGGCGCACACGCGCAATGGAAAGCCGAATTGGCGTGTATGGCAGTGAGAATGATTACCAAGGTTGGGGTGAAGTCAGCGGATCACTGGTGGTAATGAATAATGGCGTCTATGCCAGTAACACCATTAACGATGCTTTCGCGCTGGTATCAACCCATGGTTTTGGCAAAATTCCTGTCAGTTATGAAAATCAGCTGATCGGAACAACTAACGATGACGGTTATTTATTAATTCCGAATGTCACTTCTTATTACCAGGCAAAATTTCAGATTGACCCAATGAGCCTGCCTGCAGATGTCAACATGCCTGAAGTTGAACGGCGTCTGGCTATTAGCGAACGCAGTGGTTATTTAATCGACTTCCCATTAGAACAAATTACCTCCGCAACACTGCGTATTACCGATGAGTCAGGTAAAGACTTGCCTAAGGGTAGCCCGGTATTTACCTCTGAAACCAAACCCGTCAGTTATGTTGGTTGGGATGGCATTACTTATATTGAACAAGCTAAACCACAAAATAAGCTGAAAATAATCCGGGCTGACAATGGCACTCGTTGCTATTTGCAATTCGCCCTAAAAGCTAGCACAGGAATACAGGATATCGGCACTGTCATCTGTAAATAAGTCAATCACAGCGGAAAAATGGAGAATATATGACCCATAATAAAGTTAGTCTCAGACTGGTGGAGAACCTCTCTGGCATTATCGCTTTGCTGATATTACTGATAGGGTTTATTTCTCCCCCGGTTCGGGCTGACTCCTGCACGTTCTCACCCGGGACTGTCACCCTACCACCCAGTTCATCTGTAACCGCAGGTAGCACCGCGGTTAATGCTCAGGGAGCAACGGCAATGACCTGCCCAGGGGCATTAATCTCAATTACGTTATTAGGGTCATTTACTTTGTCCGCAACAATATCCGGCACAACCAACAACCTTAACCTCAAAAATGCAGCTGGCGACCTGATTCCTTACTCAATTTATCGTACCGGCACCTTCAGCCCCGCGTTGCCTATCGGCGGTAAATTGGATTATGCAAGTTCAAGTTTGCTATCCATTAGCTTAGGTTCTCTGAACGCAAATTTGCCCATCTACATTCGTACTGGAAATAATGACGTCATTAGTACAAATATCAGTGCAGGAACCTATACAGACGAGATCAATCTGGCCTGGAATTACAATATTTGCAAAGTACTGAACGTGCTGGGAGGGTGCATAGGTTCCTGGGTTGGCAATGGGACGAATACCGATATCTCGTCAGTAACGGTAACACTGGTGGTCAGCAAAGATTGCGCCATCAATAGCGCCCCTGATGTCAATTTTGGCAGCTTTGCATTAGTTGGACAATTTAATCCAATCAGCCAAAATATCACTCTCACCTGTACCAAAGGCTCCACCTTTAATACTTATGTCACGCCGGGGGATAACCCAGTGACGAATTGGCGGCAAATGAAACTGAACTCCGCCAGCACCACTGACTATCTGCAATATCAACTGTACCAGAGTGCCTCCGGCACCACACTGTGGGATGCAAGTTCAATGCAACCCGGTTTGGGCACTGGTGCCGCGCAACTCGTACCTTTTCACGCCGTGATTAACCCCAATCAGAATCAGCGAACTCCGGGGGATTATCAGGATAATGTTAGCCTGGTACTTGTCTATTAATTGTTGATTTAGGGGAAGATAAGAAATCTATCAATACTTATACTAAACATTGATATGTTTCTTTATTTCTCAGCGTGATAACCATAATAAAATAATTTGTAGATAAGAAAATTCCGAATGAGCTGTACTAAATCTGTCCCTGTTATACAATCTGCGGGCTTAAATAATAGCCGACAGACTTCTTCCTAAGGAAAGCCGCGATTAAACAGGAGTGGGCATCATGACTGATTATGATAATCGGGAAAAATCAGCTGACATTGCTCTGTTAAAAGAAATGAACAGCTTACGGGATATCATCGAAAATAATTCAGACTGGATCTGGGAAGTTGATGTTACCGGCCGTTATACGTTTTCATCTGCAAAATCTATCGAACTGCTAGGTCGCCTTCCTCATGAAGTGGTAGGTAAAACCCCATTTGATTTTATGCCTGAGGATGAAGCTCATCGGGTAGGAAAATTATTTGCCGAAATTGCAGCTGAACGCATTCCTTTTGCGGGCTTACAAAATCGTAATATCCGCGCAGATGGCAGTGAAGTCTTGATAGAAAGCAGTGGCATTCCGCTTTTTGACGATAATGGGGAATTCAAAGGTTATCGGGGAATAGACCGTAATCTTAGCAACTTACCTTATAACGCCAGTCAACGCCTCTTCGAATTGGAATCCATTTATTCCAGTGCCCCAGCTGGCCTGTGCTTTATTGATACCGCCTTGAACTACCTGACGGTAAATGACTATCTGGCAGAATTATTAGGTAAAAAAACCGTTGAAGTGAATGGTCATAAAGTGGCGGATTTCTTGCCGAGTATCATCCCTATACTGCAAAGTGCCCTGCTAAAAGCCTACTGTAACGACAGCATTCCTGATGCTGAGTTTCAGATGCCGGATAAACAACGGGTATTTTTCATGCGCATCAATGCCGCCAGATATCCTAGTGGTCAGGTGAGTGGCCTGTCCGTCGCCATGATTGATATTTCTGCACTGAAAAAGATGGAAGATAAGTTGCGCAGCAGCAAGCAGCACTATCGCAATATGGTGGAATTGAACCCACAGATCCCATGGACGGCCTCCCCAGATGGCATGATCACCAATATCAGCTCTCGTTTTGAAAAAATTACCGGGTTAACCCGTGAAGAGGGGTTGGCTGACCGATGGCTTCGAACCATTCATGCTGATGACCGCCATCCCACATTAATAAGTTGGGAGCATTCTCTGCAAACACACGAACCACTCGATGTCGAAATACGTTTTTGCCATGTAGAAAAAGGCTGGAACTGGATGCGTATTCGAGCCGTTCCCAGTGTAGATGACCATGGTAATGTGGAATGTTGGTACGGCACTGCAGAAGATATCCACGAACGTAAGCTGCTGGAACTTAAACTGATTAAGGCTAATCGACGTCTCGAAATTCAAGCCAGAACAGATTCGTTGACTAAATTGCCTAATCGTCGAGAGTTCAAGAAAGTGCTAGCCCATGAATTTATGCGGGCAAGGCGCTCAGCTTCGCCATTGGCAGTTTTAATGATTGATATCGACTACTTTAAGAATTTCAATGATTGTTACGGTCATATCTCTGGTGATGCTTGTCTGCGTCTGGTCGCCAGAGCATTGCGCAAGTCATTGAAACGCAGCACCGATATTGTGGCTCGTTATGGTGGTGAGGAATTTGCAGCCATTTTGCCAGATACAGATCAAAAAGGGGCCAGTCTGGTTGCTGAACACATTTTACAGTCTATCCGAGCGATGGGAATTAAACATAGTGAAAGTAAGTTTCGCAAAGTCACTATCAGCTTGGGTGTCACTGTCTATCAATCCCATCTGCACAGCAGCATTACTGATCAGTCCGATTTAATGCTGGCTGCTGACCAGGCGCTTTATTATTCTAAAAAGAATGGGCGTAATCAGTTTAATTTAGCCGAACTTCCCTGCTAGAAACGCTGCATTATTTTCGCGACAACTTCTGGCACTTTTTTTAAGCTCGGCTATTCTCAATAAAGCGGCCAATCTGGTCACACCTCATACCACCAGGTTAGGAAGGAGTCTTTATGGGAAATACTGTGGTAAAAATCAGAGATTTTGAAGTTGACGATGCAGTGCTGTCCACACCAGCAGACAAAGGTGAAAACACGGTCAGTATCCCATGTAAATCGGATCCTGAATTGTGTATGCAGCTCGATGGGTGGGACGAAAGTACCAGTATTCCCGCAACGTTAGATGGTCAAGATAAACTGCTCTACAAAAAGCATTATGACCGGCATCAAGATGCCTGGGTAATGAGGGTGACTTGATGGTTAAAAGATCCGTCACCCATAGTTAAAATTTATGAGTGGCGGTTTCTTCTTTCATATTCGATAAAACCCGCCGGCTAAAAACAAATCCGTTTATTGCCGGGTAAATCGGCTATTAAAATATTTCCAGCAGTTTGAATTGCATACAAATCAGCATCATATTTGGGGAAAATAGGTCGTACTCTTCAAAAAAACGCTGATGTTCTTTACGCCAATAGGTCAGCGAACGATCGCCCTCACCTTCAGCCAAAGCATGCGCCTCATCAACCTGATCAAAGGTTTTCAGCTCAACATCTGTCAGCTCGACTGCACATACCGGCTCATTGCGACCATTAACCACAACAAATACATCACCCGCCTGCGGGACACCCTCGTCATCTAATGCCGCACAGGTTGCTGTTTTAGTGCCATTGAGAACCAGCGCCAGTAAATCATCAGCGACTTGTTCAGTATCACCAAAAGCCCAACGCTCGGCGTTTTCATATTTTTGTGGAATTGCAGCCATAGTTTCATTATTCCTAATCGTAATATTATTGATGCAGCGCATATTATACCTCAACGCCACCAACTCACTCTCGCATCAACATAAATTTTCGCTACTATACCTAAGTTGCGGTAAACAAATAAATCCTGCAAAGTAACGTCAAGTCAAACAAATCTATCGAGGTAAAAATAAAGGCTTATGGTGACCAAACGCTTGCATACAAAACATTGGAAGATGTTTGTGGTATTACTTTGTATCTGCGGTGCATTAATGTTGCTGCGGTGGGCATCGATGATCTTTGGTTGATCACAAGTGTTTGTCTTTCGGTAAAAATAAGCAGCCGCACTTAGGGCATACTAACGCCGTATTTTTATGCACTTTATCTGTGCTTTGCTCTGACGTCGCGCCACAATCCGGACATTTAATTTTTACTTTGGCACTGCTAACCAGCCTTCTAACACTATCTAGAAATGACATATGCTCGCCTCTCAGTTGTACAACCTTATTAGATTACGTTAACCGACGACACTAAACCGTGGCGTAGTCAGCGTTACTCAGATTATCTGTACCGGATCAGCTTTCACTCAATGGAAAGAACCGGGTTCGCGGGAGACAACGGAAAGAAACAAGCAGAAAATGGAAAGGTACGGGGAGGAACATTCACCACGCAGCATGGCTGGCATGCTTGGCGTAGTGAAATGGTAGGCAGGTTATGAGAAAACCTTGGTCTGGGATCAGTGATTCCATAATTCTTGGATCAACCCTCTGACCCGAACCTTGGAAGCACCAGCAACCAGGCTGATAATACGGTTCGCACTCAACGTAGAGACATCAGTATTCCATTCATCGAATGAATGATCGGCATAACTGTCGTTGAAAACCTTTTTTATCGAGGATTCAGCTTCGGACATCTCACTGAAACTCTTGGCGTTTATTAAGCACTGAGCGATGATTGAGACTTTTTTCATGTTTTATCCTTGATTATCGGTCGCATAGTGTAGCACAATTACACTCCCTCTGCTTGTATGCTGCTTAAATTGTTTTCAATTGAAGTTAACCCATTGATAAAATACTGAATTCAATAAATCTCGTCCCTCATATTATATCTCTGACTTTTGCAGCGTTTATTCTTATTTAACGCTTGAAATCTGCCTTATCGCTGTGCTGTTGGCTAAAAAACCCCATCCACGTCACAAATCAGCAACAATAAATTCATTAGTTATTCATTTTCTGTACGCTTTTCATTCAATTTGCGTGCTATATTGTAGTTGCTCTGACATGGCCAAAAGTTTTACCCGTACAGGTAACCCGAGGTATCAAATGATCAGCAACTTCTTTCTCTATTCACTTTTCATTATTTATATCACTGCTGCAGTTGTTGATGGCTCACTGCCTTTATTAGATCTGATGTAGCTATATCTGTAGCGTTTTACTGCATCTTCCAGTGCCATCAATATCAGCTAAAAGCGTACTATCGGTTCTGCCACTGTTCAGATGAGATGTGATACCAGCAATGTTGGCTGAGCGGGCTGTCAGGGCTGACATTGGGATGGGGAAAACTCTCCGCTGCTCGCACCATTCCTATTCGTTCCATCACGGCTTGTGAGCGCAAATTAATTAATGCCGTGAGCGAAACAATTTTAGCCAACTTTAATCTCTCAAAACCTACCTGCAAAGCAGCCAAGGCAGCTTCTGTTGCTAACCCCTGTCCCCAAAATGGATAAGCAAAACGCCAGGCTATTTCGACGCAAGGTGAAAAAGGGAGTTTGGCCGCAGGAATATGCAGTCCCAAAGCCCCCACAAACTGCTCAGTAGCTTTAAGCTCAACGGCCCACAATCCCCAACCATGCTGTTCAATCAATAGCTGACAACGATCAGCCATCGCATCACTTTCCTCACGAGTCAAGGGCGCAGGGAAATACTCCATCACCCGCTTATCAGCATTAAGTGCTGCAAAAGGGGCTTTGTCGGAAGGTATCCATTGCCGCAGCTGTAGCCGCTCAGTTTCAACTTCAATCACGCTCTTCATTCTGTACCACTCTTTTTACGCACTTTCTGCATCATTAAGGCTTAAAGAGGAATGAGCGGCTCTATTTTTGTGACAATTCACGCCATTGCTGCACTGAAGGCCGCTGCCATTGATAACTTGCATATTTGCGCAGATATTCCGGCAGCGCATCGCCATTGAGCGCTAGCCGGTTAAGCATCAACGCCAAGTCAGTATCAGCAATACACCATTCACTGAATAAATTCTTTCGTCCATCCGAAAGTAAACGCTCCAACCCTGACATCAGCTTGTGAGCTGCTTGCTGCCCCTGGTCGGATAATAGTGGCATTCTCATTCCGGCAAAGACGACTTCGGTAGGCCGTTCAGCCCTAATTGGCATAAAATCACTGCGCAACCAGGCTTGAATTTCGCGTGCTTTGGCACGTTCTTGTCTATCTTGCGGGTAAATTCGCGCGTATTCCGGTGAAGGGAACCGCTCTTCTAAGTATTCAGAAATTGCTGAGGATTCAGATAACCGAAAATCATCGATAATCAGTGTGGGCACACGACGAGTCGCTGATAGCTTGCCAAATTCCTCACGTAGATTCTCGCCAGCAGAGAGATCAACAGCATTCAGTGTAAAAGGAAGCGCTTTTTCTGTCAGTGATACAAAGACCGACATGACATAAGGGCTAAAAAAATCCGCATCAGTATATAAGACAATGGTTTGCTGACTCATTGAGACTCCGGCTGATTATCACTAAAAGATTGTGTTAATCAGTTTTAAGTGAACTGAAAAACACCTGCTAACAACTTATTCGCGGTAACAACGTTATATTTTCTCATTAAGGAGCTGCGCATAACTGTTATATCGCGGCTCCAACAGTCGGGCATCAAATTAACTGTGAAGACTATTCAGCAGACATATCATCTAAAATCGTCAGCAAAATATCCGCATCCGGGGTTGTTATATGTTTACCCTCAAGGAAGCCAGCGAGTTTAGCTTCAGCATTATGCTCGAACACTTCATAACCATCAATTCGATAACCAGGCACCCCATCCTGACTACGAATATATTCATCACCATCGATATAATACTCAACAGCACCACTGGCATCTTCAATCTCGTAACGTTTATCAAAAGGGAACTGTTTCATCATTCATCCTAAAAAACCATGCATACCGATATAATGCCAAACCTGTCAATCCAAAGTAAACTGATGCGCTTAAATATGGGGATAGGATGCACACAGAAATATTTCTAACTGTATTGGAACAACATGATTATAAGTTTGGCTAATATTTAAACTACCCAGAAAACACCTATTACTTTGAGTAAAAAACGAGTGTACGACCTCCCTGGCAAACAGGCTATACTCATATAAATCCTATAAATAAGGAGAACATATGCTCATAGGATTTGTTTTACTGGTTAGCACCTGCGGAATGGACGCCTGCGAGGCTCTGCCCGTCACTGACGATGTTTATGCAACCCGCCATGAATGCATGGCTGTCGCTGCCCGCATTCATCAAAGAAGACCCGATGTGGTCCTGATTTGCGGTGAAGTTTATCGCCACGCTGAAAATGATAAATAGAGAAAAAACCCATTCAGGCTCTATTCCTGCTGGCGCATTACCGCCCTTTCTTCTTACGCCCAGGCTGAGTAAAGCGCTTACGACCAGCAGGGTTACCTTCTGACTTTTCAGCAGGTTTTGATCGGTTAATAGCCGGTTTTTTAGCTACAACAGGTTTAGCTTTTGGTTTTTTTGCCGGTTTCTCATCTGACGATGAATTTTCAATCAGCTTAAATAACTCTATTAGCTCATCATCGCGCAAATCACGCCACTCACCAATTGGCAGTCCCTTCAGATTGACGTTCATGATACGAGTGCGCTCAAGTTTGGTGACTTCATAACCAAAGTGCTTACACATACGACGAATTTGACGATTAAGCCCCTGAACCAAAGTGATACTAAATACAAACGGAGCTTCTTTCTTTACTTTGCATTTTTTGGTCACAGTACCCAACATAGGTACACCGGCACTCAAACCAAGAATAAACTCATCGGTCACCGG
This sequence comes from Yersinia proxima, assembly GCF_902170785.1. Lineage (GTDB taxonomy): Bacteria > Pseudomonadota > Gammaproteobacteria > Enterobacterales > Enterobacteriaceae > Yersinia > Yersinia proxima. Next base: position 137,219 of record NZ_CABHYG010000017.1, on the reverse strand, counting down.
CTTATTAACCGTTACCACATATTCTTTTTCGTGATCATTACCCGCACGCAGGATCTTATTAACTAAATCGCCGTGATTGGTCAGGAAAATAAGACCTTGTGAATCTTTATCCAGGCGGCCAATGGGAAAAACGCGTTTGCTGTGGTTAACAAAATCAACGATATTATCGCCTTCACCCTCTTCCGTGGTGCAGATAATGCCGATCGGCTTATTTAGCGCAATTAGCACCAAATCATTTTCATCGCGTGGTTCGATAAGTTGACCATTCACTTTCACCACATCACCAACATATACCTGATCGCCTACTGCGGCCCGCTTGCCGTTAATAAAAACATTTCCTTGCTCTACATAACGGTCAGCATCACGACGCGAACAGATGCCGCTTTCGCTAATGTATTTGTTAAGACGAATGGATGAGTTGGTCAGCATAATTTTCCGTAAAAATTGCACTATAACACGTTAGCAGGTGAATTCTGCAAGACTGCTTAATAGAGAATTTGGATCTGTGTTTCACTCACCTATTAGTGACTTTCGTTGGATAGTTAACGATCAGAAACAACGCCATTTCACGTAGACGTTTTATCAAACAAAATATCAGTGCATCATCATAATGCACTGATATTCAGAAACCCTATTATCCAGAATATTAGAAGTTGTATTTTACCCCTAACATCACAGCGGTATCGCTGTAGCCTTTATTGCCCACTTGCTGAGCAACGTTACCCCACAGATTCACTTGTTTATTCACTTGCCCTTCGACACCGACTTTCAGCTCACCAATATTGGCTGCGCCATCTTGCTTCACTAAATGACCATCCATGCTAGTCGCGAAGTCTTTGCTATTATGGATCCAATTCGCTTCAATATACGGCTGGAAGACGCGATCTTTTCCCTTATCCTGATGGCTGTAACCGTTCATAAAGGCTTTCACACCCAAGCGGGTTTGGATATTGCCATCACCTTCGCCGGACACTTCGGTGCCATTAGCTTCTTTATGGTCATCAGCTTTAACCCCCATCCAGGTTACCTGTGCTTTCGGTTGGATAAAGTAAGTCACATTCTTCGCTGCATTTTCACCCATTTTAAAGGTATAACCGCTTTCTATGGATGCAGTCACCCCGTTGGATTTGTACTCTTCGGTATGCAAATCCTGGCCGTCTACACTATTGGTGAACCAGCTGTATTGAGCCCAACTATCCACATACCAACCCGACTTATCTGCTGCGTCAGCATACCAGGTGGCATATATCCCGGTGCTGTAACCATCAACCGAGGCACGGGCGCTGTAACCGGATAAACGAGATTCGGTACGACTTTTACTGTTTGCGTAACCGGCCATTACGCCAAGGTGGAAGCGCTCTTGTCCATCATGACTCCACTGTGCGATATCGCCCCCCAATTGCACAACATACCGGTTAGCCTGAGTGCTTAATTGGTCATAAGTATCACGAGATCGGTTATGTCCACCAGCGTTACGCAACCACATGCTAGTCACTTTCCGTTCACCAGTCAGTGCGTCAATATATTGCGTTTCGCCTAAACGGTCATGCAGGCTTGTGACAAACATATTGTTGGCTGCGGCCAGGTTTGTGGCATACCCGCTGGCTTCCGGACGCTCAATCATAACTGTTGGATTAGTGCCGCCAAGATCTCCGCTGGCGGTCGTACTGGTCAGATACCAGTGACGGGTATTAGCCCCTACGCCACGCGCCAGAGAATAATCATACGCACCGGCGACAATACGCCCGCGTTGTACAAAGTCACCGTCTGACTGGCCGTTCACCTGAATCAGCTCAATGCCATTTAGCGTCTGCGCACCCTGCCCACCCGCATTATCCACACTCACATGGGTCGTTCCGCTGGTGTTGCCGTTGACTGTCATGCTATCCGTTGCCGAGCTGTCATCCCCCAGCGCCGAGTTGAAATGCAGCAACCCGTTGTTACCAATATAGTTACCATTGACCACCAATTGATTACCGGTGATACCGCTGCCATCACTGGTTTTGTTACCAATAAAAACAGTGCCGCTGTTGGTTAAGTCTGTCCCAACCGCCAATAGGTTGCGGGCAGGCGCCAGGCGGCTCAATATTGACGTCACAGGTGAAATCGGATTGCCGACAAACAGCGTGCCGTTGTTATCCACCGCCCCTGCTACGCCACCAAAGCCGCCCATAAAAGCACCGCTGGCAATGTTCACTTGCTGGCTGCCCAATGTCATTGGGTCGGTACTGCTGCCCAAAATAAGCCCACCAGCATTGATCTCTGTTTGACCGGTATAAGCCGCAGATTGCGTTAACGATAAAGTACCAGCGCCATTTTTACTCAGCTTGCCCGTACCAGTAATTCCATTTTCTAGCCTCCAGTCGCTGGCTGAATTCAACACCAACGCACTGTTATTGGTCACTGATGCGCTACCCAGATTCTCTGCCCGAGAAACCGTTAACTGGCTACCGGTGTTGATATCAAAGCGGCCACTGAACTGACTGTTATCACCACTGACAATAATGTCACTGTTATCCTGTAACACCACGTTACCCACATCACTGATAGTATTCGCCAACTGGCCCGCCGCACCTTTTAATGTCAGCAAACCGGCGTTGATAATATCGCCACTCCCCAAACCCGCAGCATTGTTCAGTAATACTTGTGCGCCGCTGGCAATGGTGGTCGCTGCGCTCAGATCACTGCTGGCTCCATTAACGGTCAGCACATCAGCAGCAATCGTCAGTGTACCAGTGCCGGTCAACTCACCCTCTACAACACCGCCCTGACTCAACGTCAGATTGCCACCATTGAGATTCAATAATGACCCGGCGTCTCCCTTCAATTCGCCTATCGTCTGATTGTGACCATTCATATCAAAGGAAGTATCCGCCGCCAGTGATAACAGCGAGGTCTGCCCCAGCACATTATCATTGAGCATCTGTAGGGTGCCGCTGCGTACGTCGGTAGAGCCGGTATAATCGTTATCCAGATTAGACAATGTCACGGTATTTCCCGCGCCAGTATCAATCGCCAAATCGCCACTGCCCGTGATGTTGGCGCTTAAATCCGCCGCCGGCCCAGTTTTGTTGGTGGCATAGAGTGACAGTGCATCAGCGCCGCTGCCCAACAACTCAACCTGCGTCAGGCCGTAACCCACATACAAACCGTCGTTATTGACACCACTGGTCAGGCGATAGTCGTAAATCCCTTTCGCCACGGTCATCCCGTTTTGGGCAATATCCGCGGTGGTTTCATTGGTAATGATATTGCCATGCTGGTCTTTCAATACCATATTGCCGCCATTGCCTTGCACCGCTACATCACTGACGGCCAGTTGTAGCAAGGTGTTGACATCATCCTGCTCCATGATTGGCAGCACAGGATTGACTGGAACCGGGTTGTTATCGATACTGCCGATATTGACCTCAACTGTACCGCTACCCAGCAGGTTCATCTCTTTGGTGGTATGGATGGTGCTTTTCGCCACAGTGTCACCGGGGGTTCCGATATCAAACTTCAACGTACCGCCGTCGAAAGCCAAACCACCGATAGTCTGAAGGCCTGTGCCAACGGTAACGGTACTGCCCACCCCTGCTCGTAGCGTTGCATTACTCAACTCGGTGGTATTAACGCCATCTAACCGGAACGTGCCATTACCCACCGCGAGCATGCCAGAAAATGCATTACCGACCCCGGTAGCAAGATCGAATGCCTGACCGGCTGTGTCGGTGGTGATTAGCCCGGAACCTGTGAGTCTATTGCCCAACACCACAGCAGCATTACGCCAAATAGCCAGCGTGCCGTTCGCTTGAATATCAACATTACCGATAATACTTCCCGTACTACCGCCATCACCCAATTGCAACGTACCCGCAGTGACCGTCGTCCCGCCGGTATAGGTATTATCATTGAGCAGGGTCGTTGTGCCGCTGCCCTTTTGGTGCAGCGCCCCTTTTCCCTCAATCCTATCGATGGTTACCCGATCAGCGCTAGCAAGAGCCAAAATACCTCTATTATCCACCTGATGGAGATGGGCATTGCCAGAGGCCGCACCATTACCTATCTGCAATGTGCCATCCGAAATTACGGTGTTACCGGTATAAGTTATTGCACTTTCCAGCGTCAGTTTACCCGTACCATTCTTCGTCAAATTTCCTGTACCGGTTATCGCATTTGCCGCCAGCAACGCGTCATAATCCTGAGTATCAAATTTAGCGCCAACATTACCTAAACTGACATCGCCACCGATATGCAGACTGCCAACCCCACTATTTCTCATGGTGGCATTATTAAGTGAAAGCGAGCCCAGAGATGAACTACCTGCGCCAACATTCCACGCAGACCGGGTGTTTAACGTTATTGACGAGTTACCGGCTTCAGTGCGCCCCGTGATAGTGGAAGCATCATTAGCTGTAATACTTATAATGCTGCCATTGTCTTGCATCAGTACAGGCCCGCTGATACCACTCTCAGACATCACAAAGTCAAGTGAGCCACTCTGACCGACGATAGCTGGCCCCTGTGTACTGCTGAGTACACTGTTGGTAAAGGTAAGCTGATTAGCACCACTGTTTGATTGGATCACATTGCCATTACTGCCCGTTACTCTGCCGACCAGATTATGAAATACTTGTGCAGCACCATTGGCAACCTCTATCGCTTTACCTGAAGCGGCGTAAACATAAACACTCAGAGTGGCAGAACTGTTGATGGCAGAACCTACGCCATCAATTATCAGCCCCGAGCTATTCTTACCATTAATATAGAACATGCCACCGGCCAGATTGACGACACCGCCACTACTGACCTGAATACCATTGCCAGCAAAGGCAGCGCTGTCCAGCAGTGCCGGTTTAATCAACTCAACCTGCCCACCGCTATCCGCAACAATACCCGCCATGCCGGTAATCGCAGTCGTGGTTGCCAGAGAGCCAGCATCCACCGTGACCGAACCACCATTGGTGGCATGCACTGCACGCTGAACCGCACTGATATTGCCAGAACTCAGCACAGAACTGCCCGTACCACTGGCCTGCACGCCAGTATTACTTGCACTCATCGTGCCAGAGCCAAAAATATAGCTGCCGCCATTGATAGCTTGAGCACCAATGCTGCTGCCTGCAACACCGGTAACGTTAGTCCCCTGATTATAAACAGCTGAACCAATACCATCAGCCCGGATGGTGGTGTTATTCCAGCCTGGGGCAGATATAGTGCCACTGTTGAGCTGAACGATTGCCCCTTCAGCGGCATAGACGGCAGTTGACCCCTGCATACCGCCTTGAATCAAACTTGCATTAGAAAATGTGATTGTTGAGTTTTTACCGATAGCCGCTAAAACAGAACTCGCGCCGGAGAGGGTGCCTCCGATGATATTGATGGTGCTACCATTACGGGCAGTCACCGCAGATGCGTTGCTACCACTCACACTAATATCTGCGGATGTCGTTACATGACTGGCTACCGGGCCACCGGCATAAACAGCACTCACCCCATAGCCACTGGCGCGAACCGAACCGCCAACGAGATTAAGAGAAGCACCATTATTGGCGCTGGCTGTGCCAACTATCTCCGTGCCTGAGGTTGAAATCGAACTGCCAGCATCGGTTGCGACCATCCCATTCGACAATACCTTGCCACCACTCAGAACCACCGCGCCACCCAACTCGGCCCGAACACCGGTTCCTACACCAGAACCCGATATATCTGCATTTCCGGTGATTAAACTGCCTGCACCGCTCGACACAATACCAAATAAGCCGGACAACGAACCGCCCTGAAGATTGAGCACGCCGCCATTATAGACCCCTGCTCCGCCAGTACTGCCAATGATAGTCGCTGAACTGTCAACCATACTGCCGTTACCGTCTACTACGATGCCGTAGGTGCAGCAAACAGTGGCCTGCTGACTAGAAGTATTCATGGTGATACTGCTGTCAGCATCAAGATATGCTTTGCCACCAGTATTGACATAAAGAGCAGCGGTATTTCCACCTGATGCAGGGGCCTGCGAGGTCAGCGTGACGTTGGTTCCAGTATAATTACCACCATTGGTCACGACCACTGCGGGGCCGGTAGCCGAATCTCGCTGCACATCACTTTCACTCTCAGTACTGCTAATCACAATGGTCGGTAGTGGTTGGGCCAAGGCTGTGCCGGTAATCAATGACCCAAGCCCTAGAATCAGAGAAAATCCGGTGACTGTATTTATCGTTAACGAGCTGGATGATTTACATTTCTTCCCAGCTTTAGCAAACTCGGATACGACATCGAAACGATTCAATGCAGCATTCCAAATAATCTTGAAGACTTTATTCATATTATATTCTCAATAAAATCCTGGTTAGCATCAAAATATAATGCTTAATAAAAATCAGGCCTAATGCTTGTATATAAATACATTTATAACTATTTGCATTTCTTTATTAACAAGCAGAGACAAACAGATTAATACCTGCCAACATATATATCTGGATAATTCCATTTATCATTTTAAATAGTGTCAAATACAGCCAGATTAATTCCAACACCCACAAACTCAGGCCAATGGAAATATATGAGCGATACTATAGGGTATCTTATTACTCACCATCATCAACAAACTTGAGTAACATTTATGCTGTGTCTTAATGTAATATATAAGACCAGCGTATTTCTATAGGGGAGGAGGTAAGTTTCTGTAGGAAATTTCATATTTAATCGTCGGAATACATAAAATATATTTATGTATTGAATGGGTTGATATATCTGCAATCAGATTAATTATCTCCGCTCTTAATTTAATTAAAAACAAGATATTACATCACTAACCACCACTTCTCCCATAACCGACTAAAGTATCGGTTTAAAGGGAACACCCTGCTCCCAGCGCGAAGTCCAATGTGTTACATATTGCTGAGTAATGTTAGGCATATCATGTATCACAATCACATTTTCAGAATTTTCAGTCTCTGCTGAAGGTGCGAAATTAAATGACCCCGTTTCAACAGTCTTGCCATCAACGATAATCGTTTTATCATGCTGAATATGATAATGCCCATCAATACGTAGTTTTACACCATTGTTGGCGGCATAGAGCATAATGGTTTTACTGGCCTTGACCTGGTTACGTTTCTTATCAACAACCACACGCACATCAACGCCCCGCTGTCTTGCCGCCACTAATGCTTTTGCAATATCCGGAGCTTGAAACGAATATCCTATCATCTGGATAGATTTTTGTGCGTCATTGATGACTTTCAGCACTAGTGCCTGAGCCGATCCTTCTGGTGAGAATCCGACCTCAACCGCAGGGACAGGGGCAGAGAATGAATATGTAGATACGCTGAACGAGGCTAAAAACACAATACTTTTGATAAAATTCATAGTGCCGTGATTGACTAGTGGGTCGTTTTTTATAGTTACCGAAACAATATCCTGCGAATTAATGGGTGTCTAGCCTAGAGGTGGTCGAGGTAAAGATAAAACGTGAGAAATTATGGCGGGAATAACATCATATTACACACCAAAGAATCTGGGACAGGCCCCTGATGTACTGTATTATCTCAGTACAAGTTTAATAATGATTTTTATGTTTAGTTACAACCGTCACACGCCGGATTGCAACAGACCTCACAGCACCAATAATCAGGATGATCCTCCCCAATTGATGGAGATGAATCATCACAAAGATGGTGGACTACCGCAACGATTGGTGGGGTCGATGATAAATCACCAGAAATCCCCCTCACCCCATCCTGGCTAAAGCCATAAAATGAGGACATCATTAACACAACGAAAAGAATCACCTTTTTCATAAGGCCTCCGCAGCTCCGTTGGAGCACACTCGCTATATATAGCTAAATTTTAAGATAAGACTGTTAAGTCTCAAAATTGAGAAATCAAATAGTTAGAACTATTTTGGAGCCTGTCCCAGATTCTATGTAAATCGCTGCATCTCCCCGACGTCAATATTTTAACTAAGCTGAATAAAATATTAGTCTATATTTTAAATTCTAGCAGCCTTATTCTTAATCATTAATAAATTACACTTCCACTCATAATGATTAATTTCACCTTCGCACCTGAATATTAAAGAAAATATGCAATCAAAAATTTGAAGATTTTCACTAAAAATATATTCACCTACAGGAATTACCACCTTCTTTATCTTATAAATTAACTTTAATACTCTAATTGAACTTAATAAACTAATTATATAATAAATCTCACCTCAATCTATTCGTCTGTTTCGCCCCCTCAGGTTAGAGAGGGGGCGATACTATTTAAAGACCTTTTGATTTTAACAACTCAATCTGATTTACAAACAATTGAACTGGGTCAATGTCCTTGCTGACCATACCCGCGGTCTGATTAATCGCATCCACATGATCTAACTGATAATCCGAACGGATAACTTTCCCCAAATGCATGCTGTAACGCCCAACCAGACCATCATTTTGATCACGTTCTTTGGTGAACAAGAGTGATAACGCAACTAATGAATGGTGCAGCGGGTCGAGGTTGTTCAACCCTTCAGTCAGTGGGTTATAACCCAAAACGCCCCCCCACGAATAATAGTAGACCCCATTATCAAACTCTTTCCCCTCGCCTCCCCAGGTTTCAGGTAACCCTTGCGGATATTTGGCATTAAACTTACCCACATTCTCGGTCGTCAGTGCATCAATAGACTCCATAAAATCCTGCGGCAGGAAAGGCTTACCACTTAACAGAGAAACAAATACACCAAATGCAGACATGATAGTATTAACAATGTGTTCTGGAAGGCTATCAGGTACTAGCGCTGAACGAACCAAATCGGCAATTTCTGACCCGTGGTTAACCCCATTAACGGAGGTTACAGAGGCTATAAGTTCAGGATGCGTTGCAGCAACATAACGACATGCCAAAGGCCCCTGACTATGACCGATAAGGTTAACTTTTTTCGCCCCCGTTTTTGTCATGACTTCTTTGACAAATTTAAGTAATTGTTCGCCACGTACTTCGTTACTGTTGGTCGCGGAAATTGTGGCGACAAAGACTTGTGCGCCCGCTTTTTTTAGCGGCTCTTCGACACCATAAAAATAAGGGTAAACCCCTGCGATTTTGTCAAATCCAAGTAAGCCATGAACTAATACTACTGGATATTTCAAAGTTGAATTTGTAGACATAATAAATACCTTTTAGTTGGACAAAAAAAAGCCGAGAAATTAATCATCGGCTTGGGATATCACCAGCGCGATATTTCGCGACAGTGCAGGACTACGGTTTCTATTTTCTTGTAAGATAAACTTGCCAGACTCTAAATTTCAATAGTCTGAAAGACATTCTAATGCTGATTCGTTATTGTGGATATTTCGTCCACATCACATTGAATTTATGTTGTCTAATTGTACTAATACATTTAGTCAGCGAATTGCACGGTTATAACGGCATGAGAACTGAGCTTAATTTGTTAGACATAATTCCCTCTCTATCTCGCGTCTGTTCTGTAATCCCTTCCACGGCGAGCCACCCGCATATATCCAACGCCGTAACTCATCACAAGCGCCTTTAATATCGCCAGTGTTGAGTTTTTTAAGTAGCGTGGATTGAATAAATGCACGCTGTCCGATGTTATAAGTAAACGAATATAATGCTGCTTTCTGGTACTGACTCAGTGGAATTTTCACAGCCGCATCAACCGTGTGTTGGACCGGTATCAAATCTTGCTGTAATAAAGCATCGCATTCCGCATCAGAATATCTTTTACTGGGGATGATGTCTTTACCAGTGTGGCCATCGCATAAAGTCAAAATACCAGCGACATCATGGTAAGCCACATATTTTCGCCCTTCTAAACCATCATTCCCCCCCAGTAATACACCGGCAATGGCCAATGCCCCAAGAGCAGAAAGACCCATTAACTTACTACGAAGAATTGGAGACATTTTATTTCTTCCGTAATTGAAATTCTTTACGCTTATAGTGCCAGTTCACAATAAATGTTCCCGTCGTGCAGATAATGCCGACTACCATGGCCCATTCATTAAGAGATAACGCACCAATCGTTGTTGTTAACCCACCAAACCACAAGGATATCGCGCTGGAGTATTTATCCATCTTCATAGTCTCCCCCTGCCAGTTGGCCTGGGTGTATATTTGCTATTTTGGAGAAATAGCTCACCGCCGTGACTCATCCAGGCGCAGAGATTATTTGAGGATGGTTGATACTGGTGATGAGTTATAAATAAACCACACAAATAACATGGCCTCATAATTTAAATTACTTTGCAAAAATACGGTCTCTTTCTGCGATAATAGACCAACAACATGGACAAAAGGAAAATTGCTCAATGAATACCGGTTTTATCCTGCTCAGTATTTATGTGGTTGGCGTTATTATCTCTACTTTCATTATTTTCCCTCTGACACGGGATCAGAGCTTGGTAGTAAGGTGCTTATCGTCTTTTTTAATCGGTATAACCTGGCCCTTGAGCCTGCCGGTAGCCCTGCTACTCTCGATGTTCTAATTAAATGACGTGAAGAGTCTGAATCCAAAAGCGTCGCGACTCGTCGGACAAGATGTATTTTAAATTAATCAAATACTCGAGACTAAAATGAAAAACCCCGCCGAAGCGAGGTTTCTTAGACTGTGTAAGCACGACCACACAACCAACTGTTATCAGACTAATGCACTTTTTGCGGCCGCACCAACACTTTTATCATAAAAATCTAATTTTTTATTTCAGGGTCCATCTCAAGGTTAATATCCATCATGGCAAGGCAACCATCAACAAAGCCCTCTGCCATTTGTAGATTTATTCTTATTGCCCTTTCGTCTTTCTTTTGTTGCCGTGCAATAGCACGTTTGGATTGATTATAGACATAGTGTCGGATGACCAATTCCCACTCATCATACCGATGTCGTTTTAAGCGAGATACACACCCATCAACGGCTAATCCATCATCATCACAACATGAAGGTCGTGATGATGTAGTGTACGGAAGCAAACCTTTAAATCCCGCGGCGATAGAGGAGTAATCAATACCTGAATTATCTTTAGCCCATACACCCCAGCGCTCAAGAACAAGCTGAATATTGCGCCTTGGTTTTTTCTGCCCCGACGACAAATCTTTCGATACTCGCATCATAACTTTCCTTCCTTCCGTGAAATAGACTGTGTGTGCATAACACCCTCCGGCGAATTAAAAATGCTGTTCAAAATAGAGTGTAAAAACGTAGCTAAGGTGGCCTTGTTGCATTTGGCAAAGTTGGTATTGTCTGTTGGCACAAGCGTGATTGATTTAGGTTTTCTCGATTTAGAACCATCAAACATTTGGATAATGAAGTAATAGCCAACTTGATTTTACAATGCAGAAATTCCCTAACAGCGAATATGACCGATGTCAGTGTTTGATTACCAAATTTAATGAGTAATAGTTGTGCCACCTTGCCCCCTAGGGTGATGGCACAACAACTGCTTAGGTTGTCAGGTGTTCAGACTGACAGAGCTATTATTCCGTCAAACATCGGGCATTGAAATTGTATAACCAGCGATTTCCGCCAGTTCGATAAATACCGGTAATGTCGCGACAAATTGGTTCTCTTTTAAGTTCTCAACACTCACTATCTCACCATGCTCGCAACGAATTAAGACCGTACCATCCGAAGGTAGAAATTTAATCAAGTTCTCTATAGGAATCATTAGGGTAACATCCTTATATTATTAACCCCCTACAGGGGACATGATTAAACTCGATTTCAGTTCTCACAAAGTTAAGTCAAGCCACAGATTGGAAATAGCTAACATCAACTTGCCAGGGCTGTTGTTATAAAAGTTATAGACAGCCGCATTGTCAAACCCATTACCCAACCCGTCACTAAATGGCCTGGTTGAACGCCATCTCGATTCTTCTCAATATGCGCATTTTTTGTTGTAGTGGTTTCAACCAACTTCACTATCAACCGCAAGATTAAATCATAGGGTTACATCAAAATACAACCTTTGGGTTATTTATATTATTAAACCTTTGGTTTATAATTTTGAAATGAAAGAAGAAAAAAATTATCAAGAACCACCTATAGCAGCTCGCCTTTATCAGTTGATGAATAAAACCGGTGTAAACAAGTCGGGGCTTGCTCGCATATGTGGAATCAGCCCCCAGGCGGCTGGTCGTTGGTTCACTAAAGGGAAAATAAGCAAAGACTCGGCTTTAAAATTATCTGAAGCCTTTGGTGTGTCCCTTTCCTGGTTACTAAGTGATGAACCTGCTGGTGATGACATCTCAATCGTTCAACCTATCACTCTAAGTGACAGACAACGAGAATTGTTGAATTTGTTCGACCGTCTACCAGAAAGTGATAAAGATAACCATATTGAAGCGCTTCGAATTAAAGTCGAAAATTACGATCGCTTATTCAACGAATTGCTGGAGTCCAGAAATCTCAAAGAGTTATTAAAAAAGTAGAAAAATCAAATAACTAGAATCAGCAATATAACCGATCTTAGTCGTTTTTTTTCGCCTGCCATTCAAAAAGATAACCCTCCGATTGATAGTAATACAACCTATTAATTGATATGCATGCAACCCTGTGGTTTAATCCAATCATCAACGGCACAACAGTCGCTTAGGCAAGCAAGTTCTGACAATCTGAAAGCAGATAAGTAGGATATTTGATAGAGTTAATATAAGTGGGTGTTTTCTTGTTAACCCCGCAGGTTAGCATCCCACTCAAAGCCACCGGGCTGTTATGCCCGGTGTAGTGACAAAGACAGGATTACCACTATTTAGAAATTTCCGGCAACTCAGTGCTATTCTCGATATATAGCGAACGGCTGGGGAAAGCAAAGTCTGCTCCATGTTTATGCACTATATCTATAAATCTCAAATAGCAGCGCTGCTGAATTGCCAACCATTCAGCCCATACTTTAGTCTTGGTAAAGCAATAAACCATAATATTGAGAGAAGAATCGCCGAATCCATTGAAATAGACCAGCAAGGTCTGTTGGTGATCAATATCATCATTATTGGCTAAAAAATTGTGCATCTCATCCACAATCGCGCCAATTTTATCCGCGTCAGCATAGCGCAGTCCTATCGTGGTTTTTATTCTGCGATTTGTCATGCGACCTGGATTTTCAACGCTAACATCCGTGAACATGGAGTTAGGAACATACAGTGGACGATTTTCAAACGTCATTATTTTTGTCAATCGCCAACCTATTTCAACAACAACCCCTTCAATGTGGCGGTCTGGCAAACGTATCCAGTCTCCGATATTAAAAGGACGATCAAAATAAAGCATCACACCAGAAAAGAAATTACTCAGAATATCTTTTCCGGCCAGACCTACGGCAAGACCGCCAATACCACCGAAGGTCACCAACCCAGAAAAACTCATACCCAAATGCTCACCATAGAGTAGAACCACCACTACTACGAGTGTAATTTTTAGCATGCGTGATATGATTTTAGCGCTGGTAATATCACTCCCTTTCGCCACCTGCCGTTTTTCCAGCACATCAAATAATGCAAACATCTTACGAATTAACATCAATAGAATTAGTGACATACAGACGAAATTAACCGTCCGGGGTGTGACAAAATTTACTTTTATACCAGCGAGCGCATTATTAATAATGTTTCCCGCCACAATCACCATTACAGACCACAGAAGGAAACTAACAAACTGTAAAATAAAATTATATCGAGAATGGTGCCGTCTCATTCCCCACATCGATACAATTAATAAAGCAATGACACAACCGATAACTAAAATCAGTCCAACAATATTTTCCATAGTAAACTGAGCAACCATATGCTTTATGTCCTCAAACATACCTCATCACATTTGCTACTCTGTTGATTCTATAGCAATTGATGATTGAAATATAGGCTTCAACATTTCCACCATCGTAAAGAATATTTTACTTTACACCATAATTCTGCATTTATTTGATTCTCCAACAAAACCATGTTGGCACTCATCGTTATATTCTGCACGATAATATCAGTTAAAATACATATTATTAGCACACTAGGAATAAATGCACTTAAAAAATAAAATCTCTACCTTATCTATGTGAATTGAAGCGATAGAACAAATGCAGGAAACAATACCTGCATTTAGATTGCTAAAAATATCTTTAAATAAGATAACTAAGCCAAATCAAGATTAGCGTAATAACAACCTGCTGATTTAGTTACCATTACTTTAGGATTCATTTTTACCTTTTCTGCAATAGATTCTGCAAGTCCCCCAACTTCTGCCGTAGATTTAGTTTCACTTTTATAGTTGTACTCGGCACCTGGAAGTATTTTTCTCACACCTGATGCAGTAATAATTACCGTTCGCGAGAAACCTTTCTCTTCCATTTTTTTATGAAGATCGTCGTAGTCTGTGGCTTCTGGATCACGCAATTCAACTCTAACAGTAAATTTAGCCATTTCAAAAACCCTACATTAACTATGGAATAGCCAACATATCAATTTCCTTTGCCTGTGGAAAGCAAGTAACCTTGCAAGATGTGGCTGAAGTCCCAGCATTGAATATTAGAGCCAAACCAAGTTGATTCACATCAATAAAACAGACAAACCATTAACAATGATTAAGATTTTTATGATGCTTTATTCTAAATTTTTCATCACTTTAGTTCTTTATTACTATTTTATGGACATAGCTTAAGCGTTTTTACAGCATGTGCTAAAATCGGATAATCAAAACATTAGGTGAACAATCATGGTCTTTGTCATTATCTGGTTTGTTATTGCAGGACTCAGTGAGTATTTGGTGTGGGAATATCCCCTATTAGCGGTGTCATTAGCGCTACTCTTTATAGGGCTGGGCGGGTACTGGGTTTATAGAGTAAGAAAGATTCAGGTAAGTGACGAACCATCAGTTGAGACCAGGTCGAAGTCTATTAGTAATATAAACTTGGCTTTCTCTACAGTAATGCTGGCTATTCATGCTCTTATTTTATTGCTATTACGCTAAACAGTTTTATAGCAAGGTCTGCTTTAACTGTGCCATTGACTCCACGCTGAAATAAGTATCCAGGCAGCAATCATCCAGCATAAGACTGCGGCTGTTAATGCTACGGGTAAACGTAAGTGATCAATCAAAAAATATAGTGATATCAGATAGATGAAGTAAGGAACAATAGCCCATAACCCAAAGATTATTGTTACACGCAGGGCTTGGATGCTACGTTCGCTGCCGACAACATAATGCGCAATAAGAGCAAATGTGGGAAATAACGGAATTAAACCGGCGATGTAGTAATTGCGTGTTTTCGCTAATATTCCAATCAATACCACTACACAGGCACCGATTAATGCTTTAAGTAACAGACTCATCATTGTCTCGAACGATTATAAAACAAGCTGCCTATAGCCTAAAAAGAACTATCTAAGCGGCAGCATGAGTGTATAGGGGCGTTACAAGTTGTCTCAAGCGGTTATTGGCGGTAACCACTTTTAATTTGAGCAAGTGTATTGGCGAAAACTTCAGCTTGAGCGGTGTCGGCAACATCGCCAATGGAACGTTCGATTTTTAAGATTACTTTCCCTGCATCGGCTTGGCCGATCGCTTTTAACAGTAGAGTTACAGTCGCTTTCAAAAATGCAACTTCATTCGCTAAAGTTTCTGGGTCTGCTGAAGTAGTAAAGTCTGGATTACTCATTTTTTTTCCTGAAATAGCCTCTAGACAAGATGATGGGGTTCCCCTGCACCACAGTGAACATAGCGGCATTATTAAACAATTATAGTATTATATCATAAACTGATGATTAGCTTTGATAACCTGTGCGCAATCTAAATGGGTGACATAGACCAAGGAAGTCGGAGTGCAATGTTGTCGCCCCCCACCCCGCCATATCATTATCGGCATAAATTAACTTAATTAAGTTACATTTGTTCATAAAGAACATATCTTTTGGGGTACAGATAAGCAGCGCCAAAAATCACGCATTTTTAAAGTATATAAGAGATAATTAATAAATAAAAAATAAGAATTATTCCTAGCTTTGTGAATGCTGTAGAACTGTCTGATTGTTAGTTTTTTCAACACGTTGTGTTTTGTTGTATAAAATTAACTTTGGGAAGTTTAATAATTATTTTTTTGTACGTCCCGAAGTAATGCCAAGAAAAATCTTAAAAACTTTTCTTTTTTTATCATGTCATAATTGATAAGCCTGCTATTTTATGTACATAGCAAAAGAGATGATAAGAATAATATCTGTCAAACAATATAGATATGAATTTGCAATTATTCTGTATTCATTCTTTGCGCGAAAACAAGTAATATCATTGCCGTAAGTAAAGCGTGATTAGGTTACTCCCTTATTTTTGGAGAATTTTCTTTGATTAGCGTTCTTCTTGTTGATGACCACGAACTGGTGCGCGCAGGGATACGACGCATTCTTGAAGACATCAAGGGTATCAAAGTAGCGGATGAGATGCAGTGTGGCGAAGATGCGGTAAAATGGTGCCGTAACCATATTGTTGATATCGTTTTGATGGATATGAATATGCCCGGCATCGGCGGGTTGGAGGCAACTCGTAAAATTTTACGCTTTTCCCCAGATACTAAAGTTATCATGCTAACTATCCATACAGAAAACCCGTTGCCTGCGAAAGTTATGCAGGCTGGTGCGAGTGGATATCTGAGTAAAGGCGCGGCACCTCAGGATGTGGTAACTGCCATCAGAGCTGTCCATTCCGGGCAGCGTTACATTGCTTCTGACATTGCACAACAGATGGCTTTGGGGCAGTTAGAGCCGCCGACAGAAACACCTTTTAGCTGTTTGTCAGAGCGTGAGTTACAAATTATGATAATGATAACGAAAGGCCAAAAGGTGAATGAGATATCAGAGCAACTTCACCTGAGCCCGAAAACTGTGAACAGCTACCGCTATCGGATGTTTAGCAAGCTGAATATTAGTGGTGACGTTGAATTGACTCACTTGGCTATCCGCCATGGCTTGTTCAACGCGGAGACATTATCTAATAGTGACTGATTGTTTTGATTCTAAAGAGTTTTTGAAAACTGTCACCAGCCAACCTGGTGTTTACCGTATGTATGATAAAACGGGGACAGTTATTTATGTTGGAAAAGCAAAAGACCTTAAGAAGCGTCTGACAAGTTATTTCCGCGCTAATGTTGCTAGCCGTAAAACAGAAACTTTAGTTAAAAATATTGCTCAGATTGACGTGACTGTTACTCACACTGAGACGGAAGCGCTACTGCTTGAGCATAACTACATCAAACTTTATCAACCCCGCTACAACGTACTGTTGCGGGATGATAAATCCTACCCACTTATTTTTCTCAGTGCGGATAAGCATCCGCGTTTAGCTATTCATCGCGGAGCTAAACATGAAAAAGGGGAGTATTTTGGGCCATTCCCTAATTCCTACGCAGTTCGCGAAACCTTAGCATTACTGCAAAAACTCTTTCCTGTTAGGCAATGTGAAAACAGTGTCTATCGCAACCGGTCGCGGCCTTGCCTACAATATCAAATTGGCCGTTGTTCTGGGCCATGCGTAGCAGGTTTGGTGAGTGAAGAAGAGTATCAGCGCCAGGTTGACTATGTGCGTTTGTTCCTGTCAGGCAAAGATCAACAAGTATTGACACAACTGATCTCTCGCATGGAAGAGGCCAGCCGATTGCTTCATTTTGAAGATGCGGCACGTATCCGTGATCAAATACAGGCTGTACGGCGAGTGACGGAACAACAGTTTGTTTCTGGCGATAGCGAAGATCTTGATGTCATCGGTGTGGCATTTGATGCCGGGTTAGCCTGTGTCCATGTGCTCTTTATTAGGCAAGGAAAAGTTCTGGGCAGTCGCAGCTATTTCCCCAAAGTTCCTGCGGGTACGGAATTGAGTGAAGTTGTTCAAACATTTGTCGGACAGTTCTATCTGCAAGGAAGCCAGATGCGTACGCTTCCAGGTGAGATTTTGTTGGATTTCACACTTGCTGAAAAAGATCTATTGGCATCTTCTCTTTCTGAATTAGCGGGAAGAAAAATTCAAATTCAAAGTCGTCCTCGTGGTGATAGGGCTCGTTATCTTAAACTCGCCCGAACCAATGCGTCAACGGCACTGGTTACACGTTTGTCCCAGCAATCGACTATCCATCAACGAATGAAAGAATTAGCTAAAATTCTTAAACTTGATGAGATAAATCGCATGGAATGTTTTGATATCAGCCATACGATGGGGGAACAAACTGTTGCATCCTGCGTAGTATTTGATGCAAATGGCCCTGTACGTTCGGAATATAGGCGCTACAATATTAGTGGTATCACGCCCGGTGATGATTATGCAGCAATGGCTCAAGTGCTTAAACGTCGATATGGCAAAGCATTAGATGATAAAAAAATCCCGGATGTTATCTTTATTGATGGAGGGAAAGGTCAGTTATCGCAGGCTTTTGATGTTTTTGCCTCGCTCAATGTTCCATGGGATAAACAAAAACCTTTATTAGTTGGTGTTGCCAAAGGCAGTGATCGAAAAGCAGGATTGGAAACATTATTCCTGGCTGCTGAGGGGGAGGGCTTTTCATTGCCACCAGACTCACCCGCATTACATTTGATTCAACATATTCGTGACGATTCTCATAACCATGCCATAACAGGGCATAGGCAGCGTCGTTCAAAAGTAAAAAATACTAGCGCATTAGAACTAATAGAGGGAGTGGGCCCTAAACGGCGGCAAATACTGCTGAAGTATATGGGAGGACTGCAACCTTTACTTAACGCTAGCGTCGAGGAAATTGCAAAAGTGCCGAGTATTTCACATGCATTGGCAGAAAAAATCTACAATGCATTGAAACACTGAAGCTAATGTTGCACCATACTCATAATATCCACACCAGCCAGATAGTTATCGTAGCATTATGCAATTGAATATACCGACTTGGCTTACCCTGTTCCGTGTTGTACTCATCCCATTCTTCGTTCTGGCGTTTTACCTGCCATTCGTCTGGGCCCCGATGGTTTGTGCCATCATATTTGTGTTTGCAGCTGCAACCGATTGGTTTGATGGTTTTTTAGCTCGGCGCTGGAAACAAACAACCCGCTTTGGTGCTTTCCTTGACCCGGTTGCGGATAAAGTCATGGTGGCCATTGCGTTAGTCTTGGTTGCTGAGCACTACCATGTTTGGTGGATAACTTTACCAGCAGCAACAATGATTGCTCGTGAGATTATCATTTCTTCCCTCCGTGAATGGATGGCCGAAATTGGTAAGCGTAGCAGTGTTGCGGTCTCATGGGTTGGTAAAGTCAAAACAACCGCTCAAATGGGTTCATTAGTTGGACTACTTTGGCGGCCAGATCATAATGTTGAACTGGCGAGTTTTATTCTCCTCTACATCGCAGCGGTTCTGACATTTTGGTCAATGTTTCAATATTTAAACGCTGCCTGGAAAGATTTGCTCGAACCTTGATCGAAGCGCCGGAAAAAGCAGCAAACGAACGAATTAGTCAGATAATTTTATTGACTCATCGCGTCAGGTAAGTAGAATGCATCGCATCAGACGGCAGCAACGAAATGTCGAAAGATAGCAAAAGAATCAGTAAGTTCTAATGTTGCGGGAATAGCTCAGTTGGTAGAGCACGACCTTGCCAAGGTCGGGGTCGCGAGTTCGAGTCTCGTTTCCCGCTCCAAATTAGTAGGTTGGCTTTAGGCGAACCTCAGTAGTAAGGCAAAGAAGAATAAGGCGCGTTGGCAGAGTGGCCATGCTACGGATTGCAAATCCGTCTACCTCGGTTCGACTCCGGGACGCGCCTCCAGTTTTCCAGAGCCCGGGTGGTGAAATCGGTAGACACAAGGGATTTAAAATCCCTCGGCTTATGGCTGTGCGGGTTCAAGTCCCGCCCCGGGCACCATGGAAACAAATCTAAGTAAAACAAAGTAGTATGAGTATGTCGTTAACCGCCGAGAGGCGGTTTTTTTGTGTCTAGCGATTATCAAAAATTGAAAAGTGGCGACAGAATGGCGACACCTTGGCGGCGGAGCTTTTTTGAGCAGGATAGTCTGGCAGTGATTTAGGCGAAAAAAATCCCGCAAAAGCGGGATCAGAGCAAGGCAGATAAATTTATTTCCAGCCGTCAGAACATCACCACCTGCCCTCCAGTTTGCGGGTGAGGCATTACCGGGTTAATCTCGCCTGGCTTTGATATTGAACGCATAAAACTTTCCATCGTCACAAAGGTATGGCCGCAATTCACATTAATGCACTGGTGATAGCGCTCTTTGGTTTCGATGGTGATTTGGCTGCTACTACGGGTATGGGCTGCGCTATGGCATAAAGGGCAATTGAACATGATCCGGACTCCGGCATCATCCCGGCTATGGCCGGTGTTAATGAGAATTATGCGTGATTATTGATTAAAAATCATCATTCCAGATCCAAATCATCTATTTTCACCTCTAATTCCAGCGCGGTAGTAAAACCGCCGTCACTCACGGAATGAGTAACAGTCACCAACGTCCAATCTGCTTCATCAATCTGTTTTTTGAATCCGCTCACTTTAACTGGCACTTCTGGATAGAGATCCGCGCGCCCTTTCGCCAGTTGGATAGAGAATTTCGCCGCGCCGCGTTGCAGCCGTTCCCAATTCGATTTAGCCGCTCGCTGTGCATTGTGTTTGCTGGCGTAAGTGGTGCGTAAAGTCAGCACATTTTCATCCGTACCAATCAAATATTCGCCCTGCTTCTCTTCTGGCTGTTTGGGTTTGGCGGTATTGGTTGCTTTGCTTTTTCGCTTACGCTTTACCTTAACCACCGGCTTTTCGGTAGTACGGGTATTCAGCCAGTTCGCCACCACACCGGTATAAGCGCCCCGGTCAGCCATATTAAATTGATGGCCGTCACCCAGGCTGCGAATAATAGTCATCACCGGAATCGGTTTACCGCTGGCGGTTTTCGCCTGGCCCTGACGGATAAATAACAGATTGCCATTTTTCACAGCGGCAATCGCGCCATATTGTTTTGCCAGTCGGGTAATAAAGTTGCCGTCTGATTCGTTGGTTTGGTCTATATGGTCAACCGCCAAATCAGCCATGACTTTATTTAACGTTGGCGTGAGTTTATTGCGCTCGGCGACGGTTTTAATTATCCCGCCAATAGTAGTTTTATGATAAGAGTGATCACGGCGAATATTGAGCGTTTCACGAAAATCCGCACTGCGGGCGCGAATCGTCAGCTTATCCGGTGCGCCGCTATGCTCTATTTCATCTACGGTGAATATGCCTTTATTAACCAACGCCGCCCCTTGCCAGCCTAGCGCAACGGCTATTTTTGCTCCGCGACGGGGCAGCACTAATTTACCGTCTGAATCATCCAGTTCAATATCAAGCTGATCCGCTTCAAAGCCCCGATTATCGGTCAAAGTTAACGACATCAACCGCTTTTTAATGCCGCCACTTTTATCAATGCCATCCACGGTAATAGAATAATCCGGTGCGTTATGACCGTTATTTAACAGGCTATCTATCATCGTCATGATAATAATCCGCTGGCGGTGTCCGATATTTGAGTAGCGATATCGTCAAATTGCTGGGATAAATCACCAAACATCTCTTTTAATGATTCATCGGTGCGTTTTAATGTCAGCGTAAATTCAATTTTACGCGCCGAGCCATCACTGAAAAATATACTCTTGGTACGGCTCAGACTCTCAATCACAAACATGCCGTGGATCGCCCCGCTCCCCTCAATCAATGACCAGGCCTTGCCGGTTTCCGCCATCAGTTGCAGCGCCATCAACGAGACTTTACCGCCGGTCAATTCAGGGTATAACACGCCGGATAGCGTAATAGACTCTTCATCTGGCCCCAGAAATTGACTCACTGGCCGCTTGCCAATACGCGCAGACGGGTGACGCCATGCCATTTGATGCTGAAAATCTTGATAGGGGACGGTTTGCAGCATAAAAACAAACATCCCAAATGCCATCATCATGTTAGTGCTCCTTAGTCGTCATGGTCTTGATAGCTGCGGTTTAATTTACTTTGCGTCTGGCGGTTATGAGCCGCTAATTGGCGGGCTACCTCGCGGGCGATATCCTGCGCATCATGCTGCGGCAAGGGGTAAATATTGATAATTGGTGCGCTATTAGTAGATTGATTTTGCTGCTGATTCCCTGGCTGGCCGCTGCTGTGATTGCGATACTGCGACGCGGGTAAACTGTAGGGATGCAGCGGTGCGGCAGCGGCCTGATAGCCACTGAATAACATGGAAGCGGCAACCGCCATAGCGGCAGTATTACGGCGGCCGGTGACGTGCGCCGGGCCGTTAATAATTTCCGGGCCATGCTCCCCTACTACACCAAATTTACCCAACGGGATGTCACCGCCGTTATCATATTCACCGGTATATTTCGCCGCGATATCAGCGGCGCTATTGCCCTTTGGCGCGGGCTTCCAGGTAATGCCGTAGTTGCCAGCGGCAGCGGCTACCGCCGGATTAGCTTGTGCCAGTTCGCGGGTTTTCTCGGATCGCTGCTTCACCTCATTCAGCTTTTCCAATACCCACTTAATGGATGAAATCAGCGCATTAAGGGGAGTCATGGCAAAGCTGATACCATCGGCCAGAAACTGACCGAAAGATTTACCGGCATCGGCAGCGCTGTTTAAATTGGCGGTGGTTGATTGCACCGGTTCCAGTAATTTTTTAAACCAGTTCCACACGTTTTTTACCGCATCACCAATCCAGTCAAACACCGGCCCCAGCGGTTTCAACGCTTCTCTAATCGGGGCGGCGGCTTGCATAAAGCCCTCCACCACGCCACCGAGAAACGCCTTAATCGGCTGCCAATACTTGTAAATCAACAGGCCAGCACCCGCGATAGCCGCACCAATCAGGCCTATCGGGCTGATTAATATCCCGAACATGCCCCCTAAACCGCCAAGGGCAAAACGCAGGAATTTAAGCGGGGATTTAGCCAGCCAGCTCACGGCATTACCCAACATTTTAAAACCGCTGATACCGGATTTAACCGGCGAACGCACCACGTTAACCAGACCATTACCCAGCCCTTTAAGGGTGGCAATCGCCGACTGACCACCATTTTTAGACAGGGTAAGCAGTGAGCGGCTAAAGTGGCCGATCTGTTGGGTAGTGATGGGGGTGGTACTCGCCAGTTTAGACATACCAAACGACAGGCGCGGCAGTAAGCGGATACCTAATACCGAGGTGGTGAAGCGCAGTAGCGCGAATGGCCCTAAAATACCCACGGCGGCAATCGCCAGCGCACCAAATGCGGCGGTAGTGATAGCCACTACGGTACCTATTTTCACTATCGCGGTACTGACCTGCGGGTGTGCTTTCAGGAATTCAGCCACACCGTGCATAAACTCGCTGATCCCTTTGGCGGCAGAGCGCAACCAATCATTATTTTTCTCAAATAATTCAACACTGATATTTTCCATCGCCGCGTGCAGAATGGTCATATCACCTTTGAGATTATCCAGCATGGTTGACGCTACCCGCGCCGCTTCACCATCATATTCACCGGGCTTACCACGCATCTTATCTAACGAGCCATTACCGGCAGCGTGCATCAACACACCAAAACCGGTGACAGCATATTGTCCGGCAATATTTTTAAAGATAGCCCCGCGTTCAACGTTGCCCATTTTGGCGGTTTTATCACTGATATCTTTGAGGATATCCACCAAATCGCGCATATTGCCGTTCTTATCGGCGGTCTTAACCCCTAAATCGCTGACCGCTTTAGAGTTACCAATGCGACTTAAAATACTGCGCATGGTGGTACCGGCCTGACTGCCCTGAATACCGGCGCTGCCCAGCATGGCAGTAGAGGCTGCGACAGTTTCCAGGCTCTGGCCGTATTCGCGCCCAACGCCAGCGGAATATTTCATAGACTCGCCCAGCATCGGGATATCCACGTTATTGCGGGTGAATAACGCCGTCAGCACATCGGCCACCCGATCCATCTTCTCCGCCGGAATCCCCATGGCGGTTTGAATATTAGACGCGATATCGGCGGTAGTACCGAGATCAATATCACCGGCTGCTGCCAAATTCAGCATACCCGGCATCGCGCCTAATACCTGTTTCGGGCTATAACCGGTGCGACCCAGGAAATATTGCCCTTGCGCCACTTCCAGATCGGTAAATTTAGAAGAGAGCGGCAAGGTGCGGGCCTGATGGCGCATCGCCTGCATATCCGCGGCGTTTTTATCAGGAATGCGGGTCACGGCTTGGGTTTTACTCATCATACCGTCAAACTCATAGCCCACATGCAGCGCTCCGGCTATTCCACGGCCCATGGCGCGACCAGTGGAGAGCGAGGTGTAACCCAGTCCGGCGGCAATGGCTTTGCGCTGATTGCTGTTATCAAAGCGGTTACGGGCGGCACTAAGTCGCTGTTGCTGCTGGGCTTGCTGTTCTAACCGGCGCTGTTGTGCGGTCAGTGCGGCGGTGGTGCTGGTGATATTGGCTTTAAGGGATCGCTGTGCCTGACCTAATCGGTTAGTGGCAATACCGCTATTTTGCAATGCGCTACGCTGGGTATGTAGCGCGGTGCGTAAGTCATTGTATTTTTGTTTTAGTTTGGCGGCGGCTTCGCTGGCGCGTTTAAACTCTCTGGTTTGCTTCGCGGTCGGTGCAGCACTGTTTTTTAGTTCGCTGGCAAGCTGACGCGCTTTATCACGGGCAGCGGCCAGCGCCTGAGCGGCACCATTAACCGCCGCTTTATTCTTACGAAAACCCTCAATGTTAGCCGCCTGGCTATTGAGTTGTTTTAATTCTTGTTTGGAATTTTTAATAGATGCGGCCAGCGTTTTATTGCTGGCCAACATAGATTTAAATGGCTTGGTAACTTTATCAATGGCACTTAAAGAAACCTGCAAGCGGAGGTTCTTATCACTCATCATTGCCCCCGTTACGGATAATGGCCTTATGTCGCCACTCTAAAAGCTCGCCAATAGTCATTGGATCGGTGGCGGATGGCGGCCAGTGAAAGGTGACCGCGATATCAGCAACTAAATCGTCAACCGTTAAGCACTCAGGTAGTCTGACTTGACCGAGTTCGGCAAGAAAAAAATCGCCAGCGCCTGAGACAGCGCGTAAATATCTGCTGGATCAAGATTGCTGATTTCTGGCACGGTCAGATTAGGGGTAGTGATGCGAGGTAATACACGGATCAGCGCGTCAACATCGGTATCTAACAGCGCTTGCAACTTGGCCCCGCGTAATGCGCCAGCGGTGGGTTTATTCACCGTAACTTCGGTGATGGTGGTATTACCCCGGACAATAGGCACATCCAGAGTAATTACATTAAATTGGGGTTCAGTCGTGTCTTTTTTCATAATAATTATCCGATTAAAAGTTAGGAGGCTTGCCCGCGAGTGCGACGGGGCGACTGTTCCTACGGGCGCTCCGGCGGCCTAAGCCGCTACGACCCGAACGGAACATTTCCCCATCGATTGGGCTATCGCGACTCGTCATCCACTCTCTGATGGAGGGATGTTACAAGCCAATATTGCGGCGGTGGGCTTCCAACATATCGACGCCGTTGACCATTTCGACCATATTCACAATATCGACCTCGATCAGCACTTCGCCGTCCCAGGTCAATTTGTAATAGCTGTTTTTGGTGGAAATCTTGGTGGTGGTGTTATCACCTTGCTTGCTGTCGCCGCCATCAATTTCCTCATGACGGCCGCGCATCACAATTTCTACCGCGTGGGTTTCGCCGGTATCGTCGCGCTGATAGGAGCCAGCAAAGCGCAGTAACACACCATCAACCTTGGTGACGCCCCATTGCTTGTAGATCTCGGACTCAATACCGCCCAGCGTCCAGTCAACATCCAGCGCCCCGTCAGCCAGCCCCAAATCGACCTTAGCGCTGCCGTTCATGCCGCCACCGCGAAACTCTTCAAATTTGCGGTTTAATTTGGGCAAGGTGATGGATTCAACCACCCCTTGATAGCTGTTCCCGTCATTGAATACATTCAGGAACTTAAGTTTGCGTGGTAATGCCATAATTAAGCTCCTTAGCTATTAACGGCGGCGGCGAAATTAGCCAGATAGCGATCAGTAATGCGCTGGCGCAGGGTTAAATCTTCCAGCGGCGGTACCGGCGTATAGTCGTAATCAATAAACAGGCGGCCCGCTTTGAGAGTGTCTTTATCGTTCACGCTATCGTCGTACCAGCAATCGCCATCGATCAAATAGCCCAATGATTTCAGCTCGCGCATTTTGGCGCGAATACCCTCAATAATGTCTTTTGCCAGTGACGGGGTAAGCGGCTTATCGTTAGCCCACATATGGGCCTCAGCCATGGTGTCAGCTAACACTTGAGCGGTACGGGTGTAGTTCTCAAAGGCAAACAGCGGATCATCAGAACAAGAGCGGGAACCCCAGAAGCGATAACCATCTTTGCGGATCAACGTGGTGACGTCTTTACTGTTGAGTAAATTGGCATCGGTGGCGCTGTTTTGCAGATCCCAAAACACATCTGCGCTAATACCAGTGACGCCATTCACCCCGACGTTGGACAGTGTTTTATGCCAGCCGACATCATTATCAATCTTGGCGCGCAACCCCAAGGCGCGGGCCGTGGCGTAAGCAGTGGTTTCGGCGTTGGCGACGGTATCCCAACTAAGGAAATCCGGCCAAATCACCATCGCTTCGCGCTGGCTAAAGTTATCACGGTAGATAATGGCCTCTTCTTTGGTTTTACAGCCATAGGCGCTGATGTAGGCAAAAGCGCGTAGGCTCTGAGCAATGGCAAGCAGTTCAGTGGCAACTGCTTTGGTGTCATGCCCTGGCACGCCCAAGATGCGCGGCTTGACGTCAAACTTACCCTGGGCGGCTAACAGCGCTTTCATGCCGGTATAACGGCCATCGGGTGTTATTCCGCCAATAATATTGGAAGTGGTTTCAGCTTCGGTTTCACCCTGTGCCACACGAACAACTACAGTGAGTGGCTTGGTTTGGTCGCTGATAGCATCCAGTGAATGGGCTAAGGTACCGGTTTCACCGGCCTTGCCGCTGGCGGCCAGCACATCGGTGAGCAATACCGGGGTATTGAGTGGAAACAGGGTGGCGTCAGCATCATCGGAGGTACATACCATCCCGACCACCGCCGTACTGACAGTGCGGATCGGGCGAGTGCCTTCGTTAATTTCAATGACGCGCACACCATGGTGGTAATCGGTTGCAGACATGCGGTTTTCTCCGGTTAAGCGTTCATTCGCTATGATGCCGGATAACTACGCGCGGGGCAGTTGATGGGGGTTGTGTGAGCGGTGGCACAAGATAAGGTGGCACTATTACTGATTAAGTAATGAGTACCACTATTTATAGAAACAAATAAGGATGATTACATACCCGGTGCGGCACTTTCGTATTTTGCGTCAGGCGTTGGTTTTGCACCTAATGACTGCCGGAATTCAGCAAGAGACATACAGGCACATAAATCCCCATCTTTATTGACGCAAGCCACCTGCGCATAATCCGTTAGCCCCAGACCTCCCGAACCACCAGGATTGCCACCTTTTTTAAAGGCAATAAATGCTTCCATATAAATAATAAAAGCTCTTATGCTTTTACCATTATTGAGAACATCATTTAAGGAGACACCGGTTCTACCAGAGAAATAGGTTTGCGCCCAGAGTGTAAATTCACCTGGATTAAGCATGCCGCCATAAATCAGGAAATGATGATCATCATTGCCTGATAGCGTGCTTTTAGCTTGTTCATAATTAATAAACTTTATTTTTTCGGATTCTAAGTCGGCCTTACTTCTTTTAAATTCAATTAATACCCACTTATTGCCCTGAGTAAATATATTGTCACCGGCTTTCTCGTGGTTGCCAGCTAATGGGGCTATAGCGGCTGTTTTACTCAAATATTTAGCCACGAAATAATATTCAACAGTTTTTTCCCACCATATCATGGTGCCAGCGGTTTTATCTTGCCCGAACATCACAGCTCCTATTGCTGCTATCTGGATGATAAATATCACTATACATCTATTTGGACGGCACGCATTAACAGTATTGTTTATAAGCTATTCGATGACAGGCGGCCAGACTGGCACCCGATAACCTTGATTCACCGCTTCAATCAGTAACCACTGTAGTAATTCTGGTAACTCAATCAGCGGCCAGTTTTCCAGTGTTGGCCACGAACGATACGCGGCGCGGGTTGCGGTGAGTTCTGCGCGTTGCGCTTCCGTCAGTGGTATATCATCAATCGAGTAATCACTGACCATCATGGGATCGGTTGCAATAATAAAATCATCACGGTGAATACGGGCTTTTGCTGCAAGTTCATCGGCTGTTAGTGGTTGTTGTGGGGAAGCATCTACCCAGGCAGGCACTCCATCAACAGAGCCACGCACCTTACCCACTGGCGGCTCCCCTGTGTAAAGTGTAAATATATCCTCATCAACATCTACACCAGACTCGGGCCACATTCCGGCTTGTTTATAATCTTCCATGCTTGAGTAAGGGAAAAATAGATTTTTAATATCACTGAATAAATATTTCATTTTATTTTCCTATGGCGATGTAATCAGTACCTACAATGCCAAGGGTGTTTGAATTTAATAACCACATGGCAAATGAGAAGTTTGTCCTACCGTCACCCAACGGCCCCATATGTGCTGAGTAACGCGTACCCGGTGGATTTCCGGCACTCACTGGTAATAAAGCCAATGTAAATCCGGCGATAAACGGAATAGGGAAATTTACCAATGCATAACCAGCATCGGAGCTGGTCGCCCGCCCACGTTGGATAATGGTGCCATCAGGATATTTCACCCAGCCAGTGCCAGACGTGAATGAATTCATGTCGGGTATTTGCCCCACTCCCGTTCCGACATCTTTCACCGCCACCGTTCCACAACCGAGATTAATTCTGGCGTTAGTTTTGGCGATTTCACCTTTGTTTTTAATTTCGATTAAGTCATTAACCACGCGGAGCGTATCGTTAAAGAGTGCAACGCCTCCGGCGATACCAGAGCTTAATTTAGCTGCATCTCCCAAACCCAAAGCAGTGAGGGCGGCTTGCACAAAAGCGGTATTCGCCAATTGTTGGGTATTATTTCCCGCAGCCGGTGTAGGGGCAGTTGGTTTACCCGTCAGTGCGGGGCTGGCTTTCGGCGCGTATTGTGAATGGGGATCAGGAGCGGCCAGATGTTTAACCATCAGGTCATCTGCATAGGCTTTTACCTCAATCACCCTATCATCCACATACTTACGCGTTGCCAGCACTACCGACGGATCGATTTTCAGCGTGACCGCTTCGGTACTACTGACAATCAACACCATGCGCACGGTCTGCGTGCGGCCACTGCCCTCTTGTAACAGTGGTTTATAGGTGTCCGGGCAGTTGGCAATGGCGATCAGAATGCCGTCTTTATCGAATAGGCCAACTTCACGTATCCACCAACCACCGTCCGTTTCGGGGATCACTTGCTCGGCGATAATCTGGCTACTATTCGCCTCATCAATACTTAATGAATTCAGTGCAGCGCGGCGTTTTTCACCCAAAAGCTGAGTTTGTGCCGGGTTAGGTGTGGGTAATACACCACCACCATCCCCCACCGCCATCTGTGTAATCTGCAATTGAGTACCGAGAGCGGCCGCATCTGCCAACTTGGCCGCCCCCAAATTGGTCAGTAGCGCAAAATATTTCACTGTCATGGGTTCACTCTCATATCATCAATTAGATGCACCACACCGCCGCAATAGCCCTGGCCGCTGACGGTAATAGTTTCGGGTAAATAGGGGTAAATAGTCATTTCATCACCGTCATAGCTGGCGGCACTAATGGGGATCGTGCCGTTAACATCGAGATTTATCGACAGGCCGATCAGATGGCGGCTGCACGGCTTAGCATCATCAATCAGCCGCTCCAGCTCCTGATACATTTCTTCGGTAATACCGGTTTCCAGCACCCCCACATCAAGGCGAAAGGTGCCGGGGGTTTCGTTGGTCTTCCACCACTCAATCACCTTGATCAGATAACCGAGCGGCTCAACCACGCGACGAATAGCACCAATGGTGCCTTTGCGTTTATGCACGGTGTAAGCGGCTTTAACCACTGAGCGCTTAGTGGCTTCCGGCCACTGCTCATCCCAGCGATCCACCGACCACGCCCAGGCTAAATATGGCAGCAATACCAGCGGGCAAGTGTCGGCGTTCCACAGCTTGCTTAATGGCACCTCAATATCCGCCATACGGGCACAGGCTTGCGCAGCGGCGATCTCCAGCAGGGTAGAACCAACTGGCAATAAGCGTTTATTCATCAGAGCCGCCCACCGTCAAGCTATAACCGGTGCAATGAGCGGCTTGCGTTCTATCCAACACCACATCTGCCAGCGGCGCGACCAGCTCGACCCGTTGCACCCCCTCAACATGCAGTGCAGCATAAATAGCAGATTGGCGAATATCGCGACCTAAGCGGCGTTGGGTGCTGATATAGGTGTTTAGCCTGGCTTCGGCGGCGGCGCGGATCGGTTCGGCTTCTGGCCCCGGATAAAAATAGAGCGTGGCGTCAATCTGATATTCCACGATAGCGGCAGAATTAACCGTTAGCCGATCCGCCACCGGCCGCACGTTCTCATCGTTTAGCACGGTAAAAACTTTATCCAATAAATCTTGTGCGGCTATGCCGTTGCCCTCGCGTGAAAGTACGGTGACGGTAACGCAAGCGGGGGATGGACTAATCGCGGAGGCGTCAGCAATCCGGCCATCAGCGCTGCGGGCGTGATATTCGTAAGCGCCAGTTGGCCCGGCCACGCTCAACCCCTCAAAGGCTTGCGGGATACGCACCCGAAAATCGTCGTCAGATTCCATCACTGCGGTAATCGGCGGGATGGCGTCTGGATTGGCTGGCGTGATGGTCAGTCGCGCAATGCCATTGTTTGCGCCCAGCTGATCTAAATCGCTACCGATAGCATGAGCCACCATCACCGCCTGCGCCCCCTCATTGACACGCTGACGCAACAGCAATTCACGGTAGGTACTTTCCTGCAACAGCTTCACAATGGGTTCCGACTCAAATGATAGTGTTAGGCGCACCGCGTCTTGTTGGTCAGTCGGATATAAGGCAATAAACGCCTCTTTGCGCACGGCAAACAGGCTGTCAAAATCCAGTGATTCAATCACCAGTGGGGCCGGTAACTGGCTTAAATCAATGATTGCCATTATTGGCCTCCTAGTGGTACGGCCAAACTCAACCGGCTATCGCTATCGGTGCGGCTACCGGATAAATCCACTATCATCTGGCCGTCAATCTGGGTGGTGATACTGATGGCATTTAAAGTCACACGCGGTTCCCAACGCATCACCGAGCCATACACCGCCGCCATCATTTTGAGACGTAAAGCGGGGTTTTGTGGCTGGTCGATCAGAGTGGATAACAGCGAGCCATAATCACGGCGCATCACCCGCGTGCCTTGCGGCGTGGTCAGAATGTCGCTGATTGACTGGCGAATATGGTCAATATCTTCGATGTTTAAACCGCTGTTGCGGTTCATGCCGATATACTTATCAGTTGTCACTTAATCCCCTCCGTCCAGCTTCCACCGTGCTGCACTCCGCCGTGGTTATGCTTATCAACCACCACCCCATTAGATGAGAACTGGCCGCCGGAATGCGTGATATCTCCGCCCATTGTGCCGCCCTTTTTTACTTGTAAAGTGGCGGTAGTCAGATGCTGGGTGCACTCCACTTCGGGAGTATCCAGTGTGATTTTGACCGAGGCAGTACAGGTAATATTGGGGGCAGTGACAGTGACTGACTCGCTGGCCTCAATCACCGCAGTGGCTATTCCGGTTACGGCTAAGTGGCTGGTTTCCGGCTCATACTCAAAACGCGCACCATCGGGAAAAGTGATCACGATGGCGTCAGGCGATTGTGACGGCGCTGGATTGGCATCTGAAAAGATGGCGGGCAGCACAAAACCGGTGGTGAGTTCACCGCCGATACTGAGTACCATCACTTGTTCACCCACCGATGGCGCAGACCAAAAACTTACCCGACCGGCGCGTAGCGTTAACCAATTGAGCCAATCGGTTTCAAGGTTACCGATTTTGACCCGGCACAATCCGTTAGCAAGGTCGACGTCTGAGACAATGCCAATGCGGATAATGTTAGCCAATAGGCGTGTGAGGCCAGCAATAAGAATATTCATGCGGCCAGTGTGCCGCCTACAGGCGCGCGCGGCATGTAATGGGTTTTGTGTGAGGGATGGCACAAGAGAAATGAAACTAAAGCATGAATGCTGATATCGCTTGCATTGCTCCATTTATTGGGGGTACATTAAATGCATGGACATATCTTACGACCCAACCAAAAACGAAAAAAATATTGCTGAACGTAAATTGTCCTTTGAGATGGCGCGTGATTTCGAAGTTGCCACCGCGCTAATTGTTGAGGATCTACGTAAGGAATATCCAGAGCGGCGCTTTCAGGCACTGGGCTACATTGAAGAGCGGTTACATATGTTGGTATTCACACCACGTAACGGCAAGGTGCATGTTATCAGCTTGCGTAAGGCCAATTCCCGTGAGGTAAAGCGATATGAACAAAAAAATCAGTAAAGTCACCATGACAGATAACCCTGAGTGGGGCGAAGCAGAGTTTGCCCGCGCACGTCCAGCCACCGAGGTATTTACCGAGTTGTTTGGTAAAGAGGGCGCGGAAAAGGTGATAAAAACCCGTGGTCGGCCAAAACTGGCAAATCCGAAAGAGCCGGTTAAACTACGGATTGATCACGATGTGGTAGACGCCTATCGGGCGCAGGGCGATGGATGGCAAACCAAAATGAACGAAGCGTTGCGCGATTACGCTAAAACTCATGGGATGCTGTGATTTATTAGGCGTTATTTTTCAATAACCAGTCAAAACTTACTCAGAGAAGCCGCTAAGAGGGACATTATGGCAAGCTGCATTCCTCCCAAAGTTCCCGGATACTTACAAAGAATTCGGGAACAATATAAGGAAAGTGAACCTATTATTTATAAAGTTCTTAGTCATGCAAAAATATTTGTTCGCGAAGATTACCATGTTGATCCTAATTATGATGCTGTTGGTCATGATATCTGTCTTTTCTTGCCAATGGAGATATTGAGAGGCATACATATTTCTAAACAAGAAGAATATACAAATGTAATTAAAAACGACCTCAATCTTTTGACAAAATCTGTCCATGGTGAATGGATAGGCGAAGTTGCATTAGAACTGAATTCTGAATTAGATCCTGAATATCAGCAAGCTATCAGTATCAATGAAGTAGTCAACGAGGTGCTGAATCCTGATGAGTTATCCATTTGGAAGCCAAACTTAATTCGAGTTTTTATTAGCCATAGAGACAAATACAAGCGTGAAGCGCAAGAATTAGCAAATTCCTTAGAGGAGTACGGTTTCAGTTGTTTTGTTGCCCATGAGACTATCGAACCACTCAAAGAGTGGAGAAATGAGATCGTTAACGGGCTGAAAACAATGGAAGTGATGTTGGTTTTACTAACGGATGATTTCAATGACAGTATCTGGACGTGCCAAGAGGTTGGCTATGCTCTCGGTGCAAATAAACCAGTTGTAACCCTAAAAGTTGGCAAAGTCGATCCTGCTGGATTTATTAGTCATTTACAAGCAGTAAAAGGGAGCCTCGACACTCCCACGCATAATGCCGAGTTGTTGAATATGCTTTTGGCTGACAGCATCGGCAAAGCAGAAAGAATACAACAAGCACTAATTTCTACATTCATAGCATCCCAGAGTTTTGATGAATCTAAGCATCGATTCAATCGTATGAATAAGAGCATCAAAAAACTCACGGAAGAAAATGTAAGCACCCTAGTGGATGGTTTCCGAAGAAATAGACAATTGAATCAATGTATCTATCTAAATAATAACTACAACAGACTTAAAACTTTTATTGAACGGACAACAGGCAAGAACGTAATAACAAATGAGAACGAAATAGTTTTATCTGATTAGTTAAATGTCAATACTGAAACTAACTCCAGCATTTGAAATTACTTCCCTATCCACTCCAACGCCAGATCCCCAATCCATTCACTGTCGCCGTCAGTAAAGCCCAATAACTGGCGGCGTTCGTATTTCACCGTTGGCCCGTTCTTTGTGACTTTATCCCGTAAGCCGTAGTGATGCACTCGCACCAGATTATTGACCTTGCCGCTAAAGGTGACGGCGGCCTCATCGGCATTGGATTCGTTTTTGATATAACGGGCGGTGCGCAGTTTGGTAAACATCTTGCGCTTGATACGTCCTTGCTTATCGCGGCGCTTTTTCTTGCGCGGCACAAAGGGCGATCCGTCCGGGTTTTGCTGCGACTGAATATGCTTTTGCTGGCGCTGGCGTAGCTGTTTGGCTACCTGGCGCATAAACGCGCCGCGTGCCGGTGGGGATAATTGCGTCAGTAAAATGGATAGGGTTTGGTCTAACTCATGCAGGTCATTCATGCGCCCCACTCCGCCACGGTTTTACCGTCAACATTCACTTTATAACTTTTGACAAAATATTCCGGCGGCACCGGCTCTGCCATATGCGTCACGGTTAACGTTCCGTCCTGCTCCTTAACAATGGTTCGCTCAGTGAGTTTAATGTCAAAGCTGATATCACAAACCTGATTATCCAGATAGTCGGCCTCAAAGGTGAAGCCATCCTGACGCTTATCGGGATTTGCCATAATATCTGGCTGGTTGGTGCGCAACCAATGCAGGATTGGCACCACAATCAAATCAATGCTATCAGCGTAATCGGTCACCACCAGATTTAAGGTGTACTGATACTCAAAAGAGAGTGACGGGGCCAGCGTGGCAATAATCGCCCCTTTATCAATAAACACATGTAAGCAGTCTGGGTTTTGCTTGATATACGGCACCGCTTTTAAAATAGCGGTGCGCAGCGAATCAGGCTTTAACATTGGCGGCCCCTTGCTGGCAAGCCAGCACCGTATCAACCTGCGCCGCGCAAGCATGTAACGCTGCTTCCAACTGGTCAATATCGTCGTTTAAGTCACCGTTAGTGTGCGGTTCCGCCGCCGGAAATGGGCAAGGTGTGACTCTCGGACAGCCATTGACGGTAATCTGCGGCCCCGGTAAAGGCAGGTCGCTGACGCAGCCGGATAATATCATCAGGCAGGGGAGTATCAGCCCAGCGGCGTAAGGTTTCATTTTCACGGTATAACCTCTTGATTTGGCTATTACGTTGCGCCAACAACTGATCCGTACTGGCAACCTGTTGCCGTAATTGCGCTTGCGCCTGATTATTGGCATTAGCGGTCAGTGTCAGCGCAATAAGTTGGCCGTTTTTGCTGGCCCCCTCAGCTGACTGCTGGTCAATCACCACTTGGCGAGCCTCAGACAAACGGTAAGTCTGTACGCCACTGGCTAGCAGTAAGGCGGTGGCAATCGCCCATGCGAGCGGGGCGGTGTTGAAAAGTGGCATGGTGTTAGCCCGGATATTGACGGGCAGGCAATTGAAAATGCGGGCCGTCTTTAAAGGTGCTCCAGTTACCGCCCCATTCCACGGCGATCCCCAGTTCGGCGGCGGCCTGTTTCATCGCATCGACCATCGGGTAGAAATATTGCCACTCCCAACTCACCTTACCCTCTGGCAGCGGTACGATATCGATCGCATGGCCGGTTAAGTGGCGGCTGTTCAGGGTTTGGCTGGCTCCGGCCTTGACCAGTTGGCGCTGGCGTTCCAGTGTGCGACGGCCTTCAATCACTTTAAAATCAATCGGGGTCAGCTCCAGCGCACGGCGCACCACTTTGACCAGATCAGGATGCACGCCGATCAGATTGCTTTCGCTAGCCTTGCCGAAGATAAATTTATGGTTTGGCATCAGAGGTTCCCGCCTTTTTGTTAACAATTTTAAACACCAACTCACGGATAGCCTGCAAGCCGATTAGCCCGATCAAGCAGCTGATAAAGATTTCCACTTTTCCGGCGGCAACTTCGGTTAACGCGCCGTTTAGCCACGGAATGGCATCAATGGCGCGGATCAGCATCGGGGAGATGACCGGGCCGATATTGACGCCGACCAGCCCACACACCACCCCCTCACCAATGCCTTCGCGCAACTTACCACCCCCCCAGATCACGCGCCGAAACGCCACAATGGAACCGACTAGAAAGCCGTTTATTGTCGTGGAGTGAGTAGAATAAAAGTCCAATAGCGCACCTATCCAACTTGGATCTTTTTCTGGCATTTTCATATCCGTTACCCCCTGTGGGGAATTGTGCAATCAGTCCCAAAGTTGCAGGGTCTGCGTGGTGACAGCGGCGCTGACTTCCGGCATTTCCACCGGATAACCGTGCGGTAACACTGGCCCGATATCCGCTAACCCCGGATTTGCCGCCAACACTTTTTCAGTCACGCCCTCAGTGCGGCCGTAGTAGCGCCAACACATGGCATCAACGGTGTCGTACTGCTGGGCCAGAATGCGCATTAAATCAGCTCCACCGTCATGCGGTTGATGGCCTGAATATCGTTAATCGCCCAGGCCGCATCACGGCGCAAATTATCAATGGTGGGTTCCAGTGAATCGGCCCGCTTGCCGCCCGCGCCAGTGGTATCAAAGCCACGAAAACGATCAGTTAAACGGGCTTGCATCAGGCAAAACACCGCCGTGCGGTACAACTGAATACGGGTACTTTCATCATTCAGTTTTTCCGCCGGTACCTCCGCCGCTGACCGATAACCCTGTTTTTGCTGGGTTAAGCGCCAGACTGTCAGCCGATCATTAACTTCATTGATGGCAAACAGTGCCGCCTCAATCACGCGCGGCTGGGTGATGGTGCCGTCCTGCCGTGACTCTTCGCGGTACTGATTCAGGTCGATATCCGGCCAGAAACCGTCATTTTTAATGACCGTGTTTTCCGCTGGTTCCACCGATGCTGGCGCTTCTGGTGTCTGATTGGTGTTGATGACGATTTCCATGCTGACACTCGCAAAATAAACGGGCGGTGGACGTTGGCTTTGCCAGGGTAATAAATATTCTGGGTTAGCCAACGTGCCGCCCTCGCCGGGGCGTAAGGTTATGAGGCCGCTTTAATCAGCTTCTCAAGATTCTTGATATCGGTTTTCACACCGCTGTTATCGTCCAGTTGCAGCGCCGTTTTCAGGTTTGCCAGTGCGAGAACGTGGTCGCCGTCCTGACGCAGGGCATAACCGACAAACTTATGCAGCCGGGCGCAAACCATATCCGGCATATCCTGCCCGGTGAGAATTTGCTGGGCGCGTAATAGCTGTGGAGTATCCAGCGGTTTTTGGTCGGTCAAGGTGCGTTGCGCAATAGCGGCCACTTCCTCGGCAATCAGACAGGCGGTGGTGCGCTTAAAGCTATCGGGCGTCACCAAATCATGCTTAATGGCGTACTGCGCAATATCCAGAGCGCGGGTGATATCGCCCACATCCAGATGCCAAATCAACATGCGCATCAGAATGTCGTCCTGCTCGCCGCTTCCCTTCGCCAGCACCCCCGCCACCCACGGTTGATAAGTGGGCAACATGCCTTGTTTAACTTCGGCTTTGCGGGCGATCGACTCAATACGGCCCAATTGAGCCATATCCTGTTGCAGCTTGAACAACAACAGCTCGTAGTTGCTGGCGTGGCTCAGGTTGGCCGCCTCACTCAGTGAATCCGATTGTTGAGCCGCCACAAACAGCCGATGGCGGCGAACGGGGTTACTCATAATGAATTAGCCCCCAGCCGGAACGGAGAAATCACCGAATTCAATGTTTTCAATCAGCGCTACGCCGTCGAAATCTTCGACTACATAGGCTTCATTGACTGACTCATAGTTTTCAATGCGATCCCGTTTTGGATTGTCGATAATGTGGCGGCGGCGAGTGCCGTCTTGCCAGTAGATAGACAGGTTATCTAAACGAGTGATCATGATGGCATTAGCCGGGAATGAGGGCGCACGCACTGCGGGCAAACCACCAACACGCTTTTGGCTGATAATTAAATCGGCGGCCAGCGCTTCGCTGTTGGGCTGTTCCTGATTAACGATCGGGAAGTATTTATCTGCCAGTAACTGACGGCCAACAATCACCACCAGTTCGGTATCTTCCTGGAACCACGGTTGAATCAGCTCATCGGTGGCGGCCATCACCAGCGCATCCAGATTATGGAAGTCACCGCCTTTGCCGATGCGGATTTTTGCAGAGATAACATCACCTTGCTCATCAACCACTTTATCCATCACCTGACCTGGCGCATCGTCACGAATGCTTTGCAGCCAGCCACGGTTAACATCTTGCAGTAACTTATTGACGCTACCGTCAGAGGTTTTTGCGCGGTGAGTACCGTTAAAACCGATCATGATGCGATCCAGTGCCTGGCGTTTCACAATCGCATCACGGATGCGGATTTGAAAATCAGGGAATTTAGCCCACATATCCAATTTGATATAAGCCAGCGCGGTGTCAAAGTTGGTCTGGGTACAGTTGTATTTTGTCCCATCCAGACCGCTGGGATCGGAGGCTTCACGCTCTTGCTTCGAGGTGTCGGTGGTGCTGGCAATCGGGCGATCAATACTTAAGCCAACCTTTTCACCCTCTTTTTCATCCACCGGATAAATGTTGATTTTTGACAGGAAAACACTGCTTTCCTGTTGTTTGGTTTCCAGTTTCTGCGCAATGGATGGCTCAACGGTGAACTTGGTGTTGATGTCATCGGCTTTTTCCAAACCGTTCAGGCTGGCAACCTGCTGGCGGTATTGGTTGTACTTTTGTCGGGTGACTTTTTTCATGTGAAATTAAATCCTTAACATGGCAAGCGGAGTGAATTAGCAGTCAGTCAACATGGCACTGTCGCTGCCCGTTGAGCGCTCGCGCTGGGAGAAATTGCGGTCTGTTTTACTGAGCGTGGTTTTCAACTCAGTAAGTTCTTGGTTTGTCGCGTCACTGGCAGTTTTAAGCTCGGAAAATCTCTGTTCCAGTGCGGTAAGAGCGCTAAATTTCCCCTCAACCTGTTGAGCAACCAATTCAACCGCCTGATGCACATCGCTAAAACGTGCGTCGTCGCTAGCCTCTTTTTTGCTAAACAGGGTTTTGATGGTGCTAAACAAGTTAACTTTGGGTTCCTGTGCGGCCTCAAATTCAATTAGTGTTTCTTCTGCGGCAGTAAACAGGTTTTCAGGGGATAGCTTGCGAGAGGCCAGTGGGTTGGCGGAGGCGCTGGCGCTGAAATTCAACATTTCAGTACCCAGACTGGCGGGATCATCGGTGACCGCAAGGCCGACAAGATAGGCGCTGTTGGTATCGGCAAATTTTGTATTCACCTCCATTGAGGTGTAAACCTTTTGGCGTTTTTTCACCATTTCTACCAGGTCAGCGGTCGGGCTGATTTCGGCATATAGCGCCATTTTACCCGACAACGCCCCGTCTTTTATTTCCTCAGCACTCAAGCCGGTCACATCGCCATAGCGTTTAAAAGTACCATCCGGTGAATACCCTTTAATGTGTTCCATATTGATACGAGCACCGTATAGCGTGGTGTTGTAGCTGTCGGCCATTTGCGTCAGCCATTCGCGGGTGATAGTGCGGCCATCAGTAGTGGCCCCCTCCACGCCAATGCGGAATTTTTTTGCTTTTGCGGTCATGCGTGATGCTCCGGTCTGATTCGATACAGTAGTGACCTATGTTGGCGACCAGTGACCAGCGGAACAATCAGGCGCTGTTGTGCCATGGCTGGCACAAGGTGTAATGCGGGATGGAGGAGGTGCGGATAGGTAGCCTTGCTGCAATTAAGTAATAAAGCAGGCTATTTCACATGGAAAGCGTTTCTATCAATGCCGATTTAGATCCCCGCCGTCAAGCCATGTATCTGTATTGGCAAGGGCTGCGTATCGCCCGAATTGCGGAAATGATCGGCGAGAAAGCGGTCACGGTACACAGTTGGAAACGCCGCGACAAGTGGGACGCTTACGGGCCATTGGATCAGATGCAACTGACCACGGCAGCGGAATATTGCCGCCTGATCATGAAGCCTGTCAAGGAGGCCAAAGACTACAAAGAGATTGATTTGCTGGGCCGACAAGCTGAACGCCACGCCCGCATTGGTAAATACAATGATGGCGGTAATGAGGCCGATCTCAATCCCAATATTGAGAAGCGCAACAGTGGCACACGCAAGGCCGCGCAGAAAAATGTATTCAGTGAGGCGCAGGTTGCCAAACTGAAAGATATTTTCAATGAATCCATGTTCGACTATCAACGTAACTGGTATGAAGCCGGTTTATCGCCTGATTTCCGTATTCGTAACTTGTTAAAATCGCGCCAGGTCGGGGCAACCTACTTTTTCTCATGGGAAGCGCTGCTTGATGCGCTCGACACTGGCCGCAACCAGATGTTTGTTTCTGCCTCCAAAGCACAGGCGCACCAGTTTAAAAACTATATTGTGGCAGCAGCTCGTCAGGTGGATGTTGATTTGCGCGGCGAGGTAATTATTTTACCTAATGGCGCGGAAATGCACTTTCTCGGTACCAACGCCAGCACCGCACAGGGCCGCCCCGGTAATCTCTATCTGGATGAATATTTTTGGATCCCCGGCTTTCAGAAGTTACGCCGCGCCGCATCCGGCATGGCCTCGCAGAAAAGATACCGTTCTACCTATTTTTCTACTCCCTCCAGCACCTCGCATGAGGCTTACCCGTTCTGGGCTGGCACGCTGTTTAACAAAGGCAAAGCCAAAGATAAACGCATTGAAATCGATGTCAGTTATCCACGGCTGGCGGCTGGCCGGTTGTGTGAGGATAAGCAGTACCGCCAGATTGTCACCATTGAGGATGCACTAAATGGCGGCTGCGACCTGTTTGATATTGATGAATTACGCAATGAAAACAGTGAGGAAGATTTTGAAAACCTGTTTATGTGCGGCTTTATTGATGATAACGCCTCCACATTCAAACTGGCCGAAATGCAGCGTTGTATGGTCGATAGCTGGGAAAAATGGTCAGACGTCAAACTGCTGGCGCTGCGCCCGTTTGGTGATCGGCCGGTATGGATTGGCTACGACCCGGCCAGCACCGGCGATAGCGCCGGTTGTGCGGTGATTGCGCCGCCGGTAGTGGCGGGCGGTAAATTCAGGGTATTGGAGCGCCACCAGTGGAAGGGCATGGATTTTGCCGACCAGGCCAACAATATCAAAAAGATCACCGAGCGCTATAACGTCACCTATATCGGCATTGATGATACCGGTCTGGGCCGTTCCGTGACGCAATTAGTGCGGCAATTCTTCCCGGCGGTGAACGCCATTCACTACAGCTTAGAAATGAAAGCTGACCTGATTTATAAGGCCAAAAATATTATTCAGGGCGGCCGCCTGGAGTTTGACGCGGGCTGCATTGATATCGCCACCGCGTTTATGTCGATCCGCAAAACCATGACCGCCACCGGGCGCAACGCCACCTTTGTGACTGACCGCTCCAAAGACGTCAGCCACGGTGATGTGGCCTGGGCCATTATGCACGCCCTATTCCATGAGCCTCTTGAGGGCATTAACAGCAATAACACCAGTGTGATGGAGATATATTAATGAGTAAACGCAACAGGAAAAGCCGCTCGGCCAAGGTGACAACAGCTATGGCGAGCAATAGCACCCCACAAGCCGAGGCGTTTACGTTTGACGACCCGATCCCGATGATGGATCAGCGCGATATTCTGGATTATCTCGAATGTGCAGTAATGGATCGCTGGTATGAGCCGCCGGTATCGTTCAATGGCCTGGCTAAATCCTTTCGCGCGGCGGTGCATCACAGCTCGCCTATCTATATGAAACGTAATGTACTGGTTAGCCTGTTTGAGCCGCACCGCCTGCTATCAAAGCAGGATTTTAGCCGCTATGCGCTGGATTTTTTGGTATTCGCTAACTCGTTTTTAGAGGCCCGCTATAACCGGTTGGGCGGCATCATGAAACTGGTTCCCAGCCCGGCAAAATACACCCGCCGAGGCGTGGAGGCAGACACCTATTGGTATGTCTCATCCTATGCCAATCCACACCCCTTTGAAGCCAACAGCGTTTTTCACCTGCTAGACCCAGATATTAATCAGGAAATGTATGGCGTTCCTGAATATCTCGCCTCGCTAAACTCGACCTGGCTCAATGAGGCCGCCACACTATTTCGCCGCAAATATTACCTGAATGGCAGTCACGCCGGATTTATTCTGTATATGAACGATGCCGCCCATAAACAGGAAGATATTGACGCCTTACGCAAAGCACTGAAAGAGTCCAAAGGGCCAGGCAATTTCCGCAATCTGTTTATGTACGCCCCCGCCGGTAAAAAAGACGGCATACAGGTGATCCCACTGGCAGAAGTGGCGGCGAAAGATGAGTTCGCCAGTATTAAGAACGTCACCCGCGACGACCAGCTCGCCATGCAGCGAGTACCGCCGCAATTGATGGGTATTTTACCCAACAACACCGGCGGTTTTGGCGATGTAGAGAAAGCCGCGCGTGTATTTGCCATTAACGAACTGGCCCCCCTGCAAGAACGGCTGATGGAAATTAATGACTGGGTTGGTGAGGAAGTTATCAGATTCAAGCCCTATGAGTTGTTAGTTTCTGCGGGCAATAACTGATCAGTATGAGCTTCGTCACTCGGCACTGAGCTAATAGATGGTTCGTTAGCACTAGGATTGTTAATTTCATTGGGTTGATTATTAAAGTACTCAATAAATTTTTCAGTCCTATTAATGCTGTCACTGATTGATAAACCGCGAAATGCCATCGCAATAAAAAGCAATGAAATTAACAAACTTATTACAATGCTTCCAATCTCTTTAATTAGGGTTAGGTTTGAATGTGAAAAATTACTGCTTGTCACTATTGGGCTTTTGCTTATTAATGTATATGCAATTACAGGCACGGCACAACAGATGATATACAAAAATGTATACATCATTCTCTTTCTACCCCTATCTTTTTTAGATTTATACCCATCAGCATAGATAGCTAAACTTTCATTAATTACATGACAAGTAACTAAAAAACGTCTGGCGCTTTCAAACGACATTACTGACCTCGACGGGTGCTTTGAGTTTAATAACGCGTTAATTTCATCTAATGTGACATTCGGACATTTTGTTAGCCAGAAAAATAATTTCTCAACAAGATATTTGTTGCATGGATTTTTTTCATGCTCTGCTATTAATTCAATATCTAATTTATATTTATCTCTCCATACAGAATGTCGGTAAACGAAGAAAGGTAAAATTGTTCCCAAAAGCACAGTTATAATCGCTATCACGAGAGTCATAATCTTTTTCATCACTTGTAAATGTTGTTAGTTGTAAATATTTTATACTTTTAATTTTACGCATACCTCTGTTTATAGAGATGGATCTATCAGTTAAAGATCGTTGTCACACTTTAGAATTATTAATGACTGTGACATGTCACAAGGCTCTTGATTTTGTTTTTGTGCCATGTCACGATTTTAAAAGAGCAAGCCGCAACGGCCACCGCGAAAATTAGTTATAATTGCTCAAAATGTTTAGTAAGCTGACTACCACAACCCTGCAAGTTCATACCGCAACAATCCGTATGATTCTATTCACCCCTTAATTATTATCTAAGCCGCGCCAATACTGGGTTTTTAGCCTCTTTCTAACTGCATAAAAACTGAATATTTAGTCACACAAAGCGCGGGCGGGGGGGCGCGCGGAAAGAGGTGTGAGCGGTGCTTCAATCCTTTTCATATATGCCCGAAATCACCCCCTGAATGCATGTGCGGCACCCTGCCTTTTGGCTCGAAACGATTCGCTATGAGAGGTGAAATAAAAACGCGCCTCTCTGTGTAGTGTAGAGGCGCTTTTGTGTGGGGTAATTTGGGGCGTAAATTAGATGTGATTTTTATTCTATTCAAATTGACGCATATCTATTCATTTTAATATCTTATCCAATATTGCCGTGGTACACTATCAGCACCCGCTATAGGTTTTTTAACATCAGTTTCTTATAGTTTTGCGTCTATATACTCATGAGCTACAACGCTTAAAAGAAGCAGCTCAAACCTCTTTAGCCTCAAAAACACATTGTTATTGTGTGATTTATCTTCATCCTTGTGTAGCATGTACATAAAAATTGAATACTTAAAGGCTAAGACGGCAGAATGCTATATAAATTTTTCACTTTAAATGATAATTCTCTATCCTCCTTATATAATTCTTCTCTCTGGTTTTCAAAGGTCTGCGATTTCAATGATCCGTTTGAGGGTCAGGTTAAAATAATAGATGGAGAATTGACAGATTCTAATATGGTTAAATTGATTAAAGCTATGAATTCATCAGGAGAGTTGAATAGGTTTCTGAATTTAAAAAACTCTAATGAAACATTAGATGCACTCGCAAAAATAATGATACTGAATAAAGGTGAAACACTTAAGAATGAAATTCTTAGAATAGCTAGGCATGCCTTTAATACTGTTGTTGAGAGCTACACAAATGGCGGAGCTTGC
Source organism: Yersinia proxima (assembly GCF_902170785.1). Lineage (GTDB taxonomy): Bacteria > Pseudomonadota > Gammaproteobacteria > Enterobacterales > Enterobacteriaceae > Yersinia > Yersinia proxima. The sequence continues at coordinate 92,783 of NZ_CABHYG010000017.1, read as the reverse complement.
TGCTTTGTTTCTGATGGAAATCCATCTGACGATTCGCTAAGCCCTTTAACAAGTAGACTTATGTGGGGACATTACGGTAACGGCCTTCGTGGGTTTGCATTGAAATTTAGAGATGACATATTCTGTGATGTAAATAGCGAGCTAAAAAAAGAAATAATTTCTGGGCCATATAAAATAGATTATATAAATGATTATCCTGTTGTTAATTTAGTTGAGTTATCTAACCAGCTTTATGTCGAAAAAAACCAACTTAAGGTGTTTAAACATATTGGTAAGTTAACTTCATCTAAAAATAAAGACTGGGAGTATGAGCAAGAAGTTAGATATATCTCAATGGAGGGGAACAGGCTTTTCAAGTACAGTCCTGAGCATATTGAATTACTTTGCATTGGTGAAAAAATGCCTAATTATCAAGTTAAGTTTTTATTATCAATTGCAAAAGAATTGGGAATAAAGAAAATTTGCAGGACAAAGCTATCAAATGATAGTTATACGATAGGATTAGATTACCAAACTTCTTAGATACGTTTTTAATTTACTTAGCTACGGATCGACTATGACCATTACAGACTTCCTCATGATGAACCAAAATACTGATGCGATAGTTGAAGCTATCGAGTCACTTCGGCCTACAACCGACTATGCGAAAGATTATCTTTTTCCTGTAGCGTTAGCGTTCGGTTCAGCCTTTTTTGGGGGCTTATCTGCCGTATATATCAACAAAATACAGGGGCTGCAAAGAATCGCCAGAGATAATCTTTTTACATCCATACAGGCCGTAGCTCTTGCACAAGACTGTATCAATCGCTTGGTTTCTATCAAGAACAACTATATTGACATTGATAGCGATGAACCGCTAGCAAGAGCTATAGCTTTCGCTACGATAGTTACCAAGTTTGAGGATGTAACATTCGGCACTAACGGTCTATATTTTATACGATCCATACCTACAGCAAACAAAACATGCTTTGAGTCTATCACATGGAAAATCAAGCATCACATCTTGAAGATGAAGGTCAAAACTCCATCCCCCGAAGAGCTGAGGAAAACATGGAGAAACAGCGTTAGAGTTAGCACTATGTTCGGTAACTATAACGAGGCAATGGGCATGCTTCGGTTCAGAAATGAATTGAGTGAACAAGTTAAAGAAAAGATTCCTCTTGATGATAATAAATTAACGCCTGAAAAGTTCCAGATTATTCTTGGCCGCAAACTTTGTAGCGAATATGTGCACATAACAGAATCTTCTATCGCACTTATAGACAATCTGATAGTTGAGTTTCATCACTTCCTGTTAGAGTTTCCCGCCATTGCTACGAGTAATATTGAGTTAAGCAGGATCAGAGAGTGGGGAGGAATTCCAACCTATGGGAATAAGCAGGAATCATATTTGAAATGCTTGGAGCCTATAATCAAACCAGATTTTTCAAAGTTTTCAACTTACATAGGAATGTCAGAACAAGATGCGAAAAAACGGTACACGTTCAAATCATGGCATGACTAAAAAGTGTTAGTTATCGTGTGTAAAGGGCTACTAGATTGTGGATAATATGTGCCACTTCAAACATGACCTGATTGTCGTCTATGAGCCACAATAAAAATATGTGGCTTTTTATATAATTATCAGTCAGCTAAATTGTATCCAACATCAGTTTCTTATACCCCAACGTCTGCCAACACTCCGTGTCCCCCTGCAAACAGCAACCAGCCTTATCACCCGGCAATGTGTCACCGCACCGCTTACAACTACCTTTCCTCAACTCATTAAGCTGTTTGTGTAGCAATTTATTGTCCTGCCGGAGCAAACCTAGCAAATATTCAGCCCGCTCATAAGGCCCGCGAGCAATGCGGCGCTGTTCGCAACCCTCCAAAAACATTGCCATTTCTGCGGTATCTATACGCAAAGTAAGCTCGGTGATGCCTAACTCTTTATCGCGCTGGCGCTGGGCGCGTTTACGGTCACTTGCTGCTGTCATAATCAGACACCTTTTAAAATTTAATCCGTATAAATCGATTTGAATACCAGCGCCCCAGGCCAATAATTTCTATTTTTGAGGTGAAATGTTTATAGCTTTCCTCATCTTCTTTAAATGTTTTTAACGCCGCAATCCGGTGAAGCAATGCGATTTCTGCAAAAACATCGACAATGCCATTCTCATGAAATTTTAGGGTTTGGTTTTTAAAGTCGCCAAAGACTAACCGAGCCGCAAGGTAGCTATTGACGAAACAAACAGCTCTAACTGTAACCATTTCAACTCTGCGGCGTTCCATTTCTTCATCAAATAAAAACTGAATATCTGCTTTGAGCATTTCATTCTCCTAATAAGATATGGCTATTTTTTATATCCCTGCCCTTTTTCAGCCAGCCCACGAATTGCCGGACGAGCCAATACAATGCCCTGACAGGCGTGGATTGCCCGGCAGAACTCATCACGTTCACAGGGGTGTTCAATCGAAAGCTGTAAATATTGGTTCCATGCATCGCCAAGCATTTGAGCAACTCGCTGTTCATCGGCTGACAATATGCAAAGGGTGTCGGTGCAATTAATATTGGTGACTTTCACGGTTTACTCCCTCTCGTAATTTCGCCACCCGGCTCATGACGCTAAATACCCGCTGGGCGGTGGTTGGTTGGCACTGGTACAAACAACAATCCTCTCTTGCCCGCCAGTTCTGGCCGCTGATGGTCAACGTTGCGCCACAAGCCAGTGATTGCGCTTGCTGCTTGCTAATGGAAAGCCCGATTGACTCGGCAAAATCGCGGATTTTTGTTGTCACTGGTGCCAGTTGTACGGTTTTTTCTTGCCGCTGGGCGGCCTTTTCGGCTGATACCTGGCGTGATAATTCCTCGGCTGGCGTCAATGGATTAGTTTTAATCGTTGCTACCGGCGCGTTTTTAATCCTGCGCAGTAAGGTCCGGCGTTCTGCATCGGTGAGTGCGGTGAAATCGATTGTTTTTTCTTCTAATGTTCTGTCTATGGCCTCCTCCGGTTCGACTATTTTTTGCTCTACCGGAGAGTTATTGACAGAACTCCAAGGGACGGCGGAGCCGTCCTGAAAAACATCAAACCCCACGGCAACGGCGGGTTTCACCTTTTGGCGGGCGACAATCTTCCAAGTTTTTAGGCGAGTACAGATGCGCGACGCCTCGCCCAAAAGCGGGGAATAGATACCGAAAATCTTCTCGGTGATTTCGCCGTAGGCGTTGGGCTGTTCATTGTCCTGCCAGGCAATGCGCACGGTGTACTCTTCGCGGGGAATTAAGACGCCACCCTGCTGCATGATATAGGTAGCAAAACAACTGACATCAGCCGCCGACATAACCGCATCCATTGCCGGATCAAGTAATAGCTTTTTCCCTCGCATGGCGGCTACTTTCGCTGCAATGTCTGCGGGGTCGGTTTTTTTATCTATCAGGCGCTGTATGGCTAACTTAAATTCATCTGATTTAATCAGATCATTGAGTAGCTGGTTATTCAGCTTGCGCAACTCCCGCCAGACAGTCACCGGCGGCGTGCCTATGGGCTGATATTGGCGGATACGGTGGCGAGATGCCCAGGCCATAGCAAAACGAGCCGTTTCTTTCAGCGGCTTGCCAGTTTCATGGTCTAATTCGCCATCCAGCGCGTAACCATCAATATTTTTACTGATGTATTTAGCGATATAGGCGGTGGCGCTGCCTATCTTCGGATCCAGCCGTTTAGCGGTAAATCGGGCGCTGGTGCGCTTACCTAATTCGGCGCGATCAGTTTTGACAGCGTAGGCGCGCATAATTTCGGTGATCGCGTGGCACTCTTGCGGTTTCATAAATAACAATAAGTGCCAGTGCGGTGTACTGTCATGATGCGGCTCAGCCACACGAAAACCGTAGACGCGCAGATTTTCCCTACCCAATTTTGAAGTAATGTTTCTCCATAACTTGGTGAGATAGGCTTGCGCTTGTGACGGCGTGGTGTAGTTCCATTTCGGGTTAGCGTGGCCGCTTTGGTTGTTGGCGTGGTATTTAGACGGGCAAGTAATGGTATAGAACATACCCACATCATCACGCGACTGAGCAACCAGTTCGATCCCTTTCATGCGCGCCATCAACTCATGACGGCGAATAGTCGGATTGCTGATACTGGCATCCACCATTGCCTCTAAAGAAACGGTGTTGCCCTCATCATCAACTAATTCATGTCGTTTAAAAAATTCACGATTGCGGCGTTTTTGCTCTATCCAGTCGGCCAATGCCTCTTTACTGACATAAGGTGCGGCACGCTTATGGATCAAGCCAGCGGCGCGCAACTGACTTTCTCGCCAATCATTACGCAACCGCCACAATTTACGCTCCCACCAATCGGCATTAATCAATCTGGCAATAGCGGAGTAAAAGGTGGCGCGGTCTACGGGCTGATCCTGGTGGCCGGGCTTCGACCCCAATTCACGCCAGTGCGACGGCCTGACGCGCAAAGACCACACTTCAAGCGCAATATTGCGATAAATGGTTAATAACTCGGCATCAGATAAATTGCGGGTTTCTTCGGTGGGCGTGGATACCTCGGTGCAGAACATTTCATTAATGCGGCCAGCAATATCATTTGCCAGTGATTTAACCCGGCGTTTATTCAGTTCGGCAAGGTGGCTATAGATGCCCTGAAAATAAGCCATTAACTCAGATTTACGGCCCTTGCTCACACCCTGATATTCGCGCACAGCATCCAGACGTAGCAATGCATTCTTGCCGGTGCCGGTTAAGAATGCATTGGTATGTTTATCGCCATGATTTTCACGTAACCATCTAATTTTATTTTGAAAATGCGATTTAATAAAAATAGGTTGCTGATCAATACGAGCCTCTACGCCTTGCGGTGAATCCGCCCATTGTTGCTTATCACGCAAATAGATCTCGCGCTCCAGCTCAGCGCGCTCCCTGCGCATTTTAAGTAATGTCTGGTTAGGCTCCCGTAATTCTGTATACCCCAATGCATTCAGCCGCTTCACATAGCGAATAACCAGCGGGTGAGATTTTGGTTTTACTACCACTGCGACCGGCGCTAAAGATTGGTAGCCACCAATGGCTGGGCGCGGGGCATTCCATGAGTGCTCCCATTCAATAGAAACATCACCGTTGCCTGGATAAGGCAGCGGTGATGTTGGGATGATGCGGCCACGGGCATGCTCAGTCATATAATTGCGCCGGAATTGTCGCAATAATTTCCCCGATACTTTTTCTGCCATCACTTTTACAACTGATAGAGCGCGGAGCCGTAATCGAGTGGAGGGTGAAACGGCTATAGAGATCGCGACTGATAGAGGTATCGCTATTGGAGGCAACAACATGACAGCCATTTTCAGCGGCCCTTGCCAGTAGGCGGGCTAAACGAAATTGCTGATCAGCGCTAAAACCATCGGTGTGATAATGGGTAAAGTCAGCAGTGCTGGAGACTGGGATATAAGGCGGATCGCAATAAATCACATCACCCGCAACAGCCATTTCCAGTGCTTCGGAGAAATCACAACATAAGAAAGTCGCTTTCTTGGCTTTTTCAGCAAAGAAACGGATCTCGGCTTCGGGGAAATAAGGTGCTTTGTATTTGCCATAGGGGACGTTAAATTGCCCTTGTTGGTTATAGCGACAAATACCATTAAAACAATGGCGATTAAGATAAAGGAAGATTGCTGCTCTGGATATATCATCACGGTTTCGTGCATTAAATATTTTGCGGAAAATATAATATTGTTCGTCGGAATTAGCCGTAAGAAACAGTGAGGAAGCCACATTGATTAAGTCGCTCGTTTCTCTTTTGGCGACTTCATAGAAGTTAATCAGATCATCATTGATATCTGTTATCAGATATTCATCATAATCCGTATTCAGCATCACAGAACAGGAACCAGCAAACGGTTCTACCAATCGTTTACCGGTTGGCAAATGTTGAAGTAAGGTTGGCATAATGCGAGCCTTTGAACCGGCCCATTTCAGCGGAGAGCGATTTATTGTCATTAGCCGCTTACTCATTTATTTGATTTTGGATTTTATCGGATTCCTGGCGCAGTAATTCCACCGATTCTTTAACGCATAAAGCACGAGCAATAATGACATTTGCCAGATTTTCCAGAAGCGCAGAGGTCAGTATTGCTTGTTTCCTACGTTCATTTATCAGGGCATCATTGAGTAAATCAGCATTTTTAATTTTCTTACTCGGCATATTCGAATCCTTAACTTTAGATAATAGGAATCCCGACGCGATAAATGCGCCATATTTAATAACCCGCTAAAAGGTTATTTCTTTATAACAAGTCTTTTGGTATTGAATTCAAATCAACCCATAGATCCAACGCTGCTTTACGCACCGCTTTTCTTTCGTGATATTCCAACTCCCGAAATTTTCTTTCGTGGCCGTCTTTCTTTATCCCAGCGGCATAATAAATAATACCTTTGGTCTTACCCCTGCTTAATGACTCCAAACGTTGCTCAAACTCTTCATCTGGATCTTTTTTAAACAGTTCCTTTATGTGGTCTAAATGCCGTAAGCCTACTTTCTGATTCCATTCCTGCATTGAAAGTGGTGATTCATCGGTATTTATTTGCCCCATTATTCGCACCTCACGAGAGAACAATTAATACGGTTTAAACTTACAGACGCGCTTTGCGTGCTACTTCTTCTTTCTTGATACTGGTGCGATGGCGGTGATCACGAATTGCGGCGCGGACAGACAAAACAGCAATCCAAATAAGCACGGCCAGCATGATTAATGCGCCTCCGGTCAATTCAATTAGTTGCCCTGGCATGTCGGCACCTCTTCATTAAATAGCGGCGGAAGATCGCCGGATTCACGGAATTGCTGTGTTGCTGTATTCAGTTGGTGGAAAGTGGCTAACTCGTTTTCACGCAATTGCCACGCTATGGCGGTAATCATACTTAAGCCCGCAAGGGTATTACTGGCAATAGAATTTCTTTCACGGTGATGAAGCGTTGTTCTTATTGAATAAATTCCATCTTTCCCTACTGAGCGATTGATTAACTCGGCTATATCAGCACTGTGCGTGCGCAATATGGCGTTAGCTATCTGTAGGCAAGGTGATTTCATGCTGCAACTCCCGTCTCACGCTCGGTGTACAACTGATCGATAAAGCCCGTTGCGAGGGCCTGAGCATCAAATAAGCCGAAAGACTGCTCACCCAAGAAAACTTCATAACGGTTAAGTAAGTTAATGGTCGTTCTGCGGCGAAAATTAATCACGAACCCGCGATAAAACCATGCATTACGGCTGATAACACTTAAGGCATGCATCGTATTTTCCCCTAACTATTGGCTATGGCATCTTTCAACATAGCGACCAAGTTAACTTCAACCTTGTCACCGGCTTTAATTTTCGGACGAATAATAATCCGCCCATCGCGCACCATTCCCCGGCAGGTAGCGAACGGGATACCAGTCATTACGGCATATTCTTTCAGAGAGACATAGCCCGTGGGTACGGTGATATTAATGGTGACATTACCCATAATTTCCCCCTATCAATCAGCCTGAATAGCAGCGATCCCGCGCAAGTAAACCAAGCGGGCCATACTGGAAATTGAACGACTTTCTTTTGCTGCAAGTGCTTCTAATTCAGAGCGTTCACCATCAGATAAACGCATAGGGGTAGGATTTTTTGAGGCGATTCCTTTCGGTAATCGCGAGCGTTGATCATGTTCGACTTGTTTCATAATGGTATATTGTGATCCACTAAGTTCCTGTACAACACAATTTAAGGAAGTATTGTTCCTATGTCAAACAAAAAAGAGGAATTATTATTCCTAATTGGCGCACGACTGCGTGAAGAAAGGGAAAAAACGGGTGAAAGCCAAGAGGCTATGGCGACAAATTTTGGTGTTTCAACCAGAACTTGGGGCAAATATGAGAGAGGGGAAACCGTACCTGATGCTGCCACACTCGCATTGTTGAATGCTCAGTATGGTTTAGACGTCATGTATATACTGACTGGGAAACGAACCCCTCCAGATACTATCTCTACAGAAGAGCTGAAACTAGTAGAGAATTACCGAGCAATGGATGACTCGGCAAGGCTAAATATACAGGCGGTTGGCGATGCGTTCGCGCAATCGAAGCCTCAATTGAAATCAGAAAGCAATTAACTTAACCATTCAGAACAGACGGAGCTGCAAAATGTTTGAAGAAAGTAAAGTTATCAATAAGGAAGCCTTTTTTGTATATGTAAACTCTAAAGGGGAGGTCTCTCCTCACCATATTGCCAAATTTGTTCATAAGGATGATTACTTCCAGGGATACTCTATAGATAAACGTTCTTATAGGACGTTTAGAAAAGATAGGGTATTAGAGATGTTCGATGATAAAAGTCAACTGCCTCCCCTAGTTAGCACTTCTCATGATGGCGAGACTTTTAATAGTAAGTTATTAAATGATAGTAAAAACAAGGTAGCTAAAGTTTCTAAAATAGAAATTTGCTTTACCGGGTTTAATAAAGAAGAGAAAGATAGACTTACTGAATTAGCTAAAAATAATGGACTTGATGTTAAGTCTGGTGTGACATCAAAGCTTTATTTCCTATGTTGCGGTGAGAATGCTGGCCCAAGAAAAATAGAGCTTGCGAATGGTAAAGGGGTATTTCTTATCACCTCAGAACAATTCGAACACTTCATTGAAACTGGTGAGATTTTACAAGAATCATTTGAACTTGGTCAGCAAAAAGAATTAGTGGAACCAATGGATGAAAAAATAAAAGCTCTACATGAAAATGCTGCGTCAACTTTTAATATCGTACGCTCTTTACAGCGTAGTAATGCCTTGATTGCTCATTTTTCTGATGGCTATGCTGCTGGTTGGCGATTTGCTGTCAGTAAAGTGTATAAAGAGGCTTTAGATATTAAACTTACTAAATCAGTATTTGAAGGACACCAATACGATACTTGGACTCAGGGTGCATCATACTCATTTCACCGTGGAGATACGTTTTATAGTAGTAAGTTAGGCTATACAGATTGGGCAGAATTTCTGAAATTGGAAGATGCAGTGGTTCTACAAGTGAAATTCGAGTGTTTTGCTGGATATGAAACCATTGCAACACTTGATGGGAAATTTACCGGAAGTTTTATTCCCGATAACTTAATTACGTCTAAAGAACTAACGGAATTGCCAATACTTATTGAAAGTCAGTCATATGATGCTGGCACTTTAACAATTGAAGTATTTCGGCCGAGTATCGAAAGGGAGAAAATAAAATTGATGGAAACCTTAGTCATGGATCAAAACGAATTTATTGCTTTACTCCAAACTGGATGTTATTGGAAAAAAGATAAGGGGAGTAAACCTATTCGCGCGGATTTATTTGCCAAATGACTATCCGCAAGCTTACAACTGGCAAATGGATTTGTGAGTGCTATCCCAATGGACGGCGTGGTGAACGGCTTCGCAAGCAGTTTGCTACTAAAGGCGAGGCGCTCTCATTTGAGCGTCGTATGATGCAAAAAGATCAAGTTGTTGAGGCTTCGGTTGGTAATACATTGAAACTCAGCAATTTGGTTAGTCGTTGGTACGAGATGCACGGGCAAACTCTAACATCGGGTGAAACCCGAAAGGTAAAGTTAGAGGCTATCTGTGAACGGTTGGGTGATCCACTGGTCACGGATTTTGATAAGAACGCTTTTGCTGTTTATCGGGAACAGCGGCTTAACGGCAGATGGCAAGCTAAGGGCAGAGCAGCACCGAAACAAGCAACGGTTAACCGTGAATATTCTTATCTTCGGGCGGTATTTTCAGAGTTAAAACGGTTAGGAGAATGGGAGGGTGATAATCCTCTGGATGGCTTACGCCAGTTTAAAGAGGGAGATCAGGAACTCGCATTTCTCTATCCTGACGATATAAAGCGACTATTGGTTGCTTGTGACGAGTCGGAAAATAAAGACCTGGGTAATGTGGTTCGCTTATGCCTAGCTACCGGCGCGAGATGGAGTGAAGCGCAGGGGCTTTCTCAGTCTCAACTTATGCCGAATCGTGTCACATTTACTCAGACTAAAAGTAAGCGTAATCGTACAGTTCCCATATCCAAACGTTTATATGACCGCTTGCCTAAACGGCGCGGGCCAATGTTTTCATCCTGTTATGATGCTTTCAAAAATGCACTAAAAAGGGCGGGGATAGAACTGCCTAAAGGACAGCGTACTCACGTACTGCGGCACACATTTGCCAGCCACTTTATGATGGGGGGCGGCAACATTCTGGTACTGCAACAAATCCTTGGTCACAGCACTATCGTGATGACTATGCGTTACTCACATTTCGCCCCGGATCATCTGGATGCAGCACTAACATTAAATCCCTATGACAAGTTCGAAAATGACTAATTTTTAATGGCGGCACAAACTAACCCTACGCAAATATAGCCAAACATGCTCACGACTAACCAATTGATATAAATTAACTTTATGATTCTATTGGTTATGTTTTATTTTTTAAAATCCCTCGGCTTATGGCTGTGCGGGTTCAAGTCCCGCCCCGGGCACCATGGAAACAAATCTAAGTAAAACAAAGTAGTATGAGTATGTCGTTAACCGCCGAGAGGCGGTTTTTTTGTGCCCGAAATCTTATTTGGGAAGATGAATTAGGAGCATACAATTCAACTCACTCAATATTATTGCAAAATTCTTTCTGCACCCAAAGGCTTACACTACCCCCGTTGACTGGGAATACTGCCTCGCCGCGATCATCAGTGGTTATAATGGCGAGATGATTACCCAGGAAATCAGCAAACTCTTTGTTAGCTAAATCCTCTCCTAGCCGAATTGTTTTTTCATTTTCAGCACCATTAGAAATAACAACGACACAGCCGGGGTCTTCCCCTGTGCCCGAGCGAACGAACGCTATGCAGTTTTTATCATCAAAATAGTCAATTTGTGTACCATGCGCGAAGCGTTTTCTGGCCTGAATTAATCTTTCCAACTCAGCAATAATGGGCATTTCTATTTGATACGTTCCCCCATCATCCCCGATATCTTCATAGCTGGCACCAAACAGATCAGGATAAAACACGCATGGGATGCCCTGCTCACGAAGTAATATCAATGCATATGCTAGTGGTTTAAACCAAGGCTCAACAGGTGCTTCCAGCGATTGGAGTGGTTGAGTGTCGTGGTTTGCCACTATAGTGATTGTATGCATTGGATCGGCTTCGATTAATGTGCCACTAAATATCTGTGTTAAGTCAAAATCTTCACCTTGATTTGATGCTTCGTGAAATTTATGGTGCAAAGCCACATCGAATAACATCACTGAACCGTCTACCCGCTCTAAATATTGCTGTAATTTTTTAATGTCCGGAGACCAGTACTCTGCGATAATTAATAAATCATGACTTGCTTTATTTTGTACATGTTGAATCCATTGTTTGTAAAACCATGCAGGGATATGTTTTACTGCATCCAAGCGAAAACCATCAATTGGTAATGTATCTAGTAACCATTCTCCCCAATAGTTTAGTTCTCCCATAACTGCAGGGTTGCGAAAATCAATATCGGCTCCCATCAGATAGTCAAAATTACCTAACTCGTCGTCAACCTCGGTATTCCAGCCCTCATCACTATAATCGTTTATAATCTTAAAAATACCTTCACCTAGTGGATCTTCAATATGGTCAACACCACTAAAGCACTGTTTATCCCAGATAAAGGATGAATAGGTTTCATTGCGACCTGGGAAAGTGAATCGGGTATAGGCCTGTGCATCAATAACTGCTTCGTCAATTTCAGTGCGATTTTCAGGATTAACTTTATGGACACTTACCGGCTCTTTTTCATCAGCCCCTATTTTATGGTTGAAGACGACATCAAATAGGATCTTGATATCTACATCCTTCAATCGATTAATCGCATGCAGCAACCCTTCTTTATCTCCATATTTTGTTGCCCTAGTCCCCTTCTGATCAAATTCACCTAAATCAAACAAATCATAAGTGTCATATCCGACCGAATACCCTCCCGAAGCACCTTTATACGCAGGAGGTAACCAAACATAATTAATCCCGAGGTGGCTAATATGTTCTGTTCGTTCAGCAACCTCCTGCCATAATTTACCTCCATCAGGATAATACCAATGGAAAAACTGAAAAATTGTGGGGTTTTTCATAGGCTTGGTAACTCCGTTTTATTGCTTCTCTCATAGTATGGCCCAGTTTATAAATTTTTGACTGGCAATAAAGTAATAGACTGTGTATTTCTTTTACTAATGAGCTAATGTGAATCTCATTTTTTGTCTGTTAGGAGGTCTAAATGGACATAAGAGATATTCCTTTCGGTATCACTGATTGGTCTACAGTGGAGAAAACCGAGCATAAAGGAGCTCAAGGAATTGCATATTGGAGAACTCAGAACTTTAACAACATCCGGGTTCGTATGGTTGAATACAGCGCAGGATACATAGCAGACCACTGGTGTTCCAAAGGACATATTTTACTGTGCCTTGACGGTGAATTAAGCACTGAACTCGTTGATGGGCGTATTTTTATATTAAAAGCAGGCATGAGTTACCAGGTCGCAGACCATGCAGAAGCACATCGATCATCAACGATATCCGGAGCCAAACTTTTTATTGTTGATTGATTTGATGCACATTAAGAAGCTCATTGCACTTTTATATCAGCTAACAGTCAATCCTCGACTGTTAGTTGATAGAACACTTTCTTATCGCCCTTCAGGTAATGAATCAACCGGGTTATCCGGATATAAAGCACGGATACGACGTCGGACAATTTCAACCTGGAATGCAGCCATAACTGCAATCATAATCAGGATTTCACCAAATCCACCTTGTTCAGTTGGTTGATTATAAAGGTACTGCAGTGTGCCAATAATCCATTTAGACCCAACCAGCAGTAAAAATAAAGTAATAGTCAGTGGTGTTCCTTTGCAAAAAATACGCCCATCAGGTTCACGCCAGATCTCGATAAGGCGACCTTGTAAAACGCCGATGATAATACTAAATAAAACACCACTGCCTAAAACAACCCAGGAAGTCATTGTAGCTGGCATATATGTGCCACCCACTACCAGACCGACCATCCCATAGACCCAAGCCCATTTAAAACGAGCAGGGCCTAACGATACCTCGTGACTGACCGACTGACGGTACAACGCAAAAAGTGTAAGCACCAGAATAATCAGTATTTGTACGGGAGTCATCGCTATCTCCTTCAAGAGAAGCATCCAGTCAGCGATAAAGCACCTTGGTTGACCATAATATCCAACTACACGGGCAATATAGGGATACCTTATCAGTCTTTGGAAAAGTTAAAAATCTCAGTACGGCCGGCAATGAATTGCCAACTCGAACTGTATAAAGTTTAGCCTATTATTAGATGATGAGTAAGATAAGTAATCGCTGCTCTTTTAACTAGCACTTGTATTTAGCCATTTTTACTCTTTCCTTTTATCAACACAGCATTAGCGCGGCTGTGACATTGAGTATTCTAAACAAAAAATAATATCCACAGATCTTGCGGCCTTATTTAAGGTCATCTATTGATGATAAACTAGCGATGCTTTTTATTAATCAATAGGAATAACAATTAAAGAGGACGATACATGACTCAAAATATTTATGATAATCAAGATTTTTTCTCAGGCTACGCCAAACTTAGTCGTTCTGTTGATGGATTAGACGGCGCGCCAGAATGGCCGGCCATTCGTGAAATTCTACCACCACTATCAGGGCGTAAAATCATTGACTTAGGTTGTGGTTATGGTTGGTTTTGTCGCTACGCTCATTTACAAGGCGCGACTGAGATTTTAGGGTTGGATGTTTCAGAAAGAATGCTAAATCGCGCTAAAGAAATGACATCTGATAGCAACATCATTTATCGCCAGGAAGATTTGGAAAGTATCCAATTACCGCAACAGATATACCATTTGGCATATAGCTCTCTAACATTGCACTATATAAAAGCCCTGCCAGCCTTACTGACGGCTGTTTATGATGCTTTGCTTCCTGGTGGTAGCTTCATTTTTTCTGCAGAACACCCTATTTACACCGCACCAAAACAGCCTGGTTGGCTGATTGCTAATGATGGGCAAAAATCATGGCCGATAAATAGCTATCAAGCAGAAGGAGAGCGGGTAACAAATTGGTTGGCTGAAGGCGTTATAAAGCAACATAGGACATTAGGGACTTATATTAACCTTTTGGTAAAACATGGATTTGTTATTAAGCATTTAGAAGAATGGGGCCCGACAGCACAGCAAATTATAGATTGCCCTGCATTGGAGGAGGAAAAAGAACGTCCAATGATTTTTTTACTCTCCGCACATAAACCTGCATAAAATAATCTTATATTACTCATAAATAACTCTAAATTAATTCCTTTTTTTGGGGAGGTTTACTCCCCCCCCCTAAGTCAAAACAGACATCCGTCAATTCGCTCCAAAATGGTGCCAATTCCCCAATTCAGTGCATTCATTCACTTAATAATATTTAAAAATATCATTTTATCAAAGAGTTATCTATGGCTCAGAAATTGCTTATTAACAGTAAGCATATCAAAGGAGCCGTTTATGAAAACAATGTCAGCGTACTACTTACAATACACCGCATTTTTGCTACTAATTATAGGTGCTATCCATTTTATTTTTCAGTAATTGTTAAAAGAGTCCTGCAAATTTGAGGATCTTTTTGTATCATTAAAAATAGGCAAAAATCGACGGGGTTGATAGTATCAGAAATGTTGACCCCACTGACATCTCATCTATATCGCTTCCAACATTTATCCAATTTGGAATGTCTACTGTTCAAATCCCCTGCCATTCCTCTCTTACTATTATTAGTATTTTTCATAAGTTATTTTGTCGATACGCCATACTGGTTGAGTATATTGCAGGAGTTCTAAATCGTATTACTGCACAGAATTTATAACCAATAATAATGTTATTTTTGGTCAAAGAGATAACTATTTGTTTTTACTTGTTTTTAATATGATAATTAAAATGAAAAGTATGATCTGACAATATCTACAGGATCAGACTCATCTGTTTTCTTTTTTGTCTGACTTAGCCAAATAACTATTAACTTGACGAATGGACTAGTGATGAAGGAGACAATGAGTTTGCCAGTAGCACTTCCACTGGTTCAAGAGCGCCTCCTTGGGAGCAAAACCTCTTTGAGTCACGAACCATAGTCAATCGCCCCCAATGATTTGCTCAGTAATATCCAGAGTTCTGACTGGTTATTAGCATTTAAGAATAATCCATTAGAGTGAATTACTGCTGTATATGAAATCCTCAAATGAAGGAATCCACCGGCGCACGGACGCGCCAGTAAGCAAAGTCCATTTTCTGATTTTGCTGGTGTAGGGACTATTATTTACTCTTCAAGATACCTACCACTCATTTCATCCAAAGCACCAGAAAGCATTGTCACTACCCTACATTGCTTGTCTTTTCCGGCACTTTTGTTGAATGGTGACTTGCAAAACTGGCTCATTTTCCCAGCCCAGTATGCTTTAACTATCGAGGAATCTACCAGTTTTATACATGCAATACGTTCTTTCACCGAATAACTGCGAATACACGCAGCTTCCGATACTCGCATTATCGCAGGCACTGGAATACGTTCATTTGTCGAAGAAGAAGCAGAAAACGCCGAATTTGATATAAGTAGGATACTTAGAAGTATTTTCATGTTAATTCCTTGTATAAAACATGTGAGATATAAAGCTACCTCCTAATCAACTAAACTTCATATTAAGGATATTTAGTACAAATATACCTATGTAAAAAAAAGTGTACGGGGAGGAAAATAAAAAAAACAACTTAGTGGTGGGATGTCTAGCACACGGACGTACCCCTGTAGTCCCTCCGGTTTTAGTACCTCCGCCAATGAGGGTATCCAGCCCGTTGTTGTCTCGCATAGATAAGCCAAAGCAATATTCTGTTTATATCAGGTTTAAATAACTACACGTTTGTAATGATATGTTGCAAATGCTGATTTGGTTTTCAGCAAAATACTATCGTTTATATGGAAATAAGAGGAGATTTCAAAATGAGTTTATCTACTGAGTTTCGAAAGTTTCTGGTGCCCACGGTTTTTCTATTGTCCACTTTTGCAATATTACCCTCTCATGCTGTAGTGGCTAAATCTCAGCAATACATTTGTAGCGGCTCTCACGGTGATGCAACAGATACTGGGCTGTGGGATGGTATTTTTAATGCTAACAGTGAAGCTGATGCGGCCAACCAAGCAACAATTAAATACATGCCACCAGGCCCTGGTGCGTGGGTTAAAGTATTCTTTTGTAGGGTCATGTAAAATCATTAATAATTAAATACTCTTGAGAGCCGTTGTGAAAGGTGGCTCTCAATTTATCTTTATTATCAAAATAACTCATTTTGAACCGGCCATGAAACCCATCAATGAGGGGTAGCGTAAAAAATTTATGTAACCCATAGTTCCTAAAATTATCAGGTCGCCAATTGGTGTTATTATTCAATTTACGGAGTCTTGTGTTTTCGTGCAAACATCCAGGCCAACTCAGTCTTTATGACTTCATTCTCTTTCCTGAATATCGCTAACGTTACGCCTGGCACAATGCGGTATTACCGAAGAAAAGATATTCGCAGCATATAAACAGCGATAAGCATAATAAATATGTCTTTGTTGACACTCACGTATCAAATAGGCCTGATGGTTCATTAACACCCGAAATATGGAAAATGAGAGTTGATGGAAATACAGTTTGGAACACATTATTAAAATGAGCGGAAATTGAAAACTTTAGATTTCATGATTTAATACGCACATGAAAAAGTTGGTTAGTTTAATCCGGAGTTCCTATTTCTGCATTACAATAAATGGGTGGATGAGGAACCATTAAAATGGTTAAAAGATATGCGCATCTTTTACCAAATAATTTAAATGAACATGCCAGACAAATAGACGCAATATTTAATAGTTGAGTCGAAAATATGTCCCATGAAATAGATTTGAAATTAAAGATTAATACTAAGTGATTGATTCTGTTGGTGGGTCGTGCAGGGTTCGAACCTGCGACCAATTGATTAAAAGTCAACTGCTCTACCAACTGAGCTAACGACCCAACAGCGATAATTATTCTCCTGTTGGCCCTGGCTGTCAAACACTTCATCGGATTTTTCTCTTTATACTGGGTGATATTCATCCCTGTGGATTAATTATGCATCTGGTAGTTGCGATTATTGTTAGTTATGTCACTTCATGTTGTAATTCCATGCGCTGTGATGAACTTAACAAAATTCAGTGTGTGAAATATAAACACTGGAAAACGAGGCGTATTGTGTAATTATTGTTGCGAAGATATTAAATAATTCAAAAATTGTATTTAAAGCATACAAAAAAACAAAGACAGACAGGGTAAGACCAAAGAGCCAACATAGAGCTCAACAACTTCACAAATAAATACAGGAAGAGGGAATGGGAAAGATGGTAGACCAATCCAAGATAGTGGCAGAGCCTTTGCCGGAACCTGAAGAGCACCTTCAACGAAGTCTCTCCAACCGCCATATTCAGTTGATTGCTATTGGTGGTGCCATAGGTACTGGCTTGTTTATGGGTTCGGGTAAAACCATCAGCCTGGCCGGGCCGTCGATCATCTTCGTTTATATGATAATCGGCTTTATGTTGTTCTTCGTGATGCGAGCAATGGGTGAGTTGCTGCTCTCGAACCTGAAGTACAAATCATTCAGTGATTTTGCCGCTGACTTACTTGGCCCTTGGGCGGGGTTTTTCACTGGCTGGACTTACTGGTTTTGTTGGGTCATCACCGGCATCGCCGATGTCGTCGCCATCACTGCCTATGCGCAATTCTGGTTCCCCGGCTTTTCGCAATGGGTCGCCTCATTGTTAGTGGTTTTACTACTGTTATCTCTGAATTTGGCAACAGTAAAAATGTTCGGTGAGATGGAGTTCTGGTTCGCCATGATCAAAATTGTGGCAATCGTGGCGTTGATCTTTGCCGGTCTGACGATGGTGTTAATGAGCTATCAGTCCCCATCAGGTACGACGGCCTCATTTACACATTTATGGAATGATGGTGGCATGTTCCCGAAAGGAATCAGCGGCTTCTTTGCTGGTTTCCAGATTGCCGTTTTTGCCTTCGTGGGTATTGAATTAGTTGGAACTACCGCTGCTGAAACCAAAGATCCTGAGGTGGTATTACCGCGCGCGATTAACTCCATTCCGATCCGCATCATCATGTTCTATGTTTTCTCATTGATTATGATTATGTCCGTGACCCCCTGGAGCTCCGTGGTTGCGGATAAAAGCCCATTTGTTGAGTTATTCGTTCTGGTCGGTTTACCTGCCGCTGCCAGTGTGATCAACTTTGTGGTGTTGACCTCCGCTGCCTCCTCCGCCAACAGCGGCGTGTTCTCCACCAGCCGCATGTTGTTCGGTTTGGCGAAAGAAGGTGATGCACCAAAGCAGTTTGGCAAGTTATCACGCCGTTCGGTTCCCGCATCCGGCCTGACATTCTCTTGTATTTGCCTGTTGGGCGGCGTGGTGCTGATTTACCTGATCCCGAATGTCATGACCGTCTTTACTTTGGTCACCACCGTATCGGCGATTCTGTTTATGTTCGTCTGGACGATTATCCTTTGCTCTTATCTGGTGTATCGCAAAAGACGCCCGGCACTACATAAGAAGTCGATTTACAAAATGCCAGCTGGGATTTTCATGTCTTGGGTGTGTATGGCGTTCTTCGCCTTTGTCTTGGTTCTGTTGACGTTAGAAAGTGATACCCGCCAGGCGCTGATGGTGACGCCATTGTGGTTTGTCATTCTGACCATCGGTTACATTATCTTGAAAAAACGCAGAACGCGTCTGTTCGATAGTAACAATAACTAATACTTATCCTCCGGCGTCAGAACGCTTCTGACGCCCTTTTCTCTTCTCACTCAATGGCTATTCTCGTCGGGCAATGCCGCCAATCACCAACTGTTGCACACTCGCTACTGTCTGTTGGAAGAATTCTTTATCACTGAGATTTTTGCCGCTAATGGCCTCAATTTGGGCGCTAAAATCGGCGTAATGCTGGGTTGTCGCCCATAACATGAAAATGAAATGTTGTGGCTCAACATCGGCTATCAGGCCATCATCCATCCAACGGCGAATAATCAAGACCTTGTCATCGAACAGAGTTTTCAACTCCCCCGCCAGCTCTTGCTTAAGCAATGGCGCACCCTGGATCATCTCCAGACAAAACAGACGTGATGCTTGCGGGTGATCGCGAGATACCGCTAATTTAAGGGCAATATAGTGCCGAATAGCGTCGATTGGCTGCTGATCGGCCTGTAATGCTTTGAGTGGTGCGAGCCAGATGGCCAGAATGTCTTTTAACACCGCGATATACAGCGCTTCTTTCGAAGGGAAGTAATACAGCAGATTGGTTTTTGAGACATCAGCCCGCTCAGCGACCTGATCCAGACTGGTGCCGTGAATGCCATAAAGCGAAAACAGCTCAAGGGCGGCAGTCATGATGAGTTGCCGTTTCGCGGCTCCGGCCTTGCTGCGGCGGGAAGGTTTTATCTCAGGTGCTGGTGTATCGCTGGTGGCTAGCTTCACTGATAGTCCCTTCATAAATATTGATAAAACAGAATATTGATGAAACTGAAAATAACAAGCTACCTATAACATGCCGATCTCTTCCCCGAATACCTCTTTCTAGTGAATAACTGCACCGTGACTGGGCAGACGCGCCAGTTTTTTGTGCACAATTATTTTACCAAACAGTCCATTTTTGACCATTTGCTCAGCATTTTATTTACCAAAGTTTACCAACACATTGATTAAAAAGGTTTTACAAAAACTGGCATCGGCTTTGCTTAGGTACTGATGCAGACGTACAGATAGTCCCACTCACCATGCAGAGGTGCTCAAATGAAAATTGGCGTATTTATTCCTATCGGCAACAACGGTTGGTTAATTTCCAGCAATGCACCGCAGTACATGCCGAGCTTTGAGTTAAATAAAGCTATTGTGCAAAAAGCTGAACACTATCAGTTCGATTTCGCCTTATCGATGATAAAACTGCGCGGATTTGGCGGCAAAACCGAGTTTTGGGATCATAATCTGGAGTCTTTCACCCTGATGGCCGGGCTGGCTGCGGTCACCTCTCGCATTAAGATTTATGCCACTGCGGCAACCTTAACCCTTCCTCCAGCCATAGTCGCGCGCATGGCTTCCACCATTGACTCTATCTCCAATGGCCGTTTTGGCCTGAATGTGGTGACCGGGTGGCAAAAACCAGAATATGAGCAGATGGGATTGTGGCCGGGAGATGAATATTTCAGTCGTCGCTATGACTATCTCTCTGAATATGTGGAAGTATTACAAGACCTTTGGGGCACAGGGCAATCTGATTTTAAAGGTGAGTTCTTCCAAATGGATGATTGCCGGGTCAGCCCGCAACCGCAAACTCCAATCAAATTAATCTGCGCGGCACAAAGTGATGCTGGCATGGCTTTTTCGGCCAAATATGCCGATTACAACTTCTGTTTCGGCAAGGGTGTGAATACCCCGACCGCCTTTGCCCCAACAGCCGCTCGCCTGCAAAAAGCGGCAGAACAGGCCGGACGTGAGGTCAGTAGCTATGTGTTATTTATGATAATCGCCGACGAAACCGACGAGCTGGCCCGCGCCAAATGGGAAAGTTACAAGGCCGGAGCCGACACCGAAGCACTGGCCTGGTTAACCGAACAAAGTGGTAAAGATACCCAATCGGGGGCAGATACCAATGTGCGCCAAATGGCTGACCCGACCTCTGCCGTGAACATCAATATGGGGACGCTGGTTGGCTCTTATGCCAATGTGGCAAAGATGATGGATGACATTGCCACGGTGCCGGGAACCGAGGGTATTTTGCTGACATTCGATGACTTCCTCTCTGGTATTGAAAATTTCGGTCAACATATCCAGCCGTTGATGAACAGCCGCGCCGATATCTTTGACATCCTGCCACCCGCCGCACGTGAGGTGGCCTAATGAAAATTGTTGAAAGCCGTCAATCGATTGAAACCAAACCGTCTGTCGCCCCT
This sequence comes from Yersinia proxima, assembly GCF_902170785.1. GTDB lineage: Bacteria > Pseudomonadota > Gammaproteobacteria > Enterobacterales > Enterobacteriaceae > Yersinia > Yersinia proxima. The sequence continues at coordinate 71,725 of NZ_CABHYG010000017.1, read as the reverse complement.
CAACAGCCAGTTCGTCGCAATCCAGGTATCAGCAGCAACGAAGTTATTCTGAATGCGCGACCGGAACCTATCGCCTTCCCTACCTCGGCCAGCGCCTTGATTGTGGTTGATATGCAAAACGCCTATGCCTCAGAGGGGGGGTATCTCGATCTGGCCGGATTTGATGTTTCAGCCACCGCTCCGGTTATCGCCAATATCAAACGCGCGATCACTGCTGCGCGGGCCGCGGGTATTCAGGTGATTTTTTTCCAGAATGGTTGGGATCCACAATATGTTGAAGCGGGCGGGGAAGGCTCGCCAAACTGGCATAAATCCAATGCGCTGAAGACCATGCGTAAACAACCTGAACTGATGGGTAAGCTGCTGGCAAAAGGCGATTGGGACTATGCATTAGTGGACGAACTGCAACCACAAACGGGCGATATCGTGATCGCCAAGCCGCGTTACAGTGGATTTTTCAATACCCAACTCGACAGCATTCTGCGCGCCAAAGGGATTCATCACCTGATTTTCACCGGTATCGCCACCAATGTCTGTGTCGAGTCCACCCTGCGCGACGGCTTCTTCTTTGAGTACTTCGGGGTGGTACTGGAGGATGCAACCCATCAGGCAGGGCCGGATTTTGCCCAAAAAGCTGCACTTTATAACATCGAAACCTTCTTTGGTTGGGTATCTGATGTGGAGACATTCTGCAACTGCCTTGCACCATCGGCACAACTCACCCAGTCGGCATGATAAATGCATTCTATTGCCGCCCCCAACACTCAGATAACTGGAGAAGATGATGCCTAAGACCATTATTACCCCACCGGGCAGTGGTACTCCCCTCGCCCCTTTTTCGCCCGGCACCCTGGCCGATGGCGTGGTGTACGTGTCCGGCACCCTGGCTTTTGATAAACAGAATAATGTGGTGCATATCGGTGATGCTGCGGGGCAAACCCGCCATGTGTTGGAAACTATAAAAAGTGTGATTGAGACTGCGGGTGGTTCGCTGGATGACATCACTTTTAACTCTATTTTTCTGACTGACTGGCAGCATTACGCCGCTATTAATCAGGTTTACGCCGAATATTTCCCCGGCGATAAACCGGCCCGCTTTTGTATTCAATGCGGTTTGGTCAAACCCGATGCCCTGATTGAAATCGCGTCAGTGGCGCATCTGCCACGCTAACCTGGCAAACAACAAATAACGGAGGCGTGGCAATGTATTTCGAGATAACCGGTCAGAATTCGCCAGCCGCTAAAACAGTGGTTTTATCTGCGGGACTGGGTGGCAGTAGCAGCTTTTGGCAGCCCCAGTTGAGTGCGTTGGGTCAGCACTTTCGCGTGATAACTTACGATCAATATGGCACCGGGCGCAGTTCCGGTGTGATCCCATCTGGCTACACGCTGGCTGATATGGCGGACGAACTGGCGGACTTATTAGCCAGCCAACATATTGAGCGCTATCACTTTGTCGGTCACGCATTGGGCGGAATGATAGGTTTGCAACTGGCATCGTCGCATCCTCAGTGTGTCGAGCGGCTGGTGGCTATCAATAGCTGGCCGGTGCTTGATAGCCAAACACGGCGTTGCTTCCATGTGCGGCAAGATTTACTGCTCAACAGTGGTGTAGCCGCTTATGTTCGCGCCCAGCCGTTGTTTCTCTATCCAGCAGATTGGCTATCGCGTAATACCCTGCTGCTTGAACAGGAAGAGGCACAGCAAATTACTCATTTTCAGGGCATGGAAAACTTATTACGCCGCCTGAACGCATTGATGAATGCTGATTTCCGCCCGGCATTGCCTCACATCACTACCCCGATACTGGCTTTGTGCGCCACCGATGATTTATTGGTGCCATACCCCTGTTCACAGGCTTTGGCCGAGCTATTGCCTTACGGCGAATGGGCGCAGATGAGTTACGGCGGCCACGCCATGAGTGTGACTAACAGCGAGCAATTTAACGGCATATTACTCAGTTATTTGCTGATGGACACAGATATCGCTAAGTGCAAACAGGTGCTAAATCAATCCAATACATCAGCTATTCATTTTTAAAGGGAGTCGTTATGACACAAATATTAACCCCGGATGCATTGGCAACCTTATTTACTGACGCCCGCACCCACAATGGTTGGCTGGATAAACCAGTCGATGATGCTCTGCTCAGACAAGCCTATCTTCTGGCGCGCATGGGGCCGACTTCAGCCAACTGCTGCCCGGCGCGTTTTGTCTTTATTCGCTCATCTGAGGCCAAAGAGCGGCTTAAACCGGCGCTGTCCAGTGGCAATCTGACCAAAACCCTGCAAGCACCGGTCACGGCCATCATCGCCTATGATCCGGTTTTTTATGATGCATTACCCAAGCTGTTTCCACACGGCGATGCTCGCTCCTGGTTCACTTCCAGCCCAGAGTTAGCCACTGAAACCGCTTTTCGTAACAGCAGCTTACAAGCGGCCTATCTGATTATTGCCTGTCGGGCCTTGGGGTTGGATACCGGCCCGATGTCAGGTTTTAACAATACACAGGTTGATGAGATTTTTCTGGCAGAAAAAGGCTGGAAATCCAATTTGCTAGTGAATATTGGTTATGGCGATATCAATAAATTGTATGAACGCTCACCGCGTTTGGCGTTCGACGAGGCGTGTCTGGTGCTCTGATTTTTAGGCTGTTTTTTGTTGAACTGATTCTTAATCCTGAGGTGGTCTATGCAAACACAATCCTTACCAACAGATTCTTTACCTGCATCGTCAGCATTACGCAGTGTCGCCGTAGATAAACAGGATTTCCGTGATGCGATGGCGCGACTCGGCTCGGCGGTGAATATTATCACTACTGATGGCCCAGCTGGCCGCGCCGGATTTACCGCATCGGCGGTATGCAGTGTGACCGATACCCCACCAACCTTGTTGGTGTGCCTCAATCGCTCAGCATCAGTCTATTCGGTGTTTCAGCAAAATCAGACGTTGTGCGTCAATACCTTATGTGCCGAGCATGAGTCACTGTCAAACTTGTTTGGTGGCAAAACGCCGATGGAAATGCGCTTCTCTGCTGCCCGTTGGTCAACCCTGGTCACCGGTTCCCCGGTGCTCAGTGGTGCTGTTGCCTCTTTTGACTGCCATATCACACAAGTTATTTCTGTCGGCACTCATGACATTCTGTTTTGTCAGGCTGCCGCCGTTATTCATAACGATGACCAACATGGTCTGGCCTATTTTGACCGCTGCTATCACCCGTTAATGCGCCAGAGCCGCTGATTCAAAAACGAATTGATGGATTCCTCTGCGGTAATTTATTGATATTTCTCAGTGACTCACGGAGTACATTATGGCGAATAACTGGTTTCCAACATGGCGTAAACGCAGTGGTAATCTGGATGGAGCCATTATTGCTCCTGATGAGCGCCTCCCCGTCGGCGCAACATTGATTATGGGGTTACAACATGCGGTGGCCATGTTTGGTGCTACCGTGCTGATGCCGCTGTTGATGGGTTTTGACGCCAATCTGGCGATTTTGATGTCCGGCATCGGCACCCTACTGTTTTTCCTGATTGTGGGTGGTCGGGTGCCCAGCTATCTTGGCTCCAGCGCAGCATTTGTCGGTCTGGTCATTGCCGTCACCGGCTATAGCGGCAGCGGCCCTAATCCCAATATTGCTTTAGCCCTGGGCGGCATTATTGCCTGCGGGGCGATTTACACCTTAATTGGTTTTATCGTGATGAGTGTCGGCACCCGCTGGATCGAGCGCTTAATGCCGCCGGTGGTCACTGGCGCAGTGGTGATGGCCATTGGCCTCAATCTGGCACCGATTGCCGTAAATAGTGTTTCCGGCTCATCTTTTAACAGCTGGATGGCGGTAGTCACTATTTTATGTATCGGTGTGGTAGCCGTATTTACTAAAGGAATGATTCAGCGCCTGCTGATTCTGGTTGGTCTGATTTTGTCTTATGTCATTTATTGGGTTGTCACCAATATGTTGGGTTGGGGAACACCAATTGATTTCGGCCCCATCAACCAGGCCGCCTGGTTTGGCTGGCCGCAATTTACCACACCGGTATTTGATGCTCATGCCATGTTGCTGATCGCTCCCGTGGCCGTGATTTTAGTGGCAGAAAATCTGGGGCATATAAAAGCCGTGGCGGGAATGACCGGACAAAATCTGGACCCGTATATGGGGCGGGCTTTTGTGGGTGATGGGTTGGCAACGATGCTATCCGGCTCGGTGGGCGGTACTGGTGTCACAACTTATGCCGAGAATATCGGCGTTATGGCAGTGACTAAAATCTATTCTACTTTGGTTTTTGTCGCCGCAGCACTGGTCGCCATTTTACTGGGTTTTTCACCCAAATTTGGCGCGTTGATTCACACCATTCCGGGGCCGGTATTGGGCGGTGCCTCAATTGTGGTTTTCGGTTTGATTGCGGTTGCTGGCGCGCGTATTTGGGTACAAAACAAAGTGGATCTCAGTGATAACGGTAACCTGATTATGGTGGCCGTCACACTGGTGTTAGGAGCGGGGAACTTCGCGCTCACCTTAGGTAACTTTACCCTCGGGGGCATCGGTACAGCGACTTTCGGTGCCATTTTGCTCAATGCGTTATTACAACGCCGTAAAATATTGCCGAAACTGGGGAGTGACGGTAAGCCCTTGCCGCAAGACGGTTAGTTATCAGAGGGATAACGCTCTTATATTGTGCCTGACAGCTCAATACAGAGCGTTATCATTTCAGTCTATTTATTCAAGATGCAGCTTACCACCTTGCCAGGAGAGCTGAGTCACTGCTGAGGTTGCAACACCGTCGCTGGTTTCTCCTCCCAGCAAAATCACTTTATCTTTATCTTGAATGGATACGCCGTAAGCCAGCGGCTGAGGTAACTTCCCCACCACCTGCCATTGATTAGCCACCAGCGCATAAATAGGCTGTTGCCACTGTTTTTTTAGCCCTTTATGGGCATATAACTGACCCGCATTGAATTGTTGCCATGAACCTGGGAAATTGGCTCCGCCGCCCACCAGCACCACATCATGGCTAACACCAGAAAACGCCCCCGCCAGCCCTTCTTGCACTGCGCCTTTTTCAGCACCTACCAAATCCGGTCGCTGTTGCCATTTCAGTTCTGCGCCCTGCGCTTTGCCCTGCCATACTGCTGCCGTGCGTAATCCGGGTTTAATTTCACCATTTATTAATATCAAATCACCCTTTTTAGCAGTGATAGCTGACCCGGCCGTACCTAAAAATGGCACTTGCCCGCCACTTTTCCACTGATTCTTGGCAGGGTCATACATCAGCACATCGCGGTTATAGAAATAGTCCGCCGGAGCCTGGTCAAAATACGCATTAACAACTGCATTTTTCTGGGTTTCATTGCTGCCAGCTACAGCCAGATCCGTGAAGTAACCGTCGAAAATAGCTTTATTGACGCCACCCAGTAGCAGCGCCTGAGTGCCATTCAATGTGGTTGCGGCGGTTCCCACCAAGCCACGCGGCGCTCGCGTTGCCAACCGTTGCCACTGATTAGTTTGTGGATCATATTGATACACATCATCCAGCGCACGTACCTGCGTGTCACTGGCGCTATTTTTACCCACGCCACCAAAAACATACAGCTTACCGCTTAATGCCACAGTGACGGCCTGCTCACGAGGCTGCCCTGGGAAGTCGGCTATTTTCTGCCAACCACTGCTGGCTTTATCCATATCAAGGCGATACCACGATTGACCGGCGCTACCTAAGCCGACATATAAATTGTTATCAACCTGAGCGCCCGTTCCATACTTAAAGGGAACCGGTACATCGGGATAGCGTTCGGCATTGGCGTAAGGTAGCGAGAACGTGATGCAAAGAGTTAGCACACTCAATAGGATGACTTTTGTACTCAATTTTTTCTTATATTGGTGGTATATCTGAGTCATCAAGATGTTCCTCATTAATTAATCACTATATTGGGTGAATGGTGACAACAATAAAACTCCACTTAGTTATTTAAATTGGAGTTTAACTATCATTCAAGATATTAATTGGCCGCTGCGTTGTCAATGTAGATAACAAGCCATTGTGATAAATACCTCAGGGATGAATAAATATTTGAGTTAACTTAGGTGGGCTATTCTCTGGCAATCAGGCTGAATCAAGGCAGTCAGCCAGTGTCGGGAAGATGTCGTGTTATTGTCTGGTGACTGTCGTGGCAGTGTTGGGCGCGGGCATTTAGGTTTGTAGATATCTCTTCAAACCCAGGAGTATTCATTATGAATCTTTATCGTATTCGTGAATTACGTCAGGCCCGGGCCTGGTCACAAGAGCAATTAGCCGAGCTTTGCAGCCTTAACGTGCGCACTATTCAGCGTATAGAGAATGGTGAGCAAGCCAGCCTTGAAACGTTGAGTGCCATTGCCGCGGTGATGGAGTTAAAAGTCAGCGAACTCTACGCTCCAGATTCGAGTCAACCACCCGAAGCTTCTGGCGAAGCGGTTGACCAGCGCGTAGTGGATGCACGCGAAGCCGTTGAAAATGAAATGTCTTTTTTGCGCCAATTACTGCGGGCGGTGATCCTGTGCTCAATATTGTTCGCGATTAACTGGTTTACCTCCCCAAGCTATATGTGGGCCTGGTGGGTCGTTTTGGGGTTAGGTATTCCATTAGGTTTAAGAGCGATAAATCTATTCTTGCTCGGTAATTGGATGGAGCGCTGGCAGCAAAAACGCCTACAAAAGAAGTTACGTAATTTGTAAGTAAGCTGAGCAAATCAAAGTCACCAGATTGGGATCTCTTATTGCGGTGACTTTTTGTGTCGCTAACATTGCAGCTTGAGCGTATTGGGGTATGGTTAATAAGTGTCATAAGCAGCGACTATGATGACATCATCAACGTTATTCAATAAATATGATTGGAGCGAAGCGAGATGGCGAAAATTCTAGTGCTTTACTATTCCATGTATGGACATATCGAGACACTTGCTGGCGCAGTTGCCGAAGGTGCTCAAAAGGTTAGTGGCGTTGAAGTGACCATTAAGCGCGTGCCAGAAACTATGCCAGCGGATGCTTTTACCAAAGCCGGTGGTAAAACCGATCAGAAAGCGCCAGTAGCAACACCACAAGAGTTGGCCGATTACGATGGCATCATTTTCGGCACGCCAACCCGCTTTGGTAATATGGCCGGGCAGATGCGTACGTTCCTTGATCAGACTGGCGGCCTGTGGGCATCGGGCGCATTGTACGGCAAAGTCGCCAGTGTATTTGCTTCTACCGGTACGGGGGGTGGGCAAGAACACACCATCACCTCAACCTGGACCACATTAGCCCATCACGGTTTTATTATTGTGCCGATCGGCTATGGCGCAACAGAGTTATTTGATGTTTCGCAGACCCGCGGTGGCACGCCTTATGGCGCTACCACTATTGCAGGTGGTGATGGTTCCCGCCAGCCAAGCGCTGAGGAGCTCGCCATCGCCCGTTTCCAGGGTGAACATGTGGCGAAAATCACGGCCAAATTAGCCAGTTAAATTGTTATAAAAAGCACCGCTAAAGTGGTGCTTTATTTCAAAACACTCTAAATAATTCGAGTTGCAGGAAGGTGGCAAACGAGTGAGTCCCCTGGAGCTTACACAAGTAAGTGACTGGGGTGATTGAGAGCAGCCAACACACATGCAACTTGAAGTATGACGAGTATATTAAGCCTCTAATAACCCTTGAGCTAAATAGTGGTTAGCATCTGCCACCCCCGGCAAGGTGAAAAAATAGCCGCCACCAATGGGTTTCACATACTCTTCCAGCGCTTCCCCATTCAGCCGTTTTTGCACGGTTAGGAATGCCTTTTCCAAATCAGACTGATAGCAGACAAATAAGAGGCCCATATCCAATTGTCCCGAATTTGATACCCCCAGCGAGTAGCTGTAGCCACGGCGCAGCATCAAGTTATTCTGGGTTTCAGCGGTACGCGGATTTGCCAGCCGAATATGTGCATCCAGCTTAATCACTTTGCCGTCTGGGTCTTTGGTGTAATCCGGTTCATCATGTTCATGCACCATACCCAAAGGCGCGCCACTGTGCTTATCGCGACCAAAAATAGTTTGCTGCTCTTGCAAGGGAGTCCGATCCCAGAATTCCACTTTGAAACGGATAATCCGAGCCGCCTGATAACTGCCACCGACCGCCCATGCAGGTTCTCCGGTATTTTCCTGAACCCAAACTACTTGGTTGATCAGCGGCTTATCACTGGTTTTCGGATTCGCGGTTCCATCTTTAAAACCCAACAAGTTGATTGGTGTTTCTTTACCTTTACTGCGGGCAGCATGGGCAGAAATAAACCCTTCACGTTTCCAGCGCACACTGAGAAGATCCGGCGAGTGTTTGATGATATCGCGCAGTGCATGAATCACGGTTTCATTGGTATTCGCGCAAATTTGCAGCAACATATCACCGTGGCACAATCCGGCATCCAGTGAGTCATTGGGGAAACGAGTCATTCTTTGAAGTCGCAGGGGTTTTTGCCCTTGCAAGCCAAAACGCTCGTCAAACAGTGAGTCACCGACGGAAACCGTGATCGTCAGATTATCGGGGTAAATTTCCGGCCCCATAATGCCCGAATCCAGCGGCGGCAATTTCGCGTTAACTGACGGCGCATGCCCGCCAGTAGTCAGAAAAGCAATTCGTTCAGTTAATAACGTGAATAACCGGATTAATGCTGCTTTATCTGTTGCCAGCACATCAAATGCCACCAGCATCATCGCCGCTTGCTGTGGGGTTAATACACCGGCTTGATGCTGTCCGTAAAAAGGCTGCTTCTGCCAACGTTCATCTTGCGCGGGTGCGGATTCGGGTGCGGGGCAATCCGCCGCGCGGGCTATTTTTGCCCCGCCAAGCGCCAATGCCCCACTCATCATGCCCATACCGAGGAGCAAACGCCGACGGGACGGCAATTCCGCCCCGTTATCTTGCTGATACGGCCCGTATTGCGGGCCGGTTTTCTGACTCATTTTAATCCTCAGTCCAGACCCAATACGCCACGCAGTTGAGCAAGGTCTTCCGCCAGTGCCGTAATTGGCCCTTTCATCGCATTGCGATCAGCATCGGTTAACTTCTCATAAGATTCGTAGCCATCTTTGGTGCGGTATTTTGCTAATACGCTATCAACCGTTTTGAAGTTGGCATCAATTTTATCCAACAACGGCTTATCCGCTTTTTCCAATAACGGCCGCAGCAGATTAACAATCTTCTGTGCGCCATCAACGTTCGCCTGGAAGTCCCACAAGTCAGTGCGGCTGTAGCGATCTTCTTCACCACTGATTTTACTGGCTGCCACTTCTTCGATGAGACCTGCCGCCCCGCCTACCACTTTGTTTGGTGCGAATGTCAGACCCGCTATCCGTTTTTGCAGTTCCAGCGTGTCTTGATACAGTTGGTCAGCAAATTTATCCGCTCCTTTGGTGGTATTGTCACCAAATAGGATTTTCTCTAAACGGTGGAAACCCGTGAATTTCGGATCTGCCGCTTTCTGTTCAAAATCGTCTTCGCGGGCATCAATGCTGCCATCTAAATCAGAAAATAACTCAGCAATGGGCTCGATACGTTCATAATGCTGCCGGGTCGGTGCGTAGAGCTTGCGCGCTAATGCCAAATCGCCTTTTTTCACTGCATCGGTGAAGGCTTTGGTTTGGGTCACTAGCTGGGCAACCTCTTGTGTTACATAGACTTTATACTCGGCGATTGGCCCAACCAGTGCCATGGCATCCGGTTTGGTCGCCGTGTCAGTACCGGCCGCAGCCGTCACAGTGAGCTTGCCTTTCGGGTTGCTCAGTAAACCGCAGGTCATATCGTATTCACCCGGTTCCAGATTGGCTGTCATCTTCTGGGTAAAACCTGGCGCGATGTTCTCACGTTCTTCAACCACCATGACCCCTTTCAGGATCTCCCACTCCAGCCCTTTTTGGCTGGCATTGTGCACAATAAACTGTGTTTTACCGGCAGGAATAGACAGCGCCATTGGCTCACACTGCTTGTCATTAACCGTAATTTTAACCTGAGGAATATCAGCAGCCTGTGCGCTAATAGCGAAAACTGGCAGTGCCAATAAAGCAGCATGTAGAGCTGTGCGACGGAAGAACCGGTTAGACATGTGATAAATCCCTGAATTATTGGTTAGTTTTCCGCGCAGCCGCTACGGTTGAAGCCGCTGTGGCGCGTGGTGGAAGGAAAAAGAAAATCAATGCCGGAATCAGATAGATAAAGTAGACCGCGACTTCACTGACAGTCGGGGCTTCCTGATAGCCAAACATGCCCTCAAGGAAGGTGCCCAGCAAGGAGTGCGTAGAAAGCACATTGGTCAGGTCAAATGCGATATCCTGGAAATGGTTCCACAATCCCGCTTCATGGAAGGCTCTTATTGCCCCTGCGGCAAGCCCGGCAGCAACAAACAGAATAAACAGGCTGGTCCATTTGAAGAATTTAGCCAGATGTAACTTAACGCCGCCCCAGTAGATAGCCATACCAACCAAAATAGCGCAGATCAAACCCAATATTGCGCCGATGGGTGCGCCAATACCGACATCCTGCTGAAAAGCAGCTAATAAAAAGAAAACTGACTCCAGGCCTTCGCGCGCCACAGCAAAAAACACCATTGCGACTAATGCCCATCCCTGACCACGGCCTTTTTTACCCTCAACGTTTAGGGCGTTATCAATGGCACCTTCTAAATGAACTTTGACTGACTTGGATACCTTGCGCATCCAAAAAACCATATAGGTTAATATGCAAACTGCCACCACAGCGATAATCCCTTCGAACAGCTCTTGCTGCTTTTGCGGGAACTCACCGGTGGTTTCATTAATAAAAATACCAATAGCCAGGCAAAGTGCTGCGGCAGTGATAACCCCCACCCATACTGCCCCCATCCATTGACCGCGCTGAGTACGTTTAAGATAACTGGCGATCAGGCTAACAATCAGCGCTGCCTCCAGCCCTTCACGAAACATAATAAGAAATGGGACAAACATGCTAAACACCCCTGCGGTGGGCAGTAGAATATGCGAATAAGAATATTGTCAATTTACGTAAGGAAAAGTAAAACGATAGTGATTATCATTCTGGCAAAAAGAAATTCAAGAGGTGGAATAGGAATATTGTTAAACAAACTGTGGCAAGTTGTTTCCGCGGAGTTAAATAGTAAATAAATTCATCAGGATACGAATTAATGTATTTATTAAGAACTGGCAGGTTTTTTGATAAAAAAAGCCCCCTGTTTTGCAGGAGGCTATATTTATTAAAGATAAACGTTATTTCTATACGGTTTTAAACTCCGCTTCCGCCTGACGGAAACGTTCAGTAATGGCATGACTCGGAGAACGTCCCAGTAAACTCACCACCACAATCGCGATACTGGCAAACACAAAACCAGGGATGATTTCGTATAAATCTAACCAGGCGTATTGTTTCCAGACGATCACGGTAATCGCGCCGATCAGCATCCCCGCGAGCGCACCGTTGCGGGTCATCCGTGGCCACATAACTGAAATCAGAACCACTGGCCCAAATGCTGCACCAAAGCCCGCCCAGGCATAACTCACCAAACCAAGCACCCGATTATCTGGATCCGCTGCTAACGCGATGGCAATCAACGCCACCAGCAACACCATGGCACGACCCACCCAGACTAATTCTTTCTGGCTGGCTTTTTTACGTAAGAACGCTTTGTACAAATCTTCGGTTAATGCACTGGAACACACCAGTAACTGGCAGCTTAACGTACTCATTACCGCAGCCAGAATGGCGGACAGCAAAATACCCGCCATCCACGGATTGAACAGCAACTTGGCTAATTCAATAAATACGCGTTCGCCATTTTGTGTCACACTTCCCGCATATTGTGGATTGTTCTCAAAGTAGGCAATGCCAAAGAACCCGACAGCAATAGTCCCCGCCAGACACAGGATCATCCAGGTCATACTAATGCGACGAGCGCTGCGAATAGTGCGATGGGAGTCTGCCGCCATAAAACGCGCCAGAATATGTGGCTGACCAAAATAGCCTAAACCCCAGCCGAGCAGAGAAAGGATAGCAACCAGATTCAACCCTTTGAACATATCAATATTGGCCGGGTTTTTCGCCGCAATAACCATAATCGAAGTATCAATACCACCGACGGCTAAAATCACGATAATTGGCGTCAGGATCAGGGCAAAAATCATCAGTGTCGCCTGCACTGTGTCTGTCCAACTCACCGCCAGGAAACCACCAATAAAAGTATACGCAATGGTAGCGGCTGCACCGGCCCACAAGGCCGTGCCATAACTCATCTCAAAGGTACTTTCAAATAACCGTGCACCGGCAACAATCCCGGAAGCACAATAAATGGTAAAGAAGACTAAAATCACTACGGCCGATATGACTCGCAGAAGTTTACTTTTATCTTCAAAACGGCTGGTGAAATAGTCCGGCAATGTCAGCGCATTATTATTCGCTTCGGTATGAACCCGTAAACGGCCAGCCACTAACTTCCAGTTAAAATAAGCGCCAATGGTTAAACCGATAGCTATCCAACTCTCGGATATCCCCGACAGGAAAATCGCTCCCGGTAACCCCATTAATAACCAGCCACTCATATCGGAAGCACCGGCTGACAACGCCGTCACTACACTCCCTAAACTGCGGCCGCCCAGAATATAGTCATCAAAACTCTTGGTTGCACGATAGGCCACAAGCCCAATAAGTATCATCCCAAAAATATAAACTAAAAAAGTCACCAGCATTGGCGTGTTCATGGTCATGCAACATCTCCATAGTGCATATTATCGTTTTAATATATCTCGCTTTTTCCATGCTTACCGCGCAACACGGCATCATGCTTTATCTCTGGCGGGTCGGAACGTGACACTGAGTTGCACCTGAGATGAACGCTAAAATCTGAAATTGACTACCAACACAACTATTCGCTAGCCACTGGCCAGCTTGCGGTTGCTATCCTAGAGGAGTCCTTTCTTGCCCCACAAGAATTTAAACAATTTTTTTACAAAAAACTCACCCTGCATCACATTAAACTCTGTCGGCAGTGACACCAAACATAAGAAAATGAGTTATACCTGAGGTAAACCCTCTAAAACCCCTACCATTATTAACGTTAACCGCTTCGCTGCTTCATATTTGAATATTATTTATCTTTTGAAGTTGTTAAAAACAAGACTGAATTCACACTTCGATTACACGCGTGATTTAACACGGTTGCACAAAGTTGCAACATGACTGATATTGTCTGAAATAAAATCATATACCCTAAATAATTTGAGTTGCAGGAAGGCGGCAAGTGCAAGAATCCTGATGAGCTTACATAAGTAAGTGATTCAGGTTATTAAACGTAGCCAACGCACCTGGAGCTCGAAGAATGACGGGTATAACTCCCCTTAATTCAGGAGCCAGATAGTATGGGTAGCACCACCATGGGCGTGAAACTCGATGAAGCGACACGTGACCGCATTAAGGCCGCCGCACAGCGTATTGACCGTACACCGCACTGGCTGATCAAACAGGCCATTTTTAACTATCTGGAACGGTTGGAAAATAACAGCGAATTACCAGAACTTCCAACAGCACAGTCATCCTCCTCGTCTGAAACGGACGACATTATGCCGCAAGTCATTGAAAGTGTGCACCAACCTTTCTTAGATTTCGCCGAACAAGTGTTGCCACAATCTGTTAGCCGTGCAGCCATTACAGCGGCCTATCGCCGCCCGGAAACCGAAGCTATTCCGATGTTATTGGAACAAGCGCGCTTACCTGAAGATTTGGCCCAGGCGACACATAAGCTCGCCTATTCTATTGCCGAAAAATTGCGGAATCAAAAAAGTGCCAATGGCCGGGCCGGGATCGTGCAAGGCTTGTTGCAGGAGTTCTCTCTCTCTTCCCAAGAGGGCGTGGCATTGATGTGCCTGGCAGAAGCGCTGCTGCGTATTCCTGACAAACCAACTCGCGATGCATTAATTCGCGACAAGATCAGCAATGGCAATTGGCACTCTCATCTGGGGCGCAGCCCATCCATGTTCGTCAACGCGGCCACCTGGGGTTTATTGTTTACCGGCCATCTGGTTTCTACCCACAATGAAGCCAAACTTTCCAGTTCATTGAACCGCATTATCGGTAAAGGGGGCGAACCGCTGATCCGCAAGGGTGTGGACATGGCGATGCGTTTGATGGGCGAGCAATTTGTCACCGGCGAAACCATTGCAGAAGCCTTAGCTAATGCGCGCAAGCTGGAAGATAAAGGGTTCCGTTATTCCTACGATATGCTGGGGGAAGCGGCACTGACAGAAGCCGATGCTCAGGCCTATTTACTCTCCTATCAACAGGCTATTCATGCTATCGGCAAAGCGTCAAATGGCCGCGGTATTTATGAAGGGCCGGGGATTTCAATCAAACTCTCTGCTCTCCATCCGCGCTATAGCCGCGCCCAATATGATCGGGTAATGGATGAGCTTTATCCACGATTGTTATCGCTGACTTTGCAAGCGCGTCAGTATGATATTGGAATTAACATCGACGCAGAAGAAGCCGATCGTCTGGAAATCTCCCTCGATCTGCTGGAAAAACTCTGCTTTGAGCCAAAGTTAGCCGGTTGGAATGGTATCGGCTTTGTTATACAGGCATACCAGAAACGTTGCCCATTCACCATTGATGCGGTGATTGATATGGCACAGCGCAGCCGCCGTCGCTTGATGATCCGTTTGGTTAAAGGAGCCTATTGGGACAGCGAGATTAAGCGCGCTCAAGTTGATGGTTTAGAAGGCTATCCGGTTTATACCCGTAAAGTTTATACCGATGTTTCTTATCTGGCCTGCGCGCGCAAGTTACTGGCGGTTCCTAACCTGATTTACCCGCAATTTGCGACACATAACGCCCACACCCTATCGGCGATTTATCATCTTGCCGGACAGAACTACTATCCCGGTCAGTACGAATTCCAATGCTTGCATGGCATGGGAGAGCCGCTGTATGAGCAGGTGGTTGGCAAAGTCGCTGATGGTAAACTTAACCGCCCATGCCGTATCTATGCCCCGGTCGGCACCCATGAAACCTTACTGGCTTATCTGGTACGCCGCCTGTTGGAAAATGGTGCGAATACTTCATTTGTCAACCGGATTGCCGATGCCACTTTGCCGCTCGACGAATTAGTCGCGGATCCGGTCAGTGCAGTAGAGGCTATCGCCGCCAGCGAAGGCCAGCTCGGTTTACCACACCCCCGCATTCCATTACCGCGTGAGTTGTATGGCAAGGAGCGCGCCAATTCCAGCGGTTTGGATTTGTCAAACGAGCACCGCTTGGCTTCACTTTCCAGTGCATTACTGACCAGTGCCAGCCAAGTCTGGCGAGCAGAACCACTGATTGATGCTGAGCTTGATAGTGGTACAGAGCCAGTTAATAGCATGGAACACCCTGTTATCAACCCGGCAGAACCGGCTGATATTGTTGGTTATGTTCGAGAAGCAACAGAGGCCGAAGTCAGCCGCGCATTGGATGCTGCCGCCAGTGCTGGTGCGATTTGGTTTGCCACCCCGCCCGTTGAGCGAGCAGCAATTTTAGTGCGTGCCGCTGAATTGATGGAAAATCAGATGCAAACATTGATGGGGATACTGGTACGTGAAGCCGGTAAAACCTTCAGCAATGCCATTGCAGAAGTGCGTGAAGCCGTTGATTTCCTACATTATTATGCAGGAATGGTGCGAGATAACTTCTCCAATGACAGCCATCGTCCACTCGGGCCGGTGGTGTGTATCAGTCCGTGGAACTTCCCGCTGGCCATATTCACTGGCCAGATTGCCGCGGCATTGGCCGCTGGTAATAGTGTGTTAGCAAAACCGGCTGAGCAAACTCCGCTGGTTGCGGCACAGGCCGTGCGGATCCTACTGGAAGCGGGCATCCCGCAAGGTGTGCTACAACTGCTTCCTGGTCAAGGTGATAGCGTCGGTGCTGCCTTGGTGAATGATGCCCGCGTACGCGGCGTGATGTTTACCGGTTCAACCGAAGTTGCGGCTATTTTACAGCGCAGCATCGCCGGTAGACTTGATCCGCAAGGCCGCCCAACCCCGCTGATTGCAGAAACCGGCGGCTTGAATGCCATGATAGTTGACTCATCTGCACTCACTGAACAGGTGGTGACTGATGTTGTGGCATCAGCCTTTGATAGCGCCGGTCAGCGCTGCTCGGCTTTACGCATTCTCTGCATTCAGGATGATGTGGCTGAACACACGTTGCAAATGCTGCGTGGTGCCATGGCTGAATGCCGCATGGGTAACCCCGAGCGCCTGTCTACAGATATCGGGCCAGTTATCGATGCCGATGCCAAAGCCGGTATTGAACGGCATATTCAAGCCATGCGCGCCAAAGGGCGCAAAGTGTATCAAGCTGCTCAGTCCAATAATCTGGATGAAAAAGAGTGGCAGCGCGGAACCTTTATCAAGCCGACATTAATAGAGCTGGATAGCTTCGATGAACTGCAAAAAGAGGTCTTCGGCCCGGTTCTACACGTCGTGCGCTTCCAGCGGCAAAATCTCGCTGCGTTGGTTGATCAAATAAATGCCTCTGGTTATGGCTTAACTTTGGGTATTCATACCCGTATTGATGAAACCATTGCGCAAGTCACTGAAAAAGCAAAAGTGGGTAATCTCTACGTTAATCGTAACATGGTCGGCGCGGTGGTTGGCGTGCAACCTTTTGGCGGCGAAGGTCTATCAGGTACGGGTCCTAAAGCCGGTGGACCGCTGTATTTGTATCGCCTTTTGTGTAGCCGACCGGAAGATGCGGTGATAAACACCCTAGCCCATCATGATAGCGGGCAGTTACAGAATGTCTCAGGCCGTGAGGCACTGCAAACGGCCCACCATGCTCTAATCAAATGGGCGGATGAACAGCAACAACCCGTTGTGGCTCAGTTGGCGCGGCGTTATGGTGAGCTGGCACAAGGTGGCACCGTGCGAGTGTTACCGGGGCCAACCGGCGAACGCAATACCTACGCGCTGTTGCCACGTGAGCGTATTCTGTGTCTGGCAGATACCGAGGCGGATGCGCTAACACAGCTGGCGGCGGTACTGGCCATTGGCAGCGAAGTTCTCTGGCCGGAAAGCACGGTACAAAGTGACTTATTCCGTACATTACCGGCAGTTGTAAAATCACGTATTACGCTCACGAAAGATTGGCAAACGGCTCATATCCACTTTGATGGTGTTATCTATCACGGAGATGCCGATCAACTCCGTATTTTGTGTGAACAGATAGCACAAATTGATGGGCCAATTGTCTCGGTGCAAGGCTTTGCCCGCGGCGAGACGAATATTCTGCTGGAGCGCTTACTCATTGAGCACTCTCTGAGTGTCAATACTGCGGCAGCTGGTGGGAATGCCAGTCTGATGACTATTGGCTAGTTTTTCAGCTATATGAGTAGCTAGCTTATATCCAATACGTTTTTATCCAACCAGGCCCTTCGGGGCCTTACTTTGTTTGTATGTCACGACCTGATGTTGAGAACAGAGTTTTTACTCGTGAATGGCTAAAACATTTGAGTTTTGTTGTAAACCGTTTTATCCGGCTGCCTTTCTCTGCATGAACGCTGATTTTCATTATTTGAATTAGTTCGCGACCGTTATTAATTACTTCTGTAGCTAAGTTGGCGAAACACATGTACTCGACTACTCTTAAAGAGTATGGCTGAACAAGCCTACGTTAATGCCAACTTTTAGCGCACGGCTCTCTCCCAAGAGCCATTTCCCTAGACCGAATATAGGAATCGTATTCGGTCTCTTTTTATTTTTCATTTAAAATCAATTAAATATACAAACATCGGTCAATTACCCAATATTTATTACCAAACTCACTTTTGACACAACGTCATCGCACGCTGTTGGAAAGGCGCCAGGCTCATCTTTTGTCCCGGCTTCTCGTTATCATCTAATAATAAAATATCTAATGGTTTCGCGAGAACATGGCCTGCCTTCATCTGTTCAGTCGCCACATCATTGAGTGGATATTGAGCTAATGTACTTGGATTTATCACAAACAAAGCTCCCCCTGAGCGACATTCCAACATCACCTCTTCTCGGGTAAATGCCCATTGTTTGCCAAATTCAAACTTACTGACAGTCACTATTTTTCCAGCGGCAAAAGCATTCACGGATAGCATCAGTAGCGATAACGTCAGCACCAAACTCTTCATTTAAATTATCCTCAATTAACGGCTTACTTTGATTTTCTCGCATTCAGTTGAGTCGACGCAAGATTAACAGTAATAACTATCACGTATAATTTCTCACTATATCGGTGCCATCGTGGCGAAAATACTCACTAAAAGTAATACCGCAGCACCAAGGATTATTTCAACATAGCTGTTGATCACTAACCAATGGTGGGCTTTTACTGGCAATTTACGCAGCATGGGAACAATCAAATAGCGGTTAATGACCGCTATAATAATCATAAGCAGTACCAATATTACCTTGCTCAGTAATAACATCTGATAGGCAGATGTCAGCGTTAAAGAGGTTTCACGCAATATAATAATGCTGTTAATCACGCCGGTAGCCAATACCAATGCGACGGCCAAATGTCCCCAACTTGAAAACCGAATCAACGTAGTGATAGCTTCACGTTTCACATCATTCCGGGCTGTATGTGCCAGGCAAACCAGCAACGCAGGCAGGCATCCCAACCAATAACCCGCACTGAGCAGATGTAGAATTTGGTTAGTCTGGTGAATCCATCCCACTACACCGTCGTGCATTGCGGCGTGCCCGGTAAATGCCAAACTAGCCAGTAGCAAGGTTGAGCACCCGACCATCAGCCGATAGTAAAGTCGGGTTGTGCCGAGTAATACTACCCACATGCTCAATATGGATAAACCGAGATGCCATTGCCATATCTCGCCAAAGCGAGTTCCCAAGACCGCCCACCATACACTCAACCTATAGGTATCAGACCAGCCATCGCCCATCATGCCCGCCTGAATAGCCAAAAGCCCGATAGCGGAGGCTAGCCCCAAAAATGTGCTGAAGATGAGGAGTGACGATAACCGATTTTTGAGTATCGAAGAGAAACGGTCTGGTGCGAGTAAGGCGGTGAAAATGCTGATACCAAACATCAGCATCACCGCCAAAAAGTGCAGAAAGCGACACAGAATGAATAGAGTCGCCAGAGACATATTACTTCACTGTGAAGCTGTAAGTGCCTTTGGTTTTATGACCATCAACAGACACAACATGCCATGAAACATTATATTTCCCTGCTTTCAATGCACTATCGATCGGCAGAATTAATTGCGTGTTGTTGGCTGGGTCCAATTTGAGTTCACCAGTTTTCACCACATCGTTATCTGGGCCTGTCACCTTCACGCCACTAAAATTCAATTCAATCCCTTCAGAGAAGCCCAGTGTCACGGCTTCTGGCGCTGAACCGATAGTGGCATCAGCAGCAGGAGATTCAATTTTCAGATGTGCATGAGCCAGAGCTTGCTGACTGGATAGCCCAACAAATAACACAATAAGTGCCGAAAGCATGCGGCAAGAAGAACGTACTTTGTGAATAAACATAATATCCCTTAATCGATGGGGAGAAGAATCAATCTGCTACCAACCATATCCTATATTGGCAGCGCGAACCCCTATCACTTCCAGTCAATTGCACTACCTGTGAGGTAGGACACAAAATAAAACGCCAAATTATGAGCGGCGATTGAAATATAGCCAATAGTTGAGCAGCAATTAATCTCACTCAGCCTGTCACCTTTTATCGCAAATGATAACGATTTGAATATAGCAAGACAAGAAGCCATAGATAAACAACATGTTGTTAGCACGAAACAATAAAATTCAGAGGAAATAGTTGCGGTGAAATTGCGGTGAGTATGGCGTGTATACAATAAGAAGCCGCAGTATCCAGCCCCACTTAGCAGTGGATAGAAACTGCGGCAAGCTCAATTCAAGACCAAAGATCAGGCTTGAACATGGCTCTGTGCTGCCATTGTTTTCAGATCTTTATCGACGAAGAACAATGAATTGCCGCTGTTACCCACTAATGCCAGTTTATCCAGGATAGATTTGAACAGCTTTTCTTCTTCATGCTGTTCGGCCACATACCATTGCAGGAAATTGAATGTGGAGTAATCGTGGGTGGTCATTGCAACATGGGCCAGTTCATTAATTTGAGTCGTAATAAGTTGCTCGTGTTCGTAGGTCAGTTTGAATACATCAGCCAGTGATGCAAAATCGACCGGCGGTGCACTGATGGTGCCTAATACCGGCATGGAGCCTGTTCCACTCAGGTATTCAAACAAACGCTGCATATGCTGCATCTCTTCTTGAGAATGCTCTTTTAAAAATGCGGCAGCCCCCTCAAAGCCTTTATCGCTGCACCAGGCACTCATCTGCAAATAAAGATTGGCAGAGTAAAATTCCAGATTCAGCTGCTCATTGAGCTTTTGTGCCATTTCTGTTTTCAACATAATAATTTCCTAATTTTTATAATGCAGGTAAGCAACGATTAACTTTTCGTATTATGCCAAGATAAAAACAAAATAAGAACACCCTATTCACATTAATATTAAATAAAAACAGTGAATTATTTATTTTATTGATTACAAAGGAAAAATAAATTTACATCGTGATAGTTAATTAATATAAGAATCATTAACATTAACGTCAGAATACTAAAAAGAATGATTCTTATTTAAGGCTTACTTCAATAAATAATAACCCTTGTTTTAGAGGTTAATATTATTTCACGACAAAAAGTTTTAATGCGGTATTGTTGGGGCACATTACCTGCTTGCCAATATCTGTCCACTGCATTACCTTTTGCGCCATAACTGCCCACGCAGCATGAGGAGAAGACGATGGGATATAATCTAGCTGAGCTTTCTGATGAAGAAACAGCAAAAATGAATGTTGACCTGGCCGCCTCTGGTGTCGCATTTAAAGAGCGCTACAATATGCCAGTCATACCTGAAATGGTTGCACGAGAACAACCTGATGAGCTACGGGAGTACTTTTTGCAACGGCTGGCGCACTACCGTAGTGAATCCAATAAATTCTCTCGTTTGCCGTATGAGCCAAAAATGAAGTCATGAGCAAAAGGCTCCCGCACAGGGTTTGCGGGAGTTTGTCGGCGACAACGGCTAGAGTTTTCGAGCAAATCTATCGGTTGCAAGAATCAGCTGGTGCAAGATACCCGGCTCGTCAAAGGAGTGCCCTGCGCCTTCGACAATATGCAATTCGGCTTCCGGCCATGCTTTTGCTAAATCCCATGCATTCTGTGGCTGACAAGCCATATCATATCGTCCATGAATAATTACCGCCGGGATATGGCGTATACGCGTGACGTTATCCAGTAATTGGTTATCACTATCCAAAAAACCTAAGTGGGTAAAATAGTGATTCTCAATGCGGGCAAACGCCAGAGCGAAATCATCTTCACCGAAGGACGCCGCACTTTTAGCTGGCAACAAGGTGACAGTTTCGCCCTCCCATAGACTCCAAATTTTGGCTGCCTCTAATTGTACCGCCTTGTCAGGTGAGGTAAGTCGTTTGCGATAAGCCGCGGTGACATCACCCTGCTCTTCTGGCGATAAGATAGATAGCACACGCTGCCATTTATCGGGGAAGAAACGAGAAGCGCCATCCTGATAATACCAATCCAACTCTTTTTTACGCAGCGTAAATATACCACGCAAAACCATCTCGCTAACCCTGTCCGGGTGGGTTTCGCCGTAAGCCAGTGCGAGAGTTGATCCCCACGACCCCCCGAATATCAACCATTTATCGACACCGGCCATTTTACGTAGCCGTTCAATATCATCGACTAAATGCCAGGTCGTGTTGTTATCCAAACTGGCATGGGGTTTGGAGCGCCCACATCCACGTTGATCAAACAGTAATACTTTGTATTTTGTTGGGTTGAACAGCTGCCGATGATAAGGTGCAATCCCCCCCCCTGGGCCACCATGAATAAATACCGCGGGTTTACCTTCAGGATTACCACAAAGTTCCCAGTAAATCTGGTGGCCATCTCCTGTGTCGAGTAAACCACTATCGTAAGGTTCATACGCTGGATAAAGTCCACGTAATTGTTCCATTATTTTTCCATATTTGTTAAGACATTAAAGTTATCAAAGCCTATACAGCACGCAGGGTCAACGATAAAACATTACATTTACGCCAATCAGCTCATTAATTCCATCAACTGGTGATAAATGCACCATAACTTAATTAAATTTTAGGTGTAACATCACCACATAGTGATATTTAAAACGTAATAAAAGGATCGAGTGTTTAATAATATTCCTACTAAACAATACATTAACCAGATTGACGCTTTCTTCCCTTGCAACTCACTCTGATTAGGTGGTTAATAGGTAGGCGTACCAACCTAACCGAAGGTAAAGAGAGGCAAGCCATGAGTAAGGGAATGGACAGCAAAAAGAACGCGAAGAAAAAGCCACTAAAAACGCCAGCTGAGAAAAAAGCTGAGAAACGCGCTAAAAAGTCATCGTCCACTAGCGCAGAATAACGGACTTTTCGTCTCGTCAGTCAACCCGCCATGCAGGCGGGTTTTTTGTTGCTAAGATTTAAGCATGACATGGGGAGCAAGCATGTATTTTCGTATCATCGATACAGAAACTTGTGGCTTAGAGGGCGGTATTGTCGAAATCGCATCCATTGATGTAGTGGATGGTGTATTGAGTAACCCGATGAGTGACTTGGTTAGCCCAGACCGGCCAATCAGTCTCGACGCCATGGTCATTCACCATATCACAGAAGAAATGGTGGAAGGTAAACCACGGATTGCAGTTGCCGTAAGGAAGTATCAAGGTAGCCCTTATTATGTCGCTCATAATGCCCCCTTCGACCGTGGTGTATTACCGGAGATGGGCGGTCAATGGATTTGTACGTTGAAACTGGCCCGTATGCTCTATCCTGATATTAAGCACAGCAATCAATATCTGCGTTACGCTTTGCGCCTGAATGTTTCTGTACCAGATAATCTGTATCCACATCGCGCCTTGTATGATTGCTATGTCACCGCAGCACTGTTGCAACGTATCATGCGAGACTCTGGGTGGAATGCCGAGCAAATGGCGGAAATCACGCAGCAGCCACAGTTGTTATCAACATTTAAGTTCGGCAAATATCGGGGGAAAAGTATTGAACAGATAGCCCGGCAAGATCCGGACTATCTGCGTTGGATGCTGGCCTCAATCACCGATCTTACACCCGATATGCGCCATACCCTGACGCATTATCTGGCAGAGTAAGCCTGCGTTAATCAAGCCAGAGAGAGAATGAAAGCATATTCCAAAGCAATATCCTCATAAACTTTGAAACGCCCAGATTTCCCCCCATGGCCTGAGTCCATGTCGGTATAAAGCAATAACTGGTGGTCATCAGTTTTCATTTCCCGTAGTTTTGCGACCCATTTTGCCGGTTCCCAATATTGAACCTGGGAGTCGTGCAACCCGGTGGTCACCAGCATATGCGGATAATCCTGAGCTTTAACCTGATCGTATGGGCTGTATTGCTTGATGTAATCGTAATAAGCCTTATCGTTTGGATTGCCCCACTCGTCATATTCGCCGGTCGTCAGAGGAATAGACTCATCCAGCATGGTGGTGACGACATCAACAAATGGCACCTGCGCCACTACACCTTTGTATAATTCAGGTGCCTGATTAATCACCGCCCCCACCAACAAGCCCCCCGCACTACCGCCCATGGCAAAAACACGGTTTGCATCGCCATAGCCCTTGGCTACTAATGTTTTGGTTACATCAATAAAATCATTGAATGTGTTCAATTTCTTGAGCAACTTGCCATCTTCATACCATTGCTGCCCTAACTCACCACCACCGCGAATATGGGCCAATGCAAAGACAAAACCACGGTCTAACAGACTTAAACGACTGCCACTGAATGCAGGATCCATGCTGCTGCCATAAGAACCATAGCCATAGACCAACAGCGGATTACTCCCGTGAGCAAAGTGGTCACGGTGATAGACTAATGAAACAGGAACTTTGACACCATCCGATGCAGTAACCCAAATCCGCTCACTGCGATACTTTTCTGGTGTGAAGTTTTTGACTTCCTGCTGCTTGAGCAACTGACGAGCACCGGTATCCATATTCAGCTCGTACATGGAACTTGGCGTGGTCATGGACGAATAGCCATAGCGCAACAGTTCAGTTTCCGGCTCAGGGTTATATGCCAGCCAGGTCACATAGGTAGGGTCATCAAAAGTAATTGATTTCTCTTCCCGAGTAGCCCAGTGAATTTGCCGTAACTGTGTCAGCCCTTCACTACGCTCCTCTACCACCAGCCAATCGCGGAATAGACTGAAGCCTTCCAGCATCACTTCAGTTCTTGGTGCAATTAATGACATCCACTGAGATTCATCAGCGAAGTCAGTTGGCGCTTTCTCTGCTTCGGCGATTTTATACAGACCGAAGTTTTTGCCGTCTTTATTGGAACGAATGTAAAAATGCTGCTTATAGTGATCTAATCCGTATTCATGGTCTTTGCGACGTGGCGCGAACATTTGCGGCAACGGTTCGTGCTCATCGGCATCCAGCAGTAAAATTTCAGAAGTTGTGGTGCTACTGAGATGGATAACAATGAAGCGCTCAGAAGTGGTTTTTTCCAAGCCAACATAGAATGTATCGTCAGCTTCCTGATAAACCAGTTGGTCTGATGCCGGATCTGTTCCCACCACATGGCGATAGACCTGATAAGGTAACAATGTTTTTTCATGCTTACGCACGTAATACAGTGTTTTGGAATCATTCGCCCACTCAAAGCTACCCGAAGTATTGCTGATCACTTCCTCTTGCCAGGTGTCGCTTTGTAAATGCTTTACTCGGATATCATATTGGCGACGCGATAAAAAATCCTCAGCGACCGCCAGTAGTTGATTATCCGGACTGACATCCAGCCCCCCCAAAGTATAAAACTCGCTGTCCGCAGCTCGCTGGTTGCCATCCAATAATGTTTCCCAACTGCTATCAGCCCAAACCGGCTGGCGCACGTAAATGGCATATTCATTACCTGGCTCAAAACGCGTTTGATAGCGGTAGCCATTACGGGTATAGGGAACGGACTCTTCTTGTGGCGGAATACGGGAAACCATTTCCTGATACAAGGTTTCACGCAGCGCTTGCTGTGGTTTTAACACCGCCTCGGTGAACTTATTTTCAGCTTGCAAATAGTTCAGAACGTCAGTGTCAGTGCGTTCATCATCGCGTAGCCAATAATAATCATCTGTACGGATATCACCGTGTATCGTCATTGGATAAGGGCGTTTATCTGCCTTTGGAGGTGTGGTCATTAGTTGAAGTATCCATCTGTGTTCATTACCGCGAGAGTGACACGATTACCTGGCGATGCCAAGCAGTGCCATCGGCTTATTATTAAGTTAAATGGAGCTCATTCAAGAGTAAACAAAATGATAGGCAGGTGCCGGATATGTTATCACCAGCACCTGTTTAGGCGTGATTAGTGATTCCAGTGTTGCAGGGTCACGTTCGCAGGGTATAAGTGATAGTGCCAGCCTTGCAGTCGAGCACGACCTGGTAAGTTTTATCCCCTTTCTTGCCCCGAGCAGTCAGTGGAACCTGCCAAATATCATCTTTGCCAGTAATGTCTACCGTGCTAATCCAGACGACCGGGCTATCAGTTCCTAATCCTTTTTTATCTGCTTCCCAACGCGTTATTCGGTTTTGTAGGAAATCCCGTTTAACTTGTGTGGCAACCTGTGATGGATCTAACCCGGTACAAGCAGGGACTTTTGCTACCCGCGGTTCCTGAGCTTGTACACTATTGATGACACCAGTCAATCCGCAGACCACTATCAAGGCGAGTCCTGTCTTTCTCATTATTCCTCCAGATATTATTATTTCTATCCTATGGCCGGAACAATGATTGAAAGGTAGGTTACAGAGTGAATAGCGTTACAGAATCAAAGCATTAACACTATTTAATTAACACCGAGTAAATTCAATCACGTAAAACTGCTCCAGCCCCGGATAGATATCCTTAATCACTTTTTTCAGTTCATCCAACGACATATTTTCTTGCTCCGCATGGCGTTCTGTCAGGGCATCCAAAGTGATTGGCGTGACAGACTTGACCAAAATGTTGCAGAAAAACACACCATCTTCATTGCGACATACGCGCAGGACTTCCCCTGGGCGAAAATCGGATTCACTGCTATCCCGGATAGTGATCGTTTTACGATCAGCCAGAATATCCGCCTCAAACCGGCGAAAGAAGGTGATTTCACGATTCATTTTAGATCCCTTTCTCACTTTTTGCCGAAATCAGGCAGATTAAGCCGCTTGATTTTCTTCAGATTTGGATTTTTTCTCTGCAACGATTTTTTCAACTTTCGCTTTTGGCTGCCCCTCGGCGGAGGCCGCAGGATTGGCACCACGTAGAATTTGCCCTAATGCGTCTTTGTTCTCTGCCAGGAAGAAGCTCAAGGCCTCGCGTTGCTCTTCTTCAAGTGTTAAAGGTGACTGCGATAACCACTCAGACAAATTGTCAGCCAAATCCAGCATTTTATCGTAGGCATCGGCTTCTTTTTTGGTTGTGAAAGTCATTTTTTCCTCACCCTGTCTTACCACGACGAATTTTATTTCAACGGCCATTGATACGCGTCCTCTTCGATTACAGATCACTGTACATAAACACAGTATAATGTGGTTTATTGGAGCGATGCAACCACCATCGCTCTCCACTGTGATTATTTTAATAAACGAGCTTTACAGTTTTTGCCTTTGATTTTGCCTTGCTGTAACTGCTGTAGCGCGCGTTTGGCACTGGCCTTGCGAATAGCAACATAAGCATGGACGGGGAACATATCGATTTTACCCACGTCTGCAGCGGTCAGACCGGCTTCACCAGTTAACGCACCCAAAATGTCGCCAGGACGAATTTTAGCTTTACGGCCACCATCAATGCATAACGTAACCATTTCAGGTTCCAGCATGGTGTTGGCACTGCGGCTCACCTGCTCGGCTGGCGTCCATTTCAATTTCATTTGCAGATAATCTTCAATGGCATGAGCGCGCGTCATTTCTTGTGGCGTGCACAGACTCACGGCAAGGCCACTCATCCCTGCCCGACCAGTGCGGCCGATGCGGTGCACATGCACTTCCGGATCAAATGCCAGTTCGAAATTGACCACCAGTTCCAAGTCTTTGATATCCAGACCTCGAGCAGCAACGTCCGTTGCAACCAGTACCCGACAACTGCGGTTGGCAAAACGCACCAACACCTGGTCACGGTCACGTTGTTCTAAGTCGCCGTGTAATGCCAACACACTGATGCCACGGGACTCCAGGGCTTCGTAGACACTCTGGCAATCTTTTTTGGTATTACAAAACACCACGCAAGAGGCGGGCTGGTAGTGACTAAGTACCGAGATCAACAACGGCAAACGCTTTTCACGAGTGGTTTCGAAAAACACCTGCTCGATAGCCGGTGCTTCACCGCCATCATCAACTTCAACATTCACCGGTTGGCGCTGAACCCGCGCACTGATTTGTTCAATTCCTGCCGGATAAGTGGCAGAAAATAGCAACGTCTGGCGTTGTGGCGGGGTATAGGCAATTACATCATCAATGGCATCGGTAAAACCCATATCCAACATGCGATCGGCTTCGTCCAGCACCAGAATTTTGAGGTCATCCAGTACCAGCGTTTTCTTGCGCAGATGCTCCTGAATACGCCCCGGCGTGCCGACGACGATATGCGGGGCATGCACCAGAGAATCCAACTGATGGCCCATCGGTTGGCCACCACACAGGGTCAGGATTTTAATGTTCTGAGTAAAGCGAGCTAATCGGCGCAACTCTTTGCTGACCTGATCAGCTAATTCGCGGGTTGGACACAGCACCAAGGCCTGAGTCACAAACTCACCGACGGCAATTTTGTCCAGCAAACCAATGCCGAATGCCGCAGTTTTACCGCTACCGGTTTTGGCTTTTGCTCGCACATCCTGCCCATTAAGGATGGCCGGTAATGCTGCGGCCTGTACCGGTGTCATTTCGGTATAGCCAAGTTCATTAAGATTGGACAACTGCTCAGCAGGCAGTGTCAGGGAAGAAAAGGAAGTTGTGCTCACGGCAGTAACTCTTATAACTGGATGGAATGGCAGCGATGGCCTGAAGGCGAGCGCAAGATTTTGCCGCGATAATACCAGAGATAGGACCATTGCCGGAACTATACTGCATCGATACCGGTGAAATGGCGTGATTCTCTGCTTTACCGCCGATACGCAATCGTTTTCGTTGCCGTTTTACCCTATACTTGTGCCCGTAAAATTCACTGCGCGTAAAATTACTGTGTAACTTTCCCACTGAT
The DNA here is from genome assembly GCF_902170785.1 of Yersinia proxima. GTDB lineage: Bacteria > Pseudomonadota > Gammaproteobacteria > Enterobacterales > Enterobacteriaceae > Yersinia > Yersinia proxima. The sequence continues at coordinate 43,364 of NZ_CABHYG010000017.1, read as the reverse complement.
GTAGGTACTTAACTATGCTGACTATTGGAACCGCTCTGCGTCCGAACGCCACCCGTGTCATGTTGCTTGGCTCCGGTGAGCTGGGTAAAGAAGTGGCTATTGAATGCCAGAGACTGGGGCTGGAAGTGATTGCGGTTGATCGCTACGCAGATGCCCCCGCAATGCATGTTGCTCATCGTAGCCATGTGATTAATATGCTGGATGGTGCTGCGCTCAAACAATTGGTCGCGCAGGAAAAGCCGCACTATATCGTGCCGGAAATTGAAGCTATCGCCACCGATATGCTGGTTGAGTTAGAAAATATGGGCCAGAAAGTTGTGCCCTGTGCCGAAGCGACTCGCTTGACTATGAACCGCGAAGGTATTCGCCGACTGGCCGCAGAAACACTGCAATTACCGACCTCCAGCTACCGTTTTGCTGATACCGAGAGTGCATTCCGTCAGGCGGTCACTGAGATAGGTTACCCATGTATTGTCAAACCGGTAATGAGCTCTTCAGGTAAGGGCCAGAGTTTGATTCGCAATGAACAGCAACTTCAGGCCGCATGGGATTACGCGCAACAAGGTGGCCGTGCGGGCGGCGGTAAAGTGATTGTCGAAGGATTGGTTAAGTTTGATTTTGAAATCACTTTGCTGACCATCAGTGCTGTTGATGGCATCCACTTCTGCGCCCCTATTGGTCATCGTCAGGAAGATGGCGATTATCGTGAGTCTTGGCAGCCACAGGCGATGAATGATGTCGCAGTGGCGCGGGCAAAAGAGATTGCCTCACAAGTTGTCAAAGCGCTAGGCGGCTATGGGTTATTTGGCGTGGAATTGTTTGTCTGTGGTGATGAGGTTATTTTCAGCGAAGTTTCGCCACGCCCACATGATACCGGCATGGTGACATTGATTTCGCAAAATATGTCTGAGTTTGCCTTGCATGTGCGGGCTTTTCTCGGCTTGCCTATCGGCACTATTCGTCAGTATGGCGCGGCTGCATCGGCAGTTATCTTGCCTGAATTGACCAGCCACAATATTGCTTATCATGGGTTAGAAACGGCATTGGTGGGTGATACCCAGATTCGTTTATTTGGAAAACCTGATATTGCCGGTAAACGGCGGTTGGGAGTGGCGCTGGCGGTAGCGGATGACACTGATACGGCGATTGAGGTAGCAAAGCGTGCCGCGAGTGCGGTCGTCGTGACAGGCAAGTAGTTATGACCGGTAAGTAGTTATGACACGAAAGTCATACGTCATATAGGAATAACCCGCCATTTCGGCGGATCAGACAGCTAACAAACCTCGATAACTCGATCTTGCAAGGTGACGACAGGTAGAAGAGTAAAGCGTCCGCGCCAAGGATGGCGCGGCTCGAGCCAAGGATGGCGCGGCTCGAGCCTACAAGGATGCTTGTTTTAACAAAAGAAGTACGACGTCTTTACGATCTGCCTGTTTTCACCGATACGAGCACTTTGTTATTAACCTCACCCGCCATTTAAGTGAGTTTCAGAGAATAGAACAGCTAAACGCTTGGGTTTACCCCTCGTACGGGTCTTCTATTTCGTCCGCATCTTGCTCATTATCGCGACGATAATCAGACTCATCATGTTCATCAAAGTCAGTATCTTCAAAGATAGCCATGGCTTGTGGATCATTCTGGTGTCGCTCACGGATTTCTGCGGCGACCAAGGCAATCGCCTCACCACTGCTCATCCCTTCCGACATGAATTGATGAATACGTTCGACAGCCTCTTGCTGTTCCTCATGAGAAAGTGAAGGCATACCCGCTAACATTGATTCATCTCCTACGTATAATTGATTCAGTATACCCTGCGTACTTAAAGCTGCAGGGGTGTTAGCTACTCTCACTCACCCGAATCACTTACTGATGTAAGCTCATCGGGACTTATTCGTTTGCCGCCTACCTGCAACTTCAATTACTTTGGGTACTTAATGTTTTTTGTCTACGGTGGCGGCCACTCACTTATCTAAGCCAATGAGTTGAGCAAATTATGTTAATCTACTGGATAGTTTCGCTGTGAGCGCGTGATTATGCCACGGATAAGCCCTTCTCTACATACAATCATTTGAAAGAAAAGAATAGTGACTCATGAGTGTGAAATCCCTGACCTGCAAAACCTTGCCTTATCAGCCTGATGCCCTGCTCCAGCAATTTGCCCCACTCGCTCATCAAGCCTGGGCCATGTTGTTGCATTCCGGATTTGCTGAACATACCCATAACCGCTTTGATATTCTGGTCGCCGATCCGCGAGTTACCCTCACCACGCGCGGCGAGCAAACAGAGATAATCAGTGCGCAAGGCCAGGAATTCTCCTGTGAAGACCCTTTTTCTTTATTACAGCAACAGTTGGAGCAATTTCTCCGCCCAATATCCCCCCACCCTGACCTGCCGTTTTTAGGCGGAGCATTAGGGCTATTTGGTTATGATTTAGGGCGGCGGGTTGAGACATTACCGGTGCTGGCCGAGCAAGATATCACCTTGCCGGATATGGCTGTCGGCCTGTACGACTGGGCATTAATTGCCGATCACCATTTGCAGAAATTGACACTGGTGTGCCACGGCGATGCAGAACAGCGCCTGCGTTGGTTACAGCAACAAAAATGTGCAGAAGCCACTCACCCATTTAAATTAACCAGCCAGTGGCAGGCCAACATGTCGCGAGAACAATATGGCGAAAAATTCCGTCAAATTCAGGAATATCTGCACAGCGGTGACTGTTATCAAATTAATTTGGCCCAGAGATTCAGTGCAGAATATCAAGGTGATGAATGGCAAGCATTTCTATCATTAAACCGCAGCAATAGAGCACCTTTTTCTGCCTTTATTCGTTTGCCCCACAACACCATTCTGAGTGTATCGCCGGAACGCTTTTTATGGCTGGAAAATAATCACATTCAAACTCGCCCTATCAAAGGCACTTTGCCGCGACTCAATGACCCAGAGCAGGATAGTTTGCAAGCACAGCGGTTAGCCAATTCGCCGAAAGATCGCGCTGAAAACCTGATGATAGTGGATCTGCTACGCAATGATATTGGCCGGGTCGCGCAGCCGGGAACCGTGCGCGTACCGGAGTTATTTGTTGTCGAACCTTTTCCAGCAGTACATCATCTGGTCAGTACCATTACCGCGACCCTGCCCGCTGAATCGACACCAACTGCATTATTGCGAGCCTGCTTCCCCGGAGGCTCGATAACTGGCGCACCAAAAATTCGCGCCATGGAAATCATCGAGCAACTGGAACCCCAACGTCGCAATGCCTATTGTGGCAACATTGGCTATATTAGTTGCTGCGGCACAATGGACACCAACATCACCATTCGCACTCTACTGACTGAAAACGGCAAGATATATTGCTCCGCTGGCGGTGGTATTGTGGCCGACAGTCAAGAACAGGCTGAATATCAGGAAACATTTGATAAAATTGCCCGAATATTGCCATTACTGGAACATGATGAATAAGTGAGCAATTCTGTGAGTGAGCTATTTGCGAGTCAATCAGGGCAAACATTGTCTGAATTTATCAGCCGATTTCAACTGCAACAGCCGCAACCTGGCAGTTTTTCTGCCAACAGCCACCACGCCGCAGTATTAATTCCTATTATTTGTCGACCAGAGCCTACATTACTACTGACCCGACGCTCAGATCATTTACGCAAACATGCCGGTCAGGTTGCCTTCCCCGGCGGCAAGGCAGATCCACAAGATAGTTCACTGATTGAAACCGCGTTGCGGGAAGCCGAGGAAGAAGTGGCGATCCCCAGCGACGCTGTACATGTATTAGGCCAACTGGCTCCACTCGACAGTTCCAGTGGTTTTCAGGTCACCCCGATTGTCGGCCTGGTTCCCGACAATATTACCTTTCATGGTAATGAAGAAGAGGTCGCCGGGCTGTTTGAAATTCCATTGTACGAAGCACTTAGGCTATCACGTTACTATTGGCTGGATATTCATCGCGGAGGAGTCAATCACCGGGTTTATCTTTCATGGTATGAGAGCCAATTTATCTGGGGTTTGACGGCGGCCATCATTCGCCGTCTGGCGCAACAGGTCAGTACTTAACGCTAAATCCATATAAATACAAAGGGTAATGAGTGATGCGCTTCACAGCCTTAAGGCTAAAAAAGCTGAATTACAGCATAAAGCGATCTCTATCACCCCACCACATCGATTTTTACTCTATTTTCCCCGCACATCCATTTTAAAAAAACTGTAAATTGCTCTGTCAGCGTTATGAAATAACTGTAAAATATCTTTCATCACTATAAACCACTAAAAATGTAAGGTTAAAACCCGATAGTGATAATCATAAATTGATAGCGAAATATCATTGTTGCGGTATCAAATTGATACCGCCAACACCAGTTTGGCCCAAATTAACAGGCTCTGTGATAGCAATACTCAATACGAAGTAACCTGCGGCTATCCACAGAGCTCTTATACTTAATACAAATATTCTTTGGTGAATCAATTTGCACCGGGAATAACAAAAGGCTTTGTTAAGGAGTTTTAGCGTGATTAGTGTTTTTGATATGTTCAAGATTGGCATCGGCCCATCCAGTTCTCACACTGTTGGACCAATGAAAGCCGGCAAAGAGTTTGTTGATTTGTTGGTGACTCAAGGGTTAATGCCATCAGTCACGCGTGTCGCCGTGGATGTTTACGGCTCACTGTCACTGACCGGGAAAGGTCACCACACCGATATCGCTATCATTATGGGGTTGGCTGGCAATATGCCAGATACCGTGGATATCGACAGCATCCCCGCTTTTATTCGTGATGTAGAATTACGCCAAAAACTGATGCTGGCCAATGGCTTACACGAAGTGGATTTCCCCCGCGAAGGTGGGATGGTCTTCCGTAGTGATAATCTGCCACTGCATGAAAATGGTATGCAGATCCACGCCTTTGCCGGTGATGAGAAAGTACTCAGCAAAACCTACTATTCCATCGGTGGTGGTTTTATCGTGGATGAAGAGCATTTCGGCAAAGCTGCGGTGAATGCCGTTAGTGTCCCTTACCCGTTCCATTCAGCTGAAGAAATCCTGGCTAACTGCGAGCAAACCGGCATGTCTATCTCCGGTATGGTGATGCAGAATGAGCTGGCGATGCACAGCAAAGAAGAGATTGAATCCTACTTCACAGCAATTTGGCAGACGATGCGTGCCTGTATTGATCGCGGTCTGAACACTGAAGGTGTTTTGCCTGGCCCACTACGAGTACCACGTCGTGCCTCAGCATTGCGCCGTCTGCTGGTTTCATCAGATAAACTTTCCCATGACCCAATGAATGTCATTGACTGGGTCAATATGTTCGCATTGGCGGTTAACGAAGAGAACGCCGCCGGTGGCCGTGTGGTGACGGCTCCAACGAACGGTGCTTGCGGTATCGTGCCCGCGGTTCTGGCTTATTACGACCACTTTATCGAGCCGGTAACCCCGGATATCTTTATCCGTTACTTCCTGTCATCTGGTGCTATTGGCATTCTGTACAAAATGAATGCCTCGATTTCTGGTGCTGAAGTGGGCTGTCAGGGTGAAGTAGGCGTGGCATGCTCAATGGCAGCGGCCGGTCTGGCTGAATTACTCGGTGCCAGCCCAGTTCAAGTATGTATCGCTGCTGAAATTGGTATGGAACACAATCTGGGCCTTACCTGTGATCCAGTTGCAGGTCAGGTGCAAGTGCCATGCATTGAACGTAATGCGATAGCCTCAGTAAAAGCGATTAACTCCGCACGGATGGCAATGCGCCGTACTAGCGAACCGCGAGTCTCTCTCGATAAAGTTATCGAAACCATGTTTGAAACCGGTAAAGATATGAATGCCAAATACCGCGAAACATCCCGTGGTGGCTTAGCCATTAAAGTGCAGTGCGATTAATGTCTTACCTTTCAGGTAAGACATGATCACCAAGGGGAGCAGCAGCTCCCCTTGTTTATTTAGGATATTGCGGTAAATCTTTTGCTTTTACTCTTCTGGCTCATTATTCAACTTGGTAATGCGCACGAGTTCAATGCGGTAATCTGATACTTCCATAATCTCGAAGCGCAAATTGTGCAGTTCAATCACATCACCCGCAGTTGGCATATGGCCTGAATGTGAAAGCAGCATACCCGCTAATGAAGCATAGTCTGCCGTCGGGCTAACCAACTCCTGACAATCCAGCGCCTGCTCCAGAGAGTGCAAATCAGCCCCCCCTTTCACCAACCAACCATCACCATCGGCAATAATATCTGGTGTTTCATCTTCATCAGGGAACTCACCGGCAATGGCTTCCAGCACGTCGAGCGGAGTGACCAGCCCTTGCACCACACCAAATTCGTCATTCACCACCACTAAGCGGCCTTTCGCTTTACGCAAGACGCCCAACAGATTAATGACGTCCATGGTATCAGGGACAACTATTGGTGGTGTCGCCGCAGCGAACTCACAGATAGAGTCTCCGCGTTCAATCGCCACTAACAGATCTTTGGCACGAACCACACCGATTATCTGATCCAATGAGTCACGACAAACCGGGAACAAGCTGTGTGGCGTATCCAACAGTTGCTCGCGGATCTCCTCTTGTGAACGAGTACAATCCACCCAAGAGATTTCCGTGCGTGGCGTCATCACGCTGCGTAATGACCGGGATGCCAATGTCAGCACGCCGCTTATCATATAGCGCTCTTCTTCCGCAAAAGCCTCTGCTGGCATGGCCAACTGCGGGTCACCGTTTTGTGGTTCCTGCTGCTGACGGCCCCCCATAAGGCGGATGATAGCTTCGGCTGTGCGCTGGCGGCGTGGCAAGCGAGACTCATGCTTAATAAAGTTACGGCGGGCAATTTGGTTAAACAGCTCGATCAGGATAGAGAATCCGATGGCGGCATACAGGTAGCCTTTCGGAATATGGAAACCAAAACCTTCAGCAATTAAGCTCAAGCCAATCATCAGCAAGAAGCTCAGGCACAGCACCACAACCGTCGGGTGTGCGTTAACAAACCGCGTCAATGTTTTTGATGCCAACAGCATCACGCCCATGGCGATCACAACCGCAGTCATCATGATGGCCAAATCATTGACCATCCCCACGGCAGTAATCACCGCATCGAGGGAGAACACAGCATCCAATACCACTATCTGTGCAACAACGGCCCAGAAACTGGCATAACCTCGGCTCGCACTGTCATCGTGCTGGTTTCCCTCAAGCCGTTCATGTAACTCGGTGGTGGCTTTAAACAGCAGAAACAGCCCCCCCACCAGCAAAATCAGATCTCGCCCGGAGAAACTAAAACTGCCGACACTGAATAGCGGCGTGGTCAGTGTGACCATCCAGGAAATCACCGACAGCAAGCCCAAACGCATGATCAATGCGAGAGACAACCCGATAATACGAGCTTTATCTCTTTGTTTCGGCGGCAATTTGTCGGCCAGGATGGCGATAAATACCAGGTTATCGATACCCAGAACAATTTCCAGTACCACCAACGTCAATAACCCTGCCCAGATTGAGGGGTCCATTAGAAATTCCATGTAAGACTCCGATAATAAGAACATGATTTAGATGATGTGCGACCTGCAACAGACACAGCAAAACGCCGCGGTACGGTTGTCAGTATAGATACGCAGAAAGATCGGGTGAAATTATACGCAGCAACTGTGCGTGATTGGATAACCAGATTTAGACCCACTGGCTGGGTATTAACACTAGAGAAACAGTAACTTCGGTGACAGTCCATAGGGAGAGCTGAGGCCCTTAACTCCTGACAATTAATCGAGCCACTAACTTTATCAGGAATTTTTTTATCAGCATAGCCAGATTTATTACCGAGCCCACGATTAACTAAAATCTCATAAAATTACGGCGTATCAGCAAACCCTGCGCTTATTTTTATGGCTAAAATTTGTCCCAAGCCCAAAACGAGTTATCCGTCAAAGTTCACACCGATTGCACAAAACTTACACACAACAATCATATTATGATGAATATGTTACCGGCAGACCCATCAATATTACTCATATAACTGTCGAATAATTATCCAAGTAAGCGAAATCACTCATAACATGTCCTAATAAATGAGCGATATCACATAATTTATTTTTTCACTGACTAAAATAAATCACATCCAACACATTGCGATATGTACCTGAATCGATTCATTGGTGTTGCGAATAAATCATCAGCAGTGCGCTGATATTGTGACTATCATAATAGATTCAATATGTACCGAAATGTGATTGGGAATTACTGGTTTTATGTTACGTGCGAGAACTCAATTCTGAGTTAACTGAGGGGGTAGCGAGTGAGTATAGCTATTATCATTGGCACACATGGGGTTGCGGCAGAACAACTGCTAAAAACCACCGAAATGCTTATAGGCGAACAAGAAAATGTCGCCTATATCGATTTCGTCCCAGGTGAGAATGCCGACACGTTAGTTGAGAAATACACAGCTAAACTGGAAGGGTTGGATACCAGTGCAGGAGTGATCTTCCTGGTTGATACCTGGGGTGGTAGCCCGTTTAACGCTGCCAGCCGGATTGTTACTGACAAAGAAAATTACGAAGTCATCGCTGGCGTTAACATTCCAATGCTGGTGGAAACCTTTATGGCCCGTGATGATAACCCATCATTTGGCGAACTGGTTGGCATTGCATTGGAAACCGGTCGTGCGGGTGTTAAGGCTCTTAAAACATCTCAAGCCGAACCCGAAGCAAAACCCGCTGCAGTTGTACGAAAAGCTGCCGCGGCTCCTGCCGTCGCTTTAGGTCCAAACGATCACATGAAGATCGGGCTGGCGCGCATTGATGACCGTCTGATTCATGGTCAGGTCGCAACTCGCTGGACCAAAGAAACAAACGTAAATCGTATTATTGTGGTCAGTGACGAAGTCGCTGCTGACAAAATGCGTAGCACCTTGCTCAAACAAGTTGCTCCTCCAGGCGTAACTGCACACGTGGTTGATGTTGATAAAGCTATCCGTGTATACAACAACCCGCAATATGCTAAAGACCGGGTCATGTTGTTATTTACCAACCCAACCGATGTAGTGCGTGTGGTTGAGGGGGGAGTAGATATTAAGTCAGTCAATATTGGTGGTATGGCATTCCGTCAGGGAAAAACCCAGGTGAACAATGCTGTTTCCGTTGATGAAAAAGATATTGAAGCATTCAATAAATTGAATGCTCGCGGTATTGAACTGGAAGTTCGTAAAGTTTCTTCGGATAGCCGGCTCAAAATGATGGACTTGATTAGCAAACTTAATAAATAGCGTTACTAAAAACTACGTAGCAAGGTTATGCCCTGTTCTGTTTTGGAACTCGGTTATTTTTACTCAGCTTTTTTGGTCATAGGAGAAGTACAATGGAGATCACAACTCTTCAGATTGTGCTGATATTTATAGTTGCCTGTATCGCCGGGATGGGTTCCATTCTGGATGAATTCCAATTTCACCGCCCTCTGGTGGCCTGTACCTTGGTAGGTATGGTTCTGGGTGATATGAAAACCGGCATTATCGTCGGTGGTACTTTGGAGATGATCGCACTTGGCTGGATGAACATCGGGGCCGCAGTGGCACCTGATGCTGCTCTGGCATCGATTATTTCAACCATCCTGGTTATTGCTGGCGGCCAAAGTATCGGTGCCGGTATCGCTCTGGCGATCCCGTTGGCAGCAGCTGGTCAGGTGTTAACCATTATCGTACGTACCATTACTGTTGCCTTCCAGCACGCCGCTGATGGTGCAGCAGAACGCGGCAGTCTGCGAGCAATTACCTGGATTCATATCTCCGCGTTGTTCTTGCAAGCGATGCGTATCGCCATCCCGGCACTGATCGTTGCCCTGTCCGTCGGAACATCTGAAGTTCAGATGATGCTCAGCTCAATTCCTGAAGTGGTTACCAATGGCCTGAATATCGCCGGTGGTATGATCGTTGTTGTCGGTTACGCCATGGTTATCAACATGATGCGTGCTGGCTACCTGATGCCATTCTTCTATTTAGGTTTCGTGACTGCCGCATTTACCAACTTCAACCTGGTGGCCTTGGGTGTTATTGGTGTGGTTATGGCCGTGCTTTATATCCAGCTTAGCCCGAAATACAACAAGTCTCAGGTTGTACAGGCAGGCCCGGCCAATAACGATCTTGATAACGAATTAGACTAGGAAAAGGTGAGAGAAATGGTTGATACAACGACTGTTGATAAAACAACTACTGGTGAAAAGAAACTCACGCCCGCCGATATCCGCGGTGTGTTTATCCGCTCTAACCTCTTCCAAGGGTCGTGGAACTTCGAACGTATGCAGGCGCTGGGTTTCTGCTTCTCAATGGTCCCGGCAATTCGTCGCCTGTATCCTGAGAACTCGGAAGAGCGTAAGCAGGCAATCAAACGTCATTTGGAATTCTTCAACACCCAACCTTTCGTTGCTGCCCCGATTCTGGGCGTAACACTGGCGATGGAAGAGCAGAAAGCCAATGGCGCAGCGATTGACGATGCTGCAATTAACGGTATCAAAGTCGGTCTGATGGGGCCTCTGGCCGGTGTCGGTGACCCCATATTCTGGGGTACTGTGCGCCCGGTATTTGCTGCCCTCGGTGCCGGTATTGCGATGAGCGGTAGTTTGCTCGGCCCGCTGCTGTTCTTTGTGCTGTTTAACGTGGTTCGTCTGTTAACCCGTTATTACGGTGTGGCTTACGGCTATAAAAAAGGTGTCGATATCGTCAGCGATATGGGCGGCGGCTTCCTACAAAAACTGACGGAAGGGGCGTCTATCCTCGGCCTGTTTGTCATGGGGGCCTTGGTTAACAAGTGGACACACGTCAACATACCGGTGGTAGTGTCCAGAGTCACCAACCAGGCAGGCGAGACTACTGTTACCACGGTGCAAACCATTCTGGATCAGTTGATGCCAGGTTTAGTACCGTTGCTGTTAACCTTCGGTTGTATGTGGCTGTTACGCCGTAAAGTTAACGCGCTGTGGATTATTATGGGCTTCTTCGCTATCGGTATCTTCGGCTACTGGATTGGCTTCCTGGCACCATAATTTTCTGGTTAGATTTGGCAAAACCGGGGGGATACTCCCGGTTTTTTATTTAGGATAGATACCAATACCCAATAGATTTCAAAGTGCAGGAAGGCGGCAAACAAGTGACAAATTGGTCGAAGACCGATTTGAACAGCATTTATGCTAGCCCGCAGGGTGAGTCTCGAAGAGGCTCATTAATCCCGATGAGCTTACACAGGTAAGTGATTCGGGTGAGCGAGAGCAGCCAACACATCTGCAATTTGAAAGATGAAGGGTATTTAGGAGTAAGTGCATGTCGGTTACGGATATTGTCTTAATTGTTTTTATTGCCCTGTTACTGGCTTATGCCATCTATGATGAATTCATCATGAACATGATGAAAGGAAAAACCCGGCTGCAAATCCACCTTAAGCGCAGAAATAAAATCGACAGTGCCATCTTTGTCGGGCTGATAGCTATTCTTATTTACAATAACGTCATGGCAAATGGCGCCCCCTTAACCACTTATTTATTAGTGGGTTTAGCATTAATTGCGTTCTATCTCTCTTATATTCGCTGGCCAAAGTTGTTGTTTAAAAATACAGGTTTCTTCTACGCGAATGCTTTTATTGAATATCACCGAATAAAAAGTATGAATTTATCTGAAGATGGGATCCTGGTGATTGATTTAGAGCAGCGCAGATTACTTATTCAGGTCCGGCAATTAGATGACTTAGAAAAGATTTATAATTTTTTCGTTGAAAATCAATCATAAAGTCAAATTCAGGGAAATGAATCTATTGATAGTTCAGTTAATTGATTAATTTCCCGACACCTTCTCTTGCCTCTCCCCTGCTTATTTCCACACCATTATTGATGCTTATATGGACTGTTTATCATTAAAACTCTAGTAATGAAAATCATTATCAATAGCATTGGTTCGCCATATTATTTTTGGGGTTGTCGTTCCTGGAATTTATATGTTAAGGTTGCGCCGTTCATGGGGAGTAGCCGGTTTCTATTCGTTATATTGAATTGATATATCGATATACAGAGACGCTCGTATCAACATACTCGTTTCATTTATTGGAACGTGGTGCGGGCAGCCAGGTAAGGTTGGCGAGACCATAGACACGTAGCTCCGTCGTTAGGTTGGGGGTGGGTTACGTGTATATGGAGCCGCCCGGCCGAGACTATTGCTATGAATCTATCTGCAACATTAGTGCTTGCTTTTGCTATGTCTATGGATGCCTTTGCTGCATCTATTGGTAAAGGTGCCAGCCTACATAAACCCCGTTTTAGAGAAGCTATTCGCACCGGTCTTATCTTTGGTGTGATAGAAGCTATTACCCCATTAATTGGTTGGTGCATTGGCCTATTCGCCAGTCAATATATTCTGGAATGGGACCACTGGATTGCTTTCAGCCTGCTGTTCATTCTGGGTTGCCGCATGATTTTTGAAGGCGCAAAACAGCAAGTCGAAGAAACCGAAAAAATGCGCAGCCACAGTTTTTGGGTTCTGGTGATGACAGCCATCGCCACCAGCCTTGATGCCATGGCAATTGGTGTTGGTTTGGCATTCCTGCAAGTGAACATTGTTCACACCGCAATGGCGATCGGGCTAGCCACCATGATTATGGCGACACTCGGGATGCTGATTGGCCGCTATATTGGCCCGCTTCTGGGTAAACGCGCTGAGATAATCGGGGGCATTGTGTTGATAGGTATCGGTTTTAATATCCTTTATGAGCACATCTATCGCCTCGCCTAATCCGATAACCCTATCGTTAGTGCTTTTATTCTCACCGTAAAATAAAGTGGGTAAGAAAAGCAAAAAGAAACCCCGCATTCGAGATGAATAGCGGGGTTTTTTATTCTATCAACTATCAGCAAATATCAATTCAGTATTAGAAATCCATTGAGACTGATAATTTCAGCGCTCGTGGGTCGCCCTGATAGATGTAAGTGCCAGAATCTTCAACCGACTCCCAGTAACGTTCGTTGGTTACGTTCTCAATATTCGCACGCCATGTCAGGCTGGTATCTTTCATTGGCATGGTATAACGCACCCCCAGATCCAGACGCGTCCAAGGTTTCAGTTTCAAGGTATTGGCTTCATTGGCATATTGGGAACCAGAGCGCACTACCGTACCGGTTGCGGTCAGGCCTTCAACCACTGGAATATCATATTCGCCGCCAAACACTAACTGGTAGTTGGCAACACCGACGGCATCATTACCATTATTGGCGCTGTCAGCCGCTTTGGTCAGTTTAGGGTCTAACCAAGTTGCACTCGCTAACAGACGGGTACCAAATACCGGCTCGCCAAATACATTCAGTTCAATACCGCGGTTGCGCTGTTCGCCATAGAAACCATAGACGTTAGTCGCTGGATCAACCATACCCGTTGGTCGGGTAATTTCAAACAGAGCCAACGTACCACCGTAGCGTTGGTTATCAAACTTCAGACCGATTTCATTCTGTTTTGAATGAATGATGCCCGGAATTTGGCCTGCGTTAACCACTGGCTTACCATTAAATTGATAAGGTGCAGACTTGCCTGGCCCCAGCGCTTCAATGTGGTTAGCATACAGGGAGACTTTCTCCCACGGCTTCACCATGATGCCGTATATAGGTGTCACTTTCATCGCATCCAGTGAACCGGCACTGTTTGGCACCCCACTGTCGAAGTTACGAATAGTGACTTCCTGCCGACGTACACCCAGCATCAATGACACTTTATCGTCCATCATTGACAAGGTATCAGACAATGAAAGACCAGAAGCACGAACCTGGCTATTTAACTGAGGATCCTGGCTGGTACTGCCCATTGTGGTTGGAGGGAAGCCAATTACGCCCGGATTATAGATATTGGTATCAACTGGATTCGACATATTCCAGGCTGATTTAGCCGTACGATAGTTAGCGGCGTAACCCAGATTGACTTTATGGGTGATTGGGCCTGTATCAAAGTGACCACGAATACCGCCCAGACCGGCAACAGAGTCAGCAACATACGGCACATACAGACGAGAAATAGTGGCATCGCCATTATTCGCACTGGTCAAAGTTGGTGAACCATACTGACCGGTTTCCTCGTTACGGCTGGCACCGACAGAGCCATAAATAGTCCAGTTCTGGCTAACATCATATTCACTACGCAGCATACCGAAGGTGGTTTCCATATCGGTATACACCCACGACTGCCCATAGTTCAGGGTTGAAGATGGCGGTTCAGGAATGACGGTTGCGCCGCCAATCGCCACATCAGTACGCATATGATGAACAGTCTGCTTCTGGTAGCCCACATCTAATGAGGTACGGGCACGATCACCACGGTAATCTAAACCGGTCGAAACTGCGGTCGTGCGCTCTTTCTGATCATGAATAGCTGACTCACCTTCACGGTGCAGGACATTCACTCGCACGCCGAACTGATCGTCATCACCATAACGGCGACCGACATCCAACGCCCCGCCCACTTGAGAAGCTGAACCATAATCCACCGTAACGCGCGTCAGCGGAGTATCACCGGCACGTTTAGGTTCGAGGTTAATCATCCCGCCCACACCACTACCACTGGGTGAAATACCGTTAATGAAGGCATTGGCGCCTTTAAACACTTCGACTCGCTCGACCATGCTGGTTGACACGATCTGACGCGGTAAAACACCGAACAGACCGCCAAATGAGATATCGTCGCCATCAAGGTTGTAGCCACGAATACGATAGTTCTGTGACGGGTTACCGTAACCGCGCACGTTTTGCACCGAAGCATCATTTTTTACGACATCAGCAATCGAGTTAGCTTGCTGGTCTTCAATCATTTTGGAGGTATAGCTAATGACGTTAAATGGCACGTTGCGCGCATCTTGCTGCCCAAGGAAGCCGATACGGCCACCATTCGCCACCTGACCGTCTAAATAGGTCGGAATTAAATCATTACCACCAGCACGGAAAGTTTCCTGCGTCCCGACAACGGTGATGGTGTCACTTTTTTTGCTGTCATCAGCTTTAGTGGTAGCCGCTGTCGCGCTGGTTTTTTTGGCGTTTTCAGCTGTGCTATCTGTGGCCGCAGCTGCCCATGAGGAAGCGGATAGCGTCCCTAGTGCGGCACCGATCATGACACACAACAGGCGCGGAGCCAGCCGTTTCTGATGCGCCCGAGAAGAAATAGTTTGATTCATCGTGTTGATGCCCCTGAATTTCACAAAATGATTACAAATGAGAATGCTTATTATAAGGATTCAGAATTATCCGGATAACATCTACTGATGCAAGCATTTCCGCACATTCAGGAGATTATTTTTCGTGTCGTAAATAAATTAGATGGGTTATGTAATAGACATGATCGCAGGCAGTAACCTTATTGCCTGAGGAGATGTAAAAGAAACTAAAGTAAAATTATTCTTAAAGTATATTTATAGAGCGCGAGATTAATTACGCACTTCCCATTTAAGTCATTTATTTATACATTTCACCGGCCAATTTACCCCTATTATTAATAAGGTGAACTATTATTACTTATCCATATTGATTCATCACCACCCTGCCAGAAGTCCTGTAAACAGTGACGTTTCCCCAATAAACAATCCTATAATTAGGCTTTTGAATTCTTTCATTTTATTACTGACAATAAAAATCTTATTACCTTATTTTCGATGTTAGCGATAAACTAGTACATCTCATTTATCGCGATAACAGATTTAAACCATCTGGGTTTAGTTCTGCGTAGCGACAGTTTACTGAATAAAAATTCAAGGAACACAGGAATGGCTTTGCATCCGGCATCATTTGACGATCACATTTTTCGGCTATTAATTGAAGCCGTAGATGACTACGCCATATATATCATTGATGCCCAAGGACATATCCTCACCTGGAACAATGGTGCCGAACGCAATACCGGCTATCACGCCGATGAAATCATTGGTCAATCTTTCGAGCTGTTTTACACCCCTGAAGATTTAGCCACCCAATTGCCCGCTAAAGGCCTGTTGCATGCCAACCAACTGGGGCATTATGAGAATCAGGGCTGGCGAGTTCGCAAAAATGGTAAGCGCTTCTGGGGTCATATCACCCTTAGCGCATTGCATGACTCAGACCATAATTTGCAGGGTTTTGTGCAAGTTACCCGTGATCTGACCGACAAATGGCAGCGAGAAAATGCTTTGCGCAAAAGTGAAGAGCAGTTTCGCCATCTGATCAGTGAAGTCGAAGATTACGCTATCTACATGATAGATACTCATGGACGTATTCTGACCTGGAATAAAGGCGGTGAGCGCAATGAAGGCTATACCTGTGACGAAATCATTGGCGAGCATTTCGCCCTGCTGTTCACACCAGAAGACATTTCCGCAGGTCTGCCAGAGAAATCACTGGCAAAAGCCATTGCCGAGGGTAATTTCCAGACCGAAGGCTGGCATGTGCGCAAAAATGGTATTCGTTACTGGGCCAGTGTGGCCATTAACCCCATGCATGATGACAGCGGGAAGTTGTTAGGATTTACCAAAATTGTTCGTGACCTGACTGAACGACGCCAGCGCGAAGAAGCCTTACGCATCAGCGAAGAACGTTTTCGTCTGATGGTCGATACCGTCGAAGATTATGCCATTTTAATGCTGGACCCCTGGGGCCGCGTCAATACCTGGAACCACGGCGCAGAGCGTAATATGGGCTATGCCAGCAATGAAATAATCGGCCAACATTTTGGCTGTTTCTTTTTACCGGAAGATATCGCCGCCGGGCTACCCGAGAAATTACTGAAAACCTCCGCTTCGGCCAGTCGGGTGGAACGTGAGGGCTGGCTGGTGCGTAAAGATATGACCCGCTATTGGGCTGTTACCGTGATTACCGTGGTGCATGACCACCATGGCAAACTGCTGGGTTATGCCAAAATAATCCGCGATATGAGCGAGCGAAAACAACGGGAAGATGCGCTGCGTGCCAGTGAAATAGCACGCTATGAAGAACGGGAGCAACTGCATCGGGTACTGTCATCCATTCAGGAGGGAATTATCTCTCTTGATACTGAAGGCCGAGTTGTATTAATGAATCCTAAAGCCGAAGAAATGACAGGCCGCAGTCAAAATGAATCTTGTGGCTTGCCCATTGAAGAAGTTTTTATCTTGTGGTCCCCGCTACAGGATAAAAATCAATTAGTTGCCATCAATCAGTGTCTGGCCGAAGGGCGTCATACCTTATTGCCCGAAGGCAGTCAGCTGTTATCCAGCCAGGGAGAGCGCCAGGAGATTCGTTGTTCCGCCTCACCGATTCGTGATCGTGACGATCTGCTTACCGGTGCTGTGGTGGTTTTCCAGGATGTCACGCGCGCGCGCCATGAGCAGCGAGAGTTACAGTATCAGGCCAATCATGACATGTTGACCGGCTTGATAAATCGACGGAGATTGGAAGAGCGCCTCAATCAAGCCATCAGCCAGTTAGGTCAGGATGAGCAGCATATCCTCTGTTATGTCGATTTAGATTACTTTAAGGATGTGAATGACAGCGCCGGCCACGAGGCTGGGGATATGGTGCTTCGAATGGTGGCGCAAACCATGCAACAAGCGGTGCGCGAAAATGACATTGTGGCGCGTTTAGGCGGTGATGAGTTCGCTATCGTGCTATTTAATTGTCAGAATAAACCCGCAACAGAAGTGTTAGAGAGAGTTGTCGCCGACATTGCCTCCATCCAATTCCATTGGCACGGTCAATCCTATTCATTTACCGCAAGCCTCGGAGCGGTATCATTGAACCGGCAAACAGAAACGGCAGCACAAGCTATGCGTCAGGCTGATATTGCCTGTTACGCGGCAAAACATGCTGGCCGCAACCGCTTATCACTTGCGCTCTAACTCGACCTCTCTTTTAGCAGGTGACCATGCTGTCACCTGCGCCCCTGATGACACAATTTATGCAAGGTTATTTTGACGACATGTACAGCAATTAGACCCCGGTCAAAATATCGACTTCAGCAGTATGATATATAAATATCATCACCTGATTAATTGGAAAAATAGCTATGCCGTACTTTACGGTCAGTATCGTTTTGCATAACGCCGTAGAAGGCGATTATGATTCTCTTAATAAGAAAATGATTGATGCCGGGTTTACTTGCCATATCGGTAGGGAGAAAGTCTATAAATTACCAGAGGGAGAGTTCAATTACGGCAGTGGCACATTAAATAAACAGGAAGTTGCTGATTTAGCGCTAAAAGTTGCAGAGAAAATACGATTTATCCCCTCGATTTTAGTGACTGAATCCGGAGGAAGAACCTGGCGGAATTTAGATCTAAAATAAACACCTCTATTATAAATATAACACACTTAAAATTTGACTTAAGTTAACGTCCAATCCTACACCAGGGATTATTCCACTATTTCATTAAGATAATAATATTTATCCCTCAGTGAAATTATGCGCTCGTCATTTATTTTGGCATCATTAAATAACGAGCAATTACTTATATTAGCTTCTCGTCACTACTTAGTGCGGCACTCTCAAGATCTTCTCTACGGCGATGAACCGCGATAACAAAATCGGTTTCGCAGGCAAAAGTCTGCCGGGCGGCGAGTTCTTGTCCGGTTTCAATGGAAGCCCGCCAGGCAAAAGGCGTCATTTGCAACAAATTAAAACCCTGCTTACCGGTTAACTTCATTTCGTAGGCCAGGGTTTCACTGCTAACCAGATCAAATCCAGCCAAATGCTCTGGTGTATCGTCGTGAAGTTGTACTTGAGCATAAATCAGGGCTTTTAACTGGTAGAGATGGCGCGGGCCAGGCGCAACAGTAACCACAATTCCACCGGGTTTTACGGTTCGGGCCAGCTCCGCTGCCTTGCAGGGAGCATAAATACGTAACACCGCATCAAGAGCTTGATTAGCAAAGGGTAATCTATGGCTGGATGCCACACAAAAGCTGACTTGAGGATAGCGTTTTGCTCCGTATCTGACGGCGACTTTGGCAACATCTAATCCGAAAATAGCCATCTGACGCTGCCGATTTAGCTGGTCGGCCACTGCGGCGGTGTAATAACCTTCGCCGCAACCGATATCCAACAACATAGCGGCATCCAGTGGTAGCGCCCTATCCAGAATCTCGCAAACTCGTTGCTGCAAGGGCTGATAATACCCGGCATCCAAAAAGGCACGCCGTGCCTGCATCATCTCTGGGCTATCCCCTGGTTGTTTCGACCCTTTATGCTGCACCGGCATTAAATTGACGTAACCCTCTTTGGCGCAATCAAACTGGTGGTTATTGCTGCAACGCCACTGTTGCGGGCTTTGCTGCAAGGCCTGATGACAAAGGGGGCACTGATAAGACATGGTTGAATCCCAGATAACTGATTAATAACCGCCAGAAATACCGGCAGACGCGGCGTTAGTCTAAAGAAGCGCAGATACTGTTGCAAGCCGCGGTTCCCTTTGTGAATCACCAAGATTAACTATGCCGAAGCATATTGGCGGGAATCGCATCAGGCTCCACATTCATGGTGCGCAAAATTTGCCCCATAATATCGCTAAATACCGGGGCCGAAACTGCGCCACCGTAGTATTTGCCCCCCTGAGGGTTGTTAATCACCACCACCAAAGCAAAACGAGGCTGACTAGCGGGAGCAACACCAGCGGTATACGCCACATATTTATCAATATACTGACCATTTGAGCCAATCTTCTTGGCCGTCCCGGTTTTCACCGCCACCCGATATCCCCGCACTGCGGCTTTCACCCCACCGCCTCCGGGCAACGCCACACTTTCCATCATATGCTCCACCTGGCGTACCAGCATTTCAGGGAACACTCGCTGGCCTAATACCGGCGGATCAACCTTGGTAATCGACAATGGCCGATAAATGCCGAAGCTGCCGATAGTGGCATAGACCCGAGCCAGTTGCAGCGGTGTCACCATCAAGCCATAACCAAAGGAGAAAGTTGCGCGGTCTAAATCACTCCAACGCTGCCGATGTGGCATTAACCCACTGCTTTCCCCTGTCAGCCCTAATTGTGTCGGCTTACCCAAACCAAACGCTGAGTAAGTCTGCATCAGGGCAGAAGCGGGCATCGCCAGCGCCAGTCGTGATACCCCAACATCACTGGATTTTTGCAGCACACCGGTCAGTGACAGAGCTGGATAAAGCGCCACATCTTTAATAAGGTGCCCACTCAATATATAGGGGTGAGTATCCAGTACCGCATCAGGCTTGACCAACTGACGCTGTAGAGCCGTCATGATCACCATCGGTTTCACTGTTGAGCCGGGTTCAAAAATATCGCTGATCGCCCGATTACGAAAATTCTCCTCAGGAGTGCCGACCCGATTATTGGGGTTAAAGGTGGGATAGTTGGCCATCGCCAAGACTTCGCCTGTGTTCACATCAATAACCACGGCAGAGCCGGAGTCTGCTTTATTGAACATGACGGCATTGGTCAATGCATGGGAGGCTTCCGTTTGTAGCCGCTCGTCAATGCTGAGTTGAACATTTTGCCCAGGATGACTGTCAGTCGAGGAGATATCTTCAACCACCCGACCGAAACGATCTTTACGTACCACCCGGCTGCCGGCGGTGCCGCTGAGGAGCGCATTAAAACTTTTTTCTACGCCCTCAATGCCCTGATCATCAATATTGGTGAAACCCACCAAATTCGCGGCGACATCCCCTGAAGGGTAGAAACGCCGTGATTCTTCTTTTATGGCAATACCCGGCAATTTCAGCCGCTGAATATATTCAGCAACATCAGGCTCCACCTGCCGGGCCAGATAGATAAAACGGGCGTTGGGATTTTGATGAATACGGCTGTTGAGTTGATCGAGGGGGATATTAAGTTCCTGAGCCAATGCCTGCCAGCGCTCTGAAACACCGACACCCCCTTTCTCCAATACCGTCGCAGGATCCGCCCAGATAGCCTCAACCGGCACACTCACCGCCAGAGGATGCCCATTTCTGTCGGTGATCATACCGCGCGTATTTGGTGTGGCGACCACGCGTACTGAGCGCATGTCTTCTTCTTTTACTAACGGATCAGGTTCAATAATTTGCAACCATGCGGCCCTGGCTATCAGCCCAAAAAATGAAAATAAAATACAGCTACATAGCAAGCTAAAACGCCAGCGGATAAAGTTGGAAGAATCATTTTTTGTTTTAGAAATCACAGAGTTCAATCCTGAATGGTCGCTTGAATGACAGCAGCCATTAAACCCTATTCATTGTATCAATGGGTGCCAAAACAGTGATACAAGATGCGTTATTTTGCAACAATTCACTAACGACGGTTTAAAAGAAAAGTTGACTGGTCAATAAGTTAAAAAACGGCTTACACTGGATAGCGTTCTTTTTCTTCCTTAGGTATGTCCTATGACTGACTTTTCACCACAACTCAGCCGAGTCACCGCTATTTGCCATGGTTTTGGCGATAAATCTGCCCTATTACCTGACTGCCTGCAGCCTTACCAGGCATCACAAGCCAATAAAAAACAGGTTCATGGCACTGTGATTGTCGATGTGACTGAACCCGGACAAGAGTGCGGCGAAGCCGATGGCCTCTATACCACTCAATCTGGCATTTTATTAACTGTCTTGACGGCGGATTGTCTGCCAGTGATTTTCAGCCAACGAGATGGGAAAGGTATTGCGGTGGTTCACGCCGGTTGGCGCGGTTTATTAGATGGCATTATCTTAAAAATGGTTGAACGCATAGCTTGCGACGACAACCCGGCTAATTGGGTGGCCGCTATCGGACCTGCCGCCCGCTCCTGCTGTTATGAGGTTAATGAAGAGTTGGTGAAACGGTTCGTTAACGAATTACCGCTGGCAAAAAATATTATTTCGCCCCGTTTTCGCCATCTTAACTTAGCAGCCATAGCTGAGCACCAGTTACGTGGTGCGGGCATTCATCAAATTGATAGGGTCGGTAGTTGTACTATCTGCACCATAATCCCAGATGATAAGGATAATGCTCAGCATCGTTTCAAATACACCAGTTTTCGCCGCACCAGCCAACAGCAAGCGATTGACCCAACCCATCCTGGTATTAAAGGCCGTAATCAGTATTCTGGCTTAATTATCTTACCTTAACGGATAGATTGAATCGGTGCAGTTCCTGATACAAAAAAACCCGCACAAAGGCGGGTTTTTAACAGCAAAAGAGCTGATTAGATTGCAGTAACGTTTACTGCAGACGGACCTTTCTGACCGTCTTGGATTTCGAACTCTACGTTCTGGCCTTCAGCCAGGGTTTTGAAGCCATTACCCTGGATTGCAGAGAAGTGTACGAACACATCTTTGCTGCCGTCAGCTGGAGTGATGAAACCGAAACCTTTAGACTCGTTGAACCACTTAACTTGACCTTTGATCTTTGCCATCTTGAGTATTTCCTTTGGATTGTTTAACTCGCCCGTAGGCGTTTACATAGACAAACTAGAGTCGTTACTGCTTGAGGCACTAAGATAAGGATCGGCAGAGAAGCGGTATTCAACGCTAACGTCTTTACTCAGAACTTCTTTACTGAAAATGCCACACATATACAGAACTGTACCTCGTTTTACCCATATGCGTTATCACATACTCTGTATTCGATGGCAAGCCATTTTTAATCAAGGGTGAACCTGTCGCACATATTTGAAACGGTTGCTCATAAAGAATGCGTAAATATGCAAAAATTTGTTGAAGGTCATCGTATTTTCTGCTCTATTTTTTTATACTGTACAATCCCGCTTTCTTACTGGTTTTTAACATTTAAGCTAACTCTTTTTATAATACTTCTTACGTAAATATCTCTTGGTCTCCATCTCGAACGGATCGCTGAAAGTCGCATTGGTATAAAATTTATTAGCATTAAATATATAATAATTGAATATATCCCATGCTCAGTTTCTCTAGTAATCCTCCTCCATCAGGAGGCTAAGATTTATCTATCCTTGAGACTAACCCCTTAGTTAACCTAAGATTATGTACAAAAAAATAGTCAATCTAAAAATTCAAAAAAATGATATTTCTCTATTCGAGAAATGGCGAAGCTGCGCTCTACAAAACAAGAAAAAAAAGAGCCATTTCCTCATCATGAAAAATCGTTCAGAATATTGAGCGCAACGATTAAATCATGACCTATTCAAAAACAAATTAATGTGTCATATAGATGCAATACGTTTTCTTCAGAAGAAGATAATGCACCATTGGAGTGCAATAACACTTTATTTATTGTGTATAAATATACTAAAAATTGCATCATTTTAGTCAGTTTAGGGCAATGTAAATGTCACTCATTTTGTCCGAAAATTGTGCGACAGGAAATAAAATAAGACATTTCTTGATGCTCTGTAATTAAATTTTCACTACTCTGGCGCGCAGTTTAAAACTCTATATTACTTTCTCGTTATAGATTCGTTTAAGTTTTAGGTTATATTCTTTCCCTCATTTAAATATGCAGTATTAGTTATTAATTTTGATAGGTTTAAAGATTATCTGGTGCAAGGAAATCTTATTTCACCTTATCAGCATCAGAGAGCTATACCATGAGTTATAAACATATTATTTCCGCATGTATTTTTAGTAGCCTATGGCTGGGCCAGGCTAACGTGGTTCAGGCAGAAGATAAATCACCACCGGCCAATACCTCTATCGGCCTACAAAACGAGCTGTCTGGCGATAATGACAATCTATGGCAACGCCTGATGCGTAATATCTCGCTCGCATGGGATTCGCCCAACCAAGAGTTGTATATCCCGCTGAATACATGGCACAACCGCTGGACCTATGATGATGACAAGATAGAATCATACAATGAGCGGCCTTGGGGTATCGGCTATGGTAAGTACCGCTATGATGAGAATAACAACTGGCACGCAGTATACGCGATGGCGTTTATGGACTCCCACAATGAAGTTGAGCCAATTATAGGTTATGGCTATCAAAAGATGTGGATCCCAGGGGAAATGGACGGCTGGCGTTTTGGGGTTGGCTTTACGGCAAGTATTACCGCACGTCATGAATACCATTACATTCCAATTCCATTACCATTGCCGCTTGTCTCTATTGAATATAATAGATTTGCGTTACAAACCACCTATATTCCCGGCACTTATAATAATGGTAATGTATTGTTTACCTGGATGCGTTGGCAATTTTAATTGAATATATTATTCAACACAATTAACCACAACTTTTAAATGGTTAAACGCTGTTATTAAGAACCGATCTCAATTGGCGTATATAACTTCGAAAAAGACGATAGCCTTTACCTATTATAGAGCTGGAATTATCTATCTTATTTATTGCTGATAATGTAAACGATGGCTTGTTTTTTAAGTAAAAAATAACCGGGCTTCGCAGTTGCTGCCCGGCTATTTCACTCCATATAACAATCTAATCAGACGGCACTGGAATCCTTCAACTTCGATTGGCTATTCTTACCTTTCCGGCGAGTCAGCATAAATCCGCACCACAATAGTGCAATCCATGCCGGCATCATCAACACTGAAATCTGAATCCCATCAGTAAAGTACATGATGACCAGAATCAGCATCAGGAATATCAGACACAGATAATTACCGTAGGGATACCAAAGTGCTTTAAAGCGTGGTTCTACACCTTCTCGTACTTTGGCGGCGCGGAATTTCAAGTGAGCCAAACAGATCATGACCCAATTAATGACCAATGTTGATACTACCAACGCCATCAATAATTCAAACGCCTTACCCGGCATGACATAGTTAATGACCACACCGGCCGAAGTTGCCAGGGCTGAAAGCGCAATTGATAAGATTGGCACTCCGCGCTTATTCACTTTGGTCAACACTTTAGGCGCGTTGCCCTGAGATGCCAGACCGAACAACATCCGGCTATTGCAGTACACGCCGCTGTTATAGACCGACAGTGCCGCAGTCAACACCACCACGTTCAAAATTGTAGCGACCAGATTGCTATCCAGTGCATGGAAAATCATGACAAAAGGACTGCCGCCTTCCACTACTTTGCCCCACGGATAAAGTGATAAAAGCACGGCCAAAGAGCCGATATAAAAAATAAGGATACGATAGACAACCTGATTGGTTGCTTTAGGAATACTGTGATGTGGATCTTCAGCTTCTGCGGCAGTGATGCCCACCATTTCTAGCCCGCCGAAAGAAAACATAATCACCGCCATCGCCATCACTAACCCGCTAAAGCCATGAGGCATAAAGCCGCCCTGCGCCCAGAGGTTAGTGACAGAAGCATTTGGCCCACCTGAGCCCGATGCCAACAGATACGCGCCAAATACAATCATACCGATAATGGCGGCAACCTTGATGATCGCGAACCAAAACTCAGTTTCACCATACATCCGCACATTAACAAGATTGATGGCATTAATCAGAACAAAGAATATAGCGGCTGACACCCAGGTTGGAATTTCTGGCCACCAATATTGAATATAAATACCTACGGCGGTCAATTCGGCCATTCCGACCAAAATAAACATTGCCCAGTAGTTCCAACCAGACAAAAATCCGGCGAAATCGCCCCAATATTTGTAGGCGAAGTGACTGAATGAACCGGCAACAGGTTCCTCAACAACCATTTCACCTAGCTGACGCATAATGAGAAATGCAATAAAACCGCCGATGGCATAACCCAATATCACTGAGGGGCCAGCCATTTTAATGGTTTGTGCTATCCCCAGAAATAACCCGGTGCCGATAGCTCCACCCAGAGCAATCAACTGAATATGGCGATTTTTTAAACCGCGTTTTAATGTTGAATCCTGCAACTGCTGTTCCATCCTATCCTCTGCCGCACTGTCACACACTCGCGTGGTAAAAAGTGCCTTTCGTAAATGAATCTGCGGCGGTTTTTTAACACTTAAACCTGATTGCGGCAAGGATTAAGGTCATTCATGGCTGACAGGATGAAAAACAATCGGCTAGCACTATATATGCCGGTTGTTTTATTAACTGAGGCTCTGGATATCCCTCAAAGATGTAACGCAGATATACCACATAATTTACTCAAATTTCGTGCGCCAATCATTAATGTAGCCACATAGGACTGACGCCGGGTGACAACCTCAACTGCAACTCGATTATTCTTGTAGCGGATAAGATAAGTTGATGGCCAGCCCTGACGCCGTTCGCCGTAGGATTTTTGATGGTGGTCAATTGCGGCATGAGCAATAACTAAGTGTGACAAATTTGAATCACCTTTAATAATACGTTTCATCATCAGCTCCACGAAAGCAATCAAAAAACGCCTTACCGTTTGTCATTCCCGCGATCCGAGCTGCACGGGACATTCACTATTACTGAGAATGACTGGGGGGATTATCACACTTCCTGACTGAGCAAATAACAGATCATCGCCGCGCGCAGTGGGCTTTGGCTATAGGCTTGCCATTCTCCTTGCGGATTGGTAATTCTGGCATTCCACTGATTATTATCATTAATTTCTGGGGAATAGAGACCAATTTTGTTGGCATAGATGATAGGCCATGCATCGGAAGGGTTCTTACAGTAATCTTTGCCTTTAATGCCGCCATACGGATACCACTTGTCTGGATCCTCACCGCTCAGTAACGCAATGCTTCTGTTCACTTCGCTGTCACTTTCTTCATACCATTTAATCATCCGAATCACCATTCACCTATAAAGTTCAGGCTACATTACGGTGAAATTAAGACAAATTTATGACAAGAAACGTGTTTGTTTTGGCTCAACTAAAGAGTGGACTGGCGTCAGGACGTCAAACCGAACATAGAGAATAATGAGAGAAAAAGAAGGGATGACATGTAGGCATGGGAATCACTCTGACACTGCCAACCCGCAGTGCCAGAGTCGGTAAGTTTATCTCTCTGGAATAACGCCTTTGAAATCAAGCGAAGAAACGATATCACTGTCACTTTGAAAGTCACTGGCACCTGTTGCATTAGCCAGTAATGCTTTGAGTAATTCTGTTTGCTGTTTCTGTTGTTCGACGATGTCTTGTAACAAGCGAATTTGTTCGTTTGCTCGCACGCTGGCACGGCTCAAAAAGAACCAAACTATCAAGAAAAAAATGACGGTAAACAGCGAAAAAGCGATTGGGACAATACCCATTGTGCCCATATTTGTATCCAACATTGACTACCCTATTACATACGTGACGAAGGCACTATCTTATCACTCTCCTCGTCGCAAAGGTTAATCCGAGCAATCTATTAATATTTAATAACAATAACTGCAAGTAATAGTTTATATTGGTTATTATATATATAAGGGATGAGCTATCCTTACCATGGAATAATCGAAGTAATAGCGCAAATGCCAGTAGAAAAAGTTCCCCCTTGGTCACAGTAGCTATCAAGGGCTAACAGGTAAAACAAGCAACAAACGGCGATAATCCCTACCGTTGCGACAAGTTTTTTAATGTTCAAATCAGATACCTTATTCAACATTTTTTTTTAATTATACTTTACTAAACATCAACCTTTTATAGCCAAGATGTAATTACTCATGTTTACCATTACGTTAGTATCCCATTTTAGTGTCTATCTTGCCATTTCGTTCTATAAATCAATAGTGTTTAGGATTTTTACTATTAATCATCTCATTATTACAAGTTAAACTGTTAAACATATCTATTATATAATAAGTAAAACTAATTACAGAGAGTAACAATATGAGTTTATTCAGACTTCTCTTGGTAGTGGCAATCATATACTTAGGCTTACTCTTTTCAGGCTATGGCGTGCTGATTGGCAGCGAGAAGAATGCTGCCGGCATCGGTTTACAATGCAAGTATCTGACAGCCAGAGGCATTTCAACCGCTCAATTTATAAACGGGGAGAATGGTATTATTGGTGTCAGTAACTGTCCGCTAGTAAAAAAGATTGGTAATAATGTCTTTGAATAATCCATAGCAGTGAGCATTTATCCGCAGTTTGTCCAGCTCACGGGTTTTGGTCTGTGCCCAAGCTACAGACCAAAACACAACTGATAGTGCGTTACTTCTGCGTGAACTTCATATCAATCAATGCAATGGCTTTCTCAATTGCACGCTTAGTTACTGGGTCAGTTCCCGCGGGATGTGAAGATAAATCAATAGCTTTGAGTTGATGAGACATTTTATCCCGTACTTCAGTTGGGGCAATAATATCAATCACATCAAGAATTTGTTTGATAACCAATTGGCAGGCAACCAGATCGGAGACCAATTCCTGGTCATTAGTGAACATTTCGGACATGGATAATTCCTTCACAATAATATTGTGCAAGGATATCACGCTCACAGATATATTTCTTTAGCCTGCCATGTTCGCGATTCTATCAATGCGTCTGCGGAGAATTATCGGCATAAAAAAACCAGGTTTGATAGCTATCAATCACCTGGTTCGGAAGAGAAGTCATTACATATCGATTGATCACAATATTTCTAGTCTCACAGTTTGTCACCTCCTGCGCTTTTACCTTTATGCAGAACCATTACTGGCATCTTTAGAAAGACGGTTACACCCACAACCGCTATCAGAGTCATAATCACTGTTATCAACATGCGATCACCTCATCATTTTTAATTTCTATTTTTCCAGACTCAACCTTTTATCCTCGGGGTCTTCCCCTTTCAGATGACACTACCCTTTTACTATGGCACCAGAAAGCTCTTTTGCAAACACGTCTTGGAAAGAGTTCATGATATATTTGCTACAATCAAAACCAATTTGGTGTTTTGTGTTGTTAGATTCAACTTGTGTATACTGCACTCCTCCCAACCCCAAAAAACAGACTAAATAATGTCACAAGAAAATCATCTCGCGTTAGTCTGCGCCCTCAGTAAATGGGTCGAAACCCATCTGGGGCGAGTCATCTACCTTGAAGAGTTAGCCGTATACTCGGGCTACTCGCTTTGGCATATGCAGAAAATATTTAAAGAAGTAACAGGAGTATCATTAGGTAAATACATTCGAGAAAGGCGTTTAGCGGGTGCCGTTTATCAGCTAAGAAGTAGTGATAGCGCTATTTTTGATATTGCTTTGGATTTTGGCTTTGGTTCACAGTCACACTTTACTTACATGTTTAGAAAACGTTACGGCATCACCCCGTATGACTTCCGGCAAAATACCGATATTGACCTCAATATCGCTTTGCCCTTGCATACTACTCACCAGAAGCTGGCCTAATCTGCTCCATGCCATTATTCGCCAGGATGCAGATATGCGCTAACCGGCGAATATATTCTCAGTTTTTTTTGTAGCAATTCTGCACATCAATGGTTTGTATTTCATTGCGCTGCCGATCCGCCATGTAGGTCATCACAAACATGGTGCTAACAACAATAAGTGCCGCCAACAATAAACCAATTAGTGCAATGATTTTATTGTCATCAAACAAGCTCTTGTCCATACATTCTCCCTAATTTCTATGGCACATCAAATTAACCATAGGATCACAATCAACGTTATTGCAATCAACAAACATGATGTTGTCAGTAAAACTACGAGCGCAAATTGCGCGTCGCCAATCCCCGTTGAATAGTCACTATTCTGGGTGATATTTTCTTGTTTTTTCAAAGCAATACCTACTGGCAAAACACACCAGCCGTAACCCTGCATAAGAAAAATCGCGTTTTATTGGGCGCATTGTTATCAAAATCATCCTAGCGCTAGCCTGATAGCCGGCTTTTCCAACGCGATCCTGTCGTAGTCTGTGTTATAGATCAAGCCCATCCATTGTAAATATAAGGGAATACTGCAAACACATTAAGATAGATAATGTATTGCGATCATAACCCAGGCTTGAGGTTCCGAGTCTATTTTCACTCAGTATCATCAAGTTTATCACACGGTAATAATACCTGTCGCAAGACTATATAGCGCCGCGACAGCTGCAATGAGCGCTACGGCAAAAGCACATTTTTCAATAGCCGAAAAGACTAATTTCTTCTGCTCGCGTTTAGCGATAATAAACAACAAGGTTCCTGGACCGTATATCACCGCCGACAATAAGATATATTTTAAACCTCCGGCATACACCATCAGTACGGCGTAGAAAGTTGCTATTAATGCAATAATAAAATCTTTCTTATGGTCTTTCGCCCCCACAACGTATGTTTCTCGAGTCCAGGCCAATTTCAAGCCATATGCAGCAACCAAGAGATAGGGAATCAGAACCAGTGAGCTGGTTAACTCAAGTGCGAGTTGGAAGGCATACTCGGTGAAAAGCGTAACAATTAAGAATAATTGGATGAAAATATTGGACATCCAAACCGCAGCGGAGGGCACCCCATGTTTATTCTCGCTAGCCAAGACACTCGGCATAATATGGCTTTTTGCTGCACAATAGAGCGCTTCGGCCGCCAGCAGGGTCCATGACAAATAGGCCCCCATCACTGAGATGATCAACCCAATACTGATAAATATGGCACCCCATCGACCAACAATATGTTCTAACACGCCCGCCATAGACGGTTGACGTAAAGCTGCCAGATCAGGTCGCAGCAATACACCATAGGAAAGCATGGTAACCAGCACCAGCAGGCATAAAACGCCGATAAAACCTAAAACGGTCGCTATGCCGACATGTTTTCTTTCTTTAGCATAGCGGGAATAAACACTCGCGCCTTCAATACCAACAAAAACAAATACAGTCACCAGCATAGTACTGCGAACTTGGGAAAATAGAGATTCAGAGCCTGCACCTATTTCCAAGGCCGCATGACCGGTATAACCATAATCGTCCAAATGGGAGAGATCACCTATAGCCCCCAGAGACTGAGTACCCCAGAAATTTAATGCGAAAGTATCGGTGTGGAAAGCAAATGCTAAAACAATAATAAAAATAAATATTGGAATAACTTTAGCAAAAGTTGCAATGGTATTAATCGCCGCGGCCTCTTTGATGCCGCGTAACACCATGAAATGGAAGCTCCACAAAATACATGAGGCAATTAAAACAGCGGATAAAGTATTGCCGTCTCCAAATAGTGGGAAGAATGCCCCGAGTGTTGATTTAATCAGTACAAAATAAGAGACACTGCCGATACATGCACCCGCCCAGAAACCGATAGCCGACGCAAAACCAGCATAGTCACCGAATCCAGTTTTAGCATAAATATAAACACCAGAATCAAGTTCAGGTTTACGTTGCGCCAATGTTTGGAAAACAAAGGCCAGAGTCAACATCCCTCCCCCTGCAATAATCCAGGCGATGATTGCGCCCAATCCCCCGGTAGCACGACCAAATGTCGCAGGTAAAGAGAAAATACCGGCACCTATCATTGAACCGACGACCAGCGAAGTTAATGACCACAGTGATAACTTTTTATTTGAGGAGGCCGCCATATTCATTTCCATTTATATGAGTTAATCCAATGTAAAACAGATTAACCTAATACCAGATTAAGTCCTATAGATGCTATTGCGTGAACAACCTGAATTTTCGGCGCGATCTAACGCATCAAATTTTTAGTTAAATAATAACGATGATACTCATCCACGACATTTTCTAACGTCATCTGCAATTGATAACCCTGTTTTTCATAGAAAGGCCGCGCTTGGAAACTGAATGTATCCACTTGGGAGAACTTGCATCCTCGCTGTATTGCTTCCTGCTCAACTGCCTGCATTAGTTTACTACCTGCTCCAGAATGACGTAATGCATCTGATACCCATAACAATTCTATACTCAGGTAATTACCTAATGTATAGGCAGTAATACCCCCTAACTTTTCACCCTGTTCACCCGTTATAAACACCGCTAATGGATGACGTCCATTATCACCGACAAAATTGCGGTTAAAAGTCTTCAGCCCTGCCATTATTTCAGCTACATCTTCAGTTGCTGGGGTATCCGTCATCGTCAACTTCATTCTCATTGTTCCTCGCTATGAAATGACTAACACAACTCGATTTTATCTTTACTTTCGGCATATTCTCACAGATAAGAATTTTATTATCTGCTAATAACTGGCAAAATAAACGCTATTAAGAACCATTTCGATTTATGATGTCGTAAATCGCTTTCTTGTTTTGTGTTGTCATTTCCCTCTGTAATTGTAAGGACTTCTGATGCTCCGCCGTTTCTTTTCTTATTACACCCCATACAAAGGGCTCTTCTATCTGGATTTTGGTTGTGCAATTTTGGCCGGGCTGCTGGAACTGAGCTTCCCGATGGCGGTAAAACTGTTCATTGATAAACTGCTCCCTAACCAAGATTGGGTGTTGATAGTCTGGGCTGCAACCGGCCTGCTAATGATTTATCTCCTGAATACAGCGCTCATGGCGATAGTTAACTATTGGGGACATGCTCTTGGAGTCGGCATCGAAACGGATATGCGACGCCAGGCATTTAGCCATCTGCAAAAGTTATCGTTTAGCTATTACGACAATATGAAGACCGGCCATATCATCACCCATGTAACGAAAGATTTAGAGGAAGTCGGAGAAATTGCCCATCACGGCCCGGAAGATCTTTTTATTGCAGTGATGACTTTTATTGGTGCCTTTATCCTGATGGCGTCCGTTCATCTGCCACTGGCGCTGCTCACTATTGTTATTGTGCCGTTTATGACCTATTTGGTCAGCCGTTATGGCGCACAAATGACCGATACCTGGCGCCGGCTCTTTGGTCAGGTAGGGAATTTTAATGCCCGAATTGAAGAAAGCATTGGCGGTATTCGGGTAGTAAAAGCGTTCGCAAACGAATCCCACGAGAAGAAATTATTCGCCAAAGATAATGAGGATTACCGTACGACGAAGCTGAAGGCTTACCGCATCATGACCACCAGCATGACCATGAGCTACCTCAGCACCCGTCTGGTGCAGTTGATTGTGATGGTCGTCGGCACATGGTATGTCGTTCATGATCAGTTAAGCTATGGTGGTTTTGTCGGTTTTCTATTGTTAGTCGAAGTGTTTTTCCGCCCGGTAGCAAAAATAACCTCGGTGCTGGAAAGTTATCCGAAAGGAATAGCTGGATTTAAGCGATTCACTCAATTGATTGATACCTTACCCGATATTGTTGATCAACCCAATGCCCGTCCGGTCGGCCATCTTAGAGGCGATATTTGCTACCAGGATGTCAGTTTCGGTTATTCGCCGCAGAGCAAAATCTTTACTCACTTGAATCTGCAAATCCGTGCGGGCGAAACCGTCGCATTCGTCGGGCCATCGGGAGCCGGTAAGACCACATTATGCTCATTACTCCCCCGCTTTTATGAGCTTGATGAGGGAGCTATCACCATTGATGGGATCAATATCCGTGATATGACTCAGCAATCATTACGTAATAATATTGGTATAGTTCAACAAGATGTTTTCTTATTCGGCGGTTCTATCCGTGAAAATATCGCCTATGGCAAGTTAGATGCCAGTGATGACGAAATCATGGCGGCAGCACGACAAGCCCGTCTGGATGAGCTGATTGAAAGCCTGCCGGATGGTCTTGATACTGTGGTCGGTGAGCGCGGAGTAAAATTATCAGGAGGGCAAAAACAACGCCTTTCTATTGCACGTATCTTCCTGAAAAACCCACCGATTTTGATTCTGGATGAAGCGACATCTGCGCTGGATACTGCGACCGAACAAGCTATTCAGTTGGCATTGACCGAACTATCACAAGGCCGAACAACATTGGTGATTGCGCACCGTTTAGCCACCATTCAAAATGCCGACCGCATCATTGTGGTCGATAAAGAAGGTATTGTTGAACAAGGTGACCACCACGAGCTTCTCGCCCGTAAAGGGGCTTATGCCAAACTGCATAATGCTCAGTTCAGTGCAGCTTGATACACAGTAAAAACCCACCCGCAGATGGGCTCGAATGGTAAACTGGAGGAAAATTCAGCCAAAACCATTCCATCGCGGGCTTAAATAGGGTACAAGGACGCCATGAAAATTCCAAAACGAATCCAACCGCTGGTTGATGACGGCTTGGTTGACGAAGTCATCCGTCGTTTAAAAAGTGGCAAAGAAGCAGATGTCTATGTTGTCCGTTGTGGGCAGGATATCCGCTGCGCTAAAGTTTACAAAGAAGCTGAGAACCGCAATTTTAAACAAGCGGTTCAGTATCAGGAAGGTCGCAAGGTACGTAATAGCCGCGATGCGCGTGCCATGGCGAAGGGATCTAAGTTTGGCCGTAAGCAGCAAGAAGAAACCTGGCAAACCGCCGAGGTGGATGCATTGTACCTGTTAGCCAATGCTGGTGTTCGCGTACCACAACCCTATGCCTGCCTTGATGGGGTACTGCTAATGGAACTGGTCACCGATGAAGATGGCCTCGCCGCACCTCGGCTCAGTGATGTCCCGTTTAGCAAAGAACAAGCCCTGATTGACCATGCAATAATGATCCGTTATGTCGTACGGATGCTGTGTGCAGGCTTGGTTCATGGTGACTTATCGGAGTTTAATGTCTTAATTGATAAAGACGGCCCGGTAATTATCGATTTACCGCAAGCCGTTAATGCTGCTGCGAATAACCATGCTAAGGCCATGTTGGAGCGAGATGTGGCGAATATGACACATTATTATGGTCAATATGCCCCGGAATTGCTTGGCACCAAATATGCCAAAGAGATGTGGGCGCTTTATGAAGATGGCAAATTGCACCCTGAAACTCCATTGACCGGTGAATTTGCAGAAAGTACTCAAGCTGCTGATGTTGAGGGTGTACTGGAGGAGATCCAGGCAGTTATTGCTGAAGAACAAGAACGCCTGCGTGAAGCTCAGGACCCTTATTAATCAGTGATAGCATTACAGTACGAAATGAGGGGGTGAGTAGAATATGGCACAACGTCGTTGAATTACCCTGCCCCCTTAAGATACGATTAACTTACAAACTGTTTAAAATTTGCGGTATTTGTCAGTTATTGTTTTTAGCATGCATACTAAAAAAATAGCCGTCACCTACTCGTGATACCCAATGTGAGCCTGGAGTTATTCCTACGGGTCAGCAGCGATATAATAATGCTCTCTTCTCCCCGAGTTCTGGACACAATCACCAGTTTAATTCACGATGTCGAGCCACTTCGGCTCCGTTCAAAGTAACAGATATAAAAACCACCAAAGTGGCTACGCGACTACCGACATTCTCACAACAGATTAACTCAGTGCCACTGTTTCAACCCGGTTTTTCCCTGCGGCTTTCGCGCGATACAGCGCTTTATCCGCTGCCGTAGACAAATCCGCCGCAGTAAGGTGTTCACCTGGATCAGCAACTGATGCCACCCCCACACTAATGGTGACCCGCCCATGGGGTGACATACCGTGGGGAATATCCAGCTCTTCGATGGAATTGCGCATACGCTCGGCCACTGCTTTTGCATCCGTCAACGTACTTGGTGCCAATAAGACGATAAACTCTTCACCACCATAACGCGCTAGAATATCTGACCCACCACGAATAGATTTTGATAATGTCTCAACAATAGATTTCAGACAAACATCCCCCATGGCATGCCCATAGAGATCGTTGAAACTTTTAAAGTTGTCAAAATCAATCATCAAAACAGACAGTGTCCCACCTTCAGCTTGTTTTTTTTGCCAGATACGTTGATAGACATCGTCAAAATGACGGCGATTTGCCACCCCGGTTAACACGTCAGTTTGTGACAACGCTTTCAGGATCGATTCAGACTGTTTCAATTCCGTAATATCAAAAAATGAACCATACCAAATAACAGAACCATCATCCTGGCGGGTCGGGAAAGACTCACCATGCAGCCAATGTATCCCTTTCCCCGGCAGATCCACCCGGAAATCACAACTCCAGACCGATAAATTCTGTTGAGATAAGATAACTTTCTGCTTGAGCATATCCATATCGTCTGCATGGATACGATTAAATAATGGGTTTTTCTCTTTAGGCACATGCAAAACATCGGCAGGTGCAAGGTCAAATATTTTTCTGATCCCCTCACTACAATAGCTAAAATAAGAATCCCCATTATTATTTAAATAATAAGCATAAATCATCGCAGGCAGATTTTTAGTTAACCTATCCAGCATTTGCTTACTTTTTTCCAATTCAATCAGTAAGGTTTTTCTCTCCGAAACATCAGCAATTACACTGATATAACCGACTACACTATCATTTTCGGATGTTATTTCATGGACACTCAATGCGCCCCAGAATCGTGAACCATCTTTGCGTTGATAGCACCATTCACTGGCTTCGCGTCGATTAAGTAACAGATAATCCAGTTCAATTTGGGTTTCACCCTGTTCAGGAATATGTAATATCTTGGAAATAGGCTTACCCAGAGCTTCACTCTTAGAATAGCCGAACATTCGCTCTGCACCCACATTATATATCGCAATACAGTTATCTAAGTCAGTCGTAATAATGGCCACTTGCTTTTCAGCATTCAATAACACATCCAACTGAAGAGTAGATAATTCATTCCTCCCATTTTCTCTCTTCACTGGCTCACCTTTTAAGTGTTGACCAAATACCTTCCTGGCAAGGAAATCCAGGCAGCTATGATAAAAAGAAAATAAAGACATAAAGATAAATCACCTATTATTTAGTGCGCAAAACAAAATAATAAAAATATCATTAACTTACTTAACACCATTAATAATAACATATTGAATTGTAACACAGGATAATGGCTCCGTGTAGGCTCACTATAATAACGCCCCCACTTAGATAAGTAATGACATTTAACTTGATAAAATCATTACAAATCCCGCAAAGAAAACTGAGACATCAATCCGCTATAGTCACAACGATTTATGTTGAACAATTGGAGTGAAAATGAAGACGTTAGTCATGATATGTGTGTCCACTGTATTACTCTTCAATACTGCGACCGGCTATGCGGCGGCCCCTGTGCATAAAGAGATACAAAAACCATCAGATGAGAACTGCAAACGCCCTCCAGAACCACCTAAAGATAAAAATGGCCGCCCATTGCCACCGCCCAAAGATCATAATAATAGTCATACATCCAAAGGCCAGCCTCCCCATGATGGTAAACATGTATGTCCACCGCCACAAGGCAATAAGAAACCTTGAATACTGAAAGTCAATTTTTCTCAGTATAGATATCATTACCACAGCAGATAAATTAAAGTCAGAGTGTCTTTATTTATCTGCTTTTAATTATGAAGCTAATTTCATCATAATGCATGGTACGTTAACTAATAATTATTTCCAATTTACCACAGAATCACCCCCCCCTAAACCTGGCAATAAATAATTTTATAGTCCATGCTAAATAATGAGAAAAACCTCACTATTACATATCAACAATACTTCACTAATGATAACAGACCGAAAAGGAAATAATCATGTTATATAAATCATTGCTTAATATAGCCATCATCGCTTTTATCCTGACAACAGTAACAACGGTATTTGCCTCCTCCACAACACCGAATGATATGACTTGTAAAGAATTCCTTGACCTTAATCCCAAAAGCATGACACCAGTAGCGTTCTGGGTTATGAATGAAGATACTCGGTATAAAAAAGGGGATTATGTGGATTTTAACGAAACAGACACGGTATATACCCCAAAATTTATTGATATATGTAAAAAATCACCAGATAAAAAAATTTCTGACATGAGAAAAGATGTTATGACAGCAGCCAAATAATGAATGTAATATAATGCTAAGCCTCACCTTTGTGAGGCTATTGTAGTTTGTAGTTATTATTAGGGAGTTATTATGCGAAAAAAGAGAATAATATTGGCCACATTACTGATACTACCACTCAGTCAAGCTCTGGCCGTTGAATGTAAAAATGCAGTAACACAACAGGATATGAATCGATGTGCAAATTCAGATTATAAAAAAGCCGATGCTGAACTTAATCGGACTTACAAAGATCTTCTCGCCAAAACAACGCCAGACCAAAGGGCATTACTAAAAAGCGCGCAATTGACCTGGATAAAATACCGTGATGCTGACTGTACTTTCCAGTCATCAGCCACCGAAGGAGGCTCAGTGCATCCGATGATTATTTCTGCTTGTTTGGCCCAGAAAACCGAAGAGCGTAACGCGCAACTAAAATCATTTCTTAATTGCCCAGAAGGAGATTTGAGTTGCCCGCTGTAGTATCAATCAAATCTACGACGGGTATTGCCTCAACATTGAGGGAGCTAGCCCATAAGTGTTTTTAAAGCAATTACTAAAGTGGCTGGCGGAGCTAAAACCGCACGCCAAAGCAATATGAATAAGTGGCATCGCGCTATGTTTTAATAATTGCTCGGCACGACATAAACGTACTTTTAGCACAAACTGATGCGGTGCCAGCCCGGTACTTTGTTTAAACATTCGCGCAAAATGGAACTCACTCAGCCCCGCCTGTGTAGCCAAGTCTGACAAAAGTAACGGTTGCGTAAGATTATAATCGATATATTCCTTTACCCGCTTTAATACTACTGGGGCCAAACCACCGCGAATAGCAGGAATAGCCCACTGCAGCTGGGTATAATTTTTGAGCAAATGGGTCATCAGCAAAGTAGTTGCACTACTGAGTGCTAAATGATTAGCCTGTTCTTGCCAATCACAATTAAGTAAAAACTGGCGATACAACAGTGTTATTCGTGGGTCTTCGGCGAAAACACGTTCATCAACCTGAATAGATTGAGGGCTACGTTCCCAGATCTGCTCTGCCAATTGGCGCAGATGCTTATCAGTACAATACAAATGAACAAACGATAAATCATCCCGCACATCCCAGCTCGACAAACTATCTTTTGGCATAATGCAAAAACGATCCGGCCCTCCGCCATTTTTCCATCCGGTCCGCGTTTTGTGATAACACTCATAGCCATCTGCAACATACAAACTCAAAGTATGATGGTCCGGACTTTCCTGCGTGACACAGTCATGACTATTAGACCAGGCGGCTAATTGAATACCCGAGCCAAGTTGCACACAATCATGCAAACGAGCCTTATGTTCTTTAAGGGTTTCAAAGGCCTGATACTGTTCCAACATCGTACTAACATCCTGTGGTAAAGCGAATGAAATCAGTTTAATGACTTGCTGTGCCACAAACCATATTTTCCAGTTATTAATCTCAAAAATGCGCAAGATTTTGCAACTCACCGCAACCTACTGAAAGCACTTGCAGCCCGACAGATAGATACTGCAGTTTTCAGGAATGATGAGAAATAATAATGAACGTACTACTTTATTTGTTGGTTGTATTTATTTGGGGAACGACGTGGATTGCGATTACCCTGCAACAACAAGGTAATGTTGCGATTACTGTATCCATATTTTATCGATTTGCCTTGGCCGCTGGCGTCATGATGATTTTTTTACTGCTCGCCCGCCGTTTACGCCATCTTACGTTACGTGACCACCTATTTTGTGCCGCTCAAGGTTTTTGTGTCTTTGCTTTTAATTTCTACTGTTTCTATCATGCGGCAGCTTATATTAGCAGTGGCCTGGAATCAGTTATTTTCTCCATGGCGGTACTGTTTAATGCCATTAACGGCATGATTTTCTTCCGCCAACGCCTCAGCCCTAGTCTGCTCCCTGCCAGTATTTTGGGGATGGTCGGTATTATCGCCCTGTTCTGGCAAGATCTCACTGTGACTCAAATATCACCCGAACTACTAAAAGGAATTGGCCTGAGTTTGCTTGGAACTTACGGTTTCTCTCTGGGTAATATGATAAGCAGTCGCCATCAGCGCCGAGGGTTGGATATTCTATCAACTAATGCTTATGCTATGACTTATGGTGCTGTATTGATGGGTTTTTTCAGCCTTATTCAGCATTACTCTTTCACGATTGAACTGACTTCAAGTTACCTTGGTTCTTTGTTGTATTTAGCTATTTTTGGCTCTGTCATTGCCTTTGCCGCTTATTTCAGTTTGATTGGTCGTATCGGAGCCAGTGGCGCAGCATACAGTACGTTGTTATTCCCTCTGGTGGCACTCACGATTTCAACTTTCTATGAAGGCTATCACTGGCACTTGAACGCCATTATCGGTTTACTACTCATCCTATTAGGTAATTTGGTGATGTTCTCCAAGCCGCGTATGGTGCAATCCTGGTTTAAACGACCATCACTAAGATAACCCCCATTACTGTTCAATAAATATCGAACAGCGACACAAAATGCACCCCAAATTCTGAGGTGCATTTCATCTTTACAAGCAAATCGTTATAATTGCGATGCTTGCTGGCTATTACCTACAGGGCCGACATTATGTCGTTCTTCTTGTTTACCAATACCGAGTCGGTAAACAGCCAGGATCATGACCGAACCAACCAAAGCAATGGCACCCAAAAGATACAAACCGGCAACCGAAGAGTTAAAAGTACTTTCTGCCCAGACCCGAATATTCGGAGCAACAAATCCACCCAGGTTTGCCAGCGAGTTAATCAAAGCAATACCTGATGCCGCTGCTGCACCGCCTAAATAGCCGGTAGGGAATGTCCAGAATATAGGTTGTACCGCCAATAAACCTGCGCAACCGATACACAAAGCAATGAAAGCTAATAACGGTGTTCCTGCTAACATCGCTGAACCAGCAACCCCTGCAGCCCCCGCAAATAAGGTCAATGAAGCAACCCAGCGACGTTCTCGAATAACAGTGGAAAAATGCGGAATATAGTAAGCCGCAATTAATGCACACAGCCATGGAATACCGGTCACTACCCCAACCAGGAATCCAACCTTGGTTCCTAAAATATTCGCCACTTGTGTTGGCAGGAAGAATGCAATCCCGTATGAACCAACCTGGATAGTAAAAGCAATCAGGCACAGAAAGATAACTTTAGGATCTAATAATGCTTGCAAGATACTCTTAGGCCCATGACTCAACTTGTCGTGCTCTTCTGCATTCATGGTTTCACACAACACATCTCGTTCCTGTTGGGTGAGCCAGGTACAGCGCTCATCTGAAGGCCGGTCATCAAGATAGAAATAAGCCCAAATACCGACTAATATCGTTAATAATCCCGTGATCAGGAACATAATTTGCCAACCGTGCAAACCAAACGCGCCGTGCATTGATAACAAACCACCCGACAAAGGCCCGCCCAGAATAAATGCCAGTGGTGGCCCAAACCAGAAGAAACCAGCCACTTTGGCGCGCACATTAATCGGGAACCAGAATGTCAGATACAACATGACACCGGGCATAAAACCGGCCTCACATGCGCCTAATAAAAAACGTAATACGTAGAAACTGACTTCTGAATTAACAAACATCATGAGGGATGAAATTGCCCCCCAGGTAACCATAATCCGTGCCAGCCAAATACGCGCACCATATTTAAACATAAATATATTGCTGGGCACTTCAAATATGGCATAGCCAATAAAAAATATACCTGCACCAAAAGCATATGCAGCATTACTTAGCCCAGTATCCAACTGAAAAGTATCTTTCGCAAAACCGATATTAGCCCGGTCAAGATAGGCCATGATATACATCATTGCCAGAAAGGGTAATAATCTTCTGACTGATTTCTTTATCGCTAACGATAGCAATTCGCTTTTATCGTTTGGTGACATTTGCCCACTCCTCAATCATTTCTATGATGGCAAAGCGGCCTTTTATAAAATCAACTTATTATTATAAAAAACATGCAGTTATAAAACACATGTAGTTATAAAAACAGATTGTTATAAAACAAATTATTATAAAAGGCATATTTTTGTTAGCTACGCCATTCTTCACCATGGGGATACTCAAATCGTGCCAGCGACTCTTCTTTCATCGTGACGCTATAACCTGGTAATTTTGGCGGCATATAGCGCCCACGATTAATCGTTATTGGCTCAATAAAGTTTTCATGTAAGTGGTCAACATATTCCAGCACCCTTTTATCCAGTGATGCTGATACTGCGATATAATCGAATAAAACAATATTCTGTGAATATTGGCATAAACCAACACCACCACCATGTGGACAAACAGGAATATTAAATTTGGCGGCCAATAGCAATACTGCTAATACTTCATTTAACCCACCCAATCGGGCTGGGTCTAATTGGCAGAAATCAAGACTACCTGCCTGGAACATCTGTTTGAACATCACCCGGTTATGTGCATGTTCTCCGGTTGCGACACCAATCGGCGCGATTCGTTGGCGAATGGCTGCATGACCTAAAATATCATCCGGACTGGTCGGTTCCTCAATCCACCAAGGATCAAATGCTGCCAGTCGGCGCATGTTTTCCACCGCCTGATCAACATCCCAAATTTGATTGGCATCCATCATTAATTTGTAATCCCAGCCTAACTCTTCGCGCAAAATAGTGGCACGACGGATATCTTGCTCAATATCAGCTCCCACTTTTTGCTTCAAATGCGTCCAGCCATCGGCAACAGCTTGCCGTGCTAACGTTCGCATTTTTTCTTCCGAATAGCCTAGCCATCCGGCGGCAGTGGTATATCCAGGGAAGCCATCGCGCAGCATTTCTTCCTCGCGCTGAGCTTTGGTAGTAGAGACTTTGCGCAACATCGTAATCGCTTCTTCCGGTGTCAACACATCTGTCAGATAAGTAAAATCAACACAATTAACCAATTGCTCTGGTGACATATCCGCCAGTAGTTTCCATACTGGTTTACCTTCCTTTTTGGCCCACAGATCCCAAATAGCATTAATGATCGCTGCAGTCGCCAGGTGGATAACCCCTTTTTCCGGGCCAACCCAACGTAGCTGGCAATCCCCCGCCACCAATTCATGCCAATAGCGACCAAAATTAGCGGTAATATCTTCCAGGTAGCGGTCTTGAACAAATAACGCAGACAATGATTTTACCGCCTGCACGCAAAGCTCATTACCACGGCCAATAGTGAAAGTCAGACCATTACCCACCAAATCATCATTGGCATCCGTTCTTAATGTGACATAGGTAGCAGAATAATCCGATATGGCATTCATCGCATCAGAGCCATCCAGATTTTTAGAAGTAGGAAATCGAATATCTTTGACTTCAATATTAATTATTTTGCTTTTCATCTTATTCCTCGGTTTAAAAAACAGTCATTACATGCTGTCAATACATTAAAGATGTACTTGTATCGAAAAATATTCCCTGGCAGGCTAATTTATCGATAGGTATACCGGGTATCTTTACTGAACTTAGTGAAGTTAATTCATAAATACACTATGGATACATTATTAATCTTGTACTGTACCTTTCTATTTACATAACGAAAGGCCATTACAATATTAATGTTATTAATAATAAGTTTATGCGGAAACTTATTATTTATAATGTCCCCTCGCTACTAAATTCGAGATGCCATTTAATTCTCCTTCTCACTTTCGGTAATAACTCATGTCTATCAACTGATTTTGAGGATAGTGGGATAAATATCCACTTCATGTTTTTTATGACAAATTCGTGCGGTATCTACTATTTTGCTGTTTTTAATCTGCTTTTAACGTGCTTTTTATCCGCTTTTAATGAGCTTAAAATCAACAATAAAACATGACGAAATCAAAAATAATCATTAATAT
>NZ_CABHYG010000016.1 GCF_902170785.1 Yersinia proxima | reverse complement strand
GTAAGTGCAGCGATGCATTGAGCTAACCAGTACTAATGATCCGTGAGGCTTAACCTTACAACACCGAAGGTGTTTTGTATTTGAGAGAGTGATATTGATTTTCAGCGATGATTCCAGATTGGATTGGCTGGCTGTGCAGGGAACTGTGTAGCGGGTTAATTGAAACAGAATTTGCCTGGCGGCCATAGCGCGGTGGTCCCACCTGATCCCATGCCGAACTCAGAAGTGAAACGCCGTAGCGCCGATGGTAGTGTGGGGTCTCCCCATGCGAGAGTAGGACACTGCCAGGCATCAAATAAGCCGAGACCCCATGCCAAAAGCGTGGGGTTTTTGCTATGTGTGAAATATAAAAAGCGATAGAAATAGTTTTTGCATGGAATTTAGTGTGAATTCTTGTGCGTGAAAAACCTAAATAGAAGAGAAGGCTACCCTGGCGGGTGGCCTTTTTTGCTTTATGGTTCTGA
Organism: Yersinia proxima; assembly: GCF_902170785.1. Lineage (GTDB taxonomy): Bacteria > Pseudomonadota > Gammaproteobacteria > Enterobacterales > Enterobacteriaceae > Yersinia > Yersinia proxima. The sequence goes on along the minus strand of NZ_CABHYG010000016.1, from coordinate 495,152 downwards.
CAGGGACGAGCCGAGCATGATATACGATAAACAGGGTAACGTGTCAATTGACTGCCTGATAGAGGCTGTAACCAGTCACCGCGCCGGCGACATCCCAGGCAAAGTCTTTCCAACTCCAACCAGTACCACCTTGGCGGCTATCATATAGCTCTTTGCCCGCGCCGATACCTATCGAAAATAACAGACCGAAATTACGGCTTCTTACATCAGACCAATTCTGATGTTCGCCATAGGCTGTACCCGCAGCAGCCAATGCGGCAGAGGTAAAGAAATGTTGTGCTTTGTCCTTCCCCGTCCAACTGTCATTGGCTGTATGGGTGCATGCAGAACTGGCAAAAAGTAGCGGGGCAAAAATTAATGGACGAAGATAAGGTGAGCACCACATGCAGTCTCTCCTTTGGCCTGAGACAAAAAAACCGGCGTAGCACCGGGTTTTTTGTTTTAGATTTACAGAATACGACTAATCAGCCGGTCGATACGAATTCTGCGTAAGCGACGGATCAGCTTACGTACCTTGACCGGATATTGCTGAATATTCTCAAGTTCAAGGTAGTGTGAAACAACTTTAGTATGAGTTCGAATGCATTCCAGCTCTTTTGCTCGCTGCTCATGCATCTCATGCTTAGGATCGTGGATCAAAATGGCATTTTCCAGATCCAGGCGCCATGCGCGTGGGTTCAGGTTATTACCCGTAATCAACTGCCAGTTATTATCTACCCACATCCCTTTCAGATGATAGGTATTGTCGCCATCTTTCCATAAACGAACAATCAGTTGGCCATTATCCACAAAACGCTGTAAGCGGCTGAGGAAGCGGCGCAAGTTGATTTCGTATAAATACGGCAGGGCACCGATAATTTTAAACGGCTGATCTTCTGGAATATAAAAGTCGTTTGCTGTTTTGTCGCCAACAATAATCTCAACCTGTTTACCTTCGCGCAGCAGATAAATGATATTGCGGACTAACAATGCGGGCAGATTGAAGTAGGGCGTGCAGATAGTGAGGCGTTCATCAGCAGAAGCCATTAAATGATGAATTGTCTTGTTGAGTTGGCTCTTTTTACCTAGCCCAACCAACGGAGTCACTGCTAACTCGTCATTACCAGCCTGTGCTGGGAATTGATAACCGATATCTCGCAGTGATGAGCGAAACTGGCGGGTTTCGTTTTTGATCTCGGGATTAGTCGGTCGATCGGTGCGATCGAGACGTTGAACAGCACCTGCGCTCAGAATCCGCTGCTTCACATAATCAACCATAATATTGGCTAATGATGGATTTGTGATTAATTGGTAACGATCATAACGATACTTATCATTTTGATAGAGATAGACGTCATTGATGCTGGCACCACTGTATATAACGGTGTCATCAATAACAAAACCTTTCAGATGTAATACGCCAAGGGCTTCGCGGGTATTCACCGGGACACCATAAACCGGAACACTGACGTCCGGATGCTTCTCTGCCATCTCACAATACCAATCTGCATTAGTATTAACGGCAGCGGCCCCAATACGGCCACGCTGCGCACGATGCCAGTCTACTAATACACAAATTTCTAGCTCAGGATGCCGTTGTTTGGCCTGATAGAGGGCGTTCATCACATCGCGACCTGCATCATCCTGCTCAAGGTAAAGCGCCACCAGATAGATACGTTTGGTCGCCTGGCCTATCAATTCCAGCAGAGTAGAGCGGAAAACCTTGGGGCAATAAAGCGTTTGGACATCATCAACTGGCTGGGGGAGTTTGGGCAGTTGTGCAAGGTGTTGTTGATGTTTGCTACGTTTGAATTTTGACAACATCACAGTGCGCTTCTTCTCTTGTTATTTGATGGCAGAACCGCCATATCCAAAAAAACACTAATCCATAGAGTCGGGCGATAATACCACTACTTTTCCGGATTGTGCGCAAGTTTTGCCAACCGTAGACTGAATCGCTTATCTATGTGGGCTATATCACGCCGATTCATGTAATTGAAATCAAAGTGTCAGCTCCAGATTAACGATCCCATCCTCCATCTGCACATCAATACTAAAACCCAGTTTTTTCGCCAACCCTATCATGCCGCGGTTGTTGGGCATAGTGACCGCGGTGAGGCGTGTTAAGCCGTGGCTACGGGTGTACTGGATCATTTTCTCAAGCAATTCTCGTCCCAGCCCCAGCCCTTTTAGATCTGAGCGCACCAATACCGCAAATTCTGCATCTATATTGTCAGGATCGGACAGCGCGCGCGTAACGCCAATGATTTCCGGCCCTGCCGCTGTTTGGCGCACAGCAACAAAGGCCATCTCACGATCATAGTCAATTTGGGTCATATTCGCCAAATCGTCGTGACTGAATTCGTTGATTTCGCTGAAGTAGCGATAATAGAGATCTTCTTTAGTCACTTGATCGATAAATAATTTTAGTAGCGGTTCATCTTCCGGCAAGATGGGGCGAAACAGGCAATCAGATCCGTCTTTTAGCACCACGGTTTGTTCTAACTCGTGTGGATAGGGGCGAATTGCCAGCCGCGCTTGTGGGTCACCAGTAACAGGTGCCAACTGCATTGATACATCCAGTAACGTGAACTCACTGCCAGAAGCAAGCACGGGATGAATATCTAAACGTGAGATTTCAGGGCAATCAAGAATCAGGTTCGAGACCTGCACCAGCAAGCGACTTAGCCCCGGGATATCCAAAGGTTGCAGTGAACCACGGCTGCGGATTTTTCCACCTTTGACCGCCTGGATAATCAGGTAGCGGGCTAATGCCATATTCAGCGGCGGTAATGCAACGGCGGCCTGTGTTTCATGGTGCCATTCAATACCGCCTTCCCCTAGCATAATCAGTGGGCCGAAGATGGCATCTTGCTCGACAGCAATCCGCAGCTCCTGTGCTCCAGCGCGGTTTGCCATACTTTGTACCAGTAAACCGTCGATACGGGCTTGAGGATAAGTCCGTTTCACGCGATCGAGGATATCGTCTGCGGCTCGTTGCACTTCCATTGCGGTACGCAGGTATAGCATGACTCCCTGAACTTCTGACTTGTGCGCAATATCTGGCGAGCGGAGTTTGATAGCCACCGGGTATCCTAGCTGCTCGGCGATGTGTACCGCTTCAACACTATCACTGGCAATCCAGGTTGGTAGCATGCTCAGGCCATAGGCTTCAAGGATTGGCTGTACTTCATGGGTATCCAGTTGAGTCGTTCCTTCTGCCAGCGCCTGGCGAATTAACTGGTGTACATGCGCAGTATTGGCCGTGAGGCCGACAGGCAACGCCGGTGTTTCTTTCAACTGTTTTTGGTTACGGCGGTATTCCACCATGTGCATAAAGGCGGTTATCGCGCCTTCTGGTGTACGATAGGTCGGGATACCGGCTTCCGTAAATAAACGCCGGGCATCTTGTGATGAATATTCACCGCACCAATTAGTTAGCAAAGTAATACGCTTGCCACGTGGGTGCTGGCGGATGGCCGATATCAATAACTCAGCGGTTTTACTGCCTGGTGCCGCAGCACTCGGTGAGTGGATCAGCAGTAGCGCGTCATAATCGGTGCTGTCCAATAAGGGCTTAAGCGCCGCTAAATAGCGCTCGGCGCTAGCATCATCTCGCAGGTCTATTGGGTTACGTAAGGAAACAAAAGGTGGTAGCGCTGCACTCAGCGCGGATTGGGTACTATCAGAGAGTGTAGCCAACTTACCGTTACGGCTAATTAACTCATCTAATGCCATTGCCGCTGGGGCTGCTCCATTACTCACAATTAGGAGCCGCTCACCGCGCAGTGGATGCATATGACTCAGCGTTTCTACTGCCGAAAATAGCTCGTGAGTATCCTGAACCCGTAACAGCCCAGCACGTTGAATGGCGGCATCATAGGCGGCGTCCAACCCTTGTTGACCATTGAGTAACTGTTGGGCGCGTTGGCTGCGGCCACTTTTTACCACCAGAATCGGTTTATTGCGCGAGGCACTGCGTGAAGCCGATAAGAAGCGACGCGCATCGCTAATATGCTCAATATACAACATGATAGCGCTGGTTTTACCGTCTCGGGCAAGGAAGTCGAGTAAGTCATCGACATCAATATCCAGGCTATCGCCCAGCGCAATAAAATAAGAGAACCCCACTTCCCGTTGCTGCGCCCAGTCCAAAATGGTGTTAGCTACCGCTGCTGACTGGGAGATAAACGCCAGTCGGCCTTTTTTGATAGGAACTGGTGAGAAGCTGGCATTTAACCCTTGCCACGGTGCCAGCAAACCTAAGCTGTTTGGGCCAAGCAGGCGCATGTGGTGACGCTGCGCGCAGGCTTTTAGCTCAGGAAATTGTTCAGTTGCCGCCGACAGGATAATCACAGCCTTACAGCCACGGGTACCCAAATCCTCCAGCAGAGTTAGGTTACGGCGATCATGGGTACATAAAATGGCTAAGTCAGGCGTGATGGGCAGGCTGGCGATATTGGCATAAGCCAATACACCGCAAACTGCTTTATGAGTAGGGGTGACAGGGAGGATTGGGCCATTGAACCCGCCATCCAGCAAATTGCGCATCATCAGAAAACCTGCACGCTCCGGTTTTTCAGAGGCACCAATAACGGCAATAGACTTCGGGCGTAGTAGTGCTTCTAATCCACGTTGGCTCATATTATCCCCGTCATCTTTCAAGTTGCATAAGTTAGAGGCTGCTTTACTGATTTTATGCGATATCTTCGATACTTGCTGTGACTCGGCCCACTGGATGATGAGGTTTTCCGGCTAAATATTGCTGACGGAAATAGTGGAAATGCGCGGTTAATCCATCCGCTGCCTGAATATCACCAGCTTGTTGCAGCAGGGCGGCGGCAACCTCGACAGTGCAATGTTGTTCCGGGCGTTGTGCTTCCCGCAGTAGATAATCCGAGGTGTTACTGACATTTAGCGACAACATAGGTAGTTCGGAAAGATACGGGCTTCGGCGGAACATTTTTTTAGCTTCAGTCCAGGTACCATCCAGTAAAATAAATAACGGTGGTTTATCGCTTACAGGTAATTGATTGAGTACCAGCCGGTCAGGGTCAGCATATTTTTCCGGAAAGACCACATAAGGCTGGCGAGAAGGGTCGCGTATTGCGGCTAACAGCTCAGGATCAACTTCTGTTCGCGCCCAGAGGAAGGCTTGAGTGTTTGGCAGAATATCAGCAATTAGTCGGCCGGTATTACTGGGCTTAAGGGGTTCGGTATCAAACATGATCAGGCAAAAGCGACTGCTGGCCGGTTGTGGTTTGATGGTGTCACACAAACAAAAACGCTCAGTCAGCAGGCAGCCTTGGCAGCGAATAGCGCGGCAACCACGGGCGCGATACGGGCGGGTAGACGCGGATAACCGCTGCTGGCGTAACCGCAGTACTGCATTTCCCGTCGTTATGACCGTAGGCAAAGCCTGGTCGGTAGTAGATGATTCAGTCACGACGGACTCCTGAAGAAATAGCGCTATTCTAATCAACCCCAGAGCTCAGTCATACCATAAAAGAAAAAACAACGCCCCAACAGAAAACTGTCAGGGCGTGGACTTTATCGGGCAGTTGAACGGCCCCGAATGGTGATAAATGAGTTAAACTAGCTTAGCGGGCAGCGGGTTCCGCTGATAATTGCTCATTTAGCCAATTATCAAAAGCTGCCTTTGGCAATGCGCCGCTAAGCATATCGACCATTTTGCCGTTTCGATACAGCATAATGGTGGGAATGCTGCGGATATGGAAACGCGTGCTGAGTGCCGGTTCTGCTTCAGTATTGACTTTAACAAAGCGAACTTTTCCGGCGCGCTCTGCGGCAACCTCTGTAAAAATGGGCGCGAAGCTGCGGCAAGGGCCACACCAGGGAGCCCAGAAGTCGATGACGACCGGCAGGTCATCTTGTAGCAGTTTATCCAGTGTTTCGGCGGTGGCGTTAATGACGCTGCCATCAAATAAAGAGTGGCCGCAGCGCCCACATTTAGCGCCGTCATCAATACGTGCTTCAGGTAGGCGATTTGTCGCCATACAAGCTGTACATACCGTATTCATAAATTAGCCTTTATTTTGTATCTGAGTAGATTAAGAGAAACCAGACAGTCAATATGAGCTGAATTGTTTCGTTGTTGTTATCTATTATGGGTATAAAAGAAGTCATTGCCAAAATGGTTTATTCGATGAATACGATAGTTGCTAGCTTTTAGCGCTTGCTTATGGCTAACCGAGCAGACATCAGGTAATCTTCGCGCCCTGCGCGTTGGTGGAGAAGACAATGAACGATTCATTTAGTGGCAAAAACGGCAAAGTTAAAGTGATGTACGTCCGCAGTGACGAAAACAGCAGCGACGACCGTAACAGCAATAACCGGGGTAAAAACCCGCGTCCGGCAGGCAAAGGTCGTCCGGGTGATAATGCAGGTCGGGGCAGTTCACCGCGTAATAATGACTCACGTCGTAACGATTCCGGCCGTAATGAACGCGTGAGTCCTGGCCGTCCGGCGCGTTCTGATAATAATGGCCCTTATGATTCACCGTGGAAAACCGTGTCTCGTGCGCCATCAGAAGAACCTGAGTTTGATCACGGCGGCATCAGTGGCAAAAGCCATGTGGATCCGGCGCAATTGCGTCGTCAGCGGGCTGAAGAAACACGCGTTTATGGCGAGAATGCCTGTAAAGCGCTGTTTGAAAGCCGCCCTGATGCGATTGTGCGCGCCTGGTTTGTGCAGTCAGTTACCCCACGTTTTCGCGAAGCGCTGAAATGGATGGCGGCAAATCGCAAGGCTTATCATGTGGTTGAAGAAGATGAGCTGGCAAAAGCGTCTGGTACTGAACACCACGGTGGTGTGTGTTTCCTGATTAAGAAACGTCAGGGTTTGGATGCAGAAACTTATCTGCAACAGCAAACTCAGGCGAAAGATTGTGTACTGGCACTGGAAGATGTGGGTAACCCACATAATCTGGGCGGCATTATGCGTACCTGTGCGCACTTTGGTATCAACGGCGTGTTGCTGCAAGACCCAGCGATGCTGGAGTCTGGCGCGGCAGTTCGTACTGCAGAAGGCGGTGCGGAGCATATCAAAGCAATCAATGCTGATGATTTCCTTTCTGTGTTGGATACCTTCCGTAAAGCTGGCTACACCATCGTGACCACCTCAAGCCATAAAGGTGTCAGTCTGGCAGAAGCTGAACTGCCAGCTAAAATGGTGCTGGTTTTAGGGCAAGAAAGTGATGGCCTAACCGACAGCGCCTGGCAGCAGGGTGATGTGAGTGTGTCTATCGGCGGTACTGGCAAAGTCGAAAGTTTGAATGTGTCCGTCGCGACAGGTATTTTGCTGTCGGAGTGGTGGCGTCAAAATCAGGCTTAATTCATTCGTCGTTGCAATAGCTAAAATATAAAGTAACCAGTTGATAAGCGGGGAAATGTGCCGAATGGGTCGTAACGGCGTAAGCCGTCGGAGCGCCCATCGGTGCAGTCGCCCCGCTAATCTCCGAACTATAAAATAGCTTTGTCGATAACCTTAAAGGGCGCTGATGATAAGTCAGCGCCCTTTTTGTTGCTCAGCGTTGGCCGCTAGTGGGCACCGCCGCCACCTCCACCGGAGGTAAATGGCGGTTTGGCAAACCACACCAGAGCCAGTAGCAACAGGAACACCCCAGCCGAGAGCCAGAAGATCTCATTAGCCGAGATAATCAGCCCCTGATTGGTAATTTCCCGCGCCAGATAAGCCGACGCTTGCTGCTGGTTCATCCCCAGTTTTTCTAAATCCTGATACATCTGTGTGGCATTCGGATTGAACGGATTAACAAACTCCGTCAACTGCGAATGGTGCATCGACTCTCTTTGCGTCCACAAAGTGGTGGTGATAGAGGTACCAATCGACCCGGCCAATGTTCGCAGGAAGTTAGACAAACTGGATGCTGCCGCCATACGCTCCGGCGGTAAGCCGGACAAAGTAATTGCTGTCAGTGGCATAAAGAAGCAGGCAATAGCAAAGCCTTGTACAAACTGCGGCCACGCCGAGGCACCAAAGTCCATTCCCGGTTCAAATGTATATGCTCGCCAGTAGAAACAGACCGCATACATAATGAAGCTGAATGTGACTAACTGCCGCATATCAATGCGATGCGAGAAACGCCCAATGATAGGTGACAGCAACACCGGCAAGATACCCACAGGCGCTGATGCCAGACCGGCCCAGGTGGCGGTATAGCCATACACCTCCTGTAGTAGCTGCGGCAACAAGACAATTGCGCCAAAGTACAACATATAGGCCAGGCTGATACACAAACAACCAATAGTAAAGTTTCTCGATTTGAATAATGACAAATCAATCACCGGATGGTCGTCGGTTAGCTCCCACACTATCAGGAAGGTAATGGCAATCACGGCAATGACCGTCAGGACGATTATCTCGGTTGAGTTAAACCAGTCCAGCTCCTTACCTTGGTCGAGCATGATTTGTAAGGCACCGATACCCACCACCAATAATACCAATCCCACGGTATCAATAGGCTTGATTTCGGTTTTGGTCTCTCGTCCTTTCAGCGTACTGCCCGCCATCAAAATGACGACCAACCCGATCGGGATGTTGATAAAGAAGATCCAGCCCCAGTGATAGTTGTCACTGATATAACCGCCGAGAATTGGCCCAAAGATTGGGGCGACAACAATAGTCATCGACCACAATGCCAGGGCCATACTTCGCTTCGCGGGCGGGTAGTTATTCAGTAGCAAGCTCTGTGACAATGGGATCAATGGGCCTGCGACCAGCCCTTGAATGACCCGGAAGAAGATAAGCATCCCCAGGCTGTTTGACACGCCACACAGCCATGAAGCTAGTGCAAATAACCCGGTTGACCACAGAAATAATCTGACTTCACCGATGCGTTTTGCCAGCCAACCAGTGATCGGGATGGAAATCGCATTTGCCACACCGAATGAGGTGATAACCCATGTGCCTTGGGAGTTGGACGAGCCAAGATCCCCGGCAATCGTCGGAATAGCCACGTTAGCAATGGTGGAATCCAGCACCTGCATGAAAGTCGCTAATGATAATGCGACTGTCATCCAGGCTAGTTGGGCACCCTCAAGCGGTTTTTGTGCCACAGAGGCCTCCGGCGCGCTTAACTTGCATTTGCATCAACATTAACCCGCATTCGCATGAACAATGTCGCTAATCATTTGATTAACTGGCGCTAAATCCAATGACAGCGCATTGGTGACAAATGCCGGTTCTTTGCGCACGTTTTGCGCTAACACTTGGCCATCAGTGTCGGCGGTATCTACCCGCACCGTGGTTGATAAACCAATACGTAGCGGATGTTCAGCCAGTTGTTTGGCATCCAGTTCAATACGAACCGGCAAGCGCTGAACCACTTTGATCCAGTTGCCGGTGGCATTTTGCGCGGGTAGCAGGGAGAAGGCGCTGCCTGTCCCCATATCCAGACCGACCACTTTCCCTTGGAAGACAACATCATCACCATAGAAATCAGTGACTACCGTGGCGGGTTGGCCAATGCGCATATTGGCTAATTGTGTTTCTTTAAAGTTAGCGTCAATCCACATTTCATTAGCCGGAATGACCGCCATCAATGGCGCACCATTGGCAATTTCAGCACCCACTTGCACACTGCGGCGTGAAACAAAACCGGTGATAGGGCTGACAACTTTGGTGCGCTGCAAGGAAAGCCAGGCATCGCGCAGTTTGGCCGCCGCTTGTTCGACCGCCGGTTGCTTCTCCAACGGTGTATTGAGAACCAGTGCTTGATTGGCATTGTATTGTGCAATCGCCACATCTAATGACGCTTGCGCTGCATCGACGGCATCACGGGCGTGTTGCAGTTCCTCACGACCAATTGCATCAACAGAACCCAGTACTACACGGCGTTTCAGGTCATTCTGCGCTTTACTCAGTTCAGTTTTCTTCAGCGCAATATTAGCCTGATACTGTTTGCTGTTAATCATGAGTTGATGGGTTTGGCGTACGGTATTTGCCAGTGCGGTTTTCGCTTGCTCATAGGCCTGCTCGGCATCGGTTGGATCGAGCGCCAGCAGTACATCGCCACTTTTGACAAAATCAGTATTTTCAAAATTGACACTGACCACACTGCCGGGAACCTGTGACATAATCTGCACCTGGTTACCCGAAACATAAGCATTATCAGTCTCTTGATGATGACGTAGCACCAGGAACCAATAAATAAGGTAAGCCACCCCAATAATAATAAAAATACCCGTCAGTAATAGCAGCACGCGTTTACGTTGCTTCTTTTTATTCTGCGGTTGTTGCGGCACTTGAGCTTCCGCGTTTGTACTCATGGTTTTCCCCACATTTATATTGTTTTATTTTGTGAACCATCACTGACCGGGGCCTGATAGCCACCACCGAGTGAACGGATCAAACCAATCTTGGCCTGCAATAAGTTGTTGCTGGCATTGAGTTCTGATTGCTGCTGTTGCAGATATTGCGACTGGCTAATCAACAGTTCATCGCGCCCAATAATCCCTGCCTTATAACGGGCATCGGCGACGTTATAGACCTTCTGCATGGATTGCGATGCTGATATGGCTTGCTGTAGCTGGAGTTGGCTGCTTTGTTGGATGGTGATGGCATCAGCAGTTTCCCGCACGGCATTGAGAATGGTCTGGTTGTAGGATTCAACCGCTTCATCATAAAGGGCTGATTCTTCACCTAACTTACTGCGCAACGCGCCAGCGTGGAAAATAGGCAGTGAGATTGCCGGGGCAAAGTTCCATGCCTGACTGGCCGCTTCCAACAGATTAGGGTTAGTACCCTTGAAGTTAGTGGTAGAGAAACCGGCAAACCCGGTAATGGATAAGCTGGGATAAAACTCTTTACGTGCCGCTTTAACTCGCTGGTCATAAGATTCAACCAGTTGGCGCTGAGCCGTAATGTCAGGTCGTTTACCCAGTAAATCCGTGGTCAGCTCACCTTTAGGAGCCAGGCGGGTGATATCTGGCAAGGGTGCCTGGCGCAGATTTTGCGTGGCACTCGGGCCTTGACCTGTCAGCGCTGCCAACTGATGTTTCAGTTGTTCACCCTGAGATTGCAGTTGAATGATTTGTTGTTTGGCTGTATCGGCCTGAGCTTTTGTTTGCTGTGGAATTTCAATGCCATAGATACCTGCCTGATATTGCTTAGTGCGCAGTTCAGCCAGACGATCATTATTATCGACTTCCTGCTGCAATACGTTTTGCAGGGCAAAATTGCTTTGTAATTGGTAATAAACCGATGCCACTGAACTGGTGAGTGTCAGCGCGGCCTGCTGCTGTTCAGCACGGGCAGCATTAACTTGCGCATTGGCGGCATTGACCCGATTGCGGTATTTGCCCCACCAATCAAACTCGTAGCTAAGATTCAGGCCAAGGTTATTGGTGGTTTCATACAAGGGTTTGTCGGGATAAGACTGCAAGAACGGTTGTAGCGTATTTTGCGAGACTTTTTCCCGTTTACTGCTGGCAGAGAGGTCGAGATTAGGGCCATTCGCTGCATCAGCCTGACCCATCACACTTTGCGCTTCACGTACCCGAGCCGCCGCTTGTTTAAGCGAAGGCGAGGTTTGCAAACTTTGGGCCATCAAAGCATCAAGCTGGGGATCTTCCAGTATCCGCCACCACTGAGGACTGAGTGCCAACGAGCTGACTTTGGGTTGCGCCAGTTGCAGTTGTTGGTTATCCAGCATTTGAGACTGAGGAGCAATATTATCGCTTGAGGCGCAGCCCGCCAGTATCAGTACGACGAGCAGGGGCGCGAGTCTCCAGCTATGTGGGGATGACATAGTGATTTACCTGGATAAAGTTATGTATCTGGATAGAACCGGTGGAATTACTGTTCCGGTATTTCCATTTGGTCCAAACGCGTCAGCAACTTGCGCGTCAGCGTTTCAAGCTGTTGCTGTTCCTCTGCGTCCAGTGTTGACCAAAGAAAATGCAGACACTTATGTTGTGGGGGCAGTAGCTGATTTAAAAACTCAACACCCGCCTCGGTCAGATGTAAATGCAAACAACGGCGGTCATTGTGGCTTTCGCGGCGTTCAATCCAGCCTTTCTTTTCTAACTCGTCAGCAATTCGGGTGGCATTGGTTCGTGAAGACCCCAGTGCAGCACTCAATTCGGACGGCTGAATACTGTGGCTCTCTTGTGCTTCCAGCGTAATTAGCGCCATAAACAGGGTCTCGTTAATTCCTTGTGCTTTCAGCATTTTGTTGCGATTTTCCAGCAACTTACTGTGCATATGCATACACAAGCGTGTCAGCAGAATTTCCTGGTAAGGGAAATCTTTCTGACGTCTGGCACGAGAATTAAGCATCTGTTCAATAGGACTAAACGAACTTTCCATTATAAGGAGCCTCATTAATTTCAAATGGTACAGTAACGATAGTGACTAATAATGTAAACGGGTTAATCAGCGAAAAATTTAGCAATTCGTGTTATTCAGTCACTGTGTGTGAATAATTAGTATCATTAATTGTAAGGATATTGTGTTTCAGTTCACAATTCAGGCAAATTATTATGCCAAAATCATCAGTAGCTTGAATGTCAGACCGTAACTGAGTGCGCCCAATAACGTGGCGAAGATAATACTGTTGGTTTTATAAAAACATCCGCAGATAACCAAAAAACCAATGAGTGTAGGAATTAATTTCTGTGGGTTATGCACTATCTCCGGGGTGCTGGAAACCACCAATAACGCGCAGATAGAGGCGATCCCGATGCTGTCTAGCAACAGGGAGACTTTACCTCGTTGCAGGCCTGCTTGTTTGCGGGCAGGCCCAAGGCGCAGCGGCAGATAACGAAACAGATAATTGACCGTTCCCACCACCAAACCAATAATCAGAACATCCATATTCATGGCTTCGGCTCCTCTTTATCATTCTCGTTATTTTCTATAACGGCCTCGGGGGCTGGTTGGAGCAGGGCTGCCAGACATCCGCCGCCAATACCGGCCAAAATAGCTACCGGAATAGAGAACAGCAGCACGCCTAGCAAGGCTCCCGTCAGTGAAGCAATAACGGTAAGGCTGTATTGGCGTTTGAACGAGGCCAATAAGAAGCTGAGGAATAGCGCCGGGAGCATAAAGGAGAGTGATGCTTCAATCGCCGGGTAATTTTCCAACGGCCCATTACCAAACATCGCGCCGATAGCGGTGCCAGCTACCCAAGACAACCAAGAGGTGAACGCGATGCCAAGCATCCAGTTTTCACTCCAGCGCCGTTGATCTTTCATTAGCTTGGTTGTGGCGGCGGCAAACACTTCATCAGTAAGACCAAAGGCCCACAGCGCCGTTTTTTTGCCAGATAACCTGGTGACAATGCGGTGTTTCAGTGCTGGCCCGTACAAGATATGGCGGACATCCATAGCCATCACGGTCAAGGCGGAAACCCACAATGACATCCCCGCGCTGAGCAGGGCGGTAATAACGAATTGGCTGGCTCCGGCATAAATAATGCAAGAAAAGAAAATAGCTTCCCACGGAGTAAAGCCAAGTTTTACCGAACTCAAACCAAAGGCAAAAGCGACGGGTAGATAACCGATAACAATCGGAAGGCTATCGGTTATTCCTTCCATAAAGGTGGCGGTCGGCTGGGCCGTCGAGGGGGAGTCGGTAGTTTGGCTTTGCATAGGGTCAGCTATCGGTAATTTGAGTTATATATCCGTCATACTTCAAGCCGCATGTGCGTTGGCTGCTCTCTCGCACCCGAATCACTTGCCGCTTTCATGTAACTCGAATTATTTAGGATATAGGATAAAGTTAAGTAACATTACCAGAGTGGTAATGGTCTTAATACCCTATAACCCAAATTTATATCCTAATTGATTATTAGTTAGCTAACTAATTAAGGTTGCTCGACTGGTTGATTAGCTGGGGGATCAAAGCGTTTACCAGCCAACCAGGTGGTGATGTTTAAGATACATAGCACCAGTCCGGCAAGCGCCACACCATACCAGCCTGCATGTTGATAGGCGGCGGCTGAAATCAGGGAACCTAATGCTCCACCAATAAAGTAAGTGGTCATATAGCCCGCAGTTAAGCGATTTCTGGCTTCTGGCATCATGCGGTATATCACGCTCTGATTGGTGACATGCACCCCTTGAACGGCCAGATCTAACACGATAATCCCGATTATCAGCGCAATGATTGAATGCTGTCCCAGGGCTATTGGGATCCATGACAACAGCAATAATACCAAACCCACGCTGGTGGTTATCCGCGCCTTTCCTTTATCTGCCAGTTGGCCCGCTTTGGTGGCCATTAATGCACCCGCCGCACCGACCAAACCAAATAGCCCGATGGTGGCTTCTGAATAGCCAAAAGGCGGCGAAGCCAGCAGGAAAGCCATTGACGTCCACAAGACACTAAAGTTGGCAAATGACAGAGCGCCCAGTAAGGCGCGGGTGCGCAGCACCGGAGTACGGATAAATAAAGAGAATATTGAGCCGAGCAACTGACCATAATTGAGGCCGGAATGCTGCTTATAGCGCGGCAGATAGCGCCATAGAATCAACGCCATGATTATCATCAATACACTGGCAACCCAATAAATGGTGCGCCATCCTCCGATGGAGGCCAATGCGCCCGCTACCGTTCGTGCCAGTAAAATGCCCAACAACAGGCCGCTCATGATAATACCGACCACTTTGCCACGTTTTTCCGGTGCAGCCAGTGTGGCGGCTAAGGGCACCAGCAGTTGCGCTACCACGGAGAACAAGCCGGTGAGGGCGGTGCCGACAATCATCATCGCGAGGTTTTGCGACATCGCGGTAATCAGCATGCCGCCAGCTGCCAGCAGAGTCATGCCGACAATCAACCCGCGTCGCTCAAACATATCTCCCAAAGGAACCAGGAACATTAATCCTACCGCGTAGCCTAACTGAGCCGCCGTTACGATGAAACCGGCCTGATTGACCGAAAGATTAAAGGCTTGTGCGATGGTTTCCAGCAATGGCTGGGCATAATAGTTGCTGGCAACCGCCAGTCCGGTAGCGACCGACATCAAGACAATCAATGCTGGGCTTAAACCGGCGTTTTCGGTTTTTTGTGTCATAACGAATTATTCTGAATTGAAAAGAGCGACAGTATTAGATAAATAAGGGTGATAAACCAATAGATAAATTTTACCTCACTTTAATTCAGTTTAGTTTCGGGTAGGTTTGGTTGATGGTTGATGGTTGATGGTTGATGGTTGATGGTTGATTAAGTGATCTAGTTCGGTTGTTAGAGCAGACCGGATCATCTTTCGGTTGATATTCGTTCAGTGATCACTTTACCTCCGCGGCCTCAACCGAGCAGGAGGGCAGGCCGGCCCTCCTGCACCTGCGGCTTGCGCGAAATATTGCCCTACGGGTAAACCTCCTACGTCTTTCGGGCTGACGAGCCAGCGCGATGGGCATCCCTGCCCAAGCGCGCTTTTCGCGGGCGTCCATGCCCGCTCACTCTACCCTCCATCCTTGTCGGCAATATTCCTGATTGCGCTCAACATCAAAACCATAGCCCTTAGATTTTGATTTTCTCCTTTGACTTTAAAAGCACATTTGAGCCGCCGAGTGAAGAATGAAGGTAGGACGCGAGGCATGGATGCCGAGCGAGGGCCGCTTGAGCATGGATGCGAATCGGCCCGGTCCGTCAGCGAAATGATGAATCGAGGGAACCCACGCAGTGGGCAGGCGATACGTGCGCAAGCGCGGGATTCCACAAGGGGGCCGCTGCCCCCTTTGGCGGTTGAGGCAGCAATGGTTAAGTTGACTCAGGTGCTTTAACAACCGAACCTGATCACCAAACCAAACCAAACCAAACCAAACCAAACCAAATTCACTCCGAAATCAAACTCACATGCGCTGCCACAATCCGCCAGCCGCAGGGCAGCTTAACCCATGTCTGCATCTGTCGGCCGACTCGTGAAGTGCCTTCACGGTAGAATTCGGTACTGGCGACCGCCATGTCCTCACCAAAAGTGGTGATCACCGTATTCTCTAAAGTACGATCCAAACCTTTTGATGGTCGGCTCTGGCGAAACGCTCTGATGGCATCAATGCCAAACAGATCCTCTCCCGCACCAAAGCGCACAGTGCGGCTATCGTGCCAAAACAATTCATCCAATACCGGAATATCGTTGTTAATCAACGCCTGTTCATAGCGGTAAAATGCTTCATTCACCTGTGCAAGGATCGCTGGGCGATCGATAAATTCATTTTTCATTTTATTGCTCTCATCGAAAGGTGCTTCCTAAATCACGCTACTGACCGGCGCGCTCACTAATCCTTGTTGTTCTAATGCATAAGCGGCACGTAAACAGAGGTCTTCGCGCCATGGCGCGGCAATGAGTTGCACCCCGATTGGCAGGCCGCCAGCCGTTCTCAATGGTACGGTTACCACTGGCAGGCCGAGGAACGAAATAGGCTGGGTTAGCATCCCCATACTGGCGCGAATAGGGAGCTCGGTATCATTGATTCGCATCATCTCCTGGCCAATAAGTGTGGCGCTGCAAGGTGTTGCGGGCGCAATCAAAATATCCCAATGTTCAAATAACGGCAGGATTTGTTGACGGAAATGGTGGCGAAAACGTTGGGCCTGAATATACCAACTTGCTGGTAGCATGGCTCCGGCTAATAGCCGTTCCCGTGAGTGCGGTTCAAAACGTTGTGGCGATTTTCTTAGGGCAGGGAGATACTGATTTCCGCCTTCGGCAGCACTGATGATAAATGCAGCTGTACGGGCCAAATCACTCTGTGGCATCTCGACTTCGGTGGCTGCTTCCAGCCCTTTGGCGACGACCTGCACCGCAGCTTTGGCATCATCGTCACACCATTGTTGGAAATACCCGCCCAGCACGGCACTTCGCAAGCCTTGCTGACCACGCGATAGTAAATTCAGACAGGGTGAGACCGGTTTGTCTGATTGAAAACTGTCCTGAATATCCGTTCCTTGCATCACATCATAGACGGCGGCCAAATCTTGCGTGCAGCGCGCCATCGGGCCGATACTGTCCAAACTGGCGACAAATGGATGCGTGCCGCGGCGTGATAATCGGCCAAACGTCGGCTTCAGCCCGAAAATACCGCATAGCGAAGCCGGAACCCGAATAGAGCCGTTGGTATCGCTGCCAAGCGCGAAATTAACCAACCCTGCGGCAACCGCTGCCGCCGATCCACCGGAGGAGCCACCCGCAATACGGTTAACATCGCGCGGATTACGCGTGGCACCGTAATGGCTGTTTTCAGTGGTAAAGCCATAGGCGTAAGCATCCATATTCAGCATGCCGGACAGCATAGCCCCTTGCTGAGCGAGGCGTGAAATAACCGGCGCATCTTGTCTCGCTGGCGCGCGTTCACAAAACAGGCTGGCTCCGGCAAGCGTAGTTTCACCCGCCACATCAAACAGATTTTTTACCGCATAGGGAATGGCTGCCAATGCGGGCAGAGCTTGTCCTTTGGCGCGTAAGGTATCCAGCCGATATGCTTCACTGAGCATACGATCTGCGGTGATATGGGTATAAGCATTGATCGCGGGATTGGCCGCGCTGATGGTATCCAACGTGTGTAAGGTTATTTCTTGTGCGGATAATTCACCCTGATTGAGCGCTTGCTGAATTTCGGTGATAGTCAGAGTTGAAATCTGTTTCATAACCGGTATACCCCGGCTATCTCTTGCTTTTCATCCAGAGGCAGCGCCATCAAGGGGTCAGCCATAGTCGCAATGCGTTCAAATTGTTGTAGCAATGCCGCGCGGCGGGTGTCATCCAACTCTAATGCTAATAAGATTTCCATTTGCCGAATATAAGCAGCCCAATCCATAGCATTTTTTTCTGATGTTTCTTTCATAACAATTCCTGTGCTGAATAAGTAAATTGTGGATGAAATCAATAACCGGCGGCGCTGCCATTACTGCGTGGGTCAAATGCGCCTTCTAACATGCCATTACGGTGGCGAACAATAGCTCCGGCATGGCCGACAACCTCGCTAAAATCGGGTAGTAGTTCAACCTGATGCCCGCGTTGGCGCAGGTAATCAAGGGTTTCGGCCCCGAAGCGTGCCTCCAATTTCAGTGAGTCAGAGATTTCCCCCCAGGTGCGCCCCAATAGCCAGCGTGGTGCGGTGATGGCTTGTTGTAAGGGCAAGCCTTGCACAATGTGGCGGATAAACACCGCCGCTTGAGTTTGTGGCTGACCATCTCCGCCCATCGCGCCATACACCAGGGTTCGGCCATCCGTTAGGCGGGCAGCGGCAGGGTTTAAGGTGTGAAATGGCTGTTTTCCCGGCGCTAACGCTAGCAGATGCTTGGGGTCAAGACTGAAAGATGCGCCACGGTTTTGCCAAATAATGCCCGTCGCTGGCAGTAACACCCCACTGCCAAATTCATGATAAATGCTCTGAATAAAGGAAACCGCCAGCCCATTGTTGTCGATCACTCCCATCCAGACGGTATCACCTGGCCCGCGACCACTGCTCCAATGGGCGGCTTGCTCGCTATTGATGTAAGCCGCCAATTGGTCGAGCGGCTCTTTTTCCAGTAGGGATTGTGGACAATGCTCCATCCACAGCGGATCGGTAATCACATGATCACGCAGCCCAAAGGCGAGTTTGGTTGCTTCCACGAGGGTGTGAATGGTTTGACCTTCACTCATTTGGGCGACCGATTTGCGGTCAGCCAATCCGATAATCGCCAGTGATACCAAACCTTGCGTCGGTGGCGTCAGGTTGAAGACTTCACCTTGCTGGTGGCATAGCCGCAGAGGTGTACAGCGTTTAGGCCGATATTGCGCCAGATCTTGGACGGTAATCGGCATTTCTGCGGCGGTAATATCAATGATGATTTTTTCAGCTAGCGGGCCGCGATAAAAGCTACTTAGCCCTTGCTCTGCCAGCGCTGTCAGCGTTTGGCCCAATTGCGGTTGAATGAAGCGTTCGCCCGCAGTTGGAATATTGCCTTTCGGTATAAAAACGTTAGAAAAATCAGTGAATTCAGCCAGCTCATTGGATTTAGCTCGGGTGGCTGCTTCTTGGGACGGGGTGACCGGAATACCGCGTGTAGCGTAGGTAATCGCATCTGCCAGTAAGCGGCGCAGTGGCAGGGTATTGTCACCAAGTTCGCGAGCAACATTCAGCGCTTCTTCCCAACCGCCGACAGTTCCGGCAACCGTCAATGCGGCTTGCGGCCCACGGTGCGGGATCTGTTGATATGCGCTGTAGCGCTCAAGTGTAGCCAGCTCACCTGCGGCTCCACTGGCATCGATGGCAATCGGATCGCCATTGGGCGGGACAATCAGCCAGAAACCATCGCCACCCAATCCATTCATATGTGGATAAACCACCGCTATGGTGGCCGCCGCTGCGACCATGGCTTCAATTGCGTTGCCGCCTTCACGTAATACAGCGAGGGCACTTTCACTGGCTAAATGATGTGGGGTAACCGCCATTCCTTGCGGTGCCATGTTGCTGTTGATCATTTCTGCTTTCCTTATCACCCATTTATTGAAATAGAAAACTGAGGTAGCAGAAACTAAGCAAGAGGCGTTCCACAATGTCGGATTTTATGTAACGAATGAAAATTCTCATATTAGCGCTGGAGACTTGTGTGCTATGTTCCGCGAAAATGCCTATGCTGAAACGATAGTTTCATTGGTCGGAGAAGGGTATGAAACAGATTGATGAGCGTTTGCGGGCGCATTACGCGCAATTAACCCCGCAGGAGCAGCGCGTGACCGATTTTATTTTTGGTCATTTTGATGACTTGATCAGTTACAACAGCGCCGAGTTGGCGCGGCTGAGTGGCGTGTCTAAGGCGACGGTCAGTCGCCTGTTTAAACGGTTGGGTTACAGCAGCTATCGAGAGATGCGGGAAGAGGTGCGAACCTTGCGCCAAAGCGGAATGCCGCTGACCGATAATCGCGATGCTGTGCAAGGGAATACCTTGTTGGCGCGCCATTATAAGCAGGAAATGGCAAACCTGACTCATTGGGTAAATCAATTAGATAGCCAGCAATTTAGTGACATTATCACTGCCTTGATGCGAGCACCGCGTATCTTGTTATTGGGGTTACGTAACAGCTATCCGATTGCACTGCATCTGCGTCAGCAATTACTGCAGGTTCGTCAGTCTGTCCAGTTAATCCCGCAAGCAGGGCAAACATTGTCGGAGGAGTTAGTCGATGCCGGGCCGCGTGATGTGGTGGTGGTGGTGGCATTCCGACGCCGCCCGAAAGTTATCCGCGAAATTTTGCTGCAAATGCAGGTGCAAGGTGTGCCTACCTTGCTGATTTGTGAGCCGCAAGCCCAGTCGTTGCTGTCATTAGCACAGTGGCGGTTAACTACGCCGCTCGACAGTGTGTCTGCCTTTGACAGTTATTCTTCGGCCATGAGTTTGGCAAATTTACTCAGTAATGCGTTGCTGCATGAAATGTTGACGCAGGGCCGACAGCGCATTCATCAAATTGCTGATTTGTATGACGCTTTCGGCGAGCTGGAGCAACGTTAACTTCAGTGTTTGAAAGGGTTATCGTACCTAGGGGCGCTCCGGCGGCGTAAGCCGCTTTCGACCCCAACGGCACGCTTCCCTTTCAGTTAGCATTGTTTGTGATTGATTGCCTCTCTATGGTGCAAATAAATTATCCTTCTGCACTTTTTTTGTGAATATCTGCTCCGATTTATTCCTTCGATTTATTCCCTACATAGCGTGGCGCCGCTAATAATGGGACTTTCATCTTGGTGGTTTATTGGCACAGTAGTTGCAACGATGGTTTCAGTAATTTGGTTTTAAGAATCCATTGTTTCATTACTGCATTATCGGAGATAAGCTATGAACATGAAAAAGCGGTTGTTGGCATTACTGGGTGCAGCACTGATATTGGTTCAGGTTCCCGCTGTATTAGCTGATCAATTAGAGCAAATTCAACAGCGTGGCGTGTTACGAGTAGCTGTTCCGCAGGATTTCCCCCCATTTGGTTCCGTCGGAACGGATCTTCAGCCGCAAGGCTATGACATCGATATGGCGCATTATCTGGCCGATAAAATGAAACTAAAGTTGCAACTGGTGCCAGTGACCAGCGCTAACCGCGTTCCCTATCTGCAAACCGATAAAGTGGATTTGGTGATTTCCAGCTTGGGTAAAAATCCTGAGCGGGAAAAAGCGATCGCCTTTAGTCGTGCATATGCGCCGTTTTTCCTTGGTGTTTTTGGTGCGAAAGAGGATGCGCTGAAACAGCCAGAGCAACTGGCCGGTAAAACTGTCGGTGTGACGCGCGGGGCGGTAGAAGATATGGTGCTGAGTGAGTTAGCGCCCAAAGATGCCCAAATAAAACGTTATGAGGATAACAACACTACGTTATCAGCCTATTTGTCCGGGCAGGTGGATTATCTGGCAACCGGGAATTTGGTGGTAAGTGCCTTGGCCCGTCAGAATCCTGCTCAGGCACCTGTGGCGAAATTTATGTTGAAAGATTCACCGTGTTATATCGGTTTACGTCAGGGGGAACCGGCACTGAAAGCCAAGGTTGATGCGCTGATTGTTGAAGCATTGCAAGATAAAACCCTGAATGGCTTGTCCGAGAAATGGCTGAAAGCCCCGTTACCTGCCGATCTCGGCGCATAACAGGAGCGGGCGATGACCTATCAGCTGAATTTTCCTGCTCTGTGGCCTTATCTGCCCGAGTTGTTATCGGGTTTGTTGATCACTATTGAGCTGACGGCTATCGCGACCATGGGCGGGATCGCTCTGGGGATTGCCGGTGCGGCGATCCGCTGTAGTCACAACCCTCGGTTTGATAAGGTCATCTTGCGGCGAGTATGGGGCGGTTATGTGGAAATTGTGCGTAATACCCCTTTTGTGGTGCAGCTGTTTTTCATCGTTTTTGGTTTACCGGCGCTGGGGTTGAAATTAAGCGCCGGGCAGGCTGCGGTGTTGGCGATGACAATAAATTTAGGCGCTTACAGCACGGAAATTATCCGTGCCGGGATTCAGGCCAGCGCTAAAGGCCAGTGGGAAGCGGGACGAGTGCTGGGTTTGAGCCGCAGTCAGACATTTTTTCGGGTGATTTTACCACCGTCATTGCAGCGCATTTATCCGGCACTGGTCAGCCAATGCATCATAGTGATGCTCGGTTCTGCAGTGGTGTCGCAGGTGTCATTCGAAGAACTGACATTTGCTGCCAACCTGATTCAGTCACGTACCTTCCTCAGTTTTGAGGTCTATCTGGTGACCACATTGCTGTACCTGTTGTTGTCTATTGTGATGCGCCAGTTGTTGTTGGCGGCTGGACGCCGATTCTTTGGGAGCCGTGCCTCATGATGTTTACTGATTGGGATATCATCCGCAACCTGCTGCTGGCAGCTCGCTGGACGCTGCTACTGTCATTGACCGCCTTTCTCGGCGGGACTTTGGTGACATTACCGCTGATGCTGATGCGCTTGAGCCGTTGGTGCTGGATGACACGTTTTGTCCGCGGTTACACCGAGCTATTTCAGGGCACACCGCTATTGATGCAGCTGTTTTTGGCTTTCTTCGGGTTGGCACTGTTGGGCATTGATGTCAGTCCGTGGGCGGCGGCGGCGATGGCATTGACGCTGTTTACCAGTGCCTTTCTGGTGGATATCTGGTGCGGCAGTATTGATGCTTTACCGAAAGGTCAGTGGGAAGCCTCCCGCTGCTTGGGCCTGAGTTTCAGCCAAACCTTATTTCGGGTGATTGCGCCACAGGCGATGCGTATTGCGATTGCGCCCACGGTAGGGTTTTCAGTGCAAGTCATCAAAGGGACGGCGTTGGCATCCATCATCGGTTTTGTTGAGCTGACCAAAGCCGGAACTATGTTAAATAATGTCACTTATCAGCCATTTAAAGTGTTTGGCTTAGTGGCGCTGGGCTATTTCCTGATGTGTTACCCCTTGTCGCGTTACAGCCATTATCTGGAGAGGAAATTCCATGCCGCTGATCACCATTAATCAGGTTCAAAAATACTATGGCCAGAACCATGTGCTGAAAGGGGTGGATCTGGATATCGAGATCGGTGAAGTCATTTCGATCATTGGCCGCAGCGGTTCAGGTAAAAGCACATTGCTGCGCTGCATGAATGGGCTGGAAGGTTATCAGGACGGCAGTATCAAACTCGGCGGGATGACGGTGACCAACCGCGATTCGCAAGCGCGTGAAATTAGCCGCTCAGTGGGGATGGTATTTCAGAACTTCAATTTGTTCCCGCATATGACCGCACTTGAGAATGTGATGCTGGCACCGCGTCGCGTCTTGAAAAAGAGCGCTGCCGAGTGTCGTGACCTGGCGGCGGAGATGTTGACCAAAGTTGGGCTGGCGGATCGGATGGATTATTACCCTGCCAATCTTTCTGGCGGCCAGCAGCAACGAGTAGCCATTGCCCGCGCGTTGGCGATGCAACCTAAGGTCTTGTTGTGTGATGAAATTACCTCTGCACTGGATCCTGAGCTGGTGGGAGAAGTGCTAAAAGTTCTTGAGCAGTTAGCTGCTGAAGGCATGACCTTGATTCTGGTAACCCATGAGATGAATTTTGCGCGTGAAGTCGGTGACCGCGTGGTGTTTATGCATCAGGGGCGGGTGTGGGAGCAGGGCGAAAGTCGTGCGTTATTTGCTCAGCCACAAACAGCTGAATTAAAACAATTTATATCCTCAGTGCGTGGTTTGTAGGAAACATTTTACTGATTCATATAAGAATGGAGATTTTCTATGTCGGCAGTTAACCATAACCCGTTGTTTAGTCAGATTAATCCACCGGCACGGTTGCTGATGGGGCCGGGGCCGATCAATGCCGATCCACGGGTACTGCGCGCGATGGCCAGCCAGTTGATCGGGCAATATGATCCGGCGATGACGGATTATATGAATCAGGTGATGGCGCTGTATCGTGGTGTTTTCCGTACTGAAAATCAGTGGACGATGTTGGTTGATGGCACTTCCCGCGCCGGTATCGAGGCTGTTTTGCTATCGTCTATTCGACCGGGCGATAAAGTGCTGGTGCCGGTTTTTGGTCGTTTCGGCCATTTGTTATGTGAAATTGCCCGCCGTTGTCGCGCTGAGGTCCATATTATTGAAGTGCCGTGGGGTGAAGTATTCACACCGGATATGATTGAGGATGCCATCAAGAAAGTGCGCCCGCGCCTGTTGTTGACGGTTCAGGGCGACACCTCAACCACCATGTTGCAACCGCTGGGAGAACTGGGCGAAATTTGCCGCCGTCATCAAGTGCTATTTTATACCGACGCCACTGCATCATTAGGTGGAAACGTATTGGAAACAGATGCATGGGGACTGGATGCAGTCTCGGCTGGGCTACAAAAATGCCTCGGTGGGCCATCGGGCAGTTCTCCGGTGACGCTGAGTCCACAATTTGCTGAACAAATTCGACGTCGTAAATGTATTGAGCAGGGGATCCGCACGGCGGATCATGCTGACGGCGATGAAGAGATGATCTATTCCAATTACTTTGATCTGGGCATGATCATGGATTATTGGGGGCCGGAGCGCTTGAATCATCATACTGAGGCGACCAGTATGTTGTTCGCCGCCCGAGAATGCGCGCGGGTGATGCTGGAAGAAGGTTTGGATAACGGCATTGCGCGTCATGCCTTGCACGGCGCGGCATTGCTGGCGGGGATTCAAGGCATGGGGCTGGCTGTGTTTGGTGACCTGAAGCATCGCATGAACAATGTATTGGGCGTGGTCATTCCGGCGGGGATCCACGGTGAACAAGTTAGGCAATTGATGTTGAATGATTTTGGTATTGAGATAGGAACTTCGTTTGGGCCGCTGAATGGCAAAATTTGGCGTATAGGCACGATGGGGTATAACGCCCGTAAAGATTGTGTGATGCAAACACTGGTAGCTCTTGAAGCGGTGTTGAACCGGTTAGGATTTGCCACTGTTCAGGGCGCTGGGCTGCAAGCGGCGTGGGATGTCTATCAGGTTGAACAAAACTGATGGCCGTTACCCTGCCTGATGCCGAGGCAGAGCAAGCCGCATTACGGGTATTAGCCCGCTGTGATGTGCTGGCGGCAATCAGTGAGTCCCCCGACATGCTGACGCGAGTGTATTTGTCTCCTGAGCATTTGCGGGCAAATCAGCAAGTGGGGGAATGGATGCGGGCGATTGGCATGCAGGTTTGGCAGGATCCGGTCGGAAATATCTGTGGCCGTTATGAAGGTTTGCAATCCGATGCACCAGCCATATTACTGGGTTCCCATCTTGATACAGTGCGCAATGCCGGCCGTTATGATGGCATGTTGGGAGTATTAAGTGCACTGGAGGTGGTGGGCTACTTGCATCGCCAGCAGCGGCGCTTACCAGTCGCCATTGAGGTGATTGGTTTTGCTGACGAAGAAGGGACGCGTTTTGGCATCACGTTGCTCGGCAGTAAAGGGATTACCGGCCGTTGGCCCGCAGATTGGTTGAGTAAAACCGATGCGGAGGAGATCAGTGTGGCGCAGGCGATGGCGAATGTCGGCCTCGATCCGATGGTGGTTGCACAGGCGCAGCGGGCAACCAGTGATTTCTGTGCCTATCTTGAATTGCATATTGAGCAAGGGCCGTGTCTGGAGAAGGCCGGTTTGGCATTGGGTGTGGTGAGCGCAATTAATGGTGCCCGTCGTCTGAATTGCCACTTTTCCGGGCTGGCGGGTCATGCCGGTACTGTGCCAATGGGGCAGCGGCAGGATGCATTAGCCGGTGCTGCCGAATGGATTTGTTCCGTTGAGCAGTTGGCTGAGAGTTATGGCGAGCATTTGGTGGCGACGGTGGGGACTCTGGCCTGTTCGCCCGGTGCGGTGAATGTGATTGCGGGGGAGGTGAAGCTGACTCTGGATATCCGCGGCCCGCAAGACAGTAACGTCAGCAAGTTATTGGCTCACTTATTGACGCAAGCGGAGGTGATAGCGGCGCGCCGTGGCCTGACTTTTGCGGCGCAAGAGTTCTACCATATCAATGCAACTGGCTGTGATGATAATTTGCAGCAACACATTAGTGCCAGTGTTCGTCAGGTGCAGGAGCGCTCATTAGCGCTGCCCAGCGGCGCAGGTCATGACGCCATTGCGGTGGCGGAGTGTTGGCCGGTAGGGATGTTATTTGTGCGCTGCAAAGGTGGGGTCAGTCATCATCCCGATGAATCGGTGATGTGCAGTGATGTGGCAATGGGGATTCAGGCTTATCTGGAAACGGTGCTGTCGTGGGCGTTAAGCTAAACGTACCTGGGGAGTCGTTTTGTCGCCAGCTCCCCATCGTTCAGCATTTACAACAACAAAAACTTATCGGTATCGTGGAAAGCCGGAAACCTTTCCCGATAGGCTTGTAAGGTTTCTAAAGACAACTCCGCATCCAGTTGTGCCGCTTGCCCCGGTTCTGCCTGGGACAGAATCTCGCCCTGAGCATCCAAAATCACACTATCACCCTGATAATGATGACCATTATCATCATCACCAACCCGATTACAGCCAGCGACATAAGCCTGATTTTCTATTGCTCGTGCTGCCAATAGCGTTTGCCAATGTTTAGCGCGGGCGGCAGGCCAGTTAGCGACATACAGAGCTAAATCATAATCTTGCTGATTGCGTGACCACACAGGAAAGCGCAGGTCATAACAGACTTGCGGCAGAATTCGCCAGCCGCGCCACTCAACAACTTTACGCTCTTTACCCGCCAGGTAGTGATGGTGCTCACCAGCCATACGGAATAAGTGGCGTTTGTCATAGTGATGGATTGTTCCATCTGGCTGCACCAACAGAAAACGATTAACTGCACCGTCAGGGGTATTCAGCGCTACGCTGCCGCCAATCAGGGCATCGGTGCGCGCCGACCAGTGGCGTAACCAATCAATGACCTCGGTTTCTGGCAATGCATTTTCAGCGGCATTCATCGCAAAACCGGTGGTAAACATTTCCGGCAATACAATCACATCACGCTGCTGTATAGATTCCAGCAGCATGTCAAAGTGGCGCAGATTTGCCTGAGCATCCAGCCATACCAGCGGTTGTTGCAGCAGAGTTAGTTTTAAAGTTGACACAATCGCTCCGCAGCAGCATCCAGCGTGGCATCCTGTTTGGCGAAGCACAATCGGATCAATTTATGGGGGAACGGGCCTGCGCAAAATACTGATAAAGGTATCGCGGCGACACCTACGTGTTCGGTGAGCCATTTGCAGAACTCAACATCGTCGAGATCAGAAATAGCGCTATAGTCGGCCAACAAGAAGTAGGTTCCTTCACTGGGCAGAATGTTGAATCGGCTGGCTGACAGCGCATTGACGAATCGATCTCGGCGCGCGCGGTAGAATTCCGGCAATTGTTGCCAATGTTCCGGTTCGCTATTAAGCATGTCAGCCAGTGCAAACTGGACTGGAGTGCACACCGAAAATGTCAAATATTGGTGAATTTTGCGCACTTCGGCACTGATCGCCGCGGGGGCGATGCAATAACCCGCTTTCCAGCCGGTCATATGAAAAGTTTTGCCGAAAGAGGAGACGGCAATAGCCCGCTGGCGCAATTGTGGATGGGCCAACACACTGGCATGGCCTGCCGCACTGAAACAGATGTGTTCGTATACTTCATCACTGAGAACATAAATATTGCGCTCAGCAATCACTTGCCACAATTGTTCAAAATCTGCTGCACGCCAAACTGTCGCCGAGGGGTTATGTGGCGTATTCACAATCACCAATCGGGTGCGTTCAGATATCAAATCAGCAAACTCAGCCCAGTCGGTGTTGAATGCGGGAGGTTTAAGCGCAATGCGTTTGAGTATGCCGCCGGCCAATTTAACCACTGGGGCATAACTGTCATAGCTGGGATCAAAGCAAATAACTTCGTCGCCTGGGCGCACCAGCGCGGTAATGGCGGCAAAGAGAGCTTCGCTGGCACCGGTGGTGACAGTGACTTCGCTATCGGCATCGGGTTTCCAGCCATAGATTTTAGCTGTTTTCTCGGCGATGGCGGTGCGTAGCGGTGCGACGCCGGTCATCGGGGCATATTGGTTTGCGCCCTGACTAACATGATAGGCTAATCGTTGTTTTAAATAATCTGGGCCATCAAAATCAGGGAAGCCTTGCGACAGGTTAATTGCTTGATGTTTTTGCGCCAATGCACTCATTTGCGTAAAGATTGTGGTGCCCTGTGCGGGTAATTTACTGTCTGGAATAAAAGATAAAGTGCTCATGGCAGGTGAATACTCCTGGCGCTGTATGTTGCTGTCAATATAACACTATGCTAGCAGGATGGTTTAAATCAATGAAGAATAAGGATATTACCGAAAGGATGCTGTTTTGTGGGGCATGGGTGGGACATTTTGCTTAATTTTAGCGTTGATCAGCTCCACCTGTTCAACGTTATTGCTTGGCATCCAGTCACCGTAAACCTGATATAACATCTGTGGACTACTGTGTCCCATTTGTGCTGCAATGAAATAAGGGTTTGCTCCGGCAGACAACATCCAGCATGCAAACGTGTGTCGTGATTGGTATGGGTTCCTATGCCTAATACCTGACTTTCTCAGTGCGGTGTTCCATGTTCCCCCGAGTGAGGCCGCCGAGTAGCAAATACCGATCCTGCCGGATATTGTCGTCAGTGCTGGATTGAATACAAACGTGCACTCTTCCTCTTTAGTCTTTCCACGCTGCCTGGTTAGCACTGTAATTTGATGTTTCTTTCCCATCCTGGTTAACTCAAGCTGGTCTTTCAGCGCGTGGATAGCATTTACGTTTAGCTGAACTAACCGGTTAGTGCCTGACTCAGTTTTCGGTAGGGTAAATTGTTTTGCCGTGGTGACATTACGCCTTACACATAAAGTCCCGGCGACTAAATCAATATCCTCCCATGCAAGAGAGCATATTTCCCCATGTCTCAGCCCCGTATATACCGCCAGCGTCCATAGATTCGTAGTCTGTCGGCAATGGCAGGCAGATATCAACCTATCGAACTCATCAATAGATAGCGGGTCAGGCCGTTGCCTGGCTGTCTTGAGTAGCTTTACCGAGGCGGTTATATCCGTATCCATATAACCATTCTCTTTAGCAAACCTAAAGACAGTCATTGCTCTTGAGACATATCCATTTACTGTAACAACGCTTCTGCCTTTTTTATCGAGCTTTGAGAAGTGATCGCCGTCAATAAGCTCATTTCTCATTACTGATAAATCACGAGCTTTAATATCCGCTATCTTCCTGTCTGGCCCGATTGCTCTAACAATTGAAGCCACACAACTTTTATAGCGAATCAGCGAGTTATCAGATATTTCATAACGTTTGATTTCCAACCAGGCATTGAACAGCCTGGTTACCGTCATCCCTGACTCAGGCTTAACCACTTTTGACGATTTAGGGAAACTATCAGCGTAATCAAAGTTTCCAGTCCTGATCGCATACATCACTGACTGGCGAAGTTCCCCGGCAATCTTCCTGTTTTTCGGTGTGTCTGGAACTCCAAGTGACTCCCTGCACCTTTCCCCGTTGTACATAAACCAGATACGGAGCATCCCTCCGTGGGACTCCGTTCCGGTTGGGTATTGCTTCTTCATCATCAACTCCTTCCTGAATGAAAAGGGATTGCTATTTAAGCAGACTTTTTCTCTCGGCGTACTGCTTTCGGCATTCTTCCTATCCACTCTTCAATTAGTTTTAGTTTGTAAAAACATGGGGCGGTTTCATGCGGTTCGCCATTGCCAGAAACATGGCGATACTCTCGGCCTTCCATCCACGAGGTATTTCTTGCGTGTTTAATTGTGTTCTTTTTTAGGCCTGTTACGGCCATAAGTACCGACTCAGAAACCCATTCGGCTGGTACAAGCTGAATAACATTATCCATTTTGGCCTCTTATCTCTTTATCAATCCCATCACCGATTCCACTTAAACTGACCATTCAGCACGCCGATGGCGAAAAGAAGCCAAGCCAGCTTGTAGCCAAGCCAGCTTGTAGCCAAGTGGCTTTAGCTTTTCGTAATGGCGCAGGATGATAGGGCGGGTGATGGAGTCTTTGTTGGTGTTAGCCGGCAGATCGGCGAGGGTGGTTTTAATTTCGTTGTTACAGTTTCTTGCTGCTGACTGGAGGGCGTTCTGTCTCTCTTCGGGAGTCACGTATCACTCCTTTGGCTTCCGGTAACCGGCATCATAAATCGCCTCCATTCCCTTTCTATCCCAATCATTTCCAACATCTACACCTTTGACGTCAGAAAAATAAATGGATAAAAGGTCATCAACGGTAGCCTTTCTCCGCTCAGCCTCTTCCCCTTCAAGAATCTCATTACATAAGCCCACGCACTCATTGCAGATATTCACCTCAGGTCCGGTAATGACACGAACCTCGCTTTCATGCTTTTTGCAGAATGAGCATGTAATCCCTGGCGGCAGCTCTTCAACTTTCCACTCAGCGAAATCAATCTTTATATTATTTGCCATCATCAGTGAACTCCATTCACAGCATCACCCACCACATAGACAACCAGGCAGATAATGAATAGTGCAAAGCATATGCCTAACAGTATTTCCGTTACTTTTGGTTGGTTCATGCTGCCTCCGAACTGCCAGGTATTAGTTTGATTGATTGATCGCACTCATTTCCCCAGGTATCCCACCCCTCTAAATCCTTCCTTGAAAACAACTCGATGCGCTTCACATCTCCATACAGCAATTCAAGCCGGTTGCGTACTTCCCACGGCTTTTCGCTATGCTCGCCCAATGGTGAGTACACAACTTGTTTGATACTGGCGTTAAGCCGCTCAAGGCCATTGCCGCGCACTGCAATCAGCACATCCTCCGTATTGGCCCTGGTGTAGTTGCCTCCATTCATTCTGGATTGAGCATTGAGTAGAGCGAGGAAGTCATAGAAGTCGTTAACCTCACCAGCCGCCAGCGCCTTATTTATATGGTCCTCTGCCAGTTGGTTCAGCTTCACCCATGTGAAGCCCTTCATCGTGCGAACCTGAAAGCCCCACGCTTCAGCGAGTTGCTTGGCTTCGTCATTGAAGTTGCCGGTGTACCACATGGCGAGAACTGCATCGGGTGCTGCTAGGGACCAAACAGGGAGGCGTTTTAAATCGGTGAGTGACATTGTGTTGTAGTGATTAATTGCTGCGCCGTTACTGGCCTTGTTCCCGTACTGCCAGGGTGGGTCACAATAAATAAGCTGATAACCACTCATGCCGCCATCCCCTTGCGCCGCTCATCAATCTCATAATCATCACGACACCCAGCATCACAGAACAGGCCGCGAGCAATCGGCTGGCGACACTCTGAGAAGTGGCACAGACCGGTAAATGTCATTGTTGGCTTGCGATTAGCTATTCCGATTTCAATGTTGAGTAATTCAAGGTTTTGGGCTTGGTCGATTTCGTCGCACATTACGCCACCTCATTTGTTTGTTGGTTCAGCAATCCAAACTTGACGATTTCCAGCACGCCAAGCACCTCACAGAGGCCTATCTCGCCGTCATACTCGCGAATAAGGTCATTGATTCGGCCAGTTAATTCAGCAGGCAGCGGGAATTTACGCTCGACTGGGAGCATTGAAATAGCCATGGGGATACTCCAGATTTAGTGAAATCCGTTTCTGTGAGTCCGTGGTGGGTGATTAACGCTCTATAAATTCCTTCTCGCCATTTACCCAGCCATCTTGATAATCTTTTTCAGGTGGGGTGGTCATTACTGCGAATTCTTCAACGTCAGACCAATCCATATTATTTTCCGCCCAATCTTCTATATCTTCGTCATGGGCAATATATACACCGTTATCGGCGGCATGATCCTGAACTACATGGGTCGGAACGGCCCACTTGCTGCCGTCAGGCATGGTGATTTCTAAGTGTTGCATAGGTAACCTCTGAATTTAGGCAATAAAAAACCCCGCATTAGCGAGGCTCATTGAGGTGGTGTGCTTACTTTCTTTCTGGCGGGGTATATTCCATTTTACCCATCGTTCTACCTACTTCCCTATAGTGCTTCACTCGGTCGCGAAAATACTCACGTAAATGCGCTGGCTGCTGTTCCTCTATCTGAGCAGGGATAACCGGCATGTTGTAGCGTTCTTTGAATGCAACGCCGCTGGCGGCTAAGTCCACAGCCATCTTGTCTTTATCTTCTTGCGGTTTATCAGCGAGATTGTAGCTCATGGCTTCCTCCTATTCGTTTGGAGGATTATAGCGCGGTTATCTATACACTTCGCTGCACATGAGCACAACGTTGGGCTTGCGCTCTTTAATCAGCGTTGATATTTGCTGGCATTCGGATTGAGTGGGGTAGATATCTTCGGTAACGGGTAGGGTGTTGCAACTATCGTTAAAGCAGGAAGTAATGAGAAGAACAAAGCCGATTAGCATTAGGCACCCGACATTTTTGCTTTCAAAGCGAGTAGAAGATTAGGTTTTGAATCTTTCCAGTCCGCAGGGATATTTGAATTTTCTGTACCTCTAGCTGATTCAAATCCGCGCCAGAATGCTTTGCGCATAAATTCAGTAATATCCTCCACACCTAAACCCGCCGCTGGCTTGGATTCTGTGAATAACAAGGTGCCGTCTTGAAAGTTATCCCAATCAGCCTGGTCGTGTAGACAAGCTACTCGCGCCGTTCGTGTTCCGTCAGAATCATAATCACTCAACACAATCTGACCAATCGGCGGCAACGCTTTCAGCTCTGCAAGTTGCTCACGCAGTGATAGCGATTCTGCGCGCGATTCCAGTAGCTCAATAGCCATTTGCGTAACTATTGGATTCTGAGCACCACCAACATCTACCGCCACTGGATTCGCAATTTTCTCTAACTGCTCTTCACTCAGCATCTGCATTCCCCTCTACCGTGAAACCGGCGCTTTTAACTTTCACGCTGAACTCAAGGCGAGCCGCATTGTAAATTGCGGCTAGGTCTTCATTACTGAACTCTTCATCAACGAAATAACTAGCGCTTCTACGGGGCGGCAGCACAACAGGCTTACTCAGCTTCTCGTTTGCCGCTGATAACGCTGCTTCTGCTGCCAATAATTTAGTATTTATGTCTGCTATTGAGTTCATCAGTCGTGTAATTTGGTACTCAAGTAGCCCACCAACATTAGTTTTCCCTATATGTTCATCCCATTCATTATTTTGCAAAAGGGTGATGATATCTCCGACATCAGAAGCTAACTTGGCGTATACATCCCGCTCTTTCTGCGCCGCTTCCAGTTGGGCTATCAGTGCTTGGATTTTTTGAGCCTGCATTTCAACAACGTTGACCGGGCAAAATCCAGTTACAACTCGATATTCTTCTGGCTTTCCGCGCATATTACGAGCTGTTAATTCGACATCGCGATATGCGGACTTCAATTCTTCGATGTTATTCATCAGCTGTTACTCCTCAGGCTTTCACGGAATTTCTTATGCCATTTTCTAGCGCGATTTTGTCTAGCCGATAGATTCCTTTCCATCCATAAGTGAGGGTAATTAGCGCTAAAAACCAACCATCCACGATTACTTACTCGAAGCCTTCCGTTAGTGAACATCCCTAACAGCCGCTTAGCTTCACGATTTGATTTCATGCTCACCCCTCAGGCTGGCGGCGAAACTCAATGCTTCTTTGCTAGCTACAGCCCAATGCCGTTCGGCCTCGTAATCACCATTGCTGTCATCTGCCCACGAATTAAATGCTTCCGCCAATTCATCAACACCCTTCGCCTTTGCCTCGTTAAGCGCCTGAGTGGTGGCTGGCATACTTCCAACGATGGAGAATCCATGAAGTAACTTACCCACACCATCCATTCCAATCTCATCACCAATGATTTCTGTAAGCTGCTCGGTTGCATTTGAAAATATTCTCACCGCTTCAATAGCGGCCGCGTTCTCAGCAACCAACTGCTGCACCTTGGCAATAGTGTCACCCGCCACAGCACCGGTAATACCCAAAGCATCGGCAATCAGAGTGCAGGTATTGAGTGCAGCATCACGCTCAGCTTTTAACGTTTCATAATCAGTATTTTCAGACATAACTATTCCTCAGCAGATTGACTGCCGGTAATGGGGGGGTTAGGCTGGGTGATTAAGCTCGGAGGCTTTGAATCATTGCTGAGATATATTTTGCTTGATGGATTGCGTCATCCAGAGCATTGTGATGAACGCCTTCGCGAATAAAGTCTTTAACATTTAGTGGCGATAAATCCACGACCGTTCTTACATCGCGCACATTCCAGAATTTCCAAGGTACATCAACGTTAACTGACGAAAACCAGCTTTCAAGAATTGTGATATCGAAGATTGATCCATTCCCCCAAACAAAGTCATTTTTATCAATTCCACTCGCCAAAGTATTGGCTACAGCCACCGGATCTTCCGTGCCACTAAATGCAGCTTCTTTTGCCTCTGAAGATTGCTGTTCCCACCAATCCAGGGTTGCTTGAGAAGCATGACCATACTTTTTCGCTTGTTGGCCCATGCTTGCGTAAAACTTATCGCCAATCTCGCCAGTATTTCGGTCAAAGCGAACAGCGCCGATAGATAAGACCGCGCAACCGTATGTTGTGCCTAGAGTTTCAATGTCGATCATGATGTCTTTCATACTTATTCCTGTTGTTAGTCGCCATAGCCACCACGGTCGCTACCTGTTCGAGTTGGGCCGTGATTTTGCGTGTTAGGATTGGCTGCGTAATACTCAAGCCAGTTATCTATATTTGCAGCTTTCCGCTGTTCAGCCATTGCTGGCGGTAGTGGTGGACTGTGTGCCGTCATGGCGTTAATTCTGTGCAGCATCCCTGCATATAAATATCCGTTTTCATACAGCCGTTCGTGTTCTTCTCCCCGCTTTGCACAATCAAAAGCCGAGAGGCATCCTGAAATTATTTCTGCATAATTTTCTTTTCTGATTGTCATGGGATTACCTGCGGGGAGTTGTTACATCAGAATGGAATATCGTCGTCAAAATCCATTGGCGGTTCGCTGCTTTGGTGCGCTGCCTGCTGCTGTCCCTGCGCGTGTTGCTGGCCCCATTGCTGCTGATTTTGCGGCGTTGAACTCTTCCCTGATTCTTGCTGCTGCGGCTTTCCCTGTTTATTGCCAGCTTCGATAAATCCTAATCTGGCGTTGTTCAACTCTAGAGTGATGGATTGTCCGTTTTGCCCATCGTAAACGTCGACCTTGATGCTTTCCCCGAACACCTCAACGATAGCGCCCTCCATGAGCACCTCCCTGTAAAACTCCGCTTGCTTGCCTTCCTTGGCAAAAATCACAGCCTGGTAGTTGGTGAATTCGTTTTTCTGCGACTTCCTGTCGTAGTAGCGAACCCCGCCACGTATTCCAAAGCCTATGGAATCACCAGCGGCAAACTCCCTTGCCGGTTTCTGTAGCTTGATAGTTATTGTGTGTCCCATTACGCCGCCTTTTTAAGTTCTGAGTTTCGATGCTTGAACACGTCAATGCATTTTGCTTGGTGATCGGATGATTCAGCCAGTGCGTTCCATGTCGCGGTATATATCGATTTCAGTTCTTCAGAGCTTTGGCAATCTGATGCTTGAGCCGTGAAGTCTGCGAGTATTTTGTCAAATCCTCTGTCTACATTTGGCCCTTTAACTTCTCTAACAACTGCATCATTTCTTTGCAGAGGCAGCGCCCAAGCAGGCAGTGTGGGAGGCGTCCAGTAGATTGTTTTCTTGTCTTTAGTGCTGGCTCGGTTCCAACCATTGCGCTTTTCCAGGCTAACTTCTGCGAACCCCTCTTCAAGCTGATATAGATATCGACCAATCCCCCACTGGACAGCGGCGCGTTTCATTGCCCCTGACATACCGCCTTTTACCGCCTCAACCTGCGTGTTCTCGGCTGCGTCCCATTTAGTGATCCACTCTTCTTCAACCTTGATGGATATGCCGCACATAACGCCGCTATCTGGAGCTGGCTGAAACTCATTGCGCCAGAATGCTTTTCCACAAACATCATCGAGGCGCTTCATAATTGCCCGGTTGGTAACATAAGCCAGCACCATAGCCCAAGGCTTGCCGTTGCTTGTCACTCCGCAAGACTGAACTCGCCATTCAATATCAGCGGTAGGGAACGGCTCATCTAATTTATTCAAATCCACGTTGCGCCTCCTGAATTCTTTGTTGCTGCTGACTTGTGCGCTGATCTGCATTGGCTTCTATCTGTGCCATTTCATCCGTGAATCGCGGATCAGCTATCAGTCGCGTCCATGCAACTGATTCGAGTGCTGCGTAAAATCGCTCGTCCTGCGTCATGCCGCCTCCATAAGCTCAATTGATACCGATACATCCATTTGGTAAATACGACGCTTGGCGGCTGCGCAGGATAGGTAATTAGCTGCTGAACGCCTACTACCTGCTTTGCGGCAAGACTTCGCGCAAACCAGCCAGTGGTTATGCCACCACTTAAGCTCCCTCATGGTCATAGCGGATTCCCCTTCGTGCGTAGAAACTCAACTATCTTGTCCAGCAAGCTTTTGCGTGGCGGGGGAGTGAAACTTGCTGATGTGAGGCGGTAGGCCGGTGAGTGCTGAATTTTTGTCAAATAGTTAGTAGAGCATCCCGATGCGGGATACCCTGCAATGGCGTATTGCATAGGGATACCTTTTGATTAGTAGTGAATGTTGAAGTGGTGTTGTTAGTTTGATTTTTGAGTGTTGACTGCGACGGCGACTAAATCAGAGAATGTGCTGCGCCAGATATGTCCGCCCTGAATCCCAAGGGCTTTCGCTAAATCAGCCATGGCTTCTAATTTGTTATCACCGAATCCAGCGGGTGATTCTTGTAAATCCACAAAGTCCTTTTTATGGGCGCACCATGAGTTGCCGTCTTTTACAATTTCCACGCCAACAACTTCGGCAAACTTATCTGCGTCTGTATCGTTGCAGTTCCATTTGCTAGCTAATTCGTTGATGCGAGATGCTTTGGCACCCAAGGCCATTGATTCAACCAGAAGCTCCCACGCGCTTTTTCTGTCATGCGGGTCAACTGCCCATGCACATCGAGCGAGGTCTGAATCTCGAATGTCTGCAATGGCTTCTGGGTCTGGTTTATAAATAAGGTCGCCATTTACGTGTAAGTAATACCAACCGACTATGCTCATGCTCATTTCCTTGTATTTAGCCCACAGCAAAACACCGACAGTTGTCAGGCTTACTCTGGGGATTGGTGGGGGTGGGGAGTTACTCGGTTACTTCTTCAAATTCACCATTTTCATTCAGCGAATACCAAACATCCGGCTTAATTCCGTTCTCGCCAACTTTGCTGGCACGGATATGAATTATCTCGCCGTCGTCATTTCGATAACACAGAACAATAGCCCCGTTTTCTGATGCCTTAGCTTTACCACTCTCGCCGAATGATGCGGCTACAGATTGCGATCCAGAGACTTCTGCCGCTGACCAGTTGCCAGTGTTGGTTGCCGCTGACCAGTTGCCAGTGTTGGTTGCCGCTGACCGGTTGCCAGTGTTGGTTGCCGCTGACCAGTTGCCAGTCATTATCTGCTGTTCAAGCGACTTATCAACTTTGCTCCAGATCCAATCAATGCCGCGCTGAATAAACTGAGGGAGAGTGAGTTCCGCTGTAATAGTTATGCTGGCGCTGGCTATTTTTGTATCGCCATCCTCTTCACGGTCAATAGTGCCAAACGACTCAGTTACCGCGTAACGACTATCAGCTGGTGAGTAATATCCGAAAACATCAAAAGGGGATTCACAAGCGTGGAAGCCAGAACCGCACGCCTCGACCTTTCCCTCATGCGTGAACGTTTTCCCGATTTCGAACTGGTAGCCACGGCATTGAAGATTTTGGTCAAAGCCTTTAAAGGTAATCACTGTTTCTTTGCTCATGCGGTCATCCTCAATTTTTAAGCATTAAAAAAGCCGCATAAGCAGCTCGTTGTTTGTTTCAGTGGTCTTATTGCTGCCACCGGTTAAGTGGCAGGGGTAAGGTCACTGGGGTTCCGAGATGAAATCTAATACTTCCTGCGAATCACCATCACACAGAGCTACATATCCATCCGCATGCATTCGTTGAAGCCATTCAATGCTTATGTTTCGATATTGACTCATCATTCATTCCTCATTTACCCGCCAATTTAGGCCGTTATGTTCTGCGCTAACTTCATGTCTTTAACTCGGTATCTTTTCACCACAGTCTCATCAATACCGCAGCATATGCATAAGCAAACAGCTTCCATGTGGTTATGCTGCTTCTCAGTAGCTGGACACTGAACCGGAACATCTACCCATGAGTTTGAGCTGAGATGGCTTACCACTTTGTGGACATAAATCTCATTTGGAGCGCCGTGGCGTTTTTGCTCAATCAGAGCGTAATCACCAAATTTAAACTGGTGCATTCTCTTACCCCTTAACTATGTGGTGGGCCTACTTAATAACGTGATAGCAATCTTCACGAATGTTACGGAAGCCTGCTGCAAACTTAGCTACCTCTGGCAAACATATATTGTCCGCGCTTGGCTGCTCTGTACTGCGAATGGGTATAGACATCGTTGCTTTACATATCCGAGATGTGCAGCCCTCAGAGAGCTTTGTGAACGCTGCTTCAATGCGGCTTGCCAACACTCGGTTGGCATCCTTCGCCGCGAAGAATTCACCTGTACGCTTAAATTTGCGTGTCTTTGAATTCTCTTTGGCTGGTTTGATTGTGATCGCTACCATGATTACCTCCGGTGATTGGCTTTGGTCTTGGTGTCCAGTGATGAATTTCTGGATTGAGCTAACATCTTTCGGCGGTGGAAATTGCATTTACCTCTTAGGCGGGGGATTTTCCGCTACTCGCCGTAACCGCATAGGCTGCACATCATCACTGTGCACTCACCAAGCCAAAGCCAACTTCTCTTTGGTCTCCCAGACTATCCGGGAGAAATCCGTCAATGTTAAAGAGCACTTCCTGTCGTACTGCGTCGGCGTCCTGCCGTGTTGATGGATTAAAATATACAGACAAAACTGTATTATCGTCAACAGATAAAACTGTATTTATATTTAGATTGAACATACACGCCTGTTTTTTAAGGTGATTTATTTTTAAAATAACTGTGAAAAAGTGATTTAACGGGATTTGGGCAATAAAAAACCCAGCACAGAGGCTGGGTTGGGTAAGAAGTTGGGTAAATTATCTTTTACGGCGGTAAATTCGGTGCTCTACCATCGTCCCAATTATTGTAACTGGAACCAAGTCTGATCTTATTGTTGGGTAATCTGGGTTTAGTGGCACCAATTCAAAAACCGGCTCCCCATCAATTCCAACGGCCTGTGGCCTGTATTTCTTAAAAGTGGCTTCGTAGTCGCCATTCTTGGCAACAACGAATTCACCAGGGCATGGCTCTATCTCTGGATCAACAACAATGACATCACCAGCCTTGAACTCAGGCTGCATTGAGTCGCCCTCAATCTTTAATGCAAAAGTATTCTCTGACCAATCCATGTCGGTCAATACATATTCGAATTCGCCCATCTCACTTAGTATCTGTGCGTTCTGCGCCAGCGCTCCCGCCTGCACGTAGCTTATCAACGGGATCTTCCTTGTTCCCACGTCTGCCATAGTTTTAAACACTCCGCCTTCCATGAGCCAAGCAGGGTCGCACTGTAAGGCCTTTGCAATGCCTACAATGTTGCGAGGCTTTTTTGTTGAGCCATCTTCGATAGCCCCCCATGACTGCTGTCTTATTTTCGCAAGCTCGGCAGCCTGATCCTGACTAAGACCAAGCTCCAATCGTCGAGATTTAACTCTATCTGCAAGGCTCATATCTCACCCTCTCCGTTTGGTGTGATTCTCACAGTAATTCCTGTAATTGACAAACATACAAAACTGTCGTTAAATACAGATAAAACTGTGGAGGCAAAAATGAAAACGGATTCGATTTCAGAACGTATTAAGAAAAAACGCGCCGAGTTAAATCTAACCCAAGTCGAATTGGCAGAGAAAACCGGCATTAAGCAGCAGTCGCTACAACAAATCGAAGCCGGTGTAACAAAGCGTCCTCGGTTCTTGCTTGAGATAGCAAAAGCACTTGGTTGTGATCCCCACTGGCTCATGTACGGCGATTCATCAGACAAAGCAGCTTAAGCACTACCGCTCTTTAACACTACTGACCTCACCCCGGAAAGTCTGGGGCTACCAAAGTGACAAGCTCACAGCTTTGTCACGTAACAACATCTAAACCACAAGGGAAGTATTACGCATGGAACGTGCAAGTACACGCAACAAGGCTCGAATCATTGAGAGCCAACTACTGAACAAGATTGCATTACGAGGCGTCACTGACATTGCTGACGCTGTAGGCGTGGATAAATCACAGATATCACGCTGGAAAGAAAGCTTCATTCCGAAGATATCAATGCTTCTGGCTGTTTTGGAATGGGGGGTAGTCGATGACGAGATGGCAAGGCTGGCTAAGTCAGTGGCGTTGTTGCTCGCAAAACAAAAATCCCCACGGCTAGGTGGGGACTCTGAACAATTCACTATGAACTTTTAACTGGATCAATTCACAGGAGTAATTATGACATTACCAACCGATGCTGTAAAGCCAGCGCCAAGCCTTGCAACGGGTGATCAGCTTACCGCTGAAACATGGGAAGATTTCCTTACCCGCCTTAAATATCACAGTGAAGGAGAGGGCGTTCACGATCATTGCACAGCTGATGCCCTTTTCATCGTCCAGAACAAGCGCCTTGTTAGCGGCATAGACCGTGATTATGCATCTGACCTGATGATCTTTCTTGATGATTACGAATGGTTTTCCCCGCTGGAGTTTTGGGCTGATCTGGATGAGGACTCACGCACCGATTTGAATAAAAAATCCCGCGATGAAACCAGTAAGTATTTCACCGACCTATCAACTTTCGAACAGTGGTTAGTTCTTGAGGATTTGGAAGATCACACCGTCACCGGTTACGCATGGGAATGGGAATACGTTAACAGCCATTTCACCAGAGAAGCAGCCGAAGCGTTCATTAAGCGCAAGTCCCACGACTATAGAGAATTGCGGGTATATGTGGAGTCACAGTATTTTGCGTGGGAATTCAAAGCGATTAAGAATGCGATTATGAATGGTCAGCTTGTTTTCAAAGGTGACCAAGGCATGGAGGCCAAATGAATACAGCGGAGATACTTCAATTTCCCTCTGAATCAGGGGGGCAGGAGCGACGTGTGGTGGATACCGAAAACGGTTATACCCGTATCGCTAACGAACTACTTGAGGCGGTCATAGGCTCTGGGTTAACTCAGAATCAACTCCTGATCACTCTGGCGGTCATTCGCAAGACATACGGCTATAACAAATCGGCTGACTGGGTGGGGAATTCCCAGTTGTCAGAACTAACTGGCCTACCTGAAACGCGGTGCAGCACGGAACGCAATAAGCTCGTCAAAATGAACATCCTGACGATGGCCGGCAGACAGGTGGGAATCAACAAGGAAATATCATCTTGGAAGACGAAGTTTAACGGTATCTGTAAACCCTTTACTGAAACTGTAAACTTTACAGAATCTGTAAAGAAAACCTTTACGGAATCAGTAAATCCGACTTTACAGAATCTGTTAAACACAAAAGACAATAATACAAAAGACAATAAAGACATTAAAAAGATATTACCCGAGACAAAGAAATCCCCTTCCGAAAAGACATCGAAATCCACTCAGCGACCAGCCGGGTTTTCACCATCAGAAGGCCATTTAAAAATGGCGGCTGAGATGGGCGTTAACCTGCAAAGCGAATTTGATGCTTTCTGCGATCACCATGAGGCAAAAGGTTCAACATTCAAAAACTGGGACGCAGCACTTCGCACATGGATTCGCAATTCCGCGAAATACAGTGGACGGACTAAGGCTTATCAAAACAAGCCTGTTACCACCCCGGCCCGCGCTACCGCCGATAATTTTTCAGCCAAGAACTACGGTGTGACTGACGCGCCGGGCTGGATGGAGGAATGATTATGCTTAGTTACGTAGAAGAGA
This sequence comes from Yersinia proxima, assembly GCF_902170785.1. Taxonomy (GTDB): domain Bacteria; phylum Pseudomonadota; class Gammaproteobacteria; order Enterobacterales; family Enterobacteriaceae; genus Yersinia; species Yersinia proxima. The sequence continues at coordinate 453,267 of NZ_CABHYG010000016.1, read as the reverse complement.
TTGCTAAGCTTGAAACCTCTCTGGAAAACATCAAGAAACCAGCGGCGGTTATCGAGGGAACGGTATTCGAATATCGCCAAGCCGTTTGTGATACCCATGGGGAATTTCAGCAACTTGTTCGCTCCATGAAAGCTTTAGGCAGCTTGCAGACAAAAACATCCTGCCCGTCCTGCCTGATGGAAAAGCTTCAGTCACTGAAAGAAAAACAGGCTGGTGAGGATGTCCGAGTTAAACAGGCAAACATCAAGCGACTGATGGCAGACCTACAACTGCCAGACCGGTTCGCTAGTGCCACGCTGGAAAACTATCACCCCCAGAACGACGAGGCGGCTCGCTGTCTGCATGTTTGCAAAGCCTATGCGTCCAAGTGGAGAGAGCGCCTGAAGCAGGGCGGAGGAATGGTTATGACCGGTAAGCCGGGCACTGGTAAGAATCACCTTGCTTTGGCAATTGCAAAGCACGTCATCACCGAACACCAAAGCTCAGCACTGTTCACTACAGCTCTGCGGGTAGCCCGAAAATTTAAGTCATCATGGGGCAAGAACGCTGAAGTTACTGAGCAGGAAGTTATCGAGGCGTACACCAGTCCTGATCTGCTGATCATCGATGAAGTTGGTGTTCAGTTTGGGTCTGAGTCTGAAAAGTTAATCCTGTTTGAAATCATCAATACCCGCTACGAAAAAATGCGGCCAACCATCCTGATAAGCAACCTTCCGAAAGACGAACTCAGCGCCTTTATCGGTGAGCGAGTGATTGATCGGATGAATGATGGTGGCGGTTGTACGCTGGCGTTTACGTGGGATAGCTACCGGTCGAGGGCTGCATGATGGACATAACTAAATCGCAGTCTGACTTTGAAGCTTGGCTTAAATCGGAATTTATCGTTCCCGCCAGTAGTCTCACACTTTCACCTGAAACATTTAAAAATGCAGTTCAAAAGGCATATCAAGCCGGGCGTGAAAGCATCGAGGTGGAGTTGCCGCCTCGAAAATCAGCAGATATAGAGTCAGAAAAATACCCCGACATGACTATGTACGAAGCGATGATGAGAGAGGGTATTTGGAACGATTGTATTTTTGAATGCGGGAAAATCCTCCGCACTGCCGGTATTCGAATCAAGGGTAATGAAAAGTCTTAAAGAGGAAATTATATGCATAGCGTAGACACTACAAAAATGACCGACTGCTATCAATGTAACGGTATTAAAAAGACGGTACACACAGATAGTGACATTGATAATGTTTTTTATGATGGTGATGCAGTTGTTTGTCATTCGTGCGGTGGATTTGGGGTTATCAGAATCAACTTTGATGATAATGCAGATATTGAATGGGATTATCAATGAATCAAGGGAGAGAGTGAATGATATTCGGGAAAAATGAAAAAATTGGTTGTGGTGTTCATCTCAACCCAAACGGTAGTGATTTACGGTGCGGGCAGAAATTAAATAATCGCAACTGGAATGAAGGGGAAGGAGTTATTCAGCTCTGCATTATTTGCGAACTAAAACAGCGTAACAACTCGTTGATGGATGCATTGCAATCTAAACATAAGGTAAAGCCATGAAAGAATTAGATAGTTTCACTGTAGAGAGACTAGAAGAGTTAGCGGTGTTAGACGAAAGTTTACTCATCCTCCCTGCATCACATAAGCAAGTAGCAGCCCTAGCCAGAATCGCGTTAGCTGCAAAGAGGGCTGAAGGTTTACCCGGTAATATATATCCTGATATTTCTGGAGAAATAACAGCATTAGAAAAAATATTGAAGTGGATTTTAAACCTTGAAGTTCCGACTACTGGCGCAACAAATAGGGCAATTTTGCTGGGTAACACGATTGAGCTTTTAAGAGATTGCCAAAAGCCAATAGTAGCCACCCCACAGTTGAACTCTCCGGAGATACCTGAAGGTTGGAAACTAACCCCCATCAATCCAACAGCGGAAATGATGGCAGCGGCAATGGAATGCGATGACGTGGTCTATGACTTGGACGACGATACTATTTTCTGCGTTCAATTCGATAATATTTATGCGGCCATGCTAGCCGCCGCGCCGGGGAAGGCAAATGGATAAACAGAAGTATTTACTTCTAAACGAAAGCATCAGACAAAACGCAATAGCAGCCATCAGAAACATACCGCTCGATTTCAAATCCCCCAAAGAAGTAATCATCCAGGAACCCAAGCGAAGCCTTCCACAGAATAACAAAATGTGGCCGCTGCTTACTGACATTGCCGAACAAGTTTTCTGGCATGGCGAGAAGTACAGCAAAGAGGACTGGAAGGACTTAATCACTGACCTTGTAGCAGAAACCAAGAATCAGGAACGCAGACAGGCACCGGGCATTACAGGTGGCTATGTTCGCTTTGGTCATCGTACAAGCCAGATGAGAAAGAGCGAGATGGTAGAAATTATTGAGGCAGCGTACTGGTTCGGCACTGAGCATAACGTGAAGTTTAGCGATGATGCCAAGCGAGAAGTGGAGTGGGCCAACCGGTTCGGTGACAAGGGGAAGGTGGCAGCATGATTACTCTGATATTAGTCGCAGCTTATTTCTGGATGGCTGGCGTTGTATCTGAATGGGCTCATGACATTTACGGTCGTGAAGAAACCTTCTCTGGATATGCAATGGCTATATGCATGGGACTTACATGGCCCTATTGGATTTTCCTGTATAAATCAGGAAGGCGGCATGAATGAAACGACAGTGTAGCCCTACACAGATAGCACTAGATAACCTGATATTCCGCAAGACCTCTCGAACCAAGCCTAAACCCCCAATCACCGCCAGCGAAATACCCACATATGACCACATATGCGTATTGCTGCGCGCAAAATTCGACAGAGTAAGGAGAACGCGATGAAAGACTATTCAGCAATGAGTAATTTTGAGATTAACAAGGCTGTCGGAGAGTTAACCGGCGAAGCGACGAATACCGAGCCTGTATTCGATATGGTAATCCGCAACGCCAACGGACGCAGATTTGACCCATGTAAAAACCCCACCGACGCATATCCCATAATGCTCGAGCATGGTATTGGCATTGATTATGACGGCATCTCATGGACTGCCAGTGATTGGCGTGAAAATAAACATAGCGACTGGCGCAATCATCCAGAGAGTCCGCTACGGCTGGCAATGATTGTATTCCTGATGATGAAAGAGAGGGGAAGCAGCCATGCCTGAACTCCCCCAATCAATATGTATCTTCTGCTTCCTGATGCTTAACAAGGGTGAAACCTACGCTCATCAGAAATGCATTGATAAAGCAGCGAAGGAGGAAGTCGATGATAACCGGCAAGCCAAAGAATAAACCACCCAAGCAAAAGAAGTGCAAAGTCTGCCCCACCAAGTTCACCCCTCGAAACTCCCTCCAAATAGTCTGCTGTGGTCACTGTGCCTACCTCTACCAAAAGCAGCAATCTGAAAAGAAAGCGGCTGATAAGGCATTGGAGGACAGAAAGGCATGGCGAGAGCGCAAGGCTAAGTTGAAGCCGATTAAGCACTGGGAGGACATGACGCAGCGAGCGATTAACGACTATATCACCAAAGGTCGTGACGTTGACGAACCGTGTATTAGCTGCGGCACATATCAAGCATATGAATGGCATGCAGGGCACTTCAGAACGATAGCCAAGGCATCACAGATTCGTTACGACGAGGACAATATAAATAAACAATGCAGTGCATGTAATACCCATCAATCAGGAAATATCACGCCGTACCGCATCAATCTTGTAAAGAAAATCGGCACTCAGCGCGTTGAGGCGCTCGAAAACAACAACACCCCTCACCGATACACCCGCGAAGAACTCGACGGCATCAGAGCGCTGTACAGAGCGAAATTACGTGAGCTTAAAAAACTTCAGGAGGCAGCGTGAACGCAGATATCAAAACCATTCCAGAGTTACTTATCGCCGCTTATGGCAACCAATCAACTGTGGCGGCCCAGCTAAATACTCAGCGCTCAACGGTAAAGAAGCATGCCAATGACTCAAAGGGTGAGCACCACGCCATTGTTAATGGTCGGCTGATGGTTGGGACAACTGGCAGGAAGAGGTCGGTATGAGTGACGATAAAAAGTTAATTGAGCTGGCTGGATTCGAGCGCAAAACTCAACTAAGGCGTGTGTGGGCCAAAGGTGCCAAGAAAATAACACCTCTCCAGCAGACATGGACTAGATACATGCTCATGAACTGGGGGGCAAAGTATCGTGGAAAGGAGGGGCCAACCAGTAGCGCTGGAAACATTATAGGAAGAATGATGTGGTGCAATGAGTGGAATTCAGAGCAGGGTGAGCGGATAAAGGTAATTTTCACAAACCTACTTAACCAAGGCTATATGGGTAATGATTTAATCCGAAAGGTTAAAGAAATATTTCTGCCAAACAGTTCAGGATCCAGCGCCATCTCTCTCGCCAAAGAACAAGATGACGCTGAATTTGTAGAAAAGATAATTAATAAAACATTATCAACTCGCAGCCCCCTGCGTGAAGTAGTAATTAGACATTATCTTGATTGCAAAGTACCGCAAGTTATCTCTGAGAAGCTAACAGAGCTAACGGGCATGGAGTTGGAATCATCACGCCGGAGAGTTAGGTGGGCAGAAAATGCAGCAGAAGACTTACTTTTTGCTGCGATGCAGATAGAAATGGAGAATGAAAAACTACAGATGGCAGCATAAATAGAAAATATTTTCACGAAATCTCTTGAACGCGACGCCGAACTGTGCAAAAGTAGCTATGCTCGGACGTCAAAGGCGAAGAGCGGTGGTGTAGTTAAGTCACCAAAACAAAGAAGCCTCGGTTAATCGCCGGGGCTTTTTTGTTAGCTATGGCTAGATAGGCCAATCGAAAAGCGGTATCGTCACTGCCTGCCATAGCGAACCATGACGAGAAACTAGACGAGGTTGTATATGGAGATAATGATTGTAGGCGGTCAGTACGACGGTGAATTGGTCACTGTGGGAAGCCATCCGATGCCATACATAAATATGCATCCTAAGCTTGAACCTTTAACCGCGCCGGTGGAAAGGGATGTAAACCCAAAGGCGACAGTCGACGTACTTATCTACAAGCTAGAGAAGGTTTGGTTATCGCCTCAAAAGTGGCAGTACGAATATCACTATCAAGGTCGCTAAGGCGGCCTTTTTGCTTTCTACATTCGCATGGGTACTGGATTGGTTAATCCAATCGTTGTGAAACAGTACCCAGCCGAATGTGCTAATCCGTTATCAATTTTATTATCCGTTATGAAATCATCACGGATAACCATATCGAGCCATTCCTCTGAATGGTTGCCAATCTTGGGCTGCGCTATTGCGTGGCCTTTTTTATTTCCGGAGCCAGAACAATGAAAACTTATATCGCTGGCCCCATGACTGGCTTGCCTAATTTCAATCGCTCTGCATTCAATGCGGTAGCCAAAGAGATATCGGCATCTGGTCACATCCCATTGAACCCAGCAATTCTCCCTGACGGATTATCTCAACCTGACTACATGTGCATTTGCATGGCAATGCTACAACGCGCCGATGCTATTTACATGCTGGATGGTTGGCAATCAAGCGCAGGTGCTCGGGCTGAATATGCTTTAGCTGAAAAGCTTGAGATTGAAATTTTGTTCCAAGACATGAGCATTGCGCAGATGTTGAAGCGTAAAGCCTCGCTTAAATAATTTAGCCCGCCGCCAGCGCCAATAACCCTCAAACAAACTCCGTGTCTGAATGGATCACGGCGGCAGGGCTATTCCCTACACAACAGCATATGAACCCGACATACGCCGGGGTTAATTTCCCCAATGGGGAGGCAGGATATGAAAATGCACAACTCCCCGGATGTATGGACGGTGATAGGACTATGGATTGCAGAACACAGGGGTGAGCTATTAAGCGCCTTGGTTGCTGCGATTATGGCTTTGCTGCGTGGATGGTACGCAGGTGGCGGCCGAACGCAGCGAATGCTCGATGCTGCGATGTGTTCAATCATTGCCTGGTTCCTGAAAGACATCTTTGTATTGCTCAGTATCGACCAAGGCTGGGCAATGGTATCGAGTGTATTTATCGGCTACCTCGGAACTGACTATATCGGTTCGGTGCTTAAGCGCATCGTTGGCAACAAGACAGGGGCGGGCAATGCAAACCAATAAATTTAGTCAGCGCAGTGAAAACAACTTGAAAGGCGTTAACCCGGCATTAGTGAAAGTAGTTCGCCGCGCTCTGGAGTTATCACCTGTTGATTTTGGTGTAACTGAGGGGCTTCGAACTGTTGCCCGACAAAAAGAACTGGTAGCCAATGGTGCCAGCCAAACCATGAATAGCCGACATATTACCGGTCACGCTATCGATGTGTTTGCTTACCCAACCGCAAGCGGATCATGGGAATGGAAATACTACGAGCAAATATCTGCCGCATTCAAACAGGCCGCCAAAGAAGTTGGCGTTCCTATTGAGTGGGGTGGTGATTGGAAGACACTGAAAGATGGGCCTCACTTCCAGCTACCACATAAAGAATATCCCGCATGAATCGTGTAACGGCAATGCTCGCCGCTGTCCTGATAGCCATCTTCACTGGATTGGCCTGGTTAGCTTTTCACTACTACGGGCAATCTGTTGAGAAGGATAAAACCATCACCACGGTAACCGGTGAAAGGAATGAAGCTCAATTCACGCTAGGAAATTACACCACGACAGTTCGTCTGTTCAACGATATCGCCAAGGCCAACGAGCATGAAAAAAACCGCATTAGCAATAATGGTGAGGTGCGAGCTGCTGCGATTAAAAAAGACATTGCGGGGGATGAGTGTGCTGTTCGGCCTGTTCCTGCTACCGCTGCTGACCTCCTGCGGAAGCACGCAAATCAAATACGTTCAGGTGCCACAGGTACCGATACCAGCAAGCTTACTTTCTGACTGCATCCCTCCAGAGATACCCGAGATATTAACTTGGGGTAACAGCCTATTGCTGAATGACACCTTGTTGACAGTGATAGAGCAGTGCAACGCAGATAAGGCAAGCATTCGGAAAATAGAATCAACCCGACAAGGTGATAACCAGATTGTGCAGCCCTAAAGAGGTGATCCACATCTTGCTGACGGGTAAGCCGTAAGTGGTGTAGCAACGCCGAGAGGAGTGGCACAGCCGCGAACAAAGAATAGCTGACATTACAGCAGGCATTTACGAGTGCCTGTGATAATGTTTTGGCATGTGAAGACAAGGTGGAAATGAAAGTGATAAATCAACTTATCAATGCGGCTTTATCTACTCAGTTGAATGGAGTTTCTAAGTTAAATTCAACGGCTACCCCTAAGGCTCAAAGAAAAGCTGTAGCATGTGACATGTGTGGTTCTCTTGGAATTATTGGCCTTGATGGATTTTCTATACCTAGCGGGGCAGGAATGATGTGGCTTCTAGCTAATTCTAAGCCGTGTCCTTACTGCAATTAACAACCTCAAGGTCGCTTAGGCGGCCTTTTTTATTGGCTGCAATCACGCCACCAAACGGAGACAATCATGTCTGAACAAACCGGACTTACCCAAATACAAACCAGTCGATTAGAAATTCTCCGCTTGGTAATGAAAGATACCGCAGCGGCACAGAAAGCTATCGACTTCATCAACGACGACCCGCTTAAGCAAGAGTTATTCAAAGACCAATACGCACTCGCTGCTAATGAATCTGGTCTTGTATCCAGAACAGAGAAAGCAATCAAAGAGTGCCAAGAGGCGCTATCACTATTCGACTAAATTCAATTGAGGTAATCATGAATAACAACTGGCCAGCTTATACGGGCAACAATGAGATTGTTAATGCCATTGATATCACCTCGGTTAAGCAGTTGGATACCGGTTACGGTGAAATCAAACCAACGAACAGCTTCCCGGTAGTGACTGTTACCGACGATTTCATGCAGCAATACCGGCCGGTGGCTACAGGTTACCTAGTGAGTCGTACCGGTGGCCCGATGTTCTACATGAGCAAGTCAGCGTTTGAAGCAGTGTACACCAAAAATGGCACCGGGGCGGCCTGGGCAGACATCACCGGAAAGCCTTCTACGTTTGCACCAGTGATTGGCACAACCGTAACTACAGCAATGGCCGGTAACAAGGTACCGACATCAACCGATCGCGGTGGCGTACTGCAGCAAACAGCTATTGTTGCCATCACTGACTCATCTGGTGGCACATCAGGCGGTAACACTGTAGCAGCAGTTCCGGCCGCTACCGCGGCAACAACTGACGCCACGGCCGCATCACTGACATCTACTAACGCAGCTATCACTGCCATCAAGAACGACTTCGCCACGTTATCGGCTAAGTACAACGCATTGCTGGCTGCTGTGAAGGCTTCAGGTGTTACTGCATAACCAATTACACAGCCTATTCGCTGAGTGGGCTGGATAATGAGTTAACGAGGATAGAGAGATGGCAGCACCAAAGGGTAACCGATTCTGGGAGGCCCGCAGTAGTCATGGGCGCAACCCGAAGTTTGAATCGGCTGATGCTCTCTGGGCGGCCTGTTGTGAATATTTCGAATGGGTGGAAGCTAACCCATTATGGGAGATGAAAGCGTTCGCATATCAGGGCGAGGTTACGCAAGAAAAAATTGCAAAGATGCGAGCTATGACTCTTGCCGGGCTATGCCTATTTCTTGATGTTAGTGATGATACATGGCGGAACTATCGAGCAAATAAAGATTTTTTAGGGGTCGTCACACAAGTGGAATCTGTTATTTATTCTCAGAAGTTTGCTGGGGCAGCCGCTGACTTGCTTAATGCAAATATTATTGCGCGCGATCTGGGTTTGGCGGACAAGAAAGAAGTCAGTCAGACAATCGTTGATAAAACTGACGAAGAACTTGACCGGCGCATCAGGGAGCTGACAAATGGAAAAGCTCTCATCAATGACTCGGGAGCAGAAGCTTGAGTTAATACGGTTAATTGAAGAGAAAAACAGACGATCAGAAGTTTATAGGTATCGAAATTACTACTCAACTCGATACGCATGGCAACGGAAGTTTATAGCCAACACTGCTGAATACTCTCAAGTCGCACTAATTGCAGCTAACCGAGTTGGCAAGACAGATACCGCAACATATATCGATGCTATTCATGCCATGGGCGACTACCCAGACGGCTGGGAAGGTTACAGGTTTGACCATGCCCCGCTTATCTGGGTGCTTGGATACTCCGGTGAGAAGTGTCGAGATTTACTACAAACGCCGCTGATTGGCAGAAAAACAGATAACGGATGGGAAGGCGGCTTAATACCCGGTAATCTTATTGTTGGTGTTGAGCCAATGGCTGGGACTCCCAACGCCATTCGATCGGTTTACATCAAGCACAAGTCAGGCGATTTATCTAAGATTCAGTTCTGGTCATATTCTCAGGGCCAACATGCATTGATGGGGGATAGCGTTGACTGGTTTCACGTCGATGAGGAACCTAAAGATCCTAATATTTACCCACAAGTATTAACCCGTACAGCTACCGGCGATAAGGGGCGTGGTGGGCGAGGAATACTAACGTTTACGCCAGAAAATGGGCGCACAGAACTTGTCATTCAATTCATGGACACACCTTCAAGCGCTCAAGTCTGTATGAATGTAGGTTGGGATGATGCGCCTCATCTTAATGAGAAAGTTAAAGCTGACTTACTTGCGTCATATCCGTCACATCAGCGAGATATGCGTACTAAAGGTATTCCTATGCTTGGACATGGGCGAATTTATGAAATGTCTGATGATTCCATTACCTGTCCTCCATTTGAGTGTCCAGACCACTTTTTTGTAATCAACGGTCAGGACTTTGGCTGGGATCACCCACAGGCACACATACAGCTTTGGGAGGACAGGGATACTGAAACTATCTACATATCTCATGTATGGAAGGCGAGAGGGAAGAAAGCCGATGAGGCTTGGAGAATAGTTAAGCCTTGGGCTCAGAATATTCCAGTAGCTTGGCCTCATGACGGAAATCAGCATGAGAAAGGTGGCGGTCAGCAGCTGAAGGTTCAGTATGCTGATGAAGGTTTCAAGATGCTCCCATCTCATGCAACGTGGCCCGATGGGGATAATAGAGTCGAACCCGGAATTCAGAAAATACGTGATTTAATGCTTGATGGGAAACTAAAAGTATTTAGCACATGTTCTGATTTCTTCGAAGAATTCCGCATGTATCACCGCAATGAAAACGGACAGATAGCAAAGACCAACGATGACGTCCTTGATGCTGTTCGGTATGCATACATGATGCGCCGCTTTGCTAAGCAGATGCGCGATATTAAAAAGCCCAAAGAGAAAAAACTCCCCGCACCGATTAAACCAATTCAACGAAGAGGCAGATGATGGCCGATGATAATAAATTGCTGGCGATCCTGACCTCCTTTGATCGGGATTGGACAGCAAGCGATGAGGCGCGGACTGAAGCGGCTAACGATTTATTCTTTAGTCGTGTGTCGCAATGGGATGACTGGTTATCTAATTACACAACGCTGCAGTATCGCGGACAGTTCGACATTGTGCGCCCTGTGGTTCGTAAGCTGGTTGCAGAGATGCGCCAGAATCCAATTGAAGTGATGTATAAGCCAAAGGATGGAGCCTCACCTGATGCCGCTGACATCCTTATGGGGATGTATCGCACTGATATGCGTCACAACTCAGCGAAGATTGCCGTTAACGTAGCAGTACGTGAGCAGCTTGAGTGTGGTGTCGCAGCGTGGCGGCTGGTTACCGACTACGAAGATCAAGACCCGACCAGTAATAACCAGGTGATCCGCCGCGTTCCGATTCATGAGGCATGTACCCATGTGATATGGGACTGCAACAGCAAGATGATGGACAAGTCCGACGCCCGCCACGTTACGCTAATTAACGCAATGAGCATTGAGGGGTGGGAGGCATTCGCTGAAGAGGAAGGGATTGACCCGGAAAACTACCCAGACTTTCAAAACCCCGACACTGATTGGGTATTCACCTGGACAAACAAAGATGTCGTTTATGTCGGTGAACACTATGAAGTAAAAGAAGAGAAAGAACGGGTGTTCATCTACGAGCAACCTATTACCGGGCAGATGGTCAGCTATTACAAGCGAGATATCAAAGACGTTATTGATGACCTAGCCGAAGCTGGTTATATCAAGGTTGGTGAGAAGAAGATAACGCGTCGCCGAGTATATAAATACCTGGTTACCAACTCAGCATTACTGAAAGGCCCGATTGATATCGCCGGTCAGCATCTTCCTATTGTTCCGGTATTCGGTGAGTGGTCATTCGTTGGCGATAAAGAAGTTTATGAGGGTGTTGTGCGCCTAGCTAAAGACGGTCAGCGCTTACGCAACATGATTATGAGCTTCAATGCTGACATAGTTGCCCGATCCCCACGCAAGAAACCTATCTTCTGGGCTGAGCAAATCGCTGGCTACGAGCACATGTACAACTCAGAAGATGAGTATCCGTATTACCTGATGAACCGCACTGATGAGAACAGCGGTGATTTACCAGCACAGCCTCTTGCTTATATCGATAATCCAGAAGTACCACAGGCTAATGCATACATGCTTGAGGCCGCTACCGCAGCAGTGAAAGAGGTAGCCAGTCTTGGTGTGGATACCGAGGCCGCAGGTAGTCAAGTAGCGTTCGACACAATAAATCAACTCAACGCACGCTCAGACATGGAGACTTATGTCTTCCTTGACAACTTATCTACAGCGATGAGACGTGATGGTGAGATTTACGCCTCAATGGTCAACGACATCTATGACGTTCCTCGTCAGGTGATGATGACCATGCCAGATGGCACTGAGAAGGATGTCGAAGTCCTCAATCAGGTTGTCGATTATCAAACAGGGCAAGTGGTGACGCTTAACGATGTTCGTGGGCGCTACGAAACTTACACCGACACTGGCCCATCATTCCAAAGCATGAAGAGTCAGAACCGGGCAGAAATTCTTGACCTGATGGGCAAGGTTCAGCCAGGTACTCCAGAGTATCAAATGTTGCTGCTTCAATACTTCACTCTGCTGGACGGCAAAGGTGTTGAGATGATGCGCGAGTACGCCAACAAGCAACTCGTCATGATGGGACTCAAGAAACCTGAAACCCCTGAAGAGGAGCAGATGGTTGCAGAGGCTCAGCAGCAACCGAAAGAACCAAGCCCGGAAGACAAGCTGGCACAGGGTGCATTGTTAACTGGTCAGGCAGATTTGCAGAAAGCCATGAATGATGAACAACGCATTCAGGTTGATGCAATGAAAGCTCAAGCAGATATTCAACTCTCTAATGCCAAGATCGCCGAGATAATCGCTTCAGTAGATCTAGATAAGCAGAAGGAGGTTAGAGAGATGTTGAAAGTGTTAGGACAATTCCAGCAACAGCAGGGTGATAACGCCAGAGCTGATGTTGAGTTGCTTCTTAAAGGAGCAAGCCAAACCCACTCCCGCCGCATGGACACAACCAAACTAATGCAGCAAAGCCACAAACCTTCCGGCAGAGCAGCCGAGATTCCTCAATAAGAGAGAGATAAACATGTCCGATACCAACGAAATTCAGGCTTCTGAAGAACAACTCCTGCCCGGCGTTCAAGCGTCGGCATCCGCTGAAGGCTTGCCAATCGATAATGCCATCGATGGCGAAGGGCAAGAAGAGGGCTTCGAGATTGTCCTGAAAGACGATGAGAAACCAAAACAAGACCCGGCAACTAACGCGCAATTTGCAGCTAAACGCCTAGAGCGCAAGCGTCAACGCGAGCTTGAGCAGCAGATGGAAGCCGTTAAGCGCGGCGAGGTGCCGGAGAACCTGCGGGTTACTCCTGATCTACCAAAACAGCCAGACGTTAATGACTTCCTGTCAGATGAAGCGCTGGCGAAGTACGACTATGACCAGTCTCGTGCACTTGCAGCGTTCAGTGCCGCGAACAGTGATTGGCAAGTTAAGGCTATGGATGCCCGCAGTAATGGCGTAGCTGAGCAAGGCCGCAAGATTCAGGAGTACACCCAGCAATCAGCGCAATACGCCGAGGCGGCCCGTAAGCACTACGACACAGCGGAAAAACTCAACCTTCCTGATTATCAGGATAAAGAAGATGCGTTCATGAGCCTAGTCCCACCTCAAGTGGCGGCGGACATCATGATGCTATTTCCTGAGAAATCCGCTGCCATGGCTTATCACCTGGGTGCTAACCCAGAGAAGGTGCGCCAACTTTTGGCAATGAACGGGCAGCAAGCGCTGATTGAACTCACTCGACTATCAGAACGTTTAACTCTCAAGCCACGCGGTAAACAACGCTCCGAAGCCCCAGAGGCTGACACCGGAATAAAAGGTTCGGTCACGGCCGCTAACGTCGATGCATTACAAAAGCAAATCAATAAGGCCGCATCAGCGGGCAATACGGAACTTTACCGCAAGCTAAAATCACAGCTTAAAGGAATCAAATAATGGCTCTTAATGAAGGTCAAGTAATCACGTACATGGTCGATGAAATTATCGAAACCGTGGAAAACCTCACGCCGATGGCACAGCGCGTTGAGAAATATCAACCACCAGGCAATGATATGCAGCGTTCTCAGAACACTGTATGGATGCCTCTTGAACAAGAAGCACCCACTCAGACCGGTTGGGATTTGACAGGGCAGGCGACAGGTATTCTGGAACTGTCTGTTAAGTGTAACCTTGGCGTGCCAGATAACGACTTCTTCTCGCTTCGTGCTGATGATCTGCGTGATGAGCGATCCCTGCGCCGTCGTATTCAGGCATCAGGTAAGAAATTAGCGAATAACGTAGAGACAGCAATTGCCCAGCAAGCTGTTGATATGGGTTCTCTGGTTGTTACCAGTTCTGACGCAATTGGCACCGGCACCACTGGCTGGGACTTTGTTGCAGATGCTGAAGAATTGGTATTCTCTCGAGAGCTGAACCGTAGCGCTGGACTGAGCTACTTCTTCAACCCGAAAGATTACAAAGGTGCAGGCCATGATCTGGCGAGCAAAGACTTCTTTGGTCGCATCCCTGAAGATGCCTATAAATCAGGCACTATTCAGAAACAGGTCGCTGGCTTCAATGATGTTCTTCGTTCACCAAAGCTGCCAACCCTAACCGCTTCCACAGCTACCGGCCTGACAGTTTCCGGTGCTCAGTCATTCAAACCGCTGGCATGGACAGCTGACGCAGATGGTAACCGTGAGAACGTGGATAACCGTACTGCTGTTGTTGTGCTAAGCGCTGGCACTGGTCTGAAACGTGGCGATAAAATTTCATTCACTGGCGTTAAGTTCTTGGCGCAGATGGCAAAAAACGTACTGACTCACGATGCAACGTTTACCGTTGTTGCTGTGAATGGTGCGAACGTGACCATTTCACCTAAGCCTATCGCATTGAGTGATGTGACTCTGACCCCAGAGCAGAAAGCTTATGCAAACGTGAACACCACGCTTGCCAACGCAATGACGGTGAACATTCTGAACACCACCACCACGGCGACTAACGTGTTCTGGGCCGATGACTCTATCCGCCTAGTATCCCAGCCTATTCCAATCAACCATGAGTTGTTCTCCGGCATGAAAACCCAGAGCTTCAGTGTCCCGAGCGTTGGCTTGAATGGGGTTGTTGCTTACCAGGGTGATATCAGCACGTTAACCGGTAAGTGTCGTATTGCTCTGTGGTATGCAGCATGTGCTGTACGACCTGAAGCAATCGGCGTTGGCCTGGCTAATCAGGCATAACAAATAGGGGCTTCGGCCCCTTTCTTATTTGGAGTAGAACATGACACAGATGGTATTTCGCTATGGCGACACTAAAAAATGGAAAGGCATTGGTTATGACTTTGAGATCATCAGTGCTGATGAAGTTGGTGAGTATCTCGATGCTGGATGGGTTGCACACCCGGATGAGTTGTTGAAATCATCCGCTGAGCCTGAGCCTGAGCCTGAGCCTGAGCCTGAGCCTGAGCCTGAGCCTGAGACCCCAAAGAAAACCCGCAAAAAGGCGGCAACTGATGAACCTAACGACTAAAGGTGATCTGGTAAATAACGCGTTGCGAAAAGGAACGATTGCTTCTGATGCAACGCTAACTGATGTAGAGCCACAATCCGTAGCTGATGGGTTGCTTGACTTAGAGATGATGATGGCAGAGTGGTTAATCACGCCTGATCTAGGTATCGATGTTGGGTATATCTTCAGTGATGACGGGGTGGAAGTCGCACCGGAAGATCCCCATGGACTACCTACCTATGCTTTGAATGCAGTCATCCTAAATCTTGCTCTGCGTATCCTTCCTGACTACGCGATCGAAGGCTCACCATCTCTTGTAACAAAGGCACGCTTTGGCAAGGAAACATTAGTCAAATCGATGTTCAAGCAACGCACACCAAAACTACGCTATCGAAACCGCGTTCCTATTGGTTCTGGCAACCGATATCCGAATTGGATAGGCGTCCATTTTTTCCATAACAAGGAAGAAGACAATGCCGACGACACAGCTTCCTCTGGCTAAAGGGCTGGGAAAAGACTTCCGCAACGCTGACTATGTTGACCTGTTGCCCGTTAATATGCTGGCCACTCCGAAAGAAGTATTGAATGCTGCTGGTTATATGCGCTCACTCCCCGGAATAGACAAGCGCTCTGACGTTGCTGGCATATCGCGTGGCGCTCAGTTTAATGCATCTCAAAACGTCTCCTATCGCGTCCTTGGCGGTAAGATTTATCGCGGAGATGTAGCCGTTGGTGATGTTGATGGGGTTGGTCGTGTTGGCATGGCATTCAGTGCGACAAGCCAAGCAGTAGCGGCAAACGGGAAGATGAGGCTTTATCGTTACGATGACACAGTCAAAACGCTAAGTAATTGGCCTGACGCCGGATTTGCACAATATGATATTGGCATAGTTCGTGATATCTGCCGATTGCGAGGCCGATATATATGGGTCAAGGATGGCAGTGGAACGTTTGGCGTTACTGATTTAGAGGACGAGTCACACCCTGACCGCTTCCGCCCTTTCTATTCAGCTGAGTCTCAGCCTGATGGTATTCAGGGCTGTGCTGTGTGGCGTGACTTCGTTGTCATATTCGGTACTGCAACTATCGAGTATTTCTCACTAACGGGCGCGACTGATTCATCATCAGCAATCTATGTGGCCCAGCCCTCTCTTATGGTTCAAAAGGGAATTGCTGGCACTTACTGCAAAACTATCTTTGGTGATTCATTTGCTTTCATAAGTCACCAGGCAACCGGTGCGCCATCTATTTACATGGTTAGCTCTGGACAGGCTGCTCCAATTGCATCCGCATCGATAGAAAAAATACTTCGCGAGTACACAGCAGAAGAATTATCTACGGGCGTAATGGAGTCTCTGCGCTTTGATGCTCATGATTTATTGATTGCTCACTTGCCACGTCATGTACTTTGCTATGACGCATCAGCAAGCCAGAACGGCCCGCAGTGGTGCATTCTAAAAACTGGCTTATCTGATACCACTTACCGTGGGATTGACTTCATATTTGAGGGGAACCAGATAACGGTTGGTGACAAAACAGAATCGGTGACTGGGGCGCTTAAATTCGACATTTCCAGCCAGTACGGAAATCAGTCGGAACATCTTCTCTATACCCCAATGTTTAAAGCTGATAACGCCAGGGTATTCGACTTTGAGTTGGAGGCCGCGACTGGTGTATCTCAATTTGCAGAACGGCTCTTCATCTCTGCAACTGCAGATGGGTCTAACTATGGGCGTGAGCAAATGATTTCTGCTAATGCACCATTCAAGTATGACAAACGTGTCCTGTGGCGGCGCGTGGGGCGTATTCGGAAGAACATCGGCTTTAAAGTTCGCGTTATCACCAGTTCGCCGGTGACATTGAGCGATTGTAGCGTGAGGGTTGAGTAATGGCAGAATCAGACTTAAACACGCCAGTAACCATATCTAATACCCGCATCGATGCTTCTATCCTGCCATCAAATTTCTCTCAGTCATATTTCCTTTATGTCATACAACAAAGCAATGACCTAGGTAATGTAGCTGGAAAGGCAAATGAAGCCGGGCAGGGGGCGTACGATGCGCAGCAGAAAAACGACGAGCAAGATATTGTTTTAGATAATCACGAAACAAGAATAACACTCAACGCGTCAGCCATTAATCAACTGACTATTCGTCTGATTGATGCTGAAGCGGCGATAGTTTCAATGCAGGCCAATGTAGCAACACTGACAACGCGAGTGACAACAGTTGAGGGCACTGTAACTACTCTTGGCGCGAGAGTTACGGCTATCGAGGGCGATTATGTATCGAAATCAGCAGCGACAGACCAAGTTGTACAATCAGCAGGTGGTGCGCTAATAGTTGGTACGATAGCAACCCCGACATCTGACAAAATACAGTCAGCAGACTCAGTTAACACTTTGGTTTCCTACAAAGTGGCGGGGCTTAAAGTTATTGGCCAACGTGAAACTGGATGGACTGCATCCACCGGTACCGCTCTTAAATCTGCATTCAACGCCAATCTATCTCAAACAATCAGCTCCGCATACACGCAAGCAGAAGTGCAAGCGCTAAATACCAACTTAGTGGCAGCACGCCAGCGAATAAAAGCCCTTGAAGATGCTATGCGCACTCACGGACTAATCAACTAATTTAGAGATCCCCTCATGGAATTACGAGCAATCCCCGACTTGTGGCGGCTTCGTGCATTCCTAAATAACCCAGATATCACAGGAAACATTGTCGATCACGACAGTGAATACCTCATTAAGCCAGATGCTTTGTATCTCGGAATATATGAGGGGCTGCTTCTGGTTGGAGTGCATGAGGTTAGAACTTTCTGGCATAGCGTCGTTGAGTGCCACGCAATATATGACCCCGGCTTTCGTGGGAAATACGCCCTTGATGGACACAAGTTATTTTGCCGCTGGCTACTTGAAAACTCCCCTTTCACAAACTCCATAACGATGGTTCCAGATTCAACGAAATATGGACGAGCACTTATTCGGCTGCTTGGGGCTGAGCGTATCGGTCATCTGGACGATGCATACATTAGTAACGGTAAGCCGGTTGGCGTGACGCTATATCAGCTTAAGCGAAGCCAATATGAGGAAATACTAAAATGATGGTATTAACTGAAGCTTGGAAAAATAAGCTACAGCCCATGCATGGGTATTGCAAGGGTGGTGGTGACAACGGCGCAGGTGCACAAGCTGACGCAATAAATAAACAGACTGATTTGCAGCGCCAGCAATGGCAAACAGTAATGAATAACCTAGCCCCATTCACCCCACTGGCCAATCAATACGTTAATCAGCTTCAGGGGTTATCGACGCTCGAAGGTCAAAACTCTGCACTGCAAGGATACTATGGGTCAGATCAATACAAGGGGCTAGCAGATCAGGCGCGTTATCAGCAATTGGCTGGCGCAGAAGCAACTGGCGGACTTGGGTCAACAGCAACAAGCAATGGGTTGGCGACTATTGCTCCGCAACTGGGGCAGAACTGGCTTGGCGGTCAGATGAATAATGCCCAGAACTTAGCAAATATTGGGCTTGGAGCTTTGCAGGGTCAGGCTAATGCTGGGCAATCCTACGCTAATAACATGGGTTCCATTTATCAGCAGCAGGCATCGTTATCAGCTGCAAATGCTAACAAGCCGTCAAGTATGCAGACTGGGCTAACAGGCGCTCTTGGTGGCGCGTCTGCAGGCATGGCTATTGGCGGCCCTTGGGGGGCGGCGATTGGTGGCGGTTTAGGTCTTCTCGGAGGTTTATTCTAATGGCTACATGGGATCAGGGTAATTCTGGCGGCCTGCTTGCAGGTATCGGTACAAATAATTCTAATGCCCCGCAAGGTAGTGACGTTAACGCCGCACTTTCTTTGATTCGCGATAATAACGAATTTACTCGCTCCGGGGGGAACAATATTGGACTCCAGTCTTTGCAGGGGCTGGCTGGTTTAAAGCAGCAGTACCAACAAGACCAACAGCAGCAGCGCCAGAAAGAGTTCCAGCAGGCTTATGCGGGGGCTTATTCATCTGGTGATAGAAACGCCATGCGGCAGCTTGCTACTCAATACCCCGATCAATTTGAAGCTGTACGCAATGGCATGGGGTTCATTGACGAAGATCAGCGCAACACTATTGGTAATCTTGCATCGACAGCCCGATTAGCTGCGCAAAGCCCTCAAGCAATGGGTGAGTGGCTAAAGTCTAGCGCGAGTGATTTAGCGCGAGTGGGAATTAATCCAGGCGATGTTGCAACCATGTACCAGCAGAATCCGCAAGGTTTCGGTGAGTTTGCTGATCACTTGGGTATGTCAGCTCTCGGCCCGGAAAAGTATTTCGACTTACAGGATAAGGCTGCTGGTCGCCAGATTGACCGGGATAAACTAGCCGAAACGGTGCGGAGTAACCAGGCTGGTGAGGGTTTGCAGGCTAGAGGCCAAGATATAACTCTGCGCGGGCAGAATATCACAGCCCAGAATGCAGCATTAGATCGTGAGATTAAACGCTCAGAAATACAGGATAAGGTTCTCGATCGTCAGATTTCACGTGAAACAAATCAGGCAAAATTAGGTGAGCTAAAGCTTAAACAACAAGAAGCCAGAAACAAATCTCTTGAAGCAAAGCAAGGGTTTATTGATACATATAATACTCAGCTTGATGGAATTGGTAACAGCATCACAACAGCTAAAGATTTGCTGTCAGATCCAAATTTTGAAGGTACGTTTGGTTTCTCAGGGAAGATAAACAGAAATATTCCAGGGGCTGCAGAGCAGGGTACATGGAGTAAGGTTCAAGCTGTTCAGGCGCAGGCAAGAATGCAGGGCATGCAAGGTTTGCGCGGCCTTGGCGCAGCTAGTGAGCAAGAAGGAAAGGCAGCAGCTAATGCATTGTTAAGTATTGATGAGAGTACGCCGCCAGCTCAGGCCAAAAAAGCTATAGAGAAGTGGGTTGGGATACTGGATAAGCAGCAGAAAAGACTTGCGACAAGTGGTGCTAAACGCGCATCCATGTATCAGCAAGAGATAGAGCAAAATCTTGGCCCGTCTTCTCCGCAGGAGGAATCAACGGGATCCGTCAACTGGAGTGATTTAAAATGAATGTAACGCTCCCCAACGGTCGAGTTATCCAGGGTGTCCCTGATGGCACAACTAAAGAGCAGGTGATGCAGAAAGCGATATCTTCCGGATTAGCCACCCCAGAAGATTTCATGCAGGCATCACAACCACTCCAGAAAACCAATCAACTACCAACGATAGCACAGCCAGTCGATGCATCTATTCCTATCCAGCCCAATAATGAAACACCTTCATTGGCTGATAACTCATTAGAGGCAGCAAAGGGCGTCGCTCAGGCTGGGGCTAATGTTCTGAATATTCCAATTGATATTGCCAATGCGATAAAAAGCGCCGCGGCTTGGGTTTCAGGTAATAACACATACATGCCAATACCTGCCGCGCAACTGCCTGAGTCAATGAGGCCGAAAGATGAGTATGCCAAGTTAGGCGCTGAAATTGGGCCTTATCTTATTCCGGGTGTTGGTGCGGAGAAAACAGCGGCCGCGCTTGGTTCAGTTGCTGGCTCTGGCAGAGCTGAACGCCTGGCAACTAAAGCCGCTGATATGGTTGCCGAGAATACCGTGGGGGCGCTGGCACAGAGCAGCAGCAATAATGACGCCGGATCACTGGCGGGAGATTTAGCTACAGGATTGACAGGTAGTTTGGTTGGGAGAGGAATAATTAAAGGTGCTGGTGTTGTTGCTGGAAAGGTTGGAGGGATGCAAGGCGTCCGTGATTTTGTTGGTTCAATACGACAACCTGCTAATGAAGTTTCTCCATCTGTAATTGCTCCTGTTGAAAAGGGTATGCAGGACGTAGCTGCAAGTGTTGGTGCAGCCGCTGATCGCAATACTGCGTCAAGAATGGCTGACGCAGCAAAAGAAGTGGCTCCAAGGAAAGAGGTTATAGATGCAGCTAAGGCACTTGGTATAAAGGAAGATGATTTACTTTTATCTCATGTATCTGGCAACCAAGCTTATCGTGAGTTTGAGCAAGCGCTGAAGTCAGTCCCAGGGTCTCAGCTTGCGGCACAGGAAAATGCTGTATTAAACAAGGTTGCAAAGCAGGCGGCTGATTTAACTGACGTAGCCGGAGCACTCCCAGATAAGATGGCAATGAATGATAAATTCTTAACGTCATTTCAGCGAGGTATATCGACAGTACAGAATAAGTCAGACCAGTTATATAACCAGATATCACAAGCAATTCCAAAAAATCAGCCGGTTAGCGCTGATAATATAATTAAGCACTTGGATCAGAAAGCTGATGAACTTGGTGGCGCTGATTTTCTATCAACTATGGAAAAGAAAGTTTATAACGCTGTTTCTCCAGTAGGGAAGGACGTATCTCCACCAACCTATGCACGACTGGATAATATTCGTAAGCAGATAGGGCAAGCTATTGGTAAAAACAGCGGGCCATTTCGCGACGAAGAGACCGGGGCGCTTAAACAGCTCTATGCAAATTTAACTGCTGATCAAGAGCAGGTGGTAAAAAGCGCGGGACTTGGTGAAAAATGGGGGGCAGCGAAAAAACTTATCGGTGTTCGCGCACAGATGGAGGACTCACTGACAGGATTGCTTGGAAAGGACTTGAGAGGTGATATTACTACAAAAGCAAGCTTGGCGGTAAGGGGGCTATCAAAAGGCGATGCTAAGGGATTTAGATCTCTACAGCAAGATATTCCATCACCACGAATTAGACGAGAAGTTATCGCCACCTCCCTACGTGATGCTTTTAGTATGGGAAGCCGAAAGGAAAACGATTTCCATTTACCGGGATTTGTCGACTGGTATCAAGGTGCTAAATCATCAGGAACGCTGCCAATGATTGAACGCGAACTTGGTAGACCAACAGCAGAAAGGATGAGTAATTTATTCACTCTGTCACAGTCCATCCGTAATGCTCAGTCTAGCAGCATCACTACTGGCAGACTTAATTCATTCATCAAACAGTTTGATGCAAAAGATGGTGCGTTAGATAAAATCTATCGACATGGTAAGGGGGCGTTAGCAACAAGCATAATCGGGCAAATCCCAATCGTAGGTCCAACCCTAAGCTACGGTGCTGTTGCAGGAATGGCAGCGAAAGAAGCAGGAAGACCCGCAAGGAGCATTGCCGCAGATAGGCTTCTCTCATCTCCTGAGTTTCGCGCGGTGGTCAGTCAAGCAAAAGGCAAGCTGTTACCTGCAAAGGGACAGCAGATTATCAACAAAAAAATGGAGGAAAAAATATCTAAATCCAAAGCATGGAAAGAGTTTTACCGAACTCTTAGCAAGGAAGAAAAGGAGTCAATAGCAAGAGTTGGTGTCATTGGCTGGCTTTCAGTAGAAGACGGTAAAGATTAATAGTTATTATTAACTGAGTTATCCGCACACTACCCCAACTCAACCCGCTTCGGCGGGTTTTTTATTGCCATAAATCCGAACCACGCAGATTAAACGCTGTGGGGATTATACACGTCTGGAGTAAACCTAATGCCTGACATCATCCCTAATGTTGTCGTCTCAATGCCATCTCAGTTGTTCACCATGCCGCGCAAATTTGCCGCGGTATTCGGCGGTAGAATTTACATTGGATTGATAGACACCGATCCCACTATTCCATCAAACCAGATTCAGGTTTATTTGGAGAATGAGGACGGTAGTTTAGTTCCAATGGCGCAGCCAATACTGATTAATGCTGGCGGTTACCCAGTTTATAACGGACAGGTTTCTAAGTTCGTAACTGTTCAAGGCCATTCAATGGCTGTGTATGATGCGCTTAATGTTCAGCAATTCTATTTCCCTAATGTTTTGAAGTACGACCCAGATCAGTTCCGGCAATACCTTGATTCTCAGGGTGGGGCTGTGACGGTAGATATGTTGGGTAGTTATGAGGATGGGAAGGGTGATGAGCTTGTCGGCGTTAAGCAGCCATTCACCGGAACTATTGGCCGGACGCAGCATGGCGTCAACTCAGAGCGCCGAAGTGTATTAGACTTCCCCGGCACATGGGATGGCGTGGCTGATGATACTGTGGGATTCCAAGCGGCTGTAAACTCATTTGGGCTAATTGGCGGCACTCTTCACATTCCAAATATTGCCAAGGTTTATCTGGCTGGGGCGGTTACTATTCCGGGGGGAGTGAGTATTGAAGGGGATATTAAATCTCCGGGGGCTCCGGGGGAAGGTTATCAGCTTGGCAACATCTTTAAACTTGGGAGCCAGATTAGAATTAACCCGGCAATAACAGTTAGTCTTAAAGGTGGTAATGCTATAAATAGTCTTGTTATTTTGCGCTCCACAATGACTGGACCAGAGGTAAATGCTGCATCATATTCTGGTACAGCTTTCACGCAAATAGGTGCAGATGTAAGGTTTGATAAGAATATAGTTATAGGATTCAATCATTTAATATCATGCATTGGATTTGCTCAAACATTTGTCACAAATTGTGGAATTGATACTATTGGCGGAGTATCCGTGACGAATGCTGGAGATCCTGCACATGTAATGGATAATCATTTCTGGCCTTATGGCACCGCGTCCGCAGCAGGGTTAATTACAACTCCAGATACCAACCACTTTATATACAGAAGTGGAACTGCAGTTAGGATAGAGGGTGGAGCATGGCCAATAGTCGTTGGTAACTTTATTCTTGGTCATGCTGATCAAGTAGCTATAAATGATTCATCAAATCCAAGGGTAATAGGAAACGGATTCTCTGGAATAAATTTGGGTGATGTCTCACCATATGTTATAGGAAATACAGGGCTTAGAATTGAAGGAACAACAAATAACTCAATAATTGATGGCAATGTGTGCGTGCATCTTGAGCATGGAGTGTACTTAACGCCAACATCAACTACTGGAAGAAATACCATAACAAACCAAACTTGCCGTAATGTAAAAACAACGGGTGTGGTTATTCTTAGTGGTAATGCATCGGTTCAAGCTAATGTCGAAGGTAGAATTGATTCATCAGCAGGCGTTAGAGTTATAGGTGCAACTAGTAAGGTATTAATTGATGGTTGCCAGTTATATAATAATCTCAATGCAATTCAGGCAGAAGGGACTGGTCATATTATTGGGAAAAATACATTTATAGGTAATGCTAATAATGTATTAGAGACTTCAGCACCATTTTCCATCCCTGCAACAGTAACAAACATGGCTATCACTCCGGATTTTGATTTCTATTATGTGTCTGGAGCCGTAAGTAACATATCTCATTTTAAAGATACTTTTAATGGGCATATTATAACCCTAACATTCGCCAGCGCCTGTACCCTAGTAAATACTGGCAATCTGAGATTATCATCATCACCACTAAATATTCCCGCCGCATCAACAATTCAATTTTTATGCTTTGGGCAATCTGGAAGTCGAACCTGGAGACAGCTTGCGCCACCGCTATAAAATTAGTCCCGGCTATCCGGGACTCTCTTTACATTTCCATTTTTAAATCATGCTTTATTGCTGGATTGATATTGTATAGCCAACTACATCCCTCTTGCACAAGAGTTAATCTAAGTGTGTAACTACCGCTTTTGGTTGGCGGGTTAACCAGAAAACTTACCTCTTCGCTTTCGCCATTCAGTAACGTTCTTGGAAGCGGAACTCTACCCCCGTCAAACATAAGGGTGCTAGCGTCACTAGAGAACCACTGATACCCAGCATTGGTGGTTCCTTTCCCTTTGAAAGGTGAAAGTGGATGATCTGACTTATTTGTTATTTTAACTGTAGCGATGTATCTCTTTGGCATGATCAATCTGTTTATCATTGTGTCTGAGTAAGCCAGGTTCAGGGATATCAATTCCACTGATGCATTAGCAGATTTCAGGCACATCGGTTCAGACTCTTCCCATTGAGTAGTAGCATTCGTCACGGTTACGCTAGATGCGGAAGATCTATCATATATTACGACAAACGAGTAAATTGACAATAATGCAGATGTGACCAAAATAATAGGTGATAATTTACCGCCTGCATTTGCTTGATATATTATATAAATAGCAATCAATACAGATATGGCTTTGACGAACCCGACAGGCTCCCACACTTGTATTTTCCCTAAGCAACTATAAATGACTGACAAAAACAATAATGAGACTATAAGCCCTGTAGACGCATAGTCATTTATCTCTCTTTTTTTAAATTCTGATATAGAGTTCTTAACAGAGAAAAATAAGAAATATATTATTGTTATAATGAACAATAACAAACCAAGGCCAAGGCGGTAGAGTGGGTGAACTCTTTTTAAGCTGTCGCCAATCGTGAGAACTGTTACCCCATTAAAGCTGCTAATCATATAATTTACAGCATCTACAAATGGAGCACCAAGCATACCCGCACCAGTAGTGTTCATGTACATTGATTTTGGTACGTGAATATACAGATATGCTTGCCATGCTATTGCTATCAGTACAGGCACAATGTGGGGTGAAACTAGTTTAGCGATCGATACAATACTGAATTTATACTTCTTATTTATGCATTCAATGATGAATAAAACGAATGAAATAAAGCCAAATATTACAGGTATTATTATGTACGATTCTTTTGAAAGAACAGCTAAACTTGCAACTATTATATATAACAATTGCTTTTTATTTAAATAAAGAATTATAGAAGTTATTAATAGAGCATCCGCACTACCATCTACAAATCCAAACGCAACAGTATAAAGCGCGGAACCACCGGCAGACCATAATAAAGCACTATATGGGGAGTATCCTTTAACCACCAGAAAATTACTCATTACTAAGGTAGCTATAAGCAGAAGAGAAACGCTAACGATAAAGTAAACAGAGGGAGAAACCCAATCCATGCCGAAAACTTTTGATGCAAAGAATGCGAGCATAGGCACGCCGACTCTTTGAGCGCGGTAGCTTGGCATGTCTAGGTGCTGTAGGGTATCTTTTAATAAAAGCGGGTCATCAGAATGATAATAGTAAAACTGTCCATCAAAGCCTCCAGATATCGGAGGAAGAACTTTATTAGTAAAACCATGTGATTCAATATTACTTGGCGCTGCGAATATTCCCCCTGGGAGAAGGTACTGATCAAAGTCCCCATTAAGCGAACCTCTCATACCCACAATCACAATTGCTGCATAAACGATTACAGTGACAGCCAGTACCATAGCAACTTGTATCTTTGATTTTACAGAAGTCATTCTTATTTCCATTTATCGGCATCCAACATAAATTGCCGGTTCTGTTGATGGCGCGAAGTTTAGCACCTGATCGGCAGTTGATCATCTTTGGTGGGGAGTTGTTGTGATGGAGGCATGAGAGCTTAGTGAATGGGGCAAAAATGGGGCAAAAAATTGCCGCAAGATAGCTCATTATCACCAAGTGTATTGAGTTCGCTTGCGGCAAGGCTTTGTTTTAATCACATCAACTCAGAATATCCCATTAAAACTAACTTCATTTCACCATAACACGATGTTAAGATTTGGCAATCAAGACGCTTAGATGTTTAAACGGCTAAATGACGAAATTGGCTAAGCATAGATAAAATTGTGCTAATGATTTTTTTGCGCTAACCAATGTCGTCATGCCGATTGCAGTGGCAACATGCCATAGCACATCAACACCACAACAGGGATATGCAATGACAGAAAATGTACAACTCGGCGCGCTGCTAGCCGCCTGCCACTGGATTGGCGAGAAGGGCTGGTGCCCAGCGACCGGCGGCAATATGTCCCTGCGACTGGATTCCGCTCAATGTCTGGTTACGGAGTCGGGCAAAGATAAAGGGAGTTTGACTGCGGATGATTTTTTGCTGGTGGAGACGGCCAATAACCATGTTCCCAGCGGGCGCATCCCGTCAGCGGAAACGGGCCTGCATACCCTGCTTTATCGGCTGTACCCTGAAATCAATGCGGTATTACATACTCACTCGGTGAATGCTACGGTGTTATCGCGCGTCGAGCGTAGCAATGAGTTGGTATTGCACGGCTACGAGATGCAGAAATCCCTCTCAGGGCAACGCAGTCATCTGGATAGCGTGGTGATCCCCATTTTCGATAATGATCAGGATATCCCGGCTTTGGCACAGCGAGTTGCCGCGCTGGCTGATAATCATCCATTACGTTATGGCTTTTTGGTCCGTGGGCATGGTTTGTATTGTTGGGGAAATAGTGTGTCTGAAGCCCGTCGTCATTTGGAAGGGCTGGAGTTTTTGTTCCAGTGTGAACTGCAACGCCGTCTGTTGGATGCCAATTTTAAAGTGGGGGCAAAATGATTCAGGCAATAGTGACCGATATTGAAGGCACCACTACCGACATCCGCTTTGTTCACCAAGTGTTGTTTCCCTATGCTCGTGAGCGGCTGACGCCTTTTTTACGTCAACATCAGCAGGATGAAGAGGTTGCGAACGCACTGCTCAGCTTGCGGCGTGAAATTGAACAACCGGATGCAGATATTGAAACTCTGATTACCACATTGCACAGTTTTATGGATGAAGACCGCAAATCTACTGCACTAAAAGCCATTCAGGGCATTATTTGGCGCAGCGGCTATCTGCAAGGTGATTTTCGTGGCCATCTGTACCCCGATGTTGCGCCGCAACTGGCTGATTGGCAGCAGCAAGGGCTGAAGTTGTATGTCTATTCATCCGGTTCGGTTGATGCTCAGAAATTATTGTTTGGTTACAGTGATGCAGGTGATTTACAGCCATTATTCAGTGGTTATTTTGATACCCATGTTGGGGCAAAGCGCGAAGTGAGCGCTTACCAAAATATTGCTAATCAGCTGGCTATTGCCCCGCAAGCATTGCTGTTTTTATCTGATATCCGCCAGGAATTGGATGCCGC
This sequence comes from Yersinia proxima, assembly GCF_902170785.1. Classification (GTDB taxonomy): domain Bacteria; phylum Pseudomonadota; class Gammaproteobacteria; order Enterobacterales; family Enterobacteriaceae; genus Yersinia; species Yersinia proxima. Next base: position 425,443 of record NZ_CABHYG010000016.1, on the reverse strand, counting down.
ACAGCTTGCCGGTTGGCAGACTTGTCAGTTGATTCGAGATCTTCCCGATAGCGAAAGCCGTCATCTCCAAGTCAGCCGTTTTGATGAAATAGACATAGAGGGTTTTACAGCATGAGCGGATTAACCATTTTTAGTGATGAGCAGCCAGAACAGCCGCTGTGGCAAAGCCGCGATGCTGAGGAAATTCAACAGCAATTGACCGCTATTGGCGTACGATTTGAGCGCTGGCAGGCGGATCGCGAACTGGGCGAGAACCCACAACCGGACGCTGTGATTGCAGCTTATCAGCATGAAATTGACCGGCTGGTAGCGGAAAAGGGCTATCAGAGCTGGGATGTGATCAGTATGCGTCCTGATAATGAGCAGCGTGAAGTATTGCGCGAGAAATTCTTATCAGAACATACCCACGGTGAAGATGAAGTGCGTTTCTTCGTCGAAGGAACCGGGTTATTTTGCTTGCATCTCAATGATAAGATTTACCAAATTCTTTGTGAAAAGAATGATTTACTGTCAGTTCCAGCGGATACACCACATTGGTTTGATATGGGTTCTAAACCGAATTTTACCGCTATTCGGGTATTTGATAATCCAGAGGGTTGGGTGGCGCGTTTTACCGGCGATAAGATAGCCGATGCCTACCCGCGCTTAGACTAATCCCCTTCGTCCTTAAAGCCGCAGGGGTGTTAGCTACGCTCGCTTACCCGAATCACTTACTTGAGTAAGCTCATCGGGGTGCGTTCGCTTGCTGCCTACCTGCGACTCCAATGACTTTGGGGATAATATTTCAGATACGGCTAATTCTTCGGCTGGAAGAATCCTGCGGCGACTTGTTCTGGCGTGATAACACCGCTATCTAGCACCCAGCCACTGATTAATGCGGCTGGGGTAACATCAAACGCCGGGTTATACACCGGCGCATTCGCAGGTGCCCATTGGCAATGGCCGAAACCGCCTGATACCCCTTTGACTTCGCTGGCATCCCGTTGCTCTATGGGGATGGCCGCGCCATTTGGGCAGTCAGGATCATGAGTGGTATGCGGGGCCGCTACGTAGAATGGAATGCGGTGATAATGCGCCAATACGGCCAAACTGTAGGTACCAATCTTATTCGCGACATCACCATTCGCCGCAATACGATCAGCGCCCACCCAGACAGCATCGACTCTGCCCTGAGCCATCAGGCTGGCAGCCATCGAATCACAAATTAATTGATAGGGAATCCCTAATTCGCCTAGTTCCCAAGCGGTTAAGCGACCACCTTGCAACAATGGGCGGGTTTCATCTACCCACACCTGCTTGATCTTACCTTGCTGATGCGCTTTCAGTAGCACACCGATAGCTGTACCAATGCCCGCAGTGGCGAGCCCGCCGGTGTTGCAATGGGTGAGTAAGTTGCTGTCAGGCTTAACCAATTGCACCCCATGCTGGGCAATCCGCTCACATAACTCGCGGTCTTCCTCTACCAGACGCAATGCTTCGTGAGTCATGGCTGCAACCCAATTAGCCTGCAATAACGCCTGCTGCATCCGTGCCAAATTATTCATTAAATTCACAGCGGTTGGGCGTGATTCCCGCAGCGCAATCAGTGCTTGTTCCAGTGGGGCTTGCGGCAAACCGCGCTGTGCCAACAAAGCCAACAGCAGGCTGGCTGATAAGCCAATCAATGGTGCGCCGCGTACGCGCAGCGCTTGAATATGCTCAATCAGCAATTCTACCGTATCAGCAGATAGCCATTCCCGGCGCTGTGGCAAGGCTTGTTGGTCAAGTATCCACAGTTTTCCATCAACAATCTTTAAGCTGGTCGTTTGTAAATCAAGCGTGTTAAGCGTCTGCATTGTCAGTTAAATCCATGTTGCGTTATTGCATCTGGTTTCTTATTCTGCCAACATATCTTACGGATGTGTAGACGTCTATATGGTTTTACGCCTAAATACGGATTTTTTTGCTCGAACAGGTAATAATTTCACGGCTAAGCAAATGGTTGGCGGTGAGTGAATCAGAATCAGATAAAGAATAATGAGGTTGAAGATGTCGCGCTACCATACATTTACTGCTGCGGATGCCGTTGAATATGCTCGCCAATTTGGTCAGGTAGCTGACCCACAATCTTTAGTGACTGCCGACGAAATTGGCGATGGGAATCTCAACCTGGTGTTTAAAATCCGTGATGCTGCCGGGATTAGCCGGGTGATTGTTAAACAAGCGCTGCCTTATGTGCGTTGTGTGGGAGAGTCCTGGCCGCTGACCTTAGATCGCGCCAGAATTGAAGCAGAAACGCTGTTAACACATAGTCAATTTTGTCCACAACATACGGTGAGTATTTTGCATCACGATGCCGAGCTGGCGGTGATGGTTCAGGAGGACTTATCTGATCACGAAATCTGGCGCAGTGAATTAGTTAAGGGAAAATACTATCCGCAAGCGGCGGGGCAATTAGCTGAGTATTTAGCGCAAACCTTATTCCATACTTCCGATTTTTATCAGTCGGCTCAAGCTAAAAAGGCTGCAGTCAGTCGCTATATCAATCCAGAATTATGCCAAATCACTGAAGATCTGTTCTTTACTGATCCCTACATTGATCATGAGCGTAATAATTTCGATCCGGATTTATTACCAGACGTGCTGGCATTACGTCAGGATGATGCGCTCAAGTTGGCTGTCGCTTCGCTAAAGCACCGTTTTTTGAGCAAAGCCGAAGCATTGCTGCACGGTGATATTCACAGCGGTTCCATTTTTGTTGCCGAGGGGCGGCTGAAAGCCATCGATGCCGAGTTTGGTTTCTATGGCCCGATAGGTTTTGATGTGGGCACTGCGCTGGGTAATTTACTGCTCAACTACTGTGGTTTGCCGGGATTAGCTGGCCCAAGGGACGCGGCAGCGGGTCGTGAACAGCGGTTGAAAGATATTCATCTTTTGTGGGAGACCTTCGCCCACCGTTTTCTGGCATTAAGCGAGGAAAAAACACAAGACTCAGCGCTGGCAATGGTGGGCTACGCCCAGCTATTTCTACAGCAGGTTTGGCAAGATGCAGTGGGATATTGTGGCAGTGAATTGATCCGACGCACCATTGGGTTGGCCCATGTGGCTGATCTGGATAGTATCGCTGATAATGAGATGCGCCGGGCATGCCAGCAGCATGCTTTGAGTTTGGGGCGAACTTTGATTTTGGCGGCATCAAGCATAGATAGTATTGATAATTTGATTGCACGCATTAGGCAAAATGGATAGCAATCATTATTTATAGCTAATATGAATGAAGATACAATAACCCCGTTAAATAATGCGGGGTTTTTTATTATGTGAATGACTATTGGATATAGTCTTTATAAAAACAAAAAAACACACCTTTAATATTTAAATAAATAATTTATTATTCAATTGGTTTGAAATGGTATTAATTTTTTTTGCTATCATGATTGTTTTTATCTATAACTTATAGTTTTCATGCTTTTAATTGCAATGAGTTTGCTTTTGACAGTTTGTTTTTATTTAGGCTATATATTTCATTTGCTTGCGTTATTACTCTGCTATCTATAATAAATTAAAATCCTCTAATAAGTTATTTGAATAAGATGTAATTATTATTTAATGTTGATTGTGATATATCTACCATAAATAACTATTTGTTATAAATATGAAGTAAACATTAGTCTGAAACGACAGAGAACCCTCTTTAGGATATTTATAACCATTACAGTTAACTCATACTGTTTAATTTTATTTTTTATAAAAACACAACTAAAAACAAACCCTAATGGGCCAGCATTAAATAACTGAGATTTTATTTAAACTGGCATTCTCATCATGCTAAGCAGGCGTATTTTATGCGATATCTTTATTATCCAGAAAAATCACGGCATCAGACTGATTTTAGCTTTACAGTAATAATATTAATCCTTTTTTTTTGCTCACAGGTAGTTGCTGCTCCTCAGGTAATAAATGTACCGAATGCTGGTGCGATTAGTAACGAGATACGGCAAACCACACAAGAACCATTACTTGCGCCACAGAAGGCTGAGGTTAAACTTCCGCTTTTGATTTCCCCTCTTTCGTCCGGAGGCTCTACAGCGACGGAAACAATCTATTTACGTGAGGTTAGATTCGAGGGGGATACCCAGTTATTACAGTCTGGTGACGGAAATAATAAAGCGCTACGTGCAGCTATTACTCCCTGGTTAGGGCAGCGATTAACCTTTAACGATTTGCAAGCCATGGCTTTGGCGGTCACTCGTTTTTATCGACAGCAAGGATTTGTTGCCGCTCAGGCAATATTACCTCCTCAAACTATTAGTCAAGATGTTGTCGTTGTTCGTATTATTTCTGGTCGATTAGATAGACCAGAAATTAATAATAAGAGCCGGTTAAATACTGACTTTACTACTGCCGTGATTGAAAGTAATAGTTGCAGCAAAGAGGTTGGGATCTTTGGTGATAAAGATTGTTCTGCTTCTCCGGCTGAATTATCTCATCTTGAAAGAACGGCTCTTATTCTTAATGAAATACCAGGAATTGATGCTGCTTTGACATTAAAACCAGGAACCCAATCGGGAATGACGAGAATTTATGCTGATATTAACCCAGGCCAGGCTGCGATGGAATATATCGGTGTAGATAATCAAGGTAATGATTACTCTGGACATAATCGGTTATTAATCGGAGGGGCCATCAATAATCTCACGGGATGGGGCGATCAATTACGAACCGATTTGATTTTATCCAGCTCAGCAGATGTATTCAATGGTATGTTGGACTACAACTTTCCCATTAATACCTATGGCACTCGTGCAGCGCTAAATTATAGCTATCTGGATTATACCCTGAAGGGGCCTTTCGAAATATTGGATGCACGAGGTCATTCTAACCGTTGGGGTATTAATCTACGCCATCCGTGGATACGCAATTCGGCGGTGCGGATTGATGCAAATGCGGGCTACTATCAGAACAGAATGCGCGATTCACTGATTTTGTTACCAGAACAAAAACGCAATCTGGATGCCGGTGAGTTTGGTTTTGATGGCACTTTCTCCGCAGTACCGCGCGGGCTAAGTCATTTTAATTTACTGGGTACAGCCGGTCATCTTTCATTGGATGACGAATTTAGTCGAAGCATGAACTCATTGACTGGCATTGGCGGTACTTTTGCTCGTTTTAATTATCACGCGGGTCATGATCAGGGTTTGGGTTCTTATTTCTCTTTTTTCAACCAATTTACCGGCCAAATGGCCAATAAGAATCTTGATAGCTCACAAAAACTGCTGTTGGGAGGCCCATTGGCGGTTCGGGCTTACGGTATTGGTGAAGGTGCAGTAGATAAAGGCACACTTTTTACCACCGAATTACGGATTCACTGGCAACCTCTACCTCCGGTCTGGGCTGGCACCGGCAATCAAATCACGGTTGCAGCATTTTTTGACCAAGGGTGGGGATCTTATTTTCGTCAGCCTATCGAGGGGGCAACGGGAAATAATATCAACCTGTCTGGTTTTGGTGCCTATATCACACTCTCTCGCCCGGCAGATTATTTCTTGAATCTGACTTGGGCACATCGAACTGGCCAAGCCGCCACTGCTCAACCGGATAACAACCAACTTTGGCTTAGCGCTTACAAGTTGTTTTAGCGCTTATTGGCATATTTGTCAGATTTAATGGACGTGAATAATGAACAGTAAATTATACAAACTTATTTTCTGCCGTCGGTTGGGATGCTTAATTGCTGTCGGAGAATTGACCCGAGTTTATGGTCGATCATTTTCGTCTTTCGGCAAAAAAATTATTAATGATAGCCATACGAAGGTTGGAAAATTAAGTTGCCTGGCTATTCTGACGGGATTAGCACTCGGTACATTACCCCTTTTGGTATTTGCCCACCCTTCATTGCCAGTCAATGGAAATATTGTGGTCGGTCAAGGGAGGATGGATGTTAATAACACCACTCTTACTGTGACTCAGCAAAGTGATAAGTTGGCGATCAATTGGGGTAGTTTTGATATCGCGCAGGGAAACAGCGTTATTTATAACCAGCCAGGGCAGCAGAGCATTGCACTAAATAGAGTGCTTGGTCGTGATGTATCCCAAATATATGGCAACCTGAAAGCAAATGGTCAGGTTTTTTTACTTAATCCAAATGGCATTCTGTTTGGTAAAAATGCACAAGTTGATGTCGGTGGTTTAGTCGCCAGCACTAAATCAATGTCTGATCATGATTTTATTAGTGGATGCTATACGCTGACTAGCCAAAAACAGGAAGGCAAGTTGGTTAATCAGGCAAATTTGCGCACCACCGAAGGTGGCTATATCGCATTGATTGGCCAGCAGGTTGATAATCAGGCGTCCGGTGCAATCAATACACCGCAAGGGAAAGTGGCATTAGCGAGTGGGAGTCGCGTTACTCTTAGTCTGGATCACGGGAACTTACTTGGAGTACAAGTTCAGGGTGAGCAGATCAACACGTTGTTGCAAAACGGTGGGTTAATTCAGGCTGATGGTGGCGTTATTCAACTGACCACCCATGGTAAAGAGATGCTAATGAATACGGTGATTGATAATACCGGTATTTTGCAGGCGCGTGGTTTATCTGAAAAGAACGGTGTTATTTACCTCAATGGTGGCAATGAGGGGGTGGTGAGCCAGCAGGGAACCATCAATGTGAGTAGTCAGAAGGGGAATGGCGGAAATGTTATTCTAATCGGTGAGAATATTCATTTGGTTGCTGCGAGCAAAATTGATGCGCGTGGCGCTACGGGTAGCGGCAAAGTACTGGTTGGCGGCGACTGGCAGGGCAAAAATAAACTGATAAAAAATGCTCGTTCGGTCGTGATGGATAGCGGTGCGAATATTGATGTTTCCTCCACACATCAAGGGGCAGGCGGCACCACAGTCTTATGGTCTGAACATTACACTGGTTTTTATGGTGATATTCATGCCCGTGGCGGGCTACAGTCAGGTGATGGCGGGCAAGTAGAAACATCCAGTAAGCGTAATTTGCAGTCTTTTGGGCAGGTTGATGTCAGCGCGATGCTGGGTAACAGTGGTAGTTGGTTACTCGATCCGGCAGAGGTAAATATTGTTGGTAGTGGGGCTGAAAATGGGGTGTCGGTTCAGGTTGGTGATATCCCTGTTGGATATGCGAAGAATGCACAAATTTTCGCGCCAATGGCCAATATTACGCAAATCTTAAATACCAGTATCAATGCACAACTTGATAAAGGCACCAATGTCACGATTACCACCAGTAATGGCAGTTTAACGAGTTGTCGCTGGTGTAATATTACGCTGCAAGCTGATATCAATAAAACCGCTGGTGGCGATGCAATGCTGACGTTACAGGCTGACGGAAATATTGTTATTAGTAGTCATAATATTACGGCTACGGCAGGAAAACTGAATCTTAACTTATTGGCAGGAAATTCTATATTAGATTCGAAAATAACATTAAATAATAGTGATGTGATATTAAATGGTGGGGACTTATTGGTAAAACACGCCAATATAAATAATACAGCGCGCATCAGTATTATGGGGGGGCGATATCAGGTTGGCAATCTGACACTGGAAGGTAATACCAGTGTGGCATCCCAGGTTGGTGTCAATATTAGTAATTCCGCTAATATTATAGTGGCAGGTAAAACACGTATAACCGGTGAAAGTAGTAATGCTAATCGGCAAGGGTGGCGTGGTATTGATATATCCGGTGGCTCTGTTCTGACTGGAGCGGGTGATATGTTATTTACTATGATATCTAATTCTAAAAGTTCGTGGATGGGGACATTCACGAATGCAACCGTTATTAGCGATAAAAATATCACCTTCCAGGCCAATACCAATGGTAGTGCATCAGGAGGGATCGATTTTACTAATGGGAATGTTGTTGCTAAGTCTGGTAGTGTTTTATTGGATGTAAATGGGGGGGTTATCACTCAGACTAATTATGGATTGCGAGTTCAAAATTCACAGATTAGTGGAGATAATATCAATGTTGGAGTAAATGTAACAGGGGCTAATGGTTTTCTACTAAAGGATAGTAATATTACAGCAGTCGCAGGTAATATTAGTACAAATGCGACGACGAATAATAAAGGGATTTTTATTTCAGGTAATACTAATCTCAATGCCAGTAGCAATATAAAATTGCAAGGTATTACCACTAACTCAACGGTTGCAGGTGCTGATGCAATAAGAATAAAAGGTAACACAAGTAGTATTCAGGTCAATATGACGGCCGGTGGCAATGTATCTATGACGGCAGTAAATAGCGGAACAGCAGTTGGCAGTACTGTCGCAGTAGATTACGCTAATATAAAATCCCATAACGGTGATTTTAATTTAAATATTAGCGGGGTCAAAGGTAGTCATTTTAGTAATGCCAGTATTAGTGCTGATAATATTATATTGAATGGTAATGTCAGCGATAATGATGTGGTAGTGATGACTAACACTTTTCTTACGGCTAAAGGTGATATTAACGCCAATTTAAGCTCGCCAAACCATAAGGCATTATATTTTAAAGGCAATGGTGGGATAAATGCTGGGCAGAATATATCTGTAGCTGTTAATACCTCAGGTGAGAGTGTTGAAGCGGTGACAATCACTGGAACTACATCTAATAGAATGAATGTTAAGGTAGGAAAAGATATATCAATAATAGCCAATAATCATGGGAGCATGACAGGGGCTGGTATTGGTATTGATCATGTCAATCTTGAGTCAAAAAATGGAAAATTAACAGTAAATAACAATGGATCAAAAAGTCTCGGTCTCGCCAATGCAAACATTACAGCAAATGAAGTTAATTTGATATCTAACACTAGTCGCGCTGATGGATTAATAATCCGGGAAGTAAATATTACGGCATTAGCGGGGAATATTAATGCCCGTGCTACCTCGAGTAATAGAGGTATTGTTATCAAGCAAAATACAACATTAAATGCTCAAAAGGATCTTATGTTAGCGGCTACAAGCAGTACCGCGAGCGAAGCCATTATAGTGCAAGGATTATCAGATGAGTCACGTAGCACTTTAATTGCACAAGGGAATGTCAGCTTAAAAGGTAACAATACTCAGGGGGCTAACCCGCGCTCATCAGTTAATCTGGCAAATGTTAGTTTGACCTCAGTTGGAAGGAATATTGATATTAATAGCTCGTCAACCGGTAATGGAGATGTTTATTTTAATAATGTTGACCTTAATACCGCAGTAGGTAATGTTGCGGTTTATGGTGAAGCACTATCAGCGTTATCCACTGCCACAAATTCTGTATTAAGTCTGGGGGGGAATAACAGCATCAAAGCGCTAAATGGCTTACTTATTGGCAAAGCGATTAATACTACCCAAGGTGCAGGTACCCTATTTAGAGCCAATGGCAGCTTATCTGTTGACGGAAATATTGCGATCCAGGGTGAGACCGATGGTAGCGGTGCAACACGCAATGGTATGGCGTTTTATGGTGCCAATACACTTAATATTGCTAAAGGTAGTCAATTATCTCTTCTCGGTGAAAATACAGGTTCACAAATTACTGCTGACGGAAATGGCATTAGCTATCTAAGCCCTAAAGATTTAACTATTAATAATAATGGTTCTCTAAAAATGGAAGGGCATTCAACCAGCGGAACCGGCATTAACTTCCCTGTCAGTAATAATACAGTTGTATTAAATGGCGAAGGTGAGACGCTAATTCAAGGTAGCAGCGTTGTTGGTAGCGGGGTGGCTATTTCCGGTGTAATCAATAATGGAAGCGGCCCTGTCACGATTGAAGGAACCAGTACCTATGGTTCTGGGGTTCACTTATTCAGTGCCGAGCATCAAATTAATCGTATTAATGTGGCTGGAAGTTCAATTCAAGCTGAAGGCTTACATATTAGTGGTAATGCCACCATTACCGATACTGCTCTAACCGGAAAATCAATTAATGGTAGTGGCATGAAAGTCGATTCATTACCTGGTTCTGGTGTTATCTCCCATACAGTACTTGATAATGCGACACTGAATGGTCGCAGTGCTCATGGCATAGGGATTGAGACCAGCAGTGATATAAACGGTATTCATCAGAGTATGATTAATGGTACTACTGATGGATTTGGTTATGGTATTGATATTGCTGAAAATTTACATGTTACGGGCACCAGTGAAACGGATTTACTCACTTTGCAAGGGGTTGCGACGACAGGAAGTGGTATTGGGATAAAACTCAATGGTAATAATGATTTAAGCAACACCAGTTTAAATGGTTCAGCTATTGATGGTATTGCTTTAGATATTTCCGGCTCATTGACCAACAGTGGCAATACCCAACTAAACGGCATCGCTTTAGGTGACGGCGTGGGGGTGCAGATTAACGGAACACTCAGTAAGGGTACTGTCAATGGAACTTCAGACCGCGGGGTCGGTGTGCAGATCAGCGGCTCACTAGATGATAGCCGTATTAATGGTATTTCGGCCAGTGGCAATGGGGTAAGAGCCGACGCTGAAACTGTTCTTAACAACACAATGCTTAAAGGTGCTAGCCCTGATGGCAAGGGCATCGAAATCACTAGCAATTTGTCAGGTAATTATGGCAGCTCAGTACACGGCGAGACTACCAACGGCATAGGAGTGGATATTCATCAAAATGCCACGCTCATTGGCAGCGGGGCTGACGATCTGTTGGGGGTTACCGGTGATGTCATCGGCGGTATAGGCACCGGTGTACAACTCAATGGCAATAACACACTGGATAACACCACATTGGCCGGTAATGCTACCGATGGTACAGGTATTGATATCGGCGGCTCACTGATCAGTAAAGGTCATAGTACGGTTGACGGCAAAGCCACGGATGGCGGTTATGGCGTGCAACTGAATGGGGCCATTGCAGGTGGTACGGTCAACGGGACTTCAGATATTGGCTCCGGCATCAAGGTCGATGGCGACAGTGAACTTGATAATGCCACGCTGAATGGCAACAGCCCGGAGGGTAAGGGCATCGAAATCGCCGCTAATCTGACCGGAAATCATGGTAGCGCGGTGCACGGTGAGACCGCCGAGGGTAGCGGGGTGGATATTGGCCCGAATGCCATGCTCACTGGCGGCGGAGCTGACGACCTGCTGGGGGTCACCGGCAACGCCATCGGCGATGTCGGCACTGGTGTGCAACTCAACGGCAATAACACGTTGGATAACACCACATTAGCCGGTAATACCACCGATGGTGCAGGTATTGATATCGACGGCCCGTTGACCAATAAAGGCAATAGCACGATTGACGGTAAAGCCACGGACGGCGGTTACGGCGTGCAACTGAACGGGGCCATTTCGGGTGGTACGGTCAACGGGACTTCAGATACCGCCTCAGGTATCAAGGTTGATGGTGACAGTGAACTTGATAATGCGACGCTGAACGGTAACAGCCCGAATGGCAAGGCTATTGAAATCGTTGCTAATCTAACCGGCAATCATGGTAGCGCGGTGCACGGCGAGACCGCCGAGGGTATCGGGGTGGATATTGGACAGAATGCTACGCTCACTGGCGGTGGAACTGACGATCTGCTGGCGGTTACCGGCAATGCCAGCGGCGATATCGGCACCGGTGTGCAGCTCGACGGTAATAACACACTGGATAACACCACATTGGCTGGTAATGCCACCGATGGCCATGGCGTAGAGATAACCGGCCCAGTGTCCAACACCGGTAATACGACGATTAATGGTAATGCCACTGGTGATGGTCATGGTGTTCATATTGATGGCTCAATGAGTGGTGGTTTGGTGAATGGTCATTCAGCTAATAACCACGGCATTTTTCTCAATAATAAGGCTGTGATAACTGAGATGGCGCTTGGGGGAAATACTGGTTCAGATAAGCCACCTATGTTTATAGCTTTGCCGGAAAATATTGGTAGCAATATCACTATTAATGGCAAACCAGTTGATAAGCATAGTTCTGATGGCAGAACTAAACCTGACCCAGCATCAGCACAAACACCAATATCAACTCCAGCCCTAACACCAATATCAACTCCAGCCCTAACACAAATATCAACCCCAACCCCGACTTCAACCCTGCTCTCTGAGAGAAAAACAATATCAAAGCAGATAGCACCGCCTCAGGAGGAAAGTAAATTTGGCTCCTTACTCATAAAGCGAAACCAGATCCTCAGCTCGCTTGACGAACAAATCTTGCCGCCGCCTGTCGTGACTGAATCAGAGCGTGATATCGCGGCCAATATCAGTATCGCAGTTTGTATCCCTAAGGGGGTAGCCACTGAGCGCGGGTCTTGCGATACGCATATTTTAGGAAAGTGGAAGCCCCTGACCAAGATCTCAGGTCAGGAGTAGCAGGCTTGTTAACTCGCTAAATTTACTCGGAAAGTCGTGATATCGAAGTGACAAGGAGAGCTAACCATGGTGGATAAAACGGTTGAGTTATCACAAGAGGTAGAGGATTCGACAGCTTTTTCATTGCCTTATTTCGAATTTTTAGTGTGTGTACGGCGTTATGAGGATGCGGGGCGATTACTGATATTAATGCTGGAGCAACTGGACACTCAATATGGTCGCTGGGATGTTTTTTCGCTTAAGCAGCAATCGATACAACAACAGGAACATTATTGTAATCGGCTCGCGGCAGCTATTGGCAACTTATTCTCTGATCCTGGATTTGTGTTATCTGAAAAAGGATTCTTACAACTTATTAATTTCCATCGTTGGATTGCATTAATTTTCGCAGCGTCCCCATTTGGTCATGCCGATCACGTCATTACTAATCTTAATCAGGTCGGTGAGGGATGTGCTCATCCTCTTCGCTTTGAGCAAAATAATTTTCTTAAATTCTGTGTCATGTATTTACCTGAATCGGGTATTCCTCTACAGCCCGATATATTATGGCAATTTAATCCCAATGCAGCGGCAGCCTTATTTCTGGCTTTATTGTCCCCGCGAATTTTACCCAGCGTCGTGGGGCACGCAAAGCGTGAGCTTTTATTGAGATGGTTACCGGAACGATTATTGACACTCGATAGCCTTGAACATCTACCAGAACGTATCTTGCATGATGTTTATATGCATTGCAGTTATGCTGATATTGCTGAAAAACATGCCATCAAACGCAGTATTAATTCGCACTTACGCAATACACTATTACACAATGGCCTGGCTGATAATCACTTATCACCGCCATCACGGGATAAGCCCTTGATGTTGGTTATTCTTGAATGGTTTAACAGCGGGCATTCTATCTACCGCACTCATTCCAGTACCTTACGGGCGGCGCGCGAGCAGTTTTCTACTCATGGTGTCACCATTATTGATGCAACCGACGCAATAACCCAGGCTGTGTTTGATGACTTTACTGAGGTTAATCGAGCGGGGGCGGTCGAGGCCATTGTGGCATTAACGCAACAGTTGCTTCCCGATGTTATCTATTTCCCCAGTGTTGGGATGTTCCCGCTCACCATTGCACTAACTAATCTGCGCCTGGCCCCTTTGCAAGTAATGGCCTTGGGGCACCCTGCGACCACTCATTCTGATTATATTGATGCAGTTTTAGTGGAGGAGGATTATCTAGGTGATATTGCGTGTTTCTCAGAAAAAGTTGTCTCATTACCTAAAGATTGCCTGCCCTACGTGCCGCCCGCCAATATTAGTCAGCCGGAACCTATATTACATTTTGCTGAGCGGCCAGCTGTACATATTGCCGTTTGTGCTTCTGCTATGAAAATTAACCCTCGCTTTTTAGCCACTTGTGCTGAAATTGCTCTGCAAACATCAACACCGGTGGTATTTCATTTTCTGGTGGGGTTCTGTTGGGGAATTACCCATCGGGTGATGGAAAAAGCCGTTAATGATATTCTTCCTCAAGCCCGAGTTTATGAGCATTTGGGGTATCTGGATTACTTACAGGTTATTAATCAGTGTGACCTCTTTATCAATCCATTTCCCTTTGGTAATACCAATGGGATTGTTGATACCGTGCGCCAGGGGTTACCCGGTGTGTGCCTAAGTGGAACCGAAGTTCATGAGCATATCGATGAGGGGTTATTTCGTCGTTTGGGCTTAGATGAAGAGTTAATTGCGCATGATTTGGCCGAATATATTGCGGTAACAGTCCGGCTGATTTCGGATAAAGAGTGGCGTCAAAGTTTACGCCAACGCTTGTTACAGATTCAGCCTGATAATGTGTTATTTGCCGGAAAGCCTGAGCAGTTTGGACTGATTGTTCGTGACTTGCTGGCAGATAAAAAAGCCTCCGGTAAAGGAGGCTTTGGATAGAGAGTTAGACACTCACATCAATGAGATTATACCGTTATGCCGCTTCAATTTGCCGTGGTTTCGCTGGCTGTTTTGCCACTGGTTTGGTCGCCAGTGCATCCGCTTCGAATTCATCGACATTAATAGAGCGCAGGCGGCTATGCTCTGCTTTGGTCAGTATTGCGGCTTCCTCGGCATCGATTTTCCCTTCAGCCAGCGCGCGTTTAGCGAGCTTATCGAGTCGGGTAAATGGCAAGCTCTTGCCCGCTTCTTTACTCAGGCGCTTATGAATCGGCTCTGCTGCAATCACATCCTGCAATGCCGCTTCCAGTAAACCAACCGGGTTAAATTCGCTCGGTGTCAGATATTGACCACGACCAATACGGCTGCGGGTGGCTGACGGTATTTGCAACAGTTGCGCCAACTGGTGGTCCAGGCGGTCTGATGGGGCCTGATGAGCGCGTCCAAATGGGAAGACAACAAACCGCATTAACCCGGCAATAAAGCCATTCGGGAAGTTACGCAGTAAATCATCCAGCGCTTGTTCTGCCTGATTCAGCGCGTCTTGTACCCCCCAATGTACCAGTGGCAGATCTTCTTTTTGACGGCCCTCATCTTCAAAGCGTTTCAACGTGGCTGAGGCCAGATACATTTGGCTCAGAATATCCCCCAAACGGGCAGAAATTCGTTCACGACGTTTCAGACTACCCCCTAGCACACCCATCGAGACATCAGACAACAAGGCCAGGTTGGCGCTCAAGCGGTTCAGATGCTGGTAATATCGACGAGTGCTGTCTTTGGTCGGCGTGGCACTGGTGCGGCCATTGGTCAGCCCCAGCCAGAAACTGCGGACTTTGTTGCTACCGACATGGCCCAAGTGGCCAAATAGCGCTTTATCAAAAGCGGCAACATCATTCGATTGCGCCGCCGCCATTTCATCCAGTACAAACGGATGGCAGCGGATCGCACCCTGACCGAAGATAATCATACTGCGGGTCAGGATATTCGCGCCTTCCACGGTGATACCAATGGGGGCACCTTGATAACCACGGGCGACAAAGTTGGCCGGGCCAAGGCAGATACCTTTACCCCCGGCGATATCCATCGCATCCATGACCGCGCGTTGACCACGATGTGTACAGTGATACTTAACAATGGCAGATAACACCGCCGGCTTCTCACCCAGCATAATGCCGCTGGTAATCAGGGTGGCTGCGGCATCCATCACATAGGCGTTACCGGCAATGCGTGCCAACGGCTCTTCAATCCCTTCCATTTTACCGATTGAGATTTTGAACTGGCGGCGAATATAAGCATAAGCGCCGATACCCATCGCCACGCTTTTCAAGCTACCAGTGGCATTGGAGGGCAAGGTAATACCACGCCCTACAGACAGGCATTCCACCAGCATCCGCCAGCCCTGACCGGCCATTTTTGGCCCGCCAATAATGTAATCGATCGGTACAAAGATATCGTTACCGCGGGTTGGGCCATTTTGGAACGGTACGTTCAGCGGGAAGTGACGATGGCCGATCTCCACCCCCGGGGTGTTGGTTGGGATAAGCGCACAGGTAATCCCTAAATCAACCGTCTCGCCCAGCAGATGTTCAGGGTCAGACAGTTTGAATGCCAGTCCAAGCACTGTGGCGATGGGGGCGAGGGTAATATAGCGCTTGTTCCAGGTCAGGCGCATGCCCAGCACCTGTTTGCCTTGCCATTCACCCATACAGACTGTGCCGGTATCCGGAATGGCACCGGCATCTGAACCGGCTTCCGGACTGGTTAGGGCGAAACAAGGAATCTCGTCACCGCGCGCTAAGCCCGGCAAATAATGATTTTTTTGCTCTTCAGTTCCGTAGTGCTGCAGTAATTCTCCGGGGCCGAGGGAGTTGGGTACGCCGACGGTGATAGCCAATATGCCAGACACACCGGAGAGTTTCTGCAGTACCCGCGCCTGAGCATAGGCTGAGAACTCAAGGCCGCCGTACTCTTTCTTAATGATCATCGCGAAGAAGCGATTCTCTTTCAGATAGGCCCACAGCTCTGGCGGCAGGTCAGCCAGCTCATGGGTAATTTGGAAATCATTAGCCATACGACAGGCTTCTTCAACCGGCCCATCAATAAATGCTTGTTCTTCTGCAGTTAATTGCGGTTTTGGATAGTTGTGCAATTTTTTCCAGTCTGGTTGGCCCTGGAATAAATCGCCTTCCCACCAGGTGGTTCCCGCATCAATTGCTTCTTTTTCAGTACGCGACATGGCCGGCATAACTTTACGGAACATGCGCAGTGCTGGTGCTGAAAACAGGGATTGGCGCAGTGGTGTGAGTGTCAGAGGCAGCAGAACAATCACCAGTGGCAGTAATGCCCAGTATGACCATAACTGTGCCGCACCCATCGCTGCGGTATAAACCACAAGAATCAAACTACTGAGGTACAGGTTCACCCGGTGATAGAACAGCACACCAATAAGAACCAGCAAGGCAACAATGCTTAGAACCATCATAATGAAGCTCCTGAGATGTAGGAGGTCTGACCTGTTGAGTGATACATTTGTTGTAGTTCATCTCATTATTTTTATCAATACCATTACATGTTATTTACAACTCATCTCACAAATTGGCAGCACTAAGCGCTAAAACTGTTTTGGCCAATTCAAAACCGTACTGGCTAATTCATCACAGTGCTTCTCGCAGTTTATGCTATCCGGTACACTGATGGAGGAAGAATAATGATGCCATAGGACTATAAAGAGGCTCCCATGTACCACGATTTAATCCGCAGTGAACTGAATGAAGCAGCAGACACACTGGCAAACTTTTTGAAAGATGATGACAACATCAATGCTATTCAGCGCGCAGCTGTATTACTGGCTGATTCTTTTAAAGCGGGTGGAAAAGTATTGTCATGCGGTAATGGCGGTTCCCATTGTGATGCGATGCATTTCGCAGAAGAATTGACTGGCCGCTACCGCGAAAACCGCCCAGGTTATCCGGCAATTGCTATTTCAGATGTCAGCCATATCTCTTGTGTCAGTAATGATTTTGGTTATGACTATGTTTTCTCACGCTATGTTGAAGCTGTCGGTCGTGAAGGGGATGTATTGTTAGGTATTTCCACTTCAGGCAATTCAGGTAATATTATTAAAGCCATTGAAGCCGCGCGTGCCAAAGGCATGAAAGTCATCACTCTGACAGGTAAAGATGGTGGCAAAATGGCGGGTTCTGCGGATATCGAAATTCGGGTTCCTCATTTCGGCTATGCAGATCGTATTCAGGAAATTCATATTAAAGTGATTCACATCTTGATTCAGTTGATTGAAAAAGAGATGGTTAAAGATTGATGTGCTGGGGTGATCAACGATAGTCGTTATCTCGTTGGTCACCTTAAGATTGAGTGAAGGGTTCGGCTATTGCAGCCATATTTAGGTGCTCGGAGGAATATATGTGCGAACTGCTCGGGATGAGCGCAAATGTTCCGACGGATATTTGCTTTAGCTTTACTGGCCTGGTGCAACGAGGCGGGGGAACCGGCCCACATAAAGATGGTTGGGGAATTACCTTTTATGAAGGTAATGGCTGCCGCACGTTTAAAGATCCTCAACCTAGCTTTAATTCACCTATTGCCCGATTGGTACAAGATTATCCGATTAAATCCTGTGCGGTGGTTTCTCATATCCGTCAGGCAAATCGCGGTGAAGTCGCATTAGAAAATACCCATCCTTTTACCCGAGAAATGTGGGGCCGAAACTGGACTTATGCTCATAACGGTCAGCTTAAAGGCTATCGGCAATTGGATACCGGAACGTTCCGGCCTATAGGTCAAACAGACAGTGAATATGCTTTCTGCTGGCTATTGAATCAACTGGCAAAACGCTACCCGCGCACACCGAGTAATTGGCCCGCCGTATTTCGTTATATTGGTACTCTATGTGAGCAATTGCGCGCCAAAGGGGTGTTTAATATGCTGCTATCGGATGGGCGTTTTGTGATGGCGTTCTGTTCGACCAATTTATATTGGATAACGCGCCGTGCACCTTTCGGTAAAGCGACTTTGCTGGATCAAGATGTTGAAATCGATTTTCAACGCCAGACCACACCTAAAGATGTGGTCACGGTAATTGCCACTCAGCCTCTAACCGGTAATGAAACCTGGCACAAAATTGCACCAGGTGAGTTTGCATTATTCTGTTTTGGTGAGCGTATTTGATTTTGTCAGCGCATCTGATTTTGTCATCGCATACTGCGATGTTGGTGTACTGGAGGTTGGCGGGCGGCTAAGCACATACTGCCCGTTGATGACAGAAACTGATGGCGGCATCCGGTTCTTGGCAAAATACTCGTAGCCCGGCTGCAATTGACGCCAGAAGTTATAATCCGAAGAGTTACGGTGGCGCTGCATATTTTGTTCAGTCATGCGGAACGGATAGATACTGATGTCCACTTTTTCCTGACCAAAAATAAATGCCGTTTGCACGTAGTTAAATATCTCGTCCATATAGGCATCAGTCATTGCATAACAGCCGATTGATTTGCAAGCGCCGTGGATCATCAGATATTTCCCTGAATAACCTTGCGACTTATCATAATCATTTGGGAAGCCAATATTGATAGCCCGATAAAACTTACTGTCGGGTTTTAAATGGCGCATATCAATAGTGTAAAAACCTTCCGGGCTTTTGAAATCCCCTTCTCGGCGTTTGGGGCCAAGCCCGCCCGAGAATTCACAGATACGATAGCTTTGTACCAAACGATACTCACCTTGTAACCTGGCATATAATTCCAGAGTACGTTCTTCTTTGAAGATTTGAATATAGACCGATGACCCTAGTAATTGCTGTTTTAGCTCTTTGGATACCGCCACAGGCTCACTGGCTGAGCTGGTGAAGGAGACCGCAGGCAAACAAATTATCATCGCAAACATTATCGTCACGAATGACGGTGCGATTTTGCCCATTCTTATTCCTACTTATATTTATAGATGCCACTGACTTTTCTGATTTATAGGCGCAGATTATCAGTCAGAAATTTTTTAGCAATATATGTTTTGTATAAAATAAATACAAAGTCGTTAAAGATGAATTGACGATACGATTTTACCGAATATATACAAAATTTAGC
This sequence comes from Yersinia proxima, assembly GCF_902170785.1. Lineage (GTDB taxonomy): Bacteria > Pseudomonadota > Gammaproteobacteria > Enterobacterales > Enterobacteriaceae > Yersinia > Yersinia proxima. The sequence continues at coordinate 406,103 of NZ_CABHYG010000016.1, read as the reverse complement.
AGTAAATTATTTGTGTTTGCTTGACTCAAATCACGGCATTTGTCAGACAGTGCTGGGTGGAAATGCTAACATTGCCCACGGCTCTAGACTTGCTCAATTAATGACTACTTTCGTTATTATGGCTTCGATACATTCAATATCGATATTTGCAATAATTTCTGAGACTCATTCAGTTAGTATTTATGTTTGTCTAATTGACTCGGTATTAAAGCGCCGTTTAACTGAACCATGAAAGCAACTTCTCTTTGTGTCGCTGTACTCGGAGCCAGGTACGGCATTTGATATAACTAATAAAGTAGTTCAACTCTATGATTAAAATAAAGAAAGGACTAGACCTCCCCATCGCTGGAGCACCTGCGCAGGTAATAGAAGAGGGGCCAGCCATTCATCAAGTGGCTTTGCTCGGTGAAGAGTATGTGGGCATGCGCCCATCAATGTTGGTTCAAGAAGGTGATTGGGTTAAGAAAGGCCAGGCGCTATTTGAAGACAAAAAAAATCCCGGCGTGATGTTCACCGCTCCTGCTAGTGGCAAAGTCAGCGCCATCAATCGTGGCGAGCGGCGGGTTCTGCAGTCGGTGGTGATTGAAATTGACGGAGATGAGCAAATTCCGTTTGAGTCTTATGATGAAACCTCGCTCAAGCAACTGAGTTATGAGCAAGTGCAACGTCATTTATTGGCATCCGGTTTATGGACTGCATTGCGAACCCGCCCTTTCAGTAAAACCCCCGTGCCAGGTAGCCGCCCGCGAGCTATTTTTGTCAGCGCCATGGATACCCAACCGCTGGCTGCCGACCCGAAAGTGATTATTGCTACCGAGCCTGATGCCTTCAATCAAGGTTTAACGGTATTGTCCCGTCTAACCGAGGGGAAAGTACATGTTTGCCATGCACCGGGGCAGGTGGCCGCCAGCCATCCGAATGCGCAGGTCACTTACAATGAGTTCTCTGGCCCGCATCCTGCTGGTTTGGTAGGAACTCATATCCATTTCCTTGAACCGGTCAGCCTGAACAAGACGGTATGGCATGTGGGCTATCAGGATGTCATTGCCATCGGCAAATTATTGACTCGTGGTGAGCTGTGGACAGATCGTATCGTTGCACTGGCTGGGCCGCAGGTGGAACAGCCAGTTTTGCTGCGAACTCGCCTTGGGGCCAGTTTATCTGAACTGACTGCCGGTCGACTGAAAGAGGGGGATAACCGCATTATCTCCGGTTCCGTGCTCAGTGGCACAGCTTTCTCTGCTACTCATGGTTATCTGGGGCGCTTCCATCAACAAGTGTCCGTCATCCGCGAAGGGCGAGAAAAAGAGCTATTCGGTTGGGTGATGCCTGGGCGTGATAAATATTCGATTACTCGCACCACATTGGGCCATTTCTTCAAGCACAAGTTGTTTGCTTTCTCCACTGATATGCAGGGTGGGGAGCGCGCGATGGTGCCGATTGGTAATTATGAGCGCGTTATGCCACTGGATATTTTGGCCACTCATTTGCTGCGTGATCTGTTATCTGGCGATACTGACAGCGCCGCTGCGCTCGGATGCCTGGAATTGGATGAAGAAGATTTGGCTCTGTGTACATTTGTCTGCCCCGGTAAGTATGAATATGGGCCGGTATTACGCGACATACTGACCAAGATTGAGCAGGAAGGATAACCGATGGGCCTGAAAAGTTTTCTTGAGAAAATAGAGCACCACTTTGAAGCTGGTGGAAAGTTTGAGAAGTATTACCCGCTGTATGAAGCTGCGGCCACCATTTTTTATACTCAAGGTAAAGTGACACAGGGTGCCTCTCACGTCCGCGATGCTATTGATCTAAAACGGATGATGATTCTGGTGTGGCTGGCGGTATTTCCGGCGATGTTCTGGGGAATGTATAACGTTGGCGGACAGGCGATCCCGGCGTTAAACCAACTCTACAGCGGCGCGGAACTACAACAGATCATTGCCAGTGACTGGCATTACCGACTGGCTCAACTACTGGGTGCATCATTAGCACCAGATGCCGGTTGGGTGAGTAAAATGGTGCTAGGCGCTGTTTATTTTCTGCCGATTTATGCCGTTGTATTTATTGTGGGTGGTTTTTGGGAAGTGGTATTTTCCATTATCCGTAAACATGAAATCAATGAAGGCTTCTTTGTTACCTCGATTCTGTTTTCGCTGATAGTCCCCCCGACCTTACCATTATGGCAGGCGGCGCTGGGGATCTCTTTTGGGGTAGTGATCGGTAAAGAGATCTTCGGCGGTACTGGGCGCAACTTCCTTAACCCGGCACTGGCGGGGCGTGCTTTCTTGTTCTTTGCTTATCCGGCACAAATATCGGGTGATCTGGTTTGGACTGCGGCAGATGGTTTCTCGGGGGCAACACCTTTATCACAATGGAGTGTTAACGGTAGCCACAGTTTGGTCAATACCGTCTCGGGCCAACCTATCACTTGGATGGATGCCTTCCTTGGTAATATTCCTGGTTCGATTGGCGAAGTATCCACGCTGATGATCCTTATCGGTGGGGCCATTATCCTCTTTGGTCGCGTGGCGTCCTGGCGGATCGTTGCTGGGGTCATGATTGGCATGATGGCAACCGCCTATTTGTTTAACTGGGTCGGCTCTGCAACTAACCCATTATTTGCCATGCCCTGGTATTGGCATCTGGTGCTCGGTGGCTTTGCTTTTGGCATGATCTTTATGGCGACGGATCCGGTATCCGCTTCTTTTACCAATAAAGGTAAGTGGTGGTATGGCGGCTTGATTGGCGCGATGTGTGTATTAATCCGCGTCGCCAATCCCGCTTACCCGGAGGGAATGATGCTGGCGATTTTGTTCGCTAACCTGTTTGCGCCATTGTTCGACTATGTGGTTGTTCAGGCCAATATCAAGCGGAGGAAAGCCCGTGGCGAATGATAAACCAAGAAATAATGACAGCATCGGTAAAACACTGCTGGTGGTCATAGTGCTCTGTCTGGTGTGTTCTGTCATCGTCGCCGGTGCCGCGGTAGGTTTGAAAGCTAAGCAACAAGAACAGCGCTTGCTTGATAAGCAACGCAATATTCTGGCAGTGGCTGGATTACTACAACCGAGAATGCCGGCGGAAGAAGTACAGCGTGAGTTTGTGCAGCGGATTGAACCACGCCTGCTGGATTTGCAGAGCGGTGAGTTTATTCAACAAGATCCAACAACCTTTGATCGCACGCAGGCACTGCGTGATAACCAAATGAGTATTGCGCTGACACCTGCACAGGATATTGCAGGTATTCGCCGCCGGGCTAATGTGGTTGAAATTTATCTGGTGCGCAGTGAAAGCGGGCAGATCGACAAAATTGTGTTACCGATTTACGGTTCTGGTTTGTGGTCAATGATGTATGCCTTTGTTGCTATCGACACTGACGGCAAAACCGTACGTGGTATCACCTATTATGATCAAGGTGAAACCCCCGGGCTGGGTGGTGAAATTGAAAACCCGATTTGGCGTAACCAATGGATTGGCAAGCGGTTATTTGACGATCAAGGGCAACCGGCTATTCGTATTGTTAAGGGGCGAGCACCCGCTAACGATCCTCATGCAATAGATGGTTTGTCCGGTGCGACGCTGACATCCAATGGGGTACAAAATAGTTTTGATTTTTGGCTCGGTGAAAACGGCTTTGGCCCGTTCCTGAAAAAAGTGCGCGAAGGGGCGTTAAAAAATGGCTGATAGCAAAGAGATTAAACGGGTGTTATTGGGGCCGTTATTTGATAACAACCCGATTGCACTACAAATTCTGGGTGTGTGTTCCGCTCTGGCGGTCACCACCAAATTGGAAACGGCTTTAGTGATGACTTTGGCGGTAACCCTGGTTACAGCGTTCTCCAGCTTCTTCATTTCATTGATTCGCCATCATATTCCAAACAGTGTGCGCATTATTGTCCAGATGGTAATTATTGCTTCGTTGGTCATCGTGGTAGATCAAATTTTGCGCGCTTATGCCTATGAGATATCCAAGCAACTATCAGTATTTGTCGGTCTGATCATCACTAACTGTATTGTTATGGGGCGCGCTGAGGCTTATGCGATGAAATCTCCGCCTATCGAAAGTTTTATGGATGGCATCGGTAATGGTTTGGGTTATGGGGTGGTGTTAGTGCTGGTGGGGTTTGTCCGTGAGTTGATTGGTTCGGGTAAATTGTTTGGTGTAACGGTGCTGGAAACTGTTCAGAATGGCGGTTGGTATCAACCTAATGGATTGTTCCTTCTGGCACCTAGCGCATTCTTTATTATTGGTTTGCTGATTTGGGGGTTACGAACCCTGAAACCTGCGCAGATTGAGAAGGAGTAATTGACGATGGAACATTACATCAGTCTGTTTGTCCGCGCAGTGTTTGTTGAGAATATGGCATTAGCGTTCTTTCTGGGGATGTGTACTTTCCTCGCCGTCTCCAAGAAAGTCTCGACTGCCTTTGGCCTTGGTATTGCCGTGACCGTCGTCTTAGGCATATCTGTGCCTGCTAACAATTTGGTTTATAACCTGGTTCTGCGGGATGGTGCATTAGTTGAGGGCGTTGACCTCAGTTTTCTGAATTTTATTACCTTTATTGGTGTTATCGCCGCTATCGTGCAGGTGCTGGAAATGATCCTCGATCGGTATTTCCCCGCACTGTACAACGCACTGGGTATTTTCCTGCCATTGATTACAGTGAATTGCGCCATCTTCGGTGGTGTGTCATTTATGGCGCAGCGTGATTATAACTTCTCTGAATCCATCGTTTATGGGTTTGGTTCCGGTATCGGTTGGATGTTAGCCATTGTCGCGTTAGCGGGCATCCGGGAAAAAATGAAATATGCCAATGTGCCTGCGGGCTTACAGGGGTTAGGGATCACCTTTATCACTACCGGATTGATGGCCTTAGGGTTTATGTCTTTCTCCGGCGTGAACTTATAAAGGCAGGAATAATTCATGGAAATAATTCTAGGCGTAGTGATGTTCACCCTCATTGTCTTGGCATTGACGGTGATGATTTTATTTGCCAAGTCAAAGCTGGTGAATACAGGTGATATTACAATTGATATAAATGAAGATGCAGATAAGAGTTTCACTGCTCCTGCAGGGGATAAGCTGCTCAATATGCTTTCCAGCCATGGCATATTTGTCTCTTCCGCGTGTGGCGGTGGCGGCTCTTGTGGGCAGTGCCGCGTGACGATTAAAGAAGGCGGTGGGGATATTTTGCCCACGGAGCTTTCCCATATTTCAAAGCGGGAAGCCAAAGAAGGTTGTCGGCTGGCATGTCAGGTAAGTGTGAAACAAAATCTGAAAATTGAATTGCCGGAAGAGATCTTTGGGGTGAAAAAGTGGACGTGTGAGGTTATCTCTAATGATAACAAAGCCACATTTATCAAAGAACTAAAGCTGAAAATTCCTGATGGGGAAGTGGTGCCATTCCGTGCGGGGGGCTTTATCCAAATTGAGGCTGAACCCCATACGGTAAAATACGCTGATTTTGATGTGCCAGAGGAATATCGTGGTGACTGGGATAAATTCAATTTATTCCGATTTGAATCAGTGGTGACGGAGCCAACAGTGCGCGCTTACTCCATGGCAAACTACCCCGAAGAGCGTGGCATTATCATGCTAAACGTCCGTATTGCCACGCCACCACCGTCAGTACCAGATGCCCCGCCAGGAATTATGTCTTCCTATATATGGTCGCTGAAACCGGGCGACAAAGTGGTAATTTCCGGGCCGTTTGGCGAGTTTTTTGCCAAAGATACTGATGCAGAAATGATCTTTATTGGCGGCGGCGCGGGTATGGCGCCAATGCGTTCGCATATTTTTGATCAGCTTAAACGGCTGCATTCAAAGCGTAAAATCAGCTTCTGGTATGGTGCGCGTTCACGGCGCGAGATGTTTTATGAAGAAGATTTTGATCAGTTACAGGCTGAGAATGATAATTTCCGTTGGCATGTGGCTTTGTCTGACCCGCAGCCAGAGGATAATTGGACGGGTTATACCGGCTTCATTCATAACGTGTTATTAGAAAACTATCTTAAAAATCATCCTGCACCTGAAGATTGTGAGTTTTATATGTGTGGCCCACCGATGATGAATGCGGCAGTGATCAAGATGCTGAAAGATCTTGGTGTGGAAGATGAAAACATTATGCTCGATGACTTTGGTGGCTGATTTGCCACTACTCGGGTTTTTACAGCAATTGGGGATATTGTGCAAAAACATATAATGCATTGGCTGATGGCCACTGTGGGGGTTTTGCTACTAACAGGCTGTGGCCCTCAGCAAATCAACCTCGAAGGTAAAACTATGGGCACCTCATATTCAATCAAGTATGTGAGTGACTCATCAACTCCCAGTCCAGAAAAGTTACAACTAGAAATTGATCGCGAGTTGGAACAGGTCAATGACCAGATGTCGACTTATCGGCCAAATTCCGAATTGAGCCGTTTCAACAAAAGCCAGCAAGTAAATACGCCATTTGCTGTTTCAGCGGCCACTGCTAAAGTGGTGCGTGAGGCTATTCGTATTAACCGCCTGACTGATGGGGCGTTGGATGTAACTGTCGGGCCGTTGGTTAATCTATGGGGCTTTGGCCCAGAAGGACGACCAAATGTGGTGCCTACTGATGCTGAGATCACCAAACGCCGGGAATGGACTGGTATTGATAAACTTGCCGTAGAAAATGGTGCTTTAATCAAACGTATTCCTGAACTGTATGTTGATCTTTCTGCCATAGCTAAAGGTTATGGGGTAGATGTGATTGCTGAATATTTAGAATCGCAGAATATCGATAACTATATGGTAGATATTGGCGGTGAAGTGCGAACTCATGGTCATAATGGAGAGGATAAACCTTGGCGTATAGCGATTGAAAAACCCGTTGCGGGTTCTGAGCAAAGTGCGCAGGAGATTATCGAGCCAGGTAGTATGGCAATCGCTACCTCTGGTGATTATCGTAACTATTTTGAGCAGAATGGTGTGCGCTACTCACATACCATTGATCCTGAAACCGGGCGGCCAATTAACCATCGCTTAGTTTCCATTACTGTTTTAGACCCAAGCTGTATGACTGCTGACGGACTTTCGACTGGATTGGGTGTTCTTGGGCCGGAGCGAGGAATGGCATTGGCTAATTTATTGGGTATTCCAGTATTTATGATAGTAAAAACTGATGATGGTTTTGAGGAGCGTTCTTCAGAGTCGTTCAAACCTTATCTGCAAAAACGGCTGTGACAGGAGAGGGATATGTTAACTGTTTTTATCGCGTCCTTTGTCTTTTTCCTCTTGGTCATTGCCGGGATGTCGCTGGGTTATATCGTAAAACGTAAAACCTTACAGGGCAGTTGCGGAGGTATCGGGGCTTTGGGAATGGAAAAAGTGTGTGATTGCCCCGAGCCTTGTGATTCGCGCAAGAAACGGTTAGCCAAAGAGGCCGCTCGTCAGAAAGCTCTGGATCAGTATCGTATTTTATAACTGGGATCTGAATCGCCTTACTGTATGTAAAAACCCTCATTCAATGAATACTTGAACGAGGGTTTTTATTTCTTATGTATCCTAAGCCATTCGCGTTGTAGGAAGTCAATGCACATGCAGCTTAAAATTAATTATTTATTCTCGTGGACTATCTTTTGAAATTGGCTTGGAGAGTCGACCATGACACCATTGGCGCCTAACTCTTTCGCTTTCTTATAATCTTCAGGAGTATTAATTCCGAAGAAAATAATATGTACATTTTTATTTTTTCGGAAACAATCAACGGCTTCTTTATCCCAACTTAATACAGCATTAGAACGCCCTTCACCCAATGTATATTTTTCCACAACCTCAACATTGCGGTGTAATTCCAGACCATACCAACGCTCTTTATTATCTGTTGGTAATTCACACTTATGATCCATCGTTATATTGGCTAACTGTGTTCGAGTAAAATCACGGCTTTCAAAACGCTGAATTTTATGAACATCATCAGTTTTTCCATTAACCGCATCCAATGCTTTCAGATAACTATCATTGGTTGAGTAAACTCGGGTTCTGTCTAGTCTATTTTTTTCGCCTTTGGTGGTTGCGTTCAGCGTTTTTTGTAGTGCTTCGGCAAAGGCCACGGGGTTTGCATCTGGTGATTTAATGTCGAGGTAAAATGTTGTTGTTGGGAATGCTTTCAATACTTCATCCAGCGTAGGAACGCCAGTGTGTGAGGCTGATTTAGGTTGAATATTATGTTTTTCATTATACTTAACACTGGCATCAACGCTGGAGAGTTGCTTAGCGGTATAGCCAGAAACCTTCCCTGATTCATTGGTTAATTCCTCGAGGAGAACGGGGCGATATAATACCGGAATATTATCCTTTGATAACTGTAGTGTTATCCAAATTGCATCAGCGCCATTAGCCAATGCTTTTTTAATGGCGGGGATTGTATTTTCAGGCGCATCTGCCGTTCCACCACGATGAGCAATAATTTGTGGTGTCTGGAAGGATGTCGATGAAGTCGCTGAATTCGCGTTTGTTACAAAAGTTGCAGAGAGTAATATAGTAGCCATTATATAATTTCGCATAATATTTAATTTCCATCCATTAACTAGTGACGGTTTTTTACAGGTTGACGTTAATCATACAATCAATATTTTTAGACTTTATAGAATTTAATGATTTTTTATTAAAAATAAATGACAAAAAAGATAAAAATATCAACAACAGAATTCAATTCTGTTTTTGATAAATTTAGTTGCCATATTGATTAGGATAATTATGAGTATAAGCAATGTTGAATTAGCGTCTTATGTTATTGAAAGACGTATCTGGAGTTTATCTTTCTTTAAAGCAAAAATGGCCCATTCACCTGAACCAGAAAATTCTGTAGTAATCTTAAAAAACATTAGTGAAGCATGCGAAGGTTGTATTAATGTTACCTGTAATTTTATTGGGTGGTCGCGCCCTAAGTATCAGGTCTTAAGAAGGAATGCAGTGTGTCGAAATTGCGAGTTGGTGTGATTTTTGGCGGTAAATCGGCTGAACATGAAGTGTCATTACAGTCAGCAAAAAATATCGTAGATGCGATTGATAAAGAAAAATTTGATGTGACGCTGTTAGGTATTGATAAACAAGGGAAATGGCATGTTAACGATGCATCCAGTTACTTATTAAATGCAGAAAACCCAGCATTGATTTCTCTGAATCATTCAAACCGAAATGTGGCTTTGATTCCCGGTCAGGATCATCAGCAACTTATCACCGCGGATAATGCCTCTGCATTAGCTCAATTAGATGTCATTTTCCCTATTGTTCACGGAACATTAGGAGAGGATGGCTCCTTACAGGGCCTGCTGCGCATGGCCAATATTCCTTTTGTCGGCTCAGGTGTTGTGGGTTCCGCAGTTAGCATGGATAAAGACATCACCAAGCGGTTACTCCGTGATGCCGGGCTGAATATCGCGCCATTTATTACCCTGACACGGGCGAATAAAAATAACTACCGTTTTGAGCAAGTTACGGAAAAACTCGGTTTACCTTTATTTATAAAACCCGCAAATCAAGGTTCATCGGTTGGTGTGAGTAAAGTGCGTAATGCCACCGAATATCAGCAAGCGGTGGAGTTAGCTTTTGATTTTGACCATAAAGTGTTGGTGGAATCGGCTATTGTTGGGCGCGAAATCGAATGTGCGGTCATGGGCAATGATAATCCGCAAGCCAGTTTGTGTGGTGAAGTTGTCATCAGCGACGAGTTTTATTCCTATGATACAAAATATATTAATGAAACCGGTGCTCAGGTCATTATTCCTGCACCAATAGACAGTGCCATCAGTGACAATATTCGTGCAGTCGCTTTAGCGGCATTTCGTGCACTTGAATGCTGCGGTATGGCTCGGGTCGATGTCTTTTTAACCCATGATAACACCATCATTATCAATGAAATAAATACCTTACCTGGATTTACCAATATCAGTATGTATCCTAAATTGTGGCGCGCCACCGGCGTTGGCTCGACGGAATTGATAACAACTCTGATCGAATTAGCTTTAGAGCGCCATCAGCAAGATAAATCACTGAAAAGTTCTATTGTTAAGTAACATGCCCCATCGTGATTTCAATTTAAAAGAGCTGCCATGCGCAGCTTTTTTAATCACTATTTAATTGATAATCTGAGGTGTTGCCCGCGCTACTGTCTATACCTATCACCTCAATAAAGGAAGCTGAAGATGGCCCCATTAGCAATCTGTTACGACGATATTATTCAGGCACATCAGCGAATTACGGGTTTTTCACTTAAAACACCAGTACTGACTTCCTCCACAGCCAATGAGCAGACCGGTGCGCAGCTATTTTTTAAATGCGAAAATTTCCAGCATATGGGGGCATTTAAATTCCGTGGAGCTTATAACGCGTTAGTAAAATTATCGCCGCAACAGCAAGCAAAAGGTGTTATTGCTTTCTCGTCAGGAAATCATGCACAAGCTATTGCTTTGTCAGCTCGTAAATTAGGGATTCGCGCTGTTATCGTTATGCCTAAGGATTCTCCTGCGGTCAAAATTGCGGCGACTCGTGGCTATGGTGGCGAAGTGGTGCTGTATGACCGCTATCTTGAAGATCGCGAAGCCATTAGCAATAAATTGGCACAAGAGCAGGGGCTAACGTTAATCCCACCTTATGATCATCCGGATGTGATGGCCGGTCAGGGAACCGCGGCGAAAGAGTTATTTGAAGAAGTGGGTGAGTTGGATGTACTGCTGGTGCCACTGGGCGGTGGTGGGCTGTTGTCCGGTTGTGCCACGGTTGCCAAAGCGCTCTACCCGAATTGTCAGGTGATTGGCGTGGAGCCCGCTGCCGGGAATGATGGGCAGCAGAGTTTCCGTAGCGGTAAAATTGTTAAAATTGATACACCTGTAACGATTGCTGATGGCGCACAAACACCGGCGTTGGGCCACTACACTTTCCCTGTCATTCAGGAGCGGGTGGATAATATTCTGACTGCGACTGATGATCAGTTAATTTCAGCGATGAAATTTTTCACCAGCCGCATGAAAATCGTGGTTGAACCCACCGGCTGCTTAGGTGCGGCAGTTGCGTTCGGTGATCAGTTAGATCTCCGGGGCAAACGTGTCGGGGTAATTATTTCGGGTGGTAATGTTGATTTAGAGCGTCTGGCTCACTTTATAAGTCAGCCTTAATAAGACCCGAATAATTGCATAGCGGAATTTACGCGATCAGGATCTAGGATAATCTTGAATTCCCCCTATTTAACTGTATTCTTATACAGTGGTTTGGTTGGGGGAATAAACATGCGAAAAATTATTCATGTCGATATGGATTGCTTCTTCGCGGCAGTCGAAATGCGTGACGATCCCAGTTTGCGTGATATTCCTATTGCGATAGGCGGTAGTCGTGACCGGCGCGGTGTTATTAGCACCGCCAATTATCCTGCCCGCCGTTATGGGGTTCGCAGTGCAATGCCGACCGCCATGGCACTGAAACTTTGCCCACAATTGAAAGTGATCCCCGGTCGAATGGCAGCGTATAAAGAAGCCTCGCAGCATATTCGGGAGATTTTTGCGCGCTATACCTCATTAATTGAGCCACTTTCGCTGGATGAAGCCTATCTGGATGTCTCTGATTGTCTGGCATGCAGTGGTTCCGCCACATTAATAGCACAAGAAATCCGCCAGGCCATTGCGATGGAGCTTAATTTAACGGCTTCTGCTGGCATTGCCCCTATCAAGTTTTTAGCCAAGATCGCGTCTGATTTAAATAAACCCAATGGTCAGTATGTGATAACCCCGGATCAGGTATTACCCTTCTTGCATGACTTGCCGCTGAGTAAAATCCCTGGGGTGGGCAAAGTGACGGCAAAACGTTTACAAGAGCTGGGGCTGATAACCTGTAGTGATGTACAAAACTATTCACAGGCAGAATTATTAAAGCGTTTTGGCAAGTTTGGTCATGTGTTGTGGGAGCGAAGCCACGGTATTGATGAACGTGAAGTTTCTCCTGATCGCTTGCGTAAGTCGGTAGGCGTCGAACGAACACTGGCTGAGGATATTCATGATTGGGAGAGCTGTGAGTCATTAATTGATACGCTTTATCTTGAACTGGAAACCCGTTTACGCAAAGTCAGGCCAGATCTGCATATTGCCCGGCAAGGGGTGAAACTCAAATTTCATGATTTTCAGCAAACGACACAAGAACATGTTTGGCCACAGCTGAATAAAGCCGATTTATTGCAAGTGGCACGGACAGCATGGAATGAGCGGCGCGCGGGGCGAGGGGTTCGGCTGGTCGGGTTGCACGTCACGTTGCTTGACCCACAACTTGAGCGGCAATTATTGCTGAGTTGGGAATAGCGCTGAAAATAGTATGAAAAAGGCGAACCATTAGGCCCGCCATTATTGGACTAAAAGTTATTAAAAGCAGCTTATGCGCGCTCAGGAATCGCTTTTAGCAGCGCCGTCAGTAATTGCCAATATTGACCCACGCTTTCGATATGAACTTGTTCATCCGGTGAATGTGGCCCAGTCATGGTTGGTCCAATCGACACCATATCCATATCCGGATAAGGTTTCTTGAACAAACCACATTCCAGACCCGCATGAATCACCATGATATTAGGTGTTTTGTTAAACAGCTTTTGGTAGGTTTCCCGCACCAGCGCCATCACCGGTGAGCTTGGATCTGGCTGCCAGCCAGGGTAGCCGCCTTTTGGTGAAGTTTCAGCGCCAGCCAACTGACCAATAGCCGTCAGCATGCCGACGACGTAATCTTTACCGCTGTCGATCAGGGAACGAATCAGGCAAATGATTTCTGCTTCGTTTTCATTCATGGTCACTACACCCACATTCAGTGAGGTCTCAACCACGCCTTTCACCGCATCACTCATACGAATGACACCGTTTGGTGTGGCATTCAATAAAGCGATCAGGCGCTGCTGCGTCTCTTTGGTCAGCGCTTTTGCATCAGTAGATGTTGGCTCAAGTAGTACAGTCAGATTTTTTTCAACTGCGGCCAGCTCATTTTTCAAGGTGGCCAGATACTCTTGGCTCAGGCTTTTCAGCTGATCGACTTTGTCTGCGGCAATTGCCAGAGTCACAGAACCTTCACGTGGGATGGCATTACGCAGGGTGCCGCCATTCAAATCCAGTACCCGCAGGTCTAACTCTTTGGCATGATCGAACAGGAAACGAGCCAGCAGCTTATTGGCATTACCTAGTCCTAAATGGATATCAGCCCCTGAGTGACCGCCCTTCAAGCCCTTAATCGTCAGTTTTAGCGTCTGATAACCGGCGGGGATGGCTTCGCGCTTTAGGGCTAAAGTAGTAATAAAATCAATACCACCGGCGCAACCCATATAGATTTCGCCTTCTTGCTCGGAGTCGGTATTAATTAAGATATCGGCTTGTAACCAGTTAGGTTGCAGACCAAATGCGCCATCCATACCGGCTTCTTCGGTCATGGTCAGCAGCACTTCCAACGGGCCATGCTCGACGCTATTGTCAGACAGCACCGCCAGCGCGGAGGCCATACCAATGCCATTATCTGCACCTAATGTGGTGCCACGGGCTTTAACCCATTCACCGTCGATATAAGGCTGAATAGGATCTTTGGTAAAGTCATGTACCGTATCATTATTCTTCTGCGGAACCATATCCAGATGGGCTTGCAGGGCAACGGGCTTACGGTTCTCCATCCCTTTGGTAGCAGGCTTGCGCAGCAGGATATTACCGACCTTATCACGCTCGGCATGCAGACCTTTTTCTTTGGCCCAGGTCATAATATGTTGTGCCAGCGCTTCTTCATGGTAAGACGGATGAGGGATAGAGCAGATTTTTGCGAAAATATCCCACAACGGCTGAGGCGAAAGTTGAGACAGTTCAGACACTGTAAGTCTCCTGTAACAGCATTCTCATATCGGCAATCTCGTAGTCGAGATGTCAGAGATGCTATTGGGTTGATGACTAAAGATTTTAAGGGTGGTGACAAACCGCCATCAAGATGGCGAGATAGTTTGAGAATATCACTTTCATTGGTATTACGCGCGTATCGCCGCACAATAACTGAAACTGATCTGATTAATTAGCCGGATAATTGCTGGTTTTTATCCGGCTGGCTCTCTATAATCTCGCGCAACCTTTTTTCCCCTTCTGAACCATGGCAAGCCACTCCTCTACTGGCTGGGATTACACTTTATGAGCGAAAAATACGTTGTTACCTGGGATATGTTGCAAATTCACGCCCGCAAATTGGCAAGTCGTTTATTGCCTGCTGAACAATGGAAAGGCATCATCGCGGTTAGCCGTGGTGGCTTAGTACCGGCGGGTATTCTGGCGCGTGAGCTGGGTATTCGTTATGTAGACACCGTTTGCATCGCCAGCTATAACCATGATAACCAAGGTGAGCTTAAAGTCCTGAAACGTGCTGAAGGCGATGGTGAAGGCTTTATCGTGATTGATGACCTGGTTGATACTGGCGGCACAGCAAAGGCTATCCGCGAAATGTATCCGAAAGCACATTTTGTTACCATTTTTGCCAAACCTGCTGGTCGTCCATTGGTTGATGATTATGAGGTTGATATTGAACAAGGCACCTGGATTGAACAACCTTGGGATATGGCGGTAACCTTCGTTGCCCCATTAAGCGGTAAGTAATTTAGTTCGCTTTCAATGCCCGGTGCCGACCGGGCGTTTCATTTTCCCCGCAGTATGAGTACACTGACCCCATCTGACCAGCCCTAACGGGCTTGAATCACGGCTTATGGAGGCTATTGTTATCATGGCACAAGCCAACCTTTCTGAAATTCTGTTCAAACCAAAATTTAAGCATCCTGAAACCTCAACGTTAGTGCGGCACGCCCACTGCAATCAGGCAACGAATGTTCATTCGGCGCTGGATGGTGACACTACCAGCCATTGGTATCGCATGATCAACCGCCTAATCTGGACCTGGCGTGGTGTCGATCCGCTTGAAATCGAAGAGGTATTGTCACGCATTGCTTGCTCTAAAGCGGAACACAGCGATAACGAACTGCTCGATACCGTTGTAGGTTATCGCAATGGCAACTGGATTTATGAATGGGCCCATCAGGGGATGCAGTGGCAACAAAAAGCCATGGAAGAAGCTGACCCAATGAATGCCGGCCAGTATTGGTTGAATGCTGCTAACTTATACAGCATTGCTGGTTATCCGCATCTGAAAGGGGATGAGTTGGCCGAGCAAGTGGAGGTGCTGTCTAATCGCGCATATGAAGAAGCGGCTAAACATTTACCTTACACCTTGAAAGAACTCAGTTTTGATATTTCTGATGGCGGTACGCTTACCGGGTTCCTGCATATGCCGACTATCGGCAGTGCGCCATTTCCAACTGTACTGATGTGCGGTGGTCTGGATACTTTGCAGAGTGATTATCATCGCCTGTTCCGCGACTATCTGGCTCCCAAAGGGATCGCGATGCTGACCATCGATCTGCCATCCGTTGGGGCTTCATCAAAGTGGAAACTCACTCAGGACACCAGCTTCCTGCATCAACAAGTGTTGCAGGCATTGCCCAATATTCCGTGGGTTGATCACCAACGTGTCAGTGTTTTTGGTTTTCGTTTCGGTGCCAATGTGGCGGTACGCTTGGGATATCTGGAGCCGCAACGTGTGCGCGCTGTGGCATGCCTGGGGCCAATTGTGCATCATCTTTTATGTAATGCGGATAGCCAGCGCAAAATGCCTGATATGTATATGGATGTGATGGCCAGCCGCTTGGGCATGGCGGATGCTGCAGACGAAATACTTAGAGCAGAAATGAATCGCTACTCTTTGAAAACACAAGGTTTATTAGGCCGTCGCTGCCAAACCCCGATGTTAGCCGGTTTCTGGGAAAACGACCCTTTTAGCCCAAAAGAGGAAGCCAAACTTATTTGTTCCTCTTCTGCCGATGGCAAATTATTACCCATATCATCAACACCCCTGTATGACAATTTCCATCGCGCATTATTGCAAACCAGTCAGTGGTTAGAAGATAAAATGCGTTAATGAGTTGCTAATTTTTAACAGTTTGCTAAAAAGGTGAGTCCACATAAGGAGATTTAAGAATGACGTCAACCAGTGCTCATCCTAAAAGCAAACTTATGAAACGTTTTGCAGCTTTAGGGCCATACCTGCGTGAAGGGCAGTGCCAGAACGACCGATTTTTCTTTGATTGCTTGGCTGTATGCGTCAATGTAAAACTTGCTCCAGAGAAGCGTGAGTTCTGGGGGTGGTGGATAGAGCTGGAACCCGCGGCTGATCATTTCACCTATGTTTACCAGTTCGGCCTGTTTAATAAAGATGGCAACTGGAAAGCGGAAAAGATTAAAGATCCTGAAGTACAAGAGAAACTGGAGACTACATTACGTGGTTTTCATAAACGTCTCGCCGAGATGCTGACTTCCATTGAAATGAGATTGGAGCCAGCGCAAGATTTTAGCGAACAACCCGTTAAGCTGTCCGCCTAGAAATAGACTTGTTTAACTGGCATTGCAGGCTTATACCTAACCTGCAATGCCATGATCCGCAAAGTGCTTGGCATAACGTCTCCCACCTGTTAAAAAGGCTCCTATACCCTTTCTTTTATTCTTACATCCCAACGGCAGAAAAATTATGAGTGGCAGCCAGACATTGGTTGTGAAATTGGGGACGAGTGTCCTGACTGGCGGTTCCCGTCGTCTTAATCGTGCCCATATTGTTGAACTGGTGCGTCAGTGCGCCCAGCAACACGCAAAAGGTCATCGTATTGTTATTGTCACCTCTGGTGCCATTGCAGCAGGGCGTGAACACTTGGGTTATCCAGAATTACCCGCCACTATTGCTTCAAAGCAATTACTCGCCGCTGTCGGGCAGAGCCGGCTCATTCAGCTTTGGGAACAACTGTTCTCAATCTATGGCATTCACATCGGCCAGATGTTGCTGACCCGTGCTGATTTAGAAGATCGTGAGCGGTTTTTAAACGCCCGCGACACCATGAATGCTTTGCTGGATAACCGCATAGTGCCGGTTATCAATGAGAATGATGCTGTTGCCACTGCTGAAATCAAAGTTGGCGATAACGATAATCTCTCTGCATTGGCGGCGATTCTGGCTGGTGCCGATAAGTTGCTGCTACTGACAGACCAGGCTGGGTTATACACCGCCGATCCACGTAATAATCCAGAGGCTGAATTAATCCGCGAAGTGCATGGTATTGATGATGCCTTGCGCGGGATTGCGGGCGACAGTGTCTCAGGTCTTGGCACCGGGGGCATGGCGACAAAATTGCAGGCTGCTGATGTCGCTTGTCGTGCCGGTATTGATGTGGTGATTGCTGCGGGCAGCCAGATGGGGGTCATTGCTGATGTAATAGAGGGAACGCCAGTTGGCACCCGATTCCACGCGCTGGAAACACCACTGGAAAACCGCAAACGCTGGATCTTTGGTGCACCACCAGCCGGTGAAATTACCGTCGATGATGGCGCGGTAACCGCGATAATGGAGCGCGGCAGCTCGTTGCTACCAAAAGGCATTCGCAGTGTGGTGGGGAACTTCTCTCGCGGCGAAGTTATTCGTATTCGTAATCTCAGTGGGCGCGATTTGGCTCACGGCGTGTCACGCTATAACAGTGATGCCTTGCGCATGCTGGCGGGGCACCATTCGCAACAAATCAGTGAAATCCTCGGGTATGAGTATGGCCCGGTGGCTGTTCATCGTGACGATATGATTGTCAGCTAAGGAGCAAGCATGAGCATGCTGGAACAGATGGGGAAAGCCGCTAAACAGGCTTCCTGGCAATTGGCAATGTTGAGTACGGCAAAGAAAAATCAGGCTTTGGCCGTGATTGCCAATTTGTTGGAATCTGAAAGTCAGGCCATTTTACAGGCCAACGAACAAGATATGGCGGCTGCCCGTGACAGTGGCATGAGTGAGGCACTGCTGGACAGATTGCTGCTAAGTCCTGCACGTTTAGCCGCCATTGCCAATGATGTACGTCAGGTATGTCGCCTGAATGACCCTGTTGGCCGGGTTATTGACGGTAGCTTACTCGACAGTGGTTTGAAACTTGAGCGCCGCCGCGTCCCGCTGGGAGTGATTGGTGTCATTTATGAAGCACGCCCTAATGTGACGATTGATGTGGCCAGCTTATGCTTGAAAACGGGCAACGCGGTTATTTTGCGCGGCGGTAAAGAGACGCACCACACCAATCAGGCAACAGTAAAAGTTATCCAGCAAGCGCTGGAGCAATGTGGTTTACCACCCGCTGCGGTGCAGGCGATTGAAAGCCCGGATCGTGAGTTAGTGACTCAATTACTGCGGATGGACAACTATATCGACATGTTGATCCCACGCGGCGGAGCGGGCTTACATAAATTGTGTCGTGAGCAATCGACGATTCCGGTTATCACCGGAGGCATCGGTGTTTGCCATACTTTTGTCGATGAAAGCGCTGATTTTGAAAAGGCCTTGTTAGTGATTGAAAACGCTAAAATTCAGCGGCCAAGTGCATGTAACTCATTGGAAACCTTGCTTGTCCACCAAGAAATTGCCGCGCGTTTCCTACCGGTATTGAGTGACAGAATGCATGCGTTTGGTGTCACACTGCATGCCAGCCCGCAAGCGATGCCGTTTTTGGCAGAAGGTAAAGCCAGGGTCGTGGCAGTAGAAGCCGCTGATTATGATGATGAATGGTTATCTCTGGATCTCAATGTGGAGATTGTGGCTGACATTAATGCAGCCATCGACCATATCCGTGAACATGGCACCAGTCATTCTGATGCTATTTTGACACGCTCACTCGGCAATGCTGAACATTTTGTTCGCGCGGTTGATTCATCAGCCGTTTATGTCAATGCCAGCACGCGTTTCACTGATGGTGGGCAGTTTGGCTTGGGCGCAGAAGTGGCAGTCAGTACACAAAAACTCCATGCTCGTGGCCCAATGGGGTTGGATGCATTGACAACTTATAAGTGGATTGGTTACGGCGATGATTTAGTTCGTAGCTAATTTATTACGAATCGGCGCTATTCAGTAAAGCGATATTTGGCATCCGCCAATGTCGCTTTATTTTTAAGTTTAATCCAGTGGATGGCGTTTAAGATAATAACTGATTTTATAATCAACCGGGTTAAAGGTAATGACTGAGAAATCTACAATCACCCCATCCGTGGTATTCGATACCGCCAATAGTTGCAGCAATAACGTACGCGGATCACAATGAAGCTGTAAAGCGAATTCCTGACTGGCAACAATCGGTAAAAAGGTTTGCCGACAACCTTCAATTTGGTAATTAGCCTGTTTTTCAATAAAGTCATACTTTGATGATTCAAGATGGTGGTAGGTTAAATCCGGCATCAGAGTCACAGGTAAGTAACTTTCTTCTATCTGAATGATCTGTTTATCGGCATAGCGTAATCGCTTGATATAATATGTTTTGTCATCTTGTTGGATATTTAATTGGCTGGCAATAGCCTGCGGAGCTCTGATGATTTTGAATTCAGATACTTCCGTATGGGGTGTTTTGCCAAGCATTTTCATGTGTTCAGTAAAGCTGTTCAGATGATTATTATCGTGTTTAAGGTCTTTCCCGATAATAAAGGTGCCCCGACCTTGCTGACGTTCTAATAAGCCATCCTGAATTAAAACATCTAATGCCTTTCTGACCGTCATTCGTGACGCGCCGAAACGTTCAGCTAATTGAATTTCAGAGGGTAAGCAATCACCCACGGAAACATCCTGATGATTTATTAGCTTTCGAATATTAGTGACTAGATTTTTATATACCATTTTCATACCTATTTTGGTGGAGATGCTCATCACGAATGTATTTTCAACTAATTGATAAATAGCCGATAAAATTTTGTCGGTATAAAAAATGGCTTAAATGTCTAACTTTGAAGGAAATAATATACAAGTGTGACTGACGATTTAATGCAATCGTGATCACATATTTTTATCAATCGCCAAATCATAACCTGCCGATTCCATAGAGTGATGACTGTTTATACTCGAGAGGGAAGCGGTCATGTTAAGTTCGTTTAATCGGTTTGGCGGGGCAATGCTTGGTGCGGTGCTACTCTTCCCTTTTGCCGGGATGATAGTCGGTCTATCTTTGGTACTACAAAATCCAACCTTTGCCAGCCCAGATGGTCTATTTTTCCAACTATTGAAAATTATTGAATCCGGTGGCTGGACGGTATTCAACAATATGGGATTGTTATTTGCTGTTGGCTTACCTATTAAATTAGCAAATAAAGCACCAGCCTCTGCCTGTTTAGTCTCATTAATTACTTATCTGACCTTTAATGCTTTCCTTGGGGCAATGTGTGAAGTCTGGGGAGCACATTGGGGGGTTAATTTCGCACAAGAGACCGGCGGCACCAGTGGTCTGGCGATGATTGGTGGAATTAAAACGCTGGATACCAGTGTGATTGGTGCAATTCTGTGTGGCAGCCTGGTGACCTGGATACATAACCGCTATTACTCAACTGAATTACCTGACTATATCAGCATCTTCCAGGGCGCAGCCTTCGTTAATATTCTTGGTTTTATTGTCATGCTACCGCTGGCCTTTATAACATTAATGCTGTGGCCAAAAGTGCAGTTAGGCATGATTTCATTGCAAGGTTTCATTTTACATGCCGGTAATTTTGGTATCTGGTGTTATATCTTCCTGGAAAAAATCTTATTGCCTACGGGCCTGCATCACTTTGTTTATAGTCCTTTCCAATATACTGATGTCGCTGTACCTGGTGGTACTACACTGTATTGGCTAACCCATTTGCAAGAATTTAGCCAATCGACTGAACCTTTAAAACAGCTATTCCCAGCTGGCGGTTTTGCCATGCAGGGCAATGGGGCGGTATTTGGTGGTTTGGGAATGGCGTTGGCAATATACAGTACGGCAAAACCAGAAAATAAAGCCAAGGTAGCGGGGTTACTGATCCCAGCAACCATTACCAGTATGTTTATCGGCATTACTGAGCCGCTGGACTTTACCTTCCTGTTTATTGCTCCGGCGTTATTTGTAGTCCATGCCATGCTTTCTGCCACCATGACCGTGGTGATGTATAGCCTGGGTGTGGTGGGGAACTTTGGTTCTGGAATACTTGAGTGGGCAACACAAAACTGGATACCGATGTTCAGTAACCACGCCAATGTCATGATTACGCAAATTATTGTTGGCCTTATTTTCAGTGGTATCTATTTCCTGATATTCCGTATTTTGATTCTAAAATTTAATTTCAAAACCTTAGGGCGTGAAGATAGCGATCTCAAACTTTATTCAAAACAAGATTATAAACAGAAAGGCGAAAATCAGGGTAATGAGTTCCAACAGCGTGCCAGTGCTTATTTAGAAGCCGCAGGTGGGAAAGATAATATTGCGAGTTATACCCACTGCTTTACTCGTTTGAGATTAGTGGTAAAGGACATTAGCCGGGTTCAGCCCAGCACTGCATTCAAAGCCTATTCCGCGATTGAGGTTTATAAAAATGGCAATGATGTGCAGGTGATTGTTGGCAACAATGTGACGCATATTTATGAACAGTTTGCTGAGTTGATGAATTAAGGAGTTTTTAGATGAAAAAGTCATCCATTTTGATTGCTGGTGGTGGTTCAACGTATACACATGGCATTATTCTTATGCTGCTGGATAATTTACATCGTTTTCCTATTTCGGAAATAAAACTGTATGACAATGATGGCCCACGGCAGGAGATTATCGCCAAAGCCTGTGAAATTATTCTGCGTGAGCAATCAAGCGAAATAAAGTTTTCCTATACCACCGACCCCAAATCAGCTTTTAGCGGAGTTGATTTCGTGATGGCACATATTCGGCAAGGCAAACTTCCGATGCGTGAAAAAGACGAAAAAATTCCAATGAAATATGGCTGTGTTGGGCAGGAGACTTGTGGCGCGGGGGGAATAGCCTATGGTATGCGTTCTATTAGTGGGGTGCTGGAGATTCTTGATTATATGACAGAATATTCTCCAAATGCCTGGATGTTAAATTACTCTAATCCGGCCGCTATTGTTGCTGAGGCGACGCGCCGTTTACGGCCCAAGGCTCGCATTTATCATATTTGCGATATGCCTATCAGTATTGAAGAGGCAATGGCTAAAATACTGCACTATCCTTCTGCGGCAGATTTAGAAACTCGCTATTACGGACTCAACCATTTTGGCTGGTGGAGCTCGGTACGTGATAAAGCCACTGGCGAAGACTTAATGCCGAAATTGGCCGAACACGTAAGACAATATGGTTATGCTGATGAGCAAGGTGAGGGTAAAGAAGAGATCAGCTGGAATGAAACTTTTGCAAAAGCTCGGGATAGTTTTGCACTAGACCCCAGCAGCTTCCCAAATACCTATTTGCAATATTATTTGTACGGCGACGATATGGTAGCGCATACCTCACCTGATCATTCCCGAGCTAATGAAGTGATGGAAGGCCGGGAAAAGTTCGTGTTTGATGAGTGCCGCAAAATTATTGCAGAGGGGAGCGCTGTCAATACCCAACTCAAAATTGATGAACATGCGTCTTATATCGTCGATCTGGCACAAGCTATTGCGTTTAATACTAAACGTCGCATGTTATTGATTGTGCCTAATAAAGGCGCTATCAGTAATTTTGATAATGATGCGATGGTGGAAGTGCCTTGTCTGGTTGGGGCTGAGGGGGTAGAGCCATTGGCTATTGGTGATATTCCGACTTTCCAGCGCGGCCTTTTATATCAGCAACATGCGGTAGAAAAATTGGTGGTAGATGCGTGGATTGAAAAGTCCTACCAAAAATTGTGGCAAGCACTGACATTGTCCAAAACTATTCCCAGTGCGAAAGTCGCGAAGCTGATTTTAGATGATTTAATTGAAGCGAATAAATCCTACTGGACCTTGAATTAGCTCTGACAAAATACCGTTACGGTCTATTTAGGCTGTAACGGTGTGGCCAACACCAGAGACTTACGTTTTACTTTGTAAGATAATAACTAAAGTTTCGCCAAAATATGCCGATAACGATGTCTGATATTTATATGCTTATTAATAATAATCTGGGTAGCCAGAGCAATAAATTAAAGATGGGGATGGCTGGTGAGCGAAACGTCTAAAGAGAATTTTGTAAAAACCAATAAATTAGCGATCTGTGCAATTCTTCGTGACTTAAAGAAGAATGATACCGCAGTGATGATAGTTCATGCTCGTGGGCAATTTATTAGCCGTATTCTGGATGTCGTTCCTGAGACGAATCAATTTATTTTTGATTTTGGCAGTGTAGCTCATGAGAACATTGCTGCACTTGCAGCCAGCCAACTGACAATCATTGCCGAGCCGACAGGCGCAAAAATTGAATTTACCTGCAGCCCGCTGAAAGAAATTCAATATTTATCTTTGCCTGCTTTCAGTACTTCCATTCCTGACAGTCTTTACTTTATTCAACGTCGGGAATATTTCCGGGTCAACATACCTCAATGGCCCGCCTATTATTGCACCGGGAAATTTGTCGACGGCAGTAAATTCTCATACACACTGGCTGATGTTTCGTTGGGCGGGATGGGGGTGTATGCCGTGAAAGGCAGTGAGTTCCCGGTCCAAAACTGTGGCATTCTGCGTGACGTGTCAGTTGATTTATGTGGTTTTGGTATTTTTAAATTGGACTTACAGTTTATCCGAGCCATCGATAAACAAGTGGTGAATAACAAAGGTGAAACCCTTACCGTGCAGCGCCTGAGTTTTAAATTCTCTCGTTTAAGCCCCATTCAGGAAAAGGGATTGCAACGGGCTATTTTTGAACTGGAAAAACAGCAAACGGCCAAGGCGCGAAAATTCCAGGATAGCATTTAATTTCTGAAATACCTGCTGCCTGTGTAATTGTATCCAGACAGCAGGTCTGACAATTTCCTCTCTGGTTATGTTTATAACAACTTGTTTTATTTAATTTATTTTATGCTCTGATCCGTATTTCTTTCTTTGGGCTATAGTTAATACTATTCAGCTTTACCGCTGCCGCATATTTATGCATAACGTCAGCCTTTACTCGCCTCTTTTTTGACTGTTTGTTTGTATGTATCAGTCTTTTGCTTTCTACCTTCACTCAGCATCTTTGACAGCATTCTGCCTGTAAGGGTTTTTTCTGTTCAAGACCATGCGGCTCGCCCCGATTTTTTATTGTACAGATTGCCATAAGACTGTATGAGCACCCGACCAGAAAGGTACCTATGAAATCATTTCTAAAGACTATTCTTGGGCAAAGATCCATTTTGGGATCACGAACTACAGTCACACCTTGGCATGATTTAGCGCCGGTCAGGGACGAGTTATTCAGTGTCGAACGGTTGGAGCAACATGCTGAAAGCCTTGCTAAAGCTCAGTCGATAACACTCCATCCACCCCGGGTGTCTACTTTGCATGCGCGGCTGGATGATAATGCCAATATCTTGCTGGCGGCATATCGGGCCAGTGCCGCAGAGTTAGAAAAAGGTCGTGCGGTAGTCCCTGCGGCTGAGTGGTTGCTGGATAATTATCATCTGGTTGAAGAACAGATCCGCGAGATTCGCGACGATTTACCGCCGGGCTATTACCGCCAATTGCCCAAACTGGCTGATGGGCCATTTGCTGGTTACCCGCGGGTATTGGGTATTACCTGGGCCTTTGTCGCACATACCGATAGCCATTTGGACCCCGAGGTATTGTGCCGTTTTATTATGGCCTATCAGCGTGTTCAACCGCTGACTATCGGTGAGCTATGGGCGGTCGCGATTACACTGCGTATTGTGCTGATAGAGAACTTACGCCGCCTTGCCGACCAGATTACGCAAGGGCGCAAAGCGCGTGCAGACGCCGAAGCATTGGCAAATCGGTTATTGGCAGCAGGGGATAGCCGCTTAGCGCTAGAGTCCGATATTGCGATGCGTTCAACGGAGCCATTATCTGAACAATTTGCATCTCAGCTGGCAAAACGGCTGCGCGATCAAGATCCGCGCACCACACCAGCACTGGGATGGCTGGAAGACCGCCTGAAGTTACAAGGAGTCACGATCAGCGAAGTGGTTCAGCATGCCCAATTACGTCAGGGGGCGTCTAATGTTTCAGTGCGAAATGTGATTACCAGTATGCGGATGATTTCGGATATTGATTGGGCTGATTTATTTGAGAGTGTCAGTCTGGTAGATGAATGTTTACGGCAAGGAAGCGCCTTTGCCAGTATGGATTTTCAAACCCGCAACCTGTATCGCAGCGCCATAGAACAATTATGCCGTGGCTCGACTTACACTGAACTGGAGATTGCCAACTTTGCCTTACAAGCGGCGCAGAATGCGGTAACCACCGCAGAACCGGAAAATGTCGATCGCTGCCGTGATCCCGGTTATCACTTAATTGGGGCAGGGCGTCGTGAATTAGAGAATCAGATCCGATTCAGCCCTTCAATGCGATTATGGTTCAGCCGCCTGAGTATCAGTCTGGGTGTCGGCGGTTACATAGGGGCGATTTTACTGGTTACGGTGGGATTGCTGGCATTGGCATTATGGGCGCTCTCTTTCCCAGGTTTGGCAGTCGGATGGTTGGTGATATTTGCCTTAGTCGGGTTTATTCCGGCGACTGAAGTGGCAACTGCGTTGGTTAACCGCATCATTACCTGGAGCTTTGGTGCCACGATTTTGCCAGGGCTGGAACTGACCAGTGGTGTCCCCGATGAGTTGCGAACCTTAGTGGCGGTGCCCACATTGTTGACCAGTAAAGCTGATTTACTGGAGCAAATTGAGCAACTGGAAGTCCATCATTTGTCGGGTACTACCGGCTCGCTGACTTTTGCTCTGCTGCTCGATGGGGTTGATGCTGATACGCAGGTATTGCCGAGTGATGGCCCACTATTGGCTTTGGCTGACGAAGCTATTGCCCGACTAAATCAACAATATGGCCCCGGTCCGGCTGGCCCGCGTTTCCTGTTGCTTTATCGTCAGCGCATATTTAATGAAAGTGAAAACCGCTGGATGGGCTGGGAGCGCAAGCGGGGCAAGTTGCATGAGCTTAACCGCCTGTTACGCGGAGCAACAGATACCTCATTTATTGCCACTGCGGCTGGTGAACCGCAGGTGCCCGCAGGGGTTCGTTATGTGATTACGCTGGATGCTGATACCCGCCTTCCGCGTGATGCGGCGCTGCGTTTAATCGGTAAAATGGCACATCCACTTAATCGGCCACGCTTTAGTGTTGATCAACAACGGGTTGTTGATGGCTATGGCATTCTTCAACCGCGAGTGACACTGGCATTACCAATGGGAAAGGGCGGTTCATTGTATCAATGGGCCTTTTCCGGCCCTGGCGGTATCGACCCTTATGCCGCTGCAGTTTCAGATGTTTATCAGGATATGTTTGGTGAAGGCTCTTACACCGGCAAAGGCATTTATGATGTTGATGCGTTTGAAGCCTCACTGGCAGGTAGGGTGCCGGACAATACCTTACTCAGCCATGATCTGTTTGAGGGGGTTTTTGCCCGTGCAGGCTTAGCTTCAGATATTGAAGTGGTTGAAGAGTCACCGGCACGCTATGACGTCGTTAGCAAGCGCCAACACCGCTGGACGCGGGGCGATTGGCAGTTACTGCCCTGGATTATCAAACCATCCATTATCAAACCATCAATTATAAAACAGAGTAAAAACAATCAAAGTATCCCGCTGCTGGGGCGTTGGAAGATGGTTGATAACCTGCGCCGTTCACTGGTTGCCCCTTTTACCCTGTTGTTGCTGGGTGGCAGTTGGATGCTCCCCATGCCAGCGGCATGGGTTGGCGTGCTAGTGGTGATAGTGTTGGCTGCCTTGCCCTCTTTATTGCCGATTTTGTTCTCATTATGGCCATCTCAAAATACTCGACTTAGTAACCATTTACGCTCTTTATTAGATGATGCCAAACGCGCCGGTAGCCAGATATTACTTTCGTTGGTCTTTTTGGCTGACCATGCCTGGCAAATGGCAGATGCTATTGGGCGCACACTGATTCGCCTGTTTATAACACATCGGAACTTATTGGAGTGGACGACGGCGGCCCAATCCGCAGGCAAGCCGCGCCCCGGTTTAGCCGGTTTTTATCGCCATATGGCTGGTGGTACATTATTCGGTTTGCTGATGGTCGCCATTGCACTGATTGTCTCTCCCGCCGCCTGGCCGTTGATTTTGCCTTTTGCGCTATTTTGGCTGTTTGCCCCTGCCATTGCATTGTGGTCCAGTCGCGCCCATCAGGTGGTATCGCATAAACCGATGACTGGGGAAGATATTCCCGAGCTGCGGCTGATCGCCCGCCGTACCTGGCGTTTCTTCGAAACTTTTGTCACGCCTGATGAGAATATGCTGCCGCCTGATAATTTTCAGGAGGACCCAAAACCGGTGGTGGCACACCGCACATCCCCGACGAATATGGGCCTGTATTTGCTCTCAACTGTGGTGGCCCGTGATTTTGGTTGGGCGGGGACGTATCGCACTTTGGTACGGCTGGAAACCACTTTTGAAACCTTTCATAAATTGGCGCGTTTCCGTGGGCATTTCTTTAACTGGTATGGGACGCAAGATCTGCGCGCACTGGAACCGGCTTATGTTTCCTCCGTTGACAGTGGAAATCTGGCCGGGCATTTGATTGTACTGGCCAATACCTGTGAAGAGTGGGCCGCAGAACCCTTAGCAGCCAACGGGGCCAAGGGGTTGATGGATAACCTGTTGCTGGCTGAAGCTTCGTTTAGGCAACTCCCGCCGGGTGATGTTGATTTTAAACGTAAACTCTGGGCTGTCCTGGAACAAATTCGCCTGGATTTAAAAGATGTTGGCGAAGCTGAAATGTTACCGCTGGCGTTGAAACCTTTGTTGGCGAAAGCCACTGCGATGGTGCACGGTGTCGCTCGCCCAATCGATGATCATGCCTTTATTGATTTGAGTTATTGGATTGAGGCGCTGATTGTTGCTGCCGCAGAACATGAATATGATCAACAATTGACCCAAGAGATGCAGGAACAGGTCAATGACCGATTGCTCAAATTAGCAGCCGAAGCTCGTCATATGGCGCTGGCGATGGATTTTGCTTTCCTACTCGATCCCGAACGCAAGTTACTGTCTATCGGCTATTCGCTGGTGGATAACAGCCTTGACCCGAGTTGCTATGACTTACTGGCTTCTGAAGCGCGACTTGCCAGTTTGTTCGCTATCGCCAAAGGGGATGTGCCGACGCGGCATTGGTTCCGTTTAGGGCGGGCTGCCACCCCAATCGGCAAAGGTGCGGCGCTGATTTCATGGTCAGGTTCGATGTTCGAATATTTGATGCCGTCATTAGTGATGCGGGCACCCGCAGGGAGCTTATTAGAACAAACCAATCAATTGGTGGTTGAACGGCAACAGGCTTATGGGCGTAGCTTGAATATCCCGTGGGGGATATCTGAGTCGGCATACAGTGCGCGCGATATCGAGTTTACCTATCAATATTCTAATTTTGGTGTGCCAGGGCTTGGGTTAAAACGCGGTTTATCAGAAAATACCGTTATCGCGCCTTATGCGACGGGGTTGGCTACCATGATTGACCCTCACGGCGCATTGCAAAACTATGAGCGGCTGGCCGATATGGGGGCACTGGGGCGTTATGGTTTTTATGAAGCGTTAGACTTTACGCGCTCCCGATTGCCGGAAAACCAGCCGGTGGCGATTGTGCGCAACTATATGGCGCACCATCAGGGGATGACCATTGTGGCTATCGCCAATACCTTGCAGCAGGGCCGGATGCGTAATCGCTTCCATCATGAACCGATGATTCAGGCCTGTGAGTTATTGCTACAAGAGCGCATGCCGCGCAATGTGGCCATTGCCTACCCACGTACCGAAGAAGTGTTGCTATCAGCGGTGGCGGACAGCGCGCTGCCCACAGTGCGCCGCCTGTCTTCACCGGTTATCGGGCCGCCGGTCACTCATCTATTATCCAACGGGCGTTATGCTGTGATGTTGACCACCGCGGGGGCCGGCTATAGCCGCTGGTTGGATGTTGCCGTCACCCGCTGGCGAGAAGATGCTACCTGTGATGATTACGGTTCCTTCATTTTCCTGCGCGATTTACGCAGTGGTCGCAGTTGGTCGGCTGGGGCACAGTTGGCTGCTAGTGATAATGCGCATCGCGAGGTGATTTTTGCTGAGGATCATGCTGAGTTTATCTGTCGTGATGGCACACTCACCAGCAGCATGAATGTACTGATTTCCAGCGAAGATGATGGTGAAGTTCGTCGCGTTTCGTTGCTGAACACCGGTCGCCGTGCTCGCGAGATTGAACTGACCTCTTATGCTGAAGTCGTGCTTGCGGCAGCCTCGGCCGACAATGCTCATCCGGCATTCGCCAAAATGTTTGTCGTGACCGAGTTCTTACCGGAGCTGGGGGCCTTAATTGCCACTCGTCGGCCTCGGACGGCGCAAGAGCCTCAGGTCTGGGCGGCGCATTTTGCGGTGGCTGATGGCTTGCCGATGTCTGCATTGCAATATGAATCGGACCGGGCAAAATTTATTGGCCGTGGTAATCGGGTTGCCACCTCAACAGCACTACAAGCAGGGGGGGCGCTGTCAAATACGGTTGGGACAGTGCTCGATCCGATATTCTCGTTGCGCCAAAGCTTACTGATTCCGGCCGGTAAGACTATCACGGTCTCTTTCTGGACACTGATCGCCTCTTCAAAAGAAGATTTGCTGGATATGGTGGATAAACACCGTGACCGTAGCGCGTATGATCGTGCTAAAACGCTGGCCTGGACTCAGGCTCAGGTGCAATTGCGCCATCTGGAAATTAAAGCGGAAGAAGCTGCTGATTTTCAGCAACTGGCTGCGCCGATTTTGTATGCCGATGCTCGCTTCCGCTCGCCGTCCACAACTATCATGCGGGGCGCGGGAATCCAGTCAATGTTGTGGTCGCAATCAATCTCTGGCGATTTACCGATAGTCTTACTGCGTATTGAAGATATCGAAGACATTGAGCAAGTGCGACAATTATTGCGCGCTCATGAATACTGGCGCATGAAACGTCTGGCTGTTGATCTGGTTATCATCAACGAGCGAGCCTCTTCGTATGTACAGGATCTGCAAATCGCCATTGAAACTGCGGTGCGCAGTAGCCAATCGCGCCCTCGTTTTGGCGATGAACTTCGCCAGGGTTCTGCATATGCTTTGCGAGCTGATCTGATGAGTGCCGAAACACGCGCATTATTGCGCTCTGTCGCGCGAGTGGTGCTCTCAGCCCGTTATGGCACATTGGGCAATCAACTGAATCATCTATTATTCACGCAGGATAAAAAGGGGGTTCCGTCCGCTAAAAAATCATTCACATCTGATAAACGATTGATTGATCAAGATAAAAAATCAGGTTTTTCTCTGGTTAAATCAGCCAATTCACCGATGACAGCACAATTGCCGCTAGCGAAAACATTATTACCGCAACCGGATAATTTAGAATTCTTTAATGGACTGGGCGGCTTTGCTCAACAGGGGCGTGAATATGTCACCTGCCTCAATGACGGGGAAAATACACCGGCACCCTGGATTAATGTTATTGCCAATCAGACATTTGGTTTCCAGGTTTCCGCGAGCGGCAGTGGTTATACCTGGGCTGAAAACAGTCGGGAAAACCAGATAACGCCTTGGTTAAATGATCCAATTATCGATTCATCTGGTGAATGCCTCTATCTACGCGATGAAGATTCCGGCCAACTGTGGAGCCCGACGGCACAGCCTATCCGTGATGGTGGCACTTACATTGCTCGACATGGCCGTGGTTATAGCCGATTTGAGCATCAGGCTAATGGTATTGGTATGGCGCTGCTGCAATATGTGCCGTTGGCTGACCCGATCAAAATATCTCGCCTGACCTTACATAATATGTCAGATACACCACGGCGTATCTCAGTAACGGCCTATGCCGAGTGGGTATTGGCGACATCGCGTGGTGCCACCGGGCCATTTATTATCACCGAAATAGATGAGACAACCGGCGCGATGTTGGCGCGTAATCCGTGGAGTACCGCTTTCCCCGGTAGAATTTCTTTTTCCGACCTTAATGGGCAGCAGAGTCGTTGGACCGCTGACCGCAGCGAGTTCCTCGGCCATTATGGCAATAGTGCTGCCCCATTTTCGCTGCTGGCAAAAATACCACTATCTGGTGTTACAGGGGCGGGATTCGATCCCTGTAGTGCGCTGCAGCAGACCATTGAACTGGCCGCCGGTGAGCAGGTTGAAGTGGTTTGGTTTATGGGGCAGTGCCCTTCTGTGAGTGACGCGCAGGCGTTAATTATGCGCTACCGCGCTGCCAATCTGGATGCCGTACTGACTGAAGTCATTGAATACTGGCGTACGGTGTTGGAGGCGGTTCAAGTGAAAACGCCGGACAGGCAAATGGATATCATGCTCAATGGTTGGCTGCTGTATCAAACACTGGCATGCCGAGTCTGGGCACGATCGGCGTTTTATCAAGCCAGTGGCGCTTATGGATTCCGTGACCAACTACAAGATGGTATGGCGCTTACCTTTGCTCTGCCGGAGACAACTCGTCACCATCTGCTACGTGCGGCCGGGCGACAATTTATTGAAGGCGATGTCCAGCACTGGTGGTTGCCACATTCAGGGCAGGGAGTGCGCACCCGAATCTCTGATGATCGGGTATGGCTCTCTTATGCGACAGCCACTTATATTCTTGCCAGTGGTGACGGCGCGGTACTGGATGAAATTGTACCCTTCCTCGAAGGGCCGATATTGCATCCGGGCGAACACGATGCCTTTTTCCAGCCATTGGTGGCGCAAGAAACCGCCTCACTGTTTGAACACTGCGCCAAAGGTTTGGATCAATGTATTGAACTGACGGGAGAGCTGGGTCTGCCATTGATGGGAACGGGTGACTGGAATGATGGGATGAACCGGGTTGGTGAGGAAGGAAAAGGCGAAAGTGTTTGGCTAGGTTGGTTGCTGGTGGCAACGCTGAAAATGTTTATTCCGCTGGTAAAAGAGCGTGATCCGCAGCGGGCCAGCCAATGGCAACACCATCTTACTGGCTTAATCTCGGCATTGGAGCGGGAAGCGTGGGATGGTGAGTGGTATAGACGCGCCACCTTTGATAACGGCAGTTGGTTGGGGGCCAAAGAGTGCGAAGAGTGCCGCATAGATTCTATCGCCCAATCATGGGCGGTGTTATCTGGAGCGGCAGATCCGCAGCGGGCAGTGCAGGCGATGGCCTCGCTCGAACATCATCTTATTCGTCCTAACGATGGCATGGCCTTGTTGTTCACCCCACCGTTCGATAAAACCTCTGACGACCCCGGTTACATTAAAGGTTATCCACCGGGGTTACGGGAAAATGGTGGCCAATATAGTCACGCTGCGATGTGGGTGATTTTTGCTTTTGCCGAGTTAGGGGAAGGGGATAAAGCCCGTGATTTGTTTGCATTACTTAATCCGATAAATCATGGGAATACCCCGGCGGGAATTGAGCGTTACAAAGTTGAACCTTATGTGGTCGCTGCCGATGTTTATTCTGTCGCACCTCACGTTGGGCGTGGTGGTTGGACGTGGTATACCGGCTCCGCAGGCTGGATGCATCGTGCCGGTATTGAAGGCATTCTGGGGATTCGGCGAGAAGGAAAAGAGTTAGTCATTAATCCTTGTATTCCAGCCAGTTGGCAGGGTTTTGAAGCGACTGTTAACCTTGCCAACACGCGCTATGCCATTCGTGTTGAAAGCCCGGCTCAGCGCTGTCAGGGGATCAGTTCTGCGATACTGAATGGCTCGCCTATCTCCTCTCAACCAGATGGATTACGGGTAGCGCTGGACGGTGGAGAGTACGAACTGATTATTATTTTGTAGCTAATATCAACCGAGTCGGGATAGTCAATCAGCGCTATCTCGACTTAATAAAATAAAAGCTAAAAAATATGTTGAATTATCATGCAACTGCCCCAATATTATAAGCTGGACAATAAGGAGGATTAAGTATGGGGATCAGTGAGGAAGAGAGTATCCGCCGTTTGACTGATGAGAAAAGCTCTATTGGTCATTCGGCTAAATGGGTAGCAATTATCTCTGCTGTCTATTTCGTTATTATGCTGTTTTATCAGCATGAGTTAGGTGTATTAACCTTGGCGGGTGGGATTTTTGTTGTATCATTCTCTATTTGGATGAAGAAACGCCAGAAAGTGAAGTCTTACAAGGATCAACTGCAACAGATGGGTGATGATAAAATGATTTAATCCAATACCCACCTACCGGTTAGACTGATTTATCAGAAAAACAGCAGGCTCAGTGCCTGATGAACTTTTCATTCTATTTCAATGATTTGGACATATTAAACCCCGTCACCAAAAAATCCATTTGCTCATATAGTCTCTTCGCCTGTGGGTTATCCGCGGCAACGCGTAGCTTTATCTCAAATATATCTTGAGCCACCAGCAATTTTTCCAATTCTTGTAAACAGGCCGAGCCATATCCTTTGCGCTGACACTGTGGCAGAACATAGAAATCTTTAATAAAAGCCGCGCTATCGTTTTTACCCAATCCGAACCATAAGTAGCCCACCAGTTGGTTATTTTGGCCGATATTGATTTTATTTTCGATGCAATACAAATGATCGTCAGGGCTATCAACACCGTCCGGTAGATAGCTATCAAAGCTATGTGTGGCATGAGCGACGGCCTGTTCATTGCTATAACCACTGTTGGACGATAAATCTTGCGCATATTCGGTAATAAATAAATTCCGATAGTCGCTGAGTTCCTCGGCACGCATCTCTCTGAGTACGATCATGATGTTTCCCTAATGTAAACGCGCTATTGTGATTGTTTAGTCTTGGGTAGAGTAGATTCAATTCGTAAAAACATTCTAACGCTTTTTAGGTAATAAGATAGATAAAGTAAATCAGATGGTTAAATCATAAAATGGGGATACAATGACAACAAAAAATAGCCACAAAGATGCCGTTGAAAGGCAGTTTGGTGATCAGGCAAATGCCTATTTAACCAGTGCAGTTCATGCTCAAGGTAAAGATTTACAGCGCCTGGCGACACTGCTCCAACCCCATGGTGATGCCTGTTTGCTTGATCTCGGTTGTGGCGCAGGGCACGCCAGTTTTACCGCGGCTGCGGCGGTAAAGTTGGTGGTCTCTTATGATCTTTCAGCTCAAATGCTGGATGTTGTCAGCCAGGCCGCTGCGGATAAAAAATTGACTAATATTGAAGTAAAGCAAGGGTTGGCTGAATCATTACCCTTTGATGATCAGAGTTTTGATATTGTCATTAGCCGCTATTCAGCCCATCACTGGCATGATGTGGGCCAGGCTTTGCGCGAAGTTAAGCGGGTATTGCGCCCCGGTGGCAAGGTGATATTTATGGATGTCGTTTCACCCGGTCACCCTGTGTTAGATATTTATCTGCAAACTGTGGAGGTTTTACGCGATACCTCACATGTTCGTAATTACGCTCCGGGCGAATGGTTGGCGCTATTTACCGAGGCAGGATTGATCATTAATGAAGTGATCTCTGATAGGTTATATTTAGAGTTTAGTAGCTGGATTGCCCGAATGCGCACACCGGCACATTTTGCTACCGCCATCCGTGAGTTACAAAAATCAGCATCCGATAGTGTAATTAATCATTATGAGATTCAAACTGATGGTTCTTTCACCAGTGATATAATGATGATTGTTGCAAAGCGTATCTAAATATATATAACTGGGCGACGGTATATTATATCGGCGTCCCATTTTTTATTCATTTTCTCCTGCGACATAGATTAATTTATTTCCTCCTTATTCTCCTCACAATGATTGACCTTCTTTACACAGCATTACGCCCCCTTGCATTGGTGGGTTCATAATTAACCTCACTAAGACATTACATATAACCCGTCAGTTGGAGCATATTATGAAACTATTACCTGTCATCGCAGCCGCACTTATTGCTACTGCATCATTTACCACCATGGCTGCGCAAGAAGTCAGTTCAGAACAAGCGACTAAATTGCAAAGTATCGGGGTTATTTCTCTTTCTAATGTCAGTGGCTCACCGACGGATGTCGAATCAGCACTGAATGCGAAAGCGGATGCTGATGGAGCCAGCCACTACCGAGTCATTGGTATTAGCAATCCTGGTGATTCCAGCAATTACAGTGCCAGTGCTGAAATTTACCGTTAATCTTTCACCGTCAATAAGTGTTAATGAAATAGTTAGACACAGTATTGGTATTGATTAAAAGCTCGATATGACAATTGCTAATTATTGTTATATCGGGCTTGATTGTTTTAGTGTTGTAAGTATTCATAAAGACAAATTTCTTCTATTTATAGACTAAAAATAGTTAACTCTTAGAGCAATCTTAATGAGAACTTAAGGAAAATAAGGTGTTATTGTAGTCCATCCGGGTTTCCGAGGAGCGGCTATGCTAAACACTGTCCGGCGTAATTTTAAAAGTCAGTTTTCTTATTTACAGCGTTTTATTGCCTCACCACGAACCGTTGGTACATTGGCCCCTTCCTCACCTTGGTTATGTCAGGCGATGTTGAATCAGGTCGATTGGAAGAAAAACCTTAATATTGCTGAGCTAGGGGCGGCAGATGGGGTGCTAACCAAGCGTATTTTGTCGCATATGTCAGAGAGCTCGCGTTTGCAGGCTTACGAAATCCAGCCACACTTTGTGCATTCATTGCATCAAATTAATGATCCGCGCTTGCAGGTCGCTTTCCGTTCTGCTGAACAGTTGGATCAAGATTACGATGTAGTATTTTGCTGTTTGCCACTGTTATCAATCCCAACCAAGATAAGTATCAGAATATTGCAGCAGGCTCAGCAACGTTTGCGAGCCAACAAGGGCGTTTTGGTGTTATTTCAGTACAGCCACCTTTCTGAGCCTCTATTATCCCGCTATTTCACCTGGAGAAAGATTCGGGTAGTTCGCAATTTCCCGCCAGCTTTAGTCTATATTTGTCAGCCTCGTTAGAGGCTTAACCTGGCTATACCCCTCATATCTTTGTGCTATAACCAATACGATTGAAAATATCAATGATAATGATTACCATGCGCACTTGTTTTTTTGGATTATGTGATGTACATGCGCTATTTTCAAATTCTATTGGTTTTTTGCTTGTTAAGTTTCACTCTCACCAGCCAGGCAAAAAGTGTTACCGATATTCTCGGTCGTCAGGTCATCGTACCGGATAATCCGCAGCGTATTATTCTGGGTGAAAGCCGGATGTTATATACATTGGCGTTATTAGAACCCGGCAATCCTGCGCAACGTGTTATTGGTTGGCCCGCAGATCTTGAGCGTTTTGATGCGCAAAGCTGGCAGCTTTACACCCAAAAATTCCCTGAAATCGCCAAGATTCCAATAATTGGCAGTGGAAATATTCGTCAGATAAATGTTGAGCGTTTAATCCAATTACAACCTGATCTGATTATTCTGCCGCGATTTGCCCGTGCTGAGGGGGATGATGGGACGCTTGCGGGCCTGACGAAAGCCGGTATTCCGGTTATCTATGTGGATCTGCGGGTCGATTTATTAAAACACACCGTTCCCAGTATTAAACTTTTAGGCGAGGTGCTTAATCGCCAAGCCCGTGCTGAGCAATTTATCAATTTTTATCAACAGCATATGCAGCTTATCCAGCAGCGTCTCGCCAATTATCAAGGGCGAAAGCCGACAGTTATGCTGCATTTGCATCTTGGGCGACGCGAAAGTTGTTGTACCACAGCCTCCAAAGGCAATCTTGGTGACCTGATTGCTTTCGCTGGGGGCGATAATATCGCCGTTTCTCGTATTAATACTGTTTATGGTGAGCTGAATCCAGAAAATGTGCTGCAAGCCAATCCCGATATTTATATTGCAACTGGCATGGCAGGCCCGACCGGAAAACGCTTCTCAAGTTTACAATTAGGGCCGTTGGTTAATGCTGAGCAGGCGCAACACAGTTTCCAAAAAGTGCTATCAGAGCAACCGATCCTCTCTCACCTTAATGCGGTAACACAGGGGCGAGCCTACAGTATCTGGCATAATTTTTACCTTAGCCCCTACCACGTCGTGGCAGTAGAAATGTTTGCTAAGGCCTTCTATCCAGACCTCTTTGCCGATATCAATCCGCAACAAACTTTCCAACAATTATATCAACAATTTTTGCCGTTACCTTTCTCAGGGATTTATTGGAGTCAGTTAGAAAATGAAAATAATTAAGCGCCAGCATCTGTACTGGTGCAGCCTACCCCTGCTTGTCATGGGGCCAGCCGTCCAAGCTGCTGATCCTCAAACAGCGACTAAAAATAGTGAAGAAAAAACCAAAATAGTGGTGATTGGTCAGCAACGTGAAACTGATACACAAAGCTATCAGCCAACCACTAGTGTTACCGGGACGCGCACTGAAACCAACCTGCTGAATGTGCCGCAGGCGGTTAACGTGGTTCCGCGGCAAGTATTACGTGACCAGGCAGCAAGAAACATTGATGAGGCACTGTATAACGTCAGCGGTATTACTCAATCGAATACATTGGGTGGAACGCAAGATGCACTTATCAAACGTGGGTTTGGTGATAACCGTGATGGCTCCATCTTGCGCGACGGCGTGCGTTCAGCGCAGGCACGTAATTTCACTCCCACCACTGAGCGAGTTGAAGTGCTGAAAGGCCCTGCCTCAATGTTATATGGCATGGGGGAGCCGGGTGGGGTGATCAATATGATTACCAAGAAACCACAGTTAGTGCAGCAAACACATATCGAAGGGTGGGGCAGCAGTTTTAAAGGCGGTGGTGGGCAGTTGGATGTCACCGGCCCATTGGGGCAATCTGGTTTTGCTTATCGGATGATTGTCGATCACGATGAAACAGATTATTGGCGCAACTTTGGCCGCAATCGTCAAACGGTCGTTGCACCATCAGTGATGTGGTTTGGTGAGACAACCACGGTGCGTGTGGCTTACGAACATATGGAGTATCTCACCCCCTTTGATCGCGGCACTATTATTGATAGCCGTACAGGGAAACCGGTAGATACTCCGCGTGACCGCCGTTTTGATGAAGCCTATAACGCCACTCGTGGAGATCAGGACAATATCACGCTGCAAATTGATCAGGTGCTGAATGATAATTGGAAAAGTTCTCTGACCTACGCCTATAACCGCAATCGTTATAGTGATAATCAGGCCCGGGCTTTATTACTTGACCCCATTACCGGCGTATTGAGTCGTCAGGCCGACGCCACTGCCAGTGCGGTTAGCCGCGCTCAGGCCGTGCAGATGACGCTCAATGGTGATCTTGATTTGGGCGGCATGGGTCATCAGATGCTGTTTGGTTTTGATTACGAAGATAACCGTACATATCGTGGCGATATGATTCGCGGTAAAAAGAACTCAAACTTTAATATCTATGATCCCGTATACGGTTTGATGCCACCTTCAACGGCTGTTAGCGCTAAAGACAGTGACCAGCGTGAAAACCTGAAAAGCTATGGCTGGTTTATGCAAGATTCCATTGAGTTAACCGATAAATGGATTGTACT
This sequence comes from Yersinia proxima, assembly GCF_902170785.1. GTDB lineage: Bacteria > Pseudomonadota > Gammaproteobacteria > Enterobacterales > Enterobacteriaceae > Yersinia > Yersinia proxima. Next base: position 367,619 of record NZ_CABHYG010000016.1, on the reverse strand, counting down.
GGCAGGTTTACGTTACGATCGCTTTGATGTTTTTGCGGGGAAAGGCCGGCCTTTCATTACTAATACTGATAGCTCTGACAGTAAGTTAGTTCCCCGTGCGGGAGTGGTTTATAAGCTGACGCCAGAAGTCTCTTTATATGGTAGTTACAGTGAGTCTTTCAAACCTAATTCATCTATCGCCACCCAGATTGATTCGCTGCCGCCGGAACAAGGAAAGTCTTGGGAGATCGGCAGCAAAGTAGAATTAGTCAATGGAGTGACGGGGACTTTGGCACTGTTTGATATTGCAAAACGTAATGTCATGGTCAATGAGTTAGTTAATGGAGAAACCGTGACTCGGACTGCGGGTCAGGTGCGTTCGCAGGGGGTTGAGTTAGATGTCGCAGGGCAATTGACCGATAATTTAAGTGCGATTGCCACTTATGCTTATACTGATGCCAGAGTTACAGAAGATCCTGATAATAAAGGAAATCAGATGACTAATGTGGCCCGTAATAGTGCCTCTGTATTTCTGACGCAAGCATTGGGATCGACTGGTTGGCAAGGCGGCGATGACTTACGAATTGGTGCGGGTGCACGCTATGTTGGGCGGCGAGCCGGTGATGCGGCCAACAGTTTTACCTTAGATGATTACACGGTGGCTGATGCCTTTATTTCCTATTCATTACCGATAAATAATTATCGGGTGAAATGGCAACTGAATGTGAAAAACTTCTTTGATAAAACCTATTACCCATCAAGTGGCGGTAATTTGCGCGTTGCTGTCGGTGAGCCTCGGCAGTTTGTTTTACGCGCCAGTGTTGATTTCTAATTCCGGTTATCACCCGATGTGCAAATTAATGTACATCGGGTGATAGTACAATAGGCTATCTATTAGCTGTATAGTTAGTTTTACAAAATTGTAAAGTTTGCACTACCCTCAATTATAGGTATTATTTGCACCTACAGCGTAGGGCTGAGTGTTAATCCAGTTTGACCGGCGAATAATCGTGGCCGGTTTTTTGATGTCGAGAATTTATCCTTAAAAGCGGATGCGAAAGGACTTTCAAGTAATGACACAGACTATCTTTATGGTCGGCGCGCGCGGTGCAGGTAAGACAACAATAGGGAAAGCGTTGGCACAGGCGTTGGGATATCGCTTTATTGATACAGATTTGTTTATGCAGCAAACTTTGCAGTCGAGTGTAGCCGAAATTGTTGCCCGCGAGGGGTGGGATGGTTTCCGTCTGCGAGAAAGTATGGCCCTACAGACCGTAACCGCGCCTAAAACAGTGGTAGCTACCGGTGGTGGTGCGGTGTTATCCCATGATAACCGTACATTTATGCGCCAGCACGGGGTGGTCATTTATTTACGCGCATCAGCGAATGTGTTGGCAGAACGATTGGCGGAAGATCCGGAAAATGCCCAGCGACCAAGTTTGACTGGCAAACCGATTGTTGAAGAAATGCTGGATGTGTTAGCCAGTCGGGAACCGCTCTATCAAGAGGTTGCTCATCATGTGCTGGATGCCACTCAACCACCAGAAGAGGTTGTTGAGCAGATTTTGCACATGCTGGCTGATGAGAAAGTGAAATAGCCAACCGGTCTAATTTGTAAGATATGTGCTTTATGAAATGAATCGCTCGCCTATCTGATTGCCTGTTAATTATACGAAGAGTACAATTATCACCTACGTAATCATTTTGACGTAAATTACTTGCGTCGATTAATGCCTCTTATGGCAAGGCCACCAAGGCGGGCCGATGAAAACCTTCAAATGCTTTATCCATCAACACACTAATTTTATGCCAGCATTTTGGTCAATATCAATTGTGGTGTTTGAAACTTCGCTGGCGCTGTACATTCTCCGCAATCTTTAATATCACCTCGTTTTCGTACTATGAACCTTCACCCTATGCTGTGAAGGTGTTTTCTGGTCGCTAAATCGTATGCTTTCTCCGCAACCACAGCAGTGAATCCGGTTATGATCCCATTTCGCCATAATAATCAGTGACAGACCATTTATAGTGACTCTAATATGAAAGCTCAATTTTGATTAAGACGCGGGTGCAAAACTATGCTGAAATTTAATGAGTATTTTACCGGGAAAGTGAAATCTATTGGTTTTGACAGTGACAGCATTGGACAGGCTAGCGTTGGGGTGATGGAAAAGGGCGAGTACACCTTTAGTACCGCTAAACCGGAAGAGATGACGGTAATCACCGGTAGCTTAAAAGTATTGATCCCTGGTTCATCCGGCTGGGAAGTTTTCAATCCCGGTGAAACTTTCTATGTCCCCGCAAACAGTGAATTTAACCTGCAAGTGGCTGAAGCATCTTCGTATCTGTGTAAATACTTGAGTTAATTTATTCTTTGAATTTGCCCTCTCAAATGTGGAGAGGGCTTATATATTTGGCGCTTAAAGCTACGGCGATATTAGTGTTGGGCTTCGCCACCCAAGGCTTCAATCAGATTTTTAATCAGAGCAGCCAACTCGCTGGTCATCAGAATAAAATCGGCATCAAAACGTTGAGCAAAATCTTCCCGATCAATATCTTCGTTTTGTTCACGTAGAGTGTCAGAGAATTTGAGGCGTTTTAGCGAGCCATCATCGGACAGAACGAGTTGAACACGCTCTTGCCAATCCAGCGCCAGCTTAGTCACCAATTTACCCGCTTCTATATGCACCGCGATTTCATCACTGAACAGATCCTGTTTCTTACAACGGATCACGCCACCATCTTCCAGAATAGCTTTCAATTCAGCTTCATCCATCAGTGCAAAGCCTGACGGTAATTCTTTGCTACGAACCCACTCAGTTAAAGTCAGTTCAATCGGATTTTCTAACGTCAGTGGAACGACCGGTAAAGAGCCCAGGCTTTTACGCAGTAATGCCAGGGTATCTTCAGCACGCTTGGCACTGGCCGCATCGACCATAATCAGGTCATTGACGGTATCAATCCATAAGAAAGTTTGGTTAAAACGGCTAAATGCACGTGGCAATAAACTGTGCAAAACCTCATCTTTTAATGAGTCTTTTTCAGTTTTCTTCAGCTTGCGATGTTGTTCACCTTCCAACCGTTCAATTTTGGCTTGCAACTCTTGCTTAATGACCGGAGATGGCAAGATTTTCTCTTCTTTGCGCGCACAAATGACGATTTGGCCATTAACCGTATGGGTTAAGGCATCGCTGTGTGAACCCATCGGTGATACCCAACCGGTTTTTGCCATATCCTGACTGCCACATGGTGTGAAACTGAAGGCACTTAACTGTTTCTCCATTTCATCCGCAGACAGCGAAACTTCCCGGCTCAAACGGTAAACCATTAAATTCTTAAACCACAGCATAGTGTTATCCCTGGCTCGGGCGCGCCTGGAGCGCGCGAGTTAATCAAACGCAGGGCGGCATGATAACGAATTGAGGCGTTGACCCCTAGTAAAAGAATAAGAAAAAAACAGTGCTGCGGGGTAACTCACTGAAGCTGATTCATATCTCACAGGATTCAAATACGACAAAACGCAAAATTGCGCGTGACAGAGATTGTGTCGTAGCAAGGTATTGTCCAAACTAAAAGGAGCTGTTTTTATTATCATTAAATAATCCTGTCGATGAGGTAAGGCGCTATGCGCATTGGTATAGATCTGGGTGGCACCAAAATAGAAGTTATTGCTTTAGCAAATGATGGGCTGGAGCTTTTTCGTAAAAGGGTCGACACCCCGCGTCATGATTATCAAAAAACCTTACAGGCGATTGCGGCATTAGTTGCCGATGCAGAAAAGGTTACTGGGGAGCAGGGCAGTGTTGGCGTGGGTATCCCAGGGACACTTTCTCCTTTCACCGGAAAGGTGAAAAATGCCAATTCAGTTTGGCTGAATGGACAAGCGCTGGATAAAGACCTGTCAACGCTACTCTCTCGCCCGGTGCGTCTGGCGAATGACGCAAATTGCCTTGCAGTATCGGAGGCAACGGATGGTGCAGGTGCTGGAAAGCATTTGGTATTTGCGGTCATTATTGGTACGGGTTGTGGTTCAGGTATTGCCATTGATGGGCGTGTACATGCTGGCGGCAATGGTATCGCCGGCGAGTGGGGGCATAACCCATTACCGTGGCAGGATGATGAGGAGCGCAAATATCAACAGGAAGTGGCTTGTTATTGCGGAAAATCAGGCTGTATTGAGACCTTTGTCTCTGGAACAGGTTTTGCTACGGATTATTTTCGCCTGAGTGGTCAGCCACTTAAGGGCCATGAGATTATGGCGTTAGTTGAACAAGGTGATGTGTTGGCTGAGCAGGTGATGGTCAATTACGAGCGCCGCTTGGCCAAGTCATTAGCCCATGTTATCAACCTGTTTGACCCTGATGTTGTGGTATTAGGTGGCGGGATGAGCAATGTTGATCGATTGTATAAAACATTACCTGCGTTAATTAGCCCTTGGGTATTTGGTGGTGAATGTGAAACTCCGATTCGCAAAGCTGTGCATGGGGACTCTAGTGGGGTGCGCGGGGCCGCTTGGTTGTGGCCTGCCCTTCGTCCTTAACGCCACAGCGTTGTTAGCTGTGCTCGCGCACCCGAATCACTTACTTATATTTGATCTTAGTTATAAATAAGTTCATCGGGATTTGCTCACTTGCTGTAACTCTAAATGCTTAGTCTTGATTGACTCGGAAGATGTTATCTAAGCGGCTAACACCCAATCCGTTGACTTTTTTCACTTTAATTTGCACTGGGATTCTGTCTTTCATCGCCTCGACATGGCTGATCACGCCAATGGTTTTACCCGATGCATTCAGGCTATCAAGGGCATCCAGTGCAATATCCAGAGTTTCCGCATCCAATGTGCCAAAGCCTTCATCGAGGAATAGTGAGTCAATACTGGTTTTATGGCTGACGAGATCTGATAGTGCCAAAGCCAGAGCTAAGCTGACCAGGAAACTTTCCCCCCCTGACAAAGTTCGGGTGTCACGGATAGCATCCGCTTGCCAGGTATCCACCACTTGCAGTTCCAGCGCATCACTGGTTTTACGCTGTAACTGATAGCGCCCATGTAGACGGCTGAGTTGCTTGTTGGCCAAATAGACTAAATGATCGAGTGTCAGACCTTGTGCAAATTTGCGGAATTTATCCCCTTCTTTCGAACCAATTAAGTGATTGAGATAGCTCCAGTCATCGTATTGTTGCTGACTATGTTCAATTTGCTCAAACAGTGCATGCTGGTTGCGACGGCGAACCCTGTCGTTTTCCAACTGATTGCGCAATTCACCTTGCCGTAAGGTATTGGCTTTCAGTTGTGCCAGTAATTGTTCTGATTGCCGCTGTAATACCGCCAATTCAGATGTTTGATCGACACCATCAGGGCAAGATTGTATCAGTTGAGCCAATGCTTCACTGGCTTGTTGGTGACGGATATTGGCTTGTTGCTGGCGCTCACTCAGCTGTTGTTGCAATCGCTGCAAACGCTGCCTTTCTTCTTCACTCAGCAGTGCGGCGGTTAATGCGGCTTCATCATCGAATTCACTGTTCACCAGTGCTTGTTGTAATTCAGCTTGGGCCGCGGTAGCTCGTTGTTGATTTTGGTTGCGCTGCTGTTCTAGCCCCGCCAGTTCGCCGGATAGCAAGTTGAGTTGCGATTGTGTCTGTTGCAGGGCTTGTGCTGCGTTTTGTTGAGTCAGTTCGTCTTGCTGCTGCTGTTGGCGTAATAACTGGCGGGCTTCAACCACACTGCGGTCACCAAATAGCGCCTCGCGTTGTTGCTTTTGTTGCTGCAACAGCGTTTCGGCCAGTTGATGTTGTTGCGTGAGTGCAGATAACTGATCAATGCATTCTTGCAAGTGGCGACGTTCATTTTCAATCTGCGTTTCCAGCGTTTTTTGCCCTAGAGCCAACTGTTGTTGTTCCTGCAGATACTGGTGCCAGCGCTGATTTTCCTCTTCTCGCAGTGCCAGCCAGCTCTGTTGTTGGTCTGCTTCAGGCATTGATAGCGATAATTCAGCCAGAGTATGGCTTAAGTCTTGGCGTGTTTTTGCCAATTCAACCAGTTGGTGTTGATACTGTACATGTAACTTTTGGTGCGCTTGTCCGGCATCTTGTTGTCGCTGACTAATTAGGGCTAATTGCTGCTGATGTTTTTGCTGCTGCTGTTCTGCTTGAGTCAGAATATCTTTGGCTTGTTGATATTGCTGATTAATTTTTTCATATTCAGCCAGTTTTAGCTGACAGGCTTGCTCTGATTGTTCTTGTTGTTCCAACCAGGTTATTAAGGCCTCAGGTTCATTCAACGCAAATGTTAGCGTTAGTGGTTGTGTCAGTGCATGCCATTGCTGGTGATAATCAGTCAGTTGCTGCTGGCTGTGCTGTAACTCTTGCTCCAGACGCAACTGTTGTTGCTGCATACTTGTAACCTGAGTACGTAATTCTGTTCCCGCCGTGAAAAGTTGCTCAACCTGAAGCCGCAGTTCTTCTACTCGCACCGCCGTTTCTGAGGGGTTTACGGCCTGATACTCGGTAATCGCCGGGTGATCCAATGCACCGCATAATGGGCATGCTTCTCCTGGTTGCAATTTGGCTCTTTCCGATTCTAATCGGACGATTTGTTTTTCGCGCTCATGCAAAGTTTCCAGATCAGTTAGATGCTGTTTTTGTTGTTTATATAACTGACGTTTTTCAGCTAATTGTTGCTCAAGCAGTTTTAGCTGTTGCTGCTGGCTAATAAACAGCTGTTGCTGTTTATCATGCAATGCCTGAACTTGCTGCACCAATGGTGATAATGCCGCTAATTGCTGACGCACAGGCCGTTGTTGCTGCAATTCGCTCAGTTGTTGACGTAACTGCGCAGAAGGTTGTTGTTGCTCAAGGGCTGACAATTGATGCTGAATATTATCGGTCTGCGAGTGAGCTTGTATTAAGGCCACTTGTTGCAGCTTATCTTGTTCATTCAGGGTGTCAATTTGCTGTTGTAAGGTCGCGAGTAACGTGACTTGTTGCTGCAACTGCAGCTCACTTTCAACGGATTGTTGCTGCTGCACTTGTAGTTGACGGAACTGTTCACGCCACAAAGGCAGGTTTTTTTCCCAGTGTTTATGGTGAGTATGCTGCTGGGTGTACTCAGTCAGTTGTTGCAGGCGCTGGTGAGTTTGTTTTAGCTGTTGTTCGTTCAGCTTAAGCTGTTGTTTACCTTGCTGTTCTTTGGCGCGCAATTGTTCCAGTTGTGTACCAATCAGCATTAATGAGTGCTGCTGTTGAGCAATAAGGTTATCCAGCGGAATGACTTTTTGCTCGATCAGTGTTTCTTGTTCATGCTGATTAGCCGCGTGTTGTTGGCGGGCAAGATTGGCTTGTTCCAGCGCCTGAGCCAATGGCGTCAGTTGTGTCTGAAGTTGTTGTTGCTGCTGTGTCAGCGTGGTAATGCGCAGTTGTATCTGCTGCAAGTCCTGTAGGCTACGGGAACAGTCGCGCAGTAAAGGTTGCAACTTTTCTGCCGGTTCACTACGGGCCAACCGTTGCAGTTCGGGTTGCGCTTGTTGATATTCTTGCTCAATTATTTTCTGTTTTTGTTGATATTCCAATACATTTTGTTGTTGTTGCTGCCAACCGATGAGCCAGTTTATTTGCTTTTGATTGACCTGTTGCTCAGAGGTAACTTGCTTTTCTTGTTCACTGAGTTCATCTAATTGTTGCGTCAGAACTGCACGCTGTTCTTCATTTAGTAACTCAATACCGCTGGCGCGTTGATGCAATGCATCCAGTGCGATCTTGGCTTGCTTATGTTGCTCAAATACATATTCAGATAGCCGACCATAGATGTCCGTGCCAGTTAATTCTTCCAATAATTCCGCGCGGTCATTGGCGTCTGCATTGAGAAAAGCAGCAAATTGCCCCTGCGACAGCATCATTGATTTGGTAAAACGGCCAAAATCCAGCCCGGTAATCGCCGCAACCATATCGAGTTTATCGCGTACTTTATCGGCCAGAATCTTGCCATTTTCGCACAATGCCAGCTCGACTTTAGGTGCCTGGAGATTCCCTTTCGGGCTGTTTTTAGCACGCCGCTGGCTCCAGAAAGCACGGTAACGCGTTCCTTTTACTTCAAACTCGACTTCAGCCAGTGACTCCGCCGTGTGGCGAGTCATCAGTTCGTTGTGGCTGGGGGTGACATTCAAACGCGGGGTTTGGTGGTATAACGCGAGACAAATAGCATCGAGCAGAGTGGTTTTCCCTGCCCCAGTCGGGCCGGTTATCGCGAATAAACCGTTGCTGGCAAAAGGTTCGGCGGTGAAATCTATCTTCCATTCACCCTGTAGAGAATTAATGTTTTTCAGCCGTAGACTTAAAATTCTCATGCAGATTGCTCCTCTGCGGCATCTTTACCTTGCGTGATATCTTCAACCACCAGATTAAACATCTGTCGCATGCGCTCTTGGCGTGGTTCGGCTAAATCCGCCTCTAGCGCCAGCCGGCGTTCAAATACATCAGTGACACTCAGTTCATTAAGTGTTTCCTTTTCCTGCCGCTCAATACTGTTATTACGCTGCTCTTTGCTACGGCGTAAGAGCACCACCTCAACGGGGAGTTCTGCGGCTAATGCCTGAATTCGCCTTTGAATATCAGTAAGATAATCTTGTGTGGCAACTTCGATATCCAGCCACACCGGTAACCCCTGGTGGTCGGCAAATTTAGCCAACTGTTGCTCTATTTGCGCTAAGTCGCCTTTGATTAATTGCATTGGCTGAAATTGTGGGATGAAGAGCGGGGTCACTGAGGCTAATGTCTGCTGGGTAAACTCCACCAGATAAACACTTTTCTCTTTGCTCAACTCATCAAAACTCAGTGCAATTGGCGAGCCGCTATAACGGATATGTTCGGTTTTTGCCACTTGCTGAGCACGGTGAATATGGCCCAGAGCAATATAATCTGCCGGAGGGAAAGCGTGAGCCGGAAAAGCATCCAATGTGCCGATGTAAATATCACGAACCGAGTCCGAGGTAGTGACACCCACCGTAGTTAAATGTCCGGTAGCAATAATCGGCAAGGGCAGGCCTAACTCGGTACGCAGCTCGACGGCTCGCTGATAGAGCGCCTGATAGTGGGCAGCAATCGCCTCCTGCAACGCCAGTTGCTTCTGACCACCGGATTCACCCGCCTGACTGGTGACTAGATCCCGTGGACGTAAAAAGGGAATCGCGCACAGCAGCGCCGCAGGGTGATTTTGGCGGTCTTTCAAAATAATAACCTGTTGATCCAGATTGCTGCTGGCACAGGAAATAACTGTGGTATTCAAATAAGAAAGCAAGCCGCGAGATTCATTCAGCGTTGATACTGAATCATGGTTGCCCCCCAAAACAACCAACTGGCAGTTTGTCGGTTGCAGTTCAACCACGAAACGGTTATATAGCTCACGTGCATAGCTGGGTGGGGAGCCGGTATCAAAAATATCACCGGCCACAATCAGCGCATCTACCTGATTTTCTTTGATCTGTTCTATAAGCCAGTGCAGGAATGCCTGATGTTCAGCCGCACGACTTTTGGTAAAGAAATGCTGGCCCAAATGCCAGTCAGAGGTATGAATAATGCGCATAAATCTCCCGCTAGGGCAGGTTGCCTTTAAAGATAATGGCGCTGATTATAAACGCTGCCTGCTGGATGTCGCGGCTAAAAAAAGGTTGTGAAGAAAATCTCCGAGACGCCTCGCAAACTTGAGTGCTGCATTTTGCATTTATCATGAAATTTATCACTATGCTTATTGCTTGCAAGAGGGGGATGTTTTTCATAAAAATGTCACAAAACTGACGCATAATGGCTTCCGAAATCAAATAGTGACCACTAACTTACTGGCAGGGTTGATGATGGCAAGACGCATACTGGTAGTTGAAGATGAAGCACCAATCCGTGAGATGGTGTGCTTTGTGTTGGAACAGAATGGCTACCAACCGTTAGAAGCCGAGGATTACGACAGTGCAGTAACTCGTTTGTCCGAGCCTTACCCTGATTTAGTGTTGTTGGACTGGATGTTACCTGGCGGCTCGGGTATTCAGTTTATTAAACATATGAAACGTGAAGCGCTGACCCGAGATATTCCGGTGATGATGCTGACAGCCCGTGGCGAAGAAGAAGACAGAGTGCGTGGTTTGGAAGTGGGTGCGGATGACTATATTACCAAGCCTTTTTCACCCAAAGAGCTAGTGGCGCGTATCAAAGCGGTTATGCGCCGGATATCACCAATGGCGGTTGAAGAAGTGATTGAAATGCAAGGGTTGAGTCTTGATCCCTCCTCGCATCGGGTTATGGCCAATGAGCAAGCGTTGGATATGGGGCCGACCGAATTCAAGTTATTGCACTTTTTCATGACTCATCCTGAGCGCGTTTACAGCCGTGAACAGTTGCTTAATTATGTTTGGGGCACTAACGTTTATGTAGAAGATCGCACCGTTGACGTGCATATCCGTCGGCTACGTAAGGCGCTGGAAATTGATGGCCATGACCGAATGGTACAAACTGTCCGGGGAACCGGATACCGTTTCTCAACGCGCTACTGAGTTTTCAGTGCCGGAGAATTCGTTGTGTTAGAACGATTATCATGGAAAACGCTGGCTTTAGAGCTGGCTCTTTTTTGTCTGCCCGCATTGCTGTTAGGTGCCTTTATTGGATACCTTCCATGGCTATTATTAGTCTCGGTTATTGCAGCGCTGGTGTGGAATTTCTATAACCAACTCAAATTATCTCACTGGCTGTGGTTAGACCGCAGCATGACGCCACCTTCAGGGCGTTGGAGTTGGGAGCCGTTATTTTACGGTTTGTACCAGATGCAATTGAGAAATCGCCGTCGGCGTCGTGAGTTGGCTTTACTTATCAAACGCTTCCGTAGTGGTGCTGAGTCTTTACCCGACGCGGTGGTTATGACAACCGTTGATGGTAATATTTTCTGGTGTAATGGTTTGGCTCAGCAATTACTCGGCTTCCGTTGGCCGGAGGATAATGGCCAACATATTCTCAACTTGCTGCGTTATCCCGAATTTAGTCAATATTTGCAGCAGCAAGAATTTTCCCGCCCACTGACTCTGCAACTCAATAATGGTTATTACGTTGAGTTCCGGGTGATGCCTTATTCAGAAGGGCAATTGCTTATGGTGGCTCGTGATGTCACCCAAATGCGTCAGTTGGAAGGGGCGCGGCGTAATTTCTTTGCCAATGTGAGCCACGAGCTGCGCACTCCCTTGACGGTGTTACAGGGATATCTGGAAATGATGCACGACCAAGAGTTGGTCGGGCCATTACGAGATAAAGCGCTAGGGACGATGCAAGAACAGACCAAGCGCATGGATGGGCTGGTAAAACAATTATTGACGTTATCGCGAATTGAAGCTGCACCTAATGTGGATATGAATGAGCAGGTCGATATTCCGCGCATGCTGAAAATGCTGCAACACGAAGTACAAGCACTGAGTAATGGGCGTCATGAGATTACTTTCCGCATTAATGATCAACTGAAGGTATTCGGCAACGAAGATCAATTGCGCAGCGCGGTTTCCAATCTGGTTTATAATGCAGTCAATCACACACCTGATGGCACCCAAATTGAGGTGTGTTGGCAGCGAACCCCACAAGGGGCGCAATTTCAGGTGAGTGACAATGGGCCAGGTATTGGCCCTGAACATGTGCCACGCCTGACCGAGCGCTTCTATCGGGTGGACAAAGCCCGCTCAAGGCAAACCGGTGGTAGTGGCTTGGGGTTGGCCATTGTGAAGCATGCTTTGAGCCATCACGATGCGCGTTTGGATGTGATGAGCGAAATCGGCCTGGGGACGAGATTTATCTTTACCTTACCGAATCGGTTGATTGTTCCGACGGTTTTAACCGAGAATGCAGTCAAATCCTAAGACTGTATGGATAGCAAACTGATGAGATGGGGAAAACTAGCGCTGTTGCATGCTCTGCTAGGATTTAGCTGCGGCGTCCTGGCACTCCCTGTCGCGGTATCGCCAGCCACAGTGGTCGATGCGCCAAAGCCAGATACTCTGTCTGGTAATCTTTCCAGTGTCGGTTCTGACACTTTAGCTAACTTGATGTCTTTATGGGCTGATGATTTCAATCATCATTACCCCGGCGTTAATTTGCAAATACAGGCGGCAGGTTCCTCAACTGCTCCCGCGGCACTGGCAGCAGGGACCGCTCAACTTGGCCCGATGAGCCGGCCAATGAAAGCGGCAGAAATCACGGCATTTACTGAGCGTTATGGCTATCCACCACTTGCTGTTCCTGTCGCAGTGGATGCATTGGTAGTTTTTGTCCATCAGGATAATCCACTGGATAAACTCACCTTATCTCAGCTTGATGCTGTATTTTCGCAAAATCGTCGTTGTGGGGAGTCCCATCGCGTCCAACGTTTTGGTGGACTTGGGCTAAAAGGGCGCTGGGCTGAGCGCTCGATACAACGCTATAGCCGAAATTCAGCCTCCGGCACTTATGGTTTTTTCAAACAACGGGTACTGTGTGGTGGTGATTTTTCAAATAATATCAATGAGTTGCCTGGTTCTGCTTCTGTTGTGCAAGCTGTCGCCGGTTCATTGAATGGCATGGGTTACGCCAGTATCGGTTTTCGTAATAGTGGTGTTAAGTCGTTGTCCTTGTCGACGAACGGGCAGGAGTATGTGATGCCAACGGCTGAGAATGTTAAAAATGGCCGCTATCCCCTAGCTCGCTACCTGTATATTTATATCAATAAAGCACCGGGCCAGCCGCTAGAGCCTTTGACGGCGGCATTTCTTGAGCGCGTTTTGTCACCAGAAGGGCAAAAGCGTGTGACTCATGACGGCTATTTGCCCTTGCCCCCAGAGATCCTGAATCACACTCGACAAGAGTTGGGTTTTGCCTATTAATATGGCTGGATTGTTAGAGAGTATTAGCCGTAAATTGTTAACGGTTGGATATAAATGATACAAATCATATGATGCGTATTTCTCAAAATCTGGCATGATTAACTGCTTTTTAAATATTGTATGGATGAAGACTCTGCTTTTGTGATCCCGACTTGCCTTTCTCCGCTATAAACGGTCTACTTACCGCCGTTGTTGGCCTATTCCACCTGCAAATAACTTCAAAAACACTGCATACTGACGAAATAGATTGCTTATTAACCGCCGGAGTTTGCGTTTATCAGAGCTTTGTATTGTTTCGATCACGTCGGAAAGACCACAACTTAGGACTTTTTCTTTTGATCATTTAACTAGGCAACACACATCACTATGAGTCATCGTTTATCGTCTAAAGATATTATGGCATTAGGTTTTATGACCTTTGCCTTATTCGTTGGGGCTGGCAATATCATCTTCCCGCCGATGGTTGGTTTGCAATCGGGTGAACATGTGTGGTGGGCTGCTTTGGGCTTCCTGATTACCGCCGTTGGATTACCGGTCATTACTGTTATCGCGCTGGCTCGAGTGGGCGGCGGTATTGATGCTCTGAGTACCCCAATTGGTCGCGGTGCTGGCCTGGTACTGGCAACTGTTTGTTATCTGGCCGTGGGTCCTCTATTTGCCACTCCACGCACTGCAACAGTTTCCTTTGAGGTTGGTATTGCGCCTTTAACGGGTGATGGCCCGCTGCCACTGTTTATTTACAGTGTGCTTTACTTTGCGCTGGTTATCGGGATTTCTCTGTATCCGGGGCGTTTGCTCGATACGGTCGGGCATATTCTCGCACCACTGAAAATTTTAGCGCTGGCTATTTTGGGTATCGCGGCTTTGATTTGGCCTGCTGGCCCCCTGATTCCGGCTACTGATGCATATCAGAATGCCGCATTTTCTTCTGGTTTCGTCAATGGCTATTTGACCATGGATACCTTGGGCGCTTTGGTGTTCGGTATCGTCATCGTCAATGCAGCACGTTCACGTGGTGTGGTTTCTGCTGGATTGCTGACGCGCTATACCATTTGGGCTGGCTTGATTGCCGGTATCGGTTTGACGCTGGTTTATCTGAGCTTGTTTAAGTTGGGTTCAAGCAGCGGTGGTTTGGTGCCCGATGCGCAAAATGGTGCCGTGGTATTGCATGCCTATGTTCAGCATACCTTCGGTGGTTTAGGTAGCGTATTCCTGGCTGCGTTGATTTTCATCGCCTGTATGGTGACTGCGGTGGGGCTGACCTGTGCCTGCGCTGAATTCTTTGCCCAGTATTTGCCGCTGTCATACCGTACACTGGTGTTTATCCTCGGTATCTTCTCAATGATGGTATCGAATTTAGGACTGAGCCATCTGATACAGATTTCCATTCCGGTGCTGACGGCAATTTACCCGCCATGCATTGTGCTGGTACTGATGAGTTTCACTTTGCGCTGGTGGCACCATGCCCCACGTATTGTGGCTCCGGTCATGTTGGTCAGTTTATTATTCGGTATCCTTGATGCGGTAAAGGCCTCGACCTTTGCACAATATCTGCCGGAATGGACTCAGCACCTGCCATTGGCTGAGCAAGGTCTGGCATGGTTATCACCATCCCTACTGGTATTCGTCGTCGTAGGGTTGTACGATCGCCTGTGCTGTCGTCAGGTCGTTGCCGCCAAGCAATAACTACACAGTCACCGAGTATTTTTAGCCACGGCTCATCCCCGTGGCTTTTTGCTGAAAAAAGACGGGATAAAGTTCATGGAATTACCAGTCAAAAATAAGCTGAAACGCGGCCTAACAACACGCCATATCCGCTTTATGGCATTGGGGTCAGCAATAGGTACAGGCTTATTCTATGGTTCGGCTGATGCAATAAGAATGGCGGGGCCAAGCGTATTATTGGCGTACCTGATTGGTGGTGTGGTGGCATTTATCATCATGCGCGCGCTGGGTGAAATGTCAGTCAATAACCCACAGGCCAGCTCTTTTTCTCGTTATGCGCAAGATTACCTTGGGCCAATGGCGGGCTATATCACCGGTTGGACTTATTGTTTTGAGATTCTGATTGTTGCTATTGCCGATGTAACTGCGTTCGGTATCTATATGGGGGTCTGGTTCCCGGACGTGCCGCATTGGATATGGGTACTGAGTGTTGTCCTCATCATTGGTGCCGTCAATATGATGAGCGTTAAGGTGTTCGGCGAACTGGAATTCTGGTTCTCATTCTTCAAAGTTGCCACCATCATCGTTATGATTTTGGCCGGTATTGGTATCATTGTCTGGGGTATTGGTAATGGTGGGCAACCGACTGGTATTCATAATTTATGGACTAACGGCGGCTTCTTCAGTAACGGTTTTGTTGGCATGATCCTGTCACTGCAACTGGTGATGTTTGCTTATGGTGGGATTGAGATTATCGGGATTACTGCCGGTGAAGCAGAAGATCCGAAAAAATCTATTCCGAAAGCTATCAATTCAGTGCCATGGCGCATCCTGATGTTCTACGTCGGTACTCTGTTTGTCATCATGTCTATTTACCCATGGAACCAAGTAGGCACTAACGGTAGCCCGTTTGTGCTGACCTTCCAGCATATGGGGATTACTGTTGCTGCGGGGATTCTGAACTTTGTGGTTATCACCGCATCATTATCAGCCATTAACAGTGATGTGTTCGGTGTCGGCCGTATGCTTAACGGGATGGCGGAGCAGGGCCATGCGCCAAAAGCCTTTGCTGCGATTTCTAAACGCGGTGTGCCATGGGTGACGGTGTTGGTGATGATGGGAGCCATGCTGACGGCGGTTTATCTGAACTACATTATGCCGGAAAATGTGTTCCTGGTTATCGCTTCACTCGCGACTTTTGCGACCGTCTGGGTGTGGATTATGATCCTATTCTCCCAAATTGGTTTCCGCCGCTCGTTAAGTAAAGATCAAGTGAAAGCGCTCGATTTCCCGCTGCGTGGCGGCACCTTTACTTCCGTGCTGGCTATCATTTTCCTGGTGTTTATCATTGGGCTGATTGGTTGGTTCCCAACGACTCGTGTCTCTCTGTATGTCGGGTTAGTGTGGATAGCTTTATTGCTGGTGGGATATTACTTCAAGGTAAATCATCAGAAGAAGAAAGCGAATGAGCTGAAAATCGCAGAGTAATTTTGAATATAAAGCCGGGAGATATCCCGGCTTGAGCATAATAACAAAGCTGTTGATAACTTAGTGAGTGAAGGGTTTACCGCACCTCGGGGCACTTCGGTCGCTTACGCGCTTGTATTTGAAACTAAGAGCGACCCCAACGGCACGCTTCCCCTTCATTTGGCTTTGTCAGCAGTCTGGCCGGGAGATATCCCGGCTTTTTTATCTCTTTATTTAGCCATTCAATAACTCTCTCCGCCCCCGACCTCATCCTCAATATTTACGCTGACAGATGAGGGGTATTCCTCCGCAACATGGCATTGTTTCTATCGACTTATTTATACAGGTGAATGTGTCGCGGCGTTAATGTCTGCACCAGATAGCCTTAACAGCAATCGTTTTGGTTAAAGCAGGAGAGTTTTATGCTGAGTGGTTGGCATCTACCGGTCGCGCCTTTTGTCCGTCAACGAGGCGATGCGTTACATATTACGCTGTGGTTACATGGAGAGTGGTTGCAGGGGGATAATTTACCTGCACAAGTTTTCTTACGCTGTGAGCCGGATAATGAAGAGTGGCTGCTCACCATGAAGGGTGAACTGCACGATGGTTTCTGGCGTTATCGCGCATCATTGCCATTACATGAAGGTCAGCCAGTACGGCGTTATTGCTTCAAGTTACTGTGGAATGATGATCAACTGTGGTTCGGGCCATTAGGTTTTTCGATAGTTCCTCCGGCGCAATTGGCTCAGTTTGCTATTGAGCTGCCAGACAGTGGCCCTGATTGGGTTGCCGATCAGATTTTTTATCAAATTTTCCCGGATCGTTTTGCCAGTAGCCAGAGTGAACACGGAGTGCAAAATGGCAGTTATCTCCATCACGCTACGGGTCATTCAGTATCGCGTCGTGAATGGCAACAACCATTGGATGATGTGAATGCTGCTTCGACATTCTATGGCGGCGATTTGGCCGGTATTTGCCAAAAACTCCCCTATCTACAAAAGTTGGGTGTGACTGCACTTTATCTCAACCCGATTTTCACTGCACCCAGTGTACATAAATACGATACACAAGATTATTATCAGGTTGATCCTTACCTTGGTGGTGAGAGTGCTTTCCTGCAATTACGCAGCGCTACCCGCGATGTTGGCATGAAATTGGTGCTCGATGGCGTGTTTAACCACACCGGTGATTCCCATCATTGGTTTGATCGTCATCAACAGGGCGAAAACGGTGCCTGTCACCACCCTGACTCACCCTATCGAGGATGGTTTAATTTCTTCCCCGATGGCCGGGCGCTGGATTGGAAGGGCAATGCCAGCTTACCGAAACTCAACTTCGCGAGTGAAGACGTGGTTAACCAAATTTATCGCGCCGAAGATAGCGTGGTGCGCCATTGGTTAAAACCACCTTACAGTATTGATGGCTGGCGGCTGGATGTGGTGCATATGCTGGGCGAAGAGGGCGGTGCAAAAGGGAATTTGCATCATCTGGCGGGTATTTATCAGGCGGCGAAAGACGAAAATCCTCAGGCCTATATTCTGGGTGAGCATTTTGGCGATGCGCGAAATTGGCTCCATGCCGGAGTAGAAGATGCAGCCATGAATTATATGGGGTTTGCCTTGCCGGTACGCAGCTTCCTGGCGGGTTGTGATGTCGCCTATCATCCAATAAAACTCAGCGCGGAGGATTGTGCCTATTGGATGGATGAATATCGTGCCGGATTACCTCATGGGCATCAATTGCGTTTATTTAATCAATTGGATAGCCATGATACTGCCCGTTTTATCACTTTGCTGAATGGCGATAAGACGCGGATGCAAATGGCGTTGATATGGCTATTTAGCTGGATTGGCGTGCCCTGCTTATTTTATGGCGATGAGATTGGCCTCGATGGCGGCAATGATCCCTTCTGCCGCAAACCTTTCCCGTGGGACGAAGCATTGTGGGATGGCGACTTGCTGAAATTGTGTCAACGGATGGCAGCTTTACGGCACAAAAGTTTGGCACTGCGGCGTGGTGGATGCCAGGTTATTCATGCCAATGGTGATTCTCTGGTCTTTATTCGCAGCTATCAGCGTGAGCGGGTGATGGTAGCCATCCAGCGCAATCGCACTAGTGATATCTTCTTACCTGTATCTCCTTTACTGAATGTTGCTCAGTGGCAGCGTTTAGAAGGGATATCAGAACTGGAGCTCACTGATGCAGGTGTCAATCTGCAATTGTCTGGTGAGAGTGTCACATTGTGGCGTGGTCAATCTTAGTGATTGGCCATAGTGAGCGCTAACTTAAGAGTTAGTGACGCAGCGCGAGATATTAAAAGCGGCTAAACGCCGCTTTTTCTTTGGTTGAAATACTATGTATATAACGGGTATAGATAGTTGTCAGGTAAATTCACCGAAGGGAAAATATGATGAGCACAGCTAAAAGACAGGCATTGATAATCGGCGCCTCTCGGGGATTGGGACTGGGATTGGTTGATGAGCTTAACCGCCGTGGCTGGTCAGTCACCGCGACTACGCGCGGTGTAGCAAAAGATACCGCTGCACATGCGGCCCATTGGCTAACATTGGATATTAACCAACCCGACAGTATCAAAACATTCTTACCACAGATACAGGGCCAAATGTTTGATCTGATTTTTATTAATGCCGGTATCTCCGGGCCGGAGCATCAATCGGCGGTTGATGCCAAACCGGAAGAGATTCTCGAATTATTCCAGACCAATGCGGTTTCCCCGATCCGTATTGCCCAGCTTTTGCTGGCACAGCGTAATCCTACTCACAGTGTATTAGCCTTTATGTCTTCACAACTGGGGAGTCTTGGACATAATGCTTCAGGCCATAAACCTCTGTATTCAGCCAGTAAAGCTGCATTGAATATGATGACGCGCAATTTGGTTGCTGAGGTAGCGGACCCCTCGTTGACGGTGTTATCTATTCACCCGGGTTGGGTAAAAACAGATATGGGCGGGGATGCCGCACCACTAACAATAGCGACCAGTGTGAAAGGGGTGGTTGACCAAATTGAGCACGCTTCCGGTAAGGGCGGTCACGGCTTTATTGATTATCAAGGACATACTCTACCCTGGTGATGTATACCCGTCATACTTCAAGCTGCATGTGCGTTGGCTGCTTTCGTTCACCCGAATCACTTACCTGAGTAAGCTCATCGGGATTTACTCAATTGCCGCCTTCCTGCAACTTGAATTATTTAGGGTATGAATAAAGTGGTAAATACCCCCATCGATATATTGATGGGGGATAAGTTACATTAGTAAGCCATTACTATCAGTAACCGATGGCGGCACCTGCTGGGCGGCGAACATCATTAGCCCCATACAGGTAACCCTCTCTCACTTTCCCTGAGACGGCAGAATCATTGCCCGAATTGGCAGGGCTGACACCCTCAACACCCGCTAATCCGACCAAAATTAACTCGGCTGCTCCCCAAGGATTCTGCTCAACCATTTTATATCCCATTGTTTTCAGGAGATTAAGGCTGTCTGCGGATACTCCACGTTGCTCGTAGTAAACTTCATCGGGCAGCCATTGATGATGGATGCGTGGTGCATCCACGGCCTCTTGTGGTGCCATACCGTGGTCAATCACATTCAATGCGGTTTGCAAGGTAATGGTGATGATTCGTGAACCGCCCGGTGAACCTAAAACCATAAATGTCTTACCATCTTTGGTCACCAGTGTAGGGCTCATAGATGATAGTGGGCGCTTACCGGGGGCGATAGAATTGGTTGATCCCTGCACTAAACCATACAGGTTTTGCTCACCGACTTTGACGGTAAAATCATCCATTTCATCATTCAGGAAAAAGCCGGTACCAGGCGCAATGACGACTGCACCAAAGCGACCATTCACCGTATAGGTAGTAGAAACGGCATTGCCATCATGATCGACGATAGAATAGTGAGTTGTTTCAGGTTTCTCATGTGGCTGCATGCCCGGCTGAACTTCTACCGACGGCGTGGCCTTATTGGCGACGATTTGCTTGCGAATATCAGCGGCATAACTTTTACTTAGCAGGCGGTCAATCGGGTTTTTAACAAATTCTGGGTCGCCGAGGAAAGTATTACGATCCATATAAGCATGGCGCATCGCTTCTGTCAGCGTATGAATATAAGCGGCAGAGTTAAAGCCCATACTCTTCAGGTCATATCCCTCAAGGACATTTAACGTCTCACATAAGGTTACGCCGCCGGAGCTAGGTGGTGGAGAAGAAACGAATTTATAGCCACGGTAGCTACAGGTAATAGGGGCGGTTTCGGTAATTTTATAATTGGCAAAATCAGCAGCGGTCAAAATACCTCCGCCTTTTTTAGCTGCTGCTTCAACTGCTTGCGGTATCTTCCCTTGATAGAAAGCATCCGGCCCTTTCTCTGAGATAGCAGTCAGAGTATCAGCCAGATCAGCTTGAATCAGACGGTCGCCCGGTTGCAGAGCTTCGCCATTTTTACGTAGGAAAATACGAGCTGATTCAGGATCTTGGCGGAAACGTTTAACCGTTGTATCAAGAATATCCGTATCAGCACGAGTTAACACAAAGCCTTCCTGTGCCAGTTTGATCGCCGGAGCCATGACTTGCTGGCGGGTTAATTTGCCGTATTTCTTTTGCGCGCTGTCCATTCCCAATACAGTACCTGGAACACCAGCAGCCAGATAACCATACAAACTGGCGTCTTTGGTAACTTTGCCCTCTTTATCCAGATACATATCGGCACTGGCAGCGGCAGGAGCGGTTTCACGGAAGTTTATAAATGTGTCCGTTCCATCCGCAAGGTGAATAGTCATAAAGCCACCACCACCAATATTGCCACAGCACGGGTTCACTACTGCTTGCGCATAACCCACAGCTACCGCGGCATCAACTGCGTTCCCCCCCATTTTTAGAATGTCAGTCCCAACCTGTGAAGCCAGATACTGGGATGTTACTACCATGCCATTTTTTGCTTCCACCGCAGGTGTTGAGGCCGCATGCAGCGTACCACTGATGAGCAAAGCCAATACAGCTAAGGGTTTGTTCCATTTTTGCAAATGCATTCTGACTCCTGTTATTTCCTGCCCGCCAGGGATGACCCGGTCATTTTTGTCTGGCAGCTGATAATCGCTGCTTATGGAGTGTGAAAAACACACGCCAGTAATAATTAATAGCAGAATTAATGTTTATGACTGCTAATTAATTAGCAGCGCAAGGAAAATGGGTCAGTAGTTGCCAGACAGGGAGGTATGTTTTGTTTGAGTGAAGTGAAGATAAATAGAAATAACTTATTGAAAATAAGTAAATATTCCTAAATTGCATAAGCTGGGAATCGAAAAGATTATTATATAGGCTCTGCGGCGGATGCTTGAAGCTGTCTGCTTTGGGCATTGTTTGAATCAGTGCTGTAAGTGCTTTGATAAAAACAGTTGTTGCCATAAAGCAGATAGGAAAAAGCCCCGTATTAAAATTAATCAATACGAGGCTCTCTGTAACGCCAGACAACATTACGGTAGCCTTATACCCGCCGAAAGGGAAGGCAGGAGGCTGAATATGCCACAAAATTATCCCCTTATTAATTGAGTTTACAGCGTTGTTATCTGCTCTCGTTCACCCGAATCACTTACTTGTGTAAGCTCATCGGGATTCACTCGTTTGCCGCCTAGCTGTAACTCCAATTACGTTGGGGATATAGCAGTCTTGATACCTTAATGCTTAGAAGACTGAAACTCAGTCAGAATAAAAAAAGCCAGTCAGTGTGAACTGACTGGCTTGATACCCCCGAATAAATCAGGGGCGGCATAAACTGTTATTACAGTTTAGAGGCGTTTTCAGACAGGTATTTAGCTACGCCATCTGGAGATGCGCCCATACCTGCTTTACCTTTTTCCCACTGAGCAGGGCAAACGTCGCCGTGTTCTTCGTGGAATTGCAGTGCGTCAACCATACGCAGCATTTCGTCAATGTTACGGCCCAGTGGCAGGTCGTTAACCACTTGGTGACGAACAACACCGTTTTTGTCGATCAGGAAAGAACCGCGCAGTGCAACACCCGCATCTGGGTGCTCAATGCCGTAGGCTTTCTGAATTTCACGTTTGATATCAGCAACCATTGGATATTTAACTTCACCAATACCGCCTTTATCGACCGGGGTTTTACGCCATGCGTTGTGTACGAACTCGGAGTCAAAAGAAACACCAACAACTTCAACGCCACGTTTCTGGAATTCTTCGTAACGGTGGTCGAAAGCGATCAACTCTGAAGGACAAACGAAAGTGAAGTCCATTGGCCAGAAGAACAGGACAGCAGGGCGGCCGTTCAGGTGTTTTTTCAGGTTGAAGTTTTCAACGATTTCGCCGCTACCAAGAACAGCAGCTGCTGTAAAATCAGGGGCTTGACGAGTTACCAGAACCATAAATTACTCCTGTTAATTAGGGATGGATTAACCAGTTGTCTTAAAAGTATCGGCACAGCATAGGTATTTAAGCGCGATGAATAAAGGGATAAATACCAATTGCTGTGATAGCTTTTACCTATTGTTACAACGATTTTTGTTTCTTAGTCTTGCTAAGATACCCATTCTTACAGAAAGCGCAAGTGACTTAGAATCAATAACCATACAATAAAGAATGTTTTAATCTAAATTTGTTTATCTTGTGCCTGTGACATCATTGCAGGATAAAAAGCCCAAAACAACTGTTCTAATGGCTGATAGTGTTGCTCTATATCGTGAAATGACCCTGCAAGTGCTGCCAGCTTTGGCCGTCGGTTAGCCATACCTTGTAACACATCAGCTATAAAGGGTAGTTCAGCGTAGCGTTCCAGCCAACGCTCTGGCCACAGATAGGTATTAAGGTTCTGAAAGCGGGCCGGTGTCAGGGGTAAATATGGCAAAATTTGGCATTGCGCGTGCTCGATAAAATTGGGCAGCGAGCAGTCTGGCATCAGTTTATCCCAGTTGCGTGACAGAAAATGATCCCATAATACATCCAGAGTAATAGGTGCAACCCGGCGATAGTCTGCACTGAAATAGCCACGAGCCTCTTTCACTAATGGCAATGTATCAGTCATTACATCAACGCGACGATGCATCATGATGCCAGCGACTATCTCAGGGGAGTATTCCCCCTGTGGGTTACCGCGTACAAAGTCGGCCAGCAAATTGCCCAATAAAGAGCTATCAGCCAGTGTTGCGAGATGGAGGTGAGCAAGAAAATTCATGCGTTGAGTATAATGCAAATATCCACTAACTCTCCTTATTTCTTGCAGCCAGCCCTTCAGGGTTCTAGACTAGCCGCCTATTTTTGTGAACCTGCTCCACATGTCTGTGAGCCGGCTCTGTTCTGATATGAAGTGGAAAGCCATGCGTGTTGCCGATTTTTCTTTTGAGCTGCCAGAATCTCTTATTGCCCATTATCCACAGCCCCAGCGTAGCGGTTGCCGCCTATTGTCACTGGATGGCCCAACGGGAACACTAACGCACGGCATTTTTACTGATTTGCTGGATAAACTGGTGCCCGGTGATCTGCTGGTATTCAATAATACGCGGGTTATTCCGGCGCGTTTATTTGGTCGCAAAGCCAGTGGCGGCAAACTTGAAATGTTGGTCGAGCGCGTTTTGGATGATCACCGTGTTCTGGCTCATGTCAAAGCGTCAAAAGCGCCTAAACCCGGTACTGAGCTGCTGCTGGGTGACGATGAGAGCATTCGTGCCACTATGCTGGCACGCCATGACACGCTATTTGAGCTGCGCTTTGATGATGAGCGGGATGTTTTCACTATTTTGGATGCAGTCGGCCATATGCCTTTGCCTCCTTATATAGACCGCCCTGATGAAGATGCCGATCGCGAGCTGTACCAAACGGTATACAGCCAGCGCCTGGGGGCAGTGGCAGCGCCGACCGCCGGTTTACATTTCGATGAGCCGATGCTGACGGCATTGCGGGAAAAAGGCATTGAGATGGCTTTTGTTACCTTGCATGTCGGCGCAGGGACGTTCCAGCCAGTGCGAGTCGAAACAATTGAAGACCACATCATGCATTCTGAGTATGCAGAAGTGCCGCAAGAGGTGGTTGATGCAGTTCTGGCTTGTAAAGCTCGTGGTAATCGGGTCGTTGCGGTGGGTACAACATCAGTACGCTCATTGGAAAGTGCCGCTAAGGCAAGTGATAATGGCCTGATTGCTCCTTTCTTTGGTGATACCCAGATCTTTATTTATCCGGGTTATCATTATCAGGTGGTTGATGCATTAATAACCAACTTCCATTTGCCTGAATCGACATTGATAATGCTGGTTTCTGCTTTTGCTGGTTATAAAAATACCATGAATGCTTACCAGCAGGCGGTTGCCGAGCAATATCGCTTTTTCAGTTATGGTGATGCCATGTTTATCAGCCGTAATCCACAGGCAAGCACAGAAATGATATCCCTGAATAGTACGGATAATCAGTAAGTTATGCCGATCCGTTTTTCTGGGGATTATATCTCCTAAATCCGCATATGTGATTACCCCTTGAAACACCCGGAGCCAGGCAATATCTGTCTCCGGGATAAACGTTGTTTAATGGCCTTTGGCCGCATCTTCAATCAACGCTATGATTTCATTGGGATGGGAAGCCAGAGAGGCGTGGCTGGAGTCCAGACGAATGGTTTTCTTCGGTTTCATTCGTTCTGTAAACCATTGCTGTGTTTCTGGCGGGATCATATGGTCCTGATTGGAAATCTGATACCAACTGGGTTTGATTTTCCACGCTGGTTCTGCCGAGGTAGCTTCAAAGCAACGGCCTGAGGTTGGTTTTTGCGCGGCAGTCATAATAATGGCTTCGTTTTTGTCTAAGTCGTGACAGAAACTTTCGTGGAATTTGTCCCGCTTAATCCAAAGAAAACCATCCGGATCGGGAACAAGATTGGCCGCCCCTGAAGGGAGGTCGCGTAGCTGGAAAATACTGCCAAGGCTTTCGCCTTTATCCGGTGCAAAAGCAGCCACAAAGACCAACCCAACTATATGAGACAAGTCACCAAGTTGGGAAATCACCATGCCACCGTAGGAATGACCAACCAAAATGGTGGGCCCTTCCAGTGATGCCGCCAGCTTCCTTGTCCGTTCTACGTCATCCGCCAACGATGTCAGTGGGTTTTGTACTGCGTATACCGGATAGTTTTTGTTGTGTAGCGTAGGAATAACATGGCGCCAATGAGTGCCGTCGCCCCATGCACCGTGT
Organism: Yersinia proxima; assembly: GCF_902170785.1. Classification (GTDB taxonomy): domain Bacteria; phylum Pseudomonadota; class Gammaproteobacteria; order Enterobacterales; family Enterobacteriaceae; genus Yersinia; species Yersinia proxima. The sequence continues at coordinate 342,427 of NZ_CABHYG010000016.1, read as the reverse complement.
ACTAATAGGATATTCGGTCTTTTTGTCATTTTTTGCCCCGTATTATCAGCAGGGATAATAATGAAAATAGGGTAGTGGACTGGTGGATGTCTGCGGTGTCACCGATTCATAAAAAGTATAGTTCAGGCATAACTTTTTATGGAAATATCGACCTATGCCCCGCTGCTAATGTCATTCACCAAGACGACAAAGCATTATCAATAAATTGACACACAAATTATAGAACAATGCATATAACGATAAGTGCTACTTAAGCTGTCTGGCTTGTATAGCGGGTGAGTCAGTTGCTATCATGCGCTCCTTTTAATCACGCATCAGACTGTTTCTCTGATGTTGGAGGTTATGTGAAGTACGAATTACAAAAAACTGATGGACGAGCCCGTCGTGGCCGTCTGGTATTTGAACGCGGTGTCGTAGAGACCCCGGCATTTATGCCAGTTGGCACTTACGGTACGGTAAAAGGAATGACGCCGGAGGAAGTGAAAGAAACCGGCGCGCAGATCCTGCTGGGTAACACTTTCCACCTGTGGTTACGCCCCGGTCAGGAAATTATGAAGCTACACGGCGACTTGCATGATTTTATGCAGTGGCACGGCCCTATCTTGACTGACTCTGGCGGTTTCCAGGTATTTAGTCTGGGTGCGATGCGCAAAATCAAAGAAGAAGGGGTGACGTTCCAAAACCCTATCAACGGCGATAAAGTGTTTCTCAGTCCAGAAAAATCGATGGAAATCCAGTATGATCTCGGCTCTGACATCGTGATGATTTTCGACGAATGTACACCCTATCCTGCTGACTGGGATTATGCCAAACGCTCAATGGAAATGTCATTGCGTTGGGCCAAACGTAGTCGAGACCGCTTTGATGAACTGAATAATAAAAATGCCTTATTCGGTATTATTCAGGGTGGCGTTTACGAAGATTTACGTGATGTGTCGGTAAAAGGGCTGGTAGATATCGGTTTTGATGGTTACGCTGTGGGCGGCTTGGCGGTAGGTGAGCCAAAAGAAGATATGCACCGTATTTTGGAACATGTTTGCCCGCAAATCCCAGCAGATAAACCACGCTATTTGATGGGCGTGGGGAAACCTGAGGATTTGGTCGAAGGTGTCCGTCGTGGTATCGACATGTTTGACTGCGTTATGCCAACGCGTAATGCCCGTAACGGCCATTTGTTTGTCACTGACGGAGTCGTAAAAATCCGCAATGCCAAGCATAAAAGTGATACTGCAACGCTCGATGAACACTGTGATTGCTACACTTGTCGCAATTATAGCCGTGCCTACTTGCATCATCTCGATCGTTGCAACGAAATACTGGGTGCGCGGCTAAATACGATCCATAACCTGCGTTACTACCAACGTTTAATGGCGGGTTTACGTCAGGCTATTGAAGAAGGTAAATTAGAGAGCTTCGTTGAAGATTTCTATGGTCGGATAGGAAAGCCTGTTCCACCACTATCTCCACAATTAAGTGATTGATTTTAAAATTATTGCCTTTGCAATTATGGACTAAACGGTTAGGATTTTGCGGTTGCTGATTTTAACACACTGATTTCACACTACTGATATTGATAACAATGAGGGAATTTTAATGAGTCTTTTCATTTCCGATGCTGTCGCATCCGCTGGGGCTCCGGCTCAGAGCAGCCCGTACTCCCTGGTGATTATGCTGGTGGTATTTGGTCTGATTTTTTACTTCATGATCCTGCGTCCACAGCAAAAACGTGCTAAAGAACACAAAAAACTGATGGATTCTATTGGTAAAGGTGATGAAGTGTTGACCACTGGTGGCTTACTTGGTCGTGTTACTAAAGTTGCGGAAACAGGGTATATCGTTATCGCACTGAACGACACCACTGAAGTGATGATCAAACGTGACTTCGTTGCTGCCGTTTTACCGAAAGGTACAATGAAAGCTCTGTAATTTTCGATTTTCCCGAAGGGAATTGCCGTGTTAAACCGTTATCCTTTGTGGAAGTATCTGATGCTGATCGTAGTGATCTTCATCGGTCTGCTATATGCACTTCCCAACCTTTATGGTGAGGATCCGGCTGTTCAAATCACTGGTGCGCGAGGAATCGCCGCCAGTGAAACAACGCTGGTCCAAGTCCGTGACGTTTTAGAAAAAGACAACATAGCGAGCAAGTCTATTGCGCTGGAAAATGGTGCAATCCTGGCTCGCTTTAGAGATCCTGACGTCCAGCTGCGCGCTCGTGAAGCACTTGTGGCTGCGATGGGGGACAAATACGTTATTGCGTTAAACCTGGCTCCAGCAACGCCTTCATGGCTTGCTAAACTGGGTGCAGAGCCGATGAAACTTGGCCTCGACCTGCGTGGCGGTGTGCATTTCTTGATGGAAGTGGACATGGATACTGCGCTTGGCAAGTTACAAGAGCAAACGATGGATACTCTGCGCAGTGATTTGCGTGAGAAAAATATCCCGTATGCGACGGTACGTAAACTGGATAATTATGGTGTTGAAGTGCGTTTCCGCGACGATAAAACGCGCGATGACGCTATTAGCTACCTTTCTCCTCGCCACCGTGATCTGGTGATTGGCTCCAATGGCAGCAATACCTTAAAAGCTGTGATGAGTGATGACCGTTTGCGGGAAGCGCGCGAATATGCCGTTCAGCAAAACATTACTATTCTGCGTAACCGGGTTAACCAATTAGGTGTAGCCGAGCCGTTGGTTCAGCGCCAGGGCTCAGATCGTATTGTCGTTGAGTTGCCGGGTATCCAAGATACTGCACGTGCCAAAGAGATTCTTGGTGCGACTGCAACGCTGGAATTCCGTTTGGTCAACAGCAATGTTGATGCCTCCGTTGCTGCTTCCGGTCGTGTTCCGGGCGATTCTGAAGTCAAAAACACGCGTGAAGGCCGCCCGGTTGTCTTGTACAAGCGCGTTATCCTGACCGGTGACCATATTACTGACTCCACTTCCAGCACCGACGAATATAACCAGGCTCAGGTTAATATCTCGCTCGATAGCGCGGGTGGTTCTGCTATGTCTAATTTTACCAAAGACAATATCGGCAAGCCGATGGCGACTTTGTTTGTAGAATATAAAGACAGCGGTAAAAAAGATGCTAATGGCCGAGCGGTTCTGGTTAAGCAGGAAGAAGTTATCAACGTCGCGACCATCCAGTCTCGCTTGGGTAACAGTTTCCGCATTACCGGTATCGATAATCCGGCTGAAGCTCGTCAACTTTCTCTATTGCTGCGCGCTGGTGCATTGATTGCACCCATCCAGATTGTAGAAGAACGCACTATTGGGCCAACTTTGGGTTCTCAGAATATTACCCAAGGTTTGGAGGCTTGCTTGTGGGGCTTGGCGGTTTCTATCCTGTTTATGGTGGTTTACTACCGTAAATTTGGGGTGATTGCCAGTACTGCGCTGTTGGCTAACCTGGTGTTGATCGTGGGTGTGATGTCTCTGTTACCGGGGGCGACATTAACCATGCCGGGTATTGCCGGGATAGTGTTAACCCTGGCGGTAGCAGTTGATGCTAACGTTCTGATTAACGAGCGAATAAAAGAAGAGTACAAGAACGGGCGGACGATCCAGCAAGCGATTCATGAAGGGTATAAAGGTGCCTTCTCAAGTATCGTCGATGCGAACGTAACGACACTTATCACAGCGATTATTCTTTATGCTGTGGGTACTGGTTCGATTAAAGGCTTTGCCATTACAACGGCAATCGGTGTTGTAACGTCAATGTTCACCGCAATCGTCGGTACTCGTGCCATCGTCAACCTGCTTTACGGCGGCAAGCGCATTAACAAGCTGTCTATTTGAGGAGTACGTTGTGGCACAGGATTATACTGTTGAACAACTGAACTACGGCCGTAAAGTCTATGACTTTATGCGCTGGGATTATGTTGCTTTCGGCGTCTCATTGCTGTTGTTAGTGGCATCCATTGTGGTGATGTCCACTAAAGGGTTTAACTGGGGGCTGGATTTCACCGGTGGTACGGTGATTGAGATTTCCCTGGAAAAACCTGCGGATTTGGATCAACTGCGTGACACATTGGAAGCCGCGGGCTTTGAATCACCAATTCTGCAAAACTTTGGTAGCACCCGTGATGTGATGGTACGTATGCCACCAGCCAGTGGAACTGCCGGGCAGGAATTGGGCAACAAAGTTATCTCTGTTATTAATGAGTCGGTTGATAAGAATGCATCGGTAAAACGTATCGAATTCGTTGGGCCGAGTGTGGGCAGCGATTTAGCCCAAGCTGGTGGCATGGCGTTGATAGTCGCGTTGCTGTGTATTCTGGTTTATGTCGGTTTCCGTTTTGAATGGCGTCTGGCTCTGGGGGCGGTTATCGCTCTGGCGCATGACGTGGTTATTACCATGGGGATTTTGTCGTTATTCCATATCGAGATTGACTTGACCATCATCGCTTCATTGATGTCGGTTATTGGTTACTCGCTTAACGATAGTATTGTGGTATCAGACCGTATTCGTGAGAACTTCCGCAAAATTCGCCGCGGGACGCCTTACGAAATCATGAACGTGTCTCTGACTCAGACCTTAAGCCGTACTATCATGACTTCTGCAACCACGCTGATGGTGGTATTGATGCTGTTTATCTTTGGTGGTGCGATGCTGCAAGGCTTCTCACTCACCATGCTGATCGGTGTTTCCATCGGTACAGTTTCATCCATCTACGTTGCGTCCGCGCTGGCGTTGAAACTGGGTATGAAACGTGAGCATATGTTGCAGCAGAAAGTCGAGAAAGAAGGTGCAGATCAGCCTTCAATCCTGCCTTAAGCTATAAACGATAGAACGTAAATAAACCCTGATACTGGTATTGCCGGTATCAGGGTTTTTCATTTGTTGAACCAAGTTCGCAATCGTTCAATCAACATAAACTACCGCTTCCACCCTTTGTTGTCGCGACAGTTCGCGGTAAACTGTCGCTAAGTTTAAGCTCACCCATCAGGAAGCGCTATGCATTGCCCGTTTTGTGCCGCTGTGGATACCAAAGTCATTGACTCCCGTCTGGTGAGCGATGGTTCGCAAGTGCGCCGTCGCCGCCAGTGTTTAGATTGTAATGAACGCTTTACCACTTTCGAAGTGGCGGAACTGGTGTTACCGCGCGTCATTAAAAGTGATGATGTGCGCGAGCCATTTAATGAAGATAAATTACGCCGTGGCATGTTGAAAGCATTGGAAAAACGGCCTGTCAGCTCTGATGATGTCGAAACGGCAATCAGTCACATTAAATCTCAGTTACGCGCCACCGGCGAGCGCGAAGTGCCCACCAAGATGATTGGTAATCTGGTGATGGAAGCACTGAAACGCCTGGATAAAGTGGCCTATATCCGCTTTGCCTCGGTGTACCGCAGTTTTGAAGATATCCGCGAATTCGGCGAAGAAATTGCCCGCTTGCAGGATTAATCAACATAGTCGTCAAAGCCGTTAGCCCCCTGCTAATTGCCACAGCATAAAAGTAAGGAAAGCCATGCAGCCTGATGAATTCTATATGGCCCGAGCCTTTGAGTTGGCGCGGCTAGGGCGCTTTACCACGTCACCTAACCCTAATGTCGGGTGTGTTTTGGTGCGCGATGACGAGATTGTCGGTGAGGGCTATCATTTGCGTGCCGGTGAACCCCATGCCGAGGTGCATGCTTTACGGATGGCGGGTGAGAAAGCGCGTGGTGCGACTGCTTATGTCACCCTTGAGCCATGCAGCCACCATGGGCGAACGCCGCCATGTGCCGATGCTTTGCTTACTGCCGGTGTAAAACGTGTGGTAGCCGCGATGCAGGATCCTAACCCGCAAGTTGCCGGGCGTGGGTTATATAAATTAAAACAGGCTGGGGTTGAAGTCGACCACGGTTTGATGCTGGCGGAAGCCGAAGCGGTTAATCTCGGTTTCTTGAAACGGATGCGCACGGGTTTTCCTTATTTGCAATTGAAAATGGCTGCATCCCTGGATGGTCGCACCGCGATGGCCTCGGGTGAAAGCCAGTGGATTACCTCGCCACAAGCGCGTCAGGATGTGCAGCGCTTTCGGGCGCAAAGCTCTGCTATTCTTAGCACTAGTGCCACCGTATTGGCTGATGATCCTTCACTGACCGTACGCTGGCAGGAGTTGGATGCACAAACTCAGGCGCAGTATCCTCAAGATGCATTGCGCCAACCCGTTCGAATAATTCTTGATAGTCATAACCGTGTCACGCCACAGCATAAAGTCATACAGCAAGACGGCTCGTCTTGGTTAGCTCGGGTTGAGGCTGATGAGCAGGTATGGCCAGATAATGTCGAGCAGTTGTTGCTACCACGTCATGGCAATGGGGTGGATTTGGTCTTACTGATGATGCAATTGGGTAAGCGGCAAATTAATTCTGTTTGGGTTGAAGCTGGGCCGCAATTGGCCGGAGCCTTGTTGCAGGCTGGTGTAGTTGATGAGCTAATTCTGTATATTGCGCCCAAATTGCTAGGTAGCGATGCTCGTGGGTTATGTCAATTGGCTGGGTTAACGCAACTGAGTGATACCCCTGAGTTCGTATTCAGTGAGGTGCGTCAGGTAGGGCCAGACTTGCGTCTGCGCTTGAAACCGAAGTATTAATGAAATTATCTGGCAGGGATTCCCTCTGCTAATCATAGTCTTGCCAGTGTTTTACAAATGCGCAGGGGCAGGGCGTGAAAGAATATGATAGAATCCGCCCCCCTGCGGGGTATGAACCCATATTGAGGAAAGCTATGAACGTTATCGAAGGTGTTGTTGCTACTCCTAATGCCCGCGTGGCGATTGCAATTGCGCGTTTTAACAACTTTATCAACGACAGCCTGCTGGAAGGTGCCATTGATGCCCTCAAGCGCATTGGCCAGGTAGCGGATGACAACATCACTGTTGTTTGGGTTCCCGGTGCTTATGAATTGCCGCTGGTTGCTAATGTGCTGGCAAAAACAAATCGTTACGATGCGGTGATTGCGCTGGGTACGGTTATCCGTGGGGGCACTGCGCACTTTGAATATGTTGCTGGTGAAGCAAGTTCTGGTCTATCAAGTGTAGCGATGAACAGCGATATTCCGGTGGCTTTCGGTGTGCTGACCACAGAAAGTATTGAGCAGGCAATTGAGCGTGCCGGTACTAAAGCAGGTAATAAAGGTGCAGAAGCTGCCCTGACCGCGCTTGAAATGATTAATGTAATCAAAGCTATTAAAGGCTGAATTTAGTTAAGTTAAGGGGAATTCCGTGAAACCTGCTGCTCGTCGCCGCGCTCGTGAGTGCGCTGTTCAAGCGCTCTACTCTTGGCAGTTGTCTAAAAACGACATCGCTGATGTTGAATTACAGTTCCTGTCTGAGCAGGATGTCAAAGATGTAGACATTGCCTATTTTCGCGAATTGCTGTCTGGGGTTGCCGTTAACGCCGCATCTCTGGATGCGCTAATGGCGCCTGTTCTTTCTCGCCAGCTCGAAGAATTAGGTCAGGTTGAAAGAGCGGTTCTGCGTATTGCGCTGTTTGAACTGAGCAAACGTGATGATGTCCCTTATAAAGTGGCGATCAATGAAGCGATCGAACTTGCCAAAACGTTCGGTGCTGCTGATAGCCATAAGTTTGTCAACGGGGTGCTGGATAAGGTTGCTCCGACGGTACGTAAGCGAAAGTAACTCGTTGCATTAACGACTTGAATTAAGGCCGGTTTCCGGCCTTAATTTATTGAACAGTTAACATTTCTGGAATTGTATTATGGCATGTGGCGAATTTGACCTCATTGCCCGCTACTTTGACCGGTTCAGAAGTAATCGCCGGGATGTAGAACTGGGTATTGGAGACGACTGCGCACTTCTTACAGTGGCAGAGAAACAGCTGTTGGCCATCAGTACAGATACACTGGTGTCTGGTGTTCATTTCCTTCCGGATATTGATCCGGCCGATCTCGGATACAAATCTTTAGCGGTAAACCTTAGCGATCTAGCGGCTATGGGTGCCGATCCTGCCTGGTTATCTCTTGCACTGACCCTTCCTAATGTCAATGAAGACTGGCTGCAATCATTCAGTGATAGCTTGTTTGATCAGCTTAATTATTATGGCATGCAATTGATTGGTGGTGACACCACTCGTGGGCCATTGAGTCTGACGTTAACCATCCAAGGTTTAGTCCCTGAAGGACGAGCATTGAAGCGCGCTGGTGCTCGGGTTGGTGACTGGATTTATGTGACTGGTACATTGGGTGATAGTGCGGCTGGTTTGGCTATTTTGCAAAACGAGTTGCGGGTTGATGATGAGGCCGACAGAGCCGCGCTCATTCACCGCCATTTGCGACCACAACCCCGAGTTTTGCAGGGGCAGGCTTTACGCGACCTCGCCAGCTCTGCCATTGATATCTCTGATGGCTTGATTTCTGACTTACAACATATCCTCAAAGCCAGTGGTTGCGGTGCCCGCATCGAGCTAGATGCTTTGCCCTATTCTGATGCACTGAAAAATCAGGTGGATGCTGAACAAGCTCTGCGCTGGGCATTGAGCGGTGGTGAAGACTATGAACTGTGCTTTACCGTACCAGAAATAAACCGTGGGGCGCTGAAAGTTGCACTGAGTCACACCGGGGCAGCCTACACTTGTATTGGTCAGATTGCTCCACAATCAGAAGGGGTTAAATTCTTCCGTGAAGGGCAGGCGGTTGAGATGAATCTGCGTGGCTTCGACCATTTCTCTGCAGGTAAAGCGCATGGATGAAGCTAAACGTCGTCTGCGGTTATCTAATCCGTGGCACTTGTTGGCAACGGGTTTTGGCAGCGGATTATCGCCGTGGGCACCAGGTACTATGGGGTCTATTGCTGCTATTCCTTTCTGGTTGTTATTGATTCAGTTACCTTGGCAACTTTACTCCCTCGCGGTGATGTTTAGCATCTGTATTGGTGTCTATATTTGCCATCGCACTGCCAAAGATATGCAAGTTCATGACCACGGTAGTATCGTGTGGGATGAATTTGTCGGGATGTGGATTACCTTGATGGCATTGCCGGTCAATGATTGGCAATGGATAGTCGCTGGTTTTGTGGCATTTCGTATTTTTGATATCTGGAAGCCTTGGCCGATTCGCTGGTTTGATCGTAATGTTCACGGCGGGATGGGGATCATGGTGGATGACATCATCGCCGGGGTGGTTGCGGCGGCGATTATTTTTGTCGTGGGGCACTACTGGCCAGCAGATCTGTTCTACTGATACCCGTCATCTTTCAAGTTACAGGTGTGTTGGCTACGCTTAATAACCCGAATCACTTACTTATGTAAGCTCATCGGGATTATCTCGCTTGCCGCCTTCCTGTACCTTGAAATCTATAGGGTATATGTGTGGTTATCTTTCAAAGTGCAGGTAAAAGCCGAACCAAGGGAAACGCTCCTTTCGGGTCGTAGCGGCGAAAGCCGCCGGAGCGCCCGTAGGAGTGGTCGCCCTTGGCTCACGGTGTTATCTGTCTGAGTTACTCCAACCATGCTTCAATCTGGCGCTGTATTCCCGCAGCATCCAAACCAAATTCTGCGCGCATTTCATCTTGTTCACCTTGTGGAACAAAATGGTCTGGTAAGCCGAGATTCAATACTGGCACTAACTGGCGTTTTGCCATCAGTAGCTCATTTACACCACTGCCCGCACCGCCCATAATGGCGTTTTCTTCAACGGTAACCAGTATCTGGTGGCTGGCAGCCAGTTCCAGCACCAACTCTTCATCCAATGGTTTAACGAAACGCATGTCAACCAGTGTGGCATTCAGATTTTCGGCGACGATTTGCGCCTGAGCGAGCAATGTTCCAAAGCACAGAATGGCCACTTTTTTACCTTCGCGGCGCACGATCCCTTTACCAATCGGCATTATTGCCAATGGTTCGAGCACAGCACCAGTGCCATTGCCACGCGGGTAGCGTACCGCCGCTGGCCCGTTATGGTGATAGCCGGTGTGCAGCATCTGACGACACTCGTTCTCATCACTTGGGGTCATGATAACCATGTTAGGAATGCAACGCATAAATGATAGATCAAATGCGCCCTGATGAGTTTGGCCATCTGCACCCACCAAACCGCCTCGGTCAATGGCGAATAGTACCGGCAGATTTTGGATGGCAACATCGTGGATTAACTGGTCATAAGCCCGTTGCAGGAAAGTGGAGTAGATAGCAACGATAGGTTTATAGCCACCAATTGCCAGACCGGCTGCAAAGGTCACCGCATGCTGCTCGGCTATCGCCACATCAAAATACTGCTGTGGATATTCACGCGAGAAGCGCACCATCCCCGAGCCTTCACGCATTGCTGGCGTTACGGCCATTAACTGGCTGTCTTTGGCGGCAGTTTCACATAGCCATTCACCAAAAATTTTGGAGTAGGTAGGCACATTGCCCTGGCTTTTCGGCAGTGTGCCGGAGGCCGGATCAAATTTGGGTACTGCGTGCCAGCCGATGGGATCTTTTTCAGCCGGTGCGTAGCCTTTGCCCTTTTTAGTCATGATATGCAGCAGCTGTGGGCCTTTCAGACTGCGCATATTTTTCAATGTTTGCGTCAGTGCTTGTACGTCGTGACCATCAACCGGACCGATATAATTAAAACCTAGTTCTTCAAATAAGGTGCTGGGTACTACCATTCCTTTCAGGTGTTCTTCGGTACGTTTCAGCAAATCTTTAATCGGTGGTAAACCCGAAAATGCTTTTTTACCGCCTTCACGCAGACTGGCGTAGAGTTTGCCAGATAATAACTGCGCCAAATGGTTATTCAGGCCGCCTACGTTTTCGGAAATAGACATTTCGTTATCGTTAAGAATAACCAGCATATCTGAGTGAATATCACCCGCATGATTCATAGCTTCAAAAGCCATACCAGCAGTGATAGCACCATCACCAATCACACACACAGTACGCCGCCCTTTACCTTCACGCTCCGCAGCTACCGCCATGCCTAAGCCAGCACTGATGGACGTTGAGGAGTGACCGACAGAAAGGACGTCATATTCACTTTCGCCACGCCAAGGGAAAGGATGCAAACCATCTTTTTGGCGAATAGTCCCTATTTGCTCGCGGCGGCCCGTCAATATTTTGTGCGGATAAGCCTGATGGCCGACGTCCCACACCAAACTATCAAATGGCGTGTTGTAGACGTAATGCAACGCGACAGTAAGCTCAACGACGCCCAATCCAGAAGCAAAATGCCCACTGGAGCGGCTGACAGAGGCAAGCAAATACTGCCGCAGTTCATCACACAACTTCGGCAGACTTTCTTTCGGCAACATGCGCAGTTCTTCGGGATTTTCTGCAAGTGCCAATGTCGGGTATTTGGCTATATCAAGACTCATTCGATGCTCATATCAAAAGGTTAAGTAGGCATTGACTCACTGCCAGCATATTTCTAATTATCACGCTCAATAATAAAACAGGCTAACGCCTGTAGTGGCGCTATGTTATAGGATTGCGCCGACAGCGCATTCAGGGCGCTAAGTGCTTCCTGATAAAGATCCATGGCTTTGGCTTTGGCGCAATCTAGCCCCATAAGGGCCGGATAAGTGCTTTTCCCGTGTTGCTGATCAGAACCTTGGCGTTTACCAATTGTAGCTGTATCACCGATAACGTCTAAGATATCGTCTTGCACCTGAAAGGCCAGACCGATCGCATTAGCATAACGGTCTAGTAATGGCAGAGCTTCGCGCCCAGAGACACCAGCAGCCAACGCACCGAGACGAACGGCGGAGCGGATTAGTGCTCCGGTTTTATGACGGTGAATCTTCTCAAGATCATCCAGTGTTATCTGACGGGATTCTGCTTCCAGATCTAGTGCCTGCCCGCCGCACATACCGGCAACACCGCTGGCATGGGCTAATTCTGCGATCATTGACAGCCGGTCTTTATCAGCGACATCGGGCATGGGTGCTTCTGCCAGGATAGAAAATGCCAAGGTTTGCAGGGCATCTCCGGCCAGAATGGCATTGGCTTCGCCAAATTTTACATGACAAGTCGGTTGCCCACGGCGCAAATCATCGTCATCCATCGCTGGCAAATCATCATGAATTAATGAATAAGCATGGATACATTCAATTGCCGCGGCTGGGGCATCCAGATTGGTCAGTGACAGACCGAACATTTGACCGGTGGCGTAAACCAGATAAGGACGCAACCGCTTACCACCCAACACAGCGCCATAGCGCATCGCCTCTACCAAATCACTATTGCCAAAAGGGAGGGGCGCAATAAAATCCAACAGAGCCTGATTGACTCGCTGCTGGTGTGCGGCAAGTTGTTGATTAAAATCAACTAAGGAGGGGGTGTTAGACATAAGACTACTCAGCATCCGGGGTAAAAGGGGTGAGTGGCGCATCAACTTCATCACTCAGGAGAACCTGAACGCGCTGTTCGGCTTGCAGTAATGTCTGCTGCCCAAGGCGTGCTAATTGTACGCCTCTCTCAAACTCATTTAACGCTTCTTCCAGTGGAAGTTCGCCAGACTCCAGGCGAGTAACTATTTGTTCCAGTTCGCTGAGTGATGTCTCAAAACTGGCGGCTTTGGTTTCAGGTGATGCGGCTTTTTTCGGCATAGTTTTTATTCGACTCGATATTTTTTATGAAACGTAACCTTGATGGCGCGTAATGTCTTTTTTCTGCTTACAGAGAGCAACTCTTCAGGTTAAAGGCTTATTACCGGCTATTCTAGCGGATAATGAAGGGGAAATCGTGACGTTTAAGTCCGGTTTTTAGTGCGCAGCCACGCATCATATAGTGATATACTCCACGGCTTGCATGTTTTCGCTGACGCCTTTGACTGTTGCTATCGATAGCGACGCCATCACTCCATAACCAGACAACTAAAGACCGCCATGAAGTTTATCATTAAATTGTTCCCAGAAATCACCATCAAGAGTCAATCTGTGCGATTGCGCTTCATTAAGATCCTCACAACCAATATCCGCAACGTATTGAAAAACCTTGAGGACGATACTCTCGCGGTGGTTCGTCATTGGGATCATATTGAAATTCGTACTAAAGATGACAATCTTGGCCCACAGATTTGTGATGCCCTGACCCGCGTTCCGGGGATTCACCATATTCTCGAAGTGGAAGACCGCAGCTACACCGATATGCACAATATTTTTGAGCAAACGCTGGAAGCGTATCGCGAAACGCTGATCGGGAAAACATTCTGTGTCCGTGTGAAACGTCGTGGTAAACATGAATTTTCCTCTGGGGATGTCGAACGCTATGTTGGCGGCGGGCTAAATCAACATATTGAAAGTGCCAAAGTTAAACTGACCCATCCTCAGGTGACAGTTCATTTAGAAATTGATCAGGACAAACTGACACTGATCAAGGCGCGCCATGAAGGATTGGGTGGTTTCCCAATTGGTACGCAGGAAGATGTTTTATCTCTGATTTCAGGCGGTTTTGACTCCGGAGTGTCCAGCTATATGCTGATGCGTCGTGGCTGCCGTGTGCATTATTGTTTCTTCAATCTTGGTGGCTCTGCCCATGAGATTGGGGTGAAGCAAGTGGCTCATTATCTGTGGAATCGTTTTGGTAGCTCCCATCGGGTGCGTTTTGTTGCCATCGATTTCGAACCGGTGGTGGGCGAAATCCTCGAAAAAGTCGAAGATGGTCAGATGGGCGTGGTGTTGAAACGCATGATGGTGCGCGCAGCATCGCAGGTGGCTGAGCGCTATGGTGTGCAGGCGCTAGTCACCGGTGAAGCTCTGGGGCAAGTATCCAGCCAGACACTGACCAATTTGCGTTTAATTGATAATGCCTCTGACACCCTGATCTTGCGCCCGCTGATTTCTCATGACAAAGAGCACATCATCAATCTGGCGCGTGAAATCGGTACCGAAGATTTCGCTAAAACCATGCCAGAATATTGCGGCGTGATTTCAAAAAGCCCGACGGTGAAAGCGGTTAAGGCCAAGATTGAAGAAGAAGAATCTCACTTTGATTTCTCCATTTTGGACCGAGTAGTCAGCGAAGCCAAAAACGTCGATATCCGTGAAATCGCTGAACAAAGCCGTGAGCAGGTCGTTGAAGTTGAAACTGTGGCAGAGTTAGCAGATACCGATGTGCTGCTGGATATTCGAGCTCCCGATGAGCAAGATGAAAAGCCACTGAAGTTGGAAGGAATTGAAGTCCGTGCGTTGCCGTTTTATAAACTGAGTACGCAATTTGCCGATTTGGATCAGAGCAAGAGCTATCTGTTGTATTGCGACCGCGGTGTAATGAGCCGTTTACAGGCGTTGTATCTGCGTGAGCAGGGGTATACTAACGTGAAAGTTTACCGCCCTTAAAGGTGATAAGTTAAGGTCTACTGCGCTTTTCCGCTCCGAGATAGCGCAGTAGCCGTCTCTAAAAACCTGTAACATTCAATATAAAATGTCAGGCAATTTGGTGTTAGTTAAACTCAACTAAATCGTCAGGTTTGATATTGGGTACGGTGGGTGAGAATGGGCAACAAATCTGCCCAATATCACCAGGATTCATACATACCCCATTAGGGAAACAAACAATACCTTCGTTAAATTTAGGTATGAGGAGTTCCGTATTTAGTGGTGATTCAGCCGCTAATGAAGCTGAAGAAAATAGGCCGAATGAAGCCATTATTGTGCTAGCCAATAATAATTTTTTCATATTTATTCCTTATTAGTTTTGACGGTAAATATATTTGAGCGGGCGTTCTATTTTACAAGACGTAGAAGTGACATCACTTAATATATAAGTGTTTATAATATTTTAATGCGTTTCCAACTAACTCGAATAGTATATTAACTTCTGATTATTCACAATAATTTACCAGATGTGATTTATTCCACCTGTTGCCGTGAGATTCTATTTGTCAGTATTGGTTATTAGTATTATTTTTCGTATGAATTTGATTTTTATTGATAAAATTTAGCTGGTATTTATATCTACATTTAAGATTATATTATTTTTCTATCTTATGGCTATATTTGCCGATAACTATTGCATCTTTTTGAGTGATTGAATAGTTGTTGGGTTTTATTGGAGGTTATCATTAGTGTAACGATGCTAATCGATGCCAAATAGCTAATCTGTACGGGTAGTAGATAATGAACCGCCAATGTTGAGGGTTAAATAAAGTCGGCGGCTCTTTCTCAATTGTAGTAAATTATTTACTCACGGTAGTTATAAATCCCTGGCGGTAGTACCAACTGCCAGGCGATCTCTTCTGCCTTTTCTCGCCCGAGCAGTAAAAAAACAATCTTTAGCGCGAAATCGATGGATGTTCCAGGCCCCTGGCTGGTGACCAAATTGACCCGTCGGTCATAAACAACACGCTGATCCATCCATTTGGTTGGATCAATTTTGTCTTTCAATGCCGGAAACCCGGTCATATTCCCCACCGGGAATAACTTGTGATGCTCAAGCACTAAAGCGGGGGCGGCGCAAATGGCGGCAACCAAACGACCTTCTTTATGTGTTTGTTCTACAGTAGCAACTAACAATGGGCTGTCGCGAAAACATTCCGCTCCCTTAATTCCACCAGGCAGGACAACCACATCAAACTTTTGATCTGCCACATCCACCAGGCGGGTATCGGCCAGTAAACGGACGCCACGCGAACAGACAATTTCCAGCGCGCCGTCGCTGGCGACACTGGCTGTCGTGACGTTAATACCTGCGCGCACCAGAATATCAATTGTGGTGACGGCCTCGGTTTCTTCACTACCAGGAGCCAGGCAAACCAGCGCCGATACGCTCATACTCATTTTCCTTACGTTTAATCAAATCATACAACCGGGTATTCTCTGGCAGAGTCATACCGTGATTTCTTGCGCGTTGCAGTAAGTAGCCGGTGATATAGTCAATCTCAGTGTGCCGCTGGCAACGTAAATCCTGTAGCAGTGACGAGACGTTATCGGCGGTACTCTGGATGACATTGTTTACGTAGCTAAGCAGGCTCTCTGTTGAGGTATGATAGCCTTCCATCTCCATCACACTGGCAACTTCGGCACATAACCGCTCAATCAACTCTGGATAGCGCTGCAAATCACCATTACGGCAGTTATACAGGCCGGTAAGCGGATTAATCACGCAGTTTACGGCCAATTTTTGCCAACATGCTGCCGAGATATCATTGTGCCAGGCCACATCTGGCAAAGCCTGATGTAAGACATCTGCCAGATAGCTGATATCGGTTGTAATAGGAGACATCGGGCCAATATGGGTGATACCGCTGGCGACATGGACAATTGTGTTGCCATCACGACGTGCAGCATGAGTGGTCACACCATGGAGAAAAAGGTGCTCATCTCGAGGCAGTTCTTCCTGCGTACCCATCCCATTATGTAGCAGTAAAATCTTACATTCGGGATTAAGTTTAGGTAGCAAGGCCGTGATTGCACTGGAAACTTGCCACGCCTTTAAGCAAACCAATAATAATTCACTTTTCGACAAATGCTCTGGATCATTAGTGGGGAGATTCTGATTGAATGCCTCGCCACCTAACAATATGACATTAACTGAACAAAAGGGCTGTGGCACACGAAGCCAGCCTTGTACATCGTGACCCTGCTGGTAGAGCGCTGATAACCATAACTGCCCAAGAGCTCCGCAACCAAGCACAGTAATTTTCATTGAGACCTCCTTGGTGTAGGCGGAAAGTATGCTGCTTGTTTCTAAGTGTTATGCTTTGATTATAGACTTTTTAGTCATTAAACGTAGGCTTAGCTGCCATATGGCATGAGTTAAGTCATTATCAACGGCTTGGCTTTGTCTACGACGATAAAGCGGTTATTATGCTCGCCATTCATCTTATCAGGAGGAGGGAATATGCCATCTTTCGACATCGTATCTGAAATTGATATGCAGGAAGTGCGTAACGCAGTTGAAAACGCCACCCGTGATCTGGCGAACCGTTGGGATTTTCGTAATGTTCCAGCGAGTTTTGAGTTAAATGAAAAGAACGAAAGTATCAAAGTTGCCAGTGAATCTGATTTTCAGGTCGAGCAACTGTTGGATATTTTACGTGCTCAATTGAGTAAGCGCGGTATTGAAGGTGCGGCATTGGAGATCCCGGAAGAAATGGATCGCAGTGGCAAAACCTACAGTGTGGAAGCCAAGCTGAAGCAAGGTATTGAAAGTGTGCAGGCGAAGAAGCTGGTTAAGCTGATTAAAGACAGCAAGCTGAAAGTTCAGGCACAAATTCAGGGCGAACAAGTACGGGTCACCGGCAAAGCCCGTGATGATTTACAGAGTGTGATGGCATTAATTCGTGGCGCTGATCTGGGCCAGCCATTCCAGTTCAATAACTTCCGCGACTAATATTTAGCTAAATCAGGTACAAAAGTATCGATCACTTTTGTACCTGCTTTTGTCTATATTGCGTTGACCAATTCTTCTAGCTGGCTGCGATTGGTTTTTTTGGTATCCACTTTGATATAAGCGCTGCGCTCGGCTCTCACCACTACCGCTTCAGTGACACCAGGTTGTGCTCTGATTCGTTCTTCTAATGCTGAGTCTTTTACCGCCAATTCGGACAAGGTAATTCGCAAGCTACTGACATAAGGTGGCTCTTGCATAGTGGCACTCACGCCAAACCACACCAGCGCGATAACCGACCCAGCGGCAAATACCATACTTGCCCCTTCCATACCAAAAAGCCATCCGCCTAAACTGCCACCGATAGCCACACCAATAAACTGGCTGGTGGAGTAAATTCCCATGGCGGTACCTTTATAGCCTGCTGGCGACTCTTTACTGATCAATGATGGCAATATTGCTTCCATCACGTTGAAAGCAATAAAGAATAACTGCACACCGGCAATGATGATCCACAGCTGTTGCCCGGCAGACCACAGCACCACTTCGGCGGCAAACAGCACAGCGACACAGCCCATAAAGACCTGCTTCATCCGGCGTTTGACTTCAGCATAAATAATAAACGGCACGACTGCGGCGAAGGAAACCAACATGGTCACCAGATAGACAATCCAGTGTTGGGCTGGGGCTAAACCGGCACTTGCCATAATCTGCGGTAAAGCAACGAAGCTCGACATCAATAAGATGTGCAAGCACATGATGCCGAAATTGAGTTTGAGTAGCCGACTGTTGTTGAGCACTTTGCTCACGCTACCTTTGACGATACTGGATTCGCGGTTAAGCACATGGTTATCGGCATCCGGCACCACGGCTAATGTAATAACAATACCTAATAGTGCCAGTATCGCTATTGCCCAGAACAGGGCTTGCAAACCAAAAGCGTGAGTGACAATTGGCCCCAGCACCATCGCGATGGCAAAAGTGACCCCAAAGCTGACACCGATAAATGCCATCGCTTTGGTACGGTTTTGCTCACGAGTCAAATCAGACAGCAGTGCCATGACGGCGGCCGCGATAGCACCTGAGCCCTGTAATGCGCGACCCAGAATGATGCCCCAGATAGAATCACTCAGTGCGGCAATCACACTTCCCAGTGCAAATATCAGTAGGCCACCAACGATCAGCGGCTTACGGCCAATACGATCAGAAACCAGCCCGAATGGGATCTGAAAAATAGCCTGAGCCAGACCGTAAATACCAATGGCGATACCAATCAATGCTTCGCTGGCACCAGAAAGCGCCATACCATAAGTGGTGAGAACGGGGAGAACCATAAACATGCCGAGCATGCGCAAAGAGAATACCGTACCCAGCCCCCAGGTTGCCCGGAGCTCTAGCGGGGTCATTTTATTGTCGTTCATTACCACCTCAAAAAAACATTCTGCGCCATTGTAATGATGTTAGGGCCAGTGGGTAAATCTATTGATGTTTAGAATGTATTACAGGCGAGTTTTTAGATAACAGTAGGGTACGAGGAGAAATAAAAAATGGCTGCCAGGAATAGCCCGCCAGCCATTTTTATCACAACAGGGTTGAAGTTATCCGACGTAAGTCAGTAATCCAGCCGAGGAAGGAACATTGAAATCAACCGACATCATGACGCTCAATGACGTAATAGCAATGATAGAGAATACAAAGAGTTTTCTCGCCCATACGCTGTCATTGGTCGCTTTGTAACCGCGCAACGCCATACCCAACCACCAGACACTCACCGCAGCAGCGACAACCAGGTATTTATAACCGGCATAGCCACTTAAGGTCAGCATCAAGGTGGCGACCATAAATGCCAGGATATAAAGGGTAATATGGTTTTTGGTGACCGATATTCCTTTTATTACCGGCAAAACCGGAATGTTGGCAGCTTGATAATCCTTAAAGCGGAAAATCGCGATGGCATAAGAGTGCGGCATTTGCCACAGGCTGAAGATAAGCAACAGGATCAAAGCACCCATATCGAACTGCCCGGTAACGGCACAGTAACCAATCACTGGAGGTGCGGCACCTGATAAGCTACCAATCAATGTGCCGTAGACGGATTTGCGTTTCATGTAGAGGCTATAGACCCCAACATAAATCACGAAACCAATTACAGCCAGCCACATGGCTAACGGGTTAGCGCCAACGTAGAGCAGCAGCATGCCAGCAATACCCAGTATCGAAGCATAAATCAGGCTCACTTTCGGATCGATAAGCCCTTTTACCAGCACACGATTCTTCGTTCTCTCCATGATGCGGTCGATATCACGGTCGATATAGTTGTTAAATACACACCCGGAGGCAACAACTAACGAGACACCGAACAGGGTGGCGAGAAAGAGGGGGTAATCAATCACGCCTTTGGAAGCGAGGAGAAATCCCCCAACGACAGAAATTAAATTGCCGAAAATAATTCCTGGTTTAGTTACTTGCAGGTATTGCTTAATCATCACATGCAGCTCTTTAGTCAACCATCATATTGATGTTGAGGTTGTACATAATCCAAAGTGAGCCCACAACAACGATTGCAATAATCATAGCGGTGAACAGGAACGCCACCAGATTCCAACGTTCTTCGGACGATCCATTCATATGCAGGAAGTACACCAGGTGCACGATAATCTGCACCACGGCCAAACCGACCACTGTGGCCAGGATAGTCGTATGGGAGGCAGTACCGCTCATCACCATAGCAAATGGAATAACTGTCAGAATAACCGACAGAATGAAGCCAATAAGGTATGACTTCAAGCTACCGTGGCTGGCTCCACCGTGAGTCGTTGTTGAATGACTAGATGTTGGATGGCTCATCACATAGCTCCTAACAGATAGACAACGGTGAATACGCAGATCCAGACCACATCCAGGAAGTGCCAGAACAAGCTCAGGCACATCAGGCGGGTACGGTTCGTTTCATTCAGGCCGCGTTTTGCTACTTGAATCATCATAATGATGATCCAAACCAGGCCAGCGGTAACGTGAATACCGTGGGTGGCAACCAGCGCGAAGAAGCTAGACAGGAACGCACTGCGATCCGGGCCGTAGCCTTCAGCAATCAGGTGATGGAATTCATAGATTTCCATTGCCACAAAGCCCAGGCCAAACAGGAAGGTCAGACCTAACCAGGTATTAACCTGGTTTTTGTGGCCTTTGTTCATGCCCAGCATAGCGATGCCGTAAGTAATGCTACTGAACAGCAACAGGAAGGTTTCAACCAGAACAAAGTTCAAGTCGAAGATATCCCGGCCTGAAGGGCCGCCAGCTGTCCCGTTTACCAGCACTGCATAAGTTGCAAACAATGTTGCAAACAAAATGCAGTCGCTCATCAGGTAGATCCAGAAGCCGAAGACTTTCGTCGCTCCTGCATCGTGATGCCCATGCTCTGCATGGGCGACGTTATGGTTAATCAGAGTTTCAGTTGACATGATTCACGCCTGCTTTGCTGATTTGTTCATGATGAAGATCTTCAATGCGCTCCACTTCTGCAACCGGCACATAGTAATCAACATCCTCGTCGAAACTTTTCACAATCCAGGTCACAATCATGCCGACGAAGCCAACAATGGCCAGCCACCAGATGTACCAGATCATGGCAAAGCCGAAGATCAAGCTGAAGCCAGCAATAATCACACCTGCACCGGTATTCTTCGGCATGTGAATTTCTTCGTATTTCGCTGGGCGTTTGTATGCTTCGCCTTTCTCTTTCATATCCCAGAATTCGTCACGGTCAGTCACTTCAGGTACAACGGCGAAGTTATAGAACGGCGGTGGGGAAGAGGTAGACCACTCCAGCGTACGGCCACCCCATGGGTCACCAGTCAGATCGCGATTTTGTTCGCGGTCACGGATACTGACGAACACTTGGATAACCTGACACAAGATACCGCAAGCAATCAGTGCTGCACCGCCTGCTGCCACCATCAACATCGGGTGGAATTCCGGGTTGATATCCTGGCTCAGACGACGGGTCATACCCATAAAGCCCAATACGTACAGCGGCATAAAGGCAACGAAGAAGCCGATAATCCAGAACCAGAATGCACGGATGCCCCATTTCTCATTCAGCGTAAAGCCGAAGGACTTAGGCCACCAGTAAGTCAGGCCAGCGAAGCAACCGAACACCACACCACCGATAATCACGTTATGGAAGTGGGCAATCAGGAACAGACTGTTATGCAACACAAAGTTTGCGCCCGGTACTGCCAACAGAACGCCGGTCATCCCACCAATAGAGAAGGTGATGATGAAGCCAACAGTCCACAGCATCGCGGAGTTAAACTGAATACGACCCTGGTACATAGTGAACAGCCAGTTGAATATTTTCACCCCAGTTGGGATAGAAATAATCATCGTCGCTATACCGAAGAAGGCGTTAACGTTGGCACCTGACCCCATAGTAAAGAAGTGGTGCAGCCAAACAATAAACGACAGAACGGTAATCGCGATGGTTGCCCAGACTAAAGAGGTGTAACCAAACAGGCGTTTTCTTGAGAAGGTCGCGGTAACTTCGGAGAATACCCCGAATACCGGCAGAACCAGAATGTACACTTCCGGATGGCCCCAGGCCCAAATCAGGTTGATGTACATCATCATGTTGCCACCCATATCATTGGTAAAGAAATGGGTGCCAAGGTAGCGGTCCAGAGTCAGTAACGCGACGGTCACAGTTAGGATCGGGAAAGAAACGATAATCAAAATGTTGGTGCAAAGCGCCGCCCATGTGAAGACAGGCATCTTCATCATTGACATGCCAGGGGCACGCATTTTCAAGATAGTCGCGAAGAAGTTAACACCGGTCAGCAAAGTACCTAAACCAGAAATCTGTAAACTCCAGATCCAGTAATCGACCCCGACACCTGGGTTGTACTCTTTACCTGACAGTGGCGGATAGGCCAACCAACCGGTTTGCGCGAATTCACCGACCCCCAGAGAGATGTTGATTAACACCACCCCGACGACAAAGAACCAGAAACTCAGGGAGTTCAGGAACGGGAAGGCAACATCACGAGCACCGATTTGTAGCGGTACGACCACGTTCATCAAGCCCACTACGAAAGGCATCGCCATGAAGAAAATCATGATAACGCCGTGAGCGGTGAAAATCTGATCGTAGTGATGAGGCGGCAGGAAGCCTGCCTCACCAGCAGAAGCAAGTGCTTGCTGGCTGCGCATCATGATGGCGTCGGCAAAACCACGCAGAAGCATGACCATGGCGACCAGAATGTACATGATACCGATTTTTTTATGGTCAACCGAAGTCAGCCATTCGCTCCATAACCATTTCCACTTGCCGAAATAGGTCAGGAGGGCAACAAGAGCCGCCCCGCCCAGCACAATTGCAGCAACGGTAACCATAATGATTGGTTCGTGTAGCGGAACCGCATCAAGTGTTAATTTTCCCAACATCGTTTTATTCCTCGGCTCCGGCGTGAGCGGCGTGTTCGCCCATATCCATGCCCTGGCTCATATCCATACCTGAATGGGTATCATCGCCTTTTTTGTGCATGTTCATATCACCCATAAACTTGCCAATAATTCCTTTAAACAGCTCCGGTTTTACACTGGAGAAATACTCAACCGGGTTATTTTCGCTCGGTTCAGCCAGTTTATTGAAATCGTCAGTCGTATTCAGAGTGTTCGGCGATTTTTTCACCTGTGCGACCCACTGGTTGAAGTCTTCCTGCGTAGGTGTTGCGATCGCAGTGAATTTCATACCAGAGAAGCCTTTGCCACTGAAGCTACTGGAAATACCATTGTATTTACCGGCTTCGTTAGCAATCAGATGCAGTTTGGTTTGCATCCCGGCCATCGCATAAATCTGCCCGCCTAACTGAGGGATAAAGAACGAGTTCATGACCGAGTTAGAGGTGATTTTAAAGTTCACCGGAACATCAGTAGGGAAAGCCAATTCATTTACTGTAGCGATACCTTGTTCTGGATAGATAAACAGCCATTTCCAGTCCAGGGAAACCACTTCAATAGTGATTGGTTCTTTACCCGCTACTTCAAGCGGCTTGAACGGGTCAAGTTCGTGGGAGGTTTTCCAGGTTATCGTTGCCAAAATAGCAATGATAATGATTGGAACAGCCCATACAACAAGCTCAATTTTGTTGGAATGGGACCAGTTTGGGGTGTAGGTCGCACTTTTGTTGGACGCGCGGTACTTCCATGCAAAAGCAAACGCCATAAAAATAACCGGAATTACGACGATCAACATTAAACCGATAGCTGTCAGTATCAGTGTTTTTTGCTCGACTCCGATTGCGCCTTTGGGGTTCATCAATACCATATCGCAACCACTGAGCATTACCGTGGCTGCTAATAATGACAACATACCCATATTTTTAATGTATTTCTTAAGTCTCATCTAACGACCTCAATTACAAAAGGGCTCTATTGTCGTTTCATGTGTGCGGGCATTTTACGGGAAGGTTGCAGGACTGTAAACATGCTTAAGATTGTGTCAGCGGCTTGTTGACACTTTATGTTAAGGGGGTCACAGATGTTACCTTGCGTGACAATTTACTAATCGCAACAATATGTTGGCGAAGGTGGGTTGCTGCAAAATGGTGGATGTTAAGGAAAAACAACGGTTATTACGCTTTTATTTACGGGAAATACTGATTTTTATTTATTACCTGAACTTATTTTATGTAAATAATATGTGATGCTACGGTAAATTAAAATATATCCTGGGGCGCTAAAAATAGGCACCCCGAGATCATTTTAGTTAGAAATTATATTTAATTGAATAAACGATACCGTCTTGTAAAAAATCTTCGCCCAATTTGTTATAAGCATAACGATACTGAATACCCGTGGTGAATTGCTTAATTGGAGTCCACCAAAGAGCAATAGCACCGTTCACCCCATTTCGACCACCGTTACCTGCGGCATAGCGCTCAGCTCGGTTGAACTCCAGTTCGTTCCAGTTGGTGATGCTGAAGTTTTCATCGAATGCAGTAAAGTCATAACCGGCAACCCAACCCACCACATAACCGTTATTACCTGAGTAATAAGTCTGATCAACATAGTGCAGTGCAACAAAGGGTTTCATCCACACACCGGCAACAGTGGCGTTGTAGCCGATACCATACAAGGTATTCACTTCATGGAAGTTGCTGTAATTGTTACCCTCAGCACTTGGCAGTGAGTAGGTGCCATAAATATGACCATAAAGGTTGAAACCAGAATCGCCTAAATAGTAGCGGCCTGTTGTTTTAAAGGTATAGCGCTGGTTATCACCTGGTTGTGCTGTTTTTGAATTGAATGGGTTTTCTAAATCAAAAAAGCCGTAGATCTCGCCCCAGCTATAACCTGCACCGCCTTCTAATTCAATATATGCGAAATCATCTTTATGCGAAGAATCACCAGATTTATGCGTAGTGCTGCGAGTCCAGTCAAGGTAGTTCATGCTGATATTAGCAAAACCCCACTGATATTCAGCTTGGACGGCTGGAGCCAAAGTGATCGCAGTCAGCGCCACGGCGCCGATAAGAATTTTACGCATAAATGCCTCTGTGTGGTTGAAAGATGCCAGAAGAAATAAAAGGACACAGTCCTTAACAAAAAGTGCGCTCATCATAGTCTCAGAGCACGAAAGGATAAATAGCTGAAAGTGATATGGATCTCGTTTTGTGAACAATATTTTGCAAGTGTTACTGAAATTTGTGATTCATATCAAAATAATGGCGAGGAAGTGTTCAGGTGGTTTGTTTTGTAACCATAAAAAAAGCCGGCACATATGCCAGCTTTCATATTTAGATGTGGTTTATTACGCTAATTTTTCTCGTCTAAGCGCGAGATAATCCAATACACCACCCAGAACCATACCAACCACACTGAGCTGAATGCCACGCAATAGCAGTGTATCGGCCACATCTGAAGCTGATGTCCAATCTAATGCATTACATATGAGTAAAATCAGCCATGCAGCTAATAACGCGCAGCCAATGGTTAGAAAACGCAATGCCCACCGATAAGCTGTTTTAAACTCTGTTCTGGGCATAAATTCATCGGTTTTTTGTGTGTATTCCAATGTCTGGCGGCAGATATAGAGCAGTAAGAGTCCAGGAATGGCAGCAGCAATAGAGAATAAATAGAACAATGGCCAGCCATGTGTTTCAACAAACCACCCCGCTATCGGGCCAACATATACCCGACCCACAGCAGAGAGTGCTGATAACAAAGCAAATTGCGTGGCCGAGAACGATTTGTTGCAAAGCGTCATCAACAGAGCGACAAAGGCTGCCGTCCCCATCCCACCACACAGGTTTTCCAGAAATATGGCG
This sequence comes from Yersinia proxima, assembly GCF_902170785.1. GTDB lineage: Bacteria > Pseudomonadota > Gammaproteobacteria > Enterobacterales > Enterobacteriaceae > Yersinia > Yersinia proxima. The sequence continues at coordinate 316,838 of NZ_CABHYG010000016.1, read as the reverse complement.
CTGCCCATGGAGAAGATATTTTTATCTGTAATGGATAGCAGCCAATAACCAATGTTGGATATGGCTTGTAAAATACCAAATATCATCAATGCCCGGAATAAACTCAGGCGTTGCATCAGCAAACCGCCATACAGTGCACCAATAATGGTGGCGATTAATCCCAGAGTTTTATTGACCAAGCCAACTTCGCCGGCATCGAATCCGACTCCACGGATCAAAAAAGTGGTGCTTAAGCTAGCCGCAAAAGCATCCCCCATTTTGTACAATACGATAAGCAGCAGAATCAGCCAGGCATTGTTGCGACCAAAAAAATCACGCAACGGCTCGACGATTGCCTGCTCCAGGGTTTTCGGCGGAGCAATACGAATATCGGGTTCTGGGGCAAATAACGTGGCAAATACCCCAATGAGCATTAACCCGGCCATCAGCCAGTAAGTGGATTGCCAGCCGAGATAACGATCCGCTATCCACAGTGCCAGCCCACCAGACACCAACATGGCGAGGCGATAACCCAATACTGAAACTGCGGCACCGGTTCCGCGTTCTTCTGGCGTAAGTAAATCGGTTTTATAGGCATCAAAAACAATATCTTGCGATGCTGAGCAGAATGCAACCAGTACGGCGATAGCGGCCAGCCACCATAAATGTTTAGCTGGTTCCATAAAGCCCATGGCAATAATGGCGACAATTAATAACAGCTGACTGATGATCAACCAGCCACGGCGACGCCCCAGAAAGGAAGGGGTGTAGCGATCCATCAGTGGCGACCAGAGAAACTTAAAAACGTAGGCTTGGCCGACTAGCGAAAAAATACCGATAGTTTTCAGACTAACGTTTTCAACCGTCATCCAGGCTTGCAATGTCCCGCCGGTCAGGGCTAAAGGAAGGCCTGAGGCAAATCCCAACAACAAAAGAACAAGCGAGTTACGTTGGGTAAAAAGGTTCGAATAGCGATTGGACATGTGAGACCTACATGCTCCCCCCTATCAGCAGGGAGGAGCATTCTGTTAAGCAGTAATAATGTTAAGCAAAGAGCAGATTAGCGGGCATTTTGTTTGATAAAGCTACTGACGCTGGTGTCTTGCGCCATATCTGCAATAACATCACTCAACACGGTATTAACAGCATCAGTGATTTTTTCGTTAGTTGCAGTGAATGCACCCTGAACGTTATAGCTGGCACGGTAGTTTTTAACCTGCTTGTTGCCGTTTTTGGCAGTAGCAGTGATAGAAATATCAGCTTTGGTGGTGATGTTGTAGCGAAGATTGCCTTCTTGCACATCAGCGAACAGTTGATTCACAACAATTTGCAGATCAACAGGCGCATTGGTGCCAATCATATAACCACGGGCGGTCATTTGTTTTTCAAGCACTTCTTGTAACAGGAAACGCAGATCACGAGACGGTGTTAATACCACTAGTTGGCCGTCACGATTCACTTTAGCCAGGGCCGCATCCTGGCGCTGATCGGCACCATTAATGCTGATTGTTACCCCCATCAGCGTTGGATCTTGAGGAGGTAAGACGACTTTCGGGGTAACGTTCAAGGTGTTGTTACTGGCAGCACAACCCGCCAGTATAAAAACAGCCAACAGCGGGAAAAGAATTTTCTTTAGCATGTTCACTTTCTCAATAGTTATGGAATTCTTTAATAATCAGAGCAGGATAGCAGCCATGTTATTTTGCGAGTTTGCAGTGGCGACATCATAGCACTGCGCGTGGCTGGTGGAAGATCTTGATGTAGAGAAATTCACCAAAAAATACGTTTTTCCCTCGAGTGGTCTTTCATTTTATTTAAAGCCGCTACAAATCACATTTTGGTTGACCAGAAGATTAGCCTTTTGTCAGAACCGGTCACGGTGAGATATTCGGGATATTTTGTATCTGAAATGTTATAAAACAGCGAAAATACACTAATATTGCAATAGAGAGTGGGCAGTTTTCTGCCTCAGCAGTAAGGAGAGAATGATGATTTTGATTCGGGAACAAATTGAAGAAAAACTTAAAATGGCATTCGAACCAGATCATCTGGAGGTAATTAATGAAAGTTACCGCCACAATGTTCCTGCTGGTTCGGAAAGTCATTTTAAAATTGTGATCGTCAGCAATAAATTTCAAGATCAACGCTTTCTAAATCGACATCGTGCGATTTATAGTGCGTTGGCTGAAGAGCTGGCGAGTACCGTTCATGCGCTGGCCTTACACACTTATACCCTGAAAGAGTGGACTGGATTGCAAGACACTGTGCCAGTTTCTCCATCTTGTCGTGGTGCAGGTACATTGGCATAAGCCGCCTGATTAATTTAAAACAGGCTGGATAACAGTAGTCATTCCGGCCTGATTTAGGGTATTAGTAGATGCGAATTGTGCAGGCGGCCCTAGAGCCGCTTGTGTTTTTATTATAGGCGACATGTTTATTTCATTAGTGTGCCACAGGAGTTTTAGCCGAGGGAACGATTCACGCGTGAATTTTACCGCGACAACATTCGCTTGCTTTCCTCGACTCGTACCTTGTGCGCCGCTATAATGTCGCGTCTTATTTTTCCGGAATGGTTTCGGGACGCTTCTGACATCTGGGATACTCGGTTCTGTTTAATGCGGCCGTCCCGGTTCTTAGAGGGTGTTTTCAGAGTTCGCATCATTCCTGAAAGGGAAATGGTGCTGCTTCGTTTGCAGCTTCTGGAGTTGACCGAGCACTGTGATTTTTTTGAGGTAACAAGATGCAAGTTTCTGTTGAAACCACCCAAGGCCTTGGCCGCCGTGTAACAATTACTGTTGCTGCTGACAGCATTGAGAAAGCCGTAAAAAGCGAATTAGTTAAAGCCGCTAAAAATGTTCGTATCGACGGTTTCCGTAAAGGCCACGTGCCAATGAACATCGTTGAACAGCGTTACGGCGCATCTGTTCGCCAGGACGTACTGGGTGATCTGATGCAACGTAATTTCGTTGACGCGATCATTAAAGAAAAAATCAACCCAGCTGGCGCACCTAACTATGTGCCGGGCCAGTACAAAGAGGGTGAAGATTTTACTTATTCCGTTGAGTTCGAAGTGTATCCGGAAGTTGAGCTGAAAGATCTGGAAAGCATTGAAGTAGAAAAGCCAGTTGTTGAAGTAAATGACGCTGACGTTGATACCATGCTGGAAACTCTGCGTAAGCAACAAGCTACCTGGAAAGAAACTGACGCTGCAGCAACTGCTGAAGATCGTGCAACTCTGGATTTCACCGGTTCTATCGACGGTGAAGTTTTCGAAGGCGGTCAAGCGACTGATTTCGTGTTAGCAATGGGCCAGGGTCGTATGATCCCAGGTTTCGAAGAAGGTGTGATCGGTCATAAAGCCGGTGAAGAATTCACCATCGACGTAAACTTCCCAGAAGATTACCACGCAGAAAACCTGAAAGGTAAATCAGCTAAATTCGACATCGTGTTGAAGAAAGTTGAAGTGCGTGAACTGCCAGAACTGACTGAAGAATTCATCAAACGTTTCGGCGTTGCTGATGGTTCAGTTGCCGGTTTGCGTGCTGAAGTGCGTAAAAACATGGAGCGTGAGCTGAAAGGCGCGGTACGTAACCGTGTTAAAACTCAGGTAATCGACGGTCTGGTTAGCGCGAACGAAATCGACGTTCCAGCTGCACTGGTTGAAGGTGAAATCGACGTTCTGCGCCGTCAGGCTGCACAGCGTTTCGGTGGTAACGAGAAGCAAGCTGCTGAATTACCTCGTGAATTGTTCGAAGAGCAAGCTAAACGTCGCGTTGTTGTCGGTCTGTTGCTGGGCGAAGTTATCAGCCAGCACGAACTGAAAGCAGACGAAGATCGTGTTAAAGCACTGATCGAAGAAATGGCTTCTGCGTACGAAGATCCACAAGAAGTTATTGAGTTCTACAGCAAAAACAAAGAGCTGATGAACAATATGCGCAACGTTGCTCTGGAAGAACAAGCAGTAGAAACTCTGCTTTCTAAAGCTAAAGTAACTGAAAAACCAACGACCTTTAGTGAACTGATGAATCAGACCACTACGGCGTAATGTTTTTAGCGCACCAAACTGGCTGTAATTTGGCTAGTCTGTTGTTTGATTAAGCCCGTTGCCTTTGGCTACGGGCTTTTTCTTTTAGTAACAATAATCCCTCAATAGTATGATTAATCTGGCATGTTTCGCTGTAATCTGCGCTATATTTGAAAAGTAAAATGAAGTGCTTAACAGATAAATAATCAATAGGGCGTCGTGATTACGGCAGAGATGGTGGTAGTTTTCAGGTTAAAAAGAGAGTTGTTAGGCTAAAAAAGTATCGTTGGGGCTTGAAAATGAATATTAATCCCCCAATTAATCTAACAGACGTTCATATAAGATGTTGATGAAACACTGGCTGATTACCACCGTCGAATGAGTCTGGATATACCCTAAATAATTCGAGTTGCAGGAAGGCGGCAAGGGAAGCTATCCCGATGAGCTTACTGTTATGAGTGTCGGGCCTAGCCAACGCACATGCAGCTTTAAATATGGCTGGATAACCGGACTGTTTGCACGCATGAACATAGTCATCATTCCTTATCTCAAGTAGAATCGGTTATGAATGGCGCCAAAGTAAATTCTATTAGGAGACGGTAATGTCATACAGTGGCGAACGAGATCAATTTGCACCTAACATGGCTCTGGTGCCAATGGTAGTTGAGCAGACTTCACGTGGGGAACGTTCTTACGATATTTTCTCCCGTCTGCTGAAAGAGCGCATCATTTTCCTGACTGGCCAGGTTGAAGACCACATGGCCAACCTGATCACAGCGCAAATGCTATTTCTGGAAGCAGAGAATCCAGAAAAAGACATCTTCCTGTATATCAACTCACCGGGTGGAGTGATTACTGCTGGGATGTCAATTTATGACACCATGCAATTCATTAAGCCGGATGTCAGCACGATTTGTATGGGCCAGGCATGTTCAATGGGTGCATTCCTGTTGACTGCGGGTGCTAAGGGTAAACGTTTCTGCTTGCCGAATTCACGGGTCATGATTCACCAACCGTTGGGCGGCTTCCAGGGGCAAGCTACAGATATTGAAATTCATGCCAAAGAGATTTTGAAAGTGAAATCACGCATGAATGAACTGATGGCAAAACACACGGGTAAATCTCTTGAAGAAATAGAGAGAGACACTGAGCGTGACCGTTTCTTGTCAGCTGATGAGGCTGTAGAATACGGTTTAGTTGATTCTGTGTTCACCCGTCGTGACTAACGACTTATTTCTGTGAGCCGATATACTATAGTGAATGTAACGAGAACAAGCCCTAGTGCTGAATAAGGCCTAATTGAGTATTGTTTGTACACTACCTATTATATCGGCTGTCCGTTGAAAGCTAACGTGGCGTACAGAAATAGCGAGAATAGTCTCCCTGCCGCATAGTTTCAGATGTGGCAGATACTGAAGAAGAGGTTTACTGATGACAGATAAGCGCAAAGACGGTTCTGGAAAGCTGCTGTATTGCTCTTTCTGCGGCAAAAGCCAGCATGAAGTGCGTAAGCTAATTGCCGGGCCGTCAGTGTATATCTGCGATGAATGTGTCGATTTATGTAACGACATTATTCGCGAAGAGATCAAAGAAGTTGCGCCGCACCGGGAGCGTAGTTCGCTGCCAACGCCGCATGAAATTCGTCGCCATCTTGATGATTATGTCATCGGACAGGAACCGGCGAAAAAAGTGCTGGCTGTTGCTGTGTATAACCATTACAAGCGTTTACGCAATGGCGATACCAGTAATGGTATCGAGTTGGGTAAAAGTAATATTCTGCTGATTGGTCCGACGGGTAGTGGTAAAACGCTGTTAGCGGAAACATTGGCTCGCTTCCTGGATGTGCCGTTTACCATGGCTGATGCGACCACACTGACCGAAGCTGGTTACGTGGGTGAAGATGTTGAAAACATCATTCAGAAGCTGTTGCAGAAATGTGACTACGACGTCCAGAAAGCGCAACGTGGTATCGTCTATATCGATGAGATTGATAAGATTTCACGTAAGTCTGATAACCCATCCATCACTCGCGATGTTTCGGGTGAGGGTGTGCAGCAGGCTCTGTTGAAATTGATCGAAGGGACTATCGCTGCCGTACCACCACAAGGTGGTCGTAAGCATCCGCAGCAAGAGTTTTTGCAGGTTGATACCTCTAAGATTCTGTTTATCTGTGGTGGTGCTTTTGCGGGCCTGGATAAAGTTATCGGGCAGCGCATTAACACCGGTAGCGGTATTGGCTTCGGGGCGACGGTAAAAGGCAAGTCAGAAAAGGCGACAGAAGGCGAGTTATTGAGCCAGGCTGAACCGGAAGACTTGATTAAATTCGGTTTAATCCCTGAATTTATTGGTCGTTTACCCGTGGTTGCAACCTTGAGTGAATTGAGCGAAGACGCCCTGATTCAGATCCTGAAAGAGCCGAAAAATGCGCTGACTAAACAATATCAGGCATTGTTCAATCTTGAAGGTGTGGAACTTGAGTTCCGCGATGAAGCGTTGATCGCTATTGCCAAGAAAGCGATGGCACGTAAAACAGGTGCTCGTGGCCTGCGCTCTATCGTAGAAGGTGCTTTGCTCGATACCATGTACGATTTACCGTCAATGGAAAGTGTGGAAAAAGTGGTAGTAGATGAATCAGTTATTGCTGGTCAATCTGCACCAATGCTGATTTATGGCCAACCGGAAGCCCAGGCTTCTGGCGAATAATTAGCCAAATAATCCAGATGGTTAGTATGACAATGGGGGATTTTATCCCCCATTTCTTTTTCCTCGCATTGTAATCGTTGAATGTAAGACATTCGTCCCCATATACTCAATTACCTATTTAGTGAAACTCGTGATGACTCGTGTTTCACGAGATTCCCAGTAATCTGGCGGAAGCTAAACTAAGAGAGAGCTCTATGAACCCTGAGCGTTCCGAACGCATAGAAATCCCCGTATTGCCTCTGCGCGATGTGGTGGTTTATCCGCATATGGTGATCCCACTGTTTGTTGGCCGGGAAAAGTCGATTCGGTGCCTGGAAGCTGCAATGGACCATGATAAAAAAATCATGCTGGTTGCGCAGAAAGAAGCCTCGACGGATGAGCCTGGTATCAATGATCTGTTTTCAGTCGGCACCGTAGCCTCAATTCTACAAATGTTGAAATTGCCTGATGGCACGGTAAAAGTGCTGGTTGAAGGGCTACAGCGTGCGCGTATCACCACGCTTTCCGACAGCGGCGAGCATTTTGCTGCTCAGGCGGAATATCTTGAATCGCCGGTAATGGACGATCGTGAGCAGGAAGTGCTGGTTCGCACGGCGATTAATCAGTTTGAAGGCTATATCAAACTGAACAAAAAAATCCCACCGGAAGTCCTGGCTTCGTTGCACAGTATTGATGATGCGGCACGTCTGGCCGACACTATCGCGGCACATATGCCGTTGAAGTTAAATGACAAACAAGCTGTTCTGGAAATGTTCGATGTGACCGAACGTCTGGAATATCTGATGGCAATGATGGAATCCGAAATCGATCTGTTACAGGTTGAAAAGCGGATCCGTAATCGTGTCAAAAAGCAGATGGAAAAGAGCCAGCGCGAGTACTATTTGAATGAGCAAATGAAAGCCATTCAAAAAGAACTGGGCGAGATGGACGATACACCTGACGAGCATGAAGCGCTAAAACGCAAAATCGAAGCGGCTAAAATGCCGAAAGATGCACGCGAAAAAACCGAAGCTGAACTGCAAAAACTGAAAATGATGTCGCCGATGTCGGCGGAGGCCACCGTTGTTCGTGGTTACATCGATTGGATGTTGCAGGTGCCGTGGAACAGTCGTAGCAAAGTTAAAAAAGACTTGGTAAAAGCGCAGGAAGTTCTGGATACCGACCATTACGGCCTGGAACGGGTTAAAGATCGTATTCTGGAATATCTCGCAGTCCAGAGCCGGGTCAGCAAAATCAAAGGGCCAATCCTGTGTCTGGTAGGGCCTCCTGGGGTGGGTAAAACTTCTCTGGGGCAATCTATTGCCAAAGCCACCGGCCGTCAATATGTGCGTATGGCTCTGGGCGGTGTGCGTGATGAAGCAGAGATCCGCGGCCACCGTCGTACTTATATTGGCTCTATGCCGGGTAAATTGATCCAGAAAATGGCAAAAGTTGGGGTAAAAAACCCACTTTTCCTATTGGATGAGATCGATAAAATGGCATCCGATATGCGTGGTGATCCGGCGTCTGCTTTGCTGGAGGTGTTAGATCCAGAACAAAACGTGGCATTTAACGATCACTATCTGGAAGTGGATTACGATCTGTCGGATGTAATGTTTGTTGCAACCTCTAACTCCATGAATATTCCGGCGCCGTTGCTGGACCGTATGGAAGTGATTCGTCTGTCCGGTTATACCGAAGATGAGAAACTCAATATTGCCAAGCAGCACTTGCTGCCAAAACAATTTGAGCGCAACGCCATTAAGAAAGGCGAACTGACCATCGATGACAGTGCGATCATGAGCATTATCCGTTATTACACCCGCGAGGCTGGGGTGCGTAGTCTGGAGCGCGAAATCTCCAAACTGTGCCGTAAGGCAGTCAAAAATCTGCTGATGGATAAAACGGTTAAGCACATTGAAATCACCGGTGACAACCTGAAAGACTTCCTGGGTGTACAGAAAGTCGATTATGGTCGCGCAGACACTGAAAACCGTGTTGGTCAAGTGACTGGCCTGGCATGGACAGAAGTGGGTGGTGATTTGCTGACCATCGAAACCGCATGTGTGCCAGGTAAAGGCAAACTGACTTACACCGGTTCATTGGGCGAAGTCATGCAAGAATCTATTCAGGCCGCATTGACCGTGGTGCGTGCGCGTGCAGATAAATTAGGTATTAACCCTGATTTCTACGAGAAACGCGACATCCACGTGCATGTGCCAGAAGGTGCAACACCGAAAGATGGGCCGAGCGCCGGTATTGCCATGTGTACAGCACTGGTTTCTTGTTTGACCGGTAACCCGGTGCGGGCAGATGTTGCCATGACCGGTGAAATCACCTTACGTGGTTTGGTATTACCAATCGGTGGCTTGAAAGAGAAATTGTTGGCCGCTCACCGTGGTGGGATTAAAGTTGTGCTGATTCCAGATGATAACAAACGTGATTTGGAAGAGATTCCAGACAATGTTATCGCCGATCTGGAAATTCATCCGGTTAAACGAATTGATGATGTTTTAGCCATTGCTTTGCAAAATCCTGCCTTCGGGGCACAGCCGGTAGCGTCAAAATAGTGACGGATCGCAAGAAGTATTGATAAAACTGATGCTGGTAAGTGAAATGCTACTTGCCAGCTATTTTTTGTGCCGCTAAGTTAGTTCGTCTGTCTGGTAAAAGTTTAAGTCTTTGGGCTGCTTGCTAAGGTCAGACGGGATTGATATAACAGCTGCGCTGTCGTGTTGTCCGTAGGGATTTTCGGCGCGACAATAGAATTTTAAAGGGGATGAAAGAGTGAATAAGTCACAACTGATCGACAAAATTGCCGCAGGTGCTGATATTTCTAAAGCGGCCGCTGGGCGCGCATTGGATGCAATTATTGCTTCTGTTACTGAATCTTTGAAAGAAGGGGATGACGTAGCTCTGGTTGGTTTTGGTACTTTTGCAGTACGTGAGCGTTCTGCACGTACTGGCCGTAACCCTCAGACAGGCAAAGAAATCAGTATTCCAGCAGCCAAAGTACCAGGCTTCCGTGCCGGTAAAGGCCTGAAAGACGCTGTAAACTGATTGCCGCGTCAATTCTCACCTGTGTTTGTGTTAACAATAACCTGACGCAGTTGAGTTGGTAAGGTAAGATACAAGGCGCATCGTTAATGATGCGCTTTTTTTTCGCGCAGCAGCATGAAGGGCTGTCGCAAGGAATGCTGGGTTTATTTAGACCTGCGCAACAGTTTTTATCCATATTACAGCGGAGTATTGTCACATTATGATGGACAATTTACGCGCGGCTGCTAATAACGTCGTGCTCAAAATCATTCTGGCCCTGATCATGTTGTCCTTTATCCTGACTGGGGTTGGCAGCTATCTGATCGGTGGCTCCAACGACTTTGCTGCCAAAGTTAATGGCCAAGAGATTAGTCGTGCTCAGTTAGAACAGGCTGTACAGAGCGAACGTGGCCGCTTGCAACAGCAATTGGGCGAACAGTTCTCCGCGTTGGCCGCGAACGAAGGTTACATGCTGCAACTGCGTCAGCAGGTACTTGGCCAATTGGTCAACAATATGTTGCTCGACCAATATGCTAAAAAATTAGGCCTGACTGCCAGTGACGAACAAGTGAAAGATGCTATTCGCCAGGCACCTTATTTCCAGACTGACGGTAAGTTCGATAACAACAAATACCTTGAGCTGGTCAATCGAATGGGCTACACCCCAGATCAATTCGCTCAATTACAGCGCCAGCAGCTGATTAATCAGCAATTGCTACAAGCCTTCGGTGATACTGGTTTCGTGCTGCCTGTAGAAGCACAAGCAATGTCAGAGCTGATTTTGCAGCAACGTGAAGTCCGTCTGGCAACGCTAGACCTCAAAGCACTTCAAGCACAGCAGAAAGTCACTGATGAAGAGCTGCAAGCCTATTACGACCAGAACAAAAATAGCTTCATTGCACCGGAACAGATGAAAATCAGTTTCATTGCAATGGATGCAGCGGCGATGCAGGACAAAATTACTGTTACTGAAGAAGATATCGCCGCGTATTACGACCAGCATAAGAGTACTTATACTAAGCCTGAGCAACGCAACTACAGTGTCATTCAGTTTAAAACTGAAGCTGAAGCCAAAGCTGCATTGGATGAGCTGAAAAAAGGTGCTGATTTTGCTGCAATCGCAAAAGAGAAATCTACCGACATCATTTCCCGCAAAAATGGCGGTGAGTTAGGTTGGTTGGAACCGGAAACAACAGCGGATGAGCTAAAACAAGCAAATCTGACTGAGAAAGGCCAGTTGTCTGATGTGGTGAAATCTTCCGTGGGTTATTTGATTGTTCGTCTTAACGATATCAAACCTGCGCAGGTAAAACCGTTGTCAGAAGTTCATGATGCGCTGGCTAAACAGGTTAAGCAGGAAAAAGCGGTTGATGCATACTACGCCTTACAACAAAAAGTGAGCGAAGCGGCTACCAGCGATAACGAGTCTCTGGCTTCGGCTGAAGAAGCCGCGGGTGCGAAAGCTAAGCAAACAGGTTGGTTTACTCGTGATGCGGTGCCTGCCGAGGTTAACTTCAAACCTGTGGTGCAAGCTATCTTTGAGGGTGGCTTGGTAGGTGAAAATGGCGCACCTGGTAGCAACTCCGATGTCATCACTGTTGACGGCGATCGTGCTTTTGTTATTCGCATTGACGGCCACAAACCAGAAGGGATTGAACCATTTGAACAAGTTCGTGATCAGGTTGCCGAACTGGTAAAACGTCAGAAAGCGGAACAATTGGCTCGTGTTGATGGCGAAAAGATCCTGACGGCTCTGAAACAAGGTAAAGGCGAAGAAGCTATGAAAGCTGCTGGGATTAGCTTCGGTGAGAAGAAAACCTTGTCACGCGCGCCTGATGATGACCAATTAGTGCAGACTATCTTTGCTTTGCCTCATCCGCAAAAAGACCAGCCAGTGTATGGTTTGTCTCAGGATCGCCAAGATAACATCGTATTGATCGAACTGTTATCGGTGACTCCAGGCAAATTACCGGAAGGCGAAATGAAGAACTTTATCGCTAAGATGGAAGAGGGGGCTAGCGGTGTGACCTTTGATGCACTGATGGCTAACCTGCACAAACAGGCAACCATCAAGATGGGCCCTGCGGAGCAACAGCAACCTCAATAAGCCTCGCATTGATTTGCAATTGGATGTAACAACGAAAGGTCGCTTTGGCGGCCTTTCGCATATCTAAAAACTGCCTTTTGCGACAAATCGGATGCTCAGGCAAGGTAGGCATGCTGTCAAACACAAGGAGGATACAGCATGAAATTCATAGGAAAATTATTGGTAATCACGGCACTATTGGCAGGTTTTAATATCCCCCCTTTGGCTTATGCGGCCCCAAACTCCTCTCAGGATAAAGTTCTCAACCCGTCAGTGCCAGGTAAGGCTACAACCAAGGTAAACGCCGTATCAAAAATTCCTGAGAAAGCCACACATGACAAAATGGTCGTAACAGCCACTGCGGGTAATTTACCGAGCCAAATCAATATTAACAGTGCAGATGCGGAAGAACTGGCTCAGTCCCTCAGCGGAATAGGCCGGAAGAAAGCGGAAGCAATTGTTAATTATCGTGAGCAATTCGGCTTTTTTACTGACGCAGAGCAACTGCTTGAAGTGCCAGGGATTGGCCCCTCTTTCTTAGAGAGAAATCGCACCAAACTTAAAATGTAAATAGAGGAAGAAAAATAGATAGCACAGTCAGGCAGATACCGTGTTTGCCTGGCTTTTTTGCCACGTATAACTTTCATCATTTCATAATGTAAGTCGCAACTGTTAGGTAAAACTGTGATGTTGATCCGGATTATATAATAAGCACACTATAAAGTGATTTTCCTCTGCTAGGCTTTCTCCTTGAGGTCATACCAGTTGTATCTATCATTCTATAATAACAACCCATTGTCTGGAGAAGCTCGTCGCATGCATACTCATATTAGAGTCAGGGGTTTTCATATTGATGTTTTTCAACATGTTAATAATGCCCGCTATTTAGAGTTTCTCGAAGAAGCCCGCTGGGAATGGCTTGATGGGGAGCCTGCAGCACAATGGATGGCTGAAAATCAAATCGCTTTTATCGTGGTTAATATCAATATTAACTATCGTCGGCCTGCGGTTTTGGGCGACCTGTTACGAATCGATAGTCAACTATTAAGATTGAATGGAAAAAGTGGTGTGATGAAACAAATGGTCACACTAGAGCCAGATTCTATTGCTGTGGCTGATGCAGAATTGACTTTTGTATGCATCGATTTGCGTAATCAAAAGGCATTACCCATTGATGGGGAGTTGCGTGAGAAACTTCAGGAGTTTATTAACCGGGGTTTATAAAAAGATATTGTGCGTAATAAAGCTCTACCTCGCTTTGGAGGAGGTAGAGAAAGGCAGGTCGCCGCTAGTTTTTGGTCTTAAAGCGGTTAAACCAGTCCGGTTTTTTGTTTTAGGCTTAATATGACTTTAGGTTTATTAGCCAGATAGGACTCTAACCCTTTGGCGCGCAAGTGGCAGGCAGCACATTGACCGCAACCATCACCTTGAATCCCGTTATAACAAGTTAATGTGTCATGACGGATACGATCGAGTTGCTGATAGTAATCCGCCAATGCCCATGTTTCGGCTTTATCCAGCCACATCAGCGGGGTGATAAAAGCAATATCACGGCCAATACCTAAATCTATGGCATGGTTAAGAGCCTTAACGAATTCATCCCGGCAATCTGGGTAACCAGAAAAGTCTGTTTCACAAACACCGGTAATGACAGCCTGAGCTTGTACTTGATAAGCATAAATAGCAGCCAGGGTCAGAAATAGAATATTACGGCCAGGAACGAAGGTGCTGGGAATCGAATCCTCACCCTCTTCACTGTGAGAGGGTACAGGGATGCTGTCTCGGGTCAGGCTACTGACAGCTAACTCATTAAGCATGCCCACATCCAGCACTTTGTGAGCTTTAGCTCCAAGTTGAATTGCCAGCTCACGAGCGACATCGATTTCAGCACGATGTCGCTGCCCATAATCGAAGGTAATGCAGTGGACTTCATCATACTGCTGTAATGCTTGAATCAAGCAGGTGGTGGAATCTTGTCCGCCACTAAAGACAACTACGGCACGTTTCATACTGTTACCTCGTGGCTGTGAGCCTTAAAGCGCAAATCTCACAGCAAAATTGAAAACTGGCAGTATATACTCTAAAGAATTCGAGTTGCAGGAAGGCGGCAAGCGAGATAATCCCGATGAGCTTACATGAGTAAGTGATTCAGGTTATTGAGTGTAGCCAACGCACATGCAGCTTGAAATATGACGAGTATGGTACTTAGATAGCGCAAGAAAAGGTAGCTACCGGAGTTTGGTTATCACGTCGCAGTCGGAGGGAGCCACGCCTGACTGAAGTCGAACCAACCGTAAGCGGTTAATATCACACCATTAATTCGTGGTGGAGCATTGACCTGATATTGATAGTTGAACAGCGGTAGAATCAATCCGGATAGCATCAGATCATTATAATGCTCTCGTAATTGGTGATGCCGCTCTGAAGCCAGCTCTATTTGTTGAATATGGGTCAGTGTTTTTTGCTGCTGCTCCCACTGTGATGGTGACAGGATGCCACGCCACAGGGGATCAAGTCGAAGCCAGCTTTCCATTGCCGCCTCTGGTGATTCACCAACCAAATGGTCTGCTAATAATAAATCAGCCTGTTCAATTTGGTGGCTATCTTTCCACTGTTTATCGTGGCTGGCGCGGATTTCTAATGTGCAGCCCTGCGCTGCCAATACAACTTTTAGCTGTTCGGCAACACTTTTAAGCTCCATCGGTGGTTGATATATCAATATCAGATGAGTTGGTAATGGCGAGTCATCATCAGATGCAAACTCTGGGATGGGCCAACCCGGCAACATTTCATGGCTTGGAGTGATGATCCCGCGCCGGATTGATAACTCCTCTAATATGCCCGAGGTTTGCACTAACATCAGTAACCTGGCGAGTTGCTGGGAAGTCATATTGCTGCGATGCTGATTAACCGCCAGATAGCAAAACCCCAGGCTCATACTGCGCTGAACGGGGCGGGCTAAAGGGAAGTCCTCTTCCTGACCGATGGTAATACGCACCGGATGTTGGCAACTACCGTCGGTTGATTGCACCATTAGGTTCGGGGTTATCCAGTATTCAATGATTTCCAGATAAGGGTGCTGCAAATGGTAGAACTCATGTTGTTCTAAGCGCACCAGATGCTGTTCGAAGGTCGCCAATTTAAACGGGCCTGCACCCAGCAAAGGATTGTCTGGATGAAATAGCCGGCAGGGTAAATCAGCCAATCGATGAGCCAACCAGTAGTCCGGCTGAGAAAGGGTAAACTGTAGGCATAGAGCGTGGGGTAGGGTAATGGTCAAAATATTGGCAAAACTTGGCTGGCTGCGGGTATTGGCACGTAATAGCTTGAGTGTTTGCAATAATTGCTGACCGTGAAGGCGCTCCCCATTATGCCAACGCAACTGGCTGCGTAAAAAGAATTGCCAGGTCAAACCATCATCACTGACTTGCCAGTGGTGGGCCAGATCCGGTTGGGGTTGGGGACAACCGGTATTAAAACGAGTCAACCCCGCGTGCAAGGTGTAAATCAGGTGCTGCTCTGCCCGACCAGTGGCGGTGAGTGGATTTAACGGCTCAAGCATACGGTAATATGGAATACGTAATACTGGGCTGTCTGCTTGCCACTGCCCCCCCATATGAGGGTTCAGCAACGCCTGTAAACGTTCAGGCTCCAGTTGAGCCAATTCGAGCGCAGCCTGATGATCACCTTGTTCGAGAAACGCCTGCATATAGGTTGCCCGAAGTGTATCGGGGTTTTTCAGGCATTGTAGTTGTGCGCGTTTGCCCCGGCCCACTTGCGAATGCCAGCTGAGCCAGCCATTTGCCTGTAACTGTTGTATTAAGGTGCGAGCGTGGCGTTCACTGCAAAATAGCAAACCTGCGACTTCACTTACTGTCGTCGAAGCCAGGTTTTCTCCGAACTTTTGGAATAAGCGCTGATATTGGGTAAGTCGGTGAATAATGCGCATGCTAAATCCGGAATAGTTTAAATTATTTGTTCACTATTAGTTCCGTAAATACTACGCCATAATTTTATACATACCACCAGTTTCACTCTTAGTGAGGTTTTGAATGTACCGTTTAGCCGCTTTTGATATGGATGGAACCTTACTGATGCGTGACCATCGAATTGGTGGTGCGACATTGAATGCGTTACACCAGTTAGTGGAAAACGGGATGATCCTGACATTCGCTACCGGGCGGCATTACCTTGATATGAAAGGGATCCTCTCTCATTCAGGTATTAACGGTTATTTAATTACGGGTAATGGCACACGAGTGTGTGACATGGATGGCGTGCATTTAGATGGTATAGATTTGCCGGCAGAACTGGTGGAGTTTGTGCTGCGTACCCCCTGGCAGACCAATGCCAGCATTCATATCTTCCGCGATGATGGCTGGTTTACTGATTACAATGATCCCGCTTTATTGGCAGCCCATAAAACTAGCAGTTTCCAGTTCCAACTGACCGCGCTAGATGCGTTACCGAAGACAGGTAATCACAAAATTTGCTTTATTGCGCCACATCAGGAACTGGTCGAACTGAAGATTCAGCTTGAGCAACAAATGGGTGATAAAGCCGATTTCTGTTTCTCAGCCGTCGATTGTCTCGAAATGCTACCTCGTGGTTGTAACAAAGGGGCTGCTTTAGAGCGATTGAGCCATCATCTTGATTTAACCCTGGCTGATTGCATGGCGTTTGGCGATGCGATGAATGATAAAGAAATGTTGTCGCGCGTCGGTCGTGGGTTAGTCATGGGAAATGCATTACCGCAACTGAAACAAGAGTTACCTCAGTTACAGGTTATTGGTCGCTGCGAGGAACAAGGCGTAGCTCATTATTTGCAACATTGGCTAAGTTCACCACACCTCACCTATTCCCCCGAATTCTGAGGTATATCCACGGGTTATTGGTGCGATAAAACTAATGACATTGAGGATAGCTATTAGCCAGCCGGATAACCATCCGGTTTTTTTCTTCTGCAAGGGGCCGGTTTGCGGCCCCCGTCTACTATGATATTACAGGTTGTTTAATTCATTCCGGAATGGCGTTAAGTCGCCGATATTGTTGCTGACCCACTGAGGATCGTAATAAGTATCGAGATAACGCTCACCGCTGTCACACAGTAACGTCACGATGGCACCGGTTTTACCTTGTTCGCGCATTTGCTTGGCTAACTGTAATGCCCCCCAAACGTTAGTACCGGTTGACGCTCCCACTTTGCGGCCCAAAATGCCTTCCAGCCAATGGATAGTTGCAACGCTGGCTGCATCGGGAACACGCAACATGCTGTCGATCACTTCCGGAATAAATGACGGCTCCGCTCGCGGCCGACCAATACCTTCAATACGGCTGCCACAACTGCCGGTTACGGTACGGTCACCGTGACAAAAACAATCATAAAAAACGGAGTTTTCCGGGTCGACCACCATCAGTTGGGTGTCATGCCCTTGGTAGCGAATGTAGCGCCCCAAAGTGGCGGAGGTGCCGCCAGTACCTGCGCTCATCACGATATAGTCAGGAACGGGGAAAGGTTCGCGCGTCATTTGGCGGAAAATGCTATCGGCAATATTATTATTGCCGCGCCAATCAGTCGCCCGCTCAGCATAGGTGAACTGGTCCATATAGTGGCCGTTAAGTTCACGCGCCAATTGCTCGGAAGCTGCATAAATTTGCCCGGCATGGTCAACAAAATGACAGCGGCCACCATACAAGGCGATTTGCTCCACTTTACGCCGGGCAGTGCAGCTTGGCATTACCGCGATAAAGGGCAAACCAATTAAGCGAGCAAAGTAGGCCTCCGACACCGCCGTGCTTCCAGATGAAGCCTCGATTATTGTTGTACCTTCTTTAATCCAGCCATTACATAAGCCATAGAGGAATAGTGAACGGGCCAAACGGTGCTTTAAGCTACCGGTTGGATGCGTACTTTCATCTTTTAAATAGAGATAAATACCGGGAAAGGCGTGCAGATTAAGACGGATCAAGTGTGTATCAGCGGAGCGTTGGAAATCGGCTTCTATTTCGCTGATAGCATTTTTTACCCAAGTGTTGGTCATTTTTATGGCCTGCGATGTAGGTAGTAAACTAATGATAACTAGATTAACGGTTATTAAAGAAAAAAACGTTGCCATTTTTCCTTCTTTATCGCCAAATGGTAGAAATTTATTCTATGGTTACTCGCTATGTTAGATAAAACTGACCGTAAACTTCTGTGCATGTTGCAAGAAGATTGCACACAATCACTGCAAGTGCTGGCTGAGGCGGTTAATTTAACTTCTACGCCATGCTGGAAACGTTTGAAGCGCCTTGAGGATGAGGGGTTTATTCGTGGGCGCGTGGCATTACTAGACAGTGAAAAGTTAGGATTAGGACTCACCGCATTTGTGCTGATCAAGACACAGCAGCATAATAGCGGTTGGTATCAGGAGTTCGTCGAGTTCACCAAGCAGATGCCAGAGGTGCTGGCCTTCTATCGCATGGCGGGGGAATACGACTATCTGATGCAGGTCGAAGTTGCCGATATGAAAAGCTATGACAGCTTTTACAAACGTATGGTTAACGGCGTTCCGGGGTTGATTGATGTGACTTCGAGCTTTGCGATGGAAAAGATTAAATACACCACCGTGTTGCCAGTTCCTGAGTGATAACTCGCTATGGTTCAAACAGCTGAAGTGTTGGCTGCCTGGCATCTATTGGATATAAAAAACCATTTTAACGATGGTATTCTACTGCCCTGTCGCATTTAGCGAACAAATACCGATGTTATTCGGTGTCAGATCATGGATAAAACTGCGTGAGATTGTTTGCACAACTAGGCTGGTATTTCCGCCGTGAGTGGCGTCGCTATGTAGGGGCGGTGTTGCTATTAATCGTTATAGCTATCCTGCAATTATTACCCCCTAAATTGGTCGGAGTCATTGTCGATGGCATCAGCACCAAACAGATGTCGACCAATATGTTATTGGTCTGGATTGGCGTGATGCTGGTGACGGCTATCGTGGTCTATCTGCTGCGCTATGTCTGGCGAGTGTTACTTTTCGGAGCCTCCTATCAATTGGCTGTGGAGTTACGGGCGAATTTTTATCGCCAACTGAGTCGCCAGGCTCCTGGGTTCTATTTACGTCACCGTACTGGCGATTTAATGGCACGCGCCACGAATGATGTTGACCGCGTCGTTTTTGCCGCAGGTGAGGGCGTATTGACACTGGTAGATTCGCTGGTGATGGGGTGTGCGGTGCTGATTGTCATGAGCACGCAAATCAGTTGGGAACTGACCTTGCTGTCATTACTTCCCATGCCAGTCATGGCGGTGGTTATCAAATATTACGGCGATCAACTGCATCAGCGTTTTAAGTCAGCTCAGGGAGCATTTTCAGCTCTGAATAATCAGGCGCAGGAAAGCCTTACTAGCATCCGCATGATCAAAGCCTTTGGTCTGGAAAACAGTCAGTCGCAACAATTTGCGAAGGTGGCCGAAGAAGCGGGTGCCAAGAATATGTATGTCGCGCGTATTGACGCCCGTTTTGATCCCACCATTTATATTGCTATCGGTATCGCAAATTTATTAGCCATCGGTGGCGGTAGCTGGATGGTGGTCAATCACAGCATCACCTTAGGGCAGTTAACCAGTTTTGTCATGTATTTGGGGTTAATGATCTGGCCGATGCTGGCACTGGCGTGGATGTTCAATATTGTTGAACGCGGCAGTGCTGCCTATAGTCGTATCCGCAGTTTGCTGGAAGAAGCGCCAGTAGTGAAAGATGGCGACATCGCATTATCAAACGATCGCGGTACTTTAGCGGTGAATATTCGTCATTTCTATTACCCTGAAGCTGAAAAGCCCGCCTTACACGATGTATCACTGAAATTGGCACCGGGGCAGATGTTAGGTTTATGTGGGCCAACGGGTTCCGGCAAAAGTACCTTATTGGCATTAATTCAGCGGCAATTCGATATTGATGACGGCATGATTTGTTATCAAGGGCATCCGCTGTCTGATATCCGTTTGCATGACTGGCGCGGGCGTTTATCAGTGGTCAGCCAGACACCTTTCTTATTCTCTGATACGGTTGCGGGCAACATTGCATTAGGTAAACCTGATGCCACTCAGGATCAAATCGAACGCGCTGCTCGTTTAGCCAGCGTACATGAAGACATCCTGCGTCTCCCACAAGGATATGACACTGAGGTGGGTGAGCGCGGTGTGATGCTGTCCGGTGGGCAAAAGCAGCGTATTTCTATTGCTCGGGCATTGTTGTTGGATACTGAAATTCTGATTCTTGATGATGCACTTTCTGCGGTTGATGGCCAAACCGAACATGAAATCTTAAAGAATCTGCGCGAGTGGGGCGAGCATCGTACTGTGATTATCAGCGCACACCGCCTTTCTGCTTTAACTGAAGCCAGCGAAATTCTGGTGTTACAGCATGGCGGGGTGATGCAACGCGGTACGCATAATGTATTGGTAAATCAGTCTGGCTGGTATCGGGAAATGTATCGCTATCAACAATTAGAGGCTGCATTGGATGACGGTGAGTCGGAGGCCAAAACCGATGAGTAAAGTTCAGCAACTTTGGCCAACCCTCAAGCGCCTGCTTTCTTATGGTTCCCCCTATCGCAAACCTTTAGGGCTGGCGGTACTGATGCTGTGGGTTGCTGCGGCAGCCGAAGTCAGCGGCCCACTGTTGATCAGCTATTTCATTGACCACGTTGTGGCGAAAGGCACGTTACCTTTGGGATTAGTCAGCGGGCTGGCCTTGGCTTATTTGCTGCTGCAATTGCTGGCAGCAGCATTGCACTATTTTCAAGCATTGCTGTTTAATCGCGCGGCAGTCGGTGTGGTTCAACGGCTCAGGATTGAAGTGATGGACGCAGCTTTGCGCCAGCCTCTCAGTGCTTTTGATACTCAACCTGTCGGGCAATTGATTTCCCGCGTAACCAACGATACCGAAGTCATAAAAGATTTGTATGTGATGGTGGTATCGACGGTATTGAAAAGCGCGGCGTTAATTGGTGCAATGCTGGTGGCGATGTTCAGTCTGGATTGGCGCATGGCGCTGATTTCTATTTGTATTTTCCCTGCGGTGCTGGTGGTTATGGCGATTTACCAGCGCTACAGTACGCCAGTAGTACGCCGGGTTCGGGCCTATTTGGCCGATATTAACGATGGCTTTAATGAAGTCATTAGCGGGATGGGCGTTATTCAACAGTTCCGCCAGCAGGCGCGTTTTGGTGAGCGCATGGAGTCTGCCAGCCGTGCCCATTATAAGGCGCGGATGCAAACATTGCGTCTGGAAGGCTTTCTGCTGCGCCCGTTACTGAGCCTGTTTTCTGCCATGGTGCTGTGTGGTTTATTGCTGCTTTTCGGTTTCAGCCCGGAAGGTTCAGTCGGGGTTGGGGTGCTATATGCATTTATCAATTACCTTGGCCGCCTCAATGAGCCATTGATTGAATTGACATCACAGCAGTCGATCTTACAACAGGCGGTGGTTGCGGGAGAGCGTATTTTCGATTTGATGGACCGCGTCCAGCAAGGATATGGTAGCGATGATCGCCCGCTGACCAGCGGTCATATTCAAGTGAAAAATGTCAGCTTTGCTTATCGTCACGACAAAATGGTGCTGCAGAATATTTCCCTGGATGTACCTTCACACGGCTTTGTCGCTTTAGTTGGGCATACCGGTAGTGGCAAGAGTACCCTGGCAAATCTGTTAATGGGCTATTATCCAGTGCAGCAAGGTGAGATTTTGCTTGATGGTCGCCCTCTGGCCGAATTATCACATCAAACCTTGCGACAGGGCGTTGCTATGGTGCAGCAAGACCCAGTGGTGTTGGCTGATTCGTTTTTTGCCAATGTGACATTAGGCCGTGATATTAGTGAGCAGCAAGTGTGGGATGCGCTGGAAACTGTGCAACTGGCCTCGCTAGTCCGTGCGTTGCCTGATGGGCTACATAGTTTGCTTGGGGAGCAGGGCAACACGCTATCCGTCGGGCAAAAACAGCTATTGGCGATGGCTCGGGTATTGGTGCAAGCACCACAAATTCTAATTTTGGATGAAGCGACTGCCAATATTGATTCGGGCACTGAACAGGCCATTCAGCGGGCATTACAGCTGATTCGCAAAAACACCACGCTGGTGGTGATAGCTCACCGCCTTTCAACCATAGTCGATGCCGATACTATTTTGGTATTGCACCGTGGTGTAGCAGTTGAGCAGGGTAAGCATCAAGAGTTGCTGGCTACACATGGGCGCTATTATCAAATGTATCAGTTGCAATTAGTCAGCGAAGATTTGGCGGCCATTGATCAAGTCGAAACTGCAGTCAGTTAAAGAATAAGCAATGGGGTTAAGCGGCCCCATTGCTTTTCACTATTCTTCATTTCGCTACTGTTACTTTTCATTTCAGTCAATAACTCTGCTCGCGCCTGTTAGGAATAAGCTGCCGCACCATAATCAGGCAAAGCAATAGCGCGAATATACCGCAGTGCACTTCTGTGACGCGTGTCGCACTAATTTGGTGCGCAAAAACTGTTCAATTCTCTCTATTTCCTCACACCGCTATTGTGCTGCGCATCTCAAGCCCCATCAGTTCGCCATTTCAGTATTAAATTCTCGTCAATATTATTTATGGCATAGCCTTTGCTTTACTTGTTTTAAGAAAGGTAAATGTTTTAAGAAAAGTAACTGTTTTAAGAAAAGTAACTGTTTCGTGGAAGATAAGTATTTCGTGGCCGACATAAATTCGACTTAATTCGAGAAGGGGCAAATATGAAGCTGGTTACCGTGGTTATCAAACCATTTAAGTTGGAGGATGTGCGCGAAGCCTTGTCCTCAGTAGGTATTCAGGGGTTGACCGTAACCGAAGTGAAAGGATTTGGTCGCCAGAAAGGGCACGCAGAACTCTATCGGGGAGCGGAATACAGCGTCAATTTCTTACCCAAAGTGAAAATTGATATCGCGATTGCGGATGATCAATTAGATGAAGTGATTGATGTTATTAGTAAGGCCGCTTATACCGGGAAAATTGGTGACGGCAAAATTTTCGTTGCTGAATTGCAACGTGTTATTCGCATCCGTACCGGCGAAACAGACGAAGCAGCACTGTAACTTGCAGGCTCAAATTTAGTGAATAGGGATGGGTTGATGATGAAAAAACTTTTATCCGTGTTGGGCCTGAGTTCGGTAGCGATGCTGCCTTCTTTGGCAATGGCTGCTGCACCGGCAGTGGCTGACAAAGCAGATAATGCCTTTATGATGATTTGCACCGCGTTGGTGCTGTTTATGACCGTGCCCGGTATTGCCCTGTTCTACGGCGGCCTGCTGCGTTCCAAAAACGTATTGTCAATGATGACTCAGGTCATGGTGAGTTTTGCGCTGATTTGTGTCTTGTGGATTTTGTATGGTTACAGCCTGGCGTTCAGTACGGGCAACGCGTTCTTCGGTAACTTCGATATGGCGATGCTCAAAGGTATCGGCCTGACCAGCCTGAGCGGCACCTTCTACCAATATATCCATGTAGTATTCCAGGCTTCCTTCGCCTGTATCACAGTGGCTCTGGTGGTGGGTTCATTTGCTGAGCGTATTCGTTTCTCTGCGGTGCTTATTTTTGCTGTGCTGTGGTTCACCTTCTCATACCTGCCAATGGCGCACATGGTATGGGGCGGCGGTTTCCTGGCAATGGATGGCGCACTGGACTTTGCGGGCGGTACTGTCGTACATATCAACGCCGCAATCGCGGGGTTGGTAGGGGCTTACTTACTAGGTAAACGTGCCGGTTTTGGTAAAGAGGCATTTAAACCTCACAACTTACCGATGGTGTTCACCGGGACGGCAATTCTGTATATCGGCTGGTTTGGTTTCAACGCCGGTTCAGCCAGCGCCGCTAACGAAATCGCTGCATTGGCTTTCTTGAACACTGTTGTTGCAACCGCAGGTGCCATTCTTTCCTGGGTATTTGCTGAGTGGATTTTGCGTGGCAAGCCGTCTCTGTTAGGCGCATGTTCAGGTTGTATCGCCGGTTTGGTTGCGATTACACCTGCGGCAGGTACTGTTGGTGTCGGTGGTGCATTGATTATCGGTTTAGTGGGCGGGGTTGCCGGTCTGTGGGGTGTGGTTCTGCTGAAGAAATGGCTGCGGGTGGATGATACCTGTGACGTGTTCGGTGTCCACGGCGTGTGCGGGATTGTCGGTTGTATCCTGACCGGTGTCTTCACCTCTGCCTCATTGGGTGGTACAGGTTACGCTGCTGGCGTCACCATGGGTCATCAAGTAGGTGTACAGTTGTTCAGTGTGGGTGTGTGCTTGGTCTGGTCTGGTGTAGTTGCTTTCGTTGCCTACAAAATTGCTGACCTGGTGGTTGGTCTGCGGGTGCCAGAAGAGCAAGAGCGCGAAGGCCTGGATGTCAACAGCCATGGTGAAAATGCTTACAATCAGTAAGTTAAGAACACTGATAAGTTAAGAATAGCAGTATACCCCAAATAATTTGAGTTGCGGGAAGGCGGCAACTGAGCAAATTCCGATGAGCTTACTCAGGTAAGTGATTCGGGTGAACGAAAGCAGCCAACGCACATGCAGCTTGAAGTATGACGGGTATAAAATAAATAATAATGATGATAGCAACAGGGGCGATGGAAACATCGCCCCTTCTATTTTTTGCTATGACCGATGTAAACGAATCACACCTTCCTGCACTGTAGAAGCCACCAAGACTCCTTCCCGATTATAGATTTGCCCGCGAACAAAGCCACGAGCACCTGAAGCTGAGGTACTTTCTACCGCATACAACAACCAGTCATCAAGACGGAATGGGCGATGGAACCACATGGAATGATCGATTGTGGCGATTTGCACCCCCGGTTCAAGGAACCCAATTCCATGAGGCTGCAAGGCCGTCGGTAAGAAATTAAAATCAGAGGCATAACCCAGTAAATATTGATGAACTCGCAAGTCATCCGGCATTTCGCCGTTAGCCTTAAACCAGACATAGCGATTGGGTTCCGCTGTCGAACCTTGCAGCGGGTTGTGGAATTTTACCGGACGCATTTCAATCGGTTGATGGCCGATAAATTTATCCCGCACTTTCTCGGGAATTAAATGGGCAAATTTGCGGGCGATGTCCGTTTCAGACATTAACCCCTCCGGTGGTGGGACGTCCGGCATGGTATTTTGGTGCTCAAAACCGTCTTCCTGACTCTGGAATGACGCCGTCATATAAAAGATTGGTTTACCATTTTGAATCGCACTGACTCGACGAGCGCTGAAACTGTTGCCATCGCGCAGTGTTTCTACGTCATAAATGATAGGTTTGCTGCTGTCCCCTGGACGTAAAAAATAGCTGTGAAATGAATGGACCACCCGATCAGTGGGGACGGTCTGTTTTGCCGCATAAATCGCCTGACCGACAACTTGCCCCCCGAAGACCTGGCGTAAACCCAGATCTTCACTTTGACCACGGAAGATCCCTTCTTCAATTTTTTCAAGAAAGAGTAAATCGAGCAGTTTTTCTAATGCCTGGCTCATGTTGTGGTCCCTGATGGTTGAGTTCACGCACAGTGTGCTGAATCATCAGGGCTATCGTCAATATATTGCTGTGAAACTATAGTACGGCTGAAGTTAGCCTTATAAGGAATAGTCTGATAAATGACTCAAATGGGAGAGAAACAGCAGGGACTAGCAGATTGTGCTATAATTAGCTTGCTAGGTGGTTGAAGCCACTTATTAAACGCGAGTTTTTTTGGATAGAACTCGCATCTTAATAATAAGAAGGAGTGCGACCTATGAAACCTTGGCAATCAAAAAAATTTTGGCAGATAGCGGGTGGAGCAGCATTAGTAGTCAGTTTGGCTGGGTGTGCCCACAAAGGGGCTGATATCCCCGTTCCGGCTTCAGCAGGAACCACGACAGCCGCTGCACCTATTGCACAACCTGCCGTACAAGGGACAGTGAATATCCGCGAGCGCATTGCCTTGCCACCCGATGCTGTCGTTACCGTGACGCTGTCGGATGCCTCACTGGCTGATGCACCAACGCGGGTTATTGCTCAGAAAGCGATTCGCACCGAGGGTAAGCAAGCACCCTTTACTTTTACCTTGCCGTTTAATCCAGCAGAGATTCAGCCAAATGCACGCATCATTGTGAGTGCAGCCATTACCCATAATGGTCAGCTAATGTTTATTACTGATACCATCCAGGAAGTGATTAATAATGGTACAGGTACTCAGGCTAACCTGCTGTTGGTTCCTGTGACTTCTGTGGCTATTGAAACTGCTCCTGCCGCTACAATGACTGGCACTGGGACGATACAGTAACTTTCAACTGGCTTTATGCGCTACAGAGCATAGCTCCCTGTGGCGCTGAAGCTAGCTGTATTGCCACCGATATTGCTGTAAATCAATCCGCCCGGCAGGGCTTATTTCAATACCTTCCGCCAGCAATGCATTTTTCTGCCTGAGATAATCTTCTCCAATTAATGATATTTCACCATGGCGATTAATAACTCGATGCCAGGGTAAAGTAGAGCCTTCAGGTAAGCGTTTTAGAACACCACCCACCTGACGCGCAGCTCGGGGAGAGCCTATCAGCCGGGCGATATCACCATAGGTGGTGACTTGCCCATAGGGGATAGCTGCCACAACGTGAAATACCCGCTGACGAAAGCTGTCCATTTTACTGTGTGCAGCTGCATCATCTGGATTTTTTAGTTCTATTTTTGTTGATGTCACTGCGTCCTCTTTCTGATCTGTTTCACTATGCATGGGGCGGGGGCGAGATAGTAAGAAATAGAGCAGGATAAATTGAATAAATAACATTATCAGTGCATTTTTTGCCAGAAGAAAATAGATTTAGACCTAACCTTGAACACCTGGGCAAGAAAGCACCAGTTAGCGCGTGTTGTCTTGCTATTTCGAAGTTCATGGCCGATAATGCCCACCGCTCCAGAGTATAAGGAGCCGTTAACGACAATGGAGGCCCTGTTGGTTCTCCCGCAACACTAACTTGTGAACTCGGTCAGGTCCGGAAGGAAGCAGCCGCAGCAGGCGAGGTGTGTGCCGGGATGTAGCTGGCAGGGCCTCCACCATTTCTGATAAATCAATATCTCACCTGATAGACATAGGTCACGAGTATTGTTTCTGCGAGCGTTAGTCATCTTCTGATGACTGAGTAATGAGATAAGATTATTCTCATTTATTTACAGATTGAATTTTCTATTTGTATTTTAGTTTCAGCCAATAATTAATAATATCTCTTGATTATTAGCAATCCGGCAGGTTTTTAATAAATTAAATAGCACATCACCAAGCATCACTTAAATACTCTGATAACGCATTGAGCTACATCTAAACACAGGTAGGCAATAACGCGGGATTAAAGTTAACCTTCAATACCGTAGTTCTATCAGGACGTTTATCTAAAAATAAACACTTACAACCTGCTTACTGCATTGAAGCCGATAACGATTATCGGCTCAACGTTGTATGTCTTAACCAGCGTTAAGCAGACTATTTCACATGTTGCCATACAGTAGGTGGAATTTTATCATAAAGTTTATTCATTGTGAGCTCTGCTAAGCGGTGGTCTGCTGCTGAGTAAAACAATTCCAGCTCATCGTCAGAAAGTTCATACTTATTTTTTTCAATTACACGTTCTAATGTATCAATAGTCGTACATTTTCTTAAACGCATTAGGTAGTCAGTTTTTGTCATGGTGTTTTTCTTCTCAAAATAAAAATAATATAGGTAAACTATCCCTTAAGTTTTCATCAGGGTACAGATGTATTCCCCTGAGAAAAGTCTGAATAAACGCTCTTTTGTTTTTTGCCAGCGCTGCAATTCAGGGTCATTGATTCCGTAACTACTAAACAGAGTATATGTATCGTCTAAATATTCTTCCACTAACTCCGAAAGGTCGCTGCCATCCGGGTATTTTATTTTAAAACTCATCACAAATGAAGCTATATGCTCGATCAAATCATTGAGTTGTAGGTTTACGGCAGAAGTCGGATCATTTACCCAGCCATGATGGCTATCACCGAGGGTAGCAATGCCTTCATCATACAAACTCTCACACAGGAACTTCAATTGAGCAACGTCATGCCGCTTAGGTGAGTACTCATCCATATCATCCCCTCCGTAAACACTTAATTCGGTGTTGATAACACAATGTGAGTAGATCGGTAATCATATAAATGCAGGGGCTTATCAGAAATTAAATAAACGAGTCTTGCTATTAATATAAATCATTTCTCCGCTCACCGCGCAACTTTATTACTTAATCTTACAATTCGTCAGCGGTTGAAGGCCTGTCATTGTTAATTATATCAAAGATGATTTTTTTAGGATGTACAATAAATGTTACAGTATTTGTTAGTAAATCTTCAGTATTGATATCCAGACAAAGGTTGAAGATATACCACTTATAACAGTAACTCATTGAATAACAGTTATCTTTCAAAGCAAGAATATCAAGAATTTCTAATGAGCCTTCAGTGTACTGTGCATTTTCAGAATAATACATCAATCCGGAAACCAAACTTCCTTCAATTTCACGAATATTATTTCTGATTACATCCGTTAGTAATGAAATTGAGCAACACCCCAAAGAGAAGTCCCCAGCCATTTCATTGTTCATTAATTGTTCGCTTATGGTGACAAGATTAATTCATTAACGCATTGCTATTGTCGCAAAAAATGCGATAACAACAGTTTTCGAGTGACTATTTATATGATTTGAATCAAAAAAATCAAGTCTAATGAGATTTATCAACTAACTTGGCTGAGTTAACACTCAGTACTGTTATTAAAACTGCCATCGTCAATAACACCACATGGCAATAAAATAACAATCCCTAAATAGTCATTCTCATATTTAAGACTATTACTCACAGTTAATTCAATCTTCTTCTATTAATTTAGGATGCTATGCGCATTTTATCAAGAGGAGAGGTCACCGTATGACTTGTTTTTTATTACGTCATTTACCGTTTTGCGAGCACTAGCGAATAGTTATGCTGTTAGATTACCAAAATTCAGCGCGTTCTAACCAGTCAGCCCTCAGTAAAGATAGTTTAATTTACTGTAACTAACTATGAGGGTGTTGCATATCTCATCAACAGCGGCAAGTTTACTTCCCCCATTGTCCCTATTCTGCTGGTATCCCGTCATGGCTTGTTACTTTTGAAATCGATAGGGCAGTGATGTGAGCTTGAATTCAATACATTATTGTGATGTTATATTATATCAATAAATAACCTATTCCTTTCTGACATGATGAAATTCACAGCTCGGCTTACCCCGCCTCCACACTGGACATTGTTCTCATTATCTTCTTTGCAGCGCATTGTCGGTGTTGCCTTACTTTGTATATTGCTGTGGTGCGCTATTTATTGGGCGAATGTATTACCATGATAAATCTGAAGAATACTGAGATTGGATATGGTGATTATGCCCTGACACCGCCTATTAATGGCTGTTTTATCGCCGGCTCGCTTACCGCTATTATCGGAGCAAATGGTGCGGGTAAATCTACTTTGCTTAAAACCCTGGCAGGGCTACAACCGGCCGTCGCAGGGCAGATTACCTTTACCAGCGGGAGAGTTCCGCAAATGGCCTACTTACCTCAACAAGCCGAATTAGACCGGCAGTTTCCTATTGTCGTTCAAGATGTTGTTGCCATGGGATGTTGGCCCCAAAGTGGGTTACTCGGCGGGATTAATCATCAATCCAGACAACGAATTAACCAGGCATTGAACGCGGTCGGAATGCAGGATATGGCTCGCCGACCTGTAGGTGAACTTTCCGGTGGGCAATTGCAGCGAGTGTTATTTGCACGTCTTTTAGTGCAACAAGCACAATTGATTTTATTGGATGAGCCTTTTACCGGGATTGATAGCCAAACTGTCGGATTGCTGCTTGAGGTTATTCATCAGCTACATACTGAAGGGCGAACCATCATTGCTGTCTTACATGACATGTCGATGGTGGAAGAACATTTTCCTCATGCTTTATGGCTAACACCTCAAGGCCATTGCTGGCAGTCCGCTGAGCAGGTTTTAGTACAGTGGCATCACTCGCACGGCTCATCTTGCTCTTTTTCTTCTCGGCCCAGCACATTAAGAGCAATCAATTTATGACTTTGTTTCATTTATTTGCCGATCCTTTTATGGATTTTGGCTTTATGCGACGAGCATTGGTGGCCTGTTTAGCTTTGTCGCTCAGTTCAGCACCTCTAGGGGTTTTCTTATTATTAAGACGAATGAGTTTAGTCGGTGATGCCCTGTCACACGCGGTATTGCCGGGGGCGGCTATTGGATATCTGATTTCAGGCATGTCGTTGGTTGCGATGGGGATTGGTGGTTTTATTGCCGGGCTTGCGGTTGCCATGATGTCGGGCTGGGTAAGTCGCCGAACACTGTTAAAAGAAGATGCCAGCTTTGCCGGTTTCTATCTTGGTTCTTTGGCTCTGGGGGTCACCCTCGTCTCTTTGCGCGGCTCCAGTATGGATCTGCTGCATGTGTTGTTCGGTTCTATTTTGGCGGTTGATACCAACGCCATGACCATGGTGGGTGTTATCACTACATTCTCCATGCTGGCATTAGCCGCCATTTATCGCGCATTGGTGGTGGAGTCATTTGACCCCGTTTTTCTACGGGTGAGTATGGGGCGCTGGTTGATGGTGGTTCATGCGTTATTTCTGTCGTTGGTCGTGCTTAATTTGGTGGCTGGGTTTCAGATCTTAGGCACTCTGATGTCAGTCGGATTAATGATGCTACCGGCAGCCAGTGCGCGTTTTTGGGCCAAAAATTTGCCGCAAACACTGGGGATCGCCATGGCGATCGGCATGATTGCCAGCATCGTCGGTTTACTGTGGTCCTATTACGCCTCATTACCTGCCGGGCCCGCGATTGTCTTGAGCGCCAGTTTAATTTTCTTTTTATCTATTTTATTTGGAACGCGTGGTGGTGTGCTAGCCACCGCGCGCCGTTGAGAACTATTTATTATTATTGAAAACCCCGTGTCATTAAAGGAGAGTTAAATGAAGTATTTACCTATTAGTTTGGCGGTAGCTGCCCTACTGTCAAGCCCACTGGCGATGGCCAAAACGGTTGAAGCCGTTGCCAGTTTTTCTATTTTAGGTGATATCGTCCAGCAGGTTGGCGGCGAGCACGTCAATGTGGTGACCTTGGTCGGGCCAAATGGTGATCCACATGGTTTTGAACCCACGCCGAAAAATAGTAAACAATTGTCCAAAGCTGATGTGGTGTTTGTCAGTGGATTAGGGTTGGAGGGGTGGTTAGAAAGATTGATCACCGCCTCGGGCTATAAAGGACAGGTTGTGATTGCATCAACCGGGGTTGATACCCGTAAGATGGATGAGGAAGGCAAAATGGTGACGGATCCCCATGCATGGAACAGTATGGCGAATGGGATCAAATATGCTAACAACGTAATGAATGCATTGATTGCCGCCGATCCAGAAGATGCCGACTATTTCCGCAAGCGTGGAGGAGAATACATTCAGCAACTGGAAAAACTGGATGCTTATGCCAAAGTGCAGTTTGCTGCAATCCCTGCCGGGCAACGAAAAGTGCTGACCAGCCATGATGCATTTGGCTATTTTAGCCAGGAGTATGGGGTTAACTTCTTGTCACCAGTCGGGTTTTCCACCGAGTCTGAAGCCAGTGCCAGTGGGGTTGCTGCGCTGATTAACCAAATCAAAAAAGAGAAAATAAAAACCTATTTTATTGAAAACCAAACTGATCCACGCTTAGTAAAACAAATTGCCGAAGCCAGTGGTGCACAAGCTGGCGGAGAGCTTTATCCAGAGGCGTTATCTGCTGCTGGTGGCCCGGCAGCAACCTATGCGCAAGCGTTTAAACACAATGTGGATACCCTTGTCGGTGCCATGAAGTAATAATAGGATGAAATTTACTCAGCCTCGAAGGGAACCAAGGGGCTGAGTTCTCGAACCTTTTATGACAAATAGAAAAGCCCCGTTGGGCAGCAACGGGGCTTTTTAGTGGCAGAGAACATACTCAACATCAACGCTTCTTATGGGTTCCTCCCTGGACCGCTTTAAAACGTGGATTACTTTTGCAAATAACATACACCCGACCACGGCGACGGACGATTTTGCAATCGGGATGGCGATTTTTTGCCGAACGTAATGAACTCAATACTTGCATAATTAATTCTCAGAATTAGCTGGCTTTTTTGGTTAAGAAACTGCCGAAACGTTGATGGAAACGCGCAGTACTGCCTTCTTTTGAAAACTCTTTTTGTTTACCGGTGTAATACGGATGCGACGCTGAAGAGATATCCAATGTGACGTAAGGATAGGTCTGACCATCGCGCTCAATAGTGCGCGCTGTGGCGATAGTTGAACCGACAGTGAAATAAGTGTCTGCACTGGTATCGTGAAAAACCACAGTTCGGTAGTTAGGATGGATGCCAGGTTTCATATGAACTCCATTTGTTATGTTATACTATAACAATAATTATGCTCCTTTCATTTTTCAGTTTCAAGTCCGAGTTTCAAATACGAATAAATAAAAAGCCCGCAAAGCGAAATTTGCGGGCTTTTTAGATGGGTGGTGCTACGGCCTGCGACTAGGCGACTACATGTAATCCGAGCACAGCAAAGATATTCGCCAATATACCGACGACAATCGCCGCAATCGGGCCTGCCGCCAGTTTCATAACCGGACGGCCACAAATTTCGTTGAGGATATACAAGCTGACCACCACGAAAATGCCGGTTCCGGGCCAGATCTGATTCGCCGCATTAACCCCGCCCACTAAAAGTGCAATTTCAAGAATTTGTGTCATGGCGGTGCGAATGTTATCACCGGACATTTTCAACGACGGGAAGCGGTTCATCGCCTTACCAATTCGACTCAAACTGGTGATCTCGACCCCCATTGCCCCCGCGCCCAGTATGCCAGCCACCACTGGGTTAGGTGCCAGATAGCCTAAGCCGAGGAACCAGTCACACCAGCCATTAGTGCCATACACACCGCTTATCATTGCAGTTGTGATAATCAGTGGCATGAAAGCGAGTGCTTGGACAATTGCCACTATGGCCGCAGAGGTAATTTGCCCTTTTCCGAGTAATGCTGCTGCAATCGGTTCACCTGCAATCCAGTGGTAGTGGGCCGTGATGGTAATCAATGCGGCCATTGGTAACAGATAAATCGCGTTTTTCCGAATGCGTTTAATATTGTCATCAAACAGGCTATGTTCTATTTCTTCGCCGTGGCGTTTATCGCGGGAAGCAAAGAACAGCAAGCAAATCATACCAAACAGCATTGCAATACCTTCCGGGCTGAGCGCGACTTCATTACCAGCAATGGTTACTGGGTTAATTCGCTCAATCACCACACGAGCCAGGAAGGCGATAATAATGGTAATTAGTCCGGCTTTTTTACCAAATTGATAACCGACAGCAATGGCAGGGAAGGCCACAAAGGCATAAATTATCGGGTCGCCCACCGAGGCGAGGGCATCAAGGAAGTTAACTGGCAGATAACTGAAGCCTTTAATCAATCCATCCAGCGCGATAGTGATTAAAGCGCCATAAACTGTGCCAATTAATACGGCTAACTTAGTATTATTCAGTGATACCCCAATAATATCCGCTGTGAGCAAAACGATATGAATAACGATAATGCCGGTTGCCAATGTAATCGGCATGGCGAAGCCCGTAATAAACCCAATACTGATAGCAAAAGAGATACCCGCCAGCTCTTTCCGGCTCATATTGCCGTTCATAAACTCCGGCATGATAGGCCGTAATCCATCGTGATACACCGCGATAGATTTATTGGCAAGAAAGGTGGCATACCCCCCCATTAGCGAGAAAAGAATAATCTTGACTAAATTAAACGATTCCATATCACGACCCCATCGGGGCCATTTGGCCCCTGGCTAATTTGTTTATTATTGTTGTCAGTTGCGTCAGTCTTTTAGAACAAAATGAATAACCGTAATAGATTTACAGTATTATTTGTCGACCAATAAAACGGCACATAAGGCTTTAACTGAGTTTTCAACACGGTCATTGGTAAAGCCAAATGCTTTTTTCCCCTGATCTATCAATTGGCTAATATTCGCTTCTGAGGGTTGGGTCAAAGCATTGGCTATTGTGGCGCACTTATCGCGCCCAATCAGAGCATAAGCCATCGCCAAAGCACCACCGGCACCACTTTGGCAAGCGCCAACGTAATAGTCGAAGCTACCATTTTTGACTTTCATGGCGGCATCCATATCGGTAAATATGTCAGAGGTGATTTTCCCCGCACCATATTTAATTAAACAATCTTGTATTTCGTTTTTATTCAGTTGCCCACCAATAGCAATTTTAAACATCATGGCTTCCCCTTAAGTATATATTTCAAATAATCTGAATATATTCCATTATTCGTTAGCGTCAGTAAGTTGCCGCCAGAAAGAGTGACCGTTTTGTGGCGCAATTGCTGCGAAAAACTCACAGGCTGTCGCGCCAACATCTGACATAGTTTTCCGGATACCCAGGTGAACGGCTTTCTGCTGCGAATGTTTAATTCCCGGATGATAGACCAGTAATGGAACTTGCTCGCGAGTGTGCTTGCTGTGGCCGATGGTCGGGTCGTTGCCATGATCAGCCATTACCACCAGGCAATCACCGGGTGTCATGGCTGCGGTAATCTTCCCTAACATGTTATCGACTAATTGCAGGCGCTCTGCATAGCGTGCAACATCTTGCCCGTGCCCTGCCAAGTCAGTTTCCTGGATATTGGTACAGATAAAGGCACTACCCGCGCGTTGCACTTCTTCCAGTGTGATATCCAAAATAATTTGAGAATCAACAAGTTGTTGGTAATTTCGCCCGGTTGGGTTGGCAACAATATCTGCGACTTTACCGACCAGTACGGTAGGGATATTCACTTTATCAAGCTGATGAGGCACCTGAACATCGGCATCGACACCATAACCGAGATGAATAACCTGAAAGCCGGTGTCATAAACACCCGATTTTGGACTGTTAATACCAATATAATGTTGTTGCTTAGCTTCAGCTGCACTGATGATTGCCTGGCTATTCATCAGTTGCCCCCCGTAGGCGATAACGCGGTTTACTTCCACACAACCGCGAACTATCCGACCTATCTTTTCGACCTGCTCAAAACCAATGGCATTTAAATTAGCACAAATATTAAATACTTGACCTAAATCTGCTTCAAGATTATCGCCAATTGCGACGCAGTTATTGATCCATAGAAACTTCAAATTGCTGCTATCATCAGGCGCACTGTGTTCTTCGACCTGATAACCCTGTTGGCGTAATGCATCAGCGACACGTGACTTTACGGTGGAGAACGGCATGCTTAAAGGCGCGCGGGGCAGGGTGCCCATGATTTCCTGATGGCCCATAAAGGTATCGCCACCCTCATGTTGCAACAACGCCACACCAAAACTTGCCAGTGGGTTGTCTTGCATTACGCTGTCTTGAAAATCAGGCGAACCGATATGCAACGCGTTGAGTAATCCCAACTTTTCTAAGTTGGCTAAACGCAATTTCGGGTAAGTTTGTAAGATATGGGCACAAGTATTCGCACCGAGATCCTGTGGACGAACGTCAGAAACATCAGGCATGGCACCCACGCCAAAACTGTCGATGACCAGTACAATGAATTTACTCATAATTCCTCCTGTCCGCAGGACGCTGGTATGGTATTCCCCTGACTATCATAAATGCCGAGTAGCCGAGGCTGACCTGACTGGATGCCCGCAACCATAACCACGTCACTACGGGTAACGAAGATTTGTGTACGAAAACACATGACTACCGGACTGCCGACGGCAAATGATTCGCTAAGACTCAAGGTATAGTCGATGCTGTCATTAGCTGGGCTCAGTACCTTGGTTGCATGCCATTGCTGGTCATACACCAGAGCATTACTTAAATGGCCGCGCCGATAGTATCCGCCGCCGTAGCAATGACTTTTGCCTTGATGACAATGGGAAATCTCAGTCAGATACAGCATGGCAACATGCTCGGGCTGGTTACCTTGTTGGTTTGAGGGCATAGTTCCGGTTAAAGAGTGACCCGGTTCGGCGTGTGTCACTCCCCATTTTGCCAGTTGTGGAAGGCTTTCAACCCCGGTTGCGGAAGGGCCATTGACCTGCTCAACCTGTATACCCTGTTGCTCAAGAATACTTTTTGCTTCAATTAATGTGTTGAGATTTGGGCTGGGCAATGTCTTGCCTTTTTCATTATCAAAAAGCATACAAGGGAAATGTGTGACGCCTACCAAACGGATGCCGGGTATTGTTTTTATTTCACGGATTACAGCGGGTAATTCATCCAGAGAGAATCCCGCCTCTTGGCCGGGATAAACCAAGTCACCGTGATGAAAAACCTTTAATAACAGTGCTTGTTCTTTATTCTGACGCACGGCGGCAGCGGCAATTTCGCGTGCTTTGGCGATACTGTAAACAGTAATGACCTCAGGTTGGCGTGACACAACTTCATCCACCATTCCGCTTGGAATTTGGACTAAATGTCCGACGTGGGCGACTGGCAAGTTATGTTGATAGAGTTGATGTGCTTCTTTGAAGTCTACCGCGACGATACCTTGGTAACCACACTCCAGCAGGAGCTTGCACAGCAGTGGGTTTCGACCAAACTGCTTACTCATTAGATAAAGAGTAATGCCATAACGTGTTGCTGTTTCCAGTAGCAAATGTGCATTCTGTTTGACCTGATCAACGTCAATAACGTAGCTGTCAGGTCTAATCACCCCTTGTTGCCAGAGTAAAAGAGCTGCTTCTATCAGCGCTGGATTTTGTTTTTGTAATGCTTTCAGTAGCATGTTAGATCCTAAGTTCTGCCATTTTATTTTTCATTTTTTTGAATATTTAATGAGCGCTAAAATATTTAGCACTCTGTCTGCTGGGCAAGGTGCAGGCCATATAAATTTGCTAATAAATATCCCACTTCATGATCGGGTACTTGAAAGGTAAACAGTGACAGTAGGTCGTTATTAATTTCCCTGATATTGGCAAAAACGTCTGTAGCTTCGATCTCTTTTAATATTTCCTCGTCGATAGCTGGAATAACTTGTCCCTGATTTGCTCGCATTAGCGCATTTGCCATGTGAGTAATCAGCATTTCTCCTTGAGGATGGCGGATAGATAATTGCCAGTGTTGTTCCAGGCGCGTAAGAACATTTAGCATTCCCAGATAAACCGCAGAGTCAATAACTTGTGCGTCATATAAAATTTTTAATCTCGTTTCCATTTCTTTTTATCTTCATTTTTATGAATATTT
The DNA here is from genome assembly GCF_902170785.1 of Yersinia proxima. Lineage (GTDB taxonomy): Bacteria > Pseudomonadota > Gammaproteobacteria > Enterobacterales > Enterobacteriaceae > Yersinia > Yersinia proxima. Next base: position 279,736 of record NZ_CABHYG010000016.1, on the reverse strand, counting down.
ATATAGTAATAATTAATTGCCTTGCTGCAAATGCCTAATCTGCTATTTGGTATATTGATCACAATATAATCATTCGCACGGAATTGGCTACTCCAGTGTGGCGATAGCACCCTGTTTTCTACTGGGATGAGGTAGCAGATAAAGAGAAAGGCCGCATGTGCGGCCTTTTAAACATCACTTCATGGGGTGCCAGTTAGGTTTACTTCACCTTATGGTCAACAGCATGTGCATGTTCTACATCTTCATTTTTCCGGCTAAAGCGGCGGCGAACCACCACGAAGAATACCGGAACAAAGAAGATAGCCAGAACCGTTGCTGTTATCATACCGCCCATAACACCTGTACCAACCGCATTCTGTGCACCAGAACCTGCACCACTACTAATAACCAGCGGCAGAACCCCAAGGATAAAGGCCAGTGAGGTCATCAAGATTGGGCGCAAACGCATACGCACCGCTTCCAATGTTGATTCCACCAAACCTTTACCTTCTTTATCCATCAAGTCCTTAGCGAACTCAACAATCAAGATGGCGTTCTTGGCCGATAGCCCGATAGTGGTCAACAATCCTACCTGGAAGTAAACGTCGTTATTCAGGCCACGCAGAGAGGCTGCTAATAACGCACCGACCACACCCAGTGGTACAACCAACATAACGGAGAATGGAATCGACCAGCTCTCGTACAATGCTGCCAGACACAAGAACACCACAATCAGCGAAATGGCGTACAGCGCCGGAGCCTGGTTACCAGACAGGCGTTCCTGATAGGACATACCGGTCCAGTCATAGCCGATACCACTTGGTAACTTAGACGCCAACTCTTGCATCAGATCCATCGCCTCACCGGTACTTTTACCCGGTGCAGCCTGGCCCAGAATTTCCATGGAAGGCAAGCCGTTATAACGTTCGAGTCGCGGTGAACCGTATTCCCATTTAGCACTGGAGAAAGTGGCAAATGACACCATCTGACCGGAACTGTTGCGGACATACCACTTATCAATATCGCCCGGTAACATACGGAACGGCGCATCAGCCTGTACGTAAACTTTCTTCACACGACCACGGTCGATAAAGTCATTCACATAACTACCGCCCATGGCGGAGCCAAGCGTGGTATTGATATCAGAAATTGCTACACCCAGTGCTTGTGCTTTTTCCTGATCCACTTCGACTTTGAACTGCGGCGTATCTTCCAGACCGTTAGGACGCATGCCCACCAGCATATCCGGATGTTGCGCTGCCATGCCGAGCAGTTGGTTACGTGCTTCGGTTAACTTTTGGTGTCCCAGGTTACCTTGGTCAATTAACTGGAAGTCAAAGCCGGTAGCTGTACCCAGTTCCACAATCGCAGGCAAGTTAAAGGCAAACACTAAACCGTCTTTAATTTGCGAGAAAGCAGCAGAAGCTCGGCTAACAATCGCTGGAACTTTGTTTTGCTCACCAGGGCGTTCATCCCAGTTTTTCAAACTCACGAATGCCAAACCGGTATTTTGACCCTGACCACTGAAACCGAAGCCGTTAACGGTAAATACCGAGTTAACAACGTCTTTTTCTTTGTCGAGGTAATAATCAGTAACCTGATTCAGCACTTTCTGAGTTCGTTCTTGGGTTGCGCCCGCAGGCATTTGCACCATGGTCAGGAACACACCCTGGTCTTCTTCCGGCAAGAATGATGTCGGTAAGCGCAGGAACAGCACGCCCATACCAATCACGATGGCCAGATAGATAACCAGATAACGACCGGTGCTACGCAGAATGTTGCCAACACTGTCGGTATAGTGGTGGGTGCTTTTCTCGAACATGCGGTTAAACCAGCCGAAGAAACCGGTTTTCGGGCCATGCTCGCCTTTGGCGATAGGTTTCAACATGGTGGCGCACAGCGCTGGGGTCAGTATTAATGCCACCAGAACCGAAAGCACCATGGCCGAAACGATAGTGATAGAGAACTGACGATAAATCGCCCCGGTTGCGCCGCCGAAGAAGGCCATCGGGATAAATACCGCTGATAGCACCATCGCGATCCCCACCAATGCACCCTGGATTTGCTCCATGGATTTCTTGGTGGCTTCTTTCGGTGGTAGCCCTTCCTCTTGCATCACACGTTCGACGTTCTCTACTACGACGATGGCGTCATCCACCAATAGCCCTATCGCCAACACCATCCCGAACATCGTTAGGGTGTTTATCGAATAGCCAAAGGCCGAGAGAATGGCAAAAGTCCCCAGCAATACTACCGGAACGGCAATCGTTGGAATCAGCGTCGCCCGGAAGTTTTGCAAGAACAGATACATGACCAGGAACACCAGGATAATGGCTTCTACCAGCGTTTTAACCACTTCGTTGATGGAGATTTTAACGAACGGCGTGGTGTCATACGGGTAAACCACTTTCAACCCTGCCGGGAAGAACGGCTGTAATTTTGTCAATTCAGCTTTTACTGCCGCAGAGGTGTTCAGGGCGTTAGCCCCTGTCGCCAACTTAATACCGATACCTGCCGCTGGCTTACCATTATAACGAGCAATAATGTTGTAGTTTTCAGCGCCCAGTTGAACGATAGCCACATCCTTCAAGCGAACCTGAGAACCATCGGTATTGACTTTCAGCATGATCTGGCTGAATTCTTCCGCATTGGTCAGACGGGTCTGAGCAATAATGGATGAGTTCAGTTCTTGCCCTGGAACTGGCGGTGTACCACCTAATTGGCCGGCGGCAACCTGGTTGTTCTGCACTTTAATGGCGTTAATAACATCAACCGGCGTCAAGCCGTAGTTATTCAGTTTGTGCGGATCCATCCAAATACGCATCGCGTATTGGGAACCAAATAACTGAACATCACCGACACCCGCAGTACGGCTAATTGGGTCTTTAACGTTAGAACCTACATAGTCGGCGATATCTTCCTGTTTCATGGTGCCGTCTTCAGAAATAAAACCGGCAACCATCAGGAAGCTACTACTGGACTTTTCAACGCTCACACCTTGCTGCTGCACTTCTTGCGGCAGTAAAGGCATGGCTAATTGCAGTTTGTTCTGCACCTGAACCTGAGCAATATCCGGGTCAGTGCCTGAGTTAAAGGTCAACGTCAACTGCACGTTACCGGAGGAGTCACTGCTGGAAGACATATACAGCAAGTTATCGATACCGTTCATGTTCTGTTCGATAACCTGCGTAACTGTATTCTGCACAGTGGTCGCATCGGCGCCAGGGTAGTTGGCGGAGATTGAAATTGCCGGTGGCGCAATGGTCGGATACTGCGCTACGGGTAACTTCATTATCGCCAGGCTACCGGCCAACATAATTATGATGGCGATAACCCAGGCGAAAATAGGGCGATCAATAAAGAACTTAGCCATGAATTACCGGCTCCTTTTAAGACTTCTTCGCTGTGTCAGCCGGGGCTGCTTTTTGTTCTGTCTCAGTAACTTCCTGCACTTTCACCTGCACGCCCGGTCTGATTTTCTGCAAGCCGGAAACGATCAGGCGGTCGCCTGCTTTCAAGCCTTCAGTTACCAACCATTTATTACCGATAGCCTGATTAGCGACCAGTGTGCGTAACTCAACTTTGTCATCAGCACCAACAACCATGGCCGTTGCTTCACCGCGTGGGTTGCGTGTTACACCTTGTTGCGGCACTAGCAGTGCATCAGGACGAACACCTTCATCCAGACGGGCGCGGACAAACATCCCTGGTAATAACGCTTCATTCGGGTTAGGGAAGATAGCGCGGATAGTGATAGAACCGGTGGTTTCGTCTACGGTCACGCCAGAAAACTCTAAGGTGCCGGTTTCGGCATACTCAGAGCCGTTTTCCAGTAACAAGCGAACTTTCGCTTTACCGTTTTCCTGTTTCAGCGTGCCATCAGCCAGCTCTTTTTTCAGGCGCAGGAACTCGTCACTTGACTGAGTCACATCAACATACATCGGGTCAAGTTGTTGAACTGTTGTCAAAGCCGTTGCCTGACCACTGGTCACCAATGCACCTTCAGTCACTGAAGATTTACCGGTACGGCCACTGATAGGTGAGGTTACTTGAGTATAGGCCAGGTTAATACGGGCACTTTCTACTGCTGCTTTTGCCGCAACGACTGCTGCATTGGCTTGCATAGAATCAGACACCGCCTGGTCGTACTCTTGTTTACTGATGTAGTTAGTACCGAGCAATGGCTTGTAGCGATTAACTGTCAGGCGAGCGATTTCAGCTGCAGCTTGTGCTTTAGCTAAGTCACCTTTGGCGCTGTCGTAAGCAGCCTGATAAGTGGCTGGGTCAATTTGATAAAGGGATGTTCCGGCGGTGACATCACTGCCTTCAACATAGTTACGTTTAAGGATAATACCGCTAACTTGCGGACGAACTTCTGCAACACGGAATGCGGACGTGCGGCCAGGCAATTCGGTTGTGATATTCAGTGGTGCTGCTTTCAATGTCACAATGCCGACTTCAGGTGCCTGTTGAGCATGGGCTTGCGCCGCATCTTTGTCATTACATCCTATAAGTACTAAGCTGCCTGAAAGTACCAGAATTGCAGCCAGAGGCATTACCCCTCTGTTTTTGCTCATAGATAAACCTCAAGTGTCCGATTTTTAATTTAATCCAATGGATCACAAGCCTTAAAACCCATTGCTGCGTAAATTATATGTGCGTGCTATGGTACATACATTCGTGAATGTATGTAAATCGCACCCCTTCGAAAAAACAACGCTATGGCACGAAAAACCAAACAGCAAGCCGAAGAGACCCGGCTACAAATTCTAGATGCCGCAGTGCGGGAGTTTTCTGCGCACGGCGTTTCTGGTACTTCGCTTACTGATATTGCTGCCGCCGCTGGTGTGACCCGAGGCGCAATTTACTGGCACTTCAAGAATAAGGTAGACCTGTTTAACGAAGTTTGGGAGTTGTCAGAGTCTAAAGTTGATCAGCTCGAATTAGAGTATCAGGCAAAATATCCTGATAATCCACTCCGCATTTTGCGCGAAATACTCATTTATGTACTTGTTTCTACGCGTGAGGATTACCGACGTCGCGCGTTAATGGAGATTGTATTCCATAAATGTGAATTTGTCGGAGAGATGACCTCCTTCCATGACGCACGTAAAGTTCTTGATTTAGCTAGTTATGAGCGAATTGAATCGGTTTTGCAAGGGTGTATTGATGCAAATCAACTGCCCGTCAATCTTGATACCCGTCGTGCTGCGATTATTATGAGAGCCTATATTACAGGTTTGATGGAAAACTGGCTTTTTATGCCAGAAAGTTTTGATATAAAACAAGAGGCACCGGTATTAATTGATGCTTATCTCGAGATGTTGGGTCAGAGTTTTTCATTGCGGAAAGAGATAAATAGCAAGGTATCGGATTAACTGGAGAAATTTATATGAGTAATAAAACGAATTCACTGGTTGTCATTGCCAATGGTGCTGCGTATGGTCAGGAATCACTATTTAATGCGCTGCGTCTATCTATCGCATTGAAAGAGCAGCAGACAGACCTCGATTTACGTCTATTTTTGATGTCTGATGCGGTTATTGCTGGTCTTCAAGGGCAGAAGCCAGCAGAAGGCTACAATTTACGGCAGATGTTGGAAATACTCACGGCACAGAATGTACCGGTTAAACTTTGTAAAACCTGTACAGATGCACGTGGGATAACGGGATTAACGTTGGTTGACGGCGTGGAAGTCGGCACTTTGGTTGAACTGGCCCAATGGACGCTGGCTGCCGAGAAAGTTCTGACGTTTTGAGTTGCAAAGGAAATATCGCCTTTGGCTTCTCTAATGGCAATTACCGCTCTTTGGGCTGTTACATCCTGTTCAGCAGCAAGTGCGTAACTGCTCGCATTATTATGACCATTCACGCCCTGAAAGACTTTTCTTATTATGGCCAGAGGCTGAACGTGATAGGATTTCAGTCTCTCTGTTGAAATGAAGTTCAAATATGAGCAGCAGATTTCACAACCCATATTCTTTATCGTTCTCCTTGCCATTTTCTTTGCCAGCAGGCGCGTCTTTATTACGCCTGCAAACAATGATTATCATGCTTATAATTATATCGCTAATTTCACCGGCACTTTTCGCGGCTGGAATGAATATAGATGTACCGACGCGCAATGAAGTACTGAGTCAGTTGGATGCATTATCAAAACAAAAAATACTGTCCCCCGCTGAAAAGTTATCGCAGCAAGATCTGACCAAAACGCTGGAATACCTTGATACTATTGAGCGTACTAAACAGGAAGCCGCTCAACTTAAACAACAATTAGCACAAGCTCCGGCGAAGCTGCGCCAGGCGACGGAAGGGCTGGACGCGCTTAAGAACAGTTCAGCCGATACCATGACGCGAGAGTCTCTGGCTAATTATTCATTGCGCCAATTAGAATCTCGCCTAAATGAAACTCTGGATGATTTACAATCGGCCCAAGAAGACCTTTCGGCCTATAACAGCCAGCTAATCTCCCTGCAAACTCAGCCAGAGCGCGTGCAAAGTGCTATGTATAACGCGTCGATGCGTTTAATGCAGATTCGCAATCAACTCAATGGGTTGACTCCGAATCAAGAGGTTTTGCGGCCGACTCAACAGCAAGCGCTATTGACTGAGCAAGTCATGCTAAATGCGCAGCTGGATTTACAGCGTAAAAATCTGGAAGCCAATACCACCTTACAAGATTTACTGCAAAAACAGCGAGATTACACCACTGCACATATTAATCAGTTGGAGCGTTATGTTCAGCTACTGCAAGAGGTAGTGAGCGGTAAACGGTTAATTCTTTCAGAGAAAACAGCCAAAGAAGCGCAAGTACCCGATGATGCGACTGATATCCAAAATGACCCATTGGTTAGCCGTGAATTGGCGATAAATAAAGAGTTGAGCCAGCGGCTGATTAACGCCACTAAAGAAGGCAACACACTGGTACAACAGAATATCAGGGTCAAAAACTGGCTGGATCGTGCATTACAATCTGAACGTAATTTAAAGGAACAAATTACCGTTTTACGTGGCAGCTTGCTGCTTTCCCGTATTCTGTATCAGCAGCAACTCAACTTACCTGCGTCTGGGCTGATTACCAATATGGGGCCACGCATCGCTGATTTGCGCCTGGAACAATTTGAAATTAATCAGCAGCGTGACCAGCTATTCCAGGGTGATGACTACATTCAAACCCTGATGACTGACAGTAAAGAGAAAGTCAGCCCTGATGTTGAAGATGCACTGGGGCAAATAGTTGATATTCGTCGCGAATTGTTAGATCAATTGAATAAACAGCTGGGCAATCAACTGACTCTGGCAATTAACCTGCAAATTAATCAGCAGCAGTTATTGAGTGTTAATGAGTCACTGCAACATACACTAACCCAGCAAATTTTCTGGGTGAGTAGCAATAAACCGATGGATTGGTCTTGGCTAAAAGCATTGCCGGGAGCACTGAAAGCTGAGTTGAGTAATTTTAATTTTACCCTGTCCTGGGATGATGTATTAACCGGGTTGGTTAAGTCATTGATATTTATAGTTCCGATGCTGATTGTAGTCGGTATAATCCGCTCACGCTACAAAATCATTAATCAGCATCTGGATAGTCTGGCCGCTGACGTCGGGCAATTAAAACACGACAGTCAAATGCACACCCCGAAAGCTATTATGCTTACCTTGCTGAAAGTGTTACCAGGGTCTTTGCTCATACTGGGGGTGGGATATTGGTGTTTGCGCTCAGATTTTAATCTTAGTGATTTCTTCTGGAGTTTCTTCCAACGTCTGGCTCTGTTCTGGCTGGTGTTTGATCTGACGTATCGCATGTTATCACCGGGCGGCATTACCGAGCGGCACTTTATGATAGCCGCTGACCGATGTGCTCATTATCGACGCCAAATGGTGAGATTGGGCGCAGCATTGCTGCCGGTTATCTTTTGGTCAGCCTTGGGGGAGAAGAGCCCACTTCGGTTGGTAGACGATGTTATCGGGCAAGTTGTTATTGTTATTGCGTTGGCATTGTTGGCGTTGTTCGTCTATCCATTCTGCCGTGATAGCTGGCGTGAGAAAGACTCCCATGCGGTTCGGCTCGTGATAGTCACCGCCATTGCAGCAACACCGATCATATTGATTGGATTAATGGTTGCTGGGTATTTTTACACAACTCTGCAACTGGCAGGCCGCTGGATTGATAGCCTGTATTTATTATTCCTGTGGAATATCATTTACCTGACGGCTATTCGTGGATTAGGGGTTGCGGCAAGGCGTTTAGCTTATCGCCGTGCCATCGCCCGACGACAAAATCTGGTGAAAGAGGGAGCCGAAGGTGGGGAGCCAGTAGAAGAGCCTCCACTGGCGCTGGAACAAATTAACCAGCAGTCATTGCGTTTGACCACCATGGTTCTGTTTCTGATTTTTGCGACCTGTTTCTATGCTATCTGGGCTGATTTGATAACGGTTATCTCCTATCTGGACAGTATTTCGTTGTGGCATTACACCACAACCGTGGCGGGTGCGAGTGTTGCTCAGGCAGTTACATTGGGGAATATGCTCGTGGCATTAATGGCGCTGGTGGTCGCTTATATCCTGACGCGCAACCTGCCTGGATTGCTTGAGGTGGTGGTGTTGTCACGGTTACAGCTACGTCAGGGCACCTCTTATGCCATCACCACTATTTTGACCTATCTAATTACCGCGATTGGGGGGATAACCGCACTCAGCTCTCTCGGGGTATCGTGGGATAAACTGCAATGGCTGGTTGCGGCGCTGTCAGTTGGTTTGGGCTTTGGTTTACAGGAGATTTTTGCCAACTTTGTCTCCGGTTTGATTATTTTGTTCGAACGCCCTGTTCGTATCGGCGATACCGTAACCATTGGTACTTTCTCCGGCAATGTTAACAAAATCCGTATTCGTGCCACCACGATCACCGACTTTGACCGCAAAGAGGTGATTATTCCGAATAAGGCCTTTGTTACCGAGCGCCTGATCAACTGGTCGCTATCAGATACGATTACCCGGATTATTATTAAAGTTGGCGTTGCGTATGGCTCTGATTTAGCGAAAGTTAAAGAGATATTGCTAAAAGCGGCTCATGAGAATCCGCGGGTTATGACTGATCCTGAGCCTCATGTATTCTTCCTCAACTTTGGTGCCAGTACCCTTGATCATGAATTGCGTGTGTATGTGCGCGAATTACGTGACCGTAGCTATACAGTGGATGAATTAAATAGCGCGATTGATAAGTTGTGTCGTGAGAATGACATCAACATTGCGTTTAATCAGTTGGATGTGTATTTACACAAACCTGATGGCACTGAAATTCAAGAGGTAAGCAGACCTTTTGACACGAAAGAATTGCCTTCTGTGCCCTCGGAGAAGTCGGCAATTGGGGATACCAAACCTGATTTACCGGATATTAATAAGCCACTCGCTTAAAACTATCGGGCAGTGATAACGGTGAATTCCATCGATAGGCATGTGACGAACCACAACAAGGCGATACTTGATAGTATCGCCTTGGCTGAACATCAGAAATAACCGGGATCAATCAGATGTCTGATTGCGAAGTTTACGCTGATAATCAAGTTGCACGATAGCTAACGCTGCCAGTGCTGTTTCTGGCGCTATCTCATTGCATTCCAGCAAGTAGATAAGATCTACTGCCAGTTGCAGTTCTGGTGACGCTTTTTCAACTGACATAATCTGGCCAATATTTGATTTTCAGTTAATTAAGAAAGTCAATGGAGATACCTTACTGCCGGTTTCCATTTGACTTGATTTTAATCTGTCTACTCCATAAATTCCAAGATGCGAAACGTTGGCAACTGAGAAGACCCGATGAGCGGTTTAAGCAAGGAGGCCGGGAGACTCAGTACTACCAGTACATCCGCAACTTAAAAAAGGGTAGGTCTAGAACATTATAGAAAACTATTCGCTATCGAAACCCCAATAATTCAAAAAATGTGATAAATATTCAAAAACCGTTCTCTTTCTTCTCAATACTACGTTCTATTCTTATCAATGCCTGCCGACAACGCATTAAACGCCCTTCCAAGGCAGCAAGCTCTTTTTGTATTTTTTGCTGCTCAGATAACAAACTTTGCTTACCCAGTTGGCTCTCTCTATCCTGAATCATGCCCAGTATCCGCCGTTCATAATCTTGATGTTCAGCCAGCTTATGGTAAGGATCTAATTTATTATATTTAGGTTCAGGATTGGATTTTCTCAGTTTTTGTGTCGCTAACTCTCTTTGTAAGGCCGATATTTGTGCCACCAGCTTTTCGGCTAAAAAGGCGACCTGCTGGGTTCGATTTTCTGCAACGACCTGTTTTAACTGGGCCATGTTTTTATGCACATCCAGCAGATAGTCGCGGAAACGATTGCCATGATTGCCAAATAAATTCAGGTCAAAACGAGCCTGTTGAGAAGGTGTGTTGGCTTGTGGCCCAATTTGGGCCGACAACGCCTCAATTTGGCTTTCAAGCACCTGCAATAGCTTTTCTGTACTCATGGCGCGTCTCCCTGATTATTTTTGCCAGCTTGCCTTTGAATGGTGATGGTGACAAGCAAGCGGGCGGGTAAAACTATATTTTGTGCTAATAATGGCGAGAATATCTATTGATGATGATCAACGCATGCGTTAAAGATAGGGGCAGATTAATAAATGTCATTATAAAGGGAGTATATGTCTCGTTGGTTGTTGATAGCGTTAGGCTGGCTGGCAGTGATTCTGGCAACCTTAGGTGTCGTGCTTCCCCTGTTACCCACTACGCCGTTTTTGCTACTGGCCACCTGGTGTTTTGCACGATCCTCTCCCCGCTTTCATCACTGGCTGCTTTATCGTTCATGGTTTGGCAGTTATATACGAACGTGGCAGCAACATCGAGCTTTGCCTTCAGGCGCGAAGTGGAAAGCAATATTGGTTACAATAGTGACTTTTGCTATTTCGCTCTGGTTGGTAAAAATTTGGTGGGTCAGAGGCATTTTGCTCGTGATATTGACGTTATTATTGACCTTTATGTTACGGATGCCAGTTATTGACCTATCGCAACAAAAAAGGCTCTGAGTTACTCACATCAGTTGCATTTTAATGCCAGTTTGCATAGATTTGAGCGTTTTCGTGCGCGGGATAATCCCTCGTTGTGTCCTTAGGGTTAAGGATGCAGTAATTTACTCTATCGAGACTATAGTTAACCGGTAGAGCAAGTTGCTCAGCTGATGTCATTTTAGCATCGACTGGCCGCGCTTTAGTATGTACAGCAGTTTTATCAGGCACAAATTATGACCGCTACTGCAGCTAATACAGCACAACAGCTTCAATATATTAAAGACAGTATCAAAACAATCCCCGATTATCCAAAAGCGGGAATACTGTTCCGTGATGTGACCAGCTTGCTGGAAGATCCATTAGCCTACGCCGCCAGCATTGAGCTGTTGACTGAGCGCTATGTGGATAAAGGGGTGACCAAAGTCGTGGGTACTGAAGCCCGTGGTTTTCTGTTTGGTGCTCCAGTGGCTTTGTCTCTGGGGGTGGGTTTTGTGCCGGTACGTAAGCCGGGCAAGTTACCGCGTGCCACCATCAGCGAAAGTTATGAATTAGAATACGGTACTGACAAACTTGAGATCCACACCGACAGCATTCAACCAGGCGACAAGGTTCTGGTTATTGACGACTTACTGGCGACTGGCGGAACCATTGAAGCGACAGTTAAACTTATCCGCCAGTTGGGTGGTGAAGTGACCGACGCCGCGTTTGTGATTAATTTACCCGATTTGGGTGGCGAAGTTCGTTTGAATAAACAAGGAATTACTTGCTACAGTCTGGTTGATTTCAGCGGCCATTAATTGACCTGTAACATACAGCCTTGCTATCGATAGTGGGGCTGTGTAGGAATATACCTTTTATATTATCCCATCTCCCCAGTTATTAATGAATTTCTTATATAGCAATTTACTTTCTATCTATCCCATTTAGGCTATTCAACTGTGATCAATAAAACCCCTCATTCATTAAAAAGTCAGAATTTAATGATTTAAATCACTTTTTTAATATTATTATAAGTGAAATGATGTTTCTTCCTTTCTGTGCGATTCATGGTTTTAATTAAAATATCATTTAATAAGATATTTCCCGCGATAACTTTATGTTTGTACGATATTTCCTACGGGGTTTATAAGCTATATCTTGTGTATTTTATATATTATAAAAACGCATTGAAAATAACTTTTTTGCAGGCATAATGCGCCAAATCACTTCTTTTTATTTTATCTGCCCCAGCCGGGCAAATAAGGATATGCCCTGTGCTGCGTCCCTGTTATTTAAAATTAATAGCTGGCATATTATTGTCTGCGGTAGCTATTACATTTGCCAGCTATGGTGCGGAATTAGCCCCTGTGCAGCAAAGTATTCATCAGCAGGAACGGCAACGGGCACTGGAAGAGCGTCTGGCACCTTCCACACCAGATGTGCGCTTATCTGCGCCGTCAGCATCTGTTGGGCGCATCACTTTCCCTGTAGAGAAACCCTGTTTTGTCATTCAGCGCGTCGCCGTCAGTGGAACTGAGCCATTACCCCGCTGGTTGCCATTGCAACGACTCGCCGAGCAGGCGCAAAACCAGTGTCTGGGTGCCAAGGGAATTAACCTGCTGATGGGCCAATTACAAAATCGGCTGATTGACCATGGCTATGTCACTACCCGTGTCCTGGCTCCACAGCAGGATTTGAATAGTGGTACTCTGGCACTACAAGTGGTGCCCGGCAAAATACGTCATGTGGCGCTGACACCTGACAGTGATCGGCATGTCACACTATTCAGTGCTTTCCCCGCCCGCCCCGGTAACTTGTTGGATTTGCGTGATATCGAACAAGGGCTGGAAAATCTACAGCGCGTCCCTACGGTGCAAGCCAGTATGGAGTTGATCCCCGGTTCTGCACCCGGTGAGACCGATATCGCTCTGAACTGGAAACAGAGCAAAATGTGGCGGCTGGCAGCGTCGTTGGATGACTCCGGCACCCGCAGCACCGGCCGCTATCAAGGGGGCGCGACACTGTTTCTGGACAACCCTTTATCTTTAAGTGACCTGTTTTATGTTTCGGCTGGTGGTTCAATAAAGAATCGCGGCGACAAAGGCACCAATAACCTCACCGGCCATTACTCGCTGCCGTTCGGTTACTGGACTGCAGGTATTACCGCCAGCAGCTATGACTATCATCAGACGGTAGCAGGTCTAAATGGCGACTACAGCTATCGGGGTGAAAGTGAGAATGTGACACTGCAACTCAGTCGTCTGTTGCACCGCAACGCCAACCAGAAAACCACTTTTACCTACGATGTGCTGACCCGCTCGTCGAAAAACTACATCAATGATACCGAAGTGGAAGTGCAACGCCGTCGCACCTCGGCCTGGCGTATTGGGCTGGAACATCGCCACTTTATTTCGCAAGCCACACTGGATGCCGGTATCAGCTATCAGCGCGGCACCCGCTGGTTTGGTGCGATGCCCGCGCAGGAAGAGTATGTCGGGGAAGGCACCGCCCTGAGTAAAATTCTGCGCTTGAATGCGCAACTGGATATTCCTTTTGCCGCCTTGACGCAAAAATTCCACTACAACCTGCAATACCAGCGGCAAAGCACTAACACACCGCTGACACCACAGGATCAATTCAGTATCGGTGGTCGCTGGTCAGTGCGTGGTTTTGATGGCGAGCGCACGCTGAATGCTGACCGTGGCTGGACAGTGCGCAATGATCTCGGTTGGTACACCCCGCTGCCTGGGCATGAGCTGTATGTCGGTGTGGATTACGGCGAAGTTGGCGGTCGCAGTGCCGCTTATCTGCTGGGACAGCATTTGGCGGGCGCTGCCATCGGCGCTCGTGGCAATATTCTGAATACCCGCTACGACCTGTTTGTGGGCAAACCGCTCTCTAAACCTGATGGATTCAAAACCGATTCGGTGACTCTGGGCTTTAACCTGAACTGGCAATACTGATACGCCCGATTAACGTTTTACTCTCTGGGATGAGTTATGAATAACAACCTGTACCGTATCGTTTTCAACAAAGCGCGTGGCATGTTGATGGTGGTGGCTGATATCGCCGCCTCTGGTCGGGCTGCATCATCGCCATCGTCAGGTGTAGGGCATACGCAAAGTCGCCGTATCAGTGCGCTATCGTCACTGAGCTTTAGCCTGTTACTGGCCTTAGGTTGCGTCTCATTATCCGCTCAGGCCAATATTGTTGCCGATGCCAGTGCGCCGGGGAATCAGCAACCCACCATTATCAGCAGCGCTAACGGTACGCCACAGGTTAATATCCAGGCGCCCAGCAGTGGTGGCGTTTCCCGTAACGTTTACAGCCAATTTGATGTCGATAATCGTGGCGTGATCCTCAATAACGGACAGGGTGTCAATCAGACGCAACTCGGCGGTTTTATCAGCGGTAACCCGTCGCTGGCGCGCGGTGAAGCCAGTATTATTCTCAATGAAGTCAACAGCCGTGACCCCAGCAGACTCAACGGTTATATCGAGGTGGCTGGGCACAAAGCACAGGTAGTTATCGCCAACCCGGCGGGCATTACCTGCGAAGGCTGTGGTTTTATTAATGCCAACCGCGCGACCTTAACGACCGGTCAGGCGCAGCTCAATAACGGCCAGCTCACTGGCTATGATGTCGAGCGGGGTGAGATTGTTATTCAGGGTAAAGGTCTGGACAGCAGCCGTCAGGATCATACTGATCTGATCGCTCGTTCCGTTAAAGTGAATGCCGGTATTTGGGCCAATGATCTGAAAGCCACTGCCGGGCGCAATCAGATCGATGCCGCGCATCAGAATATAAATGCCAAAGCCGCCGATGGCAGCCCGCACCCGACAGTGGCGGTGGATGTTGCCAATTTGGGCGGCATGTATGCAGGTAAAATTCGCCTGATTGGGACGGAAAGCGGTGTCGGCGTGCGTAACGCGGGCGAGATAGGTGCTTCAGCGGGCGATATTACTATCACAGCTGATGGTATGCTGATCAACAGTGGTCAGATCAACAGTGCGACGCAACTGGTGGTGAAGACTTCCGCCGATATTGATAACTCAGGTGTGCTCTACGCCAGTGGTGATACCCAACTCACGACGGCGGGTAAGCTCAGTAACAGTGGCACCATTGCCGCTGCAGGGGATACTACTCTGCGCGCGGCTGAGGTAAACAGTAACCACAATTCTCTCTTGGGTGCGGGTGTCAAATCCGACAACAGCGGTGTTACCGGCGGCACTCTTAGCATTGAAGCCAACGGGCAGCTAATCGCCCAAGGGAAAAATGTCAGTGGTACGGCGCAGAATCTCAACGCGCACAGTATCGATCTGAGTGGCAGTCAAACCCAGAGCCGTGATATCACTTTGACCTCACAAGGCGGGCCAATTGATCTCAGCGGAGCCAGATTATCCGCCAGCCAGCATCTTTCTGCCTCAACCGCCTCACAACTGCGTACCGACAATGCCAATCTGGTTGCCGGGCAAGTGACATTCGACGCGCAAGCGCTCGCCAATATTGGCGGCGTGATAGCTCAAACGGGAACCACAGATTTCAATCTGAATCTGCCGGGTAATATTGATAACCGTGATGGCAAAATCCTCTCTGGAGGCAAACTCTCGTTACAAGCCGAAACGCTGAATAGCAATACTAATAGTTTGCTCGGTGCCGGAGTGCAGAGCGATGGCAAGCTGGCTCAGAGAGGTGAACTGAATGTCGCCACGCATCAGGCATTGATTGCCCAAGGGCAAAATGTGGCTGCGGGTGCCATAACATTATCTGGCAGCCGTGTTGATCTCACCGGTAGCCAAACTCAGGCTGGCAATATCACCATAACGGCCCGCGACGGCGATGTTTCTACGCAAGACGCGACAGTGCTCACTCCCGGAACCCTTGCGATCAACGCCGCAGCAAACTCGAAACAAACCCTGAATAACCATGGCGGTAAATTGCATGCGGATAATATTCAGCTCAATGTCGCCAAACTTGATAGCAGCAAAGGGGAAATTGCTGCTGCGACCGACATGTGGATACGCCTGCAAAGTGATTTCACTCATCAGGTTGGCGCACGGCTAACAGCGGGGCGCGATCTGGCCTTTAACACCAGTGGCGCACTGACTAACCAGTACAAACTGGAAGCCGGACGAGATATGCAACTGAGGGCGCTCAGTATCAGCAACACCAATGCTGACAACAGCAGCGCCCTACTGGCCGGTCGGGATTTGTCACTAAACACTGATAGCCTGTTTAATAGCGGGGCTCTGTATGCCGCCGGTGTTGGGCAATTTACGGTTAACGGAAATGCCGAAAATCGGGGCGAGATTTACACTGAACAACAATTGACGTTAGCCTCTACGGGCAATCTGGCTAACAGCGGTGTGATACAAACTCGCGGGGATATGCAGTTATCCACTGAGGGCTATCTCAACAATAGCGGCACCCTGTATAGCGCAGGTGATCAAATGGCGCTTTCTGCCACCGGTGACCTAACCAATAAGGGCAGCCTGTATGCCGCCAGGGGCAATTTACACCTGTTGACTAAAGGTAATCTGGATAACAGTGGCAGCCTCTATGGCACTGGGAACAGCGAGTTAACCGTGCATGGCAATACGGCTAACTCCGGCTCCGTTTATAGCCAAGGCGCACTACAGTGGCAGTCTGGTGGAAATGTCGCGAACAGTGGCTCCATTGCAGCGCTTGGCAACCTCCAACTGAGTGCTAACGACTTACTCAGCAGCAGTTCATCCCTGCTAGCGGCAGGTTTGAAGGCCGATGGGAGCCGAACCAACAGCGGTGATTTGACTATCACCACAGAGCACACCTTGATTGCGCAAGGGCAAAATATCGCTGCAGGTGCATTAGCGCTGTCAGGGAGCCAACTTGATTTAACCGGCAGCCAGACTCAGGCTAATGCCATCGCTCTCGCGGCCAAATCGGGCGATATCACCTTAACTGAAGCGGTGGTTAAAGCCGCAACACAGTTATCCGCCGGGACAACTACCCTGTTACGTACTGATAAAGCCAGCCTGATTGCCGGGCAGATAAGTCTCGTCGCGCAATCACTCTCTAATATCGGCGGCGTCATCGCACAAACCGGCATCACGGATTTCAACCTCAATCTGGCCGGTTATCTGGATAACCGCGCTGGCACCTTGCTTTCTAAAGGCAACGTGGCAGTTCAGGCACAGCGCCTTGATAGCAACAGCACCAGCCTGTTGGGTGCGGGGATACAGAGTGATGGTCGCCTGATTGATGCGGGCAACCTGACGGTAATCACCCGTCAGGACTTGATCGCACAAGGGCAAACCCTCGCGGCGGGAGCTATGACGTTAACCGGTAGTCGGGTTAATCTTGCCGACAGCTACACGCAAGCCCGCGAGATGAATATTATCGCCAACAGTGGTGATATCAGCACACAACGCGCCAACATCATCTCCCTTGGCTCGCTGACCATGACTGCGGGCGCAAATGCAGGTCAAACGCTCAATAACCAAGGTGGCGCGCTGGCAGCGAATAATATCTCGTTAAATCTTGGTCAGTTTGATGGCGGTGCAGGTAAAGTCAGTGCCAGTCAGGATCTGACCATTGGTTTACTGAGTGATTTCAACAATCTGGCAGGTTCTACCCTCCAGGCTGGGCGAGATTTAACCTTTACCACTCAGGGTGCCTTAACCAATGACGGGCTGTTGTTGGCGGGCCGAAAACTCAGTACCGACTCCACCAGCTTGTTCAACAGCGGCAGCATTATTGGAGCTGAAGCCACACTTAAAGCGCGAGATCGCATCACCAACTCCGGCCCTAAAGCTCTCATCGGCGCAACGGATGAAAATGGCACATTAGCCTTACTGGCACCGGTGATTGAGAACAGTGATACTGTCACCAACACAGACACTGCGCCAACCACCACCATTTTAGGTATGGGCAAGGTCATTCTGGCGGGTGGGCAAGATAATAGTGGAAATTACCTGACGGCAGCACAGATTCTCAATATTTCTGGCCTGATTGAATCTGGCAAAGATCTGCTGGTTTACGCCAGCAAGTTGACCAATAGCCGCCATATCTTAACCGCCAATAACAATTTCGTGGTGGTAGGTACGGTGAGTGGGTCGGCCTACTGGACGGCGGAAAACCCCGATATTCCGGGCGGGCGCTATTCTGAGCCACCTCATGGGGGGGCAGATAACAGCGATTATATCGGCACAAACTATACGTCAACCACCGCCAAAAACAGCATTGATCAGATAAGCCCTGAAGCACAACTGTTAGCGGGCGGAAACTTAGCACCTCATGTCGGCACACTGGAAAATTTCTGGAGCAAAGTGAGTGCGCAAGGCGAGATTGACCTCTCCGGTGTTACGCTGAGTCAGGATGGTTGGGGGAGTGCACAACGGTTGATTGAAAGAACAACCTCCACCGGTGAGTGGCGCTACCGCAACTACAAAGGCAATTTGTGGGGCCGGAGTTGGGGGCCGGAGGTCAAAGAACATGCGACCAACCAATACGCTTCCAGTCTTACGGCGAAAACCATTAGTGGCAGTGGCACGACTATCCACAATGGAGCAAACTCCGGGGCAATCACCCCACCGAGTGATCGCGACAATATCGGCAAGGAGATTGCTGTTGAGTTTAACGGTATTTCGCTGACACTTCCCAGTGGTGGCCTGTACCAACTCAGTACAGATAAAGGCCAGTATGCACCTGGCCCGGAAAGTGACCTCTCGCTTGGCAGTATCAATAACCCGTCCGCTAATTTGGATCGCACCGGCCTCGCGGCTCCTGATCGTGCAGTAAGTGGCGGCTATCTGATAGAAACCAACCCTGCGTTTGCCAATCTGAATAACTGGAAGGGATCAGACTACGTACTCCAGCAGTTAAATAATGACCCGGATGTGATATTCAAACGCCTGGGGGATAGCGCCTACGAGCAGCGTCTGGTGCGAGATCAGGTGCTGGCATTAACCGGTCAAACGGTCACCAGTGATTACCGTAGCGCGCAAGAGCAGTTCGAGCAGTTATTTGCGGCAGGACTTGAGTACAGCAAAGCATTTAATATTGCCCTCGGCACTCACCTCAGTGCTGAGCAGATGGCAGCATTAACTGGCAATATCGTGCTAATGGAAAGCCGGGAAGTCGCCGGACAAACCGTGTTGGTGCCGGTGGTCTATCTGGCGGGGGTGAAACCGGGTGATCTACAGGCTAACGGCACATTGATTGCGGCCAATAATATCGAACTTACCGATGTTCAGGGTTTAAGTAATCAGGGGGCCATCAAAGCCACTAATGACCTGCGCATCAGCATGGCAAAAGATATCACCCTAACCAGCAATGGCGGCTTGCTTGAGGCGGGCAATAACCTGCAACTCAGTACGTTGAACAGTGATATCGACCTGACCGGCGCGCGGCTAAACGCGGCTAACCTGCAACTGGATAGCGGGCGCGATTTAATCCTGCGCACCGACACTGAACAACTCAGTAGCAACAATGGCTCAGTGTTACGTAACCAAACCCTGCTGGGGCCGCTGGCGAGTATCAATGTCAGTAACAACGCGGTGATTAATACCGAGCGCGACTTTATCCTGCAAGGCGCGAGTGTGAATGTCGGTAAGGATCTTCAGGTCAATACTGGTGGCGACTGGCTGCTTAATACTGTCGAACGCAGTGACCAGATAAGTACAAGTGATGGCCGTGGCAGTTCGACCAGTGAGCATATTCGCCATCTGGGTAGC
Source organism: Yersinia proxima (assembly GCF_902170785.1). GTDB lineage: Bacteria > Pseudomonadota > Gammaproteobacteria > Enterobacterales > Enterobacteriaceae > Yersinia > Yersinia proxima. The sequence goes on along the minus strand of NZ_CABHYG010000016.1, from coordinate 260,039 downwards.
GAGGTAAATGTCGGTGGTGCATTGACCGCCAATGTCAATAATCTGACTGCCATGGGAGCCAATATCAATGCCGACACCCTTGATGTGCAGGCGCAGAATATCAACCTGAGTGCGGCCACCGACAGCCTGCATGTCACCGGCGAATCTTCCAGTAAACGCCATACCAGTTCGGTCAATCTCTATGATGAAACCCTGCTCGGCAGCCAGTTGAACGCCAAAAGCGATATCAATTTACAGGCAGCGCAAGACATCACCCTCAGTGCCAGCGCGGTGCAAACCGACGGCGCGCTGAAGCTGGCGGCGGGTGGCGATATCACCGTCGCCACTCAGACCGAACAGCACGATGAGCAGCGTATTCATACTGGCAAGAAAAAAGGTCTGGCATCGACTACCACCACACGCACCGAAGACAGTATTAGCCAGACACTGGCGGTCGGCTCGATGCTCTCGGCGGGTTCTATTGATGTTAGCGGCAAAAATATCGCGGTCACCGGCAGCAACTTGGTGGCCGATAACGATGTTAACCTGCGGGCGAAAGAGAACATCACCGTCAGTACCGCACAGCAGAGCGAGAGCGAGTCTCACCTGTTCGAGCAGAAAAAATCGGGCCTGATGACCACCGGCGGGATTGGCGTCACGATTGGGAGTAATAGCCAGAAAACCACCGACACCGGCAAATCCATCTCCAATGTAGGTAGCACTATTGGTAGTCTGGGCGGCAATGTCACTCTTGATGCGGGAAATCAGTTAAATATTCATGGCAGCGAAGTGATCGCCAATAAAGACATCAGCCTGAAAGGGTCAGATGTCGCGATAACGGCGGCGGAAAACCACCTGTCTCAACAACATACCGCCGAGAGCAAACAGAGTGGCATCACCGTCGCCTTGTCTGGCGCGGTCGGCAGCGCGGTCAACAGCGCCGTCACCACCGCACAGGATGCCAAAAAAGAGCCCGACGGCCGGTTGGCTGCCTTGCAGGGTACCAAGGCAGCGCTATTGGGGATTCAGGCGGTGCAGGCCGGACAACTGGTGGAGGCTCAAGGCGGCGATGCCGCCAGCATGGTGGGCATTAGTATTTCATTAGGGTCACAGAAATCGGCCTCGCAGCAACATCAGGAACAGACCAGTGTGAGTGGTTCGTCCCTGACGGCAGGCAATAATCTGACCATCAATGCGACCGGAAAAGGCAGCCAGGCGAACAGCGGCGATATCCTGATTGCGGGCAGCCAGCTCAAAGCGGGTGGCGATACGACATTGGATGCGGCGAGAGATTTGTTGCTGCTCGGTGCCGCTAATACGCAAAAAACCGACGGCAGCAACAGCAGCAGCGGCGGCAATATTGGTGTCAGTTTGGGTTTTGGTAGCTCTGGTGGTGGCCTGAGTATCTTTGCCAACGCTAATAAGAGCCAGGGGAAAGAACACGGCGACGGCACCTTCTGGAGTGAAACTCAGATCGACAGTGGCGGCACACTGTCGCTACACAGTGGTCGCGATACCTCACTGATAGGTGCTCAGGCGAGCGGTGAAACCGTCAAAGTGGATGTAGGTCGTGACCTGCTGCTGCAAAGCCAGCAAGACAGCGATAACTATGATTCGAAACAGACCAGTGTCAGCGGTGGTGTCAGTGTTGCGGTCATTGGTGGTGGTGGTTCTGCCAACCTGAGCATGAGTCGCGACAAGCTGCACAGCAACTTTGACTCGGTGCAGGAACAGACCGGCATCTTCGCAGGCAAAGGTGGTTTTGATATCACGGTCGGCGAGCATACCCAGCTTGATGGTGCGGTGATTGCTTCTACCGCCACTGCCGATAAAAACACACTGGATACCGGTACGCTTGGCTTCAGTGATATCCATAATCAGGCGGATTTCAAAGCTGAACATCAGGGCGGCAGCCTGAGTTCCGGCGGGCCGGTCGGCTCTGACCTGTTGAGCAATCTGGGTAGTGTCGCGCTGTCGGGCCTGGGGGGCAAAGGCCATGCAGAAGGCACCACGCAAGCAGCAGTCAGTGATGGCACCATCACTGTCCGTGATCAAGCCAACCAGCAACAGGATATCGCGGAACTGAGTCGTGACACCGACAATGCCAATGGCAGTATTGGGCCGATTTTTGATAAAGAGAAAGAACAAAACCGGCTGAAGGCCGCGCAACTGATTGGGGAGATCGGGGCGCAGGTCGGTGATATCGCCAGAACGCAAGGTAAAATAGCGGAAGAAAAAGCGCTGAAAGATCCGAAAGCGATTCAGGCAGCAAAAGAAGCGCTGGCGGCGAAAGGCAACCTGACGCCGACGGAAGAACAGCTGACTAACCAGATACGCAATACCGCCATGGCTCCTTATGGCACCGGCAGCGCGCTGCAACAGGGTATTCAAGCTGCCACGGCGGCGGTTCAGGGCCTGGCAGGCGGTAATATGGCACAAGCATTAGCGGGCGGTGCTGCTCCGTATCTGGCTGAAGTGATTAAGAAAAGTACTGGTGACAATCAGGTAGCTAATACGATGGCGCATGCCGTATTGGGTGCGGTCACGGCCTATGCCAGTGGTAACAGCGCGCTGGCGGGTGCTGCGGGTGCGGCCAGTGCGGAGTTAATGGCCCCGACGATAATCGCGGCAATGGGTTGGGACAAGAATAATCTCAGTGAAGATCAGAAGCAGACGGTCAGCGCATTGGCGACATTGGCCGCAGGACTGGCGGGTGGATTGACGGGTGACAGCACCGCTGATACGGTTGCCGGAGCGCAGGTTGGCAAGAATGCGGTGGAGAATAACTATCTGAGCAATCAACAGCGCTCAGATAGAGATAAAGAGTTTGATGCCTGTAAAGGTCACGAGTTCTGTCAATTGCAAGTGGGTGCCAAATGGGATGCTATCAGCATGGGCCAAGATGTTGCTTATGCTGCGGGAATGGTGGTTGGTGTTCCTCAAGGGCTTTACGACTCAGTCGAAAGTTTATCGAAATCCATCAGTGATCCTGTTGCGGCTTATGATGCAATCAAGCAACTGATAGCGAGCGATGACATTTTTAGCACGATGTCGGATGCGGTTAAGCAAAGCTATATTGATCGCATCAACCTGATGGAGTCGGAGTATCAGAAAGCTGGCGCAAGTGGTGCGTACAATGCCGGTGTTGAAGCCGGTAAACTTGTGTCTGATATGATTGGTGCTGTTGCAGGTGGCGTTGGGGTTGCAAAAGTGGGTACAGCACTCACAGAGAAAATTGCAGCGAAAATAGTTGGCAAAATTGAATCACCAAACCTTAAAACACCATCTGGTAATCCTAACAGTTCAAGTGCTGTTACCGATGTTGAGGCTGGTGGGTATTCTTACTATGACCAATTCAAAAATGCTAATGGGGGATGGGATTGGCCTAAGAATTTGGGATTTGAAGGTGATCCTGTCAAAACTACAATCCCAGTAGGTACTCGTTTGGATAGATATGGGGAGCCTAATGGTTCTTTCCTTGCACCGAAAGGGACACCTTACGAACAACGTGCCCTTGCGCCGGGCGCTAAAGCTGAAAAATATTATGAGTATGAGGTAATAAAACCCTTGCCTGCTATACGAGGAGAAATTGCTCCTGCTTTTGGTCAGCTAGGTGGAGGTGTCCAAATATTACCTAATATGCAAGAGCGAGTGAATGTTGACTGGCTGGTGAAAAATGGATATCTACGGGAGATAAAGTAATATGCTGCTCTCTTTTTCTGAGATACAAAAAAAAGTCAACGATCTAGGGAAAATTGTGGGGATTCCTGAGAGTGATTTGCACATTTTCTCATCATCACCAGGTGATGGTAGGCCACATATTTCCTATGATGGTGGGTTGTACAATTATATATATGCAGAGAGGGGGGTAGAATTTTTTAGAAAAACAACGAGTTCAAAAGATGAGCTGTTTTATTGGATTATGTCTGACTTTATTTATAAAGTTGCCTTTCAATATGAACTGGAAAATCGTGTTGAGAACAGAGATGGGCGGCGAATTGCATTTAATAAAGCACTTGATCTTATGGGGAGGATTAGTGATGAGTGGAGATTAAAGGCTCAGCATGAAATTGATGATATCCTCACTAAAAATCCGTATACAGATACTCTTAAATTAAAGTAATAAATCCCAGCCAACTGGCCGGGATCTTTGCTTTTATGCTTTGAAAACATCCACTTCCCGCCGTTGCAACCGGAGCACACCGGGTGCGGCGGCCACTTCCAGTTGTTCGGCATCTGTGATGCCGGATCCGGTCAGCCAATCCCCACAAATCACCAGCTCGCCGTTACCCCACCGCCAATTGGCCGCCAAATTTTGCCGCTGTTGGCTGGGTATACTCGCCCTATCTTGGGCCTAGCTCCTTCGGGGCCGTTGCAAGCAGCGTTCAACTTTGCCTCCCAGGTGGCTTTATCGGTGTCGACAGTGATCCAGAGCTGATGATACTGGAGCGTCAGCTCTGGGATCGGTTGAGGGGTAAAGGTGATGTTCATGCGACACCTCGCAACAGAGCGAGAGCGAATCTCATCTGTATGAGCAGAAAAAATCGGGCCTGATGACCACCGGCGGGATTGGCGTCACGATTGGGAGTAATAGCCAGAAAACCACCGACACCGGCAAATCCATCTCCAATGTAGGTAGCACGGTGGGCAGTGTGCTGGGCAATGTCAGTATGACTGCCGGTGAAGACCTGACGGTGAAAGGCTCCGACGTGTTATCTGGTAAAGACATCAATCTGACCGGTAAAAACGTCAATATTGTGGCGGCAGAAAATCAAAGTGCCCAGACCCATATCGTCGAACAAAAACAGAGAGGCCTGACATTAGCACTGTCGGGCACAGTCGGCAGTGCCGTTAACACGGCGGTGACCACCGCCAAGGCTGCCAGTGAAGAGAGCAATGGCCGCCTGGCGGCACTGCAAGGCGTCAAAGCGGCATTGAGTAGTGTTCAGGCGGTACAAGGTGGGCAGATGGCAGAATTGAATGCCAGTGACCAAAATGCTATTGGCATTAGCCTGTCTTATGGCAGCCAGTCATCAAAATCAGAACAAACCGTCAATCAAACCACCCATCAGGGCAGCACGTTGACTGCCGGTAATAACCTGAATATCACCGCCACAGGGAACGGCGTGAAAGGGGCTGATGGCGATATCGTGGTGCACGGCAGCCAGTTACAGGCGGGTAAAGACGCCAGCCTGACCGCCAATCGTGATGTGATTTTGCAATCCACCCAAGAGACCCAAACGCTGGATGGCAGTAATAAAAGTAGTGGCGGTTCATTGGGGATAGGAATAGGTGCCGGTCAGGGCGGCTGGGGCATTAATATCTCCGCCAGTCTGAACAAGGGCAAAGGCAGCGAAAGCGGCAACGGCCTGACTCATACTGAAACGACGGTCAATGCCGGTAACCAGCTCAACATCACCAGTGGCCGCGATGCGGTGCTGCAAGGCGCGCAGGTCAGTGGGTAAACCGTCAAGGTGGATGTGGGCCGCGACCTCCTGCTGCAAAGCCAGCAAGACAGTGACCGTTACGATTCCAAGCGACAAGACGCCAGTGTCGGCGGTAGCTTCAATTTCGGTTCGATGACCGGCAGTGCCAGCATCAATGCCAGCCGCGACAAAATGCACAGCAACTTTGACTCGGTGCAGGAGCAGACGGGTATCTTTGCCGGCAAAGGTGGCTTTGATATCACTGTCGGCGAGCATACTCAGCTTGACGCGCAGTGATTGGCTCCACTGCCACCGCCGATAAAAACGCGCTGGATACTGGCACGCTGGGCTTCAGTGATATCGGGAATAAAGCCGATTTCAAAGTTGAACATCAGAGTGTGGGTATCAGTACCGGTGGTAATATCGGCGGTCAGTTTGCCGGTAACATGGCCAACGGCTTGCTAACAGGAGCTAACAATGAAGGCCACGCCGACAGCACCACTTATGCGGCGGTGTCGGATGGCACTATCACCATCCGCGACACCGAGAAACAACAGCAAAATGTCACTGACCTGAGCCGAGATGTCGAACACGCCAACAATGCCCTCACCCCTATCTTCGATAAAGAGAAAGAGCAAAACCGTCTGCGCGAAGCACAACTGATTGGTGAGATTGGCAGTCAGGTCAGTGATGTTATTCGTACACAGGGGAAAATTATCGCCACCAAAGCGGCGAATGAAAAAATGCTGGATGTGAGTGAAAAGGATAAGGTAGACGCCAAAGCACAGTGGGAGAAAGCTAATCCGGGTCAGGTTGCAACAGTTGAAGATATCAACGGGCAGGTTTATAAAACGGCCTATGATCAGGCGTTCAATGAATCAGGTTACGGCACGGGTGGCAAATTCCAGCAGGCGGTGCAGGCGGCAACTGCGGCTATCCAAGGTTTGGCTGGCGGAGATATGTCGAAAGCGTTGGCGGGAGCTTCTGCACCTTATCTGGCTGAAGTCATTCACAATATGGCTACCGATCCGGTCACGGGTAAAGTGAATACTGAAGCTAACCTGATGGCACACGCGGTATTGGGTGCTGTGATGGCTCAGGTGAACGGAAACAGCGCACTGGGTACATTGGCGGCAGGGCTGACAGGGTGAATTCTATAAAAAACAGGTTTTTCTCATAAGCAGCAAACTCAAATATGTTAGTTATGTGTTGTTGCTATATCAGAGTGATACTGGGATAAATAGCATTCATTGGCAATAAAGCTGAGTTGTTATTACAAATAATATTTATGGAAAATAAAATGACGTGTCTTAACTGTGAAAATAAAGCATTAAAAGAATCTGGGCTATGCCTGGAGTGTGAAGAAATAGAAAGTCGGAAGATAAATGGAATTTTATATTTACCTGCATTGGGGTTAATCGTAACACTAATTCTGACACTTTATTCGTTTTATCTTCTGGCAAATATGATGTTCAGTAACTTTCAACAATATGGAGTAATCACTAACTACGGTATTTTCATACTTGCATGTGTCTTGATATACTTTGTTATGGCCGCTATCGCAGCGCAGGCATTCTTCAGAAGAAAAAAAACAACAAAAAAATTAATGGTTGCTTATTATGCGATCAATTTCATTACTACAGCCTGCATGACTGTTCTGCCAGCAGTTTTATTTAATCTCTCTTTAGAAAGCAGCGATATAAGTGCGATAAGCTCAGCTATTATTGGAATATTAGCGTGGACACCTTATTTTCTTTTATCGAAACGTATCCCTATTGTATTTCACAAATAAGTTACTTGTAAAACAATGGCACATTGGTGAAGTCGAGCGGATATGCAGTGGTATCAGATTAGAACTGGAACGTCATACCACGATAGTCTGTAGTCTGTTCTTTCTGTTTCAAAAGCCCATCGCGTATTTATTGCTAAATTACAGCATACAAGAATCGACAATCCCGCAGCTACAAAGTAAATTTTTGGGAATGACGATGGGTGTACTGGTACACTAAGATTCAACTTGTCACTATTCGAGTGAATGTTTTCGAAAATAGGCCGCCTCAATAGAGATAGATAAAAGGAGAGGGGGTTATTGGTGATAAAATTATTTCTTATAAATCAATGATGAAGTGTCAATGAGCTATCAGGTCCTTGCCCGTAAGTGGCGCCCCAAAACGTTTGCAGACGTCGTTGGTCAGGAACATGTCCTGACGGCGTTGGCTAATGGCCTTTCATTAGGGCGAATTCACCACGCCTATTTATTTTCTGGCACCCGTGGAGTTGGTAAAACCTCTATCGCTCGGTTGTTAGCCAAAGGCCTCAACTGCGAAACGGGCATTACTGCCACCCCTTGTGGTACTTGTGCTAATTGCCTGGAAATCGAGCAAGGCCGTTTTGTTGACTTGATCGAAATCGATGCGGCCTCGCGCACTAAAGTCGAAGATACCCGCGAACTGCTGGATAATGTCCAATATGCGCCGGCCCGTGGCCGTTTCAAGGTCTATTTGATCGATGAAGTCCACATGTTGTCACGGCACAGTTTCAATGCATTGTTGAAAACTCTTGAAGAACCGCCAGCCCACGTGAAATTCCTGCTGGCGACGACCGATCCGCAGAAGTTACCTGTCACCATACTTTCTCGCTGCTTGCAGTTTCATCTTAAGGTCATTGATGTTGAGGTGATTCGCGCCCAGCTCGAAAAAATACTGTTAGCCGAGCAAATCAGTAGTGATGCCAGAGCATTGCAATTACTGGCGCGCGCCGCTGATGGCAGTATGCGCGATGCACTCAGTTTGGCTGATCAGGCCATCGCGATGGGGGATGGGCATGTCACTACCGCCACCGTCAGTCAAATGTTGGGAACATTGGATGACGAGCAACCGCTGGCGATTATTGAAGCGTTAGTGAGTGCAGATGGCGTGCGAGTGATGGCCCAGCTTGAGCAAGCGGCATCACGCGGTGTTGACTGGGAAAATCTATTAGTCGAAACCTTAAGTTTGCTGCACCGCATTGCGATGGTGCAGTTATTGCCCTCCATGCTGGATAATCACTACGCGACTATTGAGCCGCGATTACGCGAGCTGGCGCGAACACTGCCGCCTACAGATATCCAGCTGTACTACCAGACATTGCTGGTGGGGCGAAAAGAGTTGGCATATGCCCCTGACCGCCGCATGGGGGTCGAAATGACTTTATTGCGCGCCTTGGCGTTTCATCCTAAAGCGATAATTGCCGAGCCACAGAAGGTGCCAGTCAGTGCTCCGACGGCAATAGCGGATAATACGCCAGCGCCGCAGCAACATTTTCAGGCTCCGTCATTTACCCAACATGCGCCACAGTATGAGGCCCCGCCACTAGGTGCCACTGCGCCGGTTAACTCCGAGCTTCCAGACGCTACCGCGCAATTGCTGCAAGCACGCACGCAGTTACTGCGCAAAGCGGGGACAACCCCAGCAAAAAAGAGTGAGCCGGCAGCGCCAGGAAAAGCGCGGCCGGTAAACTCAGCACTGGAGCGCTTAGCTTCTGTGACTGAGCGCAGCCAGCAGCGTCTGGCCGCCAAATCTACGGAAGAGAAGAAACCGGCGAAGAAAGAAGCATACCGCTGGACAGCGCAGAATCAGCCTGAAGTGCCAGTAGAGCCGGTAGCAACACCGAAAGCATTACGATCTGCGTTGGAGCATGAAAAAACACCGGAGCTTTCTGCCAAATTGGCTCAAGAGGCAATGGTGCGCGATCCTTGGGCGGCAGAGATTGATAAATTACACATTCCCAAATTGGTGCAACAACTTGCGCTGAATGCATTTAAAGAAGAAATAGAACCGGGTAATATTCGCCTTCACTTGCGTTCTGCTCAGCGCCATTTAAACTCGCCGTCGGCACAAAAGACTCTGGCAGATGCATTGAGTGAATTACACGGTAATACGGTCACACTAAGTGTTATCGAAGATGATAATCTGGCGGAGCGTACCCCGTTAGAGTGGCGGCAGGCCATTTATGAAGAAAAGCTGGCACAAGCACGCCAGTCAATTATTGCGGATAATAATATTCAGACGCTGCGTCGTTTCTTCGACGCCGAACTGGATGAAGAAAGTATCCGACCGGTTTAACCGCTGCGATAAGTGCATGGTGCACTGACGCAGCCCCTTGCTATGAGAGATGACTATGTTTGGTAAAGGCGGTATTGGCAATTTAATGAAACAAGCCCAGCAGATGCAGGAAAAAATGCAGCAGATGCAGGAAGAAGTCGCCAAATTGGAAGTTACCGGTGAATCTGGCGCGGGCTTGGTAAAAGTGACTATCAATGGGGCGCATAACTGCCGCCGGGTTGAAATCGACCCAAGCCTGTTGGTTGAAGAAGATAAAGAAATGCTGGAAGATTTAATTGCTGCCGCATTGAACGATGCTGCTCGTCGCATCGATGAAACGCAGAAAGAAAAAATGGCTTCGGTATCAAGTGGTATGCAGTTACCACCAGGCTTTAAGATGCCGTTCTGATGCAAACCAGTCCACTCCTTGAATCATTGATGGAGGCGTTGCGCTGTTTGCCGGGTGTTGGCCCGAAATCGGCGCAACGTATGGCATTCCAATTGTTACAGCGGGATCGTAGCGGTGGAATGCGCCTGGCACAGTCATTGACGCGCGCAATGTCTGAAATTGGTCACTGTGCTGACTGTCGGACATTTACCGAGCAAGAGCATTGCACTATTTGCTCTAATCCACGGCGGCAGCAAAATGGTCAAATCTGTGTGGTCGAAAGCCCGGCAGATATCCATGCCATTGAGCAAACGGGCCAGTTTGGCGGGCGCTATTTTGTGTTGATGGGGCATTTATCCCCCATGGACGGCATTGGCCCCAGTGATATTGGTTTGGATTTGCTTGAGAAACGGCTGGAAACTGAAACTATCAGTGAAGTCATTCTGGCGACCAACCCGACAGTTGAAGGGGATGCAACCGCCAACTATATTGGTCAAATGTGCGGCCAGTATGGTGTGTTAGCCAGCCGTATTGCACACGGTGTGCCAGTCGGCGGTGAGTTGGAAATGGTTGACGGCACAACCCTATCCCATTCATTAGCGGGGCGAAACCCCATTAAGTACTAGTTTCAGTAACTACCTATCTAATTTAATCTGGTGGGCGATGGTTTTGTTATTGATTATCATATGAATAATTTCATCCATGATGTTCAATCAATCGCCCCTGATTCTCTGTTTTTTCTGTGTTAAGGCTTGAAAGCTCCCGCAATTGACCCCATTTGATACTCACTGTTCGATTTTATCTATACCCGTCATCTTTCAAATTGCAGGTGTGTTGGCTGCACTCGTTCACCCGAATCACTGACTGGAGTCAGCTCATCGGGCTCACGGGCTTGCCGCCGGCCTGTATTTTTGAAATCTATAGGGTAAACCTGTCGGTAATTTGGATTGAGGTAATTAATGAGTATGAAAGGTCAAGAAACCCGTGGATTTCAGTCAGAAGTTAAACAACTTCTTCATTTGATGATTCACTCGCTTTATTCCAATAAAGAAATTTTCTTGCGCGAGCTTATCTCTAACGCCTCTGACGCGGCAGATAAACTCCGTTTCCGCGCACTGTCTCACCCAGAATTGTTTGAAGGTGATGGCGAGCTGCGTGTGCGTTTATCTTTTGATAAAGAAAAGCGTACTTTGACCCTAAGTGATAACGGCATTGGTATGAGCCGTGAAGAAGTCATTGATAATCTCGGTACTATCGCAAAATCAGGGACTAAAGCATTCCTCGAATCTATCGGCTCAGACCAGGCTAAAGATAGTCAATTGATTGGTCAGTTTGGTGTGGGCTTCTATTCTGCTTTCATCGTGGCAGATAAAGTCACCGTCCGCACTCGTGCCGCTGGCGCACCCGCAGATGCAGGTGTGTTCTGGGAATCAGCAGGTGAGGGTGACTACACTATCGCGGATATCTCTAAAGAAGACCGCGGTACAGAAATTACCCTGCATCTGCGCGAAGGTGAAGATGAATACCTTGATAACTGGCGCTTGCGTTCTGTTATCAGCAAATATTCAGACCATATTGCACTGCCCGTCGAAATCGAAAGCAAAAATGAAGAAGATGGCACTGTCACTTGGGAGAAAATCAACAAAGCCCAGGCGTTGTGGACTCGCGGCAAAGCTGAAATAACTGACGACGAATACAAAGCATTCTACAAACATATTGCTCATGACTTCACTGATCCACTGATTTGGAGTCATAACCGCGTAGAGGGTAAGCAAGAGTACACCAGTCTGTTGTACATCCCGGCGCAAGCGCCTTGGGATATGTGGAATCGCGACCATAAGCACGGCCTGAAACTGTATGTACAGCGCGTGTTTATCATGGATGACGCTGAGCAGTTCATGCCGAATTATCTGCGTTTTGTTCGTGGCCTCATTGATTCCAATGACCTGCCGCTGAACGTTTCACGTGAGATTTTGCAAGACAGCCGTGTAACGCAGAACCTGCGCAGTGCGCTGACCAAACGTGTACTGCAAATGTTGGAAAAACTGGCTAAAGACGACGCTGAGAAGTATCAGCAGTTCTGGCAACAGTTCGGTATGGCGCTTAAAGAGGGGCCAGCGGAAGACGGTAGCAACAAAGATACCATTGCCAAATTGCTGCGTTTTGCGTCGACACATACTGACAGCTCCGCGCAAACCGTGTCATTAGAAGATTATGTCAGCCGCATGGCCGAAGGGCAGGAGAAGATTTATTACATCACTGCGGATAGCTATGCTGCGGCCAAGAACAGTCCACACCTGGAACTGTTCCGTAAAAAAGGCATTGAAGTCTTGCTGTTATCTGATCGTATCGACGAATGGATGATGAGTTACCTGACTGAATTCGATGGCAAAGTTTTCCAATCAGTCAGCAAAGCAGACGATTCATTGAATAAACTGGCCGATGAAGAGCGCCCAGAACAGCAAGAAGCGGATAAGGCGCTGGAACCTTTTGTTGAGCGTGTGAAAACATTGCTGGGCGAACGTGTAAAAGATGTTCGCCTGACTCACCGTCTGACGGATACTCCGGCCATTGTCACCACGGATGCGGATGAAATGAGCACGCAAATGGCGAAATTGTTCGCCGCTGCGGGTCAGCAGGCACCGGAAGTGAAGTACATCTTTGAACTGAACCCGGAACATAGCCTGGTTAAACGAGCTGCTGATGTGGCTGATGATTCTCAGTTTGCTGAATGGGTTGAGTTACTGCTGGATCAAGCACTATTGGCTGAGCGAGGAACCCTAGAGGATCCTAACCAGTTCATTCGCCGCATGAACCAGCTATTAACTGCTTAATTTAGTATTAGAATGCCTCGGGCACATAACATGCTCGAGGCATTTTTTATTATATTTCATTTAGTTAAACTTATACCTTCTCGCATTTTTACGGATAAAACATTACTGCCCCGGTTCGCGCACCTTGAGCCAACCCCCCTGAAAATGGTATGGTTGCTTGTTTTCCGCAATTTTGCTTTTATCTAAGTATAAAATATACCCCAAATAATTCGAGTTGCAGGACGGTGGCAAGCGAATGACAAATTGGTTGTAAACCATTTTGAACAGCGCTTACGCTGGCTCGTAGAGTGAGTCTCTAAGAAACTCATCATCTCTTGGTGTTTACGTAAGTAAGTGACTAGGGCGATTGAGCGCAGCCAACGCGCATGCGGCTTGAAGTATGGCGGTATACATAGAAAAACTACATAGCAAGGGGATTTACGCAATGCGTATCATTCTGCTGGGCGCTCCGGGCGCTGGTAAGGGTACTCAGGCTCAATTCATCATGGAGAAATACGGTATTCCGCAAATCTCTACTGGTGATATGTTGCGCGCCGCTGTAAAAGCAGGTTCTGAGTTAGGTCTGAAAGCGAAAGAAATTATGGATGCCGGCAAGCTGGTTACTGACGAGCTGGTAATCGCATTGGTTAAAGAGCGCATCACACAGGACGATTGCCGTGACGGTTTCCTGCTAGATGGGTTCCCGCGTACCATTCCTCAAGCTGATGCCATGAAAGAAGCCGGTATTAAGGTTGATTATGTGCTGGAGTTTGATGTTCCAGACGAGCTGATTGTTGATCGTATCGTTGGGCGTCGGGTTCATGCTGCTTCCGGTCGGGTTTACCACATTAAATTCAACCCACCTAAAGTTGAAGATAAAGATGATGTGACCGGCGAAGAACTGACGATCCGCAAAGATGATCAGGAGGCGACAGTTCGCAAACGTCTGGTTGAATATCATCAGCAAACTGCACCATTGGTTTCTTATTATCGCAAGGAAGCTGATGCCGGTAACACACAATATTTTAAACTGGACGGAACCCGTAAAGTAGCTGAAGTCAGTGCAGAACTGGCGGCTATTCTCGGTTAATTCTGGATGGTAAGATAGTCGAGGCGGCCTAAGGTCGCCTTTATTATTTTACGGGCACGATTGAAATCATATTTGTCGGTTTGAATAGACGGCGTAATACACAATAAGGACTCCGGCATGAAGCAAAGTAAGTTTGGCGTACTGATGGTTAATCTGGGAACACCTGATGCCCCGACACCACAAGCCGTAAAACGCTATCTGGCTGAGTTTCTGAGTGACCGCCGGGTAGTTGATACTTCGCCGTGGTTGTGGTGGCCTCTGCTACGGGGGGTAATTCTACCTATTCGTTCCCCGCGAGTGGCCAAACTATATCAATCTGTCTGGATGGATGAAGGTTCTCCTTTATTGGTCTACAGCCGTCGGCAACAAAAAGCCTTGGCAGAACGTATGCCAGAAATCCCAGTAGAGTTAGGGATGAGTTATGGCTCGCCAAATCTGCCTGGTGCTATTGATAAATTACTTGCGCAAGGTGTGACCAAGTTGGTGGTATTACCGCTTTATCCGCAATATTCCTGCTCGACCAGTGCAGCCGTCTGGGACGCAGTTGCCCGCATTTTAAAAGGCTATCGCCGTTTGCCGTCGATTTCTTTTATCCGTGATTATGCAGAGCATCCCGCCTATATTTCAGCGCTAAAACAAAGTGTTGAAAACTCTTTTGCGCAACATGGCAAACCAGACAGATTAGTCCTGTCTTTTCATGGTATTCCTAAACGCTATGCGCAATTAGGGGATGACTACCCGCAACGTTGTGAAGATACCAGTCACGCTTTACGTGCTGAACTGACCTTACCGGCAGAGCAAATCATGATGACATATCAATCACGTTTTGGTCGTGAGCCGTGGTTAACCCCATATACCGACGAAACTTTAAAAAGTTTGCCCTCTCAAGGGGTTAAACATATTCAGTTGATATGCCCTGGTTTTTCTGCTGACTGCCTGGAAACATTGGAAGAAATCAAGGAACAAAACCGAGAGATTTTCTTACATGCTGGTGGCGAGAAGTTTGAATATATTCCTGCGCTGAACGATGACAAGTCACATATAGACCTTTTAGAACAGCTGGTAAAACAAGAGATTGGTTCACTATCCCATCATTTATGTATTGATTAGTGCCTAAATGATACGTTATTACATATTTTACCAGGTTCTTTTGCTTGTAATGCCTATTTAGATGTACGAGAATCACATTTTTATAAAAACAAATATATAAGTGGTTTTGTAACTAATTGTTGTAGAACAAATTTTTAATTGAGCTACATAATGAAATCTGAAAACAGTGCATTGGTAGCTGTGAGCCAAGGGCGGTAGCGTGTCTTGATTAAGGCCGACTATTTGTAAGTATCTGCCTTAAATGGATTTTATGTTATGAGAATGGACATTAATTAATATACTCAAAACGCATGAAAAAATAATTTAATTCAATAGCTGGAAATTTAAATGTCAGTATTACGAAGAAATATTTTTTCTTTACTTTTGTTGCAAGGAAGTAATTACATTATTCCTCTTTTAACATTACCCTATCTGACTCGTGTGTTGGGGGTAGAGGGATTTGGAGTCTATAGTCTTACACTTTCATTAGCTCAATACTTTGTTATTTTAATTGATTTTGGATTTAATTTATCAGCATCAAAAAAAATAGCTGAACATCAAGATGATCCAGAATATATATCTAAGGTCTTCTTTGAAACTCTCATCTCAAAATCTATATTATGCTTAATTTCAATTGTAATAGTGGTTTTTCTTCTTGCTGCAAATTCCCATGCAGTGATTCAGCATGAGTTAATTTATACTGTACTCATGTTAATAGGGACGACACTGATGCCAGTGTGGTTTTTCCAAGGAATAGAAAAACTCTCTGTAGTGACTAATTTAATGATAGTTGCAAAGTTATCAATGTTGCCATTATTCTTTATATTTGTACATAGCGATGCAGATGTTAAATATGCCGTAATGATTCAATCGTCAATGAATTTACTGGCCGGTATTATAGCAATAGTATATATATATCGAAAAAAATTAGTCAGGGCAGTTAATTTATCCAATTTAAGAGTGGTATATACGTTAAAAGATTCATTTCCAATATTTTGTGCCACGCTTTCTATCAGCCTTTATACCATGAGTACCACAATTATTATTGGCATATTCAGCAATGTCTATGAAGTCAGTATATTCACAGCAGCAGACAGAGTAAAAGGTGCTATCCTTGGCGTTTTTCTAGTATTAGGTAATGCATTTTATCCAAGAATAAACTCCTTACTTGTTAACAATAAAGAGCAGGCTTATGCTTTAATAAGGAAGATCTTTTATTGGCAAGGAGCATTATGTATAATCATCACTATATTTGTTATTATCTTTTCTAAAATAATCACCAAAATTATGTTTGGACATGAATATTCAGAAGTATCAACCTTACTGATTTTATTCTCTCCCGTCTATTTATTAGTCATACAGTCAACTGTACTGGGTAATTATATTTTGTTACCCCATGGGTATAAAAAGTCTTATACTATCTTACCAATGTTTTCGGCCGTAATTCATATTCCTCTCTGTGCATATCTTGCATCTAAATATGGCGCGTGGGGGGGAGTGTTATCAATTATTGCCATTGAAACTTTATCATTCATATGCTTAATTCTTATTCTTAGGAGAAAGAAATTACTTTTTGAAATTCTTTCGAGAAATAAAAATGGATAATAAAAAACTACTCACTTTGATCATACCGGTATTTAATGCAGAACAATATCTTGATGCATGTCTAAGTTCTGTATTTGTCCAATGGGATAGTACATTAGAAGTTATTATTATTAATGATGGTTCAACAGATCATTCTGCCGATATCATACAGAGATACTGTGAAAAATATGATTTTGTTTATATAGCACAAGAAAATGCAGGCATATCGGTTGTCAGAAATATGGGAGTTTCGGTTTCAACAGGAGAATATATTACTTTCTTAGATGCCGATGATATTTGGTATGATGGTATTTATAGCTCGATTAAGACAATTATCCTAGAGAACTCACCAGATGGTATGGTTTTCAATTACTCCGAATTTTTTGATCATAAAGAACATGTATTTAAGTTAATAAAAGAAAATAAATTTACTATTGATCATCTTGAGAATGTGAAATTAAAAATAGCTGAAAGCGAGATGTTTTATGTCTGGCGATGTGTCTTCAAAAAAAATATTTTTAATGGTATGACTTTTGATGTAGGTCGACGATTTGAAGATCAATTATTATTGCCTATATTGATTGATAAATGTAAATCTATATTTGAGTGCAAAGATTTAATTGTCAAATATAGACAGATCTCGAGTAGTATCACTAAAAATCTGAATATATCAGACTTGGATGATAGTGAGTTTGGATTGGTAAGGTTTAGGGATGAATACTCAAAATACAAAAGCAAATATTGGGCTGTCGTCTTAGCTAGTGTCTTTATTTCACATATTTCAAAGTGTGCCAGAATTTATCATTTCAATAAAGTAAGGGCATTAGACAGTTTTAATAAATCTTATGCTATTGTTTCATTAAAACCGATAATCTATTCGGGGAAAATAAAACCTATTTTATATTATATATTCAAATATAAATTGTTTTATAGATTGGTCTCATCTGTTGAGAAAGAGGTGATAAAATGATAACTGTCACGGTATTTACACCTACTTTCAATAGATCTCATGTATTAAAACGTTGCTATCTTTCAATTTTAGAACAGCATAGAGATGATATCGAATGGCTAATCATTGATGATGGTTCGACAGATGATACAGCCAATGTAATTAAAGAGTTTCAAAATGAAAATAAAATAAAGATAAAATATATATATCAAGATAATAGTGGAAAACAAGCAGCCTGGAATAAAGCGGTTGAAAATGCCGATGGTGATTATTTTATCGGGTTGGATTCTGATGATGCGCTTGTTGCTGATTCTATAAATAAATTACTTCTGCTGAGTAATGTGCTTGAAGATAAAGAAATTATTGGGATTAGAGCGATCTCAGTGAGTTCAGAAACATTGAAGCCTAATAATTGTTTTTTATCTACAGTAGATAAAAAGAGCTCATGGTTTGATGAGTTTCGTTCAGGTATTCGTGGGGAGAGAATTGATTTCTTCAAAACTGAATTACTAAAAAAGTATCTCTATCCAGTAGTGTCAGGTATCAATTTCATTCCTGAAATTTGGTTTTATAGTACTGTAGCTAAAGAGTATTGTTTCTACTATAGCTCAATACCTGTTCGCGTTTTTTTCGATGATGAAGTAACTAATCGGTTAAGTAAGTCATCTATAAAAAAACATGCTATAGGTCATTATATTTCGCGTAAAGCTCTATTAGAAAATACGCCATTAAAAATATGGTTATTTCGTCCGCTAGATTTTGTAAAATCTGTTTTACGGATTAACCAAGCCATAGTTATGATGGACAATAAGTATATTGATCATGATAAATCGTCTCTGTTAGTGAGAGTTGTTACTTTGCCTGGTGCAATAGTTCACAAAATTAAAAGATAATAAGAGATTTTATGAAAAAAATCGCTTTCTTTGGTGGCGATATAAGCCATGCCGGTGGAACTGAGCGAGTCAGTTTAGCGCTCTCCAACTATCTTGTAAAAAATGGTTATCAAGTTATTATAATTAGTTTAAGTGGTAATGCTCCGCCTAAGTTTCATGTAGATGAAAGTATAAAGATAGTTTCACTTTTTAATGAAAAAAAGCGTTTTTCATTAGCCTATTTTTCTGTCGTTTTTAGATTGCGCCGTGTCTTAATCGATGAGTCAATCGATGTTCTGATTGATGTTGATACTATGTTAGCATTATTCAGTACTACTGCATTATTAGGCACCAAGATAAAGCATATATCGTGGGAGCATTTTAACTATAAAAGTAATCTGAATATAAAATCACGTAAACTTGCCAGAAAAATAGCGGCCAAATATTCCGATGCAGTTGTCACTCTCACAGAGAAAGATCGCAACTATTGGTTAGAAAAAAATAAATATCCTAAAAAAATAATAGCAATACCCAATCCATTACCTTTTGAGTCAAAAAGTAAATTAACAAAAAAACACTCCAAAAAAATTTTAGCTCTGGGGCGTCTTACTTATCAGAAAGGCTTTGATCTTTTACTTGATATTTGGGCTAAGATTGAGAATATGAATAATGATTGGAGACTTATCATTGCTGGTGATGGAGAAGATAAGCAACTGTTATTAGATAAGATAAAAATGTTAAATTTAAAAAATGTCGAGTTGCTCCCATCAACTCCTCATGTAAATGAATTATATGACCAATCTAGCATTTATGTCATGACCTCTCGATTCGAAGGTTTTCCCATGGTGTTGCTTGAAGCAAAAGCAAGTGGATTACCAATCGTTGCATATGATTGTGATACAGGTCCTTCTGAGTTGATCATTAACCATGATGATGGTTTTCTTATCCCATTTAATGATAGTGATACGTTTACTTGTAAATTGGCTTTACTTATGAATGATGATGACTTAAGAGAGTCTATGTCTATCAAGTCACTAAAAAATGCCGAAAAGTATAAAATAGAAGTGGCAATAGGTGATAAATGGAAACGTTTGATAGAGAGTATTTAAAGTTTAGGTGGTATTTTTTAATCATTAATATATTTAGCAGATAAGATTGAATATATTAATGTGAAAGTTTTAAATTAAACACTTTATAAAACACAAGAGGTTTCAGTGAATTTATTATATGTTATTACCGGGCTTGGCATGGGAGGGGCTGAGAAACAAACTGTCTTGATTGCTAATAAGATGTATGAGGCTGGTCATAGCGTAATGATTATTTCGCTAACTGGTGAGACATTAGTTAGGCCTAATAATGGCGTTAAATTGAACGAACTAAAATTAGATAAAACACCTTTTAGTTTATTTAAGGGGTTATTCAAGGTTAAAAAAATAATAAAAAAATTTAAACCTGATATTGTACATAGCCACATGTTTCATGCGAATTTATTCGCCAGAGTTCTGCGGATTTTCACAAAAATACCAACTTTAATATGTACAGCACATAATACTAATGAAGGAAGCTCATTGAGGATGCTGGCATATAAATACACTGACAAACTTGCTTCTTTATCGACCAATGTTAGTCAAGATGCAGTTGACTCTTTCATCCGTAAAGGTGCCTCCAGTGCTGGCAGAATGATTGTTGTTTCAAATGGTATCGATACTTCTCAGTTTGATTTCTCAGTAGATGATAGGAATGTGAAGCGGTCAGAGCTAGGTATATTTGATGATACTCCAATGCTCCTTAGTGTAGGTAGGCTAACAGAAGCGAAAGATTACCCAAACTTACTGACAGCCTTTTCCTTGCTTATTAAAGACAATAGCTTTCAGCATTCGCCTCGGTTGTTTATTGTCGGAACGGGTCATCTTGACGGTTACCTTAAAAATATGTCTAAAGAGTTCGGTATTGACAAATATGTAACATTTCTTGGACAAAGAGATGATATACGACAATTAATGTGTGCTGCAGATATATTTGTTCTCTCTTCTGAATGGGAAGGTTTCCCGCTTGTTATTACCGAAGCTATGGCATGCAAGAAAGTAATCGTCGCGACTAATGCTGGAGGTATCACTGAAGCATTGGGAGATTGTGGTTCAATTGTCCCGATCAAGGACCCAAATAGCTTATCTCAATCAATAAATAAAATGATAAATTTATCTGATAACGAAAAAGAAATATTAGGTAATAAGGTGAGAGAGCGAATTATACAAACAAACTCTATCGAGAGGATAATTGAACGTTGGTTATCTATATATATTAAATTTACAAAGTAATTGTCGAGTTAGATTTGTTAAAACGACAAGGTATTTTTATAACTCCTACCATTAGGAAATGAATTTAGGGCTAATATGTCAATTTATATATTACTACTAACAATACTCTTTTTTACATCAGCAGGGTTGACATACTTATTAAGACTCTATGCATTAAAGAATAATATTATTGATACCCCTAATTCTCGCAGTTCACATGTAACCCCAACGCCAAGGGGCGGCGGAGTTGCAATCGTTACAAGTTTCCTTATTGGTATAATCCTTTTCTATTTTCTGGGTTATCTCCCCCTATTATTTACTGTAGGATTAACTGTATCTGGCGGGGTAATAGCATTGGTAGGTTTTTGGGATGACCATGGGCATATTGCTGCTCGTTGGCGTCTCGTAGCTCATTTTTCTGCTGCGGTATTCTTACTATTTTGCCTGGGCGGTTTTCCTGCATTGAATGTATCAGGTTTTATTATTGACTTGGGAGTTTTGGGCGGTCTATTTGGTTTGTTATTTTTAGTGTGGATGCTAAATCTCTATAACTTTATGGATGGTATTGATGGTTTGGCAAGTGTTGAGGCGGTAACTACTTGTATAGGGATGATTGCCATTTATTATATAAGTGGAGATCGCATTGAACTGAATAGTTATCTGGTTCTTTGGTTGCTTGCGAGTACAGTTCTGGGCTTTTTAATTTGGAATTTCCCACCGGCTAAAATATTTATGGGTGATGCTGGAAGTGGTTTTCTAGGGTTAATTATTGGTTCTTTAGCGATAAGTTCGGGTTGGATAGAGACAAAATTTTTCTTTTGTTGGCTAATTCTTCTAGGTCTATTTATTGTTGATGCAACATGGACCTTGGTACGTCGAGTTATTGGTGGTTTTAAGGTTTATGAAGCTCACAGAAGTCATGGTTATCAAATTGTGTCTAGAAGATTTAAACGTCATTTGCCTGTGACTTTATCCGCTATTGCTATAAATATTATTTGGCTATTTCCTATCGCATTACTCGTAGGACTTGATGTTGTTAATCCAATAGCAGCACTAATTATTTCTTACATTCCTCTTTTATATATTGATTATAAAATTAATGCTGGTGTTAATAACAATTGATCGGTTTTAATTTATGATTGAATAATTGAGCAGAATGAACACTACTTAAAAGCGTGTGTTCCTTATTAGGGTTGGTATCATATGTTCCTCGTATTTTTATTATCTTTACCAAGACCTGCTAAACGAATCATTATGATATTGTTAGATACGATTCTTATTGCTTTAGCATATTGGGGTGCTTTCTGGGTACGATTGGACGTAGATAGTCCCTTTACCAGCATTGAACAGTGGGTTGCTCTGGCAGTAATTATACCACCGACACTTCTTGTGTATATACGACTGGGTTTATATCGGACAGTATTACGTTACGTCAGTGCTAAGATTGTTAGTGTTGTGATTGTTGGTGTTGTTCTTTCCTCTGGTTTACTTGTGCTTGGATCCTATTTCTTAGGGATATATTTGCCAAGAACAGTGTCTGTTATGTTCTTTATTTTCTCATTAGTGCTTATCTGTGGTTCTCGATTATTGTTTAGAATGCTATTAAATTATGGTGTTAGAGGACAGATACCGGTAGTTATATATGGCGCGGGGGCTTCAGGAAGACAATTAGTTCCTGCTCTAATGCAAGCCAGTGAATACTTTCCTATTGCTTTTGTCGATGATAATCCCAAATTGCATAAAGCGGTTATTCATGGTGTTACTGTTTATCCTTCAGAAAAACTTGAGTATTTAATTGGACGCTATGGTATTAAAAAAATATTATTGGCTATGCCAAGTGTTAGCTTGAGCCAGCGTAGAGCAGTTGTAAATAAACTTGAAAATCTCGCTTGTGAAGTTTTATCAATTCCTGGGATGTCTGATTTGGTTGAGGGTCGGGCACAAATAAGCAGTCTAAAGAAAGTTTCTATCGAAGAACTGCTGGGACGAGATCCAGTTGTGCCAGATGAGAAATTATTGGCTAAAAATATTACGGGAAAAGTAGTAATGGTGACAGGGGCTGGGGGATCAATAGGCTCTGAACTATGTCGCCAGATTATTGTAGAGAAGCCAAGTTTATTAATCCTTTTTGATATCTCTGAATTTTCTCTTTATTCCATAGAAAATGAAATAGCGTCGATATGTAAACATAATAAAATTGAGACGGAATTTGTCGCACTGCTTGGGTCTGTACAAAGTGAAGAACGCCTGGTCCAGATAATGTCTAGCTTCCATGTAAATACTGTTTATCATGCCGCAGCCTATAAGCATGTACCTCTTGTTGAGAGTAACGTTATAGAGGGAGTAAGAAACAATATATTCGGTACGCTGTATTGTGCTAAAGCGGCAATAAAATCTGGGGTCGAAAAATTTGTTTTAATTTCTACAGATAAGGCTGTGCGGCCAACCAACACCATGGGTGCTACCAAAAGAATGGCAGAACTTGTGCTGCAGGCATTGTCGACAGAACAAGATAAAACAAAATTTTGTATGGTTCGCTTTGGTAATGTTCTCGGATCTTCCGGTTCTGTCGTTCCTCTCTTTAAGAAACAAATTGCTGAGGGGGGACCAATAACGCTCACACACAAAGATATTATTCGCTATTTTATGACTATTCCTGAAGCCGCTCAGCTGGTTATTCAAGCTGGTGCTATGGGACACGGTGGGGACGTTTTTGTATTAGATATGGGCGATCCTGTTAAAATTATTGATTTGGCCAAACGGATGATTAATCTTTCTGGTCTTTCTATTAAGAGTGAAGAGAATCCAGATGGTGATATCGCTATAGAGATCTCTGGGTTACGCCCTGGCGAAAAATTATATGAAGAATTGCTTATTGGTGATTCTGTACAACATACCTATCATCCTCGAATTATGACTGCAACTGAAGTTATGCTTGAATGGAACGACTTGAATATTCTGCTAAACAGAATTGAAACTGCCTGTAATGACTTTAATTACGAACGTATCCGTTCTTTATTATTAGAAGCACCTACAGGATTTCAACCAACAGATGGCATCTGTGATGTTGTTTGGCAAAAGACTCATGACGAAAATGCAAAAAACGTTATTGTTCACTGACGCTTAATATAATATCTAAGCATACTTGCATTTATTGTTTATGGAATTGATATGAAAAATATTGCATTTGTAATTACTAAATCAATCATTGGTGGTGCTCAAGGTTGGGTTTTGGAGCAAGTAAAGCTACTCAAAGATGATTGTAAGATTATTTTAATAACTTCGGAACCAGGCTGGTTAACTGAAACGATTGTGTGTGACAAAATCGTTATTATTCCAGAGATAAGAAAAATGGCTAGTATTAAGGCCATCTACGTCTTGTACAAAACACTTAAAGAAAATAAGATTGATATTGTTGTTTCCAGCTCTGCCAATGCGGGTCTTTATAGTAGGCTGGCTCGTTTATTCCTACGTTTCCGTGGTGTGTATGTTTCTCACGGATGGTCATGTATTTACAATGGTAATGTACTCAAATTCATATTTTGCTATATTGAAAAGCTACTATCATACATTACAGATGTGGTATGGTGTGTTTCTCAGAGTGATGCAGATAAAGCTATTAAAATTATTGGAATTAAACCTGAGAAAATAATGACTCAGCTTAATGCTATAACGCCACTAGCTGAGCGGCCTGACCGTCCATGCCAAAATAAAATCATTTATGTATGCAGATTAGCCTATCCTAAACGTCCTGATTTAATCTTAAAAGTCGCCGCAGCCAATCCTAAATTTGACCTCGATATCGTTGGCGATGGGGAGTATTATCAAGATCTTAAGAAAGAGTATGCGGGTTATGACAATATTCATTTTTACGGTGAAATTAAAGGGTTTGATAGATTTAATGAGTATGATGTATTTGTGTTAACATCAGAAAGTGAAGGTTTGCCTATGGCTGCAATTGAGGCTACCAGTGCCAGTCTACCAGTTATTTTGAGTGATGTTGGTGGTTGCAGTGAGGTTGTGGATAGCAATGGTATTCTAATTGGTAATACAACGGAAGAATTAGATTCTGCTCTTAATACTGTATTTTCAAACTATGATTCATTCTATAAAGCTGCTCAAAAGCAAAAGAATAAATTTGATATAAATAACGTAAAAGATAAATGCAGGAAAATTATTCTTGGATGATAAGGATACTTGGTCTCTTTAATTTAACAGGTGAGTTATGACTATTTTAGTAACGGGTGGTGCAGGTTATATTGGATCGCACACGGTACTGACACTCTTAGAAAATGGCGAAAGTGTTGTTGTACTAGATAATTTATCTAATTCTTCTGCTGAGTCATTGTTACGTGTATCTAAGATCACTGGTCGCGCACCCGTATTTTATCAAGGTGATATATTAAATAGGAATTGCATTAAAAAGATATTTTCTGAGCATAAAATTGATTCTGTTATTCATTTTGCTGGGTTGAAATCAGTAGGGGAATCAGTAGCTAAGCCTCTTGAGTATTACCAAAATAATGTAACTGGTTCTATTATTTTGCTTGAAGAAATGGTTATCTCTGGCGTAAAAAAATTAATTTTTAGCTCTTCCGCTACAGTATATGGTGATCCTGAATTTGTTCCCTTGACTGAAGATGCTCGTATTGGCGGTACTACAAATCCTTATGGTTCATCAAAGGTCATGGTTGAACAGATATTGAAGGATTTCTCTTTCGCTCATCCTGATTTCTCTATAAGAGCGCTCCGATATTTTAATCCCGTTGGAGCCCATATGTCTGGGTTAATCGGTGAGGATCCAAATGGGAAGCCTAACAACTTGCTGCCTTTTATTACTCAGGTTGCAATTGGTAAACTTCCCAAATTAGCTGTGTACGGTAATGATTACCCAACAGTTGATGGGTCAGGTGTTCGGGATTATATCCATGTTATGGATCTTGCTGAAGGGCATCTTTGCGCACTTAATAACCTGACTCAGGGGTTTAAGGCTTATAATCTTGGTTCGGGTGTTGGGTATTCAGTGCTACAGATGGTTACAGAGTTTGAGCATATATCAGGTAAAAAAATTCCTTATGAAATAGTGTCTCGTCGCCCTGGGGATATTGCGGAGTGTTGGGCCAGCCCAGAGCTTGCTTTTAAGGAGTTAGGGTGGAAGGCCAAAAGAAATTTAACGGACATGCTAAAAGATGCATGGAATTGGCAGCAATCCAATCCAAATGGTTATGTTCACTGAATACTTAGTTAGCTGTGCTAAAATCCCCTATCTTCCATCTTTATTTTTGTAACAAACCACAATGAAATTTCCTGGCAAACGCAAATCTAAGCACTATTTTCCGGTTAATGCTCGTGACCCTTTATTACAACCCGCGCAGACGGAAAATGAAGTGAGTACGTCTTATATTGTTGGTATTGATCAGACACTGGTTGATATTGAAGCGAAGGTCGATGAGGACTTTATTACGCGTTATGGCCTTAGCCAGGGGCATTCTTTGGTTATCGAGGACGATGTTGCTGAACGCCTTTATCAGGAACTGACGACAAATGAGTTGATAACGCATGAGTTTGCGGGCGGTACTATTGGTAATACGCTGCACAACTATTCCGTCTTAGCCGATGATCGATCGATTCTCTTGGGCACCATGTGTAGCAATATCAAAATTGGTAGTTACGCCTATCGTTATCTTTGTAATACCTCTAGCCGTACAGATTTGAACTATTTACAGGCAGTTGATGGCGCGATTGGCCGTTGTTTTACTCTCATTACGGATAATGGTGAGCGGACATTCGCTATCAGTCCCGGTCTGATGAATCAGCTACGTCCTGAAAGCATTCCTGAAGATATTATCGCAGGTGCCTCCGCATTGGTGCTTACCGCTTATCTGGTACGTTGCAAACCAGGCGAGCCAATGCCCGAGGCGACGATGCAGGCTATCAGTTATGCGAAGAAATATAATGTCCCGGTCGTGATGACACTTGGAACCAAATATGTCATTGCAGATAATCCGCAGTGGTGGCGTGACTTTCTTAAAGAGCATGTTTCTATTGTTGCGATGAATGAAGATGAAGCCTATGAACTGACGGGTCTGATTGACCCACTGATGGCCTCAGATATGGCGTTGAATTGGGTTGATTTAGTGCTTTGTACCGCTGGCCCTAATGGGCTTTATATGGCGGGTTATACAGAAGAGGCTAATAAGCGTCAAACTCAGCATCCATTATTACCTGGTGCGATTGCTGAGTTTAACTTGTATGAATTCAGCCGAGCGATGCGTAAAGAGCATTGCGATAATCCTCTACGTATTTATTCGCATATTGCCCCTTATATGGGCGGCCCTGAGAAAATAATGAATACTAATGGGGCAGGGGATGCTGCTTTATCTGCGGTGTTGCATGATATTGCTGCCAATGGTTTTCATCGTAACAATGTTCCTAACTCTAGCAAACATGTACGTAGCTACCTTAGTTACTCTTCATTGGCGCAAGTGTGCAAATATGCCAATCGGGTTAGTTATCAAGTGCTAAATCAGCATTCCCCCCGTTTAACGCGTGGTTTGCCTGAGCGGGAAGACAGCTTAGAAGAGTCGTACTGGGAAAGATAATTGTCGTCAAATAGTGAATAGGGCCAGCATATGCTGGCCCTATTGGTTTATAACTTGCTAACACTGAGATGTTTTTAAATTGGGCAAAGCGGGCGTTTGTCTTCTTCGGTCAGCGTTTCTATCTTCAGCATATTCAGCATACTGTTGGCGATTTCGCGCTCGCCCATCACAACCTGGTTCGCGCCGCGATCCGAGATATAAACCACTTCGTCGTCATAATGTGCACGAGCAATTATCTCAAGGTCTGGCCGTTTAATTCTGGCAGAGGCGACAATTTCCCCAGCTTCGTAGCCATTCGGTATGGTCAGTAATAACCAGCGGGCACAATCCAGGCGAGCCAGTGACATAATATCTGCGCTTGCAGCATTACCTAATACCGCATTAATACCTTGCTCCCGGAGCGCTTCAACTCTTGGTCGAGAATTCTCAATGACTACTAATGGAATACCTTCAGCATGCAGTTTTGCACCTAATAAACTCCCTACCCGACCATAACCAACTAACAGTGCATGATTGCACAAATCGACCGGGATCTGCTTTTCCTCTTCTACTGCTTCTTCCAAAATAAGATCTTCCATGGTCTCGTTTTTGGCTAAATAGCGATCTAACAGTGTGAAGAGTAATGGGTTAAGCATGATGGATAGAATCGCCCCAGCCAGTACCAGATTACGTCCATGCTCTGACATTAAACCGAGAGAAATCCCAAGTCCGGCGAGAATAAAGGCAAATTCACCGATTTGCGCCAGGCTGACAGAAATGGTAAGTGCTGTGCGTTTTGAATGGCCAAACATTCGCACTAATATAAACGCTGCGGCAGATTTACCGAAGATAATGATAGCTAATGAAGCCAGTACAGCTAATGGTTCACGTAGCAAAATCATTGGGTCAAACAACATCCCAACTGAAACGAAGAACAGGACGGCGAATGCATCACGTAGCGGTAGGGTGTCTTGTGCTGCACGGTGGCTGAGCTCTGATTCATTCAATACCATTCCGGCGAAGAATGCACCTAGCGCAAAGGATACATCGAACAGCCCTACAGCGCCGTAAGCAATCCCAAGTGCTAATACCAGCACAGCTAATGTAAATAGCTCACGGGAGCCGGTGCTGGCGGTTTTAGCCAGTATCCAGGGGACCAAACGACGACCGACAACAATCATCAGCGTAATGAAGGCAATGACTTTACCGATGGTTATTGCTAATTCAGTGAATAACTGGCTGAGACTGGTGGTTTCGTTACCCATCACGCCAGCAAAGGCGGGCAATAGCACCAATGTGAGTACCATCGCCAAATCTTCGACAATCAGCCAGCCAATAGCAATTTGCCCCCGCTGGCTATCTATGAGTTGCCGCTCTTCCAGTGCTCGCAGTAATACCACTGTACTGGCAGTTGACAGACAAAGACCGAAGACAAAGCCCGTCATCAAATCCCAGCCTAATAGATGAGACAATCCCATCCCGAGCAAGGTGGCAACGGCAATTTGTGCTACGGCACCGGGTATGGCGATTGATTTTACTGCAAGAAGGTCTTTAAGCGAGAAGTGAAGTCCGACACCAAACATCAACAAAATAACACCAATTTCAGCCAGTTCTGGTGCTAATGAGGTATCAGCAACGAAACCTGGCGTGAAAGGCCCGGCCAGCACCCCTGCAGCGAGATACCCCACCAGTGGTGAGATGCGCAGGCGGTGAGCCAAGGTGCCCAAGAGGAAGGCGAGAACAAGGCCTCCGACGATCGTGGTAATTAAGGGTGTTGAGTGGTGCATCCAGACTCCTTCTAGTTATTCCCGTCATCTTTCAAGTCGCAGGTGTGTTGGCTGCGCTCAATCACCCGAATCGCTTACCTGAGTAAGTTCATCGGGATTCATTCGCTTGTCGCCTTCCTGCATTTTGAAATCTTTTGGGTATATGCAAGGGCGGCAAGCATTTCACAGCAATAACATCAGTTTATTGCATTTATGCGATCAATGCGCGATAAAAATTCATTTTTTATCGATAAAAGTCAGCTTTGGCATGGAAATTGTTTGAAATGGTTGTTTATGATGGATTTGCTGTTTCTATCTCTATTACGCAGGGAAATCTCCCGGCTGAAACAAATATCTCAGTCGGGATTATAAGGTTATTGCTATTACTTATCTTCTATATTGGGCAAGAAGACCGTAATTACCCCCAGTAAGGGTAAGAATGCACATATTTGATAAACCAATTCAATACTGGTTAAATCAGCAACATACCCTAGTACAGCCGCACCTAATCCCCCCATACCGAAAGCAAAACCGAAGAATAGACCGGATACCATGCCCACTTTTCCCGGAATAAGCTCTTGTGCATACACCAGTATTGCCGAGAAGGCAGATGCAAGGATAAGGCCAATGATCACGGTTAAAACCCCCGTCCAATACAAAGAAACGTAGGGTAAAATAAGGGTAAATGGCGCAACGCCCAATATTGACCCCCAAATAACATACTTTCGACCTATCCTATCGCCAAGAGGCCCGCCAATGATGGTGCCTGCGGCAACGGCAAATAAGAACACAAACAAATGTATTTGGGCATTTTGTACCGAAACACCGAACTTATGCATCAGATAAAAGGTGTAATAGCTGCTGATACTGGTCAAATAGAAGTATTTAGAGAATATCAGTACCATCAAGATAACTAATGCGCTAATAACCGTCTTTTTAGGCAGTTTTTTGGCCAATGAAACTTTTACGATTTTGCCATGTGTTGCTCTCTGTTGTTGCTGATACCATTTACTGACCTGCAACAGCACCACAATAGCCAGCAGTGCCGCGAGTGAAAACCAACCTACATTGCCTTTACCGTAAGGTGCGATAAGGATTGCGGCTAGTAATGGCCCCAGAGCGCTGCCGAAGTTGCCTCCTACCTGAAAAATAGACTGAGCCATACCGTGGCGGCCACCGGATGCCATACGAGCTACTCGGGACGATTCTGGGTGGAAGACGGAAGAACCGGTTCCGACCAATGCTGCCGCCAGTAAAACCACCGGGAAAGTGGTGGCGACAGCGAGCAGCAAAATGCCCGATAAGGTAAAACCCATGCCAATCGGCAAAGAATAGGGTTGCGGATGCTTATCGGTATAGAGGCCAATCAGCGGCTGTAATAATGAGGCGGTAAGCTGATAAGTGAGTGTGATTAATCCAATCTGCGCAAAACTTAACGAAAACTCGGCTTGTAATAACGGATAAATCGCCAGAATCAGCGACTGGATCATGTCGTTAAGTAAGTGAGATACGCTGATAGCACCCAATATAGAGAAGGACGTGCGTTTGACAGTGGTATTGACGGAGGGGGGGAGTCCAGTCTCAGAGCGATCGGTCATAGTGAGTATTCGCCTAATAATTTTCACTGTTAATAATATGTTTGTAATGGATACATATTATTCAGATCGAATGATTTTTACTACAGCAGATACAATTTGATATATATTCAAATATTATGAAACTCATCTATAGATCATCAGACTACAATTCGAACTCTGTCACAGTATGATATTGATTTATCATGATATTGGTATGTGTCACCCCATTTTCACTCATTAAACTGGCACTGAACGTACTGGTTTTAACGATAACATGGAGATTTGCGATGCGTTTTTCATTATCGACCACAGCATGTGCTTTGGCTGTGTCGCTGGCGTTTGCACCGGGATGGGCTGCCGCCTGGGAAAAAGATAAAACTTACGATATCACCATACTGCATACCAATGACCATCATGGCCACTTCTGGCAAAATGACCACGGCGAATATGGCCTGGCGGCACAGAAAACTTTAGTTGATGACATTCGTAAGCAAGTTGCCGCAGAAGGGGGAAACCTGTTGCTGCTTTCCGGCGGGGATATTAATACCGGTGTTCCAGAGTCAGATCTACAGGATGCCGAGCCTGATTTCCGCGGCATGAATTTGGTCGGTTATGATGCCATGGCTATCGGCAACCACGAATTTGATAATCCTCTCAGTGTGTTGCGCCAACAGGAGAAATGGGCCACTTTCCCGCTATTATCTGCCAATATTTATCAGAAAAGCACTCAACAGCGATTATTCAAACCTTATGCCCTGTTTGATAAGCAAGGCGTGAAAATTGCGGTGATTGGTTTAACTACCGACGATACTGCTAAGATCGGTAATCCCGAATATTTCACTGATATCGAATTCCGCGTGCCTGCGACAGAAGCAAAGCAAGTTGTCGAGCAACTGAGAAAAACTGAAAAGCCTGACATTATCATCGCCGCGACTCATATGGGCCATTACGATGATGGCAAGCATGGATCGAATGCACCGGGTGATGTCGAGATGGCACGCAGCTTACCGGCGGGTTATCTGGATATGATTGTGGGTGGACACTCACAAGATCCGGTCTGTATGGTCAGTGAGAATCATAAGCAAGTTGATTATGTGCCCGGCACTCCTTGTGCTCCTGATCGGCAGAATGGCACTTGGATCGTGCAAGCACATGAATGGGGTAAATATGTGGGGCGGGCAGACTTCAAATTCCGTAATGGTGAATTGAAGTTAGTAAACTATCAGTTAATCCCGGTCAATTTAAAGAAAAAGGTCGAGAAAGCTGATGGCACCAGTGAGCGCATCTTTTATACGCAAGAGATTGCTCAAGATCCGTCAATGCTAAAACTGCTGACACCATTTGAACAACAGGGCAAAGCGCAGCTGGATATCAAAGTGGGGAGTGTGAATGGCAAGTTGGAGGGGGATCGCAGCAAAGTGCGTTTCGAGCAAACCAATCTGGCGCGGTTGCTATTGGCGGCACAAATGGAACGTGCGGGTGCTGATTTTGCGGTGATGAGTGGCGGTGGGGTTCGTGACTCTATAGATGCGGGTGATATCACATATAAAGATGTTCTTAAGGTTCAGCCATTTGGTAACACCCTGGTTTATGCCGATATGAAAGGCAGCGAAGTTGAGAAGTATTTGACGGTTGTGGCCAATAAAAAAGTCGATTCAGGTGCTTACGCACAATTTGCCAATGTTAGCTTAGTCGCTGATGGCAAGGGGGTCAGTGACGTAAAAATACAAGGCAAACCGTTAGATCCGAATAAAACCTATCGTCTGGCAACCTTGAATTTCAACGCATTAGGCGGTGATGGTTATCCGAAGATTGATACTTTACCGAGCTATGTAAATACCGGTTTTATCGATGCAGAAGTGCTGAAACAGTATATTGAAAAGCACTCACCACTGGATGCCAGTCAATATCAGCCGAAAGGCGAGATTGTTTATAAGTAACCAATTAGATAAGGAGCCACTATAACCAGTGGCTCCTATTATATAATTCTCATTTTCATTTGTAATATATAAAAACCAAGATGTGTTAAGCTAAAAATTATTTTTTGTTGATGTATTGTTTATATTTTCGTTCATAAAATATACTTTACCTAAGTGAGATAATATCACTGGGGCTAAGCCAAAGATGGTAAGTAAATTACTTGTTATTTGTTGGATATTAGGTTCAGGAGGCTCACTATGCGCTTTCATAAAGTAATTATTGCAATGCTCGCTGCACTGCCTGTCGCGAGTGCACTGGCTTGTTTCCACCAACCTACTTGTTTCATACGGTGTGCTAAATTGCCGCTATGGGAGGTGCCTTTCTGTGATCTTGGCACCATGCATAAGCCGGCTTTGCAAGGAGAAAATTTAAAAAAACCAATAGTGTTATATTCCTCAATTAAAATGAATCACGATGATAAAGGTTTATTTAGCGTAAAAGAACTTTTTAGACAATAATTTAATTTTCTTTGAAAGGGCTATTTCTAGCCCTTTCATATTTGTGATGACTTAATCCCGCTTGGCGATATCAGCAAAGGTACCCTGCAATAAACGGCATAGGTCTGTTGCTGCCAATTCAATATCTAACCCTCTTTTACCGCCGGAAACAAATATGGTGGCATAGTCTTGAGCAGGGCTATCAATCACAGTAGGTAAGCGTTTTTTCTGCCCCAATGGACTGATGCCGCCGACTAAATAGCCGGTGCTGCGCTGCGCCAATTGTGGATCTGCCATTTCGGCTTTTTTTGCCCCCAATGCACGCGCCACTTTCTTAAGATCAAGTTGGGTGGCCACCGGCGTGACGGCAACCGCCAGATTTTTGGCATCGCCATTTAACGCAACCAGCAATGTTTTATAAACTTGGTCAGCATTAAGGCCCAGTTTTTTAACCGCTTCATCACCGAAATTGGTTTCTGTGGCGTCATGGTGATAGGGGTGTAATGTGAAAGGAACTTTTTGTTTTTCCAGCAAAACGACTGCAGGTGTCATAATAAACGTCCAATTTAAAATGAAAATTTATTCAGTTGGAATATCCTACACCTAATTTTTGTCGCCGGACTAAAAATTAAACTAATAAAATCAGCACAATGATCCGACGCGATACGATATATGATGAATGTTAGTTGCTAATCTAATCGTCAGGTTGCTACCCTGTACTGGCTGCTCATATTTTCCGCAAGGAATGTGAGGGCTTAATAACTAAAATAATGAAAATTCCTCTTTGACTGGCCGATAGCGATATCGGCCATTTTTTTGTATTTTTTACCGATGGTCGGGCTGCAAGAGTTCAGGGAGATTCCCTTCGCCATATAAATGTAATGCACCAACCGCGACCACATAGTGGCCGGCTGGCAGTTGTTCAAGCTGCTGCTGCCAGCGTTTATTGCGCTGTATCATCAGTACGTCGTACAACCCCTGACTAAAGGTAGGAGCCAGAGTGGATAGGTCATTGGCCGGATGATGTTCCAACCACCAGCCAATCATGGTTTGCAACAGGCGAGCGTTGGTGTGCCAGTGAGTTAAGGTATCGAGCAGTAAAGACATGCCGTTGTCGGGCAGCGTTTCCAGTAAATCGAGCTGCATTTGTGCGCCTTCCAGCTCAATAATGGTTTTCTTCTGCGCTGCGGCCGCTTTCAGTAATTGATAATCGATGCCGTATTCGCCGCGTAATCCCAAACGTTGGGCCTGACGAGCCTGAAGCATCAATGCGGCTTGCCATGCGGGCAGAAAGGCCATGGACTGCGGATCGTGACCGAGTTCTTCGCAGCGTTGCAACAATTGTTGGTAGTGCTCTTCAGATAATCGGTCAATCAACGGATCGGCCAGATTTTCGTTACCAAACGGAGAGGTTGCGTCAGTGATATCCGCTTCTACTATCAGCGCATCAGCCTGATTCAATTTATTCAGCAATTCGTGAGGGAGGGGAAACATACCTTCAGTTCCCATATGGATGCTGCCGACCAGATGCAAGTGGCGTTCACCGGCTAAGGTGACATCTAAAGCGGGGTAGGAGTAAGTAGCTGGAGCACCAACCCCTAAAAATTTTGCGATGCGGCGTAATAATTGACCCATGCCTATGTGCTTCTCTTTTAGCGTTTTCTGTATCCTAAACGCTTAGTGGCGCACAAGAAAGTGTTGTGCGCCACTGAGTTTTTATTGTTTAGGTTTAAAACGCAATAAGCGGTTGGCGTTACTGACAACGGTAATAGAGGAGAGTGCCATAGCCGCACCCGCAACTACCGGGCTGAGTAATGTGCCGGTGAACGGGAACAGAATACCCGCCGCAATCGGGATCCCCAGCGCATTGTAGAAAAATGCGCCCAGCAGGTTTTGCTTCATATTGCGCAATGTTGCTTTGGAAAGCTCAACAGCATCTGCAACCCCATGCAGGCTATGGCGCATCAAGGTAATAGCCGCAGTTTCAATCGCAATATCACTGCCGCCCCCCATAGCAATCCCGACATCAGCTTGCGCCAGTGCCGGTGCATCATTGATACCATCACCAATCATGGCCACTTTATGCCCGGCAGCTTGTAGTTGTTTGATAGCTTCAGCTTTGCCATCAGGCAGGACACCGGCGATCACCTGATCAATACCTGCTTCTTTGGCTATGGCATTGGCGGTAATAGGGTTATCACCGGTTAACATCACCAGATTGTATCCGAGCTGATGCAAGCGTTGCAGCGCGCTGATACTGTCACTGCGCAGCGGGTCGCGTATTGATAGCAGTGCCGCAGGCTTACCTTGTGCCGTCAGAATAACCGGTGTTGCACCACTTTCAGCTTGTTGCTGCATCAATGATTGCAGCTCACTGGTATCAATCTGTTGCTCTTCCAGCAGGCGGTTATTCCCCAGCAACAGCGCTACGCCATCAACCTCGCCACTAACACCTAAACCACGTAATGTGCGGAATTGGTTGACCGTTGCCAGAGTCAGCCCCTCGGCGCGTTG
Organism: Yersinia proxima; assembly: GCF_902170785.1. Lineage (GTDB taxonomy): Bacteria > Pseudomonadota > Gammaproteobacteria > Enterobacterales > Enterobacteriaceae > Yersinia > Yersinia proxima. Next base: position 224,615 of record NZ_CABHYG010000016.1, on the reverse strand, counting down.
CAAAATAGCGCGTGCCAGTGGGTGATTCGAGCCGGTTTCTAACGCGGCAGCCCATTCCAACGCTTGTTGCTCACTGACCCCATTAAAGGTATGAATGGCGACCACTTGCGGATGCCCTTCGGTCAGAGTGCCGGTTTTGTCGAACACCAAGGTGTCGAGATTACTGGCCTGCTGCAACGCATCAGCATCACGTACTAATACCCCAAATTCAGCCGCCCGACCTACACCCGAGATGATTGACATCGGCGTTGCCAGCCCAAGCGCACAAGGGCAGGCGATAATCAGCACTGTTGTGGCGACCACCAGGGTATAGACCAATTGCGGTTGCGGGCCGAAGAAATACCAAATCAGCCCAGCAATAACGGCAATGGCGACCACCGTTGGCACAAATACCGCGGAGATCCTATCGGCCAGCTTACCAATCTCTGGTTTACTGCTTTGGGCCTGACGCACCAGCTTAATGATTCGCGCTAATGTCGTTTGGCTGCCGATAGCATTGGCGCGAAACAGCACCGTGCCATCCTGTACTTGTGTCCCGGCATGGACAACATCACCGGTGGACTTTTGTTGTGGGATAGGTTCGCCAGTCAACATGGCTTCATCCATCCACACCTCGCCTTGTACAATCTCACCATCAACCGGCACACGGTCACCGGTGGTTAAACGCAAGGTCATACCCAACTGTACATCGGCCAATGGGATGAGTTTTTCACCTTCATCGGTGACCAGCCGCGCAGTCGGCGGTGCCAAATCCAACAAGCGCTCCAGCGCATTGGAAGAACGCTGTCTGGCGCGTTGTTCCATCGCATGACCAAGGTTAATCAGACCGATAATCATGGCACTGGCTTCATAATAAAGATGGCGGGCTTCCATCGGGAAAACATCCGGCCAGATATTCACCGTGATGGAGTAGATCCACGCCGCGCCCGTACCTAGTGCTACCAGGGTATCCATGGTAGCACTGCCATTTTTTAGGCTGACCCAGGCATTACGATAAAAATGCCCACCGGCAAATATCATCACCAGCAGGGTGATTATCCCAACTATCAGCCAGGGCGTTTGAGTCTCAGGGGTTAGTGTCATACTACCGCCAAATAACCCCCATCCCATCAATGGGATACCCAATAACAGCCCCAGTGCCGCTTGCCACTGAAAACGCTTCATACTGGCTTGCGACATTTGCTGTTGGCGCTCGCGTCGCTCTGCTTCATCTTCAATAATTTCAGCACCATAACCGGCATTTTTGACCGCCGCAATCAGTGCCTCATTGCTAGGGTGACCGGTGACTAATGCACTGCGCTCCGCCAGATTGACTCGTGCGACCTCAACACCATCAACGCTTTCTAGCGCATGTTGTACTTTAGATACACAACTGGCACAGCTCATCCCGGTCAGTAACAGCTGAACACTATCATTGTCAGCAGGTTCTGCTATCGGCTGGTCAGGTTGCGTATTTTTAATGTCATTTGGCGCTGCCGGAATGGTTGAAGAGGCCGCTGCCTGATATTCCGGCGAAGATGGGGCTGAGTGAGTCAGCGGCTCAGTTTTTGGGGATTGCGCCCCCGGCAGTGTGGCGTGATAGCCTGCTTGCTCCACCGCATCAATTAACGTTTGTGCCTCAACTTTGCCATACACTTTGGCACTATCGAGGGAGACATCTGCTGCAATCACACCGGGAACGGCTTCCAGCGCTTTGCGCGTAGATTCGGTACAGTGCCCACAACTCAAGCCTGAGAGCTGTAATTCAATATCAGGAGTTTGAGCTTCTTCTGCCTGATACCCCGCTTGTTTAACCGTATCAATCAGTGTTGTGGTTTCGGCTTCGCCTGTCACCTTGGCATAGTGAACATTCACTTCTGCATGATGAACATCTTCACGGCTTTCTAATGCCGTTTTTACGCGTTTGGCACAATTCATACAGGAGAGGCCGTGTAAGGCCAGCACTGTGGTTTGCAACATAGTTGACTCCTTATCGAGTAGGAACCTATCCATAAATTTGTCGGGATAAGTTTAGTCGGTATTCCCAGTCATATCGCTTATTTAGGGCAATAACGAACTTTGATCTGTACAGGTTTTATTCCGCTTGACTGACATCCTTCCTTTCACTAATTATAGAGGTTAAACCTTACAGCAAGGGGAAGGTCAAGGGGGAAGAATGAATATTAGCGATGTTGCAAAAAAAACCGGTTTAACCAGTAAGGCCATTCGTTTTTACGAAGAAAAGAAACTGGTGACACCGCCTATCCGCACGGATAATGGTTATCGAAGCTACAGCGCCAAACATATCGAAGAGTTAACATTGTTGCGTCAGGCACGGCAGGTCGGTTTTACATTAGATGAATGCCGTGAGCTGCTGGCATTGTTTCATGACCCCGCTCGTCACAGTGCGGATGTGAAAGCTGCAACGTTGCAAAAGGTAGCGGAAATCGAGAAACATATTAATGATCTTAGTCAGATGCGATTACGTTTATTGGCTTTGGCAGACGAGTGCCCTGGGGATGACGGTGCAGATTGTCCGATTATCAATAACCTGGCGGGGTGTTGTCACGGGAGTGAGAAACAAAAAGTTGGCTAATGTTCTGCGAAAGGCGTATCCAGATAAATACGCCTTTTCAATGTGTTAGTGATGGACAGCCCTGACGTGCAAGGTATTGCCTTCCACTAAAATGACTTCAACTTCGGTGCCGACACTTAGCTCATTAGCGCTATAAATGCGCCAACTGCTATCACCTACTTTCATGCGGCCGTAACCATCAACTGTCGGTTCCGTCAGGGTGGCCCGCGTTCCCAGCAATTGATGATTACGTTGATTCAACATCGCGGGTTGTGGCTTGATACGCTTACTGAGCCAATACCACCACAAGATGGCTGATACGACTGTTAAAACAGCAAACAGTACGCCTTGCATCTCCCAGCTAAAGGGAAAAAGCCATACCAGAATACCGACCACCACGGCTGCAACGCCGCTCCACAGCATATAACCACTGGCCCCTAGCATCTCGGCTGCCAGTAATAGACCGCCGAGTGATAGCCAAAACCAGTTTGGATTTGCTGCAATTTCCTCCAGCATGGTTATTTACCCCGGCTGTTTTTACTCTCACCAATCAGCTCTGCAATACCACCAATAGCACCCATCAGGTTGCTGGCTTCCAGTGGCATCATAATGACTTTGCTATTATTGGCCGAACCAATGTGTTGTAGGGCATCGGTATATTTCTGTGCCACAAAGTAGTTAATGGCTTGAATATCACCGGCAGCAATAGCTTCAGAAACCATTTTGGTTGCCTGAGCTTCCGCTTCTGCCGCACGTTCACGAGCTTCTGCTTGCAAGAATGCCGACTGACGTTCACCTTCGGCTTTCAGAATTTGTGATTGTTTCTCACCTTCAGCACGCAGAATAGCTGCCTGACGAACCCCTTCGGCTTCCAGAATATCAGCACGTTTAGTACGTTCAGCCTTCATCTGGGCATTCATCGCAGAAATAAGTTCAGTCGGTGGACGCACATCACGGATTTCAATACGGGTAATTTTAATGCCCCACGGGTTGGTGGCTTCATCGACGATATGCAGCAGGCGGCTGTTGATGTTGTCGCGTTGGGACAACATTTCATCCAGTTCCATAGAACCCAAAACAGTACGGAAGTTGGTCATGGTCAGGTTGACAATAGCCAGTTCCAAATTACTGACTTCATATGCGGCTTTCACCGGGTCAATAACCTGAATAAAGCAGACGGCATCAATCGCCACATTGGCGTTGTCGCGGGAAATGATTTCTTGGGATGGAATATCCAGAACCTGTTCCATCATATTGATTTTACGACCAATACGATCCATAAATGGCACAACGATATTCAGGCCTGGCATCAGTGTTTTGGTATAACGGCCAAAACGCTCGACTGTCCATTGGAAACCTTGTGGGACGATTTTGATTGAGGAAAAGACCACAATCAGAGCTACAACGATAAGAACAGGGATAACCGTAAACATATTTAACTTCCTGTCAGCAATGATTTTTGTTTCTTAATATTACGTGACGGGGCGCTAAATGCCTAACGAAAGGCAGGTAAAAGCGTGTAAATGAGAGAAAGTCAGGTTGGGGCAGAATAAAACAGCGCGGGTTGGCCCCGCGCAGTAGCAAATAATGGTAACAGGTAGGGCGAAAAATGATCGTTAAAAGTGCCTGTTAGTACAGCAATGCATAAAGCTGACGGCGGTATTTAGCCGCCAGCGCATCGCCAGTGCCTAATGCGGCCAAAATATCCATTAATGTCTTACGCGCAGTGCCGTTTGCGGCGGCCAGATCTTGCTTCAAGTGGCCTAGCAACAACTCTAGCGCCTCTTCGTTACGGCCTACCTGATGCAGTTGCAGTGCTAGCTGAACCGCCAGTTCGACGTTATCCGGTTGTTCTGCGACTTGTTGTTGGAGTTGCTGGATTTCTGGTGTATCAGCGGCTTGTTTGAGCAACTCGATTTGCGCGATCAGTCCCTGATAACGGCTATCACGATCCTGCAGTGGTATGGTCGCCAATACGCTTTCGGCATCTTCGCTGCGGTTGAGCTGAATTTGAGCTTCGGCCAGTTGCAACGCAATGTCACTGGTTTGCGGGTTATGGTTTTGCTGCATCAACTGCCAGGCATCTTTCAGCAAAGGCAGTGCTTCTTGTACCTTACCTTCGCTCATCAACTGTGCTGCTTCAACTGCTTTCAACTCTTCAGGTTTTGGCAATACCCGTTGCAATAATTCGCGGATAACTTCTTCTGGTTGTGGCCCTTGGAAGCCATCAACCGGCTGTCCGTCTTTAAACAGATAAACGGCCGGAATTGAGCGCAAACCAAATTGTGAAGCCACCATCTGCTGTGCATCGCAATCGACTCGAGCCAGAATGAATTGGCCTGCATACTCAGCGGCCAGTTTATCCAGCACTGGAGTGAGTTGCAGACAGTGCTGGCTGCGTTCAGACCAAAAATAGAACAGCACCGGTACAGTCATGGACTGTTCTAAGGTTTGGTGTAGGTTCGCTTCGGTAATATCAATCGTTGTAGGTGATAACATGAATTATTTCTCTCATCCGTTTTATACCCGTCATACTTCAAGCTGCATGTGTGTTGGCTGCTCTTATTCACCCGAATCATTGACTGGTGTCAACTCATCGGGATTATGAGTCTCTTAGAGACCCACTCTGCGAGCCAGCGCAAGCGCTGTTCAAAATGGTTTATAACCAATTTGTCATTCGCTTGCCGCCTTCCTGCCACTCGAATTATTTAGGGTATAGCAGTTAATTGGGGCTAATTATGTTGCTTCAACCCTCATCGCTATTATCAAGAATTGCCACGCAGAACTTTATCTAGCATCCGGCCCGGTAATATGCGGCGCAGTATTGTCAATGCATGGGCCACTAAAGTGACCGGATAGCGCAATTGCGGGCGCGGGCTTTCCAGCGCGTGACGCAATTTCGGCAAAATCGCTTCTGGTGGCAGTGTAAAACGCTGCGCAATACCGGGGTTACTCACCGGCTTATCAACTTGGGCCTGATTCACATTTTGTGTGAAATGGGTACTTATCGGGCCTGGCTCAATCAAACTGACATGAATTCCGCTGTCATGCAGTTCCATTCGTAATGCATCCGACCAGGCTTCTAACGCATATTTACTGGCGGCATAGGCACCACGGCCGGCAGTTGAAACCAAGCCCATCACTGAACTGGTTTGAATAATGCGCCCTTCACCATGAGGTAGCATGGCGGGCAGTAAAAGCTGCGTCAATTGATGGGTGCCAAACAGATTGGTGGAAAATTGTTTTTCCAACTGCTGGCGCGAAATTGTCTGTAATGGGCCGTACAGGCCAAAACCACCATTATTAAACAAACCATACAAGCGCCCGCCAGTCAGCTCAATAACTTGTGCCGCCGCGCGTTCGACACTGGCACTGTCATCCAAATCCAGTTCAATACCTTCCAGACCCAACAGTGTCATCTTCGCCACATCATCGGGCTTACGGCAGGCGGCGAGGACGCGATAGCCCCGGTTTTTCAAGTCTTGCGCTGCAACCAGGCCAATGCCGCTGGAACAACCGGTAATTAATACTGTTTTTTGCATAACTTTACCTGGTGAGTGGTTCTATTTATCTAAACAAGTGGTTAACTAAGGCTTATTAGTGACTAACGGTTTAAGTTGTTGCGCCATCCAATCGGCGATGAAAGGTTGCGCCAAGGCGTTAGGATGTAAGCCATCATCCTGCATCCACTCAGGCTTTACGGCAACCTGTTCCATAAAGAACGGCACCAGCGGAATATTAAATTGCTGTGCCAGTTGTGGATACATCGCACTGAAGGCATCAGTATAACGGCGGCCGTAGTTAGGTGGAATGCGGATTTGCATCAATAAAGGTTGCGCTTTTGCCTCTTTTATCAGATTGATAACCTGCGTGAGATCCCGTTGAATATCCTGCGGTGGGAAACCGCGCAGGCCGTCATTGGCACCTAATTCAATCAGTACCCAGCGGGGCTGATGTTGTTTCAGCAAGGCAGGCAGACGGGCTAAGCCCTGTGCCGCCGTATCGCCACTGATACTGGCGTTAACCACCTTGGGTAATGATGGGGTGGCCTGCCATGTTTTATCCAGCCGTGAAGGCCAGGCTTCGGCAATGGGTAGGCGGTAACCGGCGCTTAAACTGTCGCCGAGAATCAAAAGTGTATCGGTTGCGGCGGCACGCAAACTGAATAATCCCAATAGTAATAGGAAGGGAAGATGCCAGCGGAAAACGTTCTTGAAGTTCATCATCTTAATAAACACGTCGGTCAGGGTGAGCAACAGCTCTCCATCCTTACCGGAGTTGAGCTGGTTGTCAAACCCGCTCAGACAATTGCGCTGATTGGTGAGTCAGGTTCAGGTAAATCAACTTTGCTGGGAATTCTGGCGGGCCTCGATGATGGCAGTAGCGGTGAGGTGAGTTTACTCGGCCACTCTTTGACTGCCATGGATGAAGAAGGGCGCGCGCAACTGCGGGCAAAAAATGTCGGTTTTGTTTTCCAATCATTTATGTTGGTGCCGACACTTAATACATTAGAAAATGTGCAGCTTCCGGCACTGTTACGTGGTGAAAGTGAGCGCGAGAGTAAAGTGCATGCCATTGAGCTATTAAAACTGGTGGGCCTTGAGAAGCGCCTTCACCACCTTCCTGCCCAACTCTCCGGCGGTGAGCAGCAACGAGTGGCACTGGCCCGGGCCTTTAGTGGTCGGCCAAAAGTGTTATTTGCTGATGAACCAACCGGCAATCTTGACCGCCATACCGGTGACCGTATTGCCGACTTACTTTTTTCTCTTAATCGCGACTATGACACCACGCTGATACTGGTAACCCATGATGTGCAACTGGCTGGCCGTTGCCAGCGTCGGCTGCGGCTACAAGACGGTAAATTGTGGGAGGAAGCATGATTTGGCGCTGGTTTTGGCGTGAATGGCGCTCACCCTCACTGCTGATTGTCTGGTTGGCATTAACTCTGGCTGTCGCTTGTGTACTGGCGCTAGGGACTATCAGCGATCGCATGGAAAAAGGGCTCAGTCAGCAAAGTCGTGATTTTCTGGCGGGTGATCGGGTGCTGAAAACGTCTCATCCAGCCCCGGAAGAGTGGTTATTGGAGGCGAAACAGCAGGGGTTGTCTGTCAGCCGCCAGCTTTCATTTATGACCATGACTTTTGCTGGTGATCGTCCACAACTGGCAGATGTAAAAGCCACAGATTTAGCTTATCCACTGTATGGCAAGCTGGAAACTTTACCCGCAGATGTCAAACTTGAGCCGGGAAGCGCGCTGGCGGCCCCGCGGTTGTTGGCGCTGCTCGGCGTTAAAGTCGGCGACACATTGGAAGTTGGTGATACTTCGCTGAAAATCATTGGCGAAGTGCTGCAAGAACCTGATTCGGGTTTTAACCCCTTCCAGACCGCGCCGCGAATTTTAATCAATCTGGCCGACGTGGAAAAAACCGGTGCAATACAACCGGGTAGCCGGTTGAGCTATCACTATATGTTTGCAGGCCCAACGGAGGCTATCACTCAGTTTAGTGACTGGCTGACGCCGCAATTGAAACCGGATCAGCGCTGGTATGGTTTGCAAGAGTCGGGCGGTGCGCTGGGGAAATCCCTACAGCGCGCACAGCAGTTCTTGCTGTTATCGGCGTTATTGACGTTATTGCTCTCTATTGCCGCTGTTGCCGTGGCGATGGGGTATTATTGCCGCAGTCGCTATGATCTGGTGGCCGTGCTAAAGACATTAGGTGCCGGGCGCAGTGCGTTGCGGCGGTTGATTATCGGCCAATGGCTCTCGGTTTTAGTATTGGCAGGGCTGTGCGGCAGTGTCATTGGTTTATTGTTCGAGAAAATATTAGTTCGTTTGTTATCCCCGGTATTACCCGCCGCATTACCGGCAGCTGGTGTATGGCCATGGGTATGGTCAATGGGATCGCTGATATTGATTTCTCTGCTGGTGGGTATTCGCCCATACCGGCAACTGCTGGCGACTCAACCACTGCGAGTACTGCGCCGTGATGTCTCCGCTAATGTCTGGCCGCTGCGCTACTTTATTCCGGTGATGATCGTCATTGTGGTAGGGCTATTAGCCTTACTGATGGGAGGGAATACGCTGCTATGGGCGATCCTCGGGGGGATGGTGGTATTGGCGTTGCTGCTAGGTGTGGTCGGATGGGGCGGTTTATTACTGTTACGCCGCCTGACGGTCACTCGCCTGTCATTGCGGCTGGCTATTAACCGCTTACTGCGCCAACCTTGGATGACCTTGACCCAACTGGCCGCATTCTCTCTTTCATTTATGCTGTTGGCGCTGTTATTGGTGCTGCGCGGGGATCTTTTGGATCGCTGGCAACAACAGTTGCCACCAGATAGCCCGAATTACTTTTTGCTGAATATGACGTCGCAACAGGTGCCGCAAGTCACGGAGTTTCTCACTCAGCATCAGATAACGCCGTCGACTTTCTATCCGATTGTCCGAGTGCGTTTGAGTGAGATTAATCAGCAACTGGCGACTGAGCGAGTCGCAGAAGATGCACCCGGCGGTGAGGCGGTTAATCGGGAGCTGAATCTGACCTGGCAGCAGGATTTACCGGCGCACAATATTTTGACCGCAGGCCAATGGCCGCCCAAGGCGGATGAGGTATCGATAGAACAGGGGATTGCTGACAGATTGGGTATTAAAATCGGCGATAAACTGATATTCAGTGGCGATACGCAGTCATTTGGTGCCACGGTGAGCAGTGTTCGTCAGGTGGACTGGGAAAGTCTGCGCCCTAATTTTTACTTTATTTTCCCGCCGGGCGCTCTGGATGGGCAACCACAAACCTGGCTGACCAGCTTCCGTTATCACGGTGACGGGGAGGTTTTGACGCAATTGAACCGTCAGTTCCCGACTCTCAGCTTGCTGGATATCGGGGCGATGTTGAAACAGGTCGGGCAAGTGCTGCAACAGGTCAGCCGAGCGCTGGAAGTGATGGTGGTATTGGTGATTATCTGTGGCACCTTACTGCTATTAGCGCAAGTGCAAGTCGGTATGCGCCAGCGCCGTCAGGAACTGGTGGTTTACCGGACACTTGGCGCAAGTAAACGCTTACTGCGAGGCACATTGTGGTGGGAGTTTGCGTTACTGGGGCTGGTGGCGGGGCTGGCAGCAGCTATTGGTGCCGAAGCCGCACTTTGGGCATTACAACGGTTAGTGTTTGATTTCCCGTGGCAGCCAAACTGGGTCATGTGGTGGTTATTGCCACTGGCAGCGGCCTTGTTGCTGTCACTGTGTGGTGGTTGGTTAGGGGCTAGATTATTGCGGGGGCGGGCGCTGTTCCGCAGTTATTAGATTTAGCATTGGTGAGTGAAGGGGTGACCGTACCTCGGGGCGCTCCGATGGCTTACGCCATTACGGCCCCAACGGCACGTTTCCCCTTCATTTGATTTTGTCAGTAGTTTCAAGTCACGGCTAGTACCGTGACTTATTTATGCTTTGATTTAATTATAACTTGGCTTGCGCCCAGCGCAGGGCGTTTTGGTATTCCGCTGGTAACAGCGGGGCCAGTGCCGCCAGGGCGGTGCTTAATGCCGCACCATCGGGATCATTTAAATTCAAATGACCCACTTTGCGGCCTTCGCGCACTTCTTTTTCATACCAATGCAGATGCACCAAGGGCAGTGACAGCCACTCGGTATTCACTGGCGTACCAATCAGATTGACCATCGCCGACGGAGTATTGACCACCGGCGTTGGTAGCGGCAAATCCAAAATAGCGCGCAGATGCAGCTCAAACTGGCTGATAGATGCGCCATTTTGTGTCCAATGCCCACTATTATGTACCCGTGGTGCCAGCTCATTGATCAACAAACTGTCGCCGACGATAAAGCATTCCATCGCCATCACACCAACATAATTCAGCTTATCCATAATGGCAGACAGCATTTTTTCTGCTTGCTGCTGTAGTTTGCTATTGGGTTGTGGCAAAGCCACACTCATGCGCAGGATGCCATCTTCATGCAGATTATGGGTGAGTGGATAAAAGACCGATTTGCCTTGATGGCTGCGCGCACCGACCAGTGAAACCTCGCCAGAAAAGTTAATACCCTGCTCGACAATACATTCGCCGTAAGCATCGGCGGGTAAACTCTCTTGTTCACCAGTGCGTAAACGCCACTGACCTCGGCCGTCATAACCGCCAACCCGACGTTTTACGATGGCTAATTCACCCAGCGTGGCAAAAATGTGCGGCCATTCGCTGGCGCTTGCCAATAATTGCCAGGGAGCGGTCGCCAAATTCAGGCTATCGAGCAATTGCTTTTGTGTCAGACGATCAGCCAGCTGAGGAAAAATATCGCGGTTAACGAAAGCCGTGTGGGTGGCGAGTTCACGGGTTAAAGCTGTTTCCGGCCAGCGCTCAATTTCGGCGGTAATCACACTATTTTGATAGGGTACGGCTTCTGGCTCGGCATCTAAACCCACCGGATACACGGCAATACCTAGCGGCTCGCCGGCCTGACGTAGCATGCGCCCTAACTGACCATTTCCTAATACGCAAACAGGTTTCATGCTGGCACCCGCGGATCTGGATTATCTAACACTTCGTCGGTTTGGCTGGTACGCCAATCAGCTAAACGTGCAGCCAATTCAGTATCATGCAGCGCCAGTATTTGAGCCGCCAACAAGGCCGCATTCGCTGCACCCGCTTTACCGATTGCCAGTGTCCCCACCGGAATACCGCGCGGCATCTGCACGATGGAATACAGGCTATCGACACCACTTAATGCAGCACTTTGTACCGGCACACCGAGGACGGGCACCAGTGTTTTGGCTGCCAGCATACCCGGTAAGTGAGCTGCGCCGCCCGCACCTGCAATAATGACATGTAAGCCATTGGCATCGGCTTGTTCGGCAAAACTGAACAGTTTGTCAGGGGTTCGGTGCGCGGAAACAACTTCGACATGAAACGGGACATTGAGCGTGGTGAGCACGTCGGCGGCGAACTGCATGGTGGCCCAGTCACTCTTGGACCCCATTACGATAGCGATTTTAACCCCGGCTGGATAAGCCGAATCGAGGTTAGCTCCCATGAGTGTAAAGCTCCTGTGATTGCGCAAGCGTCGGCCAGAGCGATTTTCTATAAATCGTGACTGGCGAAGAGGGCGTAGAGCATATCATGAGCCACAGGCAAGGAAAACGGTTGCGTAGCTGCTTTTAGCGGGTTTTATTAGTTTTTTATCGTGGTTCATGAAGTAAAACGTGAAGGCTAAAACGGGAATTTAATCAATTCAACCTTATCGGCCGTGACTTTAACCATTGAGCCTTCAACATGCCAGGCACCCAAAACCACCCGGTGTGCGGTTGTCGATGCTAATTCAACAGTATGAACAGCAGGGCGATGGGTATGCCCATGAATCATCCAACTGACATTATTCCGCTCGAAAGTCTCAACTACCGCGTGTGGATTCACATCCATAATCAGTTGCGATTTGCCGCTATTATTTTGTTGGCTTTGATTGCGCATATAAGCAGCAATGCGCAACCGAAAGTGCAGCGGTAGCCATAAGAATAATTTCTGGATCACTGGGTTGTGTACTCGACGGCGAAAATGCTGATAGTCAGCATCATCAGTACATAGGGTATCACCATGTAAAATAACGATTTTACGGCCATATAAATCAACTACTTTTTCTTCCGGTAGCAAAGTCATGCCACTTTCAAAAGCAAAGCGTTTGCCGAGTAGAAAATCGCGATTGCCGTGAATAAAGTAGCAAGGCACGCCGTGTTGTTGGAGTGATTTTAACGCAGCAGCGATTTGCCGATACAGCGGTTCGGGATCATCATCGCCAATCCAGGACTCGAATAAATCGCCTAGGATATATAACGCGTCAGCATGAATCGCTTCACGCTGGATAAAATGCAGAAAACCGGCAGTGATTGCCGGTTCCTGAACGCTAAGATGCAAATCTGCAATAAAAAGCGTGCTCATTAAGCCGTTATTACTCGCTTACAGTAACGCTTTGAATAATCACATCTTCTTTTGGTACATCTTGATGCATACCACTGCGACCGGTAGCCACGTTTTTGATTTTATCAACCACGTCCAGGCCTTCAGTCACTTCAGCAAATACACAGTAACCCCAACCATCCGGGCGTTCTGAACGGAAGTTCAGGAAGTCATTGTCTGCAACGTTAATAAAGAACTGAGCAGTGGCAGAGTGTGGATCGTTGGTACGCGCCATTGCCAGAGTGCCACGGGTATTTTTCAGACCGTTGTTGGCTTCGTTCTTGATTGGAGCATCAGTCGTTTTCTGGTTCATGCCCGGCTCAAAACCCCCGCCCTGAATCATGAAACCATCGATAACACGGTGGAAGATAGTGTTATCATAGAAACCTTTACGGCAGTAGTTCAGGAAGTTTTCAACGGTAACCGGCGCTTTATCCGCGAAGGTGTTGATGACGATATCGCCGTGATTAGTATGAAAAGTGACCATAATAATGTTCCTGCTAGTGTAATAAGTGTATTCACAAATGAGTCGTGACTCTTTAGACGGCTCTTATATCATATCTGCGGGATTGAGTCAGCACTCGAAACGCCGCCAGGATAGGCGAAAAAGTGCTGTATCATGAGCTGATTTGCCGCATAATCTGATGATATCTTTTTAAACCATGCGTTTCGCAAAAACAAAAACCACGGAATGTCCCGATGCTAAAGATTTTTAATACACTGAGTCGCCAAAAAGAGGAATTCAAGCCTATTCATGCCGGTAAAATTGGCATGTACGTATGCGGGATCACCATTTATGACCTGTGTCACATTGGGCATGGGCGTACTTTTGTCGCTTTCGACGTCGTTGCGCGTTATTTACGTTATTTAGGTTACTCTCTGACATATGTCCGCAACGTGACAGACGTTGACGACAAAATTATCAAACGCGCCATTGAAAACAATGAAACTTGTGAGCAATTGACCACGCGCATGTTGGCTGAAATGCATAAAGATTTTGATGCATTGAACCTTCAACGCCCAGATTTAGAGCCACGTGCTACTCATCACATCCCAGAGATTATTGAGCTAACCGAGCGTTTGATCGCCCGCAACCATGCTTATGTGGCTGCCAATGGGGATGTTATGTTCTCTGTTGAAAGTGATCCGGATTACGGTGTGTTATCGCGCCAGGACTTGGATCAGTTGCAGGCAGGTGCGCGTGTTGAAGTGGCTGATGTTAAACGTAATCCGATGGATTTCGTGCTGTGGAAAATGTCCAAACCGGGTGAACCTAGTTGGGAATCACCTTGGGGGCCGGGCCGCCCAGGCTGGCATATTGAATGTTCTGCAATGAACGGTAAGCAGCTCGGTGCGCATTTCGATATTCACGGTGGTGGCTCTGATTTGATGTTCCCGCACCATGAAAATGAGATTGCACAATCTACCTGTGCCCATGATGGCCCATATGTTAATTACTGGATGCATTCCGGTATGGTGATGATCGACAAAGAAAAAATGTCGAAATCATTGAACAACTTCTTCACTATCCGTGATGTGCTGGCGTATTACGATGCGGAAACTGTGCGCTATTTCCTGATGTCTGGTCACTATCGTAGCCAGCTTAATTACAGCGAAGAAAACCTCAAGCAAGCGCGTGCTTCATTAGAGCGTTTATATACTGCGCTGCGCGGCACTGACGAGAATGCAACGCCGGCGGGTGGCGCTGAGTTTGAAGCGCGTTTCCGTGCGGCAATGGATGATGATTTCAATACTCCAGAAGCCTACTCGGTGCTGTTTGATATCGCGCGCGAAGTGAATCGCCTTAAAACTGAAGATATGGCCGCGGCAAATGCGTTAGCCGCAGAGTTGCGTAAACTGGCGCATGTGCTGGGATTATTGGAACAAGATCCAGAACTGTTTTTGCAAAGTGGTGCGCAGACGGACGACGATGAAGTGGCAAAAATCGAAGCGCTTATCAAGCAGCGCAACGATGCCCGCAGCAGCAAAGATTGGGCGCTGGCAGACTCTGCTCGTGATCAATTGAATGAATTGGGTATTGTGCTGGAAGATGGCCCGCAAGGGACGACCTGGCGTCGTAAGTAACAGGTAGTTTAGGTGCTGTTAGCCTAAATAATTCGAGTTGCAGGCAGGCACATGCAGCTTGAAGTCTGACAGGTAGAAAATTAAAAAAATTGCGGTTCTGGTATTCGCCAGCAACCGCATTTTTTTGCCTATATCTTGTACTTTTCACTACTACAACGACAGTTTTTTGCAATAACCAGCTAAAACTCGCCGTTGCTGAGGTTATTAGGCTTTAACCTGTACTTTCATACCTTGAAACTCAACAATTTGGTCTGCCAGGATCTTGCAGCGCTTACGCGTTTCTACATTCCCGTCGACTTTTACCTGCCCATCAGCGATGGCGGCTTTTGCTGATGCACCGCTATCGTTCCAACCTTGCAACTTTAATAAGTCACACAGTTCGACGTGCGGGTGTTTTTCCAAATGAAAAATGTCCATTACTGTCCTTTCACTCTATTTTCGTTGATGTCGTGATATTCCTCACAGGCTTGCAAGGTATTTTGTATCAGTGTTGCAACGGTCATCGGCCCGACGCCACCGGGAACCGGTGTAATCCAACCCGCACGCTCAACAGCGACATCAAATTCTACATCGCCGACTACTTTACCACTTTCAAGGCGGTTAATGCCGACATCAATCACGATTGCGCCGGGTTTAATCCACTCACCGGGAATAAAACCGGGTTTACCGACGGCGACCACCAATAAATCCGCATTTTCGACATGCTGGCGCAGATTTTTAGTGAAACGATGCGTGACGGTAGTGGTGCAGCCAGCCAGCAATAGCTCAAGGCTCATCGGGCGACCAACAATATTGGATGCTCCCACGACAACAGCGTTCAGACCGTAAGTCGGGATGTCGTAACGCTCCAGCAGCGTCACTATACCGCGTGGGGTGCAAGGACGCAGTTTAGGTGCGCGCTGACACAAACGACCCACGTTGTAAGGATGGAAACCATCGACGTCTTTATCTGGATGAATGTGTTCCAGGACTTTGACATTATCAATCCCCGCGGGCAGTGGTAGTTGCACCAGAATCCCATCGATTTCACTATCGTTATTCAGTGAATCAATTAAGGCTAACAGCTCGGCTTCCGTGGTGGTCATCGGCAGGTCATAAGAACGGGAAACAAAACCCACTTCTTCGCATGCCTTACGTTTACTGGCGACATAAATTTGTGAAGCTGGATTTTCACCTACCAACACAACAGCAAGGCCGGGAGCACGTTTACCCGCGGCTAAACGTTTCTGTACCAACGCAGCTACTTCGTTTCGTACCTGCTGCGCAATCGTTTTACCATCTATAATTTTCGCTGACATCAGTGGAAGGGTCCATCAATTAAAAAAGCGGGAATCCGCCTATTTTGTCAGAAGCGGGGCGTGCTGTCAGGCGTATAATAACGATTAATTAACGATTAAATAGCCAGTTGATAAACCATAAGGCGAAAACCCATTGACTCAAAAGCGACTGCCCGTATAATCCAACCCGCAACTGACTACCGGCAGCGTTCTATGCTGCGGTAAATATCAAATGCGCCCTTAGCTCAGTTGGATAGAGCAACGGCCTTCTAAGCCGTAGGTCACAGGTTCGAGCCCTGTAGGGCGTACCATTTTCAAGTCAACACACCTCTACTGAATTCGCTTTTTCTCCTTTATACTCCCTGAAATAACTGGATTTTTCTGTCCCGAGTTCTATCGAAGTCAACTCAGTTATACCTAAATCAAGTGGTATCTGGGGGCCTTTGAGGGGGCTCATCTCGTTCAATGGAAATTAGAGGCCCCATATGCCACTAAATGCACGACAGATTGATACTGCAAAACCCAAAGAAAAAGAATACAAACTCACTGATGGCGGTGGCCTCTATCTGTTAGTAAAGCCTAACGGTGCGAGGTACTGGCGTTTGAAGTATCGTATTTTGGGTAAAGAGAAAAAGCTCTCAATTGGTGTTTACCCTGATATCTCTCTGGCTGATGCTCGTTTGAAGCGAGAAGAAGCTCGTAAAGTGATCGCTTTAGGCGGAGATCCAGGAGAAGAGAAGAAAGCTGAAAAATTGGCTCAAAAGGCCAATGTGGAAAATACCTTCAAGGCTATCGCGCTGGAATGGCATGAGTACAAACGGCCTAACTGGTCGAAAGGCTATGCAGAAGATCTGATGGAAGCGTTCGAGAACGATATTTTCCCTGATATTGGTAAGCGTCCCATTGCTGAGATCAAACCGCTCGAAGTGCTCAGCTCGCTACGTAAACTCGAAAAGCGAGGTGTGCTCGATAAACTGCGTAAAATCCGGCAGGCATGCAATCAGGTATTTCGCTATGCCATCGTCACCGGCAGAGCTGAAACTAACCCAGCTTCGGAACTAGCTAGCGCGCTGACTGCGCCTAAGTCTACCCATTACCCTCATTTGTTAGCTGATCAACTCCCGGATTTCTTGCAGGCTCTCGCTGCGTATTCTGGCAGCCCGATAACCCGACTGGCTACTCGAATACTGATGTTGACCGGGGTTCGCACTGTCGAACTTCGTCAGGCCGAATGGAAAGAGTTTGATTTTGATAAGCGGGTTTGGGAAGTACCGGTAGAAAGGATGAAGATGCGTCGACCTCACCTGGTGCCCCTATCTGCTCAAGTTGTGTCAGCACTGCGAGAGATCCAAGCTGTGACAGGTCGTTACAACCTGGTTTTCCCAGGCCGTAACGACATCACTAAACCAATGAGTGAAGCGAGCATCAATCAGGTACTGAAAAGGATTGGGTATCATGGGAAGGCTACAGGGCACGGTTTCCGGCACACGATGAGTACTATCCTGCATGAACAGGGCTTCAACACAGCATGGATTGAGTTACAGCTAGCGCATGTGGATAAGAACACTATTCGTGGCACATACAACCATGCACAGTATCTGGAGCAGCGTAGGGAGATGTTGCAGTGGTATGGGGATTTTATCGATACTATTACTAAACCCAAGTTAAAGAATGTTTCATAATCAGGTAATTGCACTTAGCCATCTTTATGACTAAGTGCAATATAAAAAATCATTAACCAGAACGTTAAATACCTTGCACTATAGCCGGTCCCCTACAGGCACTAAATTTTAATGCTGTGGATTGAGACCGAACAAAATCATTGCATCGGTAATATTTTTTTTAGAAATATTAATCGTAGACCCTCAACGAACTGGCATGCTTGCTAACATGAGTTTCACGTAATCTGACTTTCATCTATGTGCGTGAAACGGACAATACAAACATCGCAGTGTGTTATCGAATGAAAGAAGCAAGTATATATGTGCACCCCTACATTTTAGTTAGAAGAACTCTACTGATACACACTCCACTTTACGGCTGCACAACTAGATCACTGCTTGTTCTTCACTACCGTCTTGAGGTTCAGAAATAGGGTTCGCTGAGTTCCACCATGTATTGAATGTTATTTTTAAAGCTAGCCACCATGCATAAATAGCGAAGGGGGAGTTGCATCCATCCTCATCTAACAGTCCATGAGCCAATTCGTTCCGCAAATTTGGACCAAAGGCGTTACAGAACAACGATTCGAATTCAAAGACGAGATCTTTTCCAAATACCTGTTCGGCCTCTGGCAACCCCATCAACGTACTCATACCATTTTCGTTCTCAATACCATCCTTGTCGAGGTTAGTGGTCTTGGCTCCTGCTTGCTTAAGATGTATTCGGACCAAGTGCTCTATCTGAGGGATCAATAAATGAAGCGCGGTAACGAAATCACGTTCGTAACCTGCAAATAGTGCCTTGCCAAAAAGGCCTACTCGGTCTTTGGGGACAATGGGAGAAGAGCAAGCTAATTCGATAAAATCGCTTTCGCGCAACCGATGCTCAAGCAAAAGTACTTCAAGGGCAGGCCAGATGTCGGCTTGAACCACAATACTAACTAAGATTCCATAGTCACGAATCATCTCGGCACGAATTGCAATTTCGTCGTCCTCTGTCAATTCTCCACCGAGTCCCATCGCAGGGCGCTTGGCAATGACTCTGCCATCGCGACTCATCACGGTTGCGGCAAACAGTGATTGCAAGGGATGCTGACGCATTCTTTCCAATGCACTGTTGCGCAGTTTTTCTGCATTCACGCCACGATGTAGGTTCGCAAATGCGAGCAACGCATTTTGTGCAGATTTCCCGGTGACGGATGCCCTCGCCTTTTCGATGACCTGAGTGAGATCTACTCCAGGAGTTTGAATGAGGCCCATCTCTCCTATAGCTCTCTCTCCCGAATTGTTTAGGTGGGCTCGCAACTCGGCAATTCGCTCATCGACCTGATGTGCAGAGCGTTCGGCCCGAGGAATCGTTCTGTATATCTGAATGGCATTTTCGTAAAAGCTCGCTGCCACCATGTGGCTAGGGCTTTCCGATGCAACTCGCGCAACGGCTTCTTTGACCCACCCTTCAGCGACCAATACTGTCATTTCTGCAGCTTTGACCTCGTCAGGAATAAACTTATACCACTCGGCAGCAGCAGAAAAATACTCCCGCGCCTTATGCAAATCCCCTTCATCATCAAACCCGCGGGCCAACGCTTCTAGCTTCGTCGACACATCCGTTCGATGTGACCACCCCAAGCGGTTCGATTTTAGAAGGTCGGCCAACCAAAACCCAAGAAAACCGTCGTCTCGAATTGACGCATGAAACGCAGCAACGATTTTCGTCTCAATCTGCTGGAGTCTATCTCCAGCGCCACCTTTAAGCATTCGAGCCAAGCTTATGGCGCGAGGCCAACAGTCCCGCCCTCCATGTATCCATGTATCAGTGTCTAGTGGAAGGCTGCGGTAAGCGTCGATAGCCTTCAAAGCGAATTCGATGTTACGAGGCTTACTCTTCAACCAGACCAAATCACTGAGTCGCGCCTTCAGCCAATCGTTGTCTACCCCATCAACGATATCAGCAAAGAATTGAATATCTGAATCAGAAAGATCATCAGGAATAACTGACCTTCTGTCGTGGAAGACAGCATAAGGCTTGAAGGGTTCATTAGGACTTGATAGCGAAAGCATCATCGAACAGGCATCTGCAAGCAACCATAATACTTTACCGTTTTCAATTCGCCCTTGCTCAATGGCATCACGCGCAGCACTCGATAGCGCTTGCCACATAGCTGGATAACCTTCTCGGGTAGCTTGGGCAATTGAATCCTTCCAGTTTGATGCATTGAAGTCCTGACGCGAAATAGCTAAACCCAACGGGTAACGTTCGTTCTCCATCACTTATCTCCTTTGACCGATACAATATTTATTTGTAGTCCGCCAAAAATTTTTTTTGAATCTCAGCGGATAATCTTGCAACTTCTGAGCCATTTTCTCCAATAATAGTGTCGGCTTTCCGCTTATAGCAGACCTGAAAGCCCTTCATTAAGAGCGCACCGTTCCAATCTGGATGCAACTCACAAGCAGTCTAGTCCACTGTTAAAAAAAATATATTTCAGAAATATTTAAAGCAATGTAACTTTTTTTACTCAAACTGATGCTTTAATCATCGAAATATTTTCCTTTTGCACTGGACGCCGCTTCTCTATGCAATTAGTTGACATACATCACACTTCATAACAGACATAACACTAACGAATCTCGATATAATAACCATACTTACAGCATTTTAGATGGTACATATTCCTTTTAAAGGTGTGATCTAAATGGATGATTTTGAAAATAAAAAAAGATTTCAAGAGGCCATTAATGCTGGTCAACGAAATCTCAGGGCTGTAAAGTTACTTAACAACTGGTGTTCTCACTCTGAATTCATTCGATCAGAGGGAAGAGGGATGATTGAGGCAGAAACAGGATTACCTATTGGCCATATGGGAGTCCAATGCAAGTTTGTTAAGCAAAGCTCAATGCTTAGTTGGCTGCTGGAAGACTCAGTTTACAGCTTCTATCAAGAGAACTGTAAGGATTGTAACCGGCGGATTCCGGTAGGATTTCCCAACATAATAGAGTTTGTTGGTCCCAGAGAAAAAGCAGCCGAAGAACGAAATTTGGCTCGTAAAGAAGAAGAAAGGAAGAGAAAGCAGAAGCAGCTTAACAGGCAACAAGAACGAGAAGTATTACGCCTTACTCTCTCTCTTGAAGAAACGTTTGTACTCGATTTGCTGGACGAACTCGATCAAGAAAAAATAGAGAAAAGCGATCCCCGTCTGGAACAACTCGCAAATCTTGCTCCCGAGACATTTACAAAGAAAGTAATTGAACATCTTTTGCCTGCGGTACTACATGAGAGATTGCCATATTCAACACCAGCTGCGAAAGCCTTGATAAGAACATCATTATCACCAACAGAAAAACTGCCAATTGCAGTGTATTTAGTGAACAATCACGAAGACTTTCCATCTGCTGTAGAAATAATTCTTTTAGAAGCGGATAAGCTATCTCAAAGTGATTTCATAAAGCTCCTCTTACATTTTGCATCGATGGCTGTTGAGTCTCCACCTGGAATGAATTTTGGTGTACGTGGGCATAAACGGCTCAACAAAGCCCCTATCCAGTCACTATTACAAAAAAAACGGGCTGAAATATATGCAGAAGTTAACGCATTTATAAAAAATACCCATCCGGGAAAAATTCAAGCGGGCATTAAGATTATTCTCGCAACGGATAGTGATGAACTGCTTTTCAGACATATCAAGGGTATCTTTGCCAAGTTGATGCGCAGACGAACGCTACTGCCAGAGGAGCAGCGAGATAGCAGCGTTCTTTACTATCTTCGAGAAACGGCCACTAAATGTTTAGATCGCTTTCCAGAAGAAACTGATAAAGTGATTCAAGCCTATCTCGCAGACAAAGACGATATTGGAAGAAAAGAGGCCAACAGAATCTATATATCCGTACTGAGACACAGCTACAGAAAAAAAACCGAAATAGGAAAAGCACAAGAAATAGCTTTTAGACGATTACTTTGGGCTGCTGTAGAAAACCCTGAGGATGGTATAGATGGTGCTGGACAATTTTTCAGGCACTCTTGGGATGAATTTTCTGAGCTTGCAGTTGCGAATTTTGATGATCTGATAGGAGCGGCAGCAACGCTAAGCGAGAAATATGAGCAGTTAGATAAAGAAACAATTTTAGAAATAAAAGAGAATTTCCTTGATCATTTAGAAAAAAGTAATAAGCGTAATGCTATTGATGGATTACAAGATGCACTGATTGAATGGGCTGCAATCGGTGCCAAATCTAAAGGGTGTGAAGGAATCGAAGATTTCCTGAATCTATATCGAAGTTTACCCGAAGAACAAATACAAATGCGCGGAAACATGATAGTTCATGTTTCAAAATTATTGACTGGAGTGGAAAGCCTAATGATCGTGCTTTCCGACTGGTACCGCGCACTAATGGATGAGAGTACAATTATTCGAGCTCATGCCGTGCAGGCGTGGGAAAATGTGCCCTATGCATTGGTGAAGAACTTCCCCGATTTGTTCTTTGAAGCTTATTCAGTCTTGTTATTGGATCAATATGTGATGGTTCATAAGCATGCTGTTCGCTCGCTAAGCCGTAGATCATTTCCCGATGAGAAACGAAGCCTCGTGAGATCACAACTATGGAATTTAATATGTTATTACGCGCAACCAGAGAACCAGGATGATTTCGTTGTTGAGTGTATTGATGTATTTGCATCTCTTTGCTTATCCGATGAAGAAAGAAAAGGAAAAATTGGATTACTTCTTTCAAATATCTTATTAAGCTTAAAAGGAAGTGCTCTTTATAATGCTATCAATCGATTACGTTATCATTTTGATGATGTTCCCGGTTTTGTCAAAGTAGCGCTGAAGGCAATTCAGGATGAGTATACTCGAAGTATTTCTATTGATGACTGCATTTCAGTAATCTTAAGAGCAAAACATGAGGAGCTTCGAAATTGTAAGGCAGAACTTAAAAATGCATTTGATGCTCTGAAACCGTTTAAACCTCAACAATTCATTGAAGCTTTAGTGTATGTGGCTGCGTTAAGCAAGTTTGGTGATAATGCAACTTCAACTATTTGTTTCAAGGAACTACTAGAAGAAATTCCAAAAGATGACAGGCACATACAATGGAAACTTGAAGCTGCTTTAGTTGCTGAAGCTGCTTGTATCGAACATTCCATAGGCGTTTGTGAGCCCTATATTGAATTAATCGAAAAATGGAATAGCCTTATGGTTGATTTGGAGAAAGAAAATGCAGAACGAGCCAAACTTCGATATTTTCCGCCAAGCTTTTTCTCCGAGAATTGAGATCGCAGCTGCGTTGGATAGGGCACTGAGGTCTACTCCACATGACTTGGCGCAACTTAAAGAAGCGTGTCAAAAGCTCAATGAAACGATCGATGAACTCGGCCAAGGATATGTTGAAGATCAGTATCGTGCGTATTACACAGCAATGACGATATTTTTATCTTTAGCTGAGTGGAAACATGCCATACGAAATGCTGAGGTTGATGCTCAAAGGTTTTTAAACTCAGCGAAATTGAAAGCATCAGAGATCGATATGACGTCGAATTTCTCAAGCAATAAGCAACTTAATGAATTTCTAGAACAAGTAAAAATTACTGACACATTAGATTCATTGAGTACAATACAAGACCAATTGACAAGATGGTCGTTGCCTCTTCTCTTATTTGCGAATCTTCACAATAAAGATATTGGGGGGATTCGTCACTTGATATCCAATGAAGGCTCCGAAGATCATAAGAAACTAGAATCAACAGTGGCATTTCTGAAATTTGACATTGATGGGGAGCCAGCTAAACAATGGAACTACCTTAAACCAGGAACCTCTTATGACCTTACCATAGAGGTTAGGGTTTCAAATTGGCCCAAAAGCGCAAATCTCCTTTTACTGAAGCCGGTAACAATTGATGCCCGTGAGCGGGGTTGGTTACCTGATTTTAGATTCGAAAAACCAGAGGGTGATGGACCTTTCACATTGACGGGAATCGGTCGTGTCATTCTTGAAGTGGCAAATTCATTTGGTTCCAGACCTTATGAGTTTCTATACGCTGCAGAATTTGACAACTCAAGTGATTGCCGAAATGTTGCTGTTGTAGGACATAGGCGCTTACTACTTGAAGGGAGTGATTCTACTCAATATCCGTTAACTGGGTTTTCAAATGTCGATAGGCATCTTATAAAAATTCGCAACATGCTAAGAGCTTTTCCTGGATTACACTCAGATGATATTGCCAATACGATGATTATACTTGGCGGCTTAGGAAATATTGCGGCACAAGCTCTTAAAGCTGGTTTATTTGTTGCTGGGACATCAGAACAAAAATTTCAGAGTAAAATTGCTGAAATGCTTAGAAGTAGGAGCGATATTGGCGAATACTTACAAGGCCATCCGGAAGCTGCGGGTGGGATCACCGATCTCACATTCAAAGACGTTCCTGTAGAGTTAAAAGTAGAAAATAACAAGGTGCTTTTTCCAAAAGATTTCCAAAAATATTTCGATCAAACAGCAGCCTATGCAATTGGGCTAGGAAAGCGCATCGGTGTTTTGTCTGTGCTTGAGTCATCTTCAAAATTAGCACCAGTTGGGGTGGTAGAAGATGATATTGAGGTATTCATTCACCCAACGGGTCAAACTCAAATTGCGATAGTTGTAGTCGTCATCAGAGGAGGTTTTCCTAAACCGAGTTTCTACTCTCGATAATGATTGATATCAATCAAAGTATAAAATTTACAGAATATTGCACTTTCACTATCGATTATCTCTACATTACGCAATAAGGATAGCTCGTGATAAGAACAGTGGAAATAACCAAGAATAGTTTCTTTGAAATATTTTCTGATGCAATAACTCTTTATGAGTTATCCGTAATGGAACAAAAATCGCACATCAAAAAGACGCTTGCGAAATCGAGTATTCTTTCAATTAACTATGCACTTGAAGCTGCTGCCAACTCCTTTTTATCGTCTATCGAAATAACGCAAAAGCTAAAAGGCCAAATTGATAGATTCTCTACACTTGATAAATTAGACTACACACTTCAGTGGCACAAAGAAACAGCCCTACCTCGAGGAGTCATTCAAACACAAATAATCAGAGAACTATTAGAACAACGTAATGCTTTAGTACACCCTAAGATTAAATTGATATCTGATACAATAGAGACTACACCAAGTGAAGGCAAGACTGCCTACTTACATCAGTCTAATGGTAACTTCGAAGCAGTTAAAAGTAAGTTATCAGGTATATCCCTTGATCCTGAAACATATACTGATAAGGATGCTTTTATTGCGATAAAAGCTCTTGTGAATTTCTTAAATAGCTATATAAACGATTGGTGGGGTATTGATTTGGAAACATCCACCATTCTACTTTTGCCATCATGGAACGGCTCAATACAAGCGCAACCAATAATTTATGAACGGGACTCACTTGAGACCGTTCTTAAATATGACCATGATTTAAAAATAAAGTTTATTGGGTTACATGGCATACTTGAGCAATTCGAATAATCTTGTCAAAATTACTCGCGTTGTCAGACGGAACGGTCAAAGACGTCTCCTTGGCCAAACGTTCACGCCTGCACCTTGCTCTTAGCCAACGCCTGAGTTAGCTCACTTCTGTATACCGAAAACATTTAGTTGAGTGACGATTAATCACTGTGGTTACAATTGTATATGCTAGCTTTTCTCAACAAGCTCAATAAGCCGTAAGTACCGTGAATCCTTGATTAGCCTTGGTTCTGCCTCTTCAATTAGGCCAAGTATCTTCTGCAACTCGTCTAACGGATGGGTGAGCCTCGATGGTGTTATTCGATCCATTAAATCAAGCGTCGTTTCAGGAAAAAGCAGGGTAATTGGCTTTTTACCAGCGAACTCTCGAGTGAAACGGTACAACTGGTGATCAAATGTCTCGATTGGCACCAAGAGTGTTTTTACTGCATCGTAGACCACCGGGAAGTTAGCGCCAGTATCATCAAGTAGACCAATCCATGCTTTCACCGAACCCGTTGTCCTATATCGGCGTTCTTTGGGCCAGTCCCCTCTGATTAATGGAATCACGTAGTTAACCCAACCGCTCTCGTTTTTTTGCCCAACCAATCCCAACCAGGAAATAAAACGATTTCTCACCTCATCAGATATTGACCGCAAAATGGAGCGCATTTCATTTCTAGAGGGGCTAGATGGCTCATCAGGACGGAATAGTCTCATCCAACCAAGCCATTGGGAGGTCCGAGCTGAAAGGTCTTTTTCCCAAGAAAGATGCTTGAGCCAAGTGCAAAGGTTAAGAAAACTAGGCTTGATAAGCTCAGCTACTGCAATTGAAGGCATAACTTCACTATGAAGATAACCATTCCATGCTGGTTCTGCTGCTGGATGCTTTAAATCCAAAATCGGTATAAGCCATCCCTTTGCCCATACAGGATCAACAAACATTAGCCAATTTAGATTGCGAGCCGTTATAGCTATAGCGTGGTCTGCCCCTTCCCCTGGAGCGGTAAAGAGACGTTCAATACGTGACTTAATAGAACACGGAACAAGCGAACCAGCCTCCACTTCTTCTCTTGGTATTGCTTGAAAAAGTGCTTGAATGCATTTACCGACAGGACCATTAATTGCATGGTTGAATGTGCGCCGGGACTGTATAACAACCTCTCCATTTCGGATGACTTCTCCAAAACCGCTTTGAGTAGCATTAGCCCCACCACTCAGTATGCCTTCTATGACATGATCGTAAACTTTCCAGCCGAGACCATCATCAAATTTAAGAGTCGCAACTAAATTTTGTTCAAGCCAACTACTTAATGTATGTCGTAGTTCGACTAAAGTTGTAATCGGTAATCTCGCAATTCGGCTCAGGAATATTCGTTTCAACCTTGGTTTAAGATCTGCAGGTAGCTCACTTATCATTGGCGACCATAATTCCTTAGGATAATCACCGGTTTTCCCTGCAATAGTAAGCGCAGACAATGCCTTACGCGGATTTTCTTTTATCAAACCAACAAAGGGCTGCCTACGAGTAAAGCTGTCATCATCTCGTTTAAGCACCTCTTTTACTTTTGGGATTATCTCGTTTACAGGAAGATCTGATATTACATCTGGTTTTTCGTCTGTACTAACCCAGCCAGAGCGGGAGCCCCAACTGATGACTACAGATGTGGCCCAGCGATCATTCCAGTCAGGAATTCTTTTTATCATCGCAATGAGCCGATCACGATAAATAGTGCCCAGTTCACAACCATGCAGTTCGAGATAACGAGCGTATTTAGCAGCCAACACCTCTCTTCCTTTCGGAAGTTCCTCCTCAGACAAATAAGGTATTTGATAGGGGCCAGTCAGAATACGTTCGATGATTCGATTTTGGTTCTCTCGTGGGAATTCTTCCCATCGGTCTACCAGTAAAAAAAGAAGTTCTCGGGTAATATTTGTGTCCCAGAAGCTATTTTGCTCTATAGACAAAACTTCTTCGGCAATTCGGTTAGCCCCAAAAACGGCTGTTTTACTGAAGGCATAAAGTCTCAGTTTTCGGAAGAAAAATGGTTCTGTTACTGGCCAGGTGGTTACATGTGCATTAGCCAATTCTGGCCACTTCTCAGCTACTCGGTCAAAAAGTTGGACAAACCATATTAATACATCGGCCCCTTTCGAGAAGTTTTCTTCTCCATCCACATTACGTTCCGGATAACAGCTTGGGATTGGGAAGTAGGAAGTATCGATATCCTCCAGTATTCCAGCGGCAATGATTAGTTGCTCTTCCAGAGCACTAAAGACCTGTAGCAATACATTGTCAGGCACATCTAAATCGTCGTCATGCCTATTGGTGAACACAACTTCAAATTGACCTAATTTGCTAAAATGGATCTCCTCCCAAGAGTCACTAGGCGGTTTGACTTCTCCCAAGCCATATGGCGATTTCATCTCTAGCCGTGGTGCCATAACCCTACGAAACTCTCGCAGAACACCGGCTGTCCAGCCTTGGGTTTTAATTCGAGCCTTCAAGTCGTACCAATCGACATCATAGCGACGATTACGGGGGTCTTTATGGTGTTCGAGAATTAAGCTCCACAGATAACGGGCACGTTTATGGGTAGATGCTGAAAACTCAATGTTGCGTTCAAGCTTCTGCAGCAGTAACGGATGAAGTCCAATTTTTCGAATAGCCCACCAGGCCATTATCGGGCTATCAAGAGATTCACTAAACCAAGTCAGGAGATGACCTAGCCTTTTCGGGATTGTCTCAAATCCTCCAGCCAAGCGATGGCAATCTGACGGGTTATCGTCTTCGTGACGCCATTCAAGGAGACTATCGTTGCTGACCCCACGCTTGCGCTCATCGTCAGAGATATCTTTGAGATCGTCATCTAAACCATAAATGGCTTGTGGGTCGAATACTTCTTCTTCAGAAAATTCACTATATATTCGATTCTTTTTAGCTGACCGAATGTTCGCATCCATCACACAAATCCATTCAGGATGAGGACGTGGAATAGCTTCAGAGAATAATTTCGCACCTTGTGCTGTACGAAGTATGTGAGCAACTTGACCACGTTCATGTGGTGCCATAATTTTCGGGTCTTGCTGGCTTTTTGCGATCACAGAAGCTCGCCACCTACGCGGATCATCTGCTCGTTCTGCCCATGCTTCCATACTCTTCCATAGGACCGGATGATCGGGGTAGGCTATTGCAGTAACACCTCTGTCACGCCATTTGGCTTCGACCTCCTCAGCAAGCCCACAATCAAATGCATAAAGTCTGGAACGATCATACTGGCCATCATGATTGAGCCCCTGAAGGAGGTATTTAACTGGCGGGTCTTCTGCCTGGTAACCGACCAAAACAACGATGTATCGTTCCAGAAGAAGCTTGATAAAGTTGGTCGCCCATCCTTCTGAAAGGTAAGCTCGTCCAAAGTCTGCACTGCTCAGCACATAAGGATGGCTTATAGCATTTGCATCGACCAGACGACCGTGAAGATACGTAATTCCCTCAATTGTCGAACCGAAATTCAGATCTGGGAAAGCTGGCGGCACATATCGGGTCAGGTTATCTTGCCCTTGGTTAACCTCGAAAAGTCGATCAAAGTTCGTCGTGACAATCTGCGGAATTCCACTCTGATTTGAGGAAATGCGTTTAATTAGGGCATGCTCACGCCCAACCTCTCTATCAGTCCGGGAAGCACTCAGACGCTTTGTGACCAGGGCATTAACTTCATCCTTGCCATATTCAAGATGTAGCAAGTTGAAAATTTGGTCGAGAGGGACATTTGCCGAAGATTGGTCGTGAAGCCACGGGTGAAATGCAGCCATGATTTCTGAGTCGTGTGGTGGATCAAAGTATTCAATTACGTATTGAGTGAGGTCTACAAAGGTTGGCATCCCTGAAGGTAACGAAACCCCGGCGCCGCATAGAAATACAACTCTACCTGTATCACAGCGTTCTAAGAGGATGTCCGGTATGGCAGGTCCTTCGGGATGGAATCTCATGTGTTCAACTTATCAAAGCGCTAATTTATGTTTAGACTTTACTACTCGCAGTAATGTGATGAAAACAGTTAATATCAATAATTCTCTGTAATTCAAGTGGTATGTCTCAAAATCAACCAACGCACAGCAACCACTAACTACCGCCAGATTCAATATCACACTGATGCCGAAGTTCATAAACGTGCGCTGCCACCAACTGCTGGTATCAGCAATAGATACCACACACGCACAGTACCAGGACAGGACTGTCGCAGGGGCATCCAGCCCACCGACCACCTTACGTAACTTGTTGTGTCGTGCTTCCTCCTTTACCTGTGGATTCAGATGCGCGCATTTCATCAGTACATTCATGGTGATGGTGTGCTGATCACGTTCAAACCAAGGTTCCTCGCCTAGCGTGCCAACATTAAGTAGCAATCGACACCTGCAGGCAGTGCAGCTCAAATGCCACCTCCCGCACTGGCAGCCTCTTTAGCCGTCACAAATCGTCCTGCGGTGGTATTCGCCAGACAACACTTCAGCATACGCATGTAACTCTCTTCGCTCCGGGTGTCCACGATAGGGAAAGCTTCGCCGGTCCCTCTGTGCTGTTGGAACCGCTACGGCAACGAAGGCAATAACGTTCTCCGTAGTAATACTGATTGCATTCCATGCAATACCAGTCAGTTTTGCGCACTACCGGGGCAGCATCAGAAACCAAACGCCGCAATTTCTGGATAAAGTGCATTTCTTTTGGAGTGACAATCACATACGGGCAATGCTTACGGCCATTCTCGGTCAGCGTATTTTCGGTATGTTCAAACCAGGGACGCTCAGAGCCCCACTCAGGATGGAAGACCAGCGCACTGCCGCACAGATGGCAGGCGTAATGGTCGTAAGGGGTCGCTCTGGCGGTGACCGCAGAGGTCAGCCGCCCACGTGAAGCATGTGCAATAAAAGATTTGGCATACATGATGTTGCTCCTTACAGCCAGGCAGCACACAGGCGAAAGCCGTCCGTGTCTGGGCAGACTGGCGGGGTGTGTATGACGGAATGATTCAGTTCAGATGGATGGGCGGTGATTTAGCAGTAAATGGTTGAGTGGGGGATTACGAGCGGGACTGGGCGATGCGTTCATTTAACCAGTGTTCTACCTCACTTTGTAACCACCGAGAGCTTCTCCCCATTTTAATGGGTTTGGGGAATGAGCCATCTTTAATCAGTTTGTAAAACCACTTATCTGTAAGGCCGGTAAACTGCGTGATAAATGACATATCTACCATTCGATCATTCAGTAAGGCCGATACGTTATTCTGAGTTGTCATCATGGTTTTCTCCATATGGAATGCTGAGAGGTATGGAGATGTGCCGTATAGGTAATGATTAACCGTTGGCACTTTCTCCTTCTCAACATCCACATGCGAGTTATAAAATAATGTTTTACCGTTTATCCCTGAGAGCATCCCAGATTACGTCTGCCATCTGAGTGGTCTTTGCTAAATTCCTTAGCCAGATATATTGCTCTTTCGGTTAATGCTTCGTAATCAGTTTCAAAGTCAGGTTTATTACGATTTAAAGAATAAAACCCGTTGGTAGGAAGATGGACAAGCCCATGATGTCTTTTTTCATGACCATTGCGTTTAATTGCGCGGATCCAGGCGGTAATCACGATTTGGTAAATACTGGAAAAATTAAATGACGGTCCTGTATGTCTTTTACCAGGCCAGGAATAGGCATCCTTGTTGAGCAGTAAAAGGACGTGATAGTGGTGTTTTGTTTCATCCTGATTGAGTTCTCGCACCCATACGAACCTTACCTTACAGGTCAGCGATGTCTTACCTGCTTTTCTCTTGCGCTTAATGTCTTCTTCAATCTGGGATTTCACTGAGGCAATAAAGTTGGAAATAACATCGGGAGCGTCGTAATAGCGTGTAGGACAGTCCACTCTATCTTCTTCGTCAGGGAAACGAAGGTCGAACCTTACAGCCATGACACGGGGATAGTCCGCCAGGGCTTTATCTACGGTTTCGCTGATCCTTTTGACATAGTATTCATTAGGCGTGCATTTATCTGATTTCTTCTTGTTCATTACGTTGAGTCCTTAGCTGATTGAGTTCAGTTCATCGGATCTCTAGTTATTATTTACGGAATGAGGGTTATCTCTTTTATTCTCAGTATTTCAATACATACAAATGGCTAGTTGTACTCGTAGTTCTATTCATACCCATATAACCTTAGATAACCTTACGTCCATTATTAACAATACGGAGACAGGAAAGAGGGGATGAAGGTGGTTTGTAATAGAAGAAAGATTATTCCAAATCAGACCAAAGCGAGTCAGTAAACCTGCTGTAATCACTCCCGAGTTATCCTTGAAGTTTTCGAGGGATTTCGCTCGTATTCCTCTTGCGCTTATACGTTGTCTGAAGTGGTTCACCACGCTTGCTTATCCCCTGCAGGCGCACTTTCCCCCGGAACCAGTTTGGTTCGGCACCAGACCTACATAAGCAGCGAACTCACGCCCTGATTTGAATGCTGATGCTTCTTCCATGGTCGCAACTTCCGCCGTGGCAATTAACGGCCCCACTCCGGGAATTTCCATCAGGCGCTTACAGGTTTCACTCTGCTGCTCTTCTGTTTTGACTGCAATATCTTTAAAAAACCTAGAGTTACAGGTCATTATCGCCTGCAAGGTGGTTTTTATATATTAAAATGATTGCCAACATATAAATTAAAAATAGGTCACTTATATATAGGTTACTTAAATATTTTATATAAACTAAAAGTAGGTCATAATCATGCGGTGACATCGTTTTTTGACCAGCACGTAGCGATGACCATTTTGGATGAGGAAAGCTTAAGCAGTTACCGAAGGAGTATTACTTTTGATGCTGTTGCTATGGAGAGAGGTACGAAAAAATGGGTTATAAATACAAAGCGACGATGTATTACTCTGATGATGAAACGGACAGGTTTTTGAGGGAAAAAGCCGCAAAGCCAAATGGAAAGAAAAGCGCGTCACACTATCTTTATTCGCTGGTAACACGTGAAAGAGAAAACGCAGCTTCTGTTGAATTAAATCAGGAAGAAGTCGGTGTGGTTCGAATTTATCCTGAGTACACCCGTTTAAGAAGGATTGAGGTTAGCGGACTGATTTCCTTTACAGCCCTGCCTGCGTTTTCACTTGAGAGTAAAGCAACTCAAAAGAGACTTGATCACAAAGATTTGATGAAGGAAATTGATGGTAAGATCCATCTCGATATCACTTCGAAGTTCAATAATCATAACAATGATTTTAACCATAATGGGAGTTTCCTGGTTGTGATTAAAACAGATGTTACCTGTTACTATAACCGTACCGTCTCAGGGGCTGGATATTGCGAGGGGAATTTTTTGGCAAACTGTACCATCCTCCATATCACTCGGTCTGAATGGGAACGATGGGGAGGTAAATATGATTTTGAGCGTATCAAATATATAAAATTCAGAGACCTTTCAAATCCCAGAGCAAGAAAAAGTATGGGATTATGCCAATTAGCAGAAATAGCGCCCTTAGACACAGCCGGTGCATTTTTCATCCCTGTACGAACAACCGCTAAAGCTTATCCATCAGACAAGTTTCTTGCCCCTCTGATTATAGGGGTTGATATCACCTTCAATAAAGACAGGGTCAGACTGAAGCCAATGAATGACACGCAGAAAAAAAGACATTTCGGATAAGCCAGCATCTGAGATTTTTAACTGCAAGAATTTTCAGACTGATATTACCTCCATAAGAACGGCAGCAGATTTTGCTACCGTTTTGTTATTTCAACTCACGGAGGTTAATGTGCCAGATAAAACCGAACAAGGCCTCTCGGCCTTGACACAACCACTATCCCTTCTCCCTGACAACCTCTCCCGCGCCATTCTCAAACATATACATCAGTGCATTCATTACGAACCCACGATTGGTATTATGGGTAAAAGCGGTGTGGGTAAATCGAGCCTCTGCAATACCTTATTCAATCCGCCCCCCGCCAAGGTCAGCGCCATAAAAGGATGTACCCGCCGTATACAAACGTATCAATTGGCTCTTGCGCCGCATGCGTTGCTCATCGTGGACTTTCCGGGAATAGGTGAAACACCCGAACTTGACCGCATCTATACGCGGTTATATCAACACTGGCTGGGTCAACTGGACTTGATTATCTGGGTGCTTAAAGCTGATGACCGGGCATGGAACGATGACATTCGTTGCTATCGGCAATTGATTTCGCAGGGAGCAGACCCCGTGCGCTTTCTTTTCGTCCTCAATCAGGCTGATAAAATTGAACCCTGTCGGGAATGGGACCTCTTCACTCACCAACCTTCTTTACGTCAGCAACAGCACTTGCAGGTAAAAATAGCACAGGTCAATGCGCTGTTTTCACCCCAACATGCTGTTCTGGCCGTATCAGCATCGGAGGGGTTCAATATGCTCCTCTGGGCTGAAACCTTCATTCGTGCTTTGCCGGATAACGCCAGCAGTGCAGTCACACGCCAACTGGAGTCGGGTTATCGTACGGAGAACGTGATCAAGACGGCGCGCGACAACTTTGCCCGTGGCGTGGGCGATATTTTCGATGATGCGCTCTCTGCAATGCAAACCACCGGTGCGCTGGTGCATCAGCTTAAACAGCTTCGCCACCGACTGCTTTCGGTTGTTCACGCTGTCTGGCATTTCCTGTTCTGATTTATCACGGCCAACGGTTTATTCGTTCGATCTGTTTCGCCGATCGAACACCTATTTATGATAGTCAATGACTATCAATAATTGATTTTATCATCAAGAAACTAATAGGTTTCAACGATCGGTTTTAGCTTATTGATCTTAATTAACGATTATCTCTCTTTCCCACATCTCGCTACGATCCCCTTTCCAGAACGGTCGTCACCCCTCAATTTCTGTCTACTTATGAATGAATACAGGAGTATTCCCATGATGCAATGCAGTTTCCCTTATCCGGCCTTTGTGCTGCACGATACGAGGTCCCCATGCTAAAACCTTATCCTCTGTCCAAGCAGGACAGCTATGCCTGGGCTCTGGCCATTGTTCTTCCACTACTCTGGGCACCCTTCGCCATTTTCTTTCCTAAAGAGATTGCCCTTGGTTTTTATCTGGTTCTCTCACTGGTTTGGACCCTTCTTGACCGGTTAAGCCTGATGAAACAAGAAAAAGTACCGCCTTCGTTCGGCTATTTTCTGCTACCCATGGTTTATCTGCGGCAACGTGACGAACGTCAGGGGAAACCCTGGCGTTTATTGCAGGTATGGCTGATATGTACTGTTTTGTCGGTGATAGCCGGTGAGCAATTTAAAAAGCAGTCGGGTACAGAACAACTTGCGCAGAGCGCTTGTTCTATTGTTACCCAGCTCATGAAACAGGAAGGTATTGATGAACGCTGTATTCGCGTGACGGACTTAAAGGAAGAGGTCAGCGGGCGTTTTTATCGGGCACAGGCCCTGATGAACACCGGTAATAAAGAGCCGATGACGATTGAAGTCAGGGGTAGGGATATTTATGTCGTGTTACCTGAGTGGGAGGAATGAAAATGAAAGGTCAATTTAAAAGTCTCATCCGCGTTTTTCTCTTAAGCACTGGGCTGTTGTTGTCATGTGTACATGCAGTACAGGCTGACAATTCGCGCTGTGCAAAACCTGTTTTTTATGCCAAAACGCTCAACCATAACAAAGAAGTCGCTATCTGCATGGATACCCCTTACGTGTCTTACTCTTTTGGCAAAACCGGCACCCCACATAAAGAGATGGATATCACTGTTCCGGCGGCCAACACCACTTACGCATACCAGAAAAATCAGGTTATCAGTATCCAGGAATTCACTGTGCGAAACGGAGAAACCCGCTATCAGGTATCCGCCGGAACAAACGATGACGGTGAGCCCGTCGCGTCACTCTACGTTTATAAAGGTGCGCCAGAATCCGGAAAACTGCTGGCAGAGATAAAACTCGATACCCATACGGTGGTGAATAACATTAGCCACGCACTGGCAGATGACGGTATTGCTGAATCAGGTAGCCTTTAATCGCCCACAAAAGGAGTGAGCAAGTGAACGATAACTTTCTGATTGTGCAGGGCGTTCCACAGGCATTACTAAATGGCCTGTTTCTTCCCGTCACTGTCACACCGTGGTTGAATTTTGTTACACAAACCAGAGCGATACCATGAATATCATCAATATCCTGAATTCAAGAAAAGTCAAAGTGGCCCTGGCCGTGATGATAACACTCATGCTGTTAGTGACAGTCGCCGTATCCGAGCACGGGATCAGCATCCTGTCTCTTATCACTGCAGTTTTCTGGGGCATTGTCAGTTGGCTTATTCTCAGTTTGGTTTTTCGCATCCTCTCTCATTATCTCGTCACTCAGTCGAAGGGGACCGTCACGAGGAAATCTGGGCAAGGTTCGACTGACGCTCATCAGGAGGACTAAAATGATACTTGTCCTTTTACTTTGGATTATGGCTTCGGCTTTCATTGGGTGGTGCGCCAGCTCAAATGGACGTTCATTCTGGCTGTGGTTTATGGTGTCATTGTTACTCGACCCGTTATTCGGAGCAGTGCTTTATATCATGGTCGTGAAATCAAAATGACAAAAGGTAGGCTAAAAAGAGCCGGTATTATTTATCTAAAATTCTGTCTTATGTATGTCCTTATACTCATCGTGGGATACGGTCTGCTCATCTGGTATCTCGGGGATTAGCCGTTTCGGTCAGAACCCCCCATTTTCATCGTATGTTATTGACTGATTTGGCGACTGGAGAAAGGGTATGAATACATCCCGCCAACGTCCGGCATTATTGCACCCATAACTGAATAGCGATATCACGATGCTTATTCACCACTGACTTTACTCTTTATACATCGTCACCCTACTGGCCCTCAGTCTATTTAGACTGGGGGCCTTTTATTTGGAGAAAACACTGATGACCCGTTTAGCATCCTATTTTGGCCGGGTGAACTCTGTTCGCCGCGACCGTCCCCTGACCCATGATGAGTTAGCCTATTATGTGCCCAGCGTGTTTGGCGAAGATAAACATGCCTCACGCAGCGCCCGCTACACCTATATCCCTACTATTACGTTATTGGATAAGTTGCGTGAAGAAGGGTTTGTGCCGTTCTTTGCCTGCCAGACCCGAGTACGAGATTTGGATAAACGTGAACACACCAAGCATATGGTGCGACTGCGCCGAACGGGACAAATTACGCAGAGAGAAGTGCAGGAGATTGTTTTGCTCAACAGTCACGATGGCTCCAGCAGCTATCAAATGCTGCCGGGTATGTTTCGTGAGATTTGCAGCAACGGCCTGGTTTGTGGTCAGAGTTTTGGCGAAATTCGTGTACCACACAAAGGGGATGTGGTGGAAAAGGTGATTGAAGGGGCCTACGAAGTGCTGGGGATATTTGACCAGATAGAGGAAAGTCGCGAAAGCATGCAGGCATTAATGCTGTCAGCGGAGCACCAACATGCACTGGCCCATGCTGCACTGACCTACCGTTACGGTGAGGAGCACCATCCGGTCACGGAGTCCCAAATCCTGATGCCCCGTCGCTGGGAAGATAAAAAAGATGACCTCTGGACAACATTTCAGCGTGTGCAAGAAAATCTGAGCAAAGGGGGATTATCGGGTCGCAGCGCCACAGGCAAACGGGCACAAACCCGTGCTATCAATGGTATTGATGGTGACATCAAACTCAATCGGGCGCTGTGGGTCATGGCTGAACAGCTTAAACAGGCAGTGGCGTGACCCAGCCTCACGGCTTCGGTGACGATCGATTTCAACGATCGGTTTCGCGTTATTGATCTGCACAACCCATTATCTTTTCTCTTTACCCATCGATAAAATTGATAGGGTTACCTGTCAGCAAAAGGTTTTTAAAACAGCGGTCAGGCACAGGCGTTATGCCAATATTCAGGGAAAACCACCGCCCGTTATCCCCACGATAACGGGTTTTTAATCTAAGAGATGCTGCCTCTCCCGTGTTCTACCTTCACTCACGACTTTAAATATTAAGCCACATTCTTTACCCATTCCATAAGCAGGCTCCCCGGTTTTCCGGAGGGGCCTGTTTTGCTATTTATCCCCATATAAAGAAGGATATTACTCATGAGTACTCCAACCCCAGCTCAGGCGGACACACTAACCGCCACTCCGGTTGCCGACTCTCATCGCATCCATTTTTGGCCAAAATACTTTGGTCAGGTGCCCAAATGGGCGTTGATTGAACCACAGGTTTTTCGTTGGCTGGACCGATTGTGCGACGACTACCACGGCGACTTCTGGGACTTCTACACCTTGCCCAACGGCGGGGTATTTATGGTACCGGGCACGGAGCAAGACTACGTATTGTTTAACGCACTCAATGGTAATGGGGCCACCGTCGGTCGTGAAGCGGTGGGTATCACTGCCTGCCTGATGGTCTACAGCCACTGTGCCTGCAGCACCGAGAGCGAGACCATGACCGAACACTTCTACTGGCTACGGGAATACGCACTGCACCACCCCGAAAGCCACGCCATTTTCTCCCTGATTGACTGAGCAACAAGGACCTCTCACCATGAAAATAACGTTATCTCCAACAGTGGCAGGAATGTCACCCGGCGAACAACGCACTATCCGACGTGCCCTGAACCTGCTGGCAAAACAGTTGCGGGAGCCGGGTGTCTCGTTTACCTCCACCCACGTGACCCGCGACTGGCTACGCCTGCATCTGACCGGGCTCGAGCGCGAAGTCTTCATCGTGCTGTGGCTCGACAATCAAAACCGTCTGCTGGCTCAAGAGACGTTGTTTACCGGCACTATCAACAGTACTACCGTTCACCCGCGTGAGTTGGTGAAGTCGGCCATGAAGCACAATGCGGCGAGTGCCGTACTGGCGCACAACCATCCGTCCCAGTTGGCCGAGCCCAGTCAGACCGATAGACAGATAACCGACAGGATAAAGACGGCGCTGGAATTGGTTGATGTGAGAGTACTGGATCACATGGTTGTTGGCGGCCTGGATATCGTGTCATTTGCTGAACGCGGCTGGTTACCACATTAATGAAACATCATGGGCTAACCTACCTGTATATTGATGCTCTGGGAGATATGTTGCCCGGTTTCGCCACGTTCGACTGGTGAGACAAAACGTACATCAAACTAAGTGGTAACACCGCTCGTCTCCTGACGTAATTCAACGCCATCCACATTGAGAACATCCCCATGAAACCACACCCCACAGCAGCGGGTGCATTGCCCGTATCTGCTATTTATCAACAACTGCTCGCTTTCCTGCTGGAGCACCACTACGGCCTGAGCCTCAACGATACGCCCTATCACGATGAACAGGTGATTGCGCAACAGATAGAACAAGGGATTTCAGTGGGCGATACCGTCAATGCCCTGGTTGAAAAATATGCATTAGTGCGTATTGGCCGTGCCGGGTTCAGCGCACTGGTGCAAAACCCGATGCTGAACAAGGGTGATATCGCCCGCGCACGCCAGGCTGCGGGGCTATGGCGAGCACATTTTCCGCCCACTTTGCTCTACCCAACCGAGTCCCTCAACCCTATTAAACCACAGAGAAAAATTTAGCATGGATAACAACATTACCACCGCCCCGGCATGGGGCCTGCAATGTGATATTACGCCGCGGTTGGGAGCCCGACTGGTTCAGGAGGGAACGCATCTGCACTTTCTGGCTGACCGTACCGGTGTTGTCGGCACATTCGCCCCAGATATCCTCCAAACGTTGGATACCGTGTTCCCTGTACTGATTCAACACCTGGAAGCCTGCCTGCGTTCCGGTGAACTCGATCAGCGCCGTCAGCACTGCGTGACTGTCCAGCACGGGGGTTTTACCTGTGATGCGGATATTTTGTTTCTAAGGAACCCCGCTATGTTAACTGCATTGAATACAGTTATTGAAACCCCCAACGTCCTGACTGACCACACCGATGTTATCTGCTCCACCAGCATTGAACGTATCATCACCGGGCGTAACACCGCGTTGGTGCAGATTGAAGCACTTATCCACCAGCTTGAGGATATCTCGGCCATCACCAACAGCATTGGCGGTGGAATTGCAAAGGACTGGGCCATGCGACAAGACTTCCGTACTGGCTGCTGGTTCATGGAGAAAGCAGAAACAGTCATGAAAGTGATTACCTGCAATCTCGATCGCGGTATATGGCGAGACCTGATGAAAAAATCAGGGATGCTGAGCCTGATGGACGCCCAGGCACGTGACCAGTGGTACAGAAACCTTGAGGGAGATAACATTCCTGCCGTCAGCGAAGCCAATATTCTCAGTACGTTTGAGCAGTTGCATCAGAGTAAATGTGACGTATTTGAACGGGGTGCCATCAACGTATTTAAAGGCCTGAGCTGGGATTTTAAGACGAACAACCCCTGCAAGTTTGGCAAGAAAATCATCGTGACTGGACTGGTCAAGTGTGACCGGTGGGGATTTGGGCTTAACTGGGGTCGACAACGTGACCGGTTAGCGGACCTTGAACGCATGCTGATGCTCCTTGATGGTCAGCCCATTCCTGACAGTCGCGCTGACGTTACCAGTCGTCTGGGCGA
Organism: Yersinia proxima; assembly: GCF_902170785.1. Classification (GTDB taxonomy): domain Bacteria; phylum Pseudomonadota; class Gammaproteobacteria; order Enterobacterales; family Enterobacteriaceae; genus Yersinia; species Yersinia proxima. The sequence continues at coordinate 185,023 of NZ_CABHYG010000016.1, read as the reverse complement.
TCATATCTATGAGGACCGGCACAGCACCCGGTATGAGGATGAGATGTTTACGATAAAATACTTTCAGAAGGGAACAGCGCATATCATGTTTAAACAACCTGAATTGGTTGATAAGCTGAATGATATTATTGCTAAACATTATCCGGGGATGTTGGCAGCGCGGTAGTTCATCGTTACAATCACCGGGTTCGAAATCGCTGATGTTTTCAGCAAAATATGATTGGGGGCCTAATTGGGGGCTCCGGCGTTTTTCGAACAGATAAAAATGCTGTAATAACAAGGGTTGTAGGGTCTGTATTCGAATCCTGTAGGGAAATCAATAAGTTACCCTCTGTTTACCCCCTAATTATCAGCAACCTTTTTTAAAAGTGCCAGATTAGTGACATTAATTCCCATCACTTCGTCAATTTTACGCGCATGCTCAGTTAGATGGTTTGGCGACAAGTGAGCATATCGACACACCATTTCGATTGATTCCCACCCGCCCATCTCCTGGGCATCATCAAATGTCACGTCAGGGAAATCACCCAAGCGCTCTAGCTGCGTATCGTCTCTAACCAACTGGTGACCGTTTCTGTGGTTCTACGCTCCTGGTCGCATTCAATGACTAGCGGTTTTTCCCGGCGGGCTGTTGGGGCGAGACTGGCAAGGATGTCGTCGCTGTCTCCTTTACCGTAGCCGCCGTGAGTAATGAAGGGGATGAGTAATTTGCCCGCAAGGTTGTGGCTGCTGAGAAATGCTTGCACTACGGGCGGCACGCTGGTCCCCCAGATCGGAAAGCCTAAATATACGGTCTCATAACGTGAGATATCTGCGACGCTATTTTTTAATACGGGTTTTATTCCCCGTTCACGCTCATTTTTCGCCTGTTCAACAGTCTGAAAATAGTCTTCCGGATAAGGTGCGGTCGGTTCGATTTCAAACAGATCGGTGTTCAGGCTGCGGTGAATGACGCCCGCAATCACCCGAGTGTTACCGCTGCGAGAAAAGTACGCCACCAGAATACGGATTTTACCCTGCAAGTTTGCGTTTCCGGTGGTTGCTGATGCCAGGGAAACGTTCGCCAGCGTGAGCCCGGCAAGTGCGGTAATCAACATTCTGCGGGTGGGATCATGTTCCATAATCAACTCCTAATTGTTTGAGAGCGCCTGTTGCAGCGCCTTTTCTGCCCGCGTAGCCGCATCATTTTCACTATGTTCACGCAGAACCTGTGCCAGTTGGCGACCACGGATGTCGTTATCCGGTTTAAAGAGAGAATCAACCAGAACGCGACAGGTAAAGTTCTCCGCTGGCCCATAACCGCGTTCTGACTTCCAGCGGGAGAGATATGGACAGCGGGATTTTGCTCCGCTGCCCAGGATGAAAATGTGAAGAGGGGCAGTGAAAGCCCGAGGTAACGTAAATGTCTGATCACGCAAAGCGTCCTTATCTACGATGAAGGGGAGGATTTGCAATGATTCTAATAAGGATGACATGTCGTCAGACTGACGCCAGCCTGACAATTCTGTCAGTTAACCCCTATTGTGGCGACATCGCTTTACATTTTCTAAAAATAAGAAACCAAAGTAAAAAGCGCGTAATTAATGAAAATAAAACAATAATGGATAGGTAGCGTAAATAAAAAAGAAGGGCAGATTCATCGTAATCGAAAAAGGAAAAATCTACCTTCATCAGCAAATAATCGAGATAGTCCTGGTTCAGTAACCAGTACAATCCCAGTAATGCGATTATCGAAAAAATCCCCGGCATAATGACATTTGCAAAGTGTGAGTTGCCGGGGATGTTCAGGATCCGGCAGAGAAACGTTGCCAGCATTTTCCAGTGCAACCCGATATGTAGCGCCAGAATGAGCATTCCCCAGTGGACCGACGTCATGTGTACTTTTCTGACCCAGCTCGCCGGGTTGTGGAACGGCAGCTCCAGAAGGATATGACGGGACAGCATCATGCCAGAGACAATAGCGGTCAGGATGATAACGAATGTCACTGCATTAATGACTCTGTTAACTATTTGCATCGTTAAAGGAATATTTGGCGACAGTGACCACAAGCGATGCCTGTTAAGGTATAAATGCAAAATGATGAGCAGCGTAAAAATAATACCCGCCCATTCATGTACGATTTCACCGTGAAGGTGAAACCCCATCAGTACCAGTAGAAGTAAAGTCATCAGCGTATCCTGCATGACCTGGAAAATATAAATTTTCTTCATGTCGATGGATTAACGCTGTGGCTGGACTTGTTTTACCCATTGCTCAACCTGCGCGGGTACGTCAGGGCCTGAAATATCATTGCGTGAGATCGAGAGCGCACGAGTGACTAATTTGGCCTGTGGTTGCATGCGGGCAATTTCTCGCAGAGAGTCGGCTAAACGGCTGCCTCCATGGGTGGTAAAGGGAATGACCGTTTTACCGGCAAAGTCATTTTGCTCAAAGAGGCTATATATCACCATTGGCATGGTATACCACCAGATGGGATAACCAACGTAAATGATATCGTAATCGCTCAGGTCGGGGAGCGGCGTTTTTAGTGAGGGCCTGGCTTTAGTTTGCTGTTCCTTTTCGGCAACGCGTAAAAGTGCATCATGCTGGCGAGGGTAGGGAGTGGCGGTTTCAATGCGAAACAGATCGCCGTGAGTCTGCTCTTGAATTAGCTGCGCAACAAACTGAGTGCTGCCGGTCTTCGGCGTGTTTTTTTGTAATACGCTGGCCCCGGAAAAACCGTCTACGGCATCAGGTTTCATTTCCTCGGGCTGGGAAAAATAGATAATCAGCGTGCGAGATTGTGTGGATGAATCCTCTGATGCGAACGCGGGGTGTCCCAGAAGCCCCATGATAATCATCGCCAGAAACCCGCTAAATACCTTTTTTATTCTCACTGTTTCATTCCTTCAATCAGCAGTGGTTAGTCTTAGCAGTAATTCTGGCGCAGGTAGGCTGACATCAGACTGACGGCTCTCTGACAATTTTGTCAGAAGGCTTAGAGAGTTGGCGTCCCGATTTTGTCTCTGAAATCAGTCTTTCTGTTCAGATAGCATCAAGCTGTTTAGCAAACGTCAGCCCAAATGTATTGATACCGTTCTCAAAAATGCTATCAATTTGCCTGGCGTGAGCACTCAAATGACGTGGCGCAAGGTGTGCATACCTCTGTACCATTTCTATACTTTCCCATCCCCCCCATTTACTGAAGTACTGATAGTGGAACCCCGGCTTGAAAAATGGCATGGGATTCCCGTTATTTGTATGTTTCTTTAGCTGCTCTCTGAGACTCAAAATAATTTGGGGATATATAGAAAGTTGATTGAGGACAATAAATGCCCCTCAGAAGAGGGGCTGGAATAAATTAGAACCGCAGACGAAATCCGATATTAGCCGTTACCGGTGTTTCAATTTTTGAACCATTAAGATAATCCACTTCGGCAAAAATTGAGGTGTTATTGGCAACAGTGGCATCGATGCCCATGCCATATTTCCCGACATTACCGGAGAAATCATTATCGAAGCCAATATTATTAATGGCGACTGTATTGGTCTTGATAAACTCACGAGCAATAGCCAGTTTAATGTATGGTTTTATCGCTATTTGATTCAGGGTATAAGAGGACGCCAATATTGTCCCTAACTCACCTTGCACACTATCCGCTTTAGCCACATCTGCTGCCATACCGTTGCTAAGAGTATAATCTGCGCTACTAATGCGTGAATAACTCACTTTGCCATACGGTTCCAGCACCAGATTGGTATAAACAGGCAATTGATAACCACTTTCCAGCGAAGCGGTAAGGGCATTTTGACTGTATTCCGCTCGCGCGCCTTGAGTATTTAATTCATTATTAAAACGGTTAGCTTTCAATACCGTATCAATATAGAGCCCACTTTGATCCAGATAGGTCAGATAGAGGCCACCACTGTAACTGCGAATATCCCCATTGGCTCCTGCGCTATGAGTGGCTTTAACATCGGATGAACTGTAGCCAGTAAATACCCCGACCAGCATATTACCCCGACTCAACCCCAATTGCTTATCTGCTCCGATCTCCATACCGTTCAAGGTATTCTTGAAAGAAACATTTTTATTGTCAGACAATCGGCTGTCATCAGTAAGATAACGCGCCCATACACCGACAGTTCCATCAGCATCTGTTTTCAATTCGCCCTGGCGCTGGCGTAAGGTACTCAGTTCCGCATTCAGAATATGTCGTGGTGCTGCTGCCATATTCAACACACCTTGCGCCGCAGAGCTGAGTACAGGGGCCGCCAGATTCAGAGTTGTTCCGGGGAGACCCGCTGTGTTAGTCGCTAAATACCAGTCGGTGGTGCCATTGCTTTCCTGACCATATAGCCCATATTGGTAAACGCCTAAATCTACCACTCCACCGGCATTAAGTAAGCGGAACTGAGCATTACCGCTATTAACATGTACTAATGCCAGGCTGTTGGGGGATAGCGGCTCTTTACCGCTGTCCTGAACGGTAATACCAAATTGGCCAGTCGCTTGGTGCGACACCGTAATAAAATCTCCGGCGCTGCTGGCAAGCTGGGTTGTCATCGTAAAGTTACCCTGACCTGACAAATTTTCTATTTCCAGCCGGTTAAATTGTCCGCCTGCAGAATAGGGCATCAGGTTGATATCCCCCCCTTGCATCGTCACGTTGTTGATTCGGGTAACCAGCACCGGCCCCAAGGTTGCAGGCGGGGAAACAGGTACTACAGTCGCGCCTATCCAGGAAGGGCCAATCTCGACCAGGCCAGCCACACTGAGGTTTTCGATGGAGACATTGGCGGGTAGGGCGGGATTGTGGGTGGTCACATCACTGGTATAGGTATCGTTATTAGTAATAAAAAGTTCCGCACCTGCCGCGATATTGAGGTAACCTTTCGACTGGCTATTGAGTCCCAGAGTCATAAGGCCGCCATCATTAATCTGGCTATCTGTTACGATCCCCGCTGTTTTAACGTCAAGCATTCCGCCCTGATTAACCAGAGTACCGGTTGCAAAAGCATCGGTAACCTGTAACCAACCGCCATCATCCACTGTCGTATTATTTGCTGTACCGGCACTGCTCCCGTTGGTAACAGCAATAGCAGATCTTGTAACCATGCCATTATTGGTGTTCCCGTAAACCCGTCCATTATTAATGACGCCACCGTTACGCACAATTTGTCCGCCAGTATTGACGACTTCATTGTTGACAGTTATTCCCTCTACAATTGGCGTAAAAGCCAATACCTGAGCAGGTAATGTGACCAAAGACAGACTAATTGCTCCGGCCAATAATGTTTTGTCCATAAAACCTCAAAAAATTAAACGTAATGAGATGATGTCATATCACTCATTGCAAAAAGAGACGTACCGCCTTTGAAACGGTTTGAAATTCATGTTTATGAGCGGTGATATTTTTTGAATAAATACCTGGATACTCAATAAGGCAGAATATCAAGCGTTATTCATTTAGCTAGAAAAATATTAGTGTGTATTTTTTAGCATGCTGACAGTAGCACGGCTAAATCTGTAGTTATCATAAGATTAAAGGTGTTTTTTTGATTGTTTTTGACAGGTAATAAAATGGTCTTAATATGTGCGAGAATAATCTTGATTCATATCAAGATTATTCTCAATAAATAACACTTAATGTATTTTGTCGAAATAACTAGAGTCATGCTGGGATGTAATACTAAATCCTGTCAATATTCACTTTAGATGAGTGGTGCTAATAGGCTTGAGTCATATCTTTTGTCTCACTTAACTTTATCACTCTAAAAGTATTGTAGAGTTTATGGAACAAGTATTCGGAACAAAACGCTATTCACATTGATATCTCATACAGTGAACATAGGTAAAACGTCTGAATACAGGTAGGTAAAAATGGAAAAGCTATTTACACCACTTAAAGTCGGTAATATTACTCTGAATAATCGCGTCGTTATGGCGCCGATGACGCGCTCAAGAGCCAGAAAAGGTGATATTGCAGATGAGTTGACGGCAGAATATTACGCACAACGGGCATCTGCCGGGTTAATTGTCACTGAAGGTGCTCAAATTTCTGTGCAGGGGCAGGGCTATCTGTTTACACCAGGCATTTACAGTAAGGGGCAAGTGAAGGGATGGTCTTTAACGACTCAGGCTGTGCATGAAAAAGGCGGAAAAATCTTCCTGCAATTGTGGCATGTCGGCCGCATTTCCCATACTAGTCTACAAAATAACGGTGCTGCTCCGGTCAGCAGCGTCGCAGTAAAAGCCGAGAATAGTCACTGTTATGCGCTGGATCAAAACGGCAACCCGGGTCAAGTACCCGTTTCAATGCCACAGGCTCTGACGATTGATGGCATCAAAGCCATTATCAATGATTATGTTGTGGCGGCGGAGAATGCGATTGAGGCGGGTTTTGATGGTGTTGAAATTCATGCTGCAAATGGTTATCTGTTGGAACAGTTTATTAATGGTGGACTGAATACTCGCAATGATGAATATGGTGGTGAAAGCCATAGCAATCGTATTCGCTTCACTCTTGAAGTGACTGATGCTGTATCAAAAGCGATCGGAAGTGATAAAACGGGCATCCGTCTGGCACCTTTTGGCCGTCTTTTCGATATGCACGCTTTTGACGGTGAGGAGCAGACATGGCTACAACTTGCTGAGGAATTAAATGCTCGCTCTTTGGCGTATGTGCATCTCAGTGATCAGCAAACCCTGGGGCAGCAAGCTATTCCTGATGGATTCATTCAAAAATTCAGAGCCGTATATCAAGGTATTTTGATTATTGCTGGTGGGTTTGATAAACAGCTGGCAGAAAAGTACCTACAGGATGGATGTGCTGATCTAATTGGTTTCGGGCGGCCCTACATTTCCAACCCTGATTTGGTGGAAAGAATGAAAAATGACTGGCCATTAACTGAACCTGATCGTGCTACGTTCTATGGTGGCACAGAAGTTGGTTATACAGATTATCCGTTCTACTCAGCACAATTGGATAATCAATAAAATCAGTCCAGTAATCCCGCTTCAGCGGCTCTGACCAACTCATCCACTACATAACGGATTTTGGGCAGTAACTGACGATTTTTCGGCCATAACGCGCTGATGGGCATTTCACCACCGGAATGCCCGATAAGAACTTCTTTTAATTCGCCCCTTTGCAAATATTTGCCGACGAGCCAGAGCGGTAACTGACATAGACCACATCCCGCCAGCGTGGCGGCCAGCATCGCATCACCATCAGCAAACTCATGTGTTGGCGTCGGGGTATAACGGAGAATTTGTCCGGTATTGTCTTTGAGTAACCAGGATATAGGTTGGTTACGTCGAAAACCAACCACACACTTATGCTGGCTCAACTCTTCTGGTTGGGCCGGCTCCGTGTGGGATAAGAGGTAATCCGCTGAGGCGCAAATAACCAGCTTTTGAGTTGTCAATCTGCGGGCAACCAGACCACTACTATCAGCGAGTTCGCCGATACGTATAACCAGATCAATACCCTCTTCAATAGGATCAACAAATCGCTCGCTGAATGTCACGGTCAATGCCAGTTCGGGATACTGACGGGTAATATCAAGCAGAATAGGCAAGATACGCTGTCTGCCAAATGCAGCCGGTAAATCTACCCGTAAGCGCCCGGCGGGGTGGGTAATATGAGCGGTCAATTCTGCTTCAGCAAGTTCCAGAATATCTATTGCACTCTGACAACTGGCAAGAAACTTTTCACCATCAGGCGTGAGACTCAATCTTCGTGTCGACCGCTGAAAAAGTTTAAGCCCCAGCCGATCTTCCAGACGACTCACACTCTTTCCTACCGCTGATTTTGTTAGCCCGAGCCGTTCCGCAGCCGCAGTAAAACTGCCGTGTTGAGCTGTTGTGACAAAGGCAGTAATACCGCCGAGATGATCTGTTTTTCTCATATATTCACTAGCCTTTACAGGTCGTTGACGGTGTTTTTCTCAATGGAATACCCGCCGGATATTATCAGAAAATATAACGATAGCGTTCTTCAGGGTATTTAATTGTAGAATTTATGTCTATAAAGATGATAGCAAAACCATATTTATAGTCTAAATGGAATCAATCATAGTATGCACCAGAATTAATGTTTCGCCTTGGGGCGACAACGCTCACTCTGGATACTGGAGATAACCATGACCGAAGTTAAAGGCTTTAAACATGTAGGTTTGCTGACAAAGAAAAAAGATCAGAGCTTTGACGATTTTGTCGAATACTGGAAGGAGATACACACGGCTATCACCCTTAAATTACCCGGCCTTCGTGCTTACGTACTGAATCCAATCGACCGACGTGTATATCCAGACTCACCCATTGATGGTTTTTCAGAATTATGGTTCGACTCGCTGGAAGATGCTGTTGCTGCGTTTGATTCCCCGATAGGAAAAGCTGCATTTATCGACGTACCTAATTTTGTCGATGCAGTGGCAGTCACTTATGTCACCGAAATTAAAAAACTGTGAAGTGATTATTTATAAATAAGACGTTGGATGGGATGACGCGAAAATAGCACGACCGCCGAGATATTCTGAATAAAACATCAGCGACTCCTTACTGGAGTCGCTGATTGTGAGTTAAGGCATTATGCTGAGCTGACTAACTGTATTAGACATCGAGTTTACGGCCGGTCAACCATTCCACCATGGCAGGGTCACGGTGAGAGAAGAAGGCGCTGGTCGCGGTATCCAGAGCAGTGATCTGGAGCATTTCCTCATGGTTAAGCTCGAAGTCCAGCACGTTGATATTTTCGACCATCCGCTCTTTACGCACCGATTTAGCCAGCGAGACAATACCGCGCTGGAAAATCCAGCGTAAGACAACCTGTCCCACGCTTTTGCCATACTTCTCGCCGATTGCAGTTAATACCGGATGTTGGAACAGACCGTTTTTCCCTTCAGCAAACGGTGCCCAGGCTTCCGGTTGAATACCGCGACTTTGCATCCAGGGCACGGCATGCAGTTGCTGATTGAACGGGTTCACTTCAATCTGGTTTACTGCTGGAACTATCTTGTTAAATGCCATGAGGTCTGCCAGGCGATCTGGTTGAAAGTTACTGACGCCAATGGCACGGATTTTACCCGCCTGATGCAATTCTTCCATCGCACGCCATGCGCCATGCACATCGCCATAGGGCTGGTGAATCAGATACAAATCAACATAATCCAGCTGCAAGCGATTTAATGAGCGTTCAAACTGTGCCTTCGCCCCTTCATAGTTCGCACCCTGCAACCACAATTTTGTGGTAATAAACAGTTCATCGCGCGCAATGCCACTTTGCCTAATTGCATTCCCTACCTGCGTTTCATTCTGGTAGGAAGCCGCTGTATCAATCAGGCGGTAGCCTGTCTCAATGGCATCGACCACGGCGCGCTCGCATTCTGTTGCGTCCGTCATCTGGAAGACCCCAAAGCCCAACAGGGGCATATCAATCCCATTGTTCAGTTTTACTGTTTGCATGACGTTATCCTTGAGTATTGTGCTTGAGATAAGCATAGCGCAGAGTCTTTTATCTGATTATAGGTCGTAATTCGATAGGCTTAATGAGCCGGATTCATTAATTAGCGAATGTACCCTGCGTTGTTGAGTGTTACTGCAAATCTTTTTCTTTCAGGAACTGACTGACCTGATCGGCAATTTCGACATTATTCAGATCAGAAAAAGGAAAGTGCGTGTTGCCCTTAATACCGACTTCAGGTAAATGGATGACCCTAACATCACCACCGTGTTTATTCACCACGTCACGCCACTCGCGAGCCATTGCCAGACGTACTCGCCAGCTATCTTGTGCTGGCATGGCGGTTGGTTTATCCGGAATGTTATCGCCGTAAAAAATCACAATAGGAATTTTTGTGAGTGCCATAAATTGATCTAACGGCACCGGTTCGCCTTTCAGAGTATCAAACGCACTTGGCATCGGTGCAGGTAATTCATTTTCCGGGAAGACAAAGCTACTGCCCGGTTCAAAGGCAACGATGGCTTTCACCTTGTTGTTTTTCATAGCGGTGTACCAGCCCGGCCCACCGCCTTGAGAGTGAGTGAAAAGAATAGCCGGGCCGGTTTTATCCACCAGCGCCGACATAGCATCGGAAATAACGTTGAGATCAAAAGGGCCGGTGTTGGGCGTCATCTGACGGAAATACTGATTCAACGCCTGTTTATCGTGAGAGAACTGAACGTCTTTAAAATAGTCCGGCCAGACACCGACACGGAACTGATTGAACCACATCTGTTCATCCGGTTTGGGCGTGACTGTTCCTTCAACCGTAGTGCGTCCTGCTTTGCCGCGACGCGGTTGATCCACCAGATAGGTCGAAAACCCCCGCCGCAGAAATATATTCTGGAAGCCCTCGCGACCATCTGGTGTGCTTTCCCAGGTATGAGAAGACTGCCCTGCACCATGCAGCATAATTAACGGATATTTATGCGGATTCTCTGGGATTTGATAAAACACATAAGCATGATCGCCATGATAAGTCTGCCCGGCAGAATCCAGTGGCTTTTTGGCGTCGAATTCTCCTGCCGCCGTCATGACGGTGCCACCAACAGAAAAACTTCCTTGCTCCTGAATAACCAACGGTTCCGCATAAACTGACGAGGCGGTCACGCCCCCTGCCAGCATGCAAAATACCAGTGTTTTTAACAGTATCTTCAAGGTGACTTCCTCTATGTCGGTTTTGAGTCGATATGATCTGAATTGTTCAGCTTGATGACTTAACTACAAGCAGTCTCAAACCAATAAGTCATTGCTTACTTTGCCGTAGCCAACGCTTGTTGCAGTGCCTGTTCAACCCGTGTTGCGGCATCGCCCTCACCATGCTCACGCAGCACTTGTGCAAGCTGGCGCAGTTGTGCTGCTGTTAGCCCGACACGCAGACTGGCTCGCGTATGTGACAGCAATTGCGCTTCCACACCCGGTGTGGCGGCTAGCGCACCGACCGTCGCCAGTTCGCGACTTTGCCAGTCCAGATTGTCACGGGCAAAAATGTCGCCAAATAAATGTGTTTGCAGGAATTGATTAATTACTGGGGCAAATTCAAAAACCGGGCCTTGTACCGGCGCGCCGGATATTTTGGTCTGATTGGCTGTTCCCACACGGCGGAGTTCATCACCGACCGGAATCGGGCTAACCGGTTCTTTGCCTTGAACATCGTTAATACCGCGTTGCTTGCGGTCATTAACAACTTTCATTAATTCATTCAATGCATTGAGACTGCGAGGGAAACCGGTATAGGCGTAGAGCTGAACAAGGATTTCTTTAGCTTCATTGACCGTCAGACCGGCATCCAGCCCTTGATTAAGTGCCGCATTGAGTTTTCCCATCTGGCTGCTGGCCATATAAGACGCAATCAGGGGAATAGCTTGTTGGCGCGCGGATAGCGTGTCGGAAATGGTTTGTTGTTGATTCATTTCTGATGCTCCTGTCGTTACGGGGGCGGCATGTGCTGTCAGACTCACGCTGAAAACCAGTAAAGCCGCTGCGGTGAGAACTTTAATCTGCGTGGTATTGTTCATCGGTCACTTTCTCCATCCAATTAACACTCTTTCCATCAATGATCCCGGTCACTGCCAGATGTGTCATCGCGCTGTCAGGTGCTGCGCCATGCCAGTGCTTAACTCCTGCTGGGCACGACACCACATCACCTGCTCGGATTACCTGCACTGGCTGACCTTCCGCCTGAGTCAAGCCAACGCCGGAAGTGACGATAAGCCGCTGCCCGGCGGGGTGGGTGTGCCAGGCCGAGCGGGCGCCTGGTTCGAATGTGACGTAAGCTGCGGAAACGGCTATTTCTTTATCCGCAGTAAAGAGGGGGTCGACACGTACACGGCCGGTAAAGTTTTCCTCAGCGCCAAAAATGGCTTTCTGGCTTCCGGCGGGTGTAATTTGCGCTGAGCTGCTTTGGGCCAACGTGACAGCAGAAAAGGTGATAAGCGGGACTAATAGCCCGAGATAGCCGATTTTTCCGATCATGCAATGCGTCCTTTTAGTTAAAAAAGCTCATGCTTTGTCGGTTTGATTCTAACCAGAGTCAAATGTCGTCAGGCTGACGGCTGCCTGACAATGTTGTCAGTTGACGCTGAAAATGCACTTTCAGGTGCTTTTGCCGAACGCTGGTTTTGTTCCGCGCATAGTTCGTCGTCGGTAGATAGTTCGTCGTCAGTAGATAGTTGGTCATCAGCAGATAGTGCAAACGTCAGCCCAAAAGTATTGATACCGTTCTCGCTGCGGGCAAACACATCACCGCGATGCATAATCGCGACGGCGCGTACAATCGACAGCCCGAGGCCGTGGTGAGTGTCACTTTTGGTACGTGAAGAATCCACCCGATAAAATCGCTCAAACAGGCGATGTAAATGTGTCGCTGCAATAGGGTCACCTGGGTTTGATACTGCAACACTGGCCTGATTACCACTTTTGCTTAACTGCACAGTAATGGTACTTTCAGGTGATGAATGCCTTGCGCTGTTTTCCAGTAGGTTGGCCAGTGATCGGTGAAACAAACGCCGGTCAATGTGGGCAATCACGTCACCTTCGACTTTCAGGGAAAGCTGTTTTTCAGCGAACGAGGGTTCAACATATTCCGCCGTTTTAAGCGTTTCTTCGCGCAGTGAGACGCGTGTTAACTGGGCGGCATGATCACCGGCGTGAGCGTGTGACAAGAACAGCATATCGTTAACGATGGACGTCATCCGCTCCAGTTCTTCCAGATTTGAACCCAGTAGCTCCTCAAGTTCCTCCGGCGAACGCCGACGTGACAGGCCCAGTTGTGTTTGACCTATCAGATTGGTGAGGGGGGTGCGTAATTCATGGGCGACATCGGCGTTAAAGCTCTCAAGCTGCCGCCAGGCGATTTCCTGCCGCTCAAGCACACCATTGAATGAGGTCGCCAACTGCTGAAGCTCTTGCGGTAATGTGCTGGCATCCAGTCGTTGGCCGTGATCTCCCGGTGCCAGATGTTGTGCCTGCTGACTCAATGCGCCTACCGGGCGCAGACCGATTCTGGAAACGGCATAGCCCAGCAGTGCAACAATAAGTACGCCTAAGGCAGTAATAATAAGTAATGTGCGTGTGAATGCATCCAGCGTGCCCATGTAAGGTGTGGAATCGATAGCCACGACATAGCGCAGTGTCGGCCTTTCTCCATTAGCTGGAATAGTTTTTACCAGCAGAAACAACGAACAAACTCCCTCGGACGTGCCGGGTATCTTGTTAAAGCCTTCTTTTAGCGCTGACCAGTCAACGCCAGCTGGTGGAGGGCCTCCTACGCTAAAACGGGGGTTGTCACTGACAATCCAATAGCGCACCCGTTCCCCCTCTGAGCTGGCTAAAACGGTGAATTTGTTCGCCAATGTTGACCAGCCCTCTGACGAGGTTCGCGCAATGATCCATGGGCTCATCAATGATTCGCGAAAAAGCAGCTCGTTATGCATCTGCTTTTGCAATGAGTCGTGCAGCGAGCTTCGCAGAAAAATACCGATAGCCGAGACAATCAGTAAGGCGGATAAAGCAAACATCAACGCCATATGCACGGAGATGGAACGCCTGAACATATGTTTCTCCCTCACTTAATTTAGTGTGTCGGGTCTGACTTCAAGAACATAGCCCATACCACGCACGGTATGCAGTAACTTGACCTCAAATGGTGCATCAATCTTGGCGCGCAGACGTTTAATCGCAACCTCAACCACGTTGGCGTCGCTGTCGAAATTCATATCCCAGACTTGCTCGGCGATCATCATTTTTGACAGGATTTCCCCTTGATGACGCGCCAACAGACTGAGCAATGAAAACTCTTTCGCGGTCAGTTCCAGCCGGGTTCCGGCTCGAAACACGCGGCGAGCCAGTAGATCCAGATGTAGGTCATGAATCTGTAGTTGTGTGATATCTGCGCCATCCGTCGAGCGGCGACGCACCAGCGCTTGAATGCGGGCTACTAACTCAATGAGTGAGAAGGGTTTAGGCAGATAATCATCGGCACCAAGACGCAGTCCTTTGACACGCTCATCCACCGAGCCTCGAGCTGAAAGCATCAACACCGGCGTTTGTTTACTGGCGCGAATACCCTCCAGCACCCGATAGCCATCCATGCCGGGTAACATGACATCAAGGATTATGGCATCGTAATCATATTCCAGCGCATAATGTAGCCCCTCTGCACCATCAGCCGATATATCTACGCTAAAACCCGATTCTCCCAGCGCCCGATTTAAATAGGACGAGGTTTTTTCTTCATCTTCCACTAATAACAGTCGCATCCACTATTTCCTCTGTTACTTGTCTGCTATACGCGGCCACGCTGATGTTAGCCTACTCACGCCAACATCTTGCTGACAACTTCCTGTCATTTCTGTCAGTTTCGCGTGTCTTGCTAACTGACAAAATTGTTATTTGCCCGTCATGATGTTGTCAGCCCCGTCTCTTTAAGCTAAACCTGCAATACCCACGATAGATGCCCCACGCATCGGGCTATAACTTATTTCGGGAGATGACCATGAAACTCAATTTGTTAAATGCAATGCTACTTACGGCAATGGCCGGCATTACTTCAGTTCATGCCGCTGATTACAAACAGAATCCATTTACTTTGGTGTACGACGGTGCCATTACCGAGAATGTTAAGGGCAAGGTCAATATCCACCCGGTGAAATATGATCTCCATGGCATTCAAATTGCTGCGAATGTCTACACACCGGCTAACTACGACCCGGCAAAAAAATATCCTGCGGTGGTAGTTGCCCACCCTAATGGTGGTGTTAAAGAGCAGGTTGCCGGATTGTATGCTCAGCGTTTGGCTGAACACGGATATATCACTATCACCGCTGATGCTGCTTACCAGGGAGCCAGTGGTGGTATGCCGCGCAATGTAGATAAACCGGCCAATCGCATTGAAGATATTCACGGCATGGCTGATTACATTAGTCAGTATCCCGGTGTTGACAACACTCGCATTGGCTTGCTGGGTATCTGTGGCGGCGGCGGTTATTCATTGAAAGCCGCCCAGACCGACAAACGGTTTAAAGCGCTGGCGACGTTGAGTATGTTTGACTCCGGACTGGTACGCCGCAACGGGTATCAGGATTCCCAGCTTTCCACCATTCAGGAGCGCCTGAAGCAAGCCTCGGATGCGCGTGCAAAAGAAGTCGCCACCGGTGAAATTACCTATACCGGCGATGCTCAATTAACCGATGAGCAAATAGCCAAGTTGCCCTTTGATCTCTATCGTCAGGGCTTTGAGTATTACGGCAAAACCCATGCACACCCAAATTCAACCTTCCGCTATACCCTGAGCAGTCTACTTGATTTGATGAGTTTTGATGCGCAAAGCAATATGGACTTAATCAATCAACCGCTGCTGATGATGGCGGGTACAAAAGCAGATTCGCTCTACATGACCGAAAGTGCATTCAAAAAGGCCACCGGCACGCAGAATAAAGAGCTGTTCCTGATTGATGGCGCGACGCATATCGAAACCTATTGGGTGCCTCGTTATGTCGATCAGGCGATGAGCAAACTAGATAATTTCTTTGATAAAAATATTTAACTCAGCGTTTTGTCATCCCGGTGGTCAGTGCTATTAATGCACTGGCCACTGTAAATACGGCAATTATCCAGCCCATTGTCCAAGGTGTCCCATCACTAAGCAGTGCCAGAAGCAAGGAAGAGATAATGCCACTTCCGTATTGCAACGAACCCATCAGTGCCGAAGCCGAACCAGCAACGTCTGGCACTGCGTCCAATGCGGCGGCAGTGGACGTTGCTGCAATAATTCCGTTCATGGAAAAGAAGATAAACACCGTTCCTACAATCAGGCTAATTCCGCCGATGCTTAATCCAGTAGCAACAGCAAGTACCACTGCGGCGAGGGTGGCGACGGAGATAGCGAACTTGAGTAAAGATTCAAGCGGATATCGATGTACCATGCGTCTGTTTACCATACTAACTGCCATCAACCCGACAATATTCAACGCAAATAACCAACCGTAATGTTGTGGATCAACACCAAAGTAAGTGATGTAGACAAAAGGAGATCCGGTAATAAATGCATAGGCCGCAACATAGTAGAACGTCAGGCATAACGTGAAACGCATGAATTTTGTATTAGTCAGTAACCTGTAATAGTTATGAAAGGCACTGGATAAAGAGGCTTTAACTCGTTTTTCTCCGGATAATGTTTCTGGTAACCATCGTAATGAGATAAGCATTAACACACCGATGACTGCCAATAGCCAAAAAATGGCATGCCAGGATGTATTTTTGATCATTTGCCCGCCAAGCAGAGGCCCGGCAATCGGTGCAATGGCCATAATAATCATTAGGGTAGAGAGCATCTGAGCTGCACGGGTACGGCTAAACAGATCGCGGATCATCGCTCGTGCCAGCATTGGCCCCGTACAGGCTCCCAATGCTTGAAATACACGCCAGAAAACAATCTGCCCGATATTCGTTGATAAGGCACAACCCACAGAGCCGATGATGAACAAGAACATACCAATGACCAGGGGTAAGCGCCGCCCCAGGTGGTCGCTAATCGGCCCCCAGATCAATTGAGCGATACAAAAGCCAATTAAAAAACCAGTGATAGTCAGTTCTGCATCGCCTTGTAACTCTTTCGCCATAATGGGCATAGCGGGTAAGTAAATATCGGTAGATAAGGAAGTAAACGCCATCAATGCACTAAGTATTACGACAAAAAGCAGTCCTGTCGTTTTACCTGAACTTGCCTGAGAATTGAGCATAGCTATCCGTCTAAGCATAAGTAATATGGTTTATGTTATCGGGATTACGGCTATTGATAATGGTGTTTAGCAGGATAAGTGTTATGAGCCATACTCATGAATAATAATTTCATAATTGATCGATAGTGACGATCAATAAATTAAAAATGATAAGTTTTAGCTATTATGTTTTTTTCTTGTGAGCCGATTTATATAAAGCATACAAGGAGAAAGTAAGATGCTAAATAGTTTTAAAGTTGTTAATGGTTTGATTGTATTATTGATAGTATTTTGTTTGCTCCAGCTCAGTACTGTTGCCGTATTTTTTCCGATATTGAGTAACGATAGAGAAAACTTTGTTAACCAGCAAGAGATCAGTAATCAACGAACTGAATTGACGGGGGCTTGGGCCTATTTGCTCCGGACTCGTCTTCAGGCTAACAGAGCGATACTTAGCTATCTTATGGAAGATAGTAGTACGACGGAAGGTCGGAAAGAGTTCAATGAACAATTGGAAGCGGCGAAACAACGCTTTAGTGATGCTAAAAAATATTGGGCTACATATGAATCTATCCCTCATCACAATGAGTTGCTTTTTCAGGAGCTAAAGAATAATTACAGCATATTGGATAGTGCACTGACCGAACTAATAAAATTTATCGATGCGGGTAATACTCAAGCAGCATATGAACTGCAAGTCCAGAAAAGTCAGGTTGATTTTGAAAAGGCATATAACCTCGTTATTGAAGACATGAATACTTTTAATCAGCAGGTGATTAACCACAGCCAACACTCTTATAATCTGGCTATATGGGCCAGTGTGGGTGTGCTGGTTATTCTTCTGCTAGTGGTTATTGGCGCATGGTCAGGGATTCGCTTTACACTTATCTCTCCGCTCAACAAGATTGCCGCGAGTATCCGTCATATTTCCAGTGGTGATTTGGCGCAGAATATTGATGTGCATGGCACTAATGAAATGGGGCAGTTGGCAGCATCATTGCGCAGTATGCAGGAACGTCTGGGGCAGACCGTAAATGAAATTCGTACGCGTGCGGATGTTATTTTAACCGGAGCCAGCGAAATTTCGGCCAACAATAATGATCTTTCTTCGCGCACAGAGCAACAGGCGGCGGCATTGGAAGAAACTGCTGCCAGCATGGAAGAGTTGACTGCGACCGTCAAACAGAATGCAGAAAATGCCTCTCAGGCCAGCTTGCTGGCATTAAATACCTCTAAAACGGCACAACGTGGCGGTAACGTCATGGATGAGGTGGTGCACACCATGAGCGAAATAGCTGAGGGGTCGCGGCAGATTACGCATATTACCAATGTTATCGACAGTATCGCTTTCCAAACCAATATCCTGGCCCTGAATGCAGCGGTAGAAGCGGCTCGTGCTGGTGAGCAGGGGCGTGGATTTGCCGTGGTCGCCAGTGAAGTCCGTAACCTGGCACAACGGAGTGCTGGGGCCGCGAAGGATATCAAAAAACTCATTGAAGATTCGGCGCAAAAAGTTAGCGTTGGCTCAAGTTTAGTCACCAATGCTGGCGAAACTATGGCGGAAATTGTGGATGCGGTGACCCGCGTGACAGACATTATGAGTGAAATTGCTTCCGCATCTGATGAACAAAGTCGTGGCATTGTTCAGGTGGGAATGGCAGTGACGGAAATGGATCAGGTCACCCAGCAAAATGCTTCGCAGGTTGAAGAGTCAGCTGCTGCCGCTGCTGTATTGGAATCGCAGGCGGGTAATTTGACTGAAGCAGTCTCTATTTTTCGTATTAAACCCGATACCAGCACAACTATAAACTAGATAATAGAAAGGTAAAAAGAGTGGCTTTGTGTTGAGTAAAGGATTGGACACAAACCTTTCCATATTATTATTTAGAATTAGACTCCGAAAACACCGTTAATTTTAACAACGGTGTTTTTATATTAGTTACATATGGTGACTAAGTATAAAGTTGCTTGAAAATAAACCCTATCAGGAACTTGACTTACATTTATGAAAAATATTCCTTTATTAAAAGCAGTTAAGATTATCATGTCATTGTTGCTGGTAATGATGGTTTTATTTGCTGCGCATGATATATACTCATCAAATCAAGGTCATGAGCAAACGTTATTTGCAGAAAAAACAAAATTACAAAGAGACGAAATTGATGAGATTAACTATAACGTGGCCATCATTCGTGGGATATTTAATGAACAGGCTTTGAATAGTGCATTAAATAAACCAGTAAATGAGGAGTGGGTTAAATATATTCAAGAATTAATTGCGTCATCAAGAGAATTACTCATATCTTATAACAATACAGTTAAAAATAATAACATCTATGATGCTGTTTCCATCGAGATTCATAAGGATATTTCTTATGTCCTGGATTACTACGATAATTCAATAAATGACGTTATTGCCGGAACATATAGAAATGATCAAGAAAACCGTATGGGAGATATTTTTAAAAAAATTGGCGACGATGTTAAAGAGTTCTCCGCGATAAATACTAATGCTTATAATAATGTGCTTGCGGCTGCGGAGAGTGTGAAGTCACAATCTTATGTTATTGCTATGATACTGTTATCAATCTATCTGTTAATTATGTTAGTGGCTGGAGTATGGTTTAACAAAAATATCATCCTAAAAATCAGGCTTGCGTGTGATATTTTTGACAAAATAAGTAAAGGGGATTTGACCTCCAAGATTTTATACAAAAGCAAAAATGAGATAGGTCTTTTATTTACTCGCCTGGAAGATATGCAGATAGCGCTGAAACAGACTATCTCTGCGGTAAAAGAGAGCACTGTGATTATTACACATGGCTCGACAGAGATTGCTGATGCTAATTTCAATTTATCTTCCCGTATTGAACAACAGGCTGGTGCACTACAGGAAACTGCTGCCAGCATGGAGGAAATAAAAACTACTGTTGCCAGCAATGCCCAAAATGCGCAACAGACCAACCAGCTATCTCATACTGCGAGTGAAGCTGCCAGAAACGGTGCTGATATTATGCATAACGTTGTCTCCACGATGTCCGGTATTGAAGATAGCGCCAAAAAAATTGCAGAAATTACCAGCGTTATTAACAGTATTGCCAGTCAGACTAATATTCTGGCACTGAATGCTGCAGTAGAGGCGGCACGGGCAGGTGAGCAAGGTCGTGGATTTGCCGTTGTTGCCTCTGAAGTGAGAAATTTGGCCTCGCGCAGCAGCAATGCAGCCAGAGAAATACATGTATTAATTAATGATGCTGTTGGCAATATTTCACACGGATCTAAACTGGTGGCCAATGCCGGTGACAGCATGAATGAAATTGTCCATTCCATCACTAATGTCAGTGACATTATGCAGGAAATTGCCGTTGCTTCCGAACAACAAAGCGCAGGTATTAATCTGATTACTGTCGCCATAAACCAGATAGATAACATGACACAGCAAAATACTTTATTGGTGGAAGAATCGGCTCGAAACACGCGGACACTTAATAATCAAGCAAAAGAACTGTCAGCTACGGTTGCAGTGTTCCAGATAGACGATAAAGCAGAGAGTCAGCAAAAAGTCGTATCTGCTTAAATATTAAATGCCTTATCTACTCGGATAGCACACCTGCTACAACTGCAGGTGTGTGGTTAATGACACAGCGATCGATACTCTGTGAGTTAGGTGGTTACCGCACCCAGGGGGACTCAGTGGCTTGCGGCACTTGTATTTAAAACTAAGAGTGGCCCCAACGACAGGTTCCCCTTTATTTAACTTTTTCAGAATATATTTAGTTTTATCGCATCAGGTTGATTTTATTACTTTACACCGCTGGACTTTTATTACCCGATAATAAAATAGCGTGCAGTGTTTCTCGTGATGCATCACCTATATCGTCAACACTGATGTGGTGGGTATTCTCACTGGCACGGTTTAATAAGGCCACCAACCAGTCGTAAATATATCTGGCATTACCATGGGTGGGTTGTTCACCCAGATGTGTCAAACGTGTATTTGCACTTGCCTGCGGTGGCGGTGAAAAGATAACGGATTCTTTATCAATTCGACTTAATGGGCGCTCTGCAATAGCCACTTGATGGTATCCCAGCCAACTGACGAAATCGCTGATAACATTGGCGGCGCGGGTAACCGCCATTGCTGCATCATCGGCATTTTGTGCCAACACGTCTTTCAACGTCGCCAGCAGTTCAAGCCGATAACTGGTCGTAATGAGAATGTCGCATAGTGTTTGAAGTTGTGCTGTTTCAAGACCCAGTGAGGGGGCCACAGTTTGGCGGTACACCAACTGACGTAAATGATTCAACCACAACGCATATACCTGTGAAGCAAAGTCACTGGGGGGGCAAACCGCAGGGGTCGTCGGGGTAACATCGGCAAATAGATCGATATTGAGCATAAGCTCTGCTGGTTTATTAATGATTGTCTGATGATATTGCAGCCAGCATTGCTGCAAGGTATCGCGGGGTAGCATAAGGTTATCGATAAGCTCACCATGCTGTGTCGCTTTCGATTGTAGGGTACGAATCAGTGTTTCGGTCTGCTGTCGGCTTGTGTGCGCGCGACTTTCACGGTCAGGGGCTATAGCGCCAAATTGGGTGAGAACCTGTGCGATCAATGCATCCTGCAATGTGGTCAGGCGCTGCTGCCGATTTGATTCACTCAATGCTGCAGCCAGCCATTCCTGCAGGCTTGCTCTATTGCGATTATCCACGGCCTGCAATGTTCCCCAACGTTTACCCGACTGAGTAACAAAACGCTGAACGGTATCGTCCGCAGCGCCACCTTGCGTAAAACGTATATCGAACGGTGTAATGGCCCAGACCAGCCTCGGTAGTTTGCTGTGCTGTGGTATTTGGGTCTGTTCAACCCAGCGCACCAGGTGTTTTGCAATCGGTGTTGGATGTTGGTTATCAGCCTGGGAATGGCAAATCAAAAGGGTGTCGGGTTGCAAGTTGTCTTGGTAATAGTTCAACTGGTGGTCTGGGATATCGAGTAGATCAACTCCTGGGAGTGATGATTGGCGGCTGAGCGTGAAGGTTATTTCTGCGCAGACTTGAGTCAGTTCATGTTGTGCGATGCTTTGGCGTGCCTGGCTTTTGCCATGATGCAACGGGCAAACGATGATATCGGTATTTTGCTCAGTGTGTTGTGGTGATGCGGGAAACAGGAATCCTTTGCCGGGAAGTAGAAAACCGTCTACCACCAAACTGGCCGGAGCCAGTAGCTGTGACACATTACCCAAGTGGTGTAATGTTTGAGCCTGTTGCTGCCATAGTGCCGTAAGTGTAGTGTCCTCTCCCCATAAGATAGATAGTAAAACAGCACGGTCTGAAAGGTTCAGCCACGGAGCCAATTCTGCCATCTGATGCAACAGCGCATCATCGAGCTGATATGGGCTACGAACGCACTGCTGATAGCTATGGGTTAGCGCCGAAAACTGTTCACCGGTCATGCTGGTGCTGGGTTCAGCTTGACGACACATTTGTAGTTCGTTGAGTATCGCGGCGATGACGCTGTTTTGTACCCGGCGTGGTGCCTGGCCCGCCTGATATTGGCGTATTAACCGCTGCGCCAGTTCGCTTTCATTGAATAATGTCAGTAATAACGGATGATGTTCTTCCGCGACGGTGGGGGGCAAATCAGTGAAGCGAACTGCTATCGATGTAGGAGCATTATCGGGGTTGATATGTGTCAGATAGTTAAGCGTTTTTGCGCCTAACTGAACATAAATTTCGTCACGGCCATCGGCGGCAATCATTTTGAGCAAATGATGCTTCCCTTCAACGCAACCACCATATAATCCAAGAGTCAGCGGAGCATGATTTAGGGTATCAATTTGCTGCTGGCGATGGCGCAGCTGTGTTAAGCGTGCCAGATAGCCGTCGGCTTCAAGGTGAAGATGTGCTGAGTGCGCACGGGTAGTTTCCACCCAATTCATCAATTGGTTTAGCATCGTGTCAGGTTGATTCATTTTGGGTATACACTCCCGCTGTCGATCCAATAGTGATTGACACCGTTATAGCTGTTGGCAAGGGTGTTAAGTTTTAGTTTCAATTCATTAAGTGGCACAGGTGTACCATCCTGCATTCTGGCTTCCATCAGGGAAAACCCCCCGCTGTGTGGATCCTGCTGCAGGCGGACGTGTAATACACCATCGCCCGCGATACTCTTTGCCAGTTGCGGGGAGTTTATTTTCAGCAGATAGAGTGGGGTTGCAGGCCAACGTTCGTCGGCTAACTGACGAAAGCCAAGGCAGGCATCTCCCCGTAGTGGGAAGTCGAGGTTTTCATCCAATCGTGAGTCGGGATTATCAAGGTTAATATCGCGATACCAGATATTCTCTTCGTTCAACCTGTGGCTACCATCAAGCACACCAAGATAGCGAATAGTGGAATAGGCCTGAATATCGGCTGCTTTAAAATTGAAACCCGGCAGACGTAGATCCATTGCCAAACAGCAGAGCATTGCCCCCAGCGCTGCGGTTGATTTTGGATTGACCACACGCCCATGGCGACCGAAAGGAAAACGCTCATGGATCGGGTAATTATCCAGCCAGACCAGGCGGTTCACCGGTACGGGTTGCAGGTAGCGCAGTAGTGCCTGGATACCTGGCAGTCGGGAGGGTCGCCCGGTTATCAATAACACATCACAACAGTAATGGCTGACGACTTCACATAAAGATTTCAGCGGAGCAGTAAGAGTAAATCGTCCCGTCAACAGGGCTTGTTTGAGTGTTGCCAGTTCCACCCGTAGCGGAGTATCCAGCACATTAAATGGAGTTGCATCCGCAGGGAGTAATGGTTGAATCGTCTGATGAATATAATTCATGACATTCTGAGTTGGCTGCTGGACTAACAGTTCACCAAATCGCCCGTCAAATAGCGCATCATGGTCGTGAGGGGAGCTGCGCTCCCAACTGGCCAGAATAGAGTGTCCTAGTGGAATAAATAATTGTAAGGTTGCCTGTTGACGCAGTGTGGCACGGTTGCTGTCAAGATCAGCAGTACCGAACAGCTTAGCCATTACACCTGCAGAATCGCTAACCCCAGCTTGGTGTAACGCCTGTTGTAACGCGGGTAAAACGCAGCATTGAATCACATCCAGTAGGATATCGTCCCCTGCGACTTTAAACCCCTCGCGGAACAGTAGGCGCGGAGTGATTTTTACATTACAACCGATACCCTCATCTAACTGATACTGGGTGATGGCCATATCAGTTGTGCCACCACCAATATCAATCGAGGCTACCCGCAGAGAAGTTCCCGCAGGAGCATCTGGCTCGGGCAAGCGCTCGGGGCGAGCCAGACTCTGGAAAAATTCGTGGGAGTGTCCGGCATAATTATTCATAGCCTCGTTATACAGCCATACTAATTGGCCGCATGTCGCTTCATCCCATTCCATATGTACGGTCGGCAGTGCAATTGCCTCGTTTTTTGGTGCGCTGGAAAGGGGGCGCATTTTGTCATCAGGATGCCAGCCGAACGCTTGCCAGACCAATTTTGTCGCTTCCTGCATCCGCAAACGAAAAATTTCACGTTCCTGTTTTGGCATCGCCGACGGCAGGGTCAGGATCAGGTGACGTAGCTGACGCGGTGCCTGTGGTAGCCCCATATTTTGGCGGTGACTGACACTGTTTATTTGCACCAACGCCTGTGCCAACACTTCACATAGCATCATTGTCATAAGAGAGCTGCGGCTATAATTCGGTGAAAATACCGGTAGTTGTTCATCCAATGGCAGGCTATCTAATGGTTGCCCATCGTCATTCATCAGGTTCATCAATGGCAGTGCAATGGCGCGTGGTTCACTGCTTTTTTTGCCACTGAGTTGGCTGAATCGCCAGATTTGAGATGCCGGAGTATCATCCCATAGATAACGACGTGGGCTGGAAATTCCGCTGGTTCCATCAGTCCCCTGACGCTGCATCGCCAGTTGGCGAGCCTCATCGCCGACACGTACCATCGACGGCCAGATAAACGCATCATCGCGGCCACTTTCCATTGAGAAGTGGTGTTTGCCAAACCTGGCTTCATTGAATTCAAGGCGGCTGGTGAACAAGGGTTCGCTGATAAATTGTGGTTCACCGAGTGAACGGATTTGCAATTCTGAGCTTTGCTGTAATCCAGCATTCTTTTCGCCGTGGTCTTCCAGTATGACCCCACAGGTGTGGGTGTTTCCGACATCCAGAATCAGATCGACGGCAATGGTCGGCGCGCTCAGTGTTTGTGTAACGATTTGTACTTCGGGTATGGCAAGTTGGCTACCGAGCATCTCAAGAATATTGAGAAAATGCGCCTGATACTCAAATGCTTTCAGCGCACCATTAAGCTCATGCTCGCTGCGCGCTTCCTGTAGTGTGGCGTAATGGACAAAGACTTCACGTAGCCAGCCATCGACCCAGGTTTGATCGAGAAATTCACCGATTTCATTGTTCTGCCAGGCAAGAGCAAAATGCGCACCATTGCGGATATCATCTTCAGTAGGCATCAACTGATGGGTCGAATCGCCCTCGGCAGATATTTTGGTGTCAAATGCGATGCAAATACGCCAGGTATAGCCAGATGGATCGGGGTGTTGCAGGCTTTTAATATGAACGCGTGCCCAGTTTTCGGGGCTATGACTAAAACTACGCGCCGGGCCAAAACGCATAAAAGGCAGAGGTAACCAGACGTTATCCAGTACTTTCAGCGAATGTTCAAGTGTGATGGTACTTTCCGGTTTGAGGATTTCGGGGGCACTGCCATTCTCACCAGGTAGCACAAACCGGTCTGAGCGAGCATCGTAGTCGAGGCGCAACAGCGGGCCATTGACACTTTGGCGCACGAAACGACCACTGTGGGGATGGGCGGTCACAGGAGTAAGACCAAAATCCAGAAATTGGATGCTGCTGTTCTTGACCAGAGTAATACTCGATTTATAGTCGATAAGGTTTGCCAGCATGGGATTATTTACTCACTTTTATCAACGTGACAGGAACCACAGTATCGCCGTCATAGCGGCCGGTGCACTGTGCCGGGCCGCTAAGGCCTTGGGTGCAGGTGATCTCAGGTAGTGGATAGCGACTTCCATCGCTGCACTTGGCCTGGCCACGGCTTTTGATTATCAGATTTCCGGATTGCATTAATCCCACTTCAACATCTGATTTACAGGTGATGTTGTCGCCATGCATGGTGCGAACGGTGCCGGTATTATTACTATTTATCTGATAGCGCAGGCTGGGTGGTTTACCGGTTATCGGGTCTTTGACGTCGATGGTTGCTCGCCAGATACCGGTTAGAAATTTGGTTGAGCCAGCTTTGACCGCGTTGGGCGGGAGTACCAGTGCATTTTTTATCGCTTCTTTCGGCACTTCTGGCGCTTTGGGTATGGCCACCGGAATCACTACCGGAGCAGGAATAACCTGCGCAGGTTGTAAGGGTAATGAGTGTGTGAGGGTGATCATCGGTTCTCGAGAGGGTTGTTCGATAACCGGAATTGGGGGAGTTTGCTCCTGGGAAAACAGTGACGGCAGTATTTTTGTTAAGTACGGATGTACCACTGGCATAGCAACAAACAATATGACCATCAGCATGATAACCAGCCTGACTTTGCGCAGAGTACGCGACCAGGCCGGAAGCAGTTTTTGTGGCTGTGGAGGGGCAACCTCTGGCGTGGCTTCATCCGCCACAATTGGTGCCACTGGCTGCGGCTGTGGGATTTGTGATTTGCTCAATGTGACAATAACGGGTTCAGGATCACCAAGAGTATCGTCGTCGTCTTCTTTTTCTGTTTCAGTTGGTTGTTCTGCTAACTGTGCGATATCTGGCTCAAGTGGAGCACATTGGCGCAGGTACTCAAATACATCTTCCCGTGCTGAGTGATGCAGATTCACAAATCCCCAAAAGGTGATTACCGGTTTGCCATCAATCAGATAAATATGTGAGCTGGCCGGAAACTGGAACACCTTGGTCAACAAAGAGCCAAATAACTGAAGTGAGGTCTTTTCGGCTTGCAAACAACGCTGACTTATTGCTGAAGCGGTGATCAGACAATTGTCCAAATAGCACAGTGCTTGTTTGCGCTGTTCTATGCTGGCAGATACCCAAGGCGTGACAATGCCATTTAGTGGTGAATACCAGTCGACTTTATCTTCTACATCATTGTGCTGAGGGATCGCCAGACAATCGAGAATATGCTGTTGTTTACGCAAGCGCAGTGTCTCGCGTATTTGTAACGCGCTATCAAATATTGTCTGTCCATTTTCACCCAGCGCGATGAAATCATCCAGATATCCGCTGCGTAATATTATTTTTGCCACTTCATCAACCTTGCCTTATAGATCTGCTTGTTAATTAACGCTGTGGTCAACTAACGATGAACTGTCTATTTTAACGGCTTTAGCGACAAAAAAACGGCAAACAGAATGGCCGAAGAGTGGACAAAAGTGTTGGCTAATAAAACGATTGTTTATCTGAATTAAACTTCCCCACTAAATAAAGGAAGTTTAATTTGATAATTTCATTCTCAATGGGGGGTTAAACACTAATGTTATAAACCTTGCCAGAAAGGGAATTATTAGATTGACCATCAGGGCTATACAATGACGAATTTGAACCAGCCTTGTTGACGACACTCTTTAGATCATTTGTTTTCTGCATATGCAGATCGAGCAATACAGATATTTTTTTATTTAACTCGTTAGCAACGCTTACTTTCTGGATAATATGACTCCAGTAAGACGCCAGGCGTGAATTTTGATGATAAGGCGCAATCAGTTTTAATATACCTTCCTGCTGTTTGCGTTGTTCATCATAATGACTGATTGTTGATAACAATTGGCTTTTACTATCAGAGACTATTTGCAATGACACTGGATTTATCTGTGTCCGCCTTAATTGATTCGCCTCTTCGATAAGAATCGCTTCAAGTTCTTCGAGAGATCCCTCCAATTTGAGCAGAATGGATCGTAGGTTTTCCATTTTCATTTATTTATTACAGCTTATGATAGTTGAAAGATGTCTTGCACTAAGGCGTTGGCGATTATATCAGTGTCAAGATCCAGTGTGCCCGCGTCCATAGATGCCTGAATTTTAGCAAGGCGGTCATAGTCGATATCGTCAGAACTGTCAGTCTGCATCTGTTGAGTTAACTGACTTAATTTAACCTGTGTACCGGAGTTTTCGCTGTTCTCAATTTGTTGCGAACTGACGTCTCCTGTTCTTGGACGCATGATTAAATCCTGCTGAGCATTAACAACCGTCACGGGTAGGGGTTGTTGTGTTCGGTCTATACTCATAATAATCCTCGGCAATTTGTTGGCATCGTGGCTTGGCGGTATAAATATAATATCGGTGGTTATCAAAAAAACTAAAATTATTCTTTAAGATTAATATTCACTTTACCGTCAGGGGAGACGGTTCCTGTCATAATTTGCCCTGAACGCATTGTTACTCTTAGCGTTTCTCCTACCGCGGCGTTGTCCATGGCTTTACCTTTCGCACGTATGCGAAACCCTGACCCAGAGGCGATAACCTCGACTTCTCGCCCGGAAGTAATCGCCCATCTTTCGCGCAATTGATTTTGCACGATAGGCTGTCCATGACTGATAGAACGTGCTGCGGTCTGGCCAATAATATTGTCTTTATTAAAGACCAGTCCTGCCGGTAGGCGCTCAAGTGAGCCACTGCGAGAGATAATATCTTCAGGTTGGATGAGTGCTCCTGGCTTGATGGTGTGGCGGGCTGTCCACCATGTGCCTTGCGCCAGAACTGCGATCTGAATAAATTTTCGCTTATTACCACACTGTGCGATCACACTTTTATTGCCGGTCAGCCGGGTGTTATTACCGGCAATAGACAGTTCCGGGTCTGGGCACAGCGAGTTTAGTTGGTCGGCAGAGGTTAGAATTTTTATGGTGCGATTCATCTCAGCACCAACCGCTATACCACTTTGCGCATTCACTAATGCGGTTATTTTCTCAGTGAGTGAATTACCAGGAGAATGAGGGGTTGCAGCAGCATCAAATATTTTAAGGCAGAAAATAAACAGTAATAAAGTGACGAAGATATTGCGTGAGGGTAACATGCTATTGTCTGGCCTTAGTATTATTTAATGTAGAGTAAACTATTTGTTATCGACTTTCTGTGGCTGGAATTATATGTCAGGAGTTAACTTTATTAACGTGTTAAATACTGCAATTTATGACGCCAATTCTTCGGGTAATGATATTTTACCTTGTCTGAATAATTCATCCTTTTAAAAGGGGTTACTTTTGACTGATCCTTGCCGTATAAAATAGAAACTTTCGCCCCTAGAATATAAGCGTTAATCTACATAAGGCAGGGGCCAGTTTTTCATGCTTGATAAACTTGATAATGCATTACGTTTCCAACAAGAATCACTCAGTTTATTGACCCAACGTCAGGATATATTGGCCTCGAATATCGCCAATGTCGATACGCCAGGGTATTTAGCCAGAGATATAGATTTTTCACAGCAATTAAAAAACGCTGTGGAAAGAAGTGCGCCTGAAAAAGGCCCTCTCACCCTGGCATTAACCTCCGGAACACATATTGCAGGTTTAGCACCTGCAATTAATAACAATCAATTACTTTATCGTATTCCGGATCAGCCTAGCGCGGATGGTAATACCGTTGATATGGATCGTGAGCGTGTCAGTTTTGCTGATAACAGTATGAAATATCAATCCAGTCTAACCATTCTCAGCACACAAATTAAAAGCATGATGAGTGTCATCAATTAGGGTTAATGAGTGCCATGTCAACATTCAGCATATTTGATATTTCGGGGTCAGCGATGGCGGCCCAATCTAAACGGCTCAATGTCAGCGCCAGTAATATGGCCAATGCCGACAGTGCCGTGGGGCCGGATGGTCAGCCCTATCGTGCACGGCAGGTTATTTTTCAAGTTAACAATGCACCAGGGCAAGAAATCGGCGGTGTCCGGGTGAGCGAGTTGGTAGAAAGCAACGAACCCGATCGCATGCTCTATGAACCGGGAAATCCACTTGCAGACGAGAATGGCTATGTTCGCATGCCGAATGTCAATGTCGTCAATGAGATGGTCAACACCATCTCGGCGTCTCGCAGTTATCAGGCCAATGTCGAAGTTATGAATACGGCTAAATCAATGATGTTAAAAACATTGACTCTGGGTCAATAAGGGACGGGGAAATGGCTGTTTCACCAGTAATGAGTAGTAGTAATACATCCGCTAACGAATCCAAAAGCGGTGGTAATAGTGTTGAGGATTTAACCGATAGTTTTATGACATTGCTGGTTGCTCAGATGCAAAATCAGGACCCAACCAACCCGATGGATAATAACCAGTTAACCTCCCAGTTGGCACAATTTAATACTGCATCAGGGGTTCAGCAACTCAATACCACACTGAATGCAGTAGGTTCACTGGTCACCAGTATGCAGCAGATGAATGCCGCAGATTGGGTTGGGCGTCGCGTGTGGATCGAGGGTGACTCGGTTGTTTCCCTGACCGAAGGTGGGAATCAAGAGTTTGCATTCTCGCTGGATAACGATGCCGACAAGGTTACGGTCACGTTAACCGATTCGCAGGGTAATGCCTATGCTGCCGAATTAAAGAATGTCAAAGCGGGTGTAAATAAATTCAGTCTTGATGACCTGAGTGGTTTCCAACCCTCCGAGCCGCCACCGGATATTGAGGGCGGATATAAAGTTTCATTCTCTGCCGCAAATAGTGAGGGTGGTGTGCCGAATATCGTTGCACTGAAACAAGCCAAAGTTGATGGCGTTTCATTCTCTCCTAGCGGTGCGGTGTTGCAGTTGGGATTAAATGGTAGCGCGACGTTAGGCGATATTTATTTCATTGAATGATCCAATTTTAGTATTTCATTTTTAGTATTCAGGAAGATTAACCATGAGTTTTTCACAAGGCCTTAGTGGATTAAGTGCAGCTTCACAAGCCCTCGATGTCGTCGGTAACAATATTGCCAACTCCCAAACAGTGGGATTCAAATCAGGTTCCATTGCCTTTGCCGATGTATTTGCCGGCTCACAAATCGGGATGGGGGTGCAGGTCTCTGCTGTTAACCAAAATTTCAGCGATGGCGTTTTGGGGAGTGGCAGTAGCAGCCTGGATATGGGTATCCAGGGAAATGGCTTTTTCCGTTTGGTGAATGAAGCCGGTCGCGTGTTTTATAGCCGCAATGGCCAATTCAAAAGTGATGAAAACGGCAACATCATGAATAACCAAGGGATGTTTTTGACCGGTTATCAGGCTACGGGTAACCCGCCAACGATCCAGCCCGGTGCCGCGATTGGCCCGATTCAAATCCCATCAGGGCAGATGGTGGCACGTGCTTCTGATGGCGGTACTCTCAACGGCAATCTGGACTCCGGCACTACAGCAATCGATCAAGGCACTAATCCTTTTGATCCGGCAGACAACAAAAGCTACAACTCGGTGAGTCAGGTCGATGCTTTCGACAGCCTCGGCAATAAGCACACTATCAACATTTATTATGTGAAAACCGGTGACAATGAATGGAAAGCCTATTCCAGTAATACCACTTCACCGATGCTGGATAACGATGGTGATCCGGTTTATCAAGAACTTGCACTGAATTTTGATACCTCAGGGCAACTGACTACCAATCCGGCGAGATTGAACATACAGGGTGCGGCCTTTAATGGTGGCGAAGCCTTGAACTTTGATCTGGATATGGCGGGCATGACCCAACAGGCATCCGATACGTCAATGAATAGCCCGACCACTACCGGTTATGCCCCCGGCCTAATGAATGGTTATGTTGTTGGGGATAATGGTCAAATTGTTGCCTCTTACAGTAATGGCCAACAGCAGTTGTTGGGGCAAGTTGTGCTGTCGAATTTCACCAATCCGGGTGGGCTGTCTTCTCAAGGCGATAACTGCTGGTCGGAAACGCCGGAGTCAGGGCAACCCGTTACCGGTGTTTCCGGTACAGGGAATCTGGGTACGCTGTACGGTAATCGACTTGAAGCCTCTAACGTCGATCTGAGTAAAGAGATGGTCAACATGATCGTCTATCAACGTAACTACCAGTCCAACTCACAGACCATTAAAACCCAATCTGAACTCCTTCAGATCCTGGCTAACCTCGGTTAACGGCAGACTCCTATGGATCGCGCAATATATACCGCAATGGGTGCGGCTAATGCCGCCCTCAACCGTCAGGGTGTGGTGTCAAACAACCTGGCCAATGCTTCAACGACCGGCTTTCGTGCACAGCTTTCGGCTTATCGTGCGGTTCCGATTAATGGCCCTTCTGTCGAGACCCGAACACTGGTGACAGAGTCGACGCCTTACCACGATGATTCGATGGGAACTATCAACCAGACTGGCCGCAATTTGGATGTGGCGTTACCTCAGGATGGCTGGCTGGCAGTGGAACTGCCGGATGGCGGTGAGGCTTACACCCGTGCAGGCAATATTGAAGTCGATAGTGAAGGCTTATTGACGGTCAGAGGGCTGCCGGTCATCGGCGATGGCGGAGCAATCAATGTCCCGCCGCAGTCAGAATTGACGATTGCGCCTGACGGCACTATTACCGCCCGTGGCGCAGGGGAAGAGCCTTCAGCACTGGCTCAGGTGGGGAGACTGAAAATGGTGAATGCGCAACTTCAGGATCTACACCACGGTGACGATGGCCTATTTCATATCGCTGATACCTCACCCAATGCCGGGTTGCCTGAGTTACCGGCAGATCAGGATCTGCTGTTAATTCCCGGCGCGCTGGAAAGCAGCAATGTTAGTCCCGTGAAATCAATGGTCGACATGATAGCCACCGCACGTGGATTTGACATGAATATGAAAGTCATCAGTGCGGTGGATGATAACGAAAAGAAAGCTAACCAGTTACTGGCCATGGGGTAAGCCCGGGCAAAGAGGAATTTCAGCATGATCCGTTCTTTATGGATTGCCAAAACCGGTCTTGAAGCACAACAGACCAATATGGACGTTATCTCCAATAACCTGGCAAACGTCAGTACTAATGGGTTTAAAAGACAGCGTGCGGTATTTGAAGATTTACTTTATCAAACGTTACGTCAGCCCGGTGCGCAGTCTTCAGAGCAGACGACTATCCCGTCCGGATTGCAGTTGGGAACCGGGGTACGTCCGGTGGCAACCGAGCGTATCCATAGCCAGGGGGGGTTGACGCAAACCAATAACAGCAAAGACCTGGCGATTGAAGGGCACGGGTTCTTCCAGATCCAATTGGCCGATGGCACCACCGCTTATACCCGCGACGGTTCTTTCCAGTTTGACCAGAATGGCCAACTGGTGACCGCGAGTGGTTATCCGGTACAGCCGGCCATCACTATCCCGCAGGATGCGGATACCTTGACCGTGGGTAATGACGGCATCGTGAGTGTCACCGTGCCAGGGCAAACAGCACCGCAGCAGGTGGGGCAGCTCACGTTAAGCACCTTTATTAACGATTCCGGTCTTGAAAGCATTGGTGAAAACCTCTACCGCGAAACCCAGGCTTCCGGTGCGCCCAATGAAACCACGCCCGGCCTGAATGGTGGCGGTAGCCTTCGACAAGGTTATGTCGAAACCTCCAACGTTAACGTGGCGGAAGAGCTGGTGAATATGATCCAGACTCAGCGCGCCTATGAAATTAACAGTAAAGCGGTATCGACATCGGATCAGATGTTGCAACGCCTGACACAACTTTGATAGCAGCCATAAGTCTGGCCTCTGCCTTGCAAGCAGGGGCCGATTTACGGTTGTTTTTGCCCGTAGTGGATGAAATGAAAAACCAGCCTTGTTCCGCCATATCCGAAATGAATACACCTCTTACATCCCCAAGTCTTAAACGTGGCCTGGGGCTGTTGTCGACCTCTGTGGTACTGACGTTATTGTTGACGGGGTGCGCTTATCTCCCTCACAAGCCGTTGGTCGATGGTGCAACCACCGCCAGCCCGTCATCACCGGCAATGGTGGTCGCTAACGGATCCGTTTTTCAGACCGGACAGGCGATGAACTATGGCTATCAGCCCATGTTCGAAGATCGTAGACCGCGCAATGTAGGTGACACGTTAACGATTGTGCTGCAAGAAAATGTCAGTGCCAGTAAGAGTTCCTCTGCCAATGCCAATCGCAATGGCTCAACCGGCATCTCATTCGATACCGTGCCTCATGCGTTGAACGGGTTATTTGGTGGTGATAAAGCCAATGCGGCTATCAGTGGCAGCAATGATTTCTCGGGTAAGGGCGGTGCCGCCGCGAGAAATACCTTTAGCGGAACCATCACTGTTACCGTGCAGCAACTGCTGGAAAACGGCAACCTCAAAGTGGTGGGCGAGAAACAGATTGCCATCAATCAGGGGACTGAATTCATCCGTTTCTCTGGGGTGGTAAACCCCCGAACCATCAGTAGCAGCAACTCAGTCATTTCTACCCAAGTATCCGATGCGCGTATCGAATATGTCGGTAATGGATACATCAACGAAGCGCAACAGATGGGTTGGTTGCAACGTCTGTTCCTCAACCTTTCTCCTTATTAATGAACAGCTAATGAAAACTTCATTTCTCACATTATGTTTGAGCCTATTTTGTACGGGCTTGATTGTTTGGATGCCACACAACGCTCAGGCAGAGCGCATTCGCGATTTAACGTCTATTCAGGGGATTCGAAGCAATTCTCTGATGGGATACGGGCTGGTGGTCGGACTGGATGGCACGGGGGATCAGACCATGCAAACACCGTTCACCACGCAAAGCCTGAATAACATGTTGTCCCAGTTAGGGATTACGGTGCCTGCGGGCACCAATATGCAGCTAAAGAATGTCGCGGCGGTGATGGTCACTACCGATTTGCCTCCGTTCGCACGACCAGGTGAGAAGATAGACGTTGTTGTCTCTTCTCTGGGGAATGCGAAAAGTTTACGCGGCGGCACTTTACTGATGACGCCGATGAAAGGGGTGGATAACCAAATTTATGCGCTGGCTCAGGGAAACTTGCTGGTATCTGGCGCAGGTGCGCAAAGTGGCGGTAGCCGGGTGCAAGTGAATCAGCTAAATGGAGCGCGGATCAGTG
This sequence comes from Yersinia proxima, assembly GCF_902170785.1. Taxonomy (GTDB): domain Bacteria; phylum Pseudomonadota; class Gammaproteobacteria; order Enterobacterales; family Enterobacteriaceae; genus Yersinia; species Yersinia proxima. Next base: position 150,255 of record NZ_CABHYG010000016.1, on the reverse strand, counting down.
GCGGTGCGACCGTTGAGCGCGAAGTACCGGTTAGTTTTGCTAACGAGAGCATCCTGAGGTTACAGCTTAATGAAGAGGATTTTTCTGTTGCTCAGCAAATGAGTGATGAGATAAATCGGCGTTTCAGCGGTGCCGCCATCGCTGAAGATTCTCGTACCATCAAGCTGTTCACGCCCACGGACAGTGCAGCGAAAGTGCGCTTTTTGGCTGCAGTACAAGATATTCCGGTTCGAATTGGGGTGATGGACGCCAAAGTGATTGTTAACTCCCGCACCGGTTCTGTGGTGATGAACCGCTATGTTTCTCTGGATGCTTGCGCCGTGGCGCAGGGAGATTTAACCGTGGAAGTCTCCCAGACCAATGAGGTCAGCCAGCCAGACACCCCGTTGGCCGGTGGACAAACTGTCGTGACACCAAACACACAGATATCAATTCGTGAGCAAAATGGTCATCTGCAACGCGTGAATACCAGTGCGGACCTGAATAGCGTAGTGCGAGCGCTTAATAGTCTGGGCGCGACACCAAATGATCTGATGTCGATCCTGCAATCAATGAAAAGTGCCGGTTGCTTGCGTGCCAAACTGGAGACTAACTGATGAGCAGTTCAGCACTCTCTTCAGGGGCGGCGTTTGATGTTCGCAGCTTGGATGCATTGAAACGCGAGGTAAAAAGCAACTCTTCGGAAGGGATAAAAGAAGCGGCGAAGCAAATGGAGGGCATGTTTATTCAGATGATGCTCAAAAGTATGCGAGATGCTTCTTTTAAAGATGGTCTGCTACATAGTCAGGCATCGGATATGTTTACCTCGATGTACGATCAACAGATATCACAAAATATTGCCGATCAAAGCAAGATGGGATTTGCTGACTTGATGGTTAAGCAAATGGGAGGGGAAACGACAGCGGTACATAATACGCCCGGCGCCGCCCCAGCTCCCTATAGCCTGAACCTGGATTTACTCAAGCGGCAATATGCAGCGCCATTGCCACCGGCTCAGTCGCAAAATGAAGGTGAAGCGATACGCTATACAGGTAAAGGCGAGAAAAATACCAGTTTTATTTCCCGCATGTTAGGCCCAGCTATTGCCGCAGCACAAAAAAGCGGGATTCCTCACCAGCTTATTATTGCTCAGGCAGCACTTGAATCTGGTTGGGGAAATAAGGAAATTGCAACAACAAGTGGTAAACCTAGTCATAACTTATTTGGCATAAAAGCGACGCCGGATTGGAAAGGGGATACCACGGAAATAATGACAACAGAATATATAAATGGCGCGCCACAAAAGGTGAAAGCGGCATTTAGAGTATATCCATCTTATTCTGAAGCTCTGTCAGATTATACCTCGCTGTTAATGAACAATCCCCGTTATCAAAATGTTGCACAGTCTGCTTCACCAGAACATGCTGCTCGGGCATTACAGTCTGGGGGATATGCAACCGATCCAAGTTATGCCAAGAAATTAATAAGTATCATTCAGCAAGTGAAAGGGAATATTGATCAGGGCCTGAATGCCTATAAAACCGATCTTTCTTCATTATTTTAGCAAATGAAGGTTTAGTTTATTTTTGAACAACCGATAGATTATATAGGTGCGAATTTTCCTACGGAATAATCCTGGTAAAACTCGCTAAAGAATTTGCAGAGAATACAATGTCGGTGATTTATGAATCTTATTAATTTGGCCCAGAGTGGGCTTAGTTCAGCACAAGCGGCACTTAATGTCGTCGGCAATAACTTGAATAATGCTGTAACAGTAGGGTACAGCCGACAAAGTATTATGCTAGGCCAGGCCGGAGGCAAAACCACGAATGCTGGCTTCTTTGGCTATGGTGTTCAGGTCGACGGTGTACGACGTGCTTATGATGGATTTATCAATAATCAATTACGAAGCGCTACCACAGAATTTTCAGCATTAAATGGGCGTTACCAGCAGCTTAGCCAAATTGATAACATGCTGGGAGATGATACGAATAATATCTCAGTTACCATGAATAATATCTTTGGCGCGCTGGAGAAAGTGAGCAGCGACCCGGTAAGCCAGGCTGCCCGCCAGGGAGTGTTATCCCAATTCAAAGCCATTTCTTATCAGTTTAATAGCAATAGCAATACTCTTAACGGATTAGAAAAAAGCACCAATACGCAGATTAGCCAAAGTGTTTCTGATATCAATGCCGGGGCAAAACAGCTCGCAAAACTGAATGAAGAGATTGCTAAAATCTACGGACAAACCGGTGAACTGCCAGCTGATTTACTTGACCAGCGCGATTTAGTGCTGGAGCAAATCAGTGCGCAGGTGGGGATTCGGGTCAATGAGAACCCAACCACTGGGCGGGTTGATGTCACCATGGCGAATGGTATGCCATTGGTTAATGGTGATCGCTCTTATCAGCTTGAAGCATCAGCTTCGCCAGAAGACCCATCCAAAACTATCGTCTCATATGTAGATGCATCGGGTAATAAGATGCAACTGGACGAAGAGCAAATGAGCTCCGGCAGATTGGGTGGGTTGTTTAAATTCCGTAATGAGGACTTAGTTGATGCCCGCAATCAGTTAAACCAACTGGCATTGCAGATGGCCAATAAATTCAACGAGGTTAATGCGGCGGGGTTTGACCGCGAAGGGCTGCCGGGCGGAGATCTCTTTAATATTGCTGACCCTGTTGCCATCGCGAACCGAAATAATATCAGTGATACCACATTAGATGTCAGTTTTACCGATATCAGCCAGGTGAAGGCCGAAGACTATACCTTAACCTATAAAGGCCCCGGTGCGAATGATTGGGAAGTACAAACCAGCGATGGTAGAACGATTACGCCCACTATTGGTGCCAATGGTGAATTAGAGTTTGATGGTATTTCCATTACGCCTCAGGGAACACCAGAACCTAATGATAGCTTTGTTTTAAACCCGGTATCGGGTGTCGCAGGGTCACTTAGCGTTGCCATTACTGATGTGGATAAAATAGCAGCCTCAAGTTCATCCGATCCTGATGAGCAGAGTAATAACGAAAATATCAAAGATATGATTGCCATCAAAAGTGAAAACTTGGTTGGCAATGCTACTTTGACCGAGGCTTATGCCAGTTTGGTGAGTTCTGTTGGTTCATCAATGACGGCACTTAAAGCCGATGCGACAACGACAGGGAAAGTTTTAGACGCTGTTATTCTTCAGCAGCAATCCGTTTCTGGTGTTGACCTGAATGAGGAATACATGAATTTACAACTGTATACCCAATATTATCAGGCGAATGCACAAGTACTCCAGACGGCAACAACGCTCTTCGACACACTATTGAGTATTAGATAGCCCCTCATTGTTTAGCACGGCACGAGTAGTTTGATAATAGATTAAGGAAATTTCGATGCGTCTTAGCACCCAGTATATGTATCAGCATAATATCGATAGTTTGTCGAAGGCAATGACAAGCGGCAATGATATTTATATGCGCTTATCCGCCCAGCGAAATTTATTGACACCTTCCGATGATCCCGCCGGGGCTTCTCAGGCTGTCATTTATCAAAATGCGCTGTCAAATATGAATCAATTCGACACTGCCCGTCTTTATGCTAAAGATGCGTTAGAACTTGAAGACAATATTCTCACTTCCTTAGGTAATATTTTAACCAAGAATTTGAGCGAGAAAATTGTTGCGGGTGGCAACGGTGTCCATTCTGATGCAGACAGGCAGGCGCTGGCGACAGAATTACAGGGTATTCGCGATAACATGTTGGATTTAGCTAACAGCACCAACAGTAGCGGCCGCTTTATTTTCGCCGGCTTTAATACCGGAACCCGGCCTTTCCTGCCAGATGGTTCGTATGTCGGTGGTGACTCACCTATGACCCAAATTGTGGCTGATAGCACTGAAATGCAAGTCGGGCATACCGGGCGTGACGTCTTTATGAGTGGGTCTGCTGACGATCTGTTTGTTCAGTTAGATAAAGCCATCGCGGCATTGAATACACCTGTAGACACTGATGCTGATCGTGAAGCGCTGCAACAAACTCTGGATAGCGTCAATATCTCTATCAAGAAAGGGATTGATAATCTCGGTAAGGTGCAGGCACAAGTTGGGACCAGTCTCCAACAAATAGATTCTCTTGATCTTAGCTCGGCGACACAAAAAATTAATCTGGAGTCACGGCTGCAAGAAACCGTGGGTTCAGATTACGATTCAATTATTACACTAATATCCCAATCTAAAATGACTGAATTCGCTCTTAGCTCTTCCTTTATGGTATTTCAGAGCATGCAAAAAATGTCGATATTTAATATGTGATATTAATTTTCAAAACTTTACATTGTTAAAATTATTGTTCTTATTATTTAACTCATTTGTAAAAGTTATTGTTGTAATAATTTACTGATTCTTTATCTCTGCGAAATGTCAGCAGCAGTTATCTGTTGTGATTAAGGTTAATTATGTTTAAAAAATTGAAAATATCGACAGGTATTACTTGTATTCTAAGTGTCTTCGTTGTGTTCTTGATGCTGGTAACGGCATACAGTTTGCTGAATTCTATTTCGAGTAAAGATAACTTTAATCGTACTTTTATCGCAGCAGATAATATGAACGGTATGCGCGACTCTGTTTTTAACCTTTATAGTGGGTTAGCGCATGTTAATGCCTTGATGCTACAAACAAATCTTAACCGAAAAGTTGAGCTTGCATCGATTGAAAATGCCAAGAGTATTCTCGCCAGATCCAAAGAGGCAATGGCGACATTTATGTCAACGCCGTTTAATTCGCCTGAAACTGAACATGCCGCTGCTGAGTTGAATCAACAGTTTGCGAAAGTATTAAATTTCTCAATTGAAAAACTGAATTACATTGCCAATCCCAGCAGTATGCCGGACACCCTGGATAACGAAATGCATGAGCGCGTTGTCCTGCGAGAGAAAATAAGTGTTTTTGAAGTTGCTGCCAATAAACTGAACAACGAATTTACCAATCAGGCAGAGGAAGATTACCACGAGATGATCTTCATGGCAGTAGTGGTGCCGATCACCTCAATTATCTTATTGCTGCTGGTTCGTCTTTGGTTAAAGCGCGCCCTGGTTATGCGCATGGCACAAACGTCGCAATCTATCAAAAAAATCGCCAGTGGTGATTTGAGTGAAGCTATTGATGTTGGGGACGAAAATGAACTCGGCCTGATGTTAATTGAACTGGAAAAAATGCGTGTATCGCTGACTGGCACTGTTGCGGGTATCCGCGATGGCGTGACCCGTATTTATAGCAATGCGCAGGAAATAGCTCAGGGTAATACTGACCTGTCAGCACGAACAGAAGAACAAGCCTCGGCATTGCAGCAAACTGCGGCCAGCATGGAAGAGTTAAAAACGACAGTGCGCCAGAATGCCGATAATGCCCATACCGCACGTCAGTTAGCAGAAAGCGCCAGTCTCAATGCGGGCAATGGCGGCAATGTCATGACTAATCTCGAAAATATTATGCAGCAAATCACTCAGAGTTCGCGTCAGATTGCTGATATCAACAGTGTCATCGACAGTATCGCAAATCAGACGAATATTCTGGCGCTGAATGCAGCAGTTGAAGCTGCCAGAGCAGGTGAACAAGGTCGCGGGTTTGCCGTTGTCGCAGAAGAAGTTCGCAATCTGGCGAAACGCAGTGCTGATGCAGCCAAAGAAATTAACCAACTCATCACGACCAGCGTATCCAATATCAGTACCGGTTCTCAGCAAGTTGACCAGGCGGGAATGGTAATGAAGGATATTGTGAACTCTGTAACTCAGGTGACTGATATTATGGGGGAAATAACCTCAGCTTCTGATGAGCAAAGCGCCGGTATTAATCAGATTGCTCAAGCCGTGAATGAGATGGATCAGGTGACGCAACAAAATGCGGCGATGGTTGAAGAAGCCTCAATGGCAGCCAATAATCTGGAAGTGCAGTCAGAAGCGCTGGATGGCATTGTGTCCAAATTTATTATCCACCAATCTTCCGCTGAAAAACGAGTGGAGCGGGAACGCGAAAAAAAGGCACCACGCTTTAGTTCTGCATCCACTAAAAATGAACCTGAAATGAACAAAAATTCAGCGGAAGGACAGTGGGAAACCTTCTAAATGAGACGGTAGTTTCATTTAGCGGCGTTAATCAGTATCGCAGGTGATAATTTCAGTAATGTTGGATATTGCGCGATAAAGGCAAAATTTAAGTTCCGGATTGCGCAATATTGTATCGCCTTATCAGGCTATTTGATCTCAGATTTATCCTTAATAATATCGTACGTTTTTTGTAGGCTGGATAATGTAATTGTGAATGGTATTTATACCCATGATGGTGTCGTGCAGAAGGATGAGTTGTGGCCCAAATATGGTTTTTTGGTTCGGCATGAAGCTCTACGTTTACAGGCTCGTTTACCCGCCAGTGTAGAGCTTGATGATCTTATTCAAGCTGGGGCCATAGGGCTACTGACTACGATCGACCATTTTGACCCTAAGAAGGGAATAGGATTAAGCACTTACATTACTCAGCGCATTCGCTGGGCGATGTTAGATGAACTGCGTGAACGTGATTGGGTGCCGCGCCGGGTTCGTAGTAATGGACGTGAAATTGCTGCCACTATTCAACGTATAGAACAAGAAAGTGGTCAGGTAGCAACCGAAGCTGAAGTTGCTGCAAGTATGGGGGTGACGTTACGTGAATATCAACAAATGTTGGCAGACACTAACACCAGTCAGCTCTATTCTCTGGATGAATTACAAGAGGAATTCTCAGACAGTGTAGAGCAGCCAGATATTCAGAATGAAATGTTGAATCCCTTGCATGAAATAATGAAAGGAAATTTAACTAAGCAAATTAGTCGAGAAATAAAAGCACTACCGGAAAGAGAGCAACTTCTTTTGAATCTCTATTATCAACAAGAGTTGAATATGAAAGAAATAAGTGTGCTTTTAGATATTACGGAAACGAGAGTTAGCCAGCTACATAGTCAGGCAATTAAGCGATTACGAGCAAGAATGGATGCGCTAACTCAATGAATTTATAGCAATATAATAATTTTATTGATTTAAATCATTATTAAACTAAGAACAGAGTTTAATAAAAAGGCTTGGTTTAATTAGGGGTTTATTTCAATGAAATATTCATTTGTCAGAGTGCATGATAATTAAAAGTTGAGCTTGCCGAATAAAGTGGTTATTATATTGAAACAGTGTTCCTCTCACCGTCTTTTGCTTTGAAATATTAGGTACGATGAACGGTCTCTGCTTTTTGGCATATTAATGTATTGAGTCTGACGAGGGTCTGGTAGAGCAATATTTGATTTCAACATGATAAATGAGCGTGGCGATACATGGTCATGTTTTACTTTCATGATGTATATAACCAATAAGGCGATAAAGATTATCCTATTGTTAAAGATATTATATCTAATGTGATCGATACTCTAACTGTAGGTTTAATTTATTTATCAAATTTCAGCAGATTAATTAACATTCATTCATGCTGTCGGTGAAATGAATATGGTAACCGAAAATGATTTTAGGAAGTAATGTAGGAGCTGTCGATCAGCAGTTACAGAGAATCCATGACATCAATTTGTCCTATTTGTTATTGGCTCAACAATTAATTAGAGAAGATAAATTTGCGGCAGGTTTTCGCCTGGGATTGACGGAAGCGACTATTGATACGCTAAAAGAATTGTCACTCCCTCAGTTGATAAAACTGGCATCAACCAACCAGTTGATCTGTCGTCTTCGTGTTGATAACGAAATTGTTATTGATAACTTGACTAAAGACTCTCGTATTGAGGCTTTGCAGCAGATCCATACGGGCATCATTTTGTCCACCAATCTGCTTAATTCGCTTTCTGAGCAAAGCATCACACCAACTTAACGGGGTTAGTGATTATGACTGAAAAAAGTATATTGCAGGAAATTAAAGAAGTACAAATTGCAATGGAGCTAATTTCTTTTGGTGCTCGTATGCAAATGTTGGAAAGTGAAACGAGCTTGAGTCGTAGAAGATTATTACGCTTGTACAAAGAACTCAGAGGATGCCCACCGCCTAAAGGAATGTTGCCTTTCTCAGAAGATTGGTTTATGGCATGGGAACAAAATATTCACTCATCTATGTTTTATAATATCCATCTTTATCTGCAAAAGACTGAGCCTTGTAGACCTATAGAAGCAACTGTAAAAGCCTATCGATTATATCTGGAACAATGCCCACCTCAACCAGGTGAAAAGCAAGTCCTTGGCTTAACTCGTGCGTGGACACTATTAAGATTCATCAATTGTGGAATTATAGAACATAAAGAGTGTTGTATTTGTGGTGGGGGATTTGTGGTTACGAGTGAACATTCAAAAAATCCTTTTACTTGTAGTTTATGCAGCCCACCTTCTCGTGCAATTAAGAAATGTAAAACTCCTGATTCACCAGAAGAGAACCCCCTTATCGTATAAACGATAAGTCGTTAAATAGATTTTAGTCATAAACAATAGTATCAATTTTATTTGGTACGGCTGCCCCGTTTCTAAAATTTATGACAACCAAGCATTTACAAGCATTTAGGTGTGGTTTGAGTATTTAATTATTAAGGAGTGTATGTGCTAGTCATTATTGGTTATTTGGTTGTCATTTTGACTGTTTTCGGTGGATTCAGTCTCGCGGGGGGGCAACTCGGTGCACTTTACCAACCAAGTGAGCTTTTGATTATTGGGGGCGCAGGAGTAGGGGCTTTTATTGTCGGTAATAATGGCAAATCAATAAAAGCCACATTGCAGTCACTACCACATTTATTCAGAGGTTCGCACTATACCAAAGCGCTTTATATGGACGTTCTGGCAATGATGTATTTGCTGCTGACTAAAGGTCGGCAGAATGGCCTTATGACGCTGGAAAATGATATTGAAGACCCGCAGAACAGCGCTATCTTTACCGCTTATCCACGCTTGCTTGCAGACAGTGAATTAATGACGTTTATCATTGATTATTTACGCCTAATGATAAGTGGCAGCATGAATGCTTTCGAAATAGAAGCATTAATGGATGAGGAAATTGAAACCTGTGAGCATGAACATGAAGTACCCGCTAATAGCTTAAATGCTATCGGTGATGCCTTGCCCGCTTTTGGTATTGTTGCCGCAGTGATGGGGGTGGTGAATGCATTGGCTTCCGCAGATCGCCCGGCTGCTGAATTAGGTGAGCTGATTGCTCACGCCATGGTGGGAACCTTCCTGGGTATTTTGCTGGCTTATGGATTTATCTTGCCACTGGCAACGTTGCTACGCCAAAAGAGCAGTGAGCAGCTCAAAATGCTGCAATGTATTCGCGTTACCTTGTTGTCGAGTATGAATGGCTATGCACCTCAGATCGCGGTTGAATTCGGTCGTAAAACACTCTTCTCCTCTGAGCGTCCAACCTTTGTTGAACTGGAAGAACATGTCAGAGAGGTGAAATCCTCGGCAAACAGCAGCGCAACGGATAGCCCGTCATGAGTAATCAGCGGCAACCTGTAATTATTGTTCGTAAACGCAAGCGACATAAACACGGCCACCATGGTGGCTCCTGGAAGATTGCTTATGCGGATTTTATGACTGCGATGATGGCTTTCTTTCTGGTGATGTGGCTGCTCTCTTCTTCCACGCCTCTGCAACGTGAGCAAATTGCGGACTACTTTAAAATGCCACTGAAATTATCAGTGGCACAAGGTGATAAAAACAGTTTAAGCAGCAGCCCGATTCCAGGTGGCGGCGATGATTATACCCAGCAAGATGGGGAAGTTCTCAAGCAGACGTTGAATAAGCTGGATAAGCAAAAGAGTACGGTCAATTTAAAGCGTGCTCACCAGAAACTCGAAAGTTTGATCAATAACGATCCTCGTTTAAGTAATTTCCAATCGAATCTTCGACTTTCCCTCACAGATGACGGGCTGCTTATTCAGATAATTGATAGCCAAGAGCGGCCGATGTTTAAAGTGGGTAGTAAGGAGCTGGAACCTTATATGCAGGGTATTCTCCAGGCATTGGTTCCGGTACTTAATGACCTTCCCAACAGAATCAGTCTGACAGGCCATACAGATTCATTGCCTTACGCCAGGGGCGAGGTGGGATATAGCAACTGGGAGCTGTCATCTGACCGCGCCAATGCTTCACGCCGTACCTTAGTCGCTGGAGGATTGGCAGATAATAAGTTCCTGCGCGTTATTGGCACCGCGGACATGATGAACCTGGAAAATATTAAACCGGATGATCCTATCAACCGGCGGATCAGTATTTTGGTCCTGAGCAAGGATAAGGAAAAGTCCATTATGCAAGAAGATACCGTCTTGCAGAATGCGTCTGATAATCAAGGTAGTGAAAAAATAATAACAGAACTGAAAAAGATGTCGGCCAATGAAATAGCACCGATTGAGGTGACGCCGGCGGAAACAGTTCCTGCTAATTCTATACAGGAAAAGGTTGAACAAGATGGACGTGAGTGATTTTTACCAAACCTTTTTTGATGAAGCTGATGAATTACTGGCTGATATGGAAAGGCATCTTTTAGAGCTTGATTTCATTTCGCCGGATAAGGAAATGCTGAACGCGATATTTCGCGCTGCTCACTCAATAAAAGGAGGGGCGGGGACCTTTGGTTTTACTGTATTGCAAGAAACGACGCACATACTGGAAAACTTGCTGGATGACGCCCGGCGTGGGGAACTGACGCTAAATAGCAACATTATTAATCTGTTTCTGGAGAGTAAAGATATTATGCAAGATCAGCTTGATGCGTATAAATCCTCGCAGGAGCCTGACCAGGACAGTTTCCAATATATTTGTGATGCTCTGCGCCAAATTGCGCAAGAAGATAAACAAAATAGCGTAGCGGTAGTCACTCAATCTGAGCGACAAACCACGCTATTACCCGAGTCTTCTCAATGTCAGCTTAGGGTATCGATAAGTGCAGTTCCCGCAGGTGATAAAACAGTTTTACTCGAAGAGTTGGCCAATCTGGGTGAGGTGGTCAGCCAGCAACAAGAGGCTGATGTATTACATGTCCAGTTACAGACCACGACATCTGCAGACGATATCCTCGCCGTATTATGTTTCATACTCGAACCGGAACAGATAACCATAAAGGCCAGCGAGCCAAAGCTCTTTACCGTACCGGATGCACCAGCAGCACCGGTTGACGCCATTGCTCCAATACGTGAAGAGCTTGCCAGAGGTGAGAATGAGCATCAGCATCAGCATCAGCAAAAAACACCAGCTAATACTCCGGTAGCCAGGCCAAAACCTGCGGCAAAAGCGCCGGCTGCGGAATCGGGAAGTCTTCGGGTTGCGGTAGAAAAAGTCGATCAGATTATTAATCAGGTCGGTGAACTGATCATTACTCAAGCCATGCTGTCCCAGCTTTCCGGTGTGCTGGACCCCGCCTTGCATGACACCTTGATCAGCAGTATTGGTCAAATGGAACGTAACGCGCGTGATTTGCAGGAATCAGTGATGTCCATCCGAATGATGCCGATGGAATATGTGTTTAGTCGCTTCCCGCGTTTGGTTCATGACCTGAGTGGCAAACTGGATAAAGAAGTTGAGCTGACGTTAAAAGGTGGATCAGCTGAACTGGATAAAAGTTTGATTGAACGAATTATTGATCCCCTGACTCATCTGGTTCGCAATAGTCTGGATCACGGCATTGAATCTATCGATGCGCGTTTGGCAAAAGGTAAACCCGCCAAAGGTAATTTGACGCTTTCGGCAGAGCATCACGGCGGCAGTATTGTTATCGAAGTGATTGATGATGGTGCGGGTTTAAATCGCGAAAAAATATTGGCACGCGCTCAATCTCAAGGGATTGCGATTAACGAAAACTGGAGTGATGAAGATATTTGGATGCTTATTTTTGCCGCCGGTTTCTCTACGGCAGAAAAAGTCACCGATGTTTCAGGGCGCGGCGTGGGTATGGACGTGGTGCGCAGAAATATCCTGGCAATGGGCGGTCATGTTGAAATTCATTCCGAGCAAGATAAAGGCACTACGATCCGCATTATTTTGCCACTCACATTGGCTATTTTAGATGGAATGTCGGTGCGTGTTGGTGATGAGATCTATGTTCTGCCACTCGGAACTGTCATGGAGTCACTCAAGCCTTCCGAAAATGCATTGTTTCGGATGGCGGGCGATGAATTGATGTTACAAGTCCGGGGAGAATATATGCCTCTGGTTGAGTTGCATCAGATTTTCGATATTAAGAGCGATTTCACGCTAGCTAATGACGGTATTGCCGTTATTTTACAAAGTGCAGGCTGCCGCTATGCATTACTTGTTGATCAATTAATTGGTCAGCATCAGGTTGTGGTCAAGAATCTTGAACTTAATTACCGCAAAGTTCCGGGTATCTCAGCCGCGACAATTCTGGGTGATGGCAGCGTGGCACTAATTCTTGATGTGGTTGCTTTGGTCACTCTTTGCAAAAATAAAACCGCAGCAGAAAAACAACATTAATTTGTAGCGATTGAATGAGGTAATTTGATGAATTTCTCGGGAATAGAAAAACAATTTGGTGATCAAAATGTCGGCCAGGAGTATTTGGTCTTCACCTTAGGAAATGAGGAGTATGGCATTGAAATCCTCAAGGTTCAGGAGATTCGCGGCTATGACCGTGTAACCCGGATTGCCAATACACCTGATTTTATTACCGGGGTGACCAATCTTCGCGGTGTTATCGTTCCTATTATTGATCTTCGGGTTAAATTTCAACTGCCCTCTGCGGATATAAATGATAATACCGTCATTATTGTATTAAATCTGGCTAATCGTATTGTCGGTATTGTTGTTGACGGGGTATCAGATGTGCTGTCATTAAATGCTGAGCAAATTAAACCTGCACCGGATTTCTCTACCACGCTCTCAACCAAATACTTGCTAGGTTTAGGTACACTGAATGAACGTATGCTTATCCTGGTGGATATAGAGAAATTACTCAACAGCGAAGAGATGGAAATTGTTGAGCAAGTTGCTGAGGCTGTCTACGAATAACATCATTTCAAAATGTGTGGCAAGGATAAAGTATCCGTAATATGTAACGGGCAGGGATACTATCAACATAAAAATAATGAAACACCAAACATAATGGGTTTTAGTATCCGTGGCATTTCTCTGTCTACCGTTGGATTTGTCAGAATACAGAAAATAATTTGTGAGGTGTTTTTATTAAAATAATAAGCTAAGAAGGATAATTATTTTGTTCCCATCTATTAGTGTTAAAAAGGTGGTGAAATTCCACCTTTACGTCATTGTGCTCTTCTTTATTATTCTGGCAGGGTTAAGTTTACGAACCTCTGATATCTCGCGAGATAATTTTGATAACACCATTAAACTACACAACCGCTCTGCTTTGGTGAATAAGGCACTGTATAAACTGATGGAGACGCGTGGTGATGTTCTCTTTATGAAAACCGCGATGTTAACCAATCAGGTGCCAAATCAGCAAGTCATTAACTCTATCAATAACAATAATAAAGAGATCCGAAGCATTGTATCGCAATGGATCAAAGAACCAAAAATGGCAACCTATTCTCAGGAGTTGTCAGAAAGAACTGGAGCCATATTTATCAAGGTTCTGGATAATTACATGGTTTACCTTGAAAACCTGCAACAAAATACCTCTGTTATTGATGATGCTGATGCGCTTATCGTGCAATTGGAAACCTTAATTGCCGAGTACTCGTCGATTGCTGATAATCTGATGCAAGAATTTGATGTTAAAGCAGACTATTTGCATTACACATTGGTAATTGCTCTGGTTATTATTACTGCACTCTATATCATGCTCTACCTCTCATTTATTCGATATATCACTAAGAATATCCTCAATCGCCTTTCTGAAGCTGCGCAGATTTTTTCTGCCATCAGCAAAGGGCAACTTTCTCGCAAAGTGCCACAATGCGGAACTAATGAAATAGGAAAGTTATTTGCCGCGATTGAGAGTATGCGTTGTTCACTCGCGAAAACGATTGCGGACGTTAAAGAGATAGCCATTAATATCAAGCATAGCTCGGTTGAGATAGCCGAAGGTAATAATGATTTGTCTTCACGTACTGAAGAGCAAGCCAGTGCGTTGCAGGAAACTGCCGCCAGTATGGAACAAATTAAAACCACGGTTGAAAATAATACCTCTCATGCTCATGAAGCCAATAAACTGGCGACAGACACCAAAGCGATGGCCGACAGTGGTTCCGTTATTATGGTTGATGTGGTGCATTCGATGGATACCATTGCCAGCCATGCCAACCAAATTTCCAATATTATTAAAGTGATAGATGGTATTGCCGGTCAGACCAATATTCTGGCACTGAATGCTGCGGTGGAAGCGGCGCGCGCCGGTGAGCAAGGGCGTGGTTTTGCGGTAGTCGCAACCGAGGTACGCAATCTGGCACAGCGCAGTTCTGATGCTGCGAAAGAGATCAGGAATCTGATTGAGCGCTCGGTGCTGGATACTCAGGCCGGTAGCAAACGTGTGGATAGCGCTAAAAATACCATGACGGAAATTGTGGCGATGGTGAGTAAGGTCAGCGACATTATGCAGGATATCACCCAGGCTTCTGAGGAGCAGACGATGGGGATCCGCCAGGTGGCGGTGGCGATTAATCAAATGGATGTGGTGACACAACAGAACTCGGCATTAGTTGAAGAGTCGGCGACCATCACCTCAGTGATGAATGAGCAGACGGCAATCATGGAAGAGATGATGTCAGTGTTTCAAATTGAGGAACAGCGTTAACTGGCCTAAATCGAACCTGCTATAGATAACCATTGCTAGCCACATCAAGGAATAGTATTAGCGGCAGATTTTTCTGCCGCTTTTTATTATATCTATCCACTGCTGATTATTTACCTCTGCCAATCATTAATAGTTCTGGCTTCTAACTTCTAGCACTTCACTTATATCTACCAATAATTCCTGGGTGGTTTGCAGCATTAAGCGGTTGGCGTTGGTGAGAGAATAGTCAGCGCGGGTGAAAGTGTCACTTTCATTTCAATCTTATTATCAAGCAAGAACTGGAATGCTGCGCATTCACTATTTAATATTAGCTCGATACAGGGTTCTTCACCGGTATAGCGATTGACGATAGTTTTGATATCTTCTTTAATCTCGGTCATGACATCATAAAGCAAGGCTTTGCTTTCATCTGTTATTTCTTTCATTAGACTTCCTCTTTGATTGTTAAATATAGTTGCCTTTTTCGTTTTACATAAAACGACATTGTCTTTCTCTACCGAGATAGAGGGTGGGTGACATAAGTCACTGCTGCTTATTTTATCAATAGCGAGAGTTTGGGCTGCCAGACTGTATTTGTCTTTGATATAAATAGACCATCGGTTGTTTTAATACCTTAGTAATAAAAATGGATTAATATCATTTTACAGCATGTGCGTGTAAAAATTATACATTTAATAGCAAGGGTTATACAGTATTATTAATAAATAAAAGGCAAGTCGCATGGCGTTATGAAATAGAGTAAGAGATTAGCTTGATGGTAACCGACAAAATAAAAATCCCCCCAGCCGATGAAGGTTGGGGGGATTAAAAGGTTCACTACATACACGGAACCTGGAGGGTATTAAGGCTAATTAGCGCAGCAGAGACAGTACGTTCTGTGGTACTTGGTTTGCCTGAGCCAGCACGGTGATACCGGCTGATTGCAGGATGTTTGCACGGCTCATGTTAGACACTTCAGAAGCGAAGTCGGCATCCAGAATACGTGAACGGGATTCAGTCAGGTTGTTCACTGTGCTGTTCAGGTTGCTGATAACAGAATCAAAACGGTTCTGCGAAGCACCCAGGCTGGAGCGCAGTTCGTCAACCATAGCCAGTGCGTCATCAACAGTCTGTAATTGTTTAGAAGTCATTGCATCTAACTGGCCTGCAGTTGGAGCGCCGCTAGTTGCGAAAGTTACTGAAGCAGGAACAACCGGTGGACCTACATCTTCAGGTGTGAATGTTGGTGTCAGTGTCACGGTTACTTCAGTACCATCAGCTTTTGCACCAGTAGCTACATAGAAGGCCTCACCAGCCTCATCTGTGTACATGCGGATCTCACCGCTACCACCGGCACCAAATGCTTTGGTGTTCATATCATCAAGTGCTGTTTGGTCTAACTTGACAGTTGAAGTACCGTCAGTCACATCCATACCAACAGAGACAACTGCACCACTTACAGCGGTAACATCGAATTTATCCATACCCAGTGTCTCGGCATTCATCTGGCTCAGTTTAATATCGATGGTTTGGCCATCGTTAGAACCGACCTGAATGCTCAACGTCTGCTCTTTGCTCAGTACTTTTACGCCGTTAAACTCGGTCTGTTCGGAGATACGGTTGATTTCCGCCAGACGTGCGTTGATTTCATCCTGAATGGATTGACGGTCAGATTCTGAGTTGGTGCCATTCTGCGCCTGCACACTCAAACGACGGATATTCTGCAAGTTATCGTTAACTTCGTTCAGAGCACCTTCAGTGGTCTGCGCAATGGAGATACCGTCATTGGCGTTACGTGAAGCCTGAGTCAGGCCGGTGATGTTCGCGGTGAAGCGGTTGCTGATTGCCTGACCAGCGGCATCATCTTTAGCGCTGTTAATACGAACACCTGAAGACAGACGCTCAATTGCAGTACCCAGTGCAGACTGAGATTTATTCAGGTTATTCTGCGCTACCAGGCTCAGGGAGTTGGTATTAATGACTTGTGCCATGAAATTTCTTCCTCATGTATTGATGGATAATAATGCAATCACTTTGCAATATGTAATGCGTATTTCGTTCGCATATTAAATACATCGGCATGAAAAAAATTCTCTAAATTAAATTTTATAAATTTTTTATTTTGAAAGTTGGGGTGAGAAAACTCTTATGCATGTTTTATGCAGTGAGTTAATCAATAACTAATTAAAAATTAATAGCTATCAATTGAAATGCATACAAGTTTGGCAGTAATTCCATCGCTAGAAGATATAAATAAAATAACCGGCGGTATAATCATCTTTTCTATTCACTGAAAAGAGAGAGAGAATGTTTTTATGTCGACATATAGTTGATGAAGCGGATGCAAAAAATTAAACTTTATAGCATTACAACCGATAGCTAATAGAGAAGAGTAATTAAAAACAGAATAAATTCTATATAGGAGAATTTAATGGCTTCCATATCATCATTAGGTATCGGTACGGGCGGTGTAGATACCGCCTCTATGCTGGAACAGATTAAAGCCGGCGAGCAGATGCGTCTGACGCCTTATACCAAGATGCAGACCAGCTATAAGGCTAAGATTTCGGCCTGGGGGCAAATCTCCAGCTCGCTGTCAGCATTACAAACTAGTGTAAAAAAGTTATCCGGCGATGCGTTTAATACCTTAACTGTGGGCAGTAACAAAGCCTTTACGGCTACGGCAACCAGCGAGGCTAACGCCGACAGCCATGTGGTGACCATTAACCAACTGGCCACGGCACATAAGCTAAAAACTGATGGGTTTGACAGTGCCGATACCATGCAAGGGGAGAAAAACGGCGGCACTCGCACTATCACCATCACGACTGGGGATGGTAAAACCACCAATGTTGAGCTGAAAGATGATGAAACCTCGCTCAACCAAATTGCCAAAGCCATTAATAAGCAGGATGGCGGTGTTGGTGCATCGGTACAGCGCACCGATGATGGTTATCAGTTGGTATTGACCTCGAAAAGCACCGGCTCTGATGGCGAAATGACGGTCAGTGTTGATGGTGACGAAAAACTGGGTAGCATGTTGAACACCCAGAATGGTGGTTTTGATGAGGATAATCCAGCCAGCAGTGGCGATGCGATGAAAATGGTGACCTCTGCTCAGGACGCGAAACTCAGCGTGGATGGCAGTGAATATACCCGCTCATCAAATAACATTACCGATATCATTACCGGCGTGACATTGGTACTGAAAGAGGTATCGGAAGAGGGCAAATCAGAGCAATTGACGCTCACCCGTGATACCTCGGCCATCAAGTCCAGCGTTAAAGACTTTGTGGAAAAGTACAATGCGCTGCTCAAGCTCACTTCCGCCGCCAGTAAGTATGTGCCGAATGAGACCTCTGGACTGACTGACTCCGATGTTGCCACCCAGAATGCCCAGAACGGCGCGCTGATGGGCGATTCTACCTTACGTGGCATGGTGAGTGAGTTCCGATCCGCAGTAAATGGTGTTTATGGTGACTCTGACGCCGATTATGGTTCGCTGGCGGATTTAGGGATCAAAATTGACGCAGCTACTGGGCAAATGACGCTCACTGAGTCGAAGCTGGATGAGGCTATTGCTGACAACCCTGACGGCATCGCCGATATGTTTATCGGTCGCGGTGAGAGCGAAGGGCTGGCCACCAAGCTGAGTAGCATGATCACTGATTATGCCGGTGATCCTGATAAAAAGACCGATGGGATCATTAAAACATCCACGGAGGGCCTGGATTCACAGGTCAAAATCATGGATGCCCAGATTGAAAAGACACAGAAGTTAATTGATGCCCAGGTTGAGCGCTATCGGGTGCAGTTCCAGAATCTGGACAGCACCATGTCAAAACTTAACAGCATGAGCAGCCAGCTGGTTTCGCTGTTGTCGACGATTTAACTGTTGAATTAATTTACTGGCAGGTGGCGCAGGCCCCTGCCTATTTACTGCGGAGGAAATATGTATTCAAGTCAGGGGCGTAACGCCTACGCTCGAATTGACCTGGAGAGTCAACTGGCGGGCGCATCACCGCATCAGCTAATTTCATTGTTACTTGATGGTGCGCTCAATGCCGTTTTACGGGCAAAGATTCATTTTGAAAACGGTAATGTGGCACGGCGTGGCGAGATGATTTCAAAAGCTATCAATATTATTGATAACGGGCTGAGAACATCATTAGATCATGAGATTGGCAAGGAGATTGCTCAGGATCTTGAGAGCTTATATGACTACATGTCACGGACTCTTCTGCAAGCCAACTTACATAACTCTGCCGCAGAACTCACCAGCATTAGTGAAATTTTGACGAACCTTTCTATCACCTGGAAAGAAATTGAACCTAAGGAAAACAGGTAAACTATGGATAATTCATTATCAGAAGATTACGAAAATATTTATGAGCTGAACTTGAACTTGCTGGAAATGGTCAGGCAAGGGAAATGGGAGGAGTTTATTGAGTTAGCTGAAATTTATATTGTGACACTGCATGATGTTATTGAACGTCAACCAGCAGATATGATGCAAGACGAGAAGAAAAGCCTCAAAATCATTTTAACCAATCTGTTGGAAAATGAAGGTGAGATCACCAAAACACTCAAAAATCGTCTTGATGTATTACAGAAAGAAATATCATCTTTACATCTTGGGAAAAAATGCAACAAGGCTTATTCATCACAATTCACCTCTGCCTTCCATTAATGCCAGGAGAGGCTATTTTCACAATGAAATAGCCTTTAACATTCTTTGATGCGTTGGACACTCCAGCGCCACCTCCGTTTTTATCACCCGCACTTCCCTCGGCAGGCTTTATATTATTTTGATGCTTTAAACCGCTTATTGATTAACGATAATTAATGGTCAGTTGATTATTAACGACATTCAGTGGTGGCAGAAGTTGCCCCTGACTTTCGACAGAGTAAATAAAGTAAAAAGGCCCGTGGGATGTGAGTATGCCGTCGACACTTTTTTGACCTGCTAATGAATCCAACAGGATGCAACTCTGTTGGCTACATAGCTTTATCCGTAGCCCCGGAGGGGGGGCAGAGAGCAGCTTAATGCGCCAGGTAATACGTTGCAGGGTGGCTGTTGGTGGCAGTTCCGGTTGTAAGGGGCGGCTGGCCAGAGTTTGCCCGCCGACACTGATGATACCGCCAGCACCATTACCACTCCATGAACCATTGGTGGCCGAAGCCACCAATGGAGAGCTAGTCACAGCAAGTAATATCAAAACGAACAGTTTCACTGCTTGCCTCCGATCACGAAGGACATCCGCACGGTGCGGTTGTTACTGATTTCCTGATTGGATATAACCGCCAACTGAGGAAACACCCGGCGCAGGAAACGCGATAGCATGAAACGCAAAGGTTGATTAACCAGCAGCACCAGTGGTGCACCGATAGCATCCTGCTGCAAAATGGCCTTTTCCGTTTGCTGCATAATATTCTCTGCAATACCGGGTTCAATGGCACTGCCGCTTTGGGTTGCCTGAATCAATAATCGTTCAAGATTAAGGTCGAGGCCAATTACCTGAATGTCTTCATTGCCGGGGAACCACTGCTGCGTGATGGCACGACCCAATCGGATACGGACTTGTGCGGTCAGCTCATCAGGATCAGTTTGTGTAGAATATTCAGCAAGAGTATCGATTATTGTTCTGATATCTCGGATTGAAATGCGTTCCGCCAGCAAGTTTTGCAATACTTTGTGGAAGGTTGTCAGCGAAATAACACCGGGAATCAGATCTTCGACCAATTTCGGCATATCTTTCGTCAAACGATCCAGTAATTGTTGTGTCTCCTGACGGCCAAACAGCTCATCGGTGTGCAGCGAGATCAAATGATTCAAATGTGTGGCAATAACCGAACTGGGATCAACCACGGTATAGCCCAGCGCCTGTGCCTGTTCGCGCAACACTTCATCAATCCAGACTGCAGGTAAACCAAAGGCCGGATCCTGGCACGGCGTGCCAGCCAGTTCACCTTCGGCGCAGCCTGGGTTGATTGCCATCCAGCGCTCAGGTTGTGTTTCTCCCCGACCAATTTCTACCCCTTTCAACAGGATACGATAATCAGTAGGAGCCAGATCCAGATTGTCACGAATATGCACCGGAGGAGGGAGGAAGCCCATTTCCTGCGCAAACTTCTTACGAATGCCGCGAATACGGGTCAACAACTGGCCTTTTTGCTCAGTATCGACCATAGGAATCAAGCGATAGCCAACTTCTAACCCCAACACATCTTCATGTTGAACATCAGACCAGGAGGCCTCAGTTGCCTGAGCCGCTTGCGCTTCCGCTTTTATAGCGCTTTTATCGTCTTTGTTTATGCCGCGTTTAGTGCCAGCAGAATCGGCCAAATTACGCCCGCGCATCCACCATGCCAGAGCCAATAGCCCGATAGTAAATAACAGGAAAACGAAGTTGGGCATACCCGGAATAATACCGAGCAGGCCAGTTACACCCGCCGCCAGTACCATAACCTGTGGGTTATTGAACAGCTGAGTCATCATCTGTTCACCGACATCCTGATCGGTGGCAACGCGTGTCACAATCACACCCGCAGCGGTGGAAATGATAAGCCCTGGAATCTGGGCGACCAGACCATCACCGATGGTTAACAGCGTGTAGGTTTCACCTGCTTCAGCAAACGACATGTCATGTTGCAAAATACCAATGAACAGGCCCCCGATGACGTTAATTGCCATAATCAGCAAGCCAGCGATAGCATCACCGCGCACAAACTTACTGGCACCGTCCATCGAGCCATAAAAATCGGCTTCCTGAGTCACGTCACTACGGCGGCGTTTAGCTTCTTCTTCGCCAATAATGCCCGCATTCAGATCGGCATCGATCGCCATCTGCTTGCCCGGCATCCCATCAAGGACAAAGCGCGCGCCAACTTCAGCAATACGCCCGGCCCCTTTGGTAATAACCATAAAGTTGATAATAACCAGAATGATAAAAACGATAATACCAATGGCAAAATTACCGCCAACCAAAAAATGGCCAAAGGCATCGATCACCTGACCGGCGGCACCAGCACCGGTGTGACCATGCATCAGAATAATACGGGTAGAGGCAATGTTTAGTGCCAAACGTAATAGTGTGGCAAATAGCAAAACGGTGGGAAATGCCGAGAATTCCAGCGTATTTTGCGTAAACATGGCAACCAATAATATCATCAGTGAAAGTACGATATTAAAGGTGAATAATAGGTCCAGAATAAACGGTGGCAACGGCAATATCATCATGGCCAAAATGGTCATGATTAATACCGGGCCTGCCAGTATTTGCCATTGCGTCTGTTTAAAATCCGGTAAACGTAATTTGGTGGCTAAATTTGCCATCACTCTTTACTCTCTTGTGCAAAATCCAGCGCAACAGGCACTGGAAGATTCTCAGGTTTTTTAGGAAGTATCCCGCTACCTTTTCGCCAGCGTTTTACGCTATACACCCAGGCCAGAACTTCGGCGACCGCGCCATATAACTCTGTCGGGATCTGTTCCCCTATCTCGCAATGGCGATAAAGAGCACGCGCCAGCGGAGGCGCTTCAAGCATGGGAATACCGTGCTTGAGACCTTCCTCTCTGATGCGCAATGCAATGTCTCCCGCACCTTTAGCCAGCATGGTGGGGGCGGCCATTCCGCCTTCTTTGTAACTCAGGGCGATGGAATAATGTGTCGGGTTATTGACGATGACATCTGCATTGGGAATATCGCTCATCATCCGTTGGCGTGCGGCTGAACGTTGCAGTTGTTTGATCCGTCCTTTTACGTGCGGATCCCCCTCTTGTTGTTTAAATTCATCACGTATTTCCTGACGGCTCATCCGCAATTTTTTAAGGTTGCTCATAATCTGGTAGAAAACGTCATAACCGACCAATGGAATAAGCGCCAAAATAACCACTAATAAACAGCCGGAAACTATCGCTCGTGTATCTTTCAGTGCAACGGTTACTGGCTCATAAATCAGCTGGATCATGTGTGCTTTATTACTCAAGATAAAAATGGCGCAAGCCGTTCCCACCAGAGTGACTTTCAAAACGCTTTTTAATAATTCAGAGACAACTTGTGTCGAAAACATGCGTTTGAATCCTGATAAAGGATTCAAACGCTTGAGATCTACTTTCAGAGACTTACCGCTTAAATTCAGCCCACCCAACAGCGCTGGTGAAGTGATCCCTGTGATGAATAATCCCAGTAATATGGGCAGTACCGCAAATAGCGCATTCTTAAATAATTCATAAATTCGCAACAGCATGGTATCGGTATCAAATACCAATAATCGGTCAAACATCAGCCCGTTATGGAGTAATAGGGCGAGCTTCCCAGCAACATGATTACCACCCACCAGAATCAGCAACCAACCGACCAACAGCATCAGGATTGAGGTTAGCTCTTTAGATCGTGGAATTTGCCCTTCTTCACGCGCTTTAGATAGCTTGTGGGGGGTGGGTTCTTCTGTTTTTTCTACATCACTTTCTTCGGACATGGGTTCTGCTAAACAAACTGTCGTGGGGGCTGGCTAACATGACGGGGGTGTTAAAACCCCAGCGTTTCGAGTAGATCATCAACCTGATCCTGGGTGGCCACAATGCCAGCACCGGATTGATTGATTTGAGGCCCATTTTTTAAGTTGTCTGGTTTTTCATCAAAAGGTGATGGTGTGCCGGGCATATTTTCAACCAGCACCTGGATGAGTTCATTTTCCACACTCTCGATCAGTTTCATCATGTTTTGAATAACTTGACCGGTGAGATCCTGGAAATCCTGAGCCATCATGATTTCCATGAGTTGCTCATTGGTTTTGCTGGCAATCTTAGGGGTATCACTGAGGAACTCACGGGTATCGGCTACCAGTTCACGCGCCATCGGCAACTCGATCGGGTTTTCAAACCAGGCATCCCAGCGCACAGTCAGACCATTCGCTTTATCGCTCAACTCATCTTGAAGCGGGCGGGCAATTTCTACGCAGGTTAAGGCACGATCCGCGGCCTGCGAAGTTTTTCCAACCACATAGCTCAAACGATCGCGGGCATCGGGAATAGCCTCTGCGACATCCATAATGGCGCGATCCAGGCCGAGATTAGCCATGCTGTCACGTAACAGGCGGGTAAGGTGACCAATGCGAGAGAAAATATCTTTAACACTTTCTTCTGAATGTTTGTTTGGTGTTGTATTCATAAATCACCATCCAAGTTTTTCAAATATTTTGTTTAACTTCTCTTCCAACGTGGCGGCGGTAAACGGCTTCACGACATAGCCATTTGCACCCGCTTGCGCCGCTGCGATGATGTTTTCCTTTTTCGCTTCAGCCGTCACCATCAGCACCGGCAGTGTTTTCAGGCTCTCATCCTTGCGGATTTCAGATAGCAATTGCAGGCCGTCCAGGTTAGGCATATTCCAGTCGCTTATGACGAAATCAAATTTTGAGGTGCGTAACTTGGTTAATGCATCCTGACCATCTTCAGCCTCATCGACATTCTTAAAACCGAGATCCTGCAGCAGGTTACGCACAATTCGGCGCATAGTGGCGAAATCATCGATAACCAAGAAGCGTATATTTTTATCTACCATATTTTTATCCTGTGAAAATGAAATACACCCAATAAAGGGTGCTTAATAAACGTAAAGAGGAATTGAGTTAAATTCTGCGGGCCTGACCGACAATGCTATTGAGTATGCGTTGGCTGATATCTTGCAGATCGACAATCTCGCAAGCAGCACCTAACGCGATAGCTTCACGCGGCATACCAAATACCACGCAGCTTTTCTCACTTTGGGCCAGAGTATGAGCACCTGCATTGCGCATATCTAATAGCCCTTTAGCACCATCACTGCCCATGCCAGTTAAAATAGCGCCGACAGCATTCTTTCCTGCGGATTTGGCGACAGATTTGAATAGCACATCGACCGCCGGACGGTGGCGGTTGACCGGGGGGGATTTATTCAGTTTTATATGATAATTCGCGCCACTGCGGATAAGCTCCATATGCAGATCACCGGGTGCGATATAAGCATGTCCAGGTAATACGCGATCATTATCTTCGGCCTCTTTGACTGCGATTTGGCAAAGACTGTTGAGGCGATCAGCGAAAGAACGCGTAAATCCTGGTGGCATATGTTGCGTGATGACAATGCCCGGACTGGTCAGTGGCATTGGAATTAAAACTTGCCGCAAAGCCTCGGTTCCTCCGGTAGAAGAACCAATGGCAATGATTTTTTCACTGCCAACCAGTGGGCTGGTGAGCGTTTTGGGGGCGACAGCCAGTTTATCGCCACGTTTCACCTGTACCTTTGAAGCCATACGGATTTTTTCTGCAATAACTTCAACATATTGCATCATTCCGTCTTTAAGGCCCATTTGCGGTTTAGTGACAAAATCGACCGCACCCAACTCCAGAGCACTCAGTGTTATCTCCGACCCTTTGCCGGTCAGCGAAGAGATCATAATGACCGGCATAGGGCGAAGACGCATCAGACGTTCCAGAAAATCCAGACCATCCATACGCGGCATTTCTACATCCAGCGTCAATACGTCAGGGTTGTATAGCTTGATCAAATCCCTGGCAATAATCGGGTCGGGTGCAGTTGCTACCATTTCCATATCAGGCTGATGGTTAACAATATCGCTCATGATGCTGCGTATTAGCGCAGAATCGTCAACACAGAGTACTCTTATCTTTTTCATAATATCTCTTGAGCCAGGTGATAAACCGATTGACCACGCAGACGGAACGGCCCATTCATATTGCTAAAATGTTCAGAATGTCCGGCGAATAGAATGCCTCCCGGTTTCAGCATTCTGGCAAAGCGTTGCATCAGTTTTTCTTGCGTTTTTTGATCAAAATAAATCATGACATTTCGGCAGAAAATGGCGTCAAAAGGGGCAGGCACGTCCCAATTTGCGTCAAGTAAATTGAGCTGCTGATAGCGAATACTCGACAGCAGTTCTTTCCTGACTTTCACCAGATTTTCTTGTGCGCCTGTTCCACGCATGAAATATTGCCTTTTTTGCTCTGGGGTCAGGCTATCAAGGTCAGATAAGCGGTAAACGGCATTATTAGCTTTTTCTAAAACCTCAGTGTCTATATCTGTTGCCCATACTCTTGGGCCTGCAATGCTACGACCTAGTGTTTCATCCAATGTCATGGCAATAGAACATGCCTCTTCCCCGGTGGAGGCAGCAGTACACCATACGGTGTAATTTCCTGTTCTGGTGCTGGCATGTTCAGCCAGAATCGGGAAGTGATATGACTCCCGAAAAAATGATGTCAGATTTGTAGTGAGTGCATTAATAAAAGACTGCCACTCATGACTATTTTGATTTAACTCAAGTTGCTTCACATAATCAGTGAAACTGGTGAGCTTAAGATCTCGTAATCGCCGGGAAAGGCGGTTATAAACCATGTCGCGTTTCTGTTCAGTTAATACGATTCCCGCGCGTTGATATATTAACTCGCTGATCTTTTGTAAATCTCTATCAGAAAGTTCTGCCTGAATACGCAATTTTTGATTACTCGATTTTGAATTTCGCAAATGTCACTGATACAAGCTATCCTTGCGACATGTAACATTGATAATTCTTGCCAATCTGTAGCTTGAGGTGTTTATTATTAAACGATGTATTAAAGAAGTTATACGGACATATTCATGACATCCTGATATGCACTGACTAATTTATTACGTACCTGAACCCCGAGATTTAACGCCAGAGATGATTTTTGCAATGAGACCATGACGTCATTAAGCCCAATATCGGTGGCACCTGTCATATAATCTTGTGATTGAGTTTTAGCTTGTGTTTGCATAGCGTTAATACTGTTAACACTATTAAATAATATGTCAGAAAATTGTAATGGCTTTTCGACGTTTTGACGATCTGAAATTAATGGGGATCTTTGGGGGGCGGAAGTTTGCTGAGCCTGAAAATCAATTTGCTCCAGGACTCCCCTTATCGCTTGAATAGACATCAGTATTTCCTTTATATCGGCATGATTAATATTTTGCCGAACTTGATATTTAATAATCGCTATTTAATAACTGTAGCCTAACATGACATTTTACAAATAAAATAATCCGATAAGCTGACAGAAGTTTCAGCTTATCGGTACTTAAAAAAAACTCAATTAGAAGATAATACGCGACTGGAATTCTGTCTGTGTATTTACCGCTTCGTTTCTCATCCCCGTAAACCGGAGTGCTGATTCGCAATAATACGCCTACATTGCGTCATTTATATTTTCTACAGGACTACGGCATGAATGCCACGACAAACGATATCAGAAACAAAAATACAGCTAATTTAATGGCAGCATTAGAACGTATTCGTTCTAGTCCTAAAATTGTTTTACTCATCTGCGGTTCAGTGGCTATAACGCTTATTATCTCGCTATTATTTTGGGCTAAATCACCAGACTATCGGGTCTTGTACAGCAATATAACTGATCAGGATGGCGGAGCCATCGTTGCACAATTGGCACAAATGAACGTGCCTTATCGTTTTGATGATCGGGGTGGTGCCATTATGGTCCCGGCCGATAACGTTTATGAAGCACGCCTTAAACTGGCTCAACTCGGGTTACCTAAAGGGGGGGCTGTTGGTTTTGAATTATTAGATCAGGAAAAATTTGGCATTAGCCAATTTAGCGAACAGGTTAATTTCCAACGCGCGTTGGAAGGCGAGCTGTCTCGCACCATTGAAACTCTGGGGCCAGTGACCAGTGCGCGTGTGCATTTGGCGATACCTAAGCCTTCAATGTTTGTCCGCGAGCAGAAGCAGCCCTCTGCATCCGTTACCGTCAACATGAATAGCGGGCGTACGCTGGAAAGCGGACAAGTCAGCGCTATCACATATCTTATCGCCAGTGCAGTACCAGGGTTAAATGCCGATGATGTCACGATTGTGGATCAAAATGGCCGCCTGCTAACCCAACGGGGTGGTCAGGCTATTCAAACCTCACAGCTTAAGTTTACCAGTGAAGTTGAAGCAGATTTCCAGCAGCGAATCCAATCGATCCTTGCGCCAATTGTTGGGCGTAATAACGTTAAAGCACAGGTTACGGCACAACTTGATTTTACCCTCCATGAGCAAACTGCTGAACAATTCCAGCCTAATACTGCACCGGATCGAATGTCGATCCGCAGCCGTCAGTCCAGTGATTCAGAGCAGGGCAGTAAGAATGGAGTAGGTGGAGTACCAGGCGCATTGAGCAATCAGCCTCCAGTGCCTGCGACAGCGCCCATTACTCAACCTCCAGCCACGACGCCAGCGACTGCCGGGGCAACACCGGCAACACCTGGAGCAACAGGAACAAATGCTGCCGGAACTGCGGCAACGCCAACGCCGTTCAATAATCGTCGAGATAACACCACCAATTATGAATTGGATAGAACGCTAACTCATATCAAGCGCAGTACTGGCAGTATCGAGCGGCTCTCCGTCGCGGTAGTTATCAACTATCTGCCAGCAGCCGAGGGGCAACCGGCTGCGTTACCTAAAGAGCAGATGGAACAAATCAACGCGCTGGTTAAAGAAGCGATCGGCTTCTCCGCTACTCGTGGTGACACGCTCAATATCGTGAATTCTCCTTTCAGTACCGTGGAAGAAGAGGCCGCACCACCATTCTGGAAACAAGATGGGTTCATCAATTTGCTGATGGCGGCAGGCCGTTATCTGTTGGTGGCCATAGTTGCATGGTTCCTCTGGCGTAAGGCGATTCAACCTGCCTGGTTGAGAAATCAGGAACTGATTCTGGCCCGACTGGAGTTAGAGAAAGAAGCCCGTCAGGCCGAACTGGATGCCAGCAAACGTAAAGCTGAAAGTGGTGCAAGAGCCAAAGCTGAGCAGCGCGTCGAAGCTGAACTTAATACGCAGAATCTGCGAGAACTGGCGGAGCAGGAACCACGGGTTATTGCTCTGGTCATTCGCCAGTGGATGAATAAGGACCTGAAGTAATCATGAATGCCTCTGAGAAAAGTGCGATTGTCATGTTGACACTCGGTGATGGGCTGGCTGCTGAGGTGTTCAAACACCTCAATACCCACGAGGTCAAACAAATTAGTGCCGCGATGGTCAATATGGGGGGGTTTACCCATGAGCAGCTTGCCACTGTGCTTAAAGAGTTCCAGCGTGACTCCAGTGAATATGCTGCGCTGAGTGTGAATACCAATGACTATCTGCGCAGTGTTCTGGTGAAAGCGCTGGGTGAAGAGCGGGCCTCAAGTTTGCTGGAAGACTTACTGGATACGCAAAATGGCGCGAATGGTATTGAGACACTGAATTTTATGGAGCCTCAGGCCGCATTCGATCTTATCCGCGACGAACATCCGCAAATTATTGCCACTATCCTTGTCCACTTGAAACGTGGGCAAGCTGCTGATGTCCTGAGTAAATTTGATGATCGCGAACGTAATGACATCATGCTGCGTATCGCCACCTTTGGTGGGGTGCAGCCAGCAGCACTACAAGAGCTGACCGAAGTGCTGAGCTCTCTATTGCACGGGCAGAACCTGAAACGCAGCAAAATGGGTGGGGTACGTCCGGCGGCAGAAATTCTCAACCTGATGAAAACACAACAGGAAGAGGCAGCAATTGAGGCAGTGCGCGAGTTTGACCAGGAACTGGCACAGAAAATCATTGATGAAATGTTCTTGTTCGAAAATCTGGTCGAAATTGAAGACCGCAGTATCCAGCGCATTCTGCAGGAAATCGAAAATGAATCACTCATCATTGCTCTTAAAGGGGCTGAAGCACCATTGCGCGATAAGTTCTTCCGCAATATGTCGCGACGTCAGGCCGATATCATGATGGAAGATCTTAGCTCTCGCGGCCCGGTACGTATGTCTCAGGTAGAAGCTGAGCAGAAGAGTATCCTGTTGATTGTTAGACGTTTAGCCGAGTCGGGCGAAGTGGTTATTGGGGGAAGCGACGATGCCTATGTTTGATCGTGACCAAAAACTCGATTGGCAGGATTGGCAGCCTCAGAATCTACTGGATGATTTCGCCCAGCCTGAACACGAGATTGTCGAATCCTCAGGAGCCTATCAGTCTGATGAATTGCTACAGGCCGAGTTATCGCGCCTGCGTCAGCAAGCAGAACAAAAAGGGTTCGCCCAAGGTCAGACTCGCGGCGTCGAAGAAGGAAAAAAACAGGGTTATGAGGCAGGGTTTAGCCAAGGGCAAAAGGAAGGTTTCGAACAGGGACTTACAGAAGCTAATGATCAACAGCGCGAGACAGGTGAGCGTTTCTCTCAGTTGCTGGAAGAATTTAGCGTCGCATTGGATAACCTCGACAGTGTGATTCCATCCCGTTTAGTGCAGCTATCCCTGACCGCAGCCCGTTCTATTCTGGGCCGGAACATTGTTTGTGATAACGCGGTATTGCTGGAGAAAATTCAGCAATTGCTGCAAGAAGAAACACTATTTAAAGAAAATGCGCAGTTATGGGTCAATCCGGCTGACATTGAAATAGTTGAACAGAATGTCGGTAAGTCGTTGGAATCATTGGGATGGGAACTGCGCGAAGATGCACAGATTTTACCCGGTGGTTGCCGCATAACTTCGGCGGAAGGTGAATTTGATGCCACGATAACCTCGCGCTGGCAAGCATTATGCGAGCTTGGGCGCGAGGATTACCCAACATGACGATGCGCCTGAAAAATTGGTTGGAAGTAATTGATAGAAAAGAGAAATTAATCAGTTCGCTGCCCCCCTTTCAACAGTATGGCAAGTTAACTCGTGCCACCGGGTTGGTGATGGAAGCCGTTGGGTTAAAACTGCCTATCGGCACGCTCTGTATTGTCGAGCGACATACCGGTCATGGTGTTGATAAAGTTGAAAGTGAAGTTGTTGGTTTTAATGGCGAAATTCTCTATTTGATGCCACTCGAAAATGTCGACGGCATTTTGCCGGGAGCGCGAGTTTATGCGCTGGGGAGTGGGGCCGATATCGTCAAAGGTAAGCAGCTCCCGCTAGGACTGGAGCTTTTAGGTCGGGTATTGGACGCCAGTGCGCGGCCACTTGATGGGTTGCCTCCGCCAGGTTGCGTCAAGCATGCGCCGTTGTTTACCCCGCCAGTCAATCCTTTATTACGTGACCCCATTAAGCATGTATTGGATGTTGGTGTCAGAGCCATCAACGGCCTGTTAACGGTAGGGCGGGGCCAACGTATGGGGCTGTTTGCTGGCTCCGGCGTGGGTAAAAGTGTGCTGCTGGGCATGATGGCGCGTTATACCAAAGCTGATGTCATTGTGGTCGGGCTGATTGGTGAACGTGGTCGAGAAGTTAAAGATTTTATCGAGAATATTTTGGGCGAAGAGGGGCGTAGCCGCTCGGTGGTTATTGCCGCACCCGCTGATGTCTCACCGATATTGCGTATGCAGGGAGCGGTATACGCTACCCGTATTGCAGAGGATTTCCGCGATCAGGGCATGGATGTGCTGCTCATCATGGATTCACTAACGCGTTATGCGATGGCCCAGCGTGAAATCGCTCTGGCCATCGGTGAGCCGCCCGCAACCAAAGGCTATCCGCCGTCGGTATTTGCAAAATTGCCCGCGCTGGTGGAGCGTGCGGGTAATGGCGTTAAAGAGGGGGGATCGATCACGGCATTTTATACCGTGCTAACCGAAGGTGACGATCAACAAGACCCGATTGCTGATTCCGCCCGAGCCATTCTTGATGGACACATTGTTCTGTCGCGGCGGCTGGCAGAATCTGGACATTATCCGGCAATTGATATTGAAGCATCCATTAGCCGGGCTATGACGGAGTTGATTGACCAAGTCCATTACAAGAAAGTTCAGACGTTCAAACAGTTACTTTCAACTTATCAGCGCAATCGTGATCTCGTCAGTGTTGGCGCATACGCAGCTGGTACAGACCCTCTGCTGGATAAAGCCATCCGTTTATATCCCGATATGGAGGCATATTTACAGCAAGCTATTTATGAGAGCAGTAGTTATGAAGAGGCCAGCGAGCGTCTTTCTCAAATCTTTTCTGACATACCTAAAAGTAATATGAGTAATTAATTATGGCAATTACCAGCCCAATGGATGTTCTGCGCGATCTTGCAGAGCAAACACTCAACGACACCACCGTTGAATTAGGAAAAGTACAGCAGGCGTATACCCACGCGGCGACGCAACTAGATCAATTAGAGAATTTCGAATTGGAATATCAACAACAGTTACGTGCCAGTGTCGTGGGGAAAGGCCTGCCTATTGCCGAGTTGTTAAATCGTCAATCTTTTATTGATTCTCTGGGGAACGTTGTCAAACAACAGGCCGGGCAAGTGGCTAAATGTCAGCATTCGGTAGACCAGACATTGTTGGTATGGCGACATGACAAACAACGTCTTAATGCATTTGAGACACTTAAAAGTCGGGCTGATGCGGTGAAAACGCTCAAAGAGAATCGTCAGGAACAGAAAATGATGGATGAATTTGCGCAGCGTGCTTGTATGGGAAAAGAGGTCTTATGATCGTCAAAGCAATACCAACCGTCAGTGGTATGACAACGAAAAGCAGCCAGCAACCCTTAACTGATGCACTGGACTTTTCCGCAACGCTGGAAAAAAAACTGTCTGCATCCGAATTGAAGTCTGCGGTGAATGATAAACTTGCCCACCCTGAGTCACTCTCTCTTGTTCAAGAGAACAGTATTGATGAGTTAGACAAAGAAGAGATTATTGAGAACGTGCTGGACGCTCTTAGTGCCGATATACCGCAACAAGAACAGCAAACCGACCCTATTTTCTCTATCGACCCACAGTGGCAACAGTTACAGCAATTGGTTAGCAACACCGCACAAGGGATTGCTGTGGCACCACTATCACCGCCCGCACTATCAGATGCCGAAATACCAGATGAAAACAGTAGCGATGGGGTAACGACAACACTTTCTGACCCTGGCAAATCTCAGGGGGGGGAGTCACCGAGTGATACCACAAACTTGCTCGGGCAAATCATACTGAAAAACCAGCCTCAGGCTACATCGAATAGGGTAGCAGAAGGTAAACAAGAGACAGGCAAGGTTGCCGCTGAACAGCACGATGATTTCCTTACGTTGGTTAAACCGAATGAAGCGAACCAACAGGACTCTGGGGTAACGGCAGTCAAGCCAGAGATCACGGCGCAACTTCCACTAACACCAGATAACCGCTCATCGGTGATAACCGATATCAGCCTGCGTCCGACACTTTCTGGTGCTAATGATATATCTGCATCTCCGACCGCCACGGCAGCTAACTCATCCGCAGTGCTCAATCAGGCGCTGGGAACTCCCGCATGGCAACAAGCGCTAAGCCAGCAGTTATCCTATTTTTCCCGTAATGGTATCCATAATGCTGAACTTCGCCTGCATCCGGAAGAACTTGGGGCATTACAAATCAATCTGCGTTTGAACAGTGATCAGGCACAGTTACATTTTGTGACGGAAAATCATCAGGTACGTGCGGCTCTGGAGGCAGCAATGCCACATTTGCGTACATCATTGGCAGAATCAGGCATTAATTTGGGGCAAAGCAGTGTCGGCGCTGATTCATCGTCATCGTGGGAGGGGTTCTCTCAGTCGGAGGAGTCAGCAACACCACATCATTTTGATGATGAGAGTGATGATTTGACACTAATATCCGAAGAGAATAGCGAAATAAATACCAAAACAATTCATTACGCCAACGGAATAAATACATTTGCTTGACATATTAAGTCATCAATTGAATTAGTGACAATAATTCAATTTCTTCAATGAATTGTCCTGGAGGCTAGCTGTAATAGAATGCTCAGCTTATTTGAGAGTCTCTATTACTGGCCTCCAAGGTATTTTATAACAAGGTTTTTCGCAAAATGTCAAAAAAGAACCCAAAAGCCACCGGGGGAGGTAAGAAGTTTTCCCTGGCGTTCTTATTTATAACGTTAATTGCCATTGGGGCAAGTGCCTTGGCTGGTTATGCTTTGTATGAAATGAAAAACATCAAAGAAACAGTATCTGTTGAAGGTAATAGTGCTGCAACCAAATCGGCACATATTGCTCCATTATATATTCCAATGGAAACTTTTACTGTTAGCCTGATGCCAACACCCACTGATGCAGATCGTGTATTACACATTGGTATAACTTTACGGGTAAGTGATGAAAACTCGGGATTATTGGTAGATCAATTCTTACCAGAAGTACGCAGTCGATTATTTATTCTTTTAGCGCATCAAACCGCTGAAAATTTATCGACTGATGAAGGGAAAAAACAATTAATTGAAAAAATTAAAAGCGTTGTCAGTAAACCTCTTGCACCGAATCAGAGTGTGGAGATTACTGATGTATTATTTAACGCATTCATCTTACGGTAATTTCTATGTCTGACAGCATATTATCTCAGGCCGAAATAGACCGATTATTAAATGGCGGCAGTAATACTGAAAGTGAAAATGTAGCGAATAGCCCGGCACTGGACGAAGGCATTAAGCCCTATGATCCGAATACTCAACGCCGTGTTGTGCGTGAACGTTTACATTCCCTTGAGATCATTAACGAACGCTTTGCACGCCAGTTTCGCATGGGGTTATTTAACCTACTGCGGCGCAGTCCGGATGTGACTGCCGGAAATATCAAGATTCAGCCATATCATGAGTTTGCACGTAATTTGCCGGTGCCAACCAATCTTAATCTGGTGCATATGAACCCGCTGCGAGGTACGGCACTGTTTGTCTTTTCGCCGAACCTGGTCTTTATGGCAGTAGATAACTTATTTGGTGGTGATGGCCGATTTCCGACTAAAGCGGATGGACGTGAGTTTACGCCTACAGAGCAACGAGTGATCAAACGTATGCTCACGATGGCACTGGAAGCCTATGATTTTGCATGGAGCACCATATTTAAACTACACACCGAATATGTTCGTGCTGAAATACAGGTGAAATTTACTAATATCACTTCATCGCCAAACGATATTGTGGTGACAACACCATTTTATGTGGAAATCGGCCCACACAGAGGCGAGTTTGATATTTGTATTCCTTTTAGCATTATTGAGCCATTACGTGAACTGCTAACTAGTCCACCAATGGAAAATTCAAGACAAGAAGAAAAACAAT
The DNA here is from genome assembly GCF_902170785.1 of Yersinia proxima. Lineage (GTDB taxonomy): Bacteria > Pseudomonadota > Gammaproteobacteria > Enterobacterales > Enterobacteriaceae > Yersinia > Yersinia proxima. The sequence continues at coordinate 115,457 of NZ_CABHYG010000016.1, read as the reverse complement.
GGCGAAATACGCTAGCTTCACAAGTCAGAGAAACTGAGCTAGAGCTAGTAGCAAATTTTGCGGATATATCAACTCGTCTTTCACAAGTCATGAAAATGAAGAAGGGAGATGTTATTCCTATTGATAAGCCGGAGATTATCGAAGCCCGTGTCGATGGCGTACCGGTATTTTCCGGTAAGTACGGTTGTATCAATAAACAATACGCTCTCAAAGTCGAGAAAATAATGAATCCGGCGCTGTTATCTTTAAAAAAGGAGTAATTACCCCATGAGTGACACCACACCTTCGTCTGGTGCTGATAAGCAATCCATCGATAATCTTTGGGGTGAAGCGATGAGTGAACAACAAGCGACAGACAATCCCCTCGCTAAAGATAGTCTGGTTTCACATTTTTCTGAAGATCTTGATTTAATTCTCGATATCCCAGTAAAAATGACTGTCGAATTAGGTCGAACCAAAATGACTATCAAAGAGTTGCTACGTCTAAGTCAGGGGTCTGTTGTTTCCCTGGAAGGATTAGCGGGCGAGCCTTTGGATATTTTGATTAATGGCTATTTAATTGCGCAAGGTGAGGTAGTCGTCGTTTCTGATAAATTCGGTATTCGAATTACCGATATTATTACGCCTTCAGAAAGAATGCACCGCCTAAGTCGATGATGGAACCCCAAACTCCTGTTCAGGTCGCATCTTCGGTGGTTGATGCCACGACGCCCGGTTCAATATTGGTCAGTATCGGTGGGGCACTGGTGCTGGTGTTACTGATTATCGCGGCTATCGCATGGGTTGCTCGTCGAAGTGGGCTTGCCCCACGTTTATCTAAAGGGAACCAAGTCTTGTCGGTGGTTTGCAGCCATTCTCTCGGGCAGCGTGAGCGCGTTATTGTAATTGATATGGCTGATAAAAGATTATTAATCGGCGTGACACCAGGGCAGATCAATTGTCTGGCAACATTTGATAAATCAGTAACTAATAATATTGTTCCTGATTCGCCACTTCCTGTTGATTTTCAGTCGACATTTGCTGGCATGTTGAAAAAACGTAAAACAGGGCCGTCAGAATGAGTCTTTTTCCACGCCAATATACCGGTGGATGGGTGCCGTTTGGGATATTTATTCTGCTGATTGTTGGATTCTTCCTGCCCGTGCAAGATGTCTGGGCGGCCAACAGTGATGTGATGATCACTCGTTCTGCTGATGGTGAGAACTGGTCGCTGCCGGTGCAAACACTGGTATTACTAACGTCGTTAACTTTTTTGCCCGCAATACTACTGATGATGACGGGTTTTACTCGTGTCATCATTGTGTTGGGGTTATTGCGCAATGCGTTGGGTACTCCATCAACACCGCCAAATCAAGTACTGCTAGGGTTAGCTCTGTTTTTGACGTTCTATGTGATGTCGCCAGTTTTTAATGAGATATATAAAGAAGCCTGGCAGCCTCTGTCGGAGGATAAAATCACCATGGAAACCGCCCTGGAAAGGGGAGTTCAACCATTACGAGTCTTTATGCTGGAGCAGACACGAGAAACTGATCTGGCACTTTATACCAGAATGGCCAAAGAAGAGAATTTCCAAAGTAGGGACGATGTTCCTATGCGGATTTTACTGCCTGCATTTGTGACCAGCGAATTAAAAACGGGTTTTCAGATTGGTTTTAGCGTTTTTATTCCCTTCCTGATTATTGATCTGGTTGTCGCCAGTGTTTTAATGGCTCTGGGGATGATGATGGTTCCTCCTGCAACAATATCGTTACCTTTTAAATTAATGTTGTTTGTCCTGGTTGACGGCTGGCAATTATTAATGGGTTCTTTAGCACAAAGTTTTTTTAGTTAAACAGGATATAAAATGACACCAGAAAGCGTAATGGCAATGGGTTTTCAAGCCATTAAAGTCGGATTAATGATCGCAGCACCTTTATTATTTGCTGCGCTATTTACCGGGCTTATTGTCAGTATATTACAGGCTTCGACACAGATAAATGAGATGACATTATCATTTATTCCTAAGATACTGACTATTATCGCAGTAGGGATGGCTTTAGGGCCATGGATGTTGAGTGTCTTTCTTGATTACACACGTACACTTTATAGTAATTTACCCTACGTGATTGGATAGACATGCTCACCCTGTCAATCTTCAGCTTATATTCGATAATCAACCAGTTCTTTTGGCCGATGTTGAGAGTGTTAGCATTATTCAGTACTGCACCCATTTTTAATGAAAAAGGTATCGGTAAAAAAACCAAAATAGGATTGGCGATTATTATCGCATTGTTGATTGGACAAAATCAGCCTAATAGCCATATCGAGATATTTTCAATTGCTGGACTATGGGTTGGTGCGCAACAATTTATTATTGGTGCAGCCATGGGGTTAACGGTACAACTTATATTTGTTGCCGTTCGTAATGCTGGTGAAATTATTGGTTTGCAAATGGGGCTCTCCTTTGCGACCTTTTTTGACCCTGCTGCTGGAGGTAATATGCCGGTTATTTCCAGGATATTAAATCTCTTGGTGACACTGCTTTTCCTTAGTTTTAACGGGCATTTATGGATGCTAAGTATCCTGGCTGATAGTTTTATCTTGCTACCTGTGAGTAACAACACTCTGAATCCAGAGGGTTTTATTTATTTACCACAGATGGCCGGGTTAATATTCAAATGTGGGTTGATGTTGGGGTTGCCAATTATTACCCTACTGCTTTGCCTCAATCTTACGTTGGGATTACTGAATCGACTTACACCGCAATTATCAATCTTCGTGGTAGGTTTTCCTTTGACATTAAGTATAGGCATGATGGCGATGTCATTGATCATGTATACATTAGCCCCATTCTTTGAAAATATGATGGAAGATATCTTTAATCATTTATCACAGATAATTATCTTGCTGGCATGAGTGATATTTAAATTTAACACTCCATACGATGCTTTTAGTTACATATGTGTGCGCTAATTAACCTATTGTTCTTAGTGAAATAAATTGTGCTTCATATCCTACAGAGTAAAATAAGCATTAGAAACCTTCCTAACTCACCGAAATTAAACGTCATATTTTTAACCACTATGATACCAGATTTGATTGCTTGATTTAAATATTCGGTAAGTATTGTCTGTGTGTATTCAGTCATTAAATTTTGAGATTAAAATGAAATCTTTCAAGATATCCACTTTAATAAAAGTCATATTGATGGTTCTTTGTTTTACAATAATTGTCATTTCATCATTTGCATTTAAATCAATGTATCAGGCCAATGTTGCATTCAACAATATAGATTCGCTTTCGCAGAATATCAGTGAACTGAGGAGGATGAGTAGTTATCTCGCCAATGTACGTGGTGATATTAACTTTGTTTATAATGATGAGAGCGTTAGCCATGAACAGCTGGAAAATAAAGCCGCTGTTATTAGAAAAGGGCTTGATAATGCCAAGCGTCATAACGATGTTTTTAATAAAATTCCCGATTTAGATGCAACCGGGGATAAACTTACAACGGATATTAATACTCAATTTAATGCGTTAGTTGCTGCTTACACGTCAAATATGAAGTCTATAGAAACTCATATTAATCGTGGTTTTGACAACGGTGCACAAGAAGCGGCTCTGGATAAGGCCATATCAAAATATGCAGACTATGTTGCGGCAATAGAAGATGAAATTGTTGATGGATTTACGTCTGACATGCGTTCATTTGTCATCATCGCATCACTGTTCTTGGTTATCGCAATCATTATTTCATGTGTTTCTTATGTGATTATCAAAAGGAATGTGTTCAATCGTCTACAAGTTGCTTCATCTATGCTTGAGAAAATTGGTGCCGGAGAGCTTTATCACGAGTTTGATATTGGGTCACGTAATGAAATTGGGCTGATGCTCGAATCATTAAAAAATATGAAAACGTCGATCAGCCAAATTATCACTTCAGTCAGAAGCGCTTCAGATCATATAAGAACTGATGCGTCAGAGATTGACAGCAGCAATCATCAATTGGCATCGCGTACGGAAGATCAGGCCAGTGCTTTACAAGAAACTGCTGCCAGCATGGAAGAGATCAAGACAACCGTTTCTAATAATGCAGAAAATGCGAGACAAGCTAACACGCTGTCTCACCAGGCAAGAACAGCCGCTAACAGTGGTTCTATTGTGATGGGCGATGTTGTTAGTACCATGGATAAAATTTCGAAAAGCGCCCGCAAAATTTCTGAAATTAACCGTGTGATTGACGGTATTGCTAATCAGACTAATATTTTGGCATTGAACGCTGCGGTTGAAGCGGCCAGAGCTGGCGAACAAGGTCGAGGTTTCTCCGTTGTGGCAACGGAAGTGAGAAATTTGGCCAAACGTAGTGCGGATGCAGCCAAAGAAATTAGCTTACTTATTAATGAATCGGTAACAAATGTCGATGATGGGGCTAGATTAATTGAGGATGCTGGAAAAACGATGCAGGAAATAGTGACCTCTGTTACTCATGTCAGCAATATTATGCAGGAGATCACGCAAGCATCTGAAGAACAAAGTACCGGTGTGAACCAAATTGCAATGGCTGTAAATGACATGGATTTGGCGACTCAACAAAATGCCTCAATGGTTGAAGAGTCTTCTGCTATCACTCAAAACATGAATAAAAATGCCAGACAACTCGTGGATACAGTTTCGGTATTCAAAGTTGATCTGATTGAAGTATCTAAAGATAAAAATGCGCAAAGTGTCACTCGGAATAATAAAAACAACAATCACAAACGTGAAATATTCAAAGAAGAGAGATTAAGCAAACAACCACATTCTGTTGATGATGAATGGACTGAGTTCTAACAGCATAACCGCCCCGCATTTTGCGGGGTTTTTTACTTAACCAAGCTACGTCATTGACTAATGACAAGGCAGGGCATGTGTTAGCCACTTTATAATCACGGCCGTTTGTCTTCTTACTGGTGTGAAAGCATGACTTATCAACTTAATCTTAATTGGCCCGAATTTTTAGAGAAATATTGGCAAAAAAAACCTGTTGTATTAAAAAATGCTTTCCCAAACTTTGTTGATCCCATCACGCCAGATGAATTGGCGGGTTTGACGATGGAGGCTGAAGTAGACAGTCGTTTGGTCAGCCATATAAATGGTGAGTGGCAGGCGAGTAATGGGCCATTTGAGAGCTTTGATAATCTGGGTGAAACCAACTGGTCGCTGTTGGCACAAGCTGTTAACCATTGGCATGCGCCATCTGCTGAGTTAGTTCGCCCATTTCGGGTGTTACCGGATTGGCGCTTAGACGATCTGATGATCTCATTTTCTGTCCCTGGCGGTGGTGTTGGGCCGCATATCGATCAGTACGATGTCTTTATTATTCAGGGCATGGGTAGCCGTCGTTGGCGTGTGGGCGATAAATTGCCACTCAAACAGTTTTGCCCGCATCCAGCACTGCTGCATGTTGAGCCATTCACACCGATTATCGATGAAGATTTGGCTCCAGGCGATATTTTATATATCCCACCGGGCTTCCCGCATGATGGGTTTACTCATGAAACAGCATTCAACTACTCAGTTGGTTTTCGCGGGCCGAATGGCAGAGATTTAATCAGTAGCTTTGCTGATTATGCGTTGGAAAATGATCTTGGTGGTGAGCATTACAGCGATCCAGATTTAACCTGTCGGGAGCATCCAGGCCGGGTCGAAGATTATGAACTCGATCGCTTGCGCGGGATGATGGTCGCTATGATTAATCAGCCGGAAGACTTTAAACAATGGTTTGGTCGCTTTGCCACGACGCCACGCCATGAGCTGGATATTGCTCCAGCGGAACCACCTTATGAACCGGCGGAGATTGTCGAGGCTCTAATGGATGGCGAAGTCTTGGCTCGCCTGAGTGGGTTGCGGGTTTTACACGTTGGAGACAGCTTTTTTATCAACAGTGAACGGCTGGATACAGTGGACCCTAAAGCCGCTGATGTACTGTGCCGATACACTTTGATTGGTAAAAAAGAGTTAGGTGAGGCATTAGATAACCCCGCATTTGTCGCTGAGTTAACTGACCTGATTAATCAGGGTTATTGGTTCTTTGACGAGTAATCGTACTATCAATAGCGGCTTTTGAATGCATATAGATGATGCAATTCGAAAGCCGCTGGATAAGATATCCTGCAATGCATTTACTTCTGCATTAGTTCCAAGTGCTGATTAATTCTATCTACCGCAAGAGTCACACCATCATCATTCATGATCTCTGCAATGGGAAGAATAAAACCAACAGTATCGACATTTTTGTTTCCCGCTTGGATAACTTCATTTAACTCAGGATAGTTACATTCTTTCCACATAGTATCAAAGGCATTGCCAGATAACGGTGTATTGGCGTGGAATAGATATATTTTGAGAAAACTGTGCGACTCACGGCTACTGATATGTAAATTTGTTGCATCCGGTTGGGTTTTGCCATAAAGCCTGTTGATATTAGCACAATCAAGTTCCGCATCAGCAACGAGTTCAATATCTAAAATATAGTCTCCTTGTTTTATTTCTCCATCTTGCTCTTGTGAGGAGAAAATAAAACCAGCACTAATTAATGGCAAATAATCCCAAGACCAGTATGTAAGCGGATTAGTTGTTTTGCGAGTTGGCCGATTAAATGTACGAGGTGCCCAACTAACAAAGTTCAGTTCTAATTCTTCTGAAATATTATTGATAAGCGGCATCATTCGTTGATAAAAAGCAGCACAAATACGATGAGCCTGCCTGACTTGCGACAATGTTTCTTCCGGTGACATTATTTTTCCTGCTTATTCATCAATTGGTAGAGGTTGGTTTGATATCAATTCAGACAGTGATTGCCAGTGAGATATTGGGGGAACAAGTGGTATTTCTTTGACTAAAGAAAGAGGGCAAAGGTCGCTGAATATTTTTTTGGATAATGGGGCTCTCTGTACATATTGTTGTAGTTGCTGCCAGTGAGGTACTGGTTGCAGAATGCCATAAAGTGCTAGTGCAGCCAGGCAGTCGTCGAGTAGGGGATCTGAGCCAGTGACTAGTTGTACGGCCATAATGGCTTTTTGCACTTGTTTCCACTCAAGGCAATAAATGCTCAAATTGTTTCGGTTGAGTTTAAGTGTTTCAGACCATTGCTGATAATGTGTAGCGTTATTTCCTAGCGCAACAAAGATAAGTTCTCTATCAATCTCTGTTTTTGTTTCACGTTGTTGTAGAAAAGAGTCTATCTCTTTGCGCCACTGAATATAATTTTGTTTGCCTCCTTCCGGAGGTTTTACTTCAACCAAAATATCTTTACTTTCAAAACTGAATACCAGGTCTGGCTCTACAGTTTGCTGTTCCAGGGGGAAACGGGGCCAGAAATGACGTTTCTTTAACACGCCGAACTCTAGTTCCTGCCCAAAGAGAGATGTGAAAAATATTTTCATCCATTCTTCAGGGAAGTAGCTAACACGGGTAAATAGACTTGCCGTAAGTAAATCTTCTTTCGATTTAAACAGGGATCGCCAACTTACTGCCAGCTCTTTGCCTGCGATTTGCAAGGTGCCGGCTTTCCCGTGAAGCACTGCTTGTAACATTAAAATCTCCTGATAAAAGGTAGTTTTTCATCAATACTCTGTGTCACGTGAGTATTTTTATGCGTTGATTTTATGCCGAAATGTATGACCGTCAATTAAAAATTACTGGATTGTAATATCTTCCTATAAGGATAAATAGAATAGAGAATTTAAAATATTATGAGTTTTTTGTATTTAGATGAGTTAATTTGTGTACATAATTATGGACCAAAATGAGATGGATGATACTAAGTTAAAGATTTAACTAATTATCGTAGAATTAAAAAGAAGAGAACGTTCCTGAGTAAGTAATAATGCAGGGTGTTTATATGTTTGTTGAATGATACCAATAGTTGCTTAATTAAATAAAAGTCACATTGGGTATCAGGCTTTGGTGATGATGAAAGTATTGATAATTAAAAGCCCCACTCAATATTCAGTGGGGCCATCGGTTTTTTAGTTTTTAGCAGTCTGGCCCGCTGTATTTGTACTTTGCCCCTGACTGATAGAGTAGGTACCTTGATAGCTGTCATGGTCACCAATATTTGCCATTGAAACAGTTGGCGCCAGGATTGCTGCGATCAGGGTTAGAGCTGCGATAGTCATTTTCATAATAAATTCTCTTCTGTTTGTCGATGTGAAAGCCGTTTGCTTTCGATAGAAATAATGTTACTCCGATCACATAATTTGGATATCGAAGAGAATTGCTTATGTTGGTCAAAAAAAATGAATGAAAAATTGCAATGCACTACAGTTTAATTAACGAACATTCAGCATCCATCTGTATATGGCAGAACAAACTGAGCGTGCATAACGATTTTTGATATTGCCTTGTTTATTAGGCCATGACTCTGATACGTGGCAGAATATAAAAAACAATGATTGCTAACCCACTTGAGATGGCAAATAAATAAACATGGATCGCTCCCGTATACTGAAATTCCTGCTGCCCTACCTATGGCCTAAAAATAATCCTAAACTGCGCTATTACCTGATTGCTGCTGTCATCTTTATGGTGGTTTCTAAGGTCAGTACTACTCTGGTCCCCCTTGCTTATAGGGCGATGATCGACACATTGAGCAGTGAAAACGCCAAGATGATGGCTATTCCCATCACTTTGATAATTGCTTATGGGGTCGCGAGAGTCAGTGCTTCCCTATTTGAAGAATTGCGTAACGTGATGTTTGTACATGTCAGTCAGAATGCAACTCGATTGCTTGGTTTACGGGTATTTAAACAATTACATGATCTCAGCTTACGTTTTCATCTGGACAGGCAAACGGGTGGGTTATCTTTATCTATTGAGCGTGGTACACAAGCGGTTGCGACGGTACTTTCACGCATCTTGTTCTCTATATTCCCCATTTTATTTGAGATAACACTGGTCTCTCTTATTATGTGGCATCTACTCGATGGTTGGTTCGCCGTCGCCATTCTGGTAACCGTTGCCTGCTACATCCTATTTACCGTGATGGCTGTCAGTTGGCGAACTCGCTTTCGGCGAGAGCTTAATCAAGCTAATGCGGAGGCTAACACCAAGTCTATCGACAGCCTGATAAACTATGAAACTGTGAAATATTTTGGTAATGAACAGTTTGAGGCCGAACGCTTTAACCACTCCCGGCAACTGTATGAATACGCTGCGATAAAGAATCAATTCAGTTTTACTGCATTAAGCCTGGGTCAAACTGCCATTATATCAGTAGGGTTGGTTGTGATGATGTCAATGGCGGCGCAAGGTATTACGCAAGGCCGTATGACCATCGGTGATTTTGTATTGGTCAATGCTTATCTTCTTCAGTTGTATCAGCCACTCAACTTCTTTGGGTTTATTTACTCCGAAATCAGACAGGCGCTGATTGATATGGAGAATATGCTCGATTTATTGATGGTAAAAAAAGAAATTAAAGATAGTCCTAATGCGCCTGCTTTGCAGCTTACAAAAGGAGAAGTGCGTTTTGACTCTGTGAGTTTTGGTTATGACCCACGCAGACCTATTTTGAATCAAGTGAGTTTCACTATTCCGGCGGGCAAAACGGTGGCCGTTGTTGGTGCATCGGGAGCCGGTAAATCGACACTATCTCGTTTATTGTTCCGTTTTTACGATGTCACTGATGGAGCGATTTATATTGATGGTCAAGATGTTCGAAATGTGACTCAAGCGAGTTTACGTGAGGCCATTGGTATCGTACCGCAAGATACGGTGCTATTTAATGACACACTGCGTTATAACATTGCTTATGGCAGAACCTCATCAAGTTTCGCAGAGATAGAACGTGCAGCGAAACTCGCGCATATCCATGATTTCATTATTAGCTTACCTGATGGCTATGAGACGCGGGTCGGGGAGCGCGGGCTTAAGTTATCTGGTGGAGAGAAACAACGGGTGGCAATTGCGCGCACGATCCTTAAAAATCCGGCTATTTTGGTTTTTGATGAAGCAACCAGTGCATTAGATACCCATACTGAGCGCGAGATTCAGGCCCACCTACGGGAAGTCAGTCGTGACCACACGACGTTGGTTATTGCTCATCGTCTATCCACCATTATTGATGCAGATGAAATTATTGTGATGGAGGCGGGCGCAATAGTTGAACGCGGACGGCATGAGGAGTTATTGCTTAAAAATGGTAGATACTCAGCTATGTGGCAGAATCAATACCATGAAGAAGAACAACCGGTGTTGTAACCGGTTGCTTTAAAATGCTATTCAAAAGGGTGCATAAAGATGAATGTGCACTCTTTTCGCTGATATTGATTGATCTGTGGAACCAGTCGTCTGAAATGCTCTGTTGCGCAATGTATATCTAATGCTGCTTGGTCTGGCCATTCTTCAATAAATACGAAGTCGCCAGGATTTTTATGATCTATATATAAATTATAGGAAATACAAAGGGGTTCAAGTTTCGTTTTTTCCACTAATTCTCTATAAAGCGGCATGACATCACTGATGTGATCTGGTTTTATAAAATCTTGTGCAATGACTTTTAACATAACTTTAATAGCACTAGGCCCCAGTAAAATAAGTATAAGCGAATACTGCCAGCGCAATCGCTATCATAATCAGTGTTGTTTTTCTTATTTTCAATTCTGTTCTCGTTATAAATTGTGAACTTTAGAAAGATGATCCGAACCATAACGGAAAACCCACTAAAAATCATCGATCCACGGCAAAATACTTACTCCAATTTATATCTGGCAAAATCAATAATATCACCAGGTCTGGAATTCTCACAGGTGACCGATCTCCTGTAAGTTGATCTTGCTCTCGGTTTTAATATAATTATTTGTGTTAAATTTTACAATGTGCTAGGCCAGTAAGGAGGTTAACATGTCAGCACTTGAGAAATTGGTATCGGCATATTGCCATACCAGCCTGGACTTTGTGGCATCCACGATTGCTTTTATGGAAAACCAAAAAAAGAAAATTAAAGTTGATGAAATTGAAGCAAAACTTTCATCCGATGAACTCGATTTTTTCCGGGAAAGATTAGCCCACTACAGAGACATATATCGGCCTCAGTGATCCTAAGGCGGTTTGTAGTCCTTTCAATGTAAAATAAGCCGCTGGAGGGCGGCTTATTTTATTTTTGAAATAGCATTCAAAAAGACTTCCCACACTACGAGAGTGACGTGTATCTATCAACAAAAAATTTCCGTGTGTTGAAACTCACCACATTCCCCTCTATTTTTAACTAAACCTCACATTGATGCTCATAAAGTGAGCAATTAAGCTAAAATTAAAGTAGGCAATACACTGACAGTGAGGCCTACTATGTACCAAAAAATAAATGGCAGTGAATACCGGCGTATCTTTGTTGTTGGTGATATTCATGGCTGCTATAAAAAGTTGATGGATAGTTTGGGTCGAGTTGCCTTTGATCGCTCGTCTGATTTACTTGTTTCTGTGGGAGATCTGGCTGATCGCGGCTTTCAGAATACGGAATGTTATGAACTGCTTAATGCATATTGGTTTCGTGCTGTTCGTGGCAATCATGAGCAAATGGCCATTGATGTGCTGGCCGGCGATGAGGCTGATACCTGGATAGCCAATGGCGGGCGCTGGTTCTTCTTATTGGAAGGAAATAATAGATATCAAGTTGAACAGTTGATTAAACAGGCCGAACAGCTGCCATTGGTAATTGAGGTTACGACTGACAACGGGAAATATGTTATCGCTCATGCTGATTATCCTTCAGATGAGTATGTTTACGGCAAATTTGTTGATGAACATTTAGTCTTATGGAATCGTAAGCGCCTTAACGCGGCGATGAAGGGAGAAAGTGATGAGATCTCCGGGGCTGATAAATTTATTTTTGGTCACACGCCGCTGGTAAAACCATCACTATTTAAAAACCAGCTCTATATTGATACTGGCGCAGTATTCGGCAATACCCTGACCTTGATTCAGATTCAATAATGAAAAGTGTTGAACAGGAATGCCTGCTACCACCCATCGCCTGTTGTCTCCGATCTAGGTGATTCTGCTAGTCTATTTTATCTTGCGTGAGTTTTGTTGTTGCTGCATATCTGACCCGCCACCACTTCGTATGGAGGCGGGTAATATCTATCAAAACGAGATAAAACGTGACGTGTATTTATTAAGTAATAGAATTCGTGATAACAGGACTGAGGCCGCAAATACTGACAACAGTAATGTGAACCTCAATGTGACATCAGATAAGTTATATGCGCTGGCAATAAAATAGAAAATCCCATCATGCAAGATATACACTCCGATCATGGATGGGCTGATATAGGCCAACGTTTTCTTTATCCATTCAGATTTAGTGTCAAAGTTATCAAATATCACAAAGAAGCATAAACTCAGTATTAAAACGTGTAAATTATCTAGGAAATAGCCTGCATTCACTGTTTTATATACATGTATCGACATAAAACTTTCATAATAATACATTGAAATTGCTGTCGGGATAAGAAGCACTTTTGCTGCAAGACGTACTCTCGGCAATTTGGTTATTTTTTGGCAAATTTTAGAACAGAGAAATCTGCCGGTCATATAATAAAATACCCATGTCCATAATCTAAAATATTGTGGAAAATCAATTAGATATGGTCTTTCACTGAATGCACTTATTAAATCAATGGAAATAGAAAATATAACCAGGCACGAGAGTGTGATGATAGCTGTTCTGTTACTTTTTAATACTTTAGATATTATGGGGTTAATCAGGTAGATGATAGCAATACTAAATAGTAGCCAACTTTGTAGAAAGTAGCCTCGTTTGAAACCATCTTCATTGATAAAGTAGAAAAGCACGTTCCAGAAAATGATAATGGTTATGATAGATTTTAATTTTCTGAGTATATCTGCTTGATCTATCTCATCACTAGAGTCGATATAACCGATAATCATAAAAAATAGTGGGGTGGCGATGATCGACAAAAAGTACAGGACACTCATTACTTCTCCACCTAAAAAGCACTGTTCGGTACAGGTTTTACTGGCAGAATAAAAGGTAACGGCAGAAAAGCAGCTTAATGTTTTTAGCGCATGTAAACCGACGTTTCTCATATAATTGTTCGGCTCGAAATAGAGTTAAATGAGATATCCAGCTGCTGATGGCGGAGGTCTAACATTAGAACTTTCCTATTTAGGCTATTAATTTTTCACTATTTTTACATATTATCCAAATGCTGTCACGTCTGGCAGATTTAACTCGAAATAAAAAACGAGAAATATTCTTTTGAGAAAAAGACGTTTCCTACATCCTCCGGTGTTGACTTCCTATATATCTCATAACGGCTCTATGGTTTACTCAAAAGTACGGTGTTTCTGGGCTATCTTCATAATATTTAATAGCTTTTATTTCATCACAAACAGATGTGAGTTAACAATTCATAGAGTGCTGAAGCACTAGCGGGTGTGGCCAATATGATAAGCTGTATGATCGTTGATAATGACAAATATCAAACACTAGGTATGGTAACTATCGTAAAAAAGATATTTACATCTCTAGGATTCAAAAAAGAGATCAAATTCTATCGTAAAGCATTTTATTCTGCAGATATCATTTTTATAGGGGTTGATGAGTTCAGTTTCTTCGATGCTTTAAAACGGTTGGATAAAGCGCCTTCAGAAGCAGATGTTTTTTTGATTTGTGATGCTCGTTTGAATAGTTTCTTGCAGGGTATCCCAAGGTTCAACAATGTAACGATGATTTTCAGAGAAGACTGCGTCGATACTGTTACTAATAAGATTACGACTGTTTTCAAACGTAAACTTCGTGGGCTTAAAGATAATTTATCCGAGCGAAAATCCACGAGAGTTCTAAACTTGCCGTCATCTGAACGGCAGTATTTAACACCCAATGAAAATATCGTGTTGAAATTGTTTAATGAGGGTTTTTCCGGTGGCGATATCGCCAAGATTTTGAAAAAAAGTGAGAAGACAGTCAGTGGACAAAAACGGTCTGCCATGAAAAAACTGGGGGCTCGTACTGACGTTGAGTTAATTAAAATGTTTATGTTCAAATAGTTAATATAAATAATGGACTGAATTTTTGGTTGCTTTTTCCGTCAACATCAGAGAATGCCAAAGGGATTGTCTAGTGTTAGCAGGCAGGGATGCCAGCTTCAAAAAACTGGGAATATCGGACAGCCCCAACGCTATTTGGGGCTGTTTATAGAGGCGCGTTATTTTAGTCAAAGCAAATTGGGATTAAATACTCTTCAATTTAGCAATCGTACTGTCGATATCAACTTCATGTTCAGAGAATGTATATGTGACATTTTGGAATGTTGTAATTGATAACATTTTCAATGGCACTGTTTTTTCTGAGATATCCTCTTCCTGCGGTCGGATTTTATTCATCAGTAAATTGACTGACAGGATGGTATTGGCTTTATCGACTTCAGCCTGCGCAGGTACTTCTTTAGTAAAAGTATTGAAGGACTTAATGCTGGTAAGTTTAATTCGTTCATTGGCAATAAAAATGTATTTGCTCTCGATAGCCACTTTCACCGCAAATGCTGACAGCCCTTTGGTATTGGTTGTTGGTTCGAAGGTCACTTCCGCACCTTTTTTAATCATCTCGGGATTAGCAACTTTAATAACGTGAAAATAACGGTTATCTCCGTTCTCATCGGTGATAAAACCAAAACCTTTATCTTCAAAAAAAGTTGTTATTCTACCGTTCATCATGCATCTCGTATTAGCGTATCCAATGGACAAGTATAATACAGGTGAAATGCTTTCAGATACAGTCTGGCACTTTTTTAGGGCTAGTTAGGGTGAGTTGTAAAAGATAAAAATATGGATTTCTGTGCTAAAAATTGAGCATAAAAGGTAGGGTTTTCACTTTTTCTCTGTTTTTTGTGATCTCTGCCGTGGACAAAAAACAGTTCTATTGCTGTACTGTATTGGACACACATTTTGTGTCCAACATTCACGTAAAGGTAAGTTTGATGTCTAAGATTAAAGGTAGCGTAAAGTGGTTCAATGAAGCTAAAGGCTTTGGTTTCATTACCCCAGAAGATGGCAGCAAAGACGTTTTCGTTCATTTCTCAGCCATCGCTAGCAACGGTTTCAAAACTCTTGCTGAAGGCCAGCGTGTAGAATTTGAAATCACGAGCGGTGCCAAAGGGCCATCAGCTGCTAATGTTATCGCTATCTAAGTAGCCCATATCTCTTAAAACCCGCCTCATTGTTATCAGGCGGGTTTTTTATTTATCGTGTCAACAAGCATTGACGTGAGAGTGGGCTAAAAGAGATATGCCCTTAAAAAGGCAACGGTGATAACCAGGCAAAAAATAACTGCCAGCCATTCAGTTCCTGTTTTGGGTAAACTAAACATAGGATCTATCCAGCACATCAGTCACCCCATTGGCTAACTGTTCTCTGCTAAATAATTATCCGGTTCGTAGATTAAGAAAACATTAAGATGCAGTAAACAGTGGTGCTCTTTGATCCACGATTATTGAGCAGCAAAGTAATTAACCAATATGAAAGCCAGCATTGTCATGGCAAGTGAACCGGCCAGATTAAGTGCAACTGTGCCAGCAGCCCAAGCTAATTTCCCATCCTGAAGTAAATAGACAACTTCAACGGAGAAGGTTGAAAATGTCGTCAACCCACCACAAAAGCCGGTAGTAATGAGTAATTTCCAAACAGGATCAATGTGTGCAATTCGGGTGAACAGTGCTAATGTCAGGCCGATAATAAAAGCACCGACCAGGTTTACAATAAGTGTTCCCACCGGGATATTGGGGGAAAAATTGTTTAGCTTCATACTAACCAACCAACGGGCGACACTGCCCACACCACCACCAATAAATACTGCAAGCAATGTATTAAACATAAACACCTTTCTTTAAATATCACTACATCGGAATTTTGCCGTTATTTAACTTGCCAGTTCAATGCGGTTGCGGCCATTGTCTTTTGCCAAATATAGCGCTGAATCGGCGGCTTTTAACCATTGCTGATAGTTAATCATGTCATGACGGTAATCCGCGATACCGGCACTGACTCTGAGTTGCAATGTCGGTGCCTGAGTAAAAACTAAATCAGCCAACCGTTCCTGAATTCGCATTAATACTTCCCGCGTTTGTTCGGCAGTCGTATTAGGTAAAATAGCACCAAACTCATCTCCACCATAGCGGCCAACAATATCAATGGCTCGCAACCCCAGCAGTAACTCTTCCGCGAGAACAGTAATAGCTTCATCACCCACAGCGTGACCAAAGGTATCATTAATAGATTTAAAATTATCGATATCCAATAAAATTAACGTGGCACCATGTTGGTAGCGTCGACAACTATCAAATTGGTTATGGAGTTGATGCTCCCAATGCCTGCGGTTATACAGTCCTGTTAATCCATCTCTGACACTGATGCGTAATAACTCTTCTTTATTTTCAGCCAGACGTTTTGCGGTTCGATAGGTGACTAATCCAAGTAGGGAAGGGTAAATGATTATCATTGGTAGACAGGCATATACTTGAAACGGAGAGGTCTCAGGTTTAAAGGGTAAATTAAATATCCATGCAGTCAGTAAACTACAAGCTATTTGCAATGCCAGTCCTTTACAAAAAACGTTTTTTCCACCAGAAGCAATATTGTTCATACTCATCATTGAGAGAATAACGACGGATGGCAGAGCATTAAATGACATTATTGCAACCCAGACTCCCCCGAGTGCCGAGTCTATTTTCATGTTTATGATTTCTTGCTCAAACGGTTGTTCAGAGCGTGAGGCCAGCAGGTATGCAATATGTGGCCAGGCCAGTCCATTAAGGACGAGCATGAACCATAGCCATAATGAGGCATTTTGCGTGTAGAGCACGGAGCCTACACAAAACATACCAATACCTAAGCCAAATACTCGGGGTAAATAAGTCCTTTTAGCAAAACTTAACCCAGATCGACGGGTATTGATTCTACTAGAATAAGGCAATTGGCGGCTCCCTCGTTTTTTATGCTTTGGGGGGATGTTAACGGCAATGTCTCATCCGGAATGAGTCAAAATAAAGAAGAACAGACTCTTGAGTAAATCATAGTTCACTAACGAAATCTGTTACATATTACTCTTGTTTTAATCGGCAATTTATTCGTAAATAGCGCATGATCTAATGAACAGTGCTAATCAAGAAGGTGTATATGGAAGGTATCAGTATTACCAAATTGCTGGTAGTCGGCATATTAATTGTGTTGTTGTTTGGTACTAGCAAATTGCGCACGTTGGGTGCGGATTTAGGCGCGGCTCTGAAAGGCTTTAAAAAGGCGATGGGCAACGACGATACTCCTTCAGTCAACACGACTGCAGAGTCTAAATCAGCAACCGAAGTCAAGCCACCTATCGAACATAAAGACTGATTGTATTGGCAGGTAATAAAAACCGGGCTGATAAACAAAAAACGGATCTCCAATGGAAATCCGTTTTTGATTGTCTGCGATTTAAGGTGTAATAAAATATTTCAATCGAACCTGAACAACTATTCAGGCCCGATTGGCTTATTTGACTTCCAACCCTTTTGCTTGCAGGTCAGCATGGTAAGAGGAGCGAACAAATGGGCCGCAAGCCGCATGGGTAAAGCCCATCGCCATGGCTTCCGCTTTCATTTCATCAAACTCCGCTGGGCTAACATAGCGCTGCACAGGCAAATGGTGACGGCTAGGCTGTAAATATTGCCCCAGCGTCAGCATAGTGACGCCATGACGGCGTAAATCACGCATAACTTCCACGATTTCAGCATTGGTTTCACCCAAACCGACCATCAAACCAGATTTGGTAGGAATATCTGGATGGGCTTCTTTAAAACGCTCCAATAATTTAAGCGACCACTCATAGTTAGCCCCTGGGCGAACCTGGCGATATACCCGTGGAACGTTTTCCAGATTGTGGTTAAAGACATCAGGTGGTGTGACAGTCAAAATATCTAATGCTCTATCCATACGGCCACGGAAATCTGGCACTAATGTTTCGATTTTAATGGTTGGGTTTTTGGCTCGAATCGCTGAGATGCAATCTGCAAAGTGCTGGGCACCGCCATCACGTAAATCATCACGGTCAACCGAGGTGATAACCACATAGCGCAAGCCCATATCTTTGATGGTTTGCGCCAATTTCTCTGGCTCATTGGCATCCGGTGTCACTGGGCGGCCGTGGGCAACGTCGCAGAATGGGCAGCGGCGGGTGCAAATTGCGCCGAGGATCATAAAGGTCGCTGTACCGTGGTTAAAGCACTCCGACAGGTTGGGGCAGGAGGCCTCTTCGCAAACCGAGTGCAGACCATTTTTACGCATTGCTGCTTTAATACCCTGAATGCGGCTGGAGTCAGCAGGAAGTTTGATTTTCATCCATTCGGGTTTACGTAGCAGCTCTTGGCGTTCGGTAACCACGGTTTTAATCGGGATTAGCGCCATTTTATCTGCGTCGCGGTATTTGACGCCGCGTTCCATCTGAATCGGTTTACTCATAATCGTGCAGGTTCCAGTTCTGAATCTCTCAACTTGAGATTTTTAATTAAATTCAACGGGATGTGGCGTCGTTAAAAAAAATTTGAAAATTGTTTAAAAATTATATCATCTTTAGCCTGTCCCATTCAGCCCCCAATTTTGTAGGCGTTTGTAAATAGCGCCGTATTGAGTTGTTGTGGGAGCGTTATTCATACTTCACATTGCTTATTGCCGGGCTATTGAGCGTCTACCGATAAATAATCAGCCAATGACCACGACTGTTGCTCGGCATCGGGATAACCTAGCTGACGGGTAAATTCGCGCACCAGTATCGGTTGAACATCGGCCATAGTAGTACCCGCTTTCAGCGCGCTGACTTGCGTCATTTGCATGCCTGCGTAGCCACAGGGATTAATGCGCTGGAAGGGTTCCAGATCCATTGCAACATTTAATGCCAGACCATGGAATGAACAGCCCCTGCGAATGCGCAGACCTAATGAACAAATTTTCTCTTGATCCACATAAACACCGGGAGCATCCGGGCGAGCTTGTGATTCAATATCTAAATGGGCTAGCGTCTCAATCACGGTGTTTTCAATGGCGGTGACTAGCTGCCGCACACCTAATTTGGCCCGCTTGAGATCAATCATGATATACATGACTTGTTGGCCTGGGCCATGATAAGTGACCTGGCCCCCGCGGTCACTTTGGATAACCGGAATATCACCGGGCATCAGAACATGTTCGGCTTTTCCTGCCTGACCCTGAGTAAAGACGTGTTGATGTTCAACCAGCCAGATTTCATCCGCGCTGGCATCGGTGCGAAACTCAGTGAAATTATGCATGGCTTGAGATACGGGGGCATAGGGTTGTAGCCCTAGCTGACGTAAAATGATCTTGTGTTGTTGCAAGCGAGGCATCATCTGGTTACAGAAATGGTGGCGTCAGTATACCAGCCCAGCTGTGTCGAGGCACTATTTTGACGGATGAAAGCGATAATTTGGTCGTAAAGCATAAGGCCCGACAGCTGATTTAGCAGTGTGGGCCATCTATAGGTGGTCAATATTTAAACGGTATTACAGCACCATTCTGACCAATTCAAGATTACCTAATTCTTCATACAGCGTTTCCACTTGCTCGATATGGGTCGCAGTGATGGTAATGGAAACAGAGTGATAGTTGCCTTTGCTGCTCGGTTTTACCTGTGGGGTATAATCGCCCGGAGCATGGCGCTGTACCACTTCAACCACCTGGTTAACCAGTTGAGGTTCAGCAATGCCCATTACCTTGTAGGTAAAGGGACAAGGGAACTCAAGCAGTTCGTTCAGTTTAGTTTTCATGTGCGCTCCTGGGGTTTGACGGACAGATTGTTGTCGGACTGGTGTTAGAATAAAAACATCCGACTCTAAAATTATAACTCCCGCCGAGGCGGGAGTTTTACATTATTTATAATGTGGGGGCAGTCTGCTGTTTTTCAAGCCCAGCGATTAGCCGAACCAGCGGTGGAACATCAGTTTGATGTAGTCCACCATGCGGCTGAAGAAACCGCCTTCTTTAACTTCATTCATGACAACCAGTGGGCGTTGATCGATGGTTTTGCCATCCAACTGGAAGTTAATCATCCCGACAACCTGGTTTTTCGCCAGTGGAGCATGAATTTCTGGAGTATTCAGAACATAGCTGGCTTTCAAGTCTTTCATTCGGCCACGTGGAATAGTCAGGTAGACGTCTTTATCCACACCCAACTGCACTCGGTCACTGTCACCGAACCAAACTGGCTCTGAAGCAAACTCTTTACCGACTTTCAATGGTGCGACAGTTTCAAAGAAACGGAAGCCCCAGGTCAGTAGTTTTTTGCTTTCAGTTTCACGGCCTTTATAAGTGTGACCACCTAAAACGGCTGAAATCAAACGCATTTGCCCATCGGTAGCTGATGCCACCAGATTATAGCCGGCAGCTTCAGTATGGCCGGTTTTAATACCATCAACATTTAAGCTGGTATCCCACAGCAAACCATTACGGTTCATCTGGCGAATATTGTTGAAAGTGAATTCTTTCTCTTTGTAGATGGCATACTCATCTGGTACATCACGGATCAGCGCTTGACCAATAAGCGCCATATCGCGTGCAGAGCTGTACTGCCCTTCGGCATCTAAGCCGTGAACAGTTTTGAACTGGGTATTTTGCAGGCCCAGCGCTTTAACGTAGTTGTTCATCAGGTTTACGAATGAGTCCTGGCTGCCAGCAACGTAATCTGCCATAGCAACGCAAGCATCGTTACCCGATTGCAGGTTGATACCTCGGGTCAGTTTAGACACTGGCACACGGTCACCTGGCTTCAGGAACATCAACGAAGAGCCCTTGAACTCAGGATTGCCGGTCGCCCACGCATCTTTACCTACGGTAACCATATCTTCTGGCCCGATTTTACCTGCTTTGATGGCTTGCCCAATGACGTAGCTGGTCATCATTTTGGTCAGGCTGGCAGGATTGCGGCGTGCATCGGCATTCATTTCTGCTAATACTTTGCCGGAGTTGTAATCAATCAGAACGTAGGCTTCCGCGTCGATCTGTGGTACGCCAGGGATCATGGTTTTTAAGTTGACGTCATCAGCGTTTGCAGCAGATGCTGCGCTCATAACAATAACAGTGCCGAGCGCCAGGCTCTTGATAATACGAGAAGTAGTTACATATTTCATGATCAGGACAACAACATCCGTGGGTGTAAGTTAAAAAACGTGCCACATCATACCATAGCCTTCTGACTTGACGCTGCAGCCTTGCTACAACGCCAATTAATTTGGCTATAAACTCATGTGGCGCTTATGCATTCAACCGTAACATTCTGTTAGCACAGGGAGTTACGGTTATTTTTGTTTGGTTAGACTTAAATTGCTACAAGCTATGTATGTTTAAGGTGCCGCAACCACAAATGACTGCTGTTGAGCTTCGCTCGACAGACGCTGTTGCAGTTCAACTGCCTGTTGGCGGCTACTAAATGGCCCAAGCTGAACACGGTGGACACTGCCATTGGTAGCGACTTTCCCTGGTACACCAAAACGTTGACTCAGACTTTGCTGCCAGGTTTGGGCACGGCTTGCATCACTCAGTGCGCCCACTTGAACCACATAGCCACCAGATGAAGATGGGGCGGCAGCCGGTGCTGCTGCCACTGACGAGGTCACTGGGCCGGGGTTAGCGACTACCGGTGGTTGTACCGATTGTGAACTCAGCGCGGGTTCTGAACTTTCGAGCACTCCTGCGGGCACGGGGGTAGATGCGCGCAGGAAGCCACTGCTTTGTGGTGCAACCGGCTGGGTCGCATCGGCACCGGACAAATGACTGTTATCGATAGGGCGCACAGGCGCACTGACTGTCGGAGCATCCTGCTGAATCGGGGTGCCCATACCGCTGGAAGTGAGATCCGGGCGGCTTGGTAATGCGTAGCTTTGCTTCGCGATGGTGGTGCCAACCATACCAGGGCCAGATAATGAGCCATCAGGTGCTACATTGATGAAATCAATCTTCACCTTAGTATTATTCGAAATATTTAGGCGGTCAGCAGCAGCTTTGGATAAATCAATTACCCGGCCTGGAGTATAGGGGCCGCGGTCATTGACGCGCACCACAATCTGGCGACCATTGCTAATGTTAGTGACTCGCACATAGCTTGGGATGGGCAGAGTAGGGTGGGCTGCCGTCAATGCATTGGGATCAAAGATTTCGCCCGTTGCTGTCGAGTTGCCATTAGCCTCTTCACCGTACCATGCTGCCAGACCCACTTGACTGAAGTTTTGTGGGTCTTTAACGATGCTGTAAGACTGGCCATTCACTTTATAATCCTGATTAAAATTAGGATTGAAAGGTTCATAGCGTGGCTCTGCACCGCTTATTTCTACCACCGGGCCATTGTATGTCTGCTGCACTTGCTGCTGGGGTGCAGGAGATTGACTGGTACATGCTGATAGCAATACACCTGCGATGCCGATCCAAAGCCATTCCTTACGCATTGCTCACCTCTATAAATTCTTAGATAACATTTTTCGATGAGTATGTATCGACATCACGATACCAAACCCGGCCATCAATACTATCAGCGCCGAGCCTCCGTAGCTGACCAAAGGCAAAGGTACGCCAACCACAGGTAAAATTCCACTTACCATACCTATGTTAACAAACACATATACAAAGAGTATCAGCATTAGCCCGCCCACCATGACTCGGCCGAAGGTGGTTTGCGCATGAGCGGCAATCACCAAACCCCGCATAATCAGGCACAAATAGAGGGCTAATAGCACCAGCACACCGATTAAACCTAACTCTTCTGCCAGTACAGCAAAGATAAAATCTGTATGACGTTCTGGCAGGAATTCCAGCTGCGACTGAGTTCCGTGTAGCCAGCCTTTACCTGATAACCCACCGGAACCAATAGCAATTTTAGACTGAATAATATGATAGCCCGCACCGAGCGGATCACTTTCGGGGTCTAGCAGCATCATCACGCGGTCTCGCTGATAGCCATGCATCAGGAAGAACCAGAGAATAGGAATAAATGCGGCGACCAAAATGGCTGCAATGGCAATCAAACGCCAACTCATACCGGAAAGGAACAGAACAAATAATCCGGAAGCTGCGATCAGGATAGAGGTGCCCAGATCGGGTTGTGCGGCCACCAATAAGGTCGGCATAAAGATTAAAATCAGCGCGATACCGGTATTTTTCAATGACGGAGGGCAGACGTCGCGGTTCATAAAGCGTGCGACCATTAAGGGAACCGCAATTTTCGCAATTTCAGAGGGTTGGAAGCGAATAAAGCCCAAATCCAGCCAGCGCTGCGCCCCTTTACTGATTTGACCAAATGCATCAACCAAGACCAGTAAAATGACACAGACAAAATAGAGATAAGGTGCCCAGCTTTCATAGACGCGGGGCGGGATCTGCGCCATGACCAGCATCACAACCAGGCCCATCGCAATTTGACCGACTTTGCGTTCCATCATACCCATGTCTTGCCCACTGGCGCTCCACATCACGAAGGCGCTATAAGCCAGCAGCGCCAGTACGCAAAGCAGAAACGGCAGGTCAATGTGCATTTTGTACCACAAAGAGCCTTTTTGTTGATTATCAGTCATGAGTTACCTTAATCCGCTGCAACTAATCTGCTTTAGCTAGTCTGCTTCAACGCCCGGAGGCAGAGGAGCTGCATCCGGTAATTCAGTGTTGTTATCGCCTAATAAGATATGGTCGAGAATTTGACGGGTAATTGTCCCCACCGCAGGCCCGGCACCGCCATTTTCTAAAATCATAGCGACAGATACCGTCGGATTCTCGTAGGGGGCAAACGCAACCATTAACTTGTGGTCACGTAAGTGTTCGGCCACTTTGTGGGCATTATAGGTTTCATAGCTATACACCTGCGCAGTACCCGATTTGGCTGCGGCCTTATACGGCGTGCCTTCAAAGAACTTACGACCCGTTCCGTTCGGACGGTTGGCCACACCATACATGCCATCTTTGGCAATTTCCCAGTAGCCAGAATGAATATCACCAATCTGAGTATTGTCTTCCTGTTTATAAGGCACTAAAACGCCATCAATCCGAGTGCTTTGCAGCAAATGAGGGGTTTTAACTGCACCATCATTGATCAGGGTCATCAGGGCTTTTGCCATCTGAATAGGTGTGGCAGTCCAATAGCCCTGACCGATACCTACGGGGATAGTATCCCCTTGATACCAAGGTTTTTTATGGCGCTTCTGTTTCCATTCACGGGTTGGCATCAGGCCAGCCCGCTCTTCAGATAGGTCGATACCGGTGTATTCACCGTAACCGAATTTGCTCATCCATGAGGATAAACGGTCAATCCCCATGTCATAAGCCACCTGATAGAAGAAGGTGTCGGCCGACTCTTCCAACGCTTTGGTGACATTTAACCGGCCATGACCCCATTTCTTCCAGTCGCGAAAACGTTTTTCCGAACCGGGCAATTGCCACCAACCAGGATCAAACAGGCTGGTGTTTTTGGTAATAACACCGGCGCTGAGAGCCGAAACCGCAATATAGGGTTTTACTGTCGAGGCGGGCGGATATACCCCTTGAGTGGCGCGGTTGATCAATGGGCGGTTCGGGTCGTTCAATAACCCTTGATAATCTTTACTGGAGATACCATCGACAAACAAGTTCGGGTCATAGCTTGGGTTTGATACCAAGGCCAATATGCCACCGGTGCGCGGATCAGTGACTACCACGGCCGCACGGCTACCACTTAACAATTGCTCAATATAGGTTTGCAGGTGCAAATCAAGTGTCAGATAAATGTCTTTACCGGCTTGCGGTGGTTGCTCATGTAATTGGCGGATCACCCGGCCACGGTTATTGACTTCAACTTCTTCATAACCGGTTTTGCCGTGTAATACTGATTCATAATAGCGCTCAATACCCAGCTTGCCGATATCGTGGGTGGCGGCATAGTTCGCGAGAATGCCTTCTTTATCCAGTCGTTCAACGTCTTTGTCGTTAATCTTGGAAACATAACCGATAACGTGGGTCAGCGCTGAGCCATAAGGGTAGAAGCGGCGTTGGTAGCCTTTGACCTCAATGCCAGGGAAGCGGAATTGATTAACCGCGAAACGAGCGACCTGCACTTCGGTAAGCGGTGTTTTAACCGCAATAGACGTAAAACGACGTGAGCGCTTACGCTCTTTTTCAAAGTTGGCGATATCCTCATCCGTCAGATCCACTATTGGGCGTAGTGCATTGAGGGTCGCGGGGAGATCTTCAATTTTTTCCGGCATCAGTTCTAACTGATAAATCGTCCGGTTCATTGCCAGCGGGGTGCCGTTACGGTCAAATATCATGCCGCGGCTAGGGGCGATAGGAACCAGCTTAATGCGGTTTTCATTGGAACGGGTGCGATAGTCTTCAAAACGGACTATCTGCAAATTGTACATGTTTGCGACCAATATCCCGCTTAGCAGCAGGATACCGAGGAAAGCCACAAGGGCACGGCGGACAAACAAGGCTGACTCAGCCGAATAGTCGCGAAAAGGATTAGGTTCTTTTTTCATCCCACTGCTATTTCATTTTGCCCAAAACCAGCGTCTTACTCAGAGCCATCACTTTACTCAGGTTCATCGCCCGCTTATTCCCGATGATAAGGGTGGTTGGTCGTAATACTCCAGGCACGATAGAGGCTTTCAGCCACTAAAACGCGCACTAAAGGGTGAGGTAGCGTCAACGGAGAGAGCGACCAGCTCTGCTCTGCGGCGGCTTTACAGGCCGGAGCTAACCCCTCAGGCCCGCCAATCAGCAGACTGACATCACGGCCATCCTGCTTCCAGCGTTCTAATTGCTGAGCTAACTGCGGGGTCTCCCAGGGAGTGCCTGGGATATCCAGCGTGACAATGCGGTTGTTTTTGCCAACCGCTGCCAGCATCAGCTCGCCTTCTTTTTCCAAAATGCGTTTGATATCCGCATTTTTGCCCCGTTTACCTGCAGGTATTTCTACCAGTTCGAAGGGCATATCTTTGGGAAAGCGGCGCAGGTAATCGATAAAACCTGTCTGCACCCAGTCTGGCATTTTGGTGCCGACGGCTACCAGTTGCAGTTTCACCGCTTAACTCCAGAGTTTTTCCAATTCATACATACGGCGACTTTCTTCTTGCATCACATGCACAATCACTTCGCCTAAATCGACCACGACCCAGTCAGAGACACCCTGACCTTCGATACCCAAAGGTATCATGCCTGCCGCACGGGATTCCTGAACCAGGTTATCTGCCAGTGCCATCACGTGGCGAGTGGAGGTGCCGGTACAAATAATCATGTAATCAGTGATGCTGGACTTACCCTGAACATCCAGAGTGATGATGTCCTGGCCTTTCAAATCATCGAGCTTGTCGATGACAAATTCTTGGAGCGCTTTACCTTGCAAAGGTTCCCCCTCGGGTGATTTCTGTCTATACCCTTCGTCCTTGAAGTTGCCGGGGTGTTAGCTGCACTTTCTCACCCGAATCACTTACTCATGTAAGCTCGTCGGGATTCGTGCGCTGGCTGCCTACCTGCAACGTCAAGTTCTTTGGGTATTAACGTTCTTCCGTATTGTTTGCAGGAGATCCCGCGAACAGTTATCGGTATGAACAGTTAGAATGTAACGGTTTTTCAGCGAATACCTGAAATTTAGCGGCGGAGTATAACATGGGTCAATGCATCGCGATATAAACCCTCAGCCACGATATAAACCTTGTAACTCAATATATCGCTGTACCGCACGTGGCAGCAGGTCATCGCAACTCTCGCCGTTATGACGCCGATGGCGAATATCAGTGGCAGAAATGTTCAGTAAAGGCGTATCTGCCAGATAGATTGCACCATGCGGGCGCAGGCTCAGTGCCTGTGGATCAAAAACGCGATGAGCATCAAGCCATTGCTGTAGCTCTGGTGTTTCCAGTGTTTGCGCATAGCCTGGGCGAGCGCACACTAACAAATGACACACATCTAACAATGACTGCCAGCGATGCCATTTATGCAGCGATAATAATGAATCTTGCCCAATAATAAACGCTAAGGGGCGTTCAGCACCACGTTCTTTACGAAGTGATTCCAAGGTATCAATGGTGAATGATGGGGTATCACGCAATAACTCTCGTGAATCAACACTGAACAATGGGTTGCCGGCCACGGCCAGTTCGACCATTTTTAGCCGCTGCTGTGCATTGGCCTCAGGTTGAGGGCGATGAGGTGGCACATGATTAGGTAGCAAAATAATGTGTTGCAAACCCACTTGTTGAGCCAATGCTTCAACAGGCTTTAAATGGCCATAATGAATGGGATCAAAAGTACCGCCGAACAGGGCATACAGGCTGCGAGTCGGGGATTTATTGGGCATCAAAAAAACTCTCAGGTAAAATTTTTCCACACATCAGCATAGATAGTGTTTCTAACTCCGGCCAGATTGACTGACCGTAATCCTGCTTCAGGCGAACTTCCATCTGTGTGAGTAAACGCACGGCTTGTTGCAGTTGTGGCATGGAAAGGCGTTGTAGTGCTTGAGTCATCATCGGGCGGCGATTTTGCCATACTTTAAATTGATCGAATAATGTTCGCAGTGGCACCTGCTCCATCCGGCGTTTTAGTGTTAGCAGTTGCAATAACTCGCGCTGAAGTGTGCGTAGCAAAATAACCGGTTCACTGTCTTCCTGCTGTAATTGTTGCAGGATATGCCAGGCACGTTTACTTTTCCCCGCCAGCAAAGCATCAAGCCAGTGGTAAGGAGTGAAGTGTGCGGCATCGTTAACAGCTTGCTCTACTCTGGGAAGTGTTAATTTACCGTCCGGATAGAGTAATGATAGGCGTTCCAATGCCTGTGATAACGCCAGCAGGTTGCCCTCATAGCAGTAGCAAAGTAGCTGAACGGCGGCATCATCAATATCTAAATTCAGGCTTTTGGCGCGCGCGATTACCCAACGAGGGAGCTGCGTCTGTTCTGGTGTCTGACAACTGACGAACACCGCATTTGGGCTGAGAGCTTTAAACCATGCACTGTTTTCTTGCGCTTTAGTCAACTTATTGGTGCGTAATATCAGCAATATATCTGGGTGCAAAAGGCCGGATAATTTGACCAATTGTTCATTCATCGGGGCGGTTAACCCGCTGTCAGGGAAGCTCAACTGTAATATTTGGCGGCTGGCAAATAAACTCAGTGCCTGACAAAGGCTAAAGATATTGTCCCATTCAGTGTGAGCATCCAGTGTGAAACTGAAATGCTCGCTGAAATCATGCGTTGCTGCCACACGGCGAATATGGTCCTGGCTTTCCTGTAATAATAAGGGTTCGTTACCACACAACAGATAACAAGCGCGCAGCCCCTCATGGAGCTGCGCGACAAGTTGTTCAGGATAAACTCGGATCATTGGGCAGAGGCGCTGGCGGCAGGTTTGCCAATATTAATTTCTTCAACATCAGCCATTTTAGCAGCACCGGTGGCAGTCTGACTGCCAGTGAGTGCATCGCCATTTTCCTGCGCGTTCTTTATTTCCGCGGCATGTACCACCAACAACTTACGCACTAACTGTTGCGCCGCCTGGTCACGCATTTCCTGGCGCAGCACTTCGGCTTCAGCTTCTTTCGCCAGTGCGGTTAACGGGTTATCGAAGAAGGTACGGAAGACATTCACCCGAATTGGATAAATATCATGCCCTGGAATCAATACTTGCGCCTGAACGTGTAATACCAACTGATACTCGGCTGTCACACCGTTGCGGAAGATCGACACGGTATCCTGACTCTGGGATGAACCAATAATCCGCAGTGTTGGCAAGTCTTTGCGCATCGGATCATCAACAATAGTGACGTTACTTAAACGCAATTGTTGGCGTATCGCACGGGTTAACGGGCCATAAGGATCGCTACTTTCCAGCAACAGTTTTTGCAGCTCAGGTGGTACTTGAGTGGTGCCGCGCAGATTAAAGCCACAGCCAGCGGTGACCAGCACCGCCAACCCCAGCAACAGCATCAGAATACGATGTCGCACAACTCCTCCTTGTCTTAACCTACAACCAGGTTAAGCAGTTTGCCAGGGACATAGATGACTTTACGTACGGTAACCCCATCCAGGTATTTAGCCACCAAGTGTTCCTGACCAGCACGTTCACGCACTTGCTGTTCAGTGGCATCGGCTGGCACAGTAATGCGGCCACGCACTTTACCATTAACCTGTACGACCACTAATTTAGAGTCTTCAACCATCGCTTGTTCATCAGCGATTGGCCATGGTGCGGTATCAATATCACCCTCGCCACCCAGAGCTTGCCACAAGCTAAAGCAAACGTGAGGGGTGAATGGATAAAGCATACGAACCACTGCCAATAATGCTTCTTGCAGCAGAGCACGGTCTTGCTCAGTTTCCTGAGGTGCGCGACCCAGTTTGTTCATCAACTCCATCACCGCAGCAATCGCAGTATTGAAAGTTTGACGGCGGCCCACGTCATCAGTGACTTTGGCAATAGTTTTATGCAGGTCGCGGCGTAAGGATTTCTGCTCTTCCGTCAGGCTGGCAACATCCAGTGGCGCTGTTGGCCCTTTGGCAGTGTGATCATAGGCCAGACGCCACACGCGTTTCAGGAAGCGGTTAGCCCCTTCAACACCTGATTCCTGCCATTCCAACGTCATTTCTGCCGGTGAAGCAAACATCATAAATAGGCGCACGGTATCTGCACCGTACTTTTCTACCATGACTTGCGGGTCGATACCGTTATTTTTAGATTTCGACATCTTGCTCATGCCAGCGTAAACCAGTTCATGGCCTTCGGCATCAGTCGCTTTAACAATACGACCTTTATCATCACGTTCAACAATGGCATCAACCGGTGAAACCCAGATACGTTCACCATTGGAACCGGTGTAGTAGAAAGCATCTGCCAGAACCATCCCCTGACACAACAGGCGCTTGGCTGGCTCATCGGAGTCAACTAAACCTGCGTCACGCAGTAACTTGTGGAAGAAACGGAAATACATCAGGTGCATGATGGCATGTTCGATACCACCGACATATTGATCGACCGGCAGCCAATAGTTGGCGGCGGCTGGATCCAGCATGCCTTTATCAAATTGTGGGCAGGTGTAGCGCGCGTAATACCATGATGATTCCATAAAGGTATCAAAGGTATCGGTCTCACGCAGGCCCGGCACGCCATTAACCGTAGTCTTTGCCCACTCAGGGTCGGCCTTTATTGGGCTGGTAATACCATCCATCACCACATCTTCCGGCAGAATAACCGGCAGTTGATCTTCAGGTGTTGGTACGACGGTGCCGTCTTCCAGGGTCACCATCGGGATTGGCGCACCCCAATAACGCTGACGGGAAACACCCCAATCACGCAGGCGATAGTTGACTTTGCGCTGACCCACGCCGAGGGCGACCAGTTTGTCGGCAACAGCATTGAAGCCATCTTCATAATTCAGACCATCAAACTCACCTGAGTTGAACAGTATGCCTTTCTCGGTCATGGCTTCCTGACTCAAGTCTGGCTCACTGCCATCAGCGGCCAAAATAACCGGTTTGATTGGCAAATTATATTTAGTCGCAAATTCCCAGTCGCGGGCATCGTGGCCCGGAACCGCCATTACCGCACCGGTGCCGTAATCCATCAAGACAAAGTTAGCCGCCCAGATAGGTAATTTTTCACCTGTCAGTGGATGGATGGCGTACAGGCCGGTGGCCATGCCTTTTTTCTCCATGGTGGCCATTTCAGCTTCGGCAACCTTGGTGTTACGACATTCAGCGACAAAATCAGCCAGTGCAGAGTTAGTCGCTGCGGCTTGTAATGACAGCGGGTGACCAGCAGCAACAGCTACGTAAGTCACACCCATAAAGGTATCCGGGCGCGTGGTGTAAACGGAGAGCTTCTCTTCGCTATCCGCGACGTTGAAAACGATATCAACCCCTTCAGAGCGGCCAATCCAGTTACGTTGCATCGTCTTGACTTGTTCTGGCCAGCTTTCCAGCGTGTCCAGGTCATTAAGCAATTGATCAGCGTAATCAGTAATTTTAATAAACCACTGTGGGATTTCTTTACGTTCAACTTTGGTATCACAACGCCAGCAGCAGCCGTCGATAACCTGCTCGTTAGCCAAAACGGTCAGATCGTGTGGACACCAGTTAACCGCAGAGGTCTTTTTGTAGACCATGCCTTTTTCATACAATTTGGTGAAGAACCACTGTTCCCAACGATAGTAATCGGGGTCACAGGTGGTAATCTCGCGATCCCAATCGTAGCCGAAGCCCAGTAACTTTAACTGGTTCTTCATGTATTCGATGTTGTCGTAAGTCCAGGGGGCCGGAGCGGTGTTGTTTTTTACCGCAGCACCTTCAGCTGGCAGACCAAATGCATCCCAGCCGATAGGCTGTAGCACGTTTTTGCCCAGCATGCGCTGGTAACGGGAGATAACATCACCAATGGTGTAGTTACGAACGTGCCCCATATGTAGGCGTCCTGACGGATACGGCAGCATGGATAGGCAGTAATATTTTTCTTTGCTGGTATCTTCAGTGACTTTAAAAGTTTGCTTCTCTTGCCAGTGAAGCTGTACTTGCGTTTCGATATCTTCTGGGCGGTATTGCTCTTGCATGGCGGCCGGTGGTCCTATAGTGAAAAACAGCTACGCCTGTAGCATCATCTGTTTCATATCATAAAGAGAGATCCGCATAGCATAGCTGATAAGCGGCTGCAGCAACAACACTCTGCATCCTACAGGAGGCTTTTTCTGCGCGATGAATGGCAGAAATCATCAAAGCAAAGCAGGAACAACCTGATGATGACGTGACTTCAGTCATTTACGACTAAAATAATTAACGTTAGCTTTAATATCAGAGAAAGTATGAGCAGATAACAAAGACGGGTAATTCAAGAAGATGAAAAACCCTATTTTCTTTGTCACAACTTTGGCGTTATCACAATTTGCTTTATCACAACCGTGGATCGAGGAGACTGTATGAACAAGGTAGCTCAATATTATCGTGAGTTGGTGGCATCACTGACGGAACGCTTGAAAAATGGTGAACGTGATATCGATAAGCTGGTGGACAGCGCCGAACAGCGGTTGGATGCTGTAGAAGAGTTGTCCCGTAGTGAAGTTGAGCAAATCATTCAGGCGGTGCGGCGTGATCTTGAAGAGTTTGCTCGTAGTTATGAAGAAAGTAAGGATGAATTCACTGATAGCGTATTTATGCGTGTTATCAAAGAAAGTTTGTGGCAAGAGTTGGCTGATATCACCGACAAAACACAATTAGAGTGGCGTGAGGTGTTTAAAGATGTCAGTCATCATGGGGTTTATCACAGTGGGGAGGTAGTTGGGTTGGGTAATCTGGTCTGTGAAAAATGCCACTATCATTTAGCTTTCTATACCCCTGAAGTGCTGCCAGTCTGCCCAAAATGCGGTCATGACCAGTTTACGCGCCGGCCATTCCAGCCTTGATAGCGGGTGGTATATATACACCTCCCCCACTAATGTGGGGGAGGTGTAGTCATTAATGCAGGATTTTCGCCAGGAAGTCTTTAGCGCGATCAGATTTAGGATTATTAAAGAAATCATCTTTGTTGCTGTCTTCGACGATTTTCCCTTCATCCATAAAAATAACGCGATTAGCCACTTTACGAGCGAAGCCCATTTCGTGGGTGACGACCATCATGGTCATGCCTTCCAGCGCCAGTTTGACCATAACATCCAACACTTCGTTGATCATTTCAGGGTCAAGGGCCGAAGTCGGTTCGTCAAACAGCATAGCGATAGGGTCCATACAAAGCGCGCGGGCAATCGCGACACGCTGCTGCTGGCCGCCAGATAACTGCGAGGGAAATTTATCCGCGTGGGTGGAAAGACCGACACGTTCTAACAGTTTAAGCCCTTTCTCACGTGCTTCCGCTTTGTCGCGTTTGAGTACTTTGACTTGCGCCAGTGTCAGGTTTTCAATAATAGACAGGTGTGGGAATAATTCAAAATGCTGGAATACCATGCCGACTTTAGAGCGTAATTGCGCCAGATTGGTGCCTTTATCATTCACACCAATACCATTGACTGTAATGCTGCCTTTCTGGATAGGTTCCAGTCCATTAACCGTTTTAATTAAGGTTGATTTGCCTGAGCCGGAAGGGCCGCAGACCACCACGACCTCACCTTTTTTAACTTCGGTAGTGCAGTCAGCCAGCACCTGAAAGTGGCCGTACCACTTAGAAACATTTTTCAGGGAAATCATCAAACAGTCCTTTTCTTCAAATAGTTGACCAGCATCGACGCGGAGAAACTGATAACGAAATACACCAAACCGGCAAACAGCACCATTTCGACCTGAGTACCGTCCCGCTCACCAATGGTGGTCGCGGTGCGGAAGAAATCGGCCAGACTAAGGACATACACCAATGATGTATCCTGAAATAACACGATCCCTTGAGTTAACAGTAATGGCACCATGGCGCGGAAAGCCTGCGGCAGGATAACCAATCTCATTGACTGCCCTTGGGTCATGCCCAATGCCAGGGCCGCAGAGGATTGCCCACGAGAGATGCTTTGGATACCGGCACGGATAATTTCTGAGTAATAAGCCGCTTCAAATAATGAAAAGGCTACCATGGCAGAGATTAAGCGAATATCAGTTTTTGGTGATAAGCCCAGCACATTTTGTAATAAGCTCGGCACGACCAGATAAAACCACAACAGCACCATGACCAACGGAATAGAGCGGAACACGTTGACATAGGCGGTAGCGAACCAGCTGATAGCTTTAACCGGCGACAGGCGCATCACCGCCAGAACTGTGCCCCACACTATCCCGAACACAATGGCGATGAGGGTTATTTTGGCGGTAACCGCCAAACCTTGCAGCAAGTATGGCAAGCTGGGTGCGATGGAACTCCAATCAAATTCGTACATTATTTACTCCCCAGATTGCCGGGTAACTGCACTTTCTTTTCAACTATTCGCATCAACAGCATGATCACGGCATTGATCAGTACATAACCAAGGGTGATGGCGGTGAATGACTCATAGGCGTGAGCTGAGTAATCCAGCAATTTACCCGCCTGCGCAGCCATATCTACCAGCCCGATGGTGGAAGCAATTGCTGAGTTTTTAACCAGGTTAAGCATTTCTGAAGTCATCGGGGGAATAATTACCCGATAAGCATTAGGTAATAAAACATAGCGATAAGTCTGTGGCAGGGTTAATCCCATCGCCAGACCGGCCGCTTTTTGGCCTCGAGGTAGGGATTGGATCCCAGCTCGAACCTGCTCACAAACACGGGCGGCGGTGAATAAGCCAAGACACATCATTGATGAGAGGAAGAACTGTATATTCGGATCCAATTCGCTTTTGAACCACATGCCAAGATCGGCTGGCAATAATTCAGGGACCACCAAATACCAGGTAAAGAATTGCACAATCAGCGGCACATTACGGAATAGCTCTACGTAACAGGCCCCAATACTGGATAAAATGCGGTTGGGGACTGTTCTTAAAATCCCAAATAAAGAACCGACGAAGAAAGCGATAACCCAGGCGCATAATGATAATGCGACGGTGACCTGAAAGCCGGACCAGATCCAGCCAAGATAGGTGGTATTACCGAAAGGGGCCGGTTGCAGAAAAATGCCCCAGTTCCAGTCTATTGACATAAAAAACTCCCTTAAAAGGATGGATAAGCCATCCTGATGACTGATGATTCAATGCGTTGCGGCCTCCCGAGAGTGAGAAAAAAATGCGGAGTGGGGAACGGCCACCCCGCATCCTGTCTTTACCCTGCATCTTTCAAATTGCAGATGTGTTGGCTACCCTCGTTCACCTGAATCACTTATTTGCATAAGCTCATCAGGATTCTCTTGCTTGCCGCCTTCCTGCACTCTGAAATCTATTGGGTATCCCATCGGTTCATCATCAATCTGTAGGGCTAGCAGAGCTGGCCCTGATTATTATTGTTAGTTCAATGCTTTATCGTTAGGGGCTTTGAACAGCACCTTCATCTCATCAGACAGTGAGAAATTCAGGTTAAGATTTTTCGGTGGAATTGGGTTTTTGAACCAACGGTCAAAGGACTTTTCAGCCACACCAGAGGTTTGTGCAGTTGCGATGGTTTCATCCAACAGAGCTTTAAAGGCTGGATCGTTTTTACGCAGCATGCAGCCGTAGGCTTCCTGAGATTGTGGCGTACCGACGATATCCCACTGATCAGGTTTCTTGGCTTTAGCACGTTCGCCTGCCAGCAAGGCATCATCCATCATAAAGGCGACGGCGCGGCCACTTTCCAGAGTGCGGAAAGAGTCGCCGTGGTCTTTAGCGCTGATGATACGCATGTCCATTTTGTCTTTTTCATTCAATTTATTAAGCAGTACTTCAGAGGTGGTTCCGGAGGTAACGACCACTGGTTTTCCTGCCAAGTCTTTGAAATCTTTAACTTCAGAGCCTTTTTTGGTTAACAGACGCGTACCGACAACAAAAATGGTGTTAGAGAACGCGGCTTGTTGCTGACGTTCCAGGTTGTTGGTGGTAGAACCACACTCGAAATCAAAGGTCCCGTTTTGCAGCAATGGAATACGGTTCTGCGAAGTGATGGGGATCAGTTTTACCTGGAGGTCTGGGGCATTGAGTTTTTTCTTGATCGCATCGACGATCAGATTGGAATAATCTTGTGAATAACCCACGACTTTCTGTTGGTTATCGTAGTAAGAGAATGGGACGGAAGATTCACGGTGACCGACCACGATAACGCCGTTATCTTTGATCTTCTTCAAAGTGTCAACAGAAGCATCTGCTTTTGCTGCATCTTCTGCATGGGCTACGCCACTTGCCATCCCAGCTAACAGTAGCGCTAACGCCAATTTACGCATATGCATGGTCCAACTCCTTTGCGGTTGTTTTTTGCCTAATGTTTTCTGACTCGATGTTGTGATACTTAAAATGTAGTCATGTGACAAACGTGAAATGCCAAAAACTGTCTTATTTTGCTGTGCTTGCGTAACCACAGATATTTGTTGGTTAACAGGCTATTTTCATTGTTACTTGTATCAGATTATCTTTAAAAAATAGCTAATTGTTATGTAAATGATGAATAAATGTTTGTTTTTTGAGACGCAAATCGCACCAAAGAGAGGCAATAAAACAGTAGCGCACTATGGCGGTGCGTGATGTGCCCCATAAATGTGCATACTAATAATGGTAATTCCCTCATTTGAAACATACGGTGCCTATTCATCGGGGCCATTCCCTTTGATCACTTAATACAAAGCAGATATTGGTGGATAGCTAACACTATTTGATTAGAAACAATGCAAGGTCTGTGCCAGTCGAGGAAAAACAGGGGGGTAAATAGCCCTGTTTATCAGGGCTATGAAATAGTATTCGGAGGAGGAGGGTTAATTAATCAGTTGCCGAAGATGGCATACTATCGATTAGTTTAACTATTGGTCATTTTTATAGCAGATTAACTTAACTGGTGATTATTAATTGCCAGATGAGCTTTAAAAACTTCCAGTGCCGTTGGCACACTTTCTTTGCCGGCATGTTTCTCTGGGTTCCACAGGTCGGCAAAGGTAATTGCGCGGCCACAGTGTATAAACACCTCATCAACTTCAATCACTAACACACTCCGGGCCGGTTGACCGTTTTGGCTAAAACGTTCGCACAGTTCAGGGTCGACGGAAATTTTTGCCCGGCCATTAACCCGAAAACCTTCAGTCCAGCCAGGGATCAGGAACAAGATGCCGACAAAGGGGTTATGCAACAGATTGCGGATACCATCCAGACGGTTATTGCCTGGCCGGTCTGGCAGCATCAGTGTTTTACTATCCTGCACATGAATAAAACCCGGTTCGCCACCTTTGGGTGAGCAGTCGATTCCGTTAGCACCCAACGTACCCAACACCGCAAATGGCGCGGCGGCAATCAGCTTTTTGGCATAATCATCAATGTGATCTATTTGTTTCTTCAACACATTCTTATTAGGCGCGGCGTAATGCTCGCTTAATTGCGCTTCAGTCGTGAGGATAAATTCAGGTTTCAGTGACATAAAGATGCTCAAGTTACGGGGTTATTTTTATCAGCTCGACATTGCTTGTCAGAGCGACAACGGGCGGCACGGTATAGCGTCAATGCTCCCAGTATTAGTGTGATAATCCACATTGGCCAAGAACCAAACCGGGCATAAGGGGTAATACCGGTAGTCGGTGTGACCTTAACTTCCAGCACTTGCTGAGTAAATTGTGGAATTTGCGCCAGGACTTCACCGCTTGGGCCAACTGCCGCCGTTATACCATTATTGGTACTGCGCAACAGAGGACGACCCAATTCAAGCGCGCGCATACGTGCCATCTGAAAATGCTGCCATGGCCCGATAGAGTGACCAAACCATGCATCGTTGGATACCGTCAGCAAGAAGTTGGTATCAGGATTGAAGTTGTCCCGAACCTGTTGGCCCAGGACGATTTCATAGCAAATAGCGGCTGTTAGGTTAAATCCAGCCACATTAAGCTGTGGTTGCACATAGTCGCCCCGACTGAAAGATGACATCGGTAAATCAAAGAACGGTGCCAGTGGGCGCAGCAGTGTCTCCAGCGGCACAAACTCACCAAAAGGAACCAGGTGATGTTTGCTGTAGCGGTTGCGAGTCGGGTATTGGTATGGTTCTTTATCCCCCAATACGATAATGCTGTTGAAGAAGTGGTATCCCTTACCTTCTGGGCGACGCTGTGCATCAACAATACCGGTAATCAGGCTGCTGTGGTTTGCCCGCATCAGGCCATCAACCATCGTCAGGAAGGTAGTTTGATCGGTTTCAATATCTGGGATCGCGGATTCCGGCCAAATGATAATGGGAGCTTTGCCCATAAATGGGCGCGTTTCATCAAGATAAATCTGTAATGTTTTGAGCAGGACTTTGGGGTCCCATTTCATTGACTGAGCAATGTTACCCTGCACCATAGCGATATTAACTGCGCGTTCTGGCTCTGGTGTGAACCAATGCAACTGGCGCAGCGGCCAGGGTAACAATAACATTGCTATTGCAACTATTGCTGCCGTGATACGGCGTTGATAGCAGGCGTAAACCAGTAATCCACTGATGGACATCAGCATAAAGGTGATGCCATCGACACCGAGAATAGGCGCAATACCACGCAGGGGGCCGTTTATTTGGCTGTAGCCGAATTGCAGCCATGGGAAGCCAGTTAATACCCAGCCGCGCAAGAACTCAGTTAACTGCCATACCACAGGCGCCGCAATAGCCAGTCGCCACCAGGTTGTTTTAGGGCATACGCGGGCTAATAAACCGGCAAATAGCATGGTGTAAAGTGAGAGATATGCCGCCAGTAGCACCACCAGGAAAATATTGATGGCCGTTGGCATGCCGCCGAATTCGGAGATGCTGACATAGACCCAGTTAATACCAGTGCCAAACAGCCCCATACCCCAACAAAAGCCGATAAAAGCGGCTTGTTTAGTGGTGCGATTCAATGTCAGGCTGAGTAAGCCGAACAGCGAAACAATGGCCGCAGGCCAACTATCAAATGGGGAATAAGCCAGCGTACCGCAGGCGCCAAAAAATAGCGCCAGTAGGGCGCGAACCCACTGGCGTTGAAGGTATGAAGCGATAGACATCGAGGATTTATTCTTCCAGTTTGGGTTGCGGAGCATCATCCGGGATTTTCACATGAACCTGAATAATACGTCGGCTATCCGCCATGGCAACTTTAAATAAGTAACCTTGAATTTCAATGGTTTCACCGCGAGCAGGTAAATGACCAAATGCCTGCATCACCAAACCACCGATGGTATCCACTTCATCGTCGCTGAAATGGGTGTTGAATACATCATTGAAATCCTCAATGGGTGTCAGCGCACGAATAGTGTAAGTGTGCCGACTGAGTTGACGAACATCTCTGTCTTCTTCATCGTCATACTCATCTTCAATTTCGCCAACGATCAGCTCAAGAATATCTTCAATGGTTACCAGGCCGGAAACGCCACCAAACTCATCAATGACAATAGCCATGTGATAGCGTTGTGAGCGGAACTCTTTCAGCATCCGATCGACGCGCTTACTTTCTGGCACAACAACCGCCGTCCGTAAGACTTTATCAATGCTGAATGGCTCAGAATCTGTGCGCATAAACGGCAGCAAATCCTTGGCCATCAGAATGCCTTCAATGTGATCTTTATCTTCACTGATCACCGGAAAGCGGGAGTGAGCAGATTCAATAATGACATCCAAACACTCATCCAGCGTTTGATTACGCTTTAATGTGACCATTTGAGAGCGGGGGATCATGATGTCCCGTACACGCTGTTCGGCGATATCCATCACGCCTTCCAGCATATCGCGGGTATCGGGATCGATCAGATCGTTTTGCTCAGAATCACGGATAAGCTCTACCAGATCGCCACGGTTCTTGGGTTCGCCGTGGAATAACTGGTTAAGGATGAGAGTAAAGAACCCTTTCTTGGGACTGGGGCTATCATTGTTTTGTGAGTGGTCGTCGCTCATGGCGTTTTAGTTAAGTTTACCCATGTAAGATTATATTTTATCGGCAGTGGTAAACACACACCGCCGACAGCTTTACCCTTATTAACAGGGTGGTATACACCCTGTATAACGGGGTTACTCGGGGTCTTTCTCTGAAATATACGGGTCTGGGTAGCCCAAACTTTGCATTATTTCAGTCTCAATCGACTCCATTTCTTCTGCTTCATCGTCAACGATGTGGTCATACCCTAGCAGATGCAGACTGCCGTGAACAACCATATGCGCCCAATGAGCCAATAGTGCTTTCTCTTGCTCAGACGCTTCTTGTTCAACTACCTGACGACAAATGATCAAATCACCCAGTAGTGGCAGCTCAATCTCAGGTGGGGCCTCAAATGGAAAAGACAAGACATTGGTCGGTTTATCTTTACCGCGATAGGTGAGATTCAGCTCATGACTTTCTGCTTCATCAACCACTCGGATAGTCACTTCAGAGACTTCTTGAAATTGAGGTAATACTGCTTCCAACCAATGCTGAAAATCTGCTTCGGTCGGTAAACCCTGGCTGTCAGCGCAGGCAATTTGTAGATCGAGAATAACCTGGCTCACGGAGCCTCCTGCTCAGACGGGGTGTGAGTTTCCCGCTTACGTTGTTCGGCGATGGCATCTTTACGTTTTTGTTCGGCTGCTTCCCAGGCTTCATAAGCAATGACCACTTGAGCGACGACGGGGTGGCGCACCACATCTTCGCTATGGAAGAAGTTAAAGCTCAGCTCTTCTACCCCGGATAATACTTCGATGGCATGGCTTAAGCCGGACTTCTGGTGGCGTGGCAAGTCAGTTTGCGTAACATCACCGGTAATTACCGCTTTGGAATTGAAACCCATGCGGGTCAGGAACATTTTCATCTGTTCGATGGTGGTGTTCTGGCTTTCATCTAAAATGATAAACGCATCATTCAGTGTGCGACCGCGCATATACGCCAGCGGAGCCACTTCAATCACATTGCGCTCAATCAGTTTCTCCACTCGCTCAAAGCCAAGCATTTCAAACAGAGCATCATAGAGTGGGCGCAAGTAAGGATCGACTTTTTGGCTGAGGTCACCGGGTAAAAACCCCAGTTTTTCCCCGGCTTCAACCGCCGGGCGAGTTAGCAAAATGCGTCGTACGTTTTGGCGCTCCAGAGCATCAACTGCTGCGGCAACGGCCAGATAGGTTTTACCCGTACCGGCTGGCCCAATCCCGAAAGTAATATCATGATCGAGAATATTAGCAATGTATTGTGCCTGATTGGGTGTGCGAGGCTTGACCATCCCGCGTTTGGTGCGAATGTTAACGGCTTTGCCGTAATCCGGCACACTTTCGGCAGTTTGTTCTAACACGCGGCTTTCTTTCACCGCGAGGTGAATAGCCTCGGGATCGATATCGGGGATGACACCACGGATAGGGGCCGTATCAACATACAGATGGCGCAGGATATCTGCCGCTGCAACCACGCAGATATTCTTACCGACTAACTTGAAACGGTTGTCGCGGCGATTAATTTCAATGCCTAACCTGCGTTCCAACTGCTTGATGTTGTCATCAAAAGGGCCGCATAAGCTCAGCAAACGCTGATTATCGGCGGGTTCCAGCAAGATTTCTTGTGTCACTACGTGCAAACTGTTTCTCTGAGTCACTGCGTTCCTCTGGGTCACTAAGGGCCGGTTTGTTTGAAGCCTGACTGCAATTTCCCGTTATGGGGAATATCATTCATTAGTATTGGTTGCCCGATATAACGTCAATCATACATGTCATTTGTGAATTATTCATGGTGCACCGTGTGGACGCAAGTGTGCGGCTTATGAATCCGTGCCTTCGGCCTCTATTGAAATAGCGGCCAGCAGATGGTGCAACTTAAAAAAACGAATTTGCATAACGCCCCGCTAAAATAAAACAGGCACTGACAATGCAGCGCCTGCTGGTGCGGACTGGCTCGCAAAATTGCAATCAGGGTTGATACAGGCCGACGCCTAACTCATTTTCTTTGCGGGTGCGGGCAATCACTGATTGCGGCGATTCATGAATACGCAGATCCATCTGATCTTCGGTGCGCAGCACAATGCCGCGGAGTGAACTGGCATAAACATTAACGATTTCAACATCGACGAATTTACCGATCATTTCAGGTGTGCCTTCAAAGTTCACGACCCGATTATTTTCAGTGCGCCCCGCCAATTCCATCACATTCTTACGAGATGTGCCTTCCACCAGAATGCGTTGCACAGTACCCACCATTTTTCGGCTGATTTCCATAGCTTGTTGAGTAATGCGCTCTTGCAAGATGTGTAACCGCTGCTTTTTCTCTTCTTCGGACACATCGTCTGGCAGGTCTGCCGCCGGTGTGCCGGGGCGTGGCGAGTAAATAAAGCTGTAACTGGTATCAAAACCGACATCTGCCACCAGTTTCATGGTTTGCTCAAAATCTTGCTGAGTTTCACCGGGGAAACCGATAATAAAGTCAGAGCTGATTTGGATATCAGGTCGAGCCTGACGCAGTTTACGGATGATAGCTTTGTATTCCAGCGCGGTATGCGCCCGCTTCATCATGGTTAAAATACGATCAGAGCCACTTTGCACCGGCAAATGCAGGAAACTCACCAGTTCGGGAGTATCCCGATAAACGTCAATAATATCATCAGTAAACTCAATAGGATGGCTGGTGGTAAAGCGCACTCGATCGATACCATCAATGGCGGCAACTAGCCGCAATAGTTCGGCAAAACTACAGATATCACCATCATAAGTGGCACCACGATATGCATTGACATTCTGCCCTAGCAGATTTACTTCTCGCACACCTTGAGCGGCTAACTGTGCGATTTCAAACAAGATATCGTCACTTGGCCGGCTAACTTCCTCGCCACGGGTATAAGGTACGACACAGAATGTGCAGTATTTATTGCAACCTTCCATAATGGAGACAAATGCTGTCGGCCCTTCAGCGCGAGGTTCCGGCAGGCGGTCAAATTTTTCAATTTCTGGGAAACTGATATCCACCACAGGGCTGTGTGTGCCTTGCACGTGATTAATCATTTCCGGCAAACGATGCAGGGTTTGCGGACCGAAAATGACATCGACACAAGGAGCACGTTGGCGCAGATGCTCACCTTCCTGAGATGCCACACACCCCCCCACACCAATAATGAGCTCTGGATTTTTCTCTTTCAGCAGTTTCCAGTGCCCAAGCAGGCTGAATACTTTTTCCTGTGCTTTTTCGCGGATTGAGCAGGTATTGAGTAACAGTAAATCTGCCTCTTCGGGGATCTCTGTCAATTGGTAGCCGTGGGTGCTGGCCAGCAAATCAGCCATTTTAGATGAATCGTATTCATTCATCTGGCAGCCCCAGGTTTTGATGTGTAGTTTTTTAGTCATAGCCTATCTACCGCCAAAAAATTCATCATAAAAGTCACATCGCGTGACGCAATGCTCTATGCAGTGTTCCGTCATCGAATAGTGGGTAGCACAAAGGCTCCGTAGTTATAGGGCTATTGTAGTCATTTGCCGTTGCGATGACCACCGCATAACGGCTTACTTATCCTGTGGAGTAATGAAAAATCCGGTACACTGTCTGCCGACAAAATACAGGTGTTATTTTAACTTCTAAGAATGGCCAAAATGGATAAATCGCAACCAAATTATGATGTTGTGGTCGTGGGCGGAGGCATGGTAGGTGCCGCTGCCGCGCTTGGGCTGGCACAAACTGGCTGGTCAGTGGCATTACTGGAACATGAGGCTCCGCAGCCGTTTGAGGCTGAAAGTGTGCCGGACTTACGGGTTTCCGCGATTGGATGCACCTCGGTATCCTTGCTGAAACAGCTCGGAGCCTGGCCGCAAGTGCAACAGATGCGCTATGCACCTTATCGTCGATTGGAAACATGGGAACAGCCGGGTTCTCAAGTTGTTTTTGATGCGGCGTCGCTGTCATTGCCTGAACTGGGCTTTATGGTCGAGAACCGGGTTTTACAGTTGGCGCTATGGCAACAGATGGCAACATGCCCTAATTTGACGTTACTGTGCCCGTCACGGCTGCAAACAATGGTTAGAGTAGATGACTATTGGAAAATCACGTTAGATGCACAGCGAGAGATACAGAGCCATTTAGTAGTGGGTGCGGATGGAGCTAATTCTCTGGTACGCCGTTTAGCTGGGATTGGCACCAGCGGTTGGCAATATCGCCAGTCCTGTATGTTAATTACTGTCGAGACCGACACTGCTCAGCAAGACACCACCTGGCAGCAGTTTTTCCCTTCTGGCCCAAGAGCGTTCCTGCCATTGTTTGATAACTGGGCATCATTGGTTTGGTACGACAGCCCTCAACGTATCCGTCAACTTCAGGCATTGCCGCTGGCACAATTGAATCAAGAGGTTGCTGCGGCTTTCCCATCTCGCTTGGGAACTGTCAACGCCATTGCTGCAGGTTCTTTCCCTTTGGTTCGCCGCCATGCGCAGCAATATGTGCAGCCGGGGTTGGTATTACTGGGCGATGCGGCGCATACCATCAATCCATTGGCGGGGCAGGGGGTTAATCTGGGTTATCGGGATGTCGATGCGTTACTGGAGGTGTTAAACCAGGCGCGTGAACAGGCAGAATCCTGGCATAGCGAGCAGGTATTGCAGCGTTATCAGCGCCGCCGCCGTACTGATAATTTGATTATG
Source organism: Yersinia proxima (assembly GCF_902170785.1). Lineage (GTDB taxonomy): Bacteria > Pseudomonadota > Gammaproteobacteria > Enterobacterales > Enterobacteriaceae > Yersinia > Yersinia proxima. The sequence continues at coordinate 71,305 of NZ_CABHYG010000016.1, read as the reverse complement.
CAAAGTGGAATGGATGTGTTTTACACCGCATTCAGTAATGACTTACCTGCGGTAAAATTTGTGCGTAATTTGGCGCTGATGGCGGCCCAACGTGCGGGTAAACTCAAGGAACATGCATTGAAGTATGCATTAGGGCTGTAGGTATTTTATCACTCGTCGCCAGAAATAGTTGTTTCTTGGCGACGGGGCACGTTTCTTGTTCTTTTGTTGAAAAGCAAAATTCAAATTTTATTGCAGCGAAAAAATCACATCACAGCAAAAAAAAACAAAATGCAGAAAAGCAAAAAGCCCGCTGAAGCGAGCTTTTCTAAATTTGGCTGGGGTACGAGGATTCGAACCTCGGAATGCTGGAATCAGAATCCAGTGCCTTACCGCTTGGCGATACCCCAAAAGATGGTGGCTACGACGGGAATCGAACCTGTGACCCCAGCATTATGAGTGCTGTGCTCTAACCAGCTGAGCTACGTAGCCATCTTAAAATCTTTAACCTTGAGAAATTGTATGGCTGGGATACCAGGATTCGAACCTGGGAATGCCAGGATCAAAACCTGGTGCCTTACCGCTTGGCGATATCCCAACTGAAATACAATTCTTTTTACTGACTTAGCACAACTGGTGTCTAACAGTTTTTATGTTTAACAGTCTTCTTGTTTAACAACAAACCATTTCAGAAAAATGGCTGGGATACCAGGATTCGAACCTGGGAATGCCAGGATCAAAACCTGGTGCCTTACCGCTTGGCGATATCCCATCTACTGTGACAACCGATGAAAATGGTGCGGGAGGCGAGACTTGAACTCGCACACCTTGCGGCGCTAGAACCTAAATCTAGTGCGTCTACCAATTTCGCCACTCCCGCATACATGAAAAAAGATGGTGGCTACGACGGGAATCGAACCTGTGACCCCAGCATTATGAGTGCTGTGCTCTAACCAGCTGAGCTACGTAGCCATCTTTTTTCTGCACAACCTTCATCGGCGTTGCGGGGCGCATTATGCGTATATGGCCGATTTGCGTCAACTAGTTTTTTCCCAAAAAAGCGCTGAAAGGGTTCGTTTGTTTGGCTTGTGAACAGTCTGGTGATTAAAGCAGCACTTATGATGATTAATTGTTGAATTTGCCAACAAAAAACAAGGCCACCCGAGGGCGGCCTTGAGAGCTGAATAGCTGATGCAGTTAGGGTGGACTTACCCTCAGCTATCACGTTCAGTTATTTGTAAGCATCCTGATGCACACCTACAGCGCGACCAGAAGGGTCATCCATGCTTTTGAATGATTCATCCCATTCAATAGCTTTAGCTGATGAACAGGCCACTGAAGGGCCTCCAGGCACGCATTCCGCTGCACTTGGCAGTGGGAATAGCTCTTCAAAAATTTCTCGATACAAGTAGCCCTCTTTGGAGGACGGCGTGTTGTATGGGAAACGGAAGTGCGCAGTTTCCATCTGTTGATCAGTGACTTGCTCGGCAGCTTTCTCTTTTAATGTATCAATCCAGCTGTAACCCACACCATCGGAGAATTGTTCTTTCTGACGCCATGCGACGCTATGTGGCAGGTAGGATTCAAAACATTCACGCAGGACATGTTTTTCCATTTTACCGTTGCCGCACATTTTATCCTGCGGGTTAATTCGCATCGCCACATCAAGGAAGTTTTTATCCAGGAAGGGTACTCGCGCTTCCACACCCCAGGCAGACATCGCTTTGTTGGCACGAGCGCAGTCATACATATGCAGGGCTAACAGTTTGCGCACGGTTTCTTCATGCAATTCTTTGGCATTTGGCGCTTTGTGGAAATAGAGGTAACCGCCAAATACTTCGTCAGAACCTTCACCAGATAGCACCATTTTGATACCCATCGCCTTGATTTTACGTGACATCAAGTACATTGGTGTTGAGGCGCGGATAGTGGTGACATCATAAGTTTCAATGTGATAAATCACATCACGGATGGCATCCAGACCTTCCTGCACGGTGAAGTGAATTTCATGATGCACAGTACCTAAATGGTTGGCGACCTCTTGCGCGGCGCGCAAATCAGGTGAACCCACCAAACCGACAGCGAAGGAGTGCAGTTGTGGCCACCAGGCTTCACTGCGTTCATCATCTTCTACACGACGAGCGGCAAATTTTTTGGTGATAGCCGAAATAACCGAGGAATCCAGACCGCCGGAGAGCAGCACGCCGTAAGGAACGTCGGACATCAAATGGCTTTTAACTGCATCTTCTAACGCATTTGCCAGTTCAACTTTATCGGTGACATTGTTTTTGACATTATCGAAATCAAACCAGTCGCGATGATAATACTCGCGGATTTCGCCATCCTGACTCCACAGATAGCTTCCGGCCGGAAATTCTTTGATGGTACGGCAAACCGGAACCAAGGCTTTCATTTCTGAAGCCACAAACATATTACCGTGTTCGTCGTGGCCCATGTACAGCGGGATAATACCCAGATGGTCACGCCCAATCAGGTAAGCGTCTTTTTCCGTATCGTATAGGACGAAAGCGAACATACCTTGCAGATCGTCAAGGAATTCAGGCCCTTTCTCTTGATACAGCGCCAGAATGACTTCACAGTCAGAGCCGGTCTGGAATTCATAACGGTCGCCGTATTGCTGGCGTAATGCCTGATGATTATATATTTCACCATTGACCGCCAGAATATGTGTGTGCGCCGCGTTAAACAGGGGCTGTGCACCAGTATTGACGTCAACAATAGATAAGCGTTCATGGGCGAGTATGGCTTTATCATTTGCCCATACACCTGACCAGTCTGGGCCGCGGTGGCGCATTAGACGTGACATTTCCAGCGCTTTTTTGCGTAACTCAATGGGGTCAGTTTTAAGGTCGAGGACCCCGAAAATAGAACACATAGTAATCTCCCTAACTTCTCTGCTTTGGCGGTGATGATGTTGAGTTTGAGTCGTTCATCGCTGGAACTGTTTTTCGTGCACTTGCTTTTGATTGATGCAAGCTGTGCCCCATGACGATGCATTCATCCGAATAATTTGTAGAAAGTAATGCAAAAAACACGCCAATTTAGAGCGCGATAGATTTGTCGCTATAGCTGGCATGGCGGTGAGCACACATAACGAAAATGCGCCAAAATGGGGAGAATTAGCAAGAAACTTTGGTGCGCCGCACTAAAAAAGGGCGTTGCACGATAAGGGAGTATCACTAAAAGGTGTATGGCGGCCGGAACCGCCAACGAGAAACTAGATGATGTCAATTTCTGCAACAGATGGGTAAACGTAGCTTGGGCGGAATGGCATCGCTTCAATATCTGTTAATGTCGATACGCCGGAAAGAACCAAAATAGTCTCGAGACCCGCCTGGAAACCGGCCAAAATATCGGTACGCAGATTATCACCGACAATGACGGTACTTTCCGAATGCGCCTGCATTTTATTGAGTGCAGCGCGGATAATCCACGGGCTAGGTTTACCGACATAAAATGGTTTGCGGCCAGAGATTTTCTCAATAGGCGCACACAATGCTCCACAGGCAGGTGCAAAGCCGTGGCCGTGGCTATCGGGATTAGTGGCAATAAAACGTGCACCATTGGCGACGAAATAAGCTGCTTTATGCATCATGTCCCAGTTATATGAGCGGGTTTCACCCACAATCACAAAATCAGGATTTATATCGGTAATAGTAAAGCCCGCTTTATACAATTCGTGAACCAATGCACCTTCACCCACGACATAGGCTTTTTTACCATCCTGGCGGCGCAGAAAGTCGGCTGTCGCCATCGCCGAGGTATAAAAAGCACTTTCCGGCACTTCCAGTCCGGCTGAATGGAAGCGGTTAGCCAGATCCTGAGCGGTTTGTGACGGATAGTTGGTCAAAATAACCAGCGGCATTCCGGCTTCTTGAATTCGGGCCAGAAAAGCATCGGCACCGGGGACGGGATGATTGTCATGCAACAACACACCATCGATATCGCAAATAACGCTTTTAATTGTCATTGTTTAAATTACTCTTTTAGCCGTAGCAACGAGTCACTATAACATGGTCGATGACGAAACTGACCCTGCCGCTATCTTATACCCGACATCTTTCAAGATACAGGGTTGTTGGTTACCATCAATTGCCCAGCTCATTGAGTTATATCAACTTATTGGGCACATAAAGAATTAGTTTTCCAACAGGCGTTGCAGTAATACACCGTTTAACATGGCACGTTTTGCCAGTGCAAAAGCCCCAATAGCTGATTGATGATCAAGCTGTGAGGTGACCACCGGTAGATTTTGACGGAAGTTTTTTAACACTTGCGTATTAATACAACCTTGAATCGCGGGGAGCAGGATTTTGTCAGCTTCAATGATTTCACCGGCAATCACCACTTTTTGCGGGTTGAACAAGTTGATGGCGATAGAAATGGCTTTACCCAAGTAGCGGCCTACATGTTCAATCACCTCAGTTGCCAGCAAATCACCTTTGTTAGCGGCTTTGCAGATGGCACTAATGTGGCAATCATCCAATGTTAATTTACTTGGATATCCCTGCGCGAGCAGGTGGCGTACGCGGTTTTCAATTGCTGCATTCGATGCAACAGTTTCCAGGCAACCAAAATTACCGCAATAGCAGCGCTCGCCCAATGGATCAATCTGGATATGACCGATTTCACCTACGTTACCATTGCTGCCAAGAAATATTTGGCTGTTAACAATGATACCGGCACCTGTACCACGATGCAGACGAACCAAAATAGAGTCTTCGCAGTCGCGGGTTGCACCAAAATAGTGCTCGGCCAGTGCCAGACTGCGGATATCGTGGCCGACAAAGCTGGTGACATTGAAACGATTTTGCAGATTTTCGACTAATGGCCAATTGCTAACACTGATATGTGGCATATAGCGCACGATACCTTTGCTAGGCTCAACCAGGCCAGGGAGGATGACGGCGATAGCGATCAGTTCACGTAATTTGCGCTGATAAATTTCGATAAACTGACTGATGGTATTAAATAATGCATGTTCGAGAGTTTCTTGCGTGCGCTCTGGTAGGGAATAGTGCTCTTCACCTAGCGACTTACCGCTCATATCAAACAGCGTAATAGTGGCGTCATGGCGGCCCAGGCGGACAGCGATGGTATGGAACTGACGGTTTTCTGTCACGATAGAAATCGCGCGGCGACCACCGGTGGAGGCTTGCTGATCGACTTCTTTGATCAGCCCGCGCTCCAACAGTTGACGGGTAATCTTGGTGACACTGGCGGGAGCTAGCTGGCTGAGATCGGCAATTTGAATACGCGAAATCGGGCCTTGCTGGTCAATGAGCCGATATACCACGGCACCATTGAGTTGTTTCACAAGATCCACATTACCAATTTGTGACTGTCCGCCGGTGCTCATCAATAAAATTACTCGCTTATTTTAAAACCTCGTTACCATTAACGATGGTTTTAGTGATTTTATAATCGCGGGTAAAGGCAGTCAGGTTGGCCACTTTGCCGGCTTCAATACTCCCTAACTGCTTATCCACGCCAATCGCTCGGGCCGCATAAAGTGTGGCCATACGCAATGCTTCGTCCAGCGCGATGCCCACATGTTCAACACTATTTTGGACCGCTTCTATCATGGTCAGTGCTGAACCGCTTAATGTGCCGTTTTCATCCACACATAAACCATCGCGATAGTATATTGTTTTACCAGCAAAAATAAATTGATCAATTTCAGCACCTGCTGGTGCAGTTGCATCAGTTACCAGTACTAATTTCTCACCTTTCAATCGCTTAGCGTTGCGAATGTTGGCCCAATCCACATGCAAACCATCGGCAATGACACCGGTGTACACTTCTGGCGTATCAAAAATCGCCCCAATCAGGCCCGGTTCGCGCCCGGAAATGTAAGGCATTGCATTATATAGGTGCGTTGCAAAGCGGATACCGGCGGCAAAACCTTGACGAGCTTGCTGATACGTCGCATTTGAATGGCCGGAGGAAACTAAAATACCGGCTTCTGTCAGTTGACGAATATATTTGGCATCAACCATTTCAGGTGCCAAGGTCACTTTAGTGATCACATCGGCATTGGCGCACAGATAATCAATCATTTCAGCGCTAGGTTTACGAATAAACGCTGGATTATGAGTCCCTTTCTTCTGTGGGCTGATATAAGGCCCTTCCAGATGCAGACCCAAAGCCTGATGCTGGTTTTTTTGCAGATATGAACGCATGACATCAATGCCGTGCTTCATATATTCATCACTGCAAGTAATGAGTGTCGGCAGGAAACTGGTGCAGCCTGACTTTTCATTCGCGCGCTGCATAATTTCTAGCGTCTTTTCGGAGATGGCTTCAAGCGAATCATTGAATTGCACACCACCGCAGCCATTAAGCTGAACATCAATAAAACCGGGGGCCAGGATGGCGCCACCCAAGTCGCGTACCTCAATGCCAGCCGGAAGTTCATCGGCAGGACAGATACGTTCGATCAATCCGTTAGCCACGACAACAGCGTGATTATCCAGTACTTCATGGCTGGTATAAATACGGCCGTGAGTTAAAGCGTACATCTTAACCCCCTAATAACTGTTACAGATTCTTGATGTTTTCAGCTTCTAATTCGCTGAAATATTTTACAGTTTTAACCTTCAATTCCATAGTCGAAGGTTCATCGCACACCATGATGGCTTTCGCATGCAGTTGCAGGCAACTGATGGTCCACATGTGGTTGATGCTGCCTTCAACTGCAGCTTGCAAGGCTTGTGCTTTGCCACGGCCAGTCACCAGAATCATCACTTCTTCAGCATCCAACAGAGTGCCCACACCTACAGTAAGTGCATATTTCGGCACGAGGTTTGCATCACCACCAAAGAAGCGTGAGTTTGCTTCACGAGTTTCTTCGGTCAGCGTTTTGATGCGAGTACGAGAAGCTAAAGAGGACGCCGGTTCATTAAAGGCAATGTGGCCGTCAACGCCTACACCACCCATGAACAGGTGAATTTTGCCATAAGACTTAATCTTTTCTTCGTAACGGCGGCATTCTTCATCGATATCAGGCGCATTACCATTTAGAAGATTGATGTTTTCAGCAGGGATATCCACATGATCAAAGAAGTTGCTGTGCATGAAGGTGTAGTAGCTTTCCGGGTGCTCTTGCGGCAGCCCAACATATTCATCCATGTTGAAAGTGACCACATTTTTGAAACTCACTTCACCGGCTTTATACAGCGCAACCAAGTGCTTATACGCTTCCATCGGTGTGCCGCCAGTTGGCAGCCCCAGAACAAATGGGCGATCAGCGGTCGGTTTAAATGCATTGATGCGGTTAACGATATAACGTGCGGCCCATTTACCAACTTCTGTGGTGTTTTTCAGTGGGATAAGTCTCATCTTGCACCTCTTTGATTGCTAATAGTGGCTATACTCTACGCGGATTGAATCATTCAGCTAAGCGTAACTCAGATTTTGACTCATGCGTTGGTACAATGCTTTGTTCATTTTTCGAATGATAAAATAAGTTTTGTGTCATGGCTAGTCTATTGGTGCTTTTTGACTGGTTTTTGGTGACATTTATCACAAAATAGGGGGTTTTAATTTGCGTTACGAAATAAATTTTTTACACTCCGGAATGAGTCATTTGTATCGTGAATAAATAGCGTGCCGTGAATAAGTGTGTCGTGAATAAATAAAAGATGTGCCATGCGTTTTTCTAAAAGGTAGTGAATCAAATAAATAAACTACTTAAAGGGTCCGATATCGGACGAATAGGGGGAAAGGTGAATATTCTTAGTTACTTGCAAAAAGTGGGTCGGGCTTTGATGGTCCCAGTGGCCACACTGCCTGCAGCCGCGATATTGATGGGTGTGGGCTACTGGATAGACCCAGTCAGCTGGGGTGGTGATAATGCGCTAGCGGCATTGTTTATCAAGTCCGGTGCCGCCATCATCGATAATATGTCCGTGCTGTTCGCCATTGGTGTGGCTTATGGTATGTCAAAAGATAAAGACGGTGCTGCTGCACTGACCGGCTTTGTCGGCTTCCTGGTGTTGACGACGCTGTGCTCGCCAGCCGCGGTTTCGATGATTCAAAAGATTCCGGTTGATCAGGTTCCAGCTGCCTTCGGCAAAATCAACAACCAGTTTGTGGGTATTCTGGTAGGTATCATCTCAGCTGAGTTGTACAACCGCTTCAGCGGCGTTGAATTGCCAAAAGCACTTTCCTTCTTCAGTGGTCGTCGTCTGGTTCCGATTCTGACGTCTTTCCTGATGATCGTAGTTGCCTTCATTCTGATGTACGTTTGGCCACTGATTTATAACGCATTGGTGACTTTCGGCGAATACATCAAAGATATGGGGTCTGTAGGTGCAGGTATTTATGCCTTCTTCAACCGCTTACTGATCCCCGTCGGCCTGCATCACGCCTTGAACTCAGTGTTCTGGTTTGACGTTGCCGGCATTAACGATATCCCTAACTTCCTGGGTGGCCAACAGTCTATCGATAGCGGTAAAGCTGTTGTCGGTATCACCGGCCGTTATCAGGCAGGTTTCTTCCCAATCATGATGTTTGGTTTACCTGGTGCTGCGCTGGCGATTTATCACTGTGCGCGTCCGGAAAACAGAGCAAAAGTGGCCGGTATCATGTTGGCGGGGGCATTTGCAGCCTTCTTCACCGGTATCACTGAACCACTTGAATTCTCCTTCATGTTCGTTGCCCCTGTGTTGTACTTTATCCACGCAGTGCTGACCGGGATTTCTGTGTTCATTGCAGCCAGTATGCATTGGATTGCAGGCTTTGGTTTCAGTGCCGGTCTGGTGGATATGGTGCTGTCTTCCCGCAACCCGCTGGCGACACACTGGTACATGTTGATCCCACAAGGCCTGGTGTTCTTCGCGATTTACTACGTGGTATTCCGTTTCACCATCAAGAAATTCAACTTGCTGACTCCAGGTCGTGAACTGGCAGTTGAAGGTAGTGAAGAAGATGGTTATGACGTCAATGTTGATAAAACTCCAGAAGTTAACGAAAGCGAAATTAATGGTCTGGCGCGTCGTTACATTGGAGCCATCGGCGGCTCAGACAACCTGACAGGGATTGATGCATGTATCACCCGTCTGCGTTTGAACGTTAAAGATTCTGCCTTGGTGAATGACGGTATTGCCAAACGCTTAGGCGCTTCTGGTGTTATTCGTCTGAACAAACAAAGTGTGCAAGTCATCGTCGGTACTCGTGCGGAACTGATTGCTTCGGCAATGCGTAACGTGTTGGCCGGTGGCCCGGTTCCTGCAGCAAGCGGCACGACAGCTTCTGCTGCGACCAAGCCTCAGGCTGTCATTAACACCGCGAAATCCGCCTCTTTGGTATTGGTTTCTCCAATTACCGGCGATGTGGTTGCTTTGGAAGAGGTTCCTGATGAAGCCTTTGCCAGCAAAGCTGTCGGTGAGGGGATTGCCATCCGTCCAACGGATAAAACGGTAGTTGCTCCGGCAAACGGCACCATCGTAAAAATCTTCAACACTGACCATGCTTTCTGCCTGGAAACTGAAACCGGTGCTGAAATTGTGGTTCATATCGGGATTGATACGGTGAAACTGAACGGCCAGGGCTTTGCACGTCTGGTTGAAGAAGGTGCCACTGTGGTTGCTGGTCAACCGGTGCTTGAGCTGGACTTGGCCTACCTGAACGCTAATGCGCGCTCAATGATTAGCCCGGTTGTTGTCAGTAATATTGATGACTATGCCGGTATCTCGGTGTTGGCGGGTGGATCGGTGGTTGCCGGTCAAAGCCAGCTGTTTGAGATTCAGAGTAAATAATCGGCTAAAGCCTGACGGTGAGAAGGGACTGCTGTCCTGAATAACTGATTTAACTTTTAGCCGAACCAGCGGGAAGAGAGCAATCTCTTCCCGTTTTTTTGTTTTATTTACTGTAACAAACGGTTGTTTCCGGGCCGGGCTTGTTGGATTATATGCGGTTATATTTGTTGCGTTTGCATTGAGGAATAGAACAATGAGTGAGGCAGAAGCCCGCCCAAGTAATTTTATCCGTCAGATCATTGACGAAGATTTAGCCAGCGGCAAACACACGTCGGTTCATACCCGCTTCCCGCCAGAGCCAAACGGCTACTTGCATATTGGTCATGCGAAGTCTATTTGCCTGAACTTTGGTATTGCCCAAGACTATCAGGGGCAATGCAACCTGCGTTTTGACGACACCAACCCGGTGAAAGAAGATGTGGAGTTCGTGGAGTCAATTAAACGCGACGTAGAGTGGCTAGGCTTCACCTGGAGCGGTGATGTACGTTACTCCTCAGACTATTTTGACCAATTGTACCAGTACGCTGTAGAGCTGATTAACAAGGGTCTGGCGTATGTTGATGAGTTAACGCCTGAGCAGATGCGCGAATATCGCGGCACGCTGACTGCGCCGGGTAAAAATAGCCCATATCGCGACCGCAGTGTGGAAGAGAACCTGGCGCTGTTTGAAAAAATGCGTGCCGGTGGCTTTGCTGAAGGCACCGCATGCTTGCGTGCAAAAATTGACATGGCGTCACCGTTTATTGTGATGCGTGATCCGGTGTTGTACCGCATTAAATTTGCCGAACATCACCAGTCTGGCAACAAATGGTGCATCTACCCGATGTATGACTTCACCCATTGCATTTCTGATGCGATTGAAGGGATTACACATTCACTTTGTACTTTGGAGTTCCAGGATAACCGTCGCTTGTATGATTGGGTGCTGGATAATATCTCTATTGAATGCCATCCACGTCAGTATGAGTTCTCTCGTCTGAATCTCGAATACTCCATTATGTCTAAGCGTAAGCTGAACCTATTGGTGACCGAGAAGGTCGTCGAGGGCTGGGATGATCCGCGTATGCCAACCATTTCTGGTTTGCGTCGCCGTGGTTACACCGCAGCATCAATTCGTGAATTCTGCCGCCGTATCGGTGTGACCAAGCAGGATAACAACGTTGAGATGATGGCACTGGAGTCCTGTATCCGTGATGATCTGAACGAAAATGCACCACGGGCTATGGCTGTTCTGGATCCAATCAAAGTGGTTATCGAGAATCGTGCGGCAGGGGAAGAGTGGCTGACCATGCCAAATCACCCGAATAATCCCGACATGGGCACCCGTCAAGTCCCTTTTGACAGTGAGATTTATATCGATCGCGCTGATTTTCGTGAAGAAGCCAATAAACAATACAAGCGCTTAGTGCTGGGCAAAGAAGTGCGCCTGCGTAATGCTTATGTCATCAAAGCCGAGCGTGTTGAGAAGGACGCCGAAGGTAATGTCACGACACTTTATTGCAGCTATGACGCAGAAACTTTAAACAAAGACCCTGCTGATGGCCGAAAAGTGAAGGGGGTTATCCATTGGGTTTCTGTTAAGCATGCATTGCCTGCTGAAATCCGTTTATATGACCGTTTGTTTAGTGTACCAAACCCAGCGGCGGCGGAAGACTTCTTGTCTACCATCAACCCTGAGTCTTTGATTATCCGTCAGGGTTTTGTTGAGCCAAGTCTGGCTGATGCGGTTCCAGAAAAAACGTATCAGTTTGAACGTGAAGGTTATTTCTGTGCTGATAGCCACTATTCACGCCCCGATGCGTTGGTGTTTAACCGCACGGTAGGTCTGCGTGATACCTGGGCTGCTAAGGTGAGCAACTAATCTGGCCCCCGGATTTACCTTAACTGGCGTGGCTTAGTCCACGCCTTTTTTATCTCTGTCGAACAGCTATTGTTAGTTTTACTAAACACGGTCCTATCCTTTCAATTTTCTCTCTTTCCTCTCTTATTCTTTGGTCAATCTCAACATATTGCATTCTTTTCTCTGCTTTGAGTGGTTGCCTGTAAGTCTTTCTTAAATATTCGCTTTACGAATTAACTGTAAAAATAACCCTATTTTTCTCGGATAAATCTTATATTTTATTGGTTAAGCTGAAACCATTCAAGATGTCAATATGAGACGATTTTGGCTTAGAGGTATCATCTTATGCATTGTTTTTTAAGCAATTGTGAACTCTGTAATAATTTTTCACAGTTATGTGCTCGTGGTCATACTTTGAAAAATTAGCTTCATTTTTGATTGATAATTCGCGTCGCGAAAAATAGTCTGTATTCCAGCAGCAATCTTTGCGAGGGTGTATTTCAAAAGCGAAGTTTGTTTTTTTAATGAGCAACTGCTGGTGGAGATTTCTTCCCAGCAAAACTTTACCCACTAGGGTTTTTTGAGGCTAAACCTGTGAGCTGTGGTGGACACAGGGACGGCACTTTAAATGTGATGTCAAAGAGGAATTTTTTCATATGGTTACGCACGGTGCTAAACGTAAAACATTAGCGCTCGCAGTCGCGGGTGCATTGTTAGGAACGGGGTTTATGGCAGCCCCAGAGGCCAAGGCAGAAGGCTTTGTTGATGATTCATCACTGACGGGTGGTATTTACTATTGGCAGCGTCAGCGTGACCGTAAGGATTTAACGCCAGGTAGCGCAGAGTATGGCAAGTATGTCGCTAACCTGCATCACTCCACATTTAACGCCAACCTGGACTTCTCTTCCGGTTATGCCGCAGATATGTTCGGTATCGACTTAGCGGCTTTCGGCGCAGTTGAAATGACCAACAGTGGCCCTGCTGCTCCAAACGAAATTGGTTTCAGTGATGCCAAAACCCGTTGGGACGAAAAATGGACCGGCGATAAGAGTGGTGTGAGTATTTACAAAGCCGCAGCCAAATTCAAATTAGGTGATTTCTGGGCGCGTGGTGGTTATATCCAACCCACTGGTCAGACCCTGCTAGCCCCACACTGGAGCTTTATGCCGGGCACCTATCGTGGTGCTGAAGGTGGTGCGAAATTTGATTTTGATACGGCGGGCGCACTGTCCATGTCATACATGTGGACTGATGAATATAAAGCGCCGTGGTATCAAAACATGTACAACTTCCGTCAAGCTGATGGCAAGACTGGTATCAGTTATCTGCACTCAATTGGCGCTAAATATGACTTTAAAAACAAGTTAGTACTGGAAGCAGCATTCGGTCAAGCCAAAGATTACATGGACCAATACTTTGCGAAAGCCTCTTATGCTTTCCCGGTGGCGGGTAATGATCTGCGAACGTCTTATCAATTCTACGGTGCGAAAGACAAAGTTGATGGCGGCTTCAAAGATGTTAATGACGTTTATGACGGTCTTGCCTGGTTGCAAGCATTGACACTGGGTTACACCACCGGGCCATTTGATTTGCGCCTGGAAGGTACATGGGCCAAAGCTGACGGTAACCAAGGCTACTTCTTGCAACGTATGACTCCGGGCTACGCCACCTCCAATGGTCGCTTAGACGTGTGGTGGGATTCGCGCTCTGACTTTAACGCCAACGGCGAAAAAGCGTTGTTTGGTGGTGTGATGTATGACCTGAAAAACTGGAATATGGCCGGTTGGTCAGTCGGAACCTCCTATGCTTATGGTTGGGATGCTAAACCGAGCACCAATCCAATTTATGACCAAAATACCCGTTTGAAAGAATCTGCATGGAACTTTGACATTCTTTACACCCTGCAAGAAGGTCGCGCGAAAGGCACATTATTCAAACTGCATTACACCATGTATGACAACCACACCAACATCCCAAGTTATGGTGGCGGTTTCGGCAACGTATTCCAGGATGAAAAAGACGTTAAATTCATCGTGATTGCACCATTTACGATCTTCTGATTTTTCCCCTTTTGATTGCCATCCCCGGCCATTGTGCCGGGGACATAATGGAGTGCCACCATGAAAAAAATCTTTTTTATCATCGCCGCAGTCATGGGATTAAGTGCTTGTGCCCCACAAACTCCCGTTCAGCCGGAAGACAGCAAACTTAAGCAAGCATACAGCGCTTGTATCAATGCCAGCGAAGGTCAACCAGAAAGACTGATCCCTTGCAAAGCGGTATTGAATGTCTTGAAACAAGAGAAAGCACATCAAGCCTTTACCGACAAAGAAACAGTACGAGTACTGGATTACCAGCGCTGTATTGATGCGGCCCACACTGGTAATGGCCAAGCCTATGACGCGCAGTGCGGCAAACTTTGGCAAGAAATTCGCAACAATAATTGATTTAACAATAATTTATTTAACAACTATTGATCTAACAATAATTCTGTCAGCGGCAATACTTCAGTAGCGACTTTGGCAGCGGTTATTCATTATGGATGAGGTTAGTGATGAACAAATTCAGATTAAATGCGTTAGCGGCAATTACCGCAACCTTTGGCTTGATGGGGGCTGCCCATGCAGATGCCACTAATCAACAGATTGTTGATCAACTCAGCGCTTTGAAAGTTAATTATAAAGTGTTGGATAACCGCGCTGCTGAGAATGGCGTAGATTGTGCCAAGTTGGGAGCTGACTGGGCATCATGTAATAAAGTATTGATTACTCTGACCAATACCGGGGATGAGATCAAAGGCCAGGACTGGGCCATTTACTTCCATAGTATTCGTCAAATTCTCACCGTAGATAATGATCAGTTTAAAATTACTCACCTGACGGGTGATCTACATAAAATTGAACCTACCGCCAAATTTACGGGTTTCCCTGCTAATCAGGCGGTTGAAATCCCGATCACCGGCGAATACTGGCAGTTATTTGCCACCGACTTTATGCCGCGCTGGTATGCCACTTCGGGTGATGCAAAACCAAAAGTTCTGAAAAGTACTGATACTGAAGATATTAATGAATATCTGACTCAGTTTACGGGCGATCAGTGGAAACGTACTAAGGACGACAATAACGTATTAATGACGCCGGAATCTCGCTTCGTCAAAAATGAGGCCGTGAAAACATTAGCGGCGGCTAACCTGCGCGGGCAGATTATCCCGACACCAATGGAAGTGAAGGTTCACCAACAAGATGCCGACTTAAGTCAAGGTGTGGCGCTTGATCTGAGCACTTTATCCAAAACAACTGCTGAGGTGGCGCAGCAGCGCTTTGAATTACTTGGCTTGAAGTTGGCTCCAACGGGCTTCCCGATTAAAACCTCAATTCAGCCGTCTGCCTTTAAAGGTGACTTAGCCGTTTCAGGGGCATATGAGCTGAAAATTGGTGAAAAGGGCGCGCAAGTCATTGGTTTTGACCCAACAGGTGTGTTTTACGGCCTGCAATCCATTCTTTCTTTAGTCCCGACAGATGGTAGCCAGAAGATTGCGACATTGGATGCCAAAGATGCGCCACGCTTTGAATACCGTGGTGTTTTCCTGGATGTCGGGCGTAACTTCAAAACTAAAGATGCAGTATTGCGTTTGCTCGATCAGATGGCCGCTTACAAACTGAACAAATTCCACTTCCATCTGAGTGATGATGAAGGCTGGCGTATTGAGATACCAGGCCTGCCAGAACTGACCGATGTGGGCAGCAAGCGTTGCCACGATTTAACGGAAAACACCTGTTTACTGCCGCAATTGGGCTCTGGCCCTGATAGCAATAATTTGGGATCGGGTCACTTTACCCGTGATGATTACATCGACATTTTGAAATACGCTAAAGCCCGCCAAATTGAGGTCATTCCTGAGATTGATATGCCCGCCCACGCGCGTGCAGCAGTGGTCTCGATGGAAGCTCGGTACAACAATTTGATGAAGCAGGGTAAAGAAAAAGAAGCCAACGAGTTCCGCCTGGTTGACCCGACAGATGATTCCAACACAACTTCTGTTCAGTTCTATGAACGCAAAAGTTATCTCAACCCGTGTCTGGATTCGTCTAAACGCTTTGTCGACAAAGTGATTGGCGAAATGGCTCAAATGCACAAAGAAGCGGGTATGCCGCTGAATACTTGGCATTTTGGCGGTGATGAGGCGAAAAACATCCGTCTGGGTGCAGGCTTCCAGGATAAAAATGGCACGATTGAGCCGGGCAAAGGGATTATTGATAAGAGTATTGAAGATAAGCCGTGGGCCAAATCACAAGTTTGCCAGGATATGGTCAAGCAAGGAAAAATTCAGGATGTTGAGCACCTTTCCAGCCACTTTGCTATTGAAGTCAGCAAGTTGGTAAATGCTCATGGCATTGAAAAAATGCAAGCCTGGCAAGACGGCCTTAAAGATGCCAAGTCGTCGAAAGACTTTGCCACGAAACGGGTGGGCGTTAACTTCTGGGATACCCTCTATTGGGGCGGTGCTGATTCAATCAATGATTGGGCCAATAAAGGCTATGAAGTGGTCGCGTCGAATCCGGATTATGTCTACTTCGACATGCCATATGAAGTTAACCCAAATGAGCGCGGTTATTACTGGGCAACTCGCTTCAGCGACGAAGCTAAAGTCTTTAGTTTCGCGCCGGATAACATGCCGCAAAACGCGGAAACATCGGTCGACCGTGATGGTAATCACTTCAGTGCTAAAAGTGATAAACCCTGGCCGGGTGTGCACGGTATCTCCGGTCAATCGTGGAATGAAACAGTGCGCACTGATGAGCAAATGGAATACATGATTTTCCCTCGGGTATTACCACTGGCTGAACGTGCCTGGCATCGTGCGTCTTGGGAGCAGGATTATAAAGCCGGTCGCGAGTATAAAGGTGGCGAAACGCACCTGGTTGACACCAAGGCATTGAGTACCGATTGGCAGCGTTTTGCCAACATCATGGGCCAACGTGAATTAGCAAAACTGGATAAAGCGGGTGTGGCTTACCGTTTACCAATTCCGGGTGCACGTGTTGTAGCAGGGACGTTGGAAGCTAACATCTCCTTGCCGGGGCTGATAATTGAGTATTCCACCGATGGCGGTAAGCAATGGCAGAAATATGATGCCAAAGCACAACCTAAAGTCAGCGGTGATGTGTTGATTCGTTCCACCAGTCCAGATGGCAAACGTAGTAGTCGTGCGGAGCCGGTTAAAGTTTGATTATTGCTGTCAAAGTGCTGTGTCTGATGTTATCTCCTGTTTGCTGAGGTTTAGGTAAACAACATTATGTGAAGTTGAGTTGATAGTTTTCCCCCGGCAAGTCCGGGGTTTTTTTTACTTTGAATTTATGCAGGTATTTGAATTTATACAGGTAGTGGTAGGGTATAAATAAGAATGACCACCTGACTCCCGACCGAGTGACACTCGGGTTACTGAACGGGAAAGGCGGCCATCTTGCGGATTTTTTATTCAGTAGCGCTTAAAATCTTTATAAGTCAACGCGATAAAATTAAATTATCTTTTATCGTGCGCAGATTCATTCTCACGGCAATCGCCGCTTTCACAGTGGCCGTACAGATACAGACTGTGATTGGTCAGCTTGATACCATGTTGTTTAGCAATTTCACGTTGAAGCGATTCAATGGATTCATTGCTAAATTCGATCACTTTGCCGCAATCCAGACAAATCAGGTGATCGTGATGATGTTGCTGCGTCAGCTCAAAGACTGATTTGCCGCCTTCGAAATTATGGCGGGTCACAATACCGGCATCATCAAACTGGTTCAGTACACGGTAAACCGTCGCCAGGCCAATTTCTTCACCGATATCGATCAGCTTTTTATAAAGATCTTCCGCGCTGACGTGATGGCACGCCGGATCTTGCAACACTTCCAGAATCTTAAGCCGGGGCAGTGTTACTTTAAGGCCTGCGTTTTTTAAGGCTTTGTTGTTGTCAGTCATGCGGATTCAGTCCTGTTACTATCGATTCAAATTAAGGCTGTTCAGCCTATGACATCCGTGGCGCAATATTCTCAATTGCGTCTCATTATAGAACTGCTAGCCCCAAATGAAAACCGTGGTTGTTAACAAAGATATAATTGCACACTTTGCCCGATTAATCATGCAATGTATTGATGAATGGGGTAGTCGCATAATCTAAGTATATGACTGCAAAATATAAGGTTACAAATTTGTAGCGGAATATTTTCATTTTGCACGGATGAAGATGTGAATCTGTGGGCGGCTTAACAGAGTATGGCGATAGGTGAGAAAGGAACGGAAACGCGCACTAATGTTTAACATCACCCTCGCGTTTCCGACACGACAAATTAACCGGTAATTTCGGCCAGATTCAGTTCTTCGCTGATCTGTTTTACCCAGGCTTCAACGCGCTCATTTGTCAATTCTGGCTGGCGATCTTCATCAATGGCTAAACCAATAAAGTGATCGTCATCTGCCAAACCTTTGGATGCTTCAAAGTGGTAGCCAGCCGTTGGCCAGTGACCGACGATAGCAGCACCGCGTGGTTCGATGATATCGCGCACAGTCCCCATCGCATCACAGAAATATTCTGCGTAATCTTCCTGATCACCACAGCCAAATATAGCAACCAACTTGCCGTTGAAATCAATCTCTTCCAGCGTTGGGAAGAAATCATCCCAATCACATTGAGCTTCACCGTAATACCAGGTTGGGATGCCGATAAGCAGGATATCAAAGCCTTCTAAATCTTCTTTAGTGCTTTTGGCAATGTCGTGAACCTCAGCAACATCTTTGCCCAGTTGCTTTTGGATCATCTTGGCAATGTTTTCGGTATTGCCAGTATCGCTGCCAAAGAAAATGCCTACAGTTGCCATATAACTTAATACCTTTTAAATTCAAATTGTTATGTAAATCACTGAGCGCCAGACCCAATAATATAACACATGTATAGGCCGATATAATGCCAGAAAACCTCGTCCGGCCGATATCAAGATTATGCGATATTAAATTTTTGTGAGTGGCTCAACCTTATAACCTCATTGCCGATAACACCGGTGTAACCGAATGGTTGCAATTTGCAGTGAAGGAGAACAACTATGCAGTTTTTAAAAAATATCACCATCAGAGCGGCACTACTTTGGGTACTTGGCGCATTTTGCCTGTTATGGGGCGGCGTATCTGCTTATATGTTGCTATCGCTGAATCAACTAACTCAATCGTCTAATGCCAACAGTGTGTTGGTTGAAAATATGAATTTGGTCAATCAGGGCACGGATCAATATTTTCGGATGGTGACACGTCTTGCCCGTTCAGTGGATTATCGTCAGAGCGGCAACATTGCGGATGCAAATAAAGAACTCAAATCATCCAATGCAGCTCTTGAAAATCTGAAGCAGAAGCTGGCGCAGTTTAAAGCCATCGACCATGCACAGATTGATCCCGCTTTGGTCAATGAGGTAATTGATGGGTGGAGCGGGTTAATTGATCAAGGTGTTACACCGCTGTATCAGGCGGCAATGGCTAACAATAGCGCGGCTTATCAGGATCTAGCGAAAAAGACGGTGCCCGCATTGAGCCGTCAATATGGTTCTGTTGCGGAAAACTTTAATCAAGCTGCATCCAAAGCTATTGGGGTAGCTAAAGATCAATTTGCTCAGTTAACAAAAGTGAGCAGTATTACGTTAATTTCTGCTTTGGTAGCTGGATTGTTGATATTACTGGCAACGGATCGCTACCTATTAGTTAATCTGGTTCGCCCGTTAGACGCTATTCGTGCTCATTTTCGCGTTATTGCTTCAGGTCAACTGGGTCAACCCATTACCGATTTTGGTCGTAACTGCGTCGGGCAATTGTTTCCACTACTACGTGATGTACAAACCAGTTTGGCCAATACGGTTCATGCTATCCGCAGCAGCACTGATGGCATTTATCACGGGGCGGCAGAAATCTCTGCTGGTAATACGGATTTATCATCGCGAACCGAGCAGCAGGCTGCTGCATTAGAAGAAACAGCAGCCAGTATGGAGCAGCTAACAGCCACGGTAAAACACAATGCGGATAATGCACATCACGCCAGCCAACTGGCGGCAAGTGCTTCTATCACCGCCAAAAAAGGCGGAGCGCTGGTGGCTGATGTGGTTCATACCATGGATGAGATTTCAGCCAGCTCACGCAAAATAGCCGATATTACGACGGTGATTAATAGTATCGCTTTCCAGACCAATATTCTGGCACTGAATGCTGCTGTTGAAGCGGCCAGAGCGGGTGAACAAGGTCGTGGCTTTGCCGTGGTAGCCAGTGAGGTACGCAATCTTGCTCAACGCAGTGCGCAAGCTGCGAAAGAGATTGATAGTCTGATAGCCGAGTCCGTTAGCCGGGTTAGCAGCGGTTCTGCATTGGTAGAAAGTGCCGGGATAACCATGGATGAAATTGTTCGCTCCATCACCAATGTCACCGATTTAATGGGTGAGATAGCATCGGCGTCAGATGAGCAAAGCAAAGGTATCACGCAGGTCGGGCAGGCGGTGGCTGAAATGGACAGCGTGACTCAGCAAAATGCCGCATTGGTACAAGAAGCATCACGAGCAGCAGCTTCGCTCGAAGCGCAAGCGACTCAGTTAAACCAAGCGGTAGCAGTGTTTAAATTGCAGTCAGATGATGTGAGAGCAAAACCGGCAGCCAAACCTCGGGCGACGGTATTAACAGCAGCGCCTGTTGCCAAGGTAGACAACAACGCAAACTGGGAAACTTTCTAAATCTGAGATAGGGATATTGGCGTGGCGTAATCACTTACGCCACGCCGTCGTGATAACCGATAGGGTTAAAACCCTTCTTGTGAGTGTGCCAATTGAGCCAACAACATCTGTTCAATCAGTTCACTACGGCTGATGTTACGTTGCTCTGCAAGACTATTGAGAGCGTCGACGGCATCGGCATTAATTTTCAGTTCCACGCGCCGTAAACCACGTACTTTATCGCGCCGTAGTTGATTTCGCTTATTAATTCTAAGCTGTTCATCACGGGATAATGGGTTTGTTTTCGGGCGCCCCGGACGGCGTTCATCTGCGAACAGATCCAGCGTCGTGCGATCCGTTTGTTCTTTTGCCATAGGTAGCGGTACTACAAGGGATTTACATCAGAAATTTCTGACGATTCGGTTTACACGTTTCAGACCGATACCTTTCTGACTTGATGCTGCTGATAACGCCACAACATCCATTCAGTTGGGTATGAACCAACAGCCTGAATTTGCATTTGCTACCAAACACCGGAGCAAATTTATAGCGCGCCATAATACCCTAGCCAACCGAGCAACGACAATGCCTTACTGTGATTAGATTGGGCTAATTCACTCTTTTTTGCACAATTTTTCCACAGGAAATACATTTCTTTTCCCCAGGGTATGATTTTTAATCAACATCCATCGCGCGCGGTTCGTTTTTTGCTCAGCACTATTTTTCACCAGTGCTATTTTCGTCACTCTCTTCATCAATAAAGCGGTGAATGGCGCGTAAGACAGAATCTGGTTTTTCTGCATGCACCCAGTGTCCGGTTCCGGCGACAACATGGGCGCGTGCTTGTGGGAATTGACGGGCAATCTCATCGCGATAGCTGTCTTGAATATAAGGTGACAGTTCACCGCGAATAAACAAAATGGGATGTGGCCAGGGGGGAATGGGTTGCCAGCCAACAATATTTTCGTATTGATCCCACAATGCGGGCACGTTAAACCGCCACTCACCGTTATGGAATGATTTCAATAAGAACTGAATAACACCTTCTTCTTTTATTGATTCGCGCATCAGTTGAGCGGCTTCCTGGCGTTGAGTCACACCCGCAGCAGTTACTGCATTGATAGCCGCGAAAATCTGATCATGACGGCGCAGTTGATAATCGATGGGGGCGACATCTATTACTATCAACTTTTCGATGCGGTCGGACGCAATTGCTGTCATGGCCATCGCCACTTTCCCCCCCATGGAATGCCCAATGATAATTGCTTTTTTTATCTCAAGCCCTTCCATCAATTCCAGCACATCCTGCGCCATATCAGGATAATTCACCTCAGGTGAGCGCGGGGATAAACCGTGATCGCGCAAATCGACCTGAATCACGTCATGGTCTTTGTGTAAGTCGCGAGCTAATACCCCGAGGTTATCAAGGTTACCAAATAACCCATGAATCAAGATGATCGGCAGGGAAGCGGTGGGAGAAAGTGCGTTTTGTTGGCGGAAGTTTAATTTCATGGCGAAGTTCATACTGAGAGATATTATGGTTAGGGTATCATGACTCAGCGAAGCTGTACTGCTTCACGATTAGGGTTAATGTGGGTTATTTAAGTCGTGGCTAATGTATTGGGGCATTTATCGTGGATAAAGGTACTCGTTAGCACGCTTTGACTTTATAATCCTAAGATATGCATAAGAAAGTAGAAAACCGTACTGGATAAAGATGAAAACTATTGAACTCGACGAAGAACTTTATCGCTATATTGCCAGCCATACGCAACACATTGGCGAAAGCGCGTCCGATATTTTACGACGTATGCTGAAGTTTACAGCCGGTCAGCCGGTAACGGGCTTATCTACCAATAACTTAGCCCATAATGATGTCGCCAAAACAGCGACGGCTCCAGCACCAAAGGATAGGGTTCGCGCGGTACGTGAATTACTGTTATCTGATGAGTATGCTGAGCAAAATCGGGCGGTTAACCGTTTTATGTTGGTGCTTTCCACCTTGTATACCTTAGATGCTCAGGCCTTTACCGAGGCAACGGAGTCCTTACATGGTCGCACCCGGGTCTATTTTGCCGGTGACCAACAAACTTTGTTGCAAAACGGGACACACACCAAACCTAAACATGTTCCTGGTACGCCATACTGGGTTATTACCAATACCAATACCGAGCGTAAACGCAGCATGGTGCAACATATCATGCTGGCGATGCAGTTCCCGCCAGATTTGACTGACAAGGTGTGTGGGACTATCTAATTTCGTTGAAACGATACCCAAAGAAGTTGGAGTTGCAGGCCGCGAATACTCCTGCAATTTGCACAATGATGGATAGATAGGGAGTAGTAACTGTGGCTAATCACCCTCGTGCCGGGCAAGCGACCCAGCAAAGCGATTTGATTAATGTTGCTCAGTTGACGTCGCAATATTATGTATTGCAACCTGATGCTGAAAATCAGGCCCATGCGGTCAAATTTGGGACGTCAGGCCACCGTGGCAGCTCATTGCGCCACAGTTTTAATGAAGCCCATATTTTGGCAATCGCTCAGGCGATAGCTGAAGTTCGTCATCAGCACGGCATTACCGGGCCGTGTTATGTGGGTAAAGATACTCATGCGCTGTCTGAACCCGCCTTTATTTCCGTATTGGAAGTGTTGACCGCCAATGGCGTGGATGTCGTGGTGCAGCAAGATAATGGTTTCACGCCGACTCCCGCTATTTCCCACGCGATTTTATGCTATAACGCGCAAGGCAAAGATCTGGCTGACGGCATTGTTATCACTCCGTCGCACAACCCGCCGGAAGATGGCGGTATCAAGTATAATCCACCCAATGGCGGCCCGGCCGATACCAATCTCACCTCGGTGATTGAAAAACGCGCCAATCAGTTGCTCAGTTTGAAATTAGAGGGTGTTAAACGTCAGACACTGGATAAAGCCTGGCGTGGTAATCACCTGCGTGAGCAGGATTTGATTCAACCGTATGTTGAGGGTTTGGGTGATGTTGTTGATATTCCCGCGATTCAAAAGGCGGGTCTGAAATTAGGTGTTGACCCTCTCGGTGGTTCCGGTATTGCTTACTGGCAACGGATTGGCGAGCACTATAAGTTGGATCTGACGCTGGTTAATGATTCTATTGATCAGACATTCCGCTTTATGCATCTGGATCATGATGGTGTGATCCGTATGGATTGTTCATCTGAATGCGCGATGGCGGGTTTGCTGGCTTTGCGTGACAAATTCGATTTGGCCTTCGCCAACGATCCCGATTACGACCGTCACGGCATTGTCACACCTGCTGGCTTAATGAACCCTAACCATTATCTCGCGGTATCAATCAATTACCTGTTCCAGCATCGTCCACAATGGGGCGCAGATGTGGCGGTGGGCAAAACGCTGGTTTCCAGCGCGATGATTGATAGAGTGGTTGCTGATTTGGGCCGTAAGCTGGTGGAAGTGCCGGTGGGTTTCAAATGGTTTGTTGATGGTTTGCACGACGGCAGTTTTGGATTTGGTGGCGAGGAGAGTGCCGGTGCATCCTTCCTGCGTTTTAACGGCAAACCTTGGTCGACGGATAAAGATGGCATTATCATGTGCTTGCTGGCGGCTGAAATCACTGCGGTAACCGGTAAAAATCCACAACAGCACTATGATGGTTTAGCGCAACGCTTTGGCGCACCAAGCTATAACCGCATCCAGGCTCCGGCAACGCAGGCGCAGAAAAACGCCTTATCCAAGTTGTCCCCTGAAATGGTTAAAGCCAGCACACTGGCAGGTGATGCTATCACCGCACGTTTAACTGCCGCACCGGGTAATGGCGCATCCATTGGTGGGCTGAAAGTGATGACGGCAAATGGCTGGTTTGCTGCGCGCCCATCCGGTACTGAAGAGGCTTATAAAATTTACTGTGAAAGTTTCCTCGGCGCAGAGCATCGCGAAAAGATAGAACAGGAAGCAGTAGATATTGTCAGCGACGTACTGGCAGGCAAGTAATTGTATCAACTCCGAAATAGCGCCAATCGGCGCTATTTCGCTGGAGTAAATCAATATAAGGCAGAATATCTATTAATTATTTGTCCCGCTAAGGTGATTAGCTAAATTATCCAGAGGTATCTGGTTTTTTAAATAGTTTATATTGATCCCTGATGCTTCTTGAGGTGCAAAGGAAGAAAGTGCATGGATGATGTTGTTGATATCGGGTAAATTATCGCCAAAATAAAGAGTGTTTTCTAAATACATTTCACGTAATGCGTTATTTTTTTCGATCAGAATATCACGTAGTTCTCTCTCTGTTGTTTTCTCTGTATCCGGCATCTTATCGCAAAAAACCTCAGACAAATCAGTGTGGTAATGATCACCATAATCTTTTATATGATTTGATTTCATTAATATTTTTTCAGGGTTTTGTGCATTTCTGCTTACTATATTATTAATTACCATTGTATGACATTTTTTATCATTTTCGCTGCCATGGCGAAGGTATGATCGAGTATGTAAATTTTTAACTTTATAACCATTTTCGGCATATTGATTATGGATAACAATAACGAGATTATTCGCATGAGATTCTGTGCTCGATATCATTAGATGATTACCGTAGCGTTCGAATTTCAATTGATGGAAAAAATAATCATCTATACTAATAGTATTTTCTTCATCACTATATTCAACTATCATGTTAATACCATCATGAGCAGAGAATACATATAAATCATTACCTGTTCCCCCCGCTAGATAGTCATTATTTTTTTGTCCTTCAATTCTATCGTTGCCACTGCCGGCAAATATAATATCATTACCACGTTGACTGCCGTCATCAGAAGATATAATACGAGAATAACTATGTTCATCATCACCGTATAAATCATCTATACCGTCACCGCCATCGAGAATATCATTACCCGCTCCCCCCCATAAACCATCATTACCTTCACCACCAATCAATATATCATTATCCTCTTGGCCAAACAGGGAATCGAAAGACTTATTACCAATAATAATATCATGACCTTTACCACCCGCCAGGTTATCATTCTCACTCCCACCAATAATAATATCATTATCAGTACCTGCAATGACTTTACGACTAATTACGGGTAACTGATTTTCGCCATTGAACGATTTTATTTTATTTCCCGCTCTAATTTTTTGATGATTCAAAGTGATTTCCTTTTTATTGGGATGTGCGTGGCTTTTCTACTTTGGGATTTTAATGGATAGTAGGGTGATGATAAACTTAAATTATATTAAAGTTTATGCATTGCTCTTTAATTAAAGAAATATATATATTAACACTTACGATTCAAATTAATAATATAATAGAGAGGTTATTTTAGCTTAATTACTCCACTCATTAATGAGTGAAATCGACAACTCCCATTATTTGCAACAATCCCGGCGTGCGCGTAGCGGTATAACGAATGGTTGCCGGTATTTAGCATTTCTGCTGGTATCAAGTCAGTTTATTGATTTCGTGAAATAAAATAATCAGTATTGTAGAAAAATGATTACTAATAAATAATCCATCTCAAGAATTATAGGTGCTTATATAATTCAAATATTAAAAATCATAACCAACCAAATTTTAATAAGGAGTTTAAATGAAAGGCAATATCGTTATGGGATTCTGGCATAATTGGCCGACAGAATCGGGCAATGGATATAAAGGCGGTAGTTTCAAGGAAATGGATTTGACCAGCATTCCTCTAAACTATAATGTAATTGTTGTTGCGTTCATGAAAGTTATTGACGGTAGCAACGATCACATTCCAGATTTTCGTCCTTATAAATACACTGATATTGAATTCCGTCGGCAAATTGACACGTTACATAGTCAAGGACGTAAAGTTCTTATTTCTCTCGGTGGAGCAGATGCTGACATTGTCATGCATAATGGTGATGAAGTTGCTCTGGCTGAGCGTATTAAACAACTTAGCGATAAGTTTGGCTTTGACGGTTTAGATATCGATCTGGAGCAAAAAGCCATCACTGCTGGCAACAATCAGAAAGTTATCCCTGCTGCTTTACGTATGGTCAAAGACCACTATAAGTTACAAGGGAAAAATTTCATTATCAGTATGGCACCTGAATTCCCATACCTGCAAAAAGGACGAGAGTACGAAGAATATATTATTAACCTGGAAGGTTATTACGACTTTATTGCACCACAGTTCTATAATCAAGGCGGCGATGGCGTTTGGGTTGATAATATAGGCTGGTTGGCACAAGATAATAACCAGAATAAAGCTGACTTCCTCTATTATCTGTCTGAAAGTATTGTTACCGGCACCCGTAATTTCATTAAGATTCCAAGCAACAAATTTATTATCGGCTTGCCTTCTAATAATGATGCGGCTGCAACAGGCTACGTTATTAATGCAGAGGATGTGAAAGAAACATTTTCACGCCTGCAAAGTGCCGGGCTGCCTATCCGTGGATTAATGACCTGGTCTGTAAATTGGGATGCTGGCACTAACAGCGCGGGGAAAGATTACAACTGGGAATTTATTAATCGCTTCGGTTACCTGACAGAAAATGATGTAGTACCGGAACTGGTTGAAAATAATTGGATTGCCAATGTGCGTTATGAAGATGGTGACCGAGTGTTATGGAATGGCATCGTATATAGCTGCGTAATGCGTCATGAATCCAACATTTATTGGACTCCAGAAAATGCGGCTTCTTTGTGGAATATAGGCTCTCATTAATTATTATTTAAATGGAAGATATTATGAACGGAATTATTACTGAAAAGAAAGAGTCACTTAACTTGCGACACGGCCACGTTTTTTCACCGAAATCACGAGCCTACTTTGCCTGGGAAAAAGGCCAGATTGATACAGGTATGTTGAACCAGCGTGAAGCCGGTAAATTCTTCCCAGCATTGGTGAGTGGTCTGACAGATACTCTGGCTGCCACCGATACGCTGAGCTCATTGCCACCACGTGATGGAGAAATAGCGAGCGCCAATCAGATGAATGGCAACGTGCTTGACCAGCCAGGTACTCACTGGGAAAAACACAATGTGGAATCCAGCCAACTACTACCGATTAGCTGGTCCTACAGTGCTCAGCATGCAACTCGCCGCTGGAACTACTTCATCACTCGTAAAGACTGGAATCCAAACCTGCCATTGAGCCGTGCACAGTTTGAAGATAAACCGTTCTATCAGGTTCAACTGAGCGAACAACCTTTCTGGAGCTACGGTGAGGCACTTAATCCACCTAATCCAACCGAGCATAAAATCATGCTACCGGAACGTGTTGGTTACCATGTTATTCTGGCAGTTTGGGAGATAGCGAACACGGGTAATGCGTTTTATCACGTTATCGACCTGAACTTCGTAGGTGGCGATGTCACCCCCGCACCTGTTGCACCAGCTGGATTACGTTGTACTGGTGTGACCACAAGCAGTGTTTCTCTTGCCTGGAGTGCGCCTTCTGTACCTACAGCTTCTTACCGTATTTACCGTAACGGTACATTGATTAGTTCACAGACAGCGACAGCCTTTACCGACAGTGCTCTGACAGAAAATACACGATTTGATTATCAATTATCCAGCGTTGACGCGTCAGGCGTGGAATCTGCGCTAAGTGAAGTTCTGTCGATCACGACGCTTTCTACTGATGCAGTTGATGCCCCACCGTCGGCGCCAGCTAACTTACATAGTATGGAAGTAACAACAAAAAGTGTAAGTCTGATGTGGGGGGGAGCACAGTTCGGCGATCGTGTTCAGGCTTATATCATTTATCGTGAAGGTGACGAGGTTGCTCGTGTTGAACTCAGTCAACTGACTTATAAAGATAAAGAGTTACAGGCGAACACTCGCTACCGCTACTTTGTTGCAGCTGTTGATGTGCAAGGTCGTCTCTCAGTGCCGAGTAACGTTTTGACTATTACCACGGATGTTGAGCAAGAAGTGATTCCAGAACTGACCCCGGAAGATTATCGCACATGGGCATTGGGGAGAATGTATGTTACAGCTGAAGTCGTCAAGCATAATGGCCTTTTGTGGTCCTGCCTTCAGAGCCACACAGCCTGGGTTGATAACTGGGCTCCTGGAGCTTCAGAATCAGCCACCCTGTGGCATAGAACTTAACTAGTCGTTTAAAAGGCTGACTTATAACTATAGGGCAGCCTTTTCTTAACTTTTACTATGAGAGCTTTAGCCCTATAAATATGAAGGGCTTGTTGCAAAAAATGGAATTGTCATGAAAACTGAGGCTATTCATCCTTTCTTCAATGAATCCACATGGCTCTTCGCGATTTCAAATGGAAACATTTTATACCCGAGATCATCCTGTGCTGCTTACGTTGGTACGGCTCAATCCCGATGAGTTCATTAGATTTTTACTTTTCGTCTATACGAAATAAAAATACCGCCAATCAATTCCTTAAACGGGTGTTAAACCTTATCCTGTAGAAAAACAGCCTAAAATATTCAATACCGATAAACATTCGTCATACGGTTACGTTATCACTCGTTTAATGAAAGAAGGAGAGCTACGGGAAAGTTCTGCTTTTATGAATCGGCTCTTTAATATTGAGATGGTTTTAGCTTAATTACGCCACCCATTAATGAGTAAAATTACCGAATCTCATTATTTGCGACAAGCTCGAATAGAGTAAGCCTGAAGAACAGGCTTGAAAATATTATCTTTGATAATAATTACCCTAATGCCACCATTAAGGCCCCGGCGGTAATCAGTGCTACACCTAGCCCGGCAATTAATGAAATTTTCTCACCAAATAGAATAAACGCCAGAATAACCGCGAAAACCACACTGAGTTTATCTATTGGCGCGACTTGTGAAACATTGCCATTTTTGATCGCCATAAAGTAAAACAGCCAGGATAATGCCCCAGCGACACCGCTTAACACCACAAACAAGAGCGCTTTTTTATCTGCTAATACTGCACCAACCAGATTGAATTTCCCTTGAATAACCACTACGCCAACTAAAAATAGTGCCATCACCACAGCACGAACCGCAGTGGCGGTATTGGCATCCAAATGCTGCAAACCTATTTTACCGAAGATAGCGACCAGAGAAGCGGAGAGGGCAGACAGCAGGGCGTAAATCAACCAAGTGCTCATAATAAATAAGACCTATTATCATTAAAATCCTGATGCTACGCCGTTAGGTTTATTATTCATAGCCTTAAAGGCGTTTTATAGCGAATCAATCGTTATGGGATAAAACGATAGCCGACACCGGTCTCCGTAATTAAGTGCTGCGGTCGTGTAGGGTCGCTTTCTAGTTTCTGGCGCAGGTGACCCATATAAATGCGCAGATAGTGGCTGTGCTCAACATAATTCGGCCCCCAAACTTGGTTGAGTAATTGGCGCTGGGTAATGACTTTACCCGCATTCGCCAATAACGCTGAAAGTAAGCGAAACTCGATGGGGGTCAGATGGAGGTCAACACCGGCGCGTGTGACCTGGCGGTTAATTAAATCCACACTGATATCGGCAAAATTCACCAATGGGCTTTCCTGGCTGCCGCTACTATGACGGCGCAAAGCCACCCGTACTCGTGCAAGTAATTCACTGATACCAAAAGGTTTGCTGAGATAGTCATCAGCACCAGCATCCAGCGCTGCGACTTTGTCTTCTTCGCTGCTACGGGCCGATAACACAATAATAGGGATGGCGCTCCACTGGCGCAGATCCTGAATATAAGTCAGGCCGTCACCATCTGGCAAACCCAAATCCAAAATGATCAGATCCGGTTTGCGTGTGCCAGCCTCAATCAGCCCCCGTTGTAGGGTCTCACTTTCAAATACGCGCCAGCCTTCACTCTCCAGCGCAATGCGGACAAAGCGGCGGATCTCTTTTTCATCTTCGACGATGAGGATGTTAGTCGGCGATATAGTCATTTTTCAGCATCAATATTTTCACCTTCAATTTCCGGCGCTTTCTCCAGTGGCAAGGTAAAGTGGAAACTTGCGCCCCCCTCTTGACTCTTTTCAACCCAGATGCGCCCACCGTGTACATCAATAATGGCACGACAAATGGCTAAACCCAAGCCCACTCCCGGAATCGCTGACTCTTTGTTACCACGAGAAAATTTATCAAAAATCAGTTGTTCCTGCCCAGCCGTGACTCCAGGGCCATTATCCCAGACTTCGACATTGAGCCACTCACCTTGCACGGTGGCGCGAATTCCCAGCAATGCATCGTAACCGGCGTATTTATGGGCATTTTCCAGTAGATTGATAAATACCCGCTCCAGCAAGCTGCCATCACAATTGATCAACACCATTTCATCCGGTAACTCGACACGAATGTGGTGATGATTCAAAGCAGTTTCCAGCATATGTAACGCACTGCCGACGATCTCTTCCAGTGACTGCCACTCTTTGCGCAGATTAAATCCACCCGATTGGATACGGGCCATATCGAGTAAATTGTTGACCAGTCGGGTGGTACTCAGCACTTGTTGACGGATTTGGTTTGCCTGTGGCGCGTGGCGTGAGCCTTCAGCGGCCAGATCCAGAGTCAGGATTTCCGCCTGACCAAATAGCACTGTCAGTGGCGTACGTAAATCATGAGAAAGCGCGGCGAGCAGAGAATTACGCAGTTGTTCGCGTTCCGCATCCAGCTTGGCCAATTCGGCGCTGCGAGCCAGATGCAACCTTTCTAATGCGTTGGCAATCAGGCTGGTAAAAGTTTGCAGCAAACGCTGTTGCTCCGGCACCATGAGTTGGCGCAGGTTAGCCGGTTCAATCGCCAGTACACCATAAGTTTGTTTCGCTGCCGTGAGTGGCAGCAATTGATAAGGCACTCCCGGCAAGGTATCGGTGCCTGCACCGGCGGGAGCACCTTTATTAAAGCTCCAGCGGGCAATGGCCTCATCAACGGAAAGTGCCGCACCTTCGTCGGTAGTGATTTGTTGCAAACGCCCATCCTCTTGTGGCAGTAACAGGTCCGTTTTGGCCTGAAAACTGCTGGAAAGAAAATGACGGCTGGTTTTGGCAATATCCGCCGGGGTGAGGGCGCGGCTTAATCCACGAGACATTTCATACAGATGTCGCGCGCGTTGCTCGCGGTAACGGGCAATTCTGGCTTGATAACGCACGCCAGCAGTCAAGTTCCCCACCACGATACCGACAATCAGCATGACAGCAAAAGTCAGCAAATATTGCACGTCAGTGACTGCCAGCGACCAGTGTGGCTGGACAAAGAACAGATCGAAACTGGCAACATTGATAACAGCTGCCAATACTGAAGGCCAGCGGCCATAGAACAGCGCAATAATGACCACACCCAGCAAGTAAACCATCACCAGGTTGGCTTGGTCGAATCCCGGTATTAGCCATTGCGATAATATAGTGATCAGTGCGCACAAGCCGATGGCGGCAGCACAGCCGCGTAATTGCATACGCCACTTTTCAGTGAAAGTACGCGAGTCCGTCTCTTTCACTGTATTGGTCGGGTTATCACCCTCCAGCGCAATAATCACCAAATCTAAATCTGGCCCGAGTTTCCCCAAGCGATCGGCAAAGCTGCCACGTAATTTCCAGTGTTTTTCCGTGCGGCGGCCAATAATGATTTTGCCCAAATTGTGTTCGCGGGCGTAACGTAATACCGCCTGTTCTTCACCAGCCTCGGATAAGGTTGCTGTTTCAGCTCCGAGTTCTTGTGCCAGTTTGAGGGTGCGCAGAATGGCACGGCGCTTAGCTTCGGGCAGGCGGTGCAAACGAGGAGTTTCAACATAGACCGCATGCCAGATACATCCTAACCGCGCTGCCAATCTGGCAGCAGTGCGCACCAGTTTTTCATTACCGCTATTATGGCCAATACACAATAAGATGGCATCGCGGGTGTGCCAAACACGCTCGCGCCCTTGTGTGTCGCGAAAGGCACGCATCTGGTCGTCAACCCGATCAGCAGTACGGCGCAAGGCCAGTTCGCGTAATGCAATCAAGTTGCCTTTGCGAAAGAAATGCTCAATAGCCCGTTCCGCCTGCCCAGGAATGTACACTTTGCCTTCATTGAGGCGCTGACGCAGGTCATCGGGGGGAAGATCGACTAAAACCACTTCCGTGGCTTCATCAAACATATGGTCAGGTACAGTTTCCCGTACCCGAATACCCGTTACCCCCCCAACCACATCATTCAGGCTTTCCAAGTGCTGCACATTGACAGTGGTGAGCACATCAATACCGGCATCCAACAGCTCTTCCACATCTTGCCAGCGCTTTGGGTGGCGCGAGCCATGAGCATTACTGTGTGCCAGTTCATCCATCAGGATCAAGGCTGGGTGGCGGGCGAGGGCAGCATCCAAATCAAACTCGCGCACCTGGCGATTGCGGTGATGAATCCGCTTTTGTGGCAAGATATCCAGCCCCGCCAGCAATGCGGCCGTTTCACTACGCCCGTGAGTTTCTACCACGCCGACCAACACATCCAGCCCTTGAGCACGCAGGCGCTGGGCTTCTTGTAGCATGGCGTAGGTTTTGCCCACCCCCGCGCAAGCCCCAAAAAAGACTTTTAGCCGACCGCGAGACTTTTCATTCGCAGCTGCAAGCAGGCTGTCAGGGTTTGGGCGGGTTGGTTCTGCATCCACCATGTTATGTCCTTAAGATTTTGTCGAAGTCGCCGGGACTTTCACATGGCTTTGGGCATCCAGCGCCATATTCAGGTTCAGTACGTTGACCACGGATTCACCAAAGAAATTAGGTGTCGCTTTTTGTACATTGTTATCAATCAACTGTCTCACCTCAGACAGCGGCATCTGGCGAATGCTGGCAATGCGCGGTGCTTGATAATAGGCCGCTGCCAGTGAAATTTGCGGATCGAGGCCACTGGCGGAAGCGGTCACCAGATCAACCGGCACCGGCCCTGTTTGCGTCGGGTTTGCCTGACGCAGTGATTTCACGCGCTCAGTGATAGCTTTATCCAGCTCTGGGTTGCTGATAGCCAGATTGCTGCCACCGGATGCCATTGGATTATAAGGCATATCTGCTGTTACTGATGGGCGACCAGAAAAATACTCCGGTTGGGTAAAGTTTTGGCCGATCAAACTGGAGCCGACCACTTCATCACCCAGCATAACCAGTGATCCGTTTGCTTGCTGTGAAAACATCAGTTTGGCCAGCCCGGTGGTCAGCAGAGGATAAGCTATTCCGGTGATAAGTGTCAGTAATATCAGTAAAACCAGAGCTGGGCGCAGGTATGATATGCGGGTGGTGGATGACATATTGCTAGTCGATGACATCTTCTATTACCTCAATTTGAGTCTTATAACCGGCCACCGTCAAAGCGCGGTGGCCATTGCAAAATATTGTTAGTCGGGCAGTTAACTCATTATCAAGGCGGTCAGCACCAGGTCGATGAGTTTGATCCCGACAAATGGCACCAATAAACCACCCAAACCATAAATCCACAGATTACGGCGCAGTAGGGCGGCGGCGCTCATCGCCTTATAACTGACCCCTTTTAGGGCCAACGGAATCAAGAACACGATGATCAACGCATTAAAGATAACCGCCGACAATATTGCCGAGGCCGGTGAGTGCAACTGCATCACATTCAGGGCGTTGAGCTGCGGGTAAGTCGCCGCAAATGCAGCCGGAATAATGGCAAAATATTTGGCGACATCGTTGGCAATACTGAAGGTGGTCAATGAGCCACGGGTCATCAACATCTGCTTGCCGATATGAACAACTTCAATCAACTTGGTCGGATTAGAGTCCAAATCCACCATGTTGCCCGCCTCTTTGGCGGCTTGAGTCCCCGAGTTCATCGCTACCGCTACGTCAGCTTGTGCCAGCGCGGGGGCGTCGTTGGTGCCATCGCCGGTCATTGCTACCAGCCGACCTTCTGCTTGATATTGACGAATCAATGCCAATTTGGCTTCTGGCGTCGCTTCGGCCAGAAAATCATCCACTCCAGCTTCAGCAGCAATAGCCGCTGCTGTTAGCCGGTTATCGCCGGTGATCATCACGGTTTTAATGCCCATTTTACGGAGTTCCGCAAAACGTTCTTTTATGCCACCTTTAACAATATCTTTTAGTGCAACCACACCCAGCACGCGAGGGCCATCAGCAACCACCAATGGCGTCCCCCCGGTGCGCGCGACACTTTCTACGGCATCTTCTACTGCGCGTGGAAAGTGGCCTTGATTGGATTCCACATGACGGCGGATAGCATCGACAGCCCCTTTGCGAATCATCCGATCCTGAACATTGACACCACTCATCCGTGTTTGCGCGGAGAAGGGCACAAAGGTGGCATTTAGACTGTGCAAGTCTCGTTCGCGCAAGTTAAAGCGCTGTTTCGCCAGCACCACAATACTGCGGCCTTCCGGTGTTTCGTCGGCCAGAGATGAGAGTTGCGCGGCATCCGCGAGTTGTTGCTCGGTCACACCCGGTGCCGGTAAAAACTCGGATGCCTGGCGGTTACCCAAAGTGATGGTGCCGGTTTTATCCAGCAGCAGCACATCAACATCTCCTGCCGCTTCAACTGCGCGCCCGCTGGTGGCGATGACGTTAGCCCCCAGCATGCGGCTCATCCCGGCGACACCAATGGCAGAGAGCAAACCGCCGATGGTGGTTGGGATCAGGCAAACCAACAGTGCGACCAACACGGTGATAGTGACCGGTGAGCCAGCTTGATTAGCCTCAACACTAAAGACTGAGAATGGATACAACGTCGCGGTAGCCAGCAAGAAGACGATGGTCAGTGCCACCAGCAAAATGGTCAATGCCACTTCGTTGGGTGTTTTGCGCCGTTTCGCGCCTTCAACCATGGCAATCATTCTGTCGAGGAAAGTCTCGCCGGGGTTAACGCTGCACTCGACCACCAGCCAGTCTGACAGCACGCGAGTGCCGCCGGTGACGGAGGAGAAGTCGCCGCCGGATTCGCGGATAACCGGCGCAGATTCACCGGTAATGGCGCTTTCATCGACTGAAGCACCGCCTTCCAGCACTTCACCATCGCAGGGCACGGTGTCGCCCGCTTCAATCAGTACCACATCGCCTTTGCGCAGACTGTCGGCAGAGACTTTCTCTTGCGGCGCATCAAAGCGAGCTTCGGACAGTTTTTTCGCCCAACTGGTTTTTTTTACACCACGCAGGCTTTCGGCTTGCGCTTTACTGCGCCCCTCAGCCAGTGCTTCGGCAAAGTTGGCAAATAGCACGGTAAACCACAGCCACAAGGCAACACTGCCGGTAAACATGGCACTACCGGTGGTTTGTCCGCTTAAAATAGCCAGCCAAATCAGGGTGGTCAGCCCACTGCCCAGATACACCACGAACATCACAGGGTTACGCCACTGAACCCGAGGATCCAGTTTCTTCACGGCATCAAGCAGTGCAGTGCGAACCAGTGCAGGCTCAAAAATTGCACGTTGTTTGCGGGTCATCGTCATTCTCTCTTTTTGTTAAAATAATTAACGTGTTAACCAAACTTGCAGATGTTCGGCGACCGGGCCTAAGGCCAGTGCGGGGATAAAGGTCAATGCGCCCACCAATAACACGGTGCCCACCAGTAAGCCGATAAACAGTGGCCCCGAAGTCGGTAGGGTGCCGTTGCCCGCCGGTTGGCGTTTCTTCGCCACCAGGGAGCTGGCAATTGCCAACACGGGCAAAATCACCCCGAATCGCCCCAGAAACATCGCTGCAGCCAGCAACAGGTTATAAAACGGTGTATTGACACTCAGGCCCGCGAAGGCGCTGCCGTTGTTGTTGGCTGCTGAGGAGAGGGCGTAGAGCACTTCACTAAAGCCATGTGCGCCGGGGTTAAGAATGCCTGCACGGCCAGCATCGGTGCAAAGTGCCAGTGCGGTGCCAAGTAGCACGACTGCGGGCGTGACCAGAATCGCCAGCGCAGTCATTTTCATATCAAAAACGTCAATTTTTTTACCAAGGTATTCTGGGGTGCGACCAATCATCAGTCCGGCAATAAACACCGTCAGTAGCACGAATAACAGCATGCCGTATAAACCAGAACCGACGCCGCCAAACACCACTTCGCCAATCTGCATCAGCCACATCGGCACCATGCCACCTAGCGCGGTAAAGGAGTCGTGCATGGCGTTAACCGCACCACAAGATGCCGCGGTGGTGACTACGGCATACATGCTGGTGGCGAGAATACCGAAGCGTGATTCCTTACCTTCCATATTGATATTGCTGTCCGCGCCCAGCTTGATGAGATGGGGGTTACCGGCCAGCTCGGCGTACATCACCACTACCACCGCCACCACAAAAATCAGTGACATAGCCCAGATAAGCGCATGGCCCTGGCGGGTATCCCCAACCACCTGGCCGAACGCGAAGCACAGGGCACAGGGGATGAGGAAGATAGCCAGCATCTGGACAAAGTTGCTAAATGCCGTCGGGTTCTCAAACGGATGGGCAGAGTTGGCACCAAAGAAGCCCCCCCCATTGGTTCCCAGCATTTTTATCGCTTCCTGTGAAGCTACTGGCCCCATCGGTAAGGTCTGTTTTACACCTTCCAATGTGGTGATATGCAGGTAGCCATCCAGATTTTGTAATACTCCCTGACTGACAAAAATAAGAGCGATGATCAGTGCAATCGGTAATAAGACATATAACGTGATGCGCACCAAATCGACCCAGGCATTACCTAATGTGGCTGCCGAATGGCGGGCAAATGCACGAATCAGTGCAAAAGCAACCGCAATACCGGTGGCGGCAGAGAGGAAGTTCTGTACGGTCAGGCCAGCCATTTGGCTGAGGTAGCTGAGGGTATTTTCACCGCTATAGGCTTGCCAGTTGGTGTTAGTCACAAAACTGACCGCCGTATTCAGCGCCAGATGCCACGACATCCCTGGCATATGTTCCGGATTCAGGGGTAATGAGCCTTGCATCATTAATAGTGCGAACAGCAGTGCAATGCCCAGAATATTAAACAGGAGAATAGCCAGCGCATATTGCCAGCCGTTCATCTCGACATTTTTTACTCCACTACAACGCCATAAACCGGCCTCAATTTTTTGCAATGGCATAAAGGGTTCGCCTTCGATAAGGCGTGCCAGAAAACTTCCCAATGGACGGGCTAGTACCAACAACACCAGCATAAAGCTGGCAATAAGCAGAAATCCTGATGCCGCCATTTAAAAGTCCTCCGCGTTAAATAAGGCATAAACCAGATAGCCCAATAGCAGTAGAACCAGTAGCGCACCGCATATGATGCTGACACTCACGATATACCTCCACAGTCCTTATTTTTTGATAACAGCAGCTTAGGAAGTTGTAAGAAAAGTTCTTGATAAAAAAATGGGAAGGCGTGTAAAAAAAGTATAAAAACGAACAGAAAGTGAGCTGAAAATACGTGTAAATTAATCAGTGGCGCGGTGCATTATTCAATTGTGTTAACGGAATAGGTATTTCTTAGGTGAATACACCTGCTTTTCTAATTGATAAATTGCCAGTAACGCCGGTGCAACAAATTCTAAAATAGAATTAACCTTGCTGTAACAAAATTACAGAATGGGTGTTTTTTTTCTTTTTTTATGCGATTGAGTGGTCGGATGAGTGGTAAAGTTTCAACCAATGCGGTAAAATTTTGCTCAGTTTCCAATTTGTTTATTTTACTTTCAACGCCAAGCGGTAATAGGCCTGCGGTTAATAGGGTTAGCTGTTACACAACGGCGTTTTAAAGGAGGATTATTATGTCCATTTACAACGCATACCCATTACATCAAGTGATCTTGCGTCGCATCGCTGTGATTCTGGTGGGGTTATTGGCGCTGCCTGTCATGCTATTTCGCAAAGATCGCGCCCGTTTTTATAGCTATTTGCACCGTGTCTGGGTGAAAACCAGTGATAAACCGGTGTGGTTGGCACAGTCAGAAACGGCACCGCAATATTTTTACTGAGATAAACTATCAGGTTTACAGCGGTAAATTGCAGTAAAGTGAAAGGCTCATGAGTGAATGCTCATGGGCTTTTTTATTGGTCGATGGAGAATGAGATGCCGCAAAACAATCAAATGAAACAGAGTCTTGAATATTGCCATGCGCGCGATGAACTTGATGCACTATGCGCAGCAGGTATCACTCGAGGCCAATTGATGGCGTTTCATAGTCGCTATAAATTAGTGTTATTGGCGCATTCACAACCGGAATACCGTGAAATTGGACCTTTTATTGCGTCAATGGATAAATGGTCATCACTGATTGAATTTACCGCTGAGTATCGCCAGCGTTTGCTACAACTACTCTCTCATTCTCCAACAGTGGCGAACCATACCAATGTATTGATGCATGTGCAGGGCTATTTCCGACCTTATCTCACCTCTACTCAGCGTCAGGCGCTAGCGCAACTGATTGACCAATATCGCTTAGGTGAATTGCCCCTGAGTGTGCCTATCGCCCAGATAACAGCTTATATGATTGAGTTTCCAAATGACTATCTGGCCAGTCAGCACTATTTTACTTTTTACTCAGAGCAAGGATAAGCAATGGCAACGCATCTGGTCTGGTTTCGTAATGACTTACGCGTCACTGATAATTTGGCATTGCATACGGCGTGTCAGGACTCGCAAGCGACAGTGATTGCGGTGTTTATTGCGACCCCCGCACAATGGGCCGCACATGATATGGCACCGCGGCAGGCCGCATTTTTGCTGCAAAACCTGCAATTGCTACAGGATGCACTCGCCGCGCGGGCGATCCCACTGCACTATCATCAGTGTGATGATTTTAAGGATTCTATTACCTGGTTGGATGATTTTTGTCAGCAACAGCAAGTGGATGCACTGTTTTATAACCATCAGTATGAGCTGAATGAGCGGATGCGCGATGAGGCATTGATGACAAAACTGAGTCATCATGCGATTGCCTGCCATGGTTTTCATGACAGTGTGTTATTGCCGCCGGGCAGTGTCCTGACCGGTAATAATGAAATGTATAAAGTATTCACTCCGTTTCGCCGTGCTTTTATCCAGCGCTTAATGATGAGTGATTGCCGCAGTGTTCCCGCACCGAAAGCTCGCACTACCGCAGCGGTGATCCCCTCACAGCCCTTGGCTCCGTTCGATTACCCGCAACAACCGGTAGACAGCCAGCTATTTCCGGCGGGTGAAGAAGCCGCATTACAGCGCTTGCGCAGTTTTTGTCGTGAGGATGTTCAGGATTATCAGCAACAACGTGATTTCCCTGCAGTGGCGGGCACCAGTTGCCTGTCACCTTATCTTGCTCTGGGAATTCTTTCGCCCCGCCAATGTGTTAATCGCTTGCGCGCAGAATGTCCAGAGGTGTTGGAAAATGTCGATGGCGGGGCTTTTATTTGGCTTAATGAATTGATCTGGCGCGAATTTTACCGCCATTTATTGGTAGCTTATCCACGGTTATGCCAGCATCATCCCTTTATTGGTTGGACTGATACGGTATTATGGAATCACTCCAAACAGCAATTAATCGCCTGGCAGCAAGGGCGAACAGGTTATCCTATTGTCGATGCAGCCATGCGACAGCTAAATGAAACGGGCTGGATGCATAACCGCCTGCGAATGATCAGCGCCAGTTTTCTGGTTAAAGATTTGCTCATCGATTGGCGACAAGGTGAACGCTATTTTATGTCACAACTCTTGGATGGTGATTTGGCAGCGAATAATGGCGGCTGGCAATGGGCAGCATCAACCGGGACAGACGCTGCACCTTACTTTCGTATCTTTAACCCCACCACGCAGGGTGAACGTTTTGATCAAGACGGCGTGTTTATTCGGCGTTGGCTACCTGAACTGGCGGCGGTACCAGACCGTGATATCCACCAGCCATGGCGTTGGGCTGAGCGACAACAACAACCATTGGATTACCCACCAGCGCTGGTGGATCATAAGCAAGCCAGATTGGCGACACTCGCGGCATTTGAAGCCGCTAAGCGGGATGGCAGCAAGGATCCCTAACAACAAGGAGCCTTCATGTTTTTGACCTATGTTTCGACTCAACCGGCATCGACAGCCAGTAAAACCAGCAGTAAGAAGCGCAGTAACAGGTTGTTTAATGTCGGGTTGGTTCTCTCTTTTAGCCTTTATAGCAGCCTGGTTGCGGCAGGGTTTGAAGTGGTGGCACTTGGCGTGGATGGTGGCGTCAGTGATGGCAACCTGACTTCTTACCTGATACGCGATGATAGCCAGCCGGTGTATTTAGCACTGGATGCCGGTTCGGTGCTGCCGGGGATAGCCAAAGCATTAGATAAAGGCAATTTCTCTGATATTACGGATGAAATGGCTGCGCCGTTGACTCGGCAGGGCTACATTTTCCGTCAGCGCATTAACAGTTATTTCATCAGTCATGCCCATCTTGATCATGTGTCTGGCCTGATTATCGGCTCGCCGGAAGACAGCAAAAAAACTATTTATGCATCAGCTGATACTATCGATGTGCTGAGAAACTACTATTTTAACTGGCGCGTCTGGCCCAATTTTACTGACAGCGGCAGTGGCACGCGTTTAGGGACTTACCGGATGCAACTGGTGCGCCCGGCTCAATCATTAAGCCTGGGACTGACTCGTTTAACCGGCGAGATGTATCCCTTAAGTCATGATAAATCCCCCTCTTCAATGTTGCTCATCACCAGCAATAATGCTGCATTCGCCTATTTTGGTGATACAGGCCCGGATGAGATAGAAAAGTCGAAAAATCTGGATACGGTGTGGCGTAAATTGGCGGAAAAGGTCAAACAGCAGCAGTTGAAAGGGATGATTATTGAAGTGTCTTATCCGAACGAGGTGGATGATGGCAAGTTGTACGGCCACATGACCCCTAAGTGGTTGCTGAAAGAATTGAAAAACCTTGAGAAATACAGCGGAGAAGGGCAACCGTTAAAAGGCTTGCCAGTGATTATCAGCCATATCAAACCCTCATTCCAACAGGGTCAGGATGTGCGGAAAGTGATTGCGGCCGAGCTAGAACAAGGTAATGATACGGGGGTTGATTTTATCTTGATGGATCAAGGTGATAGTCGTCGTTTTTAACTGTCCGTTTATATTTTTGACATACCCTATAGATTTCAAGATGCAGGAAGGCGGCAAAGGAGGGAGTCCCGATGAGCTTACACAGGTAAGTGATTCGGGTGAGCGAGAGCAGCCAACACACCTGAAGTTTGAAAGATGACGGGTATTTAATGAGATTGATAAAATGCGCAATATAGAACTGGAAGCTCTACTCAACAACCAGCTGAATACCTCGGCATTTCAGGATTATGCACCCAATGGATTGCAGGTTGAGGGGCGTGAGGAGATTCGGCGCATAGTAACTGGCGTGACGGCCAGTCAGGCATTGCTGGATGCGGCGGTTGGGCAACAGGCCGATGCTATCTTGGTTCATCACGGTTATTTCTGGAAAAACGAACCGGCAGTTGTGCGGGGAATGAAACGTAACCGACTGAAAACGTTACTAACCAACGATATCAATCTGTATGGTTACCATTTGCCGTTAGATGCACATCCGGAATTGGGCAATAACGCGCAGTTGGCGAAGTTACTGGGGATTCGGGTGCAGGGAGAAATTGAGCCCCTATTACCCTATGGTGAATTTGATACGCCATTAAATGCAGTCATTTTGCGTGAACGGCTGGAAAAGTTACTGGGGCGTCCGGCCTTACATTGTGGTGATCGCGCACCAGCGGATGTGCGCCGTATTGCCTGGTGTACTGGAGGCGGGCAAGGATATATTCAGCAAGCGGCTGAATTTGGCGTTGACGCATTCATCACTGGCGAGGTTTCTGAGCAGACAATTCATATTGCCCGTGAGATGGGGGTGAATTTTTATGCCGCAGGGCACCATGCGACGGAACGGTATGGCATCAAAGCACTGGGTGAATGGCTTGCTAACCATCATCAACTCGACGTTATCTTTATCGATATCCCTAATCCAGCTTGACCCAATGCTACATTATGCACCGGTAATCAGTATCGGTGCGTAACCTGCCGCAGATATCCCCCCACCAAAGCATCATTAAACCATACATAAAACAAGGTCTTATTCTCTTGTCAGCTATTTAAAATCATCATCTGGCAGTGTATGGAGGACAAGATGGTGGTTTTTAAGAATATCTTCTCGCTGTACTCTGATTCTAAATAAGAAAAAAATCGTATCTATCCTTCTGGGATGGTGAAAAAACTATAAAAACAACCATTTTCAGGGATTAATATTGACCTTTTCATCAGGTTTAGTGATTACTCGTAGCTATTAGATAATTCAGTTCTATTGACAGCGGCCAGACGCTAACGCATAAATATAAACTTATAACGAGTATTTATATAAAAATGAAAGCTAGAAATTAATCAGGGGGACGGGAGTGCAACGAGCGCGATGCTATTTACTGGGAGAAAGTGCGGTGGTTCTGGAGCTGGAGCCGCCGGTTACATTAGCAAGTCAGCAACGGATTTGGGGGTTAGCTGATCGTCTGATTCATCATCCCGATGTACTTGAAGCCATCCCTGGCATGAATAACCTGACGCTATTGCTGGCAGACCCACAGAATACCTCGCTGGATGCTATTGAACGGCTGCAACGTTGGTGGGAAGAGAGTGAGTCATTAGTGCCTGAATCACGTGATGTCACCATCCCGGTGATTTATGGCGGTGAAGCTGGGCCCGATTTGGCTGAGGTGGCGCGTCATACCGGTATGACTGAACGTCAGGTGGTTGAGTGCCACGCGGGGGCGAGTTATATCGTCTATTTCCTTGGCTTCCAACCGGGTTTTTCCTATTTGGGGGGGATGCCGGAACAACTGGCAACCCCACGACGCGCAGAGCCACGTCTGGTTGTGCCCGCCGGTTCTGTCGGGATCGGGGGCAGCCAAACGGGGATTTATCCACTGGCAACGCCGGGTGGCTGGCAACTTATTGGCCGCACCTCGCTGGCATTGTTTAATCCATTAGAGATGCCGCCAACCTTGTTGCGTCCTGGTGATAATGTGCGCTTCTTGCCTTTAAAGGAGGGCGTATGCTGAAGATTATTCGTTCAGGGATTTATACCACGGTGCAAGACAGTGGCCGTGGCGGTTTTCGTCGCTTAGGCATTAGTCAGGGCGGGGCTCTTGATTTACCGGCGCTGAGTATGGCGAATATGCTGGTGGGCAATGAGGCGGGTGCTGCTGGGCTGGAAATTACATTAGGCCAATTCACTGCTGAGTTTACCCAACCGGGTTGGATTGCAGTAACGGGCGCGGGTTGTGAAGCTATGTTGGGTGATCAACTGCTCTGGACGGGATGGCGCTATCCGGTCAAGCCGGGTCAGCAGTTAAAACTCAGTGTGCCGCATCATGGTATGCGCAGTTATCTGGCGGTTTCTGGCGGTATTGATGTGCCAGAAATGCTGGGGTCACGCAGCACGGATCTGAAGG
Organism: Yersinia proxima; assembly: GCF_902170785.1. Classification (GTDB taxonomy): domain Bacteria; phylum Pseudomonadota; class Gammaproteobacteria; order Enterobacterales; family Enterobacteriaceae; genus Yersinia; species Yersinia proxima. The sequence goes on along the minus strand of NZ_CABHYG010000016.1, from coordinate 27,652 downwards.
CAGGGTTTGGTGGTTATCAGGGGCGGCTTATTAAAGAGGGTGACTGCCTGCCATTGGGTCAACCGACACGCTTGCCGCGTGAATCTGTCGGTATCAAACAATTGTTATTTGGTAACCGTGTGCGTGCCCTACCGGGGCCGGAATATCATGAATTTGATAATGTTTCACAGGGTGCTTTCTGGCGAGAAGCCTGGCAACTCAGCCCGCAAAGTAACCGGATGGGGTATCGCCTGAGCGGGCGTGAGTTAGCGCGCACCACATCCCGTGAAATGCTATCCCACGGCTTATTGCCCGGAGTGGTACAAGTGCCGCATAACGGTCAGCCTATTGTGCTGATGGCTGACGCACAAACTACCGGTGGTTACCCGCGAATTGCCTGCGTGATTGAAGCTGATCTCTACCATTTGGCACAACTTCGTCTCGGGGAATCGGTGCATTTTGTGCCTTGTACTGTAGAAGAAGCGCTCCGTGCCAAGTCAGAACAACAACATTTCTTGCAGCAGATTGAATGGGGCTTACAGCAAGGCTTCGATACTGTGGACTGTGGAGGTTAAATGCACGGAGGCCAAATGAAGGTGGATTTAAACGCGGATTTAGGTGAAGGCTGTACCAATGACCAGGCGCTGCTGCAATTGGTCAGTTCAGCCAACATTGCTTGTGGTTTTCATGCCGGCGACGCGCAGACCATGCGCCAGTCGGTGCGCTGGGCGATTGAGTATGGCGTGGCGATTGGCGCACACCCGAGCTTTCCGGATCGCGAAAACTTTGGCCGCACGGCTATGCAGTTACCGCCTGAAACAGTCTACGCCCAAGTGGTTTATCAACTCGGTGCGCTGGCCGCTATTGTGAAGGCTGAGGGGGGGATCATGCAGCATGTGAAACCTCACGGCATGTTGTACAACCAGGCAGCACGAGATCCACTGCTGGCTGATGCTATTGCTCAAGCGGTCAAGGCAGTCGACCCGACATTACGGTTGGTGGGGTTAGCTGGCAGCGCATTGATCCGTGCGGGTGAGCGGGCGGGTTTGGTGACACGTCAGGAAGTGTTTGCCGATCGCCGCTATCAATCCGATGGCGCGCTGGTGCCTCGTAGTCAGCCCGATGCGTTAATTGAAAGTGACGATCTGGCTTTGTCACAAACCTTAGCCATGGTGCAACGTCATCAGGTGCAGGCTCGTGATGGCAGTTGGGTGCCAGTGCAGGCGGACACGGTTTGTGTGCATGGTGATGGCGCGCATGCTTTGAATTTTGCCCGCCGTTTGCGTGACAGTTTTCAGCAGAAAAATATCACCGTTACGGCGCAATAACTGGGCAGTAACAACCATAACCGCCTGGCCCGGGTGGAATAGCATCATAAGTTAGATACCTATAACTCTATTTTAGGACAGGAGAGTCACCTTGGAACAAACGGTAAACCTTTGGCCGCTGATTGGGATCGCGGCGATTGTAATAGGATTTTTACTGCGCATAAACGCAGTCTTGGTGGTGATCAGCGCCGGGATTATCACTGGTGTGGCAGCACTGATGCCAATAGCTACTATTTTAGAAAAACTGGGTGAGGGCTTTTTGAACACCCGTAATCTGCCCTTAATTCTGTTACTGCCACTGGCGGTTATTGGCTTACTTGAACGCCATGGTTTGAAAGAACGAGCGCAGGCGTGGATTTCACAAATTAAAAGTGCCACTTCTGGCCGTTTATTGATTGTGTATCTGTTTGTCCGCGAAGCCACCGCAGCGCTAGGTTTAACCAGCCTTGGCGGTCATGCACAGATGGTCCGGCCACTGTTGGCTCCGATGGCTGAAGGTGCGGCAAAGACGCGTTATGGTGAGTTGCCGGAGAAAGTGCGTTATCGCCTGCGCGCCATGTCAGCGGCAACCGATAACGTTGGCCTGTTCTTTGGTGAAGATATTTTTGTTGCCTTTGGTGCCATCATATTTATGCACAACTTCATGTTGGAGTCCGGTGGTATCCAAACCGAGCCGTTACATATTGCGTTGTGGGGGATTCCGACGGCTATCTGTGCCTTCCTTATCCATGCTTATCGTTTGCAACGTTTAGATAAACATCTCGCAGCTGAATTAACCGCGCTGAATCAGTCTGCCCTGGCAACCAAGGGAGACGACAAATGATTTTCCAACAACAATATCTATATTGGCTGGCTGGCGCGGTATTACTGATAGTTGCCGTCATGTCATTTCGCGATAAAGCTAACCCGCGCCGTATCACCACCGGGCTGTTTTGGGGGTTGTATGGGCTGATTTTCCTGGTGGGAGATTGGACTTACCGCCTGGCAAACACTCTGGCGGGTGAGGGGCCTGATGAAAAGAGGGTTCTGAATATCACAGTCGGGGTGGTAGTGGTTATCATGGCGCTAATTGCCGGTTTTGGCGGGGTAAAACTGGGTAGTTATCACCAGCGCACCGAGCAAGAACGTGAAATGAGTGCCAAGCGCCTCGGTAACCGGCTATTCCTGCCGGCACTGACCATTCCGGTTGTCACTGTTATCGGCGTGCTACTGTTTAATAATATTCCAGCTCTGGATCTGTGGTTATTTGGTGCGGGTAACCATGCCACTTTGGTGACGTTATTCTCGATGACAGTCGGTTGTGTCCTCGGCTTGCTGATTGCGGTACTTATGACCCGTGAAACTGCCGCTCAACCGGTGCAGGAAGCGCGGCGTTTATTAGATTCTATCGGCTGGGCATTTATCTTGCCGCAGATCCTGGCGACACTTGGCCTGTTATTTACCACTGCGGGTGTCGGGACGGCAATTGCCCATCTGACGCAGGAATATCTGGCGGTAGATCATCGCTTTATTGCCGTGGCCGTCTATGCTATTGGCATGGCGGTACTCACCATGATCATGGGAAATGCTTTCGCAGCTTTCCCTATTGTCACCGCCGGTATTGGTATCCCTATTTTAGTGTTGCAGCATGGTGGTAACCCGGCAGTGATGGCCGCTATCGGCATGTTCTCTGGCTATTGCGGTACTCTAATGACCCCAATGGCCGCCAACTTTAACATTGTTCCTGCTGCACTATTGGAGCTGCCGGATAAAAATGCGGTGATCAAAGCCCAGATCCCAACTGGGGTCACTCTTCTGATTGTTAACGTATTTTTACTGTATTTCCTGATGTTCCTCTAGGAGAGGCGATGAAAAGAGTATTAATTACCGGATTTGAGCCATTTGGTGGCGAGGCTGTGAATCCTTCCTGGGAAGTGGTTAGTCAACTGAATGATTTAATGTTGGGTGGTGTCAGAGTGGTCGCGCGTCAATTACCATGCGCTTTTGGTGAGGCATTAACCGTACTCAATGCTGCAATAGATGATATTCAGCCTGTATTAGTGCTGGCCGTTGGTCAGGCTGGTGGGCGCGCTGATATCACTATCGAACGGGTTGCGATTAATATTGATGACGCCCGCATTGCGGATAATCTTGGCAAACAGCCGGTAGACCAGCCGATAGTTGAAAATGGCCCAGCGGCTTACTTTACTCGGTTACCGATCAAAGCAATGGTGCAGGGGATTCGTGACGCAGGTATTCCTGCCTCGGTGTCTCAAACTGCTGGCACCTATGTCTGTAATCACGTTATGTATGGGCTATTGCATCGACTGAATCAGACAGGTAATGAGATTAAGGGCGGTTTTATTCATATCCCTTATTTACCTGAGCAGGCGGTCAATCATCCAGGTGCGCCAAGCATGTCAGCACAATCGGTAGTGATAGCGCTGGAGTTAGCTATCTCTATTGCATTACAGGTTGATCATGATTTGCATATTGCTGGTGGCGCAATTCACTAATTCGATGATAAAAAAACGCCACCGATTAAGGTGGCGTTTCCCGATTAGACAGAAAAGTAAATCTGCTTATTTCTTCAACTGACTCTTGAAGTCACGTTCGGCGTAACCAGTGTAAAGCTGACGCGGACGGGCGATTTTGATACCGTCATCGTGCATTTCATTCCAGTGAGCAATCCAGCCAATGGTACGAGCGATAGCAAAGATTACGGTAAACATGGAAGACGGAATACCCAACGCTTTCAGGATGATGCCTGAGTAGAAATCGACGTTTGGATACAGTTTTCTCTCGATGAAGTACGGGTCGTTCAGCGCAATATGCTCTAACTCCATCGCCACTTCCAGTAAGTTATCGTTCAGGTTCAGCTCTTTCAACACTTCATGGCAGGTTTCACGCATGACAGTTGCGCGTGGATCATGGTTTTTATACACACGATGACCGAAGCCCATCAGGCGGAATGAGTCATTTTTATCTTTGGCGCGTTTGATAAATTCTGGAATGTGTTCAACACTTTTAATTTCTTCCAGCATCTTCAGGCAGGCTTCGTTCGCACCGCCGTGCGCTGGCCCCCACAGGGAGGCGATCCCCGCAGCAATACAGGCGAACGGGTTAGCACCCGATGAGCCGGCAGTACGCACGGTAGAGGTTGATGCGTTCTGTTCGTGGTCGGCATGCAGGATGAAAATACGATCCATTGCGCGTTCCAACACAGGGTTAACTTCATATTCTTCGCACGGGGTTGAGAACATCATGCGCAGGAAGTTACCGGCATAGGACAGGTCGTTGCGCGGATAAACAAACGGCTGGCCGATGGAGTATTTGTAGCACATTGCGGCAACTGTCGGCATTTTTGACAGCAGACGGAAGGCAGTGATTTCACGATGCCGCTCATTGTTAACATCCAGCGCATCATGATAGAAAGCGGCCAGTGCACCGGTCACACCGCATAGTACGGCCATAGGGTGTGAGTCGCGGCGGAATCCCCGAAACAGACTGGTTATCTGCTCGTGGATCATGGTGTGGCGGGTGACTGTTGCTTTGAAGGTTTCATACTCTTCTGCGGTGGGTGTTTCACCGTAGAGCAGGATGTAGCAAACTTCCAGATAAGTAGAATTTTTTGCTAGCTGATCAATCGGATAGCCACGATGTAGTAATATCCCTTCATCACCGTCGATAAAGGTGATTTTTGATTCGCAGGATGCGGTAGAGGTGAACCCTGGGTCATAGGTAAAATACCCTTTAGAACCTAAGGTGCGGACGTCGATCACGTCAGTGCCGAGAGTTGGGGATAGAATACCCAGTTCGATCACAGCTCCGCTTTCCAGATTCAGCGTCGCATTTTTGTCAGCCATTTACAGTCTCCTTAGCGCTTATTTTAAAACCCCTAACAACTGAAATGTCTTAGATGTCCCTGCGGCCATCACCTCATCAGCACTGCTCTGTTTTATTCACTATAAAAACATGATTTAGGGTACAGAGTGTCTCGCCAATGCGACCAACAATCCGGAGGGTTGGATTGATGGTGACGTTACAAAGTTGTTAACGATTTGTCGGATACTTATCGTTTATGGTTCATTGCCTACGATATCTATGGGGATATTCACTCACTACACTGTTGCATAACTTAGGCTTATGGGGAAGTGTATCCGCAGACCTTTAGTGCATCATAGGGCTTATTTCTACCCTAGTTGTAATAGAAATGTTTATTCTTTGTCAAATCAGATAATTAATTTTATATAAATTGTGTAAATCGTGATCCTAATCACTGTTCAGGGGAAATGTTACCAATCAGTTTGTGTGGGAATTGTAATAAGAATGTGAACCACCTATACTGCCGCCAGGTCTCCGGATTACCCTGAAGTAGGAGCACCCAGCGTTATACAGAACACGCCATTTAAGCATTCAGGATGTTATGTCTAAATGTGCGATGTGAAGGGTTTCGGCTCTTAACGCTGTCTGATCCACGCCCAGGCCCGGAGGAAGGAAAATAATAAGAGCTGTGTGGGCAAAACCGTGAAAAAACAAAGACCTGTCAATTTGGATCTGCAAACGATTCGATTTCCTGTTACTGCGATAGCGTCCATTTTACACCGAGTCTCTGGCGTAATGACTTTCGTTGCCGTTGGTATCCTCCTTTGGCTGTTAGGTTTGTCTGTATCCTCGCAAGAAGGGTTCATGCAAGCCGCGGCTGTCATGAATAGCTTTTTTGTTAAATTCATCTTCTGGGGAATACTCACGGCACTGGCTTATCACGTTTGCGGTGGCATCCGTCACTTGCTGATGGATTTTGGCTATGTCGAAGAGAGCTTGGCTGCGGGGACCCGCTCCGCCCAAGTCGTAATGGTGTTAACCCTGGTGCTGTCAGTTTTAGCTGGAGTCCTTGTATGGTAAGCAATGCTTCTGCGTTAGGGCGTAATGGAGTACACGACTGGCTGTTACTGCGTGCTTCTGCAATCGTCATCACTCTTTATATTCTTTATATTCTGGGCTTCGTCGTTATTGTCCCAGACATCACCTATGAAATCTGGCGTGGCTTCTTTGCTTCGCACATCACAAAAGTATTTACCCTGCTGACATTGCTGTCGATTCTGGCTCATGCCTGGATTGGTCTATGGCAGGTATTAACGGACTATATCAAGCCGCTAGCGGTACGACTGGTGTTACAACTGGCCGTGGTGATTACGCTGCTGGTCTACCTCTTGTATGGAACAATTGTGGTGTGGGGTGCTTAAATGAAACTGCCGGTCAGAGAGTTTGATGCTGTTGTTATTGGTGCGGGTGGCGCAGGTATGCGCGCGGCACTACAAATTTCACAAATGGGGCTGTCTTGCGCCCTGATATCAAAAGTATTCCCAACCCGTTCCCATACCGTATCTGCGCAGGGTGGTATTACTGTCGCACTGGGTAATACCCATGAAGATAACTGGGAATGGCATATGTATGACACGGTAAAAGGTTCCGATTATATCGGTGACCAGGATGCCATCGAATATATGTGTAAAACAGGCCCTGAAGCGGTGCTTGAATTGGAACACATGGGGTTACCGTTCTCCCGTTTAGAAGATGGCAGCATTTATCAGCGGCCATTCGGTGGGCAGTCGCTTAACTTTGGCGGTGAGCAAGCGGCGCGTACTGCGGCTGCGGCTGACCGTACCGGGCATGCACTGTTACACACCCTTTATCAGCAAAACCTGAAAAACCACACCACTATATTCTCTGAGTGGTATGCACTGGATTTAGTGAAGAATCAGGACGGCGCTTTTGTGGGCTGTACGGCTATTTGCATTGAAACCGGTGAAGTGGTCTATTTCAAAGCGCGGGCCACCGTGCTGGCCACCGGCGGTGCCGGCCGTATTTACCAATCAACAACCAATGCGCACATTAATACCGGTGACGGTGTTGGCATGGCCTTGCGTGCCGGTGTACCGGTGCAGGACATGGAAATGTGGCAGTTCCACCCGACGGGTATTGCCGGGGCGGGCGTGTTGGTGACTGAGGGTTGCCGCGGTGAAGGCGGTTATCTGCTGAATAAACACGGCGAGCGCTTTATGGAACGCTATGCACCGAACGCCAAAGATTTGGCCGGTCGTGATGTGGTTGCGCGTTCTATTATGATTGAAATCCGTGAAGGCCGTGGTTGCGATGGCCCTTGGGGTCCGCATGCCAAACTGAAATTGGATCACTTGGGTAAAGATGTGCTGGAATCCCGTCTGCCGGGTATTCTTGAGTTATCTCGTACCTTTGCCCATGTTGACCCCATTAAAGAACCTATTCCGGTTATCCCAACCTGCCATTATATGATGGGCGGTATCCCAACCAAGGTGACCGGTCAGGCCATCACAGTAAATGAAAAGGGTGAAGATGTTGTCATTCCTGGTCTGTTTGCTGTGGGTGAAATTGCTTGTGTTTCCGTCCACGGTGCTAACCGTTTGGGGGGGAACTCATTGCTGGACTTGGTGGTCTTTGGTCGCGCAGCCGGTATGCATCTGCAAGAGTCTTTGATGGAGCAGGGTGCTAGTCGCGATGCCAGTGATTCTGATATTGAAGCATCACTGGATCGAATGAACCGCTGGAATAACACTCGCTCAGGTGAAGATCCGGTTGAGATCCGCAAAGCATTACAATCCTGCATGCAGCATAACTTCTCGGTATTCCGCGAAGGTGATGCAATGGCTAAAGGGTTAGAAGAACTGAGAACTATCCGCGAACGTCTGCAAAATGCCCGTCTGGATGACACTTCTAGCGAGTTTAATACCCAGCGTATTGAATGCCTGGAATTGGATAACCTGATGGAAACTGCGTTTTCCACTGCCGTGTCAGCAAACTTCCGTACTGAAAGCCGTGGCGCACATAGCCGCTTCGATTTCCCGGAACGTGATGATGCCAACTGGCTGTGCCATTCGCTCTATTTGCCAGGCACTGAAAGCATGACCCGCCGTGAGGTAAACATGCAACCTAAGCTACGCGCGGCATTCCCGCCGAAAGTGCGTTCTTATTAATGCATGTGTCGTGTTGATAGGGTTAAACCTAACCCGCTGCGGAGGAAAAGGTCATGAAACTTGAGTTCTCAATTTATCGCTATAACCCGGACGTCGATAACGCGCCGCATATGCAGGATTATACGTTAGAAGCGGAAGAAGGTCGGGATATGATGTTGCTGGATGCACTTATCCAGTTAAAAGAAAAAGATCCGACGTTGTCGTTCCGCCGCTCATGCCGTGAAGGGGTTTGTGGCTCCGACGGTTTGAATATGAATGGCAAAAATGGGTTGGCTTGTATTACGCCAGTTTCAGCTTTGCAAAAAGGCAATAAAAAAATTGTGATTCGCCCATTGCCGGGCTTGCCGGTGGTGCGGGACTTAGTGGTCGATATGGGGCAGTTTTATACTCAGTACGAGAAAATTAAACCTTACCTGTTGAATGATGGCAAAAATCCGCCAGCACGCGAGCATTTGCAATCGCCAGAACAGCGCGAAAAACTGGATGGCCTGTATGAATGCATCCTGTGCGCTTGTTGTTCCACATCTTGCCCGTCATTCTGGTGGAACCCTGATAAATTTGTGGGGCCGGCAGGGTTACTGGCTGCCTATCGCTTCCTGATAGATAGCCGTGATACGGAAACAACAGCACGTTTGGATGATCTGGACGACGCTTTTAGTGTTTTCCGCTGCCATAGCATCATGAATTGTGTCAGTGTTTGTCCTAAAGGCCTTAACCCGACCAAAGCAATCGGCCACATTAAGTCTATGTTATTACAGCGTAGCGCATGATAAGCGCTTCACAACGGATCATAGTTGCAACATAGTGCATGATGTGAGTTTATTAACCCGGGGAATGTTTCCCCCGGGTTGCTTAAAGGTAGGGAATCTCTAAAAACCGGCAAGTTGTCCGTTTTTAGAGGTTCCTTGAACGGGACCGTTAAGGTCCATAACAGAACGTGCATTGAGCACGTCGAGTGAACCGTTTTTACGGCAAACCGTTGATATTACGGTGTATATGTTAACCACGGCGAAAACTGAAGCTTCAAAGCTTAAGGGATCATGATGCAGAACGGCGCAATGAAGGCCTGGCTGGATTCCTCCTATCTGGCGGGCGCGAACCAGTCCTACATAGAGCAGCTCTATGAAGACTTTTTAACCGATCCTGGTTCCGTTGATGATAGTTGGCGTTCAATTTTTCTACAACTACCTACAACGGGTGTAAAACCTGATCAGTTCCACTCTCAAACACGCGAGTATTTCCGTCGCCTGGCGAAGGATCCCTCTCGTTATAACTCATCCATCAGCGATCCTGAAAATGATGCCAAGCAAGTTAAGGTGTTGCAGTTAATCAATGCCTTCCGCTTCCGCGGCCATCAACATGCCAATCTTGACCCACTCGGTTTGTGGAAGCAGGAGTCTGTTCCAGACCTTGACCCTGCCTATCACCATCTGACTGAAGCCGATTTCCAGAACACCTTCAATGTTGGTTCTTTTGCTATTGGCAAAGAAACCATGAAGCTGTCTGAACTATATGCAGCCCTGAAACAGACCTACTGTGGTTCGATTGGCGCTGAATATATGCACATCACCAACACCGAAGAAAAACGTTGGCTTCAGCAGCGTATTGAATCGGTGGTCGGGAAACCTACTTTCAGCGATGAAGAGAAGCGCCGCTTTCTGAGCGAACTGACTGCAGCTGAAGGTTTGGAGCGTTATTTAGGGGCTAAATTCCCTGGTGCTAAGCGTTTCTCACTGGAGGGCGGCGATTCGCTGGTCACCATGTTGAAAGAAATGATTCGCCATGCCGGTAAAAATGGCACACGTGAAGTGGTTTTGGGTATGGCGCACCGTGGCCGCCTGAACGTATTGATAAACGTGTTGGGTAAGAAACCGGAAGATTTGTTCGATGAGTTTGCCGGTAAGCATAAAGAGCATTTGGGTACTGGTGACGTTAAATATCACCAAGGTTTCTCTTCTGATGTAGAAACCGAAGGCGGCCTGGTTCATCTGGCGTTAGCCTTTAACCCATCGCATCTGGAAATTGTTAGCCCGGTGGTTATCGGTTCTGTGCGAGCACGCCGTGACCGACTGGATGAAGCGCGCAGCAATATGGTACTGCCAATCACCATTCATGGTGATGCGGCGATTGCCGGGCAGGGCGTAGTGCAAGAGACGTTGAACATGTCTCAAGCCCGTGGTTATGAAGTGGGCGGGACAGTGCGTATTGTTATCAACAACCAGATTGGTTTCACCACCTCGAACCCACTGGATGCGCGCTCTACCCAATACTGTACTGATATCGCCAAAATGGTACAGGCGCCTATTTTCCATGTGAATGCTGATGATCCTGAGGCTGTGGCGTTTGTAACTCGTCTGGCGTTGGATTTCCGTAACACCTTTAAACGTGACGTGATGATCGATCTGGTTTGCTACCGTCGCCATGGGCATAACGAAGCCGATGAGCCAAGTGCAACACAACCAGTGATGTATCAGAAGATCAAAAAACACCCAACGCCGCGCAAGATCTATGCTGACAAGCTGACCGAACAAAATATCGCCAGCCTGGAAGATGCCACGGAAATGGTCAACCTGTATCGCGATGCATTGGATCGCGGTGACTGTGTGGTGGAAGAGTGGCGTCCAATGAATCTACAATCCTTCACCTGGGCACCGTATCTGAACCACGAATGGGATGAAGAATATCCAAGCAAAGTTGAGATGAAACGCCTGCAAGATTTGGCGCGCCGTATCAGCCACGCGCCTGATGCCATTGAAATGCAATCCCGTGTTGCCAAGATCTATGGCGATCGCGCCTTGATGGCAAGCGGCGAGAAGCCATTTGACTGGGGCGGAGCTGAGACACTGGCTTATGCCACTCTGGTCGATGAAGGGATCCCCATCCGCCTATCGGGTGAAGATGCCGGGCGCGGGACGTTCTTCCATCGTCATGCTGTGATTCATAACCAGAAAAATGGTTCTGTCTATGTGCCACTGGCGAATATTCACAGCGGGCAGGGCGATTTCCAGGTGTGGGACTCGGTACTGTCGGAAGAAGCTGTTTTGGCCTTTGAATATGGTTACGCTACCGCAGAACCGCGCACTCTGACTATCTGGGAAGCGCAGTTTGGTGACTTTGCCAACGGTGCTCAAGTGGTTATCGACCAATTCATCAGCTCCGGCGAGCAGAAATGGGGCCGCATGTGTGGTCTGGTTATGCTGCTGCCGCACGGTTATGAAGGGCAAGGCCCGGAACACTCCTCCGCTCGGTTGGAGCGCTATCTGCAACTTTGTGCTGAACAAAACATGCAGGTGTGTATTCCGTCAACACCAGCACAGGTTTACCACATGATTCGCCGTCAGGCATTACGTGGTATGCGCCGTCCTCTGGTGGTGATGTCACCTAAGTCATTGTTGCGTCATCCATTAGCAGTCTCGTCACTGGATGAATTGGCAAATGGCAGCTTCTTGCCAGCCATTGGTGAAATTGATGAGCTTGACCCGAAAGGCGTCAAACGTGTCGTGATGTGTTCAGGCAAAGTTTATTATGACCTGCTGGAACAGCGTCGCAAAAACGGGCAAACCGATGTCGCTATCGTGCGTATCGAGCAGCTTTATCCATTCCCACACCAGGCGGTACAAGCGGTGTTGGAACAATTTGCGCATGTTCATGATTTTGTGTGGTGTCAGGAAGAGCCGCTCAACCAGGGTGCCTGGTATTGCAGCCAACACAACTTCCGTGAAGTGATTCCATTTGGTGCTTCCTTGCGTTATGCAGGTCGCCCAGCCTCAGCTTCACCGGCAGTGGGATACATTTCCGTGCACCAGAAACAACAACAAGCTCTGGTTAATGACGCGCTGACTGTTGAATAGCGACCGGTTAACACATAAAGGATAGAGAATGAGTAGCGTAGATATTAATGTTCCTGACCTCCCTGAGTCTGTCGCTGATGGCTCGGTAGCAACCTGGCACAAAAAACCGGGTGATAGCGTCAAACGTGATGAAGTGTTGGTTGAGATTGAAACAGACAAAGTGATTCTGGAAGTTCCGGCCAGCCAGGACGGTATTTTGGATGCCATTTTGGAAGATGAAGGTGCCACTGTGACTTCGCGTCAAGTGTTGGGCCGCATTCGCCCAAGTGACAGCTCAGGTCTGCCGACCGAAGAAAAAAGCCAAAGTACAGAGTCCACTCCTGCTCAGCGCCAAACCGCCAGTCTGGAAGAAGAAAGCAACGATACTCTCAGCCCGGCGATCCGTCGTCTGATTGCAGAACACTCTCTTGATGCTTCCGCCATTAAAGGCAGTGGTGTGGGTGGTCGTATCACGCGTGAAGATATTGATAACCATTTGGCAACGCGTAAATCAGCACCCGCTGCCGTGGAAACTAAAGTTGAAGTTACCGCTCCGGTTGCCGCACTTGCTGGCCGCAGCGAAAAACGTGTGCCGATGACGCGTCTGCGTAAACGTGTTGCCGAGCGCCTGCTGGAAGCTAAAAACAGCACTGCAATGTTGACTACGTTTAACGAAATCAACATGAAGCCAATCATGGATCTGCGCAAGCAGTATGGTGAGGCTTTCGAGAAGCGTCACGGTGTGCGTCTGGGCTTTATGTCTTTCTATATCAAGGCAGTGGTTGAAGCGCTGAAACGCTATCCGGAAGTGAATGCTTCCATCGATGGCGAAGATGTGGTTTACCATAATTACTTTGATGTCAGCATTGCTGTTTCTACCCCACGCGGTCTGGTTACTCCAGTCTTACGTGATGTAGATACCATGGGTATGGCTGATATTGAGAAGAAAATCAAAGAACTGGCTGTAAAAGGCCGTGACGGCAAACTGAAGGTTGAAGAGCTGACTGGCGGTAATTTCACTATTACCAATGGCGGCGTATTCGGCTCATTGATGTCGACTCCGATCATTAACCCACCACAAAGCGCGATCCTTGGTATGCATGCTATCAAAGACAGGCCAATGGCGGTCAATGGTCAGGTAGTGATTCTGCCAATGATGTATCTGGCACTGTCCTACGACCACCGGTTGATCGATGGCCGCGAATCTGTTGGCTATCTGGTGACGGTGAAAGAGATGCTGGAAGATCCAGCTCGCTTACTGCTGGATGTATAAAAAAGATAAATAACAAGGCCAGCCTGATTGCAAGGTGTTGATAACCTGCCTCCGCGCAATCAGGCTACCTGGTAGGCTTCGGCCCAACTCAGACCTTATATGGATAGAACATCATGAATTTACACGAATATCAGGCAAAACAACTGTTTGCTCGGTATGGCATGCCAGCACCAACTGGCTACGCTTGTACCACACCGCGTGAAGCAGAAGAAGCCGCATCTAAAATCGGTGCGGGCCCGTGGGTGGTTAAATGTCAGGTACATGCTGGTGGTCGCGGTAAAGCGGGCGGCGTGAAACTGGTTAACAGCAAAGAAGATATTCGTGCTTTCGCTGAACAGTGGTTGGGTAAAAAGCTGGTCACTTACCAGACAGATGCGCATGGTCAACCGGTTCACCAAATCTTGGTTGAAGCGGCGACTGATATCGATAAAGAGCTGTATCTGGGTGCGGTTATTGACCGTAGCTCCCGTCGTGTGGTGTTTATGGCATCCACCGAGGGCGGCGTTGAAATTGAAAAAGTGGCCGAAGAAACACCGGAACTGATCCATAAGGTCGCATTGGATCCATTGACTGGCCCGCAGCCTTATCAAGGTCGCGAACTGGCATTCAAACTGGGTCTAACCGGGAAGCAAGTGGCTCAGTTCACCAAGATCTTTATGGGGCTGGCGACTCTGTTCCTGGAACGTGACTTGGCGATGGTTGAGATAAACCCGCTGGTTATCACCAAACAGGGTGATCTGGTTTGTTTGGATGGCAAACTGGGTGCCGATGGTAACGCTTTGTTCCGTCAACCAGAACTGCGTGAAATGCGTGATAAATCTCAGGAAGATGAGCGCGAAGCACAGGCCGCACAGTGGGAGCTGAACTATGTCGCCTTGGATGGCAACATTGGTTGCATGGTAAACGGTGCCGGTTTGGCAATGGGGACTATGGACATCGTGAAACTGCACGGTGGTGAACCGGCTAACTTCCTCGATGTAGGTGGCGGTGCCACTAAAGAGCGCGTGACTGAAGCGTTCAAAATCATTTTGTCTGATGACAAAGTGAAAGCAGTTTTCGTTAATATCTTCGGCGGTATTGTGCGTTGCGACCTAATTGCTGACGGCATTATTGGTGCGGTTGAAGAAGTAGGTGTCAACGTGCCAGTTGTAGTGCGTCTGGAAGGGAATAACGCCGAGCTGGGTGCCAAAAAACTGGCAGACAGCGGTTTGAATATCATTGCTGCGACCAGCCTGACAGATGCGGCTCAGCAAGTTGTAGCGGCAGTGGGGGCTAAATAATGTCTATTTTAATTGATAAAAACACCAAAGTTATTTGCCAGGGTTTTACCGGTAGCCAAGGGACTTTCCACTCCGAACAAGCTATTGCTTATGGCACAAAGATGGTTGGCGGTGTGACGCCAGGTAAAGGTGGAACCCAGCATTTGGGCCTGCCAGTATTCAATACCGTACGCGAAGCAGTAGAAACGACCGGTGCGACTGCATCTGTTATCTACGTTCCTGCGCCGTTCTGTAAAGACTCGATTCTGGAAGCTATCGACGCAGGTATCAAATTGATTATCTGTATTACCGAAGGCATCCCGACTCTGGATATGCTGGTGGTCAAAGTCAAACTGGAACAGTCTGATGCGCGGATGATCGGTCCGAACTGCCCAGGTGTTATCACCCCAGGTGAATGTAAGATTGGTATCATGCCAGGTCACATCCACTTGCCTGGCAAAGTGGGTATCGTTTCCCGTTCTGGTACACTGACCTATGAAGCAGTAAAACAGACTACTGATATCGGTTTCGGTCAGTCAACTTGTGTTGGCATCGGTGGTGACCCGATCCCGGGTTCTAACTTTATCGATATCCTGAAGTTATTCCAGGAAGATCCACAAACTGAAGTCATCGTAATGATCGGTGAGATCGGCGGTAACGCAGAAGAAGAAGCCGCTGCTTATATTAAAGATCACGTGACCAAACCAGTAGTGGGTTATATCGCTGGTGTGACTGCGCCAAAAGGTAAGCGTATGGGCCACGCAGGTGCCATCATCGCTGGCGGTAAAGGAACGGCGGATGATAAATTTGCTGCGCTGGAAGCTGCGGGTGTGAAAACCGTCCGTAGTTTGGCTGAAATCGGTAATGCCGTGAAAGCTGTTTACCAAAGTAATAAATAGCATCGAGTGCACTGATTTCAGTGTTAGCTCGATACCTCAGGCCACCTTGCGGTGGCTTGAGGTTAATGACAAGTAACTCAGTGAGTGAAGGGTTTACCGTACCTCGGGGCACTCCGGTCGCTTACGCGACTACGACCCCAACGGCACGATTCCCCTTCATTTGATTTTGATAGCACTCTAAGGCCACCTTGCGGTGGCCTTTTTAATATCTAATCAGAACTTATTTAACGCGGTAATTAATGCAATATCAGTTTGAGCCTGTTGCTTGATCAGTTCACTGCTTGCTGCGGTGGCTTGCTGTTGTAATGTTGCTAAAGCAGCCTGGTAGCTGGCTTTATCATTAAATATCTTATCTTTGACATTGATAGACGCGATGTTGGTATAGCGGCCATCAGCTGTCGCGGGCACAGCAAGGGTGCCGTTATTAATCAGCTGTTTAACAATCTGCCGCTCTTTCTCGTAGCCTTCCAATCCCACTAAATGCCAGCGTTGCTGTGGTTTGCCCTCATATTTACCCGCTTTAACATCAGTTAGATAACGAATAGTCAAATTACGGATAGTGCCTGTTTCCTCTCCATATTGGGCTTTACTATCTGACAGTATTGGGAATTTTTGTCCTTCGAGTACGCCACCTTTTTGCGTCAAATGCCCCATCCGATAGCTGTTCATCCCCAGATGAATTGGTGTGATATCCGTAACGGGAGTGCCGTCATTGAGTCGCAGATCGGTGATACGTGAGCCGACTGGCTGACGTAAATCAATGGTGTAAGTCACGCCGTCAAAAAAATCATTGGTGGAATATTTGGAGGCGCGGCGCTGGGGGTTAAAGCTGTAGGTCACATCCCCTGGTTTAACCTGATTAAAGTAATCAGCCGACCATTCCATATATTGCTTCAGTTCTTTGCCCGTCAGAGCATAAACGGTAATTTCCCCACCGGCATATTGATAGTTAAATGCAATATCTTTAGCTGTGATATCACCCACATCCATTTTTGGTCGGTCATTATCAATCTGTAAGGCAATAACTTGCGCCTGCGGAGCGTAATAGTGAGCGGCTTCTTGATACAGCGCACTAATACCAGTGTCCTGCACATGGACTTGCGGAATGCCTTTAATCTCATCCGGCGGGACTAAATTCGTGCCACTTAGTGTCGCAATCACACGATTAGCATTGGCGCGTAAAATGTCGTGGTAAGGCTGATAGAGTGATTCCAGTGATTTATCGGACTCAATACCTTTGATAGGGTAGGTGTAACTGTCTTTCTCTATCAGGTGATATTTGCCGTCCCGTTGCTCAAATTTCAGATCAATACGTGATAGTGCACGGCCGTATTTATCCGGTTCAGTGATAATGACACCATTCACCACGGCCTTATCAATCTTCACGTGCATATGACCTGCGACGATGGCGGCAAGTTCGGGGTTAGCCTGGGCAATATCACCAACACCGGTGCCAGGGCGCTGATTTTCATTATCGATCCCCATATGCGCGACCAGAACAATGGCATCGACCTGTGGCTGGATCTGCTGAATGACCTTTTTCACCTCCTGTACCGGATCAGTGAAATGGATGCCATTGATGCGATCCGTGCCCTGTGCAAACTCGGCTGTCATGGGTGTGTCCATGCCGATAATGCCGATTTTAACCCCTTGGCGTTCAATGATTTTATAAGAGGGGAGGTAGGGTTTGCCTGAATCCCAGAAGATATTACCCGCCAGCGCAGCGCCATCAAATTGCTTGAGCGAGGTAGACAAGGCTTTTAAGCCAAAATCAAATTCGTGATTACCCATCACCCATGCATCATATTTTAAGGCATTGAAGCCCAGTATCATCGGGCTAATAGGTTCATTTTTAAAAGTTTCGACAAAGTTACCCTGAATGGTATCTCCAGCATCGACCAAAATAATATTCGGCTGTTCGGCGCGTATTTTATGCACTTTGGTAGCAATTTGGCTCAAGCTGCCAGCCAGGTTTTCGCTATCACTGGCATAGTCCCACGGCACAAAGGTGCCGTGCAGGTCTGAGGTTCCCAGAATGGTGATATCAACTTGTTGAGCGGCGAGAACGGGGGTACTGATACAGAGTAACGTGGTGAGTGCTATTTTTTTCATTGTAGAGTATTCAATCTTTTATAATGTCATAGCACTTCATCATGCAACAAAATGGCAACACTTGCGAACGCTTCCCTCAGGATGAACTACTATATTGATATAAAACTTGGAAATGTGATTTAACTCACTCTGAAAATAATAAATTTAAACGTTAACCTGGATCGCATAATAACGATGTAATAAAGCATTAGCTAAACGATAAAATTACATTTTATTAACAGCAATGGATTATATAAAAACAATCAAACTTTTAATTAACATGGAAAAGAATTAATTGTTCTAAATCAACTTTTCAATATGGCAATAATGTTCATATGGGCTTAAATTGTTCTGGATCAAATTACGGCATGATGGGCGAACGGCCTATTTATTGACCTGTATCCAGAACTCGAAGCTGGGTCACGTAAAATCCTATTTATTGTGTGGGATTAGAAGCGTACTATTACCGCGGTGTAATACTGGGTAGTTGATATTGTTATTTTTGTTGTGTTTTTTTGGGCATTCACTGCGGGTAATTACTAAACTTCCAATATAGCGGAGGTCAAGTTGCCGCAAGTCGGAGTCTTCCTGCGAGGAGCAAGGAGTCAAGATGTTTGATATTGTCGAACTGTCACGGTTACAGTTTGCCTTAACGGCAATGTACCATTTCTTATTTGTCCCACTAACGCTGGGTATGGCGTTTATGTTGGCAATTATGGAATCGGTTTATGTGCTGTCTGGCAAACAAATCTATAAAGATATGACCAAGTTCTGGGGTAAGTTATTCGCGATTAACTTTGCCCTGGGTGTTGCCACTGGTCTGACTATGGAGTTCCAATTCGGGACTAACTGGTCATATTTCTCTCATTACGTCGGTGACATCTTCGGTGCCCCTCTGGCAATCGAAGGTTTAATGGCGTTCTTCTTAGAATCTACCTTCGTTGGTCTCTTCTTCTTTGGTTGGGATCGTCTGAGTAAACACCAGCATTTGGCCGTAACCTGGCTGGTGGCATTAGGCTCTAACTTCTCAGCGCTATGGATCTTGGTTGCGAATGGTTGGATGCAAAACCCGATTGCATCTGACTTCAACTTTGAAACCATGCGTATGGAAATGCTGAGCTTCTCAGAATTGGTGCTAAACCCGGTAGCTCAGGTGAAATTTGTTCACACTGTTGCAGCAGGTTATGTCACCGGTGCGATGTTTGTTCTGGGTATCAGTTCTTACTACCTGTTGAAAGGCCGTGATATTCCGTTCGCCAAACGTTCCTTTGCTATTGCTGCAAGTTTTGGTTTGGCTGCCGTCTTGTCTGTTATCGTGCTGGGTGATGAATCCGGTTATGAAATGGGTGACGTACAGAAAACCAAACTGGCTGCAATTGAAGCCGAATGGGAAACTCAGCCACCTCCAGCAGCATTTACACTGTTTGCCATCCCAAATCAGGAAACCATGGAGAACCGGTTTGCGGTTCAGATTCCATTCGCTTTGGGAATAATTGCGACGCGTTCACTGGATACACCTGTTATCGGCTTGCGTGACTTGATGTCTCAGCACGAAGTCCGTATCCGTAATGGTATCCAGGCTTACAGTCTGCTGGAAAAATTACGTTCAGGTAATACTGATCCCGCCGTGCGTGAAGCATTCAGTAAGACTAAGCAAGATTTGGGCTACGGTCTGTTGCTGAAGCGTTATACGCAAAACGTAACGGATGCTACTGAAGAACAAATTCAGTTAGCCGCCAAAGACTCTATTCCACGTGTTCTGCCGCTGTATTTTGCCTTCCGCATCATGGTGGCTTGTGGCTTCCTGATGTTACTGATCATCGGCCTGTCGTTCTATAACGTGGTTCGTGGTCGGATTGGTCAGAAGAAATGGCTATTACGCGCAGCCCTGTTCGGTATTCCATTACCGTGGATTGCAGTGGAAGCAGGTTGGTTTGTGGCAGAGTATGGCCGCCAACCATGGGCCATCGGTGAAGTGCTACCGACAGCAATTGCAAACTCATCGGTTACTGCTGGGGATATTCTATTCTCCATGGGGTTGATTTGTGGTTTGTACACGCTGTTCCTGGTGGCAGAAATGTACCTGATGTTCAAATTCGCGCGCCTTGGGCCTAGCAGCCTGAAAACTGGCCGCTATCATTTTGAACAGCCGACTGCCCCAGTGCAGGAAGCACGGTAAACAGGAGTCCACTTATGTTTGATTATGAAGTATTACGATTTATCTGGTGGCTGCTGATCGGTGTGCTACTGATTGGTTTCGCAGTCACCGATGGTTTCGATATGGGTGTCGGTATCCTGCTGCGTATCATCGGTAAGAATGATACAGAACGTCGTATTATGATTAACTCGATTGCCCCCCACTGGGATGGTAATCAGGTTTGGCTGATAACTGCGGGTGGGGCGCTGTTTGCTGCCTGGCCAATGGTGTATGCAGCGGCATTCTCCGGCTTCTATATTGCGATGATTCTGGTGTTGGCTGCGTTATTCTTCCGCCCAGTCGGTTTCGATTACCGTTCTAAGCTGGAGAACAACCGCTGGCGCAACATGTGGGACTGGGGCATTTTTGTCGGCAGCTTCGTGCCTGCGGTAGTGTTCGGTGTGGCGTTCGGCAACTTGTTGCAAGGTGTGCCGTTCCATATGGACAGCTATATGCGTCTGTTCTACACCGGTAACTTCTTCCAGTTGCTGAACCCGTTTGGCTTACTGGCGGGTGTGGTCAGCTTAACCATGCTGGTGACTCAGGGTGCGACTTACTTACAAATGCGTACCCGGGGTGAGTTACACCTACGAGCCCGTGCTGCCGCGCAGATTTCTGCTTTGGTAATGGGCGTTGCCTTCCTGCTGGCCGGTATCTGGTTAGTTAAAGGTATTGATGGTTTTGTTGTGACTTCAGTATTGGATACAGCAGCTGAATCTAACCCGATGCGCAAAGAAGTTGCTCATCAGGCAGGTGCATGGTTGATTAACTTCAACAAGTATCCAAGCCTGTGGGCGCTGCCAGCACTTGGTGTGATTCTGCCATTGTTCACCATCTTGTTGTCGCGCTTTGAAAAAGGGGCTTGGGCCTTCGTATTCTCATCACTGACTATTGCCTGTGTGATCCTGACTGCTGGGGTAACGATGTTCCCATTCGTCATGCCGTCAAGCACAGTGCCAAATGTCAGCCTGACAATGTGGGATGCGACATCCAGCCTGTTAACGCTGAAAGTGATGACTGTTGTTGCGATAATTTTTGTTCCTATCATCTTGATTTACACCAGTTGGTGTTACTACAAGATGTTCGGACGTATTGATAAAGACTTTATCGAAAACAACAAGCATTCACTGTACTAAGGAGCATAAAGCATGTGGTATTTTGCCTGGATTCTAGGGACACTTCTGGCCTGCTCCTTTGGTATCATTACTGCTCTGGCGTTGGAGCAGAGTGAGGCCAATGCAGCAGCGAAAGCCGCTAATAATGGCAAAGACGATGTTGTCCGATAAGCTATACGATCTAATGGATAAGGGCCCGTTACGGGCCCTTTCACTGGTGCTCGCATTTGCTGTGGCTTTCTGTGTGTTCTGGGACCCTTCGCGTTTTGCGGCGGCGACCAGCTCACTTGAAGTCTGGCAAGAGGTCTTTATTGTGTGGGCTGTGTGTACCGGTGTGATTCATGGCGTAGGTTTTCGTCCAAAACGGATGTGGTTGCGTGCTTTTTTCTCACCACTTCCAGCAATTGTGATCTTGGGCGCGGGATTATTCTACTTTTTTGTCTAATCTGGTCACGTTTCGCCTAATCTGAACACAATCTCTCCTTATGGGCCGCCTGGCCCATAATTATTTTCGTTCTATTCTCGCAAGTGATTCCAATGCTTAACGCTCTTCAGTATAGTGTGTCCGTTAACTGCATTACTGGGAAGTAGAGTGAGTAATACGTTGTTTCGATGGCCGGTTCGTGTCTATTTTGAAGACACCGATGCAGGTGGCGTGGTTTACCATGCACGCTACGTTGCCTTTTACGAAAGGGCGCGCACTGAAATGTTGCGCCAACGCAATTTTCACCAGCAGCAATTGCTCAGTGAGCATGTCGCTTTCGCTGTCCGCCGCATGACGGTAGAATACCTGGCACCTGCACGTCTGGATGATATGCTGGAAGTTCAGAGTGAAATTACCGCAATGCGTGGGGCTTCTCTCACGTTTGCTCAACGAATTCTCGACTCACATGGCAATCTTCTGAGTAGTGCAGAAGTATTGATCGCATGTATCGATCCACACCAAATGAAGCCAAGAGCGCTTCCTAAGTCTATTGTCGCGGAGTTTAAGTAGTGGCTGACATGAACATTCTGGATTTATTCCTGCAGGCAAGCCTATTCGTTAAGCTTATCATGCTGGTATTGATGGGCTTTTCTATTGCTTCATGGGCGATCATCATTCAGCGAACGCGTATTCTGAATGCTGCTACCCGCGATGCAGAGGCTTTCGAAGACAAATTCTGGTCCGGTATCGAGCTGTCTCGCCTGTATCAAGAGAGCCAGGCTCGCCGTGATACGCTGGGTGGCTCCGAACAAATCTTCCATTCTGGGTTTAAAGAGTTTGCTCGTTTGCATCGCGCAAACAGCCATGCGCCTGAAGCCGTGATTGATGGTGCTTCCCGTGCCATGCGCATCTCTATGAACCGTGAGTTAGAAGCGCTGGAAACTCATATTCCTTTCCTTGGTACTGTTGGTTCCATCAGCCCATATATCGGCCTGTTTGGTACAGTATGGGGGATTATGCATGCCTTTATTTCCCTGGGTGCCGTCAAGCAGGCGACATTACAAATGGTCGCACCAGGTATTGCTGAAGCACTGATTGCCACTGCAATCGGTCTGTTTGCCGCTATCCCTGCTGTTATGGCTTATAACCGCCTGAATCAGCGTGTGAATAAACTTGAACAAAACTATGACAACTTCATGGAAGAGTTCATTGCTATTCTGCATCGCCAGGCTTTTGCCAGCGCCGAGAGCAAATAAGTAGGGGGTTGTATGGCGCGAGTACGTGGTCGTAAACGGCGCGAGCTTAAGTCTGAAATTAATATTGTTCCCTTGCTTGATGTGCTGCTGGTGCTATTGCTGATCTTTATGGCGACGGCACCGATTATCACGCAAAGCGTTGAGGTGGACTTACCTGATGCGACGGATTCCAAAACGGTCTCCAGCGATGATAATCCTCCGGTGATTGTCGAAGTATCCGGCGTCGGTCAATATTCGTTGGTTATTGACCATAATCGGATGGAGCAACTGCCTTCAGAACAAGTGGTGGCAGAGGCTCAGGCAAGGTTGAAATCGAATCCGAAAACTGTATTTCTGATCGGCGGCGCGAAAGAGGTTCCTTATGATGAAATCATCAAGGCCCTCAATATGCTGCATCAGGCTGGAGTGACATCGGTGGGCTTAATGACTCAACCGATATAAATTTGCGTTGATATTGGTTGGATTGATAATTAGTCCAACCAGTAGATACCCTGTTTTTGGCAGTTCCGTTTTTTAGTAATAGATCGCGGACATCGAGTGTGGAAATCGAGCGTGGGTAAGGCAACCGAACAAAATGATAAGCTGAATCGCGCTGTTATAGTGTCGGTGGTTCTGCACATCGTATTGATTGCCCTGTTGATTTGGGGCTCTCTGACGCAGACGACTGAAATGGGCGGTGGCGGTGCTGGTGGTGAAGTTATTGACGCCGTTATGGTCGATCCGGGCGCAGTGACAGAGCAATATAACCGTCAGCAACAGCAGCAGACGGACGCTAAACGCGCGGAGCAGCAACGCCAGAAGAAAGCTGAACAGCAAGCTGAAGAATTACAGCAAAAGCAGGCAGCAGAACAACAACGCCTGAAAGAATTGGAAAAAGAGCGTCTGCAAGCACAGGAAGATGCGAAGCAGGCGGCTGAAGAACAGAAAAAACAAGCAGCTGAACAGCAGAAAGAAGCCGCTGAGCAACAGAAAGCTGCCGCTGCCGCCGCTGCAAAAGCGAAAGAAGAGCAAAAGCAGGCCGAGGCCGCTGCAGCGCAAGCTAAAGCAGAAGCGGATAAGTTGGTGAAAGCACAGGCAGAAGCACAGAAAAAAGCTGAAGCCGAGGCCAAAAAAGAGGCCGCTGTAGCCGCTGCTGCGAAGAAACAAGCTGATGCAGATGCGAAGAAAGCCGCAGATGCTGCCGAAAAGGCTGCAACAGCCGCCGCTGAAAAGAAAGCAGCAGCTGATGCTGAGAAGAAAGCTGCTGCGGATGCTAAAAAAGCCGCTGCCGCTGAGGCCAAGAAGAAGGCTGCTGCAGAAGCCTCTGCAGCAACAGATGTCGATGATTTATTTGGTGGCCTGGCTAATTCCAAGAATGCACCGAAAAGTGGTTCCGGTGCAGGCGCTGCTGCTGCCGGTAAAGGTGGTGGTAAGAAGAGTGGGGCGTCAGCAGGTGATATTAGCGGCTATCTAGGCCAGGTCACTGCTGCAATCCAAAGTAAATTTTACGATGCTGATCTTTACAAAGGTCGTACCTGTAATCTGCGAATTAAACTGGCACCAGATGGTCTATTAATTGATGTTACACAGGAAGGGGGCGATCCGGCACTGTGCCAGGCGGCTATCGCTGCGGCGAAGCTCGCTAAAATACCTAAACCGCCAAGTCAGGACGTGTATGAGGTGTTTAAGAATGCTCCGCTTGTATTTAAGCCTCAATAAGGTTTGATTGACAGGGTATAATTCTGTTAATCAACCCTGGATTATGTAGTTTTGTTTGCGTTGGTTTGTTAAAATTCTGCTAATTATCGCGGGCATCCCGCTCGGATAAGGGAGATAAGATGAAGCAGGCATTTCGAGTTGCGCTAGGCTTTTTAGTATTATGGGCTTCTGTTTTACACGCAGAAGTTCGAATTGAGATTACCCAAGGGGTAGACTCTGCTCGTCCAATTGGCGTTGTTCCATTCAAATGGATGGGGCCAGGTACACCACCGGAAGAGATCGGTGCGATCGTTGGTGCGGATTTGCGCAATAGTGGCAAATTTAACCCAATTGATGCGGCGCGTATGCCACAACAACCTTCTACAGCAGCTGAAGTCACCCCTGCGGCCTGGACTGCGCTCGGTATTGATGCCGTGGTGGTGGGGCAAGTTCAGCCGGGTGCTGATGGCAGCTATGTGGTTTCTTACCAGTTAGTGGATACTTCTGGTGCAGCGGGTAGTGTTTTGGCGCAAAATCAGTATAAAGTGACCAAACAGTGGTTACGTTATGCCGCGCATACTGCCAGTGACGAAGTATTTGAAAAACTGACTGGGATTAAAGGGGCTTTCCGTACCCGTATTGCTTATGTTGTGCAAACCAACGGCGGTAAATTCCCACACGAATTACGGGTTTCTGATTACGATGGTTACAACCAGTTTGTAGTTCACCGTTCTCCTGAACCTTTGATGTCACCAGCCTGGTCTCCAGATGGTAGCAAAATTGCTTATGTTACTTTTGAGAGTGGCAAATCAGCATTGGTTATTCAGACGCTGGCAAATGGTGCAATCAGACAAGTGGCTTCATTCCCACGTCATAACGGCGCACCAGCCTTCTCACCAGACGGCACAAAACTGGCTTTCGCTTTGTCTAAAAGCGGTAGCTTAAACTTGTATGTTATGGATTTAGGTTCTGGCCAAATTAGCCAGGTGACTGATGGCCGTAGCAATAACACTGAACCAAGCTGGTTCCCGGATAGCCAGAATCTGGCCTATACCTCGGATCAGGGCGGTCGTCCACAAGTGTATAAAGTGAATATTAATGGCGGTGCACCACAGCGAATCACGTGGGAAGGTTCTCAGAACCAGAACGCAGATGTGAGTCCTGATGGTAAATTCCTGGTATTGGTTAGTTCCAATGGTGGGGCACAACACATCGCCAAACAGGATCTGGTAACGGGAGCCGTTCAAGTGTTAACGGACACGTTCCTGGATGAAACGCCTAGTATCGCGCCTAACGGCACCATGGTTATCTATAGCTCGACACAAGGGCTGGGAGCCGTGTTACAGCTGGTCTCGACTGATGGGCGTTTCAAAGCGCGTCTTCCGGCAACTGATGGACAGGTCAAATTTCCTGCCTGGTCGCCGTATCTGTGATGCATGTGTAAATACGTATGTATGGCAAACTATAAAAAAGGATCAAAGAGATGCAACTGAACAAAGTGCTAAAAGGGCTAATGTTGGCTTTGCCAGTTCTGGCTGTAGCAGCTTGTAGTTCCAACAAAAGCGCAAATAATGACCAATCTGGCATGGGCGCTGGCACTGGTACAGAAAACGGCAGCAACCTGTCTTCCGAAGAGCAAGCGCGTCTTCAGATGCAAGAACTGCAAAAGAACAATATCGTTTACTTCGGTTTCGATAAATACGATATCGGTTCTGACTTCGCTCAAATGCTGGATGCACATGCTGCATTCCTGCGTAGCAACCCATCTTACAAAGTTGTTGTTGAAGGCCACGCGGATGAACGCGGTACGCCAGAATACAACATCGCGTTGGGCGAGCGTCGTGCAAATGCAGTGAAAATGTATCTGCAAGGTAAAGGCGTTTCTGCTGACCAAATCTCTATCGTTTCTTACGGTAAAGAAAAACCAGCAGTACTGGGCCATGACGAAGCCGCATTTGCTAAAAACCGTCGTGCAGTTCTGGTTTACTAAGAGAATCGCATGAACAGTAACTTCAGACGTCACTTAGTGGGTCTGTCGTTACTGGTTGGCGTAGCGGTCCCATGGGCCGCTACTGCCCAAGCGCCAATCAGTAATGTCGGCTCCGGCTCGGTAGAAGATCGAGTCACTCAACTTGAGCGTATTTCCAACGCTCACAGCCAACTATTAACTCAACTTCAGCAACAACTGTCAGATTCGCAACGCGATGTAGATAGTTTACGCGGTCAGATCCAAGAAAATCAGTATCAGCTCAATCAAATTGTTGAGCGGCAAAAACAGATCTACCAGCAGATGGATAGTCTGAGCGGTGGTCAGGGGGCGTCTACTTCAACGCCTGCGGCTGCTGGCGCTGCGACAGATAATGCAGCGACTGGAAGTTCTGATACTGCCGCCGCAGGCGCAGCAGCAGCGACAGCGGCACCTGCAGCCAGTACTGGTGATGAAAACAGCGATTATAATGCAGCGGTTTCTCTGGCTCTTGAAAAAAAGCAATACGATCAAGCGATCACTGCTTTCCAAGGCTTTGTGAAACAGTATCCAAAGTCGACTTACCAACCTAACGCCAATTATTGGTTAGGACAGTTGTATTACAACAAAGGTAAGAAAGACGATGCTGCGTATTATTATGCTGTTGTAGTAAAGAATTATCCAAAGTCTCCAAAAAGTTCAGAAGCGATGTTTAAAGTTGGGGTGATCATGCAGGATAAAGGCCAAAGCGACAAAGCGAAGGCGGTTTATCAACAAGTGATCAAGCAATATCCCAACACTGATGCTGCTAAACAGGCACAGAAACGTTTATCTGCTCTTTAGCCTTTTTCGAGCCCAGGAATCGGTCTTATTGACTAATTTCTGGGCTTTGGCGAGCGAAGAACAAGCAGTTAGACGTCTTTACAGAAATTTAAGTTGCACTGTGAAGAGAAATTAGTAATATATGCCGCCGTTGCCAAGACAACTTGTAAAACGTTAAAGCAACAGGAAATTATAGTTCGCAGTAGACATAATGGGTCGTTAGCTCAGTTGGTAGAGCAGTTGACTTTTAATCAATTGGTCGCAGGTTCGAATCCCGCACGACCCACCATTATGAAGAGTTAGCAGGGTATCAAATCGTTAGGAATAAGAACCGTAAAGGTTCGAGCCGAGCGAAGCGAGACAGCAACGCGTAGCGTTGACCCGAAGGGCGAGTCCGCAGGACGAGTAATCCCGCACGACCCACCATTATGTTTTACAGTAAAGAGTAAGTAGTACCGCATGACAGCGGGTCGTTAGCTCAGTTGGTAGAGCAGTTGACTTTTAATCAATTGGTCGCAGGTTCGAATCCCGCACGACCCACCAT
>NZ_CABHYG010000015.1 GCF_902170785.1 Yersinia proxima | reverse complement strand
ACCAAGCAAACTGATTTCAACGGCATCAAAGTATTGGATAACCGTACTGCAACGGATTCAAGCTATGATTTCCAGGTGGGTTCTAAAGATAACGAACAAATCAGCATTGCTATCGGTAAAAGCTCAGGCTGGAACCTGGCAACAGCCAACGCTGATGGCACATCATCAGATTCCGTAAATACTTATGCTTTCACTAAGACTACAGTTCTTGATGCTAAACAAGCAGCATATGATACGGCAAATGGTGCATATCTGGCAGCAGTTAAAGCCGATGCTACTAATGGCACAACAACGGCTGCGGCACTTAAAGGTGCAGCGGATACTGCGACTACTGAACTGGCAACTGCGGTTAAAGATGCGACTGCTGTTAATGAAGCAGTAAATGGTAAGTCACGTACTGTTGCTGCCAAAGGTTTTGACGTATTGAATGGCACCGTGGCTGCTGATGGTAAAGCAACTGGCACCACGCCGCTGGCTGATATTGATAAGGCACTAAAAGCGGTTGATACTCAGCGCAGCGTATTGGGTGCGTCTCAGAACCGTTTTGAGTCAACCATCACCAACCTGAACAACACAGTAAACAATCTGACTTCAGCCCGTAGCCGTATTCAAGATGCGGATTACTCTACTGAAGTGTCCAACATGAGCCGTGCACAGATTCTGCAACAAGCGGGTACTTCTGTTCTGGCTCAGGCTAACCAGGTTCCACAAACAGTATTGTCTCTGCTGCGTTAATATCACGCTTGATTTAATAGTAAGCCTCCGATATTCGGGGGCTTTTTTATTTCAGCGTAGGAGAATGAACCGCCGGATATACAGCTAAAGATTTGGATGAGCCTGCCGATAATAAAAAAGACGGTGATTGAAGCCGTGGGCAAATAAGCCTGAACCTTAGCCGAATCATATTTAAAGGAATACCTACTATGGCGGTCATTAACACTAACAGCCTGTCTCTGCTGACTCAGAACAACCTGAACAAATCCCAGTCTTCTTTAGG
>NZ_CABHYG010000014.1 GCF_902170785.1 Yersinia proxima | reverse complement strand
TCTTCTGCCTGTCGAAACAGGCTTCGATATCGTCTTGCGAGTGCCCACACAGATTGTCTGATAAATTGTTAAAGAGCAGTGCGTTAGCAACACTTGGTTGGTAACGCGAGGTGCGCATATTACGCTTTCCTCATTCAGAGTCAACATTTAATTTCGTTGAATTTCTCTGTTCTCTTTGCCGGTCACTTAACTACTTGATTCGTTGTGTGCCGTCTCGATGGATGCGCATTATAGGGAGTCGAATTTTTTGCACAACTCTTTTTTCGTGTTTTTTTCCTGTTTGAATACTTTTCACTCCTTACGTGCAGATCTTGGTCGATCCGCTGTGTTTTCACGGCGATCACCGCGCTCAATTGGTTGTAATTCCATCAGCAAAGACTAGTATTGCCGGTAAAGTACTTTCTTATAAAGAGGCTATTATTATGTCTGATGCTATTCGCCCCTATCTTCATTACTTACCTACTCTAGGTGCACGCGTCATGATCGATAGATCCAGTGTG
The DNA here is from genome assembly GCF_902170785.1 of Yersinia proxima. GTDB lineage: Bacteria > Pseudomonadota > Gammaproteobacteria > Enterobacterales > Enterobacteriaceae > Yersinia > Yersinia proxima. Next base: position 418,624 of record NZ_CABHYG010000014.1, on the reverse strand, counting down.
ATCATTGGTAATGTTGTTTTGGGTGATGATGTCAGTGTCTGGCCGTTAGTCGCCATTCGGGGTGATGTCAATCAGGTGAGTATTGGTGCACGTTCTAATATTCAAGATGGTAGCGTGTTACATGTTACCCATCACTCAGAGCATAATCCCGAGGGAAACCCGCTGATTATTGGCGAAGATGTGACTGTCGGGCATAAAGCTATGCTTCACGGTTGCACTATTGGCAATCGGGTATTAGTGGGGATGGGTTCTATTGTGCTAGATGGCGCGGTCATAGAAGATGATGTAATGATTGGAGCAGGTAGTTTAGTTTCCCCTGGCAAGCGATTGGCTAGTGGCCACCTTTATATGGGTAGCCCAGCCAGGCAAGTTCGCCCTTTAACACCTGCTGAATTAGAAGGCCTGCTTTATTCTGCCGGTAACTATGTGCGCTGGAAAGATGACTATTTGGCAGAGACCAAATAGAAGCTAATTTCTGATGCAGGGAATGAGCTATACCTTCTCCCTGCATTGTTCATATCTTTCTATTTAGCTAGCTCATCGCGCAGCTGATTTAATACAGGGGTAATTTCAGGCATGACACCATGCCACAACTGAAAAGCATGCGCGGCCTGCCCCACCAGCATACCCAAACCATCGGCATAGCTTGTCACCCCCAAACGCGTGCTCCACGCTAGAAATGGCGTAGTATCCGCTTGATAGAACATATCGTAACAGCGAGTTTGTGGGCTAATAATATCCATAGGTAAGTTTGGCACTTCGCCATGAATACCCGAAGCTGTCGCATTGATGATTAAATCAAAGGGCTGCCCACTCAGATCTTGCATCTCGATAGCATCTATATCCCCTAAATGATGGAATACTTCTGCAAGTTGCTGCGCGCGTGCATAAGTCCGGTTAGTGATAACGACTTTGCAGCCATATGAAAGTAAAGGAAGGATCACACCTCGAGCCGCCCCACCAGCACCTACCAATAAGATACGATCAGCCGTCTGGATCAAATGCTGTCGTTCAAGATCACTGAGTAAGCCAATGCCATCGGTGTTGTCACCCAACAGACGCCCGTCTTTTAATTGCTTAATCGTATTCACGGCTCCCGCTAGTGACGCACGATCTGTCAATTCGTCACACTTCGCGTGAGCACGTTCTTTAAACGGTGTCGTTATGTTTGCACCTATCGCCCCACCTGCAAAAAAAGACGTTAATGTCTCTTCAAAGGTTTCATTCGGGGCCAAAACCATACCGTAGCAATGTTCAATACCGGTTTGCTCAGCAAAGAGCGCATGGATCCTTGGCGACTTACTGTGCCCAATAGGGTTACCAAACACTGCGAACTTCTGATCCATGCTATTTCCTATCCTTGACGAAATTGTTTACCGGTTAGTGCATCTCTAATTTCAGATGGATTCAAACGCCCACCAACCAAACCAGCCAGCATTGGCAGAGAAGAGCCAAACTGTATTCTGACTTCTTCAGTTGTGCGGCATGGTTCTTGGCCACTTAAATTAGCGCTGGTTGAAACCAAAGGTTTGCCATATTGGGAACAGAGTTGCTGTACGAGTGGATGATCACTCACTCTCACTGCCAATGAATCAAAACTGCCCGTTAGCCAGCGCGATGTCTCAGGACGAGCAGGGATGACCCAAGTTACCGGCCCAGGCCAAACGGAAAAAATAGTCTCTCGCTGTGAATCAGTGAGTGCCGCGTCATCTATATACGGTTTTAGCTGTTCATAATTGGCAGCAATCAGAATCAGCCCCTTCTGCCATGGTCTCTGTTTTAATGCTAATAAAGCATTTACTGCTTTTTCACTATCAGGGTCACAGCCTAAACCAAAAACAGCTTCTGTCGGATAGGCAATAACCTCTTCTTGCTGCAATGCCTGCAACACATGCGACAAAGCGGTTCTATTCTCATTTCTACTCACGTTGTTATTACTCACTGACGACTGCCTTCCCGCATAACTTACTGGCGCAAAAACGTTTTACGCCTTGTGCTGTTCTCTTTTCCATTAACAATGGATAGTGGCAATAAGCACACTCTCCCGCAATGGGTTGCTGATTAATTGTAAATTGGCAATCGGGGTAACGATTGCAGGCATGGAAGACTTTTCCAAACCGAGATTTACGCTGTAGCAATTTTCCTTGTCCACACTGTGGGCAGTCGATCGATGTTTCATCCGGTTTATCAATGACTTCGGTATGATCACATTGTGGATATTGGCTACAACCAATAAACATACCAAAACGCCCTTGCCGTAATACCATATCCGAACCGCATTCAGGGCAATGCTGCCCTTCCAGAACTTTCACGATATGACCATCAGATTGCGCTTTCAATGGGCGCATGTACTGGCAACCTGGATAATTTGAGCAACCAAGGAATGGGCCATGACCGCCGCTGCGAATGACTAACGCCGATCCGCACTCCGGACACGACCCATTATCCTTGGCAGGAACTATTTTTGTCATAACGCCTTCTATATAAAGTTATTTACCCGTGATATTACCACTTAGTGCAAATAACCTTCATTGACTTCAAAAAGTAACTCTTCCATCTGTTGATAAGCGCTTTCATAACCCGGAATGTTAAATAGCACCATCAGCACAACCCACTTGAGATCCTCCAGATCAATCTCATTCGAGTCCAATGCCATAATACGGTCGATAACCATCTCACGAGTATCAAGGTGTAATACCTGAATTTGTTCAAGAAACAGGATAAAACCACGGCAAGTAACATCCAGACGTTGAGACTCTTCTGCCGTATAAATACGCAGTGCTTGCGGGTCAGCGGCATAGAGATAAGGTGCTTTCTGCCCATCTTGTAGGTCAGCCAGAGCCTCTAACCAGTTCAGGGCGTTGTTGATATCCTCACGATAGAAACCTGCTTGTGCAAGATCGTCAGTAATCTTGTCTTGATCAACAAGCATTTCCGACTCGTTATGCATATAAGTTTCAAATAAGTAAATTAGAACGTCGAACATGGCCTGCCCTCCTTAATCGGACATAGCCGCCGGGTACAGCTGCGATCCACCCTGCTAACTCCAGCTCGAGCAATTTGCTTACGATATCTGGCACAGGTTGGCCGGCGCGTTCGGCGACGACATCAACGGGTGTCATCACACAACCTTATATATCAACAACAACCACCTAACACCATGATATTTAATGTAACACTAATCTGCACAAATCCGTACTAATCCAACCAATTTGGGCAAAATGTGGATCACAATCAAACCGACATTCGCCTACCTATTGCACTCACCACCTGCAAAATCGAACCTATACTTTTTCATTCTAGCAGTAGCGCGGAACTCCACAATATTAACCTACTGCTCCAGTGGGTTAAACCTGACAGCATCTTGTAAATGATCTGGGGCAAAGTGTGCATAGGTCATAGTTTGCTGGATATTGCTATGACCGAGTATTTTTTGCAGCGTCAAAATATTGCCACCATTCATCATAAAATGGCTTGCGAACGTATGCCGAAACACCCGCACCGATTGCCCTACTGGTAAGGAGGGAATAACGGCCCGTAGCGTTTCTCTCACAAAATCGTAATCAACCCGCCGGAATAAACGCCCCCCTTCCGACTTATAAATCTCTTTATACAGTTTCGCCGATATTGGAACAGTTCTATTTTTGCCATTCTTCGTATTATTAAAGGTCACCTTATATTTAATTACTGATGCGCTTGTTAACTCCGCCGCTTCTTCCCAGCGTGCACCAGTAGCCAAACACAGCTTGATTACCTTCAAATTGTCACCATCAAAACTCTTAAGTAACAAATCAATCTCTGGTCGTGAAAGGAAATACATTTCACTTTCAGTCTTTTTAATCTTACCGACCCCCTTTAGAGGGTGCGGGCTATGGTAGTGGCCGCTCTCTATAAGAGTGCTAAATACACCACTCAATATCATTTGAGTTCTATTTATTGTGCTGGGGCTAATCCCGCTAGATAGGCGGGCCGCTTTATAGTCTGCAAAAGAACTTTTTGTAACCTGGTCAGCGCGTGGATTCTTCATATCATCGGCTAACTTTTTAAGCCGCTGATAATCATCTTTCCCAGCCTTTAGAGTTTGGCCGTGATACTTCCACCATAACTCTATCAACTCAATCAGTAGGCGGCGGTCTGCCGGCTTCTCTATCCAATCTTTATTATTCTGCGTGGCAATAAGCCACCGCTCATACTGCTGCGCTTCTGATTTAGTATCAAAACGTTTACGCATCCGTTTTCCGTTGCGCCCTTGTGGCCGCACATCAACAAGATACTGACCAGATTCAAGTTTACTTATCGTCATAATCGTCTGGAAGTTCACCCGTTTCTAGTAGAGTGAGTAATTCAGATTCCCTAACTATCATCGTGCCTTTTTTTCTGGCGACTTCCAGCTTTTTAGGGCCAGCGTTATATCCACCACATAGCAAATGTAAATTTACAGTGATGTCATTACGAACAATCATGCCAGCCGCAGCCGCTAACTTTGAAAGTCTTTCCTTATCCGCTTTTTTGAAGCCCGTAAAACAAATTTCTAATGCTCCGCTGAAATCAAGAGGTTGATACATGCCTGGGGATTCATATCTGGTGTAGTTCTTCCTATTTGGGTTAGATACCGTTCTCCCTTCAAAAGAAAAATCACTGAAATCAGTATCGAGTAGTTCCGCTACATAACTATCTGCTTCGGTAGATGTTTCAAAAAAATCAATAACCCGCTCCGCGATGAACGTTCTATAACCACCACGGGTATTACAATAGCCCTGTAGGTAATTCCCATGCAGGCCGGGACTGCTCAGCGTATAAGCCGCAACTTTGTTTTTTGTCGTCACATAAACAAAATGAATCTCTTCCATTTAATTAGCACTCCTTAACTTTCATACCATGCAAGGCGTTCTGAACAAATCCCGCCTTTACCCCAAGAAATGTATATTTTATAGACGGTTAGCCAACCTTCTGGTCGTTTGGGTGGTCGGATGTGTTGTTTGGCCCATCAGGGGAGAGAGCCGGTGATATTTGTCCGGCAGCTTCTGACGTTTTCCCAGTCATTAGCCAGAGTGCGTATTTCTCAAAAATTGGAAGCGCTAAGATTTGTTCAATTACCTTAATCCCCGCATCTCTCTGACCGGTTTCATAATTTTTGATTGTTCCTAAGCCTATCCCTGCAATTTCAGATAGTTGCTGCTGGGTTATCCCCTCAGCTAAACGCATGTCTCTTAATTTTTTTCCATAAGCACTTGACGAGGTCATCATTTAGCGACTAATCTCCACTCTACAAGGTCGCCAAAAGATGACCTTGAATCTTAATAAGTCCGAATAAATCCGAATGTGATCGAAGAGGATAAGTCATGAGCACTCGAAGCACCAAGCCAGTAATAGTAAAAATGCCGGATTGTCCGGTAGTTTTCTGCCTCCCTTATCCAAAATTGACCCTGTCCGCGTATGCAGAAGTTACGGGCCAGACCGTCCGCACCATCCAACAGCAAGCCAATGAAGGGAAACTGACATTGACCAAAAACAAGCCTGGCCGGGAACGCCAGGTAAATATGGTTTATGAATTTCTTGAGGCTTACGAAGAAGCACAGGAAGCATTAAGGCTAAAGGTATAAATGATGCCGTTCTACTATGACCCCATCATTAGCCTACAAACGCTCATGCATGAATCAATCCACGCACTGACTGTTATCAGTGATCACACCAGTGCTTACCGTGGGTTTTCAATTACCAAGTTGAAGCGCAATAAAAGAAACCCGATCACCCGTTACCACGTTCGCCAGGGTGATGAGTCTTACGGCAAGTTTGACGCACTGGCGCAAGCAACTGATTACATTGACCGGTTGTATAAAATGAGGGGATAAAGCCCTCCCTCAAATAAAGCAATTTGCGAAAGGGTTTTATCTTTATTTATTAGCGAGGATTTCTGCATGTCCAATTTTGTAAAAATAAAGAGCGGTAATGATTATCTAATCCTCAATACTGAAATCGTAAATTCAGTATTTAAAAGTGATGGGAAAAGAAAAATAAACTGCAAAGGTGGCTTAACAATTTATACAGATGCAACTTTTGACGATATCACAGCCGCCCTTATTCCATCCAAAGACGCTGGCCCTACAGCCGAAGAATACAGCGACAGCGAAACAATAAACCCCTCTACCCTGGGCGATAGAGTCACAATTCATCGCCGCCGATACTTCGATAATGGCGAAATGGCCGGCTATCTGTTCTTTGGTGTAACTGGTTATGCAACCAAAGAAGAAATAGCGGCAGTCTTTGAAAAACTGCCTCGCTAATACGGACAGAACAATTATGAGCCAACCATTACCGTTCTCGATCGCTGCCAATCAGGTACTAGCGAGATACAAATATAGACAGACTTTCGTTACTAGTGGCCGATGGGAAGCTGCAAATAATTATTCGGAAGTAGTTTGGGCCGCTAACCAATTGCTGGATTTAGCCGGTGCCGCTTCCTATGTTGGCAGCCAAGACGCCGAGCAGATTCGCACTGTTGCCAATCGCTGGCTCAAAGACTGCGTAACACCGCAGGAATTCCCTGAACACGCAGAGGAACCCACAAATGACAGCTAATCAATGTCCGTCACTGGCTGCAATGTTAGTTAACGGCCAAGAGGTCAACCGAGGCCAAGTAACTTGCCGCTTTCATTATCGCGGTTGGTTAGAAACCCCTGATGGCCGTCACTTCCAACCAAATGCAAACAAAGTCTTTTTTATCAGAAATTGCCGCACTCCATTCATGGCAAAGCCTAGGGCTAAACCCCGTTGGTGGGCGCGTCTGATGGGAATATTTGCGTAGGGGGATGTATGGCAAACACCGAAGAGGCCCGCGCGGTACCGCTGACATTAAAAGAGCGTCAGCACGGCCTACAGCATACGGCTGAAATTTGGTGCTTATTCCCCAACAAAAAACACCAGGGAATTATTCCGGCACTGATTAATGAAATGGGCGAGACAGACCCAAAAATGAAGGGTGCCATTTACTATCTGGCAGATATTCCAAGGGCCAGACATGGATTAGCGTTTAAGGAGCTGCTACCGCAAGAGCAGAAAAATTTAGTTGATGCACTGAACAGATGGAGGGCATCGACCAGTTTATTACCGGAACGGATCACCTATATAGATTGTGATCCATTACTGGATAATAAAAGTAATTAAATAAACACCTGAAATTTACAGGCGCTTTACTGCGTCGGGATCTCCATTATCTAAAGGCGGGGTAATAAGAATGGCTGTTGCACCGATAAAATTAACAAACGAGCTAAACGACATAGAACTGGTGGGGCATTTTAATAATGCCCGCCTTTCTGAACGTTTGATGTTGCTTGAAAGGTTAGAAAACAAACTAGCTAAATTAAATAAAGCCAATATTTCTAAAGAAGATGTATTTAAAGAGTTATCCCGTTGGATATCAGAAGTTAAACCCGTTGCTAATTCATCCACTGAAAATAAAGAGGCTCAATAATGGCTACTCATATTAATACTACTAACGCAATTAAAGGGCTGACTTTTGTCACTGAGCATCTCAAAGCCCTTGAGGTACTTTTTATTGGCCCAGATCTCGCGCGGCATTCCATCCAGCATTTAACTACTGCTGGCATTGAAATCTGTCGTCTTAATAGTGAAGCCATTAAATTGCGGGGTGAAATAGCAAAGTTAAAAGAAAACACTATCACCGCCATGCAAGCCGAAACTAAAAGCTACCGTGCACGCTGGAAGACAATTATTGAAACCATCGCTACTACAGATGTCGGACGTGGTCTACTTCACAGTGGCATGGATATTGACATAGTTACCGACAAAGCCGTTGCCATCATAAATAAAACCGAGATCGACCGCAAAGAAGCCTTACGCACAGCGGAAGCATTTCAAAAGGCACAACCCAAAGCGGAACCAACAGAAGATATCTTTGACGCCGCAAGGCGTGAAATCTTCACCAACTATTTTCCCGCCCCCGATGTATTAAGTGCGCTGACTAACCGCCGCGCCGGGCTACTCATACGCGGGCGGTATCGGTTTATTTTAACCGAAATCATTGATGAAGCTGTCCGTGCATCCGAAATACACCCCAAATGGCCGACAGATGCCCTTCATGCCGTATCTATTCTCACTGAGGAATCCGGCGAATTAATGAAGGCGACCATTGAATACCATTATAACAATGGTGATAAGGAAGCTATTCGTCAGGAAGCCATACAAACCGCCGCAATGGCTTTGCGTGTATTGCTGAATATTGACGAATATAAACGACCGTCAGACGAGAAATAAACACATATCACCCTGCCACTTGGTGGCGGGGATTTTTTACATCTAAATAATGGAATTAAAAATGAGCAAAGAAAGCAAGTCTTGGAAAATAACACCCGTAATAGCCCTTGGGCTTATTTTCATCACATTAAAATTAATGGGTTATATCAATTGGTCATGGTGGTGGGTTACTGCGCCATTTTGGGGCGGCTTAGCATTATGGCTCGTTATTATCGCGGTGCTTCTCATGGTTTTTGGGGCAATCACCTACAGTGAGTCGAAAAAATCATGACAACCCCATTGCGCAACCTCAAGCCCTGGACGCCAGCCGAACTGGCTTATCTACGTGACAACATCTCAACAACCCCATATCGGGATATTGCCAATCACTTAGCTCGATCAGTGCCAGCCGTCCGGCGAAAGGCATTTCTTAATGACCTGACTTCATGTCGTTGCAAACCCTGGTCACCGGATGAGGTGGCCTATCTGCGCGAGACCGTCAAAACAACACTATATCGGGATATTGCCAATCGCCTGGGGCGAACACCCAAGGCTGTTCAACAAAAGGCATTTGCTGAAAGAATAAATCCGTCAGCGATTGGCGAGCGCAACCGCAACTCCAAACACAGCGATCATGATGTAGAGCTATGTCGTGCGCTTTATGATGAAGGTGTAAAGCCTGGGATTATCGCAGACAAGATGGAAATTCCAGTCAGTGCCGTCTACCAAATTGTCTATTACCGAGTACGCCGAATTCCAACCCCCGGCAACCGTATTCAGCAATGACCAACCAACGCGGCAGAACTCAGCCCACCCCGTCACAACCTTACCCCGGAAACGATGAAACGTTTGCCGGGGTTTACTCTTGGAATAAACCCAATGCCAGCATAAACCCACTGCTGGATATTGAATGCTTCCCCAAAGCCAGCCCACTGGCGCGGGTCATTGATGCTTACCGCCAAGACCTGCAAGCGGCCACTGACGCTTTGTTGACCGAGGACGAACGCAAGGCCAGGGGAAAACGTCAGCGGTGGATTGAATATTTTGAAGAGGCAGAGGACAGGAAAGAACTCTTTTTAGCGCGCCTGGTTGAATCAAAAAAAGCTGAAGGCAGCAACCCCGCTTTAGAGATTCAGACAAATCTCACCAGCCAGCCTAAATTTATTCGCCAGCCATTACAGCGACGTATTGATTACTTACGCCGGGAACAGTGTGACGAGCGAGCCAATGCATTCTTAAACGGAACTATTGAGAAAGCATTGTCACGCCTGGACGCCATGAGAGGAAAGCAACAAACCGTCGCACTACGCCATATTGCCAGCCGTGAGAGATTAGACGGCCTGCTCCATTTGGCCGAACTCAATAAAAAAGAGGTCACCACCCTGGCAACAATGGCCGCGGCACACATGGATATGTTGCTCGATAGCCAAATGGCAACACTGCCCGCCGAAAATGCCACCCCTCGCCAGATATTGCGCGTTTATCACGCCGTTGCTAACGAAGCCCGAAAGCTATCAATCACCCCGCCGAATTGGGATGCGCTCAACGATAAAATACGCCGCAGAGGCCAAATACCTTTCGACCTGATCCCCGGTGCGTTAGCTCGTTTGCGTTGTGCGACTTGGTGGAAAGGCCGACTGTGGCGCTTACGTTGTCAGTGGCGGGAGGAGCAATTACGCGCTGTCATGTTGGTTCACAAAAAGGCATCCCCTTACATCAGTCAGGAAGCGCTTGTTTATCAGCGCGAACAATGGCGGCGTTCTACTGAGTTTATCCGTGCTCATGAGCTGGTTAATGACAGCGGTTTTGTCATGGATATGGAAGAGGTGGTTAACGCCAGCGCCAGTAATCCGCATCTACGCTATATCGAAATGATGACCACCTGTAAGGGCTTAGAAAATCTGGCAGAAATGCGCGGAGATAAGGCGATGTTTTACACCATCACCTGCCCGTCGAAGTATCACGCCACGCTTAAAGATGGCAGACCCAACCCGAAATGGAGCACAAAAACCATCAAGGAAAGCAGTGATTACCTGGTCAACCTTTTCGCAGGTATTAGGAAAAAACTCAACCGGTTAGGTTTGCGTTGGTACGGCGTCCGTATTGCTGAACCCCATCATGATGGCACCGTCCACTGGCATTTAATGTGCATCATGGAAAAACAAGACCGCGCCGCGATCACCCAGGTGATGCGGGACTTTGCTATCCGTGAAGATCGTAAAGAGTTAGGGCGGGATATTAAACCCCGTTTTGATGTTAAGCCGGTGCTCAAAAGCAAAGGCACTATCACCAGTTACTTAACCAAGTATCTGGGTAAGAACGTGCGCGGCAGCAACCTTAAAGGGAAGTTGGACAAAGCGACCGGTAAGCCAATTGTCAGTAAAGAAACCGGCCAGCCGTTGGGCGACGATACCGAAAGGGCTGTTGCCTGGGCCTCTCTTCACGGCGTCCAGCAATTCCGCTTTTTTGGCATCCCCTCCCGCCAGGTCTACCGCGAATTGCGCATGTTAGCCGGCCAGCTCCGCCGCAAGGCAGAAGCAAAAGCCATTAAGTTGGAAGCCGCCCTCCCCGACGAATCCAAAGACAAAACCGGATTAAGCAAAGTCTGGTTATGGAAAAAAGTGCTAGCCAATAGAGCAATGGACGATGTGCTAGCCGCCGCAGATGCCGGCTGCATGGCGACCTACATCCTAAAACAAGGCGGTGTGCTGGAACCTCGCCAAAACCACCTTATTCGCACCGCTTACATTGAGTCAGAAAACCCCAATGACTACGGCGAACTCGGCACCAAAATCTACGGCATCTGGTCACCCAGCCTGGGCGAGCGCTCACGCGTTTGTATCCATAGCGATAACTGGAAGATGGTACGCAAGACTGATAGCAACGACAGCCAAACCAAGGCCGTTGGGGTTGACGTTGGTTTTGATTTTGACATTGGGGCGGCAGTATCGCCCCTCGGACTCGTGGCAATAACTGTCCCCACCCCCGACGACGAAACCCCGAAGCAGCGCAAAAAACGGACAACTCCACCGCCTGATCTAAGCGATTTCAACAAAATATCGTTCACCCAACGAAGGGAAATGCGCGAAAGGTTGCGGAAATTACCGCCGCCGAGGTTTGGCGGTGACGACGAGCACGTAAAAACCCGAACACAGCCCGTCAGTGAGCCAATACTTTCGCCTGAAATGTGCCAAAAAATCGACCAGGCGGCACAGCGTAGCGGCTGGATGTTGGAAAAATGGCAAATCAGCGCGTTAGCCAAGGGTGGAAATGTGACTTTTCCCAACAAAATGACTGTTCGAGTAGACCAGGAACATTGGGATCAGGGGGAAGTGAAGTTAATTAAGACGTTTGAAACACATCGAGCACAGACATAACTGTCTATGCGGTACCGATTACCAGGCAACACAGCCAGTTATGACTGTGTTGGCCATAGGAATATTAGCTGCAGCATAGATATTTTTAACTATGGAGGGCCGACCAGTGGAAAAAGTTTCATATTTAGGTAGTAAGGCCGCAAGCGGCGCATACCAGGCAATTATCGCCCATATGCCGCCGCATGAAATTTATATCGAATCCCATTTGGGGAGTGGTGCAGTGATGTTTAATAAGCCGCGCGCCACCATTGAAATAGGAATCGATATTGATGCTTATGCGTTTACGTTAACTCGCAGGCGCTGGCACCCTGGAAAAGTGCCACACTTCCTATTTAAACAATGTGACGCAGTGGAATTTCTTGAACAGTTTGATTACAGCGGCAATGGCCGGGTATTTGTTTACGCTGATCCACCCTATTTGCCTGAAACCCGCACCAGTAGTGCAAGATATCGCCATGAGTATACGGTTGCTGACCATAAGCGATTGATTCAAACCCTGCGAAATATACCGGCCAATATCATGATTTCCGGCTATCCCTCCCCCCTTTACGATGAGTTATTAAGCGACTGGCGCACCTATGAATTTACCGTCATGACACGCGGCGGAGTCAGAGTAGAAAAAATTTGGATGAATTACCCGGAGGGTGAAGCCTACAGCGCGGCATTCGCTGGAAGGGACTATATCGACCGGCAGCGCATTAAACGCAAGGCCGAACGATGGGCGAAGAAATACCAGGCATTACCGGCCCCCGAACGCCTGGCGATCTTTTCGGAGTTGATGAAAGTGCATCAAGACGACAACAAGACAACAGACGAGGAATAAGTGAAATGACCGATATCAGTTATAGCAATACCGAATGCACACTCTTAGCCGCAGAGCACCAAGTTGCTCAAATGCTCGGTGATGCATGGAATCAATATTTACAGCTTCCGGTCGAGCATCCGACTGAGCATGACGAGTTCTTTCTGTTAATTCATGCCTGCCAGAGGATTATTTTAGCCCGTCCGGCTATTCGTGGGCTGGCAGATATAGGACTAGGGTATAAAACAGCCAAATAGATTTGCAGCCACAAAAAACCCGCCGTTCGGCGGGTTTCTCTTATCCTGGCTGACCTTGTAGCAAATTAAGGGCCATTTGCTTTTCATCTGGCCTCAGCCGCTCCAACAGTGCTTTAATCAATCCCTTATCACCCAGGCCGCTAGGGCTGACGGTGTGTGACCGGGTTAATTCATAAACGCTCGTTTCGCTACATTCTACATTGGTGCAGGTGTAATACAGGTTTGCAAGCTGGGGCGCTTGCCATACTGATTTACGGTTATGCATCCGCGCACCACACGCCGTGCAAATAACCTTGATTGTCGCCATACCATCCCCCGAAAAACCGCCATCTTGAGATGATTTTAGCACTTTTCGCCGCTTATTTCTCATACGTTACGCCCCATCACCTGGCGTGATAACAATCTCATTATCAGCCGGCTTGGTCAGTGGCAATCCATCACTGTTTAGCCCCTCAAATTGCAGGTGCAAATGGGGCGGGATTTCGGGATCATGCTTCACCGCACTGGCGAACATCCGTTGAAGCGGGATAACCTCATCTTTTCGATAAGTATCGCGTGCGGTTTCCGGGCTTGCCATCACCGCCCCGTTAGTCGGGATTATCCCCGCCAGGCCGGAGGGGAAGCGGTGCGCGGTCAAAACGTCTTGCGCACTGATACTTTTAATATTGGCGAATTCATCTTTTACGCCGGCATCACCAATCGGGATAAATTGCACTCCTTTTTCGCCACCGTCCGCGATATTGATAAACATCATTTTGAAGTTGCCAACCCCTTTGGATTCCTCAATTTTTTTCGCGATATCCTCTTCCATTTCGTCGCTTAAATTGGGGTCGGTGGTATAGATAATCCCGCCGGTATGTGCGCCGTTATGGTAATAGCGACGCCGGAATATGGTGGCTTCTGTATTCAGTAAGGCGCTATGCATCCCGCCGATATAATCCGGCAAGCCATAAACCTGCTGTTGTGGGTCGTACTGGCGCAAAAAAATCACATCGCGCGCCGGGTAAATAAGCGGCGGGCCTTTCTGCAAGACCGAAAAATCCCCGTCCTTGCGGCGTCGGACATACAGCGCCGGCAGCGGCACCAAATCCACCACATCCCCCCAACCGTTACGCACTTTCAATATAGCGATATCACCAAACAGCAAAAAGTCATAAGCCGCCTGGCCCATTTCGCCCAGGCTCAGACCGCCCCCGGCATAGTCGCTGACCACCATATTCTTGCGGGCGTACAGAACCCCGCCATGCTGCCCGCACATGTTGGCAAGTTGTGCCAGGGCCAGCCGGTCGATGGGTTGCCGCCAATGCTCGGCGGTCGAGTCGTACCAGATTTCGTGATACTGCGTTCCCTGCGTCAATATCGGCATGGGGGTATCGGTCGTTACGATGCTGAATGTGCCACGCCGTGCCGGCATGACTTGCGCATTGGATTTTTGCTGCCTGGCGCTGTAGCGCTGTTTGCGTTTGCTCATTATTTTTTCCTGTCAGACGTCCCGCCCAGCCGGATTTCCGCTTGCGTTCGTTGTTGATTGGCTCGTTTATCACCGCATGGGCGATGGCAAAGAATCGGTCGGCGTGGCCGGTGTCGGCGCTACGGTCGGCAACAAATGTCATGCCGCCGCCGCTCTTGGTGGTGGTGTGGCGAATCGCCATAAAGCTGGCCGCAATACCTTTATCCTCAATATCCCAGGCGATACGCTTATGCTCGACAACGTCGATCATCTTCATGACCAGGCGGTTTTTGCTTTCCTGGCTATAGCGGATTTCTGTCACTTCACGTCGTGCAAAGTCTTGCACCATTTCGCACACCGGCCCGCCAATGCCGGTGGTATCAATGCCGATATGGGTAATGTTGTAGCGGGTCATGTACTCCTTGATGCGGCCTACCTGGTATTTAAAGGCGAAGCCGTGCCAGGTTTCGATATGCAGTACCCGGAACGGCTCCCCGTCCACTTGTGGCGGTGCGACCAGAACAAACGAAGCGGTATCACCGGTGCGGGCGGGGTCGTAGCCGGCCCACACCTCACGGTTACCGAATGGCCGCATGGCGTTGACGTCGTGATCTTCCCAGGTACTAACGCTGGTGAGGCATTGTTCCAATTGGTCGAAACGGAATACACAATCACCGGTATCGACAAACTGGCACATGTACAACTGGTTAAAGGCGCTTGCGCTGTTTTCTTCCCGTATCTCTTCCAGGTTGATAAGAATGGCCGCAGCGCCATAGACTTTGGCTTTTTCCTCCATATCAGCAACAGCGGTTTCGACCGTAGTGATATAGCGCCAATGGCTATCCGGGCACATAATCCCGGCTTCCATTTGCGCAAAGGTCGGGAAATCGACGTTTTCCCGCGCCTTTTTACCCTTGCGCCATTCGTCGCCCGTCCAGAACGGGTAAGCCTGGTGCGTTTTAGCGCTAGGCGTTGAAATGTAAGTCCGGCGTAAATGGGTGTGCGTGGCTATCGCGCCGGCAACCCTTTTTAATTCGCTAAATCCGCGCTGATGGAAAATTTCATCTATATAGACGTTGGCGCAAAAGCCCTGGGCGGTGTTGCTGTTGGTTGACAGGAAGTGAAACTCCGCGCCATTGCTCAACACAATAGGGTCGCCGGTCAATTCAATGCCAAACAGTTCAAAAGCAAACTTGATGATATAGCGCCGGAAAATAAGCGATTGAGGGCGAGAGGCTGACAAAAACGCCTGATTGTTACCGGTTAAAATGGCATCTTCCAGCGCTTCAAATGCGGCGTACCAGGTCGCGCCGATTTGGCGTGATTTCAGCCATATCCGGTTACGGTGCTTTTTCGCTTCCCGCAGTGTGATTTGATAGTCATACAGGCCATCAACAAATTCATCAAAATCAGCCGCCACAATGCCGGCCACATTATTTCGTTTCCCGCCACGCTTGCCGCTTTTCTTTTTGCTGCTGTCGTCGCCCTCGTTGGCGATCGCCTCAATGGTGCCACCGGCTCCCGTTGCGGTTATCCCGCGCGCCGCTGCCTCCAAATTCATGGCGTGAATTTTTTCAGTGTGCTTATGACGGCTGACAATTAACTTGCAGTGCATATCAATGTATTTATCGAGTTCTTTTAACTCAATATCATTTTTATTGGCCTTATCGACCAATACAGCCGCACGGCGGTTAATAACAGATTCTAAATCTTCCTCACTTAATAAACTGCGCCAGCCGCCTTTATCCGCCCAATAGTAAATTATCCGCGTCGAATTAAGGTTTAACTCGGCGGCTATCTCTTGGGCTGTCCAGCGCTTTAAATATAATGAACGCGCAACGCCTATTAATTCTTCTGGATATTTGGATTTTCTGGTCATGCCTCATTATGGCGGCTTTATTTATTCAAAATGACAACTAAATACCGCAATAAATCGCAATACATATTTATTACGAATGAATAAGAAGTTTGATAAATGAAATAATAAAAACAATCCGCAATACTGAGTGAAGTTAATACCATCACCACGCCAAACCGATTAATTAAAAGGTTAATTATGTCCGGTTCACAACTGACAACGAATTTTATTCGCATAGCGACTGAGGGCGCGACTGTTGACGGTCGGGAAATTTCAGCGGAATGGCTGGTCGATATGGCAGAAACATACGACCCCGCAATCTATACCGCCATGATTTGGCCTGAGCATGAACGCTGGTATGGCGCGTGCGGTGAAGTCCAGGAATTAAAAGCCGAGGTAGAAGATGGCTTGATGCGCCTAAAGGCCCGGCTTTGCCCTGGTATGGATTTGCTCTATGCCAACCGCAACGGGCAAATGCTGTTTTGCTCTATTGAGCCTACCGAAACCCTGAATTTTCGCGGTACCGGAAAACCCTATCTTGAGGGCTTGGGCGTCACCAGCTCCCCGGCCAGCATCGGCACCGAGCGTATGCGCTTTAGTGCAAATAAAAACGGAAAACTTTACGGCGCACTAGAAGCATTAGTGATTAGTGATGTTGCCGACACCGAGGAATTAAATATGTCGACCAAAGACCCAAAATCAAAGAAAGCATTATTCCGCAGTCTTTTTAACCTTGCCGATAAAGGCAGTGATAAAAAACCGGAAAAACCAAAATCGCGTTTATTTTCCAGTTCCAGCCGCAAGTTTTCTGATGAAGATATTCAGACCATTGTTGAAGCAGTCGCCGAATTACAAGACACCGTCGACGAGCAAGCGGAAACGATTGAAGAGCAAGCGACCATTATTTCCGAGTTGCAAGCCAATGACACCGACGTGACCGAAATTCAGGAAGCCTTGACTGAAGTTAAATCCGAATTGGTCACCGTACAAGAAGAAGTGACCGAAATTAAAGACGAGGTCACCGGCGGTGAATTCAGCAAACTTAAAAACAAACTCAATGCTGCTGATAAAAAATTCAACAAACTTGAACAAGTCACCACCAAATTACCCGACGCCGCCCCTAATGCGTCCAGCGGTAAGAGTTACAACTTCTGATTTACGGTTAATTAAACCGGAACAGACAGAATTAAATAGCCATTGCGGTAAACGCACTGACAAATAAACGAGAGCACTCATTATGCCAATGAATAAGTTATATGAACTGACGCAAAACTATGCCCGGCGCATTGGTGAGGCCAGCGGTTCGAATATTAATACCCTGCCAATCAGCACCAACGGCATTGGACGGTTCAGCATTAGCGCGCCGCAGGAAACGGCTTTGCGCCTGGCGTTGATGGAGCAAAACTGGTTCCTGCCACTCATTACCACGCGTGATGTTGACCAGATTCGCGGCCAGGTGATTGATGTTGGTAATCCGGGCCTGTTTACCGGTCGCCGAGTTGAGGGCCGATTCACCAAGAATGTGGGCCTGTCTGGCAACATTTACCAGTTATACCCAACGGATTCTTGCGCTCGCCTGCCGTGGGAGACGCTTTCTAACTGGATTCATTCAGGCACCACGGATGATGAATTTATTCAGTTAGTGGCTGAGTTTACCCTGCGTACTTTTGCTAATGACACCTTGCGTGTCGGGTTTAATGGCACCAGTGCGGCGGTTGAAACCGATGACGTGGCGAACCCGAACGGGGAAGATGTCAATATCGGTTGGCATCAAATCGCGAAGAACTTCGATACGTTACACGCGAATTCAGCCACACCAGAACAAGACCGCATTCCAGGCTTTACCCAGCGCGTGATCAATCCCGGCGACGGTGAATTGACCATCGGTGCAAACGGTATCTTTAAAACGCTGGATGCGATGGCCTCCTGGTTAATCAGTACCACCATCCCAAGCCAGTTCCAGAACGAACCGGATTTAGTCTTGTTGATTGGTTCAGACCTGATTGCCGCCGAGCAATTCCGTTTGTTCCAGGAAGCGGGCAAACCGACCGAAAATATCGCCGCCCAAATGCTCGCCAATACGGTGACCGGTCGCCGCGTCTACGTTGCACCGTTCCTGCCAGGCAAACGCATGGCCGTTACCCCCTTGGCAAACTTGCACAACTATAACCAGCGTAATCACCAATACCGCCGCGCGGAGCATGTGCAAGACCGTCTTGGCTTTGAAAATGCGTGGTGGCGTAACTCTGGTTATGCGCTAGGGCATCCAATGCTGTACGGCGCAATTGATGAATCATCTATCACCATCGAAGCGGAAGAAGATATCAATACCGCGATGTTAGAAGGGTTGATCCCCGGTGTATCAGGTGACGGCGCGCCAAATCTGGATAACACCCAGGTATAAGCGGAGGGAATCCCATGACGTTTAACCCGTTACGTTTTCGGGCGCAGGCTTTAGCCCTGGCGAATGTGCAACGCGCTGCCACGGAAGATGCCGAGCCTGGCGCAGACGAAAGCCTGCACTTGCAACTGTTGAGCCTGGAAAAAGACGTTAAACGCCTGGGCGCATTAACTCGCATTGCCGACAAAATAGAGCTAAAGGCGCGGGAGTTATTACCCAAATGGCTCCCGTATGCCGAGCGCTATCTCAAAGCGGGTAAGGTCTATCAATATCCTGTTTTCGGCTATTGCGTGGTTTGGCTGTTTGATACCGGTGATATCGACAAAGCGCTGGATTGGGCTGATATCGCCATCATTCAAAGCCAGGCAACACCGGACAAAATTAAATCAAAATTTCCGGCTTTTGTGGCTGATTTCATTCTGGATTGGGCCGCAGATGAGGCACAAGCGGGACGCAGTATTGAGCCGTATTTTTCCCGCACCTTTACCAATGTGCGAGAGAACTGGCGGTTAAACGAAAGGCACACCGCCAAATGGTTCAAGTTCGCCGGCGAGTTCCTTATGCGCGACAAAGACGGTAAACCCGCTGCCGCCGCGATCAGTGATATTCCGACATTAATCCGGGCCAATGAATTGCTCGCCCAGGCGGAGGGATTTCATAAAAAAATCGGGGTGGAAACCTTGCGTAAGCGTATTGCGTCACGCGTTCGCGCCCTGATAAAGCAAGCCGCTGAAATGGCGGAACCCAACACCGCCCCCTGACTGTTGTTTTTAAACAGGTCCCGGGGCAGTACCGACACCCGGCCAGCCGGGGCGGGCGAAGTGGAGGCCGTAGCGCTTTGCGTCTCACGGGCCGTGGAAACTTGTCAGCCCGCACCCCATAACGAGAGGTTTTTATGTTTCGACCCGGTGATAACGGTTTTCAGAAATCCACGTTAACCAATGATGGCTTTTGGCCTGACCTGGCACTGGATGAGTTCCAACGTGAGCGCAGCATACCGCCCACAATTAACGAAAAAACCGTGGTGCAAGCCATGCTTGCCGCCGTTGCCGAGATTAACACCTCGTTAGCCAGTTTTACCACGCTGCAAAAAAGTAAGGGCTATATGACGGCCAGCGCGGTACCCGGCCCAAAGATGGAGGGCGAGAACGCACTGACCGCCCAATATAAAAAAGCGGTTTATGCCCGAACAAAAGCCGATTTGATGGGCGAATTTGCCGCCGTCAGCCGGCGCGAGGACAACACCAACCAGGACGCGCCGCAGACAAAAGCGTCATTACTGGCTGAGGCCGCAGTGGTATTGCGCGGCATTAAGGGCCGGGGCCGCGTGGGAGTGCACCTAGTATGACGCAGCTAGATGAATTATATGGCTTTGTTAGTAGCCTTTTGCCCGAACGTCTGATGAAAACCACCGGGGCCGATGCCTGGATGGAAGATATTGAAATCATCCACGCAGCTAAGGCTTGGGGGCTAGGTCAGCGTCGTGTTGCCATACGCCAATATCAGGCGACGTTAGCCTGGGAGCGCTGGCCCTATCGCCAGTATGACCCGGACACGCTATTTGCCCTGGTCATGGTCTGGCTGGCTAAACATGCCAATGAACATTACAACCGGGATGAAATGCCACCGCCTGACGTCATCATGCAACTGAAAGATAACGATAACGCGATCCTGTATGTCACCGTGCCACTGGCTGACAACATCATTCTGATCGAAGACGAGGACGAAGGCATTATCCCGATTGAGGGTAAGCGTTACCGGGTTGCGCCACCCACGGTGAACACCGCGACAGCCGGCTGGATTGTCGGCGCTAATGGAGCCACCGCACCGACCCACCCAACGGGTGAGAGTGATGCAAGCTGACTTTACGCTGAACCGCGCCCAATGGGAGGCGCTTAAAAAAGATTTGGCCGCGCTGGAACTGCCACCCAATAAGCGTAAGCGCCTGCTGTGGCGGCTGTTGAAATTAGGCGTGATGCCTGCTGCCCGTCGCCACCAAAAGCAACAGGCCAACGCCGAGGGCGTCAAATGGCCCAAACGCCAGAACGGTTTCAAAGGAAAAATGATGCGGGGATTGCCAAAAATGATGGCAATCAGTGAATTACCCGCGGCTGATTCCGCAAAAATTTATTTGCGCGGCAACAAAAAAACGTCGCCGGGCGTGGTCGGGAAAATGCAGCAATCAGGCTTTACCACCACGATCACTGCTGACCAGGCAAAGAAACGAAATAGCAGCGAGGCCGGCGCGACACTGCGCCAGGCTAAACGGTTACTTGATTTGGGTTACACCGTTTTTCCAAAGACTGCACCGCGCAGCCCGTCCGTGAGTGAAATCATGGATTCACTGAGCCGGGACAAAGCCGGGGCCATTATCCGCAGTCTGGAGGGGCGAAAAGCAAAAGCAAGCTGGACGGTGACCTTGCCAGGCCGCGAATGGCTGGCAGTCAATGACGATGAATTTAACAAAATGCTGGCGCGTCAGATGCAAGCCATTAATTACGGCGGTGGCGTCCGGGCGCAAGACATTAAGGGGAAGGTAAAAAAATGACATGGCCCACAGTTACGATAGACCAGCTTAACCAGCGCCAGGGCAAGATTAACGAGGTAGAGCGTACCGTTTTATTCATCGGTAGCGCTGCTGATGATTCTGAAATCCCCGGCGACTTGATCGCGCTGGATTCACAATCTGATATCACCGTTGTGCTGGCTGATGCTGATACGGCATTACGTGAGAACGTCCGCGCCGCACAGCGCAATGGCGGTCAGAACTGGCAAGCCTATGCGCTGTTATTGGCGGCTGATGCAGAGGCTGGCGACGATATGTTGGCAATTCTCAGCGCTCAACAGATGATTTCTGTTGAGGGGGTTATCTGCACCATCCCGATCACTACCGTGGCCGATGGCCGCACCAAAATTAATTTATACGCCGCTTTGCGCGCCGAACTGACCAATAAATATGGTCGCTGGGTGTGGTCAATGCTGACTGTTTCCGGGCCGGCGGCGCTGCCTGTACCTGTGTCATGGTCAGCGTACCAGGCATTTCTTGCTGAACTGGAGACCGGCATTGCTGCTGAGTCCGTGCAACTTGTCCCGGCACTGTGGGGCAATGAAGCTGGCGTGTTGGCCGGCCGATTATGTCACCGCAGCGTGACCGTGGCCGACAGTCCGGCCCGCGTGAAAACCGGGGCATTAATTGGGCTGGGGATTGATAGCGCCGAAATGCCCGTTGATAGCAACGGGGTGGAAGTTACCCTGGCGCATTTGCGCGCCATGCACGACCTGCGTTATTCCGTGCCGATGTGGTACCCCGATTACGAGGGCATGTACTGGTCTGATGGTCGCACCCTCGACGTGGTCGGCGGTGATTACCAAATCATTGAAAATCTGCGCATTGTTGACAAAGTCGCGCGCCGGGTACGGATTCAGGCAATCAGCAAAATTGCCGACCGTTCGATGAACAGCACCCCGGCCAGTATTGCGGCACACCAGACCTTTTTCGCCCGCACCATGCGCGATATGTCTCACAGCTCGCAAATTAACGGCGTGATGTTCCCTGGCGAAGTGAAATCGCCCCAGCCGGGCGACGTGAAAATTACCTGGTCGGATATCGAAACCGTGAGCATTTACCTGGTTGTGCGGCCATATGGCAGCGCTAAAACCATTCAGATTGGGATCATGCTAGACCAATCCATTACCGCCGTTTCGGAGAATTAATCATGACGACTGCACGCATTGGCGGTAACTCAATCGACATTACCCTGGGTACGCAAATTATCCATGTCAAAACCGTTTCAGTGGATATCACTGACAACACCGCCGCTACTCAATCGCGCGGTATTCCTGATGGTTACGTCGCGGGTGATGTATCCGCCGAGGGGGAAATGGAGGTTGATACCAAGAACTTTAAAAAACTCAGTGCTGCCGCTAAATCCGCTGGCAGCTACCGCAAGATGCCAACCACCGATATTTTGTTTTACGCCAACACTGGCGATGAGGAATTAACGGTCGAGGTCTTTGGTTGCAAGCTGATTATTACCAGCCCGTTAGGTTTTGACCCGAAAGGCGGTGAGACGGCCACGCATAAATTTAAGTACATCGTGACCAGCCCGGACTTTATCCACATTGACGGCACGCCGATTTTATCGAGCGACGACGTTCGCGACTTGATCGGTTGAGTGATGTATATGCCAAACGGAGAAACATCACTCATTAGTCGCCTGTTATTACTGGGCTTTGTTGGGGCGGTTATTGGGATTGGCAAGTTATTAGCCAGTACCGAAGAGATAACGCTACGGCTGATTTTGGGCCGGGCAATATTGGGATCGGCTGCATCCTGGCTGGCGGGCCTGGCAATAATTCACACGCCTGGCCTGGGCGAACTGGAGTTGGTCGCTATTGCTGCCGCCCTGGGCATTGCGGGTTCAAGTGCCATTGAGTTGGCACTAAAAATGTTAATGAAGCGCTATTTAGGCGTACATAAAAAGGATGGGGAATCATGACATTAAGCGAAAAACAGGCGGTATTTACCGTCATGATCGCCCAGCTCATCAATTGGGCTGACGAACACGGCTACCGCCTGACCTTTGGCGAAGCCTACCGCACCTCAGAACAGGCCGCGCTAAACGCCAAGAACGGCAAAGGCATTACCAATAGCCTGCACACGCAACGCCTGGCGGTGGATTTCAATCTGTTTATTAACGGCCAATACCAGGATAAGAGCGAAGCCTACAAGCCCCTGGGGGAATATTGGGAATCTATCGGTGGCGCATGGGGCGGGCGCTTCAAAGACGGCAATCATTTTAGCCTGGAACATAACGGGGTGAAGTGATGCTTGCAAGGCTGCTGGTTATTCTGGCGATGTCCGCTGCATGGCTAACAGGCTGGAATATGCACGCCAGCCGTGTGGCAACAATCGAGCTGGCAATGACCAAAATCGCGGCTATCAACCGCGCCCAATTTGAAGACGTTGCCAGCGCGTCGGCGCGCCAGCTTGAGAACAAATTAACGGAGTTAAAAGCTAATGAAGTGCACACCGAGCGACTTATCAGGACTGAGATTATTAAACCGGTATTTAGCACTGTTTGCGCTACTGATGAGTATGTCCGGTTGTTCAACGCCAGTGCGGAACGTGCCGAACGTACCTTATCAGGAAAACTTGTTGACCCCTTGCCCGGTAACGCTGCCACGCCTGACCGGTAATACTGGCACCGATTTTAGCAACACATTGCAGCAATATGCGCAGATGTACCCGGATTGCGCCGCACGGCACAACCAGTTAATCGCCGAAATTCACTTACGAAAGGAATTAGAGAAATGAGCAAAGAAACCAAAGACGTAATCACCCTGACCGTAAAAGGTATGGATGTGCAATTTGCCCCGACCCTGGTCGCGTATAACAAGTGCCTGAATGAGTCGGCGCGGGATGAAAATATCGTCGGTGCTGTCAGTACCTATCTGAAACGCATTGTTGTAGCGGAATCACGCGACAACCTGGCCGAGCTAATGAAACTCCCCGGACTGGCGGCACAAATCACTAAGAAAGTGAATGAGATTTACGCGCCGGATGCCGAAATCGAAGTAAAGGAATAACCGCGCAAATTCAAGCAATTAAGAGTAACCCGCTTGAACAATATATGACGCTCCGACGTCATTACCTGCCACACGAAGGTGATGACGTTATGAGCCTGGCGCGCGCGGCCTGGCTGGCTGAATATTTCCAGGAAAGCACCATTAACGGAGTCGCTGGCGGGGTTTGTAAAGCCTTTAACGGTGAGTAGGGATAATCATGAAAGAGCTGTCTTTTCTGTTGAGTCTTAAAAATAATCTGAGCGCACCGCTCGGCAAGGCGCAACAGTCTGTCGAGCAGTTCGCCAAAAACTCACAACGGGCATTTAAGCAAATCGCGGTCGGGGCTGTGGGCTTATGGGGTGTGACCCAGGGCGTTAAAGCCTTGGTGGCACCCGCTTATGAAGTACAAAAAACGCTAGATGAACTGTCTACGCGTAATGTCAGTACGCAAGCCCTGGATAAAATGTTTAAAGCGGCGCAGACCTTTAGTACCGCCTATGGCAAGAATGCCGCCGACTTTATCAGTTCAGCCACCATCATCAAAAGTACCATTGCCGGCATTACCGATAATGAGTTACCACGCTACACCACCGCCATAAACACCCTTGCCATAGCGACCAAAGGCAGCGCAGAGGGGGCCGCTAATTACATGGCTGATATGGCGAATAACTTCCGCACCACGGCCAGCGAAATGGGCAATATTCCGTTTGCTGAAATGATGGCGTCTAAAGGTGCGTATATGGTGCAGAATTTTGGCGCAAACCTTGACGAAATCCGCGAAATGGTCAAGTCCAGCAAGGGAACCGGTACCCAAATGGGGGCGGGTATGGATGAACAACTCGCCGTCCTGGGGATGCTCAAGCAGACCAAAGGCACTGAGGCCGGCGGTATTTATGACGCATTCCTGAAAAGTGCCATTGAGGGTGGTAAACAGTTGGGCCTGAGCTTTACTGACGCACAAGGCCAGATGTTGGAGTTCCCCGACATTCTGCAAAAACTTCAGGCGAAATTCGGTAACACCATTGAGGGCAACGTTAAGGCGCAAGCCGCATTAAATAAAGCCTTTGGCGAGGGCGCACAGGCGTTGACCGCCACCTGGGGCCAGGCCGATAAGTTGCGCCAACATATGCGTGATATGGGCAACACCCAGGGATTGGATCATGCGGTGGCGATGGCGAAAAAAATGGCCGATATGTGGGAACGGGTTGATCAGGTGTGGAAACGCATTCGAATTGCCGTCGGGATGCAGCTTATCCCGGCTATTTCCCCGCTGGCTGATTATGCGATTAATGCCGGGACTCAGTTTGCCAAATGGCTGGATATGTTCCCCAATATCGCCCGCTGGATTGGATACCTCGCCTTGGCAACTTTGGGCGTAGCCGCCGCCGGCGCAGTCGCCAATATCGTCATGGGCGTAGCGAAATTTATCTGGCTGGGCCTGACGGGGATCTGGACTGTGGCAACCACTGTTATCAAAGCCCTGACATGGGCGCTCAATATCAAAGCGCGCGCCATTCAGTTAGCCACTTTTGCCACAGTCATTTATAACGGGGCGCTCAAGTTCTTGCGCGTTGCACTGTTAGCAACCCGCATGATGTTGATAAGCAGCACCGTCGCCATGCGCGCCTACGGTATCGCCACCATGCTGGCCGGTGTTGGGATGCAGTTATTGACCAGCCCGATCACCTTGATTATTGCTGGCCTTGTCGCGCTGGCGGCAGGGGTTTGGTATGTCATTTCACATTGGGATCAGCTTAAAGCCACCTTGCTGGACAGTGCCGCGTTTCAATGGGTGATGAAGATTGCCGGCCAGGTGGGGGCGATGTTCTCCGGTGTATGGGCGTCGATTACCCTGGGCTGGCAAATGGTGGTGGCATACTTTGGCGGCTTGTCGCCGGTCGCCGCATTTAATGATTTTGCTGACGCCATCGGCAATGTCTTTAGCAAGCTGTGGGACTACTTAACCGAGTCTTTCGGCGCGACTTATAACTGGATTGTCACCAAGTTAAATAAAATCCCCGGCGTAAGTATCGACCTTAAACCCATCGGCCAGGGCGAGAACGGCGCAACCGCGCCAACGGCATTACCCGCGCCGGCGGGTTTAGTGAGTCCAGCCATGAATAAGGGCGGAATAGCCAAATCCCTGACCACCAATAACAGCAACCAGAGCAGCACCGTGCGCACCGGTAACACCATCGGCGAAGTGAATATTTACCCGCCGAATGGTGCCACGCTGGATAGCATCATGGAATCAAGGGAGTTGGCCGCCGGATGAGTGAACAACTGTATATCGACCTGCTGATAACCGACGGCGACTTTACGCTGTCGTCCGGGAATGAACCGCTGTTGTGTGATAACCGCATCAGCATTGCACAGGATTGTGTCCATCGGATTATCGAATCCGGTCTGGTCAAACTGTTGATTGCCGAGCGTAGCCCGGTATTGCGCGCCGATATCCTGTTGCAAATGGAGCTGTTGACCGAAACCGATAATCGCCTTGTGCCGGGTACCATCGTGATAACCGATGATAGCCAGGGCAATTATTTTATTACCGCTGATACCTACGAATTCGGCCCACTGTCGACCGGAGGCTTATGATGAATAACCGCCCCAATCCTGACTATAAAGCCATACTGGCCGACGAGGGAGTGCCGACCACCGAAACGCAAATGCGCGCTGAATTTGTGGCGGTGGTGGCTAAAGAAAACCTAATTACCAACACCTCGAATATGTCGCCGTTCTGGCGGCTGATCAAGGCGATTGTCACCGCGCCGGCACTGTGGCTGGTCAATGCGTTATCCAGTACCGTAATGGCAAATATGTTTCTTGCCACCGCCAGCGCGCCATTTGTTGATCTGTTTGCCTGGGCGGTTGAGATTGAGCGAAAAAAAGACAGCCCCGCACAGGGCGTGATCCGCTTTACCAAAACCAGCGCCAGCCAGGCGGTAACAGTCGCCGCCGGTACCGTTATTCAGACAGAGCGTATTAATGGAACGGTGTATAAATTATTGACGCTGACCGATACGGTTATCGCTGCCGGTAGTGCCAGTGCATTAGTTGCGGTTAAAGCTGAATCAGCGGGCAGCGCTCACAACCTGGCACCGGGTTATTTTCGCATTCTGCCGGTCGCGGTGGCCGGCATTGCCAGCGCGGTCAATGAAGATAATTGGCTGGTGACGCCAGGAGCTGACATTGAAACCGATGATGAATTACGCGACCGGGTACGCAATCAGTTTAATTTGCCGGGTCAATATCATATTGATGCTGTTTACCGCGGCCTGATTGCTGGCATTGCAGGTTTAAGCACTGACCGGATATTTTTCTTACACGATGCGCCACGCGGCCCCGGTACCGCTAACGTTTATCTGTTGTTGGATTCCGGTATCGCCAGCCAGCCATTTATCGATACGGTGAATGATTATGTGATGAGCCAGGGCAACCACGGCCACGGCGATGATGTGCTGTGTTTGCCACTGCCAGAAGTGATTTATGACCTGACGGTCACGTTGCATCTTTTTGCTACGAGCAATTTAAATGATGAACAGACCGCCGTTTTGCTGGCAAATATCCGCAATCTGATCGGCTGTGCATTTCGTGAAAACACCGATTACAGCGTACAAAAGACCTGGCCGCACAGCCGATTTTCAATGTCGCGCCTGGGGGAAGAATTACACGATCACTTTGCTGAAATTGAGTCACTGACATTTTCGCAACAGGACATTATCAGCGGGTTATCCGTGCCACGCCTGGGCGTGTTGACGCTGGAGAATGCCAATGGATAAGCTACCTCAATTTAACTTGCCGGTATGGCTGAATAAAGGCGAGCCAGTGAAATTAATGCGTGCCTGTCTGGCATTTTGGCAACAGGTTTACACCTGGCTGAAATGGCCGCTTAACCAGACTGACCCGTTAACCTGTGTCGTGCCGCTACTCAACGCCCTGGCTTATCAGCGTGATGTAACACAGTTTGCCGGCGAACCGCTGGCGTTATTCCGTAAACGGGTAAATTACGCCTTTATTAACGCCAGGGATGCCGGCTCGTTGGCGGGGTTTGCTGCCATATTTGAACGTTTGGGCATTGGTGTTATCACCCAGCATGAGCGCCAGCCTGGCTATGATTGGGACGTTATTATTATTCGGGTAAATGATAATCAACTGGCTGAAAATAATAATTTAATGATGGCGCTTATTCGCCAATACGGCCGCACCTGTCGCCGTTATATTTTCCAGGTGATTAATACGAAAACTTTAGCCATCCACGGTGGTGAGTTTGGCGGGGATTATTATTACCACCATGCAACATTAAATATTGCCCCTGGCATTATGACGGCAAAAGTGATTTCAACACCGGCGCAAATGCAGCACACGCACGAAGTGTATTCAGCAAAATTAAAATAAGGAATTGTTATGGCTACTGCAATTACTCGCGCCTTTGAGCACTGGCAGGCGCAACAGATATTAAATAATTTACCGGCCCGGCCTGATACCGTTATTTTCGCACACATTCCAGGACTGGACAGTAATACCGAAATTGACCGTGACGAGGGTATTCCTGACGCAGCATTCATCGTACACCGTGAAGCGGTGGCGCAATATGGCGTGATTAATGATTCAGCGGTTGCCTATTCCGTGGTACTGGATACCCGCGTCGGTGATTTTTCCTTTAACTGGATCGGCCTGGTCGATTCGGCCAGTAATACCCTGTGCATGATTGTACATAATGCATTGCAGCAAAAAATCGCCACCGCTGGCGGTGTACAAGGCAACAACATTACCCGCACCTTTGTGATGGAGTTTGACGGAGCCGCCGAGGCCAGCCAAATAACCGTCACCGCGCAAACCTGGCAAATTGATTTTAGCGCGCGGTTGAGTGGGATAGATGAAATCACCCGCCTGGCAAATTATGACTATTACGGCCATGCGGCATTTTTTGCTGATGGTTTTTCTGTCATTAAAGAAGCGGATAAATACCGGGTTAATCCGGGGCTGGCTTATATCGGTGGTATTCGTGCATTACTGACTGACGCGGTTTTATTAGATGCCAGTGAGAATAATGTTATTTACGCGGATGTAAGTTTGCAGGGCAGTGTATTAGGGCAATTTAACGCCATTATTCATATTGGTGTTAAAAACAATGCCGATGATTTGGCTAATTATCCCGATCCAAACGGCTTTATGCACTATGTAGCGCCGCTGGCATTAATTACCGCCAGCGGGGAAGAAGATAAACGCGAAGCCAATCCGTTTGATAAAGCCATTGCCGATATTAACGCCGCCCTCAAAGAGCATGAGAAATCGCGCAATCACCCGGATGCCACGCTGGCCGCGAAAGGGTTTACTCAGCTAAGCAGTGCAGTTAATAGCGACAGCGAAACACTGGCGGCAACCCTGAAAGCAGTCAAGATTGTGATGGAAAACGCCAGCGCCCGACTAGCCAAAGAGCGCAACGGCGCGGATATTCCCAACGTGGCGTTATTTCGGCAAAACATCGGGGCAATTAGCAGCCAGGACACCAATATTCAATTAGCAGGCTTATTATCGGTACTCAGCCACATCACTTCTACTAACGGTCATATCATCGCAACTAACGGCAATATTGCTTGCAATAACGGCAACTTATACGCCGGTACGGGGGTTGCATCTGGTATGAATGTTCATGCAGCTAAAAACCTAATAGCCGTTGAAAATCTCTCTGTGGGTGGGCGCGGGGATATCACGGGAGATTTTCGTGGTGGGCGCGTACTGTCTAAATCTGATGTCATTGTTGGTGAGGGGCAAGCGGGCGGCCATGCGACGATTAACTCTACAGGCAATATCGCGGGTTCTCAGTGGGGTGGCGGTTGGCTATCAACACGCACAGCCCGCGCATTTGCCGTGTTCAACGCTAAAACAGGGGCCGTTTCTGGCTCCGTAGGCATTTCAAGCGTGACACGCAATGCGGTAGGTACATATACCGTAGTCTTTTCCAGTGCGATGCCCGGCACATATGCGGTAATGGTTGGGGTGGATGGGGCATATAACACACATGAACCGACAATAACTTCAAAAGCAGCCACTTCATTTCGCATTCTGACGCCCGGCGACGGTGGAGTTGATTACGGACTCCATGACTTAAATGAAATCCAATTCGTTGTTTTCAGTACAGGAGTATAAAACATGAAAAACTTAGATACTGATGGTGAAGTGCCAGATGATGAGTTGTTGGTTGTTGATGAAGAGATTATCTATGACGACTTGTTCGTAGCCGTGTACAAAGATGAAACGGGCCTGTCAGTGGTTAATTTTAACAGTCAGGCAAGTCTCGACTCATTTAATCACGATGATTATTTTCTCATCATTGAGCGCAGTAAATTACCAGACCAAAAATACCAGGCAGCTTGGGAGTTTAATGGTGAACGGAATGGCATTGTCGTAAATTCCCTTTGGTTGCAAGAAATGCAGGTAGCAGAAGCGGAAAGGGAACGTAACCACAAAATCTGGTTAGTACAGGACGAGCTTACCGCGCTGCAAACTGACCTGATGCTGGGAATTATTGATGATGAAGATACTACGCATTTAATCAAACTGAAAAAATACGTTATTGCTCTCAAGCAATTAGATGTAGCAACTGCACCGGATGTTATTTGGCCGGAGCTATCAGATGTGGCGTAAATCATTATTACGTATCCCGCCGAATCTGGCTCCGGTCAATTGCTCGACCGTGACCGCTCACCCCTGGGCATTCGGCGTCGGTCAAACGGAGAAGTCAGGCTCGTTTCTCAGTCCGGCCAATGCGATAAATGCACTCGCCAGCCGACTGGTCGGCGTAGATAGCAATCAAGATGTGCTGGTATTACTTGTTACCGCTAAAACCCTGGCCGAGTTTATTACTTTGCTGACCGCCGCCGCCGAGGTGTTCCCGATACCGGCACTGACCCAGGTTCAACGCCGGGCTAAAGCGGCCTTGAGTTTAGATGTCAGCAAGATGCAAATCCCTGCGCGGCTGGGTGGTTTGCCCGCCAGCGCGCCGCTATCGGTTGCCACCACCCGGCTGGCGTCCGGTGCGCAAGCCTTGCAAAAAGCGATCAGCGATACCGCCGCCGGCAGTAGTAGCGAGGCTATCGGTAGCGCCCTGGTAGCATTTAAACAACAGCGCGCCGCGTTGCTGGCCGAGGCAAAAAATAGCCTGGCACAATTACAAGGGGCGAGTGTGCCAATTTGGGCGCTTTCGGTGGAGGGCAACACGCAAACGGCGATCACCGAGATGAAAAAAGACATTCCCGACAGCCAGGCCATTTTTAGCCTGGCAATTATGTTTGTGGGCGCTGATTTGGCCCCGCTACGTGCGATGGTGGTTAATCATGGCTGATGTGGTCACGCTGGCCCTTGATGGGGAAGCTATCTTACTCAATAACATTTTGGTGACGCTTTCTATGTCAATTCAGGACAAAGACCAAAGCGGCCAGGCCAGCAGTACCAGCAAATCAGAACAGGGCACCAAGGGCAAAGAGTTGCGCGTGTCCGGGTTAATTAAATACACCAATCCCGCCATGTTGACGCGAATTTATAGCCTGGCCGAAGCCAAGAACGGCGATGGCAGCAAAAAGCGTTATCGTGTCGCCCATTCATTAGCCCAGGCGGTGAAGTTCCGGGAAGCCACCTTTACCAGTGGCGTGGATGCCGCCGAACAAACAAATGCGATGGCCTGGCTGGTGAATTTTACCCTGACTGAGCATTCCAGCGTTGCCGAGCGTAAGGCCCAGCAAGCCAGCAAGGGCGGTAAAAATGCCACCATCCAAACGGCGGGCGGTACTGCGAGCGCGTCAGATGGCGAGACAGCAGAAAGCCGCTCATGGTTTGAAAGTGTGCTGCAAAAGGTCGATAACGCTATCGGCCCAGCCGGAGGGGATGCATGAAATCTATTGTCACTTTACGTATTGGCGATGATGAAATTCCCGCCAATAGCTTAAACCTGTCGCTTTCCCTCAATGGATGCGGCCTGGGGTTTATTACCGCGCTGACTGAGGAGGATTGTAACGGTAAATTGGTGCGGCTGGATTTGGGTTATAACGCCTCAATTTATCGTTGGTTAACCGGATTTGTTGAGCGTAGCGCGCCGGCTGAAAATGGCGCGCAGCGGTTAATGGTGCGGGAGCTGGTCGGCGTGTTTGAACGTTCCTGGCCGTGCTCATTGCAACATCCCACATTGCGCGACGTGACCGACGCGGTCGGCAAAGCTACCGCGATGCGTTTTGTGTTGCCGGAAAACACCGCTTACACCGATACCCCGATCCCCCATTTCCAGCACAATGGCAGCGGTAGCCAACTGATGTTCAATTTGGGGCGCGCGTTCAGTATCCCGGATTATGTCTGGTACCAACTGTCGGACGGCACCGTCTATGTCGGCAGTTATGCCGATTCCCGTTTTGCACAAACGCCGGTTGATATTCCGCA
The DNA here is from genome assembly GCF_902170785.1 of Yersinia proxima. Lineage (GTDB taxonomy): Bacteria > Pseudomonadota > Gammaproteobacteria > Enterobacterales > Enterobacteriaceae > Yersinia > Yersinia proxima. Next base: position 386,225 of record NZ_CABHYG010000014.1, on the reverse strand, counting down.
GGAGTTCACCCAGGGCGGCGGCGGCGGTAACAGCCTGACTTTGCCACTTATCCCGGCCATTCGTCCGGGCGTGATAGTGAATGGCCGACGCATCACCAGAGTTGATGTGAGCGACGACAGCATGACCTTGAACTGGACGCCGTTAAACAGCCAGGGCCAGCCGGCGCAGAAATCCCCGGAACAGCGCCAGATTGAAAAACTGTATCCAGAATTGGGCGCGGGTTTGCATTTGCCCCGCCGCGCGCGGGTGATGAGTCCGACTGATGCCGCCGAGTTGGGCGACCCGTCCGATCCATTCCGGCCACGTTATGCCGTCAATGTTCAATTACTGGACGAGAACGGCAACGCCGCCGCCGGCGCGCAAGAATATAACGCGGTACCACTTCCCATTCCGATGGCCGGCAGTGAGGGCGGTATGTTCCAGTTCCCGCCAGAGGGGACACTGGTCGAAATTGGTTTTGCTGATGGTCGGCCTGATAAGCCGATGATTAGGCAAATATTGTCTGAGGGGCTATCACTGCCAGCAGTCAAGCCAGGGGAGCAATTGCAACAGCAGCGCGCCGGCGTCAGTCAGCGCGTAACGGTTGATGGCAGTTGGCAGCGTGACACCGACCAGGCGATCGAGGAAACCAGCAGCCGGCGCAGTGTGACCAGTGACGAGGAAAACCGTACCACCACCACCCGCAAAACCACGGTAAAAGCCAACGACAGCACCACGGTGCTGGGAACGAAAACCCTGATGGCCGGCCAGGTGGTGCAACTTGCCGAGGGTGACTATTCGATAGGCACCTCGGCCAACATGGTGATTAAAGTTGGCAAAGACAGAAATGACGATGTTGGCCAGAACCAAAATACCAAGGTTGGCCAGAACCACACAACCGACGTTGCCGGCGCGCTCACAGAGAAAATCGTCGGTATTCGCCGCAGTGTTGCCGCCGCTCAGGAACTTATCGCGCCATCGGTGCGCCTGGGTACCGATGAAATCAACGTGCTGACACTGTTAACCGATACGCTGGATGTGATCCAAGCACTGGCACAACAGACAGCCAGCCATACCCATACCAACACTGACGGCCCACTGAATGCCGGCGATTTCACCGCGACCGCCAACCACGCGCAAGCCCTGACCGCCAAGTACAGCCCCTTTATTGCCTAACCACCATCGAGCACAGACAGAAACGTCTGTGCTTCAGTGCTCCTAACACCCCCAAACAGTAATAAAATTACGTAATGTCCCTGTAAGAATTACAGGAAAATCCCTCATTGCTCACCCAGCAAGGCCGGAGCGCATCGCATATGACGCACTGAGAGCCACACCAAGCCACGCATCACTTAATGCACCTCAAGATTCAGATTCAAACAAGATAATCGCGCCATGAGCCACCCATAAAACATATGAGGTAAATCCAGCCACGTAAAAGAAACGGGAGGTAAAACGCACACGCCCACCACGCCTGCACAAAATATTTGGCGAACTTATTACAGTTTGGTAACTCTACAAACGCCTACGCCAGGCCGCGCCAGTCCTAATGATCTCGCATGGATCGCAAGCTGTAACGAGTGATATATATTTCAGTGAATTACAGTAAATAGAATGATCTCAATATGATCTAATAAATTCAACATTATGATTTTAAAGGGAATTTATATTTTACGTCCGATCAAACGCAAAGCGGCAGGCATTTACAAGAATAAACGTAATCACGCGCTAAGCCAGACGCCGCAAGGGATTGCGCAAAGTTGAGGGGAAATTTTGATACTGTAAAAACGGGTGAGAAACTCACTTTGATCTCGGACAGAAAACCAACAACAGCAGCCAGAACGGCCACCAGGTAAAATGCAAAACCCAAACTTTAACCGCATACCATCAGGCAAAACAAAGCCCCGCAAGCGGGGCTGATTTACCAGGCGTGGTCAACATGTGGTCACTGATATTTTTTTACGTTTAATATTCAATAAGATACATGCATATCACTGACATCAACGGGTGTCACCTCATCTCCTACGTTAGCCAACACATCGGCAAATGGCAATTCAACTTGCTCTCCGGATGAAGAAATAATTACTTTCTCGGGTAATGATATCCATTGTAGCGAGCCACCGACCTGTTCGGCGACCTCACGGGCAGACCTGGCCAGGTAAGCTCCCTGCTGAATCAACCAATGAACGCCCTCACTGGTTGCACTGCCCAATGGCCCCGGTAAGGCAAAAACATCTCTCCCTTGCTCCATAGCATAGCGGGCAGTAATCAAAGAGCCACTTTTCAGTGTAGCTTCGACCACCAACACTGCGGAGCTTAACCCACTGATAATACGATTTCTTCTGGGGAAATGAGTGGCAACAGGTAATGCTGTTGTCAGAAACTCGGAGACTAGCACCCCGCCGTGATGCTCAATTTCTCGCGCTAATTGGCTGTGGCGACGTGGGTATATGTTTTCCAGCCCGCTACCTAATACCGCAATGGTTTTTCCTTTAGTATTCAAGGCCGACTTGTGGCATATCCCATCAATCCCCATAGCCAAGCCACTGGTGATAACTAACCCAGTAAGAGCCAGTTCTGAGGCAAAATGTCGCCCCCAATGTTCGCCATAATGACTAAAATGACGACTCCCCACCATGGCAACTTGTGGTTGATAAAGAACATCAAGTTCACCAGCGGCAAAAATGATCAATGGAGGGGAGGAAATATGAGTCAAACGTGGCGGATAACCTGGTTCGCCATAAGCCAGTAAATGGTGAGAGGGGTGATCCAGCCAGGTCAATGTGGCATCAATATAGTGAGGCTCCACCTGAGTAAATTGCTGACATTGCTGCGGTTCTAACCCATAGGCAGCTAATCTACCGAGGTGAACATCACCACTGGCAAGTAACCTTCTGACCAAGGCACTGCCTTTTATTGTTCCAAGCCCTTTGACCTGGCTCATCCTGAGCCATAATTCCGCCGCTAACATAACTCCTCCCTGGCTGGCTTTCTAAGCTGACACCAATTTGTTCAATTGGTAGACGATGCTGTCAATCAAGGCCGGAAATGTCTAGAATAAGGATTGAATATCATTCACTACTCGGACGCAGATCTAGATATTTATGTCAGTATTACAAGTATTACATTACCCAGACGAGCGGCTGCGCAAAATTGCAGCGCCGGTAAAAGAAGTCAATGGTGAAATCCAGCGTATCGTGGACGACATGTTCGAAACGATGTACGCAGAGGAAGGTATTGGCCTTGCTGCAACACAAGTGGATGTTCACCTGCAAATTATTGTCATTGATGTTTCGGAAAATCGTGACCAGCGTTTAGTGTTGATTAACCCTGAACTGTTGGAAAAAAGCGGTGAAACCGGCATTGAAGAAGGTTGCTTATCCATTCCTGAGCAACGTGCATTGGTTCCTCGAGCTGAAAAAGTCAAAATCAGAGCATTAGATCGTGACGGAAAACCGTTCGAGCTAGAAGCTGATGATTTGTTGGCAATTTGCATTCAGCATGAAATGGACCACTTGGTTGGTAAACTGTTTGTGGACTATTTATCACCACTGAAACGTCAGCGTATCCGCCAAAAGCTGGAGAAAATGGCCAAGCTGAATGCTCGTGCCAACTAACCCCTTTTAATTCAGGAAACCAATGTGTCTGATTCTTTGCGGATTATTTTTGCCGGAACTCCTGACTTTGCAGCGCGCCATTTAGGCGCGCTGTTGTCTTCTCAACATCAGATAGTTGGTGTTTTCACTCAACCAGACCGCCCGGCTGGTCGAGGGAATAAACTCACCCCTAGCCCAGTTAAGGTCTTAGCCGAACAACACGATATTCCTGTTTTTCAGCCAAAATCATTGCGGCCAGAAGAGAATCAGCACCTGGTTGCCGATCTTAATGCAGATATTATGGTGGTGGTCGCCTACGGCTTAATTCTCCCTGCATCTGTTTTGGCCATGCCACGATTAGGTTGTATTAATGTGCACGGTTCTCTGTTGCCGCGCTGGCGCGGTGCTGCGCCAATCCAACGTTCATTATGGGCTGGCGATGCAAAAACTGGTGTGACAATCATGCAAATGGATGTCGGGCTAGATACCGGTGATATGCTGCATAAAATTGAGTGTGATATTCAGCCAGAAGATACCAGTGCAACGCTCTACGATAAGTTGGCGCAACTTGGTCCTCAGGGCTTGTTGGTAACATTACAACAGTTGGCCGAAGGCACTGCACAGCCCGAAGTTCAAGATGAAGCGCAAGTTACCTATGCAGAAAAACTCAGCAAAGAGGAAGCCAAATTAGATTGGTCGCTTTCTGCTGTCCAGTTAGAGCGTTGTATTCGTGCTTTCAATCCTTGGCCAGTCAGCTATTTCGTTGTTGATGAACAACCCATCAAAGTTTGGCAAGCACAAGTGCTCGCAACTGTTGATAATGCAGCACCTGGTACAATCATTCATGCCGATAAGCATGGCATCCAGGTCGCAACCGCAGATGGCGTTTTGAATATCACGCAACTGCAACCGGCCGGGAAGAAAGCTATGTCCGCTGCTGACTTGCTAAATTCACGGCGCGAATGGTTTACACCCGGTAACCAGCTAGCATAATAGCCCAGCAGCTACAGCTATATACCCAACAGGTATAGGTTTCATCGCCCGATACATCATCATCGGGCCACTTTCCCTTTATTTGCTGACGTTTGTCGGCTTTTTTGGTTATGAAAAACACATATAATCTCCGCAGCATAGCTGCCAAAGCAATTAGCCAGGTACTGGATCAGGGGCAATCGCTCAGCACCGTTTTACCTGGGCTACATAAAAGTATTTCTGATAAAGATCGCGCATTGCTGCAGGAGTTGTGTTTTGGCACTTTGCGTGTCCTCCCACAGCTCGAGTGGTGTATCCAGCAGTTAATGGCACGCCCAATGACCGGTAAGCAGCGTGTTTTTCATTATCTGATTATGGTTGGGCTTTATCAGCTGATATACACGCGTATTCCGCCTCATGCGGCACTGGCGGAAACTGTCGAGGGTGCAACCGCACTCAAACGCCCGCAGTTAAAAGGGCTAATCAATGGCGTACTGCGTCAATTCCAGCGTCAACAAGTGGAATTACTGGAACGGGCTGCAAATAACGATAGCCACTATCTTCATCCGAGCTGGTTATTGGCACGAATTAAGCTGGCCTATCCTGACCAATGGCAACAGATCCTGGATGCAAATAACCAGAAACCACCAATGTGGCTGCGCGTAAGCCGACTACACCATTCACGCAATGAATACCTTGAGCTATTGAAGCAAGCCAATATTGAAGCTCTGCCTCATGACTTTTACCCTGATGCAGTTCGCCTTATCACACCTTGCGCCGTCAGTGATCTCCCCGGCTTTGAACTTGGCTGGGTAACGGTGCAAGATGCATCAGCACAAGGCTGTGTTGATCTGCTTGATCCACAAGATGGTGAGCAGATCCTCGATTTGTGTGCTGCCCCGGGGGGTAAAACAACCCATATTCTGGAAGCTGCGCCAAAGGCTCATGTATTAGCTGTCGATATAGACGAACAGCGCCTCAGCCGGGTTAAAGAAAACTTACAACGCCTGAAATTACATGCAGACGTGCGAGTCGGCGATGGCCGAACACCAGATGAATGGTGCGGTGATCAACAATTCGATCGAATCCTGTTAGATGCCCCTTGCTCCGCAACCGGTGTTATTCGCCGGCACCCAGATATCAAATGGTTGCGTCGAGACAGTGATATCGCCGAGTTAGCCCAACTTCAATCTGAGATAATTGAAGCTATCTGGCCTAAACTGAAAAAAGGTGGCGTAATGGTTTATGCTACCTGTTCTATATTGCCCGAAGAGAATCAGCAGCAGATCGCCACTTTCCTGCAACGCCACAGTGAAGCAGACTTGGTCGAAACCGGCACAGTTTCAGCGCCTGGCAGGCAAAATTTGCCACATCCTGAGGATGGTGATGGTTTTTATTATGCAAAGTTGATCAAAAGATAGTCGTGGCCTTTGCTGCCTCAAACCTAATTTCAGTGTGAAACAGAGAACGCTATGAAAATAATCATTCTTGGGGCGGGGCAAGTTGGCGGCACCCTGGCAGAAAATCTGGTGGGTGAGAACAACGATATTACCGTAGTGGATGTCGATTCTGGCCGGTTGCGTCAGTTACAAGATAAATTTGATCTGCGAGTCGTGCAAGGGCATGGTTCGCACCCGCGAATTTTACGAGAAGCCGGGGCAGAAGATGCCGATATGTTGGTTGCAGTAACGAATTCTGATGAAACCAATATGGTTGCCTGCCAAATAGCTTACTCGCTATTTAACACACCAAATCGTATCGCTCGCATCCGTTCAGCTGAATATATTCGTGAAGCAGACAAATTATTTCTACCGGAAGCGGTTCCTATTGACCATTTAATATCACCCGAACAGCTAGTTATAGATTACATCTATAAACTGATCGAATATCCAGGCGCGTTACAAGTAGTTAATTTTGCCGAAGGTAAAGTCAGTATCGCTGCGGTCAAGGCCTATTACGGCGGGCCATTAGTCGGAAATGCATTATCATCTTTACGTGAACATATGCCGCATATTGATACCCGAGTTGCGGCTATATTTCGTCAAGACCGGCCAATCCGTCCCCAGGGTTCTACAATTATTGAAGCTGGTGATGAAGTTTTCTTTGTTGCCGCCTCGCAGCATATCCGGGCCGTAATGAGTGAACTGCAACGGTTGGAAAAACCCTATAAACGCATCATGATTGTCGGCGGTGGGAACGTTGGGGCAGGCTTGGCGCTACGATTAGAAAAAGACTATAGCGTAAAATTAATCGAGCGAGATCAGCAACGTGCTGCCGAATTGGCAGAGATGCTGCACGACACAATCGTATTTTATGGCGATGCATCAGATCAGGAATTATTAGCAGAAGAGCATATTGAACAGGTTGATGTCTTTATTGCCATTACTAATGATGATGAAGCTAATATTATGTCTGCCATGCTCGCAAAACGCATGGGAGCTAAAAAGGCAATGGTATTAATCCAGCGTAGTGCGTATGTCGATCTGGTTCAGGGAAGTGTTATTGATATTGTTATATCGCCACAACAAGCCACTATTTCCGCGCTGTTAGGTCACGTCCGTAAAGCCGATATCGTTAGCGTATCATCATTGAGACGCGGTGTTGCTGAAGCGATAGAAGCCATTGCTCATGGTGATGAAACCACATCAAAAGTAGTCGGCCGAATGGTCGAAGATATAAAGCTGCCACCAGGTACAACTATTGGGGCGATTGTTCGCGGCGACGAAGTTATCATTGCTAATAGCAACTCTGTTATTAAACAGGGGGATCATGTTGTAATGTTTATTACCCACAAAAAATTTGTCCCCGATGTGGAACGGTTGTTCCAACCTAGCCCATTCTTCTTGTAATCAAAGCCGATTAAATTAAAACTATTCCGATAGAGAATAAAAAAGTTTCCTATAATTATGGCTGTATTCCGTTTTATTTAGCTAAACTTAAGTAGTTCATTTTAAAGGGGGTGTTGGTTATGAGTTTTATGAAGGAATTTCGTGAATTTGCCATGCGTGGCAATGTGGTCGACCTGGCTGTCGGGGTAATTATTGGTGCTGCATTTGGTAGAATTGTTTCTTCACTTGTTGCCGATATCATAATGCCACCATTAGGTTTATTACTCGGTGGGGTCGATTTCAAACAATTCCATTTCGTATTACGTGCAGCCGAAGGAAATATCCCTGCCGTTGTAATGAATTACGGTAGTTTTATTCAGAGTATTTTTGATTTTGTCATCGTCGCGCTGGCTATTTTCTCTGCCGTGAAACTGATGAACAAATTACGCCGTGAAAAAGCGGAAGAACCTGCAGCACCGCCAGCACCAACAACAGAAGAAAAACTGCTCGCAGAGATTCGTGATTTACTGAAAGCACAACAGCCAAAATAACTACAGCCTTATTTAACGTCAAAAGCCATCAAATGATGGCTTTTTTATTAGTTTCAAATCGAGAAGGCCAGTGGTAATAAATCTATTGATTGCTTACCACTGGCCTCCCAGTTACCACCTTTTGCGTGTTTTTCTTTACGCTGATAGCTTCCTTTGCCTTTAACATTCTTTTCAATACGTTGCCTGAAAAGAGGATCATGGAGTAGAGCTTCCAGCGCGTTGTCCTTAATTTTTCCTTTGGTATGCCGATATGTCGTCATAGAAGTGCCTCACTAAAGAAATATTGATTAAAAATCCCACGAATAATACTGTTTGTTTGAACTGATTAAAACTATCCATCTAAAAAATTTAATTTCTGGCTAACTCTTCAGCAGCCCCCTGCTCCAATGCCTCCAAAATTGAGCAATAAGTCGTAGCATGCGTACTACCACAACATGCATCACTAAGCCGTTTTAGTGACTCGCGCATCCTTTTTAACTCTGTAATTTTACTTTCTACATCGAGTAACCGAGAATCTACAATAGCTTTAGATTCCTGGCAGGTATGATGTTCAGGATCGACGCGAATAGACAATAACTCAGCAATTGTTTCTAATGTAAAACCAAGCTGCTTTGCATAACGGATAAAGCGCAAACGCTGCAAATCTTGTTCAGTATAAAGTCTGTAGCCACCTTCAGTCCGTTCACCATGATCCATCATGCCTTGTTTTTCATAATAGCGAATAGTGTCTGGCGTTACGTCAGCAAGTTTAGCGATTTGCCCAATCTTTAACATCCGTTATTCCCCTTTAGACAGTTTATATGTCACTTTATGCCGATATTCTTGATGCAAAAAGTCTGTGCTAAGGCCAGCCTGCTTTAATCTTAACTCTAATAAAGCTAATCGTTTATGTAAACTCTCATAGTCATCATGCTGTTTGTCGAGATGTGACAACAAATCAGTGATAGTGAGAGCTTCCTGCCTATCCTGTAATTCGGGAGGAAGGTATCCCGCATTCTTCAGTAATCTATATCCAGCCCTTAACTCCGCTGGAATGAAAGTATCATCATCAAGTATTAATGGCTGACCTTGCCCAGGTAAATTATCGAGCTCACCTTTTTCTTGAGCACTGATAATGTGTCTTTCAGCCCATTCGTCAATCAATCCCATATCCCCTCCCAAAGATCAGAGTCCACAAACTGGAATGACAGTTAAGATTAATGGATTGGCAGATAAATAATAAGAGGAGAGAGGAAAGATACGAGGGCTAGATGCTTATCTTGCTGAATTATGGACGTAAAAAAACCGGGCAAGCCCGGTTTTTTTACGCGTTTACAGATTACTCTGCAGCAACTACTTCTGCTTGCGATGCAGCACGATCAACTAACTCGATGTAAGCCATCGGTGCGTTGTCGCCTGCACGGAAGCCACACTTCAGAATGCGAGTGTAACCACCGGCGCGGCTCGCGAAACGCGGGCCTAGCTCGTTAAACAGTTTTGCCACGATCTCGTTATCACGAGTACGGGCGAATGCCAGACGACGATTAGCTACGCTGTCGGTCTTGGCAAGAGTAATCAGCGGCTCAACAACGCGACGCAGCTCTTTCGCTTTCGGCAGGGTCGTCTTGATTATCTCATGACGAACCAAAGAGCCGGCCATGTTACGGAACATAGCCTGGCGATGGCTGCTGTTACGGTTCAGTTGACGACCACTCTTACGATGGCGCATGACCTTATCCTTCTCAGTAAAACCTTAACCTGTGATCCGGTTACTCGTTATCAGCAATGCTAGCCGGTGGCCAATTTTCTAGGCGCATGCCTAAAGAAAGACCACGTGATGCGAGCACGTCTTTAATCTCAGTAAGAGATTTTTTACCCAGGTTAGGCGTTTTCAGCAACTCAACCTCGGTACGCTGTACCAGATCACCGATGTAGTGGATAGCTTCTGCCTTGAGGCAGTTAGCAGAGCGGACAGTCAATTCCAGATCGTCAACAGGGCGCAGCAGGATCGGATCAAACTCTGGCTTCTCTTCTTTAACTTCCGGCTGACGTACATCGCGTAGGTCAACGAAAGCTTCAAGCTGTTCAGCCAAGATAGTTGCCGCACGGCGGATCGCCTCTTCAGGATCGATCGTGCCATTGGTTTCCATCTCGATAACCAACTTGTCCAGGTCGGTACGCTGTTCTACACGCGCTGCTTCAACATTGTAGGCAATACGCTCTACAGGGCTATAGCATGCGTCTACTAACAGACGACCAATCGGGCGCTCATCTTCTTCCGAATGAATTCGGGCAGAAGCCGGCACATAACCCCGACCACGTTGAACTTTGATACGCATACTAATAGATGCGTTCTCATCGGTCAGGTGGCAGATAACGTGCTGCGGCTTGACGATTTCGACATCACCATCATGGGTGATATCGGCTGCAGTCACAGGGCCAATGCCAGACTTATTCAGGGTAAGAATAACTTCATCTTTACCCTGAACTCTCACCGCCAGCCCTTTCAGGTTGAGCAGGATCTCCAGGATATCTTCCTGTACGCCTTCTTTGGTGCTGTACTCATGCAGTACACCATCAATCTCAACCTCGGTCACCGCGCAACCCGGCATAGATGAAAGCAGAATACGGCGCAGTGCGTTGCCGAGAGTATGGCCAAAGCCACGCTCTAACGGCTCAAGGGTCACCTTGGCGTGCGTCGAACTGACTTGCTCGATATCTACCAGGCGCGGTTTTAGAAACTCTGTCACAGAACCCTGCATTGTGTCCTCTCTTTGGTACTAAGCTTTACTTAGAGTAAAGCTCGACGATCAGGTGTTCGTTAATGTCCGCAGACAGATCAGTACGTTCAGGAATACGTTTGAACACACCTTCCATCTTGACAGCATCAACTTCCAGCCAAGTCGGCTTTTCACGCTGCTCAGCCAGCTCCAAAGCTGCCTTAACACGAGACTGCTTTTTAGCTTTCTCACGGATGCTGACTACGTCATTCGGAGATACCTGATAAGAAGCGATGTTAACAACGCGACCATTTACCATGATAGCTTTATGACTAACCAGCTGACGTGATTCAGCACGAGTTGCGCCAAAGCCCATACGGTAAACTACGTTATCCAGACGGCCTTCCAGCAATTGCAACAGGTTTGCACCTGTGTTGCCTTTCAGACGTGCTGCTTCTTTATAGTAGTTACGGAATTGACGTTCTAGAACACCATAGATACGGCGAACTTTTTGTTTCTCACGTAACTGCACACCGTAGTCAGACAGACGCGGTTTACGCGCACCGTGCTGGCCAGGTGGTTGTTCAATCTTACACTTGGTGTCAATCGCGCGAACGCCAGACTTAAGGAACAGGTCTGTGCCCTCACGACGGCTCAGCTTGAGCTTAGGACCCAAATATCTTGCCATTTTCTCTCTCCAACAAACCTAAAAGCAGCGTTATACGCGGCGCTTTTTCGGCGGACGACAACCGTTATGAGGGATCGGAGTCACATCAGTAATATTAGTGATGCGGAAACCAGCCGCGTTTAACGCACGGATAGTAGACTCACGGCCCGGACCAGGTCCTTTAACCATAACTTCCAGATTCTTGATACCGTATTCTTTCACTGCGTCAGCGCAGCGCTCTGCTGCAACTTGCGCTGCAAACGGAGTAGACTTACGAGATCCACGGAAACCGGAACCACCTGCTGTTGCCCAACCCAATGCGTTACCTTGACGATCTGTAATAGTAACGATGGTGTTGTTGAAAGAAGCATGGATATGAGCCACACCGTCAGAGACTGTCTTTCTTACACGCTTGCGTGCACGAATAGGTGCCTTTGCCATTATTCAATCACCCCGATTATTTCTTGATCGGTTTACGCGGACCCTTACGGGTACGTGCGTTGGTCTTAGTACGCTGACCGCGAACTGGTAGACCACGACGATGACGCAAACCACGATAAGTCCCAAGGTCCATCAGACGCTTGATGCTCAGGGTCACCTCACGACGCAGATCACCTTCTACAACGTACTTGGCAACTTCGTCACGCAGCTTCTCGATTTGCTCTTCAGACAGCTCACTGATCTTAACATGTTCAGCAATGCCCGCAGCTACACAGATAGCCTGTGAACGGGTCTTACCGATGCCGTAGATCGCAGTTAAAGCGATAACGGTATGTTTCTGATCAGGAATGTTAATGCCTGCTATACGGGCCACTATGCACTCCTACTATTTTATACAGCAATACCATTCTGAAAAGCCCGTTTTCAGGATACTCAAATAGCATTGCAGTCACATACAAAAGATTGGCTGGCTAATCTAGCCAGCTCAACCCAACTTTGCAAGAAAAATATGCAAGATAAATCAGCCTTGACGCTGTTTATGCTTTGGTTCGGCACTGCAGATTACGCGAACGACACCGTTACGCTTAACAATTTTGCAGTTACGACATAATTTCTTGACGGAAGCACGAACTTTCATTTTTACTCTCCGTAACTTCTCAAACATCCCTGAATCAGCGGTTATAGCCTTTCAGGTTTGCTTTCTTCAATGCAGACTCATATTGACTAGACATCATCAGAGTTTGCACTTGAGCCATAAAGTCCATGATGACCACCACTACGATAAGTAGGGAGGTACCACCAAAGTAAAATGGTACTTTCATCGCGTCACGCATGAACTCCGGGATCAGGCAGATGAAAGTAATATACATCGCACCAATTAAGGTTAGACGCGTCATTACTTTATCGATGTACTTCGCCGTTTGCTCTCCCGGACGAATTCCTGGCACGAATGCACCGGACTTCTTCAGGTTATCTGCTGTTTCACGCGGGTTAAACACCAACGCCGTGTAGAAGAAACAGAAGAAGATGATTGCAGACGCATAGAGTAACACATAAAGCGGCTGTCCCGGCTGCAAATACATCGAAATAGTCGTCAGCCAGTTCCAACCTGTCCCGCCCCCAAACCATGATGCAATCGTGGCAGGGAACAGAATTATGCTGGAAGCAAAAATTGCAGGGATAACCCCAGCCATATTCACTTTCAACGGTAAGTGTGTGCTCTGTGCTGCATAAACACGACGACCTTGTTGACGTTTAGCATAGTTAACGACGATACGACGCTGACCACGTTCAATGAAAACAACGAAGAAGGTTACTGCAAACACTAATACTGCAACCAACAGCAACAGGAGGAAGTGCAGGTCGCCTTGCCGAGCTTGCTCGATGGTATGGGCTATTGCAGGTGGAAGACCGGCAACAATACCAGCAAAGATTATGATTGAAATACCGTTACCGATACCACGCTCAGTAATCTGTTCGCCAAGCCACATTAGGAACATAGTCCCTGTGACCAAGCTAACAACAGCGGTAAAATAGAAAGCAAAGCCTGGATTGATTACCAGACCTTGCATCCCAGGCATATTCGGTAGACCGGTAGCAATACCGATCGATTGGAATATAGCCAATACCAACGTGCCATAGCGGGTGTACTGACTAATCTTACGACGGCCAGCCTCCCCTTCTTTCTTTATTTCTGCTAACGCTGGATGAACCACCGTCAGCAGTTGGATAATAATCGACGCCGAAATATACGGCATGATACCCAAGGCAAAGATAGAAGCACGACTGAGAGCACCACCAGAGAACATGTTAAACATTTCAATGATGGTCCCTCTCTGCTGCTCGAGCAATTTAGCAAGCACAGTGGCATCGATACCAGGAATCGGAATAAAAGAGCCGATACGGAAAACAATAAGCGCTCCGATAACAAACAAAAGTCTGCGCTTCAGTTCGCCTAATCCGCCTTTAGCACTTTGAAAATCTAATCCTGGTTGCTTAGCCATCTGCTACTTATTCCTCAATTTTACCGCCAGCAGCTTCGATAGCAGCACGAGCGCCTTTGGTGACACGCAGACCACGAAGAGTTACCGCACGAGTGATTTCGCCAGAAAGCATAACTTTCGCGAACTCAATCTGGGTACCAACAACGTTAGCGGCTTTCAGCGTGTTCAGGTCGATTACGTCGCCTTCCACTAAAGCCAGTTCAGACAGACGAACTTCTGCCGTGATCATAGCTTTGCGAGAGGTGAAGCCGAATTTCGGCAAACGACGATATAAAGGCATCTGACCACCTTCAAAACCACGACGTACGCCACCACCAGAACGCGAGTTCTGACCTTTGTGACCACGACCAGCAGTTTTACCCAGGCCAGAACCAATACCACGACCTACACGCTTCGGCGCATGCTTGGCACCTTCAGCCGGAGACAGAGTATTTAAACGCATCTGTTACTCCTCAACTTTAACCATGTAGGAAACCAAGTTGACCATACCACGTACAGCAGGAGTATCCTCACGCTCTACAGTATGACCAATACGACGCAGACCTAAACCGATCAGAGTTGCCTTATGTTTCGGCAAACGACCGATACTGCTTTTTGTTTGAGTTACTTTAATAGTCTTTGCCATGGTTATTTCCCTAGAATTTCTTCGACGGACTTACCACGCTTAGCAGCGACCATTTCTGGGGATTTCATATCTTCTAAAGCAGCAATAGTTGCACGAACCACGTTGATCGGGTTAGTAGAACCATATGCTTTAGCTAAAACGTTATGAACCCCTGCAACTTCCAAGACGGCGCGCATTGCACCACCGGCGATGATACCGGTACCTTCAGAAGCTGGTTGCATGAATACACGGGAACCTGTGTGAGCACCTTTAACAGGGTGCTGCAGAGTACCGTTATCCAACGCAACATTAATCATAGCGCGACGGGCTTTTTCCATCGCTTTCTGGATCGCTGCCGGAACTTCGCGTGCTTTGCCGTAGCCAAAACCAACGCGACCGTTACCATCACCAACTACTGTCAGTGCGGTAAAGCTGAAAATACGGCCACCTTTTACGGTTTTAGATACGCGGTTTACCGCGATCAGCTTTTCCTGCAGTTCGCCAGCTTGTTTTTCGATGTGAGACATCTTACACCTCTACCTTAGAACTGAAGGCCAGCTTCACGGGCAGCATCTGCCAGTGCCTGGACTCGACCATGATATTGGAAACCGGAACGGTCAAAGGATACTTTCGTGATCCCTTTTTCCAATGCGCGCTCTGCAACAGCTTTACCTACAGCTGCGGCGGCATCTTTGTTGCCGGCGTACTTCAATTGCTCATTGATAGCTTTTTCTACAGTAGAAGCTGCTACCAAAATTTCAGAACCGTTTGGTGCGATAACCTGCGCGTAAATATGGCGTGGGGTACGATGTACCACCAGGCGAGTCGCACCCAGTTCTTTGAGCTTGCGGCGTGCGCGGGTCGCACGACGGATACGAGCTGCTTTCTTATCCATAGTGTTACCTTACTTCTTCTTAGCCTCTTTGGTACGCACGACTTCGTCGGCGTAACGGACACCCTTGCCTTTATAAGGCTCAGGACGACGGTAGGCACGTAAATCTGCTGCAACCTGACCGATCACCTGCTTATCAGCGCCTTTCAGCACGATTTCAGTTTGGGTCGGACATTCAGCAGTGATGCCAGCCGGCAATTCATGGTCAACTGGATGAGAGAAGCCTAAAGCTAAATTCACCACGTTGCCTTTAACTGCGGCACGGTAACCTACACCTACCAATTGAAGCTTCTTAGTGAAGCCTTCGGTAACACCAATGACCATTGCATTAAGCAGTGCACGAGTGGTACCCGCTTGGGCCCAACCGTCTACAGCGCCTTCGCGTGGAGCGAAAGTCAGTGTATTTTCTTCTTGCTTAACTTCAACAGCACTATGGACGGTACGAGTCAGCTCGCCGTTCTTACCCTTAATCGAAATAACCTGACCGTTGAGTTTTACCTCTACGCCGGCAGGAATGACGACGGGTGCTTTTGCAACACGAGACATTCTTTCCTCCCGAATTAAGCTACGTAGCAGATAATCTCGCCACCAAGACCAGCTTGGCGAGCTGCACGATCGGTCATAACACCTTTAGAGGTAGAAATAACAGCGATACCCAAACCGGCCATAACTTTTGGCAGCTCATCTTTTTTCTTATAGATGCGCAGACCTGGACGGCTGATACGTTGAATGCTTTCTACCACTGCCTTACCCTGGAAGTACTTAAGTGCTAATTCCAGAACAGGCTTGGTGTCGCCTTCGACTTTAAAATCTTCAATAAAACCTTCTTCCTTCAGAACGTTGGCAATTGCCACTTTCAGCTTGGAGGAAGGCATGGTGACCGCGACTTTGTTTGCGGATTGACCGTTACGGATACGGGTCAGCATATCCGCGATCGGATCTTGCATGCTCATCTGTCTTTACTCCCGTGATTCAATTGGTGACAATTACCAGCTAGCCTTTTTAAGGCCCGGGATTTCACCGCGCATTGCGGTTTCACGGACTTTAATACGGCTCAACCCGAACTTCCGCAAGAAACCATGCGGACGACCAGTTTGGTTGCAGCGGTTACGCTGACGGGACGGGCTGGAATCACGCGGCAGAGACTGCAGCTTCAGAACAGCATTCCAACGTTCTTCGTCGGATGAGTTCACACCAGAGATAATAGCTTTTAATTCCTCGCGTTGAGCGCGGTATTTGTTAGCTAGTTTCACGCGAACGACTTCGCGTGCTTTCATTGATTGCTTAGCCATCAGTAACCCTACCTTACTTGCGGAATGGGAATTTAAAAGCAGCCAATAATGCACGGCCTTCATCATCGGATTTCGCAGTAGTGGTAATGGTAATATCCAAACCACGTACACGATCGACTTTATCGTAGTCGATTTCCGGGAAGATGATCTGCTCGCGCACACCCATGCTGTAGTTACCACGACCATCGAATGACTTAGCGGACAAGCCACGGAAGTCACGGATACGAGGTACAGCAATGGTAATCAGACGCTCAAAGAATTCCCACATGCGTTCGCCACGCAGGGTTACTTTACAGCCGATCGGATAGCCCTGACGGATTTTGAAGCCTGCAACAGATTTGCGTGCTTTGGTGATAAACGGCTTTTGGCCGGAGATTGCTGCCAAGTCAGCTGCTGCGTTATCCAGCAGTTTCTTGTCAGCGATCGCTTCACCAACACCCATGTTCAGGGTGATCTTCTCGACCCGAGGGACTTGCATGACAGAGTTGTAGCCAAACTGAGACATCAGTTGTTTGACTACCTCGTCTTTGTAGTAATCATGCAGTTTCGCCATCGTATTACTCCAAATTACTTGATAGTTTCGCCATTAGATTTAAAGAAACGGACTTTTTTGCCGTCTTCGAATCTAAAGCCTACACGGTCAGCCTTACCAGTTGCCGCGTTGAACAGCGCAATGTTGGAAACTTGAATTGCAGCTTCTTTTTCAACAATGCCACCTGGTTGGTTCAGGGCCGGAACCGGCTTCTGATGTTTTTTAACCAGGTTGATACCTTCAACAATGACCTTACTAGCAGACAGGACATTCTTTACTTTACCGCGCTTACCTTTGTCTTTCCCGGTTAGCACGATAACTTCGTCATCACGACGGATTTTCGCTGCCATGGTTCGCTCCTTAGAGTACTTCTGGTGCCAGAGAGATAATTTTCATGAACTTCTCATTACGCAGTTCACGAGTTACCGGCCCAAAAATACGCGTGCCGATTGGCTGCTCGCTGTTATTATTTAAAATAACGCAAGCGTTGCCATCGAAGCGAATGACAGAACCGTCCGGGCGACGTACACCCTTCTTGGTGCGCACCACTACCGCCTTCAGAACATCGCCTTTCTTAACCTTGCCACGAGGAATTGCTTCCTTGATGGTGATCTTGATGATGTCGCCGATGCCTGCGTAGCGACGGTGCGAGCCACCTAGAACCTTGATACACATTACGCGACGTGCACCGGAGTTGTCGGCCACGTTCAGCATAGTCTGTTCTTGGATCATGTTAGTGCTCCGCTAATGTCAACTACTACTTTAGGACCCAGAATAGGTCGTTTAAAAGCCCCATGAATGAGGGCGCAGCATTATAACACCGCTTCCAAATTATGGGTAGAAAAAATAAACGGCCCACTTTCTGAGCCGTTTATTATGTTCGAGTTGGCTACTCTATTACAGAATCGCTTTCTCTACAACGCGAACAAGTGTCCAAGACTTAGTCTTTGACAATGGACGGCATTCGCGGATTTCTACCACGTCACCGATTCCACATTCATTGTTCTCGTCATGTACATGCAATTTCGTCGTACGACGGATGAATTTCCCATAAATTGGGTGCTTCACCACACGTTCGATAGCAACAACCATGGATTTCTCCATTTTGTCACTAACTACGCGACCTTGCAGAGTACGGATTTGGTCAGTCATTACGCACCCGCCTTTTCAGTCAGTAAAGTCTTAACACGTGCGATATTACGACGCACTTGCTTCGACAGGTGAGTTTGTTGCAGCTGGCCACTAGCCGCCTGCATGCGCAAATTAAATTGCTCACGCAGCAGGTTGAGCAGCTCAGTGTTCAGCTCTTCAACGCTTTTTTCACGCAGCTCTTGTGCTTTCATTACATCACCGTCTTAGTTACAAAGGTGGTTCCTACAGGCAGTTTCGCTGCTGCGAGCTTAAATGCTTCGCGAGCAGTTTCTTCCGGCACACCAGCCATTTCAAATAAAACTTTTCCTGGCTGGATCAGGGCAACCCAATACTCTACGTTACCCTTACCTTTACCCATACGTACTTCGAGCGGCTTCTCGGTGATCGGTTTGTCCGGGAATACACGGATCCAGACCTTACCTTGACGCTTAATTGCACGTGTCATCGCACGACGGGCTGCTTCGATTTGACGAGCCGTCAGGCGGCAACGGCCACAAGCTTTCAGGCCGAACTCACCGAAGCTAACATCCGTACCTTGCGCAAGGCCACGGTTACGGCCTTTGTGCATCTTACGGAATTTTGTACGCTTTGGTTGTAACATCAGCGATTCTCCTTACTTGCGGCCTTTACGCTGCTGCTTTTTAGGTTGAGCAGCCGGTTCCGGTTGTTCAACAGCAGCCATACCACCCAAGATCTCACCTTTGAAGATCCATACCTTAACGCCGATTACACCATAAGTGGTGTGCGCTTCAGATGTGTTGTAATCGATATCCGCACGCAGTGTATGCAACGGAACACGACCTTCACGGTACCATTCGGTACGCGCGATTTCAGCACCGCCAAGACGGCCGCTTACTTCAACTTTGATACCTTTAGCGCCAAGACGCATTGCGTTCTGTACAGCACGCTTCATAGCACGACGGAACATAACACGACGTTCCAGCTGTGAAGTGATGCTATCAGCAACCAATTTTGCGTCCAGTTCCGGTTTACGGACTTCGGCGATGTTAATCTGTGCAGGAACGCCAGCGATATCCGCTACGACCTTACGCAGTTTTTCGACATCTTCACCTTTCTTGCCGATAACGATGCCAGGACGAGCGGTGTGAATAGTCACACGGATGCTCTTCGCTGGACGCTCGATAACGATGCGAGAAACGGAAGCTTTCGCTAATTCCTTAGTCAGGAATTGGCGAACTTTAAAGTCGCTGTCCAGGTTGTCAGCGAATTCTTTGGTATTTGCGTACCAGGTAGAGTTCCAAGCTTTGACAATACCTAGTCGAATACCATTAGGATGTACTTTCTGACCCATTGCTAGTCTCCAGAGTCTCAGCGATCGGACACAACCACAGTAATGTGGCTGGTGCGCTTCAGGATGCGATCTGCACGACCTTTTGCACGCGGCATAATGCGCTTCATGCTAGGGCCTTCGTCTACGAAAATCTTCGTGACTTTCAGATCATCGATGTCAGCGCCATCGTTGTGTTCTGCGTTAGCAATGGCAGACTCTAGTACCTTCTTAACCAAACCAGCAGCTTTCTTGTTGGTATAGGCCAGAGTTTCCAGAGCTTGCGACACTTTCTTACCGCGAATCAGGTCCGCTACCAAGCGAACCTTCTGAGCAGAAGAACGAGCGTGGCGATGTTTAGCGATAGTTTCCATCTCTTCCTCCTACCTTAGCGCTTTTTAGCCTTTTTATCGGCCGCATGGCCGCGATAAGTACGGGTCGGCGCGAATTCGCCCAGTTTGTGACCGACCATTTCATCGGAAACAAAAACGGGAACGTGCTGACGACCATTATGGACAGCGATGGTCAAACCGATCATATTTGGAAAGACCGTTGAACGACGGGACCAAGTCCGAATTGGCTTCTTGTCTCCGCTTTCCACCGCTTTCTCTACCTTCTTCAGCAAGTGCAGGTCAATGAAGGGACCTTTCTTGAGAGAACGTGGCATGGCTTATCCTCTAATTATTTTTTACTACGGCGACGTACGATGAACTTATCAGTACGCTTGTTGCTACGGGTCTTCTTACCTTTGGTTTGAACGCCCCACGGGGTTACCGGGTGCTTACCAAAGTTACGACCTTCACCACCACCGTGTGGGTGATCTACCGGGTTCATCGCCGTACCGCGAACGGTAGGACGAATACCACGCCAACGACTAGCACCTGCTTTACCCAGGACACGCAGCATGTGTTCAGCGTTACCGACTTCACCTAAGGTGGCGCGGCAATCAGCTAGAACTTTGCGCATTTCGCCGGAGCGCAGACGCAGAGTAACGTAGGAACCGTCACGAGCAACGATCTGAACGTATGCACCAGCAGAACGAGCCAATTGGCCGCCTTTACCTGGTTTCATTTCTACGTTATGAACCGTTGAACCAACTGGGATGTTACGCATAGGCAGGGTGTTACCCGCTTTAATTGCAGCATCAACGCCAGATTGAATCTGGTCACCAGCTTTCAGGCCTTTCGGCGCCAGGATGTAACGGCGTTCGCCGTCTTTGTACAGAACCAGCGCGATATTCGCGGAACGGTTCGGATCGTACTCCAGACGCTCTACCACTGCAGGGATACCATCTTTGTTGCGTTTGAAGTCAACCAGACGATAATGCTGCTTGTGGCCACCACCGATATGACGGGTAGTGATACGGCCATTGTTGTTACGGCCACCGCTTTTGCTTAATTTCTCAAGCAACGGGGCATAAGGCTTACCCTTGTGCAGCTCAGGGTTAACCACTTTAACAACGTGGCGACGACCCGGAGACGTAGGTTTACATTTAACAATTGCCATTGTTTACTCCTCCGACTTACTCTGCGCCGCCGATGAAGTCCAGATTCTGGCCTTCTTTCAGGGTGACGTAAGCTTTTTTCCAGTCGCTACGACGACCAACACGCTGACCGTGACGCTTACTCTTGCCTTTAACCAGCAAGGTGTTAACGTCTTCGACTTCGACTTCAAACAGTTTCTGCACTGCAGCTTTAATTTCTGCTTTGGTCGCGTCTTTGGCAACTTTGAGAACGATGGTGTTATTCTTTTCCATCGCAGCGGACGCTTTTTCAGATACATGCGGCGCGCGCAGTACTTTCAGCAGACGTTCTTCACGAATCATGCCAGCATCTCCTCAACTTGCTTCACAGCATCAGCAGTCATAACCACTTTGTCGAAGGCGATCAGGCTAACTGGGTCAATACCGGCTACATCACGGACATCAACCTTATACAGGTTGCGAGCTGCCAAGAACAAGTTCTCGTCCAGTTCACCAGTGATAATCAGCACATCTTCCAGAGCCATATCTTTCAGTTTCTGCGCCAGCAACTTAGTTTTAGGTGCTTCAACAGAGAACTTTTCGACAATGATCAGACGATCTTGACGTACCAATTCGGACAGAATGCTTTTCAGCGCGCCGCGGTACATCTTTTTATTTACTTTCTGACTGTGGTCCTGAGGCTTTGCAGCAAAGGTCACGCCACCTGAACGCCAGATCGGGCTCTTTACAGAACCTGAACGTGCGCGGCCGGTACCTTTCTGGCGCCACGGTTTTTTACCGGAACCAGTCACTTCAGCGCGGGTCTTCTGAGCACGAGTACCTTGACGGGCACCTGCTGCATAAGCAACAACAACCTGATGTACCAGCGCTTCGTTGAAATCACGACCGAAGGTAGTTTCGGAAACAGTCAGCGCGCCTTGCGCGTCTTTCAATACTAATTCCATTGCTATCCCCTTACGCCTTCACAGCTGGTTTAACGATCAGGTTGCCACCGGTTGCGCCCGGTACAGCACCCTTAACCAGCAGCAGGTTGCGCTCAGCGTCAACACGTACTACGTCCAGGCTTTGAACGGTTACACGCTCGTCACCCAGGTGGCCAGCCATTTTCTTGCCTTTGAACACTTTGCCCGGAGTCTGGTTTTGACCGATAGAACCCGGAACACGGTGAGACAAGGAGTTACCATGGGTAGCATCTTGGGTACGGAAATTCCAGCGCTTAACAGTACCGGCAAAACCTTTACCTTTAGACGTACCTGTAACGTCAACTTTCTTAACGTCTGCGAAAATCTCGACGCTAATTTCTTGGCCAGCAGTGAACTCTTGACCTTCTGGAAGGCGGAATTCCCACAGACCACGGCCAGCTTCTACGCCAGCTTTAGCGAAATGACCCGCTTCTGGTTTAGTAACACGGTTTGCTTTTTTAGCACCGGTAGTTACTTGCACAGCACGGTATCCGTCGTTCTCCAGGCTTTTGACCTGAGTTACGCGGTTCGCTTCAATTTCGATAACAGTTACTGGGATTGAAACGCCATCTTCTGTGAAGATACGAGTCATGCCCACTTTCTTACCGACTAAACCAATCATTGTTTCAACCTCTCAATCGCTCAATGACCTGATTAACCCAGGCTGATCTGCACGTCTACACCGGCAGCCAGATCCAGACGCATCAGAGCATCAACGGTTTTCTCGGTTGGCTCAACGATGTCAACCAGACGCTTGTGAGTGCGAATCTCGTACTGATCGCGCGCATCTTTATTGACGTGCGGAGAGATCAGAACGGTAAAGCGCTCTTTGCGAGTTGGCAGCGGGATCGGACCACGAACCTGCGCACCAGTGCGCTTGGCAGTCTCGACGATTTCCGCAGTTGATTGATCGATCAAACGATGATCAAACGCTTTCAGGCGGATACGGATTCTTTGGTTCTGCATGAGACCAGAGCTCCAATTATTTATAAACGTAAATGATTACTCCTCGCACCCATTTCGATTGATGGGGGAGTGTAATCGTTCAACATATAACCCCCATATCGGGAGTATTGTTCAGTTCCAGCATTAAGCTGCAACCGACAGATTAGTTTCAATCTGACCTATCAAGATTAGGTAGGCCCGCGCATTATACGTAAATACCAGCAGGAAGCAAGCCAGTGTTGAAAATCTATGCGAAAACTTACCAGATAATTTAATTGAGGGGGGAATAGCACTATGTTTGAAGGCTTACTGATGATAAAGAGTGAGCTCCCTGCGGCTCTCACTCTTTTTAACCGAAGACATTCTGATTGAAGAAAATGACCCTATAGCGAGTAAAGGATTAATCCTTTGCCAATTGAGCCTGGGAGTAATTCTGTATTCCCAGACGCTCAATGAGACTTAGTTCTGTTTCCAGCCAATCAATGTGGCCTTCTTCATCAGCAAGAATTTCTTTCAACAAATCACGACTGACATAATCATGTATTGAATCTGCATAGGCAATACCTTCACGCAGATCCTTTGCTCCTGCCAGTTCGAGGGCCAAATCTGACTTCAGTATTTCCTCAACGTCTTCACCTATATTCAGCTTACCCAAGTCCTGCAAATTAGGAATGCCTTCGAGGAAGAGGATACGTTCAATATATTTGTCAGCATGTTTCATTTCGTCAATGGATTCGTGATACTCCTTATCGTTAAGGCGCATCAATCCCCAGTTTTTAAACATTCGAGCGTGGAGAAAATATTGGTTGATAGCAACTAACTCGTTTCCGAGCAGTTTGTTGAGATGTGCAATTATCTTTTTATCACCTTTCATAGAAATACCCTCCGCTTCCAGTACTAAAAGTGTAGTACCAGATGGCAAAGTGTGGGGAAAACTTCTCCCGGTTAACTATTAGGCAACATCGTTCATTTCTGGAATGTTGGCACGTTCCTCGATCAATATTTCTCTCGCCTGCCGAATGCACTTTCCACAGTCGGTACCAATGGGTACTAGTTGACGCAATTGTTGAATGGTATGTGGATGGTGCTGACGTACCACTTTACGAATAACTTTGTCAGATATCGCATTACACAGGCAAACATACATAAAATAACTCACTTCTTAACCAGTATTTCAAGTGTAAATAAGAATGCGAGTTATTTCAATTAAGATTATTGGCTTTGGGCAATAAAAAAGGGCGCCGAAGCGCCCTCTACTTGATCAATAAAATAATTAATCAATAAAACAATTAAGCGATAACTTTAGCAACAACACCAGCGCCTACAGTACGGCCGCCTTCACGGATTGCGAAACGCAGGCCGTCGTCCATTGCGATTGGGTGAATCAGAGTAACAACCATGTTGATGTTGTCACCTGGCATCACCATTTCAACGCCTTCTGGCAGTTCGATAGTACCGGTTACGTCAGTTGTACGGAAGTAGAACTGAGGACGGTAGCCTTTGAAGAACGGAGTATGACGGCCGCCTTCATCTTTGCTCAGAATATAAACTTCTGATTCAAAGGTAGTGTGTGGCTTGATAGAACCTGGTTTAGCAAGAACTTGACCACGTTCGATATCTTCACGTTTGATACCACGCAGCAGAACACCAACGTTCTCACCCGCACGGCCTTCGTCCAGCAATTTGCGGAACATTTCAACGCCAGTACAAGTAGATTTAGCAGTATCTTTGATACCAACGATTTCTACTTCTTCACCAACTTTAACGATACCGCGCTCTACACGACCAGTTACAACAGTACCACGGCCGGAGATAGAGAATACGTCTTCGATTGGCAGCAGGAACGGCTTGTCGATAGCACGTTCTGGTTCTGGGATGTAAGAATCCAGGTAACCAGCCAGTTCGATGATCTTAGCTTCCCACTCTGCTTCGCCTTCCAGCGCTTTCAGAGCAGAACCACGTACTACTGGCAGATCGTCGCCTGGGAAATCGTAAGCAGAAAGAAGTTCACGAACTTCCATTTCTACCAGTTCCAGCAGCTCTTCATCGTCAACCATGTCACATTTGTTCATGAATACGATGATGTAAGGAACGCCAACCTGACGACCCAACAGGATGTGCTCACGAGTCTGTGGCATAGGGCCATCAGTTGCAGCAACAACCAGAATAGCGCCGTCCATCTGAGCAGCACCAGTGATCATGTTTTTAACGTAGTCGGCATGCCCTGGGCAGTCAACGTGCGCATAGTGACGTGACGGGGTGTCATATTCAACGTGAGAAGTGTTGATGGTGATACCACGTGCTTTTTCTTCTGGTGCGTTATCGATCTGATCGAAAGCACGAGCGCTACCGCCGTAGGTTTTAGCCAGAACGGTGGTGATTGCTGCAGTCAGGGTAGTTTTACCATGGTCAACGTGGCCGATAGTACCGACGTTTACATGGGGTTTGGTACGTTCAAATTTTTCTTTAGACACGACTATATTCCTTACTCTTGTGCTCTCCCACTGATGAGAGAGCACTGGATCATTGTTTTAAACCCGAAAGCTTATTTGCCACGGGCTTCGATAACGGCTTTAGCGACGTTACTAGGTGCTTCAGCATACTCCAGGAATTCCATGGAGTAAGAAGCACGGCCCTGAGTCTGAGAACGCAGGTCAGTAGCATAACCGAACATTTCAGACAACGGAACCTTGACGCGAACGGTTTTACCGGTAGCAGTATCTTCCATACCTTCGATGATACCACGACGACGGTTAAGGTCGCCCATTACGTCACCCATGTAATCTTCAGGGGTTTCGACTTCAACCTTCATGATTGGCTCAAGCAGAACTGGTTTAGCTCGTTTGAACCCTTCTTTAAAGGCGATAGAACCGGCTAATTTAAACGCCAATTCTGAGGAGTCAACGTCATGGTAAGAACCGTAGTGCAGACGGATTTTAACGTCAACAACCGGGTAACCAGCCAAAGGACCGGCTTTCAGTTGTTCCTGGATACCTTTATCAACAGCAGGGATGAACTCTTTAGGAATAGAACCACCAACGATTTCGTTGACGAATTCATACCCAGCGCCACCCGGTGGTAACGGAGACATGTCGATAACAACATGACCGTACTGACCACGACCGCCTGATTGCTTAGCGTGCTTACCTTCCACGTCCTTAACGGTCTCGCGGATAGTTTCACGGTATGCAACCTGAGGTTTACCGACGTTTGCTTCCACGTTAAATTCGCGGCGCATACGGTCAACCAGGATATCCAAGTGCAGCTCACCCATACCAGCGATGATAGTCTGACCAGATTCTTCGTCAGTCCAAACGCGGAATGATGGATCTTCTTTTGCCAGACGACCCAGAGCCATACCCATTTTTTCTTGGTCGGCTTTGGTTTTTGGTTCAACAGCAACAGAGATTACTGGCTCTGGGAACTCCATACGTTCCAAGATGATCGGATTAGCTGGGTCACACAGGGTGTCACCAGTCGTCACGTCTTTCAGACCAATCGCTGCTGCGATGTCGCCAGCACGAACTTCTTTGATCTCTTCACGTTTGTTGGCGTGCATCTGTACGATACGGCCCAGACGCTCACGCTGTGAACGCACTGAGTTCAGCACGGTGTCACCGGAGTTAACAACGCCAGAGTACACACGGAAGAACGTCAAGTTACCCACAAACGGGTCGGTTGCAATTTTGAACGCCAGTGCAGAGAACGGCTCTTTGTCGTCTGAGTGACGAACTGCCGGAGTATCTTTACCGTCGTCCAGAATACCGTTGATAGCTTCAACATCAGTTGGTGCTGGCAGGTATTCGATAACCGCATCCAGCATTGCCTGTACGCCTTTGTTTTTAAACGCAGAACCACAGGTAACCAGGATGATTTCGTTGCGCAGAACGCGTTGACGCAGAGCTTTCTTGATTTCTTCTTCGGTCAGCTCTTCGCCGCCCAAATATTTGTCCATCAGCTCTTCTGACGCTTCTGCAGCAGATTCAACCAGATTCTGGTGCCATTCCGCAGCCAGTTCAGCCATATCAGCCGGGATCTCTTCGTATTCGAAGGTCACGCCCTGATCAGCTTCGTTCCAGTTGATCGCTTTCATTTTTACCAGGTCGATAATACCGGTAAATTTCTCTTCCGCGCCGATAGCCAGTTGCAATGGAACTGGATTCGCGCCCAGACGAGATTTAATCTGACCAACAACTTTCAGGAAGTTAGCACCCATGCGGTCCATTTTGTTAACGAACGCAATGCGTGGAACTTTATATTTGTTAGCCTGACGCCATACGGTCTCAGACTGTGGCTGAACACCACCAACTGCACAGTAAACCATTACCGCGCCGTCAAGAACACGCATGGAACGTTCTACTTCGATGGTGAAGTCAACGTGCCCAGGGGTGTCAATGATATTGACGTGATGTGGTTCGAACTGTTTAGCCATACCAGACCAGAAGCAGGTAGTAGCCGCAGAAGTAATGGTAATACCACGCTCCTGCTCCTGTTCCATCCAGTCCATGGTGGCTGCGCCGTCATGAACTTCACCGATTTTATGGTTTACACCGGTGTAAAACAGGATACGTTCGGTAGTGGTTGTCTTACCGGCGTCGATGTGAGCGCTGATACCGATATTACGATAGCGCTCAATGGGTGTTTTACGAGCCATTTGATTCCTCTATTCCTAGGACGTTCATTCGGTTAACACATGCGGGCTGACTATTAAAGCGCCCGCATGGTTAGCATAACTACTGCGTGGTGATTACCAGCGGTAGTGCGCGAACGCCTTGTTAGCTTCGGCCATACGGTGAACGTCTTCACGTTTCTTAACAGCAGAACCTTTGTTCTCTGCTGCGTCAGACAGTTCATTCGCCAAGCGCAAAGCCATGGATTTATCACCGCGTTTACGAGCAGCATCAACGATCCAACGCATTGCCAAGGCATTACGACGAACCGGACGAACTTCAACTGGCACCTGATAAGTAGAACCACCAACGCGGCGAGACTTAACTTCGACAGTCGGGCGCACGTTGTCCAGAGCTACTTCGAAAGCTTCCAGAAAATCTTTACCTGAACGCTGAGCCAGGGTCTCCAGCGCGGTATAGACGATTGCTTCTGCAGTAGATTTTTTACCATCTACCATCAGGATATTTACAAATTTAGCCAGCAATTCAGATCCGAACTTAGGATCTGGTAAAATTTTACGCTGGCCAATTACACGACGACGTGGCATGGAAATACTCCGTTGTTAATTCAGGGTTGTCCAAAACTCTAAGAGTTTATTTTGACATTAATGTGAAAATGTTTGGCCTTACTTAACGGAGAACCATTAAGCCTTTGGCTTCTTCACGCCGTACTTAGAACGTGATTGCTTACGGTCTTTAACACCTGAGCAGTCAAGCGCGCCGCGAACGGTGTGGTAACGCACACCTGGCAAGTCTTTAACACGACCGCCACGGATCAGGATCACGGAGTGTTCCTGAAGGTTATGACCTTCACCGCCGATGTAGGAGGTGACTTCAAAACCGTTGGTTAAACGCACACGGCAAACTTTACGCAGTGCGGAGTTAGGTTTTTTCGGAGTGGTTGTATATACGCGGGTACATACACCACGTTTCTGCGGGCATGCTTCCAGCGCAGGAACGTTGCTTTTAGCAACCTTCATGCTGCGTGGTTTGCGAACCAGCTGGTTAATCGTTGCCATTATTAAAAAAGCTCCTGGTTTTTTGCTTCGTAAACACGTGATAAATCCCCCTCGTTTGCACTACTGGCAGAGAACGAGGACGCAGAATTTTATGGCTGACTATCTAAGGTGTCAAGAAATATACAGCATTGACTGCATTACCATGCCAGTTGTTGCTGATGTTTTAGGGTCAAATCCACGAAGTGAGTATAGCCGATTAGCATCGCGCTGTCTGAAATTTGACCACATAAACCGCGAGCAATAACATCATCTTCCAATACAAATAGCGAAGCTGGGTTATTTAACAATAAGTTAAGACTTTCACTATTTTTCAAAACAGCCATCACACCATCTTGCAGAAATAGAATCTCATCTTCAGATGTGACCAATCTCAGTAATGCAGATAAATCGCAATGATAAGGGGAACGACTGATGGTAAACAGCATTATGGCTACCCAAATCTCATTAAAAAGTCAGCACAACATCATAATTTGCCAATTGGCTGCGTAAATTTACCGGAGATAATACCTCAACATCAAGTATCCAATCTGTCACTTCGCTCAATCCGCGCTGCTGCAATGAGGCTTCACAAATATAAAAATTCTCGACATCGTACAGCGGTAAGACACCGAAAGTAGCAATATAGTTTCTGGCAAGGATCTTGTCTGGCTCCTGCCCTCGCAGTAGCTGCAAAACACCATCTGAAATGAAGAACACACCGATATTCTCACTCAACGCGGAAGTCGCCAGCACAGCATCCAGCCCTTCGCGGCCGGCCGAATTACCATGCGGGCCTTGAGTGAAGACAAAAGCGACACGTTTCATTGCCATTAAAATTGCACCATACGGTCACAGGTTAATGCCGCTTCTGCCAACGCACCCAGCCCACTCAAAGTAAAACCGGGTTGCAGATTTGCTGCCGCCAAATTGAGTTGTCCGGCTTCATGTTGGTCAGTAACACCGCGGCGCAATGCCGCCGCCACACACACATTCAATATGACAGCATGTTCGTTCGATAATTGTTGCCATGCGCGAACCAAATCAAATTCATCACTGGCAGGAGCGGTTAATTGGTTAGCATTTAAAATGCCTTCGCGATAGAAGAAGACACTATCCAATTTATGGCCTGAACTTATCAGAGCCAACGCAAACTGATAGGCACTGCTAGCCTGCTGGGTGCCATAGGCTGGCCCCGTGACCATCAAGCAGTATTTCAAGCCCGACATTAACGCTCATGCCCAACGAGGTCGCCACTTTTGAACTGGCGAATGTAGAGATAAACCGTATGTTTAGAGATATTTAGCCGTTCAGCAACCTGGTTGATGGCATCTTTGATATCAAAAATACCTTTTTCGTAAAGATTGAGCACAACCTGACGGTTTTTCGCATTGTTTGAAACATTGCGATCGGCATTCACTTCCTCGATGGTGAACTCCAGTGTCTGTGCCACCAGGTCATCAACCGATGAGGCAAAATTGACTGAGGAAGGGACTTCTTGTGTTTCCGGCGGCATAAACGTCTGAATGATTTGCGAGAAAGGCACATCCAGGTTCATGTTTATACACAGCAACCCAATAACACGCTGGTCGCGGTTTCGGATTGCGATAGTAACAGATTTCATCAGCACACCACTTTTGGCGCGAGTGAAATAGGCTCTTGAAACACTGCTGTCGGCACCGGCCATATCATGCAGCATCCGCAGCGCAAGGTCTGTTATAGGAGAACCAATCTGCCGGCCTGTATGTTCACCATTCGCAATTCTTACCGCAGAACTTTTCAGGTCTTCTAGCGAATGCAGGACAATCTCACAGTGGCTGCCAATAAGCATCGCCAAGCCATCAACGATAGCTTCGTATGATTTGAGTATTTCATGGTCCGTCTGACTGAACGGACGTTCATCCAGTAAATCCAGTTCACTGGTTTCGCTACTGAGAAGCGAATTAGACATCGAAGACACCATCCTCTACGTAAAGCCTGTCTCAATACCGTTGGCAGACTCATAACTCAATATCCTGAATTTTAAGTCTAGCAAATATGCCGAGATAAAATCCTTGCGTTCGCGCGTGCTATTGACGTTAAGCCCACAAGCCATAAATCGTCAAGTTATCAACGAGCAAAAGTGCGAATTGATACACCACAAAAAAAACCGCCGCGACAATTATCGCGGCGGTCATCAGTATAACCAGTACTCAGCTACGACACGAATGAGCTAAATTACTTCTTAGCTTTTGCATCCGCAGCAGCTGGCTGTTCTTCTGGAGCATCAGCTTTAGGTGCCGCTTTCACATCCAACAGCTCTACCTCAAATACCAGAGTAGAGTTAGCAGGGATGCCTGGGACGCCAGTTTTGCCGTAAGCCAGCTCTGGTGGGATAACCAGAGTGATCTTGCCGCCTTTCTTGATTTGCTTCAGGCCTTCGGTCCAGCCTGGGATAACACCATCAAGACGGAAAGACAGTGGTTCACCGCGGGTGTAAGAGTTATCAAACTCAGTACCAGCGGCCAGTTTCCCGTTAGCAACTTCAGCCAGTGACCCTTTGTAGTTAACTACCACGGTATCACTGTCTTTTGGCGCATCACCAGTACCGGCTTTCTCTACTTTGTACAGCAGGCCAGATGCTGTTTTCTTTACATCTTTTTCTTTAGCAAAAATTTCGCGGTACTCAGCACCTTTATCGGCGTTTTCTTTAGCATCTTTCTCCATTTTAGCTTGAGCAGAGGCTTTTACGCGCGTTTCAAAACTTTGTAAGGTTTTTTCGATTTCTTCGTCAGTCAGTTTGCTTTTGCTGGCAAAAGCGTCCTGCACACCAGCGATCAACTGGTCTTTATCCAGTTTAATGCCGAGTTTTTCTTGTTCTTTCAGGGAGTTATCCATGTAACGCCCTAATGATGCACCCAATGCATAAGCAGATTGCTGGTTATCATCCTTAAATGCGCTGTTTGTCGTTGCAGCCGTATCAGCAGCTTTAGCTGTTTCTGCGGCTTTAGTTGTTTCAGCAGCGAAAGCCGCAGAGGTATTCAGGGTCAGCGCCATGGTGGTAGCCAGTAGCGTTACTTTAAACAGTGATTTCATCCATTTCTCCATTGGCTTAAGGACACTTACCCCAAGCAACGATTATAAGAGTAACTTGTACTATAACTGTCTGTGCGAACACAAAACAATCTCTATGCTGATGCTATTAAGTGATATTAAGACTTTTTTTACTACAAGAAGTTTCGTTTTATCGATATCTTGACCCTTGCGGGGTAATCATGGAGTTTTACAGGTAGAATCAACCCTCCCTACCTTTTCCATGTTATCACCGGATGGAAAGTGGCCAAAGGGTATGGTTTGCAGTCATGAGAGGAAATTAAGATGGAACAATCCCTGTTTGAACAACGGCTGGAAATGCTGGAAAGCCGTCTGGCATTTCAGGAAGTGACAATTGAGGAACTCAATTTGATCGTGACGGAGCATCAGATGGAAATGACCAAACTGCGGGAGCATCTACGTTTATTGACCGATAAACTACGAGAATCTCAGTCTTCCATGATGGCTTCTCCAGCAGAAGAGCCGCCGCCACCACACTATTAGTACTAGTACCAGAGGTTACCATCGCGCAGATAACAAAAAGCCAGCCGCAAGGCTGGCTTTTTACTGACTATATTTTAGTAACAGGTCAGATTTTAGTGGCAGCCACAGCCGCCTTTACCGCAACCACCTTTGCCATGTTCATGACCGTGGTCACTTTCATCATGGCCATGGCCGCCGCAGCAACCGTCACCGTGTTCATGGTGATGATCATGTTCACCATGTACGTGACCATGTTGCAGCTCTTCTTCTGTTGCTTCACGGATAGCAACCACTTCAACGTGGAAGTTCAAATCCTGACCCGCCAGCATGTGGTTACCATCAACCACAACATGTTCGTCTTCAACAGCAGTGATTTCGACCGGCACTGGGCCTTGATCAGTATCAGCCAGGAAACGCATACCGACTTCCAACTCATCAACGCCCATAAAGACGTCTTTTGGTACGCGCTGCACCAGATTTTCATCATAGCTGCCGTAACCTTCGTCAGCATTCACACGCACATCAAAGCTGTCGCCAGCTTCGTGGCCTTCGAGCGCTTTTTCCAAACCAGCGATCAGGGAACCGTGTCCGTGCAGGTAGTCCAACGGCGCGCTCACCGGAGACTCATCAACTAAAACACCGTCTTCTGTACGTACCTGGTAAGCCAGGCTGACCACCAAGTCTTTTGCTACTTTCATGATATCTCCTACCCTTGGAACAAAAATTGGCACAGATTGTAGCGGAAATCTGCACCGCTGTACTCATCAGCATAAAAAATCGCGAAGGATAACGCTACTCCGGATGGAAAATACCGATCACTTGTTCATGCGGTCGGACGTGTTTCTTAACCTGTTCATCCGTTTGACGCTGATGGTGACCACACTTAACACACTCTACTACTTCAACCTGATCTTCACGCCACAAAGCTAGTGTATCCAATGCCTTACACTGTGGACAAACAGCACCGGCAATGAATCTTTTACGAGTTTTTGTTTTATTAAGAGCGTTTGTCATCATTTTCTCCGGCATTATTCGTATTCATCCCAGCCATCTAACTGCCGACTTTCATGCAGCATTTCTCGTTGGAAAATATCTTCCAGTTCACGGCGAGCTTCTTTAACTCTGGAAATTTGCGCCACATCCCCATGATGCTGTGGCATTAGTTCACGCAACATTCGCATATCGAGCCGTCGGAAATGTTGCTGCGCCCGGTAAGCCTGATGGGGGTGCATACCTAATCCCAACAATGTCTTACGCCCCAGTTCCAGCGCACTGGAGAAGGTTTCACGTGTAAAGTCTTTGACACCATTTTGCAGCAGTTCATGGGCTTCAACACGCCCTCTGGCTCGAGCCAAAATGTGCAAGTTCGGAAAATGCTGCTGGCACAAATGCACTAGCGTCATGGTGTCTTCCGGCTCATTACAGGTGATAACAATAGCTTTGGCCTTTTCTGCCCCGGCAGCGCGTAGCAGTTCCAGCTCAGTAGCATCACCATAGTAAACTTTATAGCCGTATTTGCGCATCACACTGACTGCACTGACATCGCGCTCCAACACAGTAATGCGCATTTTGTTCGCCATCAGTAAACGGCCAATCACCTGACCAAAGCGGCCAAAGCCCACAATAATCACCTGTGGATCATTGTCTTCAACAAAGGGTTTTTCGTCGCTCTCTTCTTGTGCGTTGTAGCGACGCACCAAAATACGGTCGATACCCTGCATCAATAACGGCGTGGTCATCATTGACAGAGTGACCACCACCAGCAACAACGCCAGTTGTTCGGCATTTAAAACGTGTTGAGAGAATGCCGCAGAGAATAAGACGAAAGCGAATTCCCCGCCCTGACTCAGCACCCCTGCAAATTGTAGGCGTACCGAACGGCGCAAACCAAATGTCCGCGCCAGGCCATACAGCACTGTGCCTTTGATAAAGACCAGCGCCAGAACCCCTAACAGAACATCGAGCAGATGAGTAAACAGAACACCAAGGTTCAAGGCCATCCCAACTGAGATGAAAAATAGCCCGAGCAGCAAGCCCTTAAAGGGTTCGATAGCGATTTCCAATTCATGCTGGAATTCACTTTCCGCCAATAAGATACCCGCGATAAATGTCCCTAACGCCATAGACAGGCCCAAGGCATCCATAAACAGTGCCGAACCTAACACCACCAGCAAGGCTGCAGCGGTGAAAACCTCGCGCACACCTGAGGCCACAATGTAGCGAAACAACGGACGCAGCAGATATCGGCCACCAATCAACATACCGGCAAAAGCCGCAACTTTAATGCCAATTTTGACCCAATCATTAGCGGCACCACCGCCACCAGCCAAAATAGGAATCAATGCCAAAGCCGGGATAACCGCCATATCCTGGAATAGTAAGACCGAAAAACCGAGCTGGCCGCCTTCATTGCGGTTCATCCCTTTTTCGCGCATCAGCTGTAATGCCATTGCCGTTGACGACATAGCCAAACCGATACCACCAATCACTGCGGCTTGCCAGGCAAATTGGGTGAAATAGAGTAATGCCCCTAATACTGTAGCGGTTATTACCACCTGACCTGCACCGACGCCAAAAATAGAGCGCCGCAACTGCCAAAGTTTGGCCGGGTTCAATTCCAAGCCAATGATAAACATCAGGAAGACAACACCTAGCTCGGAGAAGTGGAGGATTTCGTCAACATCACGAATAAACCCCAACCCCCATGGGCCAATGGCGATACCGGCTATCAGGTAACCCAATACCGCACCGATTCCCAGGCGCTGCGCAATAGGAACCGCCACCACAGCGGCAAATAGAAATAATAAAATCGCGGTCAGTAGCGCCGAGCCTTCCATATTCAGTGCCCTCCCGTAGGTAGCGGTGATTGTAACCACTGCGCATAGGCTTGCGCATGGCTGGCCAGAACCTCCGGCTTTTGTCGCCGCGCCCAATAGATGATCATTGGGTTCATCCAATGCATATGACACATAGCTGCCGTCAATTCAAAAGGCCGTAGAATATCTTCCATCGGATAGCGGTTATACCCTCCCGCCCGATAAGCGCCTTCAGGTTCGCCCGTGGTAATCACCGAACGCCAGTATTTACCGGTCAGTGCATGGCCCCCCACCCCATTGGCAAAGCCACGCGCCAGCACGCGATCCAACCATTCTTTTAGTAAAGCCGGGCAACTGTAGGTATAGAGAGGATGTTGAAAGACAATAATCTGATGTTCTCGCAGCAACTGCTGTTCATGGTGAATATCAATAAAGAAATCCGGATAATGTGCATACAGGTCGTGCACAGTGACATGTTCTAATTGCTGCACCGGTTGCAGTAAAACCCGATTCGCCACCGAGTCTTGTGATTCCGGATGGGCATACAACAGCAAAACCTTTGGTAGCTGCGACATCATTCCCCTCCAAAGCGTCGTCAGGGTCCGGTTTTTCCGTTACCATGCTTCGCAAAGACCAAAAAAGACTAAGATTTGTACCCACAGTCATTGGTGTTGCCAATAGGTAACGGCAAGAACCATGGGGATAATAATTTAACATACTCTAAACATACGGCACTCTATGATTGTTTTTTCCTCGCTACAAATTCGACGTGGTACTCGCGTCTTGCTGGATAATGCAACAGCAACGATTAACCCTGGGCAAAAGGTCGGGCTGGTCGGTAAAAACGGCTGTGGTAAATCTACTCTGCTGGCGTTGCTCAAAGGCGAACTGAGCGCCGATGGCGGCAATGCTACTTTTCCCAGTAACTGGGCACTGGCTTGGGTCAACCAGGAAACCCCTGCACTGGATGTGCCGGCGATAGAGTATGTTATCGACGGTGACCGCGAATATCGCCAATTGGAGGCCGAACTTCAGGCCGCCAATGAAAAAAATGATGGTCATGCCATTGCCACCGTGCATGGCAAGCTCGATGCCATCCACGCCTGGACCATTCAATCCCGTGCTGCCAGTTTGCTACACGGGTTAGGATTTTCTCAAGAACAATTACAGCAGCCAGTGCGTTCATTTTCCGGCGGCTGGCGGATGCGCCTTAATCTGGCTCAGGCGCTGGTATGTCGCTCTGATTTACTGCTGCTTGATGAACCGACCAACCACCTGGATTTGGATGCGGTGATCTGGCTGGAGAAATGGCTGAAAAGCTATTCCGGTACACTGGTGCTGATTTCCCATGACCGTGATTTCCTTGATCCTATTATCGATAAAATTCTGCATATTGAACAGCAGACGCTGAATGAATACACAGGTAACTATTCATCCTTTGAACGTCAGCGCGCCACCAAACTGTCACAGCAACAATCAATGTATCAGCATCAACAAGAGAAAGTTGCGCATCTGCAAAGTTACATTGACCGCTTCCGTGCCCAGGCAACCAAAGCCAAACAGGCCCAAAGCCGCATTAAAATGCTGGAACGGATGGAACTGATTGCTCCGGCACATGTAGATAACCCATTTCATTTCAGTTTCCGCACGCCAGAGAGTTTGCCTGACCCACTATTACGCATGGACAAAGTCAGTGCTGGTTATGGCGATCGCACGATTTTAGAGTCCATAAAGCTCAATCTGGTGCCTGGCTCACGCATTGGTTTGTTAGGCCGCAACGGAGCAGGTAAATCCACTCTGATCAAGTTGCTGGCAGGAACACTGGAACCACAAAGTGGTGAAATCGGCCTGTCCAAAGGGATTAAATTGGGTTACTTCGCCCAGCATCAGCTTGAATTCTTACGAGCAGATGAATCTCCACTACAACATATGAGCCGACTGGCCCCCAAAGAGCCGGAGCAACAGCTACGTGATTATCTGGGTGGTTACGGTTTTCAGGGCGATCAGGTTACCGACCCGACAGCCCGTTTTTCCGGTGGTGAAAAAGCGCGTCTGGTGTTGGCTCTGATCATCTGGCAGCGCCCTAACCTACTGCTGCTTGATGAACCGACTAACCATCTGGATCTTGATATGCGCCAGGCCCTGACCGAGGCATTGATTGATTTCGAAGGTGCATTGGTGGTGGTTTCCCATGATCGTCATTTGCTGCGGTCCACCACTGATGATCTTTATCTGGTGCATGATGGGAAGGTAGAGCAATTCGACGGTGATCTGGAAGATTATCAACAGTTTCTGGTGGATTTTCAGCGCCAGCAAAGCCAGCAGGATAACCCAGCCAAAGAGTTGTCCGGCAACAGTGCGCAGCAGCGCAAAGACCAAAAGCGCCGTGATGCTGAGTTCCGCAGCCAAACCCAGCCGTTGCGTAAGCAAATCATGACGCTGGAAAAGCAGATGGATAAACTGAGCACAGAACTGGCGACGATCGAAGAGCAACTGGCTGATTCAGCTCTCTATGATATTTCCCGCAAAGCTGATTTAACTCAGTGTCTGCAACAGCAAACACACGTGAAATCCAAGCTGGAAGAGACTGAAATGCAGTGGTTGGATGCGCAAGAGCAGTTGGAGAATCTCACCAAGTTATTTGAAGCGGGCTAACCCGCTTCTCAAAAAATTGTTTAGCGCGAATAGCACATTTCGCGCAACAAAAGTCTAAATTACTTAAATAGATAGTAAATTTACATTTACTTCAGCGAATGCTTATAGGATTTTACTGTCTAATAGGCAATAAAATTTTCTGTAGGAATAAGCGTAAATGCAGCGCATTTTGGTGATCCGAATAGATTTCCTTGGCGATATGGTTTGTACCACAGCGTTATTGCATGCACTAAAGCAACGTTGGCCAGCAGCAGAAATTCATGTATTAGCGAATAAATACAATCAAGCGGTATTAGCTCGCAACCCTGATATCACTGCGGTTCACACCTATGTTTACAGCAAACAATGCGAAAGAAACCAACGTTCAGGCAGGCTGGCGGCACTTTTACATCGTCTGGCACTGATCCGACGCTTAAGGCGCTTAGGCTTTGATTTACTGATTATTCCTAACGGCGGCATGAACAAAAACAGCATTCAATTCGCCAGACTACTCGGTGTTACGGATTGCCGTTGGCATACTGCTGAAAGCGAGTTCGACGATCGCAATCCTGACCATGTTGCCAACCGGCCAATACGTCACGAGGCTCTCTCAGGTTTCGCGCTGGTGCCCGAATTAGGGCCAGTTGATACTGAAGCATTGAAGCTGCACATCTATCCAGACCCACAATTGCAGGCGAAATGGCTAGCAGAATTAGGTGAGAAAAAACGCCCACGAGTTGGCTTGTTCATTTCCAACAAAGCGCCACAACGCCGTTGGAGTCTGGAGAAGTGGCAACAATTGGCGCAAAAGCTGAATGACCAAGCCGATATCATCGTTTTGTATGACCCAACAGACCCACCGAGTAAAGAACAGTTAGCCGCTTTCCAGGGCCGTTGCCTATTTACACCAGGTGTTGATGAGTTTGTTGCTACCATAAGTCTGCTAGATGTGGTTATTTCAGCCGATAGTTCGCCAGTGCATATCAGCTCTGCATTACAGATACCGGTAGTTGCGCTGTTCGAATCCCGGCCAGAAAAATATCAGCGCTGGTATCCATTGGTGCGGCATGTTTTATTGCATGCGGGGCCACAAGTTGAAGACATCACTGTCGATGCCGTCGAAACCGCAGCCCGCTCATTGTTGACACATCAACCGTTAAATCCAGCACCAGAACCGGCTAAGGCCGAAATACCGGCTTATCCCCAAGAATCGTCGCTCTGTGCATAATCCTTCGCTGCGGTAGATAATCAGCATTGGCATAGTGTTGGGTGACGCGGTTATCCCAGATAGCCACGTCATCCTGCTGCCAGCGCCAACGTACCTGAAACTCCGGCTTGGTAGCATGTGCAAACAGAAAACGCAGTAGCGCATCACTTTCTTTCTCACTCAGATCCACAATTCTCGTGGTGAATCCTTCATTAACAAATAATGCCTGACGCCCACTCACTGGATGAGTACGCACTACCGGATGGAGTAATGGCGGATTCTTCTCTTTTGCCAGCAACCAGCGCTGATGATCTTCTGGCGTTGCACGATGCTTATGTTCGGGGAAAGAGTGGGTGAAATCGTGCTCCGCCCGTAACCCCGCTAAAAGCTGTTTAAACGGCGCTGAAAGAGCTTCATAAGCGGCAATCCCGCTGCTCCATAACGTATCACCGCCAGTGGTCGGCAATTGCTTGGCAGCCAGAATCGCGCCCAAAGGGGGATTCTCAATAAAAGTAACATCGGTGTGCCAGTTATCATTATCCGGCGGATTATTATCGTGGGTATCCAACACAATAATCTCTTCACACTCTTTTGCGTGAGGATAAACCGGATGAATATGTAAATCACCAAAGCGCCCGGCTAAATCGCGTTGCTGTAACGGGGTAATCGGTTGATTGCGGAAAAACAGGACTTGATGCTTGAGCAAGGCATGATAAAGCTGCTCAAACTGGCTATCCCCCAACGGGCGGGCGATATTCACATTCTCAATCAGAGCGCCAATATGCGGCCCCAACGGCGTCACTACCAAACGTTCATTCATTGCTGTGCTCCATACCAAGGCGTTAACCGGCGCTGAAGCGCCCGCAAACTTAATTCCATACCAAAAGCGATAATGGCAATCACGCTGATGCCCGCAATCACTACGTCGGTGGCGAGAAATTCTCCAGCCGATTGCACCATAAAGCCCAATCCACGCGTCGCAGCGATTAACTCAGCCGCCACCAATGTTGACCAACCGACACCCAACCCGATGCGAATACCGGTTAAAATCTCTGGTAATGCGCTAGGCAAAACAACAAACCATAAAACCTGCCAGCGGCTGGCTCCCAATGCGCGTGCCGCTCTCACTCGAACCTGTGCCACACTGCGCACGCCTGCCACGGCAGCCAAAGTGATCGGCGCAAATATGGCCAGATAAATCAGTAAGATTTTTGACGTCTCGCCAATACCAAACCAAATCACCATCAGCGGCAGATAGGCCAGCGGTGGCACCGGGCGATAAATCTCGATAAGCGGATCCAGTACGCCACGTACTGTGCTACTCAGCCCCATAGCAATGCCGGTGGGAACACCAAGCGCTACAGCAGCTAACAGTGCAATTAAAATACGCCCCAAACTGGCGGCCAAATGTTGCCATAACGTTGCATCCATAAACCCCTGTGGGCTGGCAATCACCAATAACTGATGCAGAACCTGTTGCGGTGCGGGTAGAAATAACGGGCTGATAAGCCCAAGCGCCGTGACTGCCCACCACAGCGCCACCACACTCACCAATGTGGCGATGCTAAGCCACAAGCCGTTGCTGGCGGGTAAACGACGGCTTATCTTTTTGGCCGCAGGACGAGCGGTATCAGGCGTAGGTAACGGGGTGGCTTGTGGGCGTAAACTGGCGTCGCGCAATGTGCTATGCAGGCTCATATCAGGGCCTCCCGCTGTTGGAAGACTTTACCCAGCACATATTCGCGCCGGGCAATAAATTCAGGATCAGACTTAATGCTGCGGCAAGGCTCACCGTCGGCATAACGCTGACCAAAGTTTAGCGATAATCGCTCGACGACTTGCCCTGGGCCCGGCGACAGCAATAGCAACTCGCTGGCCAGAAATACCGCTTCTTCAATATCGTGGGTAATCAGTAGAATTTGTTTGCCGGTGTCACGCCAAATTGACAACAGCAGCTCTTGCATCTGTTCACGAGTAAAAGCATCAAGCGCACCGAACGGCTCATCAAGCAGTAATAAGCGCGGATCTACCGCCAGCGCTCGGGCAATCCCCACTCGCTGGCGCATCCCTCCGGAAAGCTGCCAAATGTAGTGATGTTCAAAACCAGCTAACCCGACCCGATTAAGCATTTTCAGTGCGGTTGTCCGCCGCTGTTGTTTGCTCAAACCAGCCAGTTGCAAACCAAACTCAACATTGCTGACCACATCGCGCCACGGCAGTAAACCCTCATGCTGGAACACCACTCCTCGTTCGGCACTCGGGCCATGAACCGGAATATCATCCAGAGTGATGCTGCCAGCTGAAGGCTCCATAAACCCGGCAATCAAATTCAACAATGTGGTTTTGCCGCAGCCTGATGGCCCCAATACCACGACCAACTGTCCGGATGCAATTTGTAATGACACATCCTGTAAGGCAGGTTTGCCCTGATATTCAGCCCACAGGCCACTGACATTTAACATGATGGCTCCTAGGACTGCGGGGTCGCCTGAACATCTTTCACAAAGCGGTCAGTGACGAAATCACGATAATCACTGGCCACCTGCGGAATTTTACCCTGCTGTTTGAGGAACGCAGCAGTATCACGGATAGCTTGATCCACTGGCTGGCCCAATTGGGTTATCTGATCGTCAACGGACAAGTAGGTATTGCCTTTCACTAATTCCGGCACTTGTTCTGGCGGAACACCGCTTAAGCGCGAAAGCTGACTCAGATGTTCTGGATTTTTAAGCCATTGATCAGGTTGAGCCAAATAAGCCCCTTGAGCAGCCAATGCACTGCGGGCAAAGGCAGTCACCACTTCAGGGTGGGCCTGAGCGAAGTCCTTGCGTACCACCCAAACATCCAGGGTTGGCGCACCCCATTGCCCCACTTGCGCAGAGTCAGTCAGGACAGTACCGGTTTTGGCTAATTCGTTGACAGCTGGAGCCCAAACATACGCGCCATCAATATCACCACGCTGCCAGGCAGCAGCGATAGCCGGTGGCTGTAAGTTCAGAATAGTGACCTGATCCGGCTTGATACCCCAATGCTTTAGAGCGGCTAGAAGGCTGTAATGGGTGGTGGAGATAAACGGCACGGCAATACGTTTACCAATTAAATCTTGCGGTGTTTTGATCTCTTTTTTGACCACTAATGCTTCAGAGCTGCCCAGTTGCGAGGCCAACAAGAAAACCTCAATCGGGACATTCTGGCTGGCTGCAACAGCCAGTGGGCTGGAGCCGATATTACCAATCTGCACATCACCCGAAGCCAGCGCCCTGACGACACTGGAGCCGCTGTCAAATTTGCGCCAATCCACATTGGCACCGGAAATCTTGGCAAAGCTGTTATCCGCCTGGGCAACCTTGGCCGGCTCCGCAGAGGTTTGGTAGGCTACAGTGACATCAACAGCTTGTGCGCTGGTCGCCACCAATGACAGAGCCAACAGCGCCCCACCAGATCGCCAGATGCCACTCACAGAAGAAAAGGTTATCGCCATGGGTATACTCCGCTCAGTTAACTGTGTCATTCGCTATGGTTGCGTGAAATAACAGTGATACCTGAAGGAGTAACACCACTAAAGGAATAAAAAATTATTCTTTATTCCTTTAAGTGATAACAAGTTAACTCATAATAGAATTCTTATCCGTAACAAACAGTTAACTAAAATGTGATTTCGCCTTTGAGGAAAATGCGAGATTCACCGGCAATAAAAGTGCGATCACCCGCTAAGGTGCAGAATAGCTCACCACCACGCGCAGATATCTGACGGGCATGCAACGATGCTTTACCCAATCGTGCCACCCAATATGGCATTAATGTGCAATGAGCCGAGCCAGTCACCGGATCTTCATTGCTGCTCAGGGTAAAGTAGCGCGAAACAAAATCGACCTCGTCACCCGGCGCGGTCACAATCACACCACGGCCGGTATAAGCAATCAGCGCCACCAGATCTGGCTGTAACTGCCGTACTTGTTGCTCACTTTCCAGCACCACCAACAGGGATTTTGCCTGCCATACCTGCTGAATATCGATGCCAAGCAGTGCTTTCAATTCAACCGCAATCGCAATTTTCTCTGGGGGCAATGCAGGGAAATCCAGTGATAGTCGGCTAAAGTTATCCACATCGCGCTTAACATGTAAGTCACCGCTGGCACTACGAAAACAGATATCGTGCAAACCAGGGTTAACCACGTTGAACATCACATGTGCCGCCGCCAGGGTGCCGTGGCCGCATAAATCCACTTCGCGTTCTGGCGTAAACCAACGAATTGCCGATTTATCCCCTTCGTCCCAGACAAAGCTGGTTTCCGGCAAATTGATTTCCGCAGCGATACGCTGCATCTGCGCAGCCGACAGCGGTTTTTTCAGCAAATACACTCCGGCAGGATTACCGGATAATCCTGTACCGATAAATGCATCCACATGAAAATAGTTATAAGCCATTAATTAACCCCACGCTTAATACTCTAAATAACTCGAGTTGCAGGAAGGCGGCAACTGAGCAAATCCCGATGAGCTTACTCAGGTAAGTTATTCGGGTAAGCGAAAGCAGCCAACGCACATGCAGCTTGAAGTATGACGAGTATAATCAGTGCCAAATAAGCAGCACACAGGCCGCCGTCAGCAAGCCCATCGCGATATTAAAGGTAAACCATGCCCGGCGGCTGCGTAACAGACGGCCGATCAATGTTCCAAAACCCAGCCAAATGATACCGGCCACCAGATTCACCATAAACATGCCAAGACTGATCATTAAGATGGAGTGATTATAGGCCGCCCCTGCCATGCTGAAGCTGGCAACTGACCCTAATCCCATCAACCAGGCT
Organism: Yersinia proxima; assembly: GCF_902170785.1. Taxonomy (GTDB): domain Bacteria; phylum Pseudomonadota; class Gammaproteobacteria; order Enterobacterales; family Enterobacteriaceae; genus Yersinia; species Yersinia proxima. The sequence goes on along the minus strand of NZ_CABHYG010000014.1, from coordinate 342,650 downwards.
TTTGGGTTAAGGAACTGCAATAACCACCCTTGATACAAACGCAGCGGTTTTGGTGGAACAACATTGGTTTCTAATTTTTCATAGGCCGAAGTGGCAATTTTCCATGCCAGCCATAGCAGATAAAGACTACCCAGGATTTTCAAAATTAAGTGCAGGGAGGGGTAGATCAGAATCAGGCCACCGACACCAAACGCCACCAGCAACAGCATGCTTTGCATGCCTAACATAATGCCTAACATCAACCAGATAGATCGCATAAAACCAAAATTGGCCCCAGCTGAAGTTAACAGCATATTGTTTGGGCCGGGGGTGATAGCGGCAACCCAGAGAAAACCTACCATTGAAAGAAATAAACTCAGTTCCATGAGACGGGTGCCTCTCACCCAAAATGATGCGCGATATACCCATGAAGCTAACAGTGTGCTATTGATCACACAAGAGCAACAACATGATTTCCATTCACCATATGCATGAAATATTTCGTCCACTGGCCGGTGCCAGCAATCCACATCTGCAAACGCTGCTGCCACGGCTGGTCAGGCGGCGGGTTCAACTGCAACCTTTTTGGCAACGGCTGGAATTGCCGGATGGGGATTTTGTCGATCTGGCCTGGAGTGAAAACCCCGAGCTGGCGCGGGATAAACCCAGAGTCGTGCTATTCCACGGGCTGGAAGGGAATTTTTACAGCCCCTATGCCCACGGTTTGCTGCGCGCCTGTCAAGACAAAGGGTGGCTGGGTGTAGTGATGCATTTTCGCGGATGCAGTGGCGAACCCAATCGTAAATCACGTATTTATCATTCTGGTGAAACAGAAGATGCCCGGTTCTTTCTGCGTTGGTTGCGAGAAAGCTATGGTCAGATTCCCACCGCTGCGGTTGGCGTCTCTTTGGGTGGCAATATGCTGGCGCTTTATTTGGCTGAGCAAGGGCAGTTGGCTGAGCAAGGGCAAGAGAGCTTATTAGAGGCTGCCGTGGTGGTTTCTGCACCACTGATGCTTGAACCTTGTGCTAATCGTATGGAACAAGGTTTCTCTCGCGTCTATCAGCACTATTTGTTGAACCAACTGAAGTTAAATGCCACCCGCAAGCTGTTGCATTACCCCGGAAGCCTGCCGTTGGGTCTGCCTCAATTGAAAAGACTGCGGCGAATCAAAGAGTTTGATGATGTCATCACGGCAAAAATACATGGCTTCAATGATGCACTGGATTACTATCGACGTTGCAGCGCTTTACCACTATTACCGCAAATTACAACGCCACTGCTTATCATTCATGCCAAAGACGACCCATTTATGACGGCTGAGGTCATCCCGAATCTAGACGAGTTACCAGATAATATTGATTATCAGCTTACAGAGCATGGCGGCCACGTCGGTTTTGTCAGCGGCTCATTAAAACATCCACAAATGTGGTTGGAACAACGTATTCCAGCCTGGCTCTCCCCCTATTTGGAGCAACAATCATGATAATCCCCTGGCAGCAAGTCGACAGCGAAACGCTGGATAATCTGCTGGAAGCCTTTGTGCTACGTGAAGGCACGGATTACGGCGAACATGAGCGGTCATTGGCACAAAAAGTCGAAGACGTGCGCCGTCAATTAGTCAGTGGTGAAGCCGTATTAGTTTGGTCGGAGCTACACGAAACCATCAATATCATGCCACGCGGTGCTTTTCGTGCCGGAGCAGAAGAGCTGCCATAACCTATGCATTACCACCCTATCCTCGAAGTAAAATCAGGGTGACAAACCGGGCACTTTGCCCTAAAAATAACCATTAACAAGAAAAAATAGACCGTTTAAGCCCGCCCACTGAGGATCTAACCCCATGGAGTTACAGCTAATATGTCAATTAAACATCCGGTTATAGCCGTCACCGGCTCAAGTGGCGCAGGGACAACCACCACCAGCCTGGCGTTTCGCAAAATTTTTCAGCAATTGAATATCCGCGCAGCGCAAATTGAAGGTGACAGTTTCCATCGCTATACCCGCCCTGAAATGGATACCGTCATCCGTAAGGCTCGAGATCAAGGCCGACATATTAGCTATTTTGGTCCAGAGGCCAATGACTTTGGTCAGTTAGAAGAAAGTATGTCGCAATACGGCGAGCATGGAACCGGGCGCTCACGTAAGTATCTCCATACCTATGATGAAGCCGTGCCCTATAACCAGATCCCCGGCACATTCACCCCTTGGGAGGCGCTACCAGAACCCACCGATGTGCTGTTTTATGAAGGGCTGCATGGTGGGGTCGTGACCGAACATCATGATGTCGCAAAACATGTCGATTTGTTGGTTGGCGTAGTACCGATAGTCAACCTGGAATGGATTCAGAAATTAGTCCGTGATACCGGTGAGCGTGGTCATTCCCGTGAAGCAGTAATGGATTCGGTGGTGCGATCCATGGACGACTACATTAACTACATTACGCCACAGTTCTCACGCACCCATATTAACTTCCAACGTGTTCCGACAGTTGATACCTCTAATCCATTTGCCGCCAAAGCCATTCCGTCACTGGATGAAAGTTTTGTCGTCATTCACTTCAGAGGATTGGATCAAATCGATTTCCCCTACTTGCTCGCAATGTTGCAAGGGTCATTTATTTCCAATATCAATACATTAGTCGTACCCGGCGGGAAGATGGGGCTGGCAATGGAGCTGATTATGGCACCGTTGGTGCAGCAACTACTGGAAGGTAAGAAGATAGGTTAATCTCCTTCGTCCTTGAAGCCGCAGTAAAGCAATTGCTGGAAAGAAAAAATAATTTGACGCTATTCCAACCCAAAGTAGTTGGGGCTGCAGGTAGGCGGCAAGCGAACTCATCCCGATGAGCTTACATAAGTAAGTGATTCGGGTGAGCGAGTGCAGCTAACAACCCTGCAGCTTCAAATACGAAGGGTTTAATTAGGCAATTTCGCGGATTTCAAAACTGTGGGTAATCGTCGCCGCTTTCCCCAGCATCAAGGAAACAGAACAATACTTCTCAGCCGAAAGCTCAACCGCACGCTCAACGATTTTATCCGTCAAGCCTTTGCCGCTGACAATAAAATGTAGGTTAATTTGCGTAAACAGGCGCGGTGCTTCTTCCCGGCGCTGCGAGGTTAACGTCACTTCGCAATCGCGCACATCGTTACGCCCTTTCTGTAAGATAGAAACGACATCAATTGCACTACAGCCACCGGCCGACATTAACAACATTTCCATCGGACTTGGTGCTTTGTCTCCAGCATTCCCATCCATTAAAACTTGATGACCTGAAGCGGACTCACCTAAAAATGTTAGCCCTTCAACCCACTTTACACGTGCCTGCATAACTCTTGCTCCCGGTTAAATTTTCCGATTCAGACTACCCTTTCATTTACAAACTGGCAATGTAACCCGATGTTCATCATGCTGAAGCGATACAACACAAGACACTAGCCTCATCCTGTGCTACAAACAGAACCGAAAGTATTGTTTTTAGAATTAAATAGGGTAGCTTCTCAATACTCAGTGAAGGGTTTCTATCCGGTACGTATCTTGGCTATACCTTTCGGCAGTTGAGCAAATTAATATGCTAAGAGAAAGTGTATTTTATAAGCACGCCGTACAGGGAACTCTGAGCCCTGTTAAGTTAGGCAGCGATAACAACAGAGGATAACAGCGAATGGTTCTCGGCAAGCCACAAACAGACCCGACTCTCGAATGGTTCCTGTCTCATTGCCATATCCACAAATATCCATCGAAGAGTACGCTAATTCACCAAGGTGAAAAGGCCGAAACGCTTTACTACATCGTGAAAGGCTCCGTTGCGGTGCTGATCAAAGATGAAGAAGGTAAAGAGATGATTCTCTCCTATCTAAACCAGGGAGATTTCATCGGCGAACTTGGATTATTTGAAGAAGGCCAAGAACGTAGTGCCTGGGTCAGAGCAAAAACTGCCTGTGAAGTGGCTGAAATTTCTTACAAAAAATTCCGCCAGTTAATTCAGGTCAATCCAGATATCTTGATGCGCCTGTCTGCACAAATGGCGAATCGCTTACAGATAACATCTGAGAAAGTGGGTAACCTTGCTTTCCTGGATGTGACTGGGCGCATTGCACAAACGCTGCTTAATCTGGCAAAACAACCTGATGCCATGACCCACCCAGATGGGATGCAGATAAAGATTACCCGCCAGGAAATTGGTCAAATAGTTGGCTGCTCCCGCGAAACTGTGGGGCGGATACTAAAAATGCTGGAAGATCAAAATCTGATCTCCGCACACGGTAAAACGATTGTCGTTTACGGCACCCGTTAATTCCCTATAAACCGGTGCCGCTACCTCGGCACCGGTTTTCTTCCTTTGTGTGATTAATAAATTTCTGGGGCCTACATGAAATGGCAACGGCTTATTTATCATCCTGAAGTTAATTACGCGCTCCGCCAAACACTGGTTCTCTGCTTACCGGCGGCATTGGGGTTTGCCCTTGGTGAATTGCGGCTGGGGTTGATGTTCTCCCTGATACCGGCCTGCTGTAATATTGCTTCGCTCGATACTCCCCATCAACATTTCTTCCGGCGGCTGATTGTCGGCGGGACACTCTTTACCTTCAGTAGTTTTCTGACTCAACAATTACTGCTGTGGGATATCCCATTGCCGGTGGTGATGCTTGGTCTCGCATTAACATTGGGGGTAAGTGGTGCCATCAGCCAGCTCAATGGCCGGTTGCTCCCGGCAGCATTGATCGCCGCGATTTTCAGTCTCAGCATGGTAGGCCGTGCGCCAATTTGGCAAGCGCCATTGATGTGTGCCGTGGGGACTCTCTGGTACGGGGTATTTACCTGGCTATGGTTTCGGTTATGCAAAGACCAACCCATCCGTGAGCCACTGAGTCAGCTTTACCATCTGTTGGCCGATTATTGCGATGCTGCCTACTCTTTGCTTGGTCAGCGTCAGGAAGCGGAAAAAATGATGCCAGCCCTGCTTGATAGGCAGCAAGGCATTATGGATAAAATTAATCAACTTTATCAACAATTTAATCTACTACCCAATACCACCAAGAAAGAGCAAAAACGGCTACTGATACTCTTTCAGATGGCGCTCGATTTGCAGGAACATATCACTGCGGCGATGAATCAGTCAGAAAAGGCGCAAGAGCTGATAGAGCAAAGCTCGATAGAAGTTATCCTTGAGCGCAATGTGCAGGTTATCTCAACACAAATGCGCGCCATCGCCGATAATATTCTCTATCACCACCGCGCGAAGACCCATTTCAGTGCCGGTGATGCGTTGGTCGAACTGGAAGAGGTTGCCCAGCAACATCCTGATAATCCGGTGGCACAATTCTGCTATTACCATATCAGCCACATTACCCAGATCCTGAGCGATCAGCGCCCGCAATATGACCGCGATTTGATGTCCAGCCAGCTATCCCAACCATTCTGGCCAGCGCTTGTCGGCTATTTATCATTTAAATCCAGTGCATTGCGTGATGCAGGCCGCATGGGCGTGACGCTGGCAGCAGGCAGTTATATTGGTAACCTGATCCATCTACCTAAGCCTTATTGGATTTTACTCACCATCATGTTGGTGACACAAAACGGCTATAACGCCACTAAAATTCGGATTCACCACCGCGCCTTGGGCACTCTGATTGGGCTGTTACTCGCAGCGGCCCTGCTGCATTTCCAAATGCCAGAAGGGACGACACTGAGCATCATGTTGCTCATCACATTGATAGCCTATCTGGTTCAGCGCAAAAACTATGGCTTGTCAGTCATTTTTAGAACCATCACTACAGTGTATATTTTGCAATTATTGACCGGAGAAGGCGCTGACTTTTTAGTCCCTCGATTGCTGGATACCTTAATCGGCTGTGCATTGGCCTTCGCCAGTGCACTGTGGTTATGGCCACAGTGGCAAAGTGGTTTGCTGCGTAAAAATGCGCATCAAGCACTGGAGAATTATCAGAAAATACTGCGCATCCTACTGAAACCTAAACCTGATATCGCACAACTCTCCTATGAACGCATTCAGGTGAACAAAGCCAGCAATGCTGTCCTGAACTCACTGAATCAGGCCATGCAGGAACCCGGATTTAACTCAAAATATTTGGCCGACATGCGCCTGTGGGCCACCCATAGCGAACTTATTGTTGGGCATATCAATGAGATGACCATCCTGACTCGCGCTTATCCATTGGAAGAATCACCGCCAGAATCAGATAAACGCCATATTCAGCTGACTGTTAAATTGGCGGAAGAATATTTACAGCTTTGTGAGATGGCAATTCAGCAATGCCAGCAACGGCTGGAATCGGATAACAGTGAGGGGAATAACGATTTTGTGCAAATGCCAGACATCGATCCTGATACACAAATCTCTGAATCGGAACGTAATTTACGGCGCATCTTGTCACATCTCAGTGTAATGCATACCGTTTCATCTCTGGCATGGCAGCAACAGCCGCACCACGGTATTTGGCGTCGGCGCAACTTGCACAGCAAGGCGTAAAAATGAAGAGGCCCAAAAGCCTCAGACTGATGACGAAGTAAAATGAAGGGGAAACGTGCCGTTGGGGTCGTAACGGCGTAAGCCGTCGAAGCGCCCCTAGGTACGGTCGACCCTTCACTCACTGAGCTATAAATAGCATTGTCATTAAGCTCAGATAAAAAAAGCCTCTTCATAATGTAATGCAAAGTTACCCTTGCACCAGGCTGGCAATAACATGTTCCAAACGCGCCATACCTTGCTGGATATCTTCTTGCTCAATCACCAGCGAAGGCGCTAAACGCAATACATCTGGCCCGGCATTGAGGATCATCAAGCCATTCGCTGCCGCAGCTGTCAGGAACTCCCGTGCACGACCATGATATTGCGGTGCTAATTCAGCGCCAATCAATAGCCCCATGCCGCGAATATCACTGAACACATGATACTTGGTATTGATCTCTTGCAGAGCTTGCACAAACAGGCCGTGGCGCTGTTCAATACCGTTAAGCACCTCAGGGGTATTAATGACATCCAGCGCGGCTTCAGCCACCGCACAGGCCAGTGGATTACCACCATAGGTGGTGCCATGCGTACCTACCGCCATCACCGATGCAATTTCTTCTGTGGTTAACATCGCGCTGACAGGGAACCCGCCCCCCAGAGCTTTAGCTGTCGTGAGGATATCTGGTGTCACACCATAATGCATATAGGTAAATAGCTTACCGCTGCGCCCCATACCGCTTTGCACTTCATCAAATACCAACAGCGCTTTATGTTGGTCACAAAGTGCACGTACCCCTTGCAGAAACTCAGGCGTGGCAGCAGTAATCCCACCTTCACCCTGAATAGGCTCCAGCACCACCGCACACGTATAGTCGTCCATGACGGCTTTTACCGCAGCCAAGTCATTAAATGGTACGTGGATAATATCCGCCGGTTTCGGGCCAAACCCATCGGAATACTTTGGCTGCCCGCCAACGGATACAGTAAACAGGGTGCGACCATGAAATGCATTATGGAACGCAATAATTTTCGTTTTATAAGGACTATGGCGTTCAATGGCGTAATGGCGAGCTAACTTAAACGCCGCCTCATTTGCTTCACCACCAGAGTTGGCGAAAAACACCCGATCGGCAAAGGTTGCTGCAATCAGTTTCTGGGCTAAACGCAGTGCTGGCTCATTGGTAAATACGTTACTGGTATGCCATAACATTTCACCTTGCTGATGCAATGCTGCCACCAGTGCCGGATGGCAATGACCCAATGCAGTAACCGCAATTCCACCTGCAAAATCAATGTATTCCGTACCTTGTTGATCCCACACGCGGCTACCTTTCCCTTTTACCGGGATAAACTGCGCGGGTGCATAAACAGGCAAAATAACCTGATCGAATGTACTGCGAGTTACTGCTAATTTATCTGCCATTACGCTGTCCACCCTAATAAACCATTGAGCTGCCAATTTCTGACGCATGAAAATATAATCACAAAATATGCATAAAAAATCACAATCAGGCAAACGAAAAATCAACCAATTGGAAAAGTAGATTTCAACAGATTAATTTTTAAGGAAATTATCTAATAATTGATGGCCTTGCTCGCTAAGAATACTCTCCGGATGAAACTGCACACCTTCCAGTGGCAAGCTGCGATGGCGGATACCCATAATCTCATCCATCACTCCGTCTTGTTCTGTCCATGCGGTCAGTTCAAAACAATCAGGCAGTGAATCGGCGGCAATCACTAAAGAGTGATAACGAGTAACCGTTAGCGGCTGATTAAGTCCACGGAAAACACCCTGCCCACTGTGGCGAATTGCTGTCGTTTTACCGTGCATCACTTGTCGTGCCCGCACTATACGCGCGCCAAAAGCCTGCCCCAGTGCCTGATGACCCAGGCATACGCCCAGTATGGGCAATTTATCGGCAAAATGACGAATAGCATCCAGAGAGATCCCAGCCTCATTAGGGGTACAAGGGCCAGGAGAAATAACCAAATGAGAAGGTGATAGTTTTTCAATATCAGATAGTTGTACTTCATCATTACGTTTAACCACCACCTCTGCGCCCAGCTCGCAAAAATACTGGTACAGGTTGTAGGTAAACGAATCGTAATTATCGATCAATAACAACATATTTAACTTATCCACATGATTTTCAATGAATTTAACATTCAATCTATTTTCTTGCACTGTCGGTATAACAGTGTAATCATGTGCGCATGGTCTATGCGCATAGCTATGGGGGTTAACAATGGCAATAAAACGTTCGGTTAATGTGAGTCTTGATCCTGAATTGTACGAGAAAGCCAAACTTGCGGGGCTAAATTTATCCCAATTATTGGCTGAAAAAGTGAAAAGCAGCATTCATGATATCGAAATGGCAAAATGGCGTGCAGATAATATGGCGGGCCTGCAAGAGCTAAATCGAATTACAGAAGAACATGGATTACTTTCTGACGATTACAGGACGTTCTGAATATGCAATTCACTGTCTATCATAACTTAGGCAATAGTCGCGACTACCCTTACTTAGTTGATGTACAAAGTGATCTTATTGATGTGCTCACAACACGACTCGTTATCCCGTTATTCCCGATAAGTAAAATTCGGACACAACTCCCAGAGCGTTTGTGTCCAGTCATTGACGTCGCCGGCGAGAAGTTCGCTGTCATGACTCACGAAATGGCCAGTATCCGACGTAGCTTACTTGGCAAAGTTGCAGGTAATGCATCATCGGATAGAGGCCAGATAAAAAACGCTATTGATTTTTTAATTGATGGCTTCTGATTAACTCGTCAGGTTAGCGCTTGCGCCCACCAGTAATTGACCCCAGAACACCGCGCAAAATTTGCCGACCCAGATCGCGTGCCATACTTTTAGCCGCAGTCTGAACGATACCATCTCGTTTGCCACCACGCGGGCCTGTGGAACCAAATAGCAAATCATTCAGTCCATCCATCAATCCGCTACCCTGATTACTCGGCTGCTGCGGTGCTGTCGCGCCACCTGGAGCCGCATCTCCCAGGGTGGAGGAACCGCTGGCGGATAACTTTTCATAAGCCGACTCGCGATCCACCATCTCTTCATAACGGCCATACAGTGGTGAATGATTGATGGCGTGATTGCGTGCTGTGGTGTCCAGTGCGCCCATTTTAGATTGTGGGGCAATCACCATAGCGCGCTCAACGATATTGGGCCGCCCTTTCTCATCAAGGAAGGAAATAAGTGCTTCGCCAACACCCAGTTCGGTAATCACCTGTTCGGCGCTGAATGCCGGGTTGGCGCGCATGGTCTGCGCCGCAGATTTAACTGCCTTTTGATCCCGTGGAGTAAAAGCACGTAGAGCATGCTGCACGCGATTGCCCAATTGGCCGAGAATTTTATCAGGAATATCCAATGGATTTTGTGTCACGAAATAGATGCCAACCCCTTTTGAGCGAATCAGCCGTACCACTTGCTCAACTTTATCCACCAGCGCAGTCGGAGCATCGGTAAACAACAAATGGGCCTCATCAAAGAAAAAGACTAATTTAGGTTTATCGACATCACCAACTTCAGGTAATTGCTCAAAAAGTTCAGCTAGCAACCACAGCAGAAAAATGGCATACAGTTTTGGTTGATTAATCAGACGGTCAGCGGCCAGCAGATTGATAACCCCTTGCCCATTGCTGTCAGTTCGCATCAAATCGTGAATGTCCAGCATCGGCTCGCCAAAAAATTGATTAGCGCCCTGCTCTTCTAAAGTCAGTAAACCGCGCTGGATAGCGCCAATCGAGGCGGGTGTAATATTGCCGTATTGGGTGCGAAACTGTTTTGCATTATCGCCAACGAATTGCACGATGGCGCGTAAGTCTTTCATGTCCAGCAGCAGTAGGTTGTTGTCATCCGCAATTTTAAATACCAATTGCAGCACACCACTTTGCACTTCATTGAGATCAAGTAAACGCCCCAGCAGCAACGGGCCAAGATCGGAAATAGTGGCCCGGATTGGGTGGCCTTTTTCAGCGAAAATATCCCAAGGCACAATCGGACATGCTTGGGGTTGCCAGTCTGTCACCCCAATTGCCGCCAGTCGTGCTTGCAACTTTTCTGACGCAACACCTTCAGCACCAATACCGGATAAATCGCCTTTCACATCAGCCAGAAATACCGGCACACCGATACGGGAAAATTGTTCAGCCATTTTTTGTAAGGTGACGGTTTTACCGGTGCCGGTCGCGCCGGTAATCAAACCATGGCGGTTTGCCAATGCCGATAAAATAACTAAATCCTGTGCCGGCTGTGCCTTTGCGATAAGCAATGCTTCACTCATAAACCGTACCCCCAACTGAGACAGATAATTGATTATATGCAACCTGGTCAGGCAAAAGGATTAATTTCTGGTGAGGATGGGATGTTAGCAGGATTTATCAGCCTTCGGGGAAGAAGGCTGACAACTAAATCATTAAGGTAAAACTTTCGCGGACAAAATAGTGATCGGTTTCACTGGCACATTCTGGTATGGCCCGACGTTCTCTGTCTGAACCTGTGAGATTTTCTCTACCACATCCATACCTTTAACCACTTTACCAAACACGGCATAGCCAAAGTCACGCTGGCCATGATCGAGGAAAGCATTATCTGCCACATTGAGGAAGAATTGGCTGGTGGCGCTGTCTTTATCTGCGGTACGGGCCATAGAAATGGTGCCACGCAAGTTACGCAAGCCATTATCGGCTTCATTCTTGATCGGCGTTTTAGCCGTCTTTTGTTTGAAATCGGCAGTAAAGCCCCCGCCCTGAATCATAAAACCGGGGATAACGCGGTGGAAGATAGTGTTGTTGTAATAGCCGTTGTTGACGTAATCAACGAAATTCTGTGTTGAAACCGGTGCCTTCTGGCTATTGAGTTCCAACTCAATATTCCCAACCGACGTTGTTAACAACACATGAGGTTCACCGGCAGCTAAAGCTGCGGGCACCACGGCGCTTAGGGAGCAAAGTGCAATGAAGGTCACTAAAGTACGTTTGAACATTAACGGTTCCTTTCTGTGGGATGCGAACAACGGAAAAGCGCTTTGATTCTAGAGAGCTACCCCGCGCAATGCCACCCATTTACGGTTATTTACGTAACAGAATACGCATTTTCGCAGAAAGCTAATCACTTCGGCCGTTGAACCGCGCAATAGAGATTAATTAGCCAAACTAAACCATCTACCCAATCTCAGGCAATGCCGAAATTCTGCAACCGGGATCACGTCTTGCTTATTTTCTTACTCTTAGGCTGCCATTTTTGAGAGCAGCATCCCATTTTGTTTTTGGTTAATCGTTAGTCTTCTCTCAAATGAGAGCGCTCTCATTTATAATTTACTCACTTGGAAGCCAAATATGAAAACCTTTAAAATTGCCATTGTTGGCGGCGGCAGTAGCTATACCCCTGAGCTGGTTGATGGGTTAATTCAGCGCATTGACCAACTGCCAGTCACTGAGCTGGCACTGGCTGATGTCGAGCCAGGTCGTCAAAAAGTGGAGATTATTGCCGCGCTGACCCGCAGGATGCTGGATCGCCATGGATTGGAACAAGTGAAAGTTAGTGTTCACTTTTCACTGGATACCGCCATCGAAGGTGCCAGTTTTGTTCTGACACAATTTCGTGTCGGCCAACTCCCGGCACGGGCGGCAGATGAGCGCTTAGGTTTGAAATATAACTTACTCGGGCAGGAGACCACGGGGGTCGGCGGTTTTGCCAAAGCCCTGCGTACCATTCCGGTTATGCTAGATATTGCAGCGAAAGTTGAAAAACTGGCACCGGATGCCTGGATAATCAACTTTACCAACCCAGCCGGTATCGTCACCGAAGCAGTAACCCGCTATAGCAAAGCAAAGATTATTGGCCTGTGTAATGTCCCGATCAGTATGCACCATATGATTGCGAAGTTACTGGATGCGCCTTATGAAGATATCCAGCTGCGTTTTGCCGGGCTAAATCATATGGTATGGGTGCATGAGGTGCTTCAGCAGGGTAAAAATATCACCAAAGAAGTGCTGGAGATGTTGTGCAATGGCGCGTCACTGACCATGAACAACATCAAAGAAGCCCCATGGCCACCTGAATTCCTGCGGGCAATGGGTGCAATTCCTTGCCCGTATCATCGTTATTTCTACCAAACACAAGATATGCTGGCAGAGGAAATGGCCGCAGCGGCTGAACGCGGCACCCGTGCAGAGCAGGTGATGCAAGTAGAAAAAGAGTTGTTTGATCTGTACGCTGACCCACATCTGGACAGCAAACCGGAGCAACTCAGTTTCCGTGGCGGATCATTTTATTCTGAAGTAGCACTGGAACTTATTCGTGCAATTTATAATAATTTAGGCACGCAACTAGTTGTGAATACGACAAATCGTGGTGCAATTCGTGGTTTGTCTGATGGTTCAGTGGTAGAAACAAACTGTATAGTTGATGCGCAAGGTGCACACCCACTGACTTTTGGCCCTTTACCAGTTTCCATGCATGGGCTAACCCAGCAAGTCAAAGCCTATGAACGTCTGACAATTGAAGCAGCAGTGCACGGCGATCGCCGTAGTGCCTTGTTGGCATTAGTGACCAACCCATTGATTGGAAACGCCAGCATTGCTCAGCCACTCTTGGAAGATGTTCTACAGGTCAATAAACTTTACTTGCCGCAGTTCGCAGACTTGTAACATTCATTCATTTTATACTCCTACATAATTGGAGTTGCAGTTCTCCCCTGCAACTTCAAGTAATAAGGGGATTGGAGTCAACAATGGTCACACTGGAAGACGTCGCGGTATTAGCCGGGGTTTCCCGCGCTACGGTATCGCGCGTGGTTAACGGTGATACCAATGTTAAAGCGCAAACGCGTGAAAAAGTCGAACAAGCGGTCGCGGTATTGGGCTACACCCCCAACCCTGCCGCACGGGCACTGGCCTCCAGCCAAAGTAATACGCTGGGGTTAGTGACCACATCCTACCGTGGTGGCTTTTTTGGGGCGTTGATGGATTTCGTCCAAACTGAAGCCGAGTCGCAGGGTAAACAACTATTAGTCACTCAGGGGCGGGATAACGCAGATAAGGAATGGCAGGCTATTCAGCGCCTGTATAACTTACGTTGTGATGGATTAATCCTGCATGTGCGCTTTCTCAGTGATGAAAGGCTGCATCAGTTAGCGGCAGCAGGCCGTTCGTTTGTCTTATTGGATAGACTGGTTCCCGGCCTGGAAGCACGCTGTGTCACTTTTGATCATCGCCGTGCCAGCCAAATGGCTACACAAGTACTTATTGATGCCGGCCATCGCCACATTGCTTGTATCAGTGGTTCCGCGCAGCGCCATTCCAGTGAATTACGTCGTCAGGGCTTTATTGATGCGATGCAATTGGCCGGTTTAGAGCCAGTAGCTTGTGTGGAAGGGGTTTATGACCTGGAAAGCGGTTATCAACGTGCAGATGAGATCCTCAAACGACCACAGCACCCCACCGCCATATATTGTTGTAACGAAGAAATGGCTATTGGTGCTCTGCTCGCTATCAATAAGCATCACTTGCAAGTCCCGCAGGATATTTCATTGCTTTGCTATGATAGTGGCGAACGTGCTCCATTTGTCAGCCCGGCATTAACCAGCTTACATTTCCCCATTGTAGAAATGGCGCGCTATGCCACTCAACTGCTCATTAACCCCTTGATTCCCAGTGCCAGTTTCCCACCTGCGATTATCATGCGTGAGTCAGTTATGCCGCCTAAAAAATAGCATTTATGTAAACTCTGCGCCGATTAACATGCATCTGTCTGCCACTCGTTCCTGGTGTGAAAGCAGACTCAAAATATTCTCATCTCCTGTCATATTCAGAATATTTATCAATGCCTCGCCACTACAAATTGTGACATCTCACTATTTTTCGCAATCACGCCCCACTCATTGCATTAAAAATTGAATGTAAATCACAAAAACTCACTATGCCTGTGCTAGGATCCGCCGCCTCAGTGCTGAAATGGTTTGAGCGCTTTTTATACATGCTCTTACTATTATTGACTTAACATTATGCTGACACAGGCCCCATCTATGAATAACAGCAATCGCCTTCGACTCACTTGGATCAGTTACTTTTCATACGCGCTGACCGGTGCGTTAGTTATTGTCACCGGGATGGTGATGGGAAATATCGCAGAGTATTTCAATCTGCCTATTGCCAGTATGAGTAACACATTCACTTTCCTTAATGCCGGTATTTTGATCTCTATCTTCCTGAATGCCTGGTTGATGGAAATCATTCCATTAAAACGTCAGTTAGTGTTTGGTTTTATTCTGATGTTAATCGCCATTGCCGGATTAATGGTTGGTCATAACCTGATGGTGTTCTCCATCAGCATGTTCATTCTCGGGGTCGTCAGCGGGATAACCATGTCGATAGGGACTTTCCTGATCACCCACATGTATGAAGGACGTCAGCGCGGTTCACGCCTGCTGTTCACCGACTCATTCTTCAGCATGGCCGGGATGATTTTCCCAGTTGCCGCAGCGATGCTGCTGGCACGCCATATTGAATGGTACTGGGTCTATGCCTGCATCGGCTTGTTGTATGTCGGTATTTTCGTGCTGACACTGTGCTCTGAATTCCCGGTTCTGGGCCATAAAGCCACCGATCAAAGCAAGCCTGTGGTGAAAGAAAAATGGGGTGTCGGCGTGCTGTTCCTGGCGATTGCTGCACTGTGTTATATCTTGGGCCAACTCGGTTTCATCCAGTGGGTGCCGGAATACGCCACCAAAACCTTCAACATGGATATCAGTCAGGCTGGCCAATTGGTCAGTAATTTCTGGATTTCTTACATGATTGGGATGTGGGTATTCAGCTTTATCCTGCGCTTCTTTGACCTGCAACGCATCGTTACCGTGTTAGCGGCGCTGGCAACATTGGCGATGTACATGTTTGTCAGCACCGATAATCCAGAACACCTGAGCTACTACATTCTGACGTTGGGCTTTGTCTCTAGTGCCATATACACCACATTGATTACATTGGGTTCGCTGCAAACCAAAGTGTCTTCACCAAAACTGGTGAACTTCATTCTGACCTGCGGCACTGTCGGCACCATGTTGACCTTCGTGGTCACTGGCCCGATTGTGGCTAATAGTGGTGTTCATGCCGCGCTGGCAACCGCCAACGGCTTGTACCTGACCGTGTTTGTGATGTGTCTGATTCTGGGCTTCTTCACCAAGCACCGCAGCCACGGCCACGTGACTCATTGATTTAGCTGTTTGATTGCCCTGCCACCACTTCGGTGCAGGGCAATTCCATTTATTTAAAATCTACCCGCTCTTTCTGACCGAGATAAATCCAGCTCTCTGCTGGTTGCGTCTTTGCTATCACCACACCGTGGCGAATGGAATAATGCACCGGCACTTGCCGCCGCACCGCATCAAAACCGTTTTCTGCTGGCAGAATAATCAGGTTGGCACTGTTACCCGGCTGTACACCATAATCTGATAAATTCAGGGTTCTGGCACTGTGGGTGGTTATCAAATTCAATCCATCATTGATTTGGCTGTATCCCATCAACTGGCAGATATGTAACCCCATATGCAACACCTGCAACATATTGGCGGTGCCCAGCGGATACCACGGGTCGAACACATCATCATGACCAAAACAGACATTAATCTGTGCCGCCAGCATCTCTTTCACCCGCGTAATGCCCCGTCGCTTGGGATAAGTGTCAAAGCGCCCTTGCAGATGAATATTCACCAGCGGATTGGCTACAAAGTTAATACCGGACATTTTCAGTAAGCGGAATAACCGAGAGGCATAAGCACCATTATAAGAGTGCATCGCCGTGGTATGGCTGGCGGTCACCCGCGCGCCCATGTTCTCCCGGTGCGCCAATGCCGCCACTGTTTCGACAAAGCGCGACTGCTCATCATCAATCTCATCACAATGAACATCCACCAGCCGCTGATATTTTTGCGCTAATGCAAAGGCAATATGTAGCGATTCGACGCCATATTCACGAGTAAATTCAAAATGAGGAATCGCGCCAACCACATCAGCTCCCAGCCGCAGCGCCTCTTCCAAAAGTGCGGCACCATCAGGATAGGAGAGAATCCCTTCTTGCGGGAAGGCGACAATCTGCATATCCACCCACGGACTGACTTCTTCTTTGACTTCCAACATCGCGCTTAAAGCCGTCAGACTGGGGTCGGATACATCAACATGGGTGCGGACATACTGAATGCCATTGGCTATTTGCCATTTCAGGGTTTGCCAGGCGCGCTGTTTAACATCGTCGCGAGTCAGCAAAGCCTTACGTTCAGCCCAGCGCTCAATGCCCTCAAACAAGGTGCCGGATTGGTTCCAGCTTGGCTGCCCGGCGGTTTGAGTAGTATCCAGATGAATATGCGGCTCAACAAATGGCGGCAATGCCAGCCCACCTTGGGCATCCAATACCCCCTCACCGGTTACTGGCTGCTCCGGTTGCGGCATAATCGCGGTGATTTTGCCCTCGGCAATGGCTATCTGCCACAGCCCAATTTGCCCGCTAAGGCGGACATTATTAATTGTACTTAATAAATGATTCGTTAAAGATTGGCCCGCCATAGATGACTCCATTATTGCTTTCGTTATTACGCTTTAGCTTACCCGACTCACCGTCACTCGCTCGATTTTCTTTTAATAAAACAGCGTTTCGATTTAAAGAATAAAAAAAGCAAAACTGAAACCATTCAGCTAAAGATGAGTAAAATCCGCAACTTATAAAAAACGTTTAAAATCAGCCATCTACCACCTTAGAGGTATATGGAAAGCAAATTGATTTACATCAATAAATGCGCTGTACGGAAGATTAAGGTGAGGGTAGAAAATTAAAAATTGAGGCAAAAATGAGCAAAGTCAAACTTGCCATCATCGGCAACGGTATGGTCGGCCACCGCTTTATTGAAGACTTATTAGATAAAGCAGATAAAGACCAATTTGAGATAACCGTCTTTTGCGAAGAACCGCGCATCGCTTATGACCGGGTTCATCTTTCTTCTTACTTCTCCCACCACACTGCGGAAGAACTGTCGTTAGTTCGCGAAGGTTTTTATGAAAAGCACGGTGTCAAAGTGCTGGTTGGCGAACGCGCCATTACCATTAACCGCAAAGAGAAAGTCATCCACTCCAACAGCGGTCGTACCCTATATTACGACAAGCTGATTATGGCGACCGGCTCCTATCCGTGGATCCCGCCGATTAAAGGTAGCGAAGGGCAAGACTGCTTTGTTTACCGTACCATTGAGGACTTAAATGCCATCGAAGCATGTACCCGACGCAGTAAACGCGGGGCAGTCATTGGTGGCGGATTGTTAGGCTTGGAAGCTGCTGGCGCACTGAAAAACCTCGGCGTGGAAACCCATGTCATTGAGTTTGCTCCGGTATTAATGGCAGAACAGCTTGACCCAATGGGCGGTGACCAACTGCGCCAGAAGATTGAGCGCATGGGCGTCAGAGTTCACACCGGTAAAAATACGCAAGAAATCGTCCATACTGGGCAAAACAGCCGCAAAACCATGCTGTTTGCCGATGGCACCCAGTTGGAAGTCGATTTTATCGTCTTCTCCACCGGCATCCGCCCACAAGACAAACTGGCTCACCAATGCGGTTTAGCCACAGCGCGCCGTGGTGGTATTGCTATCAATGATTATTGCCAAACCTCCGACCCGGATGTGTACGCCATTGGCGAGTGTGCATCCTGGCAAGAGCGCACTTTCGGGCTGGTTGCGCCGGGTTACAAAATGGCGCAAGTAGCCGCTGACCATCTACTGGGGCGCGAAAATGCCTTCCAGGGTGCTGATTTGAGCGCCAAGCTCAAGCTCCTCGGTGTGGATGTCGGTGGGATTGGTGATGCCCATGGCCGCACTGAAGGCGCACGCAGCTATGTTTATCTCGATGAAAGCAAAGAGATTTATAAGCGTCTAGTGGTCAGCGCCGACAACAAAAAACTGCTCGGGGCGGTACTGGTGGGTGATACCAGCGATTACGGTAACCTGCTGCAATTGGCACTGAATAATATTGAGCTACCGGAAAATCCCGATAGCCTGATTTTGCCAGCCCATGCGGGCAGCAAACCAGCGATGGGGGTTGATTCCCTGCCGGATACCGCACAAATCTGCTCCTGTTTTGATGTCACCAAAGGCGACATTATTCAAGCCATCGGCCAGGGTTGCCATACCGTAGCAGCACTTAAATCGGCGACGAAAGCCGGCACCGGTTGCGGTGGCTGTATTCCCCTGGTAACCCAAGTGTTGAATGCCGAACTCAGCAAGCAAGGCATTGAAGTTAATCACCATTTGTGTGAGCACTTCGCGTATTCACGCCAAGAGCTATATCACCTGATCCGTGTCGAAGGGATTAAGAGCTTTGACGCCTTGCTGGAAAAATATGGCAAAGGTTACGGCTGTGAAGTGTGTAAACCGACGGTGGGCTCACTGCTGGCATCCTGCTGGAACGAATATATATTGGAGCCGCAACACACCCCGTTGCAGGATACCAACGACAATTTCCTCGGCAATATCCAAAAAGACGGCACTTACTCGGTTATCCCGCGCTCACCGGGTGGGGAAATCACGCCTGATGGTCTGCTGGCCATTGGCCGCATCGCCAAACAATATAATCTCTACACCAAACTGACCGGCTCACAGCGCGTCGGGATGTTTGGCGCACAGAAAGACGATCTCCCGGCTATCTGGGCGCAGTTGATTGAAGCGGGCTTTGAAACCGGACACGCCTATGCCAAAGCACTGCGTATGGCAAAAACCTGTGTCGGTAGCACCTGGTGCCGCTTTGGGGTTGGCGATAGCGTCGGCTTCGGTGTCGCACTGGAACACCGCTACAAGGGCATCCGGACACCACACAAAATGAAATTTGGTGTTTCCGGCTGTACCCGTGAGTGTTCAGAAGCACAGGGTAAAGATGTAGGGATTATCGCCACCGAAAACGGCTGGAACCTGTATGTCTGCGGTAACGGCGGGATGAAACCACGTCATGCGGACTTACTGGCAGCGGATCTGGATGAAGAAACCCTGATGCGCTATCTCGACCGCTTTATGATGTTCTACATCCGCACCGCCGATAAACTACAACGCACCTCGGTGTGGCTGGAAAGTCTGGAAGGTGGCATTAACTATCTACGCGCCGTCATTCTCGATGACAAACTGGGTATTAACGACCAGCTAGAAGCGGATATTGCGCGCCTGCGCGATAAAGTCACCTGCGAATGGAAAGTCACCGTCGAAAACCCGGCTGCGCAAGTCCGTTTCGCCCACTTTATCAACAGCCCACTACGTGACCCAAATGTACAAGTAGTGCCTGAACGTGAACAACATCGCCCGGCCCGTCCGGATGAACGCATCCCTGTTCGGGTGCTGGAACTGGAGGATAACTTATGAGTCAGTGGATTCCACTTTGCCCATTAGCCGATATTTTGCCCGGTAGCGGCGTATGTGGCCTGATTGGTGAGCATCAAGTCGCGGTATTCCGGCCTTATGCCGACGAACAGGTGTTTGCCATTAGCAACATTGACCCCTTCGCTCAGGCCAGCGTGCTCTCACGCGGATTAATTGCAGAACATCAAGGTGAGTTGTGGGTGGCCAGCCCACTGAAAAAACAACATTTTCGCCTGCATGATGGCTTCTGTCTGGAAGATGAAACGCGCTCGGTTGCCCATTTTGATGCGCGGGTTCGCGACGGCATCGTGCAAGTCAAAGCGTGATAGATAACTGGGGGATCCGGTCAATCTGGATCCTTAACAAAAATAACATCAATCATCCCCAAAGATATTGGCGTTGCAGCAAGGCAGCCAACGAGCTAATCCCGATGAGCTTATTTATTTTGAGATCAACGGCAGTCAGTGATTCGGGTTGGTGAGTGCAGCGAACACCGCTGCGGCGTCAAGAGCAAGGGGACTGGGATAGAGTATGTATACAGACACCATTAACAAATGCGCGGCCAACGCAGCCCGCATCGTCAAACTGGCAAAAGAAAGCCCGCTGGGCTTTTGGATTGGTTCAGCGATGGCCGGTGCTTATGTCGGCCTTGGCATTATTCTGATTTTTACCCTGGGCAATCTGATTGACCCCGCTTACCGCCCATTAGTCATGGGGGCCACCTTTGGTCTGGCGCTGACTTTAGTGATTATCGCCGGCTCTGAGCTGTTTACCGGCCACACCATGTTCCTGACCTTTGGAGTCAAGGCGGGCACGATCAAATCCAGTCAAATGTGGGCTGTACTGCCACAAACCTGGCTGGGGAATTTGCTGGGTTCTGTTTTTGTTGCCCTGCTTTATTACTACGGCGGCGGCAACCTGCTGTCAGTGGATACCAGTTTGGTGCACACCGCGGCGCTGGCAAAAACCTCTGCGCCTGCTATGACCTTATTCTTTAAGGGTGTACTATGTAACTGGCTGGTTTGTCTGGCGATCTGGATGGCAATTCGGGTAGAAGGTGCAGCTAAATTTATCGCTATTTGGTGGTGCTTGCTGGCCTTTATTGCCTCCGGTTACGAACACTCCGTAGCAAATATGACGCTGTTCGCCTTGTCCTGGTTCGGTCATCACAGCGAGGCTTACACCCTGAGCGGTATCGGTCATAACCTGCTGTGGGTGACACTGGGGAATACCCTGTCAGGCGCGGTATTTATGGGTCTGGGTTATTGGTATGCCACCCCACGGGAGCAACGTCCACAGCCTACGGTAGTCAATGCGCCACAAGCCGTAAAAGAGTGAGTTATACGAGGTTAATGACAAAACCAGTGAGTGAAGGGTTTACCGCACCTAGGGGCGCTCCGGTCGCTTACGCGACTACGACCCCAACGGCACGATTCCCCTTCAATTGACTTAGCCAGAGTCAGATACCCGAATTTACCAGCTCTTAGGGGCTGGTTTTACCCCCTAGCGGCCTCAACCTGAAGGATTGCCCATGGACTACTTCCCGATTTTCTGCCAACTGCAAAACAAAGCCTGCCTGCTGGTCGGTGGTGGTGAAGTGGCCGAACGTAAAGCCCGCTTATTGCTTGATGCGGGTGCTGCCGTCACCGTCAATGCCTGTGAATTTACCGAGCAGTTTCACGATTGGGCGGAGCAAGGACTACTTTCATTAGTTAGCGGCGAATTCGCACCGGAACTGTTGGCAGAAAAATGGTTGGTGATTGCAGCGACTGACCAGGTGGCCGTCAATGCGTTGGTCTATCAAAGCGCCAACCAACAGCGGGTGTTCTGCAATGTGGTTGATGATCCGAAGCGCACCAGTTTTATTATGCCATCAATCATTGACCGCTCTCCTATCATGATAGCTATCTCTTCTGGCGGAAAAGCTCCAGTGTTAGCGCGATTGCTGCGAGAAAAACTGGAAGCTATGCTGCCACAGCATTTGGGCCAATTGGCACAGTTGGCAGGTCACTTACGTCAGCGGGTGAAACAGCATTTTGCCGCAATGACTGACCGTCGCCGTTTCTGGGAAAAACTGCTCACCCACGACCGTCTGGCGCAATCACTGGCTAATGAGGATCAGGTACAAGTCGAGCAACACGTTGAGCAACTGTTCAATGCGCCACTGTCTGATCGCGGCGAAGTGGTATTAGTGGGAGCCGGGCCGGGGGATGCTGGTTTGCTGACTTTGAAAGGTTTACAGCAGATTCAGCAAGCTGACGTGGTGGTATATGACCGGCTAGTGTCCGATGAAGTGATGAATTTAGTACGCCGCGACGCCGAGCGAATTTTTGTCGGTAAAGAGTCTGGTCGCCACACCGTACCGCAGGATCAAATCAATCAGATTTTGCTGCAACAGGCGCAGCAAGGGAAACGTGTAGTGCGTTTGAAAGGTGGCGATCCGTTTATTTTTGGCCGTGGCGGCGAAGAACTGGAAACCCTGGCAGACTACAATATTCCATTCTCTGTGGTGCCGGGAATTACCGCAGCATCTGGCTGTTCAGCCTACAGCGGCATTCCGCTGACTCACCGCGATCACGCGCAAAGTGTGCGGCTGATTACCGGTCACGCCAAGAAAGACAGTCAGTTGGATTGGGCCAATCTGGCAGCAGAAAAACAAACGCTGGTGTTCTATATGGGACTATCACAGGCCGGTGAGATTCAGCAGCAACTGATTCGACACGGCATGCCAGCGGCAACCCCTGTTGCTCTGGTCGAGAACGGCACTTCGCGGCATCAGCGGGTAGTAAGCGGCGAATTGAGTCAGCTGGCACTGCTTTCTCAGCAAGTCAGCAGCCCAAGCCTGATTATCGTCGGCAGTGTTGTCAGCTTACGTGAAAAACTGAATTGGTTTTCCAGCGCGGAACATGGCAAAGCAGGGGTAAAGGAACAAGTTGAAAGAGTGGGTTAAGCTAAATTTGAGTCAGAAGGGGGAAGGCTCCCCCTTCGAATGACTTATTGATTCACTTACGGATGTGCAACAAAACCAATAGCTTCATACACTTTCGCCAGTGTATCTTGTGCGCGAGCACGCGCCTTAGCCGCACCTTCACGCATCACTTCCTGCAAGAAAACCTCGTCTTCGCGATATTGATGATAACGCGCCTGAAGCTCGCTCAGCATGCCAGAAACCGCATCAGCAACTGCACCTTTCAAATGGCCATACATTTGGCCTTCAAACTGGGCTTCCAACTCAGGGATAGACTGACCTGTCACACCTGACAAGATATCCAGCAGGTTAGAAACACCGGCTTTCTTCTCAGTGTCATACCGGATAACCGCTGGCTCATCAGAATCAGTCATGGCGCGTTTAATCTTTTTCACCACAGATTTAGGATCTTCCAATAATTCGATAACATTATTGCGGTTATCATCAGATTTGGACATTTTTTTGGTCGGATCCTGCAAGGACATCACCCGCGCACCGGCTTTTGGAATAAACGGCTCTGGGATTTTGAAAATATCGCCATACAGATTATTGAATCGGCTGGCGATATCACGGCTCAGTTCCAGGTGTTGCTTCTGGTCTTCACCGACCGGTACCTGGTTAGTCTGATACAGCAAAATATCCGCCGCCATCAATACCGGATAATCGAACAAACCGGCATTAATATTTTCAGCATAACGGGCTGATTTATCTTTGAACTGGGTCATACGGCTCAGTTCACCAAAATAGGTGTAGCAGTTCAGCGCCCAGCCCAGTTGAGAGTGCTCTGGCACATGGGATTGAACAAAGATAGTGCTTTTCTGCGGATCAATACCGCAAGCCAGATACAGTGCCAAAGTATCGAGCGTTCTTTTACGTAGCAACGCAGGGTCCTGACGAGCAGTGATTGCATGCAGGTCAACAATGCAATAGATGCAATCATAGTCATCCTGCATCTGTACCCACTGACGCAGCGCACCCATGTAATTGCCAATAGTCAATTCGCCGGACGGCTGCGCGCCGCTAAATACAATAGGTTTACTTATTTCAGTGGGTTTACTCATTTTATACTTCCTGATCTTTTAAAGATGGTAGCCCGATGGCGGGCAACAGACAGGCAAAGTGCTCCAGCACACAGTCAGGATGACTGGTAGCAATAGCTTCACCGTAGTTATATCCATAGGTCAGCCCGACACAGGGGCAACCCGCCGCCTGTGCGGCCATAATGTCATTACGTGAATCACCAACAAATAGCATCTCATGGGCATGCAAGCCAAGTTTGGCCAACAATAAATACAATGGAGCTGGATGCGGTTTCTTCACCACAACATCATCACCACCAATGATGACGGAGAAATAATCGGCAATACCCAAAGACCTCAGCAGCGGTGCAACAAATGGCGTGGGCTTATTGGTAATCAGGCCCATCGGCAGGCCACTGGCCGCCAGTTGTTCCAATGTCGCTTTCACTTGCGGGAATAGCTGACTTCCCTGCTCAACCGTCTGGGCGTAATAGTGGTCAAACAATTCACGAGTATGCGCCACAGATTGTGCATCTGGCTCGCGGCCA
The DNA here is from genome assembly GCF_902170785.1 of Yersinia proxima. GTDB lineage: Bacteria > Pseudomonadota > Gammaproteobacteria > Enterobacterales > Enterobacteriaceae > Yersinia > Yersinia proxima. Next base: position 318,252 of record NZ_CABHYG010000014.1, on the reverse strand, counting down.
GCCCAGCGCAATGCACGCTCGACTAACACATCAGCGCCATTGCCAATCCAGGTTGATACCAAATCTTTACCGGCAACCGGCAAGTTTTGATGTGACAGCGCCATATCAATCGCGCTGGCAAGCCCCGGAGCGCTATCAACCAATGTGCCATCCAAATCGAAAGCCACACCACGGATAGAGTCGAACTTAGTCATTGGCAGACATCGCCAGTTCACTGCGCATGGCATCAATGACTGCGGCATAATCTGGCTGATTGAAAATAGCCGAACCGGCGACAAACATATCTGCACCTGCTGCCGCGATATCGCGGATATTATCCACTTTAACGCCACCATCCACTTCCAAACGAATGTCATAACCGCTGTCATCAATCAACTTACGCACCTGGCGCAATTTGTTCAGCGTTTCAGGAATGAAGGATTGACCGCCGAAGCCGGGGTTCACCGACATCAACAAAATGACATCCAGCTTATCCATCACATAGTCAAGATAGCTCAGCGGAGTGGCTGGGTTGAACACCAAACCCGCCTTGCACCCACTCTCTTTGATGAGCTGCAAGGTGCGGTCAACATGTTCTGAGGCTTCAGGATGGAATGAGATATAGGTGGCACCTGCTTTGGCAAAATCCGGGACAATACGGTCGACCGGTTTTACCATCAGATGAACATCAATAGGGGCAGTAATACCGTAATCACGTAGAGCCTTGCACACCATCGGCCCGATAGTCAGATTAGGAACGTAATGATTGTCCATCACATCAAAATGCACAACATCAGCACCGGCGGCGAGCACCTTAGCAGTATCCTCACCCAAGCGGGCAAAATCTGCTGACAGAATTGACGGGGCAATTAAAAACTTTTTCATCCGCTTCTCCAAACGTGTCTCTTTGTTTTATGAGGCTTCAGCGTGGCAAACTTTCTCTCTCACAAACCATGGGGTTTGAATCTTTACTGAGCGGCAGTCCCCGCTCAGCTATACAGCGCCAAAAGCTCATTCACTTTACTACGGCCAAGGATATTCCGGCTGATAGTACGGCGCGCTTTGACCACATGCAGCGACGCCTGATGATACCAATCGCGCGTCAGTTCTGTGTCGTGATTAGAAATCAGAACCGGGATCTTGTTTTCTGCTGACAGCTGGTAAGCCAGGCGCGCCAGATTCTGTTGATCCGCCAGACCAAAGTTACTGGTGTGATATGCCGTAAAATTAGCCGTCGCTGATAATGGTGCATACGGAGGATCGCAGTAAACCACCGCCCCGTGCACAGCTTTTAGCAAAGTTTCCTGATAGTGCTCACAAACAAAAATGGCATTTTGCGATTTTTCAGCAAACCAATACAGCTCATTTTCCGGGAAATAAGGTCTTTTGTAACGACCAAAAGGTACATTGAATTCACCGCTCAAATTATAACGGCACAGACCGTTATAACAATGGCGATTCAAGTAGAGAAACAATAATGCACGGCGGTAGGCATCGGTGCTGGCATTAAACTCTTGACGCAGTTGGTAAAACTGTTCGGAATTATTGAAATCACCAGTGAATAAAACACGAGCATCCCGCACGAAGTCATCAGTGCGGTCCTTCACGATATTGTAGAGGTTGATCAGATCACTGTTGATATCGGCCAGTATGTAAGATTCATACTCGGTGTTAAGGAACACCGAACCCGCACCGACGAATGGCTCTATCAAGCAGTCGCCCGCTGGTAGATGGCGTCGAATGTCATCAACCAGCGGATATTTCCCACCAGCCCATTTTAAAAAAGCGCGGTTTTTCTTCATGCCGTCAGTTAGCTACTTAATAATTCAGAGCCGCAGATTGTACTCTGTTTCAGACAGCACATCAGCGCACAAATAAGAATGATTTATTTTCTAAGGTCTTGCTGTACTTGTTGTACAGGTTTAACCCACGGTTTTTTCGCCTGAACATCGGCAGGTAATGTGGCTATCGCCCTTTTTGCATCAGCAGAAGAGGCGTAATTACCACTCACCAGGATGTACCAAGGCTTACCATCACGTTTAGTTTCATACACATGATAGTCAGATAATTTCTGCTGCTTAGCATAAGCATTCAAGGTATCTGAACGCGATGCACTGCTCAATTGCAACGTAAAGTGGCTACCAGGGGCATTTTTCAATGCGCTGCTGCTGCCAGTTGAGCCTGACTTCACCCCTGCGGAAGCGGCTGGAGACACTACCGTAGTTGGATTTTTATGGCTAATCGCAGGTTGTTTAGTCGCGGCTGTGGCCTGTTTCTGCGTCGGATGGGTAATGGTTTCCCGTGCTGCTGGCGCTTTGACCCCTTTCGAGCTCGAAACCGTCGCTGGCGCTGTTGGCAATGTGGATGTCTGACCATCATTCATGTTCTGAGACAAGGTATCTACCTGCCCCTGAGTCTGAGAGAGTGCGTCAGACATATTACCCGGCAATTCAACACGTTGAGTCGGAGCGTTGGCAGAAGACTGCGGTGCGGCCTCGGTTGGTGTCGGAGAAATCGGCGGAACATTGATATCTTGTGGCTGAGCGTTATTCTTCACGCCATTGGCATCATGACCATCGGTGGTGTTATTTGCCACACCTGGTTGGGTATTATTGCCGCTGGTCAGTGAGGATGAATCAGACAGATTGATGTTTCGTGCAGCATCCACATTTGGATTTTGTTGTGATGCTTCGTGCTCTGTCGGTGCTTTCAGAGCTGAACCGATGGCAATAATAATCAATAACAGCACTAAAATGCCGATACCAATCATCATATGTTGGCGTGAAACAGCCAGCTTAGGCCCCGTCGAGGACTTACGGGCACGTGTAGGCCGACGGTCACTACTATCTGGTTTCAGATCGTCTTCCGGCTTTAAATCATCCATCTAAACCCTCCAACTAGAGGCAAAAGCCTACCGCATTTATCATTGCAGCCCGGCTGATTGATTTTACTGACTGCTAACAGGCTAAACCGCCCGCAGCAAAGGAATATGATAAAACGTATAATATCGTACTTATGCCATTTTCTATAACTGACAATCAGCGATAGACGCCAGCACCATGTCATGCGCAATACCACTACGAATTTCTGACTGACCTATCGCAGTTGGCAGTACCAGACGAAGCTCCCCGGCCAGCACTTTTTTATCTCGCATCATGTGTGGTAAATAGGACTCTGGCGTCATTTCCTGCGGCCCGCTGACTGGCAGACCGGCACGTAAAAGCAGTTTCTTGATACGCTCAACATCTTCAGCTGAGAACTGGCCCAATCGACGGGAGGTGTGTGCGGCCATCATCATTCCGGCGGCAATAGCTTCCCCGTGTAGCCAGACGCCATAACCCATTTCGGCCTCAATGGCATGACCATAAGTATGACCCAAATTGAGTAAAGCGCGCATCCCGCTCTCTTCCCGTTCATCGGCAGCGACAACATCGGCTTTCAATTCACAGCAACGACGGATGCAGTAGGCTAATGCCGACATATCCAGTGCAAGAAGTGAGTCGATATTGGTTTCCAGCCACGCAAAGAAAGCTGCGTCAAGAATGATGCCGTATTTGATAACTTCAGCCAGCCCGGAAGCAAGCTCACGTGAAGGGAGGGTTTTGAGACAATTAAGGTCAATCACCACCGATGCGGGCTGGTAGAAAGCACCAATCATGTTCTTACCCAATGGATGATTCACTGCGGTTTTACCACCGACAGAGGAATCCACTTGAGAAAGTAAAGTAGTAGGAACTTGAATAAAGCGAACACCGCGCTGATAGCAAGCAGCGGCAAAACCGGTCAGGTCGCCTACTACACCGCCACCTAGGGCGACAAGTGTAGTATCACGACCGTGCGGTTTTTCCAGAAGGGCAGAAAATACCTGCTCCAGAACGCTCAGAGATTTATACTGCTCGCCATCAGGTAAAATCACCTGATCGACTTTAATGCCGCCTTGTTCCAGCACTGCCCGGAGCGAATCCAGATAGAGTGGCGCTAGCGTTTGGTTAGTTACCAGCATGACCTGGTCACCCGCCTTCAGCGGCTTAAAAGAGGCCGGATCATTGAATAATCCAGCAGCGATCGTAATCGGGTAGCTACGCTCCCCTAACGTGACAGTAATCTTCTCCATGTCGCGCCCAGTAACCTTCTTAACTTACGCCCGCGGGCATTAGTAAAATGCTAAAATCAGTTACTTTCCAGCATGTTGATAATCTGGTTAGCAACAACTTTCGCGCTTTGATCGTCAGTGCGGATGGTGACATCTGCAATTTCTTCGTACAACGGATTACGTTCTTTTGCCAGTGCTTCTAACACTTCACGCGGAGGCGAATCAACCTGTAACAACGGACGTTTTTTGTCGCGCTGTGTGCGGGCCAACTGCTTTTCGATAGTGGTTTCCAAGTACACCACAACGCCACGGGCTGACAAACGGTTACGGGTTTCTCTGGATTTAACAGAGCCACCACCGGTTGCCAGAACAATGCCTTGTTTTTCCGTCAGTTCATTAATAACTTTTTCTTCACGATCGCGGAAACCTTCTTCGCCTTCCACGTCGAATACCCAGCCCACGTCAGCTCCGGTACGTCGCTCAATTTCTTGATCAGAGTCGAAAAACTCCATATTGAGTTGCTGAGCTAACTGACGACCAATAGTGCTTTTGCCGGCACCCATAGGCCCAACCAGAAAGATATTGCGTTTCTCTGCCATGTTTTTGGTATTACTAAGACTATTCGTTAATGATAACCCGCCCCGCCAATCAAATTAGCAACGGGACCTAAACTGAAACCTCATGAGCGATAGTGCGAGATCAGACGGAAAATTATCTCAGCACTTCTGGTAGTTTGGCAACCGAATAAATCGTTGTACACGTCGTGGGAGGGAAACCATACGTTTTTATCGGCGTATCAACGTTATTAAAAACCTCGGAGCTCAATTCGGTAACCCTTGTAAGCTAAATCCGAGGCAGCGTCAAATTTAGAAGCCCTCTATCACACAAAAAGTTGCAGAAAGTCACCAAGATTGACCTATTTTCATCAATCAGCACCTCCTAATACTCAAGCGCTGATTAACCTTGGGGTGATGAAAATAACTAACTCCCGACGACTTTGTTGCCGGGCATCTTGTTTAAACAGCCCACCCAACCAAGGAATATCGGCCAATATAGGGACTTTATTAAGACCCTGGCTATTTTTTTGCTGGAAAATCCCGCCTAACACAATCGTTTCGCCATCATTTACCGTAATTTGGGTTTGTATTTCCTGCTTATCTATTAATAAAGTTTCACTATCGCCACGTTTCATCGCCATTCCGGGCATATTTTGGCTGATTTTTAAGTTTAAAGTAATTTTGCCATTCCGCAGTATTTTCGGCGTGACCTCCATCCCTAGTACCGCTTCTTTAAACTCAATCGTGGTCGCCCCTTTTTTACCCTGCGAGACAGTATACGGAATATCGGAACCTTGCTTAATACTGGCGGTTTGTTGATGAGAGGTCACCAACCTAGGGCTGGCAATGATATCGACCTGGTTTTCCTGTTCCAGTGCGCTCAACTCCAGTTCCAGTAGCCTCCCCCCGATGCGGGCAACATTAAAACCTGCGCTGACAGCACTATTTGGCAGAGGTAAATTTACATTAAAATCACTCATTCGAAGTGAGGCGCTGGGTTTAGTATCGCCTATCCCCCAACGTACGCCCAGTTCCTGCAAGTTTTCGCGGCTGATGGTCACAATATGCGCTGCCAACTGAACTTGCTGCAGAGGCAAATCCATCTCCGCCAGCCAATTTTTTAATAATGCTAATGATGCGGGAGTATCGCGAATTAATAATGTATTTGTACGTTTATCTACCACCACGCTACCCAGTGGAGAAAGCGGACCGCCATCAGCCAGGCTCAAACTGTCTGAAACCTCTTCAGCATCGGCATATTGTAAGGCGATGCTCAAATTACTCAGCGATTCCGGCGCAGTTTTTTGTTCAGTTCGCATTCGCCTTTCCTCACTATCCTGTTCGGTGAAAACCATCATCACCTCCCCTTCCCGCTCGACTTTCAAATGACTCATCCGTAAAACGATTGCAAGCGCTTGATCCCAAGGGACATCCACTAGCCGGAGGCTGAGATTAGCGCCAATATCTGATGCAAGGACTAAATTCAATTGCTGGTAGTCCGCCAGTGCTTGTAACACCACAGAGACGGGCGCGTCTTGAAACTCCAGTGAAACTGGCGTACTACCTTTTGCATCAATGGCAAAGGAAGTAGTGAGTAAAAAGCTACACAGCAGAAGAGTAGATAATGGCTCTCGAGCCATGCGACATGCAGCCCAAAGCCGGTTTTTGATTTTAAGTATGATTGTGATTTTAAATAGAGAAATCCTCATCAGATTCATTCCTTTTACTACTGATTATTAATGGGTTAGCGCATTGAAAGCACCATAGAACCTGATGAGCCTGAGCATGGTCGTTCCGAATTGACATGCTGGAGGCTGACCTGCCGCTCACTGATATGAGTTACCTGCCAATAGGGCAATAAGCGCGTTTCTATCGCCACCTTTTGCCACTGCCCCTCTGAACGTTGTACCCAGCCAATATGATAATCTGCACCGCGGACAATGCCCTGCAATCGCCATCCGGCAAGCGTTTTCCGATCATCATCACAAGATGCTGTTGATATTCGCTCAAAAGGATTGCGCCCAACCTCTACCAATAGGGATTCTGCACCCGCAGCCGAAACCTGTGATACTGCGACCAGTAGTCCTCCGAGTACCCACACACTCTTACGGTGATGACTCACTTCCACCTCCGGCAAGATATTCTTGTAGGGTTAGTTTCACCGTCAGCACATGGCTATCACCCATAATGTCGACGATCTGGATTTGTGCCGGCAATGGGGTGAAGGCTAACTGACGAAGTAAATGGAGTAATCCATAAAAGTTGATCCGTAAGGTTACATCCCATTGTTTTTTCTCGACAAAATCAGCCTCAATTCCAAGCGATTCAGATTGCCGCTGCCAACTGATAACCTGACCGCCAAAAGGCCCAATCCATTTACCGACCAGATGTGCTATTGAGCCGCCGCCGAGTTGCTGTCGCGATATTTCTGCCGCGCTCAATGCGGTCAGTTCCTGTTGAAGAGAAAATAACGATGGTAACAATGCCAACTCTGACTGTTGGCGCTCAACCTGTTGTTGGTGTTGGATAATTTCCTGAGCGCTGAGCTGCTGCTGTTGCCATTGAGGGCGTAACTCCATGCTATAGACACCTAAACTAATCAGCCCCAGTAGCCCCCATTGATATAAGCAGAGCTGCCAACCAGGCCGTTCCAGCCAACGTTGCAACTGTTTATTCATCGCTCATCCCCTCCTGCGCCCAATCCGCCTGTGCCATAAACCGAAAATACCCATCATCCCGTTGAGCAATACGCTGTAGGTGCACATTTGCCAGTAGAGGCTGTCCGCCCAATCGTGCTAAAAAATCATGGATCGCGGCGTAATCTTGGCTGACTGCCTCGAAAACCAGCTTATCGCTTTGTGGTATCAGGTTGATCAACCAGCAGTTATCGGGAATTTGCTGGGATAGCTGCTGCAATAACACCAAATAGCGATGGGCAGATTGATGCATTTGCCGATACATCTGTGTTCGCTGCTCCGCACGCTGTTTTTGCGCCATGAGTTGTTGCACCTGTTGATGCTGCTGGCTCAATACTGCCTGCTGTTGCAAAAGCGCCATCAGACTGCCTTGTTGGCTGACTTGTCGTGAGTGTAACTGCATCTGCATAACCACCAGAGAGATGGCAAAGAGTATCCCTTGGCACAAGCCTATGTTGCGCCAAAATCGGTAGCGAGATAGCTGACGGGCTGTACGCCATGATGAAAAATTAACTTGATACATCAGTCATCTACCGGGCGTAATGCCAGCCCTCCGGCTAAGGTGAATGCTGCCGGTGATGAAGGCAAGGGAGGTTGATACTGAGTAAATGCGGCAAAAGGTGACCAGAGTGCCGTATTTTCCGGTGCAGGCTCATCCATGATACTGCTGTAATACACTTTGACTGCCTTATTACTCAATGCAGAATATTGGGTATGGAGTTGCGTCAATAATATCGATAACGGATTGAGCATATTAGAGTCGCCCTCCCGTGCATCGTCAGTTTCAATGGCCACCACACCGAAGATAAACGGCATTTCACTGGAGGAAACCCACAGCCACTCATGCGCCAGTCGATGGACTAACCAATAAGGCCCCACTAAACCAGAGGCCGTCGCCATATAACGTAGAGCGCAGGGAGTGATATCAATGATGTGTGATGGTAGACCTGCATGTTGTAAACATTCTTGCCATTGGCGAACTTCTGACTGGCGAGCAGCAGTGATTAATAATTCACGCTCAGACACCGCCCGATAATCCAACGCTAATTCCTGGCTGCTTAGCGGGAAAAGTTTGCTTGCCACTGCATGAATGAAACCCTCGCGTTCGGGTTCGCGTAACCGCCGATCCGGGGCGGGAATGGTCTGTTGCAAGATCCGCTGTGCGGGTAATGCAATGCGTAATGAAATATGTCTCGGTAATTGTTTGCGTAATAATTTGAGTTTGTCGCTAACCACATCTGGCTGTTGTAAAATACCCTCCCGCACAGCCCCAGAAGGTAAGGTTTGATGCCACCAGTACCGCAGTTGCCAACCATAACGCCGTCTGACAACAGCCAAGGCGCGTATCGCCTCCATTTGAATATCTAGCCCAACCTGCCAATATTGTGTGTACATCTTTGTCGACCTCCGTGTCGAGACTGAATAAAAGAACGTATCCATGTAACGGGCTTGCCTTTATACTACGGCGCGGTTGTTTATAAACTGCCCAATTGACATTGAATGGGAAATCTCAGGTGAAGTTCGTAAAGTATTTTTTGATCCTTGCGGTGTGTTGCATTTTACTGGGAGCAGCCTCGATATTTGGTCTGTACAAATATATTGAGCCTCAGCTACCCGACGTTGCCACACTGAAAGATGTCCGGCTGCAAACACCTATGTTGGTGTATAGCGCCGAAGGCGAATTGATCGCCCAATACGGTGAAAAACGCCGTATCCCGTTGACATTAAAACAAATCCCACCAGAAATGGTGCATGCGTTTATTGCGACGGAGGATAGCCGATTCTATGAGCATCACGGTGTGGACCCGGTGGGTATCCTACGTGCGGCTTCTATTGCTATGGTGTCGGGGCGCGCCTCTCAAGGGGCCAGTACCATCACCCAGCAGTTAGCGCGAAACTTTTTCTTAAGCCCGGAACGAACCTTGATGCGTAAAATCAAGGAGGCTTTTCTGGCCATTCGCATTGAACAGCTACTGACCAAAGATGAAATTCTTGAGTTGTATCTGAACAAGATCTATCTGGGTTACCGCGCCTATGGTGTCGGGGCGGCGGCGCAGGTTTATTTCGGTAAAGAAGTCAACGAGTTGACTCTCAGCCAGATGGCGATGATTGCCGGCTTGCCAAAAGCGCCATCAACTTTCAACCCGCTTTACTCACATGACCGCGCTGTTGCACGTCGTAATGTGGTGCTGTCGCGCATGTTGGATGAAAAGTACATCACCCAAGCGCAGTACGATCAGGCTCGCAGTGAAGAGTTGGTTGCCAACTACCATGCGCCGCAAATTGCCTTCTCAGCACCTTACTTGTCCGAAATGGTGCGTCAGGAAATGATTAAGCGCTATGGCGAAAACGCCTATACCGACGGCTATCAGGTCTACACCACCATCACCAAAAAGCTACAGCTTGCGGCAGTGGATTCCTTACGTGCCAATGTGTTGGCTTATGACATGCGCCACGGCTATCGTGGGCCATCCAATGTGTTATGGAAGGTGGGCGAAAGCGCCTGGAGCCGTGAGCAAATTATTGATTCACTGAAAACACTGCCAGTCTATGGCCCATTGTTGCCTGCGGTTATCACTGAGGCAAATGCGGAACAGGCAACAGCCATGTTGGCTGATGGTAGCAGCGTGACATTACCAATGGCCGGTATGCGCTGGGCGCGTCCGTATAAATCTGACAATGCTCAGGGGCCGACACCTAAAAAGGTCACCGATGTTGTTCAGCCAGGTCAGCAGATTTGGGTCAGAAAAGTGGATGACAATTGGTGGCTCGCTCAAGTGCCAGACGTCAACTCCGCCTTGGTTTCTATTGACCCGAATAATGGTGCGATTAAGGCGCTGGTAGGCGGTTTTGATTTTAACCAAAGTAAATTCAACCGTGTTACACAGGCATTACGTCAGGTAGGTTCGAATATCAAACCGTTCCTGTACACCGCGGCAATGGACAAAGGCCTGACCTTGGCAAGCATTCTCAACGACTTGCCGATCACTCGCTGGGATGCGGGTGCGGGCACTGACTGGCGACCAAAAAACTCGCCACCCACTTATGACGGCCCGATTCGCCTGCGTCAAGGCTTGGGTCAATCGAAAAACGTGGTGATGGTGCGAGCCATGCGCGCTATGGGTGTGGATTATGCGGCTGAATATCTGCAACGCTTTGGTTTCCCGGCACAAAACATCGTGCATTCAGAATCATTGGCGCTGGGTTCTGCTTCATTCACGCCATTGCAGTTAGTCCGAGGTTATGCAGTGTTGGCAAACGGCGGCTATTTGGTCGATCCGTATTTCATTACCAAAATCACCGATGATACCGGCAATGTTTTGTTTGAAGCGAAGCCGAAAATTGTCTGTGAAGAGTGTAACTTGCCGGTCATTTACGGCGACACGCAACGCTCTGTGGTGCTGTCCGACGATAACACCGAAAACGTGGCGACTTCACAAACCAATAATGCCAGCAATGTGCCAATGCCGGAGCTGGAACAAGTCACACCAGCGCAAGCTAAACTCAATAGCGATGAGCAATATGCGCCGCATGTAATAAGCACCCCGCTGGCATTCCTGATTCGCGACGCATTGAACTCCAACATCTTCGGTGAACCGGGCTGGATGGGGACAGGCTGGCGTGCTGGGCGCGACTTAAAACGCAAAGATATCGGCGGTAAAACCGGTACAACCAACAACTCGAAAGATGCCTGGTTCTCCGGCTATGGCCCGGACACTGTGACATCAGTATGGATTGGTTTTGACGATCATCGCCGTGACTTGGGTCGTAGTACCGCATCTGGCGCGATTTCTGACCAGATATCAGGTGCTGAAGGCGGGGCTAAAACTGCTCAACCGGCGTGGAATGACTTTATGAAAGCAGCCCTTGAAGGTTTGCCGGAAAAACAAGTCGCGCCACCACCGGGTATCGTCAGTGTAGTGATTGATAAGCAAACAGGTAAGCTATCCACAGGTGGGCCAGGTAGCCGCTCAGAGTACTTTATCGAGGGGACACAACCTACCGAATATTCTGTACATGAAGCGGGTACGACGCTGATGGATAACGGCCAGACTCACGAACTGTTCTGATAATTGAGTTACTGCTGATAAGCCGGGGATCGCAAGATCACCCGGCTTTTTTATTAGGGCCGCTCAATATTAAGCGATGCTCTCTTTAGCCAAAAATGCCTGAGCCAAAAACAGTGCGCTGACATTTCGGGCTTCGCAAAAACCCGGTTCGTCGAGCAGTGCCATCATATTCGCAATCGGCCAGCGCACTTGTGGCAGCGGTTCTGGCTCATCACCTTCCAGACTTTGCGGATAGAGGTTTTGCGCGACAACAATGTTCATTTTGCTCGAGAAGTAGGAGGGAGCCATCGTCAGCTTACTAAGGTAATCAAAACGCTCAGCGCCAAATCCAACTTCCTCCATCAACTCACGATTGGCCGCTTCTAATACGCCCTCTCCGGGATCAATCAGCCCTTTAGGGAAGCCCAACTCATACTCTTCGATACCCACGGCATATTCACGGATCAGCAGTAAGTCATTGCCAATAATGGGTACAATCATCACGGCTTCGCGATTCGATGGGCGCATGCGCTCGTAAACACGTTGCACGCCATTGCTGAACTCCAGACTCACAGCTTCAACAGTAAACAAGCGGGAGCGGGCTATCGTCTCTATTTTATGTATTTTAGGTTTTTGCAGGTGTTTCATAATGGCCCCAAATTAAAACTCGCCGCCTGTCGGACGCACATCGGGGTAGTCAGGCCCATAATATGGTTACTTAATAAGCCACTTTTTACCCATGCGGATTAACCCGACTCTTTATACTGGATTTTATTAGAACTTGATCACATTGTGCGTTAATGAGAACCTTTATCGCAATGTCAGTTAGATATAATTTACCTGTTTTTAACATGGCAGCGAGTTTAGTCAAGATTCAACCGGTTATTTTTCACCCTATACCAGCGCAACATCAGTTAAAACTTGTGTTTGAAAATAGGATTATGCTGATATTACCGATGTTTTAGCCTTGCTATCCTTATCAGTCTACGGGCAGTTTAAGAGCACTTGTATTAGGTTATTTGATGAATAACGCTGTTATATGCCTCTGTACTGTATTTATGCGTAAGATAATGCATTATTGGGGCGCTCGGATGGGGATGGGATGAGCACAATAGTATTAATATTGGCCTTACTGTTGACCAGTCTGATCACAGTGGGTTTGTTGTGGTGGTTCCGATTCCGCCGACCTATCCCCGTAACTGCTACACTGCCGTTCGCGAAACCTACTCATCGAAAACTGACACCGGAAGAACGGGTCAATATTGAAAACTACCTGCTGAACCAACAAGATAAAATTGGGTTTAAACCCCAATCAACGTTTGACACCCGTACTCTGACAAACAGTGTGCCTTCGCCCGCGAAACTGATTTTAACCCCTCAAAGCGACAATGTTTATGCGGTAACCCGCGCAATTACTCGCTATGGCGTGGCAACTGACGAGCCGAATAAATGGCGTTATTATCTTGATTCTATTGAAGTTCATCTGCCGGCTTCATGGGAGCAATATATTACTCAGGATAATGACGTCGAACTTATCCAAACCCAAACAATCCCTTTGGTGATTTCCCTCAACGGCCATACGCTGAAAAATCATCAGTCGGAGAACGCTTACCAACCTATTTTATCTTCCGTGGCGCAAAACGCATCAATCCGCAAGGCGGATAGCGAGCATATTGAACTACTGAATATCCGCAAGGAAACCCCGGAAGAATACGCCCTGCATGGCACTAACGGCTTGAAAGAAGCTGGGGCCATTTGTTTGGCATTGCTGTTGCTGTTCTTTGCACTGACTGGCCCTACGGTGACGCTGCCCTGGCTTGTTATTGTGGCGGCAACACTGACTGGCTGGGCATGCTGGAATATGTTCCGCCCAATATCTGAAAAAGATTTGCGGGAGGTTCATTGCTTAAGTGGCACACCAAAGCGCTGGGGCCTGTTCGGTGAGTCAAATCAGGGGCAGATGAATAATATCTCGCTTGGGATTGTCGATCTGATCTATCCGGCACATTGGGGGCCATACTTTGCTCATGATTTGGGCAAAAAAACCAATATTGATATCTACCTCAATCGCCAGGTTGTACGTCAGGGGCCATTTTTATCTCTGCATGATGAAATGAAGCACTTTCCCCTACAACGCTGGGGGAAAAACCTGACATTAATGGCCGGATCGCTGTTGGTGATGGCGTTATTACTGATTTATGTGCCACTGGGATTGCCGCTAAAATTAAGTGTCGCCTGGCTGCAAGGCGCACAAAGCCAGCAGGTAACCAGTGTTGAAGCATTAGAAAAAATGCCACTACATATTGGCGATATGCTGAAAGCACAGGGAATGGGGATGTGTTATGTCCCGCCGAATACTCAAAACTCACACAGTTTTGTTTTCACACCTTTTGATTGTTCCGGCATCTATTGGAATAATGCAGCACCATTACCGCAACCTGAATCTGAGGTCATTGAAAAAGCGGCATCGCTGGTGGCTACCGTGAATCAACAGCTACACCCCCAAGGTTCGGATGCTAACGTTAACCCACAACTGGCAACCGCGATTGAAAAGTCCGGTATGATTTTGCTGGATAACTTTGCGGATATCGTTTTAAAAACACAGGCATTATGTGGTGGTGATACAGATTGTATTCGCCTGAAAAATGCTTTGGTGAATTTGGGTAATGCCAAGAATTGGCCAGGACTGGTGAAACGAGCACAATCAGGCACCTTAAAAGGTATGAATGTACTGTTACGCCCGGTCAGCGCCGATACACTGGAAAATCTGGTTAAAACGGCAACTTCATCATTTGTCTATCGTGAAACACATCTGGCGACAGAAGCCTTGAATAGCCCCCCACCGGGTGGATTCCTGATTACCAGCGATGAGGGTAAACAGTTGGTCAATCACCCTGCTCCATCAGTTCCTCTATTCGATTACAGTGCACTGGAACAGTGGCGGGAATTGCAGCGGCTCTCTGGGTTGCTGCTCAATACCCCATTTAAGGCAGAAGGTATCATTACCAATATCACCATAGATGCCAATGGTACTCGCCACATTGCATTGCACAGCGAGCCGGATATCGTGACTCTCGGCCGTTATTTGGGCACTAGCCTGCTGCTGCTGGTTCTGATTGTGTGTTTAGTGGTGAATACCACCTTATTTATTCGGCGCGTCCTGAAAAACCGTAGTCGTATGGATAATATCCAGCGCTATTATGATAATTGCTTCAACCAACCCCTCACTCCAGCACCTTTCCTACGTTAGCCCTTTTTCGTTTATCATTAGTCTTATTTACGCCCTAAATAATTCGAGTTGCAGGAAGGCGGCAAAGAGGCGAGGCTCATGAATGGGCCGAGTAATGAATGCAGCCAACGCACATGCAGCTTGAAGTATGACGGGTGAATACAGCTAATGTGGAGTCGCGATGCCCCCTGAATTGAATTGGCAAGAAATTGATACCGTGCTGTTGGATATGGACGGCACTCTGCTTGATTTAGAATTCGACAGCCATTTCTGGCTCAAGCAAGTACCGGAAACACTCAGCCAACGCCGGGGGATATCACTGGATCAGGCGCATAAAATTATCCATGATGAATATCTGGCAGTGCAGCACACACTAAATTGGTATTGCTTCGATTATTGGAGCGAGCGGCTAGATTTGGATATCTACGCGATGACTACGCAAGCGGGCAATCGCGTGCGGTTGCGCCAGGATACCCAGCCCTTTTTAGCCAGTTTACGTGAGCGCGGCTTACAAACCATTTTACTCACTAATGCCCATCCGCACAGCCTGGCGGTAAAAATTGAGCACACCGCTCTCGACCAGCACCTTGATTTATTACTTTCCACCCATACATTTGGTTATCCAAAAGAAGATCAACGACTGTGGCAAGCTGTCACGCAGCATACCGGGCTGAATCCTGCCAGAACCTTATTTGTCGATGACAGTGAGAAGATTCTGGATGCTGCGCGCACCTTTGGTATCCGCTACTGTCTGGGAATAGAAAACCCGGACTCCAGCTGTGCTGATAAAGCATTTCACAGCCACCCTGCAATCAATGACTACCGTAAGCTATTGCCTGCATTAGAGTTACGCAAGTGATGCCGGAATAAATGAGTATGACGGCTGGGAGTATTCATGAAAGAGAAAGCAGTCTCGGACGAATCGGTTCGGCTAGATAAATGGCTTTGGGCCGCCCGGTTTTACAAAACCAGAGCAATAGCACGGGAAATGGTGGATGGTGGCAAAGTCCATTACAACGGCCAACGAGGTAAACCGAGTAAGCTGGTTGAAATCAATGCTGAAATCCGCCTGCGCCAGGGTAACGATGAGCGCACGGTACGAGTCCTGGCGCTACACCACCAGCGCAGGGGGGCTAGTGAAGCACAGGCAATGTATGAAGAAACAGAGGCCAGCATTGCTAACCGCGAGAAAGTGGCGCAGGCACGTAAGCTCAATGCTCTGACCATGCCACATCCGGATCGGCGACCGGATAAAAAAGAGCGTCGCAATCTAATCAAATTTAAACAAGGCGAGCCTGAGTAAACTGCTTGCAGCCAGAAAGAGAGAAACTTATGTCTAATCACGATCAATCTAATCACGATCAACTGCAGCGCTACCTGTTCGCTAACCATGCTGTGCGCGGTGAACTGGTTTCAGTCAATGAAACCTACCAACAGATGCTCGCTAATCATGACTACCCTCCTGCGGTACAAAAACTGTTAGGTGAAATGTTGGTCGCGACCAGTCTGCTGACCGCGACCCTCAAATTTGACGGTGATATCACGGTGCAATTGCAAGGTGGGGAAGGCCCACTCTCACTGGCAGTGATTAACGGCAATAACCTGCAAGAAATGCGCGGTGTCGCCCGCTTTAAAGGCGAAATCAGTGATGAAAGTACGTTAAAAGAGATGATGGGCAACAGTGGCTATCTGGTCATAACCATCACACCGGCACAGGGTGAGCGCTACCAAGGCGTAGTGGCATTGGAAGGTGAGACTATCGCCGACTGCCTGGAAAATTACTTTATGCAGTCAGAGCAGCTGCCTACCCGCCTGTTTATCCGCACCGGTAATGTGGAAGGGAAACCTGCCGCTGGCGGTATGCTGCTGCAAGTTCTACCCGCACAGGAGCGTAATGAAGATGAGTTTGATCATCTCGCGCAGCTCACTACCACCATCAAAGCCGAGGAGTTGTTCACCCTGCCGGCCAATGAGGTGCTGTATCGTTTATACCATCAGGAAGAAGTGACACTTTACGAACCACAAAATGTCAGTTTCCGCTGTACCTGTTCCCGTGAACGTTGTGCCGATGCATTAGTGACGCTATCCGAAGATGACGTCAAAGAGATGCTGGAGCAGGATGGTAATATTGATATGAATTGCGAGTATTGCGGTACTCACTACCTGTTTGATGCGGTCGATATTGCCACATTAAAAAGCGGTAATAGCCCTTCATCAGAACAAATTCATTAATTCTCGTAATGCCTGGTTGGGTGCTGACTCGTGCCCAGCCATTTCTTCTGCCGTTTCATACTTGCGACAATCCGTGTCCTATCTCTCATAACCTAGCGAAAAGTAGGTCATATATTGAAATATTTGAACGCTATCGCTGTTAATCGGGGATGAGTAATTACAATCGCTGGTAGAAAATTGACGATCCAGGAGTTATGACATGAGTGTTAAAGGAATTACCCCGCAGGAGCTCGCCGCCTATGGCATCCATAACGTCAGCGAGATTGTTTACAACCCAAGCTATGATTTACTGTTCCAGGAAGAGACTAAACCCACACTCGAAGGATACGAGCGCGGAACCCTCACCAACACAGGAGCAATTGCGGTAGACACCGGTATTTTTACCGGCCGCTCACCCAAAGATAAATATATTGTCCGTGATGCTATCACCCAGGATACCGTGTGGTGGGCCGATCAGGGCAAAGGTAAGAATGATAATAAACCGCTAAGCCAAGAGACCTGGACTCACCTGAAAGGGTTGGTCACTAATCAACTGTCTGGTAAGCGCCTGTTTGTTGTTGACACATTCTGCGGTGCTAATGCCGATACCCGTCTGCAAGTTCGCTTTGTTACTGAAGTGGCCTGGCAAGCGCATTTCGTTAAAAACATGTTTATTCGCCCAACTGATGAAGAATTGGCCCATTTCGAGCCTGATTTTATCGTCATGAATGGCGCTAAATGCACTAACCCGAACTGGAAAGAGCAAGGTCTGAATTCAGAGAACTTTGTGGCCTTTAACCTGACAGAACGTATGCAGCTGATTGGCGGCACATGGTATGGCGGTGAAATGAAGAAAGGTATGTTCTCAATGATGAACTACCTGTTGCCACTGAAAGGCATTGCTTCCATGCACTGCTCGGCTAACGTCGGTGAAAAAGGCGACGTGGCTATCTTCTTCGGCTTATCCGGTACGGGTAAAACCACTCTGTCTACTGACCCGAAACGCAAGTTGATCGGCGATGATGAACATGGCTGGGATGATGACGGTGTATTTAACTTTGAAGGTGGCTGCTACGCCAAAACCATCAAGTTATCTGAAGAAGCAGAACCCGATATTTATCATGCGATTAAGCGTGATGCATTGCTGGAGAATGTGGTGGTGCTGCCAGATGGTACTGTTGATTTCAATGACGGCTCCAAAACTGAAAACACCCGTGTTTCTTACCCTATCTACCACATTGAAAATATCGTTAAGCCAGTCTCTAAAGCAGGTCATGCCACCAAGGTTATTTTCCTGACTGCCGATGCCTTTGGTGTATTACCGCCGGTATCTCGCCTGACGGCAAATCAAACCCAGTATCACTTCCTGTCTGGCTTTACAGCCAAATTGGCGGGTACTGAGCGCGGTGTCACTGAGCCAACACCAACCTTCTCTGCTTGTTTTGGTGCCGCATTCTTGTCACTGCATCCAACACAATATGCAGAAGTATTGGTTAAACGTATGCAAGCGGTGGGCGCACAAGCCTATCTGGTTAATACTGGCTGGAATGGCACCGGCAAACGTATTTCCATCAAAGATACCCGAGCCATCATTGACGCCATTCTGAATGGTGAAATTGATAAAGCTGAAACCTTTACCCTGCCAATCTTCGATCTGGCCGTGCCGATGGCATTACCAGGTGTAGATCCCGCAATCCTCGACCCGCGCGATACTTACGCGGACGTCGCGCAGTGGCAGGAGAAAGCCGAAGATTTGGCGAAGCGTTTTACCACTAACTTCGATAAGTATACCGATACCCCAGCAGGGGCTGCGTTGGTTAGCGCAGGGCCAAAGATCTGATTTAGATTTGGTTTTGTAAGATGACAAAAGGGGCACATTTGTGTCCCTTTTGTTTTTCGCACATCAAGATTGGATTAAATCTGGTTTGGTGATTAAGTGATCAAGTTCGGTTGTTAAAGCAACTGAGTTTACTTAACCTCCATAGCCTCAACCGAAACCTGATCCGATCCCACCATAACCAAATCTGATCACACTACTGCTGGTGGCTTAGGCTTAACATCCAACGGTAACGGGATATAGGCCCGAATCCGTAATCCTCCCCGCTCACTGGTGCCGATATCCAACGAGCCAGCGTGTGCATCAATAATTCGCTGCACAATGGCCAGTCCTAACCCGGTGCCACTGGTGCTGCGGGCGCTATCGCCACGAACAAAAGGCTGGAACAAATGCTTCAAATCTTCTGGCTTAATGCCAGGGCCATCATCCTCTACCTGGAACCAAGCCCGCTGTAGCTCTGTACCACTACTCACTTTTATCCAACCATTACCGTAGCGAGCGGCATTCACCACCATATTTGCCAAGGCGCGTTTAATGGATAACGGATGAATATCCACCATCACCTCGCCTTCACATAAATCCGTTTCAATCTCTCGTTCATAGCCACTTTCCGCTGCAATTACCTCACCCAGCACGGCATTAAGATCGCCAGGCTCGGTCGGCATCTCCTGCCCGGTACGCAGATAATCGATAAACTGCTCAATAATGGCGTTACACTCTTCAATATCTTTATTGATTGATTCAGACAAATAGCCGTCGGCTTCACTCATCATTTCTGTCGCCAAACGGATGCGGGTCAACGGCGTACGCAAGTCATGGCTGACCCCTGCCATTAACAAGGTTCGGTCATCCGCCAACAACTTTACACCCGCCGCCATTTGGTTAAATGCCCGGGTGACAGAGCGAACTTCAGAAGCACCATATTCGCGTAGCGGTGGTGGAATGATGCCCTTACCGACCTGCAAAGCCGCATGTTCCAGTTCAACCAAGGGTCGATTCTGAATACGGATAAACAGCCAGGCACCGCCAACCGCCAGTAACATGATCGCCAAGGTATAACGGAACAGCGGCGAGAAATCGCCCTGATGGATCTCGGTTAATGGCACCCTCACCCAAATATCTGGCGATAACCACGTTTTCAGCCAGACAACGGGAGAGTTCTTATTCACCTCGACCCGAACATCGGTTGGCCCACCTAATTGCTGGGCCATTTGATCACTAAGAAATTTGTAATGCTGTGCCCAACGCAGGCCACTTTCCTCTGCCGCAGCATTGGTATAAAGCGAAATCCCCAATTCACGGTAAATCTCACGCCGAAACGCCGGCGGGACTTCAAGTAGCGTGCCATCCTCCAGTTGCAATCGATCTGTCATCAGCATACGAACTTCATATGCCAACACTTTATTAAACTGCTGCAAACTAGGCAAAATGGCGAAATTCAGCACCACCAAATATGTTGTGACCAGGCTGACAAACAGCAAGGTCACAATCAGTAATAAGGTTCGGGCAAATGAGCTACGTGGAGAAAAGCGCCATCGCCTCATGCTTTACTGCCGTCCGGCACAAATACGTAGCCCAAGCCCCAGACAGTTTGGATATAACGTGGATGAGCTGGATCTTCTTCTACCATGCGGCGCAAACGTGAAATCTGTACGTCGATAGAACGTTCCATTGCACTGTATTCACGGCCACGAGCCAAATTCATCAGTTTATCGCGAGACAATGGTTCACGCGGGTGACTGACTAAAGCCTTCAGCACCGCAAACTCGCCGCTGGTCAGTGGCATAGGTTCGTCTTCACGGAACATCTCGCGTGTCCCCAGGTTCAATTTAAACTTACCAAACGCAATGACAGCTTCTTCTTGTGAAGGCGCACCCGGTAATTCATTGGCCTGACGACGCAACACCGCGCGGATACGAGCCAACAGTTCACGTGGGTTGAATGGCTTTGGAATATAGTCATCAGCACCAATTTCCAGCCCAACGATACGGTCAACTTCCTCACCCTTTGCCGTCACCATAATGATAGGCATTGGGTTACTTTGACTGCGCAGACGGCGGCAGATAGACAGACCATCTTCACCTGGCAGCATCAGATCGAGCACCATCAGATGAAAGGATTCACGGGTCAACAAGCGATCCATCTGTTCAGCATTGGCAACACTGCGCACCTGGAAACCTTGCTCTGTCAGGTAACGTTCCAATAGCGCACGCAGGCGCATATCGTCATCAACGACCAGAATCTTGTGATTCTCTTGCATTTTATTACTCCCAAAGGCCGTATTGCCCGAATCTGCACATTGTTAGAAAAACTCGCTCTAACAGACAGCTATTTATGGTATATATTCTAGTCGAAATTGTTACAAAGATTATTGTCGGGCTTAATTATCAACACTTTCATCAAATGGGCGGTAGCGAATCTCCAGAACGTAGTAGGTCGCTTCGCCATTTGGCGTTTGCACCGTCACCTCATCATCGACCTGTTTGCCTATCAAAGCACGGGCTACCGGCGAGTCGATCGAAATCCATTTTTTCGCTGGTTCGAACTCATCCGGCCCAACCAAACGGAAGATGCGCTGTTCTCCTGATTCATTTTCTACCCGCACCCAGGCACCAAAATAGATTTTCCCTTCCTGCCGTGGGTCTGGATCGACAATTTTCAACACTTCAAGTCGCTTGGTCAGAAAGCGCACCCGACGATCAATTTCCCGCAGGCGCTTCTTACCATAGATATATTCAGCATTTTCCGAACGGTCACCCATTGCCGCCGCTTC
Organism: Yersinia proxima; assembly: GCF_902170785.1. Lineage (GTDB taxonomy): Bacteria > Pseudomonadota > Gammaproteobacteria > Enterobacterales > Enterobacteriaceae > Yersinia > Yersinia proxima. The sequence continues at coordinate 296,828 of NZ_CABHYG010000014.1, read as the reverse complement.
AGACACCGCTTGAGTTACCACTGGCCGCTCTTCTCGCCATAGATAATGCAGCTCACGATCCAGTGCTTCCCAGCCTTCGCGGGTAATATAGTTACTTTTCGCCATACCGTTATCCACTTATTCCTTTGGCAGAAATGCCACTACTATACCTTAACCTTTTACCGATAAGTTCACGTTAGCTCAAGCTCAGCGACCACTCTACTGGCAATTTATCCGGGCAATCCGTATAACTATCTTCTGCCGTTTTTCCTACTCACTATCAAAATTGATATCAGACTTATGAATGAACAACTGAGCAGCATTATTGCAAGCGAAATACAGGCGCGACCAGAGCAAGTTATTGCCGCGATAAGCCTGCTGGATGAAGGTAATACCGTGCCCTTTATTTCACGGTATCGTAAGGAAGTTACCGGCGGGTTGGATGATACCCAGCTGCGCCAGTTGGAAAGCCGTTTGGGTTATCTGCGCGAACTTGAAGACAGACGCCAAACCATTCTTAAATCAATCGAAGATCAGGGCAAGCTCACCGAGCAGCTAGCCAGTGCCATTAACGGCACGATGAGTAAGACTGAGCTGGAGGATTTATATCTTCCTTATAAGCCAAAGCGCCGTACCCGCGGGCAGATTGCGATTGAAGCTGGCCTGGAACCCTTGGCAGACAGCCTATGGAATGACCCGCAGCAAGATCCGGAACAGGTCGCCCTCGCTTATGTCGACGCCGATAAAGGCGTGGCAGACACCAAAGCGGCACTGGATGGGGCGCGCTATATCCTGATGGAGCGTTTTGCGGAAGATGCCACTTTGCTGGCGAAAGTACGCCAATACTTATGGAAAAACGCCCATTTGGTAGCAAAAGTGGTGGAAGGCAAAGAGCTGGAAGGTGCTAAATTCCGCGATTACTTCGATCACCACGAACCTATCGCCCAAGTCCCTTCTCACCGCGCACTGGCAATGTTCCGTGGCCGTAATGAAGGTGTGCTGCAACTGGCGCTGAACCCCGATCCACAGTTTGATGAACCTCCTCGTGAAAGCCAGGGCGAGCAGATCATTATCAACCATCTGGATTTACGCCTGAATAATGCACCGGCGGATAGCTGGCGCAAAGCTGTGGTCAACTGGACATGGCGTATTAAGGTGCTGATGCATCTTGAAACCGAGCTGATGAGTACCCTGCGTGAACGGGCAGAAGACGAAGCTATCAATGTATTCGCTCGTAACATGCAAGATTTGCTGATGGCCGCTCCAGCGGGGATGCGCGCCACTATGGGCCTCGATCCAGGTCTGCGTACTGGGGTGAAAGTGGCAGTGGTTGATGCTACTGGTAAGCTGGTTGCCTACGATACCATCTACCCTCATACCGGGCAGGCTGCTAAAGCCGCTGCCGTGGTAGCCGCTCTGTGCATCAAGCATCAGGTTGAACTGGTGGCGATTGGTAACGGCACCGCATCACGGGAAACCGAGCGCTTCTTTACCGAGCTGCAACAGCAATATCCGGCGGTGACGGCGCAGAAAGTCATTGTCAGTGAGGCTGGCGCTTCGGTGTATTCGGCCTCAGAGCTGGCTGCGCAGGAATTCCCTGATCTGGATGTTTCTATCCGTGGCGCGGTTTCTATTGCCCGTCGGTTGCAAGACCCGTTGGCTGAACTGGTTAAAATCGACCCGAAATCTATCGGGGTTGGTCAGTATCAGCATGACGTCAGCCAAAGCCAACTGGCGAAAAAGCTGGATGCGGTAGTAGAAGACTGCGTAAACGCCGTGGGTGTGGACTTGAACACCGCGTCAGTACCATTACTGACCCGTGTGGCAGGCCTGACCCGCATGATGGCGCAGAATATTGTGAACTGGCGTGATGAGAATGGGCGCTTCCATAATCGCGAACAATTGCTGAAAGTCAGCCGCTTAGGGCCAAAAGCCTTCGAACAGTGTGCCGGTTTCTTACGTATTAACCACGGGGATAACCCGCTGGATGCTTCAACGGTGCATCCGGAAGCCTATCCGGTGGTCGAGCGTATTTTGGCAGCTACCGAGCAAGCATTGCAGGACTTAATGGGCAATGCCACAGCATTACGTAGCCTCAACGCCCGCGATTTCACCACCGAGAAATTTGGCGTGCCGACAGTCACAGACATCCTGCGCGAGTTGGAAAAACCGGGCCGAGATCCGCGTCCTGAATTTAAAACCGCGACCTTTGCCGAAGGCGTGGAAACACTGAATGACCTGACTCCGGGGATGATCCTCGAAGGCTCAGTGACTAACGTGACCAACTTTGGCGCGTTTGTCGATATCGGTGTCCATCAGGATGGTTTAGTGCACATCTCCTCACTGGCAGACAAGTTTGTCGATGACCCGCATAAAGTGGTGAAAGCCGGTGATATCGTCAAAGTTAAAGTGATGGAAGTGGATTTACAGCGCAAACGTATTGCTCTGAGTATGCGGCTTGATGAACAGCCGGGTGAAAGTGGTTCACGTCGTGGTAATGGTGGTGAGAGCCGCGCTAATACCAATAATGACAATCGTGGTGCCAGTCGGCCGCGTAATAGCAATGAATCCAATAGTCGCCCACCCGCTAAAGGGCGCGCTGGCAGCAACTCCGGCGGCAACCATTCCAGCAACAACCATTCCAGCAACAACAACAGCGCCATGAGTGACGCACTGGCTGCGGCATTTAAAAAACGCTGATATCTCAAGTGAAGGGCCAGATTCTGTGGCCCTTTTTCATTGTTCTTATTTCATCAGATTTGTAAGTTCAGACTCGTCCTTAACGCCATATTGAGCATCGCTTCTCATATTTTTTTCTTCTATAAGATCGCAGCGTTATCTTTTAAATTAATTAGCACGCAATTCTTTTTTTCGGTGTTCTATCACACTAAATCAGACGTAGTCTTAACTGATTTAACATCATATTTAACATGAAGTTTAATTTAGTCCGTTATTACACTTAATTTATAAATAATTACGATAACACTCCATGTGTTAATTAAAATATGAATGTTATTTGATTCAAATCATAGTGAAGTGATTATGTTAATCATCAGTATTTCTTATTGTGGACAGCAGCTTATAGAAACATTCGGTTAACTGATTTAACTCATCGTTCGCATTTGCGATCAGGCTAATTTGGTGGTAAAACAAGCGCAAATAGAAATCAGACTCATTAATTTTAAAAATGAAATCGTAATGAATATTTACTTTTGAGTCTTTGACCTGAGTTGAATATGAAAACGATTCTTACTATTATTATTTTAATCATTATTTATTAGTGGTGGAATTTCTCTGAACTCTGGTTTGCTAATGCGTTATAACGAGAGGCTTACATGCATCTGATCCCACAACGTTCCTACAAAATTGTTGGTTTCTCACCTGAAATTAGCCCGGCTTACCGACAAAAATTATTATCACTGGGTATGCTTCCCGGCTCTTCATTTAATGTTGTCCGCCTGGCGCCATTAGGTGATCCCATTCAGATAGAAACCCGCAGAGTCAGTCTGGTAGTGCGTAAAAAAGATTTAGACCTACTGACGCTAGACCTGCAACCCTAATATTTCACATTAACTTCTTATTGTTCTGTCTGCGCGGTGATGCATGATAATCGCCTTGCACAAGCTGACTTTAATTTACATTCTAAATAATTCGAGTTGTAAGAAGGCGGCCAGCGAATGCATCCCGATGAGTTGACGCCAGTCAATGATTCGGGTGAGCGAGAGCAGCCAACGCACATACAGCTTGAAGTATGACGAATGTATTGATATCACGTTGGATTATGAAAACACTCACAATTGGCCTAATTGGCAACCCCAATGCGGGTAAAACTACCCTTTTCAACCAGTTAACTGGGGCTCGCCAGCGGGTAGGTAACTGGGCCGGGGTCACTGTCGAGCGCAAAGAGGGCCACTTCAGTACCGCACAGCATCAGGTGACTTTGGTTGACCTACCGGGAACATACTCACTCACCACCATTTCTGAACAAACCTCGCTGGATGAGCAGATTGCTTGCCACTATATTTTGAGCGGCGAAGCGGACTTGTTGATTAACGTGGTAGATGCCGCCAATCTGGAGCGCAATCTTTATCTGACACTGCAACTGATAGAGTTAGGTATCCCCTGTGTCGTGGCTCTCAATATGCTGGATATCGCCAAAAGTCAGCACATTGATATTGATATCAAGGCACTTTCTCAGCAGTTGGGCTGCCCGGTTATTCCGCTGGTTTCTACGCGGGGGCAGGGTATCAATGAATTAAAAAACAGTATTGATGAGCTTCAACCTGTTCCCTTCAAGGCGCTGGTTAACTACCCGCCGGTGCTACTCAGTGAAGTGGATAAGTTGGTACAGGCGATGCCTGAGTCCTGGCCGCTGCAGCAACGTCGCTGGCTGGCACTGCAAATATTAGAGGGTGATATCTATAGCCTGGCTCGCGCTGGCATCTCCCCTGCTATCGTGGAACTGGCCCGTGAAAATCTGCGGCAAAACCAGCACGAAGACCCGGAACTGGTAATAGCCGATGCCCGCTATCAAAGCATTGCCCGTATCTGCGATCTTGTCGGTAACTCACAGCAAGCTGAACCAAACCGCCTGACCCAAGCTCTTGATAAAGTGATTCTGAATCGCTGGTTAGGTGTCCCTATCTTCTTGTTTGTCATGTATTTAATGTTCGTCCTCGCCATTAATATCGGCGGGGCGTTACAACCGATATTTGATATCGGCTCTGCGGCCATCTTTATTCAAGGGATACAGTGGGTTGGCTATACACTACATTTCCCACAGTGGCTAACCATCTTCCTGGCTCAAGGTGTCGGCGGCGGTATCAACACCGTGCTGCCATTGGTGCCACAAATTGGCATGATGTATCTGTTCCTCTCCTTTTTGGAAGACTCCGGTTATATGGCCCGTGCTGCCTTTGTTATGGACCGGCTGATGCAGGCGCTGGGGTTACCGGGTAAATCTTTTGTTCCGCTAATTGTTGGCTTCGGCTGCAATGTGCCCTCGATTATGGGCGCACGCACTTTGGATGCTCAACGTGAGCGTTTGATAACGATCATGATGGCGCCGTTTATGTCCTGTGGCGCGCGGCTGGCTATATTTGCTGTATTTGCTGCCGCCTTCTTCGGCCAGGACGGAGCCAGTGTCGTCTTTTCTCTCTATTTATTAGGTATAGCCGTCGCCATCCTAACTGGGCTGGTACTGAAATACACCATCATGCGCGGCGAAGCATCCCCCTTCGTAATGGAGTTACCGGTTTACCACGTGCCACACCTCAAAAGCCTGTTATTACAAACCTGGCAGCGGCTAAAAGGCTTTGTATTGCGCGCCGGTAAAGTGATTGTTATCGCCAGTATTTTTATCGGTGGCCTGAATAGTTTTTCTTTTAGTGGTCAAGCGGTGGATAGCATCAATGATTCAGCACTGGCCTCTGTCAGTAAAGTATTGACTCCGTTACTGGCCCCGATGGGGATCCATGAGGATAACTGGCAGGCAACCGTGGGGTTGGTGACTGGCGCGATGGCGAAAGAAGTGGTGGTGGGGACACTGAATACCCTTTACACCGCTGAGCAGATTAACAATGAACCTTTTGATGCTGAAAACTTTAATTTATTGAGTGAATTATCCGGAGCTGTTGATACCACCTGGCAGGGATTAAAAGATACCTTCAGTCTCAGTGTGTTAGCTAACCCAATTGAGGCCAGCAAAGGTGACGGCGAAATGGCAGCCGGTTCGATGGGGATGATGAGCAGCAAGTTCGGCTCCAGTATCTCTGCCTACAGCTACCTGATTTTTGTTTTGTTGTATGTGCCTTGTGTCTCGGTGATGGGGGCCATTGCGCGGGAAACCAGCCGGGGCTGGATGACCTTCTCAATACTGTGGGGGCTAAATGTTGCGTACTCACTGGCAACCTTGTTCTATCAAGCCGCTACCTTCCGTGACCACCCACAGCAGAGCCTCAGTATTATTGCTTTGGTTATGATTATTAATGCTTTGATCCTGTTTGGCTTACGCCGTGCTCGTAGCCGGGTCACCGTAAGGCTACAAAACAGCGCGCCAGCCAGTTGTTGCCAAAGTTCTGGTAATGACTGTCATTAACAAGGAGGAAGATAATGGCAAGCCTGGTGCAATTACGCGATGCCATCGCCCTTAGCGGCAGTGCTGATGCGAACCAGTTAAGTCATCAATTGGCAATGCCTTTACCTCTGGTTGAGGCCATGCTGGAAAAGTTGACGGCGATGGGCAAGATTGAACGCATTGAGCAAGATAATAGCGGCTGCCTGACCGGCAGTTGCAAGAGTTGTCCTGAGGGGAAAAATCAATGTAGCACGGTGATTTATCAGTTAAAAAATCATCGTTAAGTTAAATGAGATGCCCACTTGGGCATCCCTGATGATATTATTTATAGACTTCTGCATCCGCATCAAACTTCTTCTTCTCGCGCTCGGCAATAATCACATAATACTTACCGCCTTTCTCATCTGCTAATTTTGACAACTCTTGCTTCACATCCATAGGTGAAGTTGCCTGACCCGAGGTGGTGATTGTGCCAATCTTCTCGTAATTCTTCGCTTCTTCTTTGGTTATTTCTTTAGCCGCCATCGCGCCAAAAGAAACTCCAGTCACCACCAGAGCTACAGCCAGATTTTTCAATAAATTCATGCCAAATACCTCGCAAATGAAGGATTACTGCTTACACATGTCATACCAAGACAGTAACAATTATTAATTAAATTTAATATTTAGCCATTAAATCACTGATTAAATTTTAGTTAGCTATGTATTGCTCTGTTGGGCGAAATCCACGACGAGTTGAGAAAACGCCTCCGGATGAGAGACAAAAGGTGCATGTGCAGAACCTGGCATCACCACCGATTGAGTATGCGGCCACTGGCTGTCTAGCAATGCCGCCACTTTACGTGGCACCAAGCCATCCAGATAACCGTAAATACGCAAGAAAGGGATCGAGCAGCCTGCCAATTCTTCGCGTAAATCTGCCGTGCGCAAAATATCCAGCCCGCCGGTCAGTACATCCACTTCCGGCATTTGGTGTTGCAATACCACCGCTTTCAGCAAACGGGCATCCTGCCGTGCGCTTTCTGTTCCCAGCGTTTGCAGTGCCAGAAAACGCTCCACGGTACGCTGAAAATCCTCACTGAGTTGTTGCTGGAAACCGGCCAATACTTCCGGGCGAATCCCCGGCCACTCAGCATTAGCCGTAAAACAGGGAGAAGACGAAACCGTGATCAACCCGCGAACGCGCTCTGGGTGGCTCAAGACTATCTGGCTGGCAACTAATCCGCCCATTGACCAACCAAGCCAGATTGCTTGCTGCGGCGCTTGCTGTAAGACTATTTCAGCCATTTCTGACAGTGACATTGCGCCAAATTCATTGCTACGCCCATATCCTGGGAGGTCAACCAAGTGCAGGCGAAAATGCGGCGCGAGTCGATCAATTATGCAATGCCATACCCCTGCATTCAGCCCCCATCCGTGCAGCAACACAAGATCGCGATCGCCTTCACCACAGATGTTCCAATAAAGTTGTTTCATACGTTAGTATCCTGACCAATCCTAAATTGCAATCGTGCTAGCAGCCATGTCAGGCATCTTGCCGGATTCAATTGTTTAATGGAAATAAAGCATATACCCAAAGTAATTGGAGTTGCAGGTAGGCGACAAGATAACTCATCCCGATGAGTCTATTTATTTTAAGTTCAACAACCAGTAAGTGATTCGGGTGAGTACACGCAGCCAACACCCCTGCGGCTGCAAGAACGAAGGGTATTTAAGGAAGATAACTATGCTAACAATCGTCAGCCCTTGTTGGCTATGCCAGCAACCGCTATATCATCCAAAGCACGGTATTTGTTGTTACTGCCGCCGCCACTTCCCCCCATTACCGCCCTGCTGCTTTTACTGCGGCTTACCTTGTAGCAATACTGTTTTACCTTGTGGCCGTTGCCTGAAACAACCACCGCGCTGGATGGGGACTATCTTTGTCAGTGATTATGCTCCCCCATTGGATGGGTTGATAAAAAAGCTAAAATTTAACGGGATTACCACACTGGCACCGGTATTGGCTCGTTTGTTATTGCTGCGCTGGCTTGATGCCAAACGGCATGGAAAAGTCATCAAACCAGACAGAATTATCAGTGTGCCGCTGCACCGCTGGCGCTGTTGGCGACGCGGATATAATCAAACAGATTTATTAGCGCGGCCATTAGCACGCTGGCTCAGCTGCCATTACAGCAATTCCACTTTACGGCGTATTCGCGTGACTCCCCCTCAACAACAATTAAAAGCCGCAGCACGGCGCAAAAACATGCAGGGAATATTCCGCTGCATGGAGCCAGTTCGTGGCCAACATATTGCTTTGCTGGATGATGTTGTGACAACTGGCAGTACTGTGAATGAGATTGCCAAACTACTATGGGCTGAGGGGATCGCCTCATTACAGGTTTGGTGTATCTGCCGAACCTTGTAGTCACCCTAACAATGGGCGTATTATAACCGACAAGAGTAGTCAACTATTGAGCAGATGCCATGATCACAATAACAGACGCAGCACAATCTCATTTCGCCAAACTGTTGGCAAATCAAGAAGAAGGCACCCAAATCCGCGTCTTTGTTATCAACCCCGGAACACCAACCGCTGAATGCGGCGTGTCTTACTGCCCACCGGATGCCGTTGAAGCAACAGATACCGAACTGAAATTCGAGCAGTTATCAGCCTATATTGATGAGCTGAGCAAACCTTATCTGGAAGATGCTGAAATCGATTTCGTCACTGACCAGTTAGGTTCACAGCTAACGCTGAAAGCGCCTAACGCCAAAATGCGTAAAGTGGATGATAACGCTCCGCTGATGGAGCGGGTTGAGTATGTTCTGCAATCGCAGATTAACCCGCAGTTAGCTGGTCACGGTGGTCGTGTTACCTTAATGGAAATCACGCCAGATGGGTTAGCTATCCTGCAATTCGGTGGCGGTTGTAACGGCTGTTCTATGGTCGATGTGACCTTGAAAGAAGGCATCGAGAAAGAGCTGTTGCAGAAATTCCCAGAATTGAAAGGTGTGAGAGATTTGACCGAGCATCAGCGCGGCGAGCACTCTTATTACTAATTACCCTGCGTCCTTGGCGCTACAGCTGTGTTAGCTGCGCTCGCGCACCCGAATCACTGACCTAAGTCAGCTCATCGGGATTTGCTCGTTTGCTGCCTTGCTGTAACACCAATGACTTTGGCTAATATTAGACGGCTAACAAACCTTATCCTCCGTCTCTGGTGCTACAGCTGTGTTAGCTGCGCTCGCGCACCCGAACCACTGACCTGAGTCAGCTCATAGGGATTTGCTCGTTTGCTGCCTTGCTGTAACACCAATGACTTTGGCTAATATCGTTATCAATGCTGACAAAATCAGATGCCAAACTAAGGGGAAACGTATCATTGGGGTCGCAGCGGCTTAGGCCGCCGGAGTGCTCCCAAGTACGGTAAACCCTTGGCTCATCGGCTTTATTGTTGCTTTTGTCATCATATAAAGGGGGATTTATCCCCCTTTTTGCTTCTTATATTTTTCCTGAATCACCTGGGAATCACCCCGCTGAAACATTCTTGCGGCGCTTATCCAAATCTTTCAATAAACGATTAACCTGGTCATCGGCAAACATCTCTTCCAATGTTGCCGTCAACTTTCGCCGCCAGTTTGGATATTCATCACTGGTGCCAGGAATGTTCACTGGGGTGGCCATATCCAGCCAATCTTCCGGCTGCAAACCCAATAATGCACTGGCACTGTCGGCAACATAGCGCTGCAATCCACGATTAAGAACCGGGCTCATCGACAGCAACGACGCTTTATGACCCACTTTCTTAGGCACGCAATCATAATGATGCAACCCTTCCAGCAAGCCTTGTTTCGCACGTTCCCTATCAAGATAAAGCTGTTTCAATATCTGTTGGTCCGGGTATAGCCCCAGCTTATTTCCCAACGTCAAATCATCACTTTGCCAATAACCGCGCAGCGTCGGCAGATCATGAGTGGTGATGGTTGCCATCGCTTGTACCGGATAAGACTGTGGTGCGCGGAAAATGTTTTCGCTGTCATGCTCAAAATAGAGCACTTTATAGGAATACACTCCGCTGTCGCGCAGCTTACCGACAATCTCAACCGGCACCGTGCCTAAATCTTCACCAATCACCATGCAGCGATGGCGCTGGCTTTCTAACGCTAATATCGCCAGCAGATCATCGACCGGGTATTTGACATAAGCCCCTTGATCCGCCGTTTGGCCGTAAGGAATCCACCACAGACGCAATAACGCCATCACGTGATCAATACGCAGCGCGCCACAACTGGCCATATTAGCCCGCAATAAATCAATAAAAGGCTGATAAGCGCGTGCCGCCATGACGTGTGGGTCCATTGGTGGCAACCCCCAGTTCTGACCCAATGGCCCTAAAATATCGGGTGGCGCCCCCACTGAGGCTTTAAGGCAATATAACTCGCGATCACACCAGGTTTCAGCACCGCCTTCTGCAACACCTACTGCCAAATCGCGATACAACCCCAACGGCATTTTCCGTGTTTGACTGGCACGGAAGCAGTCCTCAAACTGGCTGGCCGCCAACCACTGTAGCCACAGATAGAAGTTCACTTCATCAGCATGCTCACGACAGAAATCAGCCACAGCACTGCTGTGCCCATCACGATATTTTTCCGGCCACACCGGCCAGCCCCACATCATGGGGTCGTTTTTACTTAAATGAGCATGCAAAGCATCAAAAGCGGCCTGTTGATGCAGGCTGCTTCCACCCTGTTCAACAAAACGATGGAATGCCTGTACCCGAGCATCTTTGGTTTTACGCGCCGTAAAAAGCGGGAAAGCCAAACGCAAAGCGGTCAACTTGAGCTGCATGACCTGCGGATAATCAACCCATTCACTGGCACGCGCTTTCGCCAGCGCGCTTTGTGTCTCGGGCTGATGCCACCAGGTCTGCGCTGCCTCGCTATGCTGGAATTCATCCACGCGATTGACATCAATATAAATCACATTCAGCCAGCGCCGGGAAGAAGGACTGTAAGGGCTGGCACTGTGTGGATTGGCCGGATATAGCGCATGAATCGGGTTAAGCCCAATAAAAGCCCCACCGCGCTCACCGACCTGCTCCAACATCTGATTGAGGTCGCCAAAATCACCGATACCCCAATTGTGTTCAGAACGCAGGGTATAGAGCTGAACACAGGCTCCCCAGAGTTTTTTCCCCGCCAACAGGGCATCTGGCTCATAGCAACGTTTCGGAGCGACGATAACCGAGCACTGCCACTGCTGTAAGCCTTGTTCCAATACCAAGCGGTGATAGCCTTGCGGCAGTGAAGCCGGCAATGTCAGCGTTTTTTTGGCACTGATACGCCCCTGATGCAAATCACCTTTTTCGGTCTGTAACTGCCAGTGATAATCGCCTGAACCCGCCATTGGCAGCTGCATTGCGCTGCCAAAAGTAAATATTTTTACCGGTGGTAATGGTGCTTTTTCTGTCTGAGAATCTGGGGGCACACTGGTGCGCCCCATGGCCGCCAACAACTGCTGCTTGGTTTGTGCCGAAATAGCCTGCGACTTACCATGCGCATTAATATAGTTGGCGGCAATCCCTGCCAGTGTCGCTGCTTGATCGAGCGATTTACGATCCATGCAGTCTTCTCCTTAACGTTTAGCTTGCCAGATCCGCGTTTGATAATCGCGAATTGAACGGTCAGAACTGAACATCCCTACCCGTGCAGTGTTAAGAATGGTACGGCGGGTCCATTCATCCTTATCGCGGTACAGGGCATCAATTTGCTGCTGTGCCTGACAATATGAAGCAAAATCAGCCAGTACCAGATAAGGGTCGCCCCCTTCCAACAAGCTATGCAACATCATGTCAAATGCGTGCTTATCACCTTGGCTAAATGCACCGCTGGCCAGCTCATCCAGAATGCTTTTCAGATGCGCGTCAGCTTTCAAATAAGTCTGTGGCTTATAACCTTTCGCCAGAATAGCTTTTACCTGTTCAACAGTGTTGCCGAAAATAAAGATATTCTCATCACCCACCTGTTCAGCAATCTCGACATTAGCACCATCCAGAGTACCCACCGTCAATGCACCATTCAGTGCCAGTTTCATATTGCCGGTGCCGGAGGCTTCTTTACCCGCAGTTGAAATCTGCTCGGACACATCCGCCGCTGGGATCATCAACTCGGCAACCGAAACTTTGTAATCAGGGATAAATACCACTTTCAGGCGATCTTTAACGATCGGATCGTTATTGATCTTCTCAGCAGCCTGATTAATTGCATAAATAATATTCTTGGCTAAATAATAGCCCGGAGCTGCTTTAGCGCCAAACAGGAACACACGTGGAGCGATGTCCAGATTTGGGTTGTCGCGGATCTGGCGATACAGCGACAGAATATGCAACAGGTTCAAGTGCTGACGTTTATATTCATGCAAGCGCTTAATCTGCACATCAAAGATGGCATCCGGGTTAATGGTTATCCCCATCACGCGCTTAACATATTCAGCTAACTTAACTTTATTGTCGTATTTGATCTGCTGATAGCGAGTGCGGAAAGCCTTATCTTCGGCATAAGGCTCAAGCCCGGCTAATGCATCCAGATCATTCGCCCATTCCACTTTTAATGTGTCATCAATCAAACCAGACAGTGCCGGGTTACATTGCTTCAACCAGCGACGTGGTGTTATGCCATTGGTAACGTTGTGGAATTTATTTGGCCACAACTGGTAGTATTCAGGGAATAAATCTTTGATAACCAAATCTGAGTGCAACTGCGCGACACCATTGACCGCAAAGCCGCTGACCACGCACAGATTGGCCATCCGCACCTGCTTATTATGGTGGACTGCCAGCTTGGCCCAAACTTCTTCATCGCCCGGCCATTGCTTATCGACCAACTTCTTAAATTGCGCATTGATCTGCTTGATGATGACAAAATGACGTGGCAGCAAGCTGCGCACCAGTTTTTCATCCCAGCACTCAAGAGCTTCTGGCATCAAGGTGTGGTTGGTATAGGCGAAGGTTTTACTGGTGATAGCCCAAGCCGCATCCCAGCTCAACTGATGCTCATCCAACAATACGCGCAGCATTTCAGGAATGGCGATAGTCGGGTGGGTATCATTCAACTGAATAACTTCATAATCCGGCAGTTCAGCCAGCTTGCGGCCTGCCAAATGGTGCTTACGTAAGATATCCGCCACCGAACAAGCGCACTGGAAATATTGTTGCATCAACCGCAGGCGCTTACCGGCCAGATGGTTGTCATTCGGATACAGCACTTTAGTCAGCTTTTCTGCTTCAACACCGTTTTTTTCGGCCAGTAAGAATTTACCGTCATTAAAGTTTGTTAAATCAAATGGATGCTGGTGAGTTGCTTGCCATAAGCGCAATGGCTGAGTGACGCCGTTACGAAAGCCCAGCACCGGTAAATCCCAGGCTTCGCCACGTAAGGTAAAGGCCGGACGCCATAGCTGACGGCCATCCGCTTGTTTCTCCAGCTTGCCACCAAAACCGACATCCACCGCCAGCGCGGCATTGTGGCGGAACCACGGGTAGCTCTCGCGCTGCCAATTATCCGGCGCTTCCTGCTGCTTACATTCACTGAAAGATTGGCGGAACAAACCGTATTGATAATTCAGACCATAACCGGTGGCGGGTTGCTCAACTGTCGCCATCGAATCAAGGAAACAAGCTGCCAGACGCCCCAAGCCACCATTACCCAATGCCGGGTCGGTTTCCTGCTCTAACAGGTCACTTAGATTAACCTGCTGCTCAGCTAACAGCGCCTCTACCTGGTCATACCAACCCAAGTTAATCAGGTTATTAGCGGTTAAACGCCCAATTAAAAACTCCATTGAAATGTAGTTAACATGGCGCTGTACTTTTTTGGCTTTACCGGGGGCGGGCTGAGCAGATAACTGCTCGGCTAATGCTGCACTGACCGCTTCCCACCATTGGTGTTGGGTCATTTGCTGAGCGGAGGTTAAGCCAAAGCGCTGCCACTGGCGGGCAAGTGCGGCCAGAAAATCGTCCTTTTTAAGCATAGGCTGTGACATAGGGAGGTCTCTATCCTGTGAGTGGGGTAATTTTACCCTTATCCTGCCAATGAGAACTGACAAGAGCATCATCCTGCCGGACGATTAGCTGGGGATGAGTCGCAGGGCGTAGCTAAAATTGTGATCCGGTGCAACTTACAGCCATAGGAAACATTAACTCTATTGCAATAAGATGGCTGTTATCAGACCTTAGCAGTGCTGATTAATTACGAGGCTAAAAATAATTACTCTTATGAATGCCTGTAACAACTTCCTACAAATGGACATATCAATCGCCAGGACGTCTTCTCACCGGATCTCTTTAAAACCGGACATAGCATGCTGATCCCATCAAAACTGAGCCGCCCGGTACGGCTGCAAAATACCGTGATACGTGATCGCTTGTTAGTTAAGTTATCGGGTGTCGCAAATTACCGTCTGACCTTAATAAATTGCCCGGCGGGGTATGGTAAAACGACGTTGATCGCTCAGTGGGCAGCCGATCAGTCCGATCTCGGGTGGTATTCTCTCGATGAAAGTGACAATCAGCCTGAACGTTTTGCGACCTATTTGGTGGCAGCGATCCAATTGGCGACCCGAGGCCATTGCAGCAAAAGTGAGGCCATAAGCCAAAAGCATCAATATGCCAGCCTCTCTGCGCTGTTCGCACAATTATTTATCGAGCTGTCCGAGTGGGATGGCCCGCTGTATCTGGTTATTGATGATTATCATTTGATTACCAATGATGCCATTCATGAAGCCATGCGTTTTTTCCTGCGTCATCAGCCAGAAAATCTGACATTGATTATGCTGTCGCGTACCTTGCCGCCACTGGGGATTGCCAACTTGCGAGTTCGCGACCAGTTGTTGGAATTAGGTATGCAGCAGTTGGCATTTAACCATCAGGAAGCGCAGCAATTCTTCGATTGCCGCCTCTCCGTGCCGCTGGAACAAGGTGATAGCAGCCGCCTGTGTGATGAAGTTGAAGGCTGGGCGACGGCGCTGCAATTGATCGCGTTATCATCTCGCCAGCCTAACTCCTCAGCACAAAAATCAGCAAAACGACTGGCAGGTCTAAATGCCAGCCATTTGTCAGACTATCTGGTCGATGAAGTGCTGGATCAGGTCGATAGCGATGCACGCGCCTTTCTGCTGCGTTGTTCGGTTTTGCGCTCAATGAATGATGCTCTGATTGTGCGCCTGACCGGCGAAGATAACGGCCAGCAACGGCTGGAAGAGTTGGAGCGCCAGGGCTTATTTATTCATCGCATGGATGATAGCGGCGAATGGTTCTGTTTCCATCCGTTGTTCGCCACTTTCCTGCGCCAGCGTTGCCAATGGGAACTGGCATTAGAGTTACCAGAGTTGCACCATGCAGCGGCTGAAGGTTGGATGGCGCTGGGCTATCCGGCGGAAGCCATTCACCATGCATTAGCGGCGGGTGATGTCGGCATGCTGCGCGATATCTTGTTGCAACACGCCTGGACGCTGTTTAACCACAGTGAGTTAGCCCTGCTGGAACAATGTCTGGTCGCGCTGCCCTATTCTTTATTGGTACAAAATCCTGAACTGGCGCTGCTACAGGCCTGGCTGGCACAAAGCCAGCATCGCTACGGTGAAGTTAACACCTTGCTTGAGCGCGCCGAATCGGCAATGCAGGAACGTAAAATTCCCATTGATGAGATTTTGCGGGCTGAATTCGATGCTTTGCGTGCTCAGGTGGCCATCAATGCCGGCAAACCGGAAGAAGCTGAAAAGCTGGCAACAGATGCACTGAAATATCTGCCAATGGCGAACTTTTACAGCCGTATTGTCGCCACTTCAGTCACCGGCGAAGTTCATCATTGCAAAGGGGAGTTGAGCCGCGCGCTGCCAATGATGCAGCAAACCGAGCAAATGGCACGCCGCCACGAAGCCTATCACTATGCTTTATGGGCATTATTGCAGCAAAGTGAAATTCTGATCGCACAGGGGTTCCTGCAAGCGGCTTATGAAACACAAGATAAAGCCTTTGATTTAATTCATGAACAGCATCTTGAACAACTGCCGATGCACGAATTCCTGTTGCGCATTCGCTCTCAGGTATTGTGGTCGTGGTCACGGCTGGATGAAGCCGAAGAAGCGGCGCGTAAAGGTATCGAAATTCTGGTGAATTACCAGCCACAGCAGCAATTACAGTGTCTGGCGATGCTGGCCAAATGCTCATTGGCGCGTGGTGATTTGGATAACGCTAACATGTATATTCAGCGCTGCGAGGCACTGCAACATGGTAGCCAGTATCATCTTGATTGGATTACCAATGCTGATAAGCCACGGGTTATTCACTGGCAAATGACGGGCGACAAAGCCGCAGCGGCAAATTGGCTGCGTCAGGCCGAAAAACCGGGTATGGCCGATAACCACTTTTTGCAGGGCCAGTGGCGCAACATTGCGCGGATACAGATTATGTTGGGTCGTTTTAATGAAGCGGAAGTGGTGCTGGACGAACTCAATGAGAATGCCCGCCGCTTGCGTCTCACCAGTGATCTTAACCGTAACCTGTTGTTAAGTAATATTCTTTACTGGCAAACCGAACGAAAAAGTGAGGCGCAAAAAGCGCTGATTGAATCACTGTCACTCGCCAACCGCACCGGTTTTATCAGCCATTTTGTGATTGAAGGTGAAGCGATGGCGCAACAGCTACGCCAGCTGATTCAACTCAATGCCTTACCCGAGTTAGAGCAGCATCGTGCCCAGCGCATTCTGAAAGACATTAATCAGCATCATCGGCATAAATTTGCTCATTTCGATGAGATCTTCGTCGATAAGCTGCTAACTCACCCACAAGTACCAGAATTGATCCGCACCAGCCCGCTGACCCAAAGGGAATGGCAGGTCTTGGGGCTGATTTACTCCGGTTACAGCAACGACCAGATAGCCAGCGAGTTAGATGTCGCGGCGACCACCATTAAAACCCACATTCGTAATTTGTATCAAAAATTGGGGGTTGCTCACCGGCAAGATGCGGTGCAGCAAGCGCAACGTTTATTACAGATGATGGGATATGTTTAATAAACCCATACTAATTTATTTAAATATCAGTTAGTTAAATTAATTTTTATCTCTCTGGTTGGGTGTAGCTGTCAATAACCATTCTTTTTAACTGGTCTTTATTGATGAAAAATTGATTACAATCTCGCGCTTAAATTATCAATTGCGATAAAGGTCATCAGCAATATGGAACAGTTTGAAACAATAAGTATTGAGCAGGCCTATAACCGCCTAAAAGAAAATAAAGCAGTTTTAGTTGATATCCGCGATCCGCAAAGTTTTGAAGCCGGTCACGCGCCTGAGGCGTTTCATCTGACCAATAGCAGCTTGCATACTTTTATGCAACAGACTGATTTTGAACAACCAGTGATGGTGATGTGCTATCACGGCAATAGTAGTAAAGGTGCAGCGCAGTATCTGCTCCAACAAGGCTTTGAGGTGGTTTATAGTATTGATGGTGGTTTTGAAGCATGGGCAAGAAGCTATCCGCAAGACGTGGTACAAGCCGGTTAGCTAATATTCATCCGATTGTGATATTTTTAAGCACTTTGATTAAAATCTCGTGATACCCAATAGATTTCAAGAGGCAGGAAGGCGGCAAGGGAGTGACAACTCGGTGAAAACCGATTTGAACAGCATTTATGCTAGCCCGTAGGGTGAGCCTCTTTGAGGTTCATTAATCCCGATGAGCTGACTCAAGTCAGTAATTCGGGTAAGCGAGAGCAGCCAACATAGCTGCAACTTGAAATATGAAGGGTATAAATATGGTTCGTGTAATAGCAATTTCTAATCTACGTCTGGCGCAGGCTTTCGTCGATTATATGGCCACTCGCCATGTGGCACTGGAAGTGAAGCCGGATGCTCAGGGTGCGGAGATCTGGCTCGCCGATGATGAGCAATTACCCCTGGTACAGCATGAGCTGGAACAGTTTTTACTCGATCCTCTCAATCCGCGCTATCAAGCCGCCAGTTGGCAATCGGGCAATCTGCATTCTAATTTGCCTTACCAGCGTTTCTCTTATCTCCAGACTCTACGCAGTCAAGCCGGGCCACTGACACTGAGTGTCATGGTGCTGTGTATCGCCATCTATATTCTGATGCAAATCGTCGGTGATGGCGCAGTGATGTCCTGGCTGGCCTGGCCACGTGATAACAGCCAGTATCTGCAAATCTGGCGTTGGGTCAGCCATGCTTTTTTACATTTTTCGCTACTGCATATCCTGTTTAACCTGATGTGGTGGTGGTATCTGGCCGGGCAGATGGAAAAACGGCTTGGCACCGGCAAATTGCTGGTATTAACTATTGTTTCAGCCTTATTCAGTGGCTGGGGGCAATCGCTGTTTAGCGGTGTGAATTTTGGCGGTCTTTCTGGTGTCGTTTATGCCCTGATGGGTTATGTCTGGCTGACCGGCGAACGCGCACCTGAGCGGGGTATCTCGCTGCCGCGTGGTTTGATGGCTTTCTCGGTTCTCTGGCTGGTTGCTGGATATTTCGATATTTTAGGGTTGTCGATTGCCAATGCAGCGCATGTTTCAGGCTTGATTATTGGGTTGCTGATGGCATTTTGGGATACGCGCAACAACGCAAAAACCACACAATAACTGTCTGGACAACCAGGCACATTAGGGGATTATCGTGAAGCAAACGCAGCGGCATGATGCGATTATTGAATTGGTTCGCCAACAGGGCTACGTCAGTACTGAAGAGCTAGTGGAACATTTTGCCGTGAGTCCACAAACCATCCGACGCGATTTGAATGACTTGGCGGATCAAAACAAGATTCACCGCCATCATGGCGGCGCGGCGTTACCCTCCAGCTCAGTCAATGCGGCTTATAACGACCGTAAAGTGATGTGGTCGGAAGAAAAGGCGCGTATTGCCCAGCGAGTTGCCAGCCAGATCCCCGATGGCGCGACCCTGTTTATTGATATCGGCACCACACCGGAGGCAGTGGCTCACGCCTTGATGAATCACAAAGGTCTACGTGTGGTCACCAACAATCTCAACGTAGCCACCTTACTGACTGCTAAAGAGGATTTCCGTCTGATCCTGGCTGGCGGCGAAGTGCGTACCCGTGATGGTGGAATTATTGGTGAAGCCACATTGGATTTCATTTCTCAGTTCCGCCTTGATTACGGCATCCTCGGTATTAGCGGCATTGATATGGACGGTTCCCTGTTGGAGTTTGATTACCATGAAGTGCGCACCAAGCGGGCGATTATCGAAAACTCCCGTTGTGTGATGCTGGTGACCGACCATTCCAAGTTTGGTCGTAATGCGATGGTGAATCTGGGGAATATGAATCTGATCGATTATTTGTTTACCGATCAGATGCCACCCGCCAGTGTGATGAAGATTATTGAACAGCATGAAGTTCAACTGGAGTTATGTTGATAGTTTAGCTTTGGTGATCCGATTCGGTTGTTAGAGCAACTGAGTTTACTTAACTTCCGATGAACCAACCGGCAAAGGGGTCATAAGCGTGGCACCTTTGCCGGTTGAGGCTACGGAGGTAAGTTAATCACTGAACTTATGTCAACCGAACCGGAATACTGAACAACCAAACCTAATCACCAAATCCAAACCTCTCCCTCCACATCCTGATAACAAAACTGTTACTTCCATCACGCATAAATGTTTTTTTTTGGTTAAGTCTTGGCTTGTTTGTTGGTTTTTGATTACAATCATGAGCGAAAACGAACATTAAAGAGCTGTTTCGAACATCCAGAGGGAGTAAGCATGGAAACCAAAGACTTGATCGTGATCGGTGGCGGCATTAATGGTGCCGGTATCGCTGCGGACGCTGCAGGGCGTGGCCTGTCCGTTCTGCTGCTGGAAGCACAAGATTTGGCCTGTGCTACGTCTTCTGCCAGCTCCAAACTTATCCACGGTGGCTTACGTTACCTGGAACACTATGAATTCCGGCTGGTCAGTGAAGCATTGGCCGAACGTGAGGTTTTGCTGAAACTGGCTCCTCATATCGCTTTCCCAATGCGCTTTCGCCTGCCCCATCAGCCCCATCTGCGCCCGGCGTGGATGATTCGTACCGGCTTATTTTTGTACGATCATTTGGGCAAACGTACCAGCCTGCCAGCCAGTAAAGGGCTACGTTTTGGGCCAGAGTCAGTATTGAAGCCCGAGTTAGTGCGCGGTTTCGAATATTCTGACTGCTGGGTCGATGATGCCCGTCTGGTCGTGCTGAATGCTCAGGAAGTGGTCGAACGTGGTGGCGAAGTACGTACTCGCACCAAAGTGACTCGCGCCTGGCGTGAACAAGGCCTATGGATGGTGGAAGCGGTCGATGTCAACACCGGCAAAACCTTTACCTGGCGTGCCAAAGGGCTGGTGAATGCTACCGGCCCGTGGGTTAAACAGTTCTTCGATGATGGCCTGAAACTGAAATCACCTTATGGTATCCGCCTGATCAAAGGCAGCCATATTGTGGTGCCACGAGTACATAACCAGCCGCAAGCCTATATTCTGCAAAACGAAGACCACCGTATTGTCTTCGTTATTCCATGGTTGGATGAATATTCCATCATCGGCACAACTGATGTGGAATACCACGGCGATCCGAAAGATGTGAAGATCGACGATCAAGAAATTGATTACCTGCTGAAGGTGTATAACGACCACTTTAAAAAGCAACTGGGGCGCGACGATATTGTCTGGACTTACTCTGGCGTTCGTCCGCTGTGCGATGATGAATCAGATTCACCGCAAGCTGTTACCCGCGATTACACGCTGGATGTCGCTGATGAAGGCGGCAAAGCACCTCTGCTTTCGGTATTTGGTGGCAAACTAACCACCTACCGCAAACTGGCAGAACATGCGCTGGAAAAACTGTCCGGCTACTATCCAAATGTCGGCCCGGCATGGACGAAAACCGGTTCGTTACCGGGCGGGGATATTGGTGGCAATCGTGATAACTATACGGTACAACTGCGCCATCGCTATAACTGGCTCCCTGAAGGATTGGCGCGCCGCTATACCCGTACCTATGGTAGCCATAGCGAGCTGATTTTGGCTGATGCCACCAGCATCGAAAGTCTGGGCGAACATTTCGGCCACGGTCTGTATGAAGCAGAATTGCGCTATCTGGTTGAGAAAGAGTGGGTTGTTGAACTTGATGATGCCATCTGGCGTCGTACCAAGTTAGGCATGACTCTGGATGATAAACAGAAACAGCGTGTTGCCGAATGGCTGGCAGAAGTGCGGGCTGAGAAACAACAGACTCTCTCTTTGGTCTCCTGATAACAAATTCCCGCCATCTATCTGTTAGAAAAACCCTCTTCACAGTTCACTGTTGAAGAGGGTTTTTGTTATTAACTCGCCGAATGTTTAAAGCCTGATTGGCTTAATATGCCAAATATCATCGGCATACTCTTGAATAGTCCGATCCGAAGAGAAATACCCCATATTGGAAATATTGAGTAAGGTTTTACGTGTCCATTCGTCTGGATGACGATAGAGCGTATCGACTTGATCTTGGGTATCTACATAGCTGCGATAATCCGCCAGCAACTGATAGTGATCGCCCAGATTAACCAGTGAATCAAACAAACTGGTGTAACGATGAGGATCTTCAGGGCTGAAAACACCCGTAGCAATTTGCGTCAATGCCAAATGCAGTTCTGGATCTTCGTCATAATATTTCCGTGGGTTATAACCATTATTACGCAGCGCCTCAACCTGCTCAGTCGTATTACCAAAGATAAAGATATTATCCTCACCAACATGCTCACGGATCTCGACATTCGCCCCATCCAATGTGCCAATAGTCAGCGCCCCATTCAGCGCAAATTTCATATTACTGGTTCCCGAGGCTTCAGTACCCGCCAGCGAGATCTGTTCGGAAAGATCAGCCGCTGGAATAATCAACTGCGCCAGACTGACACTGTAGTTCGGGATGAACACCACTTTTAGCAGGTTATTAATACGCGGATCGTTATTGATCACTTTCGCCACATCATTGATCAACCGAATGATTTGCTTCGCATTGTAATAAGCCGATGCTGCTTTACCGGCAAAAATCACCACTCGTGGTATCCACTTCTCATCAGGGGCTTCAAGAATGCGGTTATATCGGGTTATCACATGCAGGACATTCAACAGTTGCCGTTTGTACTCATGAATACGCTTGATTTGCACATCAAATAGCGCATCCGGATTCACCACAATATTCAGCTTTTGCGCAATATAGATAGCCAGTCGCTTCTTATTCTCTAGCTTGGCTTTTTGCACTGCCCGCAAGAAGCTCACGTAATCAATATTCTTTTCCAGCTCACTGAGTTGGCTCAAATCCGTGCGCCAGTTATGGCCGATACTGTCATCCAATACTGCGGCCAATGGCCGGTTAGCCAGACCCAGCCAGCGCCGTGGTGTAACTCCATTGGTTTTATTGCAGAAGCGGTTCGGGAAGATACGGGCAAAATCAGCAAACAGCGATTGCACCATCAACTCTGAATGTAGCGCCGACACGCCGTTCACTTTGTGGCTGGCAATCACCGCAAGCCAGGCCATACGTACTCGTCGACCATCATTTTCATCAATAATCGATACCCGTGGCAGCAACTCCGGTTCATTCGGATACTGTTCCTGCACCAGTTTGAGGAAATGATCATTGATATCAAAGATGATTTGCAGATGGCGCGGCAGGATCTTACCAATCATGTCGATAGGCCAGGTTTCCAGTGCTTCGCTCATCAAGGTGTGATTGGTGTAGGAGAACACTTGCTGCACCACATCCCAGGCATCCATCCAGCTAAATTTATGTTCATCAATCAGTAGACGCATCATTTCAGGGATAGATAGGACTGGATGGGTATCATTCAGGTGAATAGCAATCTTATCAGCCAAATTATCGAATGTTTGGTGCATCGTCCAATGGCGGTTGAGAATATCCTGCACCGTGGCGGAGACTAAAAAGTACTCTTGCCGCAGGCGCAGTTCGCGCCCGGAGTAGGTCGAGTCATCGGGATAAAGTACCCGGGATACGTTTTCTGAATGGTTTTTATCTTCTACCGCTGCGAAGTAATCACCCTGATTGAATTTACCCAGATTGATCTCATTACTGGCCTGTGCAGACCATAAGCGCAGGGTATTAGTCGCATCTGTATCAAAACCAGGAATGATTTGATCATAGGCACAAGCGAGGATTTCTTCCGTTTCCAACCAGCGAGTTTTGCTGCCTTCCTGCTGAATACGACCACCAAAACGCACTTTATAGCGGGTATTGTGCCGTGGAAACTCCCAGGCATTGCCATATTCCAGCCAGTTATCCGGCGACTCCATCTGCTGGCCATTGACGATTTTCTGGCTGAACATGCCATATTCGTAACGAATGCCGTAACCGCGACCGGGAAGTGCCAATGTCGCCAGTGAATCCAGAAAACATGCCGCCAAACGCCCTAAGCCACCATTACCTAAACCAGGGTCATTCTCTTCTTGCAGCAGCTCAGACAGATTGAGGCCCATTTCATCCAAAGCCTGTTCGATATCTTCATAAATCCCCATCGATAACAGTGCATTAGAAAGCGTTCGCCCCAAGAGAAACTCCATCGACAGGTAATAAACCTGCCGAACATCTTGGGATAATTGTGCACGATTAGAGCGCAGCCAGCGTTCAACCATGCGATCACGCACGGCAAATAAAGTCGCATTCAGCCAATCGTGCTTAGTCGCAATAGAGGGATCTTTGCCCACAATAAACATCAATTTGTAGGCAATCGAGTGTTTCAGCGCGTCCACACTGACAACAGGTGAGGTATAACTGAACGGTGATGTCATAGCGGTTTTCCCAATTAGTGGTTACAACAAATCGGCAACGAGAAATCACAGACGCCGATAAAGTGACAGATAGTCTGCCGCTGCTACTTGCCAACCAAAGTCCAACCCCATCGCGTGGCGCTGAACGTGACGCCAATGTTTTGGTCGGCTCCACAGAACAAAAGCACGGCGCATCGCCCGTACCAATGCTTGTGCATCGCATTCATCAAACACAAACCCCGAGGCACTGCCATCTGCCAGATTTTCCAGCGCGCAATCCACCACGGTATCTGCCAACCCGCCCGTATGCCGGACCAGTGGCAAAGTGCCATACTTCAAGCCATATAACTGTGTTAACCCACAAGGTTCAAAACGGCTGGGCACCAGAATCACATCCGCACCGGCAATAATTCGGTGTGAAAATGCCTCGTGATAGCCTATTTGCACCCCAACCTGACCGGAATAGTCTGCCGCAGCCGCCAGGAATGCCTCTTGTAAAATGGCATCACCCGCCCCCAGAACAGCTAATTGCCCTCCCAATTGCAGTAAATCGGGCAACGCTTCCAGCACCAAATCTAACCCTTTTTGCTCCGTTAACCTGCTGACTACGGCAAAAATAGGTTTCTTCTCCGTCACCTCCAACCCCATCGTGGTTTGTAGGTGTGTTTTATTTACCGCTTTCTTTTGCAGATCTTCTGCATCATAGCGGGCATGGAGCAAAGCATCCGTTTGTGGGTCCCAGATATCACTGTCCACCCCATTGAGTATTCCGGTCAATCGCCCCTGACTGGCTCGCTCTTGTAGCAGCCCCTCCATACCGTAACCAAAGGCAGGTTGGGTAATTTCCTTGGCATAGGTCGGACTGACGGTGGTGACATGGTCAGCAAAGAACAATCCGGCTTTCAGATAGGAAATTTGGCCATAGAACTCCAGCCCATACATTTGGAAAAATGCGGCCGGCAGCTGTATTTCAGCCAAATGGTGCCCCGAGAACAACCCTTGATAAGCCAAATTATGGACGGTAAATACTGAACGTGCAGGGCGGCCACGTGCCGCGAGATAAGCACAAGCTAGCCCGGCATGCCAATCATGGGCATGCACTACCTCTGGACGCCAATAACCATCCAGGCCACAAGCCAGTTCACAAGCCATCCATCCCAGTAATGCAAAACGGCGATAGTTATCAGCATAAGCATGCAAAGACTGGTCGTGATACGGGCTTCCTGCCCGGTCATAAAGGCCTGGTGCATCAATCAGGTAAATACCAATCCCCTGATAATGGCCATAACGTAATGAAACACGGCCAGCAAAGGTATCAATCTCCCTGACCAAAACCGTGTCTGGGATGCCACGGCGTAAGTCAGGGAACCCCGGCAGCATAACCCTGACATCGGCTCCCTCAGCAATTTGAGCGGCAGGTAAAGCACCAACAACGTCAGCCAATCCCCCGGTTTTTAACAACGGGAATAGCTCGGAACATACGTGTAGAACCCGCATCATCACTCCTATTTATACCCTTCTTACTTGAAGCGGCAGGGTTGTTAGCTGCTCTCACGCACCCGAATCACTGACCTGAGTCAGCTCATCGGGATACCCTCGTTTGCTGCCTACCTGCCACTCCAATTAATTTGGGTATAAGATACTCACTTAATAAATGATAAAATCCGATAGCCCTATTTCGCCGCCAGCTTGGCCAGCATCGAACGGGTCACTAACACCACCCCGCCCTCAGAGCGATAAAAACGCTTGCTGTCTTCTTCGGCATTTTCACCAATAACCGTCCCCTCAGGTATCTGGCAGGCTCGGTCAATAATGCAGCGGCGCAGGCGGCACGAACGGCCAATATGTACATCCGGCAGCAGTAATGTGGAATCAATGGTGCAAAACGAGTTCACCCGCACCCGAGGGAATAGCACTGAGTGCACCACCACCGAACCGGAAACAATGCAGCCACCGGAGACCAACGAGTTCATGGTCATACCGTGGCTACCGGAACGGTCCTGCACAAACTTGGCGGGCGGCAGCGGCTCCATATGTGTCCGAATAGGCCAATCGCGGTCATACATATCCAGCTCTGGCGTCACCGATGCCAAATCGAGGTTGGCGCGCCAGTAGGCATCCAACGTCCCAACATCACGCCAGTAAGGCGGCAGTTCAGCATTAGAAGTCACACAGGAAAGATCGAATGGATGTGCCCAGGCCACTCTTTGCTCAGTCAATTTGGGGATAATATCTTTACCAAAATCATGGCTGGAACCAGGAGTTTTCTGATCTTCTTCTAATAATTTAAACAGATAATCAGTATTGAAAATGTAGATACCCATGCTGGCGAGGGCCATATCCGGGCGGCCTGGCATCGCAGGAGGATTAGCCGGCTTTTCATAGAAAGCGGTTATCTGATAATCCTCGGCAACCTCCATAACACCAAATTCAGTGGCCTCGGTAATGGGGACTGGAATACATGCCACAGTACACTCAGCCCCTTTCTCGGCGTGGTCGAGCAACATGCGGGAGTAATCCATCTTGTAAATATGGTCACCCGCCAGAATGACGATATGTTCCGCTTTGTAGCGACGGATAATATCCAGATTCTGATAAACCGCATCTGCGGTTCCTTTGTACCACTGCTCAGTGCTCAAGCGCTGTTGGGCTGGCAATAAATCGACAAATTCGTTCATTTCCTCATTGAGGAATGACCAACCACGTTGAATATGTTGAACCAAGCTATGTGACTGATATTGCGTTATCACGCCAATACGCCGGATACCCGAATTCAGACAGTTGGAAAGGGCAAAATCAATAATACGAAACTTGCCGCCAAAATGAACTGCGGGTTTAGCACGGGTCGCCGTTAAATCTTTCAGCCGCGAACCACGGCCACCCGCCAGAATCAGCGCGACAGATTTATTCGGTAATAATCGAGCTAACATCAGTGGGTCTTTGTTCTCAAACTTAACCATGAAGACTCCTTAGAATTTCTGTGTGAGCACGCAAACGGTATGTGCAGACCCATTCCATACGGTTAATGGTTCCGTATGCTCTGACGGCTCAAAAGGAGGAATCACCACCCATTCCCCCACAGGTAAATGCATTTCACACGCTTGATCAGTGGCATTAATCACCACCAGCCAGCGCTGAGATAACCGTATTTGTAGTTGTTTCTGGCAACCCTGCTCCCAAGCCTCATCACTCAGCGCTTGCCCCTGACTATCCAGCCATTGCACATTGCCATCGCCGTCTTCCCACCATGAATCTTGAATCAGAGCCGGAATCTGCTGGCGTAACCGAATAAGTTCGGCAGTAAATGCCGTTAATTCTCGATCTGCGCTCCCCCAGTCTAGCCAGGTGATAATGTTGTTTTGACAATACGCATTGTTGTTGCCTTGCTGACTATGGCCGTGCTCATCGCCAGCCAGCAACATCGGTGTTCCCTGTGAAAGTAACAAGGTGGTCAGCAATGCGCGCTGGCACGCTTTGCGCCGTTGCCAGATAGCGTCATCCGCCACCAAACCTTCACTACCAAAATTATTGCTTAGATTGTTATCACTGCCATCACGATTTTCTTCTCCGTTGATTTGGTTGTGTTTTTGGTTAAAACACAACAAATCTTGCAAGGTAAAGCCATCATGGGCGGTGATTTGATTAATGCTGGCGGAAGGCAAACGCTCCCGATGTTTGAATAAATTGCTGGATGCCGCGAAATGCTGGGCGAATTGCCCCAAAGGTAAATCGCCGCGTAACCAGAAGCGGCGCATGGCATCGCGATATTGGTCATTCCATTCGCTAAAACCGGCCGGGAAGTTACCCAATTGATAGCCCCCCAAGCCGATATCCCAAGGCTCTGCAATCATCTTGCAACTACAGAGCTGTTTATCAGCCGCCAGTGCGGCAAACAAAGGGGCATGTTGCTCGAAAGCCGGTAAGCGCCCCAAAACCGTCCCCAAATCAAAGCGAAAACCATCAATGTGGCAGCTATCAACCCAGTAACGCAGGCAGTCAAGCACCCACTGCATCACATAAGGTTGGCTAAGGTTTAATGTATTGCCACAACCGGTCATATTGTCGTATTCACCCTCAGGGGTGAGCCAGTAGTAGCTGGCATTGTCGATCCCACGCTGACACAGAGTGGGGCCAAACACATCCAGCTCTGCACTATGGTTGAATACCACATCCAAAATCACTTCAATACCGGCTTTGTGCAATGCTTTAACTGCATCACGTAGCTCTTGCAGCGGGGAAACGCCTTCACGGCCAGAAGCATAATCCGAGTCAACTGCATAGGGCGCGAGTACGTTATAACCCCAATAATTACTCAGCCCCATCTTCTGCAACCGTGGCTCATCAACATGGAATTGCACCGGCAACAACTCCAGTGTCGTTATACCCAGCTTTTGCAGATATTGAATTATGGCGGGATGAGCCAAACCCGCGTAAGTACCACGCAGATCTGCCGGAATATCCGGGTGCAATTGAGTTAAGCCGCGGACATGGGCTTCATAAATGACGGTATTGCCCCAAGGAATGGTTGGTCGGCGATCCCCCTGCCAATCATATTCTTCATGAACCACAATACACTTAGGCACGGCGGCCGAACTGTCGCGAGAGTCGGGCTGACTCACCCCCCCCTGTAAGCTGGGGTCATTACCCACCTTGCTATCCAGTGCACGAGCACAAGGGTCTATTAATAACTTGTGGGGATTAAAACGGTGGCCTTGTTGCGGGTGAAATGGCCCACTGACACGGTAACCATAACGCTGCCCCGGCTTTCCTCCGGGAAGATAACCATGCCAAATATCTCCACTGCGGGCCGGTAACGGTATCCGCAGCTCCTGGTTATTATCATCAAACAGGCACAATTCAACCTGTTCTGCATGGGCCGAAAACAGAGTAAAATTGATCCCAGCACCATCAAAATGAGCGCCCATTGGCGTCGGGGAGCCACTCGTCAGAGTCGTCATCCTACCCCTCCCGCGCCAGATAAATGGTCGACAGTGGTGGCAGAGTGAGTAGCAAAGAGTGATTGTGATTATGGCTGCTAACCTGGTGGCTATGAATACCGCCCTGATTACCCATATTGCTGCCGCGATAGAACGCTGAATCAGAGTTCAACACTTCACGATAATGCCCACTCTGCGGGACACCTACGCGGTAGTTGTAACGTGGTACTGGCGTAAAATTACTAATGACAATCAATTCGTTACCATCAGCATCACGGCGCAGGAACGCAAATACCGAGTTTTCATGATCATCCACCACCAGCCACTCAAAGCCATCCGGTTGGTAATCCAACTCATAGAGTGGCGCATTCTGTTGATAACAATGGTTAAGATCGCGAACCCAGCGCTGCACTCCCTTATGCCAACCGTTTTCGTCATCCAGCAAATGCCAGTCCAAACTGGTATCGAAATTCCACTCACGCCCTTGGGCGAATTCACATCCCATAAACAGCAATTTTTTGCCCGGATGCGCCCACATGAACCCATAATAAGCCCGCAAGTTAGCGAATTTCTGCCATGCATCACCTGGCATACGATCAAGGATTGAACGTTTGCCATGAACCACTTCATCGTGAGAGATCGGTAAAATAAAGTTCTCGGTATAGGCGTATAACATACCGAAAGTCATTAGATTGTGATGATATTTGCGGTGAACAGGGTCACATTGCATGTAATTGAGCGTGTCATGCATCCAGCCCATATTCCACTTGTAGTTAAAGCCCAATCCACCTGCGTCAGGAGGTAATGTCACCCCGGGGAAGTCTGTAGACTCCTCAGCCATAGTGACACCGCCGGAGCGCTCAACACCGATGGTGTGGTTGGTGTAACGCAAGAAGGCAATCGCCTCCAGATTTTCACGCCCACCGTAATAATTGGGCACCCATTGCCCTTCGGCACGGCTATAATCGCGGTAAATCATTGAAGCAACAGCATCAATACGTAATGCATCAATGCCAAAACGCTCCATCCAGTAGAATGCATTTCCCGCCAAATAGTTACGAACTTCATTGCGACCATAGTTATAAATCAGGGTATTCCAGTCCTGATGGTAGCCTTCGCGCGGATCGGCATATTCATATAATGCGGTTCCATCGAACGTCGATAAACCATGCTCATCACTGGGGAAATGACCCGGAACCCAGTCAAGAATGACGTTAATTCCTGCCTCATGGAATTTGGCGACAAAATCTTTGAAATCTTGTGGTGTACCAAATCGGCGAGTCGGGGCATATAACCCCAGTGGCTGATAACCCCAACTACCATCAAACGGATGCTCATTAATCGGCAGTAATTCCACATGGGTGAATCCCATGTATTTGACATATTCGACCAGTTGATCAGCTAATTCGCCATAACTGAGCCAAAAGTTATTGTCGGTATGGCGTCGCCACGAACCAAGATGGACTTCATAAATAGAAACGGGTGAACGCAAGTCATTGGCTTTTTGTCGGGCTGGAGTATTTTCGACCACATCCGGCAACGGACTGATCAATGAGGCTGTTTCTGGCCGCATCTGGGCTTTAAAGGCGTAGGGGTCAGCTTTTAACCGCACCTGACCATGGCAATCTATTATCTCAAACTTATACAACTGCCCCTCTTGCACACCGGGCAGGAATAGCTCCCAAATACCATTTTCTTGCCGTAACCGCATAGGATGACGGCGACCATCCCAAAAGTTAAATTCACCCACCACAGAAACACGTTGAGCATTCGGCGCCCAAACCGCAAAGCTGACCCCCGGCACACCATCCAGACTCATCAAATGTGCCCCTAAGCGTTCATAAGGACGTAAATGAGTCCCTTCAGCCAGTAACCAGGTATCGATATCCTGTAATAATGTGCCGAAACGGTAGGGATCTTCGATGATTTGTGTATTTTCTTGCCATGTGACGGCTAACTGATAACGGAAAGGTTTTTTACGGCGAGGAATTTTGGCGATGAAGAAACCACGCGGATCTTCACTCTTTAATTGAACAATATTACGCCCGCTTTCTGTGTCAACCAACCACACCTCTTTGGCATCCGGCAACAACGCACATACCTGTAACCCCCGCTCAGTTTGGTGCATACCCAAAACGGAAAAAGGATCGGCATAATGGCCGGAAATAATTTGATTAATCACCTTACGGTCGGGAAGTACTGGCATATCTTCTTCCTTTGATTAATAGCATGATTTTATAAAGAAATTTGAAAAATACAGTCAAAAATCTGCACGTTAATCATGCAATCCATTTAATGTATTAGGCATGATCAAGGTCAATAAACAGACTTAATGCCTTAACCTGCCTTTATGATTGCGCACTTAGTGATAGGATTTTTCTCACCCAAACTATAAGCATAGTCAATGAGAGCTAAAAAAATTGGCTTATGATTAATGAAATTTTTTCTCACGCAGATAAGTGAAAAAAAAGAAGATTAAGCTGTGCAAGAAACACATAGATGATGGAAATACCGTTATGAGTCGCACAAAGAAACGGTGATACTCACCAGACGAAATGAGCAAAATAACAAGCTGACACGATTTTTAGCCCCATAGGGCTTTTTTGTTAAAACAAGGGGTGGGCTAACTTCTCGGTCGAGAAATCTGGCTACAATAGCGGCTGCAATAAATAATCTTAGTAATAACAGTGGTCATCTAACATGGGCGTTAGCCAGGTCGAACTGATTTTTTCCCTTTTACAACAGATGTGTGTCTATCTGGTTATCGCCTATCTGTTGAGTAAAACACCGCTATTTATCCCCTTAATGCAGGTTACCATTAGGTTGCCCCATAAACTGGTGTGCTACCTCACGTTTTCCATGTTTTGCATCATGGGAACCTATTTCGGTTTGCATATTGATGACTCCATCGCCAATACCCGTGCTATCGGTGCAGTATTGGGTGGCGTGCTGGGGGGGCCATCAGTCGGTTTTCTGGTGGGGCTAACCGGCGGCTTACATCGCTACTCCATGGGAGGAATGACCGCCACCGCCTGTATGTTATCTACCATCACCGAAGGGTTATTAGGCGGGCTACTCCATAGCTATCTGATCCGCAAAAATCGCCTTGACCTGTTATTCCAGCCCTTGGTTGTCGCCGCTATTACCTTGGTGGCCGAAGTCCTGCAAATGTTGATTATTCTGGCAGTGGCGCGCCCCTTCCATGAAGCGGTCGAATTGGTTGAGAATATTGCCTTGCCCATGATGATAACTAACACCATAGGTGCCGCGATGTTTATGCGTATCTTATTGGACAGGCGAGCTATTTTCGAAAAATACACCACCGCATTTTCAGCCAAAGCGTTACAAATTGCCGCGCGAGCGGAAGGGTTATTACGCCACGGTTTTGATCAGCAAAACAGTATGCGAGTAGCGCGTATTTTGTATGAAGAACTGGGTGTGGGCGCGGTGGCAATCACTGACCGTGAGAAACTGCTGGCGTTTATTGGTACCGGCTCAGACCACCATAAAGTGGGAGGAGCCATTACTTCCGACCATACCCACCGGGCGATTGAGCTGAATCAGGTGGTCTACGCCGACGGCAACGCCGTACCCTATACCTGTTCAATTTCACCGACCTGTAAGCTAGGTTCTACCTTGGTTATCCCGTTGCGTGGTGAAGAGCATCGGGTGATTGGCAGCATCAAACTGTATGAGCCAAAAAGTAAGCTATTTTCCAGTATTAACCGCACATTAGGTGAAGGCATTGCTCACCTGCTATCGGCCCAAATTCTGGCCGGTGAGTTTGAGCAGCAAAAGCAGATGTTGGCACAATCCGAAATCAAACTGCTTCACGCGCAGGTCAACCCGCATTTCCTGTTTAATGCGCTCAATACTCTGTCGGTGGTGATCCGGCGCAATCCAGACCATGCCCGTAAACTGGTACTGTCTCTGTCGACATTCTTCCGCAAAAACCTCAAACGCAGTCATGATGTGGTCACATTGAGTGATGAAATTGAACATGTGAATGCTTATCTGGAAATAGAAAAAGCACGGTTTGCAGATCGCCTGAGTGTTGAAATTTCATTACCAGATGAGTTGATGGAGGCGCGTTTACCGGCATTTTCTCTACAACCGG
Organism: Yersinia proxima; assembly: GCF_902170785.1. Taxonomy (GTDB): domain Bacteria; phylum Pseudomonadota; class Gammaproteobacteria; order Enterobacterales; family Enterobacteriaceae; genus Yersinia; species Yersinia proxima. The sequence continues at coordinate 263,913 of NZ_CABHYG010000014.1, read as the reverse complement.
TGGTAGAAAATGCCATCAAACACGGTATTTCGCAGATGTTCAGCAATGGTCGTATCACCTTGCACGGCAAGTTGGATGACCATGTTCTGGTGCTGGAAGTCGAGGATAATGCCGGATTGTATCAACCGCAGCCAAATGGTGATGGGCTGGGTATGAACCTTGTGGATCGGCGGATTAAAGTACGTTATGGCAGTGAATACGGTGTAACCGTAATAAATAAAGCTGAGGAGTTCACCCGTATCATCATTAAACTGCCGTTTATCACCGCAAGTGAGAGCTAACCCGCGGATAGCTTTTTGCGAGTAATGATATTCACCATATTCAGTACCGCGGCTGAGCGCTCATGACGTCGCCATGCCAAAGTAATCTTAGTTTTTAATAGGCTGTCATCAATCTCATGATAAGTGACATTATTTGCCTGAATAGTTATGAGTGAACGGGGCACCAGGGTAAAACCAAAACCGGCAGAAACCATGCCAATCGCCGAAACCATCTGTGGCGATTGCTGCCCTAACTCGGGCTGAAACCCTGCGCGATAGCAAGCGGTGATGATGGCATCATATAATCCGGGGCCGACCTCCCGTGGGAAAATAATCAGTTTTTCATGCTGTAGCGTTTGCAGATTGATTTTTGGCACGCGGTGCAGTGGGTGATTATGTGGTAACACCAACAACATATCTTCCTCCACCAGCACCTTACAGGTGAATTCATTACTGGCATCGCAAGGCTGGCGGATAAAAGCCACATCAATATGTTCGTTATGCAAATCATTCATTAACACCGGCATAGTCTCTTCGCTGGGCGACAAGATCACTTCCGGATATTTATCCCGATAAGCATGGAGCAGTTGTAAGACTATAGGCTGAAACGCTGTCGAGCTGGCAAAACCTACCCGCAGTTTGCCCGTTTCCCCCCGTGCAATACTTTTAGCCCGTTTTATCGCTTCATCCGTCAACGTCAATATATGACAGGCATCCTCATAGAACACTTTCCCCGCATTGGTCAATTCGACTCCTCGCGTCAACCGGCGTAGTAGCGGTGTGCCTATTTCCTGCTCCAATTTTTGAATCTGTTGGCTCAATGGAGGCTGTGAAATACCCAGTGCTTCGGCTGCTCGGGTGAAGTGCCGGGCTGAAGCCACCGCAACAAAATAGCGTAGATAACGTAATTCCATATATTTTTGATATCGAAAAAGTGAGGTTCCTATATTGGTACTTATGCTCTTTCGGCGTCAACCTTATACATAAATATAATTTATATTATGTAGAGGGAAAGAAGAATATGGCTGAACCAATGGTATCACATTGCTCATGTGCTCAAGAGGTAGTAGAAAGCGCTATTGCCTATCAGAGCCAGCATCCTGAGTGCATCATTTATCAAACATCGCTAATGAGCGCATTGATTGGCGGGGTTTACGAAGGCCAGGTCACGATGGCTGAGTTATTGAAACACGGCGACTTTGGATTAGGAACATTTAACAATCTTGATGGCGAACTCGTCGCATTAAACAGTAAAGTTTATCAATTACGCTCCGATGGCAGCGCCAGATCCGCCCAACCACAGCAGAAAACCCCCTTTGCCGTAATGACCTTTTTTCAACCGACTGAAAAACGCCAATTCGAACATAAAATGAGCCGAGAGCAGCTCCACAAAGTCATTAACGACGTTGCCGCAACAGACAATCTGTTTTGCACACTGCGTATTGATGGCAAATTCAGCCATGTTGAAACCCGCACCGTGCCGCGCCAACAACGCCCCTATAAACCCATGCTCGAAGCTATCGCCGAGCAACCCACTTTTGAGTTTGAGCATCAAAGTGGCGTGATCATTGGCTTTCGCAGCCCAAACTATACCCAAGGTATTAATGTTGCCGGTTATCACGAACATTTTATTACCGATGACCGCAGCGGCGGTGGTCATGTGCTGGATTACCAACTGGAAAACGGCATTCTGACCTTTGGTACTGTCGCCAAATTGGTTATCGACCTACCGCAGGAGCCCGATTTTCTTACTGCAAACCTTTCCCCACAGAATCTCAACAGCGCGATTTGCGCCGTAGAGAGTTAATCCGCCGCACAGAGCGAAGACATACATCCTAAATAGTTCGAGTTGCAGGAAGGCGGCAAACGAATGAATCCCGATGAGCTTACATAAGTAAGTGATTCGGGTAAGTGAGCGTAGCCAACGCACATGCAGCTTGAAGTATGACGGATATAAAAGGACAACATATCATGATAAACGAACCTAACATTCTGGCCTGGAAAAGCGGTGCCGATCTGGTGGTTAATCATTTAGAGCAACAAGGTGTGAAACAGGTATTTGGTATTCCAGGTGCTAAAATTGACCGGGTATTTGATTCACTGGAAGATTCCAGCATCAACACCATCGTGGTGCGCCACGAAGCGAATGCCGCTTTTATGGCCGCTGCAGTTGGCCGATTGACCGGTAAAGCCGGTGTCGCGCTGGTTACCTCCGGACCGGGCTGTGCCAATCTGGTTACCGGCCTTGCTACAGCCACCTCCGAAGGGGATCCGGTGGTAGCCTTGGGTGGTGCGGTTAAACGCTCCGATAGCCTGAAAATAACCCATCAAAGTATGGATACCGTGAGCATCTTCCGCCCGGTAACCAAATTTAGCGCAGAAGTGACGGCTTCTGCGGCACTTGGCGAAGTGCTGGGGAATGCTTTCAGAAGCGCTGAGTTTGGCAGGCAGGGCGCCGCCTTTGTCAGTTTGCCACAAGATATTCTCAATAAACCCATCACCGGACAGGCACTAATTCATCAGGTTTGTCCACAAAGCGGTAGCGCACCACTTAATGAAATTATTGCTGTCGCTAAATTAGTTAATCAGGCGAAAAATCCCATCTTGCTACTGGGATTAATGGCCAGCCAACCGGCCAATGCGCAAGCGATTCGGCGCTTACTTCATCACAGCAAAATACCGGTCACTAGCACCTATCAGGCCGCCGGTGTCGTTGACCAGACACATTTTGATCATTTTGCGGGTCGGGTAGGATTATTTAATAATCAGGCGGGCGATAAGCTACTGCAGCAAGCTGATTTAATTATCACTATTGGTTATAGCCCAGTGGAGTATGACCCCACACTATGGAACAACGGCCAGGCAACACTGATACATATCGATATTTTACCCGCCGAAATAGATGCAGCTTATCAGCCGGAAAAAGAGTTATTGGGTGATATCGCCGCCACATTGGAGATGCTCAATCAGCAGATACATGGCCCGATAGTCTTAACCTCTCAAACACAGGCAATACTGGAGGAGCGCTGTCGTCAACGGCGCGACCTGGCCAATCGTGCAGATAAAATGAGTGGTTTCGCCATCCATCCCCTGCGGCTGGTGCGGGCAATGCAGGATATAGTCAACAGTGATGTGACACTTTGTGTCGATATGGGGAGTTTTCATATTTGGATTGCCCGCTATCTCTACAGCTTCCGTGCCCGGCAAATTTTAATGTCAAATGGCCAGCAGACTATGGGCGTCGCCCTGCCGTGGGCCATTGCGGCTGCACTGGTAAATCCGCAGCAAAAAGTGGTTTCGGTCTCTGGAGATGGGGGTTTTATGCAATCCAGCATGGAGTTGGAAACTGCGGTGCGGCTTAAAAGTAACCTGCTGCATATCATCTGGGTGGATAACGGCTACAACATGGTGGAAATTCAGGAGCAGAAGAAATACCACCGCTCATCTGGGGTCAGTTTTGGCCCGATAGATTTTAAAATGTACGCGGAATCCTTTGGTGCAAAAGGCTTTGCTGTTGAATCTGCTGATGAACTAACGGTTAAATTACATCAGGCTATGGATACTCAAGGCCCGGCTGTCATCGCCATTCCGGTGGATTATTCAGATAATTACCGCTTGATGGAAGAACTTAACATCAGCCAGTTGTTGTAATTGTGGCCGTCTTTATTAATGCGTTACCCAACAAAAGTGCAGCAATAAAAAAGCCCTGACTATAAGATCAGGGCCTGTCATCACGATTAGATATTAAATTACAGCAAAATTCGCAGCATACGGCGCAGTGGTTCAGCAGCGCCCCACAGTAATTGGTCACCGACAGTGAAGGCGGAAAGATATTCCGGCCCCATATTCAGTTTACGCAGACGCCCCACCGGAGTATTCAACGTACCGGTCACCGCTGCAGGAGTCAGTTCGCGCATACTCAACTCGCGATCATTCGGGATAACACGAACCCAGTCATTGTGAGTTGCCAGTAATTGCTCGATTTCTGGCAGTGGCACATCTTTTTTCAGCTTCAGTGTAAAAGCCTGGCTGTGGCAACGCAGTGCGCCGACACGAACACACAGACCATCAACCGGGATAACACTGCCGGTATTCAAAATCTTGTTGGTTTCAGCCTGGCCTTTCCACTCTTCACGGCTCTGGCCGTTATCCAGTGCTTTGTCGATCCACGGAATTAAACTGCCTGCCAATGGCACGCCAAAGTTGTCGGTCGGCAATTTGCCACTGCGAGTGGCCGCCGTCACTTTACGTTCGATATCCAAAATAGCTGAGGCAGGATCTTGCAGCTCTTTTGCCACATCAGCGTGCAACATACCCATTTGAGTCAGCAATTCGCGCATGTGACGTGCGCCACCACCAGAGGCGGCCTGATAAGTCGCCACAGATGCCCACTCAACTAAATCATTAGCAAACAAACCACCCAATGACATCAGCATCAGGCTGACGGTACAGTTGCCACCGGCAAAGGTCTTGATGCCCTTATCCAGCCCTTGTTGAATGACACCGTGGTTCACCGGGTCCAGAATGATAATCGCATCATCGCGCATACGTAGAGATGAAGCAGCATCAATCCAATAACCTTGCCAGCCAGTTTCCCGCAGCTTTGGATAAATTTCGTTGGTATAATCTCCCCCCTGACAAGTAATGATAATATCCAATGCACTCAGCGCATCAATATCATAAGCGTCTTGCAACGTACCTTGCTGACCCGTGAAAGATGGAGCGGCTTGGCCGTGTTGAGAGGTAGAAAAAAAGACCGGGCGGATCCCGTCAAAGTCGCGTTCTTCAATCATGCGTTGCATGAGTACTGAGCCGACCATACCGCGCCAGCCGATAAAACCAACGTTTTTCATGTTTACTGCCCTGCCTTGGAAGGTGACACCGATTAATGGATGTCTGTCTCGCATCGCTGCTGATGCATACGGCAAACTGACGAGGACAGACCTGATACCACCTTACAAAATATGGACAAAGTGGCAAGTTAAATTATTCGATACCAGAATGATTCAAAGCAATTTTCCTAATATGTGACTTTGACTGGCGGGAAACGCCAGTCGTTTTGATTTTTTTGAGGTAATAATGACAGAGATGATTGCGGCAACGGTGTTGCTGTTTTTGATTATGGATCCGCTGGGTAATTTGCCGATTTTTATGTCGGTGCTTAAACATCTGGAACCTAAGCGGCGGCGAGTGGTATTGATCCGTGAATTGCTGATCGCACTCATATTGATGCTGATTTTCCTGTTCGCCGGCGAGAAGATTTTGGCGTTCTTGAATTTGCGTACGGAAACAGTATCAATATCCGGCGGGATTATTTTGTTTTTAATCGCTATTAAGATGATTTTCCCCTCTCCCGAGAGCAGTGTTACCGGGCTATCGGCCGGGGAGGAGCCCTTCCTGGTTCCGCTCGCCATTCCATTAGTAGCAGGCCCGTCTATTCTGGCGACCCTGATGCTGCTATCCCATCAATATCCTAATCAGCTTAGCCATTTGGTGCTGGCATTGATGATTGCCTGGGGCTTATCGGCGGCCATTTTGTTAATGTCGAATCTGTTTCTGCGCTTGTTGGGCAGTAAAGGTGTTAGCGCATTGGAGCGCCTGATGGGATTAATTTTGGTGATGTTATCAACGCAGATGTTTTTGGATGGCGTGCGCGCGTATCTGACAAAGTGAATTTACGCACCCGTTGACGGCAAAGTTATTGATAGCTCGGTGAGTGAAGGGTTTACCGCACCCTGGGGCGATTTCCCTTCATTCGACTTTGCTAACAGTTTCCGTCACGCGATGATTAGTTCTGTTTTTCCAGTGCCAACACACAGCGCTGCACAACTTCATCAATATCTGCATCAATATCCACACAGATAACATCCGGTTCTTCTGACCCCGGTTCTTCCAATGCTTCAAACTGACTTTTTAATAAATCAGTGGGCATAAAATGGCCGGAGCGGGCTTTTAGCCGTTCCATAATCACATCAAAACTGCCCTTCAGGTATAAAAATACCATTTCCGGATTACCTTCCCGCAGCCGATCGCGATAACGCCGTTTCAGTGCCGAACAGACAATAATACCGGTTTCATTCTTATGGTGCAGGCTATAAGCCGCATCGCTCAGGCGCTCCAACCACGGCATACGATCCTCATCATTAAGAGGATGCCCACTGCCCATTTTCTGAATATTGGCACGGGGATGCAGGTCATCACCGTCAATAAATTTGGCGTGAATCCGGCGGGCCACCGCTTCTCCCACGGTAGTTTTACCGCTACCCGATACACCCATCACGATAATGCTACGTCCTGCCATAATGTTGATCTCTATCTCAGAATAGGAATTTTACCGCTCGCTATGGTTTCGTATTTTATCATGTTACCGGTATCATGATACCGGTAACAAATGGAGATGTGACTTTTATCACACCTGATAGAACATCGTCATTGGACTCAATCGCACAATCACACTGGCTCCAACTGACTGTAACCATAATAAAAAGCGATACATATACTCTAAATAAATGGAGAAATACTATGCCATTAGTCATTGTCGCGGTTGGCGTTGCCATGCTGCTGTTACTGATGATCCGTTTCAAACTCAACGGATTTATCTCGCTGATACTGGTCGCGCTGGCGGTGGGTGTCATGCAAGGGATGCCGGTCGATAAGGTTGTCGGCTCAATCAAAGCAGGGGTCGGTGGAACACTGGGCAGTCTGGCACTGATTATGGGCTTCGGTGCCATGCTCGGTAAGTTGCTAGCGGACTGCGGCGGCGCTCAACGAATCGCTACTACCCTGATTGATAAATTTGGTAAAAAACACATTCAGTGGGCGGTTGTTCTCACCGGTTTTACTGTCGGTTTTGCCCTATTCTATGAAGTCGGCTTTGTGTTGTTGCTGCCGCTGGTATTCAGTATCGCCGCTTCAGCCCGCATTCCATTGTTATATGTGGGTGTCCCGATGGCCGCAGCGCTATCAGTGACTCACGGCTTCTTACCTCCTCACCCCGGTCCAACCGCTATTGCTACCATTTTCCACGCCGATATGGGTAAGACCCTGTTATATGGGACGTTACTGGCCATTCCTACCGTTATTCTGGCTGGCCCGGTATTCGCTCATTTCCTGAAAGGTATTGATAAACCGGTGCCAGAAGGGCTGTATAACCCAAAAACGTTTACCGATGAAGAGATGCCTGGTTTTGGCGTCAGTGTCGGCACTGCGCTGGTGCCGGTTATTTTAATGGCAATGCGGGCGGTGGCAGAGATGATTTTGCCCAAAGGCCACCCTGTTCTTTCCTATGCCGAGTTCTTGGGCGACCCGGTTATCGCCACATTGATCGCCGTGTTAATCGCAATTTTCACCTTTGGTTTAAACCGTGGTCGCTCCATGGAGTCCGTGATGGATACCGTGACCGACTCCATCAAAATCATTGCAATGATGCTATTGGTTATCGGTGGTGGTGGGGCTTTCAAACAGGTTTTAGTCGACAGCGGCGTTGACCATTACATTGCCAGCATGATGAATAGCAGCGGGCTATCACCGATTCTAATGGCATGGTCGATTGCAGCCGTGCTACGTATTGCACTTGGCTCTGCGACAGTGGCAGCCATTACCGCAGGCGGGATTGTGGCCCCTCTCATAGCCACCACCGGTGCCAGCCCTGAATTGATGGTGATTGCAGTGGGTTCAGGTAGCGTGATTTTCTCTCACGTCAACGACCCGGGTTTCTGGCTATTTAAAGAATATTTTAACCTGACTATCGTCGAGACCTTCAAGTCATGGTCAGTGCTGGAAACCATTATATCCGTCTGCGGATTGGTCGGCTGTCTGTTATTAGCAATGGTGATATAGCATTAGTTATATAGCATTAGTATATAACTACCGCTATTTAGATACTGCCGCCGGGGAGGATGGTGAAGCCCACATCAACCATCTTGGGTGTAACCACTTCTCCGCGTAGCCGGGCCAGTAAGCGCTCGGCACCAATTTGCCCCATTCTTTCGCGTGGGGTCAGTACACTGGCGAGTTTCGGAACCATCGACTGACCAATATCATGCCCGTGGAAACCGGCTATCGCCATATCATGCGGAATAGAAAGCCCCTGGCGCTGACATTCAAATACCGCGCCGATGGCCAGGTCGTCATTGGTGCAAAAAATACTGTCGATCTGCGGATAACTCACCTGAGCTTCGCGCAATAGCTCCGCCCCAGCTGAATATGATGAGGAACGGCTAGTCATCACACTCATCGGCGTCAGGCCGGACTCACGCATCGCCTGCTCATAACCTTGCTGCTTAATCACCGTTCGCTCATCCTGACGCGCACCAAAATACACCACGTAACGGTGGCCTTTGGCGATAATCTGCTGAGTCATCTGCCTTGCGGCTTCAAAGTTATTAAAACCCACGGCTAAATCAATGCAAGGTGATGAACAATCCATCAGTTCAATAACAGGAATGCCCGCAACCTCAATCATTTTCAAAGTACGCGCCGTATGATGGCGCTCGGAAAGGATTAGCCCATCAATATTGTAAGAAAGTAGCGAGGTCAACCGCTGCTCTTCCCGTTCTTTCTGATAGCCGTAATGTGCCAACATGGTTTGATAGCCATGCGCATCCGTCACACTTTCAATACCTCTTAGCACCTCGGCAAAAACCTGGTTAGTTAATGATGGCAGTAATACGCCAATAGCGTGGCTGGTTGCGTTGGAAAGGATATCGGGAGCACGATTGGGAATGTAGCCAAGTTCGTCTAGCGCCAGTGCAATTTTTTCCCGCAATACGGCAGAAACTTGCTCTGGATTGCGCAAATAACGGCTGACCGTCATTTTAGTGACCCCAACCATATCGGCAACGTCTTGTAGCACTGGCCTTTTTTTCTTCATTATCAATGAACTGAGGCAGAGTAAACGGGGTGCTATTCTAGCAAAGAAAAGGGTATGGCGCGATGCACATACCCTTTTTTACTCAGGATGATCAAACTTAAACTGGCGGTAAATCAAACAGCAAGATTTCACTGTCTTCATCGGCATGAATAGAAAGAGCGGCTTCATCCCAGATAGCCAATGCATCGCTGGTGCCCGCACGGTGGCCATTGATAGACACATTGCCTCGCACAACCTGTATCCAGATACGGCGCTCTGCCTGAATCTGATAAATTGACTGCTCTTCGCGTTTCAATGCCCAGCGCCACAGCGTCATGTCCTGGAACACTTTTAGCGAACCATCACGGGCATCAGGTGATAACACCAACTGCCGCCCTTGTGGAATATCGAACATTTGCTGCTCGTAACGAGGTTCCAAACCGGTCTTATTCGGGATAATCCAAATCTGATACAAATGTAGCGGTTGATCATCGCGGCCATTATATTCTGAATGGCGAATCCCCGTGCCAGCACTCATTATCTGAAATTCACCCGCATGGATTTGTTCTTTGTTGCCCATGCTATCCTGGTGCTCAACCGTACCGGACAACACATAAGTCAGGATTTCCATATCCTTATGCGGATGAGTACCAAACCCCTGACCTGCATCTATAACATCTTCGTTAATCACACGTAGTGCTGAAAAACCCATAAATTCTGGATCGTAATAATCGGCGAATGAGAAGGTGTGCCAACTGTCCAGCCAACCGTGATTAGCGTGGCCACGTTCTTCCGCTTTGCGTAAATAAATCATGTTCAGTTCTCCTCAACGTTTTCTTTAGTCTAGATGTCGCGGGAGAATATGAAAGCGCAAAAAACTCACTCCTCTGTTCAAAAAATTCGACTGATTAATAAGTTAAGGGACAAATGATTTGAATTTGAAGTGATTAGCAGGAAAACAGGCAAAAAAAAAAGCCAGCACCCGGCTGGCTAAGTAAACACTGGAAGCAATGTGAGCAATGTCGTGCCTTCGTAATGTGAACACCTAAACTTTGATGGCCTCATCTGAAAGCACGACAATGATAATCATTATCACTCTCACTTGTAAAGTGTTTTTTTTAGCCACTCGCAATATTATTGACTCTGGTGAATAAAACGATATTTTATTAGGTAATTCAAACAGTAAGAGTAAGGGTATGTTTATGGAAAATGTGCAGATACGCCATGTGGAATTCAGCGATTATCCCGCCTTGCAGCAACTATTTTCACATCCACAGGTTTACCGAGACACGTTACAACTCCCCCTACCTTCACTTGAGATGTGGGCTAAAAAGATCAAAGAAATACCAGCCGGAATGCATAATTTAGTGGCATGTATCGATGAAGAGATTGTTGGTCAACTGACTGTTGAAGCAAATCAGCGTGCACGTCGCCGTCATGTGGCAACTTTTGGTATTGCTGTTGATGTTAACTCTTGCAGGAAGGGTGTCGGCAGTGCATTGATGGCAGCCATGATTGACTTATGTGATAACTGGCTGAATATACAACGTATTGAACTAACTGTTTTTGTCGATAACCTGGCAGCAATCGCCCTCTATCGTAAATTTGGCTTTGAAATTGAAGGGACTAGCCTGCGTTATGCTTTCCGTGACGGTCAATTTGTTGATGCTCACCATATGGGACGAATAAATTTACCAAACTAACCATCAGGGGATAAGAGATATAGCTTATTCCCTGATGGGATCAATGCAGGCTGGCGATGAAAATAACTAAATACCCGCGGTTTCTTTAATATAACGCCGTGCTTTCACTGCATACTCAAATGGGTTCGCAATAGCAGGGTCTTGTTCTGCCTCTACTACCATCCATCCTTGATAGCCTTTTTCATCTAACAATTTAAACACTGGACGGAAATCAATAACACCATCACCGGGAACAGTGAATGTGCCTTTTTTCACACCATCAAGGAAACTGAGTTTTTTCGCTTTAACTTCCGCGACCACCTCATCACGAACATCCTTTAGATGGACATGATTAATACGCGGTAAGTATTTTTCTAAAATAGCTAACATCGCTTCCTGACTACCTTCGGAATAATAGGCATGCCCAGTATCAAATAGCAGATAAACATCGTCGTTAACCATACTCATATAACGATCAATTTCTTCCGTGGTTTGGATGCCAGTCCCCATATGATGGTGTAAGCATACCTGCATCCCTTTCGTTGCCGCGATCTTGGCTAACTCGTTATAACCCTCTGCAACACGTTGCCATTCAGTGTCAGTAAAGTAAGGTTTCTCTTCAAAGATAGCTTTTGTGGTTCCCTGAATACTTTTACTTTGTTCAGAACAGCCTATAACTTTAGCCCCCATCGCATGGAGGAAATTCATGTGATTAGTAAATTCATCAATAGTTTTAGCGCGTTGACCATCAGCAAAGAAAGTGCTGAACCAGGCATTGCAAATCTGCATACCGCGTAGTTCAAGCATAGGTTTCAATACGTTAGGATCTCGTGGATATTTACTGCCAACTTCACTACCGATAAACCCGGCCAGTGCCATTTCACTGATACATTGCTGGAAGGTATTTTCTTTGCCTAAATCTGGCATATCGTCGTTCGTCCAACCAATAGGAGCGATTGCCAACTTCACACGATCTTTATTCATAATAAACCTCTGCAATACATCTAATTGATATAGATGAATACAATTAAAAAATGATTAATTGCCCATCCTATGATGTAAAAAATAGCGCTATGCAACAGCTTATCGGCTGACACACAGACAATAGATATTGATATTATTTGTTATAAAAAGCGGGCCGTGGCGGCAAACTTATCGGGACAATCTGGCCACTTTCCTGCGCGGCAATACAGGCATCAGCGGTGACCGCCGCCGCAAAGCCGTCCCAGGCAGAAGGCCCGGTGAGCTTTTCAGCTAACACATCGTTGATAAAGGCTTGCAACTCAACATCGTAGGCATCGATAAAACGATCTTTCCAGTCAGTGAGAATTTCATTTGATAGCCGCGCTTCACTACGCAGCAATACAGAAGATGGCTCTGGTAATTTTGCAATACCGCTATCACCCACCACTTCGCATTGAATATCATAGCCATATTGACAGTTCACAAAGATTTCGACGTCAATACGCGTACCTTTTGCCGTTTCAAATAATACGACTTGCGGGTCTCTTAGGTGGGTTTTAGCATGTTTAGCTTTACGCGGGAAAACAACCTGAACCGAGACATAATCATCATCTAACAGCCAGCGCAGCACATCAATTTCATGAATTAAAGTGTCAGTGATAGCCATGCTTGTAGTGTAGTTATCGCCAACTCTTGGATTACGGTGAGCACAATGCAGCATTAATGGCTCACCAATTCTTCCGCTAGTAATCACATCTTTCAGTGCACGATAACCTTGGTCGTAAGGCCGCATAAACCCAACTTGAACCAAACGCTTACCTTGCGCGGCTTCTGCCTCTACAATGCGTTTACATCCTTCAGCGGTCACAGCTAACGGTTTTTCGCAGAATACATATTTGCCCGCAGCAACTGCTGCCAATACAAACTCTTCGTGGCTTGGCCCCCACGACGTGACCAGCACCGCCTCGACTTCTTTGGCATTAATAACTTCATAACCATCTGCATAAACATTCGCTTCGATACCCAAGTCACGAATAACTTTAGTGGCACTTTCGCGATTAATATCGGTCACAGCGACAATACGACTACCCTGCAACACCTTGCTACAACGGCGAATATGATCCTGGCCAATAGCACCGGTTCCGATCACACCAATATTTAATGACATATTATTTCCCTCATGAAGTTTGGTTTGCAGGTGATCCCTGCTCATTTTATGACTTCACATCCAGATCATTTAATTAGCATTAATAATCACGGGCTTTGGCGATATTCTTTTCCAGCTCCCGTACGACTGCGTCCGTTTTTTCACTGTCAGAAACTTGGGCAACCCCGACCCGCCACCAGCTCAGGTATTTATGAACCATGGTTTTTGGCAGAACTTTTATGTCTATTAAGGTTGAGACTGTCTGCAAGCGGGCATCGGCTAATGCATCAAACAGTTGCTGTTCTGTAGCAACGCGATATGTCTTACAGCCATAAGCAGCAGCCAACATGGCGAAATCTACCGGAACAAAATCGCCGTCTAATTGACCAGTATCTTGATTACGGAAACGGAATTCAGTGGCATAGCTGTCCATGCCATGTTCCATCTGGAGGTTATTGATACAGCCATTTGTCATGTTATCAAACAATATGACATTGATTTTGCAGCGTTCTTGAATGGAAGTAACCAACTCAGAATGCAGCATCATGAAGGCACCATCACCCACCAATGAGTAAACTTCGCGGTTAGGTTCAGCCAGCTTCACACCCAATGCAGCACTAACTTCATAGCCCATGCACGAGTAACCATATTCGACGTGATAGCCATTATTGCCTTTTGTGCGCCATACCCGCTGTAAATCACCGGGTAAGCTGCCAGCAGCCGCAACAATGACAGCATCTTGAGGTAATTGATTATTCAGAACACCCAGCACCTGGCTTTGTGTCAGGAAAGAACCGGTTTTATTAATAAACTCACCAAAGACCTGCTCACGGTCTAAATGGTCATTAATTTCAGGGGTGAAATCCTCGGCATGGTATTCCACCTGATAGACCCGTTTTGTCTCGGCTAATTGTTCAGCACGCATTCGGGCAATTTCCCCGCCCCAACCCGCCTGATAACCACTATTGCCAAGTTGTTGATGCAATGCAGACAATGCCTCACGCGCATCCGCCAGCAATTGCAAACCATCCAATTTACCAGCATCAAAAGCACTGACATTAATATTGAGGAATGAAACATCCGGGTTCTGAAATAACCATTTCGATGATGTCGTAAAGTCGGTATAGCGGGTGCCAACACCAATCACCAAATCAGCCTGCTTCGCCAAGGTGTTCGCCGCCAGGCAACCTGTTTCACCAATACCGCCGAGATTGAGCTCATGTTCGGAGCTAATTGTGCCTTTGCCCGCCTGTGTCTCGACCCATGGTAAACCGAAACATTCAGCAAATCGTTGCAATGCCTGACCGGCCTGTGAGTATTTTACGCCGCCGCCACAGACCAAAATCGGTTTACGTTTTGAGGTCAATAAAGCGATAGCATCAGCCAGCATTGCTGCGCTGGCAGGCCGCCGGTCAAGGCGATGAACACGTTTTTGGAAGAAGTAATCAGGATAATCATAGGCTTCAGCCTGTACATCTTGCGGCAAACACAGCGTTACAGCACCGGTCTCAGCCGGGTCAGTCAGTACCCGCATGGCATTAATACACGCGCTCATCAGCTGTTCTGGCCGCGTAATGCGATCCCAGTATTTACTGACAGGCTTAAATACATCATTGGTACTGATACTCAGGTCATGAGATTGTTCAATTTGCTGGAGCACGGGATCGGGTTGGCGTGAGGAAAATACGTCACCAGGGAGCAAGAGTAAGGGAATACGGTTAGCTGTTGCAGTTGCGGCGGCGGTCACCATATTGGCACTGCCCGGCCCAACAGATGAAGTACAAGCATAGATTTGCTGACGCAACTTTTGTTTGGCGAAACCGATCGCTGCATGAGCCATTCCTTGCTCATTTCGCCCTTGGTGAACTACAAGTTCACCACAGTCTTGTTCCAGTGCCTGCCCGACACCCAGCACATTACCATGGCCAAAAATAGCAAAAATCCCTTTGATAAATTTGATTTCCTGACCATCGACTTGCAAGTATTGATTGTCCAAAAACCGGACTAATGCCTGTGCAGTAGTTAGCCGAATCTTATTCATTTATTCATCCTTTGCTCTGTTTGCGCGATACAACAGTGAGGTGAAACATAGCAGGGATTATAAACAAATATTTTTTTCATAAAATCACATTACAGAAGAAACATTTCATTCTGCGATGAAGATCAAATAATCAGGTAAACACTGAAACCATCACACCCGCATTAACTCATGTGAAATAGTGGCATTACAAACCAGCAGTAAATGAATCTAATGAATTGATATTATTAACTTAATATCACTCATCAATACTTCCTATTTCCTACTCATAAAACCATCAATAACTGGCACAATCCTTTAGTGTAAGCCCCATTCTCGTGCGTGATATAAGGCTTTTAGCCAGGTCACATAATTGGGGTGTAAATTTCATTTAATCTTGAAATTGAAATATTTATTCCTCATACTGATTTCAGAAACATTACTACGGGTTTATTTCATCGGTCATTGTCGAGGTTTTAAAAGAAGGAAATGGGGATGGGTACACAACACAAAGTGCTGGATGTCATATGTATCGGGCGAATTGCCGTCGATTTTTATGGACAACAGATTGGTTCCCGGCTGGAAGATACCAGTACATTTGCCAAATATTTGGGCGGTTCATCAGGTAATGTCGCCTATGGCACAGCGATTCAAGGCTTGAAGTCAGGTATGTTGGCACGTGTTGGTGATGAACATATGGGCCGCTTCCTGCGCGAGGAATTACAACGTGTTGGGGCCGATACCCGTTTTCTTATTACTGACAAGCAGCGCCTAACCGCATTGGTTATTCTTGGTATTAAAGATCAAGAAACCTTCCCTCTGATTTTTTACCGTGAAAACTGCGCTGATATGGCCCTGACGCCAGATGATATCGATGAGTCTTATATTGCATCATCGCGGGCACTGGCTATCACTGGCACACATCTTTCACACCCAAATACACGTGCCGCTGTATTGAAAGCGCTGGAATACGCGCATAAACATGGGCTACGAACTGCCCTGGATATTGATTACCGCCCAGTATTATGGGGCCTGACCTCACTTGGCGACGGTGAAACACGTTTCATTGAGTCAGAAAAAGTGACTCAGCAACTGCAAGAAGTTCTGCACCATTTCAATTTAATTGTCGGTACTGAAGAAGAGTTTCATATCGCGGGGGGCAGTACAGATACCCTGGTAGCGCTGCGAAATGTGCGTAAAGCAACTCAGGCGACACTGGTCTGCAAGCGCGGAGCACAAGGTTGTTCAGTATTCGAAGGGGAAATCCCCTCCAGTTGGGAACAGGTCAAACTCCATTCTGGTGTTCGCGTTGAAGTTCTCAATGTATTGGGGGCCGGCGATGCCTTTATGTCTGGTTTACTGCGCGGCTATCTTAATGATGAAAGTTGGGAACAGGCTTGCCGTTATGCCAACGCCTGCGGTGCACTGGTTGTTTCACGTCATGGTTGTGCGCCCGCCATGCCAACCAAAATTGAATTAGACGATTACCTCAGTCGCGAGCACTCTGTTCCGCGCCCTGATCGTGACACTCGCCTTAATCATTTGCATCGGGTAACCACCCGAAAACAGCAGTGGCCGGAGCTTTGCGTGTTTGCTTTCGATCACCGCAAACAATTGGCCGATATGGCGCGTGAAGCGGGTGTGAGTGAAGAACACATCCCTAAACTCAAAACATTATTACTACAGGCCGCACAACAGGCAGCTCAAGAGTCCGGGCTGGAGCATAAGAGTGGCATTCTGGCAGATACCACTTATGGTCAGGAAGCACTCAACACCATTACTGGCCAAGGATGGTGGATAGGCCGCCCCATTGAGTTACCCAGCTCAAGGCCATTACGCCTTGAATATGGCAATATCGGATCCCAACTCATTGATTGGCCACTGGAACATGTCGTGAAGTGCCTGGTATTTTATCACCCCAAAGACAGTGCGGAGCTACGCCAGCAGCAGGATGAGCTGATCTTGGATGTTTACCGGGGATGCTGTAAATCGGGGCATGAATTGCTGTTGGAAGTGATTTTACCTGAAGACAACAAAGACAAAGATGAACGTTATTATATTGAAACTATGGCACATTTCTATGCGTTAGGTATTCAACCAGATTGGTGGAAACTGCCACCGCTCAGCGCAGAGAACTGGCAGAAAGTAGGTGAATTGATTGAAACTCAAGACCCTTATTGCCGAGGTGTATTGATTCTTGGGTTGGATTCCCCAGAAGCTATATTAAAAGCGGGCTTTGCCGCCGCGGCAAAAGCACCTTGGGTTAAAGGTTTTGCTGTTGGCCGCACCATCTTCGGCCAGGCATCACGCCATTGGCTGCAAGGTGAGCTAAATGATGCCGAGTTGATTGCACAAGTGAAACAAAATTATCAAACACTGATAGGCTATTGGCGAGATTATCGTCCAGTCATCTGAAGTTAAGACCGCTTTCATGGCGCTGGCGTGGGAACACATCGGCGCCATTGTGCTGCCATCTGCATAGTTCATTCCTTATTAGTCTGAAAAAATCCTGATTTCTGTCAAACTTAATAAAGTAATATCTTTTGCTTATAGCCGTTTCCTTTATCATGGTTTAGTAAACAGTTTTAATTCGCAATGAAATAAAAGTAAAAGCGAATATCAACAAACGAAATTTTCCAACCATCTGCTAGAATACCTGACAGATAACCCTTGAATTTTCCTCTGCCGTGGGCTGAATGGATGAATAACCCGACTCAACTATCATTGCTACAAGACCAGATTCGTCATCGTTATGAGACGTTAAGCAAACGCTTAAAACAAGTTGCCCGTTATATCCTGGATAACAGTAACAGCATTGCATTTGATACAGTTGCTTCCATTGCGGCCCAAGCCAGTGTGCCACCATCAACCTTAATCCGGTTTGCAAATGCCTTTGGTTTCAGTGGCTTTAACGAAATGAAACAGGTATTCCGTCAACATTTGATGGAAGAAACCGTTAACTATACCGAACGCGCGCGGTTATTCCGTCAAACCTCAACCGATGGCAATACTGCACCAGAAAAACCGGCTGAAATACTGAATGTATTTACGATGGTCAATGCGCAAGCTCTGCAACAACTGGCAGTGCAAACCAGTGCAGAACAGTTGGATAGAGCCGTTGAGTTACTGAACAATGCTGAAAATATCTATGTGATTGGTTTGCGTCGTTCTTTTAGCGTGGCTTCTTACCTAACCTATGCATTACGCCATTTGGAGCGCCGTGCTTTTCTGATTGACGGGCTTGGTGGAATGTTCGCTGAACAACTAAGCATGGTAAAACCTAAAGACGTAGTGATTGCTATCAGTTACTCACCCTATGCACAAGAAGCCTTGGAATTGGTGGAATTAGGTGCCAAAAGTGGTGCGCAGCAAATTGCGATTACTGATAGTCAGGTTAGCCCATTAGCGGCTTTCAGCGATGTCTGTTTTGTGGTGCGGGAAGCACAAGTTGACGGGTTCCGTTCACAGGTTGCCTCTATGTGCCTGGCGCAAACCTTAGCCGTTTCATTAGCACTGAATAACGCCAAAGCATAACTCCTCAGGCGCTTCCAAGTCAGATGTAGCTTGTGGCGAGCAATAAAATGGCTATGCCTACCCATGAGGTTAATGACAAAGTACTCGTATCGGTGAAAACAGGCAGATCGTAAAGACGCCGTAAACCCTTCCCTGGGGGCTCGAGCCGCGCCGTCCCTGGCGCGGACGCTTTACTCTTCTACCTGTCTTCACCTTGTGAGATCGAGGCCTCGAGGTTTGTCAGCAGTCTGATGAGTAGGATCTACCTACCCATTTAATTCATACGTTTAATCGCAGCTTAGCGTTTTTCCACCGGATAGTGATCACTGTTGATCCATGCATGATCTTTTTCCCAGGTAAATTTCCATAACCGCACTGGCCCCGCCATAACATTCAAATAGTAGTTGTCATAGCCCGCCAATGTCGCCACGGGGTGGTAACCTTTTGGCACTTTTACGACATCTCGGTTATAAACCGGCATACATTCATCCAGTGAACGGTCGTCGGTATATACCCGCTGCATGCAAAAGCCTTGCTCTGGATTTAACCGGTGATAGTAAGTTTCTTCCAGATAGGTTTCATCTGCCGAATTTTCCTGATCATGTTTATGACTTGGGTATGAACTGGTATTTCCCTCATCGGTATAAACCTCAACCACCAGCAAACCGTCTGCGGGTTTATCGTCAGGTAAGATGTTATGTACTAACCGCTGGTTACGCCCCTTACCTCGCCGCTCTACCCCCACATCTGCTGGCGTAATCAGACGAGACGGTAAATGTCCATGACCAGGAGCACGGCAGACCGCCAATTCCAAATCGGTCTCTGCCACGACTTTCGCACAATCATGGTGTGGAACATAAACAGAATAAGGTGGTGTTCGTTCGAACGGGCTCATGCGTTTGCCAATATGTGGGTATTCAGCACGCTGTGTTGATACCGAAGCAATACCCGCGACGAGTACCAGACAGAGTTCATTGTCAGCACTATCCAGCATCAATACCTTTCCTGCCGTAAGGCGATAGACATCAAACCCAACAAAACGCCAGCCGGCGTTCTCCGGTGAAATATGCTGAATACGCCCATTCGCATCTGGCGACTGACATTTGGCAAGCAGTGACGACATGATGACTCTCCTGTTAACAACATGAAATTATTCTAACGAACACCCTCAGGTAGCATTAACCCAGCGTTGGCATACTGTATTCTGAAACCGTTTGCTGACCTGTTGGCCAACGGGCTGTGGTTGTTTTCATGCGGGTGTAGAAACGCACCCCATCAGTGCCATGCACATTTAATGCACCGAACACGGAACGCTTCCAACCACCAAAACTGTGAAACGCCATTGGTACTGGAACAGGCACATTGACGCCAACCATCCCCGCCTGAACTTCATGCACAAACTGCCTTGCATAGTGACCGCTACTGGTGAAAATCGCGCTCCCATTGCCGAACTCATGACTATTCACCGTATTAATTGCCGTTTGATAATCAGGTACTCTGACAATCCCTAACACTGGGCCAAAGATTTCTTCCTGGTAAATCTTCATATCTGGGGTGACATGATCAAACAGTGTGCCACCTACATAGTATCCTTGCTCATAACCCGCAACTTTATAATGACGGCCATCTGTGACTAATGTCGCACCTTCTTTAACACCTTGATCAATATAGCCAAGTACCTTCTTCTGATGAGCTGCTGAAATTAGGGGCCCCATTTCATTTTCTTCTCCACCTTGCTGTATGCCTGGGCCGACACGCAGGCGAGCAATGAGTGGTTTTAACTTTTCAATTAATTTATCTGCAGTACTGTCACCCACCACGACCGCAATAGGCAGCGCCATACAACGCTCACCGGCTGATCCAAAGGCACCGCCCATTAATGCATTTACAGTCGCATCCAAATCAGCATCAGGCATGATGATCGCCTGATTTTTCGCGGCACCAAAGGCTTGTACACGTTTACCGTGCGCACTGGCCGTGGTGTAAATATGTTCGGCCACAGTAGAAGAGCCGACAAAACTTACGGCTTGAATTCGTGGATCTGTACAGAGTTGGGCAGCACTTTCATTTGAACAGTGAATAACATTGAATACGCCATCAGGTAAGCCCGCTTCCGTCAGCAACTCAGCGAGACGAACTGATGCAGAAGGATCTAGTGCCGGCGGTTTCAGAATAAAGGTATTGCCACACGTCAATGCAATAGGGAACATCCACATGGGAACCATCGCAGGGAAGTTAAAAGGTGTTATCCCGGCAACAACCCCCAAAGGCTGCATCATTGAAAAGCTATCAACCCCAGTCCCCACGTCTGCGGAATATTCGCCTTTCAATAAGTGTGGGATACCACAGGCGAACTCGACCACTTCCAGACCGCGCGTAATTTCGCCCAAAGCATCCGAATATACCTTGCCATGCTCACGAACAATCAACTCCGCCAATTCATCGCGGTGTTGTTCAATCAGGCTTTTAAAGTTGAACATAATGCGAGCGCGACGCAGAGGGGTGGTTCGCGACCAATCGGCAAAGGCCTGATGAGCTACGCCAATAGCATGATGAACTTCTTCAGCTGTACTTTGCGTGACCTGGCTTTCAACCTTACCGGTGGCTGGATTATGAATATCGGCAGTTTGATTGCTGGAACTCAGGGAATTCTTCCCACCGATAAAGTTACTCACGATTTTCATGTCTCACCCTCTTCTCAATAGCTGCTATCGCAGGGTTCGCTCAAAGTGGCTTAAACCAGACAACTCATAACGAACCATACGCTCAATCAATAAGGGCTATCTTGCTGTGGGACCAAAATAGCCAACAAGGCGACCAGCCGCCAGACAGGCGAAAAACCAGCCGATATGCAGACTCTATGCTATTGGAAAAAAAGTTTCAAATAACTTTGTTTGGAAATTTTGTTTTGTGCGATGTATCGCAAGTTCCTGCAAGGAAAAAAGGTCATGACCAAAAAAGCCAGATAGCCCACGCAATGCGCTTATTAAGCTAAAAACTCTTATTACCTCGCCACAAATAAGTTGTTAATGTTAAAAAAATCAACCAGATTAATGAGAGTTAAATGAATTTTACCCACCGAATATTTGAGTTTATTAGAAACATAATTGTTTCGTCGTTTTATTTAAATGAAATAAATATTTCTATTTTGACCAATATCCCGAAGCGATCTCTCATGTATTTCTATCGCAGCAGGAGCTGGCACTATGCCAATAGGTTAGTACTCTCTCATTTGGCTCGAAGCCCTCCCCAGCGCACAGCCAGGCTAGCGGCGCCTGCCAGAGTGATTAAGGCGACTACGCCAGTCCATCCCATTCTTTCCAACATCAAACTACCTAAGGCGGAGCCAACAGCCATCCCGATAAATACACAGGTAAATAACAGTGCATTAAGCCGACTGCGGGCCGCAGGTTCCAGACTATAAATAATGGTTTGATGGGCTACCAGTGTGGCCTGCACACCAAAATCAAACCCAATGGCGCTGAGCACAATAAGTCCTATCTGGAAGTGAAATGGCAGCAGTGGCAAAAGGAACAGAGCAGCAAAGGATAGGGTCGCCAGGCTTGCACCAATCAACGTAACCACTTGCGGCCCCCGGCGGTCAGCCAATGAACCGGCTAATGGCGCAGCTAATGCACCTGCGGCACCGGCAAGGCCAAACGCTCCCGCTACAGCACTGCCAAGGTGATAAGTATCCTGCAACATTACCGCCAGGGTTGACCAGAAAGCACTAAACCCTACAGACAGTAGCCCTTGCGATAATGCCGCCCGACGTAAATCTTTAAACTGCGACCATAAATGGCTCATTGAGGCGAGTAACGCCGGATAACTCAATGCTGAGGTTGCCGGTACGCGCGGTAAACTGCGCCATATCACCAGCGTTATTATAATGACCGATAGTGCGGCTCCCATATAAAGCGACCGCCAACCAAAATACTCGGCAACAAAGCCACTCAACACCCGTGACAGTAAAATGCCCAGTAGTAAGCCTGTCATAACAGTACCGACCGTTTTCCCCCGCTGTGCTGCTGAGACTAATGATGCAGACGCTGGGACAATATCCTGTGCCATTGTTGCGGCAATCCCGATAACAAAACTGGTTACCAGCAATGCATTTATACCAGGAACAAAACCACTGAATAGCAAAGCAGCCGTCAGCAGAATGCCCTTTAATAAGATAATAATTCGGCGGTCATGGCGATCGCCCAATGGGGCAAGCAACAATATCCCCAAAGCATAACCAATCTGTGTCAGCGTCGGTACTAATCCAACCGCTCCTACGCTGGCGTGTAAATCAGAACCCATAACGCCCAACAGCGGCTGGCTATAATAAATTGATGCGACGCTAAGGCCTGCGCCAGTTGCCAACATCAGAACTTTGCTGCCGGAAAGGGTTTTCTCAGCACTTTCAGTGTGAGTTGATGCGGTTTGAATGACTGACATGATGGCTACCTGTAATGATATTGAGGCTGCATTTTTACGTGTGCAGACCTATCTTGGTAGTCGCCTGGAGAGTAAAACTGTTATACGCTTAACGTATGACAGAATCTAATTTAGCTGGCATTGACCGTATAGAGTTAATGCAAACATTTATTCGTATTGTCGAAGCAGGCAGTTTGTCTGCGGCCGCAGCACGTCTGGGTACTAGCCAGCCGACTATCAGCCGCCGTTTGCAGACATTAGAGCGGTTGCTTGGCCTGAAATTACTGCAGCGAACCACGCATATCATGAAGTTGACAGATGATGGCGAACGTTGCTATTCCCATGCCAGGCAGCTTGTTGAGAGCTGGAATACCATGGAAGATGACCTACGTGGTGCGACTGATGAACCCAGAGGACTACTGCGCGTTCTGGTGCCACATGCTTTCGGGCAAGACCAATTAATCAAGCCACTCAAAGACTTCCTGCACCAATACCCGAAAATGTCTGTTGAATGGATGCTAAATGATCGCCGCCCTGACTTTATTGCTGAAGGTATTGATTGCGCTATTCAAGTTGGCTCAGTAACAGACCCCTCTGTTGTCGCTATCCTGCTGGCCGAAGTGCCACGTATTGTGGTTGCCGCACCTGAATTGTTAGGCGATAAGCCGCTGCCCACACACCCCGAGCAATTGCAGGATTTTCACTGGTTGGCATTGAATACGTTTTACCGTAATGAAGTTGTTCTGAGCCATAAAACAAATGGGGAAATACACCGTTTCTCTATACAGCCGCAATTAAGTACCGACAGCCTGTATGCATTACGAAACGCCGCGCTGATAGGATTAGGTGTAGGGATCGCGTCAACATGGGTAGTAAATGATGATATCAAACAAGGGAGGTTAGCTCATCTGACACCCGATTGGCATGGATTACCGCTACCGATCTATTTAGTTTACCCGCACGCCAGCTATTACCCAGCCAGATTGCGGGCATTTCTTGATATTATGCGCCAGGCTATGCCACACCTGGCCGGAACACAGAGCCCCACAAAGAAACGCAAAGATAAATAACAGAAAGGCTAGTTTTATTAATTTCCACATTATAAAAAACATATTGTTTTATCTATGGTACATATTACAAAAAAGAAACATATTTTCGCGTGACAATAATATAATGTTTTGTAATCTTTATTGGTACTTTAAAAAAATGAGTATCCTACAATGATAAAATTAATAATTACCGATCTGGATGGTACTTTTCTTGATGAGAAGGGGGATTACAATCGAGAAATGTTTCAGGACGTCAAAAAAATCATGGCGCAGAAAGGCGTCCATTTTGCGATATGTACCGGTAAACAATGCGAACGTGTAGAGGAGCTTTTCAAGGGAGATGCTGAACAATTCTGGATTCTGGGTGATAGTGCCACCAGAATTAAATATAAAGGCGAATATGTTTATCAGTCTCTGATTAAAAATAAACTTGGGTTGAATATCATTACCAAACTCGAAGCTATTAATAAAGAGCCCGTGCTCATTGCTTGTACATCAGAGGGGGCTTTTATTAAGAGTTCTGTTTCTAAAGAAATGGAAGGTAAAATTAAAAAGTCATATGCCAAAGTGACAAGAGTCGATGATTTTTATCAAGTGAATCATGATTTTGTCAAAATATCTATTTATGATGAAAAGGGTCGCTGCCCTGATTTTAAACCTCATCTACAGGAGTTCTTTGATAAAGCCTATATTGTTGTTTCTGAAGATGCCTGGATTGATATTGCTGATGTCGGCGTGCATAAAGGGCATACAGTCGAAATCCTACAGAATTTATTAAATGTTAATAAGGACGAGACTATGGTATTTGGTGATGGACTGAATGATATTGAATTAATGGAAAGAGCGACCTTCAGTTTCGCCATGCGTAATGCTTTTGAAGAAACTAAATCTGCCGCAAATTTTATCACAGGTAGAAATACAGAGAACGCCGTTATGTTAACTATCCAAAGGATGCTGACGCTTTCGTAAAATAAGCAGCACTTAAATATGGTGACAGCCAGTTGAATTTTTTTGCCATTCTACTGGCCGTCTAAACAGCATCAATCTATAGTTCTTTATGCTTATGTTGGTAACGAGAAGGCCATATCACAGCAGCTTCTACACCTAAAAAATCAGAAATGATTTTTTCTCCTTTTGGCCATTTACGTATAATGGTATTACTCAACGTCGATGAGCTTAATCCTGCGCGACGTGATAGCGCAGAGAGTGATGACCCCTTCTTTTTTACTGCGGCCATAATATCTGCTGGGTGCCAGTCATTTTTCATATTAATTCCTCATGTATAATTTATTATTAAGTTAATATATTAACCAACCTAATCCCTATTAAAACTTGATAGATTACGTTTCGTAGTGTTTTAAAGTAAATGAGTGGCAGAGTAAAATATATATCTATAAAATTATCATTTTAATTTGAGCAGTTGTAGAGTACAGACAGGCATGCTAACGTAAAATTCCAATCGCAATGTCAGGAGGTTATTATGGATGTTAAAAATAACTTAATGGAAAAAACAATTTTTGAAATTAAAAAAAACTTTCTTTAATTACTTTGACTGGAATAGTATGGATGTTAATTATGCCAGAGTAGATACTTTAAATAAAAGTATCTTTGCTATGCCAAGTAACTATGAATGGCATCTTATCTATTTTGATGAGAATTTAGATTTGAACACGAGTGAACGCCTTACACCGGGCGTTCAACATTGGAATAACTATTCCTATAAGTTTTCAGAAGCATTAAAGAAAAGCCATAAAAAAGGTTCCAAGGTAGACATTTGCACCCAACATAATAGTGTATTTGAAATTATCACCGTAAACTCCATCAATAGACTATCGTTTGCCGATATGGTAACCATCTATAAATGGAAACCTGTCATTGCTGATTACGCACATCGTGAATGGTGTAAACATCAGGATATCGTATTACCGTTACGAGAAAATATAACTCTACCAATGAATAGAAAAAAAGTTATTCATTCCTCAGATGAGTTATTAAACATACATCCTTATATGCGGTTTGGGGATCTCAAATTCACACAAAAAGAAATAATCACGATTCGATTATTACTTTCCCATCGCAAAGTTAAGGAAATATGTGCAATTCAAGGCTGTTCATTAACATCTGAACATAAACGAATCCAAAGGATAAAAGAAAAATTGAATTGTCAGCATCATTCTCTGGGGGGACTATTTAATGTGTTAAAGGAAAATGGCATTACTTTAGCTTGTTTAGATACTCAAATTAACTTCCCTTGAGGAGAATATTGAAAATACAAACAAAAAATATTATTTAATATCGAGAATAAAAAAGGACATAACAGATGAAATGGAGATTCAGACTCGGTGCTGTTGCTGGTAATGCTCTTGAATATTATGACATTGCCGTTTTTGCGGCCATCTCAACCTATCTGACAGCGGAATTGGAGCGCCAGGGTTATGAGCAGGCAACACAAATGGTGTGGGGTATATTTGCCCTGCGATTTATCGTCCGCCCCATAGGAGGATACATTATTGGCCGGTACGCAGATAAAGTCGGCCGCAAATCTGCCCTCATTCTCACCAGCCTTGTTACGGGTCTTGCCACACTCAGCATGGCATTATTACCTATCCATCTTTTAGGTTCATACACCCCCTTTGCTCTTTTGTTTCTGCAAATGGCACTTTCCTTTAGCTACGCGGGTGAGTATCCCTCGCTGGCAACATATTTGTTTAATGATGCCGCCCGGAACGAGCGCGCCAGGATATCCTCTCTCATTGTAGGCAGCGCAGTGGCGGGGGTGATCGCCTCATTGGTGATTGTTCTCTTGCTTGAAAAGTTGCTTGATCCTATAACTATGCAAACAGTGGGATGGCGTATTCCCCTATTGTTAGGGGCCGTCAATATTGCGGTAAGTTTCTGGTTCAGGGCGAGATTACCGTCGCAGAAAGCAGTAACGGCATATTATCATGGTGTTAATTGGAACAAATCTTTCCAAATATTCCTTATAGCAGTACCAGGCTCCGTCGTATTTTACGCACAAAATATGTCAACATCCCTTATCAGGGAAAATTTACAAATCGGTAATTTTAAGAGTGTGTATGCCATACTCTCGTCCTGTTCAATTTTGTTTTTTATGCTAATTTGTGGCTGGTTGACCGATAAATACAGTTCATCGCGCAAGGTGTTTAATCTCGGAATTACAGGATTAATTATATTCTATATTCCATTATATTTTATATTACGCAGTGATGTTACCTCGTTAGTTTTACTTGCCCAACTTATCATTACGATAAATACCGCAATGATCTCCTGCAATATTTCATCTGTTTTAGCTGACATTGCCGAGGGCCAGACCACCACTCTCAGTATGGGTTACAATATGTCATCCACTATTGTTGGAGGACTGACACCTCTGATTATCAGTTATCTGGTTTCTTTCGATCTGGTTTATGCCGGTATTTATATTGCCATGTCTGGTTTTACACTACTGCTTTCACATCGGCTCTATAAACCCGGCGCGCTATGAATAAAGAATGAGGTGCACAAAACAATTACTCCACTCAAAATATAGAGCAGGATTATCTACGAGCACAGAAGCACGACAAACTTTATTTTTGCTTCGCCGCCAGTGCCTGTGCACAGGCCCAGGCAGAACTCCAGGCCCATTGGAAGTTATAGCCCCCTAACCAGCCAGTGACATCAACCACCTCACCAATAAAGTACAACCCAGGCACTTTATGAGCTTCCATTGTTTTAGAGGAGAGCTCTTGGGTATCGACGCCACCAATCGTGACCTCAGCGGTGCGATAACCTTCTGTTCCATTAGGTTGCACTCGCCACTCTTGTAGGTTTGCCACCAACGCAGCCTGCTGCGGCACATTTAGCTGCTTCAAGGTGACATCCGGCAGTTGTTCCAGCGTCTGTAGACATTCCACCAACCGCTTAGGTAACAGTTGAGCCAGCGTGTTCTTCAACGTCTGATTAGGGTGGACTTGCCGCTCATTGTTCAGAAATGCGTCTAAATCAGCATCAGGAAGTAAGTTAATGCTCACATACTCGCCAGCCTGCCAGTAGCTTGAAAGTTGTAAAATTGCCGGGCCAGAAAGACCACGATGGGTAAATAAAATACTCTCACGGAAACTGACACCATTCTCTGCCGTCACCACCGCTGGGACTGAAACACCTGAGAGTGTTTGCAGATGATCTAACAAAGGCTTATGCAACGTGAAAGGAACCAGTGCTGCGCGGGTCGGTAATACTTTCAAACCAAACCGTTCTGCCAACTTATAGCCGAAGGGAGAGGCTCCCAATCCGGGCATAGACAATCCACCTGAAGCCACTACAAGTGAGTGAGCGCTCACTTTAAAATCATTAACCTGCAACGCGAAACCCGTCTCAGTTTTTTCTACTGACAGCACATCGCTACGTAATCGAATCGTGACTTGCCCCAATTCGCACTCTTTCAGTAAAAGCTCAACCACTTGTTGGGCTGAATCATCGCAAAACAGTTGCCCTAGCGTTTTTTCATGCCAGGCGATGTTATAGCGATTCACCAGGTCAATGAAATCCCATTGGGTGTAACGTGCTAAAGCAGATTTACAGAAATGAGGGTTTTGTGAGAGGTAAGCTGCGGGTTCGACAAACATATTGGTAAAGTTACAGCGGCCACCACCGGACATCAGGATCTTACGCCCAGCTTTTTTGCCATTATCTACCAAGAGTACCCGGCACCCTGCTTGCCCGGCTTGAGCCGCACAAAACAGGCCCGCAGCACCTGCGCCTATCACTACCACATCAAACTGTTCCACACTGGGCCTCACTGAGTAAAATCATCATCACTGCAAAAGTGTCCATTTTTTCGCCAAGTCGCATGCTATTTGTTCATTCAACCGACAAATTAGCGGCGGGAGATTGTAAGTCGCCCACTCTCAGGAAGCTATAGTAAGAAAATGTCTCATAGAGTAAAACTAAGTAACCTGCTGATATAACATGCATATGTTGTTAAAAATGACGAACTCATCTGCGGTCATGTCAAAAAAAGGTCATATTTTCCTTTTCCCCACCCCCCATTGTCACTGATAATGCGCCGCGTTCATGTCCACAAACTGGCGTAACGCTTATGCTACATCTTTTCGCTGGCCTGGATTTCCATACCGGCCTAATGTTAGTTCTTGCTTTGTTGTTTGTGCTGTTTTACGAAGCCATCAATGGTTTTCATGACACAGCCAATGCGGTTGCAACCGTAATATATACCCGCGCCATGCGTTCACAGGTGGCTGTCGTGATGGCAGGGGTGTTTAACTTCCTCGGCGTGATGCTGGGTGGTTTGAGCGTGGCTTATGCCATTGTTCACTTACTGCCTACTGATCTGCTGTTAAATGTCAGTTCGGCACATGGGTTGGCGATGGTCTTCTCTATGCTACTGGCGGCGATCATCTGGAATTTGGGCACCTGGTATTTCGGTATCCCAGCCTCCAGCTCGCATACGCTGATTGGTGCAATCATCGGTATTGGTTTAACCAATGCATTAATGACCAGTACATCTGTAGTAGATGCACTGAACGTTCCTAAGATGATTCAAATCTTCCTGTCATTAATCTTATCCCCGATTGTGGGTTTGGTTATTGCCGGTTTGATGGTGTTCCTGTTACGTCGTTACTGGAACGGAACCAAGAAGCAGCAACGTATTCACCTGACACCCGCTGAACGAGAAAAGAAAGACGGTAAACGTAAACCGCCATTCTGGACCCGTACTGCCCTGATCCTATCGGCTATTGGTGTGAGTTTCTCTCATGGCGCTAACGATGGTCAGAAAGGGATTGGCTTGATCATGCTGGTATTAATCGGCGTGGCTCCGGCTGGTTTTGTCGTGAATATGAATGCAACAGGCTATGATATTGCGCGCACCCGCGATGCAGTAACTCATCTGCAACAATATTATCAGCAGCATGTTGAAGCATTGCCTCATGCTGTCGCGCTGAAGCCATTAGTACCGACACCAGATACATTGCCAAACACCCCAGAACAGTTCCACTGTGATAGTTCACGCGCCATGATAGCGATTGATCATGCACAGGCACTGTTAGCGAATCTGCAAAGCTATGACGACCTGACGGTCGATCAACGTAGCCATATGCGTCGCTTGCTGATGTGTGTTGCTGAGACCGCTGGGGCTGTTGCCAAACTGCCAGAAACCAGTGCTCAAGACCGCCGTTTCCTCAATAATCTGCGCACAGATTTGTTAGAAACAGTGGAATACGCACCAACCTGGATTATCGTTGCCGTCGCTCTGGCTCTGTCTTTAGGGACAATGGTTGGCTGGAAACGTGTTGCAGTGACTATCGGTGAGAAAATCGGTAAGAAAGGCATGACCTACGCACAAGGGGTTTCTGCCCAGATGACTGCGGCGGTCTCTATTGGTATTGCGAGTTATACCGGTATGCCAGTATCGACAACTCAAGTGCTCTCATCAGCTGTTGCCGGCACCATGTTGGTGGATGGCGGTGGCGTACAGAGTAAGACGGTGAAGAACATTATGTTGGCGTGGGTCTTAACCTTGCCAATCTCAATTCTTCTTTCCGGCGGGTTGTACTGGATCGCGTTGAAATTTATCTAAATCCAGCGAATTAGCCATACTCAAATTGAGCAAACTCGAGTTTGAGATAAATAAAAGGCGGCCTTATCGGTCGCCTTTTTACCTGTTTCGATGCAAGAAGTTCATACTAATACCACAACATTAAGCCCACCAGACTGACCACAACCAAACCACATAGTGCGCTGGTCAGGATAAACTGCCCACGTAGCCTCTCACAACGGCGAATAAATTCCGGGTCATGATGATCGAGATAACGTTGAGCAAAGATGTAACCGACTAATCTAATCTGTTTGCTCGGCTGACCATGGGAGGTAAAGAATCCACCGCCATCAACATACTGATACAGCAACGGGTCGCAACCACGTAATACCACTAACAAAGCACGCAAAGATGAATAATAACGTGCCATATTAATCACACATACCACACACAAAGCCCAAAAAAGCGCGACGGTACTGATCATAATCATCCTCCCAGCGATATCATACGCACCAGATCCATTCCCCTGAACCCTTGCGCCATCGCTCACTCTAGCCGATACAAACACCCCCAGGGCCTCAAAAACTACCCCCTATTGTTCGCTCACTGATTGTGGTTCGATGTGTTATTTACTCGACACACTATCTGAACGTATTGGACTCCCTTTAAGAGTGTAGGAAATGAAATGAGAAATAGCCTGATAATCTCTAAATTAAGCCAAATTTGGTGTCTGTTAAGTATCGATTAGTATTAACTTATAACAAACTTTGTTCCCCATAAAAGTCTTGTTGCTCGCTAAAACACTGTCTAAATATTAATCTTTCTTAACTGATTTATATAAATCAAACGGCCATTATTTTTAGGTTATATTTACATCACAAATATGAAATTACCCACATCATGCTATCGGAACAGCGCTATACTTAGGATAATGATCTGCTTTAAATTCAATCAATGCGACGACACATTAGGGCATGCACGGTAGAGTTTGGTTCGTTTTTGGTGTAAAAAGACAGACACTGACTTTAGTGATCATCATCAAAACAGTGTGTTGTGATCCGTGAAACACTTCAGTTAGGGGTCATAATGATACTATGTCGATATCGTGTTAGCACCCGTTCAACAGGTTGAATGTTTGCTTACCCATTAATTAACATTATGGAAGGAGTTTACTTATGGCTTACAAACACATTCTGATTGCGGTTGACCTATCTCCGGAAAGCAAGGTGTTGGTGGAAAAAGCGGTCTCAATGGCCAGACCGTACAATGCCAAAGTTTCCCTGATCCATGTTGATGTAAACTACTCAGATCTCTATACCGGCCTGATCGACGTTAATCTTGGCGATATGCAGAAACGCATTTCTGAAGAAACACACAATGCGTTGACCGAGCTTTCTCAAAATGCAGGCTATCCAATTGAACAAACGCTGAGTGGTAGTGGCGATTTGGGTCAGGTACTGGTTGATGCCATTAAGAAATACGATATGGACTTGGTATTGTGCGGCCATCATCAGGACTTCTGGAGCAAATTGATGTCTTCAGCACGCCAACTGATCAACACCGTACATGTCGATATGCTCATCGTACCACTGCGCGATGATGAAAATGGTGAAGACGATTAAGCTACATAAGCCATATTAGCTTAGCATCATCACCTCTGACGCCCGCCTTTCGCGGGCGTTTTTTATGCGGAGACCCGCACCCGCCCTATATCTCCTCACATTAATAACCCTGCTAAGTTTTTGTCAAAATCCCTTGCGGCCTAAATATAAACCAGTGATATAGTCGGGGATGCACAACATCGTCTCCTCACTATTTTGGATAATAATAATAGGCCGCAAAAATCTGTCAGGAGAGTCTTAATTGGTACAAGGAATTATTAGTGATGAATGCTTTAACCTCTCTGGAGTCATTTTTAGAATCTTTACAACAACGTGATGCCAACCAACCAGAATATCTCCAAGCCGTACGTGAAGTTTTCACGTCACTTTGGCCCTTTCTGGAGCAAAACCCCCATTACCGTGAACAGAGCCTATTGGAACGTTTAGTTGAACCAGAACGCGTCATCCAATTTCGCGTTGCCTGGACTGACGATCAAGGTAAAGTCCAGGTTAACCGCGCATGGCGTGTTCAGTTTAACTCCGCGATTGGCCCCTATAAGGGCGGGATGCGCTTCCATCCATCAGTAAACTTATCCATCCTTAAGTTCCTGGGTTTTGAACAAACCTTTAAAAATGCCCTGACAACACTGCCAATGGGCGGGGGTAAAGGCGGTTCTGATTTTAATCCGAAAGGGAAAAGTCAGGCTGAAGTTATGCGTTTTTGCCAGGCGTTGATGACTGAGCTTTACCGTCATCTTGGCCCGGATACTGATGTTCCTGCAGGTGATATTGGGGTTGGCGGCCGTGAAGTGGCCTTTATGTCCGGCATGATGAAGAAACTGTCCAATAACACCGCCTGTGTTTTCACCGGTAAAGGACTTTCCTTCGGTGGCAGTCTGATTCGCCCGGAAGCCACCGGCTATGGTCTGGTTTATTTCACCGACGCCATGCTAAAACGCCACGGTTTAGGTTTTGAAGGCAGAAAAGTTTCTGTTTCCGGTGCCGGTAACGTAGCCCAATACACTATCGAAAAAGCCATGGAACTGGGTGCCAAGGTTATTACTGCTTCTGATTCAGGCGGTACTGTGGTTGATGAAGCCGGTTTCACACCGGAAAAACTGGCCCATTTGGCAGAGATTAAAAACAAACGTTATGGCCGCATCGAAGATTATGCGCGCGAACGTAATCTGGTTTATTTAGCCGACCAACAACCGTGGAATGTGCCGGTTGATATTGCCCTGCCTTGTGCAACACAAAACGAGCTGGACTTACCTGCCGCCCGTCAGCTCATTGCCAATGGGGTTAAAGCCGTTGCCGAAGGCGCTAATATGCCAACGACTATTCAGGCAACCGATGCTTTCCTCGATGCCGGTGTGCTGTTTGCACCAGGTAAAGCCGCCAATGCCGGTGGCGTTGCAACCTCTGGCCTGGAAATGGCACAGAATGCGGCTCGCCTGAGCTGGAAGTCAGAGAAAGTTGATGTCCGCTTGCATCACATCATGCTGGATATTCACCAATCTTGTGTCGAATATGGCGGAGAAGGTAAGCAAACTCACTATGTTCATGGCGCTAATATTGCCGCCTTTGTCAAAGTAGCCGATGCTATGCTGGCTCAAGGCGTGCTGTAAATAATAAAACGCCCATATTCTTTGAGATAAGCTCGAGAAGAGTATGGGCTATTTATATACAATCATATTCACAACTCACATTCATATGCATTAATCCATTCATATTAAAATTTCTCTTTAAGATTTCGCTTATTTAAAATAATAGCCTCATCAGTAATATCCCTACACATTAATAGATGTAAAATCATATAAATTTCAACAATTACAGGATTGGATATTCATGGAAGAAATAAAAAACACAACTAACAACTTGGGAAATATAGATTACGCGAGAATAATTTATCCTGGGAGATGGGAAATAAAAGATAGTAACAACATTACCACGGTGACTTTTTCATTTACTCAAAATATTCCAAAGGAATATCATCATTATAAACTCAATAGTGAAATCCCAATATCATCTGTTAATCCGTCACAAATATCCCAAGTAAAAACCACGCTAAAAAATATATCGGCCGTGGCAAATATAAGATTTGTTGAGGATGAAAGAACTCAAGCTAATATCCCCATCGTCAATATCCATCCAGATAAACCTATCAAAGTGGCAGGTTATGCATACATTCCTGGCACAAGAAACCTCAGTCCTGTGTGTATTAATGCCGATATCTCAGAGAACCGTACTCCCACTCACTTAAATTATGGCGGTCACGTTATCGCTCATGAACTTTTACATGCTGTTGGTTTGAAACACACTCATGACACAGTTAGGCTGACACAACGAGAAAGCGTCATGAGCTATCTCTCTGAGCAGTATTCAGGTGCCAACTATGGTGGGTATCATGTATCCACACCACAACTCTACGATATCGCTGCACTCCAATATCTTTATGGTGCCAATATGAACACCCGCGTAGGTAACGATATTTACACCTACTCCAATCGCACGCCGATACTCTGTATATGGGACGCAGGTGGGATTGATACTTTTAATTTTTCTGATCAAACCCAGGATCTGGTCATCAATCTTGTGGCGGGCAGTTTCTCAAACGTGGGAGGATTAACCGGGAATATCTCTATTGCCTATGGAGCAACTATTGAAAATGCAGTTGGTGGTCGTGGCGATGATCAAATCATCGGTAATGATGTAGATAATATCCTGACGGGCGGATATGGAGCCGATCAATTTTGGGGGAAAAATGGCAGTAATATTTTTTGTTATCGGAGTACGAGAGAGTCGATGACGATTGCTGCCGATACCCTACACGACTTTAAATCGCATAAAGATAAAATTGATCTATCACCACTTATATATACTAATGATAATGTGGCTTTAGTTGATAGATACAGCTTTAGTGGCCAAACAGAAATAATGCAAAAATATGATGAAATAAGAGATATTACATATTTGATGATTGATTTTGATAATAAGGTGCATGAAACCGACATGATGATAAAACTCACCGGTAAACATCAACTTTCATTAAATAACTTTATTGTCAGCCCGCAATTTGCGGCATAACGACCAAGTCATATTAAACTCAGGCTGCCAACATCACTTCGGCAGCCTATGATTAAATCAGCATTGCTAAGGCAAATATAAATCAAAACGATGACTTTTAGTCGTCACTGCGGCCTGAGCTGTAACACCTGCCAGTGGTTCGGCATAATCCGGGCGCTTAACCACCACCCGTTTGGTTGCCAATGCGCGCGCCGGTGCCAGTAAACCATCAGCGTCTTCGTCAGCTCCGACCAATGACTGGAACACCCGCATTTCCTTTTTAACCAACGCACTTTTTTGCCGGTGTGGGTACATCGGATCGAGATACACCACTTCGGGCCGAGGTTCAATTTCCGCCAGCGCGGTTAAACTGGAAGCATGTAATAGCGTTAACCGCTCGCGTAACCACGGGCCAATTTCGCCGTCCTGATAACCACGGCGCAAACCATCATCCAGCAATGCAGCAACCACTGGATTGCGCTCCAGCATCTGCACATGACAACCCAGTGCCGCCAGTACAAAAGCATCTCGCCCAAGGCCTGCGGTCGCATCGACCACGCGCGGCAGATACCCTTTTTTGATACCGACAGCTTTAGCCACTGCCTCACCGCGCCCGCCACCAAATTTACGACGATGGGCCAGCGTGCCAGCAACAAAATCAACATAAATGCCGCCGAGTTTTGGCTCATCCCGCTTACGCAGTTCAAGGCGCTCAGGTGTTAATACCAGCGCCATAATAGATTGCTCGTCAGACACCAAACCCCAGCGTTCAGCCAGAATAGACAAGGCGCCGGGATCGGCGCCTGCTTCAGACAATAAACAAATACTTACCTGTGACACATTCTAGCCCTTAATACCGTAATGGCGCAGCATAGCATCCAACTGCGGCTCACGGCCACGGAAGCGCTTGAACAGAGTCATTGGCTCCTCAGAACCGCCACGAGACAGAATATTATCGAGGAACGACTGCCCTGTTGCGGCATTGAAAATACCCTCTTCTTCAAAGCGCGAGAAAGCATCAGCCGAGAGCACTTCCGCCCACAAGTAACTGTAATAACCCGCGGCATAGCCACCGGCAAAGATATGGCTAAAGGCATGTGGGAAACGGCCCCAAGTTGGCGATGGTACTACCGCGACCTGTTTTTTCACTTCATATAAGATCGGCAGGATCTGTGCGCCGGTCAGCGGATCGAACTCATAATGCATCCGGAAATCGAACAGGCCGAACTCCAATTGGCGCAGGATAAACAGTGCTGCCTGATAGTTTTTCGCCGCCAGCAGTTTATCCAGCATCTCTTGTGGCAGTGGCTCATGGGTTTCGTAATGACCGGAGATAAACGCCAGTGCTTCCGGTTCCCAGCACCAATTTTCCATAAACTGGCTTGGCAATTCGACCGCATCCCACGGTACGCCGTTGATACCCGAGACACCGGCAGTATCAATTTGGGTCAACATATGATGTAAACCGTGGCCGAACTCATGGAACAGCGTGGTTACTTCGTTATGAGTAAACAGCGCCGGTTTGCCGCCCACTGGCCCGTTAAAGTTACAGGTTAGGTAAGCGACAGGTTTTTGTAATTGGCCATTCGCTAAACGCAAGCTGCCGACGCAATCGTCCATCCAGGCACCGCCGCGCTTGTGTTCACGAGCATATAAGTCCAGATAGAAGCTACCGCGCAGTTCACCGCTGGCATCATATAGCTCGAAGAAACGCACATCTGGATGCCAGGTATCAACATCATGGCGTTCTTTAGCAGTAATGCCATAAATGCGTTTAACCACTTCAAACAGCCCTTCAACCACCCGCTGTTCCGGGAAGTAAGGGCGCAATTGCTCGTCGCTGATAGAGAACAAGTGCTGCTTTTGTTTTTCGGAGTAATAGGTGATGTCCCATGCGGCTAACTCGCTGACACCATAATGTTTTTCAGCAAAAGCACGTAACTGCGCCAGCTCTTCTTCTGCTTGTGGTCGCGCGCGTTTTGCCAAATCATTCAAGAAGCCCAGCACCTGTTGTGGGCTTTCTGCCATCTTGGTCGCCAGTGATTTATCGGCATAACTACTAAAGCCCAGTAATTGAGCCAATTCATGGCGCAATGTCAGGATTTCGGCCATGATTTCGCTGTTATCCCATTTGCCCGCATTCGGCCCTTGATCAGAAGCGCGAGTGGCAAAGGCGCGATACATCTCTTCGCGCAATTCAGCGTTATCGGCATAAGTCAGCACCGGCAAGTAACTCGGCATATCCAGAGTCAGCAACCAGCCCTCTTGCTCTTTGGCTTCGGCCATGGCTTTAGCGGCGGCTAATGCACTTTCTGGCAAACCTTTCAGTTGCTCAACATCGGTAATCAACTTGCTCCAACCCATAGTGGCATCAAGCACATTATTGCTGTAAGTCGACCCCAACTCAGATAAGCGGGCCACAATTTCGCCATAACGTTTTTGTTGTTCCGGCTCCAGACCAATACCGGATAACTGGAAATCACGCAGCGCGTTTTCTACCGCTTTACGCTGTGGAGCCGTCAAGGCATCAAACCCCGGCCCTTCTTTCAAGCTGACATAGGCCTGATACAAACCTTTATGCTGACCGACCCAAGTGCCGTATTCAGATAGCAGTGGCAAACTTTGTTCATAAGCCGCACGCAATTCCGGGCTGTTTTTAACTGAATTCAAATGCCCGACTGGCGACCAAATGCGTGATAAGCGATCATCGGATTCGGCCAGCGGCTGACACAAGTTATCCCAGGTGAAAGGCCCTGGCTGGGCGACCACCCGCTCCACCGCTTGACGGCATTCATCCAATGCGGATTTCACCGCAGGCACGATATCTTCAGGGCGAATAGCAGAAAATGGCGGCAGGGAGAACGGGGTCAACAGCGGATTTGTCATAAGGAAGTCCTGATTGTTTTTTGAATTTCAGCGCCAGACAGTGCCCGGCAACAGAGAATAAATTATGTATTAATAATTAAGATGAGGTCTGTCAGTATGAAAATCAATGGCTGACGGCTTAAATTGGCCAATCAACAGCCTCAACCTTTCCATTGCGTAACGATGAGATTTTTATCACCAATTAATGCTTTTCACTTTTTATCCACCAGACAGTTTATACTAGTTGCCATAATGTGTTGGCTGCGGTGACTGACGACGATGTTTTGTCGCATCTACAAAGAAAGGCCGCAAGAAACACAGCCGCAATGTACAGATATATCAATTGGTTAAAATAAAATGTTAAGTTACCGCCATAGTTTTCACGCTGGCAACCATGCCGACGTTCTGAAACATACCGTTCAAAGCCTGATTATTGAGTCTTTGAAAGAGAAAGAAAAACCCTTCCTTTATCTGGATACTCACGCCGGTGCTGGCCGCTATCAGTTAAGTGGCGAACATGCTGAACGCACGGGTGAATACCTTGAAGGTATCGGCCAACTGTGGCAACGCGATGACTTACCCGCTGATTTAGCCCCGTATATGAGTGCAATCAATTATTTTAATCGCAGTGAGAAGTTGCGTTATTACCCCGGTTCACCGCTGATTGCCCGCCATTTACTACGTGAATACGACAAAATCCATCTGACCGAACTGCACCCTAGCGATTATCCGCTGCTGCGCAATGAATTTGCCAAAGACGAACGCGCCAAAGTCCAGCGAGCCGATGGTTATCAGCAGCTTAAATCACAGTTACCGCCACCATCACGCCGCGGTTTGATTCTTATCGACCCACCGTATGAAATGAAAACTGATTATCAGGATGTGGTGAAAGGTATTCAGGAAGGTTATAAACGTTTTGCAACGGGCACCTATGCATTATGGTATCCGGTGGTTTTACGCCAGCAAGTCAAACGTCTATTACGGGATTTGGAAGCCACTGGCATCCGCCGTATCTTGCAAATTGAATTGGCCGTTCGCCCTGACAGTGACCAACACGGTATGACCGCGTCTGGCATGATTGTGATTAACCCACCGTGGAAGCTGGAGCAGCAAATGAACACGCTACTGCCGTGGCTGCACAAAGCTCTGGTGCCATCCGGCCATGGTCATACACTGGTGAAATGGGTAGTGCCGGAATAAGCTGCCTATCAGAGTAATTGATGCAATCTTTGCGACAAAGTATTAGCAGGCGTTAAACTCATAGGCAATTTTTTAAACGACTTGGAAACGACACTGATGACCAAACATTACGACTATCTGGCAATTGGCGGTGGCAGTGGTGGGATCGCATCGATCAACCGGGCTGCAATGTATGGCAAGAAATGCGCGCTGATCGAAGCTAAAGAGCTCGGTGGCACCTGTGTCAACGTCGGTTGTGTACCAAAAAAAGTGATGTGGCATGCGGCACAAATTGCAGAAGCCATTAAACTGTATGGCCCGGATTACGGTTTCGACACCACAGTGAATCATTTCGATTGGAAAACGCTGATTGCCAATCGTACTGCTTACATCGATCGTATCCATCAGTCTTATGACCGTGGTTTAAGCAATAACAAAGTGGATGTTATTAAGGGTTTTGCGCGTTTTGTTGATGCGCATACCGTGGAAGTGAACGGTGAGAAGATAACCGCCGACCATATCCTGATCGCCACCGGCGGTCGCCCAAGTCATCCAGATATTCCAGGGGCGGAATACGGGATTGATTCCGATGGTTTCTTCGAATTGGATGAGATGCCAAAACGGGTTGCCGTAGTGGGTGCCGGCTATATTGCGGTAGAAATCGCGGGGGTACTCAATGGGTTAGGTACAGAAACGCATCTGTTTGTACGCAAACATGCGCCGCTGCGTACCTTTGATCCGCTGATTGTTGAAACCCTGTTGGAAGTGATGAACACCGAAGGGCCGAAACTGCATACCGAGGCAGTACCGAAAGCAGTTATCAAAAATGCCGATGGCAGCCTGACACTGCAATTGGAAAACGGCACAGAAGTGACTGTCGACCATCTGATTTGGGCAATCGGCCGTACACCTGCAACCGATAACCTGAATCTGGCCGCCAGCGGTGTCAAAACCAATGAAAAAGGCTATATCGAGGTCGATAAATTCCAGAATACTAACGTCAAAGGTATCTACGCTGTTGGTGATAATACCGGTGCCGTTGAGCTGACGCCGGTGGCGGTTGCGGCGGGTCGCCGTCTGTCTGAACGCCTGTTTAATAACAAGCCGGACGAGCATTTGGATTACAGCAATATCCCAACCGTGGTATTCAGCCACCCACCAATCGGGACTATTGGCCTGACTGAACCGCAAGCGCGCGAGAAGTTTGGC
This sequence comes from Yersinia proxima, assembly GCF_902170785.1. Taxonomy (GTDB): domain Bacteria; phylum Pseudomonadota; class Gammaproteobacteria; order Enterobacterales; family Enterobacteriaceae; genus Yersinia; species Yersinia proxima. The sequence goes on along the minus strand of NZ_CABHYG010000014.1, from coordinate 223,536 downwards.
GACGAGCAAGTGAAAGTCTACAAATCGTCCTTCACCGCGATGTACAGCGCCGTGACTCAGCACCGCCAGCCATGCCGGATGAAACTGGTATGCGCAGGGCCGGAAGAGAAGATTGTCGGTATTCACGGCATCGGTTTTGGTATGGATGAAATCCTACAAGGGTTCGCTGTCGCCGTGAAGATGGGCGCAACCAAGAAAGATTTCGACAACACAGTTGCCATCCACCCGACTGCCGCCGAAGAATTTGTCACCATGCGCTAAGGTCAGCTAAAGATCAGGCCAGAGCTAAGCCCTGGCCTGAAATTCATACTGCAACATGATGAATCAGAAGCTGATCTTCACACCAATATTACCCGCATAACCATCCATATTACTGTTAAAAGCGCGCTGATATTTAGCATCTGCATAAATATCAACATTGCTATTCACTTTAGCAGTCACACCAGCGCCACTTTGCCAGTATGTTTTACTGAATTCAGGACGGAAACTGGCTGTATCAACTGTCACCTGTGGATTCTGGCCAAGTTGATACACCACATCAGCAGAGAAATAAGGTTTGATGGTCTGCTGTTTGGTTGTCTCACTAAAGACACGCATCCCAGCGCGGGCCTGTCCAACAGAATAAGCAGTACCGCTCACTCCCGAGATTTCGTCGCTGAAACTGTTTAGATTCAGATATTGGTATTTCAGTTGTCCCTGAGGCTCCACTTTCCAACTTCCTGCAATAGCGTACGCCTGCCCCACTTCGGCAGATAGCGCCACACCATAGCCATTCTGTTTAGCATCATGTTGGCTTTGATAATTATTGCGGTATAACGTCCCTTGCCCGACGAGGTCGATATAGCCACCTTGTGGCGTCATTAAGGTGTAATAACCGCCCAGACCATAAGCATCAGTCTTAATCTTACCCGTATTTACCGATAGTTCTGGACGCACAGCCCGCGCCTTATCTTGCGTGTCAGTTTCCTGTTTACCCAGTGTTATCATCACGCCCGCTGTCGCCTGTGTTCCGGCAGAGTTTTCAGCTTGATAGAAATCATGACCCAATTGAGCGAACCAGATATCTGAGTCATAGCTAAAACGACCCGCATCAAACTTATTATGCTGCCCGCTAATCCGGCCCCAGGAATCCTGATTAAAACCATTGGCTGCACCTTCAACTGAACCGCGGCGTTCGTGCAAACTACCTAAAGTGGTAAAACCATAGAATGCATTTAACCACGGCGCGGCAATATATCCCGGCACTTCACTGCGATAAGCGGTAACAGGTGTCACCGGGGCGATCGGGTTACCGGGAAGAACAGGATATACCGGAGCAACTGGGTCTGCTGGATCTATCGGCACAATTGGCGCAACAGGAATAACTGGAGCCAAGTTAGATTGTAAGTTCCAGTTATGTGCATCAAGCTGATACAAGAAGTACTCATAAGCCCCCGCTACTACAGAACCGTTCATTGCAAAACGGCTACTGCTACTGTCCCCATCAACAGTGATCAAATTAATACCGGCCCCGGTGGTTAACGATCCCAGCCCCCCCTGATTAATCACCTGAACAGTATGATTGCCTGTCGTGTCACCTAACACATGCAATTTATCCGCAGGTGAACTGTCATCATCCAATTGCGCATTAAAGGTCAGCGTGCTGTTGCCAGTTAAATTGCCATTTACCGTTAAGGTACTGAAGCCATAAGGCATGCGGGCATGAGTATTACTGGCCACTTGAGTAAAGTTTATCTGCCCTAAAGCATTTAGTGATGCGACATCAGCATCACCCGTCAAATTCCAAATACTGCTGGTATCAATATCAATACTGTTGGCATTACGCGCCGCACCACTCCAGATGGAGTTATTTTTGAGCGTCAAATTTACATTGTTGTTTGCATCCGCCTGAACATCCCCAACCAAAACAGCATTGTTATCAGCATTCAGATTGACATGGCTAACAAGATTTAGTGGGGCAGACACAGTACCTATATTGGTCGAGGCATTCACCAACACCCCGTTGCCGCCGCTCAGTTGTGAACCATTTTTCACATCAATATTAATGCTGGCACCGTAAGCTCGAACCCCCGCCCCCTGCTCACTCACCACTCGAGTATTATCTAACACGACCTGGCTATAGTCTGCCGTCGAACTGGTGGTATAGATCCCACCCGCATTAGCTCCAGTGGTAGTAATTTGGCTGTCTGTCAGCAAAATGGTGCTTCGTGTTTGTAACCACAAAGCATAGGCACTGGCACCAGTAGAGGTGCCAGCAATATTTTTGGCATTGATGGATGAGCTGGAGAAAGTTCCCAATACCATTCCGGAGTCGCCGCTGGTATTGATGGTCGCACCATCAAGATTCAGATTACCGCCCCGGGCAGCAGTCCCCCCTATACTGCCGACACCGGCTGTGGATATGCTCATATTGGTGGCATTAAAAATTGATTCTGAATAAATACCGTGAGAACTATTACCATTCGTTCTCACGACTGTACTATCAACAGTTGCCGTGCCCCGGTTTTCGATAGCAGTGGCACCATCTCCTTCGGTAATGAACTCGGCATTATTTACTTTCACCGATGACGTCGTATCCGGCACCCAAATTCCCATGGCATAAGTGCCTTTGGAATGGTAGGAGCCGCCATTAATGGTGACGTCAGCATTCATATTAACGTTAACCATCGTCGCGTTGCCGCTATGAGATATCGCATTGATATTATTTAATATAATGACTGCTTTATTGATGGAACTGTTACCCATAGCCCGTAATACTGCGCCAGAAGCCAAATCAATAGTGGCATTGCTGACTGTAGCCGAACCGGTAATATCAAGAACCTGATTCATATTACCCGTGGCCGTCAAGCCATCCATGGTAATAGTCGAATCCCGGCCAACACTCACCCCGGCGTAGCCGTTGGTCATATTAATTGTGGTATCATCCAGAGTTGCATTTAAGCCGCCATAAGCAATATAAATTCCGGTGCCGCCACCCACTCCGGAATTATTAATTACATTATTAGTGCCAGTTAATGTACTACCAGGATCACTCAAATAAATACCATAGCCACCGCCACCACTAGTATTAAGTGTTGTATTATTTACTATTAGTGCCGCACCACTCGTTCCTGAAATACCGTAAGCTGAGTTTCCCTGGGTGGTTATTTCAGTGCCATTAATATCTGTGCGACTTCCCAGGCCAATAGAATTAACACCATGACTCTGCTGGCCTAAGGTAGTAATCGTCCCACCCGAGAATGTCACCGAACCTTTATTATTGTTAATACCATAGGCAACCACACCTTGAGACTTAATGGCGGAACCGTCCAGATAGAGTGAGCCGCCATTGGTGACATTGACGCCATTTGCACCGCGCCCCGTAGTATCGATGGTAAGGTCATCGCTCCCCGAGACAGCACTATCCAGACCTTGAACAGCCACGGCAACCTGATAGTCGCCGTCAGAACCATATTCACCTGAAATAGGAACAGAAGTGCCGTCCATGACACTTATTGTTTGTGCCGCCCAGCTATAAATCGGACTAAAAAGAGGAATGAGTAAACTTGCCAGCAAACTTTTACGAAAACAGGATAAGTGAGTTATATTATTTATGTTCATATAAACAACCTGGTTTTTACAAAAAAATGTCAAATAGAGAAAGTTTTTAACTTATTTATTAGATCTTGTTTTATTGGCAATACTTATATTAGTTGGTCAGATTTAATTTAAACGGAAAATTAACCCCCCCTAATTAGTAATATATGCAGTAAAAAATACATTTAATATGAGATTACATGCCGTAATATGTAGGTCATTTCCTACAGAATATAAATACAGGATTTAATCAACAGGTTAAGATGGTTGAATTAAAAATATAATTGATGTGAATTTCAATATGCCAAGATGCTGGAATTTATTCACTACGGTTGTGATAGACGTCGACTCTGCTATTATCAACAGATTAGCCGCTGTTTTATGTCATATTTTGTAGAAGAATCATCTGCATAAGGCATGGATAACTGTATTCGAGGAGAATTATGCCGAACGCACCGCGAGACAACCAAGCCCCGCTGGCCGCTGGGATTGAAACTGGCAAAAAAGCGATTTCCTTTATGACACGGATAAGTGGTCGTGTGAAAACTTACCCCGCAATTGCCCATATTATCCGTGCCACAGATCGTTTCAATGATCGGCTGGGCAGTCAGTTTGGAGCCGCTATTACTTATTTTTCATTTTTATCACTTATTCCTATTTTGATGGTTTCTTTTGCCGCCGTGGGTTTTGTGCTGGCATCCAATCCTGACTTATTGGCTGAATTAATTAACAAAATTGTTAACACTATCAGTGACCCAAGTTTAGCGGCCACCCTGAAAAACACTGTAAATACCGCTATCCAGCAGCGTACAACCGTGGGATTAACCGGTTTGGCGATTGCACTTTATTCCGGTATCAGTTGGATGGGAAATTTACGCGAAGCCATTCGCGCCCAGTCACGAGATGTTTGGGAGCGCAATCCGCAGGATCAGGAAAAGTTCTATTACCGCTATGCGCGTGATTTTGTTTCACTCACCGGGTTAGTTATCGCGCTGATCATTACCCTTTCACTGACATCCATCGCCGGTGCGGCACAATCTGCGATTGTTGATGCATTAGGGCTTGGAGGAATCGAGTGGTTGCGGCCGGTCATGACACTCATTGCTTTATCAATCTCTATTGCCGCTAATTATCTATTATTTTTATGGATATTCTGGATTCTGCCACGACATAAGCCGAAGAAAAAAGCACTGCTGCGCGGCACCCTGATTGCTGCAATCGGTTTTGAAATCATCAAATTCATCATGACCATGATGCTACCGCGCCTTGCCAGCTCTCCATCTGGAGCGGCTTTTGGTTCCGTGATTGGTTTAATGGCCTTTTTCTACTTTTTCGCTCGTTTGACCTTATTCTGTGCCGCCTGGATAGCCACCGCCCGCTATGCCGAGGATGGAACCTTGCCTCAGACAAGCGGCAATAACACCACAGAGTAATCCCTGATCATGGAGGATCACCCATGTCTCGCAATATAAAATTACTGATACTACTCGCCGTTGTTATGCTAACGGCCTTGCTGGTCTATCAATTGCGCTTCAGCCATGCCGATGCGCTGTGGAAAATTGTTAGCCAGCAATGTATTCCGTATATGGAACAGGAACATCACCCGCAACCCTGTGTAGAGGTCGATACACAAGCGGGTTTCGTGGTGTTTAAAGATAAGAATGGGCCATTACAGTATTTGTTGATGCCGACCGCCAAAATCAGCGGCATAGAAAGCCCACAGTTATTAACCGCCAGCAGCCCCAACTATTTCTTTGATGCCTGGCAAGCTCGCCACTTTATGGCGGATAAATATGGTGCACCCATTGATGACGCGGATATCTCGCTAGCTATCAATTCAAAATATGGCCGCAGTCAGGATCAACTACACATTCATATTTCGTGTCTCAAGCCAGCAGTCAAAATAGCTCTGGCTGCACAAGAAGCTGATTTCCATCAGCAATGGCAGCCCTTACCCGGCGGTTTATTGGGGCACGATTATTTAGCTCGGCGCACTACAGCAGCTGAATTGCAGCAATCAGGGGCATTTCGTTTGTTAGCCGATGAAGTGCCGGGCGCGAAAGATGAAATGGGGCGTTATGGTTTAGCCATGACAGCATTACCGGATGGGCAATTCTTACTGCTCGCCAGTAAAGCGAGCCTGACAAAGTTGCATCGTGCATCGGTGGAGGAGTTGCAAGACCACAGTTGCCAACTGCTCCCCCAACCACCGATACATTAACCCGTTATTTTTTCTGCTTCATTTTTTGCAGCAGCGGCGTGCACTGATTTTCTTCCGCTTCACTTGGGGAAATCAGTGCCAGCAATGCAGCGGCAGGTGTGAGTGCCACACCTAATACCGCAGCAACCGCACCACGGGCCAGTAAAGGCCCGGCTTTGACCCCGGCATCAGGCCGTTTAAATGTGCCTTTCACATACAGCCGAGAACGTAGAGTCAGAATTCGCAGCCCTTTGCTTTCCGGATCAATAGATAAATCCAGCCGTTCGGTAGCAAAATTGATATTACCAGTAATGTTGATAATGGCATTTTCGGTATCAATAACAAATAAGCGCGGTGTCGCCAGGCCATTGCGCAACTGAATATCCGCCACTGCGCAGTTAATTTTGACCTCATCATCACCAAACAGCTTCGCCACCAGATAGTTACCCACATTCAGGCCGAGTAATTCCATTAAGCTACGGCTGATAAGCCCCTGATTCAGTAATAAGCGCAGGTTACCATTACTGGTTGCCAACAGCGCAGCAACTGAGTTACCGGTCGCAGTAAATGATGCATCGCCATTCAACTGTCCCAAGCTGTTGCGCATTGCCTGTACCTGCGGCAACAGCTCTTTCAGTTGTAGGCGACGGGCATGCAAATCAACTTTACTCTGCATAGGGTCTTTGTTGCCATTCAGGCGTAGAGTTGCATTGAGATTCCCCCTGGCCATACCGAATCGCAGCGGGTCGAGCAGCAACTCACCGTTATTCAATACCACATGAGTGGAGAGGTCGGTCAGCGGTAATGATTTATCCCGATCTATACGTTTAGCCGCATAGGTAACATCGGCATCCATCACTCCCCAGCTTTTGGTATCAAATTTTTCAGTCGGCAGTACCTTATTGCTCGGTTGTCGGCTGCGCTCGCCACGATTGGCTTTTTCCTGATTGGAATCCGCCCCAATCAAAGGGGCCAAATCAGTAAAACGTAATTTATCTGACGACATGTTGCCGACTAATTTCGGGCGCGGCTGGCTATTGGTGTAAGTCAGGTCACCATGAATATCGCTATCGCCGATTTTGCCATTAAAATTTTCATAACGATAAACTGCCCCTCCAGCCTGTTTGAGGCTCGCGATTAAGCGTCCATCGGTATTAAATGGGGGAGTGGCTGGCAATAACACACCAATCAGCGGATAGAGGTTATCCAAACTGGCACCGGAGAATTTCAATTGCAGATCCAGCCCTGCCAAATTGGCAGGATCGGTTAATGTACCCGCCACCGCCACCCGAGTGGAACCAGAGCGGACATCTGCCTGTAATGGGAAGGGAATGCTGGCATCACTCATCGACAACATCCCGCCGATCTTGCCACTGCCAGTTAAAGGCTGCCCTTGATACTTGCCGTCAATCTTCCAGCCAAACACAAAGTCCGGGGCGTTGTTCTGCGCTTTTTCAGTGGCTTTTTTCTCGTTACGGGCACCGGTCACCTCAGCAAATGGCAGCGGCTTACCCAGCGGGTCAATCACCGCCTGCAAGTCTGCTTTTAGCACCGCGTCTTTCAAGTTTATCTGACCGCGGTCAAATACGATATCATCAATATTTACCGACCAATCAGACGCGCTACTCTTATCCCCGGCCGGGCTATTCGCCAGGTTAAATGTCCAGTTATTCTTACCATCCGCCAGGCGCAGCAGGTTGGCATCCGGTTGTGTCAGCCAGATGCGCGGTATCCAGACTTCTTTCGCCAGCAACGCCAACGGCGCAATACTGGCATCAACCCGTTTCAGGGTGACCATCTCGCCAGTAGGGAATGCGGTAGATTCTGTTTTGCCTTCGGCGGTATTGTTTTTACCAACGGCGTTATCGTTCTTACCAACGGCGTTATCGCCGGCTAAATCGGGCGGGTTGCCCAGCACTAAATCCTCAGCGTGGATATGCGGCCACGGCACCCAACCGCGCCAACCTGGCTCATCACCTTTACGTGACCAGTCCACACCCAGATTGCCGCGAATAGCGAAAGGCCGTTGCAGCTCGGTCGAGACTTTTTCATTGATGGTTGGTTTTAGACGATTCCAGTCGAAAGTCTTAATAAACACGATGGCTGCTGCCAGTAGCAGCAGGATAACCCCGACAATGCCTGTCAGCACTTTTCCAGTTTTGGTCATAACAGCTCCATGCCAGTACTCATGATGTTAAGAACGTAAAAAGTACTTTAACCATAGTCGAGAATGAAGCGACTGGGCGGGATGGAGGAAAGAGGTGCTGATTTATTGACCCAAAATATTAGCCACAAAACAGCATAGGGAGGGTCTGTAAACGATCAAATGACGTAGGTCGGGAGAGATAATATCCTTGTGCGGCAATGGCATCAGACTGCTGCACCATCGCCCATTCTTGTGAGGTTTCCACCCCTTCAACAATCACGCCTTTGCTATAGCTACCCATCAGGGTCACCAATTTGAAAAACAGTTGGTTTCCGACATCACTTTCTTGCAGTACGATAAACAGGTCTCTGGCAACTTTGATGTACTCATAGCGCCAGCTAATGAATGAAGTGAAATTTGCCAGCCCGCTACCGAAATCATCCAACCATAGGCGGTCTGCTTCAGCAATACGTGCAAAGGGGGTATCAAGAGAGGTATCGACATGCTCGAGCAATTCAAAGCGAATGTAAGGCATGGCATCGATTAACACCTTAGCCTGCAAGTCGTCCTGCATCGCCATCAAAGCCTGACCATCAATGTTAATCGAGACTAACACCGAGTGATGCACAAATATCGCATGCCATTGTTTAACCATATTCAACTGCTCCAGCACCACATTCAAACGGGCGCTGATACTGATTGCACTGAAGTAATCTTCCGGATTCAGACGAGTATCCGGTGATGAGGGGTGAAAAACTGCCGTAAGCAGCTCGATAGCCAGCAGCGCACCGGAGGTACGATAGATAGGTTGAAAAGTGTACCGACGCTGACATTGCCGCCAGAAGCTCTGTCCTTTATTACGATCAATGGCGGCAAAGGATGGCGCAAGTAAACCTGATACTTTATTGGTCATCATCAGTTTAGTCGCCATGTTTTAGGGCACCAGACCGTCAAGGCAATGGGTATCGCCGTCAGTTTGAGCCACCCTGTGATAAACAGTTTTCCTTCTGGAGATGTTATCGACTCGGACGAACAGAACTTTATATCGCAGCATGACAGATTATTATTTCCAGCCAGATTACAGGCCTCGCCAGGCTGGCGCGGCACATTTAAGCCATCTATATTACTTAACTCAATGATGCCTTACTGGAGATGAACATGCCTTATGTCAATATTAAAATTACTCGCGAAGGCGCGACGGCGGAGCAGAAAAAACAGCTGATCGCCGGAGTAACCCAACTGTTAGTCGATACTTTGGGTAAAAACCCGGCGACGACCGTGGTTGTGATTGATGAAGTGGATACCGATAACTGGGGAATTGGCGGCCACAGCGTGACCGACCTGCGAAAGTCATCATAATTGTGTTCAGAACTGCGGGAAACTTGTCGGTTTCCCGACCTACATCATAAAAAATTTAAAACGTCGTTTTAATACTATTGACTCTAACCAAGCCAGCAGTGAGACTAACCCTTATTTCCCTCATTGACTCACAGGCCAGCTTTCCATGACCAGCAAAAATATTGCCGTTATCGGCGAATGCATGATTGAACTGTCACAAAAAGGTACAGACCTTAGCCGGGGCTTTGGCGGTGATACGCTGAATACGGCGGTGTATGTTGCCCGTCAGGTGCCAAAACAGGAATTGAATGTCCATTACGTCACGGCACTGGGTACGGACAGTTTCAGTAACGAGATGTTGGCAGCCTGGCAGCAGGAAAACATTCATACCGACCTCATTCAGCGTATGGATGATAAATTGCCAGGGCTGTACTTTATCGAAACAGACAGCACCGGTGAGCGCACTTTCTACTATTGGCGCAATGATGCTGCCGCACGTTTCTGGCTCACCAGCCCGGCGGCAGATGAAATCTGCCAACGTCTGGAAAAGTTTGATTATCTGTATCTTAGTGGCATCAGCCTGGCGATTCTCGACAGTGCTTCCCGCCAGCGTTTACTGAAATTGCTGCGTGCCTGCCGTGCTAACGGTGGCAAAGTTATCTTTGATAACAACTACCGCCCTCGCCTGTGGCAGAGCAAGGAAGAGACGCAACAAGCCTACCGCGACATGTTGGCTTGCACGGATATCGCCTTCCTGACACTGGATGATGAAGACATGCTGTGGGGCGAGAAGCCACTGGAGCAGGTCATCGAACGCACCCAGAATTTAGGTGTAAGCGAAATTATTATTAAGCGCGGCGCAGATTCCTGCATCGTCTGGGTGAAAGAGGGCTTTGAAGCTCATCAGTATGATGTGCCAGCAGTTAAACTGCCGAAAGAAAAAGTGGTCGATACCACCGCAGCTGGGGACTCCTTCAGTGCCGGTTATTTGGCTGTTCGCCTAACCGGTGGTAGCGCACATGACGCCGCCGTGCGTGGGCATTTAACCGCCAGCACCGTGATTCAGTATCGTGGTGCCATCATCCCACTGGCAGCCATGCCTGCAGTGTGATTGATAATATTTCTCGCCAGAAATCAGAATGAAGAAGGGGAAGCGTGCCGTTGGGGTCGTAGCGACGTAAGTCGCCGGAGTGCCCCTAGGTGCGTTAAACCCTTCGATCACTGAAGCCCGAACAATAGTGTCCGGGCTTATTCATTACGATTCACTCAATATTTTACTTACTGAGCTGTTGTTGGTGTCGCGGGTGCTACCTCCGCAGAAGCCACTGTTGGAGCCGCATCTTCTGGCACCACCGTGTGTGGCGTCATAATCGCGTTATAGGCATCTTGCAGCGCTTTCACATTCACTTCTGGCTCACCTTTGGGCTGGGTCAGAATCAGCGTAGTATCTTGCGATAATTGCTGCTTCAACTCCTGATTTAGCTCCGCCAACGTCAGCCCTGACAAAAATGCCTGCCGTAGCTTCTGATATTGTTCTGGCGCAATATCCACCACACCACTTTGCTGTGAACGCAGACGCTGACTCATCAAAATATCAGTATCTGTCCGAGCATAAGTAGCAAACAACTTACTGAGTTGATCGTTTTTCTGCACCATCAAGGCATCAAACTCTGCCTGACTCAGGCCATTCGCACGTAAGCTAGCCAGTTCGCGCGCCACAAAACTCATACCCGGCGTCAGATTTTCAGTTGATGTATTCAGGTGAATCGCACATTGAGCACGCTGATATTGCACCCGGCAATCAAAGCCCAGCTTCAGGTTCTTCTGATCACTTTTTTCCAACACTTGTTGAACATGCCAGAAGAGTGCTTCACGGGCTAAATCACTGCGCCAGTAGCGGCTTAACGCGACGGAGTCCTGAATCGGATGCCAAGGGGTATCCCACATCAGAGATAAGGTATCTTGTGCCGCCTGCTCGCTCATCAGGCTCACCGGTTCTGGTGGCAGTGGCGCTAACATTGCAACGGGTGCTGGCGTAGTGCGCTTTCCTTTCAACTCAGAGAATGTTTTGCCAATTTGGGCAGCAATACTGCGGCTATCGACATTACCCACTACGTACAATGTCATGGCATCCGGGGTATACCATTGCTGATAAAACTGTTTCAGCTTCTCGATATCTACTGGTTTTGCCACTGCCTGACCGGGATCATGCCCCATCAGAGAAGAACCTTTAAGACGGTAGCGCCACCAAGGATCCTGAATATTTTGCGGGAATGTGGCAATAGGATCGGTTGCACTATTCAGCGCTGCATTGACAGTCTGTTCACTGATGGCCAGCTTGCCACTGGTATCAGATAACCACGCCAAGGCTTCTTTCATCAAATCGGGGCGGTTATTGGGCAAACTCAAACTGTATAAGGTGAAATCATAAGATGTAATAGCCGGTGGCAATGGACGATCGTTATCGACCCCTTGTTGCCATAGGGACTGAAGCTGGGCAGGAGTAAAACTCGCGCTGCTCATTAATGCCAGATGCGGTAACAGATGGGCATAGCCAACTTGTTGTGTGCTCTCTGATAATGAGCCAGTTTTAACCACCAGACGTAACTCGATCCGGTCGCTAGGGCGCTGCGGTGTCGCTAGCAACTGCCATGAAAACCCGTTTTCTAATTTTCCCTGCTGCCAGGCAGGATCGGGTTGTAGTGCTTCAGCCTGCACATTACTGCTGGCGGCAGCCAACAATAATCCACCAACTATGAGACGAATTCTGGTGCCCTGCATGTGAACCCCTACTTAATAAACTATCCAATTTTAAAACAATGCAATCCTTACGTGAACCATGCGTGTTTTCATGCAAATTGTCACAGTGAGAGCGGAACGCTGGAGTGTACCATTCTGTTAGACCGCATGCTTTTGTGGATGTCACTCATAAGAGTAAAAAATAGTATCTAAATGGTAATTAACACAAGAAATGGCATCGCGGGGGTTATCACGGAGTGCTACCGGTGGCAATGTTAGCCACCGGTAGTGAATTGAATAAACAACTGACTTAACGTTTTATTCTGGCCGAATCAAGCAGATGTGCTGTTTTTTATCTCACCATTAGGCAAGGTTTTATTTGATAACACCGCTTGCAGTTGGTCGTTATCCAGCTGGTTGCACCATTTCGCGACAACAATGGTTGCAACCCCATTTCCCACCAGATTAGTCAGCGCACGGGCTTCTGACATAAAGCGGTCGATACCCAGAATCAGCGCCAAACCTGCCAATGGTAAATGCCCAACCGCAGAGATGGTGGCCGCCAACACGATAAAGCCGCTGCCTGTGACCCCTGCTGCACCTTTTGAGGAGAGCAACAGCACCACCAATAAGGTCACCTGATGAATCACATCCATATGGGTATTGGTAGCCTGAGCAATAAATACCGCCGCCATCGTCAGGTAAATAGAGGTTCCGTCCAGGTTAAACGAGTAACCGGTCGGGATAACCAAGCCCACCACAGACTTCTTACACCCCGCTTTCTCCATCTTATCCAGCATGCGCGGTAGTACAGACTCTGAAGATGATGTCCCTAACACGATCAACAACTCTTCTTTTATATAACGGATAAATTTGAAGATGTTAAAGCCATTGAATTTCGCAATAGAACCGAGCACTACCACCACAAACAACACGCAAGTTATATAGAAGCAGATAATCAACTGACCCAGTTGCACCAGGCTGCCCACACCGTATTTACCAATAGTAAAGGCCATTGCACCGAAAGCCCCGATAGGTGCCAGGCGCATAATCATATTGATAATACCGAAGATAACGCGGGAGAAACTCTCGATAACATTAAAGATAAGCTGACCTTTTTCACCCAGACGATGCAGAGCGAAACCGAACAGAACAGCAAACAGCAAAACTTGCAGAATATTGCCGCTGGCAAAGGCACCCACTACGCTGCCAGGAATGATATCCAGCAAGAAGGGTATAATCCCTTGCTGCGAGGCTTGTTCAGCATAAAGTGCAACCGCCTTGGCATCCAGTGTCGCCGGATCGATATTCATACCAGCACCGGGTTGCACCACGTTAACAATCACCAAGCCAATCAGCAGTGCAATGGTACTGACAATCTCAAAATAGAGCAGCGCAATGGCACCGGTGCGGCCCACCGCTTTCATACTTTCCATCCCCGCGATACCGGTCACGACGGTACAGAAAATTACGGGTGCGATAATCATTTTAATTAGTTTAACAAATCCATCACCCAGAGGTTTCATTTGAGCGCCGAGCTCCGGGTAGAAATGCCCCAACAAAACACCCAAGGTAATCGCCGTTAACACCTGAAAATAAAGACTTTTAAATACTGAAACTTTCATAACCATGTCCTTTTTGAGTAATTCACGGCAGCCTGTCGCTTTGCTCTCTGTAATGATTGAGTGACACTTCTTTTTTATCCGTGCTTGCGCGGAAAATAACACCCTCATAACAATATGGAAATTATTAGTTGCACTGGATTGCACCCTAAACGCGAAATTAAGAACTGAAACGCTTCAAGCGGAAGCAACAATAGGAATTTAGTCAAATCAACCGGGCAATTAACTCAAAATGATTAGCGATGAGAATGAATAAAAAATAAGCAGCCAACAGAAGTGAGGGAGTATCGGAATGAATGATTTTTGCGGAGAACATTGGATGAGTAGTTGCCCCCTTTTGAGGGTAGGAGAAGGGGGCAATTAGCAAAAACAGCCTGGGTTATTTAATGGCCCGACTGGGTAACGCAGCAGCACTATTAATCGCAATTTCGTTAATGGCACTCCACTTATTAACGTCCGTACCGAAAGTATCCAACTTGATATATTTAGCCGTAACGGGTGCAAAAGTCAGTTTTTCACCATTTTTATCTGCAGAAGATGTTTCTAAACCTTCTGCCAACGGCTGCCAGCTCTTGCCATCATTGGAGTAAAAAATGGAAAACTTTAGTTTCCGCTCGGTGGGTTTAAACGGAACAATCAGAATATTTTCAATGGATTGCTCTTTATCCAGTTCAAGCTTCACCCAACTTTCACCAGACGCCGCCCAACGCGTTTTAACGTCACCATCGGCGATATTCGCCGGAACATGGCCTTTTTCACTGTCATAGCCGGATGCTGTTACAGCAACAATTTGTGCTGCATAGCCAGATGCGCAAAACAACGAACCGAGCAAAACTGTGGCTAAAACTTGTTTTTTCATCAACCTATCCTTTTTATCACGACGATGAGAACCCGTGGGTAAAAGCGCCGGGCAAGCAGACCCTGGGAAGCCGCTGCTCGGCACTTTTTACCAACAGCGGCCCCAGCACGGGCCGCTGTCGGGACTATTTACGGCCGTTTGGTTGCAGCTTTTCACCCACATTGAGCAAGAACAGTTCATTGTCACGAGTTGAAATCCGTGCTGAACCATCGTCCATTCGATAGGCCCCTTCAGTGAAACCCGCACCATTGAGGAAAGGTGCCACTGCCTGTGGTTTATTGCGCAATGATGCTTCCAGAGCCAGCAGAGCATAAGGCTCTATGGCATCAACATCGGCATATTGGCGATCAGGTGAAGCCATGAAGAAACCGTCGATATAACGTGTTTTAATGATGTTATCGCCAATTTTCTCCGCCAGTTTGCGATAATCCGCTACCTGACTGGCATTGTAGAGATCCAATAAAGCAAACAAGGCGTAAGGATCACTGTTGGTGGTGTCCATATTGACTTTGACTTCTTTGCCCGGTGCAGTACCGATATCACCCAGCCCCTGGTCGTTGGCAATACCGCGGGCCACTTTCCACAGTAATGGGTCATTGTCGATAGCATAAGCACGTGCATAAGAAATCAGGAATTCATTACCTGCCTTGTATGGCTTGATCACTGTGCCTTTCTTGCCGTAATAACCATCACGCGGCAGAGTGTAATTCGACAAATCCTGCCCGTTGGCTATCATTGGACGGAAGGTATTGTCTTGATCGTTATAGGCATATTTGGCGAAGGCTTTCAGACCATCCACTGTCCATTTCAACAAGTCCTGCCCCTGCGGGCCTAAGTCTTTACCCAATTGCAACTGCATCAAGGCATTTTCAGAATAAAGGGTGCTGGTGCGCCCTTTAAGCATCATATTGCCCTCCAGTGCTGTCGGGCCGAACTCTGGGCCAAACTGGCGCTGAGCACGATCGCCAAACTTGGAATGGGTATCGGCATCATCTGTTGGCTCTTCACGTTTCAGAGCTTGTGTAAACTGATAAACACCGAGGCCCGTTTTGGCATCACGCGGCAAGACATACTGATCGGCCAGACGCTTAGCCCAGGTTAACGCCCCCTGATCTTGCTGGTGTTTGTAAAGCAGGGAGGCGGAATAAATCAGATCATTACCCGCATTGAGGAAACTCAGCCCTTTAGTGGCAAAGAAAGGTGGTTGCTGCTCAAATTTGCTTTCCCACAGTGCGCCCATCGGTTTGCCATATTCACCGTGGCGGCTGGTTTCAAGAATACGCCAATCATAAACATGGGCATTCCAAAAACCACGAATAAAGCGAGCGGTGGCATCACTGTCGACACTGAACATCAGGTCATAGTAGGGATAGGCATTTTTCAGCTCATGCACCATCTCTTTTTCACTTGGCCCTTCTGGTTGGAGGGTTTTCAGATCAACAAACCGGTGTCCGCCCCAATACAGTAAGCCACTTGGGTCTTGATAGTTCTGGAAGTGATAGCGAACAATATCTTCAGCACGTTTCTGGTAGCGCGGATCACCACTGAGTTGGCTCAAGCCACTCATAACGCGCATCAGATTTTGCTGTGCTGAAAAGTTTGATAATACTGCCCGACGGCCATCGGGGAATATCCATTCCAATTGCTGTCCGGTTCGGGGGTCAACACCATCCGCCAGCAGCGGGCTGGGCTTATCTCCGTGGTAAGTATCGGATGCCTTGTTTAATACATTGTCGACATACTGTTTTACCACGGTCAGGCGGTCAGTATCCGCTGCCTGTCCGGCGGGTATATACAGCGTTGCCAGCGCTGCCATACTCAAAAATAACGCTCTTTTTTTCATTACTTCGTTACCTGTCAAAAATCGTTATAGCGAGGTGTGACCCCTGAGGTCAGAATTTAATTATTTCAATGAGGATCAGAAGCTGTATTTGATACCTACACGATAACGAGTTTGACGTTCATCGGTATT
The DNA here is from genome assembly GCF_902170785.1 of Yersinia proxima. GTDB lineage: Bacteria > Pseudomonadota > Gammaproteobacteria > Enterobacterales > Enterobacteriaceae > Yersinia > Yersinia proxima. Next base: position 207,084 of record NZ_CABHYG010000014.1, on the reverse strand, counting down.
TTTGCTGCCGGAAACATTACCGATAGCCATATATGGCGACCAGTTCTTATCCCACTTATACGTCAATTTAAAATCATGGCTCCAATCGTAATTCTCGTTATCAGACAGAATGACACCGGCTTTATTGGCTTGTTTATAATCCAGCTCATAGTCTAATTGGAAATCTTTGTAAATTTTGTAGCTCAGGACGCTCGTCAGATTATAACCATTCTCAGACGTATCTTTTTTCGTATTAATATTGGCGCTGGTGCGTTTGTAATAAGGACGATAACGCAATGAAACAGAGAGATCATCAGTGATATTTGCCTTACCACGTAGATAAGGACGATAGTTGTTAGCTGTCGAGCTTGAATCTAATGAGAAACCTGGCTCAATAGAGAATGTCTTATCAATTTTATAGACATAGCTGGCAACCACTTCTGTACCATTACTCACACCTTCATGGAATGGCTTGTCTTTGTCACTGGCACTTTTCCATTTGCCTTCCAGAGATAACCCGAAGCCATTAGCAAAGCGGTGAGACATTAATAAACGGTCTTTGTGGTTATTACCACTTTGGTCTTGTGTTTCATGACGATAGTCAATGGTTACTGCCATTGCGCTGGTGCTGATAAGTGATGCCACTGCCAGAGATAATAATTTAAATTTCATTACAGTTACCTTATTTTAATAAATAACATTAATTATTATGATAAATATAGATCTCACTTATGAAACGTCATTCTATTTATTTTGATATAAAGTTCCGAGATCCATGACTAATAGTTCGAAATTAATAGAACGAATATTCATTTATGTGACAAGGTTCAAAGTAAATAGTTTTGACTAATGCACTGGCACTGTAAATTTTTTGTTATAGCCTAGAGATAGCAAGGGACAGGGACTATTTCGAAGGGGATCTCCTTCGAAATAAATAGTCTTGACTCGATAGGTATTAATATTGTATGAGTGATTTGAATAAACCAAATAGATGCCAGTCGAATATTTTCTTGTCGGTATTATTGTTAGTTTTAATCACTTTTATATAATAACGATTATTTCCCTTATTCTCGCAGAGAGTAATTTAGTATCAATACACGTCAAAGTATGGAGAAATGGGTATTTTAGATTAAAATTTATTTTTATTTAAAATAGGGAAGGATAATATTTTGTTATTGCTATTTAGACGAAACGACTGACATTCGACTAAAGCCCAGTGATTAAGCGCAAAGCAAGGCAGCAAACGAATGCATCCCGATGAGCTGACTCAAGTCAGTGATTCGGGTAAGTGAGGGAAGCTAACACAGCTGTAGCGTCGTGAACGCAGGGTAATACCCAAAGCCATTGGCGTTACAGCAAGGCAGCAAACGAATGCATCCCGATGAGCTGACTCAAGTCAGTGATTCGGGTAAGTGAGGGAAGCTAACACAGCTGTAGCGTCAAGGGCGCAGGGTAAAGCGAGTATCGAATTCCTCGCGTGATAACGGCTCCGAAAATAAAAAACCCTGACCATATCGAATACCGTGTTTAAGTAGCCATTGCCGTTGTTCTTCAGTTTCGACACCTTCAGCCATCACGCGAAGTTTTAACACATCAGAGATGGTGCTAATAATATGTGCCATTGCATCGTCTTCTGGTAAATGCTTCACAAAACTTTTATCGAGCTTGATGATGTTGATCGGTAAACTTTTTAAATGGTTAAGGTATTGGAGACTTGAATACCCTGTACCAAAATCATCCAGCGCGACTGATAAGCCAAGCCCTCGTAACTCGCGCAGCAACATCAGTGCTGCATCAAGGTTATGAATACGCGCAGTCTCAGTAATCTCCAGCACCAATTGGCGTGGGTCAATATTATAGCGATTGATGATAGCTCGTAGGTGAGTCAGGATATGCTCACATTGCACTTGCAAACCGGAAATATTAACCGCCAATGACAAGGTAATTCCTTGTGCCTTCCAGTCAGCCAGAATACGGCAAGCCTCTTCCAGCACCCAATCGCCCAGCGGTATCATCGCACCGCTCTCTTCCGCATCTGGAACAAACTCAGAAGGTAAACGATAACTGCCATCAGCCTGACGCCAACGCAATAATGCCTCTGCGCCAATAACCCGCGGCTCTTTCATATCCCACTGCGGCTGTAAAAACAGGGCTAAATCACCATTTTCGATCGCCTGAGTAATGTCATTTTCGTGCGTCAGTTGCTTTTGTGCTTTGTATCGCTCGGACAATTGGTCGCTATGGCGGCAACTGATATCGGTATAAGCCTCAGTTAACAGTTGCTGGTTACGGTTGTAATTGCGAACCAATATACCCAGTTCATCATCCTGATGATGGGCAGGCATGGTCAGTTGGTGATTTAGCACACCTTGTTGACCAATATGTTCCAGCTCTTTAGCCATCGCCCGCAGTGGGTGAATAATCAAGCGATTAATACACCAGGCAATAGACACCGAAAGTACCAGCGCTAGCAGCAAATAAGTCGAAAGCATTGCTGACAAGGTACTCAGGATAAACTGATACATACGATACGAGTCCACACGTAACACCAAATGTGCCAGTGGTTGCGGATTAGCAGGGACTCGCTCCAGTGAATACAGTGGCACCGTTATCTGAACGGGCAGAGCAAAAATACGTTTGGCCCAGCGAGGAACTGGCCGCTCGCTAGGGAAACTTGCGTGCAAGACCTGAATTTGATTAGGCAGAATCACATCGGCACGGCTAAGAATACCAATGGGCAGTAAGCTATTGAGGATTTTTTTAGCTTGTGGAATATCTACACTTAAGATTGCTTCAGATAGCGGTTGGCGCACAGAATAAGCGATACTCTCCAACTGCTTGGCGTAGTCATCTTTGCGCTGCTGCACAAAATGGAACAACTGAAGAACGATAAAAATACAGATGGTGACCAGTGCAACAACTGCCACTGCCGCCATTTGCTTAATCGTTAATGAACGCCTTACCCGCAAACTCACTCCCACCCATTCCGACTGAATAAAATAACATGGCTGCCACAGTGATGCAGCGACTCATCGATTCTGTCCGAGTATACCCGATCACCCTCAGGTTTTATCTTGCGAAACCAAACCGGTTGGGAAGAATACCGTGGGTTTCGGTCTTTTCCTATCAGGATCGCAACTTCAACGTGCGATTAACTACGGTGAAGTTGCTTTTTTATGCAAATAAGCTCGACGGCTAGTTTACTTGAAGTCTGAGTAAGGCACTAACGGTTGTGGTGGCATATCCAGGTCGCCCTGCCAGCCAGCCATTGAGTAGCGCAGGTAAATCAGCGCATGACTTGGGGTATAATCTTTTGCTTGCTGGATATCCACTCCTGCACCCAGGGTCCAGTGCGAACTCAGACGGCGCTCAATCAATGCTCGTAAGGTGTAGCCCACACCATTGCTGCTTTCACCACCATCAATATCATAACGATCTGAAATGTTTTTTGGCCGATTTGTGTCTGGGTCAATAACCGGAGCCGGAAGCAGACTTTGAATCGGATAACGCGCCCTATCATTGGTGGCTGAATGCGACAATGAAATCGACCCACCTAACTCCCATGACCAGTTATCCGTCCGCTGCCGATAGTTCACCGGAATAGCCAGTGACAAATACTTCTGTGGACTGTAATACCCGCCCTGGCCCAAGGTATAACCGCTGAGGTCTTTTTGATAATGCCACCACATACCATTCAACCCGACAGTCAAACGGCGGTTATCTTCATTGATCAGCTTATAATAATAGCCGGTCATAAAACGTAGCCGTTGGTTATCGGCCACATTTTTCCCCGTCAGATAATGATAGCTCAAGTCACTCCAGACCCCGTTGGCTTCACCCCGATCATAGCTAGTTCCGAGGCTTACGCCACTGGCGCGCACGCCCCCCCAGGTGATGTGGGTATTCGGATCTGTTGCACCGGCAAAGGCCAACAATGAGCTGGATATCGGCCGCCGTGAAGCGGTTGCTGTCCAGCCAATGTGATTCCAACTGTTGCTATAGGCTACACCACCGACCACATCAACCACATCGAACCCCATCGGGGTGGTGCCAATATCCGTAGCCCAACTGTCATTCTGCCAGCCAACAGCCACACTGGTCCCTGTTGCCCGTTGATGTAAATCCGTCTGACAAACCGTTTCGGAGCGATAACACGTCCCCGCTTTATACCGAGTATTGGCATCCAGTGTGCCTGCATCCATCTGCACAGTATCTGTGCGGAAGAATGCCCGACCATCGGCGAGCGCAGTATCTACCTGCAACATAGTGTTGTAGGCGCTGAGGTCAGAAATCCCTTCAGTACCGCTGGAACGTAGATAATCCTGATCCAATGTGACGCGGGTATCCTGCTGACGATAGAGGTCGGCAGCATCAGCACGAATGCCACGTTTGAGCCAATCATCCGTGGCCTGATTGCGTGTTAGCAAGGTATAGCTGTCATTATCTGTCGGCAATGTCGGTGCAATACCGCTGGCGACCATCGCCTGCTTGAAATCATCTTGCGCTGCAGCTGGCTGCCCTTGTGATTGTGCTAAACGAGCCGAGTCACGAAACACCAGCGCATGATCCTGTGATGGTGCGCCCTTAGCGGCAGCTGGTTTCAACCGTTGGAAGATATCGGCTGCTTTTTGTGGTTCGCCTACACCGCTCCAGGCATTGGCGACCCGCCGTTGAGTATTTAAGCTGGCACTTTCGCCGGTCAGTGGTTCAGTTTGCAAATGCTGACGTGCATCGCTAAGGCGGCCTTCGGCAATATAAGCCTCAATTTCCCCCAAACGCGCATCAGGGTTTTGCGGCTCGCGCGCCCGAATACGCTGATAGCCCGCTAGCGCTTCACTGTAATCGCCGCGTTCCAGCGCCCAATCGGCCAGTGTCAGGTCAATTTGTGTATTCGCAGGTTGTTGACGTAACGCGGTTATCGCACCGATTTCATCACCATTTTCCCGCAGCTGGCGCGCCAATGTCAGCACTTGATCTAATTTCAAGCGCTGATCTAATTCACGAATATTATCGTTCCATTGCGCCGCTGGCAGTGTGGCCAGATGTGCCACTGCCTGGCTATCTCGCCCGGTGCTGGAAAGATAGAGTGCGTAAGCATAGACCTGCTCTGGGTCACCCGGTTTGCGACTGGCTAATTGGTGGAACTCTGCATCCGCCTGTGCCGAATGACCATCTTGCGCCAATGCTTGTGCCAACCGGTAAGTTATCCAGACATCATCCTGTGCCAGCTTTTGTGCCTGCCGGTACTTCTCTGCCGCCTGATGCCATTGTTGCTGTGCCGCCAACGTTTCAGCCTGCTGTTTCAGCATATCCAATTGCAGGCTACTGAGTGTGTCGCGCATTTTGGCCTGTTGGCTGCGCGGCAAATTATTCAGGTAATTGAGTGCTTTTTGTGGGGATTCACGTTGATAGATATTTGCCAGGCCACGCACCGCGCTGCTGTTGGCTGGATCCAGACGCAATGCCTGCTGGTAATGCTGCTCGGCAGTTTTATCATCATGACGGGCCACGGCCACATCACCCAAACCAATCAGTGCATAACTGTCGCTGCCATCTATTTGACGCGCCTGCTGATATTTTTGCTGGGCCAGTGCAGTATTGCCGGTTTTCAGCGCTTTATCACCTTCATCATTCAGCAACCAGTAGCGGTTGGTCTTAATCAAACTGGCCCATTTATCACTCTTCAGGCCGTCTTTATCTGATTTTTGTGCCTGTTCAAACAACCGCAAAGCCTGTGCACGATCTCCCGCACGGGCATAGGCCAGCCCCAGTGCGCCCAGTATTTCTGGATCATTGGGTGAGGCCGCCAATGCTTGTTTCAATGCCGGTATTGCGGCCGCGCCACTACCACTGTCAACTTTCGCCAGCCCACTTAACCGCGCCTGATAAGTAGGATCGGCTAACATCGCTTGCTGATTAGCCAGCTCTTTGCGAGCAATATCTGCTTGTGGGCCGGTTGAAAACACATTAAGAAAATGGGTCAATGCGGCGACGCTTTGCGGGCTTACCGTCATCGTTTTGATGGTATCCATCCACAAATCAGCAGCATCTGACGTTCCGGTAGGGTCGGTGGCCACTTTCTCCAACATCGCGTAGCCCTGTGCAGCCTTTTGTTGGCTGAAATACATGCGCGCCAGTGCCATGCGCAGAGCGACATTGCCGGGATATTGTTGGTCTAACGAAGTAAGTTTCTGGGTAGCCAGCGCTTCCTGACCCGGTAACCGCGCCACCAGCCGCCAATATTCAACCGCCAGATCCAATGTAGGTGGATTCCCTTGTAGCAACTGATCATATTTAACTTTTGCTTCTGCGACTCGCCCGGCGGTTGCCAACAGACGCGCCTCCTGCAATTGCTGACGCACCTCTGGTTTTGTCATGGCCAACATCAGCTTAGCGCGACGATACACCTCAGAGCCAGGTGCCAATTGTTGCAACTGATCCAGTTGTTTCTGTGCTTGCGCCAGATTCCCTTGCCGCAATGCCTGACGTATTCCCGCCGCAATGACATCCGGGTTATTCGGGTCCATCATGTTCAGGCGATACAGTGACTGCTTAACCAACTCATCTTTATTAGTCGCCTCGCCCAATCGTACCTGTTCGAGTAAAAACTGGGTTGGCGAGACAGCTTCGGCCCCACGCGCCACACCAATAAAGGCTTGAGGCAATAACACCAGGCTTAACAGCCAGTTTATTTTAATGTTGCGCATTGACTGTTCCATGAGGGCTGAAGCTCACCCTGACGATTAAAGCTATAACGATGTTGTGCCCATCCCTGACCAAACAGTGTCAGCACCGCACTGTAGTAAGCATCGGCTCCCGGAGGTGAATCTTGTACCCGCTTTTGTTGTTGGCTAAGCGCCTGCTGATTAAACGGTGCGTGACTGCTGGCTAAAAACGGCAATAGTGCCGCCGAAAAGCCAACTGGCCCATCACCGGTTGTTTTGCCGGTCAACGTGTCGGCCTTTTCCGGAGGCAAACCTTGCTGCCGGGTGATTTCAGCCATCGGTTGGAAGCGCTGGATAAGTGCCGCCTTTTGCGGACTGTTATTGGCTAACATCCCAGCCCATAAGTAAGTACGAATCGCATCGTAGCTACCGAGATTTGGGTGCGTTTCATCCGACTGCCAGCCTTTATCTTTTTGCCACACCACCCAATCAGGGCTGAAACCCTGCGGTGCTGTTTCCAGCCATAGCCGCTGATTTGTTTTCACCATAGCTTTCCACGGCCCGGCAAAGGAAGCGAAACGCGCCAGCAATTGTGGTGGCAAATAGCTTGGATTAAGCCGCCAACGGTCTTCATTATTAAAGCCAATTTTGCCCGGTAATAACATTTCACCCAAGCCGGGAATATTTACCACTTCTTCTTTGGCAATGCGTTGCAGCAGCAGCGTTCCCATGGTCTGGTAGCGGCGGGTATCCCACAATCGGCCTGCCTCTAATAAGCTGTAAGCAATCCATAAATCAGCATCCGAGGCCGAGTTTGGGTCGAGAATATCCCAGCTATGTTCATTGCGTTGTCCCCACAACCATGCGGGCAAACGGGCGGTTAAATCTCCCGCCGACAAGTTGTTTTCCGTCCAGGTGAGTAATCGATCGAATGTCTCGCGATCATCTGCCACCAGCGCAAAAAACAAGCCGTAACTCTGCCCTTCCGACGTGGTTATTTTCTTTGGGTTGCTGGGGTCGATAACCCGCCCCGACTCACTGATATAGTGTTGTTTGAACTGCTGCCATGCTGGCCAATCACAAGCTGCTGCGCTACCAAAACTGGCAAGCAGCAGCAGGATGCATACCAGTCGTTTAAACATCACGACCATCAGAATTAATCTCTCTCATCAGGTGATAACCGGCGGCGACTAATCAGGCGTAACAAGCGCCAGGCCATCATTGCAGCAATCACCACGACTAACACTGCAACACCCGCCAGCAGAACCGGATGGGTAGATAAGGTATGCCAGATGCGTTCCCACCATGGCAAATGGCCTACATCATAGGTGTCGCCAACGCGCAGGCTGTTAACGCCTGACTCACGGATAACCGCGACCGAGCCAAACACCGCCTCACGTTTGCCACTGTCGAGCAGTGCATTATTCAATAAACTGTAGCCATGCGGACTGTCAGCCAATAACGCCACGATACTGCGCTGCGGGAAGTTAGGTGACTGCACGCCGATAATGGCCGACATCGCCCCTTCAGAGCTGACGGTCGTTTTGCTGTCCGCCACTCTATCGGAAGCGGGAGCCAACATGTCCGGCAAGCCCGTTTGACGATTTGGCATTTTGACCCAGCTCTGGGTTTGATCCACCAGCAGGTTAATCTTCTGGTCATCACGTAACTCTGGTGGAATGGTGCCGATAATCAGCACATCGACATCTTGGTCTTTCGCCTGTGACCAATCGTCAGTGATGTTGATCCCCACGGCTGGGTAACCAACTTGTGCCCCAATATTGCCCACGGTATTTAACAACGTAGTCAGCTGTGACGGCGCAGGTTTTGGTGGCACCAAGACCAGGGTTTCGGAGAGGTCTGCCATGCGACTGAATGGGAAGCCGGCATTAGCAAATGCCCGTAAATCTGGCATTTCCATAAAGTGGCGGTAACCGGAGAAATCGATAGTGGAGTTACCATCAATCACCGCGTGGTTTGGCGCGGTAGAGTAGGTTTCACAGCGCCCTTCCGCGCCACTCGCCAACAAGGTGCTGTAGTCAAAATCAAAGCGTAGCTGGTTGGTGGCCCCCAGTTTCAATGCCGGAATGGTCAACCGCTTGGCGGAGTCTTGTAAGCCTTGCAGTAAGGGCAGGCGCAGTATTTTACTGTCTTCCGGCGTATTCGGTGACAGCGGATAGTCCTGCACAAACTGATTATTCAGGCTGATACTTAAGCGGGAACCATCCATCAGGCGCGTTGACGTGTAACGATATTTCAAACGCATATCAATACCCGCACTGCGGATCAGGAACAAGTCCGGTGGCAGGTTCAGCGATAATGAAATCGGCGGCGGCAACAAACCGGTGGTTTGTAACTGATCCGGATATTGCTGTAGCTCAGCAAAAGTCATTGGCCGGTCGGTACGCACCCAGTTTGGCGCATCATAAGGCTGGCGTGGTGCCAGTTGCTCGACTCTATCTACTGTCACATTTTGACCACGGAACAGGATATTGCCTTGCGCTATCCCCTGTGCCGCCGTGATTAGGTCATTATCATCACGGCCCAGAATCAGTAACAGCTTCACATACGGGTTATCCGGATGACTGATAATCTCTACTGTCGGTGCTTTGACCGGCGGGTAATCTTTCAAGAAATCAGGGCGTTGAGCATTAGTAGCAAACACCACCGCATGTTGAGTCGGCAGCTGATTATACAAAACCGGGAAGTTCTGCCCACGCCATTGCGCTTTGTCACCCAACCACGATGCCAAAATAGAGGCCGCGCGCTGCTGCGCCACATCCGGTGCCGCAGCGAAAACGACGGGTAAAGTTAGCGGGCGGTTATCCCGTGCATCAAAGAAAGGCTCAGGAAAATGGGACAAATCATTTTTGACTGACAATGATTGATAGCGTAAATCCAACGAGCTGGATTTGCTGATATCCAGCCACAGCGTATTACTGGCCGGATTCTCACAAATGTTTTGATAGTGGCCGACAAACACTAACCGCAGCCGATTGAAATCACTGATATAAAGTGGATCAATCGGCAACTGGAACCGTGTTGGTTTACCCAGTTGATCTTTAGTGATTGCCGTGACCCCCATCAGCTCATCATTCAGAAAGACTTTAACCTGTGATTCCACCGGGATAAGTGAAGGTGATGGCGTAAATTCGAGGTTTAACATCGCATGAGTGACCACTTCATCACTACGCACGCCGAATTCAATCACCCCTTCTGGATTAGTGCCGCGCAAGGCGAATGTCCCCGGTGGCGGGGCAATCTTGGCAAAGGTGTAAGCCACATCGCGAACGGGAACATTCGGCAATGCCGCCGGAGCGACGGGTGCTAAATCCACTGTTGCTACGGCGGCAGTCGTCGAGGCCGCCGATTGAAGCGACGGAACTGCTGGTGTTTCGGCATGGGTGAATGGCGTCAATCCCAAAGCCAGTGCGGTAAACCAGGTTATTTTTCTCGTCATCATATCATCATCAATGTTGAGCCACTGTCTGGCCCTGGCTACTCGGAGCCTGATTTTTATCCACGCCATGGGGTACAAACGATGCAATCCAGGCAATCAGGGAGGTAAATCCTATCAATACATTTCGAATTACCGGTGGAGCATAGCTGGCCATACGGACATAGCCTCTAAAGCCCAGCGCCAAAACATCACGCAGGCTTTCAATCGGTTTATCTTCTGGGAAGCCATCCTGCCACAGCGCCCACGTGTCAGCGCGAGCAAAAGTACACTGTATAAAATCAATATGTTGGGACACACTCAGTTGATGCATCCGCATCCCGACTTTGGTGCCAAAGGCACGGGTAACTTCACACGGGAAGGTATATTCCTGTGCGCCGCGTTTAAGCAGCAGATGTACTGCTTCGCCATCTTTTAGTAACCCGGCTTCACGCATTTCGATCCCTACCCCACCATCGGAATAGTCGCGTAGGGTGCAGGAGAACAAGTGGCCATCAGCACGCGCCACCGCTGCGGGCATGGCAATCTCGACACGGTGGGATTGGCGAACTTGTTTGGCCTCAACCGCCACCGCTACAGCCCCGCCTAAAATCGTCATATTATAAATGACCCACACCAGGCTAATCACCACGGTCATGATTTCAGTCGCCGGGCCATAACCCAGGCGCCACAAGCCTGCAATCAAACCCGCCAGATTCAACAGTACCAGCGCCATATAAGGACGGGTTATCACCCAATCCACATGTTGCGCTTCGACCAAACCGCCTTTTGCCGTGACGTTAAATGTCCCTTTATGGGGATTGAGCAGTGCCACGGTGGTCGGGCGGGCAATATACCAGGCCAGCACCGTTTCATAGATTTCACTCCAGAATGAGTGGCGATATTTACCCTGTAGGCGGGAGTTGGTAAGGCTGGCGTGAATCATATGCGGCAACACATAAAGAGCAATCGCCAGTGCCGGTGCAAAAATGATGTAAGCATGCAGCAACAGAAATGCCAGCGGCGCGGTCAGGAAGATCAAGCGCGGAATGCCGGATAAGAAGTGCAACATGGCGTTGGCATAGCACAAGCGCTGGACAAATTTCAGCCCTTTGCCCAACAGCGGGTTATCCAACCGGAAGATTTGCACCATGCCACGCGCCCAGCGGATTCGCTGCCCGATATGTGCTGACAAACTTTCGGTTGCTAATCCGGCCGCCTGCGGAATACGGATATAAGCTGAGGTGTAACCTTTGCGGTGCAGACGCAATGAGGTATGAGCATCTTCGGTAACCGTTTCCACCGCGATCCCACCCACCTCATCTAGCGCACTGCGGCGCAACACGGCGCAAGAGCCACAGAAGAAAGTCGCATCCCACATATCGTTGCCGTCTTGTACCAGGCCGTAGAATAACGTGCCTTCATTGGGGGTTTGACGAAAACGCCCCAGATTGCGCTCAAAGGGGTCGGGTGAGAAAAAGTGATGCGGCGTCTGAATCATGCCGAGCTTTTTATCTTTAAAGAACCAGCCGACAGTCAGTTGCAGGAAAGAGCGGGTAGGCACATGGTCACAGTCAAAGATAGCGACAAACTCACCGGTAGCTTGTTTCAGCGCATTATTGATATTGCCGGCTTTGGCATGCTCATGAGTAGGGCGAGCAATGTAATTCACCCCCACTTCTGCGGCGAATGCTTTAAACGCGGGCCGGTTACCATCATCCAGAATATAGATATTGATTTTGTCTTTCGGCCAATCAATGCCCAACGCGGCATAAATGGTTGGTTTCACTACACCGAGGTCTTCGTTATAAGTCGGCACCATCAAATCAATGGTTGGCCAGCTATTGATATCTTCCGGCATAGGCACTGGCTGGCGGTTGAGCGGCCAAATAGTCTGGAAATAACCCAATACCAACACCACCCAAGCATAAGTTTCAGCTAACAGTAATAATAAACCGCACACCAGACTGACAGGGTCATCCCAGTTAAGTGTTTCGGTATAGCGCCACCATAAGTAGCGGCAGGAAACCGTTAACGACAGCACAATCAGCATCAGGGTAGGCAAGCGCCCTGGTACGCGCCGCACCACCATAGCAATGGCCCACAGCAACAATACAAACACGAATTGCGCCATCATACCGAATGGCTGTGAGATGCACAGCAGGGCTAAGATACCGGTGAAAATACCCAAAATAATAAACAGGATACGGCGGGTACGCCTTGAGAACTGGCTTAATCGGGTGGCGACTGACGTTTCTATTCGCTGGAGTTCAAATCGCTGCGGCACACTCCCCAACCAACTGATATATCCTTGTCTTTTGTTTTTTACCCAACCTTTACCGGCCGCCGCTGGCTGACGTTTTTTATCATGATCAGATTGCGGACGGATTAATAACAGCCACAACCCTTGCAACAGATAACGTAAACCATCACCCAAACGTGGGCGATTCGGGGAAATTTGCGGGAACCAGTAAGTGCGGTGTTGTATCACGCTTTGCCAGCTTGGGGACTCCAGACGCAGGAAGATCCAGCACAATGGCAGCGCCAGCGTAGTGAGAAACGCCGTGAGCACAGTACAGCCTTGCTGCATATAGAGATGATAGCGGCGGCGCATCCCTTGATAGACCGGGGTGAGGAATAACATCCGCATCAGGCGATTCATAGGCTGCTTTCCGTAGCATTGATCAGGCACCAATTTGCCAGAGTCATCACTTCTTCTGCCGCCAGGCTTTGCGCACTGTATTCACCCAATGGCTGTTTGGCTGCCAATGCTTCGGCCACTGCTTCATCGCGATGAATAAATATGGGTAATAAGCTATCCAGACTTTGCAGCCAGAGCTGATGTAAATCCTGTTGTAAACGGCTGCTGGCAGAGAACTGATTAAGTAGAAAATGGCAGCCGGCAGGCAAATTTTGCTGATGCAGGCGGATATGGCAACTGGCATCGGCATGAATCAGAATCAGGGTTTGATCAGCCAGCGCCAGTGCCTGACGGGTAAATGCGCTATCACCGGCGGGGATATCCAACAAAATCCAGCGATAACTCGCATTGGCAAGCAGTCGGGACAGGTTCTCCTGCCATTGACGAGGATGTTGCTGCAACGATGCACTGAGTTGTTCGTTTTCAACTTGAGTCAGTTGACCGAACGGTAAGAAATCCAGCTTCTCGGTATAGCGCATCGCCCCTTGCTGCCAGCCTTCGCCATCCACTTCAGCTTTAGCCCAACCACGGGATTGCTCAAAACTCATGTTAAAGTGCAATCGCAGTAAATTATCCGGTGAAAAATCGATCACCAAAACCGATTCATCCAGTTGCTGTAATGCCCAAGCCAGAGCTGCGGTGACCGAGGTTGTACCAATGCCCCCTCTTACACCTTGTAATGCCAATACCGGCATAGACTATTCACTCCCTGCGGATTGCGCTAATTCGGCTAGCAATGGCCAGCGAGCCATCATTTTAGTTAATCGTTCCTGGCGGACAATATCGACATAACTTAACGTGGGTAACGAGAAAGCCTGACTTAATGCTAGTAGATCATCCTGAGCTTCAAGTGAAGTTTTCTCATGGAATCGATTTATTATCGTCTTCATTTATCCGCCTTTAGAAAATAGGCTATGGTAATTAAGTATAACAATAAGTGGAGTATACTTTCTCCCAATAAGATGAGTCTTAGATTAATATCAAGGCAGGGAGATTGGTTAATACTTATTGCAATGTTACAATTGTTCTTTGAATTTATCCAGTCATTGGCCCAATAGCACTTTAACGAAAGCAGATAAAGAATCCATGTCACGATCTTTCTCATTAGGTGTTCGAAAAATCTGGGATGAATTAGCCGTCATGCAGGCTCCTGGATTCTATTGGATCAATATTGAACGTCAAGTTGACGCTAATTTATTCTGCCAGCAGATTATTCGTAGCCAACCTGAAAATACCCGAGCAGCATTGATTTGTTCAGGACAAAAACCTGAAAATATCTTGAACAATATTGGTGATTCTGGCCCCAGTAAATTACCGCTATTTACCTTACCTGCTCAAAAAAACGCCTTAAAATATTTAACTCATGATTTAATGCGTTCGCTACGTCCACAACAGCGACTCTTCATTTTGTTTGCACCCGCGAATCTGTGGCAAACCTTTACCAGCGAAGAAATGCAGCAATGGCTACAACATATTCAACAATGGCTGGAAACCCAGAACTGCACATTACTGGTGATTTGTCATAGCACTGGCATTAATAAAATCAAAAATCAGTTGGTCAGTCAGCACCGTTATTTACAAGGTTTAGCTAATCTGCAATGGCAGCAGGATAATGCACAATATGTGGTTTCCTGGTGGAGCACGGTAAAAGGGGTGACCGCCAACCAGTTGGTTTTGCTCGAAGCCGATGAGCAAGGCTGGAGCATGGCGGATGAAGTCCAGCAAGCTCTGCCGCAATCACGCAATGATGAGCATCTGTATTTAGCCGAAACCAGTATTCTGGAAGGTGCGCCACCCCTTTCTACCCACTGGCAACTGCTGGAATCCAATACCTCTCTGGCTCAGCGCGCAATGACAGCGCACGCCGCAACACTTATTTTTGCGCTGAATCAGAGTGAGCAGATTGATGAAATGGCGCATCAAATCCACAACATCCGCCGTCAACGCGGCAATAGCGTCAAAATTGTGGTGCGCGAAATGCACGCCAGCTTGCGCTACAGCGACGAGCGCTTGTTACTGGCCTGCGGGGCCAATCTGATTGTGCCCCATGTTGCGCCACTGTCGCGTTTTCTGACCATGCTGGAAGGGATTCAGGGGCAGCGCTTCTCACGCCATGTTCCAGAAGATATCAATGCACTACTGGAAGCATTGCGCCCCCTTCAACTCAAAGGCTATCTGCCCCCTACGGAGTTCTGCCAATCGGTATTGCAGCTCATGAACAACACCTTGTTACCGGAAAACGGCAAAGGTGTATTAGTCGCACTACGGGCCGTGCCGGGGCTACAGGCGCGTCAGGCACTGACGCTGTGCCATTTGCGCCGCTATGGCGACGTGGTGACGGTGTCTGATAATCGGGTGTTATTATTCCTTTCCACATGCCGTATCAATGACTTAGATACTGCATTAAGCCATATTTTCCGCTTACCAGTAGCCGAAGCATTCAGTAACCGGCTGGTGTGGTATCAGGATCAAGAAATCATCTCGGAGATGAACCGAATGATAAATACTCCCGAGGTATGGCAAGCCACTGGTGATAAAAAGACTTATAAACAAGAAGTTGATGTGCCAGAGCAAACGGCACGCGCCCGACACACCCCCGTGCCACTGACACTGAATATCGGTTCTCAGGAGAACGCCCAATGAATCTTAATGATATTTGGCAAATTCTGTTGCTGGGGGCCATTATTTTTTTCCCAATGGGCTATATGGCTCGCCGCTGGTTTCCACGGTGGTGGGAGAAAAAACAGCATTTATTCATATCCGCGCGCTATTTAAAATCAGAAGGGATCTGGTTGCGTGATGGCTCATCTTCACAGACTAAGAAATAACCATGAACGCAAAAAATAAACAGCAAGAGTCGCAGAGCCCGTGGCGTTATTGGCGCGGTTTGGGTGCATGGAACTACTACTTCCTCCTCAAATTTGCCCTACTGTGGTTTGGTTATCTGAACTTCCACCCGCTGGCAAACCTGGTGTTTCTGGCCTTTCTTCTGTTCCCGATCCCAGCATATCGTGTCCACCGCTGGCGTCATTGGCTAGCCATCCCCATTGGTATCGGCTTGCTTTATCACGATACCTGGCTGCCGGGTATCAACAGCATCATGAGCCAAGGCTCACAGATCACGGGCTTTAGCTTTAGCTATCTAATTGAATTACTTAGCCGTTTCATTAACTGGGCGATGATAGGAACCGCTTTTGTCATTCTGGTAGGCTACCTGTTTATTTCACAATGGATTCGCGTCACCGTTTTTGTCGTCGCCGCTATGATCTGGCTGAACGTCGCCGGTATTGCCGGGCCAGCATTTTCTCTGGCTCCCAGTGCGGAGACGGCAGCGACAACTGCGCCAGCGAGCACGGATCAACCCTCAGCAGCAGCCGGGAGCAACCCTGTTGAAGCCGGTGGCCCGCCTACCGATGCAAATCTTACCGCTCATCTGAATGCTTTTTATGAGCAAGAGAAAACTCGTCACACGACATTCCCGGCCTCACTGCCAGGAGACGCACAACCCTTTGATTTATTAGTTATTAATATCTGTTCACTGTCATGGTCAGATATTGAGGCTATTCAACTGGATAAACACCCGCTGTGGAGCAAGTTTGATATTCTGTTCAAAAACTTCAACTCAGCCACCGCCTACAGTGGCCCGGCGTCTATCCGCCTGTTACGCGCCAGTTGCGGCCAGTCATCCCATAAAGATCTGTATCAGCCACAAGATCAACAATGCTATCTGTTTGATAACCTAGCTAAACTTGGATTTACCTCACAGTTGATGATGGATCATTCCGGTGTCTTTGGTAACTATCTGCAAAACATCCAGGATGACGGCAATATGCGCGCACCGATGATGTCGCAGAAAGGTATTAGTAATCAATTGGCTTCCTTTGACGGTGAGCCGATTTATAACGATCTGGAACTACTGAATCGTTGGCTGGAACAGCAGAAGAATGGCGGTGATACTCGCAGCGCAACTTTCATGAATATCATACCCTTACATGATGGTAATCGTTTCGTCGGCACCAATAAATCGGCTGATTATCGTGCCCGCGCCCAAACCCTATTTGACCAGTTGAACACCTTCCTCGAAGAGCTGGAGAAATCGGGTCGGAAAGTCATGGTAGTCGTGGTGCCAGAGCACGGTGCAGCGCTGGTTGGTGATAAAATGCAGATGTCTGGTCTACGCGATATCCCAAGCCCTAGCATCACCCATATCCCGGTCGGGATTAAGTTGATTGGCATGAAAGCGCCACAACCTGCCACCCCGGTAGTGGTCAGTGCGCCAAGCAGCTATTTGGCTATTTCTGAATTAGTATCACGCATGGTGGATGGCAAAGTGTTTACCACCCCAAGTGTAGATTGGCAGACCCTGACACAAGGCTTACCAGAGACCGCCGTAATATCCGAAAATGATAATGCTATTGTGATGCAATATCAGGGGAAACCCTATATTCGGTTAAATGGCGGTGATTGGGTGCCTTACCCACAATAAAGATCGTGGTATTACTGATATTTATATTTAAAAGAGTGCATTCATTGCACTCTTTTTTATTAATATTTACGTGCTTATATCAGCCCCAAATACCCTGATACTCATAAAGGGAAACTAATTAATCGCTAGAATATTCGCTAAATAATAACAATAATATTGTTCACCCATCGATAAGAAATGTGATCCATATCATTTTAAATCCATACTTTGGCTCTGATTATAAACATCACCTATGGCGCTATTTCATTTTCATATCACTCAAACATAAATAATTTACTTACTAATATTTATTCACCATAAGCCGCCACCCTATTTATGTTAAATAAAAAACGCCGAATATTCGGCGTTTCTAATAGAGGCTATATGGCTTTATTTCAGTGTTAACTGGCCTTTTCCGCTTCATCCTGATCGACGGCAAAACAAGCTACCATTTGGTCGCCATATTTCTTCAGTTGTGGCTGTAACTGAGTACAAGTGCCAAATGCCCGGCGGCAACGCGCATTAAATGCACAACCTGGCGGTGGGCTCATTGGACTCGGCAATTCACCGGTTAACTTGATACGCTCACGGCGCATATCCGGATTCAACCGTGGCGTAGCAGATAACAATGCTTGCGTATAAGGGTGACGCGGATTATTGAAAATGGCCTCTTTGCTGCCTTTTTCAACACAACGGCCCAGATACATCACCATCACTTCATCAGCAATATGTTCAACCACTGACAAGTCATGGGAGATAAAGACATACGACAGCCCCAGCTCTTGTTGTAAATCCATCATCAGGTTCAATACCTGTGCCCGCACCGACACATCCAGCGCAGAAACCGGTTCATCGGCAATCACCACATCCGGGTTCAACATCAACCCGCGCGCAATGGCGATACGCTGGCGCTGACCGCCGGAGAACATATGCGGATAACGGTCATAATGCTCAGTTTTCAGGCCAACTTTCGCCATCATCGCCAATGTTTTTTCGCGGCGCTCTTTGCTGCTAAGTTTGGTATTGATTTGCAGCGGTTCTTCCAGGATCTGCCCCACTTTCTTACGCGGGTTCAACGAACCATAAGGGTTCTGGAACACAATCTGGATTTTCTGCCGCCGCAGCTTCTCAGCACTTTCATCTGGCTTGAGCAGATCCTGACCCTGGTAGTAAAGTTCACCCCCAGTTGGGATTTCTATCATGGTCAGTAAGCGGCCAAGAGTGGATTTCCCACAACCCGATTCGCCAACCACCGCCAATGTTTTGCCGCGCTCTAAAGTGAATGAAACACCATCCAGCGCTTTAACCAGGCGTTCCGGCGCAAATAACCCTTTTTTGACCGGATAGTATTTTTTTAAATCAATGGCTTGTAACAGTGGCTTGGTTGCCTGTGATTCATTTTTCATATCAGTAGGTTGACTCATATGGTCGGCCTCCCCGCATCATCGAGCGGTGTATGGCATTTAACCTGACGCCCCGCTGGCCCCAACAGTTCAGGTTCTTCACGGCGACAGCGATCATTGGCATACGGACAACGCGGGTTAAGCAGGCAACCTTCAGGGCGGTCATATTTACCAGGAACCACACCCGGTAATGATGCCAACCGCGCTTTATCCTGTGCAAACTCCGGTAACGCCCGCAACAACGCCTGAGTGTATGGATGGCGTGGCGCACGGAAGATTTCCGACGATTTACCGGTTTCCACCACCTGACCGGCGTACATCACAATAATATGATGAGCCGCCTCAGCCACCAGTGCCAGGTCATGCGTAATCAGCAACAGCGCCATATTTTCGCGCTGCTGTAATTCCAGCAGTAACTCAATAATTTGCGCCTGAATGGTCACATCCAGCGCGGTTGTCGGCTCATCGGCGATCAGCAGTTTTGGCTTACACGCAATGGCCATAGCAATCATCACGCGCTGGCTCATCCCACCGGAAAGCTGGTGCGGATACACATCCAAACGTGAAGCCGGATCAGGAATACCCACCAATGTCAGCAAATCCACAGCCCGCTGATGACGCGTTTTACGATTGCCGCCCTGATGTACCTTCAGCGCTTCCATTATCTGGAAACCGACGGTATAGCACGGGTTAAGGCTGGTCATCGGATCTTGGAAGATCATTGCCACTTCCGCGCCCACTAATTGACGCCGCTCTTTTTCAGAAATCTTGGTCAGATCGCGGCCATTAAACTCCAGCTTATCGGCCATCACTTTCCCGGGGTAATCAATCAGCCCCATGATTGCCAATGAACTGACTGATTTACCAGAGCCAGATTCACCGACAATTCCGACCACCTGACCTTGCTCAATGCTGTAACTGATGCGGTCTACGGCTTTGAACGGCGCACCTTCGTCACCGAAATGCACCGACAGTTTATCTACATTTAAAAGTGCCATCTCTCTCTACCTCTGTTACTGCTTGAGTTTGGGGTCGAGAGCATCACGCAGGCCGTCCCCCATCAGGTTAAACGCCAGAACCGTCAGCAGAATCGCCACACCGGGGAAGGTCACGACCCACCAGGCGCTTTGGGCAAACTGCAACACATCAGAGAGCATGGTGCCCCATTCTGGTGTTGGCGGTTGTGCACCCATGCCGAGGAAGCCGAGAGCCGCCATATCCAGAATGGCGTTAGAGAAGCCGAGAGAAGCCTGCACGATCAACGGCGCGAGGCAGTTTGGCAAAATATTGATAAACATTTGGCGCATCGCACCCGCACCGGCCACTCTTGAGGCCGTGACGTAGTCGCGATTTACCTCAACCAGCACGGCAGCTCGCGTCAATCGCACGTAGTGCGGCAAGGCGACAAAGGTTAGCGCCAACGAGGCATTGACAATGGAAGGGCCGAATACCGCCACCAACACCAGTGCCAGCAACAGGCTTGGCAGTGCCAGCATGATATCGACCACACGCATGATGATGGCATCGACAATCCCACCGAAATAACCGGCCAGTAAACCGAAAACCACGCCCATTACCAGTGACAGCACCACCACCAGGCAGCCAACCAACAGCGAGAGACGAGCACCGTACATCAGGCGGGACAAGACATCGCGGCCCACATCATCAGTACCGAGAATAAATTTCCAGCTACCGCCTGCTTCCCAAACTGGGGGCTTTAGCAATGCATCGCGAAATTGCTCTGCCGGCCCATGTGGGGCAAGCCAGGTAGCGCCTGCAGCAATTATTAGCATGATAATGATGTAAAACAGGCCGATTACAGCCCCTTTATTGCGCTTAAAATAGTGCCAAAACTCCTGCAAAGGAGTCATCGGTTTCGGCGCACTTTTTACTGTAGACTCAGTAAGTTGAGACATTCTGCGCCCCTTATTTCTTGTGACGAATACGCGGGTTAACTACGCCATAGAGCACATCTACCAGCAAGTTAACTAAAATAATCATGATCGCGACCAGCAACACCCCCCCCTGTACCACCGGGTAATCTCGGCGTTGCAAAGCATCCATCAACCAGCGCCCTAATCCCGGCCAGGAGAAGATGGTTTCCGTCAAAATCGCGCCCGCCAGCATGGTGCCAACCTGCAAACCAATCACGGTCACCACCGGCAATAAGGCATTGCGCAAGGCATGGACCACAATCACTCGCATCCGACTCAAACCTTTGGCGCGCGCGGTACGGATATAATCCTCGCCCAACACTTCCAGCATTGAGGAACGGGTCATACGCACGATAACGGCGAGAGGAATGGTGCCTAATACAATCGCGGGCAAAATCATATGCATTACAGCGTCTTTAAAGTCACCCGGTTCACCCCAAATGAAGGTGTCAATCAGCATAAAACCGGTCAGCGGCAGACTATCGTCGAGGAATACGGTATCGCTGACACGCCCCGAGACGGGGGTTAAGTTCCATTGCACCGAAACCAGCATGATCAGCATGATGCCCCACCAGAAGATAGGCATCGAGTAGCCAGTCAGAGAGATCCCAACGGCAGTATGATCGAATATTGAACCGCGTTTGACTGCTGCCAACACACCAACGGGGATACCCACCGCGATAGCAAATAGCATCGCGCAGATCCCAAGCTCCAGTGTCGCTTTAAAGCGGGGCACAAACTCTTCCCAGACAGCAATACGGCTTTTCAGCGAAATGCCGAGATCGCCATGTAATACGCCATTCACATAATGGAAGTATTGTTGATAGAGAGGCTTGTCCAGCCCCATTTCCGCCATGATTTGAGCATGACGCTCGGCGGAGATACCGCGTTCCCCAGCCATGATGGTCACCGGGTCGCCCGGGATCATATGAACAAAAGCAAAGGTCAGCAAAGTAATGCCGATAAACGTTGGGATAACTAACCCCAAACGTCGGAGTATGAACTGCAACATATCCCGAACTCTCTGTGTAGAATGCCGGGCCGCTCGTGGGCAACCCAGCTTATTAAACCTCCCCAATAAGCTATTTTACTTGCCATTTTGACCTAGGGCAGTGCTCACCACCGTCACGTACTGCATGTACGCTCCGGTGCTTGCGCGCTGTCCATGCCCAAAATTTCTGCGACAATAACACTTATTGGGAGAGGTTATATGGCTCACATCTGTATCTGTCTTAACCTAAATAAGAAACCGGCGAATATGCGTATGCCACACATTCACCGGTTGTCTACAAGGTTAAAATTAATCCAGGGACACGTTCTCGAAATGGTGTTTACCCAACGGATCAACCACATAACCTTTCACTTCTTTACGCACTGGCTCATACACGGTTGAGTGAGCCACAATCAGCGCTGGCGCTTGATCATGCATCACAACCTGAGCTTGTTTGTAAAGTGCGACACGTTTGTCATGGTCAGACTCAGCACGCGCTGGCTGGATCACGTCTTCAAACGGCTTATAGCACCACTTGGAGTAGTTAGAACCTTGTTTGGCCGCATCACAGCTGAACAAGGTGGCGAAGAAGTTATCCGGGTCCCCATTGTCCCCAGTCCAACCCATCATCACAGTTTCATGTTCGCCGTCTTTGGCACGCTTGAGGTATTCGCCCCACTCGTAAGTCACAATTTTGGCTTTCACGCCCACTTTCGCCCAGTCAGACTGGATCATTTCAGCCATACGACGTGCATTTGGGTTGTACGGACGCTGAACTGGCATTGCCCACAGGTCGATGGCGAAACCATCTGGCAGGCCAGCTTCTTTCAACAGCTCTTTCGCTTTAGCAGGATCGTAAGCGTAGTCTTTCACATCATCGTTGTAGCCCCACATAGTTGGTGGGATCAGGTTCTTGGCCGCCTGGCCAGCACCTTGATAAACCGCATCGATAATCGCTTGCTTGTTAACAGCCATGGTCAGCGCCTGGCGAACCTTGACGTTATCCAGTGGTTTTTTCTCAACGTTGAAAGAGAGGTAACCGACGTTCAGGCCCGGTTGTTCCATCAAGTTGATGGTTTTGTCTTCTTTCATGCGAGCAATGTCAGCCGGGTTAGGGTAAGGCATAACCTGACATTCATTTTTCTGCAATTTCGCGTAACGGACAGATGCATCTGGGGTAATAGAGAAGACCAGACGATCAATTTTCGGTTTGGTGCCCCAGTAGCCATCAAATGCTTTGTACAGGATGCGGGAATCTTTTTGATACTGTTGCAACTGGAACGGGCCGGTGCCGATAGGGTTCAAATCGACTTTTTCCGGTGTACCGGCTTTCAGCATGTTGTCAGCATATTCGGCAGACAGTATTGACGCAAAGTCCATTGCCAGATCGGCCAGGAATGGAGATTCAGGACGCGCCAGTTCGAAGCGCACCGTGTTGTCGTCAACTTTAACGATATTGGTGATCAAATCACCCATACCCATACCCTGGAAGTACTCATAGCTGCCGCCAGATACTTTATGGTACGGATGTTTATCATCTTTCTGACGCATGAATGAATAAATCACATCATCAGCATTGAAATCACGGGTCGGTTTGAAGTCTTTATTATCTTGCCACTTCACCCCTTTACGCAGGTGGAAAGTGTAAGTCTTACCATCTTCACTCACTTCCCACTTCTCAGCCAGACCGGGTTCAATTTCAGTAGTACCGAGTTTGAACTCAACCAGACGGTTGTAGATAGGAACCGAACTTGCATCATAAGTCGTGCCAGAGGTGAAAAGCTGCGGGTTGAAACCTTCCGGAGAACCCTCAGAACAATATACCAATGTTTTCGCTTGTACACTGGCCGCTACGGTCAGTGCAATCAGCCCAATACCGAATTTCAGTATCCCTGTTTTTCCCAAGGAAATCGTCATCGCTTGTGCTCCATTATGGTGATGTGTGTTGTGTGTACGGCCAAGCCCTATAATTTTTTCGTCCGTGGACTGTACCGTTTTGGCCAATTTATCGCAGGGATGGGGGATTGAGATGCCGGATAAATGTTATCGCGACGGCAAAGTTGAGTATAAAAAATCCCCCAAATTGCTCTCGATGACTACCCCTGAGGCTACCAATTTGGCAACAGTTGGTGGCAACGTCAATACGGTCTGAGTGGATTTATCGAGACAATGAGAAACAGCATACAAACATAAAAAAAACTTCTCGTTAACATTATCAGCATTAAAAATTATGCTAGCAGTTACAATCCAGAAGTATTAACTGGCTAATTTAAATAAAGCAGTTGCAACATCCAGTGACAAACAAAAAAACTTTGTTGCTAAATGATGTATATCTGTTCAGATTTTTTTGTAATATCGATAGAAAATAGAGGGAAATGCTGCCGCGACAGCCGATAAGTGACGTTAACCTTGTCACATACAGCCGGAATCTCAAACATTTTGCGTGCTGTTAAAAAAGCACAATATTGGCTCAGTCATTTATCTTAACCAAGAGCAGATATAGCTCTCAGATAGAACGCACCATAAAGGTGCACCAAATCAGTGCGCCCATGTAGTCGGGATAAAGCAGGTTCTGGTGACTGAGTCCATTTAGGGCTTAAGGATTCGGGTTACATTGATGCCGCCATAGATCACGCCAGCATCACCTGGAAATGCTTTATAACGTAGCTCTATATCACTAAACGCACTGACGATCCTGCCTTTATTATTGCTTAATTCATTAGTATCAATCTGGATATCTTGAGAAGTAATGATATTTCCATAATCATTATCGACTAATTTTGCTTTGAGCTTTATATCAGCAGATCCGTCACTTGCATTCGACTTGATCATACCTTGTGTATTATTAATTGTGTAGTCAGCGGTAATCGATGTTAGACCACTGTTAGCATAAATACTCCCTGTTTTATTGTTAACATTATGCCCAGAGATCCTAATGCCAAATTTTTCATCCACTTTAAAATCTAACCCTTGTCGATCACTTTTTATTCGCCCTCTGGTATTATCTATATTACCACCACTTCTTATTTTTATTTTCGGGGCAGATATTCGTCCGTTAGCATTATTAATAAAAGAGGTTGATATAAGATTAGCTATCTCTCTGGCATCAATAACTCCTTTATTTTTGATGCCACCACTTTTTGCAAAAATAAATATCTTATTAGCATACATACCGCCAAGTTGAGTGACATCAACCACAAGATTAGTTTTGTACTCATCAATGTAGTCATATATTGGTTTGATATTTAACAGCTTTCCAATTGGGGCGTGATTGATATTAAGTTTTCCTGTCGCAATAGCGATATCTCCACTTCTTATTTCACCGTCTATTGTTAGTGAGGCTGAAAATAAATCCAAATAATTATCAAAATTATCATTGTGCCTCAGGCCATTCCTATCAATGCTGATATTGCCTTGCGCCACATGATAACCCATTAAATTCCCAGCTCGACTAAACACAGGAGTACCGGTAGTTAGCGTGACATGGTTGGTATTATTAAATTGACAATTATTGCAGCGAATCCCAAACGGATTAGCAATAATCACATGAGCAGTCGCTCCAATAACAGCTAAACTTCCATATAACTCCGTTCTTTTATTTGATGTAACTTCATTTAAAATAATCTTTGCCGATTTCTCAATCAAATTGGGATTGCCGACAAAACCCGGGCCATCAACTTTAAGATTGTTAAAAAAAATCTTATTATGTCCACGTCCGAATAATAAATTAAACTCTTCATATTTATTATATGATACTCCTTGGTCTGTTGGCGTAGTGATATTAATAGTGGTAAACACTGCACCTTGACAATAAACATCTTGCGCCTTGCAGGTTTTCCTTTCTTCAATATATTTATTAATACCTGGTTGTTGATGTTTAGGGGCATTAGCATCAACAGTCACTTTAGCAAATAAAAAAGGAGTCATAAAAATAAAAGTACTGATCAGAAAAGAAAGAAATATTTTTTCCATATTTATCTTAACCACCTTGTTCCATTAGCTAATATTGCCAATTGAGCATAAAACCTATGACAAGTGGATCAGTATTAAGATGGGCTGGCTTATCAAGCGGAGTGCTGATATTGAAGTCATAACCCAACTGTCGATAATATCCCCGAACACCTATCACAGCACCAACCAGACGATCCCCCAGTAAAAATTGTCCCCCCTTGTCACTTACTTCACCATAATCCAGGCCCACATAGAGTTGATTGGCGAATCGCTGATTTATCCAGGCAATGTCATTTTTTAAAAACCAACCCTGTGGTCCCGCAAGTACATTGTCGGTATCAAACCCGCGTACTGAATGCCGCCCACCAATAGAAAATTTATCCTGCACAGTAACTGCCGATCCTGTGTATTGCTGGCTAAATGTCGATTGATGTTGAAAATGCTCTTCACCCAGCATAAAAGGAATATTCAGCGAAGCAGTCAAATTAATTAATCTGGTCGCAGGCAATGAATCCCTACCCGGTGGCGGGCGCGCGCCAAACCATTGGGTTCCTTGCTGATAATTAATCCCGCCACTAATGGTTGCCCAGCGAGTATAGTGAAGATGTTGTAACCCGAGTTGCCAGTCAACAGTATCCGACCGCTGGATTTCCAATTCTATATCGGCAAAAAAGCGGTTGGACTTGCGAATTAACGCCCCAGTATAGCCCACTGTTTTATAGTTATAACCTCGCATCAATAACCGCTGAATATGCATATCCAGTGACCGCCAGTACGTGTGGTATTTATACGCTGTACTGGCCACCAACAAAGATTGGTAATAGGCCCCTTGGCTAGCCGTCATACTCAATAACCAATGCCCGAAAGGGATTGAGTAATGCAGAGTAAAATTGCTGTTACCTTTGTCGTGATGATTATCCAACTCCCTGTTGGCCGAGAAATAAGCTAACTCACTTAGCGATAATGGATTATCAAGAAATAACGTGACGCCACCACGATAACGACCAACGCCATAGTGTCCCGCATTATCGAGAAAAGCATTCATTCGCCAAAAACGCGATTGCTGACGCCTAACAATAATCTGACTGCTTAAATCTTCAGGATTTAACACCACATCCATCGTGGCATTCACCGAGGGTAAACGCTGTAAATTTTCTAACCCTTGTTCAAGATTCCGTAAATTAACCAAATCGCCCCGCTGACTGGGGAAAACTGAGCTTAACTGAGCATAGCTATGGCTATCGTCATGATGCTCAATGCCACTCACACGACCAGGAATTAAGGTCAGATATAAAGTACCGTCTACATAGCTGTCTTCAGTAAAAATCGCATGTGAAGTAATATAACCATCAGCAACCAATTGCCACTGGAGTGTATTGCGTAATGACGATAGCCCTTTATCATCTAAACAATGCCCTTGAGCTTGATTTGCCCATTGCAACAAGTGCCTTGCATTAGGAAATATATCAATATTTATCAGTATGATGCGCTTAATGACCAAACATGACGAATCATCTGAAGATCCAATGTCTGTTGGGGTCGTAGACGGATTAACCTTCGCATAAACAATAAATGGGGTAGCCGATATGAAAATAAAAAAAGATAGTAATATGGCCATTCTCCCTATTTTTTTATAAAACATCTCGGCTCCCTAATTTATTAATTCCAATCCCATGTAATAAACTCCATTTAAATTATTGTCATGAATAGATTGCCACTATCAGAATAACAAAATTTAAAACGTGGCTAATTGATTAATTAACATTAAAAAATCTATCTTTATTTAATTTAAACGATGATATTATATTTATGACTGTTTTATTTTACCGATAAAGGAAACACTGCCATCCCCATTTTCAATATAGCTAGCAATATTTTTTTTAATCCTTTTACTATATGGCAGTACTTCCATCTTGTTATTAATCAAATATAATTGCACCGATTTACCCGTCATCTGTCCATTCGATTTATTTTTAATATCTCCTCTTGATATCATCTGGATTAATCCTTTTGACTTAATCTCATTAGAGTTTTTAATATTACCTTCTGAGATAATACGTATTTTGTTCGCATATATCCCTCCTATATCACTAACATTAACACTTTTTAAATAATCAGGAGTACTGAAATAAGAAATTAACGACGTCACTCCCATTTTTTTCCCAGCAAATGCCAGCTTTATTTTATTTTTTCCGGTAATAATAAAGACATCATCAGATGTAATATCCCCATTAACCTTTAAGGTGTTAGAGAATAATCCCAAATGAGCTGAATTTTTATTTTTACCTTGATAGCTTAATCCTGGCTCTCCAACTACACCATTATTAACATGAATGTTCCCCTCTAATACCTTGAAACCTTGTAGCTTATTATGGCGATTGAAGTAAGGCACCCCCGTGGTCAGAGTCAGGTGTGACATATCGGTAAATGAGCAGCCATTACAATCAATACCCGATGGGTTGGCGATAATAACATGGGCATCCTGACCAGTGAGTTGTATTTCCCCAGCTAAACGACTTGCTTGTGAAGATCTTACTTCATTTAAAATAATCTTTGCAGCTGAATTGACCAAATTTGGATTACCATCTATTTTCTCAGATAATTCATTATTTAGGATGACAATATCCTTAAAATTAGGCATATCAAACTTAGTATATTTATTATGAGACAGGCCATTTTTATCTGGTGATTGGATATTTACTGTCGTCTTTTCACCACACCCTAAGGCAGATCGGCATGGAACAAAAGATAATACATTCGATCTTATATCCGCCTGTTGTTTTTTATCTGCGGTTTCATCAACAATAATATTCGCCGCATGGGATAAAGAAATACTGCATAGCGAAAATATTATAGAGAGTGATAACAAGGATAAATCTCTTTTGGTATCATAATTAATAGAGTTCATATTATTCCTCTTAGCACATTGTTAACATGGTTATTATATTATGTACACTAGTGGTTAAAACCGATATCAATTAGCGGCTTTAAATAAGAGGAAGTCAATATGATAAAATATATCTGACATATTATAAAAAGATATATCGAAGTCAGTTATTAATGTATGAATATTTAATATGCAAAGATAAAAATGAAAAAAAACCCTGACATTGCTGTCAGGGTTCTCAAATTTGGTCGGCGAGAGAGGATTCGAACCTCCGACCCACTGGTCCCAAACCAGTTGCGCTACCAAGCTGCGCTACTCGCCGAATTGGGCCGCATCTTACTGCTACGACTTTTGGCCGTCAATCACTTTTTAGCAACCCGCTGGTGACTGTTGTTAAAAGCATCACCAGCGGTTAAAACTGAATCAGTTGAATAAAAATCAAACTTCAGCTTGTTTCAACTGTGGTGATTGCGCCCGTAAAAATGGCAGTAAGAAGAAAGCAGATAAGCAAGCAGCAATGGAAATAACCACAAAGAAACCATTCCAGTGCCAAATCTCCATAATGCGAGCAATAGGGTAACCTGATAGAGCAGCACCTAAGTATGCGAATAACCCAACAAAACCCGTGGCAGCACCCGCAGCATCTTTATGTGAACATTCTGCGGCAGCCATACCAATCAGCATCTGAGGGCCAAAAATAAAGAAGCCGATAGCAAAGAAGCACCCTGCCTGTAAGACGTAGCTGATCCCAGGCATAATCCACAATGACGCGACAGAAAGGAAAATACCAATAGCGAATATCAGATTCATTGGCCCACGGTTACCACGAAACCACTTATCAGACCCCCAACCCGCAACCAGCGAACCAATAAACCCACCCACCTCAAATAATGAAATTGCCGAATTGGCCGTCATTAATGAATAACCTTTCTCTTGCGTCAAATAGAGGTTACCCCAGTCATTTATCGCAGTACGAACGATATAAACCAGCACATAAGAAACTGCCAGCAACCAAATATATTTATTGGTTAATACATAGCGTTTCACAATCTCTTTATTGGATAAACCCTGGCCTTCAGATTCTTGTACCAGCTCCATGGCATCATTGCGCCACTTACCCACACTTGGCAGCCCCATGGTGCTTGGCTTATCACGTAACCGCCAGCACATCAGTAGACCAATCACTACTCCGATAATTCCGGGAATAATCATGCCGTAGCGCCAGCTAAAGTGCAGAGAAATAAAACCCACCAACAAAGGAATTAATGCACCGCCAAAGTTATGCGACGTATTCCAAATGGCCCACCAGCCACCACGCTCTGAACGGGAATACCAACTGGTTAAAATCTTAGAGCATGGCGGCCAGCCCCAACCCTGGAAGAAAGCATTCAGTATCCACAAAGCGCCGAAAACTAACAGCGACGAACTCATACCAAATAAGATATTAATAATCCCGGTCATAACCAAACCAATCCCCATAAAATAACGTGGATTTGAACGGTCGCTGATCATGCCCGAAATAAATTTAGAACAGCCATAGGTGATATAAAATAGCGTACCCAAAATGCCTACATCTGACATCGTCAAACCCAAGTCGCTGAGCATGGCTGGCATGATGAAGTTAAAACTTTTGCGGGTGAAATAGAAAGCGGCGTAGCCGATATACATCGTCCACATCAACTGAATTCGCCAATATTTATAAGACGAATCGATTTGCGCTTGTTCCGTCACTGGTGGCACGTTATCGCGACTTTTGAGGAAAAACCACATGTGAACCTCAGAAAATTTATCAAGTAGGGTCATCATGTTCCTCGTGCGCACCAAACCAATGAGAAAAACACCTGCAAAAACCGAGAATATTTCCTAGGTTTCATTAGCGGGCAAAGAAAATGTGGGCAGGATCACACTTAAACAGGTGCCATTATCAACACTCAAAGTAAAACTCCCACCTAAAGCACTGACTCGCGACTGCATACCTCTTAACCCGTAACCTGGAGTTAGTGCCGCCAAATCAACACCTTTCCCATTATCATGAATCGTCAGCATTATCTGGTGTTTATCCTGTCGCGCATTAATCTCAATACGGCTGGCAGCCCCATGCCGATATGCATTGGTGATCCCCTCCTGACAAATCCGATATAGAGTGATTTTCAGGGTCTCATCCATAGGACTATCATCGACTTGCCAATGCAAGACACCCATAACGGATTGATCTTGTGGAATAAGCTCACGCATTAATGCCGCAATGGCCGCCGATAGTGGTAAGTTATTTAACGCCGCAGGCCATAATTTGGCTAAAACATCATGGACACCATCATAAACCCGCAATGCTAGTGTCTCTATCATCCCGGCACT
This sequence comes from Yersinia proxima, assembly GCF_902170785.1. Taxonomy (GTDB): domain Bacteria; phylum Pseudomonadota; class Gammaproteobacteria; order Enterobacterales; family Enterobacteriaceae; genus Yersinia; species Yersinia proxima. Next base: position 176,317 of record NZ_CABHYG010000014.1, on the reverse strand, counting down.
GGTCAGTACCGCCACCTGGGTAGATAACCGCTTGATGATGCTGGCCTGAGTACGGATAACCGTTACTGTCTGCCCAACCTCATCATGCAACTCGCGCGCCACATTTCGGCGGGCTTGTTCTTCTGCTACCACTAAGGCTTTAGCTAATTCGCGATTTTCATTCAGTCGTAATTGTAATTGAGTGTTTAATTCGCGCTGGCGCTGAATTCCGGCCCCGAGTAATAAGCCAATCAAACTTTGCATCAGTAATGACAATAATAAATCACGATGGGAATCCAGTTCTGCTGGCGAATTGATCACCATCACGACACCATTAAGCAAAGTGGCTACAACTGCCCCTTGCCAACCATAGCGGTAAGCCATAAATACAATGGGAATAGCCAAACAGAAGGGAGCGAACAAATATAAATCCATCTCGGAGACGTAATATTGCAACCAGATACTTAAGGCAAACAACAACAGAAACCACAGGATATGACGCAGGCGCAAATTAATTGGTTTATGTATTAATCCGGGTTCTAGCGGCAACCAGATTTGGCGAGCCAAATAATGCCATAGCAACATACAAGTAGGCGCGATGGTAAAGCCGCCAACCAGCCCCAATAATAGCGCCATAGCTCCATTCCCCAGAGCAATTTGCCATCCCAGAGCCTGTATTGCTGCTGCCGTCAGAATAACCGTGCCTTGCATCAGTGGCCATTGCCATTCACTCCCATCTTTCTGATGGCGCGCTAGCCAAGGTGAGGCAAAAACAGCAACAACAGTGGTCGCCAACACAATGAAAATAGCTACACCTAGCAGGTGTAAGGTGTCAAATTGATCGGCAAGTAGCCACGTTAATACGGCATCACCCATCAATATACCCGGCCAGTACTGGCGTGGGCTTTGTAATAAAATCCCTATCCGTAAACCAAAAGGAAATAGCAGAAGTGCTTGCAAAGGACGGTCAACAAATTGGATCCCGATAGCCCATAAACAGAAAGCCGCGGTGAAATAAATAAAGAACAACGCCAGCAACATCATCAAGCGTTGCATCATAGATTCAATACCTGCTTGGCTAACTCAACATTATTACTGACACCCAGTTTGGAGAATAAATTAGCGCGATGAACATGGACTGTTTTTGGCGACAGGCCAAGTGATTCCGCTATATCACGTACTTCCATCCCTTGCGCCAGCAACACAGCAACTTCCCGCTCGCGGCGGGTTAAAGGATCAATAGCAACGCGAGCCAATTTCTGAGCAATTTCTGGCATCAAATACACCCCGCCACTGCCCACTGTGCGCACTGCATTAATTAAGTCTTCAGGTTTACAACGTTTGGAAAGAAATCCCCGCGCACCACGCTCCAGCGCCATCTCGACTAATGCTGGGCTGTCATGCATCGAAAGCATAATAACGCCCATACCTGAAGGAAGGTCTTTCAAAAGATCCAGGCCACTTTCATCGGGCATAGAGATATCACAAATACAGATATTTGCCTGCAAGCCCGGCAATCCAGCGCGGGCCTGTTTCGCTGAACTAAACTCCCCTACCACCTGAATGTCGTCTTCCAGAGCAAGCAGCTGGGCAAAACCTGAGCGCACTATGTCATGATCATCAATAAAGGCAACACGGTAAGCCATAGAAGACTCCAGCCAGCAGGGGGTTCGGGACGGGAGTATACCGCAACCTTAAAGTGACAATGAGATTGGCATCAAAAATCATGCCGTATCAGATTTTACTTGCGCTAATTGATTATATTGCAGGCTGAGAAGCCCGTCTTGGTGCCTGACACCAGTTATTCTCTGCATTTATCCCCCCATCGGGCGAGGTATAACCTAAACAGCCCAGAATGGAGTCAAACAGTTCAACCTGACGGTGACTTTTGCCAATACGCTGTTCCGCCTGTAGTTGCTCAAAAGCAGTAAGGTGCTCCGGTTGGGCCAAAAATTTATCAGATGCCCAGACCATCAAAGGTACACGGAATTGCTCAGGCGGGGCCATTTCACGTGGTGTGCCGTGGAAGTGGGAATTATCGTCAATAGATTCACCATGATCGGCGGCATAGAACACTAGCGCCTTCTTATCACGCATTTGATCAATGACATTGGCAATAAACGAATCTGTGTATAGCACGCTGTTATCAAAAGCATTTATTAGTTGCTGTTTACTGCAAAAATCATCCACACCCATACATTCTGGCTGATAACGGGCATAACTGCGGGGGTAGCGCTGAGAATAAAGATAATGTGAACCTTTGGTATGTAGTATCACTAAATGTTTACCAACCGGATAACGCCCGAGTGACTCTTTCAATTCATCAACCAGCAGCATGTCATCTACTGGTTTATCATCGTTACGTTTCTCAGAAGCAATCAATTCCCGGAACGAATAATTATCAACATTTGCGTTATTGTAGAACCACATCTCACTCTGCATGGCAAACAATTCAGAAGTGAAGCCCAGGGATTTCATTACCGCGAACACATTTTGCTCTTTCAGAGTACGCTGTGGGTTATCTTCTGCCCCCCCTTCACGCACAAACATGCAGCGCAGTGACAGCTTGGTGGAGGTATCACAGGAAGTGCCACGGAAAGCGACTAAATTCTTCTCTTTACTCAGGCGCGGAGTGGTATCGCGTGAATATCCTAGCAGCCCCATATGGTCCCAACGCGTTGTTTCACCAATAATAAACACAACATAGGTATCATCAATACCCGCTGGCGCGACATAGGTATGGTGCTCAGCAGGATCATACAGCGTTGCCGCATCATACTTTTCATCGTATTGCGTGTAAGCGTATAAACCCAATGCAGCCAACCAGTTAGAGGGTAAATATGAGTGAGCAACTACCCCGCCATAGCTGGGTAAATCCACGGTTTTCAGTTGTTCATCTGCATGCTGCACTTTATCCAGATAACGAATAGGTAACCAAACCAGTGCGACCGCAACTGCCATCAATAAAATTGGTTTAATACGCTGACCCGGCGTCCGAAATTGCTCAAGCAGGGTTAACCGTAAGGTATTTTTCCAGATAAGCAGTAGAGGCAGTGCGCTGACGACCACCATCCAAATGATAAAATGAAGCCCAATAACTTCTTTAGACAAATCAGTATCCGTAGTCAAAACGGATATGACGATGCCGTAACCAATGACAACATTGAAAAAAGTCATGTAATAGCTGGCGGCAACAGAAATTAACACCAGAAGGGTTGCGACTACCCGATAAAACCATCGCCCACCGAGGGAGATGACACGCATAACAAAAAAGGTAAACAGAATAATCGCCATCACTTCGATGATAGCAGACACCAGTTTTATACCTTGAATGCCTTGGCTAAAGGTGTCAAAACGACGATAAAAGACAGAGATATTCAGGAAAATACCAATATAAACAGCCAATAACAAAGAAATACTTTGCTGCGATAAAGATCTAACTCTGTCCATATAACGCAAGGTCTCCAAAGACACTATTTGCGGCTTGAATCAATCAGACAGTGAACCCCTCCTCAGGTTCAGTGTATAGCCAATAAGCACGCTATTGATTTCAATTACAAGAATTATCTTAACCAGATATGGCTATTCAGTCCGCGAGTTAACGCATAGTCCGGCAAGGATATGTAAGTTTATTTATTAGGCAAATATTCTGGTGGGGAGTATATGCCCACAAAATAATTTTTATGGGCTTTGTGTGCGGGTATTAAATTATTTGATATTCAAAGTGACATCAATATTGCCGCGAGTCGCATTAGAGTATGGACAGACAACATGAGCCTTTTTCACTAAATCCTCTGCCACACTGCGCTCAATACCCGGCAAACTAATATCCAGTTGAACCTCAATGCCAAATCCCGTTGGAATAGCACCAATCCCGACTGTACCTTCGATACTGGCGTCATCAGGTATTTTCACCTTTTCTTTTGATGCCACAAATTTCAGTGCCCCGAGGAAACAGGCAGAATAACCCGCTGCAAACAATTGCTCTGGGTTTGTCACGGCCCCACCTGCGCCGCCCATCTCTTTAGGGACACCCAATTTTACATCCAATACGCCATCCGAGGAGGTTGCCCGACCGTCACGGCCACCCGTTGCTTTAGCTTTGGCACGATATACCACTTTTTCGATAGACATAGTGCTTTCCTTTCAGGGTCAATAAATATGAGGAGCATGTACGATTTGAAAGTATGGCACCCATTATGAAAAAGCCCCCAATCGGGGGCTTTAGTAGTTCTATCATTTAGAAAAACAAGATCATTTAGCCGGAGCGTCGATTTTGTCGTCAATACGCTGCAACATATACGGATAGAACGGGTTCGATGAGATTCGCATCAATGAATCCAGCCCAACCACCAGAACAGCTCGCTCACCACGTGCGGCGAACGTCCCCAGGCTGATACCGTATTGGTCACGCGGCTCTGGGTAGCGGCCATACAGTGAGTCACTCATTGGGAATGGCAATGCCACATGGGACAACGAGAAAATATCCGGCGGATAAGTCAGCCCGGTTGGGACAGAAGTCTCGTTGGTTTGGCCCGCCAGTGTCGTCAACGCCACAGTTTCATTACTTTGCGGCGAAACGTTGCTGATGATCGTAACACTATAATTACGCGGTGGTGGCGGTAATAAGCGAGCCAAAGCAGTATAAGAAGATGTTCTGAGTAACGGGCCAAAACTGGCCGCTCGGTTTAAGTCGAACAGAACCACTTCACTGCCATTCTTCGGTAAGTGATTATAGAGTGCGGTAACGACTGCACGGGTGCTAACAGTCGAATCCATTAATGACTGGAAGGTCAAAATTGGCGGTAATTCCGCCATCTTATTATTTCTGGCATCACGCGCGATTTGCTGCTGCAGCACTGACGTCAGTAAATAAGACTGGCGAGCAGCATTAACCGGGAATGAGTTGTATTTGAATGGGTTAAACTCTGGCACGATCCCCAGCCAGGCGGCTTTGGCAAAAGCAGGGAAGATAGCAGGCCAACCAGCTATGCCGGCAAAACGGGCAAAACTAGTTACTCCGATCATTGGCGATATCAGAATAACGCGCTCAGGTTTTGCCAGTTTCGGATCATCCAGAGAATCCAACGTATATTTCATTGCCAATGCCCCGCCGTTAGAGAAACCAACGACATGCAACGGTAAATCAGGGCCACTCAGAGCCTTGGCTTCACGTACAGCCAGGCGAGTTGCTGCTAGCCAGTCCTGCCATTCAACATCGGTCAAGGCACCCGGTACAGTGCCATGAGCAGGTAAACGAATGCCAATGGCAACATAGCCACGCTGGCGATAATTCTCTGCAATATGACGCAAACTATAAGGGGTATCCGTCAGGCCATGCAGTAATACGACGGCACCTTTCGGCTTGCCATCGGGTTGTAAAACATAAGAGCGGTTCCAGTCATTTTTAAAATGAGGGGGATAAATCGAACTACCAGAATAATAGCGATTTAAAGGAACCTGAGTCCGTGGCTCCAGTTTCTCGGTAACATTGGTGCGAACTTCATCGAAAACATTGTTCTCTGCTTTTATGTAATCCGCCCAACTGGCTTTATCAATTTCAGCAGCACGCATATCATGAGGGACAAACGTATGCCAAAGTTCCAGTTTCGGGCCACGTTGTGTGTCATAAATTCTTATCGCCAGAATGGTTACAGATATAACCACCAAGACCAGTACAATCCGTTTAATCCACCGCTTAATAGCTAGAGCTGGCATGGGCAGTTACTCCGTAGATATATAATTTTCATCATTAAGGTCACTTTATCACCATCTGGTTATGATAATATTGCTTATTTGATCGAAATAATACTTCCGTGCTGCAAATTTAAAATACTCTTTTATATGAGTTAAAGTTTTTCTTTAACATTAATACTTATGTTTTGGCTAACATCAGGGTTTCGCATGTAAAACCAAGCACATCCTTCTTGAACAGGACTCAGTCGAAGAGACAGATTCTCAGTGTGCTTTGGAAGTCGGGATACAATACTCATCTTTTCAGAAGCACCTGGTAAAATAGGTTTAGATAATGCTGTTCTAATGCCATCGGCTACAACCTTACCTTCTTGATTAACCCAGTGATAACTCATAAACACGCTCCCTCTCCCCTTAGTACTAACAAAGGGATTAGGGCTATTATTAATTAATTCAACATCAACAATGATTATATCATCCATGCCAAATATTCGGCTCATTATATCCTCATGGAAAAGGCTCACATTATTAACTTTAATTTTTGCATTAAAATCATTAAAGCAACCAATTGTTTCAACATTAGTTACCGTTGACATTTTAGTGTATTTATCAAAATTAACAGGATATGCAAGAATTCTAACTTTCAAATGATAAATTGTAGTTAATAAGACAGATAGTAATAATAAAGTATAAATGAAATTATTAACCATCTTTTTGAAATTAACAAAAGAAAGCAATAGTGGAATTAAGAAGAAAAATAATGCAACAGCTTTGAAATACCCAGTGTAGTGAGCGATAACGGTTGAGCCAAAGCATGCATATAAAACTGAGAAAGATATTAAGGTTAACGCAATCCCTCTAACTTCAGGTGTGATTAATGAGTTCTTCTTAAAAAGAATAGAAAGAGATATGCAAGTTGCGAGAATCAATGTAACCAAAAATAAAAACAATGTCATTGCTTCAGCATAAGCGGTCCAGTTAGCTCCAACCAATATATGGTTACCATTAAGCCCTGATGAAAAATATTTTTCCCATGCAACGAATGGATAACCAAGTATATTTATAGCTTGCTGAGATGGAGCGATACCAAAATGCTGCACAACATAAAAATGCCAACAAACAGCCACAACGCCAGGAACCAAAAGAAAATAATAAGAATTGTATTTAAATATTTTACTACGTATGTTTTTTAAGTTTACATATAAATTTCCATGTTTAAATAACACAGATTCGATTAAAATAAATAAAAGAATGAAGGAAGGAAATAAAACGTACACCTCCCGAGAAAGGGCCGAAAAAGCGAAAGGAATAACTGAAAGAATATATTTTTTAGATAAAACTGCCGATAATGCCAGGATTAAAAAAGCATCCGCAGCTGCATCAGGTAAAGCATTAAAGAGTGTAACCTGTGTGCCAACGCTAAGGGACCAAAGTAATATAAATAAAGGAGAAATTCCTAACTTAGAAAAAAGATTAGCTCCTGCCCAGGTCGCAGCTGAAAGTAGAAATAAATAACTCAAAAAATAAACGCTTGGCGAAACCCAATCCATACCTAGAGCTTTAGCGACAACTGCTGCATATAACGATAAACCAACACGTTGATATCGATAAGAGGGAGAATCAATATGATTAGGTGTATCTTTTAATGCCAACACATCATTTGACATATAATAATAAAATTGACCATCCCATCCGGTTCCTTTGGGGCCAGTATATAAGGCGGATAACCCTTTATCTTTAAGAGCGGTCGGAACGCCAAACATTTCTCCAGCTAATATATGATTATTTATATTGCCATTTAAAGTACGAGCTTGGTAAATACCAAATGAAAATAAGGTATATACTAGAAAAACAAAAATAATAAATATTTTAATCTTGTTTTTTTTGATAAATTCCATGATAATTCTAACACCATTTAATTTGCAATGTGCATACGGTATTTTTCCGCATCCCAGTTTAATAACTCGCCAATTTGCAACCGAGTTAATACATTGACCTTGCTCAATTCATTAACTCTACTAATAACATCGTAATAGCAACGCAATTGGGCTAATTTAGCCTTATTAAAACTATCTTTAACGTATACGCCTGTATTCTTTATAAAAACAAGCTCTGGTTGTACTTTGTTTACTGACAAATACTCATGAAACTCCTCAGTACTCTCAAATGTACTTGGGCCAGCCCCCAAGAAAACAACATGATCTGGATATAAGGCCCAACAAGGGTTAAGATGAGAGAAAAGATCAGGATTTATAACTAATTCATGTATATTGGCATCATATATTGGAGTATATGACGAATCATTAACTGCTGGTATTGATTTAATTTCAACAAGGTGTTCAGGCTGAGGTTTTAATGATGAAAGTAATGACTGAATTATTATATTTAATGTAAGTTCAATATCTGCAATATCATAGCCGCCAATAACTACACCATGATTTTGAAGAAACACAACTTTGGCATCCTTTGTCATTTCCAATGCAGAAGAAACAGCCTCAGCTAACTCCGCACCAGGTTTTTTATAACCAACGGCTGCCCATGGAATAGCATCACCTAGTAATGCTTGGAAATCCTCGTACCAACCATTACAAACCAAATGAGCTAGCACAATGACAGAATGGACATGAACGACCACTTTATGGGGCATTAAAGCATGCAACTGAGTTTCAATAGATGGCCTAAGTTTACTTTTTCCACATACTATTGGGGATGCGGAAAAATCTCCCTGATTGAGTGCTGCTTGCATATGTAATAAATCAACTGGTACAAAGATATCTTTTTCAGGAGCTTCTGCTAACCAAGTTCCTGAGGCTTTTATCCACAGAGTATCATTATCTTTCCAAGACACATTTCCGCCAGCACCTTGAATAAGTAACGGATCTGTTCCAATTTTCCCACAATATGCAGTAACTGAATTTCTTAAGTTATCTATTTCGCTCATTATTATTTCCCAAGTTGCTCAAGCAGTACCCGCAGGTGACCAAACTCATTAAATGCTGCATCTGGAGCATTTTCCCCTTGACCCATTGGAGTACCAGGATGAATTTTTTGCAGTGTCACAGCATTAATTTTTTCACGTCCTCCACGAATATCGTTAATTGGATTATCACCAATCATCCAAATACAATTTCCTTTAGGCCGCATTTTTTCTAAAGCAATTTCAAAAGGAGCTGCGTGTGGCTTGTCAAAACCAGCCTCTTCACTTGTGACTATAAAATCAAAATAATGATCCAAACCAAAATAAACCACTTTACGGAACTGAATCTGGGCAGTAAGGTCAGTCACTATCGCTGTTGGGATACCCAGCAAACGTAAATCGTCTAATAACTCTTTGACTTCATCGAATAAAATGGCATTACTTAAGAAAGTCCGCCAATAAGTCTGCTCGAAATCAAGAGCTAGTAATACTTGAGAACCAAGGCCCATAATCTCCAGCATTCGCTGTAAATATAAAAGCCGGCTATGTGAAGAAGCTGTGTGTTTAAGCCGTGTTTTTACTTGATCTCGAGCCTCCTTGAAGGCTTTATCAAACTCTTCAGGTTTAATTGAAAAAGTACTTACAACCTTATCACGAACAGCCGCCTGAGCGGCTTTATGTGCTGGATCATAAGGATAGAGAGTGTTATCTGTATCAAATAAAATTGCATCTGGGAGCTTGTCAAAACGCTCTTTAGAAAAGATTTTTACCATATGAATCGCTTTGTAAGCGCCTGATTAATGTGTGATAAAGTAATTAATTGCATCAACCCAACAACCCCATCTTGCCATTGAGGTTTTATATCAAGAAACTCGAAAATTTGTGGGCAAATCATCTGCGCAGCTAGCTCAATATCCAGAGCAGAGGTCTCACCTTCAATAGTTAATTCAACCTCTGAAGCATCATTACTGCTAATTATGTCAACATGTAATCCACAAATGCCTACAAGAACTCTCGTTAAGGAAAGCTCATTAAGGCCATGTCTGGAACGTGCCACAAGTTTAAAACGAAGTGGAATATTATGATTTTTATCTTCTAACATGTCGGCTCTAATCGGCTGTAAAGACAAAACTAAATCAGCATGAGCTGCTTGTGGCCTAATAAATCGTTCAGAATCTGGCTCACGTTTTTCGAATGAGGCTAATACACGTTCAACTGTATGTCCTCTTTTATGGACATCTCTTTGTAATTTAAAATGACGTCGCAGACCTTCATCTATATCAAGATAAACACTCAAGTTGTAACATTTACGCAAAATTTGTAAATATAACGCATGTAAACCACTAGCAATAACAATGTCATTACTTTTGATTGTAAACGGCTTACTCATTCGCCCAGAAGTGTGATCATAATGACGAGCTTGAATGTTTTTTCCGTCACTCAAAGCGACTAAATCATTTGCAAAACCCTCTAAGTCATTAGCCATAGGATTCAAATGCGTCATGACCTGCCACATCGGCTTTTGCCGATCCCACAGATGATAATCGTCACCAGATAATGTAGTCACTGAGTGACGGCCAAAAAGGCCCATAATTGAATCAGAAAATGTATCTTTTCCTGCGCCTGAATCCCCAGCAATACCAATAACAAATGGTTTTCGGCTTAGACGGAAATAATCATTTCTGACAACTGTTTCACGATAAATACGAACAGCAAGAATAATACCAGTGGCCACCATTATAGTGAAAATTAACGATGAAAATTTATTACTGAAAAGATGTAAAAAACTAGATATATTCCAACTGTCTGAGTTAGCAAATATGATATTACTAGGGGAAATTAAAAGACTACTTAATACATATAAGACAGAAAATAAAGACGTCAGTAAAATTGAAATACGATCACTTATGGCCTGATAACTAACCAATAGTGGGATTGCCCATATAAACCACCCTGGAGAAGCTGGAGTCATTAGTACAACTAATAAAAAAACAAGCCCCATCAGCGCATGAAACAACTCAAAATTTAAACGCTTTATCCGCCACGCTATATATAACATTATAAAATAGGATAGTGGTACAAGATATATATATATCCCACTACCCAAGTCAAAGGCCAGTCTATAAATTTTAAAAAGCTCAGGGTTACTTATAATCATACTTAGCCCTGAACTTGAAAACAGGAAAGGCACTAGAGAAAAAATAACACCTATTGATATACCTTTAATGAACTCAGGAAGAAATTGGCGCAACCTTCTATTATGAATAAGATAAATAAAGAAAAAAGGAAGAGCTAATATCATACTCAATTTTGCTGATATAGCAGCAATACATGCGACTCCACATATCAATAATTTATTATTTTTAACAAAATATAGTGATAACGATAAAAATAGCACAGGAATGAGATCATTAAAGCCCATTAAATAGCTAGCACCAATTACAATTGGCGATAACCAATAAACAGCCAACAATAATCTATCTCTACCCGGAATCATTTTACGCAATAGTTGAAGAAGCGAAAAATCGGCAAGAACCAGGGTAAGACCATATCCATATATTAGAGGTAAACTCAGTAAGTTACATAATAATGTTAATGGTAAGAATACTAACCACATGACATAACCATAAGGAAACGCGACTGGATTGCCTCCTTGTGCCAACCACGTAGCCCATGGGTCTAGACTAAAAGTTGTAGTGCTAATATTTAGAAAAGGAACATACCATTCAACAACCGGTTGAGGTTGAATCAAGAGGATCAACCCTAGTCTGATCACTAGCCCAAATATAAATAATGGATTAAGAAGAAGTTTTCTCATATATTGTTGGCCCTTTTCATCCATAAATCAGGTCGTTTAGTACAGACAGCATCTGCAACAATGTTCAAATCTGAAAGCTGCTTTATCAGAGCAGGAATTTCAATGTCAGCATCACGCCCCTGTAACTCGGGAGAGACCAAACAAAGTTTAAAACCTGCATTTATAAGAGTTAATGCGCCTTCCCGACTTAGAGGGAATCTTGTAAAACAATCAACCCAGACCCAATCTACTTTTCCAGACAGTGTTAGCGCTGTTTCAAGAGACTCAAACTCCGATACACGTACGGCACAGCGATGTACACCTGCATTTGACCACTTAATTAAAAATGGAAATGATTGATCCAAAAAGAAATAATCATCTATTCCTTTAGCCTGCATTAAAGCAATCAAACGAGCTTCAAGACCTTCTTCTTTTACATTAAGGATTAATGTTCCATGCCGGTAATGAGTAAGCCAATCTTCAAAAGGCTCTCCAGACATAAAAGGATCATGATGAATAATTAATTGTTCACCTTTACTGCGAATATCAACTTCGATACCATATTCTTCAGGTGTTGCTCTAAGTTGTTCCGATGTATTACGGCGATGAAATATAATTTTCATTTTTTAAGTGTCTTCTTTAATTGCAAACTAAACTCTATAGTTCTGCGGATGAACTTTCGCTTCGCAGCCCAATTAACATTCCAGTGAGATACCCCATTTGCTCTTTCACCAAATTTCACAGGAAAACGATGAGTAATTAAAGTAGAGATTTTCGCTCGATAATAAACATAAAGATCAAGTGAAAAGTCATGAGGAGGGTCTTGCCAAGTTTCAAAAAAAGACCGAGAAAAAAGTGTTGGCTGAGCATTTATATCCCACATAGCTTTCCCCAGAAGTAGTGTTTCAAAGACACTCATTCCCACAGTGAATATAACATCGCTCAAAGGGCGTCCATAGCGTTGCCCTTTCACGAATATATCCATGCCATTTTGCTCAAATAAAGCTAAACCACGAAGGAAGTCTTGTGGATCAGTTTGCATATCAGCATGAGTCCAACCTAAAACATCGCCTTTAGCAGCTTTCAAACCCGCAAGAATTCCAAAACCATAGCCTTGATTATTCTCAACACGGACACTTCGACATCCAGGATATTGAGGTAATAACTGTTGTAAAATCTCAGGACTAGTATCAGTTGAACCATTGTCAACTAGTATCACTTCGATATCAGGGTTAAATGTAATAGCTTTGCAACGTTCAAGAAGAAGAGGTAGGTTAGCTGCCTCGTTATAACAAGGAATGATGAGAGAATACTTCATGACTGCTCCGGTGTTCGTAGGCCCTTGAAAACGAACCACTTCATACCGATGAAATTCAATAACGCCGAAACACCAGTTGCAATCAGAAAAGCAATTTTAACTGCCAGACCTGAAGTGTGAAGCAAAACTAACGTCATTGAATTCACCCATATATTGATCCCTAGCGTAACAGAATATAGAACCAAAAAACGCCAGAGACTTCCTGATACGTGCTCTTGTCTACCGAATGTCCACATACGATTGGCAAGATAGGCGAAAATTGTACCGAGGATAAAACCAGCACCCTTTGCCATATCTGTGCCAAGTAAATTTAATAAAACCAATCCTCGGTAAGAAAAAAAATCAATGACCACAGTCAAAGAGCCAACGATCAGAAATATCATTAACTGGCGTTTGATCATATTCCATTCTCAGGAATTTCTGGCACTATCGCCCTCATTCCAAACTCTAAGCTAGGCAATGCTTCCTGTGATACCCGAGGATCCAATTGAAGCCGGTATGGATGAGAATCCCATTTATGGAAGCATGATTGCCAGTATTCAAAGGTTCGCAGGTCATTGGGAGTGCCCCAAGAAATATAGTGATCTAATTCAAATAACTGACAATGCAAACCGAGGGCAATCGCATCATTAATACAAGAGTCAATATAGAATTCGCCATTAACCCGACCATTTCGATCCATCAAATGTGATACAACTTTGCGAAAATCCTTTGCCCTGCGAAAAGTAAATGTCCCAGTAACAATAGGATCGCTTTCAGGTGATTCAAGTGGCTCTTTTACAGAGATATTCGTTATCTTTCCTTGCTCATCAGCATGGATCCACCCAAACATGTTTGGGTGGCGTACCGCATTAGCGTGCCCTCTGGCCCCCCATACGATGACATCAATGTCTGGGTTATCCACTAAAGCCTTAAATGCATTAACATCATACAAGGCGCCGTTGTCGCAAGCTCCGAATGTAATTGGCCCCAAATCAGTGCTACTCACTTTTTCGAGAGCATCCAAACCAATTAAAGCGGTACATGCCTGCCCTTCGGTAAGGCCAGGGATTGTTTCAATCACAGACTGAGGATAAAGCTGCCCCAGTTTCTTTACCAATTCATCGCATGCATCCATATCTGAGCGAAGCACAAACGCATATTCAAGCCCTGGAGGTAAATCATTAATAGCTTGGGTAACCATAGGTTTCCCAGATACTGGAATTAATGGTTTGGTAGTTTTATAGCCTTCGTTTACAAAACGTTGCCCTAACCCCGCCATAGGAATGACAAGTGAACCTACAGGTTCTAAACTTGGTTGATCAGATGCGATTAATTTCCTGAAAGTCGAAGACCAGCCATTATATTCAGCAACATCAGCAGGAGTGCCCCATTGCATAAAGTGCTGAATTGGGTACACCGCAACAGCTTTTTTATCAGCTAGCAAAGGTTTATAAGCCAAACTAACGTAATACTCACCACCAATATTCAGTTGCAGGTCCACTGTGCGGCGAAATGCTTCGCTCATTATCTGAGCCGAAGAAAAATAGTAAGTACCACTAGAGGCATATTCTTCCATACGATTATCGGTATAAGGCTGCTTTTCTTGAATATCGCTAACCCAACCATTATGCTCTTTCATATAGGCATAATTAGTACTACCTAGTGTATGAGGATGAAAACCTTTATACGCAGGAATAGCACCAACACAGCCAGTTACACCCACAAATTGTTTAAAGTGATGCCAATCCCAATAACAAGTAAAATCGCAATAATTTACTACAACAGGTTTTTGTGCATCAAGCATATGCTCTATTTGGCGAACTGCATGGATCGGCCCGAGTTTATGTGCAGGAATGCCAACTATTTTACCTGTTGGGCAATATTTCTGTAGTATCGATCTCATATTATAATCAGGATGATCTAAGTGATCTTGATTACAAATAAAGATAAAGTCTTGCTCACCGGGGAACATGTCTATGACATGGCCGATTATTGGTTTTCCATCTATTTCAATCAGTGGCTTTGGAACGTTGTAGCCTGCCCGCCGAAACCGCTCTCCAAAACCTGACATTGGGATGATAATCTGCACAAGATACCCACTTTTATAGTTGCCTGAGTACATCAGTACTAGTCGTACGATGTCGATAATTGTGGCATTATAATTCACAAAAATAATGTAAGCACATTCTTTTACTAGATTTTCATCTTTGCATATCTATTGTATTATTGAGGTCAGAAAAAATAATCACTGATAATAGACAGGAGCATTCTTAAAAATCCAGTAAAATTAGGATTAAAAAAGCTGAGGTTGATGACATCAGAGGCAACATAGTTACTTAGTGATTACACGTGGATGTAACTAAAACCTTATGATTGAAGTATTGACTAATATTACAAGTAATAATATGAATAATCCTATTCTGATGGTAAATCCCCCACCGATCAGCAAGTACTCGATGAAAACCACTGTGTAGGCACGCGAAAACATCCTGCTCACCCTTGCAAAAAATGGATTACTCTCCTCTCATATGCATTGCCTAACCCTCGCGATAATGATTGGTTCACGCGCTAACAGCAGAGTCTTCGCACGATCTCTCATGTTTCGGTTTTTCCTGCGGCACAAACCTTGATTGTCGTAGTATGGATTGGGTTAAATATGATAGGTATAGTCAACCTCGACGTTTGTCCATTTGTTCTTCTGAATTTGGCTTTCATCTTTTGCCACTCTACCCCGCCTCAAAGTAAATCGGGCCGCAGATGTTATTAATTACGGCCAAATTCAGAATTATGGTTGCTATGCTTCGCTGCTTTCCACCTGCTCTGAAATAACAGGTGCAGGTGCTTTACGAACCCAAACCCACCAAGCCAGTGTCATTAAACCTACCCAAGCCAGACCAACATACATGGCAATGCGGGTATCAGGGAAATATCCCAATACCGCAATAATGAAGGCCATAAAGATAATGGTCAGAATAGGGGCTACCGGCCAGAAAGGCACTGGGAAGGCGAGGTGGGCAACATTTTCTTTGCTCATTGAGCGACGCATCGCCACCTGTGAGATAAGGATCATTAGCCACACCCAGACGGTGGCAAATGTTGCAATCGAGGCAATGACCAGGAACACGTTTTTCGGAATCAGGTAATTCAACACCACGCCACATAACAGTGCGATTGCCATCACTAAAATAGTCATCCACGGCACGCCATTACGGGTCAAACGGCTAAAGCACTTAGGTGCCAGCCCCTCTTGTGCCAGGCCATACATCATGCGGCCAGCACCGTAAATATCACTATTGATCGCCGAAATCGCTGCGGTGATCACCACCAGATTCAGAATATTTGCAGCAGAACTGATCCCTAAGCTGCTGAAGATTTCCACAAAAGGACTGCCATTTTGCCCAATGCTATTCCACGGATAAATAGCCATCAAAACAAATAAGGTCAGTACATAGAACAGTAGAATACGAACTGGAACAGTATTGATGGCGCGTGGTAATACCTTTTCCGGGTTTTTTGCTTCACTGGCCGTTACCCCAATGATTTCAATACCACCAAAAGCAAACATCACCACAGCAAATGAAGCAATCACACCTGTAATACCGTTTGGCATAAACCCTTGATGAGACCATAAATTACTCACCCCAGTACTCTCATGACCGGCACCGAAGCCAAACATCATAATGCCTAGCCCTGCCGCAATCATTGCAATAATCGCAGTTACTTTTAGCAGTGATAGCCAAAACTCCATTTCACCAAACACTTTGACCGAACACAGATTTAACGCACCAATAAAGAAAATAATACTCAGCACCCACACCCACTGCGGCGCATCCGGGAACCATAGTCCCATATAAATACCGAACGCCGTGACATCGGCCAGCGCCACAATGATCATCTCAAAGGTATAGGTCCAACCGGTGAGAAAGCCCGCCAGTGGGCCAAGGTAACGGCTGGCGTAGTGGCCGAATGAACCCGCAACTGGATCATGCACCGCCATTTCGCCAAGTGCGCGCATCACCATGAATACGGCAGCACCACCAACCAGATAAGCGAGTAATACCGCTGGCCCGGCCAGACGGATTGCCTCGGCAGAACCATAAAACAAGCCGGTACCAATGGCAGAACCTAACGCCATGAACCGGATATGCCGGGCGCTAAGGCCGCGTTTGAGCGTGGATGAATCATTCTTCATGGTACATTCTCGCAAGATTTGTGCCCTTACAGGCAGGGGTTCAGAGAGGGTGAGCCCGGTAGCCGGGATCACCTATAGGTTAATGTTTTTAAATGCTTATTATTCGTTATTAAAGACTTGGTAGTAGATGCGCAGGCATCAGTTCATTCATATGACGCAGAGCAATGAGCTGGCTGGCAGCTTCAATATCGGGGGCAAAGAAACGATCTTTTTCGTAGTAGGCCACATGCTTACGCAGTAGCTGGCGTGCTGGTTCCAGAGCAGCTGATGTTTTCAGGCCTTTGCGTAAATCCAGCCCCTGACATGCTGCCAACCACTCAACAGCCAGAATGCCGCGCACGTTTTCAACCATCTCCCATAAGCGCTTACCTGCACGGGGTGCCATAGAAACATGGTCTTCCTGATTCGCTGAAGTTGGGATGCTGTCGACACTGGAGGGGAATGCCAGCCCTTTATTCTCACTGGTTAGTGCCGCCGCCGTAACCTGCGCAATCATAAAACCTGAGTTTACGCCGCCGTTCTCCACCAGAAATGGTGGTAGTTGCGACATATGTTTATCCATTAACAGCGAAATACGGCGTTCTGCTAACGAGCCGATTTCTGCCAGCGCCAGCGCCAGATTATCTGCCGCCATTGCAACTGGTTCGGCATGGAAGTTACCGCCAGACAATACATCTCCCTGGTCAGCAAATACCAATGGGTTATCTGACACCGCATTAGATTCAATCGCCAGAACTTCAGCAGCCTGGCGCATTTGGGTCAGACAAGCCCCCATGACCTGTGGCTGACAACGCAGAGAATACGGGTCTTGAACTTTGTCACAATTACGATGGGATTCAGATACTTCGCTACGTTCGCCAAGCAAATGACGATAAGTGCTGGCGGCATCAATTTGCCCACGCTGGCCCCTAACCGCATGAATACGAGCATCAAACGGGCTACGAGAACCTAATGCCGCTTCAACCGTCAGGCTGCCAAAGACAGAGGCTGCGGCATAAAGGTCTTCCGCTTCAAACAAACCGCGCAAAGCATAAGCCGTGGAAACCTGAGTACCATTAAGGAGTGCCAACCCTTCTTTTGCCGCCAATGTCAGCGGTTGCAAACCGGCTTTAGCCAGCGCTGCGCGAGCATCCAACCATTCCCCTTGATAGCGGGCTTTACCTTCACCGAGCAGCAGCAAACTCATGTGTGCCAACGGAGCCAGATCACCAGAAGCACCCACAGAGCCTTTTAGGGGAATATGCGGATAAACTTGTGCGTTAACTAATGTTATCAACGCCTGAATAACCTCAAGCCTGATACCCGAAAAACCACGCGCCAGGCTATTGATTTTCAATACCATAATCAAGCGCACAATCGCGTCATCATTGGGTTCCCCAACACCTGCTGCATGGGAAAGGACAATCGAGCGCTGTAGGTTTTCCAAATCTTCTGTCGCAATACGCGTGGAGGCCAACAGACCAAACCCCGTGTTGATGCCGTACGCAGTACGCTTCTCTGCCAATATTTTCTGTACGCAATCCACACTTTGCTGAATAGGTGCATAAGCACTTTCATCCAAAGTTATTTTTACCGGGTGTTGATAAATATGTCGCAAATCAGCCAGCGTCATCTGGCCGGGGCGCAGTGTCATTGTTGTTTTCATGCTTTTTTCCCTTGAGTTGCGGCAATCATTGGCAGGTTAAGCCCCTGCTCTTGTGCACAATTAATCGCGATGTCATAACCGGCATCGGCATGGCGCATTACGCCAGTAGCTGGATCATTATGTAATACTCGGGCGATTCGTTCGGCCGCATCGTCGCTGCCATCACATACCACTACCATGCCTGAATGTTGCGAGAAGCCCATTCCAACACCACCACCATGATGCAGTGATACCCAAGTCGCGCCACTGGCGGTATTCAGCAATGCATTGAGTAGCGGCCAGTCAGAGACAGCATCAGAACCATCCTGCATCGCTTCAGTTTCTCGGTTAGGGCTGGCGACGGAGCCAGAATCAAGATGATCGCGGCCAATCACAATCGGCGCTGACAGCTCACCTATTCGTACCATCTCATTAAAAGCTAAGCCTAATTTAGCGCGCTGGCCCAAACCAACCCAGCAGATACGAGCAGGCAGTCCCTGGAAGCTGATACGTTCACGGGCCATATCCAGCCAGTGATGTAAATGCTCATCATCCGGGATAAGTTCTTTAACCTTCGCATCCGTCTTATAAATATCTTCGGCATCACCGGAAAGCGCCGCCCAGCGGAATGGGCCAATACCTCGGCAGAATAATGGGCGAATATAAGCCGGGACAAATCCTGGGAAATCAAACGCATGGGTGACACCCATATCTTGTGCCATCTGACGAATATTGTTGCCGTAATCAAAGGTCGGGATACCCATATTGTGGAAAGCCAGCATAGCTTCAACATGTTCTGCCATTGAAGTTTTGGCTGCATTCACCACCAGTACCGGCTCACTTTGGGCGCGGCGGCGATATTCTTCCCAGCTCCAGCCTTTTGGCAAATAGCCATTCAGCGGATCATGGGCACTGGTTTGGTCGGTCACCATATCCGGGCGAACCCCACGGCGTACCAACTCAGGTAAGATCTCAGCTGCATTACCGCATAATGCGATTGAAACCGCTTCTCCAGAAGAAGTGTATTTTTTAATACGGGCCAGCGCATCATCCAAATCAGTCGCTTGCTCATCGACATAGCGGGTTTTAAGACGAAAATCGATACGGCTTTGCTGGCACTCAATATTCAAAGAGCAAGCCCCAGCCAACGTTGCCGCCAGCGGCTGCGCGCCACCCATGCCACCGAGCCCAGCAGTTAACACCCAACGCCCTTTCAAGCTCCCGCCAAAGTGCTGACGGCCTGCTTCGACGAAGGTTTCATAAGTGCCCTGTACAATGCCCTGACTACCAATGTAGATCCAACTGCCCGCGGTCATCTGGCCGTACATCGCCAGTCCTCTGGCGTCCAACTCATTAAAATGTTCCCAATTAGCCCAATGCGGAACCAGATTTGAGTTAGCAATCAATACCCGAGGCGCATTACTGTGAGTTTTGAAGACACCCACTGGTTTGCCGGATTGAACCAGCAAGGTCTCGTCATCGTTCAGTTGAGTAAGACTTTCAACAATCTTGTCGTAGCATTCCCAGTTACGAGCCGCTCGGCCAATACCACCGTAAACTACTAATTCTTTGGGATTCTCAGCCACTTCGGGGTCGAGATTATTCATCAACATGCGCAGAGGGGCTTCGGTCATCCAACTTTTAGCGGTCAGTTTTGTGCCACGCGAAGCACGAATTTCAGTATCACGGAATCTGTTTTTGGTAGTCACGGCAATTTCCTTCAACCAGTTTTTCAGGTATCGACGACATTACTTAGTTTGAGTATTTATTAACATATACTCGTATAGACAAGTACAATCAAGCACCAGAAAAACAGCAATAGGTCACCATATATCTAAAAATGAATTTTATTAAAAACGTTTAAAATTAATTTGTTAGATACATTCCTACGTCACATTAAGACAAAATGGGAGGATTTTCGACGTAATTTTACCTATGAAACCAGCATAAAATTGGTCTGTTTTTGCGCACGGAGTCACATATATTTCACACGGATTTTACATTTCGACATGCAAAATGCGGCTTCTCTCGTAAGCAGTAAATCGCTCTTTCAAGTTTGGGGGGAGGTATCTTATTGACTCAGAATTTCTTCTGCATGATGGCGATAAGTTGTAGTAAGTTTGCATCGTGCTTTTGTGCTTTATGCATATAAGCATAAATATGGCTGCTTCTTTTGGTGAAAAAATCACACTGCACTTCTTTTAAAGGGAAATTTTGCAGTAATAAAGGTAAGAAGAAAGTGGGCACCACCATTAATAAATCACTGTGCTCCACCAAACAAATAAGTGGTAAATATGACTCACTGCTAAGCAGTACATTCTGATTACGTTCTGCCAGAATTTCCTCTAAAGATTCGGTTTGTCCAATACTGTAATTTTGTGATGACCACGCCATGTGTTTTTCTTTCATAAAATCATCGCGACTGATATAGCTCCCTACTCGTGGATGCGATTGACGGCAAATAATAGAAAAATCAATATCAAACAAATACTTGCTATAAATATTGGTATCGTGACTGATGGCTGCACCTATATCCAGGTCAATCTCCCGACTTCTTAATTTTGTAATCCGCTCTTCTTGATCAGCATAATGGCGAACAAAATTGAGTGTACAGTGATTAAAAATATCTCCCTGCTGCAAGATAAAATAGCACAGCCAATACTCAACAATGCTGTTAGCCCGAACCTGGTAGGCTCGTTTTTTTATACTGTTATTAGCGTGAGCACTTTTGACATTTATTGCAGTCTCCATCTCTTCGATTATTGGTTTATAGAGTTCATATAAATGACGGGCAAGCGATGTTGGCTGAACACCATTTTTGACCTTAATAAAGATAGGGTCATTGTAATATTCTCTCAATTTTCCAATCGCATGACTAATACCAGAGGGGGCTAGATCCAATTTTTCCGATGCACCAGACATACTCCGTGCATCAACCACAGCGACCAGAAACTTAATCAAATTATAATCAAATTGTTTATGCATAGCGCAGACTATCCTAGCGTTTCCCATCTTAATTATAGCCTAGGGCTGATATTCTGAATTTCAGAAAACAGCAATTCCATCCTGTCGATTGCTCAAAAAACAGCCTTGGTTTTAAATAGCGTCATTCAGCAAGCGACCTGCCGCTTGCAATAAATCTAAAATATTACCGAGGCAATTCTTATCATGGCTAATCGCAAATTCTTAAGTAGAAACGAAGTCGAACGTCTGCTTGACGCAATTCCTGCTAATAAAAATACAGCCCGCGACAAATGCATGCTGTTGATGTGTTTTATCCATGGTTTACGCGTCACTGAGCTTCGTAGCTTGCGGTTGCAGGATGTGGATTTAGCTGGGAATCGCCTGAATGTCTCACGCTTAAAGAACGGTTTTTCAGTGCAACATCCCATTCAACCTCGTGAAAGAGCAGCCATACTCGCCTGGCTGGCACTGCGTGCCCAATATCTGGAGGCTGATAGCGACTTTCTGTTTCTGTCACGGCATGGTGGCCAGCTTTCACGCCAACAGCTACACCGTTTGATGCGTGATTATGGCCAGTTAGCTGGGTTAGGTGTGCCGGTGCATCCTCATATGCTGCGTCATGCCTGTGGTTATGCTCTCGCAGATAAAGGGATTGATACCCGTTTAATTCAGGACTATTTGGGCCACAAGAATATTCAAAATACCGTTATTTATACCGCCAGTAATGTTGAGCGTTTTCGTAATATTCATATTTAATAGCAAACCTCCCAGGTTGATTTATTATATCCCAATTAAAAACCGTCCCTCACCTCGGTGCTATCCAGTGCGCCGGGGTCTTTTATTGATCGGTGAATAATCCTTTGAGCTAAAAACATCAATTATCTATTGAATAGATCCCTCATAACTAAATAAAGGTCGGCATCACTTTTAGCACCAAGTTTACGCATGGCGTTACATTTATGACAACTCACCGTTTTAATGCTACGGTTTATCTGATGAGAGATCTGAACCAAACTATAACCATTAAATAAAAGCATCAGTATATTTCTCTCACACCGAGTCAACTGTCGCAGGCAAGCAGCATCTTGACGCTTAAACACCTCAATATAGCCCTGGATTAGGGAACTACATATCTTTTCATTTGCCAGAGCTCGCGCCAGATCTGCCAATGTCGGCTCAAGTGCCTCAAAATGCGAAATCAAACTAATTTGCTTGAACCCATTGAGCATATTCAACACCTGACCATTCTTACTTTGTGTATAGATAATAATCCGTAAGTCAGGGATCAGGCACAACGCCTGTAGCATTGTCACCCCTTGCGCTAAATCTTCTTGTTCTCCGTAAAGTTCCGTCACCAATATATCAATATGAGTAGATTGCAATATTTGGGCTATTTCTTTAAAGCAACTTCCTTCTGCTTCAATACAAATACCAGGCTCCAGTGCCAGAGTAATATGCTTCAGCCCTAGCCGGTTAAGCGGATAGGGATCCATAATAGCCAGTTTTAGAACATTATTATTGGTAATTGGCATTTCCTATACCCACTATTATTGGTAGGTCAAACTTATTTGTACTGCGCTTGAGTATGTTCCCCCAGCTTTATAATGGTGCTGGTCACTAAAACGAAACTCGGCGCTGGCCTGTAGAAATCTGCTTAGCTAATCACAGCTAAGGTTGATGCTGGTTTGCAGCCCTTACTTATATCCCAGGTTAAAATGGACTGGAATGAGGCAGCCCGATGGCACCAAAATCAATGATAATTTTCCAAACCACACTACCACCACCAACACCAGCTACAGGGAAATGCTCAGTGCTCATCGGATCCACATAAGTGGTATCAGGAGCTTTTTTTCCTACTACGACCTCCGTCAATGCTGCCCCCACCAGCAAGAGCAACACAGCTACCAACGTGATTGACATAAATTTCATGATGACGACTCCAGTAATCTTTTTTTGGTGCGGGCTGGCAATATCCAACTGGGTATCAGGCTCAATCAATACGAAGTGGGATGGCGAACAGTAATGTCATCACGAATTAAATACGCAGAAGGTACTGTAGAACCTGCGTTAACAAATACTGATTTAGCTATTTGTCACATATTTATACTCAATGGATTCAGCCGGAGGTTTTCCTGCTAAATAACCTGTATATAAAAATTGCATATACAGCCAAACGATTCATTTTGAACTAAAGTGTATCGAGTGGTTTTTTCATCTATATATTTATATATTTTTAGATTATTAGGCTTAATTTTATAAATTAATCAGCCTGCATTAGGATTAAAACCTAAGAATTTTAGGGGTGCTATTGAGGCTTGGATTTATCAGACGAGTCAAAAGAGGTGTTTATCACAGAAATGTTGTGTAGAAATAGGTGGTAAAATAACTATATTATATTGATATTTAAATAATTAACCCTCTCCAGATTCAAACCCACACTGACAATATTGACATGATTTTCGAAAGTCTCTAGAGTAGGTGCCAGTTTAGTTCAGAGTGTACCGAGTGAAATAAATCATTACACTCTAATTACCATACTTCTTTAAACCTCCCAGCGTTACTTGCGGTATATATTACCGTGTTCTGAATATTGCGGTGACCAAGATAATCTTGAATCAAACGAGTATCAATTCCCCGGTCTGCCAATGCGAAACCACAGCCATGTCTTAGCATATGAGGGTGCGCGGTAATAGTAAGATCAGCCAACTCACTATAATGACGAATTAGCCAGTAAATACGTTGTCGGGATAAGCGATTTCCTTTTTCTGACAAGAATAACCACTCACTATCTGAGCCTTTATACTTATCACGTATATTTAACCAGGCGTGTAATGCTTTACGCTCTTTTTTAAATAATGGGTGAATGGTTGAGAAGCCATTTTTCAAGCGATGTATATGTATATGACCTTCATCAAGATCGATATCACACAGGCGCCAACTATTGATTTCACTGACGCGACAGCCATGGATAAAACACATCCAAATCAAACAGTAATCTCGAACAGAATGGGTGCCGTGATGAGTTGCAGCTAATAGCCGGTCTACTTCAGCCGGTGTCAAATGTTTGCGATTTGACATATATCCTCTTTCGGTTAACAAGTTTTATAGTGCACATTTATCTTTATATGCAGTCATCGAACATAAAATGATTTTAATCCAATTTCAGTGTCTCATTTTATATCTTAATTGCAGTATAGCGGATTAAGAAGAGATGAGCAGCGAATAATAACCACAAATTACCTCTGGTTAAACATGACTATTAATTAATCGAAGATAAGCATCTTAATACAAGATAAAAAATATTAAACAGAATGAAACTTGTAAATTTCAAGATAAATATAAAAATAGCACCGACTTGGTTTTTATAAAAAAACAAATAAAAGACTGGTTTATATTAAGATAAATATAAACCAGAAATAACTATCCTATCAGCAATACACTCTGCAAACTTTGCCAGAACAAGTGAGGGTAAATTTCTCGATGAATGCCGGAATAAATACAGACTGCCCAGCGTTTAATATTAATGTTTCACCACTGGTATGACGGAGTGTGGCAACGCCACTGATGACAAGAATAATTTCGGCGCTGTTAGTCGTTATAGCTCGGCTCTCCACATTGGAAAAAATACAAAAGCGGAAATCATCTACCGGAACGCTGTAATCAAAGCATTCTTGAGTTTGGCTGGGTCTCAGGATCAAATCATTGTGCTTTATAGAGGTAAACGTCGTGCACAACACCAACTCAGAAAGATTGACTTTTTTGCTGGTAAGCCCTGCACGCAACACGTTATCAGAGCTGGCCATGACTTCAATAGCCGTACCTTTTACGTAGGCATGAAGTGTGCCCGGTTGTAGAAACATCGCCTCCCCTGGTGCCAAAGTAATGCAATTTAATAATAAGGGAGCAAAAACGCCGATATCATCTGGATAGGATTGATTGAGATTATAAATCAATGTTGCCAGTTCTGGTGAGAAACAAACCTGCGCCTGACTCACCAATTGTCGTACTGCCTGTTGGTACAACCCCGGTGTTAACTGCATCAACGTGACAAAAAACAGCTTCAAACCGTCAGCATTCGGCTGAGTTATCAAGGCATCAAGTGCCGTAGTAATGGCGGGTATATCGAGTGTTTTAAAATGCGCAATTATCTGGTCAACTTCCCGAAAACCATTCATGGCCTGAAAAGGCGTTATGGCATAAACCAGCTCCGGTTTATGGTTAGCATCATTATAATCAGGTGATGCGGCGCGATGTGGTTGCCGTTGCTGCTGCCAGAATCCGGTTTCAGCCTGCGCTTTTTGGGGATGAACCTGAATAGACAGGGCACTTTCAGCGGACAGTATTTTCAGCAAAAAAGGCAGATCATCGAAACGCTCCGCCGTTGATGCCCCCAGAATTCGGCATTTATCCTCAGCGATCACATCCGATAATGCTTTAATCTGACCCTGCTCATTTATAGTTGAAACACCCGCTGGGTGGATGCCCATCCACAATTCGGCCTGCGGTTGCCCATCAGGATTAGGGATATTAAACAATTGGTTTAGCGCAGTGTGGCTTCCCCAGGCATAATTTTTAACTCTATTATCAAGCTGATAAAAACAGCGCGATAGCTTGCTGCTCATAACCTTTACTCCTTTAATGGCTTAATCCTGTCGGCTAAATTGGTTAGTTTCAGCAAGAGATTTAAACCACAATCCATTGCGCTTTATTTGCCGTTCGCCCGTAGCCAAATCCAGCCGATAGAAGCCGTAACGCCGTTTAAAAGAGTTAATCCATGACCAGTTATCAATAAACGTCCACTGATGTACGCCAAAACAATTCGCTCCCTCATTGATTGCGCGATGCAACTGCACCAAATGTTCTTCCATTAGGGCAATACGAAAGCTGTCATCAATCACGCCATCTGCCTGCACTGGCCCTTCTGACTCCAAATCCATGGCGATACCAATTTCAGCCAGATACCATTTTATATTGCTGTAATTGTCACGAATATTGGCCGCAATATCATAAATAGCCTGCGGTAGAATTTCGTTATTATCACGGTAGGGGTTAAAACGGCCATCAGGGTCAACGTAGTTTTCGAAGTAATATTCCGGAGTAAAATAATCAAGGGTATATTCACTTTCGCGCGCTTTTACCCGACGAGGAACATAGTAATTTACCCCCAAAAAATCTATGCGAGAGTCGGTAATTAAGCAGACATCTTCTTTGCTGACTGCGGGTAGGCAATCATGGGTAGCCAGTATTTCACACAGTTCTTTGGGGAACTGATGTTTCACTAAAGGGTCGAGGAAGCTGCGGTTAAACAGTAAATCGGCATACCAGGCCGCTTTTTGGTCTTCCGGTGAATCACTACGGGTATAGGAAGGTGTAAGGTTGAGCACCACACCAATTTCTCCGGTAAGCTGCTGTTCGCGATAACATTTTACCGCTTTGGCGTGTGCCAACATGATATTGAATGCTACCTGAGCGGCCAGTTTGCCATCTTTTTTACACGGGTAATGGAAGTCATACAGATATCCGCCTTCCACCGGGACGATCGGCTCATTGAAAGTGGTCCAGTATTTGATTTTATGACCAAACAGCTCAAAAGCTGTTTTGGCAAAACGGGCGAACAGCTCAGCCACATGGCGAGATTCAAACCCACCATGACGATTCTGTAATTCTTCTGGCATATCAAAATGATAAAGATTAATTATTGGTTCAATGCCATTACGGATCATCTCGTCAAAATAGTCATGGTAAAAGCGCACCGCGTCATCGTTCGGTTTGCCCGTTTCAAAATCCTCAATCAAACGCGACCACTGAATTGACGTGCGAAATGAGTTAAAGCCAATGCTTTTCATCAGCGCGACGTCTTCTTTATATTTGTGCAGTGTTTCGCATACTTTGGTCGGGCCGATTTGTTGAAAGAAACGCTCTGGATGACTGGCAAACCAACTGTCCCAAATGGATCGGTGCGGTTTATTGTCAGTGCCTTCAGTCTGTGGGCCAGACGCCGCTGCCCCCCAGAAAAAACCAGCGGGGAACTGATATGTTGTCATACAACCTCCTAAGGATTCCGGTGCCTGGCACCTGAAAAAGGCTGCGCCAGTGAAGGCGCAGCGAAAAAACTACTCTGCTGTCACCTGCATGGACTTAATGAACATATAGCCCCAGTCACCGGAAAACTTACCAAAACCAAGGGTGTTCTCCCCCTGTTTTAGTTGCACCGGCACCACCATTTCCTGACCTTTTTCATCGGTTTCCGGGAATTCAATTTGTAGTGGATTATCACTGTTTACCTGAATCGAGTTTTTCTTACCGCCCCATTTACCATTAAAGAAAATATGCAGTTTGTAAGCACCGTCCCATGGCGCATTTATATGCCAGGTGACTTTATCGCCTTCGTTGACAAACGGGCCAAGGAACCCATCGTCTCCGGTGGCAAGCTGGTTTTCATCACTCTTCACCACATTCACTTTGCCATCTTTAACACCGAGTTTCGGGCCAGCAAAATTGCAATAATCCGCTGGCGCTTTACCGGTTGCTTTACTCACCGCAACCTCAACCACTTTGCTGCTTTTCAGTAACCCATCATCCGCCGTAAAGGTCAGTGAATAATTGCCTGCTGCTGGGAACCAAACACGAGTGGAGGCCTGATCATCGTGACAAAAATGAGCCTGATGCTTGCCGCTACTTGTCCATTTCACACTCACACCATGGCCGGGCAAGTTATCGTCCTGCCAGCGAGCATCAAGGCCGATTCCCTTATCCTGTGTGGTCGTCGCCTTATCATTCAGCTCAATAACCGGAGCCTGATTTTTCTGGTGATGGGTAATACTGATAACGTTGGACGGCGCAGATTTGCCGGATTCGTTCTTGGCTACCACGCGGTAATAGTAGGTTTTACCTAATTTCAGAGCAGAATAATCATCGCGGAACAAATCCATTTTGGCAGGATCCCACGCCTGAATGCCGTCAGAAATGTCATGACCTACCACTTTCCATGGGCCATTTTCACTGTCTGCACGCTCTACGTCATAACTACGACCAACGGCGGCCCCCATCCAATTAATTGCGAATGGTGATTGGCTATCACGTAACTTTGGTGCATCGGGTACTGGCAATGGCGGGGCTTTATCAAGCCCTGACATCTGTGCAGAAGCGGTGCGCACCAGATTCACCACATCCATTTCCTGATTGGCCTTTCCTTCAGGGAAGCCTGGTAAGTGATAGCTGTAGTGGCCGGTGTACTCTTTGTGCCAGTAAAATCCTCCATCCTGACGATGCCCACGGAAGCCCCAAATAAAGCCACCTGCGGCCCTGGCACCATTAACATCGGTGTGAACAATAGACTGCATAATGCTATTCAGTTCACTGCTGTCCAACAGACCAAATTCGCCCACCAGATAAACTTTTTTGCCGCCGATAGCCGTTAAGTCTTTCGCCACCTGATCCGGGTGATTGTTGCCAGCGTTGGTGTAATAGTGATTGCTGACAATATCGACATTCGGATCATTAACTGAGAAATCATTAATTTTCTTATAAGTGCCGTCGACCACTAATTGATGCGGAGCCAACTTTTTAATCCACGCGGCCGTTTCGTGCAAAAAGGCCGCGTTGGTATCCTCCAGCTCATTACCGGTTTCCCAAGCCATAATGGCTTTTTCATCATAATAGGGGCGACCAGTAACCGTATTGGTTCGGGTAATAACCTGACGAATAATGTCTTTATAGGCCTGATAGGTTTTGCTGGAGGTATCGTAAAATGCCTCGGGTTTTTCGTGATAAAACGCGGCTAATTGTTCACGACCGCCCCACCACCACCAATGGTCAATAAACGGCAAGATAAGCCGCAGCCCTTGCTTGTCAGCTTCGGCTATCATGTTGTCATAAACCGTCATCGCTTTTTCATTCAGCCGTGGCATGCCATCCGGTGTGGAAGGTGCCAGAATATGAGTTTCACGTTCGCAGTCTTTATCATTCTCCTGCTGAACTGATAGTACGTAGACGCGCTGGGCTTTCGCACCAGTTGCCACCATCGCTTTGATCCAATTTTCCTGCTCTTGAGCAGTCGGCCATTTAAAATATTGCCCCCAACCTCGCGGATCTGCTTTACAGGTGCCACGAGCATCATCTTCAATGCGATGTAATTCAGGCGCATGAATCCCGGCAAAACGGAAGGTCTTGTCTCCCTCCATTAACTGCGCGCCCTGACGGGTAATAAAGTGCTCAAAATGAGCCTGTTCTGCCGCCATTGCACCGGCGCTCACCAATGCTGACAACAGGGATAGCAGCAGCGTTTTTCTTCGGATAATTTTCATCATTTCCCCCTTAGAACCACACTTCAGCTTGAATACCAAAGTTCAGCGTGTCGGTTTTCCCACTGCGGCTATAACCTCCAGCGCTGATGCTATTGGTGTCCCAGTTGTAATTGCCATCAAGGGCATCAGATACGCCCTTATCCCATTTGGCATAAGTGGCAAAAACGCGCAGTTGTGGGCGGCTCCAGAAGCCGGAATCGAAAGTCAGTGTTGGGGCAATAGTGACTTTGGTTAAACCACCTTTTCCTTTGCCATCAACACCTTTGTAGTTGTCATCATCCAGATACTCGTAACCCACTTCATATTGCATTGCGAAATGTTTGGTAATTTGCTGATAAGGACGAACTCCGGCAACCCAGCTTGTCCGCCCCCAACCTTTCTCATCACTGCTCCACCAACGGTAGTTCTTATCTTTTTGGTAGTAGGCAAAGGTGGCGATATCCCATTCACCCAGTGAGGCCACCCCATCCAGCACCACTCGCCAGGATTGAGTATCCTCCAGGTTGGCCCAACCCCAGCCGTTCTTACCCAAAGAATCCCCCGCGGCCAGCCCTCGGCCATACTGCACAACGAATTTTGAATAGCCGCCAGCGATGCCATAAAATCCGTCGAAATTATAAATGCCAGTGAAGCCATAACCTTTTTCCGCCGCATCAACATGTTTTTCGCTGTTATTCATGTGATGACCGACCACTTCCAGGTCAATGGGTGACCCGCCAATCTTCTTCAGCCATAGGTTCAGGGAATAATCATCGGGGTAACCCTGATCACTTTTATCCACCGGGAATGCTTTGCTTTCATCGGTTGGGGTAAAAGCGTAGATACCGGCATCAAAACGTGCGAAGCCTAAGTCCAGGTTATCGAACCCGCCCCCTGTCCCGTTGTATTGAATATATTCCCAGTCAAACTGATGACTTGAGGTATTGGAGCTGCTGTAGCGTTTTCCGCCCCAAAAAGCCACTTCAGGAGCAAAGTCGAGGTTAGTCATTTCGACATAACCTTCACGGAATTGTACCGCCTTGCCGTCTTCATCCAGACAGTTCCAGTCAGAGGTACATTTACTTTGATGGGTGATATTGGCCTGAATTTTGGCCACGGCACCAGAGTCTGATGTCAGCGTAACCCGCGGAACTAATTCAATTTTCGTATCATCTTCGTTACCAAGACGCCATTTCCCATCAGGCATCAAGCCAACAGAATCGACACGGTTACCATCGCTATTGGCCAAAATGCCAGAGCGAATATAACCATGTAGCGCGAAATCATATTTTTCTGCACTGGCCTGATGACTCATGGCCGTCAGGATGAGCAAAGACAGAGGCATTAATTGGTTCAGACTTTTCATAATTTCCCTTGTGTTTTTTTTGATTGAAATAGCATCTGAATAACGCGTCGGGAAATTTACGGAATAGAAACGGAAATGTACATCCAATAACGGAAAGCGCTTTCCGTATTTGCCGGATCAAGTCACAAATTCGCCAGTAATCCCCTTAGAATTGTGATTGGAGTCGCATTTTTAGTTATAGAGAGCGGGGAGTGCCGCCCCTGACGGCGGGTAAGCACATTGATGGCGAGAAAATAGTATCTGTTATTTACGTTCTAAATCAGCAAGTTGCTTTTCATACACACAAAAGAAAGGACGATATAACATCCAGGAGTTGAAGATGGCAAACAAGCACATGCACATGTTTTTCCAACTACCGTTCGCAGCCCATGCCGCACCCAAGGGTGAGGGCATCGACCAGGGCAACATAGCAACCGCTCTATCCAATACCCCCAGATGAGTAAGATACCAGGCAATGCAGGCATTAATCATCGGAACTCCAATAAATGGCAATAAAAACACAGGGTTAAGAATGATTGGAAAACCAAATAAAATGGGTTCATTGATATTAAACAGCGAGGGGATCAAACCAATTTTTCCAACACTTTTGAGCTGGCTGGAGCGGCTGCGCATCGCCATAAAAACCAGCGGCAATGTTGAGCCAATGCCGCCAATTAATAAGTAAAAATCCCAGAACCCTTGCAGATAAATATGGGGTAGCTGGGTCACACCATTAGCCAGAGCTTCTTGATTTTCAACTAAATATGTCATCCAGAATGGGTTCATAATACCCGTGACAATCAGTGCGCCGTGAATACCAACAAACCACAATAACTGGCAAATAAGTAAGGAAATCAAAATAGCTGTCAGGGTATCAGAGGCAATGATTAACGGGCGGAGTGCTTCACTGATCAAATTCGGTAACATCATTCCTGTCGAAAGCTGCAATAACGTATTCATCACGCTAATGGACAACATAATGACCAATAGCGGAACCAATAACTGAAAGCTATTACGCGTCATCAGAGGGACTTCTTGAGGTAAGCGTATGCACCAGCCTTTTTTATAGAAAAATCTTATTATTTCAATGGAATAAAAACTTGAGAATAAGGCAGTAAACATCCCCATCCCACTTAAAAATATATTGGGTGCCGTGCCCTCTTTGAACCCAATAAACATCAGAAAGGCCAGGCAGCCGGTGAGTCCCGCAAGCCGTTCAGGTAGTCGATATTGCTTAGCCAGGCTGGCACTGGCACCAAAGGCAATAATCAACGAAATCAGACCTAATGTCAGTTCAAAGATAGGCATCAGTATTGGCCGAAAAAGCAAATACCACGTCCCGAAGCGACCATCAATATTGATAGAAAATGGCGGAAAAATCAGTGGAACCATCAAGCTACCTACGATCACAAAGGGCATTGCCAGAGCAAAGCTGTCGCGCATAGCCGTGATGTGATGGTTGCGGGTAAGCATATTGGCAAAGGGAGTCAGGCGCTGCTCAATCAGAGCGACGGCAACATTCATGATCTGGATATTCATGGTGGAACCTTTCTGGGGCTGTTTTATGGAAGGATGATGGCGTACATCACAGCAAAGCGAAAGCCTCCATCTGGTGATCAGGCTCACATTTAAATGATCCATAAACGGAAAGCGCTTTCCGTTTATTTCCATCATGGCTATAGTCCGCTCGTTATCACTGTCGTTATTTATTTCGGAGCTACCCATGAAAAAAATCATGCTTTGTTGTTCTGCGGGAATGTCTACCAGCATGCTGGTGAAGAAAATGGTTGAGGAAGCGGAGAAAAGAAATCTTGAAGTTGATATTAAGGCTTTCGGTGTCGTGGAGTTTGAACAGAACGTTGGAGATTATCAGGTCGTTTTATTAGGGCCACAGGTGAAATATATGCAACGCGATCTACAGAATAAAGCCAATGCATACGGCATTAAAGTCGAACCCATCAATATGATGGATTACGGCATGCAAAAAGGTGCTGCGGTTTTAGATTTTGCCCTTTCACTAATTGATAATAAAAAATAAGGGATAAGCCATGGGTTCTCTGTACAGTAAATTAATCGACGTGATTGAACAGAAAATCACGCCAATGGCGGGCGCAATTGGTCAACAGAAATATGTTACATCCATTCGTGATGGATTTATTGCCGCACTCCCTTTTATGATTGTCGGTTCATTCATGTTAGTTTTCATATTTCCCCCTTTCTCACCTGATACAACTTGGGTGTTTGCTCGCGCTTGGTTGCAATTCTCATTAGAACATCGTGCCAGCCTAATGCTGCCCTTTAATTTCAGCATGGGGATCATGACCCTATTTATTTCGGTGGGGATCGCCGCGAGTTTAGCTCGCCACCATAATCTCGATCCTTTAACTTCGGGCATGTTATCGCTGATGGCATTCTTATTGGTTGCAGCCCCCTTAAAAGACGGACAAATATCCACAGCTTATTTTTCTGGTCAGGGGATCTTTACTGCTATTCTGGTCGCTATCTATTCCACTGAACTTTATGCCTTTCTCAAGCGTCATAATATTACTATCCGCTTGCCACCCGAAGTTCCAACTGGTGTTGCTCGCTCATTTGAGATTTTAATTCCTGTTCTGGCGGTCATCCTGACTCTGCATCCACTTAATTTATTTATTGAAGCGCAATTGGGAATGATTATTCCTGAAGCTATTATGTCGCTGGTAAAACCATTGGTTGCAGCCTCTGATACCCTACCTGCTATTTTAATCTCGGTATTGGTTTGCCAGGTATTATGGTTTGCCGGTATTCACGGCGCGCTGATTGTCACGGGTATTATGAACCCATTCTGGATGGCAAATCTGTCTGTAAACCAGGCAGCAATGGCGGCTGGTCAAGCAATTCCACACATCTATGTGCAGGGATTCTGGGATCACTATCTGCTTATTGGCGGCGTGGGTTCCACACTACCACTAGCATTGCTACTCATGCGCAGCAAAGCGGTTCATCTACGCACTATTGGCCGAATGGGTATTGTGCCTGGCATGTTCAATATCAATGAGCCTATTTTGTTCGGTGCTCCTATCATTATGAATCCATTGTTCTTTATTCCATTTGTACTGGTGCCTATGGTCAATGCCACTCTCGCCTACTTCGCACTGGATTTTGATTTGGTCTCCCGGGTAGTCCAAATGACACCTTGGACTACCCCAGCACCAATCGGTGCTTCATGGGCTGCCAACTGGACATTTAGCCCGGTCATTTTGTGCCTGATATGCATGGCAACCTCTGCTGCTATGTATTTCCCTTTCCTCAAGGCTTATGAAAAGCAGTTATTGGAACAGGAAACAGACAAAACCACAGAACATAATACAACCGCACAAACAGACGCGGCATAAATTACAATTACGATACCACCGAGGTCATTAATGGAATTAGAAGAACAAGTTATGGGCATTATTATTAATGCCGGTCAGTCACGAAGTCTATGTTATGAAGCGTTACGTAGCGCTAAAGAAAATAACTTCGCGGATGCCGATGAAAAAATGAAAGAAGCTGAATATTACGCTAAACAGGCCCATTTGGTACAAACCAAACTCATTGAAGCTGATGAAGGTGAAGGAAAAACCAAAATGACACTGGTAATGGTTCATGCTCAGGATCATTTAATGACTTCAATCCTGGCAAAAGAATTAGTGACTGAACTGATCGACCTTTATCGCACCAGACAATAATAGTTCAAATTTCATGTTATAAGTCAGAGAGGCATACCCTCTCTGACCATTTTTTGAAGTTCTCTATGAGGTTAATATGTTTCATCTCGGACTGGATATTGGCGGCACTAAAATTGAAGCGGTGTTATTAGATTCTCATGGAGAAATACAACTACGTGAACGCCGCCCAACTCGCAAAGAGAGTTACCAAAGTTTTATAGATGACCTGCTCTTTTTTATTAATGAAATAAAGAATAAAACTAGTAGTGAATTTACACTCGGTATTGGGCTGCCAGGCACAATCGATCCAGTAAGTGGCTTAATTAAAAACTGTAATTGCCTGGTACTGAATGGCCAGGATTTAACCGGGGATTTAACTCAGCATTTAAAGCAACCCGTTTTTCTCGCAAATGATGCTGATTGTTTTACTCTTTCTGAAGCTGTAGATGGTTCTGGTGCCGGTTATAACACAGTATTTGGTGTAATAGTGGGGACCGGCTGTGGCGGCGGTATCGTAGTGAATAAAACGCTGCTTTCTGGGCCAAACTCCATTACCGGAGAATGGGGTCACAACCCGCTCCCCGGATTTATGACAGAGCAGGATGGGATAGCGCAACAGTGTTATTGTGGTCAGAAAAACTGTGTTGAAAGTTTTATTTCAGGGACAGGTTTTGCACAGCGTTTTAATCAACAATGGCACATGCAACTCAGCGCCGAAGATATTATCGTCGCCGCCCGAGAGAAAGAACCCCGTGCACTGGCACACTACCACCATTTTATTGACGCCTTTGCTCGCAGTCTTGCGACTGTTATTAATACGCTAGACCCTCATGCCATTGTCATCGGCGGTGGTTTATCTAACGTGGCGAGCCTTTATGATGATTTGCCCTGTGTCATTAAAAAATATATCTTCTCAAGTGATTGTCGTACAAGCATTCTGAAAGCCAAATTTGGCGACGCCAGCGGTGTACGCGGGGCTGCGTGGCTGCCTATCTTGCCGATAAATAAACAGATATAGCAGGGCCCTGAGTGGCAACACTGTGAACAATTATCTCGGTTATTTATGCTACTATAATGGGAAAATCGTTACGCAGAAGACGCAATGCCAACAATCGATGATGTTTCCAAGTTAGCCAATGTTTCCAGAGCCACGGTATCGCGCGTTCTTACCGGAACACGTGGCGTGCGCGACGAAAGTCGGGAAGCAGTATTACGTGCTGTCGAGCAACTCAATTATCGTCCGAGCTTTGCCGCCCAAAGTCTGGCCAGCCAGACTTCCAGCTACGTTGGCATT
Organism: Yersinia proxima; assembly: GCF_902170785.1. GTDB lineage: Bacteria > Pseudomonadota > Gammaproteobacteria > Enterobacterales > Enterobacteriaceae > Yersinia > Yersinia proxima. The sequence goes on along the minus strand of NZ_CABHYG010000014.1, from coordinate 140,237 downwards.
GTACTACCGACTTGTGAAGCAGAGCTTTCTGCCATCCTGTTACCACAGTTGTCTCGTGCGATGAAAAATCTCAATAAAACACTTATTGTTCAGTATGTTAATGACGAAACTGAACAGCAAATTTTTATCGAGGAACTCCAACATCAATGCGTGGCTGTCGTCGTATTGGGGAAACTCAGCGCTAACGCGCCGCAGAACGTCATTGCATTCGATCAGTTTGCTGTTACCGGAGCAGAAAGTCGCGGCTATGATTATGCGTTTGCGACAGAAAGTGCCTGCCGATACGTAATTGGTAAAGGTCATCGCAATATCGCGTTACTCATTGATAATGAAGATGATGATGCCAGTCGCCAGATGGTCGAGGGTTATCGTAACGTACTGCAAAACTTCTCACTGCCTTTTAACCGGCAGTTATTGTTAGCTGCAAAAAATAACGTAGAGCAAGCCTTACTGACTCTGATTAACAGCTTTACCCGTTATTCAGTCATTATTGTAAAACGCGATAGTTATGCTGCTGAAGCTATGCGCCTGATGCGTGAATTTAACATTGTCGTGCCACAGGAGGTTTCGTTACTAAGTCTGGAAGACTCTCCACTGGCCTCACTGCTTTATCCACCGCTAACCTGTATTTCTTATCCTACAGAACAGTTATTGGAAAATTGCCTGCAACGCATACGCAGCCTAATTGAACAGCACCCCATTTATGTTCCTGAAGGGCATGCCGTAACCGGTAGGTTAATTGCCAGAGCCTCTGTTGCTGATATTTCTTGAGATTGCTTATTAAGTCAAAGCAGATTCACAACTCTATAAATAACAAACCATATCCACACATCTCAGATTGGCCTGTGCCAACTGAGATGGATATAAGCTCTCGCCAATGAGTGTAAATCCATTTCTTTCATAAAATTCCGATGCATTAGGTGTCGAGGCCAGTGTTAACTTTGCAAAACCCCGTCGCTTTGCTTCATGCTTGATGGCGGCCAGAATCAAAGACGCCATACCCTGGCCTTCAAATTCAGGTAAGGTGAAAATAGCTTCGACGCTACCTGATGAGATATCTAAAAATCCAGTGGCAACAGCGAGCTGGCTAACTGGGTCATCGATAACAAAAAATGGATTATGTGTTATAGCCTGAGGATATCCCTCTGGCATCTGATCCGGAGTCCACGCTATCAATGTTTTTTTATCATACACATTTCGACAGCCATGCCTTATGGCGTTATTCCTTACTAGCCATAACTGTTCTGCTTCCTCAAGTAACGCTAACCTGACCTCCATGCATCCTCCTGTTTTTATTCGATATAACAGTGGCCCGACTTCAAAATGATAAAAGCCCCGACTACAAATAGCCAGGGCTTTTAAGGTACTACACATTTAGAATTAAACATTAATCAACTTAATAACGTAATACTTATCTTGGTACTGTTTATAAAGATGTACATGTTTTACAGGAATATTTTCGTTTAGAACTAACTCTGCCCTCCAATATATTAACTGAATGGTAACATTCCCAACTTATTAAATTTAGCCATGCTTTTGATAAGTCTGACTAAATTAGTACATCACCCTCGCGATATACTCTTTGTTACGTGGCTTTACTTTCGTCGCGATATTCTCGATCTCATACTGAAGTACACAAATCGCGAACATTACTATTAACAACAAAGCCTTAACTCATCGCGTATCGTCCACAAAATGCGATTATGAAGATTTACTGCGTGACCTTAAAGCATCATCGCATGAGTAAATTATAAGTAAACCCATAACGAATCTCACATAAAAAAATATTTCGTGACCTTTATCGCATTATTTTAAATCTGCTACATGGACACCGGCTAAATAAAAAGTTCGTTACTAATTGCACCGGTGTTGAATTCCAATCTACGTGTTCTATATCAGATGTCAATACTGTTTTTAAGCACATGCTTTTATTATCAGTACTATTGAAATTTTTATGGCGATTTATTGATTTAGATTAGTAAAAATCGCTCATAATCAGAAACTCATGTCATCAGTAATTACCTAAAGTCAGCTCAGAATTTTTTTGATTAAATGTAAATTCGTGAACTAAGCTGCCTTAAAAAAAGCAGCATCAATATGCTGTTCTTGCAACCACGGATGCTCCTGCAAATACTGATAAACACTCTCTCCAGGTTCTATCGGTGGATATCCATAAATTTTATCAAGTTTTTCAAGAGTTATGTGCAACATCGGATTACGACAATAGTTAGAGATTTGTTTTGAATCGTCTTTCATCTCTTTTTGTAGCTGTGCAATGATCCATAATGTTGGGCGCCACCAGTCATATGCAAAATCCACATGTTTTATCACTGATGCTGCGGTTTGCCGATGTGAAAGCATGGAGAAAAAATTAAGGATATTGTCGAGATGAAGGCGGGCACTACGTTCTATATCCATCATATCATGAGGGCTTTTATCGTTAAGCTCGGGACGCAACGTTTGATAAATTAAGAGAGCAGACTCTGGAAAACTCTTACGTTCTATAGGGAAAAGCCTGCTGGCAATATAAACCGCATATTCCTTATCTTTTACCGCTACCAGTAGGCTTAAAAAAGCATCATCTTTCACTTTCTGGAACGACTCTGAGGTAAAAGCCAAAAATAGCTCAAAAATCGAACGCTCAACCAATTCTTTACTGGCTCGTTCACTTTCTAATGATTGAAAATGAAAAGTAATAATGACGCCCGTAAAAGCCAGAGCAGTAAAGAGCACATTGATGGCATTGTATATAGAGGTGGTCGGCTCCATAAAGGCAGAACTAGAAATATATCTCGAAAGAGGATATGCCGACAACCAAACTAGAAATATAACCATAAATATAAATATTAAGGACTTATTGCTACTCATTTATTTTTCCTAAAAATATAATTATTGATCTGACTACTGCCCTTCGCCAGCCTTAATGCATATCAGCTTAACCCGGTAAGAAGATGAATATATCTGAGGTGATTATCTCTTCCAACAAGCTAACTGGCTGAAGTGATCCAAACCAAAGTACATGGCAGTATTTTTATGCCCCCAATTATGCCCCCAGCACAGGGTAGAAACCAGTAAACCACGGTAGATTCAGACAGACTGTTTTCATTGTAACCATTGGATTATAAAAGGATTTATAGAAGAAGAGAGAAAGCGGGAGATAGGCTTTGGCGGAGATCACAGGAATACAAAACATGAACTTATCATTTGAAAAATAAAGATAAATTAAAATTGAAAGTGCATTTCTATACACTTTTCTATACATATAAAGTTGAATGACTAAAAAATGAGCATAGTGATGAACATATCTCGAGAGAGAGTATTGGGATGCTCATATAGCTGCGTTACTGTAGAAGAAAAAGATTTTATAGAAAAGTAGTCACCCTGTTCATCTTTCAATTTAGTGATTTAAAAACAATAAATTAGCTAGTGTTAAGTCAGTGATGAGCTCACCTGAACTAACCATTCATAGTGATCACATTTGGTTGTTATCAGGTATAAAAATAATCGATTTAAACTAATTTATCTTTCAGGTTCACCAGATGTTGTATACAACTAGACAATCATTTTTTGACACTCATAAAGAATATACAGTTATCTTTTCAAGATAATAATTAAGATAACATCCTATTGGTTTATTTTTTAAAAATATTGACTTCTTATCAAAATATCATTTTGTTAAAATCTTAGAAGGAACCGAACTATTAGAGCTCTGAAATTTGTAGGATTGTATATCCTTTATTTTTTTTGCACTAAATTTTTCACACAAAGAATTTATAAATAATGGCTCTACACTAGCACAATATGATAGATATCCTTGTAAATATTTTCGTCTTTCTATCGAAAGAGTCTCCCATATATATACTAATGTTTTAATCTCTCTTTTCTTTTTTCGCCCAAGTGAAACTTCACCATCATTGGTAAGTATTAATCCAGTAATCATCATTTTATTTTTTTTAGATGAGTGATTTGTTTTCTTTGTATTTAGGATTAAATAATTAGGATATTCAATACTACGCAATAAACTAATAACCTTACCCGGCATACAAAAAAGTATGTTTGGGTTGTTAGTTGAAAGATATATATCATCCGCATATCGACTATAGGTAATACCTAAAGAAATAGAAATATCATTAATAGCAACATCTAAATTATTACAAACCAAATTAGAAAGAATAGGTGATGTAACTCCTCCCATAGTTAATCTCCCCTTAAAACAAACAAGTTTTAAAAATAACTCGGTATCATGTGTAGTCCAATCATTGTGTAGCTTATTATCAGCCAAGAAATGTAATACATCATTAGATGTTATAGATTTAAAAAAATCAACAAAGTCCAGCCGTAAAAGATATTTATTACTTTTGTGCCTTTCTGCATTCTTCTTCACAGAAGAACCATCGCAGTAAGCTGAGCAAGCTGGATGCGCAATGATTTTTTTTAAAAAATCATCATGTAATACACGCTGTATTAATTTAAGCTCTTTTTGTGGCTGATAAATAACTCGGGTTCCACCATTTTTTTTAGGAACACTAAATTTATTATATCTATCATCTGCCGTATTGGCAAGTTCTTGAATGAAATCAGTAGTCAAAACTAAGTTATCTGAAAGATATTTAATTAACATTTTTCATTACCTGACTCAATTCTTCCTTAAATTCTGGAATTCGAATAAGATCGGAAAGTGCTCGTGCGCGGCTCTTAAGTATATTTACTAACATTTTTTTTGTTGAGTCGTGGTTAAAAAATTTATCGAAATCAACACACGAATAGTAAACATTATTATTACGCTGATTTTTCTTAAAAAGTCCCAAAGCAATTCCTAAAGACAACATAAAATTGATAGTACTTTTACTTTTCCTATCCTTATAATTTATAATTTCATGAGCCAACCCAAAGATATCATCAGACCTTATCGGACCCAAGGATGCGATAACATACAATAGAAAAAAAAGTAACACTTTTGGTGAATATTTATATAATCCATATAAATTACCATGGGCTACAGATGAGCGTAACTTTCTACCAAGTCTATCATTTATTTCTGGGATACAGGTTAAGATAGTTGAAAAATCAGTATATATTGCAGGTTTATATTTTGAATCATTATTAACCCACATTACTGGGCCAGTATTTATGAATGAATTATGTTTCTCGAACTTTTTATCAAGGATAGGAAGCAACTTTTTTCGCAAACTAGGGCTCAATGAGAAAGCTCCTAACTCTGCCACTGTGCCAAAACTTTCAACTAAAATGATCACAATGTCAGAAAAGTCTGCCAACCACTCTTCAAGTGCAAGTGCATTCACACTTTTTGCACTGTCTGAATGGCTAATAACTTCCCAGGCGAATTCCGCCCTAAATGTCAGGTACTCTTTATGGTATTTTTGAATATACTTTTCAAGTAGACCTCTATTTTTGCATGCGTTTTCTTCACCACCACATATGAACAATATCTTAGGTAGTGAGTAGCTAAGCTGATTTAGTTCACTTGCCGAAAAGTTTTTAACAAAATCTTTTTTTGCATTTAGATACTTGGGATGCTTTGACCACATCGAGATATGCCCTTACACAGGTTACGAGACACAGGCTCGCGAGGTGGCTCGAGGCGAGGGCGCCTCGTGACGCCTCGCGATCTTGTGGCGAGAAACCACACAACAATACCGGGTCGGCTATACACCAACCACAAGAAAATGCATAGGCACTTTCTAACTAAGGACAAATATAAGTTAACATTTACGAATCTAAGTAGAAAGGAAAACTTTCCTAATGATTACCTATAATAAGAAACACATGAAATATTTAAGCTCATAAAGTTATCATTTACTTTCGAAATAGAATGCAGAAATCATAGTCACTCTGAAGGATTATTATCTTGCTAATTTCTAAAATTAATCAGCTTGCGAATTAGTCTCTACATATAGATAAACCGTCATCTAACTTCTCGCTATGTACCATAACGTACCTGATTTTAAGCTGCGCTCCCACATGTTAGTTGAACGTCTGACGCATGGTTAGCCTAAATGAAGAGTATTAGTCTGAGTGAACACTAACGCTCACTTACTTCCATAAATAATAGTTAAATATGGTGCACCAACTTGTGGTAAGTATAGGGCAAGCAGCCAAAGATATATTTTTATAGAAACTAACTCAATAGTGCAACAATGCAAATCAGATATTTACTCATCATCACTCTCTATATATGAATCGAATCTTGAACATGATGAGTTAATCTAACAAAAGACAATGATTTACTTCTATGCTTTCCAATAAAAACGGAAGGTATCCCTTTCATATGACTATACTCATAGTAATAATCATTTATATATAAAAAACAACAGAGTCCGCGTCATCTTATATTTTACATGAGTATCCTAGATCTGTTAGAACAGGTCTCTTATCTGCTCACCCTTCAAGATTTCTATTTAATAGTGAACATGAGAAAATAGAAACATTATAAATTCTTGACAATATATTTAATGATCGAGAGACCTCAGTCATCTCATTGCATCTGTTTCATCATATTTAATAACGCGAATTAGTTGAATATAATCAATAAAATAGAAGATATTTTATGCTCCGATGTAAAGCTATTCGATATTAACCCCTCAATATCCTTCAACGTTGAGTTTAAATGCTGACCCATAAGATATTATTCCTATTATTCAATACTAGAGCTAAGATTTATCCAGCCTTGTTCATCTAATTGACCTGACTCAAGTCTATCAAAATTAACGCAACTTACAGAAGCAAGCATTTTACTTATGAACTCAGATTCAGTTTGAGATAAATCGATATACAAAACTATTCCATCATTAAGTAATGATATATTCTCTGCTATATTTCGTAGTAAAGTAGACTTCCCCATAGCAGGACGACGGGCAATAATATGGAGACCAGTACCAAATCCACCTGTTTTTTCATCTAATTCAAAATATCCTGTACTGAGGTGTGTGTTTTCTTGGGATTTCTCAAATTTCTCTCTACTTCAGAAATAGCTGACTCCAATAAATCGCTTGAAGTTAATAATTTCATATTTACCGTCCCCATCAAAATAACTTTAATGCATAGTCACTCAAAAATTTGAAATATTCATACCACGATATATCTGACTTTATCATAACAAACAAAACCGGCCAGAGCCGGTTTCTATGGTTAGTGGACAGAATCACACTTCGGTAACCAGTCTGTCTCGCAGTCCTCACTGAGTTCGAGGTTAGTTTGCATCCCTTGTTTGGTTTTTCTTTTTAACAGCGCTAATCCATATTCCCGTAGTATCTGTGGCAACGCCAATCCAAAGGCAGTGAGAGTCATCGGTTTTAAGTGCCCACGTGCCTCCATAAACGACAGGTATGCGTGATACAGGTATTTACGTGGGTTACGCGGGATAATGTTGCCATTCCCCATATAGAGACCATTAGCTTCCGCACTGGCCAGCAAATACCCGCAAAAATCGACTAATGGGTCAGAGTTGCGCTTAACCTCCAATGCTTCATCTGAGTTTTGCTGTTCCTGTAGTAGCTTTCTGGCATCTCCAGGGTTAGCAAATCGCTGCATCAGATACCGGACTATCACTGACAGTTCGCTCTCGATTTTGCTTTTCATCTGAGGATCTCGCTCATTTACCGGAATAACCTCAGGAAAAGAAAGGATCACCCGACGGCGAGATACACCTCCGCTGCGATCGCTAAAACGTATGGGGTTATTGTTTACCGCCAAAATTACCGCAGGGATACTGGTGGAGTAGGCATCTTTATATTTCGGGTCAACCATCACAGCGTCCCCGCCAGTAATGGCTTTTATCCCCGCCCCATCACCACTCCATTTCTCCTGATCTGGTAAGATAATCAGAGAGTAACCCACAATAGCGGAGCGTTCGCGTGAGGATTCAATGGTGCTAATAGTGGCAGCAGTGGTGTTGTCTTTCCCTGCGAGCAAAGTCGCAATTTCCGCCATCACACTTTTACCGCTACCTCCGGGGCCAGTGACTTCAAGAAAAAGTTGCCAGTCATAGCGGTTGGCCAAGACCATAAAGAAAGCCGCTAATATTCGCTGACGTTTCTCTTCACGACCACTGGCTGCGCGATCCAACCACTGCCAGAAATACGGCGCATGCTCCGGTAAATTCTCACCTTCTTTATACGTCGTATAATCCACATTATTGACCGTGCGTAACCAGTATTCTTTTCTATGTGGAGAGAATTGCCCTGTGACCGTATTAAAAACCCCATTACGAAAACCTATCAGGTGGCGAGCGGGTTCTTTCTGAACGGGAATAATCAGCTTAAGTGTATCCAGAACGCCACTAATACCCGCTGCCGAGAATGGCGCGCGTATTTTCTGGAAGAGCGCGGCCACTTCACGACTTAAGATCCTAAAAGGTAATATCTTCCATGCACCGTTTTCATACTGATAAAAGGTTTCCCCAAAAGCATCGATGGCCAGTCGATCATTATAATGCTCAGCAATTAACGCCGCTTTTTCGCTGGCACTCATCGCCTTAAAATCGGCTTCACTCAGGCTATCAAAAGGGCTGGTTTCTCCCCGTTGACAAAATGCGTGCAACAAATTTGCCGTTTCCACGGCACCCCGGGCCTGATAAATGTCATTCCAGTCACCATTGATGGGAGGTAAAGCAGCAACACCATTACTAACTTTAGCCGCTTCTTCGGCTTTAATTTGTCCAGTTCCGTTATCATCCCGATCCGCAGCGATTAATAGCGGCTTCGCCGGATACTGTTCACGCAACTGCGCCGCCAGTAAAGGGAGATTATTCGCGCTCAGTGCCACATAGACATCATCACCGGTAAGTTGATGTACCGTGAGTCCGGTTGCATAACCCTCAGCTAACCAAATCATCCCAGATACTGATGTGGCGGCGGAAAATAAGTGAAATGCCCCTTTTACCTGTCCTCCGGGCAAGGTTCGCTTATCACCGTTGGCATTAATCAGCTGAATATTCACCAGTTCCCCTGATAACGTGCTCAAGGGCACGATCAGGTCGCCACGACAATAAGTCACCCCTGCAATCTGGCGTTCATTCTCTTGCAAGGTCAGGCATTGATATTCAGGCCACCCCTTATTAGCGAGATAAGAATTATTGGCACTCCGACAGGCTTGGTTAACCAGTGAGCACGCCAGTTGGGTCGCGCGCTGCCGTTGCTGGTGCTTATCATCATGATCGGTGATGTGAGTTGCTAAAGGCTCCTGATGGCCGATTAGGGCTGTTACCTGCCCGGCAGCCTGTTTTGCCGTGATAGCCAATGCTTTTTCAACCAGAGACAACCCATCTCCTGCACCGCACCGATTACAAATCCATGTACCACGCCCATTGAGATCATCAAATCGGAACCGATCCTTGCCGCCGCATATCGGACAGGCAGTATGTTGCCCACTGACAGCAACCGGAATGCCTAAACGCGGCAGTAAACTTTTCCACTGACCTTGAGCGGCCTGCACAGCCTTAGAAACGGAGTAAATCGTCACCGTGTGGCTCCTCAATAGTAAGTTGTCAGCGATTGCGTTGCTGTATTTTGAGTACAGCAAATACTGTCCATAATAACTTCACCCAACAGAGTGAGCCGGGGAATGTGGGTAAGTACATCAGAGCTCACCATATCGCGTAAGGCAGAACAGGCGATTTCCGTCCCGACCTCCGGACCAAACTCATGGACAAAGAAGGTCTCTATTTGCTGAGTAATCTCATGTTGCAAAGAATCAAGGGTGCACAGGTTTTCCATACCATCAGCCGCGCAAGCCGCAAGATAGGTCTGTGCCACTGCTCGGCAATAAACCGCAATACGTACGTCCACAGGATAAGAGGATTGATTGGGTGTATTCATAGGACACCGGCCTCCTGCTCTTCGAGGATAAATACGCGATCTTCACAAGCCGCGATCACTTGGCTCATATTGTCAGTCAGCACAGCCACCATCGACATGATGGATTCACACTGTATCGCCGTTAACTGCATATCAAGGCAGCGCTGAGACTCCAACAGAGAAAGGAAAAGCTGGCCGACATTTCTCACATGCTGCAATTGTTCGAATTCTTTGAGGGTAATTTGATAAACAGACTTATTTTTCATAACAGCCTCCGGTGGCAGGCAAGCGGCCAGCAAAGGAGAGGATATATTCGTGAGCTAACTGACGACGTGCCGCATATTCATTGCAGGCAAGCGTACGTAACATGTGGATTTGGGCATGAGGATCATTTCGGCGAATAGCCGCAAACAGAAAGACAATTTTTTGACGTGATGTGATGAGGGTTGTAGCCATAATGGCAGCCTCCAATAAGTATTGGTCATTGCTACCACCGAAGTTTCCACGCTTATGGGTGGTAGCCCAGACGGGGGTGGAAATACCGGCCTTATTGGAAACCGGCCTGACCGAAGTCAGCCCCGCCTGAGCCACCATTGCTAGGTATGCGAGACGATTGATAAACCATCGCACTAAAAATAGGTGCACCAAGGCTACGACATAAAAAAACACGCCTGGCGCGTGTTGTGTCGCCAATAAGTCACTCGGGTTTCCACGCCCGGCTGTCGATTTTGCGACAGCCCAAAAACTATAAATCAGTAAACTGGGTGAGAAAAGTATTTTTTGTCGCATTTAACTTAACTGCTCAGGATATGATCGGAGAGAAGCGGAGTTGTTTAAACTCATTGCGATATATTTGGCAGCTTAAAATCAGCTGCCAAAAAGTCCGGTTAAGATGACACGCCTTCATTTCGGGCAGCGATACGCTCATTCATCCATGCCGTTATTTCGGAAGCTAACCACGCGACATTTTTTCCCCCAATCGAGAACTGAGCGGGAAACTGTTTACGACCAATAAGCTCGTAAATCGTTGAACGAGGCAGGCCGGTAGTATGGATAACTTCGGGTAAACGCATAAAGCGATCATTAGGATAAGGCTGTGATGCAGAAGGCGTATTTTGTGCAATAGAAAGCATGTTGCTACCTCTTTCTTTGTTCATTTAGCTCTTACCGTTTCCGGCTGATTTCTGTTGGTAGCAAGTCATTATGAGAATTTTTTTACTGATGACAACAAGCTGAACTTGTTATAAATAAGTCTATTGTCGGACAAATAATCACCAATTTATCTTTATTGGTACGATAGAAAACGATTGTTATTGAATATCTGTTTCACAGAGAAATATTGATTGATAACGCAAATCGATCCTCTGATAAAAATAGGAATAAACATTTAACTCTGGCTAGCCAAAGAAAAAGGTGGCGTTTAATAAGGTGGATACTGATGAACACTCAGTGATGAGTTATTTTAAACTATACACCTCATAATTTATTGAGATGACATAATTTTCTTAACAGTGAAGAGTGGTGAATAGTTTTATTAAAAATACCAATTGCTACCCTGCTTACTAACCAACCATCGCGACAAAAATTCATGTTGTTTCTCCTACTGTAGAGAGTGCTTTGCTTGAGACCGTGATCGCCAGCCAGCACAATGCTTGGGTATTAGCCAAAATGGGATCAAGTCATGAAACTGAACGAATCGCATCCAATTAACCCACTTCTTAATACTTTTATAGCGGCTAAAGCCACCCATTTGGAAAATGTTAAGAAATTAAATGAATTACAGGCCTCAATTACTCGATGCCAACAGCAGCAGCAAGAGGCGGAAAATGACAGCCAACAAGCTGAAAATAGCTGGCGAAAACTATTCCGTAAACTGCGTGGAGAAATGACTGAAGAATTACAATCTCAACATGCGGCACGTATTGCAAAACGAGAGCTAGCAAAAGAATTTGCCGGGTTGATTGAAGAAATAAAACTGGATGAGTCATTAGCAAAATTATATTGCTGTTCCTCCGCTAAAGAATATCAACAAGCCCATAAAGAGGCGATCCTTGCTTATGCTGATATGGAAATGAAAACCGCACTTGAAAATCTGTCACAAGAAATCATCCGTGCCGCTAAGATAAAAATAACTGCCTACAAAATGTATGGTTCACGTCCAGCAACAGAGATATTAAATGGAGTAAAAGATCACCTGATAGACATAGCCTCTAAATTTGAATTAGATATGGAAAAAGAACCCGTATTATCAGAACTAAAATTACATCAACCTGCTTTAGAGGGTGTTGATGACGAATTATATAACAGCCCAATAAAACGGACACGGTTAGCGCTTTCCGTTAAGGAAAAGCGCAAAAAACTCGGCTTAAACTGAAACCTGATTCTCTGCTCAAAATCTCCCTTTACTCACACCAACATCCCCGCCTGCCTGCGGGGTTTACCCCATCACTGATACATATTCCTTTTCTGGCTAGCAAACACCCTAATGCGGCTGTTCAAACGCACAATCTGGGCATGCATGCTTAGGGTGCATGATTTTGCATGCAAAAATAGAGCGAAGTATTCATGCGCATTCCCAGTTCTGGCGCGCCCTGAGAGCCATAATGCACCTGCATGAAAAACGACCTATAAAGCGGGCAGGCGAGGCGGGGGTAGCATTGCGCGCGTTTAAATATATTTAAAATTAATGATACATAACAAAATCTAACTAACTAAGTGGAAAAAAAATGGAAAAGTACTTATAACTGAGAAGCGAACAAAAATTTCATATGGTTGCATGTATGTGGGGTAATAATGAAAATAAATAAAATAACAGAAATAATCAAGAATAATAATTCCATATTAATAAAGGGAGTAACACACCAATCTTTATATGAAAATAACACCCCACCTCCAACTGAACTTATAATTGGGCTGGTTTGCTCAGTTGGGACAAATTTAGAAAACATCACTTCAAAAATTAAAGAACGATTATCCTTATATGATTTCGACTTTTCTGAAATTCGCATATCTACTGACATAATTGATAATATAACTGGCGCTGATGATTATAAGAATAACTATCAAAGAATAGATAAGTTGATGTCGAAAGGAAACAAATTAAGACAGGAAAGTGAATGTAATTATATATTGGCTTTAGGTGCTATATCTAAAATAAATGAAATAAGAAAAAAGACGACTTTACCCTACAGTAAAAAAGGGATTGCTTATGTGATTAACTCTATTAAACACCCAGAGGAAGTTCATGAACTACGAAAAGTCTACGGTTCCGGATTTCTACTATTTGGTGTTTTCTCTGATAAAAAAAGAAGATTAGACAATCTAACTTTAAATAAAGGAATCGAACAAGAGGATGCTGAAAAATTAATTGAGAGAGATGAGGAGGAAGATTCAGGACATGGACAGCATACTCGTGACACATTCCATTTGGCTGATTTTTTCTTAAATCAAGATGGGCGAGATGACAAGTTAAATAATGATATAAAAAGAATATTTGATTTATTATTTGGTAACCCATTCATCACGCCCACCTTTGACGAATTTGCTATGTATATGGCATTTTCTTCCGCTCTAAGATCTGCTGATTTATCAAGACAGGTAGGTGCGGTTCTTGCGAAAAACCATACTATAATATCAACAGGTGCGAATGATGTTCCAAGGTTTGGGGGAGGATTATATTGGCCTAACTTTGATCAAGAAAAAGAAAAATTTGAAGATTTCCCAGACGGAAGAGATTATGTCAGAGGGTTTGATTCAAATGCTATGCAGAAAAAACAAATTGTAGAGGATATTTTAAAAAACATTCCTAAAAGCTCCAAAGAAAAAATAAAAAAAATACTTAATAACAGTTTAATTCAAGATATTACTGAGTATGGTCGAGTTGTACATGCTGAAATGGAAGCAATACTAGCATGTGCCAGATCAAATATAAGCACTTATGATTCATCTATCTATTGTACAACTTTCCCATGCCATAATTGTGCTAAACATATTATTGCATCTGGAATAAAAAGAGTTATTTATATTGAGCCATATCCTAAAAGTAAAGCTTATGAATTTCATGCTGAATCAATATCTACTGATAATATTTCAACTGAAAAAGTAATATTTGAGCCTTTTATTGGAATTGGTCCTAGAGTTTTCTTTAATTTGTTTTCTTTAGTTAATGGGAATGGTAATAGAATAAAAAGAAAGAATAAAGATGGTACTGTCGTAGAATGGGATGAAAAGAATACATCACTAAGAATTTCTCTTTTACCTGTATCTTACTTGGAAAGAGAAGAAATTTCTGTTAACTTATTCGGAAATATTATAGGAGTTTAAAATGATTGAGGAAAATAGCTTTATTAAACATATAGTTGAGACTAGAAAAATCGTTTCTCAATGGCCTAAGTGGAAACGAAATTTACTTGAAGAAGCGGACTTTTCAGTAAAAACATTGAACCCTATAAATATAGCAAAACTTCAACCATCTACAAATCAAAAAAAATAACGAATAAAGCCCCACCAAGGGGCTTTTAAAATTTTATACGTTATTTAACATATCAGCATACCACTGCAACATATCCCTACGTTTTTCAAGATACTGCGCATGATTATAAGTACCGCGAATACTATTCTTATCAACGTGAGCCAATTGTAGCTCTATCCATGCACTATCATAGCCTTGCTCATGCAAAATCGTTGACATGGTATGTCTAAATCCGTGACCCGTCGCACGGCCTTTATAACCCAGTAATTCAATGACCTGATTTACGGTTTCTTTACTTATAGGCTTTTTACGGTCATTTCGTCCAATAAAAATATAAGGATAATGTCCGGTGATAGGTAAGAGCTGTTTAAATAGCGCTATAACCTGCGTAGACAACGGCACGATATGAGGGCGACGCATCTTCATTCGTTCTGCTGGAATCTCCCACAAGCCGCTCTCAAGATCGATTTCCTGCCAAGTAGCAAAACGCATTTCCTTAGTTCGTACACCCGTTAACATAAGTATCTTCGCGGCGTTCTTGGTTATAATGCTGCCGGTATAACCCTCTAGATCACGAATAAAATATGGCATCTCTTCGGCAGACAAGAACGGGTAATGCTGTTTCTTTGGCGTACTTAATGCGCTGGCAAGGTCAGGGGCGGGATTATATGCAGCCCGACCGGTAATAATGGCATAACGAAATACTTCCCCGCAGCGCTGACGTACTTTGCGCGTTTTTTCTAACGCTCCACGCTTTTCGATACGTTGAAGCACATCAAGTAACTCCAGCGGTGTGATTTCTGCAATTGGCCGTTTACCAATATACGGAAATATATCCGCCTCAAAGGTACTCATGATTTCTTCCCTATATCCCAAAGACCAACGATCCGCTTTAGCTTTATGCCACTCACGGCTAATGGCCTCAAAAGAGTTTTCCGATGAAAGCCGCTGCGCTAACTTCTCAGCCTTTTTCACCTCTGCGGGATCTGTTCCATCTGCAACCAGTTTACGTGCCATATCTCGCTTAGAGCGAGCCTCAGCAAGGGATATCAAGTCATAAGTCCCTAATGACATTAATCGGGCTTTACCGGCAAAACGATAGCGAAAGCGCCACCCTTTGCTGCCGTTAGGTTCAATTAAGAGTGATAGCCCTTGCCCGTCACTCAGGGTATAGGCTTTTTCTTGTGGTTTAGCACGGCGAATCTGGATATCGGAAAGTGGCATGTGTATAGCTCAAAAAAGTATAGGGTAATTCTATACCCTTTACTATACACAATTGTTACGGATTTAGAGAGATAAGCTCGGACACCTACGGACAATAAAATGCTATATCTATTGGTTTTACTGGGGTTTTTAGGACTTTTGGGGAGTAATACGGAAGAGTTTTGGCGGAAGATCACAGGAGTCGAACCTGCCAGGGACCGCTGGCGGCCCCATCTGGATTTGAAGTCCAGCCGCCCCACCGGGGACGATGATCTTCCAGAGAAGATACGAGTGTAAGGCGGTGATTATAGCGTGTTTATTATATGGTGCTATTCATTCAATAGGCATGATGAATAAATTCCCTCGTCATGCGGAATCTAACGTCATCATCTGTGGTTTAAAAACGACTAATAACTGACCTCGCCATACTTATCACGATGCTCTTTTGGCGTGATTGAATAGCCTTTTTTGAAGACCGAATAGAAGTATTGCAGCGATGGATAACCGCACATTTGAGAGATTTCATTGATGGGTAATGAAGTTGCAGACAACAAATTGCGCGCCCGATCGAGCTTTTCTTCATGAATAACACCATGAATAGTCTGCCCAATATCATCTTTGAAGCGCTTTTCCAGGTTTGAGCGCGACATCCCTACTGCATCCAGCACCTGTTCAACCTTAATCCCCTTGCAGGCATGATGGCGGATATAGTGCATCGCCTGAATCACGGCCGGATCGCGTAATGAGCGAAAATCTGTCGAACGCCGCGCCATCACTTTCACCGGTGGCACCAGAATACGCTGCAACGGCGCAGCTTCTTGTTGTTTCTGGCGCTGATTAAGACGCTGATGCAATAACTTAGCCGCACGATAGCCCATCTGCCGCGTCCCCTGCACCACCGACGAAAGTGCCACTCGCGATAAATAGCGGGTTAGTTCTTCATTATCAATACCAATCACACTCAATTTCTCTGGCACTGCAATATCCAGATGCTCGCACACTTGCAATAAATGGCGCGCCCGCGCGTCAGTGACAGCAATAATTCCTGTCTGATGTGGCAGAGTTTGCACCCAGTCCGCCAACCGATTTTGCGTGTATTGCCAGTTGGCGGGCGCAGTGGCCATCCCCTGATAGACCACTCCTTGATATTGTTCTGCTGCGACTAATTGCCGGAAGGCATACTCTCGCTCCTGCGCCCAACGTTTATCACTACTGGCTGGCAAACCATAAAAAGCAAAACGGTTTAAACCCTTCTCTTTCAGATGCATAAATGCCGCCTCAACCAGAGCAGAGTTATCCGTTGCAATATAATCTACTGCCGGATAATCCTCTGGCTGATGATAAGATCCCCCTACGCCGATAATCGGAACATCAACATTCACCAGCAGTTGCTCTATCTGCCGATCATCAAAATCGGCAATAACACCATCGCCTAACCAATCCCTGATATTCTCAATGCGGCAGCGAAAATCCTCTTCTATAAAGATATCCCAGTCGCACTGTGAGGCCTGCAAATACTCACCGACACCTTCCACCACTTGCCGGTCGTATACTTTGTTAGCATTAAATAACAAGGTTATCCGGTAGCGTTTCTCAAACATGGGAATAGCTCCTGAAATAGGGGGAGGGGTAACAGACAAACCCTAAGGACTTGCAAGGTGAAAGCAGGGTTCGCGCCAGGGAAGGCGCGGCTCGAGCCCCAGGGATGGGTTTACGGCGTCTTTACGATCTGCCTGTTTTCACCACTACAGACACTTTGTCATTAACCTCAGAGATCAATGCAGTATGGCATTGATCTCTTTTTGAAGATGGGATCACACTCGGCGTTTGGTGGCAGAATCCATCCACACTGCCAACAGCAAAATTGCACCTTTGACAATGTACTGCCAGAATGTCGGTACATCTAGCATGCTCATCCCATTGTCGAGAGAAGCCATGATAAATGCCCCCATAACTGCACCCGCCACACTCCCAATCCCACCCGCCAGGCTGGTGCCACCAATGACACAAGCGGCAATCGCATCCAGTTCAGCAATATTACCGGCTGAAGGTGAGCCAGCCCCAAGGCGTGAACTGAGAATCAAACCTGCCATGGCAACCATCAACCCGTTGATAGCAAATACCGCCAGTTTGGTGCGTTCCACATTCACCCCAGACAAGCGCGCGGCATCGATATTGCCGCCAATAGCATAGATCCGGCGGCCAAATGCGGTGCGGGTGGCCAGAAAAATACCCGCCAACATCAATGCCGTGAGGATCAATACCGGCGTAGGAACGCCCCGATAATCATTCAGTAAATATATGGCACCAAGAACGATAACTGCGGTAATAGTTTGGCGAGTAACATCACCTTGTGGCGCGGCAACAGGCAAGCCCAGCCGGATACGATGGCTACGTCGACGCCACTGCCAGGCAACAAATAACATCAGGCCAATTGCGCCAATGCCAAAACCAAGGCCGTTTGGCAGATAACTTTGCCCAATCTGCGACATGGCATTACTGGTAGGTGAAACGGTCGTGCCGTTGGTGATGCCGATTAAAATGCCACGGAAAGCCAGCATTCCCGCCAATGTGACAATAAACGAAGGCACTTTGCGATAAGCAACCCACCAACCATTCCATGCGCCAAGCACCAGCCCCAATCCCAGAGTAACCACAATGGTCAGAGGGAGCGGCCAACCGAGCCACACATCAAAAATGGCTGCCGCACCGCCCAATAACCCCATCATCGAGCCTACAGACAAATCAATTTCGGCCGAAATAATGACAAATACCATCCCCACCGCCAAAATGCCGGTGATCGCCGTTTGTCGCAGTAAATTCGAGATATTCCTGGCGCTGAGATAGGCCCCTTCGGTGGTAAAAGTGAAAAACAGCATAATCACGGCAATAGCCGCCAACATGACAAAAACTTGTAAATTAACCGATTTTAGTCGGAATAATGGCTTTTTATCGCCA
Source organism: Yersinia proxima (assembly GCF_902170785.1). Lineage (GTDB taxonomy): Bacteria > Pseudomonadota > Gammaproteobacteria > Enterobacterales > Enterobacteriaceae > Yersinia > Yersinia proxima. The sequence goes on along the minus strand of NZ_CABHYG010000014.1, from coordinate 121,790 downwards.
TTTTCGGGTGTGTTCACTTCAGTTTGATTAGCTTGCGACATGGGTTTCACTCCTGAGTGCGGCTTCCATGACCTTCTCTTGCGTCAGATTATGGTTAATGAGATCGGCTTTGATGCGCCCTTGATGCATGACCAGCACCCGATCACTTAATCCCAAGACCTCCGGTAGTTCAGAGGAAATCACAATGACCGCAATCCCCTGCTGAACTAATTGATTGATAAGTTTATATATTTCATATTTTGCACCAATATCGATACCGCGCGTCGGTTCATCGAGAATCAAAATTCGTGGGTTCAGTAGCAAGCATTTGGCAAGAATAGCTTTTTGCTGATTACCCCCACTGAGTCGGGCAATGGCCAGCTCAGAAGAGGAGGTTTTCACCTTTAATCGAGCCAGGGACTGCTCAATAGTTGATTGTTCTTTTGCATCATCCAACACACTGAAAGAGCCGGTGAAGTCATCTAGCGCAGCCAGTGTGATATTAGCCCCCACCCCCATAACCGGTACGATGCCGTCTTTCTTACGATCTTCTGGCACCATGGCAATTCCAAGTTTCATGGCTTGTTGGCAATTACTGATGGTCACAGCTTTACCATCAATAAATATCTCGCCTTGCCAGCGGCCAGGATAAACACCGAATAAGCATTGTACTGTTTCTGTTCGGCCAGACCCCACTAGCCCAGCGACACCTAATATCTCCCCGCGTTTTAAAGAGAAAGAGACATCATCCACTCGCCGGATATGGCGGTTTACCGGGTGCCAGGCACAGATATTTTCTACGCGCAGAATTTCCTCACCAATGTGGTGGGCTTCGTGTGGATAGAGTTCTTTCAGTTCACGGCCCACCATCATGGCGATGATGTCATCTTCACTCATGGTCGCCGCAGAGCGAGTGCCTATATGGCGGCCATCGCGGATCACACAGATATGATCTGATATCGCTTTCACTTCATTCAATTTGTGCGAGATATAGATGCAGGCAATACCGTGATTGCGTAGATCACGGATAATATCCAGCAAAATAGCCGTTTCACTTTCGGTTAAAGAAGCGGTCGGTTCATCCAGTACCAGCAACCGAACTTGTTTGTTCAGCGCTTTGGCAATTTCAACCAATTGCTGCTGCCCAAGCCCCAATTCACCTACCGGGGTATGAGGGTCTACCACCAGTTTGACCTGTGCCAACATCCGTTGGCAGCGCAGGTACATGGCGTCGTAATCCATAATGCCAAAACGCCCCCATTCGGAGCCGAGAAACATATTTTCCAGCACAGACATTTGCTTCACCAATGCTAATTCCTGATGAATTATCGCGATGCCTTTTTGTTCGGTTTCACGAATATTTTTGGCCTGAAGTGTTTCCCCTGAGAAAATGATTTCCCCCTGATAGGAACCTACGGGGTAAATACCACATAACACTTTCATTAATGTGGACTTTCCAGAGCCATTTTCGCCACATAAAGATAATACTTGCCCGGCTTCCAATGTCAGGCTGATATTATCTACCGCCTTAACGACACCGAACTGCTTGGTAATTTCTTTCATTTCTAGCAGGTAGGGCATAATTCCCTCCATATATCTTTTATGCCAGGGGTTGCAGCATGATTAGCTACAACCCCAATGACTTCGGATATATTCAACAACGAAAAAATAATTAGTAAATGTCTGATTTCTTGTGGAAGCCATCTGCGATAATTGTGCTATCGATATTATTTTTATCTACCTGAATCGGCGTTAACAAATAGGCGGGGACATCTTTGATACCATTATTTAATTTACTGTTTGCTTTTGGTTCTTCGCCTTTACCCAAACTTACCGCAATTTCCGCCGCATCGTTGGCTAATTTACTGATCGGTTTATATACCGTCATAGTTTGGGTGCCAGCAACAATACGCTTTATCGCCGCTAAATCAGCATCCTGTCCAGAAATAGCTACTTTACCCGCCAAACCTTGTGCTGCTAACGCCTGAATAGCCCCACCAGCGGTGGCATCATTAGACGCCACGACAGCATCAATCTTGTTATTGTTAGCTGTTAGCGCATTCTCCATGATTTTTAAGGCATTTTCAGGTAACCAGGCATCAACCCACTGATCACCGACAATTTTTATTTTTCCTTCTTTTATCAATGGATTGAGTACTGTCATCTGCCCCTGACGGAACAACTTGGCATTATTGTCTACCGGCGAACCGCCCATCAGGAAATAATTACCTTGTGGCACGCGTTCAACCAGACTTTTAGCTTGTAATTCACCTACTTTTTCATTATCGAAAGAGATATAAAAGTCAATATCAGCATTATTTATCATACGGTCATAAGCTAATACTTTTATTCCTTCCCGTTTTGCTTCGGCGATGACATTACTTAATACTTGCCCGTTATAAGGAATAATAACCAAGACATCGACACCACGGTTAATCATATTCTCAATCTGCGACATTTGAGTTTCTTCATTACCATTCGCTGATTGAACAAATACTTTAGCGCCGAGAGACTCAGCCTTGTTAACAAAAATATCGCGGTCTTTCTGCCAACGTTCAAGGCGAAGATCGTCTATTGCCATACCAATTTTAATTTCTTTACTGAATCCGGGCTGGCTAAACATGACCAGAGCGGCACATGCGGAGAGTAAAATGTTCTTAAATTTCATCTTTCAGTACCTTTCTTATTGTGCAAGCAGGGTAAGAGAAACGGTAAACATCAACTACAATAGGGATTGTTGTCGCTTATTTGCACATCGGCAATTACAGATTTTTATCCGCTAATTATGTTTTTTGGTTTAATGTTAATTTTATGATAACGATCATGTTTTCTTTCCTACAAAATGCATAATTCCAGTAAGAGATGTTATCCCGACAATGAATATTAGAGATCCTCTATAATTAATCGTGTATTTATGAGATCTACACCACAATTAATAATTCTCTGAATTTAAGTGTGAAATAACGTAATTGAGAGAATAACAAACAACTCCGAAGATAAAAGCTCACCAGCCCGATAATGCGGGTCAGCTTCCAAGGAGTATTGCATGTCATCTTATTTTGATAAATTAGAACAAGTGCGTTACGAAGGCAGCCAGAGCTCTAACCCACTGGCATTTCATCACTACAATCCGGATGAAATTATCCTTGGTAAGCGAATGGCCGACCACCTAAGGTTCGCTGCCTGTTACTGGCATACCTTCTGCTGGGGCGGAGCGGATATGTTCGGCAGCAATGCTTTTGAGCGCCCATGGCAACAATCGGGAGATGCATTGGCTTTGGCAAAACGTAAAGCTGATGTGGCTTTTGAATTCTTTCATAAACTGAATGTGCCTTATTACTGCTTCCACGATGTGGATGTTTCTCCAGAAGGCGCGTCATTAAAAGAATATTTAAATAATTTTGCCGTCATGACTGATGTATTAGCTGAGAAGCAAGAAAATAGCGGCGTAAAATTATTATGGGGCACCGCCAACTGCTTCACCCATCCGCGCTACGGTGCTGGTGCCGCAACTAATCCAGACCCAGAAGTCTTTAGCTGGGCGGCAACCCAAGTTTTTACCGCCATGAATGCCACCCAAAAACTCGGAGGTGAAAACTATGTATTGTGGGGCGGGCGCGAAGGTTATGAAACACTGTTAAATACAGATTTACGGCAAGAACGTGAGCAAATTGGCCGCTTTATGCAGATGGTCGTCGAACATAAACACAAGACTGGCTTCCAGGGCACATTGTTGATCGAGCCAAAACCCCAAGAGCCGACTAAGCATCAGTATGATTATGATGTGGCTACAGTTTATGGCTTCCTCAAACAGTTTGGTCTGGAAAAAGAGATTAAAGTTAACATTGAAGCTAACCATGCCACTTTGGCTGGGCACTCTTTCCATCATGAGATTGCCAGTGCAATTGCATTAGGTATTTTCGGTTCGGTGGATGCTAACCGTGGCGACCCACAACTGGGGTGGGATACCGACCAGTTCCCGAACAGTGTGGAAGAAAATGCGTTGGTGATGTTTGAAATCCTCAAAGCGGGTGGTTTTACTACCGGTGGACTGAATTTTGATGCCAAAGTTCGTCGCCAAAGCACAGACAAATATGACCTGTTCTATGGTCATATTGGGGCGATGGACACCATGGCTTTAGCACTGAAGATTGCAGCAAAAATGATTGAAGATGGCCAGTTGGATCAGTTGGTTGCTAAACGTTATGCCGGTTGGAATACCGAATTGGGGCAACAAATCCTAAAAGGTAAAATGTCGCTGGAAGATTTAGCGCGCTATGCCGAGCAACATAATCTGAACCCACACCATCAAAGCGGGCATCAAGAACTGCTGGAAAATAGGGTTAACCGCTATATCTTCGGCTGATAAACCCCGAAAGCCAAATGAAGGGGAAACGTGCCGTTGGGGTCGCTCTTAGTTTCAAATACAAGTGCGTAAGCCACCGAAGTGCCCCTAGGCACGGTCAACCCTTCACTCTCTGGACGATAAATATGAGGAGTATGTATGTACCTTGGCATCGATCTGGGCACCTCCGGCGTTAAAGCCATTCTCCTGGCCGAAAACGGGCAAGTCATTGCCAGCCAAGGTGCAACATTATCCGTCTCCCGCCCACACCCTTTATGGTCTGAGCAAAATCCTGCTGACTGGTGGCAAGCCACTGATCAAGCTATGCAGGGTTTGGCCGCAGGGCATGATTTAACACAGGTAAAAGCGCTGGGATTGACTGGCCAGATGCACGGCGCAACCTTGCTGGATAAACAACATCAGGTGCTGCGACCGGCCATTTTATGGAATGATGGCCGCAGCTTTGCCCAATGTCAGATGCTGGAAAAAGCAGTACCAGAATCCCGCCAGATTACCGGCAACCTGATGATGCCGGGTTTTACCGCACCGAAACTGAAATGGCTGGCAGAACATGAGCCAGAGATTTTCAATCGCATCGATAAGGTATTGTTACCCAAAGATTACCTACGTTTTCTGATCAGTGGTGACTTTGCCAGTGATATGTCAGATGCTGCCGGAACAATGTGGCTTGATGTGTCAAAGCGCGACTGGAGTGATGAGATGTTGGCGGCCTGCGGCCTAAATCGCCAGCATATGCCCGCTCTCTTCGAAGGCAGCCAGATTACCGGCCATGTCAGTGCCAATATTGCGCGTCGCTGGGGCATCAACCCTGTTCCGGTCGTGGCTGGCGGGGGTGATAATGCCGCCGGTGCCATCGGGGTGGGCCTGTATCAAACTGGGCAGGCAATGTTATCGCTGGGGACATCCGGCGTCTATTTTGCCGTCAGTGATGGCTTTCTGAGTAACCCGACCAGCGCCGTGCACAGTTTTTGCCATGCTTTACCCAATACCTGGCACCTGATGTCAGTGATGCTGAGCGCCGCGTCCTGCCTTGATTGGGCATGCCAACTCACCGGCGTCGAGAGTGTCCCTGCGCTGATTAATGAAGTGGAAAATACACCACCAGCCGCCACGCCCGTGTGGTTCCTGCCTTACCTTTCCGGCGAACGAACCCCCCATAACAACCCTAATGCTAAAGGGGCTTTTTGGGGATTTACCCACCAACACGGCCGGGCAGATTTAGCTCGTGCGGTATTGGAAGGAGTAGGATTTGCTTTAGCTGACGGAATGGATGCCCTGCACGCCAGTGGGTTACAGCCCAAATCAGTCACGCTAATTGGTGGTGGCGCGCGCAGCCCTTATTGGCGGCAAATGCTGGCAGATATCAGCGGCCAGACTTTAGAGTATCGGACTGGCGGTGATGTCGGCCCCGCACTCGGCGCGGCCAGGCTGGCCCAAATTGCCCTCAACCCAGATATTCCGTTAGCTGAATTACTGCCTGCATTACCACTGGAACAAACCCACTTACCTCATGCACAGCGCCATCAGGATTACGCTGCCCGTCGCGTTATCTTTAAAAAGCTATATCAACAATTACTGCCATTGTGTGAATGTGAGTAAGCTAAAGCACAAGCCATAAATATATGGGAGTAAAAATCTGGTCCCTTTTACTCCCTATGATGGCCGGATTTGGCATTCCACTTAGCTCGAAACCCGCAGATGATGGAACTCTACCGAAACGGCGGAGGGCCGGATATGACTAACAGCGCATTACTGATAATTGATGTCCAACAATCATTCGAACATAAATCTTTTTGGCAACAACAGGATCTCCCAGCCTTCTCTACGGCACTGAACCAACTCATTGCGGGCTGTAAACAACGCGGAGTAGCACTGGTAGACGTATTTCATGTCGCGCCGGAAGGCCCGTTTTCGCTGGCTTCTGGTTATGTGAAGCCCATGTCATTGGTTTCCCATCACGCCGATGTGACAGTGCAAAAGCGAGTGCATAATGCACTAACTGATTCAGGGCTGGATCAATGGCTGAAGGAGCATCAAATAAGCCACCTGATTATTGCCGGTATGCGCACCGAACAATGCTGTGAAACCACCGCACGCGTGGCATCGGATCTGGGCTATCAGGTCACTTTTGTCACGGAAGCCACATTGACCTTTCCAATGACCCAGTCCAACGGCATTGTTCTGAGCAGTGAGGAATTAAAATTACGCACGGAAACGGTGCTCGTCGACCGGTTTGCGACTATCCATACCGTCGCGCAAGCACTGGCAGCACTGGATTCACCACCATCAGTAGCCGCCACCGAAAAAACCGTCAATTGGCAGCCACAGCCTTATTTTCCTCGGGCTATCACACCTGCGGGAATCAAGAATCTTAACCGCTGGCAATTGAAACGCTATGTGATTCGTTATTCGCAGGCGCAAGGTGCTGCGCCCGATTATGTCCCTGCTTATCAACTCGTCAGCCAGTGGTTACCCTATGATGCTGAAACAGTGGATCGCCCCGGTGTTGGTTTTGTGATTGAACATCAGGGAAAAACATTGAATTACCTGATTGTTGGTTGGTGGGATAACGAAAATGAATTGCGGATGAAAGTCTGGGTGCAGGAACAGGGAATTTGGCGCGCGGCGCGCGATGAATCCTTCTGTGTTTGGGATTTACAGGTAATGGCCTTTGAGCGCGATGCTTTTGTTGATACTTTGCTACAGCACACTCCGGATATTCCGGCTTATATGAATCGTTATCTGACGATAACTGTGGATTAACCATGCAACGAAATGTCTATTTTCTCTTGCTGCCCGGCGTGCTGTCGCTGGATTTAACCGGCCCTGCCGAAACATTACGGCTGGCGGGGTCATTTAACCTTTGTTATATCAGCCCATTACCCGAAGTGATGTCCTCCACCGAGATGATGTTAGGCCAATTGCAGCCGTTACCTGACAGCTTACCGGAAGGCAGCTTACTGGTAGTGCCAGGGGTGAGCGATTCACGTCACTATTTTGCGACAGAAACAGCCGCAATAGCCCGCCGATGGTTACAGCAACAGAAAGCCGCCATTACGCAGCAAAAAACGATATTGGTTTGTGTCTGTTCTGGAGCATTGCTGGCAGCGCAAGCCGGGCTATTGGATGGCTATCAATGCACAACTCATCACCATGTGCTTGAACGGTTACGCCAGCAAGCGCCGGCGGCCCAAACCAAAGAAAACCGTATTTTTGTCGAAGATCGCGGAGTGTATACCAGTGCCGGGATTACCGCCGGTATTGATCTCTCTTTGCATCTGATCAGCCGTTATTGCAGCCCGCAAACTGCACTGGAGGTGGCGCGCGAAATGGTGGTGTATTTTCGCCGCTCAGGTGATGACCCGCAACTTTCACCCTGGTTACGTTACCGCAACCATCTCCACCCGGCAGTACATCGGGCACAGGACGTGATGTCAGCAGAGCCACAAGCGGAGTGGTCACTGCTTCAGGTGGCGCACAAAGCGCATGTCAGCAGCCGCCATTTAACCCGATTATTCCGTGAACATGTCGGGATCAGTGTGCGTGAATATCATGAACAATTGCGGGTCGCGGTAGCTGAAGTCCGCCTGCAAGAAGGATTTAATCTGGAGAAAGCTGCACTGGCAGCCGGATTTTCCTCCGGCCGACAGCTTCGGCGCGCACAACAGCGCGGGCAGGCAGTAGCTAACTGACTAATCGCCGCCGATCAAGGCGTTGCAGCCCCATCGACAATAAAGTGCTTAACGCCAGTGCTAAGACAAAGACATAGAAAATATCCAGCACCGGATAGTCAGTAAAATCATAATGATGGGTGCGGATGAAATGAATAATCAGTGCATGGAAACCATAAATAGCCAACGAATGTCCGGCCAGCCAACTCAACCAGGCAATGGGCTGATTCAGGCAGTTTTTAAACCACACCAGCAGTGATACCGCCGCAACAAAGACCAAGGGGCCGCAGTACATATAGAAGGTATCAGCAAAGCTGCCATTAATTCGCGTCTGTTTCTCCGTTGAGATGGCAATAAATATCACGCTCATGATAAACAATAATGCCGCGCCCCAACTGATAGCTCGCCCTCGCGTCTCAAGCATGCCAATCGCTCGCCCTAGCAGGGCATACAACAAGTAATAGAAAGTATCGCCGTAGATATAGAGATTTATCGGCAGTAACTGAAAACCATCTATTGAATATTTACTGGTCTGTGGGTTAGCCACCACCGCCAGCAACAAAATAGCGACCGCCAGATAGCGGCCTGATACCGGTTTGACATTAATCAGCGGTGAGACCAGGTAAACTACGATAATGGCGTAGAAAAACCACAAATGATAAAACACCGGTTTTTGCAGGATATTTTTCAGCGACGCCCAACCATTGATCGGGGTCAGGGTAGAAATATAGATAAGTGCTATCACGCTGTAAAACAACAGGCATAGCCCGATGCGGGTAAAATGCTTTTGCTGTGCGCTTTTTTCACCAAAAAACAGATAACCGGAGATCATAAAGAATAGGGGCACACAAGCCCGAGAAGCCGAATTCAGCAAATTGGCGATGTCCCAGTTCGCTTCCCCTACTTGCGCCCCGCTGGTGACGTAATAGGTGGTGGCATGGATCATGACCACCATAATGCAGGCAACGGCCCGCAGATTATCAATCCAGCCAATCTTATTGGTCATGCATACTCTCTATCACCGTCATTTATAAAAATGCTTATCTATTTATGTCACCAATAATCAGGCTGCAAACAATAACGTAAATTTGATTTATACCCAAAGTAAATGAAACCCCATCAGGACGAAGGGTAATTGTTGCCATAAAGTTATATTGACGGCAAAATAGCCGTCCTAATGCGCTCTGACTGTAGATCCTGCCTGAGCGCTTCCAGTTTTTTATGTTTACTATTAATAACTTAACCTATGCAAACTTCATTCTCACCCGCGACGCGTTTAGGTCGACGGGCGCTTTTATTTCCCTTGTGCCTGGTATTATTCGAATTTGCCGCCTATATCGCCAACGATATGATTCAGCCCGGTATGCTGGCGGTAGTCGCCGATTTTAATGCCAGTATTGAGTGGGTTCCGACATCAATGACGGCCTATCTGGCTGGCGGGATGTTCCTGCAATGGCTGCTTGGGCCGTTATCAGATCGCCGTGGCCGTCGCCCGGTGATGCTGGTTGGTGTCGCATTCTTCGTGGTGACCTGTCTTGCCATATTATTGGTCACGTCGATTGAACAGTTCATCGCCATGCGCTTCCTGCAAGGGATCGGTTTGTGCTTTATCGGCGCAGTCGGTTACGCCACGATTCAGGAATCCTTTGAAGAAGCGGTCTGTATCAAAATCACCGCACTGATGGCGAATGTGGCATTAATTGCCCCGTTGCTCGGCCCATTGGCGGGTGCCGCCTTGATTCATGTCGCCCCGTGGCAGTTCATGTTTGTGATATTTGCGGCACTCGGCGCAATTTCATTTGTGGGGTTGTGGCGCGCGATGCCAGAAACCGCCTCGCGCCGAGGGGAAAAGCTGTCAGTAGGGGCGATGTGGCACGATTATAAACAAGTGCTGACTAATCGCCGTTTCCTGTGTGGTTCATTGGCATTAGGCTTCGCCAGCTTGCCTCTACTGACCTGGATTGCCCAGTCCCCAGTGATTCTGATCAGCGGTGAGCAACTCTCAACCGTGGAATATGGCATTTTGCAGGTGCCCATTTTCGGTGCACTGATCATCGGCAACCTGACATTAGCGAAATTGAGCGGTAAAACCAGTGTTCCACAGCTTATCCGCTATGGTGCCGGCCCGATGATTATTGGCCTAATGATTGCTGCTGGCTCGACCCTCTATTCATCCCATGCTTATTTGTGGATGACGGCCGGGTTAAGCCTCTATGCCTTTGGTATTGGCCTGGCGAATGCCGGTTTAGTGCGACTGACGCTGTTCTCCAGCGATATCAGTAAAGGGACAGTGTCAGCTGCCATGGGGATGATCAGTATGATGGTCTTCACCTTGGGGATTGAATTTGCCAAAGTAGCCTATCTGTGGGGAAACAGCGGTATTTTCAATCTGTTCAATCTCATCAGCGGCTTGCTGTGGCTGGGCTTGGTGATGATTTTTATTCGCCGCCAGCCGGATTCATTGGCTGCGGAGTAAATTTGCAAGAGGCGTGTCACTTTAATATCTATTAAACAGACTTATTACACACCTCGCTCAGATGCTCAATTCGCAGAAGAAAACAGCCCGCTGTCGCGCAATAAATGGTCATTACCCCGACGGCGAGTGAAGCCGCTGCGGTCAAAGAATTCAAGGATTTGAATTGCCAGCTTACGGCCAATACCTAACCGGTCACGAAAATCTGCTGCGCTGGCGCTGCCTTGACTGGCATCCAATTCACGAATCAAAGCAGCAAACTGCTCAATACGTTGGCTCAGATAGTAGCGGTCAGGAACAATTGCCGTGATGTAGCCCAGTTGTGCCGCTTTACGTAGCAAGCTGCGCATTTCACTTTCATCCATTGCCAATTCCGCTGCTAAATCACGAACCCACCACGGATCGTCAGAGAAATAGGGGGCAACCTGTTGCCATCGTGCTTGTTCTTGCTCGGTAAATCCCAATCCATGATCAGGCAGATGCAGCCAGCCACGGGTATTTTTTAGCGCACCTTGTGTCAGCAGATTATCAATCAAACGAAACACCAATGCTTCATCCAATGTCGGCAGTGCCATGCGGCGCAAGCGCGCCCGCCCTAATCCTAACTGATCACTATGCTGCTGATGGTAGAGACATAAAACATGCAATAAGGTTTGTTGAGCTTGCTGAGCATGAGGGCTGGACAGAGCAATATCACCGGCTACCACACAATCCGTACCTGCCAGCAATGCTGCCATATCATGGCTGCTAAGCTGACGCGCCCAACTGAATTTATGCAGAGAAATTGGCCCTTGTGCCAAATGCAACTCCAGCACCTCAGGATCGCTCTTCGCTTGCGCTAACGCGGTTAACCACGCCAAAAATGCCGGTTGCCGTTTTCCCCGTTTTGGCACCGCCAGATGAATAACACGCGCCCCACCCAATGTCTTTTTCGCGGCAATATCTCGCAGAATCAGACGATCATTCTCAGCCAACCACAGGGGGTTATCCAACAGTAGTTCGGCCAGTATCAATTGGGATTGTTCGCCCTCCGGTTGAGGGGAGTTAAGCAGTGAAAAGCGCCCGGTAATATGACTGGCGGCATGATGCAAATGCAGCGGTTGCCAGTGCTGTATGGGTTCATCTGCATCGACGACGACCAGCACTCTATCAACGGGTTCCGCTGGCTGTTGGGCTAATAGCCAGTCACCACGATTGATCTGTTGCTTACTAATATCGCCGGAAATATTCAGGGCAATGCGCTGGCCAGCCTGTGCATGCTGGGTATCCTGGTTTTGAGCGTGTATACCTCGCACCCGTACTGAGCAATCGCTGCCCGTGAGCCATAAGGTATCACCCACCGCCACTTTGCCTGCTAACGCCGTTCCCGTAACCACTAAACCTGCGCCTTTCACACTGAATGCGCGGTCGATAGCCAGACGAAACCGCCGTGATAGCCGGTGACTATTTTCATCTTGCTGCTGGCATTGCGCCAGATGCTCGCGCAATTCACTGATGCCCAGATCGGCCGTAGCCGCAGTGACAAACAGAGTAACTTGCTCGATTCCCCAGCCTTGCGCTAACAACTCAGCCATCACTTGCTGGCGTACTTGCGCAATACGTTCATCATCCACTCTATCGGATTTAGTCAGCGCCACCGTCAATGTTGGGCGGCCCGTCAGCCGCAGGATGGCCAGATGCTCGCGGGTTTGTGCCATCACGCCATCATCACAGGCCACCACCAGCAAAGCATGGTCGATACCACCGACGCCAGCCAACATATTGGCAAGAAATTTCTCATGTCCGGGGACATCAATAAACCCAATAATGCTGCCATCTGATTGCGGCCAGTAGGCATAACCCAAATCAATAGTCATCCCGCGCTGCTTTTCTTCCGGCAAGCGGTCAGCATTAACCCCGGTAATCGCCTGTAACAGCGTGGTTTTACCGTGATCGACATGACCCGCGGTTGCAATAATCATGGTGCCAACTCCCTGAGCAACGCTGCCTCATCCTCCAAACAGCGCAAATCCAACCATAAACGCCCATCAGCCACACGGCCAATGATGGGTTTAACCAATCCACGCCAGCGCGCCGTCAGTGCTTCCAACGCGCTTCCGCTGCCATCTTTAGGGGTAAATGTTACCGCCCAACTGGGTAACCGATCGACCGGTAATGAGCCACTGCCAATCTGCGACCAGCATGGCTCTACCGCCAGCGTAAACTCAGCGCCATAGCAGCTATTTAAGGCGGCCAGCACCCGCTGCGCACTCTCGGCAATATCTTGCGCCGGACGCGTTAGCAGCCGCATTGTCGGTAACAATTCGGTCAAACGATCGGGTTGCTGATAGAGGCGCAAGGTCGCATCCAGTGCAGCCAGAGTCATTTTATCGGCCCGAAGCGCCCGTTTGAGCGGATGTTGCTGCAATTGGTCAATCCACTGTTTTTTGCCGAGAATGATCCCTGCCTGCGGGCCGCCGAGCAACTTATCCCCTGAAAATGTCACCAAATCGACGCCCGCTGCAATTAACTGCTGCGGCATCGGTTCCGCCGGTAAGCCGTAGCGGGTCATATCCACCAGCGAACCACTGCCCAGATCGGTTGCGGTCGGAATCGCAAATTCATGCCCCAACGCAGCCAGTTGCTGCTCCGCCACCGAGGCCGTAAAGCCCTCAATACTGTAATTGCTGGTATGCACTTTCATCAGCAAACCAGTATGTTCGCTAATGGCCTGACGGTAATCTTTCAGATGAGTGCGGTTGGTGGTGCCGACTTCAACCAGCTCGCAACCGGCCTGACGCATCACATCCGGGATACGAAAAGCGCCGCCAATTTCCACCAATTCACCCCGAGAAACTACCACCTGTTTCCCGGCAGCCATGACAGTCAGCATCAAAAATACCGCAGCAGCATTATTATTAACGATGCAGGCATCTTCCGCTCCAGTCAGTTCGCAGAGTAAATCGGCTACCGCGCGATCACGATGACCGCGACCTGCGCCACTCAGGGAATATTCGAGAGTAACCGCGCCGCGCATGGCATCAGTTACCGCAGCAATAGCGGATTCCGCTAAAGGTGCTCGTCCTAGATTGGTGTGTAAAACGGTGCCGGAGAGGTTAAAAACGGGTTTTAATGCGGGTTGACGTTGGTTCAGTCGATGACGTAAAGCCGCAGGCCAGTCCGCACACCAATCAGCCAATGTATGGAACTGACGGATATATTCACGGGCTTCAGCCTGCATCAAACGCAGGTTTTCAGTTAGCAAGGCTGCGCCATATTCATCCAGCAAAGGAGCCATTTCTGGCGCTCGCAGCAAGCTGTCTATGGCGGGTAACTGACTGTAAAGATGATGGGGTTCTGCGCTCATAGCCACTCAAATCAGGGTAATAAGGAAAAGTTATTCCCCGGGAAACAAAAAGGGATTAATACTGCTACGGGCAAACCCTTCGCCTTCCATCTTGGCATCAAGAATCAGCGAAGCCAAATCATCTGCCACCGCTTCTACCAGCGGATCTTTTTCCTGATATAAGATTTTCAGGTAAGTGCCACAATCACCACAACTTTCCGCTTTCACGGCGGCTAATTCGGTGTCTAGCGACCAGTAGTTCAAATCACGGGTCTGCTCGCAATTACTGCATTTAATCCGCACCACATGCCACTCGCTTTCACACAAGTTGCAGTGCAAATAACGTAAACCGTTTTGCGTACCGATATGTACCACACTGGAAACCGGAATACTGCCGCACACCGGGCAGAATTGGCGATGTTCACCATATTCGGCCCGCGCTTTGCCAGGAATTTGACTCGCCATCTGCGCCCAATACAAGGATAGCGCAGCCCAGATAAAGGGCGCTTTTTCGCTGCCAATCTGTGCAAACTCGCGATTTAACAGTGCATCTGCGTACAATTCCAACTCATGTACTGATGCCTTATCCAGATTATCCAGCACCGCCACGATATGGTCGGGGGCATCATGGCGTAACTCGGCAATCAAGGCTGATAACAGCTTGCGCCAGTGATCTGTGCGCGGAAAAACACTCAAATCTAGCGGCGGTTTACCACTGGCCGCAGATTGTGCCAACTCAGCCTGCATATCCAACACCAGCGGGTGATCATGCAGCGCTTTTTGCTGCGCTTGGGTAATTTTGGCAGCAAAATCCAGATAGTCAGCCAGTGGATTATCCAACGCTAACTGCTGTAAACGTTCGGTGCGCCGGGTATACAGGCTTTTTAAATTCGCGAAAAGTAACGGCGGGATATTCCCCGCCGTTGTACCTTTTTCGCTCTGTTTACCTAATTGATCTTTAGGGACAATGCGAATACTCATCAGGGTTTCTCTTCCTGTTTGTTCTGAAGCTGCCTTTTGGCATTGACCTCGCGATACCAACGCGGATGGTGCTTTTTAGCCCATGCTGCGGGTACCCAACCTTCTACCATCGCGGTAATGGTGCCTTTCACCCACAGGGCGGCATAAATATGCACCATAATCACGATAATCAATCCTACCGCGGCCAACGAATGCACCAACAGCGCCAGACGAATCAGTGGGATCGGGAAAGAGGGCGCAAAGTAAGGCCGCCAAATCACCACGCCACTGGCCAGCAATAACACCAGGCTGATAATAGCAGCCCAGAATACGCATTTCTGACCAAAATTATAGCGCCCCGTGTCACCCACTTCCTCATTCATGGCAATTTTATGGATATTTTTAGCCCACTCCAGGTCTTCCTTGTTGATCAAGTTATGTTTCCAGTAACGGAAAAACATGATGAGGAAGGCAGCGAACATAATCACCCCGGCGAAGGGATGAAGGATGCGCGCCAACTGCGGCGTACCAAAAATATTCATCAACCAATTAAATGATGGGAAGAAGAATCCCAGACCACTGATAGCAGCTAATATAAAACAAAAAGCCACTATCCAGTGGTTGATTCGTTCCGGCGCACTGTAGCGCTGGATACGCTTTTCTTTTCTCATTTCCGCGTCTCCCCGTCGTCTGAGTGTTCAGCGGTGGTAGGCTCAGGAGCCTTGGATGCGGTATCGGAAGGCGCGGAATGCGGTTTATCGTCTTCCTCCTCTTCTTCTTCAACCCGATTCGGGCCGACACCCACGTAGTGGAAGATACTGGCGGCAAAGGTCGCGGCAAAGCCAATCGCGGCCAGTGGTTTCCAGATGCCTTTCCAGAAAGTGACCGTCGGGCTGATGGTCGGGTTCTCCGGCAAACCATGATAAAGCTGAGGTTTATCCGCATGATGCAGCACATACATCACATGGGTGCCCCCAACACCCGCTGGGTCATATAACCCGGCGTTATCAAAGCCGCGCGTTTTCAGCTCGCTAACCCGGCCTGCGGCCACTTCTTTCATCGCTTCTTTAGTACCAAAGTGAATCGCCCCGGTCGGGCAGGTTTTCACACAGGCAGGTTCCTGACCCACACCGACGCGATCGACGCACAGAGTACATTTGTATACCCGATTGTCGTCTTTGTTCATGCGCGGGACATCAAACGGGCAACCAGCGATGCAGTAACCACAACCGATACAGTGTTCTGACTGGAAGTCGACAATACCATTCGCATACTGAATGATAGCGCCTTCTGACGGACAGGCTTTCAAACAGCCCGGATCAGCACAATGCATGCAGCCATCCTTACGGATCAGCCACTCCAGCTTGCCGCTCTCTTCGTCTTCAACTTCAGAAAAACGCATTACCGTCCATGACTTGGCAGTCAAATCGGCGGGGTTATCGTACACCCCGACGTTATGGCCCACTTCATCACGAATGTCGTTCCACTCCGAACAGGCCACCTGACAGGCTTTGCAGCCGATACAGGTGGTGACGTCGATAAGTTTGGCCACCTCTTGCTGGTGGTTACGATCCTGTGGCGGCGGCGTAAGGGAATTGGTGCCAGAGCGCCGGATAATGTCTTGAGTTTGCAGTGACATAGGTTCTCTCCGTTACACCTTTTCCACGTTGACCAGGAACGCCTTAAACTCTGGCGTTTGCGTATTAGCATCACCGACAAACGGTGTCAGGGTATTGGCAATAAAGCCTTTTTTCG
The DNA here is from genome assembly GCF_902170785.1 of Yersinia proxima. Taxonomy (GTDB): domain Bacteria; phylum Pseudomonadota; class Gammaproteobacteria; order Enterobacterales; family Enterobacteriaceae; genus Yersinia; species Yersinia proxima. The sequence continues at coordinate 105,261 of NZ_CABHYG010000014.1, read as the reverse complement.
CTACCCCTTCGTAACCCCAGTGGATCGGGATACCAATAGTGTCAACTTCCTGCCCATGAACATTCAGCGTACGAATACGTTTGGTCACCACTGCCTTGGCTTTGATGTAGCCGCGGTTGGAGCTGACTTTCACGGTATCGCCCTGCTTAATGCCCTTTTTCGCCGCCAGTTTTTCGCCAATTTCCACAAACTGTTCTGGCTGAGCGATAGCATTGAGCAGCGCATGCTTAGTCCAGTAGTGGAAATGTTCTGTCAGACGATAAGTGGTGCCGACATACGGGAACTGCTCATGAGAACCCATTGCAGCCAGGTCATCTTTAAAGACGCGCGCAGCTGGGTTGGATATCACATTCGGATGCAGTGGGTTGGTGCCCAGCGGCGTTTCGAATGGCTCATAGTGTTCCGGGAATGGCCCTTCTGCCATTTTGTCGATAGCAAACAGACGCCCCATGCCTTCAGGCTGCATAATGAACGGCCCGACATCACTACCCGGCGCGGCAGCGCTGTAATCTGGAATATCGACACCGCCCCATTTGGCACCATCCCACTCCAGTAACTGGCGTTTCGGATCCCAAGGTTTACCCTGTGGATCAGCGGATGCGCGGTTGTACAGAATGCGGCGGTTAAGCGGCCATGCCCATGCCCAGCCCAGCGTATTGCCAAGACCTGATGGATCAGCATTATCGCGCCGTGCCATCTGGTTACCAGCTGGTGTCCAGCTACCGGCAAAGATCCAACAGCCACTGGCGGTGGTGCCGTCATCGCGCAGGTGAGCAAAGGTGCTGAGCTGTTCGCCTTTTTTGACCAGAACTTTGCCATCGGCATCGGTAATATCGGCCAGCGCTTTACCATTGCTTTCTTGTGCCACTTCTTCTGGCTCTGGATTATCTGGCGTCAGATAATCCCAAGTCATATTGAGCACCTGTTCTGGCACTGCACCACCTTCGCGGCGGTACATATCACGCAGACGACTAAAGATACCGGCCAAAATAGCGCCATCGTTCAATGCTTCACCCGGCGCATCAGCGCCTTTCCAGTGCCATTGCAGCCAGCGGCTGGAGTTAACGATAGAACCGTTTTCTTCAGCGAAACAACTGGATGGCAAACGGAATACCTCGGTTTGAATTTTCGATGGATCGACATCGTTAAATTCACCGTGGTTTTGCCAGAAATTCGCGGTTTCAGTATTGAGCGGGTCAATAGTCACCAGGAATTTCAGTTTCGACAGTGAGGCCACTACTTTGTTTTTGTTCGGGAACGAGGCGACCGGGTTAAAGCCCTGGCAAATATAGCCATTCACTTTGCCCTGCGACATCATCTCGAAATACTGCAAGACGTCGTAGCCTTTATCCCACTTAGGTAACCAGTCGTAGCCCCAGCCGTTCTCTTTCTGGGCTTTATCACCGTAGAAACTTTTCATCAGGCTGACGAAGAATTTCGGGTAATTGCTCCAGTAGTTAACCTGGCCCGGCAACAGGGTTTTCGGGGTATTGGCCTTCAGGTACGTATCAATATCCGGTTGCTTTTCTGACGGCAAGTTCAGGTAGCCAGGCAAACTTTGTGACAGCAAGCCCAGGTCAGTTAAGCCCTGAATATTAGAGTGACCACGCAAGGCGTTAATACCGCCCCCGGCCATCCCCATATTGCCCAGCAGCAACTGGATCATCGCCATAGTACGGATGTTCTGCGCACCAACCGAGTGCTGTGTCCAGCCCAACGCATACAGGAACGTGGCAGTTTTATTGGACGCACTGGTTTCGGCGAGATATTCGCAAACCTGCAAGAAATCTTCTTTTGGCGTACCGCAGATGTTGGAAACCACCTCTGGCGTGTAACGGCTGACGTGTTCTTTCAGCAAGTTCCACACACAGCGCGGGTCTTGTAATGTGACATCGCGTTTGGCAAAGCCGTTTTCATCCAACTGGTAGTTCCAGGTGGTCTTATCGTATTTACGGTTTTCGGCGTCATAACCACTGAATAAACCCTCATCAAAGGTATAGTCTTCCCGCACCAGCAAGCTGGCGTTGGTATAAGCCTCAACGTATTCGCGGTTAATTTTGTTGTTGGTCATCAGATACAACAACACGCCGGACAGGAACGCAATATCGCTACCGGAACGGATTGGCGTGTAGAAATCAGCCACCGAAGCAGTACGGGTAAAGCGTGGGTCTATCACCAGCAACTTGGCATTGTTGTGGATTTTGGCTTCCATCGCCCAGCGGAACCCCACCGGATGCGCTTCTGCCGCATTACCGCCCATGACGATAATTAAGTCTGCGTTCTTGATGTCAACCCAGTGGTTGGTCATCGCACCGCGACCAAATGTTGGAGCAAGACTTGCTACCGTTGGTCCGTGTCAGACACGTGCTTGGTTGTCTACGGCAAGCATGCCGAGAGCGCGACTAAATTTCTGGGTCAGATAACCCGTCTCATTACTGGATGCAGAAGCACACAGCATACCGGTACTCAGCCAACGGTTGACGGTCACGCCCGCATCGTTGGTCTTAATGAAATTAGCGTCCCGGTCTTCTTTCATCAGCTTGGCAATGCGGTCAAATGCATCATTCCAAGTGATTCGCTGCCATTTGTCTGAACCTGGCGCGCGATATTCTGGGTATTTCAAGCGGCTTTCGCTGTGAATAAAATCCACCAGCCCCGCACCTTTAGGGCACAGCGCACCACGGTTGACCGGATGATCCGGGTCCCCTTCAATGTGGAAAATACTCTCTTTGGCGTTTTTAGCACCATCGCCGAGGCTATACATCAAAAGCCCGCAACCGACGGAGCAGTATGTGCAGGTATTCCGCGTTTCACGGGCGCGCAGCAACTTATAATTGCGCGTTTCCGCCAGCGCCACCGACGGCGTAAAGCCGAGTGCCGCGACCGTGGTTCCTGCCATACCGCCAGCGCAGATCTTAAAGAACTGCCTTCTGCTGACCTGCATGGGTCTCTCCTTCATCTCACGATTGTCACAATGTTTTTACCCTTTATACTTCGAACTACATGTGCGTTGGCTGCCCTAACCCACCCGAATCACTTACTTGAGTAAGCTCATCGGGACTCATTCGCTTGCCGCCTTCCTGTAACTCGAATTATTTTGGGTATGAATTTAAAATTCAGTTCGCGCTTCCCTCAACAAAACCAGAAGCGCTAAAATCGCTGACGCGATATCACCTTTATCGGTGTGGGATACATTCCTATATAAATGGAATTATACCCATACCATTCTTAATGTGAATGTTACCACATTGTGATTATGGGTTATAACTTTCAGGGCCGCATAGTGAGCCAGATCAAACCTTCAGATATTGACCTCGCCACCGAAATTTGCGGTGCCAGGCAACTTAACGTGCTACAGCGCCATCAAATGGCAGAACCGCAATTGGATTGGCTGGCAGAAGAAGTGCCGGTAGCTCTGGTATACAACGGCATTTCTCATGTGGTGATGATGGCGACCCCTAAGGATTTAGAGGCTTTCGCGCTGGGGTTTTCGTTGTCAGAAGGCATTATTACCGCGCCACAAGAAATCTATGCCATTGATGTCACGCCCAGCTGTAATGGCATAGAGGTGAATATTGAACTCTCCAGCCGCCGTTTTGCCGGTTTAAAAGAACGCCGCCGAGCGATGGCTGGCCGCACTGGGTGTGGAGTTTGTGGTATCGAACAACTGGACGATATTTTCCGCCCAATCGCCGCCTTACCATTCACACAAACCTTTGACCTTAACCATTTAGACCGCGCACTCACACAGCTCAAACAAGTGCAAACAGTGGGTCAACTGACCGGTTGTACCCATGCTGCCGCCTGGATTAATCCTCAAGGCGAATTATTAGGTGGCTGTGAAGATGTGGGTCGTCATGTGGCGCTGGATAAGCTGCTTGGGATTCGAGCTAAACAGCCATGGCAGCAAGGCGCGGTGCTGGTTTCCAGCCGCGCCAGTTATGAGATGGTGCAGAAAGCGGCTATGTGTGGAGCCGAGATTTTATTTGCTGTTTCAGCTGCAACAACCTTAGCAGTTGAAGTCGCCGAGCGTTGTAATCTCACCTTGGTTGGCTTCAGTAAACCCGGCCGGGCAACAGTGTATACCCACCCAAATCGGATTCAGGAATAGAAAGACCACACAATAAGTACGGCATTGATAATCATTTTCAATATCATTTAATTAACTATAATGATCCGAATGCTTACGCGGTGCTTACTTTTTTTGTGCCGCCCTACACCTACGGAGACGATGATTATGAGTTACTCACTGCCATCCCTGCCTTATGCTTATGACGCCCTGGAACCACACTTCGATAAGCAGACGATGGAAATCCATCACACCAAACACCACCAAACCTATGTTAACAATGCAAACACGGTGTTGGAGAGCTTCCCTGAGCTGGCTAAATTCAGTGTTGAAGATCTGATCAAAGATCTCGACAAAGTTCCTGCTGAAAAACGCACCTTTATGCGTAATAACGCCGGCGGTCACGCTAACCACAGCCTGTTCTGGAAAGGCCTGAAACTGGGCACCACTCTGACCGGTGACCTGAAAGCCGCTATCGAACGCGACTTCGGCAGCGTTGACAGCTTCAAAGAAAAATTTGAACAAGCTGCGGCAACGCGTTTCGGTTCAGGCTGGGCCTGGCTGGTATTGAAAGATGACGGCAAACTGGCTGTTGTTTCGACTGCTAACCAAGACAGCCCGCTGATGGGTGAAGCTGTTTCTGGCGCATCAGGTTTCCCGATTGTGGGCCTGGATGTGTGGGAACATGCTTACTACCTGAAATTCCAAAACCGCCGCCCAGACTACATCAAAGCATTCTGGAACGTGGTTAACTGGGACGAAGCAGCCGCACGTTTCGCTCAGGCTAAGTAACGAAAACAGCTATACCACATAGCTTCAAGTTCGAAAGATATATGCCAGCAAGGTTCTCTTGCTGGCATTTTTTATTGCTATTTGCTGGCATTTTTATTGTTAAAGTTTAGCCAATTCCTGCCGATAGAATGTACAAGAAGGTCACTGGTATTCATGGAAGAAATCTATGAATGTAGAAGTCATTACGTTTGGGGAAAGCACTCTTGCCAAGGCTGCCCCACATACCGCCAGTTCCCCGAAATCCTCTAATAATTAGACCTCCCCAAACTCACCTACGCTGATTGATTTGCAGCAAAAACACCGCATAACGGAGAAGAACATGGCAGCATTTAGCAAAGTTTTTGGTAACTTTGAAAACGTGAAAGTCGGTAAAAAACTGGGATTAAGTTTTTTCCTGATGTTGTTGTTGGTTGGGATCATCGCTGGTACTACCGCATATCATTTCTCCGTCATTGAAGAACATGCTTATAAAGTCGATTTGAGTTACAAAATTAATGATGAGGCTAATCAGGCCAAATATAACCGTGCGTTATATGAACGTACCTATGATCTGAAATATATTAAAGAAAACTCTCAACATATCAATAATATAAAAAACCTATTAACTCAAAGTGAAAGTCTTAGCTGGTCGGAAGATAACCGCAAAACAATCAGTAGCATTGCCGATGTGGTAGACGAATATCTGCAACAACAAAGCAATTTTGTTAATGCGGTGGCTCATAAGGACGATGTACGCAAAAGTTGGAATATCTCTGAAACTCAGAAGAACCTCAATGAGTTACAGCAAAGTTTTCTTAATGAGGGTGCTGATACCAACACCCAGATTCTGCTGGCGGAAATGAACCAAAAGTTAATGACCGTGCGCTATAACGCGCGAGGTTTATTACTGGATCGCAACCAGGATGCAGAGTCTTCATTGATTACCTCAATCAATATTGCCAACAGCGCGGCGAATGCTTTTATGCCAGTGCTATCAGCCGATCAGCAAAAACTATTAGCTCCGGTCATTTCCAGTCTCAGTGCCTATAAAGAAAACGTATTAGCCTATTTACCTGCATATCAGCAAGAGCTGGAAGTGGGTAAAGTGATGGAAGAGAATGCCAATGAATTAAATAAGTTGGCAACGCATTTGTTCACTCAAGAACTGCAAGGCACTCATGATGAAATCAATAATGCGCAATTGCAGCTAGCTATAGCAGCTATTGCGGCCCTGATATTGGGTTTACTGATTTCATGGCGCATGACTCGCCAGATTACTGTGCCACTGCGCACCACGTTGGCGATGGCCGAGCGCATTGCCACCGGTGATTTAACCGCAGCGACCACCTCTAATCGTACTGATGAACTGGGCCTGCTGATGAATGCCGTCGCCCGAATGAATGAAAACCTGCGTGCCATGATTGACGAAATTCGCATTGGCGTCAGCCAGGTGTCTCATGCCTCAGGCGAGATTGCCGCTGGCAATACTGACTTATCATCCCGAACAGAGCAACAAGCCGCTGCGGTAGAAGAAACTGCCGCCAGTATGGAGCAGTTGAATGCCACGGTTAAACAGAATGCTGACAATGCCCACCATGCTAATCAGCTAGCGACGGAAGCATCGCAAACCGCGCAACAAGGTGGCAAGCTGGTTAACGATGTCGTGCGCACCATGAACGATATTTCTGGCAGTTCTAAACGCATTTCTGAAATCACCTCGGTAATTAACAGTATTGCTTTCCAAACCAATATTCTGGCGCTGAATGCCGCCGTTGAAGCAGCGCGCGCCGGTGAGCAAGGTCGTGGTTTTGCTGTGGTCGCGAGCGAAGTGCGTAATCTGGCACAACGCAGTGCACAGGCAGCAAAAGAAATTGAAGGGTTGATTGGAGAGTCGGTGTCTCAAGTCAATGCCGGTACATCGTTAGTACAAAATGCGGGTCAAACTATGGAAGATATTGTCCGCTCAGTAACCCATGTGCGCGATATCATGGCAGAAATTGCCTCTGCCTCAGATGAACAAAGCCGGGGCATCACCCAGGTCAGTCAGGCTATCTCGGAAATGGACAGCACGACTCAACAGAACGCCGCATTGGTGGAGGAGTCTGCCGCTGCCGCTGATTCACTGGCAGAACAAGCGATCTTGCTGGCACAAGCTGTTGCCGTGTTCCGCCTGTCCGGAGCAGAAACTGAATCTGTTCAAAGCGAAACCACCACGCCACGGGCAACCACTCCACGCCCAGCGCCAGAGACAAACCGCAGCCAGCAGCAGGATAACTGGGAAACCTTCTGATTCTGCGTTAAACCATGGAGCCCTGCCGTCAGGCAGGGTATTCTGAGTCTCCCTTCTGAACGCAGACAAGGAGAGCAGATGAAATATCCACAGGTTTATATCGGTAAAATCGAGCCTTACAGCGGCAGTTCCCCAAGTGCCATTGGCAAACGTCAGGTGCAGGGCAGCATTATGCTCACCTCTCTGGGTCTGGAAGGGGATGAACAAGCCGAAACTCGCTTTCACGGCGGCCCGGATCGGGCGTTATGCCACTACCCACGCGAGCATTACGCTCACTGGAGACAACAATTCCCTGAACAGGCTGAGTTTTTTTCCGCTCCAGCTTACGGCGAGAACATATCGACCCTCGGCATGACTGAACAAAATGTCTATATGGGGGATATTTACCGCTGGGGTGAAACACTCATTCAGGTGACACAACCGCGCTCACCTTGCTACAAACTCAACTTCCATTTTTCTATCGAAGATATGTCGGCGCTGATGCAGCAAACCGGCTACTGCGGTTGGTTGTATCGTGTAATTTCACCCGGAAAAGTCAGCGACGGTCATCCACTGGAGCTATTAGCGCGCACCAGTGATATCAGTGTATCGGAGGCCATTGCTATTGCCTGGCATATGCCGTTTGACGAAGAACAGTATCGCCGCTTGTTGTCAGTATCTGGATTATCCGCCAGTTGGAGCAAAACCATGCTGACCCGTATTTCGCAGGGAAAGATAGAAGACTTTAATCGGCGGTTACGCGGCTCTTGATCGATTAATTATCAAACGATAAAAATATGCTATTGCCAAGGATGGCAAATTATCTGAAAGACCTTACTAAAAAGAATTAATTAAATTGGCTATTGAAATTAGCCCCCTGAATATATGACTCCATAGTATTAAACTGTTTGTATTAGAAATAGTGGCTATTGAGTCCAATCTTCAATTCGTAGTTTTTTGACTCGTTCAAACTCTCTAATATTATTAGTTACTAATATTGCTCCAGCAGAAACTGCATGCCCGGCTATTGCGGCATCATTTCCGCCAATTGGTGTCCCTTGCTTTGCCAGCTCAACTTTAATATTAGTCGTAGCATCAACAGCTGCAGCATCCCACGGCAAAATAGCATCTAACCTTTTTACAAATTCATCAACTAAATAATTATGCTTTGGCGATGCTTTTTTACCTATAGCACCAAAACGCATTTCTGAGTATGTAATTGCTGAAACAACTATTTTATTCTGACGCTCAATACACTGTTGTAATTTTATAATTAATTCCGCTGGCCGTTCCCGCATAATAAAAGAACAGATATTCGTATCAAGCATATATACTTTTTTGATCATAACTCGAAGCGTCCTTCTTCGATAACATCCTGTCTTTCGACAAGAAAATCATCATCTGCTTTATCTTCATCCATGAATGATACCCATGTCGGGCGTATGGGGCGTAAAATAATACTATCACCGTCTTTAAGTATTTCCAGCTCGGTGGCACCCTCAAAGTCCATATCTTTTGGCAAACGAATTGCTCGATTCTGCCCATTTTTGAAAATAGATACAGTTCTCATATTTTTGCTCCAGATGCTTGTGTCATTAAAAACACTAGCATATGCTAAGCATATGTCAAGGGTAACATCAAAGTTAGAAACAAACCGAGCGGCAGCCATGCCACCCACTCGGTTATTTCGAAAGTCGCAATCAGAACGCTTTTTTGGCGTAACCAGTCACTTCTTTCAGGCCCATCTCGCGGCCTAATGCGGTCATTGGGTGAACCACCACAATACCGCGCACTGCTTTCTTCAAAGTGCCCATATCAGCCTGTTCTTTTTTGGTGATGGCACGACTGAAGGGCAGTTTAGCCAGCTTCTGGGCTTCAGCACTCAGGTTTTTAACCCTGACTTCTTTCAAGCGTTGAATTTCAGCCGCCAGTTTCTCTTTTTCTTTCATATGCTGTGCGATTAAATCCACATTACCCTGCTGAATAACAGTTGGATCTTTGTGATTCAGCGCATCCAGCATATCGCTTAGACGTTTGATTTCTGCATGTTCTTTCATAGTATTGGCCCGTACATGCCGCTAATGGGCACGATATTTCGCTAAAGTTGGAGATAGGATAGCACTGATTGTGCATCAAGATGGATAGTGTATCAGGATGCATCTCTTTCGGCAGCAGCCTCCTGAACCGGCTGCCACTGCATTCCGGCCGGCAAACCACTCATTTCACATGCGACCGCCCCCAATCGCTCCAACGCCCCGGTATAACGGCTATTAAATGGATAACAGCAGGATAGGCGAAATGCATGACGATAGCGGCCACTGGGTGAATAAAGTGTCCCCGGCGTCAGGCAAATCTGCTCTTGCAGCAATTGATGGAACAGCGCCACGGTATCGATGCTATCAGGGAATTCGACCCAAAAAACAAATCCGCCAGCGGGTTGTGTCACTGTGGTTCCACGCGGGAAGTTGCGGGTTATCAGTTGTTGGGCTTGCTGTACTTGCTGCGCATAACGGCGGCGCAAGCTACGCAGATGGTGGTCATAGCCGCCAGACTCAAGGAACAATGCCAGAGTCTCCGACAACAGCATCGGCTCCGCCATCGACGATACCGCTTTTAGTTTGTGCAATGCTTCGGCGAAGCGCCCGCCATCAATCCAACCGATACGGAAATCCGGTGCCAGCGTTTTGGTAAAACTGGAGCAAAACAGCACCCAGCCATCACGATCAAAGGCTTTAACTGCCGGAGATAACGTCGAGCCAAATTGAATTTCAGCATACAAACCATCTTCAATTAATGGCACCTGGTGATCGTTCATCAGCTGTGCCAATCGTTTTTTGGCGGCGAGTGGCATGGTATAACCCAAAGGGTTCTGCACCGTCGGCATAGCAATTAATGCATTCAGTCGCCCTTCTTCAAGCAATAACTCGAGTACATCCAATGAGATACCTTGTTGCGGATCAGTTGGAATCTCCACCGCTTTCAACCCGAGGCTTGCCAGCAATGGCATCAGATAGAAATAGGTCGGTGATTCCAGCCCGACACAATCCCCGGTTTTGGTGGTCACCCGTAGCGCCAATTGCAGCGCCTCCATGCACCCATGCGTAATGGTGATATCAGCCGGATCAGCCAACATTCCCAAGGTCATGGCGCGGCGAGCGATTTGCTGTCGCAGGCGCTGGCTGCCGGGTGGCAAAGAATATTGACTGATTAATTGCGGCTCGCGGCGTAACAAAGAAGCCATGATGCGACCCAACCTGGCGCTGGGATAGAAATCACCTGTCTGCGGGCAGGCCAGTGAGATATTGGTAAAGCGCGGATTTTGCTGGGCGGCAAAGACGGTATCAATCAAATCCAGCACTTCGTCCACCGGTTTCCCGACCGTGGCCGTTGGCACCACTGCGGTTGACGGGCTACAGACATAAAAACCCGACTGCGGGCGCGCTTCAATCAGGCCGCGGTCTTCCAACGTGCGATACGCAGCCACTACCGTATTGATACTGACCTGATGGCTCTGCGCGTAGCCCCGCACCGAGGGCAGTCGGCTACCGGCCAGGAGACTGCCATTTTTAATGGCTTGCGCCAGATTGTCAGCCACTTGTAAGTAGCGAATTTCGTTCATAACAAGGGACATGGTGACAGTTCTCCACAGGATCAATGGGTACAGTTTAGTATCATTCAAACTGTACCCATAACAATAGATAACTTCTGCGTCTGACGCCATCACGGATTGATCTTTATGCTGAATCTCTTGATAACCTTAATAGGATCTCCCCCCATGTTGGACAGTGCTTTCATCAGTTACGTCACCGTGATGTCGATAACTCCAGGCCCGAATAACCTATTGTTAGCCGCTTCTGGCGTTAATTTTGGCTTACGCCGAACTTTCCCGATGATGTTGGGGATTACCTTTGGTTGCGCGCTGCAATGCGCATTAATGACCACGCTATTGGCATTTATCCTTAGTTGGGTGGGGGTTGTCCGTCTGCCTTTGGTGACATTAGGCGGTGGCTATTTACTGTGGCTCTCGTGGAAGATTTTTAATTCCGGCACCCCCAATGCCAGGGATAGTGAGCAACCTATGGGCTTTATTCAGGGGGCATTATTTCAGGCCATAAATCCAAAAGCCTGGTTGATGGCAATGAATGTCGCCATCTTATTCACCCCTCGCGAAGGGGCGACGCTCAACCATACCCTGCTGATTATGACCGGCTTTGCATTGTTAAATCTGCCCTGCGTCGCTGTTTGGGCAGTGATGGGGGATCAATTGCGCCATGCGCTGCGCGTCAATTGGAAGCTGCGGTTATTTAATGGTGTGATGGGTGGTTTGATGGCAATAACAGCATTATGGCTGTTGGTCGAAGAATGGCTCAGTGTTTTGAATCATTAAACATGACCAAGCGGTGAGAGTTTGGAGACTTGTTTTTGACTGATGCGGGAGAGTAATTCAGTAATTGATAGCACCATAGTGGAACGCACCATTTGCTGATAACGCTGGCGTTGCATGGCAATCAGCGAAGCATCAGCTTCATCTGGGCGTAAGAATGTTGGTACTGGTGGCAGCTCAGCAACACAATGCAATTCACCAAATGGCCCGAGGATTTCGTCATCGGTAAAGCGATACTCGGTGCCATCATGGTTTAGCTCTTCACGCAGCGCCATTAACAGCTCAGCATCTTCATATTCATGCCGGGTGATGACGCCCAAAGCATAAACCAACTTCAATCGTACTGATAACTCACCCAACGGCCCATCCCCGACCAGCAATGGCTCCACGGCATATTTCACCGCATAGTCATCTTTACGAAAAACCTGCACCACGAGAATATTTAACGCTTCTGCCAATAATTCGACAGCAGCCATCAAGAAACTCCGAACGGTCTTCCCCGCGTTCAGATGTTCAAGTACCCGATTCTCAAATGCCTGTGTTTTTTCAATCATCGCTGGTCACTGGGGTGGTTAATGAGTATCCGTCCAACGGGTTTGGATAGCCGGCCAATACAACAACCGGCTCATCTGAGCACTGAGCATCAGTGTGTCAGCTTACCCTGCATGGCGTTATACACACTCACCGCCTGTTCCACAACCTCGCTATCAGCTGGCAGTCCGGAAATTTGAGCAAGCGTGGCTTTCGGCCCTAATTTAGCCAGTAATTCAACCAGTTCCTGCGCTTGCGGGTCTTGTTCACTGCGATAACTCATCGCGGCAGCAATGCCGGTCACCAGATTATTATGTGGTAACTGATATTCCAAAGTCCCCAACAGCGGTTTGATCAAACGGTCACCGGCACTCAGTTTACGCAGTGGCTGACGGCCAACACGCTCAACATCATCGTGCAGATAAGGGTTTTCAAAACGGGAGAGAATTTTTTCGATATAAGCAGCGTGTTTCTGTGGATCAAACGCATAGCGCTTAATCAGCACCGCACCGCTCTCTTCCATCGCACCTTTAACTGTCTGACGTACTGCGGGATCAAGAATGGCATCACGAATGGTTTGGTGACCGGCAAGCTGGCCCAAATAAGCGGTAATAGCGTGCCCGGTGTTCAAAGTGAAGAGTTTACGCTCCACAAAGGCCATCAGATTGTCAGTCAATTCCATACCCGCGATTTGCGGTGGCTGCCCTTTAAACTGGGTGCCATCAACAATCCACTCGCTGAATGTTTCTACTGTCACGGCCAGAATATCGGTACTGCCTGCTTCTGATGGCGGCACAATACGGTCTACCGCAGAATCAACAAACCCAACATGTTGCTCAACCCATGCCTGCTCACTTTCTGGCAAGGCAGCAAAAACATGCTGTTTCAACTGGCTGGTGCCACGCACCATATTCTCACAAGCAATAATATTCAGTGGGCGGGTATTACCTTGTTGATGACGGGCGACCAACCCTTGCGCCACGGTGCCTGCGATGCGGGCCAAAATTTGTGGGCCAACCGCAGTAGTGACAATATCCGCTTGTGCTATCAGTTCCACCACTTCCGGGCTACCACTGTTCACTGCGCTAACATTTTTCACTTCTTCAACACGCGCTTGCTCGCCCACCACATTAACCTGATAACTCTTACGCTGATTCAGCTCATCCAATAGCGGCTGATTAACATCTGCGAAAGTGAGTTGTGCACCGGCATCAGCAAGCAGTTTACCAATGAAGCCCCGGCCAATATTACCTGCGCCAAAATGTAATGCTTTCATGTTTTTTACCTTTTGCTGTATAGGGCCGTTTTCTCCCAACGGCCCTATGCTCGTCATACTTCATTGAGTTGCGGTTACTTTTTACCGCCCAATAAATCCAACACTTCTTGTACGCTGGTCGTTTTGCTTAAGCGCTCAATGACAGAGTCATCGTCCAGCGCGTTGGTCAGGCTGGTAATGACATGAATGTGCTCATTGTTACGGGCAGCAATACCAATCACCAAGCGAGCCACTTCATCTTCTTCATCGCCAAAGCGTACACCTTCAGGATATTGACAGAACACCACACCCGTCTTCAGTACACGATCTTTAGCTTCAATGGTGCCATGTGGCACGGCGATAGATTCGCCCAGATAAGTGGAAGTCAGTTTCTCACGTTCCAGCATCGCTTCAACATATTCAGGCTCAACATAACCGCCTTTCACCAACTGCTCACCGGCAAAGCGGATAGCCTGTTCTTTGGTTGTCGCATGTTGGTTCAGGAAAATATTCTCCGCACCCAGTTTGAATAGATTGGCCTCTGATGGCTCAAAGCTATCATCCAGTTTTTCAATCACTTTCTGGACAGTTTCTGCACTGCTGCTGGCCTCGACCAGACGAGCCGTCAGGTTGGTATACAACTGACTGTCGAGGAAGTTGGTCAACGAAATATGCTGTGCCTGCGGCGCATGACGCATGGCGCGCTCGGTCAAATCACGGTGAGTGATAACCAAATCAACATCTTCCGGCAAATTGTTAATGGCACAGTTGGTCACAGAGATGTGCTTCAAACCAGCATCCAATACTTTCTTACGCAATACACCGGCACCCATCGCACTGGAACCCATACCGGCATCACAAGCAACGATGATTTTACGCACTGTGCTCAAGTCGCCCGCAGCTGCGGCTGCATTGGCTGCTTGTGCGCCTTTAGATTGTGCTTTCATGTCTTGCATACGACGAGTGGCATCTTCCAGGCTGTCTTCTTCATCGTCTTTGACTTTAGAGGTTTTCAGCAAGATGGCGGAGACCACGAAGGACACGGCAAATGCAGCAGCAACCGCTGCAATGTTGGCAAAGTAAGCACCTTTAGGTGTCATTGCCAATACCGCCAGGATAGAACCAGGAGAAGCAGGTGATACCAGACCGCCGTTCAACACAGTCAGAGTGAACACACCTGTCATACCGCCCAGAATTACCGCCAGCAATAAGCGTGGGTTCATCAGAACGTATGGGAAATAGATTTCGTGAATACCACCGAAGAAGTGGATGATAGCCGCACCGCCAGCAGATTGCTTGGCGTTACCTCTGCCGAAGAACATGTACGCCATCAACACACCCATACCTGGGCCTGGGTTAGCTTCGATCAGGAAGAAGATAGACTTACCGGTTTCAGTCGCCTGTTGGATACCCAAAGGAGAGAAGATACCGTGGTTAATCGCATTATTCAGGAACAGGATTTTGGCCGGTTCGACGAAGATAGACGTTAGTGGCAGCAGGTTAAGCTGCACCATGATATGCACGCCTTTCGCCAACACTTGAGATAACACTTCTACCAATGGGCCAATTGCCATAAAGGCCAAGATAGCCAACAGCATACCGATGATACCGGCTGAGAAGTTGTTAACCAGCATCTCAAAGCCGCTTTTGATTTTACCTTCAACCCAGCGGTCAAAGTGTTTGATTGCCCAGCCACCCAGTGGGCCGACAATCATTGCACCGAGGAACATTGGCATATCCGCACCAACGATAACCCCCATAGTAGTGATAGCGCCGACCACACCACCACGATCTCCCCCGACCAAACGGCCGCCGGTAAAACCGATCAGCAATGGCAGCAGGTAGGTGATCATCGGGCCAACCAGTTTGGCTAGCGTCTCATTCGGCAACCAACCCGTTGGAATAAACAGTGCGGTGATAATACCCCAGGCGATAAATGCGCCGATGTTGGGCATAACCATATTACTGAGGAATCGGCCAAAATTTTGAATTCTGACCTTTGCGTCTGGTGAAAACATAAAACACCCCTATTGGTACGCGCTAACAATAAGAGCGCGATATAATTGTTTTGTTGAGGCAGTTCTGCAAAACCCGCCGGTGTTATCGAATACAAACACGCTGTATGCAAAACAAACTCTAGCATGCTCTTTTACTCACGCGTAGCTCACCTATTTTATGTGACATAAATCACACGAAAGCACCCACTACAGGGGTTAATTTGGTGATCAAGATCACACTATTAGGGTGTAAGAAAGCCACGGGGGATAATTTTTAAGCTAAAAACGATCATTAAAGTGACTTATGTCACACTTTTATGGTGACCATTTGTTTTGAAAATGTGATGTTAATCACAAGTTATTTTTGCTCGCGGAAGCAGGATGAGACATTCGTCCACCCAATATATCGATATTGAACCACTGACTGGTAAATGTGTAATAAAACAACAGGGGGAAAGGGGCACACGATTGGATCAGGTTTTGGTTGATATGAGTTCATCATTGCTCACGGCCGGATCTGATTTCGGTTGATATTCGATTTGTTTTCATTGCTGGCTTTGCCGCCTCAACCGAGCAGGAGGGCAGGCCGGCCCTCCTGCACCTGCGGCTTGCGCGAAATATTACTGCTATTCGCAGTCCCCTCCGGCAGCCGTTGGCCTTATCGAGCCAGCGCGAGTCGCTTCCTGCTCCAGCGCGCTTTTCGCCGCCGTCCATGGCGGCTCACTCGGGCCATCGCCTTTGTCGGTAATATTCCTGATTGCGCTCAACGTCAAAAGAGAAAATCAAAACCATGGTTTTTAGGTTTTGATGTTTAAAAGCACATTTGAGCAGCCGAGTGAAGAGTGGAGCAAGGGAAATCCGCCATGGACGGCGGATTTAGGCGTCACGCGGAGGGACCCGCGTAAAGCCGTCCCGCCAGCGAAAAGATGAATCGAGGGTACCTGCGAAGCAGGCTAGCGATACGTGCGCTAGCGCAGGGGATCCAAGGGGGTTACGCGCTTGTAACCCCTTTGGCGGTTGGTTCAACGGAGGTTAGGTGAAGCATGAAGCCATAACAACCGAACCCATCAAATCACTGCATGACACTCATTACACTCTTCTGTGCTGCCATCATCGCCGGATACTTGGCGACCAGATTAGCCATCATCGCGTTATATTGTGCCGCTTGTTGTGCAGTTTGGAATTGAACGCCACCATTATTGAAAGTGACTTGAGCCCCCTGCTGTTGCAGGAAATCCCCAACCTGTGCCAGGTCCTGCACAAAGGCAGAAACCACTGGAACCGCCGGAATCAACACATTGGTCGGCTGAGTGACCACATTATCGAAGACTTTATTAAACACCACTTTCAGGTCATCTGGCTGCTTCAATGCTGCCACAGCGCTATCCGCCTGTGTTTTAGCTGTGCGAATTTGCTGCACTAACAGATTTAAAGCACCCGCTGACTGCTGTAATGCATCACGTTTATTGAGGTAATCCTGCGCGACACGAATCTCATTGATTTGTGCGATAGCGGGCGTCAGGCTGGCATCCACAGACTTACTGAGTTGCTGGGAAAAAGTGACTAAAATCGCATAATCGCTGACATAAGGGCCAAACTTCTGCTTTTGATCTTCACTCAGCGTTGGCAGTTTCATCCCACTGCGCATCACCGTATTTTGCAGATAATCAATAAAAGCCTTACGTTGTTCTGGTTCTTTATCCCCGCAGGCAGTTAATTGGAACACTACCAATAACGCCAACAATGGCGCTAACCAACGTGAATATCGGGCCGTATTCAGTGCAAAAGTCATGTGAAACTACTCCTATGATAAGTACTTATTTTCACAACATCCTATTCTTATCACCCAACTCCAGTATTAAGAATAGATAAGGGGAGCGATATGCGCTCCCCTATTGCCAGGCAAGAACAGGATTACTGCAACAGAGAAATATCAGCAACCTGCAAGAACAGCTCACGCAGCTTACTCAACAATGTCAGTCGGTTAACCCGCACGGCATCATCTTCGGCCATAACCATTACGCTTTCAAAGAACTCATCAACCGTTTCCCGCAGCGCCGCCAGTTCAACCAGTGCTTCCTGGTATTGACCTGCCGCAAACACTGGTTCGAGCTTATCGCGCAACACCACCAGATGTGTAGCCAGCTTCAACTCTGCCGGTTCTTTTAACACAGAAGCACGCACATGGTCATTCAGGGTATCAGTAGATTTCGCCAGAATGTTCGACACACGTTTGTTCGCCGCAGCCAGTGCCGCAGCCGCGTCCAGTGTGCGGAAATAAGTTACCGCTTTTACCCGAGCATCAAAATCAGCCGGACGGGTTGGGCGACGAGCCAATACCGCCTGAATGGTATCAACGCTATGACCTTCATCCTGATACCAGGCGCGGAAGCGGCCCAGCATGAATTCAATCACTTCGTCGACCACTTTGGTGTTGGTCAGCTTGCTGCCATACAGACGCACCGCTTCTTCGGTCAGCGTTTGCAGATCCAGCGGCAAATTCTTCTCAACGATAATACGCAACACACCTAGTGCAGCGCGGCGCAGAGCAAATGGGTCTTTATCGCCTTTTGGATGTTGACCGATACCGAAAATACCCGCCAGCGTGTCCATTTTGTCGGCAATAGCCAATGCGCAAGCCACCGGATTTGACGGTAAATCATCACCGGCAAAACGTGGCTGATACTGCTCATTCAGTGCGACCGCAACGTCTTCAGCTTCACCATCGTGACGAGCATAGTGCATCCCCATCACACCTTGGGTATCAGTGAATTCGAATACCATATTGGTCATCAGATCGCACTTGGACAGCAAACCGGCGCGAGTAGCGTGGTTAACATCAGCACCAATCTGTGCGGCAACCCAACCGGCCAGCGCCTGAATACGATCAGTCTTATCGCGCAGGGTGCCCAATTGCTGTTGGAACAGCACGGTTTCCAGACGCGGTAGATTATCTTCCAGACGTTTTTTACGGTCAGTATTAAAGAAGAACTCGGCATCAGCAAGACGTGGACGCACCACTTTCTCGTTACCCGAGATAATCTGTTGAGGATCTTTCGATTCAATGTTAGCAACAAAAATGAAGTTTGGCAGCAAGTTACCCGCAGTGTCGTAAACTGGGAAATACTTCTGGTCACCTTTCATGGTGTACACCAGTGCTTCCGCAGGTACTGCCAGGAATTTCTCTTCAAATTTGGCGGTCAACACCACCGGCCATTCAACCAGCGACGCCACTTCTTCCAGCAAACTTTCACTCAGATCAGCAACACCGCCAATCTTCTGTGCGGCTAATTCTGCATCACGCTTAATGATAGCTTTGCGTAATTCATAATCAGCGATAACTTTACCGCGTTCCTGCAAGACTTGCGGGTATTGATCGGCATTATCGAGCGTAAACTCAGGTTCACCCATAAAGCGGTGACCACGAATAACACGATCTGAATCAATGCCTAATACCGTACCTGGAATAACTTCGGAACCTAACAGCATGGTCACGGTATGAACCGGGCGAACGAATTGGGTATCTTTATCACCCCAACGCATCAGCTTAGGAATAGGCAGTTTGCTCAGAGCGGTATTGACCATCCCCGCCAGCAACAACTGCGCAGATTGACCTTTGACATGCGCGCGATACAGCAGCCATTCGCCTTTATCGGTAACCAGACGCTCTGCTTGGTCGACAGTAATACCACAGCCACGCGCCCAACCTTCAGCCGCTTTGCTTGGTTTGCCTTCGGCATCAAATGCTTGCGCGATTGCCGGGCCACGTTTTTCGACTTCACGATCAGCCTGAGCAGCGCTTAAGTTAATGACTTTTAACGCCAAACGGCGCGGTGCGGCATACCAAATAACCTCACCGTAAGGCAAATTGGCGTTATCAAGTTCAGCCGTAAAATTGGCGGCAAAAGATTCGGCCAGAGAACGAAGAGCCTTCGGCGGCAACTCTTCCGTGCCGATTTCCACCAGGAAAGTCTGTTGAGTCATGACAGCCTCTTAGTTCTGATTCTTTTTGCACATAGGGAAGCCCAATGCCTCGCGGGAAGCATAATAAGCCTCGGCGACAGCTTTGGTCAGCGTACGAATGCGCAGAATATAGCGCTGACGCTCAGTTACCGAGATGGCTTTACGGGCGTCGAGCAGGTTAAACGTGTGGCCAGCTTTGAGAATACGTTCATAAGCCGGCAGTGGCAGCGGGACTTCCAGCGCCAGCAGTGACTGGGCTTCTTTCTCATATTGCTCGAAGCAGGAGAACAGGAAGTCCACATCGGCGTATTCAAAGTTATAGGTGGATTGCTCCACTTCATTTTGATGATAAATATCGCCGTAGGTGGTTGTACCCAGTGGGCCGTCACACCAAATCAGGTCATAAACGCTATCTACGCCCTGGATGTACATTGCCAAACGTTCCAGACCATATGTTATTTCGCCGGTGACCGGTTTACATTCCAAACCGCCCACTTGCTGGAAGTAAGTGAACTGAGTCACTTCCATGCCGTTTAGCCACACTTCCCAACCCAGACCCCAGGCACCCAGCGTTGGGTTCTCCCAGTTATCTTCGACAAAGCGAATGTCGTGAATCAACGGGTCCAGACCCAGCTCTTTCAATGAACCTAAATAGAGTTCCTGAATGTTGTCTGGTGAAGGTTTGATAATGACCTGGAACTGGTAATAGTGTTGCAGGCGATTTGGGTTCTCACCGTAACGACCATCGGTCGGGCGGCGTGAAGGTTGTACATAAGCGGCAGCGATTGGCTCTGGGCCAAGTGCGCGCAGACAGGTCATTGGGTGGGAAGTACCCGCGCCGACTTCCATGTCCAGTGGTTGAACAATGGTGCAGCCTTGGCGCGCCCAATAGTCCTGTAACGTCAGGATCAGGCCCTGAAAGGTCTTGGTATCAAACTTTTGCATGTTGGATTCGCACGCGATACAAGTGGATTAAAATGGAATGGGTCAGTATACCCGTTGACCGTAAGATATACAGCCAGAATCCGGTAAGATGCAACAATCAAAGCAGATTTGTCGATAAAATGAGCCTTTAATTGGATTCCAGCGGCTAATTCTGCGTAATTCCCGCCAAGGTAAAGAATCTGTCGATAGGTTGCTAATCAGTCAATGAACAGCGATCATCCACGGCTGAGACAGATAACAAACAGGAAGACGAGTTATGAGCCTACAACGCTGCGGTTGGGTGACCACTGATCCTCTGTATCTCGCTTATCACGATACTGAATGGGGAATTCCACGTACCGACAGCCAGGCATTATTCGAAATGCTGTGTCTCGAAGGTCAACAAGCTGGGCTTTCATGGATAACCGTGCTGAAAAAACGCGAACATTATCGCAAATGTTTCCATAATTTTGATCCGGTGCGTGTGGCAAAAATGGGGTCGGAAGAGGTTGAAAAGCTGGTATTGGACAGCGGCATCATCCGCCATCGCGGTAAAATTCAGGCGATTATTACTAATGCGCAGGCCTACCTGACAATGGAAGCCAACGGCGAAGATTTTTCGCGTTTTATCTGGAGTTTCGTCGATGGTGAGCCAAAAGTTAACCATTGGTGGTGTTTGGCAGAATGCCCGGCAACAACCCCCATTTCAGATGCGATGTCTAAGGCACTCAAAAAACGTGGTTTTAAGTTTATCGGCTCCACTATTTGCTATGCCTTTATGCAGGCCAGTGGCCTGGTGAACGATCATCTGGCGAGTTGCTTCTGCCATCCGGATAACGCAGCAAAATGATTAGAGCGTATCAACCGGACGATATCGATGCCGTGATGCAATTGTGGCTCGCCAGCACGATTACGGCGCATCCTTTTATTGCCGAACAATATTGGCATGAGAGCGCCCCGTTGGTACGAAACACTTACCTGCCAGCAGCCCGCACTTGGGTCTATTTACACCCAAAAACCATTGGCGGTGGGAATCCGATTGCAGGATTTATCAGTATTCTGGAAGAACAACTGGTGGGAGCATTGTTTGTCGCCCAACCTTTTCACGGGCAGGGTATCGCTAAGGCATTGATGGAACATGTTCAGCAACACTACCGCGCCCTGACGCTGGAGGTCTATCAGCAAAACCAACGCGCCTGCCACTTCTACCGTAAACAAGGTTTTACCCAGATAGGGAAAGCGTATAATGCCGAGACCGATAACACTATTTTAACTTTGCATTGGCAACGCCCATTTCACTAGCTCTTTATTTTATTCCCCCATCATCTGATAAATTTTAATAACCGTATCGAGCGAGCAATAGTATTACCCTATCCCAATACCAATTTATCTACTGGTATAAGTAAGGGGGCATTATGATAAGGATATTTATAAATAAAAAATCACTACTTATTTTAGTCATTGTTTTATCTCCGATTAGTTTCTCTAATGAAATTAAAAGTATTTCCTTCTGTACTGAAGATAAATATAAAAGTGAAATAGAGGCAACCTACGATATTGAGCATACCTATCACGGAAGAATTGAACGGAGTGATGCTTCAAGAATATTAAGTTGTTCGTTCATCCCTGCATTAGCAATTTATAATTATATTACTCATAGTCAGTGTGATCAGACGGATATATTATGGCAACAGCTATCACATTGGTTTTCAGATGATAATAAAGATAAGGTGATATTACTCGTTGGTAACACCCCATTACTTAAACCACGGCCAGCACTCCCTGAACATAGAAATAACCAGGCCACCCCGCTCACATTGACATTAAGTAAAATTAATATGCAATTACATCATCAGGCGCTGACCATACCAGCCACGGCACGATTTTGTAAAACCTCAATAGATAATATCATCGCGGCCCGCTATCCACGCAGCCCCGATGATAACTGCCCCCAATGGGTATCACGTATATTGGCCGACTTTACGACGTTATTCGGCCATTCAGTACGTGACTGGACACCCGAGCAATTCCAGGATGTCATCACCAGAATTGATGCGCAACATGTGACTGGTTATGCAGGTAGCGATGTTGCCACTGAGGATCGTCTGGTTAATGGAGTCCGCACGATTATCCAGCAGTTGGGATTAGCTGAAACTATCCGAAAAATCACCCACGCATTAATTTATTCCCGCTTGAATTATGCTAATTATCTTGAGCATAACCCTGGAGCCTCGGCCTCCCCTATAGCTGCACAAAGTCTGCCTCTAGGAGAATACTCGCTCTCTTTAGAATCTTATCAATACCCCACCGAACCGCATGCGGTACGTATTCGTGAAAATAATGAGTGGGTGATAAGACCCGATTTATATTTTGAGGTAGAAATCATTGAGAGCAGTACAACAGAGCGGGCTCTTATCACCCTGACTCATACCGTCATGAGCCATTGGTTTAATACTTACCTGTTCGCTCCTTTAAAAATAGACCAACGCGGTAACCCTCTTACTGACCTTGATCGCACCATTAGCGCCGCGCGAACAACCAGCACGTCGTTATTACTTGAATTAGAAAGCAGTAGCAGCGGCTGTCTGTTTGTAGTGGTTAGATTGAATGGAAAAATAGTCAGTGTATTGGGTGCATCAGAGGGTAATCAGGAGAGAAAAGAGTACTATATTGATGTTTCTGTGAGCGAACCACGCAATGTTCTGACGCCAAATATGGAAGGAAATATACGCGGAGCGGGCACCGCGGCAGTACATGAGTTAGCCCGTTATTTGAAACAAAAAGGTGTAAAAAAATTACGCTCTAATGTTATTTCTCACCCCTCAGCCAGAGTAAAAAACAAACTCGGATTCAAACATGATGAACTTTGATATTTAACCTTTCTATTTTCTAAAGAAAAGTAATAGGAGTACATTATGAAATCAAAAACCACATTTAATATTGTCATATTTCTTTCATTAACAACGTTATCTAAAATAGTTTTTCCCAATGAAATTGACAGGGATTGCACTAAATATAAAACTATCCCACAGACTAATAAAGAATATTTAACACCCATAAACAATAAAGAAGTATGCTTATATAATGATGATAAACTATCTGGTAGATCGATGTGTTTCATCCCGGGAGAAGATATTGATTTCCTCGATAGAGATGATGAAGTAATAGAAAATGATAGTATTTCTTCCATCTCTATTCCTGATGGAATGTTTGCCACTATATATAAAAATGACAATTATAATTCTCCTTATTTAAATTTAATGGAATCTATTGGGCAGCACGACCTGGCTGATTTGGGCATGGATAACCAAATTAGTAGCGTAAGAGTTTCTTATTCTCCTATCAACGGCTGCAATGAGCGTTGTGTTATTCTAAAGCGGATGCAACTACTCTTATCTGATATTTTTGCTCAAAACTGGGCTGATCCCAATTATCCCAATAAACAGGTTTTACTGAGCTTTGATATTAACGAAAAAAGTGATTTTATGGTGGAATTAACATTAGGCTCCGTAGTTTGGTTTTCTAAAAGAAATGTCTTTATTTTTAATTCATATAGTAATGAACCGCTGGTATTTGGTATTCAACCCGAGACAAATAGGTTCTCCCTGCTATTTCACCTCAATAGCAACAGTATTGCTGTAGATTATATGGAAAGCCGTGATACTGAGCAGATAGCCTTGTCACCTACCATAACGGTTTCTCATGCTCCTTTTGATAGGCCGGTAGAAACCTCAAATATTATTATTAATAACACTAGCGAGTATCCGCTGGTTATCGACCAAATAGTGATGGCTGCCAGTGCTGAAGATATTCAGTCGGTACACCACAGAAACGAAAGAGATACTGCCGGAACATTAGGTTGCACATTTATTCCCGCGCTGGCGATTTATAATTACATCACTCACAGTTGGTGTAATCAGGGAGATAAATTATGGGACAAAATGCAGCACTGGTTTTCCAGTGATAATAAAGACCAATCGATGCTCATTACCGCGCAAAATTCATTACTCAAACCGCATCCACAACCGACTGAAAATAGCCGTCATCCCCTACTGGCCTTAACTAAAATTGAAACTCAGCTCCATAATCTGGCACTCACGCTGCCGGCCACCGCTCAGTTTTGTAAAACATCAATGAATAACATCCTCGCAGCCCGTTATCCCCGTGATACAAATATGCACTGTTCACTGTGGGTATCCCGTGTATTGGCAGACTTTACTCTGCTATTCGGTGATTCAATACGCGACTGGACTCTGGATGTTTTACGCCGAGTATTAATACAAATCCATGAGAGTGATACGACAGGCTTTGCAACTAGCGATCCGGCGGCAGAAAGCCGTTTGGTGAATGAAGTTAGGGAAGTGATACGTAATCTGGGGCAGGACGAGGCCATCAGTCAAATTTCTCAGGCATTTGATTATACACGCTTAAATTACGCCCGCTATCTGGCGCACAATCCCAGCGCAACAGCATCTCCCGCCGCTGCCCAACGTTTACCATTAGGAACCTATTCACTCTCATTGGCTTCTTATCATTACCCCACTGACCGGCCCGTTGCACGGGTTCGTGAAAATGGCGAGTGGGTGACCCACCCCGATTTATATTTTGATGTCGATATCCTGGATACCACTATCCCGGAGCAGCCAAGAATTGATGACTCTTTGATGGACGATGCCCGAGCAGCACTCGCCGCCTGGTCCGATATTTACAATGCGGTGCCCGTCAACTACCACATCACTAACGAATATTGGTCGGAACATGACCGCACTATCGAAGCTGGTCGGGCACACAGTTACTCACTGTATAGTGAAATGCTCGCTCCTGAGAATGACTATATCTACGTTGCGGTACGGCTAAGAGGGGATATTGTCAGCCTTTTGGCAGCCAGAAGAGATGAGTCCTTCGAGAACAGCTATGAAAACTACTATGTTGAATTTTTTGTCACTGACCCGAATTATGTGTTGGTTCCAGAGGATGAGGAGAGTGTTCGTGGGGCTGGTAGCGCAGCACTTCTGGGTCTGGCCAGTTACCTACAACAACGTGGGGTGAAAGTTATACGTGCTCGTGTTGTTTCACAGCCCGCCGCCCGAGTCAGCACAAAACTCGGCTTTCATCATGATGAATTTTAAGTGCCAGCAGATAGCGCTGATAGCGCTGTTCTGTGCTTTTTTCGTCGATAAACACAGCATTCACGCTAACCACATAACACTATGAGAGTTTTCTCAATGGTATTCCCCCATAAATTACCGGATAACGATGGCAGATAAATGCCAGCAACTTGATTGAATGCTGGCAGATGACTTGTTAAATCAGCTATTGGGCGACGTTATCTATTTTTCGCCGAAATAGAATGCCATTTAAGGGAAATTCAATGAAAAAACGCATTCTGGCCACGGTGGCCGCCGTTTCTGTCGCACTGACACTTTCCGCCTGTACCACCAATCCCTATACCGGCGAATCACAGGCCGGAAAATCCGGTTACGGTGCAGGTATTGGTGCCGCATTAGGTGCAGGGATCGGTATGTTGTCATCATCCAAACATGACCGTGGTAAAGGGGCGTTGATTGGTGCCGCCGCAGGGGCCGCGTTGGGTGGCGGTGCGGGCTACTACATGGATGTGCAGGAAGCCAAACTACGCGAAAAAATGAATGGGACGGGTGTTAGCGTGACCCGTCAGGGTGACAATATCGTGTTGAATATGCCCAATAATGTCACTTTTGATACGGATAGTAGCAACCTGAAACCGGCTGGAGCCAATACCTTGACCGGTGTGGCTATGGTATTGAAAGAGTATGATAAAACTGCCGTCAATGTGACTGGTTATACCGACAGCACCGGTGCCAGAGCACATAACATGACGCTTTCACAACAACGTGCCGACAGTGTGGGAAGCGCACTGATCGTGCAGGGCGTAGCGGCGAACCGTATTCGTACCAGCGGTGCAGGGCCGGATAATCCGGTAGCAAGCAACAGCACCGCCGCAGGTAAGGCGCAGAACCGTCGGGTTGAAATTACCTTAAGCCCACTGTAATTATTATAATTTTACTGCGGATAACGCCTGGCGCTTTATCCGCGCTTTCTCTGCCGGAGTCATCCGGTCATCATAATTATTCCAGCCTGATACGATAAGTACAGCGCCGGGAGCCAGATAAAATATGTTCAATCCGCTCAACCGGCACTCCCAGAGCTTGCTGAAATACCGACAATTCTGCCCGACAAAACCCCTGACAACTGGTGGCTGCAGCACAAATCGGGCAATGATTTTCAATCAGCAATATTGAGCCATCGGCTTGAGTCTGGCATTCCGCCATGTACCCTTCCTGAGAGCGAATGGCCACCAGCCGCTCTATCCGTTCATCAATATTATGCGCGCCTTCCATTGCCTGACAATATTGCTCACGAGTTTCTTGTTCACGAGCCTCAATCAGTAAATTGAGGGCTTCTTCGCCTAATTTTGTGCGTACCATTCGTAATAATTGAACCGTTAGCTCGCTGTGAGCATCAGGAAAACGGGCATTTCCTGCCTCGGTAAGTTGCCAAAACTGGATTGGCCGCCCGACACCTTTTGTCTGTGCCGCCGCCACAACCAAACCCTCTTTGGCTAATTTTACGAATTGTTGGCGGGCGGCTTCCCCTGTCGTGCCGAGTATTTTTCCCGCATCTGCCGCTTGCAAGGGGCCGCGCGTCTTCAGCAACAGCAGCAGGCGCTCAGCAACAGACTGCGGCTGACTGGTCGAATAGTCGATATTCATATCTATCCCAGTATTGTTGATGCATTTTTAATTCTGATGATTATCAGCATAACATTTTACAAGCATATGCTTGACTTATTGTTGGCCACTGGCCTACCTTATTCCAAGTGTTTACTTGTTTAACTTTAACGTAACAACTCGCCCAACTCAATAACCAGATTTCTGGCAGGATGAATAACGTGATAATGAATGATGCAAGCCGATGGAGTGATTTGTTCTCTGGCAAAAATGCGGCTTTTGCCATAGCGCTGTCGGGTGGGGTGGTGTTACATGCCATCAATATCTATATCGCCACCACTATTTTACCGTCGGTGGTGCTGGAGATTAATGGCCTGAATTTATACGCCTGGAATACCACCCTGTTTGTCACCGCGTCGATCCTCGGTTCCGCATTATCTGCCCGTTTGCTCAGTGGTTATGGTGCGCGCAGCGCCTATTTGTTTGCCTCACTGACCTTTATGCTAGGCAGTGCCTTATGCGCAATGGCAGCGAATATGCCGCTGATGCTGGTTGGTCGAACCGTGCAAGGTTTGGGGGGCGGCTTTCTGTTCGCACTCTCTTACGCCATGATTAATCTTGTGTTTTCGCAATCATTATGGCCAAGGGCAATGGCGCTCATTTCAGGAATGTGGGGGGTGGCAACACTGATTGGCCCGGCAATTGGCGGGATATTTGCAGAAATGAACGCCTGGCGTTTTGCTTTCTGGACGTTACTGCCGGTGACACTGATTTATGCCATTTTTACCTGGCGCATCCTGCCGAAAGGAAGATCCAGCACTGCAGTCACCTCGGCATTACCGGTCATCCAACTGGTGCTGTTAACCGCGATTGTTTTGACCATTTCCGCCAGCAGTATTGCCAGCAGTGGCCTGACGAATCTGGTGGGTATCGTGTTAGCCGTATTGCTGTTGGTGCTGCTATTGCGGATAGAATCCCGAGCCACCTCGCGTTTACTGCCAAAAGGAGCGCTGCGCCTTAACTCCCCCTTGGCCGCACTCTACATCACCATCTCTTTACTGGCGATCGGCATTACTTGTGAGATTTTTGTCCCTTACTTCCTACAAACCATACACGGGCAGTCGCCGCTGATTTCTGGCTATATCGCCGCCACTATGGCTGCGGGTTGGACAATCTCTGAGGTAATGAGTGCTGGCTGGAAAAAGTCAGGTATTCGTTGGGCTATTATTAGCGGCCCAATTATTGTGCTGGTGGGAATCATTGCGCTCGCCATCCTGATGCCAGTAAGTTCACTGGGCAGTTGGCAGCAAATGGCCCCCATCGCCATTGCGCTAACATTAGTGGGTTTCGGTATCGGCTTTGGCTGGCCACACTTGCTGACCCGCATTCTGCAAGTAGCGGCGGAAGAAGATAAAGATATCGCCGGAGCCTCGATTACCACGGTACAGATGTTTGCCACCGCCGTCGGGGCTGCGATAGCCGGTATGGTGGCGAATCTTTCCGGCCTTAATGCTCCCGGCGGTGTCGCGGGTGCCGAAAACACCGCTCACTGGCTATTTACTCTGTATACCATTGCTCCGGCACTGGCGATCATTACTGCGCTACGTTGCGCGGCCATTCGCTCCCAGCCTCAGCCGGTTAACAGCGTTGCCAGCCACGAAGTTTTATAAAATCAGATATGCCAACCTGCTCACTCGGGTTGGCCTTTTCATTAGCCGTAACATTATGAGGCTGATTAGCACTTGATCCCGCACCGGTAGTTGCTGTTATTCTGGCTTTAAATCTTATCCTTAATTCTATTTACCCAAAGTCATTGAGGTTGTGATGAAGCCATCTATCGTGCTGTACAAAAGTATTCCTGCCGATCTGCATCAGCGTTTAGAGCAATATTTTACTGTGAACAGTTTTGATGGTTTATCTTCGGATAATCAGCCCGAACTATTATCTGCTCTGCAACAAGCTGAAGGGCTTATCGGTTCTGGCGGTAAAATTGATCAGGCGTTCCTGGAACGTGCACCGAAACTGCGAGCCGCTTCAACCATTTCTGTTGGTTATGATAATTTTGATGTCGATGCGCTGAGCCAGCGCGGAATAGCCTTAATGCACACCCCTACCGTTCTGACCGAAACCGTGGCAGATACTATGATGGCATTGGTGCTATCCAGTGCGCGGCGGGTGGTAGAACTGGCAGAGCGCGTGAAAGCCGGAGAGTGGCAAGACAGCATCGGTGATGACTGGTTTGGTGTCGATGTCCACCACAAAACCATCGGTATTCTCGGCATGGGCCGAATTGGTATGGCGCTGGCTCAACGAGCACACTTTGGTTTTAGCATGCCGGTGCTGTACACCAGCCGCCGCCCACATGAAGAAGCTGAAAAGCGCTTTGGTGCTCGCCGCTGTTCACTCGATACCTTGCTGGCTGAGGTGGATTTCCTCTGCATCACTTTGCCGATGACCGAACAGACTTACCATATGATTGGCCGTGAGCAACTGGCTAAAATGAAATCCAGCGCTATCTTGATCAATGCAGGTCGTGGGCCGGTGGTGGATGAGCAGGCACTGATTGCTGCGCTGCAAGATGGCACTATTCATGCCGCCGGGTTGGATGTATTTGAACAAGAACCACTACCAGTGGATTCGCCATTGCTCAAATTACCAAATGTGGTTGCTGTGCCACATATTGGTTCCGCCACTCATGAAACCCGCTACAACATGGCGGCCTGCGCGGTAGATAACCTGATTGCGGCACTGACAGGCACCGTCACAGAAAACTGCGTCAACCCGCAGGTATTGCAGCAAGCATAATTTATGCTACTGGCCTGTTAGCAGGCCAGTGACAACTAACTTCTACCTTCTACCTTCTAACTTTGGGAGGTTCTCGATAAGTATGAAATACACGGAGAATTTGAATCTCCCCGCTTTTGACTCGATAAGGCAGTAAATAAGGGAAGTTTTGCAGTACTAACTCCCGTGCGCCCATCACTCTTCCTGCCCGTCCCATTGAGGGATTGGTAGCTAATAATGAAGTTAATTGATGGACTTCATTGGCAAAATTTTGCGCCGCGGTAGGGTTTCTCTCATATAACCACTGATACTCGCTTTGTAAGTTTACAGCCGCTGTCCTTAGCCATTTCACATTCATTATTTATCCTTATCCTGAACGGCCACACCCATTTTTTGAAAAAGTGTATTCATCTCATGTTCAGAGATGAAATCTTGCTGATCAGCTTCGATAATGGCTTGTTTTATCTCTGTAATTTGCCATGCCTCACGATCCAGAAAATCCTGAATTGCCTGTCCGGCCAAATAAGACTTAGTACGCCCGGTAGCCTCTGCCAGTAACGACAGTTGGTTCGCAAGCTCATCCGATATTCTTACTGACATAACACTCATTTTTTCTCTCCACCTAGAGAATTACAATGTATACATTGTAATCTAGACTACAAAACAAACAATAAAAAGTGCCAAATCCCCCTCATCCGCTGCCCTCCTCCCTATAAAAACTGCTTAGGGATGAGGCTATTTCTTCGCCGTCTGGCACTCTGATATTCATAAAACTTTATACGTTTCTCAGACCCAAGGAAGACGCGTTATGAAACATCTCACGCTCCCTTTGCTACTGGTTTTGTCGCCAGCAGCCATGGCGAACTGGTCACTTCAGCATTTCCCGGCGTTTACTGAACAAGATAGCGGCGTCTTCCTGAGCAGTGGCGCGCTCACCAAAGGTGAGTATCTCCTTAAATTTTATCAAGATAAGCAATGCTGGCAGCCAACCGGGCCGGTAAAGCTGAATCAGACATTTTCGCTGCAACCCTGCCAGAATCAGGCTGATATCCAGTGGAAGCTGTTCCGCGATGGCCAGTATCAGGTGCGTATTGATACCCGCAGCGGCACGCCAACACTCACCTTGAGTATCAAAGAACCGGTGGCGGAAACCGTCAAAGTCGTGGCTCACAGTTGTCAGCGCTGGGATGGAAAACCGGTGACGATTGATGTCAGCAAGACCTTCACTGAAGGTGAGATGGTGCGGGATTTCTACTCTGGTCAAACAACAAAAGTTTCTCTCGGTAAAATCACACTGCAACCCAGCCCTGAGAGTGGCGGATTATTGCTGCTAGAGTCAGCACAAACCGAGCATGCAGCTCCTTTTAACTGGCAAAACGCCACGGTTTATTTTGCGCTGACGGATCGTTTTAAAAACGGCAACCCAGACAATGATCACAGCTACGGCCGCCACAGCGATGGCATGCAGGAAATCGGTACTTTCCACGGTGGTGACCTGGCTGGCCTAACCGAAAAACTTGATTATCTGCAACAGCTTGGGGTCAATGCGTTGTGGATAACTTCTCCACTTGAGCAAATTCACGGCTGGGTGGGTGGTGGCGCCAAAGGTGACTTCCCGCATTACGCCTATCATGGCTATTACGGCCTGGATTGGTCTCGGCTGGATGCCAACATGGGCACCGAACAGGATTTGCATAAACTGGTTGAGCAAGCCCATAAGCGCGGTATCCGCATTCTATTTGATGTAGTTATGAATCATGTGGGATATGCCACTCTGGCAGATATGCAGAGCTACCAGTTCGGCGCGCTGTATTTACAACGCGATCAGCTGGAAAAAACATTGGGTAAAAACTGGACAGACTGGACACCTGGCAAAGGGCAAACCTGGCATAGTTTTAATGATTACATCAACTTTAGTGATAAAGCCGCATGGGATAATTGGTGGGGTAAGAAATGGATCCGCACCGATATTGGTGATTATGACTCCCCCGGCTATGACGATCTGACCATGTCGCTGGCTTTCCTGCCGGACATCAAAACCGAATCTACCCAACCCAGCGGTTTGCCGGTGTTTTATCGCCATAAACCCGATACCGCAGCACGAGAAATAGCCGGAGCCACTCCGCGTGATTACCTCACGCATTGGTTGAGTCAATGGGTTCGCGATTATGGTATCGACGGTTTTCGTGTTGATACCGCCAAGCATGTCGAGAAACCCGCCTGGCAACAACTTAAGCAGCAAAGCACTGCGGCTCTGGCTGAGTGGAAAGCAGCTCACCCGGATCAGGCGCTGGATAACTTACCCTTCTGGATGACCGGGGAAGCCTGGGGTCACGGCGTGATGAAGAGCGATTATTACCAAAACGGCTTTGATGCCATGATTAATTTTGATTTTCAGGATCAAGCCAAACAAGCACTGGCCTGTTTCTCATCCATTGACAGCACTTATCAACAAATGGCGGATAAACTGCAAGGTTTCAATGTGTTAAGCTACATTTCATCCCATGATACCCGGCTGTTTTTTAAAGATGACGCACAACAATCCTTGGTGAAACAGCAACGTGCGGGTGATCTGCTGCTGCTGGCTCCGGGGGCAGTGCAAATCTTCTATGGCGATGAAAGTGGGCGAGAGTTCGGCCCTACCGGGTCAGACCCATTGCAAGGGACCCGCTCGGATATGAACTGGAATGAACTGGCCGGAGAAAAAGGCGCGCTGTTGGCGCACTGGCAAAAAGTCAGTCAGTTCCGCGCCCGTCACCCAGCGATTGGTGCAGGCGTGCAGCAGTCACAACAAGCCGCTGATTACTATGCTTTTAGTCGCCAACACCAGGGCGATAAAGTATTGGTGGTTTGGGTTGGAGACAAAAAAGAGTAAACCAGTTTATTATTTTGCAATAACACTTCCTGTCGATATTTTCGCGCGGCAGGAAGAATTCTTTCCGCATTGCGTCCGCTTTTATCTGCGAGTATGGTAGTTGTTCACTTACGGATAACAATAAATTTTCATTTATGAAGTTTTCACTTTTCGGCGACAAATTCACCCGCTACGCGGGTATCACCAGACTGATGGACGACCTCAATGACGGCCTGAGAACTCCGGGTTCTATCATGCTTGGCGGGGGTAATCCGGCTCATATTCCCGAGATGGATGCTTATTTCCAACAACTTTGTCAGGAAATGCTGGAACGCGGGCAATTGACCGAGGCGTTGTGCAATTATGACGGGCCACAAGGGAAAGACCTGCTGCTAAAAGCACTGGCAAAAATGCTGCGCGATGAGTTGGGTTGGCAAATTGAGCCACAGAATATTGCACTAACAAATGGCAGTCAAAGCGCGTTTTTCTACTTATTTAATTTATTCGCTGGCCGCTATGCCGATGGCAACCGTCGGCGGGTATTATTCCCGCTGGCACCGGAGTATCTCGGTTATGCCGATGCGGGCCTCGACGAAGATTTGTTTGTCTCTGCCAAACCCAATATTGAGCTATTGCCAGAAGGGCAATTCAAATATCACGTCGATTTTGAACACCTCAATATTACCGATGATATAGGCCTGATTTGCGTCTCACGGCCCACCAACCCGACTGGCAATGTGATTACTGACGAAGAATTGATTCGCCTGGATGCTATTGCCCAGCAACGTGGTATTCCGTTATTGATTGATAATGCTTATGGCGTGCCCTTCCCTGGCATTATCTTTACTGATGCCACACCGCTGTGGAACCCGAATATCATTCTGTGCATGAGCTTGTCGAAACTGGGCCTACCCGGTTCGCGCTGCGGGATAGTGATTGCCGATGAGAAAGTCATTTCAGCCATCGCTAACATGAATGGCATTATCAGTTTGTCACCGGGAAGTTTAGGGCCAGCGATTGCCGCCGAAATGATTGAGCGTGGTGATCTGTTGCGTTTATCCAACGAGGTCATCCGGCCATTCTATTTCGAACGGGTGCAGCAAACTATTGCTATCCTGCGCAAATACTTACCGCCGGAACGCTGCCTGATCCATAAACCGGAAGGGGCGATATTCCTCTGGCTGTGGTTCAAAGATTTGCCGATCAGCACCGAGTTATTGTATCAACGCCTGAAAAAACGCGGTGTGTTGATGGTGCCGGGCCACTACTTCTTCCCCGGTCTGGAATATGACTGGCCGCATACTCATCAGTGCATGCGGATGAATTATGTCCCGGCACCGGAAGATATCGAAAAGGGTGTGGCGATTCTGGCCGAAGAAATTGAGTTGGCGTATCAGGAAGCGCAGTAATTTTCTAACGAAATAAAACCATACCCAAAGGCATTGGAGTTGCAGGTAGGCAGCCAGCAAACACATCCCGATGAGCTTACACAAGTAAGTGATTCGGGTGGGTGCGTGCAGCTAACACCCCTGCAACTTCAAGGACGAAGGGTAGCTATAGTGTCCAAAACAGCACGGCAAGTATCTGCGGCGACATGATTCGTAAGAACATCGCCAATGGATAAACAGTTGCATAAGACAGTGCCGCTGCGCCGCTGGTGGGGTGCAAACCATTGGCAAAGGCCAGTGCCGGTGGATCAGTCATTGAACCGGCTAACATGCCGCACAGTGTCAGATAATTCATTTTGGCTAACATGCGCGCCAGAATGCCCACGGTCAGTAGCGGTATCCCGGTGATCATCGCCCCGTAGCCAATCCACGCCAGCCCATCACCATTGACCAGCGTATTGATGAAATCACCGCCAGACTTCAGCCCAACCACCGACAAGAACAGCACAATCCCCAGTTCACGCAAGG
Organism: Yersinia proxima; assembly: GCF_902170785.1. Classification (GTDB taxonomy): domain Bacteria; phylum Pseudomonadota; class Gammaproteobacteria; order Enterobacterales; family Enterobacteriaceae; genus Yersinia; species Yersinia proxima. The sequence goes on along the minus strand of NZ_CABHYG010000014.1, from coordinate 70,834 downwards.
CCAGGTTGGCACTCGGCGGCATAAACCAATATAGCTTGCCGATGCTACCAATACGCCCAAGGATAAGTGCGACCACTAGCGGGCCACCCGCCAATCCCAAACGTAGCGCTGCCGGAAAACCCGGAATAAACAGAGGGATTGACCCTAACAACACCCCAAGACCGACACCAATAAAGACAGGAAGCATTTGAACTTGTTGCAGTTTCTGTTGCGCGTTCCCCACAACCGCAGAAACAGCTTCAATAGATTCCGGACGCCCTACCAAATTAAGAATATCACCAAATTGCAGGCTGGCATTGTTACTGGCAACTAACTCAATCCCGGCACGGTTTAATCGAGTAATTGCCACGTCATATTTCTGTTTCAGGTTTAAGTCGCGAATTTTTTTACCCAAAACAGCCTCATTGGTCACCACCACGCGAGCGGTCTGCAACACCGTGCTGGCCGTAGACAAGGTGACATCAACCTCTTCCCCGACCACCAGTCGCACTTTTTCCAAAGCCTCGCGCTGCCCAACCAAATGCAGATAGTCACCCAGCTCAATGACGGTGCCTGACAACGGAACCATCAATAAATCACCGCGCTTCAAGCGAGAACAGACCACCTCATCGCTGTTCAGTAATGGCACATCCTGCATTGATAGACCATGCAGATTGGGGTTTCGTACCGCCACGTTCATGGTTTGCAGCAATTCACGGTTCTGCCCGTGGCTGCTATCAAACTCTTTAGCTTCACGATCAACGTTGATTTTAAAGAATAAACGGATCAGCCACATCACCAACAAAATACCGCAAATACCGAATGGATAGGCCATGGCATAACCCATCCCCATTTGGCTGACCAATTGGGGTGGCGAGCCTAAATCAGTGAGGATTTGTTGTGCTGCCCCAAGAGCCGGGGTGTTAGTCACCGCACCTGAAAATACGCCCAGAATAATAGGCAGTGGCACCGCAAACAATTTATGGATAATTGCGGTCACTAACCCACCGACAACAACCATCAGGATGGCAAAGCAATTAAGCCGCAACCCCGAGACTCGCAGTGAGGAGAAGAACCCCGGCCCCACCTGAATACCGATGGTATAAACAAACAGAATCAGGCCAAATTCCTGAATGAAATGCAGCATGTCTCCATTTAGAACCAGTTCGTAAGTTTGTGCAAAATGGCCCACGATAATGCCGCCAAATAGCACCCCACCGATACCTAACCCCACACCATAGACTTTCCAATTACCGATCCATAACCCCAATACGGCGACCAGCGCCAACATACTGACGGTAAGGGCGATAGCACTCATAAATCACTTCCTTGCCTAAGTTTAAAAACCGGTCGGCCACGTGGAATGTTCTTTGGTCATACATGGCCTTAAATTCTTATAGTTAGTAAGGATTCTGTCAGAAGGGGGGACTAGTGAATGTGGGATGCACCACAAAATGCACCGGAGAGCGGGGAATCTCTCCGGTGAAAAAACAAACACGGAAAAGTTTAATACTAAAAGGACAAAACAAGGAGAGGGGTATTCGTCACCGGCACCTCGGGCGGAGGTGCCGGTCATCATAATTACTGCTGTTCTGATTGCTCAGTTGCAACCGGATTATCTAATACCTGATGCTCTTGAGGAGCGGCACTGCCAATGCTGATACGCTGTGGTTGCAGTGCTTCTGGTACTTGGCGCAACAGATCAATGTGCAGCAGACCATTTTCAAATTGAGCATTATCAACATTCAGATGCTCTGCCAAAGTAAAGGTCAATGAGAACTCTTTACGCACCAGGCCTTGATGCAGGTATTCAACCTGTTTTTCAGCCGGTGTTGGCTTACCGCGCACAGTCAAACGCGGGCCTTCTACTTCAATATCCAGTTCGCTCTGTTTAAAACCGGCCAATGCCAGTGAGATGCGATAGTGGTTATCGTCAGTTTTCTCAATATTATATGGAGGGAACCCCTGAGAATCCTGACCGCCCTGCATTGAACTGGCTAATTTATCAAAACCAATCCACTGACGAAGTAAAGGTGACAAATCATAATTACGCATATATATAACTCCTTCTTTGAAGCGAGATAATAGAAAGCCGATCAGTCCCCGATTACGGCAGACTTGGCTCAGTTATGAATAATGTGAATTAGTCACATTATTGAAAAACTATTTAATAACCCTATCACTTAATTTCAATACGACGTGGTTTTAAACTTTCTGGTACTAAACGTTCCAGATCGATATACAACAAGCCATTGACTAAATTGGCACCTTTAATTTTAATGTGCTCAGCCAACTGGAATTTACGTTCAAAGTTGCGTTCAGCGATACCTTGATATAAATAAGTTCGTTGCGCAGGCTCATTGGCATGAGAACCACGAACAATCAACAGGTTATCCTGAGTTACAATTTCCAGTTCCTGTTCTGCAAAGCCTGCTACCGCGATCGCGATGCGATAGTTATTTTCATCGACCAATTCGACGTTATAAGGAGGATAACCGCCATTACTTTGATTCTGGCCGGATTCTAATAGATTAAATAACCGGTCGAAACCGATAGCTGAACGATACAGTGGTGCAAGCTCGGAATTACGCATAAAAACTGCCTCCTAAATATATTAGCAAGGATGTTGTCATATTTTTTATTAAGCCTTCCACTCTGGACAGGCTGTTGGTCTGAATACCCTGTCGGCGTATTCTCTCTGACCTGATAATAAAATGAGGTCGGTAATCTTCTTTTCAAGAGCAAAATCAAAAAAAACTTCACAAGAAAAATCTTAATCGGAAGTTTATTAATCTCATTATTCGATAAATGCGCTGCTATAACTTACACTTAGATAAATTCACGTCACAAGACTGAATCTTTCACCATAGGAACTGTCTGTAAGGTGGTGTAAAAATTTATGTCAAATTCTGGCATTGGTAGTGGGTTGAACCTTGTAACCTGTAACTCCCCGGTATAATGAGAGCTGAAAAAAACAATGAAAAATACAGTTATCCCTTTTGTTACCGGCTGTTCGCTGCTTTTGTCCGGCGGCTGCTCCAGTATTATGACGCACACTAGCAGCAGTCAGGGCTATTACTCCGGCACTGAAGCCAATGTGGCGATGCTCAAAGACGATAATACTGGTTGGGCGCTGCGGCCACTGCTCGCGGTGGATTTACCGTTTTCAGCGGTGATGGATACTCTGCTCCTGCCCTATGATTACTTGCGTTCCGACAACGAAGACAAAATGGCTAACTCCCCACGCGAGCGCATCCGCCAGTCCGAAGCGCAGAATCAGTCAGCAGCTCACCCCACAGACACACCAGTACAATGATTTAGCCTACATTGACGGTAAAGATTTGCGCTAATCCGTCAATTTCCCGCATAAAGGCCACTTTGGTGCCATCGGGCGAAAATACCACCGCGTCTGACATGGGTGCAACAGCACTCCGCGCGGTCAATTGCCGCAATTGACCGGTTGTACTATCACACTGCATCACACTGTTATCACACACAAATGCCAGGCTGTGCCCTTGTGGGTGCCAACTGAATGCCGACTGAATCCCCCCCTCCGTGAATGTCAGTTGCCGTGGTTCACCACCATTGGGTGAAACCAGCCACAACTGCGCCACACCCTCATCATCTTTCATTAAACAAGCAATGGCACTGCCGTCGGGTGAGGTTCGCAGCCAATGCCGCGGGCTGGTCGCCAGCCCTGGGAAACGCCGCTCAGCCGTAAAGGTTAACCGCCGTTGCCTGACGCCTGCGGGTGGGGCTGGCATGGTGGTTTGAGTTCCCTCCAATGGATCTTCGCCAGCACGAGCATAATCCCGGTCATGCTCTGGTAAATCAGCAATAAAGATTTCCGGAATTTTTTCGCCCTGCGCCGAAAGCGTATCGCCAATAAATACCAATGCCCAGCGCTGGCGAGTACCGTCGGTTTTCAGATAACCCAGCGAGCCAATCCAACCCTCTTCATAAGCACGGTTTATTTGGTCACTACCCGCCAGGGGCGTAGGGGTCGTTCGAGTCACTAACACACAGAAATGACTGCCATCATATTCACGCGGATGTTGCTTTGGCGGATTAACACCATGCAGAGGCAAGGCTACGCCCACGTTGCGGCAATCCAGTGCGGGGTCTTGTTCGTGCAACACATGGTCGTTATAGGTAAAACTCAGGCGACTGCCATCAGGACTGAAAACATGCACATGGCTGCCTCCGCGCAACGCGCCGGGAGTAAAGGGCGGCGTGATATCCATGGCATCCAATGTGACCGCCAGCTCTCTGTCTGGCTCAGTGACAATCACCCCTCGCCGGTGATGGAAATCATAATGCCAGTGACTATCTGGGTGTTCCGGGCCATGAATAAACACATAGCGTGCTGGATTATCAGGACTCACGGTCACCACACCGACATAGGCACCATGCTGAGCGCGATAAATAACTTCAATCTCACCGGTGATGCAATTAACCCGCTCAATGGTTAAACCACTAAACGTACTGCCATTAGGCCGCACATCATATGCCAGCCATTGACTATCGGGCGTCCAAACATTGATGTTGGTGAGCTGATGACCTCTGGGATCAAAGGTGAGTTGCTGTTCCGGTGTGGAATCGCATTTTTGCATGTTCATGCTATCAACTCTTTTATGTTAGGTTGCAAATAACGTTTTTTTGCTAAATCTGTATGTCATTATGGCATACAGATTGTCTGAGGGCTGCCCGCAGTTTGTTGTAAGTAATCTATTGAAAAATAAAAATATAAAGGAACCGATATGAACACCTTATTCGATGCTATCAAAGAGGCCCACCAGACATTACGCCCACAGGTGAGGGTAACACCACTGGAATATAGCCCACTGCTGTCCCAGCATAGTGGTTGCGAGATCTATCTCAAATGTGAGCATCTACAACACACCGGTTCCTTTAAATTTCGCGGAGCCAGTAACAAACTGCGTTTATTAACTGACGAGCAACGCCAACGCGGCGTGATCACCGCATCTACCGGCAATCACGGCCAGGCCATGGCGCTGGCGGGAAAATTGGCAGGAGTGAAGGCCACCATTTATGCGCCAGAGCAGGCAGCTGCCATCAAATTAGAAGCTATTCGCGCGCTGGGAGGAGATGTGGTTCTGATTCCGGGGGATGCCTTAAATGCAGAACTGGCAGCGGATAGTGCCGCGCAACAACAAGGTAAAATCTATATCTCCCCTTATAACGACCGGCAGATTATTGCCGGACAAGGGACTTGTGGCATGGAAATGGTTGAACAACAGCCCGATCTGGATGCGGTATTTGTGGCGGTCGGCGGCGGTGGATTGATTTCCGGTATCGCCACTGTGCTGAAGAAACTCTCGGATAAAACTCAGATTATTGGGTGTTGGCCAGCCAACGCCACCAGTATGTATACCAGCCTGGAAAATGGCCAAATTCAAGAAGTCGCAGAGCAAGAGACTCTGTCCGATGGTACTGCCGGTGGTGTAGAACCGGGAGCAATAACCTTTGCACTTTGCCAGCAATTAATTGACCAGAAAGTGCTGGTGAGTGAACAGGAAATCAAAGATGCCATGCGGCTCATTGCCCGCACCGACCGCTGGATGATTGAAGGTGCTGCCGGTGTAGCCCTGGCCGCAGCACTAAAGCTGGCACCGCGCTGGCAAGGCAAAAAGGTAGCCGTGGTGCTATGCGGCAAGAATATTGTGCTGGAAAAGTACCTGGGAGCAGTTAGTGCATGATTATTCTTAATAAGCAGCAGATTCTCGACAAATTCGATGCTGATACCGTCACGTTACTGCTTAAAGCAGGGTTTATCGCGTTTAGTCAAAAACAGGTACAGATGCCACCGGTGCAGCATTTAGTATTTGAACAAGCAGAGGGCGATTGTTGTATTAAAAGTGGCTATTTGCAGGGCGATAGCCAATTTGTAGTGAAGGTCTCAAGTGGTTTTTATCATAACCCGGCTCAAGGACTGGCCAGTAATCAGGGGCTAATGATGGCATTTTCTGCCCAGACCGGTGAGCCACAGGCATTATTACTCGATGAGGGCTGGTTAACTGCGCTGCGCACCGCATTGGCCGGGCGCATTGTGGCCGAGCTGTGTGCACCACAGCATATCCGCGCTATCGGTATCGTCGGTACGGGTATGCAAGCGCGGTTGCACCTTATGTATCTGAAAAGCGTGATTTCGTGTCGTCAGCTATGGGTTTGGGGTCGCAGTGAAACTGCATTAGAAGAGTACCGCCAATACGCCCAGACGGAAGGTTTTGAAGTCAATACCACCTTGGATGCTGCGGAGTTAGGCCACCACTGCCAGTTTATTGTCACCACCACCCCTAGCCGGGAAGCTATTTTGCATGCTGCTGATATCCAGCCCGGAACACACATTACCGCCGTCGGAGCTGATGGCGCAGGTAAACATGAACTGACACCGGAGCTGGTGGCAAAAGCTGATAAAATCTTGGTAGATTCATGGGCGCAATGCACTGAATTTGGTGAAATTTCATCCGCATTTCAACAACGACTATTAGCGCATCATACCTTAACCGAAATGGGTACAGTTTTAGCTCAGGGCGTATCTTTCAGAGACAATGATCAGCAGATTACCTTAGCGGATTTAACCGGATTAGGGATTCAGGATGTGCAAATAGTGAAAGGGATTCTGGAATAGCCTGGTGATATTACGTCAGAGCCGATGAAAAACGCAGAGAATGCATGGTCGCGAAAATATCAGGAGAAAGCATAATGAAAATAGCTGCATTCGATATTGGCGGAACTTCGCTGAAAATGGGCATTGTTTCATCCGAAGGTAAAATTCTGGTGCAGGATAAAGCGGCAATACAGAATAGTGATGGTGACCAAATACTGGCCGAAATACTACGCTGGCTCGACCTGCAACACGGTTACGAAGGCATTGCCATCAGCGTCCCTGGGTACGTCAATCCATTCACTGGTTTGATTACCAATGGCGGGTCAATTCGCAGATTTGATCACTTTAACCTGAAGGTTTGGCTAGAACAGCAGTATAACTTACCTGTAAGCATCGAAAATGATGCTAATTGTGCATTACTGGCAGAAAAATGGTTGGGAAAAGCGCGTCAGTTAAATGACTTTCTCTGTTTGACCATCGGCACCGGTATTGGCGGTGGAATTTTCTCTAATGGTAGCCTGGTTCGTGGCGGACATTTCCGCGCTGGTGAATTTGGTTATATGTTTAGCTCACGGCCTGAAGCGGAACGCCCTGGCAGCTATACAATGAACGAAACCTCTACCTTACTGGTATTACGTAAACGTTATGCCGAAAAAATAAATCGCCCGGTTGAATCAGTCACTGGCGAAGAGATATTCAGTGGCTATGATAATGGCTGCTCCATTTGCCGACGTCTGGTAGATGCTTTTTATAATGATATTTGTGCGGGCATATATAACTTGGTTTATCTTTTTGATCCAACACACATTTTTATTGGTGGCGGAATTACCGAAAGAGAGACATTCCTGGATGAATTAAATAGCCAGCTGAATTGGTTTGATATCAAGGATACTGTTATTGATACGACAACTCATAAGAATAACTCAGGAATATTAGGCGCTGTGTATCATTTTCATCAAACTCACAAAGCCCCATAATATTGACTAGTCGCCATTAAGAATATTGGTTTACAGATCGGACTAGCCAATTTAAGGTCCACAATATGTGGCTTTAAATTGGCTGTTACAACGAAACTGACTACCGTCAAAACTCAGAGCACATACTTTTCAATAGCCATTGCCACACCGTCTTCACCATTGGTGCCCGTTACAAACTGCGCGATCTCTTTCAGTTCAGGAATGGCATTGCCCATCGCAACACCAACACCGGCGTAATTAACCATCGCGATATCATTACCCTGATCGCCCAGGGCCATGATATTTTCCTGTGCGATACCTAAATGGTCAGCCAGCATTTTCACCCCAGTCCCCTTATCAACCCGTTTACTCAAAATTTCCAGGTAGAAAGGGGCACTTTTCATGATAGTGAAACGTTCAAAGGCTTCCGCTGGCATCAGTGCTAAGGCGTGATCCAGTTTTTCTGGCTCATCAATCATCATCACTTTCGGGAAGCGCAAGGTGGGATCCATCTCTTCTACCGCACGGTATTTCAATGGAATACCGGTCAGCATCACTTCATGCAGCGTATACTTGCTGATGTCTTTATTAGCGGTATATAGAGTATCAAAATCAAAAGCCTGAAAACTGACCCCCATTTCTCGCGACAAGGCTTCGAAATAAAGATAATCCTCAAAACTGAGGGTTTCTTGCAAAATACACTCACCCGTGGCCGCTTTTTGTACTAATGCACCGTTATTACTGATGCAATAATCGCCACTGTTTTCCATATTCAGTTCACGTAAATAACGCTGGACCCCGATATAAGGCCGCCCCGTGGCCAATACCACGCAGACCCCTTTCGCCCGGGCAGCATCAATAGCCTGCTTTACTCGTGGGGTAATTTCATGCTGCGCATTCAGCAACGTGCCGTCCATATCGATAGCAATTAATTCAATAGCCATAGGTCCTCACATTTATATAGCGAATGGCTAATGCTAACGCGATTCAGCGCTCAAATGCTAGTAAGTCCGTGTACTGCACAAGTGCCATCAGCCATGATAAGACAAAAAAAAGCCCAGTAGCAGTTTCCCGCTCTGGGCTTTTCTATCTAATCAATAAGATACCTGATTAGATATCGATATTTGCTGCTCGCAACGCATTCTCTTCGATAAAGGCACGACGAGGTTCAACCGCATCGCCCATCAAAGTGGTAAACAACTGGTCTGCCGCAATCGCATCTTTCACCATCACCCGCAACATACGGCGGCTGGTTGGATCCATAGTGGTTTCCCACAGTTGCTCTGGGTTCATTTCACCCAGACCTTTATAGCGCTGGATTGCCAGGCCACGACGCGACTCTTTAACCAACCAGTCAAGTGCATCTTCGAAGCTGGAAACCGGCACACGGCGCTCACCACGTTCAACAAAAGCACCTTCTTCGATTAAGCCGCGCAACTTGTCGCCCAACAGACAGATCTTGCGATATTCACCACCGTGGATGAAATCGAAGTCCAGATCATAATCGGTATCAACCCCGTGGGTACGAATACGCAATACCGGCTCAAACAACTGGCGTTCACGGTTTTCGCGCACCACTGAACTGTAGCTACTGCCATGCTGTTCTTTCTCATTTAGCATGACCACCAGCGAATCAATCCATTGCGTTACCGCCTCTTTATCGCTCAAATCCTCTTCTTTCAGGGTTGGCTGATAAATCAGGTTATTCAGTAAAGCACGCGGATAACGACGTTCCATACGAGCAATAGTTTTCTGGACGCTGTAGTGCTCGGCAACCAGTTTCTCCAGATGTTCGCCCACCAGCGGTGGTGCATCGGCATTGATATGCAGAGCCGCGCCATCCAGTGCCAGAGTCATCTGATACTGCTCCATCGCGTCATCATCTTTGATGTATTGCTCTTGTTTCCCTTTTTTCACTTTATACAGTGGCGGCTGAGCGATAAACACATGACCACGCTCAATAATTTCCGGCATCTGACGGTAGAAGAAGGTCAACAATAACGTACGGATGTGAGAACCATCCACGTCGGCATCGGTCATGATAATGATATTGTGATAACGCAATTTATCCGGGTTATATTCATCCCGTCCAATACCACAACCCAATGCGGTGATCAGTGTTGCCACTTCCTGCGAAGAAAGCATTTTGTCAAAGCGCGCTTTCTCGACGTTCAGAATTTTACCTTTCAGCGGCAAAATAGCCTGATTTTTACGGTTACGGCCTTGTTTCGCAGAGCCGCCTGCTGAGTCCCCTTCCACTAAGTAGAGTTCGGACAATGCTGGGTCACGTTCCTGACAGTCAGCCAGTTTGCCTGGTAAGCCAGCCAAATCCAGCGCACCTTTACGGCGCGTCATTTCACGGGCTTTACGCGCAGCTTCACGAGCACGGGCCGCGTCAATAATTTTGCCAACCACGATTTTGGCGTCAGTTGGGTTTTCCAGCAAATACTCAACCAGCTTCTCGTTCATCAGCGTTTCGACCGCAGTTTTTACCTCAGAAGAGACCAGTTTATCTTTGGTCTGTGAGGAGAATTTAGGGTCTGGCACTTTCACGGAAACCACAGCAATCAAGCCTTCACGGGCATCATCACCGGTCGCACTGATTTTCGCTTTTTTACTGTAACCTTCTTTATCCATGTAGCTGTTCAGGGTACGAGTCATCGCCGTACGGAACCCGACTAAGTGAGTCCCCCCATCGCGCTGTGGAATGTTGTTGGTGAAACAGTAAATATTTTCCTGGAAACCATCGTTCCACTGCAATGCCACTTCCACACCGATATCATCTTTCATGGTGGAGAAATAGAACACTTTCGGGTGGATCGGGTTTTTGTTTTTGTTCAGATACTCAACAAACGCTTTGATACCACCTTCATAATGGAAGTGGTCTTCTTTGTCGTTACGTTTATCTCTCAGCTTGATGGAAACCCCGGAGTTCAGGAACGACAGCTCACGCAGACGTTTTGCCAGGATTTCATATTGGAATTCGGTGTTATTGGTGAACGTCTGGAAACTTGGCCAGAAACGCACGGTTGTCCCGGTCTGATCGGTTTCGCCCACCACTTTCAATGGTGCCTGCGGCACACCCATCTTGTAAGTTTGCTCGTGAACTTTACCTTCACGGCGAATCACCAGCTCCAGTTTTTCAGACAGGGCGTTAACAACGGATACACCTACGCCATGCAAGCCACCGGAAACTTTGTACGAGTTATCGTCAAACTTACCGCCAGCATGCAACACGGTCATGATGACCTCTGCGGCTGATACCCCTTCCTCGTCATGCATACCGGTTGGGATACCACGGCCATCATCCTGTACAGAAACAGAGTTATCCGAGTGGATGGTGACGATAATTTCTTTACAGTGGCCAGCGAGGGCTTCGTCGATAGCGTTGTCCACAACCTCGAATACCATGTGGTGCAGACCGGTACCGTCATCAGTATCACCGATATACATGCCCGGACGCTTACGAACCGCATCCAGCCCTTTTAATACCTTGATACTTGAGGAGTCATAAGTATTCGACATCAACGTTTCTCGCTCATTTTTAATCCTGTGGTTGAACCTCTATTTTGCCATGTTCCACGCGGAACATCTTGCCCTTTTCGCCTACCATGTCAGCCACTTGTTCAGCACTCACTGCGCTGACAAAAACCTGTGCCTGGGTAGCTTTTAAACGCTCGGCCAATAAACGACGACGGCCGGTGTCTAATTCGGAAGCAAAATCGTCAAGCAGATACAGGCAACGCCGCCCGCTCTGTCGGGTGAGAAACTCACCCTGCGCTAACCGCAGTGCGCACATCAGCAATTTTAGCTGACCACGCGATAGCAAATCTTCTACCGGCGTACCATCGGCCCGAATGCGAAAATCCGCTTTATGTGGCCCGACGGCGGTATAAGTTAGCGCTCTGTCACGCTCAAACTGGCGTTCCAACAACTCACCATAGTCACTCTCTTTATCCCAACCGCGCTGAAAAGAGAAACTCAGGGCGAACTCTGGCAGGAACAGGGCGCATGTGGCTGAGATATCTGCCGCAATTGCGTCACTGTATGCCGCCCGCCACTCACTAATGCGCTCAGCCAGCGGGATAATTTCCTGATCCCAGGCCCGGATTTGCGCATAGCGACTCACCTGGCGCAGCGCGGCGTTGCGCTGCTTAAGTAATCTTTTCAGATTGCTCCAGGCCATAAAAAAACCGGGTTCATTATGAAAGCAACCCCAGTCTAAAAAGGCACGCCGAAATTTTGGCCCACCATTCAATAAGGTAAACCCTTCGGGAGTAATCAGCTGCATCGGTAGCAGTTGTGCCAATTCAGCCACTTTATGACCATCAGTGCCATCAATACGCACTTTGGTATCACCTTGCCGGCTTTTACTCAGCCCTACGGATGATTCACGCTCATTCGCATCAACCCGACCATGCAGCACAAATTCGGCACATTCGTGACGAATCACGCGGCCTGCCTGCAAACTACGAAAAGCGCGGCCATGACCCAGGGTATAAATCGCCTCCAACACACTGGTTTTACCGCTGCCGTTGGGGCCAACTAAAAAATTAAACCCCGACGCCAGTGCCAAGTCTGCCGATTCGATATTGCGAAAATCTTTAATTAATAAACGCGTCAGAGCCATGCTTTACAAACGCATTGGCATGACAACATAAGCCGCAGCCTGGCTGGCACCATCTTCAATCTGCACACTGGAGACCGAGTCGGTAAGTAATAGGCTAACATCTTCGCACTTGAGCGCATTCAGCACATCAAGCACATAGCTGACGTTGAAACCGATCTCCATTTCCGCCCCATCGTAGCTAACATCGAGGATCTCTTCCGCTTCTTCCTGTTCCGGGTTGTTAGCGGTGATCTTAAGCTGATTTTGGCTTACATAGAGCCGAACGCCACGAAACTTTTCGTTGGACAAAATAGCTGCACGAGCAAAGGCTTGTTTCAGCAAATCACAGCTTGCTTTCAGTGTCTTATCCGGATTTTTTGGCAATACGCGACGATAGTCTGGGAAGCGCCCATCAACCAGCTTAGAGGTGAAAATAAAATCACCCACATGCGCACGGATATTGTTGCTACCAATTTGCAGGCGCAACGGCGTATCACCACCATCCAGTAATCTGACCAACTCCATCACGCCTTTACGCGGCACGATCACCGAATGTGACGGTAATGTCTGGCCAATTGGCATAGCGCAAACAGCCAGACGGTGACCATCAGTTGCGACGGTGCGCAGCTCTTCGCCTTCAGTCTCAAACAGCATACCGTTCAAGTAATAGCGCACATCCTGATGAGCCATCGAGAACTGTGTGGACTCAATCAGACGCTTCAATGTGGCTTGCGGTAAGGTGAATTCGACTTCACTTTGCCAATCATCCAAATTCGGGAAATCTGCCGCTGGCAAGGTAGATAGCGAGAAGCGACTGCGGCCAGAGCGCACCAGCAGACGGTCACCATCGAGTGCGACGGTAATTTCTGCACCTTCCGGCAAACCACGCCAGATATCAAAAAACTTCCGGGCAGGTACAGTGGTCGCACCCTGCTCATGGGGATGAGACAGCGCCACGCGCGCAACCATCTCCATTTCCAGATCGGTACCGGTCAGCAGCAATGAGCCTTCCGTGACTTGTAGCAACAAGTTACCCAAGATTGGCAACGTAGGACGTCCACCCAGCGGGCTACTGACCTGTTGCAGCGGTTTTAGCAGATGCTCACGTTCAATGATAAATTTCATAGCGCTAGGAGGATAATGTTCTGATTAAGTTAGAGAAATCTTCTTTGATGTCGTGACTCTCTTCACGCAATTGTTCAATCTTGCGGCAAGCATGCAACACCGTGGTATGGTCGCGGCCACCAAACGCATCGCCGATTTCAGGCAGGCTGTGGTTGGTTAGCTCTTTCGCCAATGCCATCGCCATTTGGCGTGGGCGGGCCACCGAACGGGAACGCCGTTTGGAGAGCAGGTCTGCGACCTTAATTTTATAATATTCTGCGACAGTCTTTTGAATATTATCGATAGTAACCAGCTTTTCCTGCAATGCCAGTAAGTCACGCAGAGCTTCGCGAACAAAATCAATGGTGATGGCCCGCCCGGTAAAATTGGCATTGGCGATCACACGATTCAATGCCCCTTCCAGCTCACGAACGTTGGAACGCAGACGCTTGGCAATAAAGAACGCGACCTCACCCGGCAAGCGAATATCGTTTTCATCCGCTTTCTTCATCAAAATCGCAACGCGGGTTTCCAGTTCCGGCGGCTCAATCGCCACCGTCAGGCCCCAGCCAAAGCGCGATTTCAAACGATCTTCAACCCCATTGATCTCTTTTGGATAGCGATCTGAGGTCAGAATGATTTGCTGATTACCTTCCAGCAAGGCATTAAAGGTGTGGAAAAACTCTTCCTGGGAACGCTCTTTATTGGCAAAGAACTGAATATCATCGATTAATAATGCATCAACCGAGCGATAATAACGTTTAAACTCTTCTATTGCATTGTTTTGCAAGGCTTTGACCATATCTTGCACAAAACGCTCAGAATGCATGTAAACCACTTTAGCATTGGCTTTACGAGCTATGATGCCATTTCCCACAGCATGTAACAGGTGAGTTTTACCTAAACCTGTACCGCCATAAAGGAATAACGGGTTATACGCACCACCCGGATTATCTGCAACCTGACGCGCAGCTGCACGAGCCAATTGGTTCGATTTACCTTCAACGAAGTTATCAAATGTGTGCTTAGGGTTCACATTCGAACGGTAAGACAGTTCAGGTTGAGCAGGCGAACTATCCCAGCTCGGGCGCACAGGTGCACTGCGGGTAACCGGAGCAACAGGCGCACTAACGCTGGCTGTAACTGGATGACTGTGTGCTCTTACCGCAGGTTTACTCCCCACTTCAAAACGCAGTAAGGGAACCTCGCTGCCACAGAAATCATTAAGCAAGCCATTGATATTGTTTAAGTACTTATCACGGACCCAGTCCAGTACAAAACGATTAGGTGCGTAAAGCGCCAGAGTATTGTCACTCAGTTCCGCCTGTAAGGGGCGTATCCACATACTAAATTCTGTGGCAGGTAACTCATCCTGCAATCGGGCAAGACACTGCTGCCAAAGCGAAAGTGACACGGCGGACTCCACTCGAACAAGATCAATAAAAGAAAGAAATCAGGATTTTTTGTAACTCATCGTTTTTGACACACGCCAATATGGCCTGTAGCAAGCCAAAGTGACATGCGAACCGTTTTTCGGTTGTTTTACGACTAACATCCCCCCACGATCTCGGAGTAATGATCCCAGAGTAGTGGATGTGATCGGAATGGCGGATCATAGCGCAAAAGGAGCAATAGATCCTCCCCTTCCTCACAGATTAGATCCTTTTTATCCACAGGCCATAACTTCTGCAGAGAGTGTAACCTGCCGCACAGCTTTTCGTGACCTTCTACCGCCACGATCTGGGGATATTTCAGAATTTACTGGTATCACCAGCCCTTTTCCTGCCACTGATCCCTATTAATCTACCCAGGATCACACTGCGATCCTTGCGATTTATCAGGGAGTCCGTATAATCCTCAGCCCTACGTGTGATGCCTGTTCTCTTGATGGCCTAGGTCAAAAAGAAAGCAGCGGTGAACACGGACAGGCTCTTGGTAAACTCCCGGTACAGAAAACTTCTGTGCGGGCGAGCGCAATGTCAATTGACTCAGGACTGTACAATTATTACAATCCCGCTTCTTTATATGTTGCGATTGAGGCGTCGGTGTCTTCACTCCGAGCAGCCAAACGCGTTTACTGAATCAGTAATTATTTTAAGTTTAGGTAGAAATCGCTATGAAACGCACTTTCCAACCGTCCGTATTGAAGCGCAACCGTAGCCACGGTTTCCGTGCTCGTATGGCCACCAAAAATGGTCGTCAAGTTCTGGCTCGCCGTCGTGCGAAAAGCCGTTCTCGTCTGACTGTTTCTAAGTAATAAAAGCTAACCATCTAAGTGGTTAAGCTAGCATTTCCTAGGGAGTTACGTTTGTTAACTCCCAGTCATTTCACTTTCGTCTTCCAGCAGCCACAACGGGCTGGCACGCCGCAAATCACCATCCTCGGCCGCCTGAACGAGCTGGGGCATCCCCGCATCGGTCTTACCGTCGCCAAAAAACATGTCAAACGTGCTCATGAACGTAATCGGATCAAGCGATTAGCTCGCGAAAGTTTCCGGTTGCATCAACATACGTTACCGTCTATGGATTTTGTCGTTTTGGTGAAAAAGGGTGTGGCTGACCTCGATAACCGTGCGTTGACGGAGGCTTTGGAAAAATTATGGCGTCGCCACTGTCGCCAGGCTCCCGCATCCTGATCGGGCTAATCAGGGGCTATCAGCTTGTGATTAGTCCGCTGTTGGGGCCGCGCTGTCGTTTCCATCCGACATGCTCTCATTACGGAATTGAGGCATTAAGCCGGTTTGGTATGATAAAAGGCAGTTGGTTAACACTGAAACGCGTATTAAAATGCCACCCTTTGAACCCAGGTGGCGATGATCCCGTGCCGCCGAAACCCGACGATAACAGAGAACACTAACGATGGATTCGCAACGCAATCTTCTACTCATCGCTCTGCTGTTCGTGTCTTTCATGATCTGGCAAGCCTGGCAAGTGGACAACAATCCACAACCAGCCTCTCAGACCACGCAACAGACTGCGAATACTGCTACCGGTGATAAAGCAAGCCAGGCCGTGCCAGGCAGTGGTCAGGGTCAACTGATTACTGTAAAAACTGATGTGCTGTCTCTGACCATTAATACCCGTGGCGGTGACATCGAGCAGGCTAACCTGTTGGCTTACCCGGATGCTCTGGGTTCAGATAAAACTTTCGAATTACTGGAAACCACCCCTGCGTTCATTTACCAGGCGCAAAGTGGTCTCACAGGTAAAAGCGGCCCGGACAATCCAGCTAATGGTGAGCGCCCACTGTTCGAAGTGCCTCAAACCAGCTTTGTATTAGCTGATGGCCAGGACGAACTGCGTATTCCGTTGACCTTCACCGGCAAAGATGGCTCCGTTTTCACCAAGACTTTTGTGTTGAAACGTAATGACTACGCCATCGGTGTGGACTATCACGTTAAAAATGCCTCTGCTGCCCCGCTGGAACTGACGCTGTTTGGCCAGTTAAAGCAAAGCATCAACTTGCCTAAACACCGTGATACTGGCAGCAATAACTTTGCGCTGCATACTTATCGTGGTGCGGCTTACTCTTCTGATGAAACTAAATATAAAAAATATAGCTTTAGTGATATCGAAGATAAGAGCCTGGACATCACCACTAAAGGCGGCTGGGTTGCGATGTTGCAGCAATATTTTGCAACCGCGTGGATCCCAGCAGCTAACGAAACCAACACCTTCTACTCCGCTGACTTGGGTAACGGTTTGGCTGCTATCGGCTTTAAAGGTGCACCGGTCGTTATTCAGCCAGGTGAGCAGAAACAACTGGGTGCCACCTTGTGGGTTGGCCCAGAAATTCAGGACAAAATGGCTGCTATCGCGCCACATCTTGACCTGACTGTTGACTATGGTTGGTTATGGTTTATCTCTCAGCCACTGTTCAAACTGTTGAAATTCATTCACAGCTTTGTCGGTAACTGGGGCTTCTCCATCATCGTTATTACCTTTATCGTGCGTGGTATCATGTACCCGCTGACTAAAGCGCAATACACCTCGATGGCGAAAATGCGTTTGCTACAGCCTAAACTGGCTGCCATGCGTGAGCGTATCGGCGACGATAAGCAGCGTATGAGTCAGGAAATGATGGCGTTGTACAAAGCTGAGAAGGTTAATCCGCTGGGTGGCTGCTTACCGCTGGTCATTCAGATGCCAATCTTCCTGGCGTTGTACTACATGTTGATGAGTTCCGTTGAGTTGCGTCATGCGCCATTCATCTTGTGGATTCATGACTTGTCAGCGCAAGATCCGTACTACATTCTGCCAATTCTGATGGGTATCACCATGTACTTCATTCAGAAGATGTCACCGACTACCGTGACTGACCCGATGCAGCAGAAAATCATGACCTTCATGCCAGTTATCTTCACAGTGTTCTTCCTGTGGTTCCCGGCCGGTCTGGTTCTGTACTATATCGTCAGTAACCTGGTGACCATCCTGCAACAGCAGTTGATCTACCGTGGTCTGGAAAAACGTGGTTTACACAGCCGCGATAAGAAAAAACAGTCTTAACATGATAGATACCCCAAGTCATTGGAGTAACAGCTAGATACCCAAGCCACTGGCATAGGTCAGTGACTTGGGGGAGCAGCTAACAACGCTGTAACTTCAAATACGAAGGGTATATGAGGCGGTCATAATTATATGACCGCCTTATTCTTTTAAAGAGAGGCATAACCATGAGCACCACTGATACTATCGTGGCACAAGCAACACCTCCAGGCCGTGGTGGCGTTGGTATTTTACGTGTTTCAGGTCGTGCTGCCGCCACGGTTGCACAAGCAGTTTTGGGGAAATTACCCAAGCCACGCTATGCCGATTACCTACCGTTTAAAGATGTTGATGGCAGTACTTTAGACCAAGGTATCGCGCTCTACTTTCCCGGCCCGAACTCCTTCACTGGCGAAGACGTACTAGAGCTGCAAGGTCATGGCGGCCCCGTTATACTGGATTTACTATTAAAACGCATTCTGGCTCTGCCAGGGCTGCGTATCGCACGCCCAGGAGAGTTCTCGGAGCGAGCATTCTTAAACGACAAGCTGGATCTGGCACAAGCAGAAGCTATTGCTGATCTCATTGACGCCAGCTCAGAGCAAGCAGCTCGCTCAGCCGTGAATTCATTACAGGGCGCATTTTCAGTCCGTATCCATCAATTGGTGGAAGCACTTACTCACTTGCGAATCTACGTCGAAGCTGCGATTGACTTCCCAGATGAAGAAATTGATTTCCTGTCTGATGGCAAGATTGAAGGTCAGTTGAATGGGGTGATGGCAGATTTGGAACAAGTGCGCACTGAAGCTCGACAAGGTAGTTTGCTGCGCGAAGGGATGAAAGTGGTCATTGCCGGCCGGCCGAATGCCGGAAAATCAAGTTTACTCAATGCGTTAGCGGGCCGTGAAGCCGCAATTGTCACCGATATTGCTGGCACGACTCGTGATGTGTTGCGAGAACATATTCATATCGATGGGATGCCATTGCATATCATTGATACAGCAGGCCTACGGGAAGCCAGTGACGAAGTTGAGCGCATTGGTATCGAACGTGCGTGGCATGAGATTGAACAAGCTGATCGGGTGCTATTTATGGTTGATGGCACCACCACCGACGCCACTGAACCGGCGGCTATCTGGCCAGAGTTTATGGCACGCTTGCCTGCTACATTGCCGATCACCGTGGTACGCAATAAAGCTGACATTACAGGTGAAACCTTAGGCCTGACCGAAGTAAATGGTCACTCACTAATTCGCTTGTCAGCCCGAACCGGTGAAGGCATTGACCTGCTGCGTAACCATCTCAAACAGAGTATGGGCTTTACCAGCAACACCGAAGGCGGTTTCCTGGCCCGCCGCCGTCATTTGCAAGCGCTGGAAACAGCCGCACAGCATCTGGCACAAGGTCACGAACAGTTAGTAAGCGCTTACGCTGGTGAGTTACTGGCGGAAGAATTACGTTTAGCACAACAGTCATTGAGCGAAATTACCGGTGAATTTAGCTCTGATGACTTACTGGGGCGGATTTTCTCCAGTTTCTGTATTGGAAAATGAGTGTGATGCCATAGAGGCATTTTGATAAGCTTGCTCTATGAGTCTGAACCGTCCATCAATCTGAACACGGCTCAAACACTTAACTATATCTATAAACCTGAGGTTTCCATGATTATAAAACCACGTGTACGCGGCTTTATCTGTGTGACTGCTCATCCGGCGGGCTGTGAAGCTAACGTCAAAAAGCAAATCGACTATGTCACCGCAGAAGGCCCAATCGCTAACGGCCCAAAAAGAGTATTAGTGATTGGTGCGTCAACTGGGTACGGGCTGGCAGCCCGCATTACAGCAGCATTTGGTTGTGGTGCCGATACACTGGGTGTGTTCTTTGAGCGTCCGGGTGAAGAAGGCAAACCAGGCACCTCTGGTTGGTACAACAGCGCCGCATTCCATAAATTTGCCGAGCAAAAAGGCCTGTACGCGAAAAGTATCAATGGCGATGCTTTCTCCGATGAGATTAAACGTCTGACGATTGAAGCCATCAAGCAAGATTTGGGTCAGGTTGATCAAGTCATCTACAGCCTGGCTTCACCGCGCCGTACTCACCCAAAAACTGGTGAAGTGTTTAACTCAACACTGAAGCCAATTGGGCATGAAGTTAAGTTCCGTGGCCTTGATACCGATAAAGAAGTTATCAAAGAAGCGGTGCTGCAACCGGCGACTCAAGAAGAGATCGACAACACTGTCGCGGTAATGGGTGGTGAAGACTGGCAGATGTGGATTGATGCGCTGCTGGAAGCTGGCGTGTTGGCCGAAGGTGCACAAACTACTGCGTTCACCTATCTGGGCGAAAAAATCACCCATGATATCTATTGGAACGGCTCTATTGGCGCGGCCAAGAAGGACTTGGATCAAAAAGTTCTGGCGATCCGCGATAGCTTGTCTGCCCATGGCGGTGGTGACGCGCGTGTTTCAGTATTGAAAGCGGTTGTCACTCAGGCCAGCTCTGCAATTCCAATGATGCCACTGTATCTGTCACTGTTATTCAAAGTGATGAAAGAGAAAGGCACTCATGAGGGTTGCATCGAGCAGGTTTATTCACTGTATAAAGATAGTCTGTGTGGTAACACACCACATATGGACCAGGAAGGTCGTCTGCGTGCAGATTACAAAGAACTGGCTCCTGAAGTTCAAAATCAGGTACAGCAGTTGTGGGATCAGGTGACCAACGACAATATTTATCAGTTAACCGATTTCACCGGCTATAAAACTGAGTTCTTAAATCTGTTCGGTTTCGCTATCGACGGTGTGGACTATGAAGCCGATGTTAACCCTGTAGTGAAGATTCCTAATTTAATTCAGGGCTAAACTCAGGTTTATACCGAGACAGCCCGCTGTGTATTATGCAGCGGGTTGTTAATCTACTCATCGCGTGCCCCTCGTTATTCCATCCGGATATACCCTCTCTTTATCCTATATATCGATAATAGATAAGCTAAGTCTATATTCTTCGTTTACGGATAACCCAACAGCCTGCAACCTTGTGAATAAACTCCTCTTTAGAGTTTTAATTAATATTTATTCCACAGGGAAATGATGATGAAAATGCGTTCGCTGGCAATAGCCTTATCTGGTTTAATTATTTTAACTTCACTGAATGCCCATAGTGAGGAGAAGAAAATCATTAAATTAGGGTTTAATCCTGGCCCTTATAAAGAGCAATTTGAGAAAGGAGTAGCACCTTATCTCATAAAGAAAGGCTACAGCGTAGAATATAAAGACTTCAATGATGGGATTCAGGTCAATAACGCCGTCAGCACCGGTGAAATTGATGGCAACATCATGCAGCATCCCATTTATCTGCAAGCGATAAATGAGCGCTTACGAATTGATAATACAGGGATTGTTCAGGTTCCAACCCCACCGATGGGTCTCTATTCTAATAAGCATAAAAAAGAAGATAAGCCCAAAGATGGTGCATGGATTTCAGTCCCAAACCAGCCCTCAAACGAATACCGGGCAGCGCTGTTACTGCAATCTATTGGCTGGATAAAACTGAAAGAAAAAATTGATCCGGCCACCTTCTCGCAAAAAGACATTGCAGAAAACCCTTATCATTTGGTCATCAAAGAAATGGATAACGCTCAACAAGTCAGAGCATTACCTGATGTCGATTACGGTGCTATCCAAGGCAATTTTGCGGTTTCGAATGGAATAAAACTGACTTCTGCCCTGCAACTTGAAAAACCCACCACTCAGTTTGTTAATGTAGTGACCGTTGCCGGTAAAAATAAAGATTCCGAGTTTGCCAAAGATATTATTGCAGGATATCACTCTCCTGAATTCAAAAAATATATTCTGGAAAACGAGAAGTACACAGGTTATATGCTGCCTGATTATCTAAACTAATGGAATAACAGATGATTGAGCTTCAGCATATTTCTAAAACCTTTGAACGTAAAGGTATAAAACTACAGGCACTTAATGATGTTAATTTAACTGTCGAGGATGGCGATATATTTGGCATCATTGGCTACAGCGGTGCAGGGAAAAGTACCTTATTACGGATGGTCAACTCGCTGGAAAGCCCAACAGCCGGAAATGTCATTATTGATGGCAAGAACCTGCATGATTTCAGCCAAGAGCAACTCCGGTTATTGAAAAAAAATATTGGCATGATATTCCAGAACTTTAATTTACTGGAATCAAAGACCGTTTTAAAAAACGTCGCGATGCCACTTATTTTATTAGGGAAAAACAAAAAATTCATTCAGGAACGTGTCGCTGAACTGTTGGATTTTGTCGGACTGGGGGATAAAAGTCACAGTTTTCCTAACGAATTATCAGGCGGGCAGAAGCAACGGGTCGGCATTGCCCGTGCATTGGCAACTAATCCATCTATTCTGCTGTGTGATGAGGCCACCTCATCGCTAGACCCCCAAACTACTGCTCAAATTTTGCTATTACTGAAGAAGATAAATCAGCAATACAATATTACGGTTTTGCTGATTACTCATGAAATGTCCGTCATCCAAAAAATCTGTAATAAGGTGGCGGTCATGGAAAACGGCCAAATTATTGAGCAAGGTTCAGTATTGACGGTGTTTGGTCATCCAACTCATCCTACAACCATTAACTTTGTTCGTACCGTTATCAAAGATAGCTTACCCGAGAGCGTAAAAAAACTATTGGATAATAGTCATGCTGGCCGCCAGTTCCGCCTGGCATTTATCGGAGCGATAGCTACCCAACCGGTAATCAACCAGCTAATTAGGAAATACGATATTGGCGTCAATATTCTGTTTGCCAATATGTCAGAAATACAAGACACCACATTGGGCCATATGGTGCTGTTATTAACCGGCGAGAATCACACCATTGATAGCGCTGTTAATTATCTGGCAGGAACAGGAATTGATATACAGGAAATAAATTGATGATCGAAACCGCAATTACGTTAGACCAATTCGTCCAGGCGCTACACGACACCTTGGTTATGGTCAGCATTTCATTGGTGATCGGTTCCCTTATTGGTATTCCTTTAGGCATTTTACTGGTTGTGACCCGGCCGGGCGGATTAATTAAGAACCGCACTTTTTATAATATTCTTAATCCCATCATCAATATCATCCGATCACTGCCTTTTATTATTTTGATGGTGGCGATTATCCCGCTCACCCGCCTTATTGTGAATACCACCATAGGAACACCGGGGGCGATTGTACCGCTGATTATTTTTATCGCACCCTATATTGGCCGCTTGGTAGAAAACTCACTGCTGGATGTCAATCCAGGTATTTTGGAAGCGGCGAAATCTATGGGGGCCACCCCATTACAAGCCATTTGGTATTTTTTACTGCCCGAAGCCCTGTCATCTTTAATATTGGCGTTAACCACAGCTACCATTGGTTTGATTGGCGCCACAGCGATGGCAGGTACAGTAGGAGGTGGAGGGATTGGTGATTTAGCCATTACTTATGGTTATCAGCGCTTTGATACTTTCGTCACGGTGACCACGGCTATTGTATTGATTATCACCGTGCAGTTAATCCAATCACTGGGAAATTTATTTGCCAGTAAAATTCGCCGTGAGTCATAGATAACCCCCCTGTAAGCTAGACAGAGGGGATTCAGATAGCTAACAAGTCAAATGAAGGGGAAACGTGCCGTTGGGGTCGTAGTGGCGTGAGCCACCGAAGCGCCCCTAGGTACGGTCACCCCTTCACACTCCATTGATTAAACCTTAAAGCCGCTAATCACACTTTCTAACTGCAAGGTTTGATCCTGCATAGCTTGCGCTGCCGCCGCCACTTGTTCCACCAGCGCCGCATTTTGCTGCGTTGAGTTATCTAACTGATTAATAGCCAGATTAACCTGCTCGATACCCAAACTTTGCTCCTGGCTGGATGCCATGATTTCATTCATTAATGCCGCCACATTGGAAACCCCGCTCATCAGGTCATCCATAGTGGTGCCCGCATCTGCTACCAAACCCGTACCAATCGCAATATCAGCCACCGAGTCTTCAATCAGCTTTTTAATTTCGCGAGCAGAAGTCGCTGAGCGCTGCGCTAAATTACGCACCTCAGAAGCAACTACCGCAAAACCTCGCCCTTGCTCACCCGCTCTTGCTGCTTCTACCGCCGCATTCAATGCCAGGATATTGGTTTGGAAGGCAATACTGTCAATCACACTGATAATATCGACGATTTTCTTCGACGAATGGTTGATTGACCCCATGGTATCCACCACTTTCTTCACCACCGTGCTGCCTTTCACCGCCACAGTGGAAGCATCCATCGCCAGTTGATTAGCGTGGCTGGCGTTATCCGCATTCTGTTTAACGGTACTGGTCAGTTCATCCATTGAAGCAGCAGTTTCTTCAATCGAACTGGCTTGATCTTCAGTGCGAGCGGATAAATCCAGATTGCCACTGGCAATTTGGCGCGACGCTGATGCGATAGCTAAGCTACTTTCACCGACTTGTCGCATCATTTGCTGCAAATAGTCGATAAAATCGTTGAAACTCTGGTTAATAGCGTTGAATTCCGGACTACTGCTTTGTGGCAAGCGCTGGGTTAAATCAGCCCCTCCCGCAGATAATGCGGTAATATTCTCTTTCAAAGCCGCCAGACGTTTCATAAAGACGCGGATAGAGAACACCAGGAACAACAGTAATATCAACATAATGGGGATCTGTACTAGCCCCAAATGCAGCAAGATACTGTGGCTCTGTTTGACCAATAAGCTAGTTGGCAGGTCAGTGACCAAATACCACGGGCTATTGGCGATCGGGCGGATAAACAGGGTATGAGAGGTTCCATCGACATCAAATTCACTTTCCAGTGATTTCTGGTCTTTCATCTGGGCTAACAACCGCTGTGTTTCTGCCGCCATTGGTGAACTGGCAGCAAAGTCGGACAGATTTTTTAATTCTGCTTTGCCATCAGCCAAGGCGCTGCTACCCACAACTTTGCCATCAGCCTCAACAATTAGAATGGTGCCATTGACCTTCTGTTCCATCTCCTTAACCAGGCGGTTAAAGAAGCCTAAAGTGACATCAATGGTAGAAACACCATAAGCCTCGTCACCTTTATAAATCGCCATGGCGCAGTTGGTTCTCGGCTGCGGACTGGCATCATCCTGATAGGCTTTAGCCCAGGCACAGAAGCCTTTCGGGGCATTTAAGCCATCTTTGTACCACGGTTGTTCAAAATAATTTTGTGACTCAGGCGAATTCCAGTGGGTATTCACCGTTAGTTTATTTTCCCCATTACGGGCAAAGAAAGTGCTGAATTTAATCACCCCTTGCTCGCGTTTATTGGGTAATGGCCAAATCCCACCACCAAAGACATTACTGTCACCATATTGATCCACTAACCCCGGCAATAATGAGTCGATGGTATTACTGTCCATTATGGCAACGGCCTGGGTAATACTGCGGGCTTGTGCTTCTACTTTGTTCATTTGCGCCGTTATCGCTGTCGCGATTTGGTCAACGCTGTTGCTAACAATGGTGCTTTCAGATTGCTTGAGTTGTGGTGTCACAAAAAGCTGAATAACCACTACAGTGATTATCAGCAAGAAAATGAAAAACGCACTTACGAGTAAGGTGAATCGGGCTTGAGTGGTTTTTAGCATTATCGTGTCGCTCAATGTAAGAGAGCTGGATAGCTCCAGATCTATTAACGGCATTCCACTCATAGACTTGATAACGGAAAGAAACGATTTTTCTGTTTTTATCCTGCGATCACAATTTCAGTGCAATAAATCCACAACTGAGACTCATTCAAGTGAGACTTAAAGAGATAACAGGGTAGATAGTCATTGTTTTATCGCACAAGTTTGCCCTACTCTGAGGGTGGAACAGCATCTTTTATTCACTTATCGGGAGCATGCCATGTCACAACAACCCCTTAAAATCGTTACCCTATTGGGTAGCTTGCGTAATGGTTCCTACAATGCCATGGTGGCGCGTGCGCTGCCTAAATTAGCGCCAACTGGTGTGATTATCGAAGCCCTGCCATCTATTCGTGATATCCCGCTTTATGATGCTGATCTCCAGCAGGAAGAGGGGTTCCCGTCCACGATTGAGGCCATTGCTGAGCAGATTCGTCAGGCCGATGGGGTCATTATCGTGACACCGGAATATAACTATTCAGTCCCCGGCGGGTTGAAGAACGCCATCGACTGGTTATCCCGTTTACCCAACCAGCCACTCGCCAACAAACCGGTGACCATTCAGACCAGCTCTATGGGGCCGATTGGCGGAGCGCGTTGTCAGTATCATCTGCGTCAGATTTTGGTTTTCCTTGAAGCGATGGTAATGAATAAACCTGAATTTATGGGCGGCGTGATTCAAAGCAAAGTCGATGAACAAACGAAAGAACTGACGGATCAGGGAACGCTGGATTTTCTGACCAAACAGCTTGCTGCCTTTGCCACTTACATTGAACGCGTTCGGGTGAAATAACTCTCGAAGGTTACAAAACCCCCATGACATGCGGTGTTGGGGGTTTCCTCTGTATCTCGCCCCATGTTATCAATAACCACCTTCTCTTTTGTGGATGCGACCCACTCATGGCCTTTAAAATCACTGTCTGGTTTATCCTGACCCTGATGTCCACTCTTTGGCTGGGCTGGTACGGGCTGAATACACAGCAAGCTGAGCGAGAAGCTGATTTTCGTACTATTCATCGCGAATTGAGCCAACAGTTGGCGCAGCAGCAGGCGATTTTATTTTTGGCGTTGGAACCAAGTCAACTGGTGCAGTTACAGCGCCATTTCCCACAACTGGTAGCGATAAACCAAATACCAGCAGATCAATCGAAACCCGGTCAACTCACCTTACACCTTCAGGATGGAGATTATCGTTTAGCGAACTCCTACAGCGGCAGTGGTTTGCAGGTTAATGCCCAGAAGTTACTGCAAGTGGTAGGTTTACCGCCTCATTTTGACAGTCTGGTATTGCGCTATCAGCAGCATCAACTCGCGATTTTGGGCCATTCAGCGCCTGAAAGTTTCTGGCAGTGGCAAAAACCGGTGGGCGAAGGGGCGCAATCTTTCATTTTGATAGGTCATGCCACCCCGGTTTGGCGTGATTTACCTTGGTTCACCGCCCTACTGCTTTCGCTGATAATAGCCGCCGCCTTGTACAGTTGGCAGCGCTGGCAACTATTGGCTCAACACCGTTTACATGCCGAGCAGCGCGCCAAGTTTGCCGATCAAGCCAGACTCAATGCCATGGGGGAAATTGCAACCGGCATCGCCCATGAATTAAACCAGCCGCTCACCGCAACATTGACCTATAACCAGACCGCGCTACGGCTATTACCGCCGCAGGACGAGAAAGTTGCCCCATTGCTGGTGGCCTCTGTCGAGCAAATCAAACGCATTGCCGCTTTATTAGACCGGCTGCGAACCTTGCTCAGCCGCGGGCAAATAAATTTACAACCGGTTGTCGTGGCTGATATCTGGCGGCGAGTGAATGTGTTGTTGAGTCAGGAAATAACCGCGGCGAATGTCAAAATCATAAATATGATTCCGGCAAATCTACCCACACTGCAAAGTGACCCTTTATGGCTGGAGCAGGTTTTTCATAATTTACTCAGCAATGCTATTCAGGCTCTCCAACATACCCCTACCCCGACGGTGATTTTCACAATAAATATCACAGCCAAACAATGGGTTATTCAGATTGAAGATAACGGGCCGGGGCTCACTCATCAGCAGTTAGATAGCCTGTTCACCCCCTTCTATACCACTCGAGAGAGCGGGTTGGGCTTAGGACTGACTCTTTGTGAAACCTTGGTACAACGAATGGGAGGCGACATAAAAGCGGGAAACAATGAACATGGGGGTGCTTGCTTTACCCTCACTTTTCCTCTAATTGCCGGGAATACACATGACAAAACACATTTATCTGATTGATGATGATGAGGGTGTTCGCGCAGCATTGAGCGCATTACTCACGACTATGGGCTGGGAGGTTAAAGCATTCAGTAACGGCCAGATATTCCTCGATACCTTTGCCATTACTCAGCCAAGTTGTGTATTGCTCGATATTCGTATGCCGGGTAAAAGTGGCATGACTATATTAGAAGCTATCCAAGAGCGTAATAGCGCCCTGCCGGTCATCATTATGACGGGGCATGGTAATGTTGAATTATGCCGCCGGGCCTTTAAAGGTGGTGCTCTGGAGTTTTTGACCAAACCTATTGATGCCGATGTCCTGATCGAAACCGTCAGTATGGCGCTGGAGCAGCATGAACAATCGCTGACAGCCCATAAGCAGCGGGAGAGCTATCAACAGCTATTCAACCAACTCTCTGCTCGCGAGCGGGAAGTTGCCGCCCTGATTATTCAAGGGGAAACCAGCAAACAGATTGCCCATACATTGTCGCTATCTCCACGAACGGTTGAGGCTCACCGCGCGAATATCTTTGCCAAGCTAGAGGTCAACTCGCTGGCATTACTTATTCATTATTACGCGCCATTGATAATTATTGAATAAGTATAAATACCTAGTAAAACGGGTAGTTAGCCGAATGTTTTTTCACCACTTTTCGCCGTAGCATAGCGTTACTGTGAGGAATTCACTTCGCTAACAATAAGGATTTTATATGATCAAGCCTATTGCCCTGACCTCTGCCTTATTCATCGGCCTGATAACTCAAGCCTCTGCTGCGGGTCTGAATACTGAACGCAATATCTCTTTGGCTCTGGCTACCGATGTGGCAAGCCGTACCCTTGCCGTTTGCCAGGCTGATGGCTATAACGTTGCGGTCACCGTTGTGGATCGCGCTGGCATCATCAAAACTGTGCTGCGTGCTGATAATGCTGGCCCACATACCGTAAAAGCCAGTGAGCAAAAAGCCTTTACCGCGCTGTCGACCAAAACCCCAAGTGGCACAGTGATGGAAAACAGTCAGAAAACACCCGCGGCCAATAACCTGAAAGATATTCCCGGTTTCTTACTCTTAGGTGGCGGTGTGCCGGTGAAAGCAGGAGATGAGGTAGTCGGTGCGATAGGTGTTGCTGGCGCGCCCGGTGGGCATCTGGATGCACAATGTGCCACAAAAGCACTGGAGCAAATCAGCGCTCAGTTGAAGTAATACGATATTCAATAAAACGGCCCACTTTCAATACTGAGAGCGGGCCGTTTCGCTATTTGCTATTAATGATCAACAGAATTTGCGATTAGTGATCAACAAACGCAATTTTCAGCACAAACAGTAGCGCAACCACCACCACGCATGGGCTGATCTCACGCCAGCGACCAGTACCCAACTTCATCAGGCAGTAAGAGATAAAGCCCAGCGCGATCCCTTCAGTAATCGAGAAACTGAACGGCATCATCACTGCGGTAACAAACGCCGGAACTGCTTCGGTCAGGTCATCCCATTTCACACGGGATAGGCTGGATGTCATCAGCACGCCAACATAAATCAACGCACCCGCTGCAGCATAAGCAGGCACCATTCCCGCCAGTGGGGAAACAAACATCACCAGCAGGAATAAAATCCCTACCACCACCGCAGTTAAACCGGTACGACCACCGACAGAAACACCGGAAGAGCTTTCGATATAAGCCGTCACTGATGATGTACCAATAAACGCGCCGGCAACAGAGCTGATGCTGTCCACATACAGCGCTTGTTTCATGCGCGGGAACTTGCCTTTATGGTCGGTTAAACCGGCTTTATCCGTGACACCAATCAATGTACCAGATGAATCGAACAGGTTAACCAGCATGAAGGAGAAAATGATCCCCGCCATACCAATATTCAGTGCACCGGCTAAATCGACCTGCCCGACCACAGAGGTCACATTTGGCGGCATGGAGAAGATGCCAGAGTAATGGACATCACCCAGCGCCCAGCCGATTAATGTCGTCACAACAATCGATACCAGGACTGCGGCATGGATATTGCGAGATGCCAGAACCGCGATAATAAAGAAGCCCAGCGCCCCCAACAACACACTGTGAGAGGTTAGATTACCAACCGCGACTAACGTGTCTGGATTTGCCACCACGATGCCGGCATTTTTCAGCCCCATCATGGCAATAAACAGGCCGATACCGCTGGTGATCCCTACTCGCAGGCTTAGCGGAATGTTAGCGATCATCCAATATCGGATACGGAAAATGGTAAGCAAAAGGAAACCGATTGCGCCCCAGAAAATAGCACCCATGCCGACTTGCCATGAAATACCCATCGCGCCAACCACCACAAAAGCGAAGAAAGCATTAAGCCCCATCGCCGGTGCCAGAGCGACCGGTAAGTTAGCCAACAGGCCCATAAAGATGCTACCAAAGGCGGCAATCAGGCAGGTCGTCACGAATACAGCCTGCACATCCATACCCGCAACCCCTAAAATCTGTGGGTTAACGAACACAATATAGACCATGGTCAGGAAGGTTGTGATACCCGCAATTAACTCAGTACGGGCGGTAGTCCCATGTTGTTTCAGTTTAAAAACACGTTCGAGCAGCCCCTGCTCAGTATCAAGGTTTGGTTTACTCATTCGAGGAGTTCCACAGAAGGGAGTGATAGTTAGGGATATCCTATAACAAAAAAAACGTTGTTTAGAGCGAGATCACACTCTATTTGGCTATTTTTTATCTGCCGTGTTGCGCAACAGGTGATTAAACATTAACCGTGAGTTATTCAACTTATTGAATTTTATTCATTTGATATGAGTAATATTGCTAGCAAGGTAATTATCTATCGCATTCTGGGGCAGGATGGTTAAAGTGGGATAAAGAGGGTTTGTATGATTAAAGGGAGAAATAAGTGAGTAATATTGAATGCGTTATGTTCGATTGCGACGGAACCCTGGTCGACAGTGAAGTGCTGTGTTGTCAGGCCTATGTTGTGATGTTTGCCCATTATGATATTCACCTGTCGCTGGAAGAGGTCATTAAGCGTTTTAAAGGCGTAAAACTCAATGAGATTGTCGCGCTGGTGAGCCAGGAAAACGGCCTGGATGAACCCATAGAAAAGCTGGAAAAACTATACCGTGCCGAAGTTGCCCGCTTATTTGATGCGGAGCTACAACCTATTGCTGGAGCAAAAGAGCTGCTAGAGCAAATCACATTGCCGGTTTGTGTGGTGTCTAATGGGCCGGTGAGTAAAATGCAGCACTCGCTTGGGCTGACCGGCTTACTGCCGTTTTTTGAAGACAAACTTTATAGCGGCTACGACATCCAGCGTTGGAAGCCCGATCCGACTCTGATTTATCATGCAGCAGAAAAGATGCAGGTTGCGACCGAGCGCTGCATATTAGTTGAAGACTCAGCAGCCGGCACCCATGCCGGAATAGCCGCAGGGATACCGGTGTATTATTACTGCGCCGATCCGCATAACCAGCCGATTCACCATCCATTGGTCACCATGTTTGATGATATGCGGCAACTACCTGACTTATGGCGTGAAAGAGGCTGGCAGATTACCCGCCATTAACTTGCTGGCAATACCGGCTTATTTTGCCACCAGCGCCATGACCGTTTAATGGCGCTTTGCTTATTAATGGTATGTTGCGGGCTAAAACGGCGATTAAGACCATTGGCTAATAAGTCCAGCGTCAAACATAAAACGAAATAGACTAATGCCACGAACAGGAACACTTCCATCGGGTAAACCATGCTGCGGTTATTAACCTGAGTGGCCAAAAATGTCAGTTCATTTACCCCGACGATATAGGCCAGCGAGGTGTCCTTAATCAAAGAAATCCATTGATTGATGAATGATGGCACCATCATGCGTAAGGCTTGTGGCAAGACGATAAACCACAAAACCTGCCAGCGATTGAAACCTAATGATAAACCCGCCTGCCACTGCCCAGCCCCGATTGCCACGATCCCGGCTTTCACCGCATGAGCCAGATAAGCCGATGCAATCAGTGCCAGCGCACACACCACTGTGGTGATTTCCGGTATATCCACACCAAACACAATTGGTAGTAGAAAATACGTCCAAAAAATCAACATAATCACCGGAATTGCGCGAAAAAACCCTAGAACGGCGGCCAATACTCCGGCCCAAACACCACGGGACATCGCCAACGCCACGCCCAGCGCCGTGCCTAAAATTGCCGAAGCCACCCCAGCCAACAGGCTGATCAACAACGTTAATGCCGCTCCGCCTAGTGGGCCATCAGGAAAAGTGCCCCACAACAGATAAGTCCAGTTATCAGCAATAATGGTAAAATCCATCTCAGTGCCCCTTAGCGAGGGTTCGCTGCTGACGCCACATACCCCAGGCCTCAATCAACGCAATAATCGCGATATACAATACCGTCGCGACACCGAAAGCCTGGAATGTCCGCAATGTTTCGGTTTCAACCTGACGAGAGGCATAAGAAAGCTCAGCCACCCCAATAGCCATAGCTAACGACGAGTTTTTAATAATATTCATATATTGGCCAAGTAACGGCGGCATAGCTATCTTCAATGCCTGCGGCAACACCACATGGCGCATAGCCTGCCACCCCGTCAACCCCAGTGCATGGGCGGCATACTTTTGCCCCTTCGCAACCCCGCAGATCCCCGAACGCAACTCTTCAGCAATAAATGCCGTGGAATAACAGGTCAACCCGATAAAACCAGCCAAAAATTCGAAAGAAGGCCAGCCGAGGGTTAACCCGAAAAACGTGATTTCATGCGGTGTATTAAGCCAAGGTATCCAGGATGCGGGTAGAAACTGACTGGCAGCGAAGTACCAAAAGAACAACTGGATCAGTAGTGGTGTGTTGCGGAATAGGGTGCTGTAACCAATGGCAAACCATTGCAGCCCTTTGAGTTCACTGTCTCTGGCGGCGGCCAGCAAAAAGCCCAACAACGTCGAGGCCACCACCGTGCAGGCTGAAATCCACAACGTCAGTAGAAAACCATGCCACAACCAGTCAAGATATTGCGGGGCCAGTAACCAGTCAGTGAGGTGATGTAGATTCATAGGGCTTTAGACCTATTTCTGTTTGACGCTTCAATAGGGTCTTTTTTGGGGCACACAATAAAATCCATTTTTTACTCTTACATACCTATGAGTCATAACGTTATAGCCTAAGTCATTGACGTTGCAGGTAGGCAGCCAGCAAACAAATCCCGATGAGCTTACTCAAGTAAGTGATTCGGGTAAGTGCGCGCAGCTAACACCCCTGCAACTTCAAGGACTAAGGATATATTATGCTTTAGGCTGTTGATCCAATGGTGCAAATTTGAAATCGCCACGTGGTTGAGCGGCTTTGGTTTCTGGCCCGAACCAGCGGTCATAAATTTTTGCTGCTTCGCCATCTTTTTCCAGTTTAACCAGAGTCTCGTTCACTTCAGCGGTTAAACGATCTTCACCTTTAGGAATACCAATGCCTTGATATTCTTTGGTAATACTGAATGGTGAGATTTCAAAATCTGCTTTTTGTGCTTCAGGAAGGTTACCCAGTAGCCCGACTAATTTGGCATCATCCTGAGTGATAGCTTGAACATTACCATTGCGCAAAGCGGTAAATGCCACAGGAGTATCATCATAGGAAATGACTTTCGCGGTTGGATAGCGATCACGCAAGGTTATTTCCTGTACTGTACCTTTATCCGCACCGATACGTAATTTGCCGATATCTTCTGGCGTTTTCAGCACACCTTTATGAGCAATAAATTTCTGACCAGTGGCAAAATACGGCAAGCTGAAGTTCACTTCCTTGGCGCGGTCATCAGTAATAGTGAAGTTAGCAGCAATCAAATCCACTTTTTTAGATGTCAGTAATGGAATACGGTTAGCCGGGTTGGTTGCCCGCAGTTCAACTTTTACCCCTAAATCTTTCGCAATCGCATTCGCCACATCCACATCATATCCCACCAATTTTTTGGTCTGTGGGTCGATGTAACCAAACGGAGGGTTGCTATCGAAAACAGCAATCCGCACCACTCCTTCCTTCTTGATATCATCCAGTTTATCTGCATGAGCCGCACCTGAAAGTGTGGCGAGGCTTGCTAACAACGTCAGTGCCAGAACGCTTTTTTTTGTGGATAGAGATTGCTTCATTGAAAGCTCCTAAGATGATTAAGATGTTGCGCTGTGTGTAAGCTATCAATTTGGCGTTAGGTCAGGAAATAATATAAAAAGATATATTTATAACCAATTAATCTCAGTAAATGAGTCTTATTATATTGATAAGAATCGCACGTTAAGAAGTGTTGGAGCATAAGAGGGGAGGAGACGGAATTACCCCCAACCACACCTTAACTTTCGGTATGATTGGGGTAAAAGAGGTTACTTTTCAGCTTTATTAGAAAGCAGCTTTTCTAAATCGTCGCCACCCAAGTGACGGAAATCATGCCCTTTGACAAAGTAGAAGATGAATTCGCAAATATTTTGGCAGCGATCGCCAATACGCTCAATTGAACGGGCACAAAACAGCGCTGTTAGCACGCTGGGTATGGTGCGCGGATCTTCCATCATATACGTCATTAACTGGCGCACAATGCCTTCATATTCCTGATCGACTTTCTTATCTTCGCGATAAATTCGGATAGCTTCATCCAAATCCATGCGGGCAAAAGCATCCAATACATCATGCAACATCTGCACAGTATGACGTCCTAAAGACTCCAAACTGACTAACAGAGGCTGATGTTGATGCGAGAATTTTTCCAGCGCAGTACGGCAGATTTTATCCGCCACATCACCGATACGCTCTAGCTCAGAAATCGTTTTAATGATGGCCATCACCAGGCGCAGATCACTCGCTGTTGGCTGACGTTTGGCAATGATGCGCACACAGGCTTCATCAATAGCCACTTCCATCATATTGACCTTTTTATCGCCAGCAATAACCTGTTTTGCTAACTCACCGTCCTGATTGTGCATGGCGGTGATCGCGTCAGATAATTGTTGTTCCACCAGCCCACCCATAGTCAAAACCTGGGTGCGGATATGTTCAAGTTCTGCATTGAACTGGCCGGAAATATGTTTATTAAGATTCAAGTTATCCATGATACTTCCCGTTCTTATAGCCTATCCCAAAGGCAGTAGGCAAAATTGATGTAGTAGCCTATGAGTAAAATCAGCCATAGCGACCGGTGATATAATCTTCCGTCTGTTTCTGCTGTGGCGCGGTAAACAGGGTATCGGTATCACTGAATTCAATTAACTCACCCAGATACATAAATGCTGTGTGATCTGAACAACGAGCGGCCTGCTGCATGTTGTGCGTCACAATCACCACGGTATAGTCTGACTTCAACTCACTAATCAGCTCTTCAATTCGACCGGTAGAAATTGGGTCAAGTGCTGAACAAGGCTCATCAAGCAACAACACATCAGGGCGGATGGCAATACCACGGGCGATACATAAACGCTGCTGCTGCCCACCGGACAAGCTATAGCCACTCTGGTGCAGCTTATCCTTGGTTTCATTCCACAAAGCCGCTTTGGTCAATGCCCATTGCACGCGTTCATCCATATCAGCGCGAGACAAGTTCTCAAACAGTTTCACACCAAAGGCGATGTTATCGTAAATCGACATTGGGAATGGCGTTGGCTTTTGGAAAACCATACCCACTTTGGCCCGTAGCAACGCAATATCTTGTTTATCAGTCAGGATATTCTGCCCATCCAGCAAAATATCACCTTCAGCACGCTGATCCGGGTACAACTGGTACATTTTATTGAATGTACGCAGTAGTGTTGATTTACCGCAGCCTGATGGGCCAATGAATGCTGTGACCTGGTTTTTGGCAATATCCAGCGAAATATTCTTCAGCGCATGGAATTTGCCGTAGTAGAAGTTCAGATCGCGAACCTGAATTTTGCTGTTGTTGATGTCAGTAGCCATACTCATCAAGACTTCTCTCTTTTAGCCAATGCCGCCGTAGCCGCATTTTGGAATTTATTGGCGAATCGTTATTTTCTTTGCTAATTAATGGCACTTTCTCAGCCGATTAATATTTTTTCTTAGCGAAAATAACGCGAGCCAGAATATTCAATAACAGTACACATAGCGTGATTAACAGCACCCCGGCCCATGCCAGCTGCTGCCATTCGGCAAACGGGCTCATGGCAAACTTAAAGATAGTGACCGGCAAGTTCGCAATAGGCCGCGTCAGATCGGTGCTCCAGAATTGGTTGGAGAGCGACGTGAACAGCAAAGGTGCCGTTTCACCGGCAATACGTGCGACTGCCAGCAAGATCCCGGTCAAAATACCTGATATAGAGGCTTTCAACGTAATAGCCGAAATCATGCGCCATTTTGGCGTACCTAATGCATAGGCTGCTTCGCGCAGGCTATCAGGCACCAGTTTCAACATATTTTCAGTGGTACGGATAACAATAGGTATCTGTAACAGCGCCAGTGCAATCACCCCAGCCCAGCCCGAGAAATGCTCCATTTTGGCAACCACAATGGTGTAGACAAACAAGCCGACCACGATAGAAGGAGCTGATAGCAAAATGTCATTAATAAAGCGGGTAATTTCTGCCAGCCAGGATTTACGGCCATATTCCGCCAGATAAATTCCCGCCATGATGCCCAATGGGGTGCCGATGACGGTCGCCCACAGAATTAATAATCCACTCCCGGCAATGGCGTTAGCCAAACCACCGCCAGCGGTATTAGGTGGTGGTGTCATCTCGGTAAACAGCGCCAAAGACATGCCGTCGATACCTTTGGTGACAGTAGAAAATAAAATCCACACTAACCAGAACAGGCCAAACGCCATAGTTGCCATTGAAAGTATCAAGGCAATCCGATTCTTTTGACGACGCCAGGCCTGCTTTTTACGGCGGGTTTCCATCAGCGTCGCATCACTTTGCATATTCATCGTTGTCATCTTAGCGCCCCTCTTTCTTAGCCAGACGCAAAATCATTAGCTTAGATAAAGCCAGTACGATAAAGGTAATAACGAATAAGATTAGACCCAGTTCCATCAACGCGGCGGTATGTAAACCAGATTCAGCTTCAGCAAATTCATTTGCCAACGCAGAGGTAATGCTGTTGCCCGGCATAAACAGCGAGAAGCTGTCGAGCTGATAGGTATTACCGATAATAAAGGTCACTGCCATGGTTTCACCCAACGCACGACCCAGGCCCAACATCACACCGCCGATAACGCCATTTTTGGTATAAGGCAGCACAATGCGCCAAATCACTTCCCATGTGGTACAGCCAATGCCATAGGCCGACTCTTTCATCATCACGGGAGTTTGTTCGAACACATCGCGCATAACCGCGGCAATGTAAGGAATAATCATGATAGCCAGGATGACACCGGCGGCCAGAATACCAATACCGAATGCCGGGCCAGAGAACAATACGCCAACAATGGGGATGCCGGACATCACGTTGCCGACGGGCTCTTGGAAGTAGCGGGCAAACAGCGGAGCGAAGACGAAAAGACCCCACATGCCGTAAACAATACTTGGGATGGCCGCCAGCAATTCAATCGCCACACCCAACGGGCGTTTTAGCCAGTTCGGCGCGAGTTCAGTGAGAAACAAGGCAATACCGAAACTAACCGGAACCGCAATGAGCAAAGCGATAACCGAGGTCACAACCGTACCGTAAATCGGCACTAATGCACCAAATTGTTCAGCTGGCGCATCCCACTCTTTAGTCCACAGGAAAGCCCAACCAAATTTCTCGATACTTGGCCAGGAAGCAATAATCAGTGAAACGATAATGCCGCCCAACAGAAATAGCGTAATCAGCGCAGCCAGTTTAACCAGCGCACTGAAAATGATGTCACCGTATTGACTCGGTGCTTTGATTGTCGGCTTGTTCGCAGCCATAGACTCTCTTCTCATCCTACCCCTAATACTTCAAGCTGCAGGGGTGTTGGCTGCTTTCGCTCACCCCAGTCACTTACTTGAGTAAGCTCCTGGGGATTATCTCAATTGCCGCCTACCTGCAACTCGAATTATTTAGGGTATATATTGTGAATCAATATTTCATAAACCGCTTGTTGCCAATAAATCAAAAGATTGGCTTACCGCTGCTGTCTTTAATCTGAGTTTTCCAGGCAGCACGGACTTGCTCGACAACTTCAGCTGGCAATGTTGCATAATCCAGCTCGTTGGCTTGTTTAGCACCGTGGGTGTAACCCCAGTCAAAGAACTTCAATACTTCAGCGCCGTTAGCGGCATTTTTTTGCTCTTTATGTACCAAGATGAAAGTTGTTGATGTAATTGGCCATACATCATCACCTTTTTGATTGGTTAAATCTTGAGCGAATGTTTTGCTCCAGTCTACACCTTTTGCCGCAGAGCTAAAGCTATGCTCAGTCGGACTAACGGGTTTGCCATCAGCAGAAACCAGTTTGGTGTAAGCCAGGTTATTCTGTTTGGCGTAAGCATATTCTACATAGCCAATGGAGCCTGGCAGGCGCTGTACGAATGCGGCAATACCGTCATTACCTTTGCCACCCAAACCAGTCGGCCAGTTAACAGTAGAACCTGCACCCACTTTTTCTTTCCATTCTGCATTCACTTTAGCCAGGTAGCTGGTGAATACGAATGAAGTACCGGAACCGTCAGCGCGGCGCACTACAGCGATATTTTGATCTGGCAATTTAACGCCTGGGTTCAACTTAGTAATAGCCGGGTCATTCCACTTTTTCACATTGCCCAGATAGATATCACCCAGTGTTTTGCCATCTAAAGTCAGCTCACCGGATTTAATACCAGGGATATTCACGGCCAACACCACACCGCCAATCACTGTCGGGAATTGGAACAAACCTTCAGCAGCCAGTTTGTCGTCTGCTAATGGCGCATCAGAAGCACCGAAATCAACAGTATTGGCAATGATTTGTTTCACGCCACCTGAAGAACCGATCCCCTGATAGTTAACTTTGTTACCTGTTTCTTTCTGATAAGAATCTGCCCACTTGGCATACACCGGCGCGGGGAATGTCGCACCTGCACCTGTCAGGCTTGCAGCAGCGAACGCGGACACAGTGGTCATAGATAAAGTCGCTGCCACAATGCTGGCTACGGTGGTACGCATCAGTTTCATAATCCCTCCTAATGGGATATTAGAATTAACTCTAAAATGTTTTCATCAGATTAAGTATGGTGCAGGAGGGAAAATAGGACAGTTTAATGACAGAAAAATGTACGGAATATTACAGTTATATGACAAACAAGAAGAGTTTAAATAAATTCATTTAATATCAATAAATTAACATCAATTCATGGCAATTGCTTTATCCTTTATTTCGTAAAAAACTCACTTTACTTGTTCTAATACGTCCTATTACTGGTTTATTTTTTGCGCAAAAATGACACTTAATGACGGAACTATAAAAACAAAAAAGCCGACAAAATGCCGGCTTTTATTTATGCGATTTTCCGCTTATTACTCAACAGTAACCGATTTTGCCAGGTTACGTGGCTGATCCACGTCGGTGCCTTTAATCAGCGCAACATGGTAAGACAGCAACTGTAGCGGCACAGTGTAGAAGATAGGGGCAATAATCTCTTCCACATGCGGTAACTGAATGATTTTCATACCTTCGCTATCAGTGAAACCTGCATCTTGATCAGCGAATACATACAGTAAACCGCCGCGTGCGCGCACCTCTTCAATGTTAGATTTCAGTTTTTCCAACAATTCGTTATTTGGCGCGACCACGATGACCGGCATGTCAGCATCAATCAATGCCAATGGACCGTGTTTCAATTCACCCGCAGCATAGGCTTCAGCATGAATATAAGAGATCTCTTTCAGTTTCAGTGCACCTTCCATCGCAATCGGGTATTGATCACCACGACCAAGGAACAGTGCATTGTGCTTATCAGAGAAACCTTCAGCCAGCGCTTCAATGGTTTTATCCAGAGACAGCATCTGCTCTATGCGGGCAGGCAGCGCCTGTAACGCATGAACAATATCGTGCTCCAGACTGGCATCAGCACCTTTTAACTTGCCGATACGCCCCACCAGCATTAATAACACCGTCAACTGAGTGGTAAAGGCTTTGGTTGAGGCCACGCCAATCTCGGTTCCAGCTTTGGTCATCAAGGCCAAATCTGATTCACGAACCAGCGAAGAACCGGCGACGTTACAAATTGCCAGCGAACCTAAGTATCCTAACTCTTTGGATAAACGCAGAGCAGCCAGCGTATCCGCTGTTTCACCCGATTGTGACAAGGTGATCAGCAAGCTATTAGGGCGCACAGCAGATTTGCGGTAACGGAATTCAGAGGCGATTTCTACGTCACAAGGCACACCGGCTAATGACTCAAACCAATAGCGTGAAACCATACCTGAGTTGTAAGAAGTACCACAGGCTATGATTTGGATATGTTGCACATCCGCCAGTAGAGCATCGGCTTTCGGGCCAAGCTCTGATAAATCAATCGCCCCGTGGTTTAAACGGCCTTCCAGCGTATTTTTAATCGCCATCGGCTGTTCATAAATCTCTTTTTGCATATAATGGCGGTAAACACCTTTATCACCGGCATCATATTGCACCTGAGATTCGATTTCAGGGCGCTCAATAGCGTTACCCTGCTTATCAAAAATGGCGATGCTACGGCGAGTCACTTCAACCACATCCCCTTCTTCCAGGAAGATAAAGCGACGGGTTACCGGCAACAGGGCCAGTTGGTCGGAGGCAATAAAGTTTTCACCAACACCACAGCCAATCACCAGCGGGCTACCAGAACGGGCGGCGACCAAGCGACTTGGGTCACGACTATCCATCACCACAGTGCCGTACGCGCCACGCAATTGCGGGATCACACGTTTGACCACTTCCAGCAAAGAACCGCCCTGCTGTAGCTCCCAGTGCACCAGATGAGCAATAACTTCAGTATCAGTTTCAGAACTGAAACGGTAGCCACGGTTAATCAGCAATTCACGTAACGGTTCGTGATTTTCGATAATACCGTTGTGAACCACGGAGATATAGTCAGAAACATGAGGGTGCGCATTGGCCTCTGATGGCTCACCATGAGTGGCCCAACGGGTATGTGCAATCCCGGTTCCACCATGTAAAGCCTGATTTTCGGCCGCATCAGACAGCGCCTGAACTTTACCCACACGACGTAAACGAGTCAGATTACCTTCAGCATCCACTACAGCTAAACCGGCTGAGTCATAGCCACGGTATTCAAGACGACGTAAACCTTCGATCAGAATCTCAGCGATATCACGTTGCGCTACTGCGCCAACAATTCCACACATCTGTTTTATTCCTATGTAAGGTTCTTTTAGAACCTTGTCGATGTCAGTGACCTGAATTTCCGGATTTTCCGGGTTCCCCGAGCCTGTAGAGTTGGGGATTATTATGTTTTGT
The DNA here is from genome assembly GCF_902170785.1 of Yersinia proxima. Lineage (GTDB taxonomy): Bacteria > Pseudomonadota > Gammaproteobacteria > Enterobacterales > Enterobacteriaceae > Yersinia > Yersinia proxima. Next base: position 29,785 of record NZ_CABHYG010000014.1, on the reverse strand, counting down.
TCTGTACTCTCAGCAGAAATATATATGCCAAAAATACAGGGCAAAACATCCCTTCAATACAGAATAACGAACGTTGAAGGGACTGTTTTATATACCCTAAATAATTCGAGTTACAGGAAGGCGGCAATTGAGCGAATCCCCAGGAGCTTACATAAGTAAGTGACTGGGGGGAACGAAAGCAGCCAACGCACATGCAACTTGAAGTATGACGGGTATAGATTATTTTTTCTTAACCGGACGTTGCCAACCCTGCACATGGACTTGCTTAACGCGGCTAAGCACTAACTCGTTTTCGGCGATATCACGGGTGACAGTTGTCCCTGCGGCAATCGTCGCGCCGTTTGCAACCGTGACGGGAGCCACCAGTTGAGTATCGGACCCGACAAAGACATCATCGCCAATAATAGTTTTAAACTTATTAGCTCCATCATAGTTGCAAGTTATAGTTCCTGCGCCAATATTTACGCCAGAGCCAATTTCAGCATCGCCTAAATAGGAGAGATGACCAGCTTTAGAGCCTTTACCCAAGCGGGCTTTCTTGATCTCAACAAAGTTACCGACATGCGCGCCTTCAGCTAATTCCGCACCAGGCCGCAGGCGGGCAAATGGCCCAACAGTACAACCAGCATCCAAACGAGAATCTTCTAATACACTGTATGGGCTGATTTCGGAATCATCACCAATCACACAGTTTTTGAGAACACACCCAGTTCCAATACGAACTCGATCACCTAAAGTCACATGGCCTTCAATGATGACATTGGTATCAATAGTGATGTCACGGCCATGTGTTAATTCTCCGCGCAAATCAAAGCGCGCTGGGTCCAGCAACATCACCCCAGCCAGCAAAAGCTTCTCAGCTTGCTCTGACTGATAAACGCGTTCAAGAGCGGCTAATTGCAGCCGGTTGTTGACACCTTCAACCTCACTCAGACGAGCGGGATGCACCGTAGCTATTTTCTTACCATCAGCATGGGCCAGCGCAATAATATCGGTGATATAAAACTCACCTTGGGCATTATTGTTATCCAGCAGTGATAACCAACGCTTTAAATCACGACCATTGGCAACCAAAATCCCAGTATTGATTTCATTAATCTCACGCTGCGTGTCGCTGGCATCTTTATGCTCAACAATCCCGACTACATCGCCATTTTCACGCACAATACGGCCATAACCACTAGGGTTATCCAACTTCACAGTTAGCAAGCCAATACCACCTTGTGGCTTCGCTGCTAACAAACGCTGGAGCGTATCAACTGAAATTAACGGTACGTCGCCGTACAGCATCAGGACATCTTCATCATCAGCAAAATGTGGAGCAGCTTGTTGCATCGCATGCCCAGTACCTAACTGCTCAGCTTGTAGCACCCAGTTCAATGTCGGGTCAGTAAGTGTTTTTTGCAACAACTCGCCGCCATGCCCATAAACCAGATGAACCTGCTGAGCACCCAACTTCATGGCAGCATCAATAACATGCTGAACCATCGGCTTACCTGCCAGTGGGTGTAACACCTTAGGAAGGTCGGAATACATACGTGTCCCCTTACCTGCGGCAAGGATGACTACACTCATTGAGCTGTTAGACATAAGCAACCTGATAACTCCAAATTAATAGACGGAAGTAAACCTGTTTAGCGAAATAATTACTACATATTTCTCAGCGAAAAACGTACTCAACCCGCATGGTTAAAGGGTTGTAGCGATGAGGCATGTAATAAAAAAATGTCGCAAAAAGTGTCTGCGATCAGCGACGTTTTTTGACCTGTTTTTCTCAAAAAACAATCCCCCACAGAAATTATTAACCACTTATTTTACGGCAAGAAACAAGCATTTTTAGAAAGAAATGCTTTTAGTTTAGCTGAGGCTTAATTAAATAACAGAAAGTCGGAAGAAGGTGATTAACGAATGCATACTATTGGGTATGAAGGTAAAAAAAATGCCAATCAGCTTTACTGACTGGCATTCTATCGTTCTTTATATTCTTCGTATTTGAAGTTGCGGACGGTTTAGCAACCTTCGCTGGTAACCGACATCCTCAATTACTTTAAATATATAATAATTATACAAATTAGTGGGTTACTAAAAACCCACTACTGTAAAATTACATCGCTTTCCTGGTCAGCTCGATTACACGTAGTTTTGCAATCGCCTTCGCCAATTCAGCGGATGCCTGTGCATAGTCGACATCGCCGTGGGAGTTATTGATATGTTCTTCTGCTTTGCGTTTAGACTCCAACGCCTTAGCTTCATCCAGATCAGTTCCACGAATAGCAGTGTCAGCCAATACGATCACCACACTCGGTTGCACCTCAAGGATGCCGCCAGAAAGATAAATAAACTCTTCCTCACCGAACTGCTTAACGATACGTATCATGCCAGGCTTAATGGCAGTGAGCAGTGGGGCGTGACCAGGGAAAATCCCTAGCTCACCTTCACTACCCGTCACCTGAATTTTTTGTACCACGCCAGAGAACATCTTCTTCTCAGCGCTCACAACATCCAGATGGTAAGTCATTGCAGCCATGTCACCCTCCAGTCAACAGCGTTACAGTTTCTTGGCTTTTTCCACTGCTTCTTCAATGGTGCCAACCATGTAGAACGCCTGCTCCGGCAGGTGGTCATAGTCGCCGTTCATGATGCCTTTGAAACCACGGATGGTATCTTTCAGCGATACGAACTTGCCCGGTGAACCGGTAAAGACTTCTGCCACGAAGAACGGTTGAGACAGGAAGCGTTGGATTTTACGCGCACGGGATACCACCAGTTTGTCATCTTCTGACAACTCGTCCATACCCAAGATTGCGATAATATCTTTCAGTTCCTGGTAACGTTGCAGAATAGACTGCACGCCACGCGCTACATCGTAGTGCTCCTGACCAACAACCAGCGGATCAAGCTGACGGCTGGTGGAGTCAAGCGGATCAACCGCCGGGTAAATACCCAGAGAGGCGATTTGACGGCTCAGAACGACGGTTGCATCCAAGTGAGCAAAGGTGGTTGCTGGAGATGGGTCAGTCAAGTCATCCGCTGGCACGTAAACGGCCTGAACAGAGGTGATTGAACCCGTCTTGGTGGAAGTAATACGTTCCTGCAACACACCCATCTCTTCTGCCAGAGTTGGCTGGTAACCTACGGCAGATGGCATACGACCCAGCAGTGCGGAAACTTCCGTACCGGCTAAGGTATAGCGATAGATGTTATCGATGAACAGCAATACGTCACGACCTTCATCACGGAATTTCTCCGCCATGGTCAGGCCGGTCAGTGCAACGCGCAGACGGTTTCCTGGTGGCTCATTCATCTGGCCATAAACCAAGGATACTTTGTCCAGAACGTTGGAGTCAGTCATCTCGTGGTAGAAGTCGTTACCCTCACGAGTACGCTCACCCACACCGGCAAATACAGAGTAACCTGAGTGCTCAATCGCAATGTTACGAATAAGCTCCATCATGTTTACTGTTTTACCTACACCCGCACCACCGAACAGACCGACTTTACCGCCCTTAGCGAACGGACAAATCAAGTCCATTACCTTGATACCGGTTTCTAACAAGTCTTGCGAGCTGGCAAGATCTTCGTAAGAAGGCGCTTCACGGTGGATTGCCCAACGCTCTTCTTCGCCGATAGGACCTTTCATGTCGATTGGGTCACCCAATACGTTCATGATACGGCCCAGAGTTGACTTGCCCACTGGCACTTCAATTGGGTGTTCCAGGTTGATGACTTTCAACCCGCGGCTCAGACCATCGGAAGAGCCCATTGCGATACAACGAACAACACCACCGCCCAGCTGTTGCTGAACTTCCAGCACGAGCTTCTCAGCTGCGCCTTCAACCTCAAGGGCGTTGTACACTTTTGGTACAGCGTCTTGGGGGAATTCGACGTCCACTACGGCGCCGATTACCTGGATAATCTTTCCAGTAGCCATCTTGAATCCTCTACGTAATACGTTTACCCGTCATATTCCAAATTGCTGGGGCGTTGGCTGCCTTCTCTCACCCTATTGCTTACTTGAGTAAGCGCCTGGGGATGTGCTCAGTTGCCGCCTTCCCGCAATCTGAACTATTTAGGGTAATAACCTGGTTAAACCGCGGAGGCTCCCCCGACGATCTCGGTGAGTTCCTGAGTGATGCTGGCCTGACGAGCCTTGTTGTAAACCAACTGCAGCTCTTTGATCAGACTACCGCCGTTATCGGTGGCGGCTTTCATCGCTACCATTCGCGCGGCCTGTTCGCTGGCCAGGTTTTCAACGACGCCCTGATAAACTTGCGATTCCACATAGCGACGCAGGAGAGTATCCAGCAGTGCTTTAGGATCAGGTTCATACAGGTAATCCCAGGATTTCTTCTTCAGCTCACCGTCTTCCGCTGGCGGAAGTGGTAACAGCTGCATGATCCGTGGTTCCTGAGACATCGTATTGATAAACTTGTTATTAACGATATACAGTTTATCCAAACGACCTTCATCATAGGCTTGCAGCATGACTTTAACTGGCCCGATAAGTTCTGACAGAGAAGGGTTATCCCCCATGCCAGTCACTTGAGCAACAATTTTGCCGCCCACGGAACCAAAGAAAGATGCTGCTTTTGATCCGATCAGCGCTAAATCGCATTCAACGCCTTTTTCAGACCAACCTTTCATCTCAGCCAACAGTTTTTTGAACAAGTTAATGTTCAAACCACCACACAAGCCACGGTCTGTAGAAACCACCAGATACCCAACGCGCTTAACATCACGCTCTTCCAGGTATGGATGTTTGTATTCCAGATTACCTAGCGCAAGGTGACCAATCACACTACGCATTGTTTCTGCATAAGGACGGCTGGCCGCCATGCGTTCCTGCGATTTACGCATTTTGGAGGCGGCGACCATCTCCATGGCTTTGGTGATCTTTTGCGTGTTTTGCACGCTGGCGATCTTGGAACGTATCTCTTTTGCGCCGGCCATTTCTGCTTCTCCTCATTGCCAGACGGCCTGCTTTCCTAATGAAAAGCAGGACCGTATAGCGTTACCAGGACTGGGTTGCCTTAAATGTATCAAGGATGCCTTTCAGCTTGGCCTCGATCTCATCGTTATACGCGCCAGTTTGGTTGATTTGTTGCATAAGCTCGGCATGCTCACGGTCAGCAAACGCCAACAGCGCAGCTTCAAAGCTACCTACCTTCGCCAACTCGATATCACCCAGATAACCACGTTCAGCTGCGAACAGAACCAGAGACTGCTGCGCAACTGACATCGGTGCGTATTGTTTCTGTTTCAGAAGCTCGGTCACTTTCTGGCCGTGGCTCAGCTGTTTGCGTGTTGCATCATCCAAATCGGATGCGAACTGGGAGAACGCGGCAAGCTCACGATACTGTGCCAGAGCGGTACGGATACCACCGGACAGTTTTTTCATGATCTTGGTCTGCGCTGCACCACCCACACGAGATACGGAGATACCTGGGTTAACCGCAGGACGAATACCGGCGTTAAACAGGCTGGATTCCAGGAAGATCTGACCATCGGTAATAGAAATTACGTTAGTCGGAACGAACGCGGAAACGTCCCCTGCTTGAGTTTCAATGATTGGTAATGCGGTCAAAGAACCGGTTTTACCTTTCACTTCACCCTTGGTAAAGGCTTCAACGTAATCGGCGTTAACACGCGCAGCACGCTCCAGCAAACGGGAGTGGAGGTAGAATACGTCGCCAGGATAGGCTTCACGACCTGGTGGACGACGAAGCAGCAAGGAGATTTGACGATATGCAACAGCCTGTTTAGACAGGTCATCATAAATAATCAGCGCATCTTCACCGCGGTCGCGGAAATATTCACCCATGGCACAACCGGAGTAAGGTGCCAGGTATTGCAATGCTGCTGATTCTGATGCAGTCGCTACCACCACAATGGTGTTAGCCAACGCGCCATGTTCTTCCAGTTTACGCACTACGTTTGCAACAGTAGAGGCTTTCTGGCCGATAGCAACATACACACATTTAATGCCTGAATCGCGCTGGTTGATGATCGCATCAATCGCCAGAGCAGTTTTACCTGTCTGACGGTCACCGATGATCAATTCACGCTGACCACGACCGATTGGAATCATGGCATCGACTGACTTATAACCAGTCTGAACAGGTTCATCAACGGATTGACGTTCGATAACGCCAGGTGCGATAGCTTCAACAGCTGAGAAGCCGTCGTTTTCTACCGGACCTTTACCATCAACAGGTTCACCCAGAGTATTGACGACGCGACCCAACAGGCCACGACCGACTGGAACTTCCAGGATACGGCCAGTACATTTAACCTTCATGCCTTCAGCAAGATCGGCGTACGGACCCATAACTACAGCACCTACGGAGTCGCGCTCCAGGTTCAGTGCGATTGCGTAACGGTTGCCAGGCAGTGCGATCATCTCGCCTTGCATTACATCAGCCAGACCGTGTACACGAATGATCCCGTCACTAACGGAAACAATAGTACCTTCATTGTGAGCTTCGCTCACTACATTGAACTGAGCAATGCGCTGCTTGATCAGTTCGCTGATTTCGGTGGAATTCAGTTGCATATGCTCCAGTCCCCTTAAGACTGCAAGACGTCCGCCAGGCGTTCTAGACGACCGCGAACGCTGCCATCTATCACCATATCGCCTGCACGTATTACTACGCCGGCCATTACGGACTTATCGATTTTGCAATTCAGCTTAACTTTGCGTGATAGACGTTTTTCCATCGCAGCGGCAATTTTAGCCAGCTGTTCGTCGTTCAATGGGCTCGCAGAGCTCACTTCAACGTCGACGGTCGACTCCAGCGAGGCACGCAGTTGAATAAACTGCTGTAGTACCTCAGGAAGAACCAGTAAACGGCCATTCTCCGCCATAACTCGAATGAAGTTCTGTGCGGGTTCATCGAGCTGATCACCACAGACTGCAATAAACGTCTTAGACATTGTTTCTGGCGCTACCGCACCGGAAAGCAATTCAGCGATCTGTTCATTGCTAGTCACTTGGGCAGTAAACGCCAGCATATCTTGCCAACGATCAACCGCCTGGTGCTCAACAGCAAAGTCAAAAGCTGCTTTGGCGTAGGGGCGAGCTACAGTTACAAATTCAGACATCAGCCCCTCCCTCCTTACAGTTCAGCGACCAGTTTATCAACGATGTCGCTGTTAGCAGCTTCATCCACGGAACGTTCGATGATCTTCTCGGCGCCAGCTATAGCCAACATCGCGACTTGCTTACGCAACTCTTCACGAGCACGCTTACGTTCGGCGTCGATCTCTGCCTGCGCTTGCGCCACGATTTTGTTACGTTCCTGTTCAGCTTCTGCTTTAGCTTCATCAAGGATCTGAGCTTTGCGTTTACTTGCCTGCTCAATAATCACCTGTGCTTCTGCTTTGGCCTTCTTCAGTTGGTCGGTCGCATTGGCTTGCGCTAAGTCCAAATCTTTTTTGGCACGCTCTGCAGAAGAGAGACCGTCAGCAATTTCTTTTTGACGCTTCTCAATGGCTGCCATAATCGGCGGCCATATATACTTCATACAAAACAGGACAAACAGGACAAACGCGATGGCCTGGCCGAGGATTGTTGCGTTAAGATTCACAGCACAATGCCTCTTTAAAAGTTAATAGTTTGGTGTAGTTCACAGTAGAGAAAACTCTACTTACGCGACAGCAAACATCACGTACAGACCCAGACCAACAGCGATCATAGGGATGGCGTCAACCAGGCCCATGACGATAAAGAACTGTGTACGCAGCAGAGGAATCAGGTCAGGCTGACGTGCAGCGCCTTCCAAAAATTTACCACCCAGGATGCCGATACCGATCGCAGCACCGATTGCCGCTAAACCCATCATTATAGCGGCAGCCATGTACAGCAGATCCATATTCAGGTTTTCCATGACAGTCTCCAGTTTATTTCAGTTAAAACGCAGTAGTGTTATAAGAAAATCAGTGCTCTTCGGACGCCATCGACAGATAGACAATCGTCAGAACCATGAAGATAAAGGCTTGTAACGTAATAATCAGTATGTGGAAGATAGCCCAAGGTAAACTGAGCATCCACTGTGACCACCACGGCAACAGGCCAGCAATCAGGATGAAGATCAACTCACCCGCATACATGTTGCCGAACAGTCGCAGACCGAGTGAAACCGGTTTGGACAGCAGGCTGACACCTTCCAGAATTAAGTTAACTGGAATGAATATCGGGTGATTGAACGGCTGCATCGTTAATTCTTTTACGAAGCCGCCTACACCTTTCATTTTAATGCTATAGAACAGGATCAGGATGAAGACACCCAATGCCATGGACAAGGTAATACTCACGTCAGCGGTAGGTACTACACGTAGTGCAGGCAACCCAAAGACATGTTCACCAATATAAGGCAGTAAATCGATTGGCAGTAAGTCCATCATGTTCATCAATAAAACCCAAACAAACACGGTCAGGGCTAATGGTGCGATGACTTTACTTTTGCCGTGGTACATATCCCGTACGCTGTTATCGACAAAACCGATAATTAACTCAACAGCCGTCTGCAATTTGCCAGGCACACCACTGGTGGCACCTGCCGCAACTTTGCGGAAAACAAACAGAAAAGCTAACCCCAGCACGACAGAGAAGAACAAAGAGTCAATGTTCAACGTCCAGAACGTCGCAGGGCCAGGTGAGTGGGGATTGACCAACTCAAAGGTACGCAGGTCCAACTGAAGGTTATTCAGGTGGTGACCTATGTAGTCCCTTGGAGTAGAGATTTCTCCTGATGCAGACATGATGCCTCTTACCCTTTTTGTAGTTAAATACGGTGACCGTTAAATACGATAACTGTTAAGTACGGTAGCCGCTTATCACGGCCGGTGCCAATATCTGCACAATCAGCACCGCTAAATAGGTTAAACCGAGTGGCGCAAACGCTGCTTTAAACAGCCCTAATGCCACGATCAGCAAAATTATCGTCATGATAACCTTTAACCCTTCGCCAATGGCAAATGACCACGCAACACGACCTGGAGCAGCTGTTTTTGCCTGATGGCGGCAAGCAAACAACATAAATATGGCACTGGGTAACCAGGCTGCCAACCCTCCCGCCAAAGCAGAAGCACTCCATTCCAGGCTTTTAAAACCAAAAACAGCACTGAGAACAACAAAAGTCATTAACTGCAACAACAGCAACTTTCGTGCAATTTTCCCACTGTAAAGGGATACAGGCATGACGTTTGTTCTCTCCGAACCACACTAAAGGTATATTGAGTGAGGTATAGAACTGCCTTTTACCCCATTGAGTCAAGCAGCAAAAAACGAGCAAATTATACGGGCGACTCAAACGAATTCAATCGATAAGTAACGAAAAGGTGAACAATTATTCAATTTTTTTACTTTCTGGCTCTTTTCAGCAGATTGCTCTCAGAATATAGGCCAAATTTAATTGTCTGACGATTCCAATTATTATCAATAAAGCGTGCAACGGATCACAAAACTTAAAACAAAACGATTTATAGCCCATTACAACCTGATTTGTCTTTAACGAAAAGAGCCATTAAAAACTTTTATAAATCATAATGTTAAATTTAAACCATTATCAAACAACTTATCTACTTAGTAAAAACTTACCGTTGACATTTCAGATAATAATCCTGCAACACTTCGGACACATAAAAAGAATGATATCTCAGATAAAATAATGACCAGGGTGACTATTTAATCATCTTCAATATGATTATGTCGTTCATTGCTGCTGATATTGTAAACAAGGCGTTAAATATAATCTTTCCGAACTATAGTCAGCGGATAAATAATCGCCAATATTAAAAGTGCTATAGCCGACAAATCACCTTGCTCACTCTAAGGATTTATTACATTTTTTTGATAAATAACAAAGTTAGTTTGACTTAAGAATAACCAAATGACGCTCACCGTCCAACTCTGGTACTTGCAAGCGAACAACCGACTCAAGAACTATCCCTTTAGGCAATGTGGCTAATTCATCATCCGGCCTTACTCCTTTAAGCGCATAAAAACGCCCTTCAGGCTTAGCTGGCAAATGATGACACCAGGACAGCATATCCTGTAAGGATGCAAATGCACGGCTTATAACACCGTCAAATGGCGGTGTTGCGGCAAAATCTTCAACACGGCTTTGTACCGGTTCGATATTGCTTAGCCCTAACTCATGCTGTACCTGCCGCAGAAAGCGAACACGTTTACCCAAGCTATCAAGCAAGACGAAGTGTGCATCGGGCCGCACGATGGCTAACGGTATTCCAGGCAGTCCAGGCCCTGTGCCAACATCAATAAAACGGCTACCTTGCAAGTGTGGATTAACAACAATGCTATCCAGAATATGCCGTACCAGCATCTGCTCTGGGTCACGCACAGAAGTCAGATTATAAGCCTTGTTCCACTTATGCAGCAGTTCCACATATCCTATTAATTGATGTTTTTGCTGATCGGGTAACGCAATACCTGCCGCATTCAGCAGGGAATCTAATTTTTTTAACACAACAGTATCCTCTGACCGAAAAAACTCTGTCAGCGTGTAATGAGCTAATATCTGAAATGATAATCTAGCTTAGCAGTGGTTTGAATAGTTTGGTTATGGCCTGAATTGCCGGGCAGCTTATTCTTGCTGCCTGGCAAATGTTTGATGGTTATGCGCTACGGCGCAACAAACCCTGTTTTTTCAGCCAAACCAACAAGATGGAAATTGCCGCAGGCGTAATCCCTGAAATACGTGAAGCCTGCCCGATTGAGTTAGGTTTATGATCATTCAATTTAGCGATAACTTCATTCGATAAACCAGACACTTGCCGATAATCGAGATCAACTGGCAATAAGGTATTCTCATTACGTAGCTGCTTTTCGATCTCTTCCTGCTGACGGGCAATATAACCTTCATATTTAACCTGAATCTCAACCTGATCTGCTGCTTGGGGATCGGTTAATGCCGGGCCAAATGAAGGCAAATTTGTTAACAAACGATAGTCAATTTCAGGACGACGCAGTAATTCTTCTCCGTTGGCTTCTTTTGATAATGGAGCTTTCAGCACCGCATTAATTTCAGCTACGTTCTCAGAATGAGGATGAACCCAGATATCACGCAGGCGCTGGCGTTCTTTTTCAATTTGCTCAATCTTCTGACTAAAGTGAGCCCAGCGCGCATCATCGACCAACCCTAATTTACGGCCCATTTCGGTCAAACGCAGATCCGCGTTGTCTTCACGCAACATCAAACGATATTCCGCTCGTGAGGTAAACATACGGTACGGCTCTTTGGTGCCGAGGGTGCTTAAATCGTCCACCAGCACGCCAAGGTAGGCTTCATCACGACGAGGTGACCACCCATCTTCATCGTTGGCAAAGCGACCCGCATTAAGGCCTGCAAGCAGCCCTTGAGCCGCAGCTTCTTCATAGCCTGTAGTACCATTGATTTGCCCGGCAAAGAACAAGCCCTGGATATATTTGCTTTCCAGCGTAGGTTTCAAATCTCGTGGATCGAAGAAATCATATTCGATGGCATAGCCAGGCCGGACGATACGTGCATTTTCAAGCCCTTTCATTGAACGAACTATCTGCATCTGTACATCGAAAGGCAAACTGGTAGAAATACCGTTTGGATAGATCTCATTGCTGGTCAGACCTTCAGGTTCAAGGAAAATCTGATGTGAATTACGATCAGCAAAGCGCATGACTTTGTCTTCGATCGATGGGCAATAACGTGGCCCGATCCCCTCAATGATCCCAGCATACATCGGACTGCGATCCAGGTTATTTCGGATCACTTCGTGGGTTTTTTCATTGGTGTAGGTGATATGACATGCCATTTGCTCTGGATGCTGGCTGGCATTTCCCAGGAATGAAAAGACCGGAATAGGTGTATCACCCAGTTGTGGGGCTAATTGGCTAAAATCAATAGTGCGTGCATCAATACGAGGCGGAGTACCGGTCTTAAGGCGATTTACGCGTAGCGGTAATTCACGCAGGCGTTGTGACAATGAGATAGATGGTGGATCACCCGCACGACCGCCGCTGTAGTTTTCAAGGCCAATATGTATTTTGCCATCCAGAAAAGTACCGACAGTTAAGACCACGGCTTTAGCGCGGAATTTTAACCCCATTTTGGTCACTGCACCGACCACACGATCGTTCTCAACAATCAGATCTTCAACAGGTTGCTGGAAAATCATCAAGTTAGGCTGGTTTTCTAATGCGGTACGTACAGCTTGCCGATACAGAACACGGTCGGCTTGAGCTCGAGTTGCTCTTACTGCTGGCCCTTTGCTGGCGTTTAGTATCCTAAACTGAATACCGGCCTGGTCAGTTGCCATTGCCATTAACCCGCCCAGAGCATCGATCTCTTTTACCAAATGCCCCTTACCGATACCGCCAATCGCTGGGTTACAAGACATTTGTCCCAGTGTGTCGATATTGTGCGTCAGCAATAAGGTCTGACGTCCCATGCGTGCCGCTGCCATTGCAGCTTCCGTGCCGGCATGGCCACCACCAATGATGATGACGTCAAATTGATCTGGATAAAACATGGTACTGCACCTCGCCGTTATGCGAATTTCTGTGTTTGCCCTGGGGTGGGGGATTCTACTCAAGTTTAGACGATCGACCAAGCAGCTTAGGATCGCTCTTAATTAAAAGAAGATCTTTTTATTTAAAGATCTCTTTATTAGATCTCTTATTAGGATCATGATCCTCTGTGGATAAGTGATTATTCACATTTGAGATCATGTAATTAAGGAGGATCGTTTGCTGTGAATGATCGGTGATCCTATTGCGTATAAGCTGGGATCTAAATGGCATGTTATACACAGGCACTTTAAGTCACTAAGGTTGTTATGTGGATATGTACTGCTTATACCCTGCTTTATAGCTTACTTATCCACATTTGATCGCTTGATCTTTAAGCGAACTAGAGCAAATTAATCCAATTTTTAACCCAAATCTCTGCTGGGTCCTCAGGAATTTCATGTTGGATGACGTCAATTTCTAAAATATCACCCACACGAATGGCTCCCTGGATGATCAGTTGCTGATCCAATTTTCTGACCGCACCACAGAAAGTGTCATATTCTGAACTGCCCAAACCAACTGCACCAAAGCGAACCTGTGAGAGATCCGGTTTCTGCTGCTCGATTTGTTCTAATAAGGGTTGAAGATTGTCTGGCAGATCACCTGCACCATGAGTGGAAGTGATAATTAGCCACATACCATCCAGGGTCAGCTCGTCTAATTCCGGACCATGCAGAGTTTCTGTCGTGAAACCCGCCTCTTCTAATTTCTCAGCTAAATGTTCAGCAACGTATTCAGCACTGCCAAGCGTACTGCCACTGATCAAGGTAATGTCAGCCATAAAGAACCCAACCGAAGTAATGAATCGGTATTGTACGCTGTGAATCAGCTGGGATCTACCTGTGGATAATGTGGGTATAGTTATTTAGTGCTCAGGGCACGATGGTACGCATGATGGGGTTTTGCAGGGAAATAAGAGTCTCAGTTGACTGGATCTCATCAATCGTTTGGATCTTGTTGATAAGTACCTGTTGCAGTGCATCTATCGATTTACACATAACCTTAATAAAGATGCTGTAATGGCCTGTGGTGTAATAGGCCTCGACAACTTCTTCTAAACTATCCAGTTTTTTTAGGGCCGAAGGGTAATCTTTGGCACTTTTCAAAATGATGCCGATGAAGCAGCACACGTCATAGCCCAGCTGTTTTGGATTAACGTGAACACAGGCTGCGGTGATAATCCCCGCCTGGCGCATTTTCTCAACTCGGACATGAATTGTTCCTGGGCTGACACCAAAATTTTTAGCTAATTCCGCATAAGGTGTACGCGCATTTTCCATTAATGCGTTCAGGATGCCACGATCGAGATTATCGATTTGATAAATTTCACTCATATTAACCCCCTTTTTTTATCGATTATCTAATTATAGATACATAAAAATGAATGATTAAAAGTGAAAAGGCAATATTGTTTGTTGGATATTGAATTTAACCCTCATTCTGTTGCTTAATCGATGACAAGCAAAACGGCACAACAGACAATTTGCATAATCGACAGCAACGAATTGAGAAAATGACAATGAAAAAGCAATTTATCCAAAAACAACAACAGATCAGTTTTGTAAAATCCTTTTTTTCCCGTCAATTAGAACAGCAATTAGGCCTGATTGAAGTACAGGCACCCATCCTGAGCCGTGTGGGTGATGGTACTCAAGATAACCTGTCTGGTTCAGAGAAAGCCGTTCAGGTAAAAGTAAAAAGCTTGCCAGGCGCAACTTTTGAAGTTGTTCATTCATTAGCTAAATGGAAGCGTAAAACCTTAGGTCGCTTTGATTTTGGTGCTGACCAAGGAATTTACACCCATATGAAAGCATTGCGTCCTGATGAAGATCGCTTGAGTGCCATTCATTCCGTGTATGTCGATCAGTGGGATTGGGAGCGCGTCATGGGTGATGGCGAGCGCAACCTGGCTTATCTGAAATCCACTGTTAACAAAATCTACGCGGCGATTAAAGAAACCGAAGCAGCGATCAGTGCAGAATTTGATATAAAACCTTTCTTGCCAGAACAGATTCATTTTATCCACAGTGAAAGCCTGCGGGCTAAATTCCCTGATCTGGATGCGAAAGGTCGCGAACGCGCCATTGCTAAAGAGCTGGGTGCTGTTTTCTTGATTGGGATTGGCGGCAAATTGGCTGACGGTAAATCTCATGATGTTCGTGCCCCGGATTATGATGACTGGACCTCTCCTAGTGCAGAAGGTTTTGCTGGGCTAAACGGTGACATTATTGTCTGGAACCCCGTGCTGGAAGATGCTTTTGAAATTTCATCCATGGGTATTCGCGTCGATGCAGAAGCACTGAAACGTCAATTAGCTCTGACATCAGATGAAGATCGTCTGAAACTGGAATGGCATCAATCGCTGCTGAAAGGTGAAATGCCGCAGACAATTGGTGGGGGTATTGGTCAGTCCCGTTTAGTGATGTTATTGCTGCAATTACAGCATATTGGTCAGGTGCAATGTGGTGTGTGGGGGGCAGAAGTCAGTGAGAAGGTAGAAGGCTTGCTGTAATTCCCAGCAGATCATCTCTGAATTATTTCAACCCGTTATGGCTTATGCAGCTATAGCGGGTTTTTAACATCATAAACATAAGCGGGTTCTTTCATCTATGCTGTAGGTGGCATAATACTGAGGTATTTCACCTATAAGGTTGTTGACGTTATGGCCCGATTTCACCCTCTTAAACATTACTCACATGCGCGTCCAAGGCTGCTATTATCTGTTGGTGCTGGAATAGTCACTTACTTCCTGTTGCCATCACATTTCACTGTATTGCTGCGCTTGATGGTGAGTTGGAATATATTTGCGTGGCTCTATTTGTTCTTTTTATGGCTGCAATTATTGCGCAATGATCCGAAAAAAATCAGATTAATAGCTCGTGTACAGGATGAAAGTGCCACCATGGTGCTGAGTATTGTCAGTATGGCGTGTCTGGCGAGTATCCTGGTTATTCTGTTTGAGTTAAGCACAGCGAATCAGTTATCGGGCTCGGCTAAAGCATTCCATTTAGTCCTCACCGGAATGACTTTATTGGTCTCGTGGTTACTATTGCCAACCGCTTTTACTATGCATTATGCCCATTTATTTTATTTATCCCGCGATGAGTCAGACGCTGTTCTCCCGTTAATTTTCCCTAAAGAGGTTACTGAGCCTTCTTATTGGGATTTTCTTTATTTTTCATTCACTATTGGTGTTGCTTCCCAAACCGCTGATGTCTCGACCGGCACGTCAGATATCCGCCGAGTGGTGCTCTTGCAGTCAGTATTATCCTTTATTTTCAATATGACGATCTTGGGATTATCAATTAACGTTGGGGCAGGGTTACTGAACTAAAATAGTTTCTTAGCGCTTCCAACGGCGTATTAAACGGCTTTTTAACCCGGTATCAAAGCGCCAGATATGATCGAAAATCCGCATGATACCGGGCTTGCCATAGGCCGACATCGCTACGGCATGGAACCGGTGTTGATGAGCTTGCTGCTGGATTTTAATTTTTCGGATCAATTCCTCGGGTAAGCGCTGAGCAATGAAATCTGAAATAATCACGGCATCGGCGTCATACCAATCTCGCTCTTCCATTTTGCTTAGAGTGCTGGCTAAGCAGGCCGCCAGATCGGTGCCGCCACGAAAATGTTGGCTGAGAAAGCGTATTGCCTGCTCAATACCACTGGCTGATGAGAGTTCGTAGTGAATAATTTCTGTCGCAAACAACATGATGTAACAGCGGCGATTATCCTCCAAAGCAATACGTAACAGTGCTAAACAAAATGCTTTGGCGCATTGTTCATTAAACCCCCCCATTGAACCCGAAGTATCAACACAGACGATAAAGGGGCCGCGCGGTTGTTCGTCATGACTTTTAAGGCTGACAGGCCGCTGCAAGGTCTTTTCTTGCCAATTATCACCTTGTAGCCGGTAGGTGAGTAAACGTCGCTCCAGTAAGCGGCGATAAAACTCAAACTCCAGCTCACTCATCCCCAACATAACTAATTCGGTCGGCAATAATCGCAAAATATCATTGCTCTGATGAATGCCACTGACCTCTTCTGGCACGGTATCAGGTTGGCGAACCATCACGGTATAAGGTTCAAAGCGGGCATCAGGGGTAGGTTGCGCTTTGGCGGATCGACTGCGCCCCAATTGCTCTGCAAGTTGCTGTAACTCCGGCTGCTGTTGCAAAAAATCGCCATATTGCAGCAATAACTGATAATCACCACGCTGCAAATGCCCCTGGCTCATATCCCAAAGCCGCCCTGCAGCCCCATCATTGGTTGCAAGAATGGGTTCCAAAGCACCACTGAGCGCAAGTCGCTGTTGCAACTCAGCTAAAAGTTGCTCTCGTTCTTGCTCAAGTAACTGATGGTGGATAGTGATGGCTTGTAAGGTCAGGCTGACACGCCAGCGCTGCAAAAAGAGAGTTTGAAAACTATCCCCTGTTTGGGGATTTCTATTTAAATCAGCGGCATGCAGCAGTGTTTTAGCTTGTGTGGCAAAAGGGGAATGCCATTGTTGCAGTTGCACTACAATCTGCGGGAGATGGGCATAAAATAGTGAGCTATCTTCCAATTGACTCTGTTGGTATAAAGCAAACTCGTTTGCCAGACCTGCGGGGACTTTTGCCTCCCGAATTCGCTGTTGTAAGTTTTGCTTCCAGCCGGGGATATCCTTCATTAATGCCCGTTTAATACGCGGAAATTTTTCAAAGAATATGGCTAACTGCGGTGAGGCCAGTAATCCCACCACCATCTCTTCGATAAGCTCACTTTCACTTATCGATAGCAGCAAATCCAGTGTAGCCAGGCTGAGCATAGATCAATGACCGCGTAGTTTTTGTTGTAGCTGTTTCACTTGCTCAGCCACATTCAATAAGCTGGCTTCTATTTTCGCCAACCAAGAGGACGGCGTAAACAAGCAAGGTTGATGTTGACTGAATAGCCGCCGTTGCTCAGCCAAACTATTTTCCAGCTCAGCTAGCTCCACCAGCAACTCGGGGGGCACACTGGTAGTGGAAGCTCCGGGTTGCGACAGTATTGATGATTGGCGGCTGACATCCAGCACCGTGATATGTAGTTGATCATCAACTTCAGCGTCAATAGATTGGGCATAACCGACACCATTTAATTTGGCGCGTAAGACCCCACCTTTATTTAACCATTGAGCCAGCGCCTCTTTCTCTATTTGCAGATGATTGACCTGAATGTCATGCAAGCTAAGTGGTTTTTGCAAGAACAGTGTCAGGGTGCTATCAGTAAGATGGTCTGGCAGGGAATATTGCGGTTTACGGCTGAACATACCGCTTTGTTTGGTCACTGTCAGTGCTTGATGGTCACTTTGCTGCTGTTGGTGTTTCAACCATTGAGCATGTATATGCTGGAGCTTCATTAATAGGCTTTGTTGCTGATACCCCTGTTCTGTTAGCAACTGTTCAAGCTGTTGCTGTAGCAATTTAAGCGAACTTAAATCATGCCATAAGCAATCTTTCAGCAAAATTAAGTCTATTGGCGTTATTTCATCTCGCCCGCTGAAGAAGGCGCTAGCTTGCAGCAAACGCAGAGCCTTTTTCCACCGCCGGTCAGAGACATACGGCGCTTGCTCTTGTGCGCTGAGCTGCTGACGTAGCTGAAAAATAAGCTCAAAACAGTTATCCGGTAGGGCTATTTTGTCTATTAAGGGTTGCCACTGATAAAATTCTTCATCGCTGATACTGAGATTTTCAGCTACCGGATTATGATTTTCATTTTGTCGGCTGAGCAGCAATGAGCGGAAGTTCTGCTTTTCTTGCACGCGATCCAGCCATAGGCGGATAAGCATTCGGTCATAAAGCGCTTCCAGGCTGCTGTCTGCATCGGGTAATTCGTTAGAGGCGGTTACCAACAAACGCATCGGGATACTGTCTTCCCGATCACCATTACGAAAGCGTCGTTCATTAATAGCAGTCAGCAAAGTATTTAGAATGGCAGGGCCCGCTTTCCAAATTTCATCCAGAAAAACGATTTCAGCTTCAGGTAGATAACCGCCAGTCATGCGCTGATAGCGCCCCTCTTCTTTCAGAGCTTGAATAGAGAGTGGGCCAAATACTTCTTCCGGCGTAGAAAAACGGGTCATCAGATATTCAAATGCCCGGGCATTTCGGAAAGCAAATTTTAGGCGTCGAGCAATCAGACTTTTAGCAATCCCCGGCGGGCCGAGCAGGAATACGCTTTCGCCACTCAGTGCGGCCAGCAAACACAAGCGGATAGCTTCCTGTCTTTCATACAGACCACTTTCAAGGGCACTGCTCAAGCGGGAGATTCTTTCTGCTAATTGTGATGATTGCGCCATAATTGCTCTATATGTTCCGTTAGTTGATTGATTTTTACCTGATCAGGGGGAATAGATCCTCTTTTTCTTAGTGGTATAGCATTTTTTTCTTAATAGGATAGCCCATTGATTAGTAATATTTTTATATCACCAGCTATTTGTAGTCGATCTATTTTCGTACTTTTTGTTGTTTGATTTAAGAGTAGGCAATCTATTGAAATGGTGCATACTGTGCGCCTTTTGGCAGGTGTATAAGAATATATAACAGGCGGTTGCGGTGACTAAATGCACTCATCGGCTTATGGATGTTCTAGCAAAAAGAAATCAAATATGAGCACAGAACATAAAAAACAATCTTTATCGGCGGTAACCCTGGCTGCAATAGGGGTCGTTTATGGTGATATTGGTACCAGCCCACTCTATACCCTGAGAGAGTGCTTTTCTGGTCATTATGGTTTTGATGTCCGTCCTGATGTGGTATTTGGTTTTTTATCACTGATCTTCTGGATGTTAATTCTGATTGTCTCGGTTAAATATCTGACCTATGTCATGCGCGCGGATAACGCCGGTGAAGGGGGGATTTTAACGTTAATGTCTTTGGCTGGGCGTAATACCTCTTCCAGAGCCACTTCAATTTTGGTTATTCTCGGCTTAATTGGCGGTAGTTTCTTTTATGGCGAGGTGGTTATCACGCCAGCCATATCCGTTATGTCGGCCATCGAAGGGCTGGAAATTGCCGCACCTGCACTTGATCCTTATATTGTCCCCTGCTCGATTGCTGTTTTAACCCTGCTGTTTGTTATTCAAAAACACGGTACAGGTAGCGTGGGTAAATTGTTTGCCCCAGTGATGCTGGTTTGGTTCCTGACGCTGGCGCTGCTGGGTTTGCGCAGCATTATTGCTAATCCAGAAGTATTGGCTGCACTGAATCCTAAATGGGCAATCAGCTTCTTTACTGAATATAAGTCTGTTTCTTTCTTTGCCCTTGGTGCGGTGGTGTTGGCTATTACCGGGGTGGAGGCTTTATATGCAGATATGGGGCACTTTGGTAAATTTCCTATTCGATTGGCGTGGTTTACTGTGGTTTTACCGTCATTGGTGCTGAATTATTTTGGCCAGGGCGCGTTATTATTGAAAAACCCGGAAGCTATCAAAAACCCCTTCTTCCTACTCGCCCCTGACTGGGCATTGATTCCACTGTTAATACTGGCAACGTTGGCAACGGTAATTGCCTCACAGGCTGTTATCTCCGGTGTCTTCTCCCTGACCCGGCAAGCCGTCCGTTTAGGCTATTTGCCACCGATGCGTATTATTCATACCTCGGAAATGGAGTCTGGCCAGATATATATCCCGGTGATTAACTGGACACTGTATCTGGCGGTGGTATTGGTGATTGTCGGCTTCGAACGTTCCAGTAATCTGGCAGCGGCTTACGGTATTGCGGTAACGGGCACGATGGTTATTACCAGTGTTCTCTTCTGCACCGTAGCACTGAAAAACTGGCACTGGAATCGCTTCTTTGTCTACTTCTTGCTGGTGGCGTTATTGGTTATTGATGTGCCGATGTTCTCTGCCAACGCATTGAAATTGTTCTCCGGCGGTTGGTTACCACTGTCACTGGGCTTGGTGATGTTTATTATCATGACCACTTGGAAGAGTGAGCGTTTCAGCTTGCTGCGCCGTATGCATGAACACGGTAACTCCCTGGAAGCGATGATTGCCTCATTGGAAAAATCGCCTCCGGTACGCGTTCCGGGCACGGCGGTGTATATGTCTCGGGCGATGAATGTTATTCCGTTTGCATTACTGCATAACCTGAAACATAACAAAGTGTTACATGAGCGGGTTGTTCTACTGACACTGAGAACTGAAGATGCACCTTATGTCCATAACGTTAATCGAGTAACTATCGAGCAGCTCTCACCGACATTCTGGCGGGTAGTGGCGAGTTACGGTTGGCGCGAAACCCCTAATGTGGAAGAGATTTTCCATCGCTGCGGTTTGGAGGGGTTACCTTGCCAGATGATGGAAACTTCATTCTTTATGTCCCACGAGTCACTTATCCTGACCAAGCGGCCGTGGTATTTGTTCTTGCGCGGCAAGTTGTTTGTGGCCCTTAGTCGTAATGCGCTGCGCGCAGCTGATCAGTTTGAAATCCCACCGAATAGGGTCATTGAGCTAGGGACGCAGGTAGAGATTTAACTTAGAAGGCCGTTAAACATAACGGCCTTTTTCACATTCATCCTCCCGCTTTTCATTTGTTCAGCGAAACGTTTCGATGGCGATCACAATTTCATCAAATTGGGTTTGCCTTCTGCTGCCATTTTTCTAAACTCAGTATCAGCGAAACGTTTCGCTGTTGGAGTAGAAAATGAAAAAAGGTGCATTACTAAATTCTGATATTTCCGCCGTTATCTCTCGCCTGGGCCATACCGATCAGATTGTGATAGGTGATGCGGGGCTGCCAATACCGGCAACCGCCACGCGTATCGATTTGGCACTGACTCAAGGCGTCCCTGGATTCCTCCAGGTTTTTGAGGTGGTAACGCAAGAAATGCAGGTTGAAAGTGCTTACCTGGCGCAGGAGATTGTTAAAAATAACCCGCAACTCCATGAAACGTTACTCGCACAACTATCACAACTTGAGCAACACCAGGGAAACCAAATTGCTTTGCACTATATCAGCCATGAGGCTTTTAAAGAGCAGACCAAACAAAGCCGGGCAGTGATTCGTAGCGGGGAATGTTCCCCCTTTGCTAACATTATTCTCTGCTCCGGCGTAACTTTCTGAGGCGTTTATGCAACCTTTGCTGCAACTGAAAGGGATTGATAAAGCCTTTCCCGGCGTCAAAGCACTCTCAGGTGCTGCGCTAAGTGTCTATCCTGGTAGGGTGATGGCACTGGTAGGCGAAAATGGGGCCGGAAAATCGACCATGATGAAAGTGCTGACCGGCATCTACAATAAGGATGCCGGCAGCCAGCATTTCTTGGGTAAAGAAGTGGTGTTTAATGGCCCGAAAGAGTCGCAGGAAGCGGGTATCGGCATTATTCATCAGGAACTTAACCTGATTCCACAGTTAACTATCGCAGAAAATATCTTTTTAGGGCGCGAGTTTGTTAATCGCTTTGGCGGCATTGATTGGAAAAAAATGTATGCCGAAGCTGATTTACTGTTGGCGCGCCTTAATATCAGCTACAGCAGCCATCGGCTGGTGGGCGAACTTTCGATTGGTGATCAGCAAATGGTGGAAATCGCCAAAGTGCTGAGCTTTGAATCCAAAGTCATCATTATGGATGAGCCTACCGATGCGCTGACTGACACCGAAACAGCCTCTTTATTTAATGTCATTAAAGAGCTGAAAGCGGAAGGTCGCGGCATTGTTTATATTTCCCATCGTCTAAAAGAAATCTTTGAGATTTGCGATGACGTCACGGTATTCCGTGATGGGCAGTTTATCGCCGAAAAACCGGTTAATACATTAACTGAAAACTCTCTGATTGAGATGATGGTTGGCCGTAAATTGGAAGAGCAATACCCACGTCTGAATTTACCGCGCGGCGAAAAACGTTTACAGGTCAAACAGCTATGCGGCCCTGGGGTCGAGAATGTCAATTTCACTCTCTACAGTGGCGAGATCTTGGGGGTGGCGGGTTTGATGGGAGCTGGCCGCACTGAGCTGATGAAAATCATCTATGGTGCGCTGCCGCGTAAATCGGGTTTTGTGATGTTGGATGGCCGTGAAGTCGTGACTCATTCACCGCAGGACGGTTTAGCCAATGGCATTGTTTATATTTCTGAAGACCGTAAACGGGATGGTTTAGTACTCGGAATGTCAGTTAAAGAGAATATGTCTTTGACTGCATTACGTTATTTCAGCCGTTCAGGCGGTTCGCTCAAACATGCTGATGAACAGCAGGCGGTGGCGGATTTCATTCGTTTATTTAATATCAAAACGCCTTCCATGGAACAACCGATTGGTCTGTTATCGGGTGGTAATCAGCAAAAAGTGGCTATCGCTCGCGGTTTGATGACCCGACCAAAAGTGTTGATCCTTGATGAACCGACTCGTGGTGTGGACGTCGGGGCCAAAAAAGAGATCTACCAGTTAATCAATCAATTCAAACAAGAAGGGCTGAGCATCATATTGGTCTCCTCGGAAATGCCGGAAGTGTTGGGCATGAGTGACCGCATCATTGTGATGCATGAAGGCCAGCTAAGCGGCGAGTTCTCTATTGAACAGGCTACCCAGGAAGTGTTGATGGCAGCTGCCGTCGGCAAGCGCGATTTATTGGTAAGTGAAAGTGTGCAGAGCAGGAGTAATCAGATATGAGTTCCCAAACGATTAATACCAAGCGCTGGTTCAGTAAAGAATGGTTATTAGAACAAAAATCACTGATTGCGCTGCTGGTGCTGATTGCTGTGGTTTCGTCACTAAGCCCGAACTTCTTTACCCTGAATAACATGTTTAACATTCTCCAGCAGACTTCCGTCAACGCCATTATGGCCGTCGGGATGACACTGGTTATCCTGACCTCAGGGATTGACCTGTCAGTGGGGTCATTATTGGCGCTGACCGGTGCGGTTGCGGCCTCCATTGTCGGGTTGGAAGTTAATGCGCTGGTTGCCGTGGGTGCCGCGCTGGCATTGGGGGCGTTTGTCGGCGGCATCACTGGGGTGATTGTGGCTAAAGGTAAAGTGCAGGCCTTTATTGCTACCCTGGTTATGATGTTGTTACTGCGTGGTGTCACCATGGTTTACACCAATGGTAGTCCGATAAACACCGGTTTTACTGATGTGGCAGATACTTTTGGCTGGTTCGGTATTGGCCGCCCATTGGGTATCCCTACGCCTATCTGGTTGATGGCGATTGTCTTTATTGCGGCATGGTACATGCTGCATCACACACGTCTGGGTCGTTATATTTATGCGCTGGGGGGCAATGAGTCCGCAACACGCCTCTCTGGTATCAGCGTTGATAAAGTTAAAATTATTGTTTATTCACTCTGTGGGTTGTTAGCGGCATTGGCAGGGATTATCGAAGTTGCCCGCTTATCATCAGCACAACCTACAGCCGGTACCGGTTATGAACTGGATGCGATAGCAGCCGTGGTTCTGGGGGGTACCAGTCTTGCTGGGGGTAAAGGGCGGATTGTTGGCACCCTGATCGGCGCATTAATCCTCGGATTTTTAAATAACGGTTTGAATTTATTGGGTGTCTCCTCTTACTACCAAATGATCGTCAAAGCAGTAGTTATCCTGCTTGCGGTGTTGGTAGACAATAAAAGCAGCAAATAACCTCTCTCCCTACAGGAATTGCGACCATGAAAATGAAGAAACTGGCTACTTTGATCTCTGTTGTTGCATTGAGCGCTACCGTCAGTGCTAACGCGTTGGCAAAAGACACGATTGCATTGGTTGTTTCCACGCTGAATAACCCGTTCTTTGTTTCAATGAAAGACGGCGCACAAAAAGAAGCGGATAAACTGGGCTACAACCTGGTGATTTTGGATTCCCAAAACAACCCAGCTAAAGAATTAGCCAACGTGCAGGATTTAACTGTGCGTGGCACCAAATTGCTATTGATCAACCCAACTGATTCCGATGCCGTGGGCAACGCGGTTAAAATGGCCAATCAGGCAAACATTCCCGTCATTACTCTCGACCGTCTGGCTAATGCAGGCACGGTGGTGAGCCACGTAGCCTCTGACAACCGTTTCGGTGGCAAAATGGCTGGTGACTACATTGCTAAGAAAGTCGGTAGTGATGCCAAAGTCATTCAGTTGGAAGGGATTGCTGGTGCATCTGCTGCTCGTGAGCGCGGCGAAGGTTTCAAGCAATCAATGGAAAAAAACAAATTCCAGTTATTGGCTAGTCAGCCGGCAGATTTTGATCGGACTAAAGGTTTGAACGTTATGCAGAACTTGCTGACGGCTCATCCAGATGTTCAGGCTGTGTTTGCTCAGAATGACGAAATGGCGCTGGGTGCTTTACGCGCCTTGCAGACTGCGGGCAAAACTGATGTGTTAGTGGTTGGTTTTGATGGCACTGACGATGGTATTAAAGCTGTCGAAAGTGGCAAAATGGGCGCAACTATTGCTCAACGCCCAGACCAGATTGGTGTCATTGGTGTACAAACTGCGGATAAAGTATTGAAAGGCGAGAAAGTCCAGGCCGTTATCCCAGTAGATCTGAAGTTAGTGACTAAATAATATCGTCATTCAATCAGTAGTTGTCATTCAATAAACCCAAGGTAATTGGAGTTGCAGGTAGGCGGCAAGTGAATGAATCCCGATGAGCTGATTCAAATCAGTGATTCGGGTGAGTGAACGTAGCTAACACCCCTGCAACTTCAATGACAAAGGAATAAATACGATGGAAACAGGTAAACTGGTGGTCTTGGGCAGCATCAATGCCGACCATATTCTGAATATTGAGCAGTTTCCGCGTCCAGGTGAAACGGTGATCGGGAAGCAGTATAAAGTTGCTTTCGGTGGCAAGGGTGCTAATCAGGCCGTTGCTGCTGGCCGTAGTGAGGCGAATATCGCGTTTATTGCCTGTGTGGGTGAAGATGATATTGGTGACCGGGTACGTCTGCAATTAGCCAGTGATAATATTGATACCGCACCTATTGAAGCGGTAGCAGGCACTACGACGGGGGTAGCGCTGATTTTTGTTAATGGTGAAGGCGAGAACGTCATTGGTATTCATGCTGGGGCAAACTCGGCAGTAACACCGGAGTATCTTGGCCGTTATCAACAGCAAGTTATTGATGCCGATGCATTATTGATGCAACTGGAATCTCCACTTGAGACGGTTATCGCCGCTGCTAAATTGGCAAAACAGCATCAAACTCAGGTTATCCTGAATCCGGCTCCTGCCCGCGAACTACCAGATGAGCTGTTATCGCTGGTGGATATGATTACTCCAAATGAAACAGAAGCTGAGCGCTTAACGGGCATTCATATTGAGCAGGATGATGACGCAGCGAAAGCCGCGCAAATTTTGCATGATAAAGGTATCGCCACTGTGATTATTACTTTGGGTAGCCGCGGTGTGTGGCTTAGCGAGCAAGGTCAGGGCAAATTAGTCGCTGGCTTTAAAGTTAATGCAGTAGATACCATTGCTGCCGGTGATACATTCAATGGCGCATTATTGACTGCTTTACTGGAAGGCCAGGCAATGGATTCAGCCGTCCGTTTTGCTCATGCTGCGGCTGCGATTGCAGTGACTCGCCCTGGCGCACAACCTTCCATTCCTTGGCGGGCCGAGATCGATAGTTTCTTACAAGATCGGGTATAACTTTGGCCACCATGAAAGATGTCGCCCGTTTAGCGGGCGTTTCAACCTCTACTGTCTCGCATGTTATTAATAAAAATCGTTTTGTTAGCGATCCTATCCGTGACAAAGTGCTGGCTGCCATCAAGCAACTTAACTATGCCCCATCTGCGTTAGCGCGTAGTTTAAAACTCAATGAAACCCGGACTATCGGCATGTTAGTCACTGCCAGTAGCAACCCGTTTTACGCTGAAGTGGTTCGTGGTGTGGAGCGCAGTTGCTATGAGCGCGGCTACAGTTTGATTTTGTGTAATACCGAGGGTGACATCGATCGCATGAGTCGTAGTATTGAAACTCTAATGCAAAAACGTGTCGATGGTTTGTTGCTGATGTGTACCGAAAGTCATCGCCCGTCGCAGGATATTCTGCGCTGCTACCCTTCTCTACCGATTATTATGATGGACTGGGCCCCTTTTGAAGGGGTGAATGATGTCATTCAGGATAACTCTTTATTAGGCGGGGAAATGGCAACCTCGTACCTGATTGCCAGAGGATATACTCGTATCGCCTGTATTGCTGGCCCACAAGATAAAACACCGGCTAAAGAACGTTTGCAAGGATTCCGCCAGGCAATGGATCGCGCAGGTTTACCGGTGCTCCCTGATTATGAAGTGGCCAGTGATTTTGAATTTGGTGGCGGCTTGGTTGCTATGAAGCAGCTACTGGCATTGCCGCAGCCCCCTGAAGCGGTCTTTACCAGTAATGATGCGATGGCGGTTGGGGTTTATCAGGCCTTACATCAGGCTGGGTTATCGATTCCGCAGGACATGGCGGTCATTGGTTATGATGATATCGAAATTGCACAATATATGACGCCACCGTTGACGACCATTCATCAGCCCAAAGATGATCTCGGTGAGTTGGCTATTGATACTCTTATTCATCGGCTAAATAACCCGGAAGCGGAACCACAGGTTCTGATTCTCACTCCCGAGCTAATCGAGCGCGGCTCGGTCGCTACTCGTTAAACTTCACTCTCTGCGGGCTGCGTAACTTTTTTCACATTACGGCCCTGAATCAAGTTATCGCCATCTTTAGGTTTGAGTAATAAGAACACCACGGATGACAGCAATGTCACGGCACCCATCGTAATAAAGGTGTAGTGGAAGTGGTCAATATTATTCCCAAACGACAACCCATCATAAAACCGCAAAACCACGGCACTGATGGCAACGCCAAAGCTAATCGCCAGTTGCTGGGTTACTGCTAAAACACTGTTACCTGAGCTGGCATTGT
This sequence comes from Yersinia proxima, assembly GCF_902170785.1. GTDB lineage: Bacteria > Pseudomonadota > Gammaproteobacteria > Enterobacterales > Enterobacteriaceae > Yersinia > Yersinia proxima. The sequence continues at coordinate 2,347 of NZ_CABHYG010000014.1, read as the reverse complement.
TATCGGTTAAATCAGCCAGAGTAATGGTGTTCATTGCCGTAAATTGTGTCGACATCGCCATACCCAATATAAACAGTGGCAATATCATCATCCAGGGTGACATGCCCGGCGATTGAAAAGCAAACAAGGCAATCAGTACCCCGATAATAGCCGTAATACCCACCAACACGGTGCGATAGCCCAGTGAGCGCAAAACTTGAGTTACCGCTGATTTTGCCATCATCGAACCAATGGCGGTGGGGGCCATCATGCAACCGGCAATAATAGCGGAATAACCAAACCCGACTTGCAACATGAGTGGCATCAGAAAAGGAACACAGCCAGTGCCTAAACGTGAAGCTACGTTACCCGCAATACCGACGGAAAAGGTTCGGGTTTTAAACAGCGGCAAACCAATTAGCGGATTAGGATGGCCTTTGGCGTGGAATATATAGAAGAGCAGCATTAATAAACCGCCCAATAGCACAGCGGCTGGCAGATAGCTGGCAATATCTGGGCGCCCCATTATTTCCAGGCTCACGGATATCATAACTAAACTGCTACCGAACAGCAGGAAACCGATAATATCAAAGGCGCGTTTCGGCATGGTGAAGTCGGGCATATATTTACGGGCATAAAAGATACCCAGTAATCCGATGGGAATATTAAGGATAAAAATCCAGTGCCATGTGGCGTAGGTGACCAATAATCCCCCTAATAATGGTCCCATGACAGGGCCGATTAATCCGGGGATGGTGACGAAGTTTAATACTGGCAATAACTCACTGCGCGGATAAGCCCGGATAAGTGCTAGCCTGGCGACGGGCATCATCATGGCACCACCCACCCCTTGAATAACTCGGGATGCTACCAAAAATGGTAGAGAACCAGAAAGCGCACATAGTAATGACCCTAGCGTAAATAATGAAACGGCCAAAATGAAAATGCGTCGAGTTCCGAAACGATCGGCCAACCAACCACTCACCGGAATCAACATCGCCACCGTGAGGGTATAGCTGATAATAGCTGACTGCATAGTTAGAGGTGAGCGATTAAGGCTTTCAGCGATTGAAGGGAGTGCCGTATTCAGTATGGTGGCATCCAAAGCCTGCATAAAGAAAGCCATGGCGGCTATCCAAGGGAGACCCGCCATGCTGCGCGCAGATTTTATCATTGTCCGTCCTGATTATATTGGGTGGGTGTGAGTACCCTCTCTATCTATATATAGATATAAAGAACATCTGACTGTTAGTCTTTCTCTTTTAATAACACCTGACAAGCTACCAACGCACCTTGGCTATCGCCAGCCAGAATGGTATCGACAATATCTTGATGGTGTTGCAGCTTAATCACCTCATCGCCGGTAATAGAACGAAAGTAACTGTGATAAACCGAACTGAACAAATTAGCGAAAGACGTTAAAAATGGATTACCACTGGCTTCATAGATCAATTGATGAAATTGAGCATCTACTTGAATCCATCGTTCGCGATTAAAATGGGTATGCAGCTCGTACATTTCTGTCATTAATAATGCTAACAGGGCTTTTTGTTTTTCACTGGCATTGATAGCTGCCAGTGAACAGGCTTGAGGTTCGAGTGACCTCCTTAATATAAGGAAGTGTTGCATCACTTGATCGAAATTCTCTCGGGTCATCCACCAGGTCAGTAATTCCTGGTCAAGGAAGTTCCAATTGGTTTGCGGCATCACTCGGGTGCCGATACGCGGACGCGGTAATAACATCCCTTTTGCGGCGAGCATTTTTACCGCTTCACGTACAGCGGTACGGCTGACACCAAATTGTTCCCCCAACTCTATCTCTCCAGGCAATATACTGCCGGCTTCATATTCCCCTGCGAGAATGCGCTGGCCAATTTTTTCGGCCAGCAGATACGAAAGATTGCGCTGGGCGGCCTGCTGTTGGGTATTTAGTTGCATGGTGTTTTGTCCTATCTATCTTCTTATACTTCTATTTTACTCTACTGTTTAACTTGGGTAGTTAATGTTTAGCTTAATAATTGTTTAAATTCTGGCCTTTTACCCCATTTTTGCTGAAAAAAAACACGGTTGAAAAGTTTTTTGAAATTAGGGGTTGCAGGCTGTCAGGAACTCCCTATAATGCGCCTCCACTGACCGGGAACAACGAAACACACTTCGCCGGGTCAGGAAGAGAAATGATTGAGTTTGACTTCGAAAGAAACCAAATAAACTCTTGACTCTTCAGCGGGAAAGCGTATTATCTGCCTCCCGCGTTACCGTAAGATTCGCCGCAAGGCAAACGGGTAACGAACGCTCTTTAACAATTTATCAGACAATCTGTGTGGGCACTCGCAAGACGATATCGAAGCCTGTTTCGACAGGCAGAAGA
>NZ_CABHYG010000013.1 GCF_902170785.1 Yersinia proxima | reverse complement strand
TCTTCTGCCTGTCGAAACAGGCTTCGATATCGTCTTGCGAGTGCCCACACAGATTGTCTGATAAATTGTTAAAGAGCGTTCGTTACCCGTTTGCCTTGCGGCGAATCTTACGGTAACGCGGGAGGCAGATAATACGCTTTCCCGCTGAAGAGTCAAGAGTTTATTTGGTTTCTTTCGAAGTCAAACTCAATCATTTCTCTTCCTGACCCGGCGAAGTGTGTTTCGTTGTTCCCGGTCAGTGGAGGCGCATTATAGGGAGTTCCTGACAGCCTGCAACCCCTAATTTCAAAAAACTTTTCAACCGCTCACTAATGCGGCAAAAACACGAAATACGGTGAAAAAGACAACAAAAAGGGGGCGATTTCTCGCCCCCTCAAGGAGTTACCATTACTGTTTGGCAATGATATGCCCATTTTCCACATCAAGAGTAACAGGGACTCCCGGTATTAATTTGCCGGAAAGTATCTGTTGCGCCAGTGGATTCTCGATTTCCTGCTGGATTGCGCGTTTCAATGGCCGCGCACCATAAACAGGATCGAAACCAGTCTCGCCCAAGAACTCCAACGCAGGCTGAGTGATGGTGACCTGATAGCCACGTTCTTCCAACCGTTTGTACAGGCGCTCCAGTTGGATGCTGGCAATTGAAGCCAGATGCGCTCGACCCAGTGGATGGAAGACAACAACCTCATCTATACGGTTGATAAATTCAGGGCGGAAGTGGTGAGTAACAACTTCCATCACCATTTCCTTCATTTCGCTATAACTTCTTTCACCGAAACGTTCCTGAATCAAATCGGAACCGAGGTTAGAGGTCATGATGACCACCGTATTACGGAAGTCGACTGTTCTACCCTGCCCGTCAGTCAAACGCCCGTCATCCAAAACCTGTAAAAGAATGTTGAATACATCCGGATGCGCTTTTTCTACCTCATCCAGCAGAATGACAGAATAAGGGCGACGGCGCACAGCTTCTGTCAGGTAGCCACCTTCTTCATAACCCACATAGCCTGGAGGTGCACCAACCAACCGAGAAACGGAATGTTTTTCCATAAACTCGGACATATCAATACGCACCATGGCATCATCACTGTCGAACAGGAAGGTTGCCAGCGCTTTACACAACTCGGTTTTACCGACCCCTGTTGGCCCTAAGAATAAGAAGGAACCAATTGGGCGGTTCGGATCTGATAACCCAGCACGACTACGGCGAATAGCATTGGATACAGCTTCAACAGCTTCATCCTGCCCAATCACGCGTTTATGTAGATCCTGTTCCATGCGCAGCAACTTATCACGCTCACTTTCCAGCATGCGAGATACAGGAATCCCCGTCCAGCGCGCCAGCACTTCCGCAATTTCTGCTTCCGTCACCCGGTTACGCAGCAACTTCATGGTTTTCCCTTCAAGCGCCGTTGCCGCCGCTAGCTGTTTTTCCAGCTCAGGAATTTTACCGTACTGAAGTTCTGACATCCGCGCCAAATCGCCCACACGACGAGCTTGCTCTAAGCTGATTTTGGCTTGTTCCAATTCGGTTTTAATATTCTGAGTTCCGGTGAGGGCGGCTTTTTCTGCCTTCCACTCCTCTTCCAGCTCTGAATATTCACGTTCTTTTTGCTCTAATTCGGTATTGAGCATTTCCAGACGTTTTTTGCTGGCATCATCAGATTCTTTCTTCAATGCCTGCTGTTCCAGTTTCAATTGGATAATCCGGCGCTCCAGACGATCCAATGATTCCGGTTTTGAATCCATCTGCATACGGATACTAGAACCAGCCTCGTCAATAAGGTCGATAGCTTTATCCGGTAACTGACGATCCGAAATATAACGGTGCGATAGCGTTGCCGCAGCCACAATTGCCGGGTCAGTTATCTGCACATGGTGATGCAGTTCATAGCGCTCTTTCAGCCCGCGTAAAATGGCGATAGTGTCTTCAACAGTTGGCTCCGCCACATACACTTTCTGGAAACGCCGCTCTAGCGCCGCATCCTTCTCTATATATTGACGGTACTCATCAAGTGTTGTGGCACCAACGCAATGTAATTCACCGCGCGCTAACGCAGGTTTCAGCATGTTGCCGGCATCCATCGCCCCGTCGCCTTTCCCGGCTCCGACCATGGTATGCAATTCATCAATGAACAAGATCACACTACCTTCTTGTTTTGATAAATCATTCAACACGCCTTTCAAGCGCTCTTCAAACTCACCGCGATACTTCGCACCTGCAATCAGTGCACCCATATCTAATGAAAGCACACGTTTATGCTTCAGGCCTTCTGGCACTTCACCATTCACGATTCGTTGCGCCAGACCTTCAACAATGGCTGTTTTACCCACACCAGGTTCACCAATTAACACCGGGTTATTTTTAGTCCGGCGCTGTAGTACCTGAATAGTACGGCGAATCTCTTCATCACGGCCAATAACCGGATCGAGCTTGCCTTGCTCCGCCCGCTCAGTCAGGTCGATAGTGAATTTTTTCAATGCCTGACGCTGGTCTTCAGCACCCTGGTCATCAACTTTGTCACCACCACGCATATCTTCAATTGCCTTATTTATTTTATCTTTTGTTGCACCGGCTGCTTTTAACATGTCAGTTAAAGTGCCGCGATCTTCAAGTACGGCCAGAACAAACAGTTCTGACGAAATAAACTTATCTGCACGTTTTTGCGCTAATTTGTCGCAAAGATTCAATACACGGACTAGCTCATTTGATGGCTGAACATCACCGCCAGTCCCTTCAACTTGTGGAAGACGACCTAATGCTTGCTCAATGCCGCTGCGCAAACTGGCGACATTAATACCCGCCGAGGTCAACAATGGGCGAACCGTCCCCCCATCCTGATTGAGCAGTGCGCTCATCAAATGTAACGGTTCAATAAATTGGTTGTCGCGCCCAAGAGCTAAAGATTGGGCATCGGCGAGGGCAAGCTGGAATTTGCTAGTAAGACGATCCAGACGCATAACACCTCCAATATTGGTCAAAATTGCTACTGGAGATTAGATGAGGTCATCCCTCAAATTTTCAAGGTTATTTCGACACTATATTTAAAGTACAACGTCATGCGCCAGCGGATCGCCCTAGCCCAATAGGTTATATCAGCCAGATTAAACTTGCCATACGTCCAGTGATTCCATCGCGCCGATAAGAGAAAAAATGTTGTTTTTCAGTCACTGTGCAGCGATCACCGCCATATATAGCGTGAATACCTGCGGCCTGTAACCGCAATCGAGCTAATAAATAGATGTCGGCGAGATATTTAGAGCCGGAAGGTGTGAACGCAGTCGCGAATTGTGCGTCGATTTGGATAAATGCCTGTTTAACCTCTTCACCCACTTCAAACTGCTGCGGGCCAATTGCCGGGCCTAACCAGGCAATAATAGAAGAAGAGCCAGCATTGAACTGAGCTAACGTTTGCTCCAGAACACCGGCACAAAGGCCACGCCACCCCGCATGAGCAGCGGCCACTTCATCACCTGCCGACGAGCAAAACAGCACTGGCAAACAATCTGCTGTCATTACGGCACAAACTTGCCCAGCGACGCGGCTATAAACAGCATCGGCCTGTACATCAGAAATAGTCTTGCCGTCCAGATGCAGGACACGAGTGCCATGCACCTGCTCGAGCCAAACAGGCATTTGCGGCAATCCCGCTTGCTCCACTAAAGATTGGCGATTTGCAACCACACTGGCGACAATATCCCCGACATGGGTGCCAAGGTTTAATGAATCATAAGGGAATTCGCTGATACCACCATGACGGGTAGTACTACATGCCTTAACAGTGGCAGGCATCGGCCAGTCGGGAAGTATCAGCTTGTTCATTACCAATCCATCTGATCTTTGAATTCTTCAGTATCGGCTTTCAGCGCATTAATCAGCTCAACCATATCTTCTGGTAATGCCGCATGCCATTCCATTTGAATGCCACTGATTGGGTGATACAAACGCAACATAGTTGCATGCAGCGCCTGGCGGTCAAAGCCGCGCAAAATAGCAATAAAGGAATCAGAGGCACCGCGCGGTGGACGTGGACGACCGCCATACAGCTGATCGCCTACCAACGGATGGTTGATATGAGACATATGCACACGGATCTGGTGTGTACGGCCCGTTTCTAAACGCAAGCGCAGGCGAGTATGAGCACGGAAATGCTCCATAATACGATAATGCGTGGTCGCCGGTTTACCCATCGGATGCACCGCCATATGTGTCCGCTTGGTAGAGTGACGAGAAATAGGCTCGTCAACTCTGCCACCAGCTGTCATATTGCCGATTGCTACCGCTTCGTATTCACGGGTAATCTCACGCGCTTGGAGCGCTTCCACCAAACGAGTCTGTGCCGGAACGGTTTTCGCCACCACCATCAAGCCCGTGGTGTCTTTATCCAGGCGATGTACGATACCCGCGCGTGGGACATCCATGATTTCTGGATAATAGTAGAGCAATGCATTCAGAACCGTGCCGTCCGGATTACCGGCGCCAGGGTGCACGACTAAACCACGGGGTTTATTAATAACGAGAATATCGTTATCTTCATAGACGATATCCAGTGGGATTTCTTGAGGCGCCCAGCGGGCATCTTCCTCAATTTGCGCGTCAATTGCGACGAGCTCACCACCCAACACTTTTTCTTTAGGCTTGTTAATAGTTTTACCGTTTACAGTCACCTTGTCTTCCAAGATCCATTCTTTTATGCGAGATCTTGAATAATCAGGGAACAATTCGGCCAAAGCCTGATCTAACCGTTGACCGAGTTGTGATTCGGCCACCGTTGCGCTGAGTTGTACTTGTTGTGCCATATGCAGCTTCTTGTTCGTTAACGTTGGGTTTTGACGGCGATGCCGTTTAATATAATGTGCTATTGTATCTAGATCTTTGTCGGGAGCTTAACGGACAGTCTCCCGGAATAACACTTCGAGGATAATCAAAACGTCATGACGCGTATGAAATATCTGGTGGCTGCCGCCACGTTGAGCCTGGTGCTGACCGGTTGCTCCAGTAACAAGGACGTGGTTCCCGATAACCCGCCTTCTGAGCTCTATGCTACCGCTCAGCAAAAACTGCAGGACGGTAACTTTAAGGGAGCCATTACGCAACTAGAAGCGTTAGATAACCGCTATCCTTTCGGGCCTTACTCCCAGCAAGTTCAGCTTGATTTGATTTATGCGTATTATAAATCTGCTGATCTGCCGTTGGCGCAAGCCTCAATCGATCGCTTTATGCGCCTCAATCCCACACATCCTAACATCGATTACGTATTATATATGCGTGGTTTGACTGACATGGCTCTGGATGACAGCGCATTGCAAGGCTTCTTTGGGATTGATCGTTCAGACCGCGATCCGCAACATGCTAAAGCTGCATTCCGCGATTTTAACCAGTTGATTCAAAGTTATCCGAACAGCCAATACGCAACTGACGCTCAAAAACGTTTGGTGTTCCTGAAAAATCGTCTGGCCAAGCATGAATTGGCCGTGGCGCAATATTACACTAAACGAGGCGCTTACGTCGCGGTAGTTAACCGTGTCGAGCAAATGTTGAGAGATTATCCGGATACTCAAGCAACTCGCGATGCGCTACCGTTGATGGAAAATGCTTATAAGCAATTGCAACTGAATGCAGAGGCAGACAAAGTTGCCAAGATAATTGCGGCCAACCCAGCCTGATATTGTCAGTTACGAGAAAATAACAAACGGCAGCCTAGGCTGCCGTTTTCAATTCTGTCTTATCATCATAAATCCAAGAGATTCATGTCATCAGACTATCGCGCTGATATCTTATCGGAAAGGCAAAAATAATGCCGTTTTTGACTATATCCAGGCGATATAACTTATCGATAATGCGGCATTCTGTTCAATGATTCAAGCCCTCAGCACCTATTCCTGACGTTAAATCACAGTTCCCACGACCTTTGCAAAAAGTGACAAAAATTAGTGATCTTGATCATACATTTTGGTAAAAAGCGAGGTATGCTGAAGTTATCCAAGATGGAGTAGACAGAGAGGTAAGTCATATGACAGTCAACATCACCAGTAAACAAATGGATATTACCCCAGCAATCCGTAAACATGTCGAAGACCGTCTCACCAAACTGGATAAATGGCAGGCCCAGTTGATAAACCCACATATTGTACTGTCTAAAGATCCGCAAGGATTTGTTGCAGACGCCACAATCAGTACACCGATGGGCCCATTGGTTGCCAGTGCCAAACATGATGATATGTATGCTGCAATTAATGAACTGATCACCAAACTAGAACGCCAATTAAATAAAGTGCAACACAAAGGTGAAGCTCGTCGCGCAGCAAGCAGTGTTAAAGAAGCTAATCTGGAGTCAGCAGATGTAGATGTAGAGGAAGAAGAGTCCGAGCAGCAACAATAGCCGGCATAATCCATCTCATTTCGGATCTAACGCGCCTTTGGGCGCGTTTTTTATTGACAGCAATTCAGGCTGGCGGTTAGTTTAGAGGCTGCTTGTTTTAGCTATAACATATCGTTTCAGTCAGTATCAAAAACAGCCTTCAATAACAGGTAAGCAGCAACGATGATGAATAAAGTGTTTTTCTTCGCATTCTTTTTTACCTTCCCCTGATTGGGAGGCGTTTCGTCGTGTGATAAAGAATGCGAAGACGAACAACAAAGCCTCCCAAGCGGGAGGCTTTTTTTATGCACAAAACATTTAGAATGATAATTAAGGCAAATCCCTATGACCGATAATCCATTACTGGTGCTACGTGAACGCATCAGCGCACTAGACTTAAAACTGCTGGCATTGCTGGCAGAACGGCGTGAATTAGCGGTAGATGTGGCTAAAACCAAACAACTTCATCACCGCCCGATCCGCGATAAAGAGCGTGAGCGTGATTTGCTGGATGCGCTCATCACCGCCGCCAAACCTTATGACCTTGATGGCTTCTATATCACTCGCCTGTTCCAGCTGATTATTGAAGATTCAGTATTAACTCAGCAGGCACTGTTACAACATCAGCTAAATCAAACCGCCCAGCACTCAGCCCGTATCGCCTTCCTTGGTCCAAAAGGCTCTTACTCACATCTGGCAGCGCGCCAATATGCGGCTCGTCACTTTGAACAATTGATTGAATGTGGTTGCCAAAAATTCCAGGATATCTTTACTCAAGTAGAAACAGGCCAGGCGGATTACGCCGTATTACCCATAGAGAACACCAGTTCAGGTTCTATTAATGATGTATATGACTTGCTGCAACACACCAGCTTGTCAATTGTCGGTGAGATAACCAATCCGATTGATCACTGTGTGCTGGTCGCGGCTGAAACAGATCTGAGTAAAATTAAAACCGTCTACAGCCATCCACAGCCTTTCCAGCAGTGCAGTCAATTCATTAACCGTTTCCCGCATTGGAAAATCGAGTATTGCGAAAGCAGTGCTGCGGCAATGGAAAAAGTAGCGCAATTGAACTCGCCTGAAGCGGCTGCATTAGGAAGTGAAGCCGGTGGCGCGCTGTATAATTTGCAGGTGTTGGAGCACAATCTGGCAAATCAGCAGCAGAACATCACTCGCTTTATTGTTCTTGCCCGTAAAGCTATTGATGTCTCTGACCAAATCCCGGCAAAAACCACCCTAATTATGGCGACAGGCCAACAGTCAGGGGCATTGGTTGAAGCACTACTGGTACTGAGAGATCACGGTATCATCATGACGAAACTCGAATCACGGCCAATAAATGGCAATCCGTGGGAAGAGATGTTTTATATCGATGTACAGGCTAACTTGCGTTCTGAATCTATGCAAAAAGCGCTGGCAGATCTGACGCCAATAACTCGGTCATTAAAAGTATTAGGCTGCTACCCAAGTGAAAACGTGGTTCCGGTCAATCCGAGCTGACGTCGCTTTTGAGGCTCTTCCATTAGGCTTTACGCAACGTGAGATCTATACCCTATAGATTTCACGTTGCAGGAAGGCGGCAAACAAGTGAGTCCCGATGAGCTTACTCAAGTAAGTGATTCGGGTAAACGAGTGCAGCCAACACACCTGCGGCTTGAAAGATGACGGGGATGATTACTGGCGATTATCGTTCGCCTGACGCAATAATGAACGGCTCTCTACCAGGAAGCGTTCCGCATAATCCCCAAACCAATGCTCAACTTTCTGGAAACTTTGCACAAAGGCTTGTTTATCACTTTGCTCAAGCAAGGTGATCGCCTCACCAAAACGTTTGTAATAGCGTTTAATCAGCGCCAGATTATCTTCCGATGACATGATAATGTCGGCGTAAAGCTGTGGATCTTGGGCGAATAGCCGGCCCACCATGGCCAGTTCCAGCCGATAAATCGGTGAAGAGAGCGCCAATAGCTGCTCAAGCTGCACATTTTCTTCTGCTAAATGTAGCCCATAGGCAAAGGTTGCAAAATGGCGCAATGCTTGAATGAACGCCATATTCTGGTCATGCTCAACCGCACTAATACGATGTAATCTCGCGCCCCACACCTGTAACTGCTCAAGCAGCCACTGATAGGCTTGCGGGTCACGCCCATCGCAATACACCACTACTTGCTTTGCCAGACTACCAACATCTGGCCCAAACATTGGGTGTAATCCTACCACCGGCCCTTCATGGGCAGCGAGCATGGCTTGCAGCGGTTTATTTTTGACTGAAGCAAGATCCAACAAAATGCAATCTGACGGCAATTTTGGCAATCGGGCTATCACTTCTTCAGTGATATGAATGGGCACACTGACAATCACCATCCCGGCATCTGCCAAAATAGATTCAGCCTTTGCCCAGTCCTGTTGCTCAAGCGTTTTTACCTGATATCCGGACAGTGTGAGCATTCGGTTAAATAAGCGCCCCATTTGCCCTTCACCACCAATGATGACCACCGGGCGCAGCTGTGGGCATAGCGTCTTAAACCCTTTGTCGTTTTCGCTGGTATAAGACTCTCGCATTATCCGACGCAATACGTCTTCAATCAAATCAGGTGGAACACCTAAAGCCTCGGCTTCCTGTCGGCGTGAGGCCAACATCGCCGCCTCACGGTCTGGAACATAAATAGGCAAACCATAACGGCTTTTAACTTCACCTACTTCTGCGACTAAATGCAGGCGCTTTGCCAGCAAATCCAATAGTGCTTTATCGACTTCATCAATTTGATCACGTAAAGCGGTCAGTTCAGCCACCATACTTACTTTTCCTCTGCAGTCCGTGCCGCCAGCGCTGAACGTAATTCCTGGTGCATGCCTCGTAACAGGGTTTCGGTACTGTCCCAATCAATACAGGCATCGGTCACTGAAACACCGTAGCGCATATCAGCGCGTGGTTGCTCAGAGGATTGATTACCTTCATGAATGTTACTTTCCAGCATCACACCAGTGATAGAACGATTGCCAGCCTTGATCTGTTCAGCCACAGATTCAGCGACCGCAGTCTGACGACGATAGTCTTTATTCGAATTACCATGACTGCAATCTATCATTAAGGATGGAACGAGTCCCGCATCCTGCATCTGTTTTTCACATTGCGCGACATCTTGTGCACTGTAATTAGGTGTTTTACCGCCACGCAAAATCACATGACCGTGTGGATTTCCCTGCGTTTGCAATAAGCAAACCTGACCTGACTGGTTAATCCCCATGAAGCGGTGTGGCATGGCGGCGGCACGCATAGCATTAATAGCCGTGCCCAAACTGCCGTCAGTGCCATTTTTAAACCCAACTGGCATCGACAAACCCGAAGCCATTTCACGGTGAGTTTGTGATTCAGTGGTGCGCGCACCAATAGCTGACCAACTGAATAAATCGCCTAAGTATTGTGGACTATTCGGATCCAGCGCTTCAGTTGCCAGAGGCAGCCCCATGCCGACTAAATCCAGCAATAATTGACGTGCAATATGCAACCCTCTTTCCACATCAAAAGAGCCGTCCATTGCCGGATCATTGATCAAACCTTTCCAACCGACCGTGGTTCTCGGCTTTTCAAAATAGACACGCATCACGATGTACAGGCTGTCACTTAATTGTGCAGAAAGCGTTTTCAAACGACGCGCATAATCCAGAGCCGCATCCACATCGTGAATAGAGCAAGGACCACATACCACTAATAAGCGCGGATCTCGTCCTTGAACAATGTCAGCAATGGTTTTGCGCGCGCTAGCAATCGCATACTGATCATTGTCGCTCAATGGAAACTGATTTTTCAGTTCTTCCGGCGTTATCAGTACTTGTTCGGCACTGATGTGGACATTATTGAGCGCATCTTTTTGCATGATCATATTCTTTACCTGTCTCTGTTTAGCGGATGTCGTTTAGCGTGTTTGTCGTTTGAGGTCTCCACAATATCACGATGTGTAAACATTTCAATCCATATGTGTAAATAAATAATTACCCGCATATTTACAGGCATATTTTGTTCTGACTTTTGCGGTGAGTCGCAGTTTCTGCAGATGCTCCTAACCTCCCCCTGAGGCCATGATAAAATGCGGAAAATTTGTGGAGGCCGTATGTTAAGAGTCATCATCGTCGACGATGAACAACCTGCGCGTGAAGATTTACGCGAGAGATTAAGTGAAGAACATGATATTGAGATCGTCGCCGAATGTAGCAACGCCCTGGAAGCCATCCCCGCAATCCAACGCCTGCAACCCGATGTGATATTTCTCGATATCCAAATGCCGAGAATTAATGGCCTGGAGTTGGCTTCGATGCTCAATCCAGAAAAGATGCCGCAGATCGTGTTTGTTACCGCTTACGATGAATATGCTATCCGTGCTTTTGAAGAACATGCCTTTGACTATCTGTTAAAACCGCTCGACCAGCAACGGTTAGCCAAAACGCTAGTTCGTCTAAGAAGAGGCCTTAGTGTAAATAATAATTTACATAAAATCACAGAGCCAATGCTGCGCCATATTCCTTGTTCCGGTCATAACCGTATTTTTTTACTGAAAATTGAAGAGGTAGAGTATCTCAGTTCTGAGCTGAGCGGCGTGCATGTAGTCGGAACCGTACAATCGGGTTATACCCAGCTATCACTCAAAACGCTGGAAGAGAAAACCCCTTTTGTCCGCTGCCATCGCCAATATATGGTGAATACTGAACAACTGGGTGAGATACAGTTGATGGACAACGGCTCTGCCGAAGTGATCACCCGCAGTGGTAAACATATCCCCGTAAGCCGCCGTTATTTGAAACCGCTTAAAGAGAAATTAGGAATTAACTAACAGCTATTTTACTCTGGGATATATTTATATGTTGCACCATTGTGGTATTGGTGATTTTTTAAAACAATATTAATACATTATTTTCACAACATGATTTTATATCTTATTAGCACCTTCCAATTCCACTTTAATTAATTAGAAAAGTCCGGACTGATATAAAAACAGAGGCAGATCCCAGATTTAATTAATTACATAACTAAACAATATAGCCTTGATATTAGCAAGGTTTTAATCAATTCAATCTGTGCTCTGATAGATAAAAATGAGTTAGAGCCATGTTTATTGCTTAAAACCGGCTAAATACAACGGAATTTCATTCATGTTGGAAGCAAGGTAATATTATGATAACACTACAATTTATAATTATAATTCTCTGCCTGTTAGTCGGTACACGCTATGGCGGCATGGGACTGGGGTTAATAAGTGGTATTGGTTTATTTATTCTGACTTTTATCTTTGGCCTCGAACCAGGTAAACCCCCTGTCGATGTGATGCTGACAATATTAGCCGTTATTGGATGTGCTGCTGTATTACAAACTGCCGGTGGCTTAAATGTAATGATGCAATTTGCTGAACGATTATTACGAAAACATCCTCAGCATATTACGCTATTGGCACCATTTACAACGTGGTCATTAACCTTTTTATGTGGCACCGGACATGTTGTTTATACCATGTTCCCTATTATTTCTGATATTGCCATTAAAAAAGGTATTCGTCCGGAACGACCAATGGCGGTTGCATCAGTTGCCTCGCAAATGGCAATTACAGCTTCCCCGGTATCGGTCGCAGTGGTGTCATTAGTATCAATTATTGGTGCCAACCACGGTATAGGTCAGGCTTATAGTATTCTGGAAATTCTGGCCGTATCGGTGCCAGCGTCTTTAGTTGGGGTGCTGATGGCTGCATTGTGGAGCCTACGCCGTGGTAAAGATCTGGATAAAGACCCAGATTTCCAGGCAAGAATCAAAGACCCTGAGCAGCGCGACTTTATCTATGGTTCTACAGATACCTTGTTAAATCAGGTTTTCCCGAAACAAGCCTATTGGTCAACCGGGATATTTTTCGTTGCTATCGCGCTGGTTGTCTTACTGGGCGCATTTGCAGACCTGCGTCCTGCTTTTGAAGTTAAAGGCAAAATGCAGTCATTATCAATGAATCTGGTTATTCAGATGATGATGCTGATTGCCGGTGCCGTTATTCTGATTGGTTGTAAAGTTAAACCCAGCGATATCTCTAACGGCGCGGTATTCAAGGCGGGTATGGTAGCCATATTCTCTGTATTCGGCGTTGCCTGGATGAGTGATACCTTCTTCCAGGCTCATATGGGTGACCTGAAACTCGTACTGGAAGATGTGGTGAAAGGCCATCCATGGACCTATGCCATCGTTCTATTTCTGGTTTCAAAATTGGTTAATAGCCAGGCCGCCGCGCTTACTGCCATTGCTCCAATGGGATTGCAGTTGGGTGTTGACCCTAAGATGCTAATTGCCTTCTTCCCTGCAGCTTACGGCTACTTTGTTCTGCCAACCTACCCAAGTGATCTGGCTTGTATCGGTTTTGACCGCTCAGGCACTACCAAAATTGGCAAATTTATTATTAACCACAGCTTTATTATCCCAGGCCTTATCGGTGTTATCTGTTCATGCATTACCGGCTACGTGTTAGTCACCACTTTTATGTAAAAACACGTGAGAACTAAATTAGGGGCCAGAGCAATTCTGGCTCTTTCGTTTATTTATCTCGTATGTATCCAAGTGCAGATTCTTGCTGTTTATTACATTTTAAGAATGAACTCATCAAAAAAAACCTCTTATTATAATTAATTATTCAATCCGAAATATCTTCTGAGTAAGTAGGATCACAACTGCTACAATGCGTGCCGCATCACAAAAATCATTTTCTTCACCATGGACCTATTATGTTTTCTTTGCGTCATACCAGGGCGTTGCCGTTTTATATCAGCACACTCGCTTTATCTCTCATCAGCACCTCAGTTCTTGCTGACGCGACTGTTTTTACTGCCTTAGACGATCCAGCCACAGCCAAAAAGAGCTTCGATGGTACCGTTGAAGCAGGTTATACCGCCCAGTCAGGCAATACCACTAACTCAACATTGACTGCCAACTCAACGTTAACCTGGTTTCAGCCTAATACCGCTTATAGTTTGTGGGGGGCGGCCCGTAATACTAGCGCCAACAATGAACGCTCTTCCGAACGTTATCAGTTAGGTGGCCGTACTCGTTATAATTTGACTGATCGAAATTACCTGTTTGGGCAAGCCAGTTGGTTGAGTGATCGTTATAACGGTTTTGATTCCCGCTCTGTTTTAACCACCGGTTATGGTCGTCAGATTATGACCACACCACTGCATAATCTGCGGGTGGAATTTGGTCCAGGAGTTCGCCATGATGAGTTTTATGAAGGTGGACGTGCGACGAAAGCCTTAGCCTATGCTGGCGGTAACTATACTTATCAGTTAACCGACAACACCGTGTTCAGTGAAGGCGTTTCAGCTCTGGCAAACGAAGAAACGACGTTGAACTCAGAAACGGCATTGAACGTGGCTATCAATAAAAGTTTTGCATTACGTTTAGCCTATGTTGCCACTTATAACACCAAGCCACCTGCCAGCGCTCCCAAAAATACCGATACCACTACGTCGGTAACTCTGGTTTACGGCCTCTAATCATTATCTATAGCGTGGTGTGATGCCACGCTAATTCCCTCTGATATCCCTTCTATTTATCTTTTATACTCTAAATAATTCGAGTACAGGAAGGCAGCTAATGCATATGCAATTTGAAATATGACGAGTATAGGAATAAAAAAAGGGGTTAGCACATGGCTAACCCCTTCATAACTATTAACTTTTGGATGAAGCCTGAGCTGTACCTTAGTTAGTGCGGTTAAGGCGCTCTTTGATACGAGCAGACTTACCAGTACGCTCACGCAGATAGTACAGTTTCGCTTGACGAACGGCACCACGACGTTTCACAGTAATGCTGTCGATTACTGGGGAGTGAGTTTGGAATACACGCTCAACACCTTCGCCGTTGGAAATTTTACGAACGGTGAACGCAGAATGCAGACCGCGGTTACGAATAGCGATAACCACGCCCTCGAATGCCTGCAGACGCTTTTTAGAACCTTCAACAACCCATACCTTAACTTCCACGGAATCACCCGGACGGAATGCAGGCACGTCTTGCTTCATCTGCTCTTGTTCGATTTGCTTGATAATATTGCTCATAATAAGTCTCTTACCCTAGGTAAACTGATATATCAGGAAGTTGGCACGCGGCACAACATTCCTTTCATAGTTCTGTTGCTTCAGGGCTTGTGTTCCCGTTGGAACTCAGCCAGCAACACCATTTGCTCGTCAGTCAGAGCTAGGCTTTCTAGAAGTTCAGGTCTTCTAAGCCAGGTACGGCCCAGCGACTGCTTTAAGCGCCAGCGACGAATCTCGGCATGGTTACCCGACAGTAAAACTGGCGGTACTTCCATCCCTTCTAACACCTCAGGACGAGTGTAGTGTGGGCAATCCAACAATCCATCAACAAAGGAATCTTCCTCCGCTGAGGCCTGATGACCCAGCACACCCGGGATAAAGCGGGATACTGAATCTATCAGAGTCATTGCTGGTAGCTCGCCACCGCTGAGAACGTAATCTCCAATTGACCATTCTTCATCAATTTCGGTTTTGATTACGCGCTCATCAACTCCTTCGTACCGACCACACACCAGAATCATCTTCTGATTAGTCGCCAGTTCGCAAACACCGGTTTGGTCCAGTTTGCGCCCTTGAGGTGACAGATAAATCACCTTTGCTCCCTCGCCTGCCGCTGCTTTTGCTGCATGAATGGCTTCCCTTAGCGGTTGCACCATCATCAACATTCCCGGGCCACCACCATATGGGCGGTCATCCACGGTACGATGCCGGTCGTAGGTAAAGTCACGAGGACTCCAACACTGCACGCTCAGCAGGCCATTTTTTACTGCCCGGCCAGTCACCCCGTAATCGGTTATTGCGCGGAACATCTCGGGAAACAGGCTAATAACACCAATCCACATTGTTTTGTTCCACTCATCTTTGCCGTTTAATTCGGAGGTCAAAAACCAGGATCCCAATCTACTTCAACACGTTGAGCAGTGAGATCGACATTCTTGATAACCTGCCCATGAAGAAACGGGACCAACCGCTCCTTCATACCGAATGCATCTTTCAGGTTTGCCTTTACTACCATCACATCGTTAGAACCGGTTTCCATCATATCGATGATTTTACCTAGTTCGTAACCCGCGGTTGTTACTACCTGACAGCCCATAAGGTCTTTCCAGTAGTAATCATCCTCTTCCAGTTCAGGCAGTTGTTTGGAATCGACGACAATTTCACAATTGGTCAGTAGATTCGCTGCATCCCGATCATCAACACCTTTAACTTTAATGATCAGATCCTGACTGTGGCGCTTCCAGTCTTCCAACTCGACATGCTGCCACTTACCACCCTGCTGGATAAACCACGGCTGGTAATCAAAAATACTTTCGGCGTTCTCGGTGGATGAAAATACTCTGAGCCAACCGCGAATGCCGTAAGTTGAACCCATTTTACCGAGTACAATCGGCTGTTCGGGAACTACTGGATTGAGTTGCTTGCTCATAAGAACCACCACCGCGACAGATTAAGCTGCTTTCTTAGCTTCTTTGATCAGCGCAGATACGCGATCAGAAACTGTTGCACCCAGGCCAACCCAATGTTCGATACGGTCCAGGTCCAAACGCAGAGGTTCAGCCTGACCAGATGCGATCGGGTTAAAGAAGCCTACACGTTCGATGAAACGGCCGTCACGAGCATTACGGCTGTCGGTCACTACTACTTGATAGAACGGACGCTTTTTAGCGCCGCCACGAGCCAAACGAATTGTTACCATAACATCCTCTTTAGTTAATAAAACAACTGGACCCCATCGGGGAACGGGGTCCAGTTGCAATATAAAAAGCCCGAAAATTTTACTCATTTTGGCGCAAAAAGCAATCTAAAGCGTAGATTCCTATGCGCCAGTTTTGTAATGAGCACAATTCTCTTCGTTTACCGCTGTTTTCAACGGGAAATCTTTACTCACATCACGCCGGTTAACATCACAGCGCGAAATATACCCTTCGGACTTGAAGTCGCAGGGTTGTTAGCTGCGCGCGCTCACCCGAATCACTTACTTGAGTAAGCTCATCGAGATTCGTTTACTGGCCGCCTACCTGCGACTCCAATCACTTTGGGTGTGACATTTAGCGGCCAGGGAAACCCGGTGGCATCATACCTTTCATGCCACGCATCATTTTGGCCAGGCCACCATTTTTCATTTTCTTCATCATGCGCTGCATTTCATCGAACTGCTTGAGTAAGCGGTTAACATCCTGCACTTGCACACCAGAACCAGTGGCAATACGGCGCTTACGTGAACCTTTAATGATTTCTGGCTTGGCGCGTTCTTTCAGCGTCATCGAGTTGATGATAGCCTCCATCCGCACGGTCACCTTGTCATCCATCTGCGATTTCACGTTATCTGGCAACTGGCCCGCACCTGGCATTTTACTCAACATGCTGGCCATACCGCCCATATTGCGCATTTGCTTCAGTTGATCCAGGAAGTCATTGAGATCGAAGCCATCGCCTTTTTTCAGCTTAGTTGCCAGTTTTTCCGCTTGTGCACGGTCAACTTTACTTTCGATATCTTCAATCAGCGACAGAACATCGCCCATTCCCAAAATACGTGAAGCCACGCGATCGGGATGGAAAGGTTCAAGTGCATCTGACTTTTCACCGACACCGAGGAACTTAATCGGCTTGCCGGTAATATGACGGATAGATAACGCAGCACCGCCACGGGCATCACCATCAACTTTGGTCAGCACGACACCGGTGAGCGGCAGCGCTTCGTTAAATGCTTTTGCCGTATTGGCAGCATCCTGACCGGTCATGGCATCAACCACAAACAAGGTTTCAACCGGATTAATCGCAGCATGAACTTGTTTGATTTCGTCCATCATCGCTTCATCAACGTGCAAGCGACCGGCGGTATCGACAATCAGGACATCATAAAATTTAAGTTTCGCCTGCTGTAGAGCACGATTGACGATATCAATCGGTTTTTCCTGCACATCAGACGGGAAGAAATCAATGCCAACACCCTGAGCCAGGGTTTCCAACTGTTTGATCGCCGCAGGGCGATAAACGTCAGCGGAAACAACCAGCACCTTTTTCTTCTGTTTTTCTTTAAGGAACTTACCCAGCTTAGCCACACTGGTGGTTTTACCTGCACCTTGCAAGCCAGCCATTAACACCACCGCTGGCGGTTGAGCAGCCAGGTTTAGTTCGTTATTGACCTCGCCCATTGCGGCAATAAGTTCATTTTTAACGATTTTGACGAATTCTTGCCCTGGCGTAAGGCTCTTATTTACCTCATGCCCGACAGCGCGCTCTTTTACCCGGTTAATAAAATCACGAACAACCGGCAGAGCTACGTCAGCTTCCAGTAACGCCATGCGTACTTCACGTAGCGTTTCTTTAATATTCTCTTCTGTCAGCCGGCCACGGCCGCTGATATTGCGCAGTGTGCGCGACAATCGATCAGTTAAGTTCTCAAACATTGTCTCATACTCAACGTGGAAACAGGCCGCTCTGGCGACACAATGGGGGGATTATAACACGAAGATTAAACGATCTCTGCCCTCACGTCGGAGATCGGTTGGAGAGGGACGCGCTCGACGCTATACTGGCTATCTAATTCACTTAGCCGATGCTCATATAACGCTATGCCCGTGTTCTCCATTTTGGCTTTGATCGCCTATTCGCTCAGCCTGGGTTTGATTGTCCCAAGCCTGGTGCAGAAAAATAGTGCTTACCGGCGGTTAGCGCTGGTTTCTGCCGTCGTGGCACTAGTGTGCCATGCTATTGCTCTAAAGCATCAGGTTTTTGATGTCAGCGGCGGACAAAATCTCACTTTATTGAATATCGGCTCCATTGTCGGGTTGATGATTTGTACCATCATGACTATCGTCGCCTCGCAAGGTCGTGGCTGGTTCTTGCTGCCGATTGTTTACAGTTTTGCCATGATCAATCTGGCACTTGCCAGTCTGCTCCCTGGTGAGTTCATTACTCATCTGGAGGCCAGCCCAGCCATTTTCATTCATATTGGGCTCGCACTCTTTGCTTACGCAACCCTTATCATTGCAGCGCTATATGCCCTACAATTAGCGTGGCTCGATTATCAGTTAAAAAATAAAAAAGTTACCTTTAATGCTGATATGCCGCCCTTGATGAGCATTGAACGTAAAATGTTTCACATCACCCAAATCGGGGTGGTTTTACTGACCCTAACGCTGTGTACTGGCTTGCTTTATATGGATGATATATTCAGTAAAGAAAACGTCCATAAAGCGGTGTTATCAATCATGGCCTGGTTTGTCTACATCGTTTTATTGTGGGGCCATTACCATGAAGGTTGGCGCGGACGTAGAGTGATTTGGTTCAGTTTCGCAGGTGCATTTTTACTGACTTTGGCTTATTTTGGCAGCCGCCTGCTACAGGAGATCATGATCTCTTAGTCATTATTACAATCATCCACACATAGCCTTGTTGAACCCACAAGGCTTTCATTGTTATTAAGGAACACTGTGTTGGATCATGTCTCAACTAGCACGCTGATCATCATTCTGGTCATTATGGTCGTGGTTTCGGCTTATTTTTCAGCCTCAGAAACCGGCATGATGACACTCAATCGCTACCGTCTACGCCACTTATCCAAGCAAGGTAACCGCTCCGCACGTCGAGTTGAGAAACTCTTACGTCGTCCTGATCGCCTGATAAGTTTGGTATTAATCGGCAATAATCTGGTCAATATTCTGGCTTCAGCACTGGCAACCATTGTAGGTATCAGGCTCTATGGCAATGCAGGGGTTGCCATAGCCACTGGCGTTTTAACTTTTGTGGTGCTGATTTTTGCTGAAGTGATGCCGAAAACCATCGCTGCCCTTTATCCTGAGCGCGTGGCGTTCCCCAGTAGTGTTTTACTGGCCCCGTTACAAAAAATCATGCTGCCACTGGTATGGCTACTCAATACCATCACACGTGGGCTGATGCGCTTGTGTGGTATTCGCGGCAATGTGCACAGTAGTGATGCAGTGAGCAAAGATGAATTGCGCAGTATTGTGAATGAATCGCACTCACAAATTTCTCGCCGTAATCAAGATATGTTGATATCCGTGCTGGATCTGGAGAAGGTCACTGTCAGCGATATTATGGTGCCGCGTAATGAAGTGGTCGGCATTGATATCAATGATGACTGGAAATCAATCATGCGGCAGCTCACTCACTCGCCACATGGCCGCATCGTTTTATATCGCCAATCATTAGACGATGCTATCGGTATGCTACGCGTGCGAGAGGCCTACCGGCTTATGACTGAGAAAAAAGAGTTCAATAAAGAAAATTTGCTGCGCGCTGCCGATGAGATCTATTTCATCCCTGAGGGCACACCATTAAATGTGCAACTGGTGAAATTCCAGCGTAATAAAGAAAAAGTCGGCATGATTGTTGATGAGTATGGTGATATTCAGGGGTTAGTGACCGTTGAAGATATTTTGGAAGAGATAGTCGGCGATTTCACAACATCAATGTCTCCTAGCCTGGCAGAAGAGGTCAATCCGCAGAGCGATGGCTCTGTACTCATCGATGGCAGCGCCAATGTGCGCGAACTGAACAAAGCATTCAACTGGTCACTCCCTATCGAAGCACGCACGATCAATGGCATGTTATTGGAAGAACTCGAAGAGATCCCTCAGGTAGATGCGCAGGTCCGTGTTGGAAATTATCTGATTGATGTGCTGGACGTACAGGAAAACATGATTAAGCGGGTGCGGGTTACCCCTATCCTGCCTGATAACCAAGCGAGCTAATCAGTGATATCAAGGAAATAAAAAAGACGCCTTTTCAGCGTCTTTTTTGCATTTATCTACCGAACATCAAAATCTACAACTGAAAGCTAGATATGTAATTCAGTCAGTTTTTCTTTCGGCAATGCCAGTTCTTCGTTGTGATTGATACGCACGCCGCGGTCGATAATCCCTTTGGCAATCTCCTGCGCCTCTTCCAGCGAATGCATGTGGTAAGTGCCACACTGGTATTCGTTCAATTCAGGAATTTTTCGCTGGTCAGTCACTTTCAATACATCAGCCATTGCCGCTTTCCAGGCATCAGCAACGCGTTGCTCATCTGGCGTACCAATCAGGCTCATATAGAAACCGGTACGGCATCCCATTGGGGATATATCGATAATTTCCACGCCATTACCATTGAGGTGGTTACGCATAAAACCGGCAAACAAGTGCTCAAGTGTATGAATCCCTCTTTCTGGCATCACTTCTTTATTTGGCACACAGAAACGTAAATCGAATACTGTTATCTCGTCGCCATGAGGGGTTTTCATCGTCTTAGCAACGCGTACAGCCGGAGCTTTCATAATGGTATGGTCTACGGTAAAGCTATCCAATAATGGCATTTAGTTACCTCCTCATAAAAAAATAATTTTTATTCGATCTTTTTTTCGCAACCCATGAAACTTTTTTGTATCCCGCACGTCTTAATATGTGAAAGACGCGCATTTGTTATCATCATCCCTGTTATCAGAGATGTTAATTTGGCCACAGCAATGTGGCCTTTTCTTTTTTATTGGCCGCCGTGAAGTGCCAAATACTCTTCAAAGTTTAGCTTATCTTTGAGTTCCAGCTCATGTTGACGCACCCAGGAAGCTGCACCCTCTTCGGATAATTGCTCCTCAGTTAGCAATTCCAACGGTTCATTTTGCAACATTTCTCTGTAGCGCTCAGCTAACTCAAGGCCAACACCACCAATACCACTTTCCTTCATCGCTTGCAAAATACGCGCAGAGAACGTCAGGTTCGGATCATCAAAGGATGCAACAAGTTCATCGCAAACCTGTTGATATTCGGTGCTATCTTTACCATCCAATACTTCTGCAACGCGGCGCAAGTCAGCAAACAGATCTTTGCCCACCTTTTCCAGCGGCTCACGGGTGTCGTTACATCCCATCCCGATGGTCTGCCCCGGTTTACGCCCTTCCAAAATAACCCGATTCCAGTTTTTACGGGTGCACAGCAGCTCATCACTGCTCATTTCAGGCGCATCTGCCAGTACGCACCAAATCAAGAACAGATCAAGGAAGCGCGCCTGTACCGCATCTACGCCAATAGGTGAGAATGGATTGATATCTAAGGAACGGACTTCAATATACTCAATACCGCCGCGCAACAATGCATCAGATGGCGACTCGCCAGCACGGGTAACCCGCTTAGGTCGAATCGGAGCATAGAGTTCATTTTCAATCTGTAGCACATTGGTGTTCAGTTGCAGATGACGCTCACCGTCTTTTAGTCCCAGTGCCGCATATTCTTCTGATGGTGTTTGAATGGCGCGCTTCAACCCAGCAACATAGGTATGCAGGTCATTAAACGTAATCCCCAAATTGCTTTGTGATTTATTGGTATAACCCAAATCACTCAGGCGCAATGAAGTGGCATACGGCAGATAACACATTCCTTTATCATTGCGCTCGAACGGTAATGCCGTTTCACGCCCTTGCAGGAATGATGCACAAATGGCCGGTGACGCACCAAACAGATAAGGAATGACCCAGCCGAAGCGATAATAGTTACGTATCAGGCGAAAATATCCCGCTGAAATCTCTTCCTTGCCGCTTTTTTCATCGGTAACACCCGCCCACGCTTGCCAAAATTCCAGCGGCAAAGAGAAGTTATAATGCACGCCGGAAATCGTTTGCATCAAGGCACCATAACGGTTTTTTAAACCCTCACGGTAAAGCGTCTTGAAACGACCAATGTTAGAAGAGCCATATTTAGCGAGCTCAATATCCTGCTCGGCACCAATAAAGCAAGGCATGCTAAGTGGCCACATACGCTCATCACCGAGTTTGCGTGCGGTATAGCGGTGAATATCACGCAAAAAAGTCAGCAAATGGTCAATATCGCCATCTACTGGAGTAATAAATTCCAGCAATGCCTCAGCAAAGTCGGTGGTAATCCATTGATGTGTCAGCGCTGCACCCAATGACTCTGGGTGGCCTGTCGAGGCTAATTGGCCATCGGCAGTTACTCTCAATGTTTCCCGCTCGATACCGCGGCGGATACCTTTCAGGGCTTTAGGGTGCGCTTCCAACCAAGTCAGCGCGTGTGATACATCCGGGATCAAATCGACCTCCCGCTCTTGAAAACCATAACTCGCCAGCATACTGAAACTGCATAGATGTGACCACGTAAGTT
This sequence comes from Yersinia proxima, assembly GCF_902170785.1. Taxonomy (GTDB): domain Bacteria; phylum Pseudomonadota; class Gammaproteobacteria; order Enterobacterales; family Enterobacteriaceae; genus Yersinia; species Yersinia proxima. Next base: position 142,714 of record NZ_CABHYG010000013.1, on the reverse strand, counting down.
TGTCACATTCTTTACTGCCACCAGGCAATTCCTTGTAACGTAATTACCGTTAACACGATATAACGCAATGCTTTTCCCAGACACAGAAAAAAAGCCACAAGACCCCAAGGCATACGCAACCAGCCTGCCAACACACACATCAAATCGCCCACTACCGGTAACCAACTCAATAATAGAGCTGCCGGGCCAAAACGTTGAAGCCAGCCAAGAGCTGTACTCATCCCGCGTTGTGGTTTTAGTTCCGGTAATAAACGGCCTATAACAACGTTTGTTAGCCCCCCGAGGGTATTTCCGACAGTGGCAGACAACACCAGCATCATCGCCGGCGCACTACTTGCCGTTAAGAGGGTGACTAACAGAATTTCAGAATTTCCGGGTAAGAGCGTCGCGCTGAGAAAGCTACTCCCAAATAATGAAACAATAGCTAGCGTACTACTCACAGTAGACGCACATCAACTATTGCCATATTTGCCCTTTTTGCCGCCTCAATACCAAAATCAGCATCTTCAAAAACCACACACTTCTCTGGAGGCACACCTAATAGCTGTGCACAGCGCAAGAATGTTTCTGGTTCTGGCTTATGTTGAGTGACATCGTCGGCACCGACGATAACATCAAAATAGTCACGTAAGCCTAAGTGGCGTAAAAGCAGCTCTGCCATGGCGTGCTCGCTTCCAGTACCGACAGCCATAGGTTTACACCCATGATAGGCTTTAACCACGTCTATGAGCGGCAGAGGCTTCACATTATCCAGTAGCAAGGATTTAAATACCGCTGTTTTCTCGGCGGCCAGTAAATGGGGATCCAAGTCCGATTGATTATTTTCAATGATTACGCGGGCAATTTTCCACGTGGGTGCCCCATTCAAAGCCACTAATGCCTGCTCATCAAATGCCATGCCATAAGGCGTCAGAATCTGTCGCCATGCCTGCCGATGCGTAGGCTCAGTATCCAGGATGGTGCCATCCATATCAAAAATCAGGCCTTCATAGCGCTCGTACATCGTGGCTCCACGACCAGGGAGAAATGAAAAGCTACTTTATCGCAAACTAACTAAATTGTCGCTCTCTGTATAATCAATTGAATTTAATCAAAAAAAATACAACTCCCAATAGGAAGTAGCGCTGTTATGCATAGTAAAAATCAATGCGTTGAGAGGTGTAGTAAGATGAGAGAGTTAAAACATGCTAATCGCTGAATAGCACGAGGCTTAAAAACAGAAAACCCCGCCGCAGCGAGGTTTCTTAAGATGGTGCACCCAGGAAGATGACTCGGCTAACGCCTCGCCCTGCGGGCCGTTGCTAAAGCAACGTTGTCTCGCTACGCTCGGCTCGAACTTCCGACCGCTCGGTTCTGCGTGTTTATAGAATCTAAAAACAGAAAACCCCGCCGTAGCGAGGTTTCTTAAGATGGTGCACCCAGGAAGATTCGAACTTCCGACCGCTCGGTTCGTAGCCGAGTACTCTATCCAGCTGAGCTATGGGTGCAGTTTTGTATTTCTAAATTTTACGGAGGTGTTTCAGCGAGTGAAACTTAACAACAAGATTGATGACCTAGAAGATGGTGCACCCAGGAAGATTCGAACTTCCGACCGCTCGGTTCGTAGCCGAGTACTCTATCCAGCTGAGCTATGGGTGCAATTAATTCTTTGACACTACCTGATGTTCATTTGACTATTTCACCATACTGCAAAATATGGTGCACCCAGGAAGATTCGAACTTCCGACCGCTCGGTTCGTAGCCGAGTACTCTATCCAGCTGAGCTATGGGTGCATAGTAAATGGCGGTGAGGGAGGGATTCGAACCCTCGATACAGCTTTTGACCGTATACTCCCTTAGCAGGGGAGCGCCTTCAGCCTCTCGGCCACCTCACCATACGCTTCTTTCGAATTGTGCCTAACTTGCTTTTGAAGAAGCTCATCGGCACTGCGTGGCGCACATATTACTTTCCCGCACTTATAAGTCAAACAATTTTTCCCAACTAGCGTTCATTTGCACAATTCACACGCAACATGGCCAGTTTGACGCCAAAAAGATTGTTTTATCAACAGGCAACATACTGTTTATTGCAGCGTAATCAGACAGAGAGAAAAACGAAATTATCCTGGCCACCCCGATAAATTGGTCGCAAACAGAAAATTATTACCAGAATAAGAACACAAAAAGGGAATGAACAGCGAAATACGAGGGGAATAAGCAGCAGTAGCGCCTCGTGTAACACGAGACGCTTCTTCAAAATCAGTAAGTCGTCGGTTGAGACTTTTCTGCTTGGATGCGCTGGTAGATTTCTTCACGGTGAACAGAAACCTCTTTCGGAGCATTTACACCAATTCGAACCTGGTTGCCTTTAACTCCTAATACAGTAACCGTAACCTCATCGCCAATCATGAGTGTTTCACCAACTCGACGAGTCAGAATAAGCATTCTTTGCTCCTTGAAAAATTAAAAGAGTCGGGTCTCTCAGTTTCCCCGCCATTATCCATCATACACCGTGAAAACGTAAGCTATCACATTCACATTAAATGTAAGTAGCTTGGTCAAGTCTCTAACTAATACAAGTTTAGCTGAAGCAAATAACTTTGCGTTTAACTTTGTTTTCGAACTATGACAGGAAAATTGAAAAACGCCATACCCAACATAGAGATATGGCGCATTGATTTAATGGGTCATTACTGACTTATAAACGGGATGCCACCCAAGTTTCCACGCTGGCTAATGCTGATGGCAATGCTTGCACATTAGTACCACCCGCCTGAGCCATATCCGGGCGTCCACCACCTTTACCACCGACCTGTTGAGCAATATCAGCGATTAATTCACCCGCTTTGACTTTACCTGTCAGGTCTTTAGTTACACCAACAATTAGACTGACCTTATCATCTGCGGTCGTTGCCAGCACAATAATAGCTGAGCCCAGTTGATTTTTAAGATCATCAACCATGGTACGCAACATTTTTGGCTCAACATTATCCAACTGGCTAACTAAAAGTTTCACACCATTGACCAATTTCGCATTGGACGATAATGAGGCACTTTCCTGAGCCGCTTGCTGATCTTTCAACTGCTGAAGCTCACGTTCGAGCATTTTACTGCGATCCAGCACCGCACGGACTTTATCAGCCAAGTTATTGGTATCACCTTTCACCAGGTGAGCAACATCCTGTAGCAGGTCGCTCTGCTGATGCAATAGCGCAATAGCACCCTCGCCAGTGACCGCTTCAATACGTCGAATCCCAGCTGCGGTGCCTGATTCAGATAAAATACGGAACAGACCAATATCACCGGTGCGGCTGGCATGAATACCACCACATAGCTCGGTTGAGAAATCACCCATGGTCAAGACTCGCACCTGGTCGTCATATTTCTCGCCGAACAGGGCCATCGCGCCTTTTTCTTTCGCCGCATCCAGTTCCATCACTTCAGTTTGGACTGGCATATTACGGCGAATTTGCTCATTAACCATATCCTCTACCAGGCGAATCTGTTCCGGTTTCATTGCTTCAAAATGAGAGAAATCGAAACGCAGGTATTTATCATTCACTAATGAGCCTTTCTGTGCAACGTGGTCGCCCAGAGTCTTACGTAGTGCTGCATGCAATAAATGAGTGGCGGAATGATTCAAGCGAATACGGTTACGTCGTGCGACATCAACCTGAGCATCAATACTGTGATTAACCCGTAATGTTCCATGGGTTAATTGCCCTAAATGACCGATAGCCTGACCATATTTCTGAGTGTCAGCTACTGCAAAGGTTGCAGTAGCATTTTTCAGCTCGCCTGTATCACCAACCTGACCACCAGACTCACCGTAGAATGGCGTTTGATTCAGGACAACAACAGCCTCTTCGCCTTCATGAATTTCATCAACGGCTTCGCCATTGCGGAACAATGCGGTCACTGTAGCCTGCTGATGAACGTGGTCATAGCCAGAGAATGTGCTTGCACTATCAACACGGATCAAATTGTTATAATCGGCCCCAAAGCCGCTGGATTCTCGAGCACGACGGCGCTGAGCTTCCATTGCTTGCTCGAAACCAGCTTCATCCACTTTCAGATTACGTTCACGGCAAACATCTGCGGTTAAATCAACCGGGAAGCCGTAGGTGTCGTAGAGACGGAAAGCTGTCTCACCATCGAGGGTATCACCAGTCAATTTACTGAGTTCTTCATCCAACAGAGCTAAGCCGCGCTCTAATGTGCGCGCAAACTGCTCTTCTTCGGTTTTCAGAACCTGTTCAACCATTGCCTGTTGTTGCTTCAACTCATCGGCAGCAGACCCCATAACAGCAATCAGCGGAGCAACCAGTTTGTAGAAGAACGTCTCTTTTGCGCCCAGCATGTTGCCATGACGGATAGCACGACGAATGATACGGCGCAGAACATAGCCACGGTTTTCATTCGACGGAATAACACCGTCAGAGATAAGGAAAGCACAAGAGCGGATATGGTCAGCAATCACTCGCAGCGACTTGCTGGAAAGGTCTGTCGCACCAGTAACTTCCGCTACCGCTTTAATCAAATCGCGGAACAGGTCAATCTCATAGTTGGAATTAACATGTTGTAAAACCGCAGCAATACGCTCAAGCCCCATACCAGTATCGACCGATGGCTTAGGCAATGGCAGCATAGTGCCATCAGACTGGCGGTTGAACTGCATGAAGACGATATTCCAGATCTCAATATAACGATCGCCGTCTTCTTCTGCCGACCCTGGAGGGCCGCCCCAAATATGGTCACCATGGTCAAAGAAAATCTCTGTACATGGACCGCAAGGGCCAGTGTCACCCATCTGCCAGAAGTTATCTGATGCAAAGGCACTGCCTTTGTTATCACCAATGCGAATAATACGCTCACGAGGGATACCAATGTCATTGGCCCAGATCTCATAAGCCTCATCATCGGTTTCGTAAACAGTTACCCACAATTTTTCTTTCGGTAAATTAAACCACTGTTCGCCAGTTAATAACTCCCAAGCGAAACTGATGGCATCATGTTTGAAGTAATCGCCGAAGCTAAAATTACCTAACATTTCGAAGAAAGTATGATGGCGCGCGGTATAGCCTACGTTTTCAAGGTCATTATGCTTACCACCTGCTCGCACACAGCGCTGAGAGGTCGTCGCACGGGAATAAGCCCGCTTATCCAAACCTAAGAAAACATCCTTAAACTGGTTCATCCCGGCATTGGTAAACAACAGCGTAGGGTCATTATTAGGGACCAAAGAGCTGCTTGATACAACCTGATGTCCCTTGCTATGGAAGAAATCGAGAAACGCTTGACGAATCTCAGCGGTGCTCTTGCTCATAATTGTCCCGGAAACAAGCTAAAAGAAATAGCCCGCGAGCAAATTGTGTAACCATAAAAGGCAACACAATGTGTAAGCTCACGAACAAAAAGTGGGACTAAGATAAATTTTCTTCGCGGGGAAGTAAAATCCTGTGTGCATTCATTCAACAAAATCATTGTAAATCGACTGAATTTCCTCCTGGAAGAAACCACGATACAGGAGATAGCGCTGAACTTTAGCTTTCTCTTTCCATTCAATCGGTAAAATTTCACTAAATTTGCGTTGAGCAACTTCTTTTGCCAACAAACACCAATTTATTTCACTGATTTCAAAAGCAGCTTGAATGAGTTCTTTATCGACACCCTTTTGCATCAATTCAGAACGAATACGCTGTGCACCATATCCTTTACGACTACGACTATTAATATAGCTGGTAGCAAAGCGGGCATCATCCAGCCAATTATGCTGGTAACAATAAGCAATCACTTGCTCAATCACTTTCGGATCGATGTCTGCGACGGGTTCACAATCCCCATTGCCGACTCGTTTTCCCCAATGGCCTTTTGCCGGGAACGGTTGTGATGCAAGTTTACGGCGCAGTTCAGATTCACTATGGTCACGTTGAGACAAGAGCCTCATAGCACGACTCAATAGGTCATTCATAATTACCCTTATTACTTGAAACTGCAGCCGTGTTAGCTGCGCTCGTTACTCGGCCCATCCATGGGTCTCGCTTCTGTGAGGCCGCTGTAAGCAGCGTTCAAATCTGCTCCCAGCATATTTGTCACCCAAATCACTGACTGATGTCAGCTCATCGGGGTTCATTCGTTTGCTGCCTTGCTGTAACCCAATTACTTTGGGTGTAGATATAACTTGAAGCACTTATGTACATCATCATTAACTAAAACGGCCCACTGATTAAGTGAGCCGTTTGCTAATTGCTTAATTTGCTAACCCGGTCGATGACCTTACAAATTAAAACTCTTCGCTGGTTTCATCAGTTTCATCAGCAAATGCGGTTGTTGCTACAGCCTGCTCGCCATTGCCACCATTGAGGAGCATTTCACGCAGTTTTTTATCCAACTCAGCAGCAACTGCTGGGTTTTCTTTTAAGTAGTTACTGGCATTCGCTTTACCCTGACCAATCTTGTCACCGTTGTAGCTATACCATGCACCGGCTTTCTCAATCAGTTTGTGCTTAACACCTAAATCAACCAATTCGCCGTTAATATTGATACCTTCACCATACAGAATCTGGAATTCAGCTTGTTTAAATGGCGCTGCGATTTTGTTTTTCACCACTTTAACGCGTGTTTCGCTACCAACAACCACATCACCTTCTTTTACTGCACCGATACGGCGAATATCCAAACGTACAGATGCATAAAATTTCAGGGCATTACCACCCGTCGTAGTTTCAGGGTTACCAAACATAACGCCGATTTTCATACGGATTTGGTTGATGAAGATTAACAGGGTATTTGCGTTTTTCAGGTTACCCGCTAGTTTACGCATAGCCTGGCTCATCATACGAGCCGCAAGCCCCATGTGAGAGTCACCGATTTCACCTTCAATTTCAGCTTTTGGTGTTAATGCTGCAACGGAGTCAACGATGATGACATCAACTGCACCCGAGCGAGTCAACGCATCACAGATTTCCAGTGCTTGTTCGCCGGTATCTGGCTGAGAACACAGCAGGTTATCAATATCTACGCCTAATTTTTTAGCATAAATAGGGTCAAGAGCATGCTCCGCATCGATAAAGGCACAGGTTTTACCTTCGCGCTGTGCGGCAGCAATGACCTGTAAGGTCAGGGTTGTCTTACCGGACGATTCAGGACCATAGATCTCAACAATACGTCCCATTGGCAGGCCACCTGCCCCCAATGCGATATCAAGAGAAAGAGAACCAGTAGAGATGGTTTCAACATCCATTGAGCGGTCTTCGCCAAGGCGCATGATAGAGCCTTTGCCGAATTGTTTTTCAATTTGGCCCAGTGCTGCTGCTAACGCCTTTTGTTTATTCTCATCAATAGCCATTTTTACTCCCTCTCTGGGATGCTGGGTTACCCCGTCATCACCACTGAATGTTGTTTTATACCCGTTATACTTCAAGCTGCATGCGCGTTGGCTGCTTTCCCTCACCCGAATCATTGACTGACGTCAATTCATCGAGATTCACTCACTTGCCGCCTTCCTGCAACTCAAATTATTTAGGGTATATGCAAGAAATTATCACTAATTATACTGTACAATCATACAGTATCAAGACTAATTTTATAGAAAATCATCTAAAAGTGTTTGTAGTGCGAAAACAGCCGCTTGCGACCTGACCTCGTCACGATCGCCGGAAAAAAGTTGTTTTGTCGCACTAATCTGGCCGTTACGCGTAGCAAAAGCAAACCACACGGTGCCCACCGGTTTCTCCGTCGAGCCGCCATCTGGCCCGGCAACTCCGCTAATCGATATTGCGAAATCCGCATTAGCTGCTCGCAATGCACCCAAAGCCATTTCCTGGACGACATTTTCACTAACGGCGCCATACTCAGCCAAAGTGCTTTCTTTTACACCCAGTAAATCATGCTTTGCCGCATTGCTGTACGTGACAAAACCACGATCAAAATAGGCTGAGCTGCCAGCAATATCGGTCAGGGCTTTAGCCACCCAACCACCTGTACATGATTCGGCACAGGTAACCCAGGCACCACGATCTTTAAGTTTATGACCGACTGCGGTACTAAGCTGACGTAATTGTTCTTCGCGCATTATTGCCCCTACTCGAATAAAGTCTGCCGCCGCCGATAGTAGCACTTCTTTGCGGCGTAACGACAACAGCTGTTCGTTTTGCGAAACGCCTCGCAAGGTGTAATGAAAAAAAGCACATTACCGTACAACGCTTTACCTCAGAGACTCAGCTGTTAGTATCAAAATAATGAAGATGCGGCTGGCGACATCTGTCGTACCGGTAATTTACCGGCATGATGAACTAAGGACGTGACAGTGAAAAAAATTCTTAACGCCTTCTTCCCTCTTTATAGCGCCACCGTGCTGATGCTATTGGGTTCAGGTTTATTAACCACCTATATCTCGTTACGGTTGACTGCTATCCATGTTTCCGGTGCATTAATCGGGGCAATTATTGCTGCAAACTATATTGGTTTGGTGATTGGAGGCAAGGTCGGTCACTTCCTGATAGCTCGGGTAGGTCATATCCGTGCCTACGTGGCCTGTGCCGGCATTATTACAGCTGCGGTGTTAAGTCATGGCCTCACTGAATATATCCCTGCGTGGGTAGTTCTACGCTTGATTATTGGCCTCTGCATGATGTGCCAGTTTATGGTGTTGGAAAGTTGGCTGAATGATCAAGCAGAGTCTAGCCAGCGCGGCACGGTGTTTGGCTTTTATATGGCGGCAACTTATGCTGGTATGGCATTAGGCCAAGTCGTGTTGATGCTTCAACCTGAACTGGGTTTAAGCACTCTCATGATTATTGCTCTGTTTTTTGCTCTGTGTTTGGTCCCTGTAGCCCTGACCACTCGCAGTAATGCTCAGCAGATGTCACCGGCTCCTATGGAACTGAAATTCTTTATCAACTCCATCCCCAAAATACTGGCCTCGACATTAGTTATCGGCATGATTGTCGGCTCGTTTTATGGTCTGGCACCGGTTTATGCCAGCTTGCAATCGCTTTCCACTCAAGAAACCGGCCTGTTCATGGCGTTATCTATTTTTGCCGGATTGGTCGCCCAACTCCCACTCAGTTGGCTGTCCGACCGCTATAACCGCACACTCCTGCTACGTATTAACGCATTATTACTGGCCTTAACAGCACTGCCGCTAGCGCTGGTGCCGCATATCTCGTTCCATTTTTTATTGGGTTTAGGCTTTATCGTCAGCATGTTGCAGTTCACGCTTTATCCATTGGTCGTTGCACTTGCCAATGACCTGATTGCACCGGAACGGCGAGTCTCTTTAGCGGCATGTTTACTGATGTCATTCGGTGTGGGTGCCAGTATCGGGCCACTTGCCGTGGGCGCGCTGATTGCCCCTCTGGGTGGCAATATTCTGTATGCGTTTTTCTCACTCTGCGGCTTAAGTTTGATAGCCTTCAGCAGAACAGTTAAACAGGATCAAGACGAATTTGTTAATGATGCTCCGGTGCCACATATGGCCATACCCGATAGTTTGGTCAGTTCTCCACTCTCCCCGGCACTTAACCCCAGCTTTGATGAACAGTTGATTCACGACATCATGCCCCCGCCTGATCAGGCTGAAGCAGGAAAAGAACCGGTAGAAAACTCATCAGAAGAAGAGCCTCAGCAGCAATAGTCCCAATGGTGGCGGGCATAGAGACTTTAATACCTATGACTTTGCTGTATAGATACTTTGCTCTATAGGTGCTGTGCTAAGTATTGATTAAAAAGGAGTTGAAATGGGTACTGCTTGTTATTTATTCGGCTTTGAATAAAAATACCAACATGAGGTATTTAGCGGGGTGGAGCAATGTCGAGACAAGATGAACAGCGGTTACTGGTGAAAATAGCCACGCTGTATTACACCGAAGGTATGAAGCAGTCCGAAATTGCGGAAAGCCTGCATTTATCCCAGTCATTTGTTTCCCGTGCGATCACCCGTTGCGTTAAAGAGGGGGTGGTTAAAATCAGCGTCATCCAGCCCCCTAATATGTTTATTGGCATCGAATCGCGCATTCAGAAACACTATGGAATCGACCAGGCCATCGTGGTCGATATCGCCGATGACGCCAGCTCTGCTCAGATAAAACAAGCTATCGGTTCCGCCGCAGCCCACTATATGCAAACCAGTATTCGTCCAAACGATATGGTGGGTATTTCTTCGTGGAGCAGCACAATTCGGGCAATGGTTGATAACCTTCATCCGCTTAACATCAAAACCAGCGGCGTCATTCAATTATTAGGCGGGGTTGGCCCCAACGGCAATGTGCAAGCCACATTGTTAACCCAGGCACTGGCAAATATTTTGAATTGCCCAGCTTACTTACTGCCCGCACAAAGTATTGAGCGTTCGACTGAAGATCGCACCCGTCTAATATCGAGTGGCGAAGTCGCTGATGTGGTGAATAAATTTGCTGAGGTTGATCTGGCGTTAGTTGGGATTGGCGATCTGGAACCCTCCCAACTATTGAAAAACTCCGGTAACTATTACCACGAAGAGATGCTTAAATTACTGGCTGATCGCGGTGCCGTGGGGGATTTGTGCCTGCATTATTTTGATGCTGCGGGGAACGCAGTACTTAGTGACGAAGAAGATCCGGTGATTGGTATGTCTTTACCACAATTACGGGCTTGCCCGCGAGTCGTCGCACTGGCCGGAGGGGTAGGGAAAAGTGCCGCCATTCGTGGTGCACTGACAGGTAACTATATTGATGTATTGATTACCGACAGAATTACCGCCGAGACATTACTGTAGCCATAGGTTTACTGAAATTCCAGGTTTACTGAAGCCCTGGATTTAACCGCGCCATCCCTGGTGCGGCATAATTTAAGCACTTAACGCCAACACGCTATTTCGCATGCCAATAGCAGTCAACACCCAGGTATTTACTGAATGCTTCTTGCAGCACTTTAGCTGTAGCCGAATGGTTCATCGCCACATGGTGCTCGAAACCATTATTACAGATATGTGTGAGTAAACTTTCCAGTTGCGGCACTTCTACAACTGCGCGGCACCCAACGGTATCCAACTCATCACTGACTGAACGCCCTTCCCCCACATAGGCTCGCACCTGCCCGGTGAAATCGTCTGATGAGAGGCGGAAATAGGTCAATGGGCCTGATTTCATGCGGCCATGAACCGCGCCACAGGTATTCTCACAACCCACAGTTGTTCCGATAATATCCGCAGTGCCCATAGTTGAGCTTTCTAAACTTTCACTGGCAAAGTTGCCGCAATGGAATAGCACGCATTTATCACGTTCTTCGCCAAAGTTATTATTCCAGTCAGCAATCGAGGCCGGTGCCAACGAACAACTCGCCAGGGCATACATCGATAATGCGCCCATCACATCCACTTCACAGGCACTTGGCATTAATTGCCCGGACATCACACTCATGATGGAGCAGACGTTAATTCCCAGATTCTGTTGTAATGAAGTCCAACACTGCATAGCGGTGGTATCAATATCATTGGCAATAATCCACTCACTGATAACCACAAACAGTTTTGCCATTTTGTGCAGTTTATCTTGTGGGATAGCACTGGTATCACCATTGGCTTTCAATAACGCCAGTTTTTCACCGACACGGATATCATTGTCACTGAGGTTAGCTACGCGGAAAAATACTTCAGATAGATCAAGGGTCTCAACGGTAATCCCCAAATTCTCTAATAACTTTTCACTATAACGCACGGTATTAAAGTTAGTTGGGCGCGCGCCAATAGCCCCAACTCTGACGCGTTTCATGGCATGTACCACACGGCACAGTTGTACAAACTGCTCTACGTCACGACTGAATATGTTACTGTTTAAGCTGCAAACATGTTGCTGGGTCAATGTGAAGGGAATGCCATATTGGCGCAAATTGTTGCAGAGCGAGATTTTACCGCAGAAGCTGTCACGCCGTGTCGCCAGCCCCATTTTGTCCAGTGCGTCTTCTTCTGCTTGCACCAGTACCGGCACTTTAAGGCCAGAGAGACGAATGGCATCGGAGACACTTTTTTCATCGCCAAAGTTAGGCAGAATGACCACCACACCATGAATTTCTTCACTGTGTTTACGGAATAATTCGGCACACACTTTGGCATCGCGCCAGTTTTCCACCCCACCCAGCGGCGTTTGCTCTTCATTCAGCATGATGATGTTGATCCCCAAGCGGTCAAACAGTGCCTGAGCATCGCGGCGTGCATCTGCAACCAAATAACTTGGGAAGAAACCCCGGTTGCCGATAATCACCGCGAAAGTTAACTTACGAGGTATTGCTGACATATGCTTACTCCTGGTTTGGGTTATTTCGGCTGAAAACGCGCACGCGCGATGGCCGTTTGCCAGAGGCTATAGTTATCTTGCATCTCCGCGCTTTGAACGCGCGGTTCGATGTATTCCACTTCACGGGGGAGTGCCGCCAGTTGCTGACTATCCTGCCACCAGCCCAAAGTTTTCCCCCCTAAATAAGCCGCCCCCAATGCCGACACTTCTGCGGTATGGTTGCGTATCAGGGTGCGCTGCAACAAATCGGCCTGAAATTGCATCAACCAGCGGTTACTGGTTGCGCCGCCATCCACCCGCAACCGTTCAAGGCGATGATGACCGGCCTGCTCCATGGCAAAAAAGACATCCGCTATTTGGTAGGCGACAGACTCCAACCCGGCACGGGCCAGAACTGCGGGCGTAGTTGCATCAGTGAGGCCGCAAAACAAACCGCGAGCTTGACTGTCCCAATAGGGTGCCCCCAAACCTGATAATGCCGGGACAAAATAGACGCCTTGATTACCCGGCTGGCTTTGCGCCATTTCAGTCAGACGAGCTAAGTCAGTCACCCCCAACATGCGCGAAACCCACGCTACACCGGAACCGGTATGCGTGATATTGCCTTCAAGGGCGTAACGTAATTCACCGTCATGCCAGGCAATCGTGGTGCTTAAGCCGAGACTCTGCGCACTGGCTTGTTTCACGGTGGTCATCAAAGATGAACCGGTGCCGTAGGTGGCTTTGATTTCGCCAGCACGGTCACCGCCCTGCCCATAGAGCGCGGCATGGGAATCACCAATTTGCGCCACAATCGGTATCCCCTGACCCAAGCCAGTGATACCCATATTGCCAGTGTGCCCGTGGACAGCCGCCGAAGGTAAAACCGCGGGCAGACAAAGACTGGGAATGCCAAATAGCGCCAACAGGTCTGGATCCCATTGACCAGAATGAATATTAAACAGTTGAGTTCGGGCAGCGTTGGAAAAATCAGTCGAGAAACTTTGGCCGCCACTGAGCTGCCAGGTGAGCCAGCAATCGATAGTGCCAACACATAATTCGCCGTGGGCCGCACGCTCGACACCCAGCGGAATTTCCGCCAACATGCCGTGAACTTTAGCCGCTGGGAATAAGGGATCAATCTGCAATCCGGTACGTTCGGCTATTATTGCCGCTTCCGGTAACTGACTCAGCGCCTGGCAGAATGCCTCCGAGCGCCGACACTGCCAACTGACCACTCGAGTCAGAGGTATTCCTGTCTTTCGCTCCCAGATAAGCACCGATTCGCGTTGATTACTGATAGCTATACCGGCAACCCGTACCCCTGCCAACTGGCTCAAACACCCTTCTATGGCTAAAGAAACTGCCTGCCAGATAGCCAGCGGATCTTGCTCCGCCCAGCCGGGCCTCGGATGCTCCAACAACAGCGGCACCGAGGCTTTCGCCAGAATTTGTCCAGCAGCATCCACCGCAATGGCTTTGGCGTTGGTGGTTCCTTCATCAATGGCCAAAATAATCGGCGTTGGCATGATTACTCTCCCCGGCAGAACCGCAAAGCACGAGCCACAATGCCTGCTGCATCAAAACCATGATAAGCCCGCATTTCTGCCCGGTCGGCCGCAATCGCATAACCGCCATCAGGAATACCGAGTCTCACCAATGGAATGCCACTGCCTGCTTCGGACAGCACTTCAGCCACCAGACTGCCCACACCGCCATTAATATTGTGCTCTTCGATGGTTATCACCCGTTGGCTGTTTTTGAGGATGGTTAACAGCTTTTGAGTATCACATGGGCGAATCGAAGAAACGTTGACCACCGCAGCAGAAACGTTGTTATCTGCCAGTATCGCAGCCGCGCTAACAGCTTCATGAACTGTAGAACCCATAGCTACCAGAGCAATATCCTGCCCTTCCTGCAAAATATCAATCTGGCCGGGAACAAACTGGTAGTGCTCATCATGCAGTGGCGGCAAAGATTTACCGTCGAGACGGATATAAACCGGCCCAATATGCGCCAGAGCATAATCAATTATCTGGCGGCACTCTTGCGGGTCGGAGGGGGCATAAATCTCAATATTGCCAAAGCCGCGTAGAATGGCGATATCGTCAATACAGTGGTGAGTACTCGCCAACGGCCCATAACTGGCTCCTGAGTTCAAACCAAACAGTTTTACATTGCTATTGTTGTAGCAAACATCGATTTTGAGCTGTTCGTTGGAGCGCGAAATCAGGAAGGGCGCGGCATTACAGGTTACTGCCACTTTTCCGCCCATGGATAACCCTACCGCCGTGCCCACCATCGCCTGCTCGGCAATCCCGACATTAACGACTCGGTCTGGGAAACGAGCTATAAACGGCCCAATTTTCGCTGTCGAAGTGGAGTCAGCGACAACAGGTATCAGATCAACCCCGTTCTCCACGGCTTTAATAAACTGCTCAACCATCACTGCGGCCAAATGTTCTGCATTACTCATCGCTCAATTCCTCCAGCGCCAGATCAATTTCAGCACCTTTCGGCACCCGGTGGTGCCACTCCACGCGCCCTTGAATAAAGGAGATACCGGCACCTTTTTCGGTGTTGGCAATCACCACGTTGGGTTTACCGTTCGCTTGTAATCCCTCCAATGTGTCCACCACTGATTGCATATCATTACCCTGACATTCAGTGACTTGTAGGCCAAATGCCTGCCACTTATCCGCTAGCGGATCGGTGTTCATAATGGATTTGGTAGTACCTGCCAGTTGGAGTTTATTTTTGTCGTTAATGATTATCAGGTTGTCTAACTGATAGTGAGCAGCCACTAACGCAGCTTCCCAGTTACTGCCTTCGGCCAGTTCACCATCACCGGTCAGTACAAATACCCGACGTTTGCTGTTAGCTCGTTTTGCTGCGAGTGCAATCCCCACAGCCACCGGTAAGCCGTGCCCCAAAGCACCGGTATTTAATTCAATACCTGGAGTTTTATGTTTGACGGGGTGCCCAGGGAGATGTGAGTTAGCGTGCTGATAAGTCGCCAACCACGCTTCGGGGAAATAACCCGCCTCGGCCAAACAGCAGTAATAACCGCCGACCGCATGCCCCTTAGACTGAACATAGATATCGCGCTCAGGATCGGTAAGTCGGTCTGGCGCACAATTGAGGATACGGAAATAGAGTGCAGTCAGAATCTCTACTTGTGAAAGATCAGCGCCGGTATGCCCCCCTGCGGGGCTGTTCGCATTAAGCAGGACGATGCGGCGACGGATGGCCCGTGCCTTTTTCACCAGCTCATCGACTGACAGTGAATACGGATTCATGACATTACCTCTCTTAAATTTTATCGATAACTGAATTTTTACTCATTACCGAATATTTATTCCTGATGGTGCTAAAAAATAGCTTTCATCAAGCCTGTCCGGAAATCGCCCTCCGGCGTGACATCTTCGTGTTCTGTCGCCAATATATTTCTGTAGCTAATCTGTTTATGTAGCTAATAGGCAGCCACAACCTGTTTTGCCTATTTTTATGCCTGTTCGCTCTTCCCAACTTGCGCCACCACAGTGGACTTTTGCGAGACAATCGCTGCCTTGTGCTGCATCCGGTTCTGCATCTGATCAATAATGACCGCCACTATAATCACGATACCTTTAATCACCATTTGCCAGAATTCGCTCACCCCCATCATGACTAAACCGTCAGCCAAAATGCCGATAACAAAGGCGCCAATCAGCGTACCGAGAATAGTGCCCCGGCCTCCGGCCAGAGAAGTCCCACCCAGTACCACGGCGGCAATGGCATTCATCTCAAAACCACTGCCGTTGGCTGGGTGGCTGGCCACCAACTGAGCGGAAACAATGATCCCGGCAATAGCGGCGCAGAAGCCCGATATGGTGTAGACCCACACTTTGACCTGCCGCACTTTAACGCCAGAAAGCTCTGCGGCTCGTTCGTTATCACCAATGGCATAAACATGGCGGCCAAAGGGCAGACGGCGGGCAACATAAGCAATAACCAGTGCCAGAATAAACATGATCCAGATGGCAATCGGCAAGCCCAGCAAGGTGCCAGACCCCAACAGGTCAAAGCCGGTATTACCCAGTTGTGGATTCCCTTGTAAGCCGGGGAAGGTTTCACCACCAGAAATCAGCATCGCCGCACCGCGCACCACATACATGGTGCCGAGGGTGCAGATAAACGGGGCAACGTTATAGCGGGTAATGATCCAACCATTAACCGCGCCAATCAGTGCTCCGATAACCAATACCACCGGAACTACCACCCAGACGCTCGGGAAGATCGCAATACCAAACATCGGTAAAACAATACCTTGAGTGATCATCCAACCCGCAATCATGCCGCACAGCCCCAAGGTTGCCCCGATAGAAAGGTCAATCCCTGCGGTGATAATGACAAAAGTAATACCCAACGCGAGGAAGGCATTGATCGCGATATGCTTGACCATAATGATCAGGCTACCGGTCGCCAAAAACCCCGGAACCATGACAGAGAAGAAACCCAGGATCAGGAACAGGGCAATAAAAGTGCGCATCTTGAGCAGAAGCAGCAGCATATTTTCCCGTGACCACGACGCTCCACCGGGCTGGTGACTCGCCAACGCAGTGCCAGTTGTTGCTTTCATCATTCAAACCCTTGTGCGCTTGCCGTAACCAATGCCGATTCATTGGCTGACTGACGGGAAACATTCGCGGTCAGCTTGCCGTTCGACATCACCAGAATGCGGTCTGATACCGCCATAATTTCTTTCAGATCTGAGGTGGAAAACAAAATGCCGATCCCCTGCTCAGAGAGTTTCACCATCATTTCAAACACATCCGCTTTCGCACCGACATCAATGCCCCGTGTCGGTTCATCCAGCAGCAAAATGTTCGGACTGGTCAGTAATGAGCGGCCAATGACGACTTTTTGCTGATTACCGCCACTGAGCGCCTGAATTTCCACTTCAGGTGAAGAGACTTTGATAGACAGGTCGCCAATCACCGAGGCTACCACCTGTGATTCACTCTCCTGCCAGATGGCGAAGCGGTGTTTCAACCGACGCCATAAGCTGGAAATGGTCAGGTTATTAGCCACCGATGACACCGGGAAAATGCCGGTTTTTTTGCGATCTTCCGGTACTAAACTCATGCCAAGGCGGATGCGCTCTGCGGTTGAGGTTTTGGCACTAATGGCGGTGCCATTGAGCCGAATGGTGCCGAGATAGCTCTGTTGCGTGCCCAGTAGGCATTCGAACAGTTCAGTGCGCCCAGCCCCCATCAGCCCATAAATACCGACGATTTCACCAGCACGCACTTGCAGCGAGACTTGATTCACCACGGTATTACCGGATTCATTGATTAAAGTGACGTTATCGACTTCCATCATTGGTGCACCGAAAGTCCGGTCGGGATGAAGGAAGCTGGAAACCGGATCACTACCCAGCATTTCACGCACAATCCACGGCACATCAATATCTTTGACGGCAGCTTCCGCCTGGAAACGGCCATCGCGCAGGATAGTGATATAGTCGCCAATGGCCATCAACTCTTCCAATCGATGCGAAATGTAGACGATAGAAACGCCCTGACGCGTCAGTTCACGAATCACCCGGAACAAAATATCGACTTCAGTTTTGCTCAGCGCCGAAGTTGGCTCATCCAAAATCAAAATATCTGCCTGCTCAGCCAGAGCCTTAGCAATTTCAATCAATTGCTGCTGGCCGACTTTCAGATTCGACACCATTTCTTTGGGTGAAATAGCCTGATCAAGACGTACCATCAGTTGTTCGGCGATCAATTCCTGCGCCGCCTGGTTGATCGGCTTCAAACCTTGCTGAATCTCGCGTCCCAGAAAGATGTTTTCCGCAACATTAAGATTTTCTGACAAATTCAGTTCTTGATGCACCATGCCGATACCCAATGCTGCCGCTTCACGGGTATTGGCAATGGTTACCGGCTGTTCGTTGAGGTAAATCTGGCCGGAAGTTTGTTGCTGCACCCCCGCCAGAATCTTCATCAGAGTGGATTTTCCCGCGCCATTTTCACCAATAATCACATTCACTTTGCCGCGATATACATGGTAACTGACGGCATCTAACGCCAATGTACCGGGAAATCGCATCGAAATGTCCTCAGCACGCATGACGATGTCAGGTCGATGGTCCATTAGTGGCTCTCCTTATTCAAACTGAGCGGCACCGCATTGCTCAAGCCGGTGGGAGCCACTGTTACCGCAGCTAATACTTCAACTTGCTGGCCGACCCAACTGGCATCGGGTTTGGTCACATCCTGTAAAGCGCGTTTGCTTAATGCCTTGGAGAGCTGGGCATATTGCACCTGATTTTTAAAATCTTCGAAGCGGATAAAGGTCGATGCGTCACGAATAGCATTGCCCTTGACGATAGGCCCCAATTGCAACACTTGCTCATCGCCCTCGACTGCCACTCTTATTGCCCCTTCCCGCCCTTCTGTTTCTACCGCCACCACTTTGCCGTTGAAGCGAACAAAATGACTTTGGCTATTTTTCCCTGTTGCTGGCTGATTCTGTTGTTTCACTTGCTGCCAACTGAGCGCGTTGCTATTGGCAAATGGCATCACTTTGCTCACCCAAATGGTGGAGGCGACTTTGTCCGGTGGTTGGTTATAGTCACTGACGACTGCATTCGGATCGACCGGCAGAATCGGCTTGCCGTTTTCATCCAAATCCACCACGGTGCAAGCTACCAACACAGTGCTGATAACTAACAAACCGCCCGCTTTCGATAGGGCACTGAACCACATACTGCCTCCTGTCAGGAGGGGCTGGTGCGCCCCTCATTGCCTTTTAAATGCGCGTGTTAGCAAACCTTGCTTAAGGCGTTACTCTTTCAGCGCAAAGACATTCAGGTTTTTGGCATTGTTTTCATCAATCAATACGCAGTCCATCAACTGTTTTTCTTCTTGCCCGGTGGAACCGGTTTTCAGATATTTATCAGCTTGAACCACCGCCATCTGGGCTTGTGCCCAACCTGGCTGAAGTACGGTGGCTTTGATATTACCTTTATTGATGATGGAGTCGCGAACATAGTCGCTACCGTCAAATCCGACCACAATCACATCATTGCGCCCTGCTGCTTTTAATGCGGCTTCAGCGCCTAACGCCATAGTGTCGTTACCCGAAATCACCCCGGTAATATCCGGGTTAGCCTGCAAAATGGACTCCATACGGTTGAAGGCTTCAGTCTGGCTCCAGTTTGCAGTCTGTTGGGCGACCATCTTCATGTCGCTATGTTCGTCGATCACGTCGTGATAACCCTGTGAACGCACGTGTGCGTTGGTATCTGATTCACGCCCCAGTAATTCAACATACTTGCCTTTGCCCCCCATCAGGACGACAAATTTCTCAGCACCGAGCTGTGCCCCCTGATAGTTGTTGGACACGATTTGTGAAACGGCAATGCCGGTCTCATTGATTTCGCGGTCAATCAGGAAGGTGGGAATACCTGCGGCTTTGGCTTTTTTCAACGGCCCGATAGTGGCATCCGATCCGGCATTATCCAGAATGATCGCTTTGGCTTTACGGGCGATAGCGGTTTCCAGTAGTTGGTTCTGTTTGTTCACATCATCGTCATGAGACGCCACCAATACGGTGTATCCCAGCTCCGTCGCTTTAGCTTTGGCACCTTCGGCTTCCGCCTTGAAAAACGGGTTATCGTGGGATGGGGTGATAATGGCGATCAGGCCGTTACTGGCAGCACCAGCAATACCCGCCATTGAGATCAATGCTGCGGTAAGACAGGATTTCAGTAGGGTATTTTTCATTATTTTTCTCCGCATTGAATATATATTCACTATTAAATTTATATTCAATGTAATAATACAAACGCCCCACGGCTTGTCCAATATGAGAGCAAGGAAAGTAGAAGCCGGTCACAAATTAGTCGATTGGGAGAGCGAGGGTATCAAGTGAAGTTCTGACTCAAGAGAGGAAACCACAGTAAAAATGAATTGATTATCTCACCATAGAATGTATAAAATTTTATACACACATCAAGGAGTGATGAATGGCTGGCAAAATAATTGATTGGCGTGGCAGTTCGCTAGAGGATTTGAAGACTTTTCCGGAAAGTGCTCGCATAGTTGCAGGAAGGCAACTACGAAATATTCAACATGGCCTGGAACCTAACGATTTCAAACTCATAAATAATTGGGGAGCTGGCGTTATTGAAATACGTTTGGATGATCATTCAAACGCTTATCGCGTAGTATATATTGCTAAATTTGAAAGAAAAATTTACGTATTGCATAGTTTTCAGAAAAAAACACAAAGGACTAGCCAGAAAGACGTCAGCATTATTAAAACGCGTTACAAAGACGTTATTCACGAGCGGAGAACAGAAAATGACAGATAAAATTGATACAGCATCACGTCACATAACTACCGCAGAAGATAATATTTTTAGTGATTTAGGGTTTTCTGATGCTCAGGCCAGCCAACTATTAGCAGAATCAAATGCAGAGATTGAACAAGCTTTGGTAATGAAAAAAGCACTGATGACGTCGATTGCCAGTTGGATTAAATCAGAAGGGATACGGCAAGTGGACGCGGCCACATTACTGCACGTATCGCGTCCGAGAATATCAGATGTCGTTAATCAAAAAACAGAGAAATTCACTCTTGATTCACTGGTTAGCATGGCCGGTAATATTGGTAAAAAAGTCACACTTATCATTGAATAAAAGACGAGATTCTTGTTTAGCGATATAACTCAGCCATTGGCGGTCGGCCAGTGTCCCACCATCATCCTGCCTGTACCATCGATAAGTGCGGAAAATGAGATCCACCCTTTATAAAGAGGGTGGAGCCATCGCCTCGCAGCGACAATCTATAGTAAAATTCTTGTTAAAGTCATATCCCCAAAGAGATTGGAGCTGCAGGTAGGCGGCAAGTAAATGAATCCCGATGAGCTTACTCAAGTAAGTGATTCGGGTGAGTGAGCGCCGCTAACACCGCTGCAGCTTCAAGCTCGAAGGGGAAACAAAAAATATCGGCTTGGTTCTTCTATCGATTGTTTCTGTTATCGAACACTTTCGCTAACTGATGTTGAATGTGAGAAAAATATGTCAAACAAACCGTTCCACTATCAGGATCCCTTCCCGTTAAAGGAAGACGATACTGAGTATTACCTTGTCAGTAATAATCATGTTTCGGTCGCACAGTTTGAAGGTCACGACATTCTAAAAGTCGAACCTGAAGCCCTGACCCTCCTCGCCCAACATGCTTTCCACGATGCCTCGTTCCTGCTCCGCCCCGCTCACCAAAAACAAGTTGCTGCCATTTTGGATGACCCGGAAGCCAGCGAAAACGATAAGTATGTTGCCCTGCAATTCCTGCGCAATTCTGAAATCTCAGCCAAAGGGATTTTACCGACCTGTCAGGATACCGGCACTGCTATTATCGTGGGTAAAAAAGGCCAGCGCGTCTGGACCGGCGGGAATGATGCCGAAGCCCTGTCACGCGGTGTGTATAACACGTTCATTGAAGACAATCTGCGCTACTCACAAAACGCGGCGCTGGATATGTACCAAGAAGTGAATACCGGCACCAACCTGCCAGCGCAAATCGACCTGTACAGCACTGAGGGTGAAGATTATAAATTCTTATTCGTCACCAAAGGTGGCGGCTCAGCCAACAAAACCTATCTGTATCAGGAAACCAAAGCTCTGCTCTCTCCGGGTAAGTTGAAAGACTATCTGGTTGAGAAAATGCGTACTTTGGGTACGGCTGCCTGCCCGCCGTACCATATCGCCTTTGTTATCGGCGGCACCTCGGCTGAAAGCACGCTCAAAACCGTGAAACTGGCCTCCACCAAGTATTACGATGGTCTGCCAACTGAAGGCAATGAGCACGGGCAAGCATTCCGTGATATCCAACTGGAGCAAGAACTGCTGGAAGCCGCACAGGATTTAGGTCTGGGCGCGCAATTTGGCGGTAAATACTTTGCTCATGATGTGCGGGTGGTGCGTTTGCCGCGTCACGGAGCCTCCTGCCCAGTCGGCATGGGGGTTTCCTGCTCTGCTGACCGGAATATCAAAGGTAAAATTAACCGCAAAGGTATCTGGTTGGAGAAATTGGAGCAAAACCCAGGAAAATATATCCCTGAGCACCTGCGCCATAGCACCGAAGGCAAAGTGGTTAAAATCGATCTTAACCGCCCGATGACCGATATCTTAAAAGAGCTGTCACAGTATCCGGTATCAACCCGCCTGTCGCTGACCGGCACCATTATTGTTGGCCGTGATATTGCTCATGCCAAATTAAAAGAACGGCTGGATAACGGCGAAGGTTTACCGCAATACATTAAAGATCATCCGATCTACTACGCAGGGCCAGCGAAAACCCCGGAAGGTTATGCTTCTGGTTCACTTGGCCCCACCACCGCAGGGCGCATGGATTCTTATGTTGATCTGCTGCAATCCCACGGCGGCAGCATGATCATGCTGGCAAAAGGCAACCGCAGCCAGCAAGTCACCGATGCTTGCCACAAGCACGGCGGCTTCTATCTGGGCAGCATTGGCGGCCCCGCAGCCGTCCTGGCGCAAAACAGTATCAAGAGTTTGGAATGTGTGGAGTACCCTGAGCTGGGTATGGAAGCCATCTGGAAAATTGAAGTCGAAGATTTCCCAGCCTTTATTCTGGTAGATGATAAAGGCAACGATTTCTTCCAACAGATCCAGGCATCAAAATGTAACCGCTGCGGTTAATATCGCAATCCGACCTCGGTAATTTTGCCGAGGTCGGATCGATTACAGGTAACAGATAAAAAGCAGATAAATATTTGAATATTTTTTAAGCACTCCACTGGTGCAATTTATTAACCTCCACTCCCCTATTCCACACCCCCATCCTTGATAATTTCACCGCATTACGCCTCTTCACTCGCAGTTAGCGCTTGCGGATGAATGAGCCATTTTCGTGCAACCGAAAGCCCTGATTTAGTGCAACGAGTTTCAATTTTACTATTTGATTTTTATTGAAAATTCTTCGTTGACAATAACTCTAAATGCTTTTTATAGTGACCCTGACTTCTCCGCAAGAACGCCAACGTTGTCGGCTTGTGGTTATGGCAATAGAGCCCTCGCAATGTCATCTGACTTTGCCGGGCTTTTTTTTTGGCTTTTTTTCAGACTCACTTTTTTAACCAATGCCAGGGGTACTTATGTCAGGAATAAAATGGTCCAAAATTAAGTGTCATCACACCACACTCTCCATCGCGCTGGCCGCGGCATTTGTCATGACCTACTCAGGAATGACGATGGCGGCAGAGAAACCGGTAAAAATTGGTTTGTTGGAAGATGCATCCGGTAATTTTGCTCTACCAGTTATCCCCAAAATTCATGCCACAGAACTTGCTGTAGAAGAGATTAATGCCAAAGGCGGCATACTCGGACGCCCAATCGAGTTGGTCAAATACGATACGCAATCCGATAACACCCGCTTCCAACAAATGGCTCGTCGCTTAATTAAAAATGACAAAGTGGATGTGATCTTCGGGGCGTTTTCCAGTGCCTCACGCGAAGCTATCCGCCCAATAATGGATCGCGAAAAACAACTCTATTGGTATAACAATCAGTATGAAGGCGGCGTGTGTGACTCCAATGTTTTCGTCACCGGTGCAGTGCCTGAACAGCAGTTCTCAACCTTGATCCCGTGGATGATGGAGAAGTACGGCAAAAAAGTTTATACCATTGCCGCTGACTATAATTTCGGTCAAATCTCAGCCGAGTGGGTACGCAAAATTGTGGAAGAAAATGGCGGCACTATGGTCGGTGAGGAGTTTATCCCGCTAAGTGTCTCGCAATTTGGCCAAACCATTCAAAACATCCAGAAAGCCAAACCTGATTTCGTCATGACTTTGTTGGTCGGAGCCAACCAATCCTCCTATTACGAGCAGCAAGCCGCGGCAAAACTGAATTTGCCAATGGGTAGCTCCGTTAACGTCGGCCAGGCTTATGAGCACAAGCGCTTTAAAGCTCCGGCGCTGAAAGATATGTATATCACCGCTAACTACATTGAAGAGGTAGATAGCCCTGCCAGTAATGATTTCAAACAGCGTTTCCACGCCAAATTCCCGAATGAGCCTTACATTAATCAGGAAGCGGCCAATGCCTATGACGCGGTTTATCTGTACAAAGCTGCGGTAGAAAAAGCGGGCAGCACCGATATGGATGCTGTGCGTAAGTCACTGGAAAGCGGTGATATCTGTACTGACGGCCCTTCTGGGAAAGTCTGTATCGATCCGAAAAGCCATCATTTGAGTCATACCATCTATCTGGCTCATGTGAAGGACGACCACTCGATCGAGATCCCGAAAGTGTGGGCCGATATCAAACCGTATTGGTTGGGTGAAGCCGGTTGTAACTTGCCAGTGAAACCGGATAACAGTCAATACACGCCATCATCTCCGCCGAAAAAGGCCTGATTCAGTAGACCGATAACAAAGTTGATAAGCGGAGAAATGTGCCGAATGGGTCGTAGCGGCGTGCGCCGCCGGAGCGCCCATCGGTGCAGTCGCTCCGCCAATCTCCAAGCGTTAAAAGGTCTACCTGCGACAGTCAGACCATTTTATAGGGAAGTCACCGCTTGAGCGGGCTTCCCTGTGTTATCCATTTTCAATTGTGTCAATCAGGACACCAGGGATTGCCAAACGATGTTAACGCTATCCTTTCTCTATTCGGTGATTTATCAGTTTGGCGATAACTTCGCCTATCTGGTGCTGGCAGCACTAGGGCTGGCGGTTATTTTTGGCATGATGGGGGTTATCAATCTGGCACACGGCGAATTCATTATGTGTGGAGCTTATGTCACCATTTTAATGAATAAAGCTGGCCTGCCACTCCCCTTCGCCATGCTGGCCGGTAGCCTGGCGGCGGCATTCTTCGGCGGCGTCGTCGAGCGACTGGTCGTCCGTCATCTCTATGGTCGCTTATATGATTCGGTGGTGGCGACCTGGGCTATCAGCTTGATTGTGCAACAAAGTATGTTGCTGATCGCTGGCCCGTCACTGGAGGGGTTGTCCACGCCTTTCGGCTCTTTCACCCTCGGCGAATACTCTTTTGCCACCTACCGTGCATTACTGCCCTTCTTCGCCATTGCCATCTTGATGGTGCTCTATTGGCTGTTTTTCCACACCAATTACGGCGTCTGCGCCAGAGCTACCATTCAAAATGCCCGCATGGCTTCCTGTTTGGGCCTGGAAACTGATCGTATTTATACCCTGACATTCGCGCTGGGTGCAGGACTGGCGGGATTAGCCGGGGCCATTTATGCCCCGACCCTCACCGCCGTTCCCACCATGGGCAGCAGTTTTATTGTTCAGGCTTTTGTTTCGGTGGTCGTTGGTGGCGCAAATGTCCTTGTTGGCACCATTCCTGCAGCGATTGCATTAGGCGCAATACAAACCGGGCTGAATTCCTGGTATGGGCAGTTGGCCGGGCAAATTGGCTTACTGGTCACCGCCGTATTGGTTATCCGCCTATTGCCAAACGGTGTTGGCAGTCTGTTTACCCGTAACCGCTAGGAGCTGCATGTGACAACGACTTCTCTTAATTTATCGGCGGCAAAACAACGCTCGCCATCGACAACCCGGCTAGCCGCATTGCTCATTCTGGCGGGCGCACTCGCGCTGCCATTGGTGGTCGATAGCGCGATGATCGGCGACTTTTCCTACTTCCTGCTATGGACCTTCTGTGCCATCGGATTAGCAGCAATGTGGGGGCATGGTGGCATTTTATCTTTCGGGCAGACCGCGTTCTTTGGTCTTGCCGGTTACACCTACGGCGTGATGACGCTGAACTTCGGCGACGGGGTACTCTCCACCTGGTCGGGCTTGATTATGGCACTGCTGGTGGCGGCGGCTGTCGCGGCGGCGCTGGGTTATCTGATGTTTTACGGCGGCGTGACCGGCATTTTTATCGGCATTGTTACCTTGTCTTTCACTCTGGTATTGGAAACCTTTATGTCGCAGACCGCAGGCCCACAATGGGCAATCGGTAGCGCGCGACTGAATGGGTTTAATGGCATGTCAGGTATGCCACCGCTCTCTTTACCGTGGTTCGGCGGCGAATTACTGACTCTGGAAGGTAATGCC
This sequence comes from Yersinia proxima, assembly GCF_902170785.1. Lineage (GTDB taxonomy): Bacteria > Pseudomonadota > Gammaproteobacteria > Enterobacterales > Enterobacteriaceae > Yersinia > Yersinia proxima. The sequence continues at coordinate 116,377 of NZ_CABHYG010000013.1, read as the reverse complement.
TTTTATTACCTGATTATCCTGTTACTCGCGGGAGTTTACTGGGCTGTGCGGCGGCTATTGCGCTCTAATTTTGGCCTGACTCTGGCCTCTATTCGTGAGAATCCGCGTCGGGCAGAGATGCTCGGTATTGATATTCGCCGCTACCAATTGCTGGTGTTCGTGCTCGGCGGCGTGCTCTCCGGTTTATCCGGCGCGCTGTATACCTTGTGGGGTTCATATATAACGCCATCTTCCATGGGGCTAACCGCCGCCGCTATGCCGGTTATCTGGGTGGCGACCGCCGGGCGTAAAAACATCTTTGGCACCGTGGTTATCACCGCCCTGCTGGTGTGGTTATCCCAATGGTTGGCTATCTATGGCAGCGAATACGCCATGATCCTGCTCGGCGCTATCTTGTTGTTCGTGGTACTGGCCGCCCCGAATGGCTTATTGCCCTGGCTGGCAGAAAGAATCACCCGCTGGTCGAAAAAAGGGGAATCGCTATGAATCAGGCAGCTCAAGATCTGATCCTCGAAACCCGTGGGCTAAGCAAGCGCTTTGGCGGTATTCAGGTTATCAATCAAGTTGATTTGCAAATCCGTCGCGGTGAAGTGCGTTGCGTCATTGGCCCGAACGGTGCGGGTAAAAGTACCTTTTTCAAATTGCTGACCGGCGAACATACGCCAAGCGAGGGGGATATCCGCTTCTTCAATCGGCGGCTGAATACTTTAGCCCCCTTCCAGCGCATCCGCATGGGTATGAGTATTAAGTTTCAGATTCCCGGCATCTTCCCTGAACTGACCGTCGAGCAGCATTTGCAGTTGTCACTCAGTCATTTACGCCCAGAGGTTAGCTCGCAAGCGGTTAGCGTCGATGAGCTATTAGAGCGCTTTAAGCTCAGCGCCGAATACCACCAGCTGGCAGGAAACTTATCCCACGGCAAGAAACAGTGGCTGGAAATTGCTATGGCGGTGTCGCTGCAACCCACGCTGTTAATGCTTGATGAACCGGTAGCAGGCTTATCTATCGATGAAACTTATCTCACCGGCGAGCTTATCAAGCAGATGCAAGCTGATGGTCTGACATTGATGGTGGTGGAACACGACATGACATTCGTGCGGCAGATTGCCTCGCAGGTCACCGTCCTCCACGGCGGGCAAGTTTTTGCCGACGGCAATGCCGCCGAGGTGCTGGCGCGTGAGGATGTAGCAGATATCTATTTGGGGAAAGCAGTATGAATAACGTGGTTTTACAAATAGAGGGGCTAACCGGTGGGTATGGCGGTGGACAGGTGCTTAATGGCGTCACTCTGCAACTGCACGCGGCGGAAGTATTGGGGTTAATTGGCCGCAATGGGGTGGGGAAAACCACCTTAATGCGAACCTTGATTGGCGCAGTTCCGGCGAAACAAGGCCACATTTTATTGGGCGAAATTGATATCACCCAAGCCTCCCCGCAGCGCCGCGCACGACTGGGGATTGGTTACGTCCCGCAAGGACGAGAGGTATTCGCGGGCCTAACGGTGGCGGAGAACCTGCAAGTTGGGATGCAATTTGTTCGTGAACACCGCGAGTTTGCTAAAGACTTACTTGAACGGGTACTGGATTACTTCCCGATCTTGCGCCAAAGGCTCAAACAAAAAGCCGGCACCATGAGTGGTGGCGAACAACAACAGTTGGCTATCGCCAGAGCCTTGGTTGGCTCGCCAAAAGTATTACTACTGGATGAACCTTCTGAAGGTGTTCAGCCCTCCATCGTCAATATTATTGCCGATACCCTGGTGCGCATTGCCCGCGAGCTTCATGTCGCGGTGATTCTGGTTGAACAGGATATCGCCATGATCCAGCGAGCTGCACAACGTTGTGCGGTGATGGATAAAGGCCAGGTAGTAGAAATCCTTTCACAACAACAACTTTCTGATGATCTTTTAATGCGCCGTCATCTGGCTTTGTAACCGGATGCCCTTATAACGTGGAGAATTGCTAATGAAATGGCTGGAAGAATCAATCATGGTCAAACGCGGTGTCGGTGCAGGACGTAAACCGGTGACCCATCACTTGACGGAAGAGATGCAAAAAGAGTTTCACTACACCATTGGCCCCTACTCGACACCAGTATTGACCATTGAACCGGGCGACCGGGTGATTGTGGATACACGAGATGCTTTTGAAGGCGCGATTAGCTCGGAGCAAGATATTCCGAGCCAACTGCTCAAAATGCCTTTTCTCAACCCACAGAATGGCCCGATCATGGTCAATGGTGCCGAGAAAGGTGATGTGATTGCGGTCTATATCGAATCCATGTTGCCGCGTGGTGTGAATCCGCACGGTATTTGCGCCATGATCCCGCATTTTGGTGGGCTGACCGGCACAGACTTGACCGCCATGCTCAATGATCCGCTGCCAGAAAAAGTGCGCATGATTAAGCTCGACAGCGAAAAAGTCTACTGGAGCGAGCGCCATACCCTGCCCTATAAGCCACATATCGGCACCCTAAGTGTGTCGCCTGAAATTGACTCAATCAATTCTCTGACGCCGGATAATCACGGCGGAAATATGGATGTACCGGATATCGGGCCAGGCAGCATTACCTATCTGCCAGTTCGTGCCCCCGGCGGCCGGCTGTTTATTGGTGATGCTCATGCCTGCCAGGGGGATGGCGAGATTTGCGGTACAGCAGTGGAGTTTGCCTCAATCACCACCATCAAAGTGGATCTGATTAAAAACTGGCAGCTCTCCTGGCCGCGCATGGAAAATGCAGAAACTATCATGAGTATCGGCAGCGCCCGCCCATTAGAAGATGCCACCCGTATTGCTTATCGTGACTTAATTTACTGGTTGGTGGCCGATTTTGGCTTTGAACAATGGGATGCCTACATGCTGCTGAGTCAATGCGGCAAAGTGCGGCTGGGTAATATGGTTGACCCGAAATACACCGTCGGCGCGATGCTGAACAAAGAGTTGTTAGCGCAATAATCCCTTCCCCCGGTATACGCCGGGGTGTTATGCGCATTCGCACAATCATCCTTTTAATAGTGTAAGCAGGTGCATATGGGTTCAGATACCCCGGTCAATATTGGCTTACTGTACTCCTTCACGGGTGTAACAGCGGCTCAAGAGCTGTCGCAATGGCGCGGGGCAACTCAAGCAATTGCTGAAATTAACCAAAATGGCGGCATCAACGGCCGGCCACTCAATGCGATTCATTTTGACCCGCAATCTGACGATACACAGTTCCGAGCGCTAGCCGAGCAATTGATCGTCGAGCATGAGGTTAATGTGATTTTTGGCGGCTACACCTCGAGTAGCCGTAAAGCCATGTCGCCAGTAGTAGAAAAATATCGGCGGTTGCTGTTCTATTCGCAACTGTATGAAGGTTTTGAGTTTTCTGACAATATTTTCTATGGTGGTGCCGCACCTAATCAAAACTGCGTGCAATTGGCAGACTATCTGACCGGCCAGTTTGGCGCGCGCGTCTATTTGATTGGTTCACGTTATATCTATCCCTACGAATGTAACCGCAATATGCAGGAGTTGATTCTGCAACGCCATGATGGTGCGGTGATTGGCGAGCGCTACCTTGATCTGAATGCACCTTATGAGGCTTTCCTGCCTATCATTGAAGAGATAACCAAAAAACAGCCGGATTTCATCTTCAGTACCGTCGTCGGGCAGACGGTCCCTTTCTTGTATCAAGCCTATCAGGCCGCCGGGCTGGATCCGGGCCGTATGCCTATTGGCAGCCTGAATACATCAGAAACTGAGATTGCCATTATGGGGGCTGAAGTGGCACAGGGGCATTTCAGCTCAGCCCCCTACTTCCAAAGCATCGACACCAAAGCCAATCAAGCGGCGCTCAAACAATTTCATCAACAATTCGGGCCGGAACTCACCACCGACATGAATTGGGAAGCCACTTACAGCCAGGTGCATCTGTTTGCCAAAGCAATGGCCGAATGTGGCAGTGACCATATTTACCCGCTTTCTGCGGCACTGCGCGGCAGCCAATTCGATGCACCGCAAGGCCGCATTCGTATTGACCCACTGAATCAACATACCGGGTTGTATCCGCGTATTGGTATGGCCAATGAAAGTGGGCAATTTACTATCGTGCAGGAATCTCGCCGCATCGTCGAACCCGACCCCTATATGACTAACCAGATTCAGGGCGATTGGGTCACGAAGCTCACGACAGTGGGGTATCCACATGCGACCTAGCGACAGCAGAATCAGTGCAACAGCCCTATTACTTAGCCGCGGGGTCCGCTGTGTGGTGCTACATCCCGATGACGAAGATGGCGAAACACTCACCAATCACCTGCGCCGAATGGGGTTTAAGGTGCAGGCCTTCTGGCCGATCCCCGAGCAATTTCCTGCCGATACCGATCTTATTTTCTATGCATTACAGTCAGATAACCCAGAGCCAGATGTGTCATGGCTCGATCATAACAAACACGCCCTGATTGCGGTTATCGCCTATGAAAACCCGACGTTTATTGACCAGGCACTCAACATGGGCGCTGGCAGCACGATAACTACTCCGATTCGTGCCTCTGGTTTGCTATCGGCCATGGTGTTTGCACTACACCATGCCCAGCAGCAGCGGCAGATGAGTGATCGCATCGAGCGGTTGGAAAAAAAAGTGCTGGGCATTCGCCAGGTCAGTGAAGCCAAAGCCATCCTAATGCGGATGCACAGTATTGGTGAAGAACAGGCCTACGAGATCCTGCGCCATCAAGCCATGGACAAGCGCATTACGGTTGAAGAGATCTCATGTGCGCTGATTCAGGCCAATGATATTTTCTCCTGGACCACCCCAGGAGCCACCAATAGCCGCAAGAACTGAGTATTAATTACCCGGAGTTCCCCGAACATAGTATTCATTATTTATGAGGATAATCATGTCGATAGCCCCTTATCTTGCCGCTGCTATTCAGTTTGAGCCTTTAATGTTTGCCAAAGAAGCGAATCTACGTCAGTTACTGGTGTTAGTAGAACAGGCGGCACAGAAAGGTGCGCGTCTGATTACCACGCCAGAAATGGCCACCACTGGCTACTGCTGGTTTGACCGGCAAGAAATTGCGCCGATGGTCGAAACGGTTCCCGGCGAAAGCACCGCTCGTTTCACTGAATTAGCTCAGCGTTATCAATGTTATATTGTATTAGGCATGCCCGAAGTAGACCCGCAAACAGCGCTGTATTACAACAGTGCGGTATTAATCGGGCCGCAGGGGGTGATTGGCTGTCATCGCAAAAGTCACCCTTATATTTCAGAACCCAAATGGGCGGCGGCAGGGGATGTCGGGCATCAAGTGTTTGATACTCCGCTGGGGCGTATTGGCATGCTGGTATGTATGGATATTCATTTCCCCGAAACCGCCCGTTTGCTGGCGCTGGATGGCGTTGACATGATTTGTCATATTAGCAACTGGCTGGCGGAGCGCACTCCGGCCCCATACTGGATCAGCCGGGCGATGGAAAATGGCTGTTATTTACTGGAGAGCAACCGCTGGGGATTAGAGCGCGGTGTCCAATTTAGCGGTGGCAGTTGCATCATTGAGCCCGATGGCAACATCGCTGCGGTGGTAGATAACGGCGACGGGATTGCTTATGCCGAAATTGATATCAACCGCAGCCGCCAGCGCCGGGTGTTGGGCGAATTAGTGTTTGATCAACGCCGACCTGACTATTATCACTCGCTATTAAGTGACAGTTTTTTATGGAACCCACAGGATTTCTTTGGTCTTTATGGGCGACAGCCTTTGCCGCCAGGCAAACAGAGCCGTATCACGGTGGCGCAATTCTGCTCAACTGCACAGATAGAGGACAATCTGGCGACGATAATCGCCATGACAGAGGAAGCTGTTTTACAACAAGGCAGTGAGCTTATTGTGTTCCCGGAGTTAGCCCTGACCGGTTATCTCGCCGGTACGGTGAATGCTCAAACCCAAGATGACCTCGCCGTGCAGGCTCTGGCCCGCCTTGCTATGACATTACGGGTCTATCTGGTGGTGGGAATGGCGGAAAAACGGCAGGATAAATATTACAACACGCAGATGCTATTCGGCCCGGAGGGGATCATCGGCACTTACCGGCAAATACATCTTTCTCAGGCACAGCAACAATGGGCCAGCGCGGGAGAGCACTGGCGTGTATTTGATACGGCGCTCGGTAGAATCGGATTGTTGCTGGGCCATGATGCATTATTGCCTGAATCAGCACGCATTTTAGCCCTAATGGGATGCGATATTATCGCCTGTTCCGCCGCCCTTCCCGCCGGTTTTACTGCCGCGCATCAGGGCAGCACTGTGGTGCAAAACTACCCTATCCCAACCGGAGCTGATCCGTTGCACTGGCACTTATTCAGAACTCGCGCCGGGGAAAATAACCTTTATTTGGCCTTTGCCAATGCGATAGATGATAGCAACGAACGTGGGGGATATAGCGGCATATTCGGGCCGGAAACCTTTACTTTCCCACGCCATGAACGGCTACTTTGGCAAGAAACACAAACCATCACCCAAACCATTGATACCCGCTCTCTCGCGGGCAGCCCTTATCCAACCAATGTGGTACGCCGTAAAGATTTGGTCGCCATGCGCCAGCCCCATCACTACAAACCTTTGCTGAATTAACTCCCTTCGCTGACAACTCTCGACTCAATACAGTCGGGAGTTGTTCGGTTACACAGCCCATTTGCACATATGTGCAAAAGCCACCACATCACGCAAAATAAAAATGTGATCAGAATCCAAAATTTGTCCGGAATAAAGTAAACGAACACAAAAACCACTTTTCTATTTAATTAATATAAATCAAAACATTAAAGATATTTGCACACTTGTGCGATATCAGAAATTAATTTCATCGATACTATTAGGGAATTATTGTGCAATTTCAGGGAGGGTCGTTATTTTGTGCTTTTGACTTAAAAAATAGAAAGTGATTATATCAGGTCATAGATAAATTAATGACATTTGCACAAATGTGCAAGAGGCTGAAATGGAAAAGAGCGATGACCTACGCCTGATGGTGAAAATTGCACAAATGTATTACGAGCAAAATTTCACGCAAGCTGAGATAGCGCGGGCGCTGGGGATTTATCGCACCAGTATCAGCCGCATGTTGAAGAAAGTACGCGAACAAGGCATTGTCACTATTTCAATCAACTACAACTATAACGAAAACCTGTTATTGGAACAGCAGTTGAAGTCGCGCTTTAAATTACGCGAAGCAATCGTCGTTTCTTGCGAGCAAGACCAGTCACCAGAACAACAACTTATTCTGATGGCAAAACAGTGCAGCGCACTGCTAAACCGAATTATTGAAAATGGCGATATTCTGGGCTTCTCCTGGGGCAGTGCTATTGCCACGCTGGTTGAGCAAATGGATACCTCGTCGGTATCGCGCCAATTAACCTGCATCCCAATGGTCGGCGGCCCTTCAGGTAAATTGGAAAGCCGCTTTCATGTGAATACGCTGGTCTACAGCGCCGCGATGAAATTAAAAGGTGAGTCATTGCTGATCGATTTCCCGGCAATTTTGGAAGAGAGTGTTATTCGCGATGGAATCGTGCAATCTCAGCACTATCAGGCTATTGCAGATTATTGGCAGCGGCTGGATATCGCCATATTTGGTATTGGTTCACCTAATATTTCTGGCAATTCTACCTGGCGTGCCTTTTATGGCAGCGATGTGATTGACCACTTTAATGACCGGCAGGTTGCCGGTGATATCTGCTCACGCTTTTATGATTTACAAGGTAATCCGGTAGAAACTTATATCTCGGATAAAACCATTACTATCCAGTTAGACAAAATTAAAAAAGCGCGTTATTCCATTGGGATTGCGCACTCCCATGAAAAAATCAGCGGGATCATTGGTGCGATTAAAGGCAAATATATTAACAGTCTGGTGACCACCAAAGAAACTGCCGAGGAGATCCTGGCACTCACAGTATAAATTATAAATATGGGGAAGCATTTCCCCAAATAGCTCACCACAACATTATAAATGACGCGATTGCGTGTGTGGCTGAGTATTGTCCAAATTCAGGCTAACAGGAGGCATAATGGTTAACGTCATTTTTTGTGCTCACGGTGACTTAGCGGTTTCAATGCTCAATTCCGTCAATATGGTGTATGGCGAAACACAGAATATTACCCCGCTGCTGTTTAACCGGGGTGAGAATGCCGAAAATTTAGTGAAAAAAATGCAGGATGTCATAGCAAAGAATCAACATGACTCCTGGCTAATTGCCGTCGATTTACAAGGTGGCAGCCCTTATAACGCCGCCGCGCGTCTGGCATTCAGTGATAGTCGTATTCAGGTTATCAGTGGATTATCTCTACCATTAGCACTGGAAATTGCCGATAACCAGCAAGTGATGGCGGCAGAAGAGCTGACAGACTATTTGCTCGACATTGGCACACAGTGCGTGCAGTCATTCCGTCACCAACAAAATAACGAAGAAGAAGAAGAGGCCGACTTTATATGAAAATCAATCTGGCAAGAATTGACGACCGGCTGATTCATGGTCAGGTCACCACGGTTTGGGCCAAAGAAGCTAAAGCCGGGCGTATTATTATTTGTAGCGACGACGTTTATAACGATGAAATTCGGAAAACATTATTAAAACAGGCAGCACCGCCGGGGATAAAAGTGAATGTCGTTAATATTGAAAAGGCAGTAGCCGTTTATCACAACCCGAATTATATCAATGATACTGTTTTCTATTTATTTACCAATCCAACAGATGTTTTACGATTGGTGGATCAGGGCGTAAAAATTGGTGTTATTAATATTGGCGGCATGGCCTTTAAACATGGGAAAACACAATTAACCAAAGCGGTATCAGTTGATCAAAATGACATTAACGCTTTTTATGCATTAGCAGAGCGTGGCGTTCATTTAGATTTACGGGTAGTCACCTCCGATCCCGATGTGGATGTGATTAAAAAATTACGCGAGCTGGAGTCTAAATAACGAAACTTCACTTGAAATATAAGTAATAACCCAGGTTTTATTAAATATTTAAATCCGATTACTTAATCTGGGCAATACAACTATTTAGTTACAACCCACGACTATCGCTGTCATGGGAAGGCGTTGTATTGTCTAAAGGGGCCCACCATGGAAATAAGTTTACTACAAATAATCTTAATATTTATTTTCTCATGCATTGCCGGTATCGGCAGCGTGCTGGATGAATTCCAAACTCACCGGCCATTAATTGCCTGCACTATTACCGGGCTGATTCTGGGTGATATGACCACCGGCGTTATCCTCGGCGGTACGCTGGAGTTAATTGCCCTTGGTTGGATGAATGTCGGTGCAGCCCAGTCTCCTGACTCCGCGCTCGCCAGTATTATCTCGACCATTCTGGTCATTGTCGGCCATCAAAATATTGCCACCGGGATTGCTATTGCTCTGCCAGTAGCCGCAGCAGGTCAGGTACTGACGGTCTTTGCCCGTACCATCACCGTGGCGTTCCAACACGCCGCCGATCGGGCTGCTGAAAAAGCCAATTTCGCTATGATTGATTTTATGCATGTGTCGGCATTGCTGGTTCAGGCCATGCGGGTCGCCATTCCGGTATTAATCGTCTCCATCTTTGTGAGTGCCGATACCGTTAGCCATATGCTTAACGCGATTCCAACTGTGGTGACTCATGGGTTGCAAATTGCCGGCGGGTTTATCGTCGTCGTCGGTTACGCCATGGTGCTCAACATGATGGGCGTGAAATATCTTATGCCCTTCTTCTTCCTCGGTTTTATTGTCGGCGGTTACCTCGGGTTCAGCCTGCTCGCCTTCGGCGGTATCGGTCTAATCATTGCCTTGCTGTATATCCAGTTAAACCCGCTTTATCAGAAACCGGCAGCGCCTGTAGCGCAAGCCAACCAAGCCAAACTTGATGAATTAGAAGATTAGGAGACGCCGACATGACCACATTAAACAAACGATTAACCCGGTCTGATCTGTTTAAAATGTTTTTACGCAGCAACTTGCAACAGGCCTCTTTTAACTATGAACGTATTCACGGCCTGGGTTTCTGCTATGACATGGTGCCCGCAATCAAGCGCTTATATCCGCTGAAAGAAGACCAAATTGCCGCATTGAAACGCCATTTAGTGTTCTTCAACACCACACCGGCGGTCTGCGGGCCAGTTATCGGTGTCACCGCCGCCATGGAAGAAGCACGAGCCAACGGCGCGGACATTGATGAGGGGGCGATCAATAGCTTGAAAGTTGGGCTGATGGGGCCGCTGGCCGGGGTTGGTGACCCACTGATTTGGGGCACTTTGCGCCCCATCACAGCCGCCTTGGGAGCCTCGCTGGCACTGAACGGTAATGTGCTAGGGCCAATTCTCTTCTTCTTGTCCTTCAACTCAGTGCGCCTGGCCCTGAAATGGTTCGGCCTGCAATACGGTTTCACCAAGGGTATCAATATCGTCAAAGATCTTGGCGGAAATGTACTGCAAAAACTGACCGAGGGTGCCTCGATTCTGGGCTTGTTTATCATGGGGGTATTGGTCACCAAATGGACCAGTATCAATGTGCCGCTGGTGATATCAAAAACACCGGGTCATGACGGCACGACGGTAACCATGACCGTACAAAACATTCTCGATCAGTTGTGCCCTGGTTTATTAGCTTTGGGTCTTACTCTATTAATGATGCGTTTGCTTAAACGCAAAATTAACCCTATCTGGCTCATCTTCTCCCTGTTTGGCCTCGGAATTGTAGGCTCATGGCTTGGCATTCTTTCCTAATTAATGCCGGGGAGTTTTTTTATTCGATCTGTTGTTTTTATATTTAAAAGATAATTGAGGTGGTTCCACATGAAAACTAAAGCACTGCGTTTATATGGTAAAAATGACCTGCGTCTGGAAAGTTTTGATTTACCAGAAATAGGCGACGATGAAATTCTGGCAACAGTGGTAACCGACAGTATTTGCCTCTCTTCGTGGAAAGAAGCCAATTTGGGCGCTGACCATAAAAAAGTACCGGATAACGTGGCAGAAAATCCCATTATTATTGGTCATGAATTTTGCGGCGATATTCTACAAGTTGGTAAGAAATGGCAGCACAAATTCAAACCCGGTAGCCGTTATGTAATTCAGGCTAATTTACAATTACCCGACCGCCCAGATTGCCCCGGATATTCTTTCCCCTATGTTGGCGGTGAAGCCACCCATGTGGTTATTCCCAACGAAGTGATGGAACAAGATTGCTTGCTGCCGTATGAAGGTGAAAGTTATTTTGAAGGTTCATTGGTAGAGCCACTTTCTTGCGTTATCGGTGCATTTAATGCCAATTACCATCTGGTTCCCGGCACTTATCAGCATAAAATGGGAATCAAATCTGGCGGTAATGTGTTGATTCTTGGCGGTACCGGCCCAATGGGATTATTAGCCATTGATTACGCACTGCACGGGCCAATTAATCCGCAATTATTGGTTGTTACAGACCGCCACCAGCAAAAGCTGGATTATGCAGCCCGCTTGTATCCGAGTGAACCACAGACACAAGTGCATTATCTCAATACCAAACAAACTGATGATCAGTTTGAACGTTTAATGGCCCTGACCGAGGGGAAAGGTTATGACGATATCTTTGTGTTCGTCCCTTCCGCTGAATTGGTCACACTAGCTTCAAGCCTATTAGCACCCGATGGCTGCTTTAATTTCTTTGCCGGCCCACAGGATAAGAATTTTATGGCATCGGTTAATTTCTACGATATCCATTACTCCTTTACCCATTATGTTGGTACCTCGGGTGGCAATACTGACGACATGAGAGAAGCCGTGAAGTTAATTGAAGCGAAGAAAGTGAATGCCGGAAAAGTGGTATCTCATATTCTTGGTCTAAATGACGCCGCAGATACTACATTGAATTTACCGCAAATTATCGGTGGCAAGAAGTTGGTTTACACCGGCAAAAATATGCCGCTGACGTCATTAAGTGAACTAATGAGTCACGAGCAAGATTCACCGTTATTACAAGAGCTACAGGCTATTTTGCGTAAAACTGACGGGTTGTGGTCAAAAGCAGCTGAAGATTTTGTTTTAGCTCACGCCCAAGAGATTTAATTATTATCTCTAAGAGCACCAAGGATGGTGCAATTAATTTATATCTTTAAATCATGATATAAAAGGGTATTTAATTCACATTAATACTTTCAAGCCATGTTTTTGTACCACATTCAGCAATTTCAGTGATAAACCGCTAGGGCGTTTTACCCCCGACTCCCACTTCTGAACCGTTGAAACACTGGTATTGAGGTAGCGCGCGAAAACCGGTTGGCTAATATTAAGCCTTTCACGTAGTTTTTTAATTTCAAGCGGTTGTAGGTTATTTACACTTTCAATACAGGCTTTATCAAAATTACGCATGGTTTCCTGTGGGATTGCATCAACATTGAACAATCCAGAAGCTGCACTATGAATAGCTTCAAATGCAGGACTCTTGAATTTATTTTTTGCAGTCATGACAAATCTCCACAAGTTCTTTATGTTGAATTAGCGCCATAATTTTTACATCTGCAAGGCCAGCATAATGCTTGGCTAATTCGCGGAATCCAGCCAGCTCACGCTCATCAATGTTCGCCATGTCCTGTTTGGCATAAAGGAAGGTATAGAACCAATGATTCCCACCTTTTGCCAAAATAATTGCGCGATCACGATTCAGATTAAGGCGTTTCTTATAAACCCCACCACCAAGATCATCTACTTTTCCTTGTAAAACACCCTCAATAACCCGGCATAACTCGCTATCTTTTATTGCATGAGATTTAGCTGTCTTGGCAAACCACTTAGTTTTAAATACACGCATCAGGCCACATCCTGTTACCTTAGCTATAGCACCTAGTGCTACATTACTCTCTTTTTTTACCGATTCAAAGCTCTTGCTGGCAACTCCGCACTCACTCCCCCGGCAGATGTTTTGCCGTTGACTCATCAGTGGTCGCATCATTCTCGACGGCACTTAGTAGCACATCCAACAAGCCGGGGAAGCGGGCATCAATATCATCACGTCGCAGTGATAACAAACTCTCACGCCCGCATGGTCGTTGCCAGATAACACCACTTTCGCGCAGTACTCGCCAATGATGGGTTAAGGTCGATTTAGATAGCCCGTGCACCAAAGTGCCACATGCATGTTCGCCCCCTGCTGCCAGTCGGCGTACCACAGCCAACCGCAGCGGATTACCTAAAGCCGTCAGCACATTTTCCAAACGGATCTGCTCACGCTCAGGGTGATTTGCAATCATAGTGTTCCTATTAATAAGTGACAGTCAGCAGGGAAATCCCCCGCTAAACCATCAGGTTCGGCCAAATCAAACGGCCCTTAGCGGGCGGCAATATAGCCTATACTCCATTTTGACCCTACTAATAATTCTAACGCAGTGATGGAAGCCCCATCAGTCATCGCTCCTCGCTATTATTGCATAGTTTCAGAACAAATAATTAAATTGTACGTGTATATTCGAACAATGGGACTATACTAGTGGCGATCATGTGATCATTAGCAGCAATGCTGAACTTAAACCAACAACTTCCCGGTAGGGCATCAAACCGCCCACCCCGAAATTGCCATTATCATTTAAGGACTTAATATGGCACGTAAAACTCCTATCGAGCGCTATCGCAACATCGGTATATCCGCCCACATCGACGCTGGTAAAACGACCACTACCGAGCGCATTTTGTTCTACACCGGCGTCAGTCATAAGCTGGGTGAAGTGCATGATGGTGGCGCGACAACTGACTGGATGGCACAGGAGCAGGAACGTGGCATTACCATTACATCAGCTGCCGTGACCTGCTTTTGGAAAGGTATGGACAGAACCTTACCCGAGCACCGTATCAATATTATCGACACCCCCGGGCACGTGGATTTCACCATTGAGGTGGAACGTTCTATGCGGGTGCTTGATGGTGCGGTCATGGTGTATGACGCGGTCGGTGGTGTGCAGCCACAATCCGAAACCGTCTGGCGGCAGGCCAATAAATACCGGGTTCCACGTCTGGCATTCGTTAATAAAATGGATCGCCCCGGCGCTGATTTTTTCCGCGTACGTCAGATGATGATTGATCGTCTGAAAGCTAATCCAGTGCCCATTGTGATTCCGATCGGCAGTGAAGAACACTTTACTGGTGTGGTGGATTTACGACTTATGCGTGCCATTATCTGGGATGAAGAGTCTCAAGGCATGACATTTAGCTATGAGCCAATTCCAGAAAACTTGCTGGCGACAGCCAATGAGTGGCGCGAGAAAATGGTCTCCGAGGCGGCTGAAGCCTCTGAAGCGCTGATGACAGAATATCTGGAAACCGGTGACCTGACGGTGGATGAAATCACCCAAGGCCTGCGTATTCGGACCATTGCTGGTGAAATCCAGCCCATGCTGTGCGGCAGCGCCTTTAAGAACAAAGGTGTGCAGCGCATGTTGGATGCGGTGGTTGAATTGATGCCATCACCCGTGGATATACCGCCGGTCAGTGGCACCGATGAAGACGGAAATGAAGTCAGCCGTAAAGCCGATGATAATGAAAAATTCTCGGCGCTGGCGTTCAAATTAATGACCGACCCGTATGTTGGCCAGCTGACTTTCGTGCGCGTCTATTCCGGCGTACTGAGCAAAGGTGACAGTGTTTACAACCCAATTCGCGGTAAGAAAGAGCGCATTGGCCGTATTGTTCAGATGCATGCCAATAATCGGATTGAAGTGGATGAGATCCGTGCTGGTGATATCGCGGCTTGTGTGGGGTTGAAGGATGTGACCACCGGGGAAACCCTGTGCGACCCGGATGCAGTGATTACGTTGGTGCGCATGGAGTTCCCTGAGCCGGTTATTTCGCAAGCCATTGAACCGAAGACCAAGGCGGATCAGGAGAAAATGGGTATCGCACTGCAACGGCTGGCATCAGAGGATCCGTCATTCCGTATCCGTACTGATGAAGAGTCTGGCCAGACTATTATCTCCGGTATGGGTGAGCTGCATCTGGAAATCATTGTTGACCGCATGAAACGTGAGTTCGGTGTGGAAGCCAATATCGGCAAACCGCAGGTGACTTACCGCGAAACAGTACGTAAGACAGTGACCGATGTAGACGGTAAATTTGTCCGTCAGTCTGGTGGTAAAGGGCAATATGGCCACGTGGTCTTTACCCTCGAACCCCAGGAGCCGGGTAGCGGTGTTGCTTTTGTCGATGCCACTAAAGGCGGTGTGGTGCCGCGTGAGTTTATCGGAGCGGTCGAAAAAGGTGTGCTCGAAGCCACCAATACCGGGGTTTTGGCCGGTTATCCGGTGGTGGATGTGAAGGTCACTCTGACGTTCGGTTCCTATCACGAAGTCGATTCATCAGAATTGGCGTTTAAAATGGCCGCCATCTTTGGTTTCAAAGAAGCCGCCAAACGCGCCTCACCGGTGATTCTGGAGCCAGTGATGAGTGTCGAGGTCGAAACACCGGAAGAGTATGCCGGTAATGTGATGGGCGACCTTTCCTCTCGTCGTGGCCTGGTGCAAGGGATGGAAGAGATGATCGGTGGCGGGAAGATTATCCGCGCCGAAGTGCCGTTATCCGAAATGTTCGGCTACTCCACAGTATTGCGTTCCATGTCACAAGGCCGCGCGACTTATACCATGGAATTCAAGCATTACGCTGAAGCACCACGTAATGTTGCCGATGCCATTATTGCGGCGCGGGGTAATAGAAGCTAGCCACCGCTATGAAGTTCAGACCAAGCCGCCATTGGAGTTTTCCCAGTGGCGGTTTTTTAATGACCAGAAAACAGCCAACACACCTGCAACATGAAAGATGACATCCATATACCATTCTCCTATAGCTTTCGTGGTGCAGGCAGGCGGCAAATAAGAGCATCCCGATGAGCTGACTCAAGTCAGTGATTCGGGGGTTCGAATGCAGCCAACACACCTGCAACATGAAAGATGACGGAGAATTAAAAGGTCACCGGGGTATTCACCCACAGCACCTTAGCTACTGATTCACCAATATTGCGATAACCGTGGGGCACATTACTGGGGAAATAAAAGGAATCACCTGCGCTGAGAGTATAAGTCTCCTCACCTAAATACAGGGCAATTTCCCCTTCCAGCACGTATCCCATCTCCTCACCGTGGTGTTCTATCTGCCCATCACTGGCGACACCTGGCTCAATGATATGAATGTTTCCCTGCAACAACCCACCTTTGTGGTGATGCGTCAGATTTTCCAGCGCAATGCCACCTTTCTTGTTGCGGTGCACAAACCGTTTACGAATGCGTTGTTCCGGTTTCAACACCGGTGAGTCTGCCACCCAACTTTCGGCCATCAAATCCGAAATATTGGTTTCCAAAGCGCTGGCGAGCCGATGCAACATAGCCAGCGAGGGCGACGCTACCTCATTTTCCAGTTTCGACAATAAACTCTCTGAGCATCCCACTTTGAGCGCTAGCTGCTTTAACGTAATGTCCTGCGCCACACGGGCATGACGTAAACGCATCCCTAAATCAGATAAAACAAAACCGCCGTTATCGCCGTTTTTTTTCATAAGTTGATATCTGCTGCTCAAAGAAACTCAAACACCCGGCGTATCCTTGCCGGGCAACGTTATCAATACAGAACGCAATGTACCCTTATTCAGCGACGCTAAAATGCACATCCTGTGGGTTACAGCCATTGATTGGCACAATGTCTTGCGGGCAAGCAGACATCACAACAATGCATTCCAGTTCGGCACGGATTTCAACATAATCGCCCGCTTTGCTCACCGTCGGTAACCAGGAAATGGTGTAATCCGGATTGACGGGCGTGTTCATCCACAGGTTCAAGGGTTGTGGCACTTCACGCGCGCGCAGCCCGATCGCATTCAACGCTAAGCGCATATTATCAGCACAACTGTCATGGTATTCAGTGATCCCCATGTTGCTATAGCGATAAAGGTCACAAGCCGCAATCAACGTGTCATGCACACCGGGTGAGGTATCCGTCAACAATGTGCCGATGATGCGACGCTGATTGGTGACCAGTGCATCTCCCGGCTGAGGAATGATTTTATCAATAAATGCGCGAGTGTGTTCCATTGATGAGAACTCACTCAGGTCGGCGCTATTAAATAACCAGGTGTCACACACCTGACTGCCGGGAGTGTTGATAATGCGGATAACCTGCCCTTTTTTTAAGCGCACCGCCCGGCCACAGCGAGCAGGAACGGTATACACTTCGCCAATCACCGGCGTCCCATCAACAGAAATGGGTGAGGATAACGTGGCATTAGTGCCCAGCGCGCTACCGTTGTCTTTTTCACAGCAAGCAGGATAAGTGTGGGTGCTCATGGGTAACTCCTATGGGTTGATTTGCCAGTTCTGTCAGGCAACAGGCTAAAGCCTTCGCGCCGAGGTACAGATACTGAGGGTCTGTATATTCAGCCGGGTTATGACTGATGCCGTTATGGCTGGGAACGAAAAACATACTGGTCGGGCAATGACTGGCCAGATGCATCGCATCGTGAAATGCACCGGAAGTCAGCGTCGCGGTTTCTATCTCTAATGTCTGGGTGCAAGCATATTGTTGTGCCAATAGCTGTGTATTGAAGGCCACCGGTGCATGACTGAATACGCACTCGACTACCACGTTATCTGCAGCTATCTGCTGCATCCAATCATCGAACTGCGCTAATACCGCAGGACTGGCATGGCGGAAATCGAGGGTGAAGGTGGCACGACCGGCAATGGTATTAATGGCATTTGGCTCAATCTCCCAGCGGCCAAAAGTCAGACGTAATTCATCTGCTGGCAGTGCGGTAGCTCGTTGTTCCAGTTGCTGAACTGTCTGGCGAGCCAATGACATTGCATCCTGGCGATCCGCCATCGGCGTGGTGCCAGCATGGGCCGATTGCCCCAGACAGGTGACCTGATACCAACGCACGCCCTGGATACCTTGCACCAGTGCTAACGGCTGATTGGCTTGTTCCAGTACCGGCCCCTGCTCGATATGCAATTCGACAAAAGCCGCCAGGGGCAAGGTGGCACGACGTGGTAAATGTGGAAAACGCTGATGACAGCGTGTCAGCGCCTGCACTAAAGTCTCGCCCTGTGCATCCTGATTATTCAGATAATTTGCCAAACGCTGCGGTTGCACAAAGACACTCGATCCCATGGCTCCGGGAGAGAATCGGCTGCCCTCTTCGTTCATCCAAATCGCCACTTCAATCGGGCGCAAGGTGGTGACTCCGGCTTGAGCCAGAGCGCTCAAACACTCCATACCGGCAATGACGCCATAGCAGCCATCAAGATTGCCGCCGCAGGGTTGAGTATCAATATGGCTGCCCGTCACTACCGGCGGCAAATCTTCACGACCGGCACGGCGAATAAATAGGTTTGCGCAGTCATCAGTCATCACTTCGCAGCCTAATGTGTAGGCCCAGTCAATGAGCCAAGTGCGGGCATCTAGCTCTTCGACGGATAAAGCCTGTCGATTAACGCCGCCGTTCTCCAGCGCACCAAAGCGAGCTAATTGCGCCAATTTGTCCATTAGGCGCTGTTGGCTGATATGACCGGCCACCTGAACACCTATGCGATTAAGCATGTCCGGCCTCCGCTTCATCCAGTTGCAGTGGCCGTTTAAACCACGGCGCAAGAAATGATTTCAACCGGTCAGTTTGCGGTTGGCGGAATAAAGTCGCAGGCGCACCACTTTCAACAATTGAGCCGTCAGCCATAAACACCACGCGGGACGAAATTTTGGCGGCGAACGACATTTCATGTGTCACCATCACCATGGTCATGCCGTTGTTTGCCAATGCCTTAATCACATCCAGCACCTCTTCCACCCGCTCAGGGTCAAGGGCGGAGGTCGGCTCATCCAGCAGCAATAATTCCGGCTCCAGAGCCAATGCTCTGGCAATACCCACCCGCTGCTGCTGCCCACCAGATAATCGTGACGGGCGAGCTTGCGCCTTATCCGACATCCCGACCTGAGCCAATGCTGCGGCCGCTTTTTTGCGTGCTTCATCGCGTGGCAGTTTTTTCCCCAGAATCAAGGGTGCACAGACATTTTCCAGCACCGTCATGTGCGGCCACAAATTGAATTGCTGGAATACCATTGCCAGTGGGCGACGCACTTCAGCAATTAATGCCGCGCTATCACGGTGTTTTGCTTCACGCCCTGCACTGCTATAACCCAGTAATTGCCCCTTGATCAGGACTTCACCCTCGTCATAGGCTTCAAGGAAATTCATGCAACGCAGCGCGGTGGTTTTCCCTGAACCTGAGGGGCCGATTAAGGTGACAATTTCACCGGCATTGACCGTCAAATTAATTCCTGCCAACACCCGATTGGCCGCAAAGGATTTGCCTAACTGGCGTAATTCAATAATGGGTTCGTGACTCGTCATATTATCCCTCTATGGCCTGACGGCTGAGTAAGCGCACACCAACACTGACACCTTGCGCCAGCAGCCAATAACTGAGGATCAACAGGGTATAAGGCACAATATAGGTATAGGTATTGGCGACTATCTGCCCAGTGGTCATGGTCAACTCCGGCACCGTGATAATCGATGCCACGGCACTCTCTTTAATGGTCAAAATGAACTGATTACCCAGCAGCGGTAAGCTAAAGCGCAATGCCTGTGGCGTTTGGATATGCCAAAAACTTTTCCACGCTGAAATATCATGTACTTGTGCAGCTTCCAGTTGCCCGTGCCCGATGCTTTTCCACGCGGTGCGGAAGATTTCGCCAAAATAAGCAGAGCTGTAAATGGCCAGCGATATCACTGTGGCCTCAACCGCACTTAGCGTCACGCCAATGGCGGGTAAACCGAAATAGAACACCGCCAGTTGTGCCAGATAAGGGGTGCCTCGGATCAGCCACACATAAGTGCGCCATGGCCAAAACAACCAACGGCTATTACGGCACACTGCCTGCAATATAAACCCGGCAAAAGCCCCGATGATCGCCGCACTCATGCTGATCCCCAACGTGACACCCAATGCGCGAGCAAAGTCCGGCAGATAAAGGAAGAAATCGTTCATCGGCTCTCCTTATGCCAGCGCCGTTCAACATAGTTGCCTAACAGTGCCAGCAAGCTGGTCAGCACCAGATAAGACAACGCAATCGCGATATACACCTCTAATGGGCGGTAGGTCGCCGATGCCAATTGCTGCCCCACCCGCATCAAGTCAGTGATGGCAATAACCGACACCACTGCCGAGGCCTTAATCACATCAATTAACTCTGAAATCAGTGATGGCAGGGTCAGGCGCAACACTTGTGGAATTTGGATATGCCACAAGGTCTGGCGCGGGCTTAATCCACACATTGCCGCGGCTTCTAACTGCCCCGGCGGGATAGCATTAAAACCACTGCGTAAGATTTGTGATTGATAGGCTGCGGTATTGAGTGTGAGTGCCAACACCGCAGCCAGATAACCGGGAAGTGACAATCCCAACTCCCCCGGCAGGTAAAAACACAATAGAACCTGAGCCAGAACCGGCGTGCCGCGAAACAAACTGATATAGATACGGGCGAACCCTCTTCCCAATCGTGAGTGGCCGCTTTCCATCAGGTAAATCACCACACCGATAAAGAAACCGGCAACAATAGCCACGATGCACAGCGAGGCAGTGGTCACCGCACCGTCTATCAACATCGGCAGCCACGACCGCAGTAATTGGAAAAATTCCCCCATCATCAGTCCTCTTACAAACTTGGTGCTGGCATCTGATCAGCCGGAACATCCATCACGAAGCCGAACCATTTTTGCTGTAATGCTTTCATGGTGCCGTCGCGGTTAGCTTCACTGATGCCATCGCTGAACAGCTTCACCAAGGTTGCACTGTCATCACCTTTACGCCCAACCCAGCCGAAATAAGTGGTTGGCCCTAACATGGGTTTCAGGGTGGTAAAGACGCCCGGACGGGTTTTGATCAATGGGCCAAGGTTGGCGAGTGATTGAGCTACACCATCCAGGCGCTGGTTCGCCAGATCTGCATAGGCTTCGTCGAAAGAGACATACTGTTTAATTTCTTTGATGCCCGGCTTACCGCTGGCTTTCAGTTTTTTATCAAACTCTTGTAACACCTGGAGCTGACCCGAACCGGCTTGAGAGCCGACTACTTTGCCACTCAAGTCATCTAACGAATTGATAGAGCTATCGTTGTCACGCTTGAGTAGCGCTACAGTCGATTCGGCAATCGGAACAGTAAACGCGAAGTGATCCATGCGCTGTTTGTTCACCGTCACGGCGGTGACGACAAAATCGAATTTCTTGGCATCAAGGCCGGGCAAGATGCCCTGGAAAGGTAAATCAAGTTGCTTAACTTCGACACCCGGTAGACTTTTCTGCAAAATATGATTCATTAAATCAACGTCATACCCCACAATCTTGCCATTTTCTACCGACTCAAAAGGTGCATAACGCGCTTCAGTTGCAATGGTTATCGTCTTATCGGCTTTAATTTTGTCCAGCAAATCTGCGCTGTGAACCGCGCCAGAGAATACGCTGGCAGCACACAGCATTGCCCAGCACAGAGGTATCGCCTGTTTACGTCGTGTCATGATTGCCGCCTCATTTAAAGTAGTGTGAAGTGTATTCAAGTAACTTGAATGTAATGACATAAGCATGAAATGTGCCAGCGAGGGCGAAGGGATAAAATAAGTGAAAGGAGCTTTCAGTAACTGACTGTAGTTAAAGATATATTTTTTATACTTGAATAAATAACAGGAATTGTCAGAATAAAGAAAGGGCAGGAAAGTGATTCAGATAGTGCAGGCTAGCGCACAGAAAAAGTGCAAATTTGCGCTTTTTCTGTGCAGAGTAAGAAAATCAAAAATACATAAGCCTTGAATTCAGAAACTCAATTATTAGCGGGAGGATCAATGGGGTCGGGCTTAAGATCTGCAGGTCGAGGAGGCGCAGGGCTGACCTGGTCGGTAGTATTCCTTTTGACATCATCCTTGCCAAGTAAGTACCCGGCAATAGCACCAAACAAACCAAGAATTGGTGCCAATTGATTATTATCATATCCAGTCACACATAAATAGGCAGAAAAGGAAATGATTAAAACAATGGTGTACATCTTTAAAATATATCCTCCACGTAATTTACACTTAATCAAAATATAAGTAATCAAAACAAGAATAAATGCAGTGAATACTAATATTCCTGTAGACAATGACATAACGAGTTCAGGAGTCCACAGCGCTTTAGTACTACTTGCTGTTTGGCCAGACACACCAGTACTAAACGTTTTGTTCATCTCTTGCGAAGTTGAATTAAGAATATCAATCGTTGATGAATTAGCCATAATCATGACCCCATATTAATTTTTCTGTTTTAACTCAATATTTTCCATTCTTTTATTGAGTTCATTAATGACGCGAGTCTGGGCATCTATAGTTTTTTTCATACTATCTAACCTGATTAATATATTGGCCTGAATATTATTATCGTCTATATATAGAGGGGGAACTGGGACATGAACTAAAGTAGGTGCACTCAGAGGCTCAGCAGGTAACTCACAACCATTACATTTGACTACTCCGGAAGTTATACCTGAGTTTTTTATGGGTTCTTTTATATCAGGACTATCTTGCCCATATAGCAAAGGAGATGAAATAAAATACGTGACACCCAATAGTAATAATAGTGATTTACGCATATTCACTCCAATAATGTAGACATTAAAAATCGGGTCATTAAATATTTAACAATGTCACCTAATTCATTACCGTACTTTCTTCACCTATATCCACGTGAGATAGATATTATTAACTTATTTAAACCACATCAGTATCTTTGCAGCAAGTTTTATCAATTTAGCGGCTTTGTCGATAACAACTGCAACATCATTAATATTATCTATAGCTTCATTAACAGTTTTAGTTATATTTTGGGATGTTTTTTTAATGTCTGCCAGGATATCCATATCCCCCGGAGGTATTTTATCCAACTGAACAAGTGCGGTGCTGAGTTGGTTGTTTTGTGAAACAAGCGTCCAATATTTTTCTGGATTAATGACGACATTTTTATCATCAACTGGCCATTTGGTGATCAGTAGATTGTTTTTTCCCATTGCTAAAAGTAATGCATATTCTAACTCATCATGTTGGGACATGTTAGTTTCCTCAATCAGTTAGCCTCTAATGAACTATTGAATTTTTTATATTGATCAACATAAATCTTAATTTGCTCTATTAAAGTCATCAAATTCTCTTCTGAAAAATGATTATCATTAACTTTATCCGTTAACTTCTGGTGAGCCTCCTTAATATTATCTAAGTTTTTTATCAATCCCATTGTAAAGTTGCGCTCACTCTCCCCGCTAAGTGCAATTTGTTTTCTTTCAAACTCGTTGTATTTATCTTTACGTTGTTCAATCGAGGTATATTGTTTTGTTTTATTAAAATCATTAACTTCATTTTCAAAAGCCAGCCTTCTTGCCATATATACCCGACCAATAACACCTGGAGTTGCCAGGTTATTTACCAGAAAATAATGAATATTTATTATCATTACATTGGCATCATTGACGACTTGTTTTATTTTTATATTTCTATAGTAATCAACACTCGCCACAGCCGCAGTGTCAATTATGGAAGATATTGCAGCAATTTGCGCTGAGTCGATCACATCATTTTGACGTGCAAAGGTTGTTTTCAAACTGCTATTGAATTGTGTGAGCGAAGTACTAAAGTTAGTTGAGGCTTTATTAATGTCCTCCACACTTCCCGCAGCCGCTAATTTAACCAGTAAAACTGAATATAATAAAAGAGCTTTATTTACTGCAGTAAGTTGCTCTGCTTTTTCCGTGATTACTTTTTGAGTGACTTCCTCCTCAACAGGAATACTTAACTCAGGAATATATGGGCCAAACCCGTTGAGTTCTATGTTTAAATTAGGGTTAGCCTTTGCCAGATGAGAGAATTGCACTTCCTTTACAGAAGTTCTATATTCAGTAATTAATTGTTGGTTTATTTCCGCTGAAGAGTTAGTCGCTATAGCAAAGTCTTTGATTGTTCCACTGGTTTGACTTGCGCAAGCCGTTATCAGAAGTGACAATATAACAATAAGTGTTTTCATTTAATCCCTCTGACCTGTAGATTATATAAATCAAACAAACCATGTCACGTATCAGATACGATTTAACGGGAATGACATTAAAACTCTTTATGATTAGAGTTAAGTATATGGCTAAAAAATAGACAGCATAAACAAAGTATAAAAATAAAAATTAGCGATCTGACTTTATATTAGAAAGTAGGTTTTAATTCTTATTGAAAAAGAAAAATATGAATTAACAGCGGGGAGATTTCTACAATTCAGCATAAAATAGGTATGGGAGCATGAAAATGCTTTTTTAAGATCGTAAGCTGATGATAGCACTCAATATAAACTAGTATTATTAGCACTGTTACAAAATCGCGACAGCAGGCTGGCGCACAGAAAAAGTACAAATTCGCGCTTTTTCTGTGCAGTGTAAGAAAATCAAATTTTGGCCGTCGCCAGGTACTTATCCATCTCTTCAACCGGCACCATACCGCCGCCCGTCGCCCAGACCAGATGAGTCGCATTGCGCATTTTTTCGGCGCTAAAATGATTCCGTTTTAAATAGTTCGCACTGCTGCAGATTCGCGCCGGGCCTGACATACCCGCTAATGCTGACGGCTCCAGTCGAATACCCTCATGTCGATTAAGTAAACCGAGCAGATCATACATTTCGTCATCACTTAAGGTATAGAAACCGTCCAGTAAATGCTCCATCGCCCGACCGACAAAGCCGGATGCCCGTCCGACGGCCAAACCATCTGCGGCAGTAATGTTATCAATGCCAATGTCTTGTACAGCAATATCATCATGTAAACCGGTATAAACGCCTAATAACATGCACGGCGAATGAGTCGGTTCGGCAAAGATACAATGAACGTGGTCACCGAAGGCCAACTTTAATCCGAACGCCACCCCACCGGGGCCACCACCCACACCACAAGGGAGATAAACGAATAACGGATGATTTTCATCTACCACTATCCGCTGCTCAGAAAACTGTTGCTTCAATCGACCACCCGCCACCGAATACCCCAAGAATAAGGTGGGTGAATTCTCATCATCAATAAAGAAGCAATTTGGATCAGATTCCGCCTGTTTGCGTCCCTGCGCCACCGCCACACCATAGTCCTGCGCATACTCAACCACATTGACGCCATGTTCGCGCAGTTTGCGTTTTTTCCACCCGCGAGCATCAGCCGACATGTGCACACTGACACTAAATCCCAACCTGGCACTCATGATGCCAATCGACATCCCCAGATTACCGGTCGACCCCACCGCAATGCGGTATTGGCTAAAGAACTGGCGAAAATCATCGGAAAACAACTTGCTGTAGTCATCGGTTTCCTGCAATAAACCAGCCTGTAGCGCCAGTTTTTCCGCATGGGTTAATACTTCATAAATACCACCACGGGCTTTAATGGAGCCGGAAATCGGCAAGTGACTGTCTTTTTTTAGCAGTAAACGACCGGTTATCTCTACCCCATAGCGCTGCTGCAAGACATTCTGCATGGCAGGGATAGCCACAATGTCCGACTCGATAATGCCCTTTGTTGGCTGTGTTTCAGGAAATGCCTGGCACAAATAAGGGGCAAAACGTTGCAACCGGGCCTCGGCATCGACAACATCCTGCTGCGATAATCCGACATAAGGCAGCCCCTTTTCAAGGGGGGTCGCCTGCGCATTAAACCACGTCACTTCCTCCAGATTGATAAGATTTTTGACCAATGGATAGTCGGTAATTAATTTATCAATTTTAGTCTGTTTCATGGCATGTCCCTTTGCGGTTATAGGATGTAAAAAGTAGGGCCCCCAGTAAGGCCTGTTTGCCCTCATTACATACTTTAACGTCGCAGAACACTTTCAGCACCGTTTTAAATTACCAGCACTCCCTTGACGAAAGCGCCGGTGATATTATGACATTTCGGCGGCTTTCTGCGCCAAATCCCGGCTGTACTGACGACTGGCATCCACCAACATATGGGTATAAGCAGTTTTTTCACAATCGGTGGTTAAATCTGTAGTATTCAAGGTTTCTAGTATTCGGCCATGTTGCATCACCGCAACACGGTGACACAGGTGTGCAATAACCCCCAAATCGTGGGTCACCATCAGATAAGTTAGTTTCTCCCGCTGTTGTAACTCAGCCAGCAGATTCAGAATTTCTGCCTGTACCGATACATCCAGCGCCGAGGTGGGTTCATCTAATAGCAAAACACGCGGCTCGAGAATTAATGCTCGTGCGATAGCCACCCGTTGGCGCTGACCGCCGGAAAGCTGATGCGGATAGCGCTGGCGAAATAGTCGATTCAAACCTACTTTCTCTAAAATCGTGTCAATCCGCGCATCGCGATCCCCGATACCATGGATGATGAGCGGTTCAGAGAGGATGTATTCAATGGTATGGCGCGGATGCAGTGAACCATAAGGGTCTTGAAATACCATCTGGACATGGCGACAACGATCGCGCTCAATTCGATGCGCCAAAGGGATTTGGTTCAATGTTAACTGCCCTGTCCAGTGATTAAATAACCCGGCCAGACATTTCAACACCGTGGTTTTACCCGAACCCGATTCTCCCACCAGACCAAATATTTCGCCGTTATTAACTGCCAGATTCACATCAAATAGCACCTGATTTTGCTGACTACCCTCGCCAAAAATAAGGTTAAGGTTGTTGATTCCAATCATTGCATTTGCAGACATAACAAGCTCCTTAACCATTCATCCAGGCCGGATCACGTATCATAACGGGAAGACGATCACGGCGGTTACCGAGATCCGGTAATGCATTGAGCAGGCCACGGGTGTAGGGATGCTGCGCATTATCAAGATCGCAAGCCAAGATGGATTCCACAACCCGCCCCGCATACATCACTAATACCCGATCACAGAAGCTGCGCACCAGATTGATATCATGACTGATAAAAATCAGCCCCAGCCCGCGCTCTTGCACCAAATCATCCAGCATTGCCAACACCTGTAACCGTACCGAGACATCCAGTGCCGAGGTCGGTTCATCAGCGATGACCATTTCAGGCCCAGTGATCAGCATCATGGCAATCATGATCCTTTGTCCCTGGCCGCCAGAAACTTCATGCGGATACAAGTTATATACCCGCTGCGGTTGACGGATCCTCACCACTTCAAACATTGATAACACCCGTTCCCGCGCTTCCTGACGCGATACTTTATGATGTGCCAGATAAGCCTCCGCCACCTGATCACCCACACAGACCACTGGGTTTAATGAGTATTTCGGGTCTTGCATAATCATCGACATCCGCTTACCACGCACTTCACGCATTTTAGCTTCACTGGCATGCAATAAATCCACGTCAGCAAAACGCAATGTGTTGGCACGAATCTGGGCACTGGCCGGATGCAACTTGAGGAGTGCGCGCCCTACCGTGGATTTTCCCGAGCCGGATTCCCCTACAATCGCCAGTTTCTCTTTGCCAAGCGCAAATGAAACACCCCGTACCGCGTCGGTCACCTGTTTACCGTTGACGAAGCTGACCCGCAGGTCATCCACTTCCAGCAACGGCACTGATTTATTCTGTTCTGGGATCGAGAATGTCACGTAGGCCATCTCCTAAGAAGTTAAACGCCAGACTGTTGAGCAAAATCGCCAGACCAGGGATAGTCACTAACCACCAGCACTCCATCATGTAACGACGGCCACTGGAGATCATCGCGCCCCATTCTGGATCCGGTGGCTGAGCACCTAAACCCAGGAAGCCCAACCCTGCAGCGGTCAAAATAATCCCGGCCATATTCATGGTAATGCGGATAATCACCGACGGCAGACACAGCGGCACAATGTGGCGCAATAAAATACGCAGTGGCGATGCGCCCTGCAATTTCACGGCCGAAACAAAGTCTGCATTACGCAAAGAGAGAGTTTCAGCTCGCGCCAGACGTGCAATTGGCGGCCAGGCAGTTAAGGTGATAGCGATAACCACATGCTCCAGGCCGGGGCCTAAGGCGGCGACGAATGCCAGTGCCAGCACCAAACTGGGGAACGAGATAAAAATATCAGTAATACGCATCAGGATACTGTCGACCTTGCCACCAAAGTAACCTGCAACCACTCCAAGCAATAGTCCGATAGGCCCAACAGTCACCGATACCAACGCCACGATATACAAAGTGGTACGCGCACCATAAATCAGTCGGCTGTATTGGTCGCGGCCAAACTCATCAGTACCAAACCAATGTTGGCTACCGGGGGCTTGCAGTGCATTACCGAGATCTTGTGCTAAGGGATCATGTGTCGCCAGCCAAGGCGCAAAAAAAGCCACCACGAGCAATAAACCGATAATAGAGACGCCAATAGCCGTAAGCGGATTTCTCATTAAAGTGTGGAAGAAACTAACGACCCGCCGTAGACCGCGCTTCCAACCCTGAGTTTTCATCTCAGGACGCGCCACGACATTATCGGGTTCAGAGGAAAGCATCATTGATTCGTCCTCGGGTCAAAGATCTGATACAACATGTCAGACAGTAAATTCAGCGAAACAAAGATCAGGCCAACCAGTAAGACACAGCCCATCACCGCATTCATGTCACCAAGTAATAAGCTACCCGTGAGATAAGAGCCAAAACCGGGCCAGGAGAAGACAGTTTCAATCAATACGGCCCCCTCCAGTAAGGAGCCGTAAGCCAGTGCGACAACCGTCAGTAGTTGCACCAAAATATTGCGAAATGCGTGGCCCCACAGCACTTGAAACTCCGATAATCCTTTCACCTTGGCAGTAATAATGTATTCCTGCGATAACTGCGCCAGCATAAAGCTGCGGGTCATGCGGCTGATATAGGCCAATGAATGGAATCCCAGAATAGTGGCCGGTAATACCAGGTGATTAACTGCGCTGCGGAATACTTCCCACTCCCCCGCCAGCGCCGAATCAATTAGTAATAAGCCGGTACGACGATCGACTAAACCGTCATAGGCCATATCCACCCGCCCGGCCCCCCCCACCCAGTTTAGCCAGGCATAAAAGACCAGCAGCCCCATCATCCCAACCCAGAAAATTGGCGTTGAGTAGCCCGCCAGGCTGATAAAACGCACCACATAATCGGCGAACTTGCCACGACGTGCGGCTGCCATCACTCCTAACGGAATACCGAGACCAGCCCCCACCAAAATCGCCATGGTAGCCAGCTCAATAGTGGCCGGAAATACCCGAATAATGTCATCCACTACCGGACGTCCCGTCAGCAAAGCATTGCCGAGATCACCGTGAATCAGCGAATTAAAGTAAATAAAGAACTGTGTCCATAACGGTTTATCCAACCCCAGTTGCAGGTAAACCTGCTGATAAGTGCTTTGATCGGCGTCCTGGCCCACAATTGCCAACACCGGATCAATCGGCATCACCCGACCAATAATAAAAGTGAGAATCAATAAACCGAATAAGGTTACGGCCACCTGTAACAAGCGCTTTGATAAACGTCGCGCAATGCCATGCGGTACAAACCAGTCTGAAACCTTCATGCTATCCTCCCGAAACGGGCAAAG
The DNA here is from genome assembly GCF_902170785.1 of Yersinia proxima. Taxonomy (GTDB): domain Bacteria; phylum Pseudomonadota; class Gammaproteobacteria; order Enterobacterales; family Enterobacteriaceae; genus Yersinia; species Yersinia proxima. The sequence continues at coordinate 86,818 of NZ_CABHYG010000013.1, read as the reverse complement.
CCTACTGACGCCCTGCCCAGGGTTTAGGTTGCGTGCGGTGAATTATCGCTGCTTATACACCTGTAGCAGGCGGGTCGTGGTTGACGGATGTGGTACATAATCGACGATGTCTTTACGTACGACGACCGAATCAACCATTTGCGAAATCGGCAAAATAGCGGGGAACAGCGCGTCATAGCGCTCCTGAACTTCGACGTACATTTGCTTTTGCTTAACGGGATCTTTCTCGATTAACGCGTTATCAATCAAATCATTCAGTTGTTTATCGTAGAAAGAGGTGCGCCAGCCCTGGAAGTTGGTCAACTTGGCGGCATCACTGTTATCTGGGTTATAAGCAATTGAGCGCAGGCTAGAATGGGGATGCGGATCGACGCCACCACCACCACGGCCAACTAACATATCGAATTGACGATCACGCATTGCGCCATAGACCTGATTCCCCGTACCTGTCAGAATTTTGGCTTGAATCCCGGCTTGAGCCAGTGTGGATTGCACCGCAGTCGCGACATTAATAAAAGGCGGGTCAGATAATACCCGTAGAGTAGTGGTAAAACCGTCTGGATAACCCGCTTGTGCTAACAGTGCCTTAGCTTTTTCTACATCGAGCTTATAGCCAGGGTCAGGCAACGTAACATCCATTCCTTTTTGGATCGGGCGCTGATGGAAGATCCCATAGCCCGGCATAATAGTTTTATTAATCCCATCATAATCAATTAAATAACGTACAGCTTCGCGTACCTTTGGATTGGCAAAATGCGGTTCTTTTAAACTCATGGCAACATAATAAATGGTGCCACGCTGCACTTCATCCACTTGAATATCTGGATTACTTTTTAGTGCATTGATATCTGGCACCGACATACCACTGGCAATATCAATATCCCCTTTCTCAATCATTAACCGCAGCGCCTGTGACTCTGTCATATGGCGGAATATCACCCGTTTCATTTTGGCATCACCCTGCCAATAATTATCTACCCGACTGATACGTAACACATCTTTTGCCTGCCAGACATCTAACTTGAAGGGGCCAGAACCGGCCTCGTTAGTGGTCAGCCAACCATTGCCCCAATCACCATTTTTCTCATGTTGCATGACAGTGGCGCGATCAAGAATTGATCCACTGCCCAAAGTCGCCAGTGAGTAAATCACCAGTTTCGGGTCAGTCGGCTTAGGTAGCTCAATTTCCACCGTGAGAGGATCTTTGGCACGGATCAGTTGCTCCACGTTATCAGCAGTAAAACCGTAAGATTTCCAGGTCGTGGCTTGAGCCAGATTCAGATGCATCAGACGGTTCATTGACCAGGCAAAGTCCTGTGCAGTCACTGGGTTACCGGAATGGAACTTCATACCATCGCGCAGAGTAAAGGTAATTAACTTGCCATCATCACTGATTTTCCACGCGGTTGCCGCGCCCGGCAGAATGTTGCTGGGCGTGTGCGGATCAAGTTCTACCAGAGAGTCATACATATTAACAATGATTGAAACCGCATCATTCCCTGTCATCGCTGCAGGATCGAGTGACAGCAAGTTGTTCATATTCATACCAACAATTAGTTGGTCATCTGGCGTTTTTGCCATACTGACGCCAGATGACGTCAATATGATCAGTAGGGTAAGGAGGAGTGTTCGTACTGTTATTATCGCGTTCATGGACCATCTCCGGTAAGAAAAGGCTAGATCTGAATGCTTATTTTTATAGGTCTGACAATAGAGTTATACCCACAGTGATTAGAGTCGCAGTTAGGCGGCAAGCGAGCAAACCCCGATAAGCGTACCTAAGTAAGTGACTCGGGTGAGTGCGCGTGGCTAACACCGCTACGACTTCAAACACTAAGGGTATTGGCTTCGATATAGTCGAAATTGATATCCTCGCCGAGACCAGCTCGTGTCGGCAGCGAGACATAACCGTCGCTATCCATCGGATCAATAATGCTATTGAGATAAGCCGCTGGCTCATCGTAATCAAGGAATGGATGCAGCAATCCGCGCTCATACCAGCGGCAGTTACGGATAGCTCCGACCACCGCCAGATTAGGCGCACCATTACCGTGAATTTCACAATCCATACCAAAGGATTCCGCCAAATGAGCCACTTTCAGACAAGGAGTAATCCCCCCCACACCTTGAACGCCGGCACGTAAAATATCGCAAGCCCCGGCTTTCACCCAGTCGGCACGGCTAAAGTATTTGCCCGCCAGACTTTCTGGCCCGATGATATCTATCTGTAGGTTTTCCCGCAGCCAACAATAAGAAGCCATGCTCTGTTCTTCCATTGGCTCTTCAAACCAACTGAAATTCAGCTTTTGCAGTTCGCGACCAATATAGAGTGCGTCACTACGACTGTACCAATGGTAACCATCCAACATCAGGGCGATATCTGGCCCAACAGCTTCACGCACTGCGGCACAAGCACGAACATCCATTTGTGGACTTGGTGCAAAGGAAACCGGTGGCATCCAGGTATGCAACTTAATCCCTTTATAACCACGCGTAACTAACTGCTCGGCAAAGCGTGCATATTCATCTGGCGTAGATAATCCACCGGCTAACTCATCACCACACATAGTGCTACCGTAGGCCAATACTTTATCGCGATACCCGCCCAGCAGTTTATACACCGGCTGACCCAACTTACGCCCCAACAGATCCCAGATGGCCTGTTCGGCAATGGCTAACGCCCGGTCAGTTAATTGATTGGCACTGCCCCGCTGCCAATGAACCAGATCATTCCACAAGCGCTCACGATCAAATGGGTCCTGCCCAATCAATACTTTTTTAAAGAAGTTATTGATGATGTGTGGACGAATAACTTCCGGTGGTGCAAATGCATAACCACAATCCCCCTCGTCGGTGGTCAGCGTCAGCATGGCCATTTTTGCCAGTGATTCTTCACCGGGATGAGAATGCCCCGCACTATCGGAAACGCGCCGAGTTGGATAAGAAAAAATGGTTACGTCTACGGATATTATTTTCACCTGATTACCTACCTTTAGAGTTCATCTGGGTTCAGTCAGAACAGGAGTCATTTCACTGATATTTCCTGACTAAATGGCCGCCATCCCTGTGAGTGCAAAAGACTAATCCCTTATTTTTCATAATGAATTAGCCGCCTTAATTATTAGAACGGCAGATCTTTAAAAATGGAATGTTATTTCACACAAACAGTATTGGAGATAACAATAGATTAGTCATTAGGAAATTGGCTGCAAAAAAGGCTAAAAAAGCAGGGTTTTTTGGGCAAATGCATAAATTATTGTGAGCAACATCACGATGAAATTGGGCAGGAGTGTCAGACATCACAAAATCCAATAGCACAGCGCCAGTTGTGCCTGTTCCCAGTACCTCTGATTGTTCACACTCACGATTAATAGACAGAGGCTATCTCAATGATAGGCAGAGCTGCCCCAGTAGCTTGATAAAGGTCAACCATCACTCAGCACAGCCCAGAGATAATCCCATTGAATAAATAGGGTTATTAACAGGATAAAAACCATAAATGTGAAAGCGACCGACCGCTTTCCACACAACAAAGGAGTGCTGCTGTGATAAGAAAATGGCTAATTGGCGGAGGTATATTAATAGTTGCAGGTTATCTGGGCGTAGCAGGTTATATCTACATGACAGATAACGCCCGCAGTAACACATTAATCAACGAGGAAAAACCATTAACCAATGAGTCGTCCCCGTCTGTAAGCAATACAAAAATAACCGACCAACAAATCAGTCATCTGTTTTATCAAAAAGGCTGCGATTATTGCCATACCAGCAGTGCCTCACTGCCGTTTTATGCTGCTATTCCAGGTGTGAAACAGCTAATGGATTATGATATTCAACAAGGTAGCCAATATTTTTCTCTGGAACCAACCTTATTGGCTATTAAAGAGAATCGCGCCGTACCTGAAGCAGATTTAGCAAAAATAGAATCGGCCATTGCTCGCGAACAAATGCCACCACAGCGTTTTGCTGTTTTGCACTGGGCTTCGGGTATCAATGCTGAAGAAAGAAACCAAATTCTCGATTGGGTTAAATCACAACGGGCAGAACATTTCCCTTCTAGTAGCAGCAGTGACCTACAACATCTCACCTTGCAACCGCTGCCGGATGCATTGCCGGTCGACAGTAAAAAAGTGGCACTCGGTTCTCGCCTGTTCCACGATCCGCGGTTGTCCAGTGATAACACCGTCTCCTGCGCCAGCTGCCATCTGCTCACCAAAGGTGGAGTCGATAATCTGGCAACCTCAACCGGTGTTGATGGTCAGAAAGGCGGAATTAATGCGCCGACAGTCTTCAATGCCGTATTCAATGTGAATCAATTCTGGGATGGTCGCGCAGTTGATTTACAGCAACAAGCAGGTGGCCCGCCACTGAATCCGGTAGAAATGGCTTCGGCCTCGTGGGATGACATCATTGGAAAACTGCAACAAGATGCCCAGTTAACACAGGAATTTATTCAGGTTTATCCGCAGGGCTATTCCGAACACAATATTACTGATGCCATTGCAGAATTTGAGAAAACGCTGACCACACCAAATAGTCCTTTTGACCGTTATTTGAAAGGCGATGCCAATGCTCTTACCACCAGCCAGAAAAACGGTCTGGCATTATTCCAGAAAAATAAATGCGACACCTGCCATGTGGGTAAAAATATTGGCGGGCAGTCGTATGACCTAATGGGGCGAAAAGGAAATTACTTTGCTGACCGGCCAAAAGAACTGACGACGGATGATCATGGGCGTTTTAATGTCACCAAAGACCCGCGCGATATGCACCGTTTTAAAACACCGGGTCTGCGTAACATTGCTCTGACAGCCCCTTATTTCCACGACGCTCAAGCTGAGAATCTAAATCAAGCGGTTGAAATGATGTTGAAATATCAGGTAGGCACTAGTCTGCCACCACAAGATATTAACGATATTGTTGCTTTCCTTGAAAGCCTGACCGGAGAGTATATTCCTCACCAATAACGAAATTCATATACAAATATCCGCAGGCAATCTTTACTGCGGATATTTCCAACTCATAATTTGTAATAAACAAAACTAAATCATAAATACCTATATAAATCAAACACTCCAACCAAAATTGACCCAAATCAATTTTTAACTGTATTAGGATTTTTCCCACAAAGGTTAACTCGAGTTCCCATACTTAAACATAAGTTGATTTGTTAACATCCTCTCACTGATGTAAGACATAAAAACTCGTTAATTTTAATTAATAAAATCACTCCCAATAGTCATGATTATTTTTCGTTATGGCTCTACTCATTAAATTAATAAGTGCCCGCTAAATAATAACGTATCAATTGAGAATACGTAAAAACCAATAAATTGATAAAATAACCAGGAACCTTACTCTAATGACTACACATATAAAAAAAACCTATTTAAGCATTGCTATTTCATCCATTATTTACGCCTCAAGTCCTGTAAGCGCAAATGCAGCACCTTGTGGCGGTTATGTAGTAAATGATATTTGCGAGCAAACTAAATTCGGTGCAGGAGAATTTCACAGCATTTCTTTGGGAGACGGTGTAACAGCCGGTACTGAAGATAATCATTTTGTCTTTAATGGTGAAGGATATAAATTATATTATCCCCATAATTATTTCGCGTCATCCGTTGCCTTGGGCACTATCCGTTATACCGTAGTCAATGACAGCACTTTTACTATCACTGGCACCCATTATCAGGGTGGCCCCACTTATGAAGGTCGGGCAGAAAATACCACGTTAAATAACAGCCTGATGTGGGTCATGACTTCGGCAGACCAAACGATAGCCAAAGGTAATTCAGCAGTGATTGTCTCTACCCAGTTTGCTATGGATGGTTCAACTTATACGGAGACTAAGGAAGATGGCAGTATTCAATTCGACCCTTATATTACTAATAGCCGTTATCAAGATACCTCCTATGAAATGCTGTGGGGCATGAAGAGAGAAGATCGAAATTGGGATACCAAAGCCACATCATATGATTCTGAATTTGTGGATTCTAGCCGTCAAATTGTAGCTGCAAATGGTCATAGTATTGATACGAAATTTTATGACAAAGCCTACCAACGCATTGATGATAATGGATTTTCTAGTGCAGCAACATTTAACGGAACTTCATACCAAAATATATATTCGGGTGGTGAATCACAAGATACCACCCTATTTGATAGTGCTTATTCTTGGGTTCGGGCCGGAGGAAAACTAACCGGATTAACACAAGTTAATAATGCTGCGGCTATTTACCTTGATACTAATGAAACTAATGGTGCCTATGCGCAAAATGTAGTTCTTAACGGTGAAAATACCCGTTTAGTCGTACGATATAATGCCGCAAATAATGCCTCGGCAACTGTTGATGATTTGATTTTAAATGGCGGAGAGGTAGCCTTTCAATCAGGCACTGGCAGTCATTATACCTCATTAAATATTGGTACACTTTCCGGTGCAGGTTCTTTCCTGTTCAACACCTCGATTGCCGAAGGCAAAGGCAACTTTGTCACTATCGCGAATGCCAGTGGTTCGCACAAAGTAATGGTAAGTGATTCTGGCGACGAAATAACCACACCAGGCGAGACGACTTTAGACCTTATCCACGATCTCAGTGGCCAGGCACAATTCTCACTGGCTTCACTCTCTGGTGCCAACATCACGGAAATTGATGGTGGTACATATGTCTATAGTTTGAAAAAGAGCAACAACTTAGCACGAACTGGGGGAAACTTGTGGTATTTAGGAAGCACTCTGGATGCAGGTCTTGAATCAGTACAACCGGAAATACCAGAAGTGCCTGGAGTGCCTGGAGTGCCTACACCAGAAATACCAGAAGTACCTGGAGTGCCGACACCAGAAATAGAGATGAAAACCACACCATCCACAGACGCCGTATTAAGTATGGCCTCAGCTAATCAGTTTATTTTTGATGGTGAATTGCAGAATCTACGCTCACGTAAAGGCGATTTAAATAATAGTAAAGGCGAAAATGCCAGTGTTTGGGGGCGCTATTTGACCAATAATACGCGTATCAATGCTGCCCATGATGCTGCATATCGTTTACAGCAAGATGGTTTTGAAATAGGTGCCGATAAGATATTTGGTTTATCTTCAGGCCAGTTAGTCTTGGGTGGTTTTACTTCTTATAGTAATAACAGCGTGAAACATACTCGTGGCGGAAATAGTAAGGTTGATAGTTATAGTCTGGGTGCCTACGGCAGTTATTTCGATAACAGTGGCTATTATATTGATGCGGTTCTTAAGGCTAACCGCTTTAACAACTCACTGAATGCAAATATGACAAACGGTGGCTCAGTACAAAGCGATTACAATCAAAATGCGGCAGGTGGTTCACTTGAGGCAGGTTATCATTACAAACTGTCCGATAATTGGTTTGTTGAACCTTATGCTCGTGCCAGTTATTACACCGCACAAGCTAAAGATATTGCACTCAACAATGGCATGAAAGCGAACATTGATGATAATCGTTCAGCAAAAGGCGAATTAGGAACTCACGTTGGAACGAAGTTTGACCTGAAAAATGGTGCAATCATTCGCCCTTACGCCAAGGTCGCAATAGAACGAGAGTTTATTACATCCAATACAGTGACCATCAACCAAGAAAATGATTTTAATAATGATTTATCTGGTAATACGGCTAAATACGGGCTGGGCATGGATGTTAACCTGACTAAACAAACTTCGGTTTATGCTGAAGCCAATTATCGTAAGGGTACGCATGTTGAGTCACCAGTGATGGCCAATATTGGCTTCCGAATTAATTTCTAAGTAGAGACTGTTGATTGCCAGCTTATCGGGCTGGCAATCGCGTATCACTTTGATGACATTACCTTCCATAGCGATTTTTATGGCGATATCAAGCCGTCAACCCGCCATCTAACACCAAGGTCTGCCCGGTCATATAACGGCTGTCATTGCCGATCATAAAGGCGCTGACGCGAGCGACTTCTTGTGCATTCCCTAAACGGCGTAATGGTATCTGCTTACGTAATCCTTTTAAGGCATCAGCAGGCATGTCGCGGGTCATATCGCTGTCAATCACCCCTGGCAACAGGCAGTTAACGCGAATATTAAAACGCCCCATCTCAAGCGCCAGCGAGCGGCCCAGGCCAATCAGTGCCGCTTTACTGGCACCATAAGCACTCTGGCCGATATTGCCTTTAATCGCGGTCACCGAAGACATCAGCAATACTGCGCCCTCGCCCTGCATCATCATTTGCGGCAAGACATGCTTATTCCAGTAGAAAACCGCATTCAGATTGGTATCCAGCACACTGCGCCAGTTATCACCATTTTGCTGAATATGTAAGCTGTCGCCAGTAATGCCAGCATTATGAATTACCGCGCCCGGTGAGCCGTACTTTTCCAGCAATAGCGGTGCCAGCGCATCGACATCCGCTTCATTGCTGCCATCACAGCGATAGCCGGTCACTTGACCGGGTAGCCCTTCACAGCTTGCAATGACATCGCGGCTCTGCTGTTCACCGTTGCGCCAGGTAAAAACAACATCCCACTCTTTGGCCAGTTCTTCGACCAATGCGCGGCCAATGCCACGGCTGCCTCCGGTAATTAACACCCATTGCCTGCTCATAATATTATTTCTTCTGCTCGGCCAACTTCTGGCAAAGCTCTCCTAAGGTCATGTCCGGATTTTCCATAAACATCTCAGCATTCAGCGTGGCACTGAATTCACGCTTTGCCAGCACCATCAATTCGACATAATCCAGACTGTCGAGTTTTAACTGGTGCAGTGGCATCTCTGGTGACAGTGCCGACATTTCCAGATCTTTGGCGTCACACAACATTTCACATACGGTGTCATAAACTTGTTGATACTTTTCCATGGTCTTATCCTTTTTAATGCGCGGCTAACGGCCACGTTTTCAATGTTACTGCTGTGGTAATTAATGGCCCTAAGTCTGAGCGGGCCGCAATAGCCGCGCGCAATACCCAGCCATCGGTAGGGCTACCAACAATCAGTGTCGGTTCGATGGCATACTGCAGTGCACTGCGGACAAATACATTTGGATGATTGATGCGCAGCAAATCTGTACTGAAATGCACATCATGGTGAGTCTGGATAACCGGCACCGACTTGAAAACATCAATCAAGGTTTCAGCTTCAATCCCCGGTAACACCTGCCTGGCCGTTGCCAATGTTTGCGGCGCAGCGACCAACAGCTTGAACAGTAAGGCATCGAAAAAACCCCAGCATTCAGCTGGTTGCGATGCATCGCCCAGGAATTGCTGGCTGAACTGGAAAACCTTATCCGCAGATAAAGAAACCCATTCAGTGCCCGTTTGCACCAGTGCCGGCGCACTGCGCAGTTTGCCGGTAAAACAACTCTCACCGCTGCCAATATCCATCAGATTACCGCTCACCTGCCCTGCCACTGCGCTGAGTTGCAGTTGATACGAGGTATGACACTGTACCGGCTGACGTAAGCGGGCATTAAAACGCAGGAATTCAACCTCTGGAAAAAGTGGTAATAACGCCGTACTGAGCTGATATTTGATATCCAGCATGGCGCGCATACCGTGAACAGTCAGTTGCTCCTGCCCCAGATGCTGCGCATGTTGCAGGTCAAAATGGATCGGGTTGTAATCACCGGAAAATTCAGCCCAACGCTCGGCGTCGTTGAGGCTGTAGTGGTAGTTAAAAGTCGAGTTCATACTTAATCCAACCCGATAACCAATGCGGCATTCGCACCACCAAAACCGAAGCTCAGGTTCAGCGTATTGCGCAAGGTTTTTGGCCGATGCCCTTCACTGATGTAATCAAGGTCACACTGTGGGTCAGCATTTTTCAGATTACAGGTCGCGGGCATCATCTGATGTTCCAGCGCTTGCAGGCAGATAATGGATTCAAAGCTACCCGCCGCGGCAATCAAATGCCCAGAATAGGATTTGGTACTCGACAGTGGCGTGGTATAGGCCGCTGCACCAAAGGCTTGCTTAATAGCTTGGGTTTCATTCAGATCGTTAAGCTGAGTCGAGGTGCCGTGTAAGTTGACATAATCAATCTCATCGGCGCTCAAACCCGCTTGTTGCAAGGCGTGCTTAATGGTTTTCACCCGCGCCACTTTGTCTTCTGCCGGGGCAGTGAAATCAAACGCATCAGAATAGTTACCGTAGCCTTTAATTTCGCCGAGGATATTCGCGCCACGGGCAATCGCACCTTCACGTTCTTCCAGACACAGCACCGCCGCGCCTTCGGATAACACAAAACCGTTTCGGTCCAAACTGAATGGGCAACTGGCTTTGCTGGCATCTTCCTGTTCGCGCGCCAGGGCACCCAAAATATCGATATTCCATACTGCCGCATTACTGCGCAGAGACTCACCCGCCCCTGCCAGCATCATGGAGGCTCGCCCGCTGCGGATAATTTCAAATGCATCACCAATGGCTATGGTGCCGGTGGCGCAGGCGGCAATCGGTGAATTCTGATAACCGCGCAATCCCCAATACAAGCTACATGCTGCAGTACCCGCATTCGGCATCGATAAGAAACAGCCAAACGGGGTGCCCAAGCCGGTTTCCAGATAACCTTCATAGTTATCATGGGTTTCATCCTGCCCTGCCCAGCCGCTACCGATGATAGTGCCGCAATCGAGCAAATCGTAATAATCTGCGACAGATTTCTCAGCGAATGCCATCGTCATGGCCTCTCGTGCGGCGGCCAATGCCAGTCGGGCATAGCGCGGCAGGCGGCGACGTATTGCGGCAGGGACTGATTTCAAATTAGGTTCAGCCTCCAGCAGACCAAAAAAGCGCGACTTGATCCCCTGCGCGGATTTATCGTAATAACGATAACCCAATTTATAATCCATAATAGCTTCCCAGCTTTGCTGCGCAGTCATGCCCATCGGGGTCACACTGCCGTACCCGGTGACAACCACCCGGCGCTGTTTAACTGTATTCGTCATGATTTAATTCCTTTACTGTCCCTGCTGTTATCAACGCCGCCACCTAACGCCAACCACAATTTCATGGTGGCATTCAGATAGTTATATTGAAGTTCGAGCAAACTGGTTTCACTGGTCAGCAGGGCATCCTGCGCATCCAGTAAGGTCTGAAATGAAACGGCACCTGCCTGGTATTGGCTGTTAGTCAGCGTTAACCGCCGCTGACTAAGTTGTAGGTTCTGCCACTGATTCTGTTTTTGCTGCTGATAACTCAGCCGTGCCGTCATGGCGTCATCGACATCTTTAAGGGCGCTGTAAACCTTGCTGCGAAAATCCACGGCAGCCAATTTCACATCCAACTTTGACTGGTCAATGGTGAGTTGCACGGTGTTCCACTGTAAGAAAGGCAACGCACTGTTGGCACTGAGTGTCCGGCTCGGGTTGCTAAACCATTGTGAAAACACCGCACTACCGGCATCTAATGTCGCTCCCAGCGAAAGTGTCGGGTAGAAATTCAGTTTCGCTACATCGGAACCAGCCAATGCCGCACGCAAGCGCCACTCGGCCGCCTGCACATCTGGCCGCTGAGCAATAACCTGTAGTGGCACACTGTTCGCTATCGCGACTTGTTGTTTTAAATCCAATGACTGGCGTTCGGACTGGCGATAATCTGGGGCGCGGTTAAACAGTAATGCCATGGCATTACGCGCAGCTTCCCGTTGTTGCTCAAGGTTTTGATATTGATTTTGCCTATCCAACAGGGTTTGTTGCGCCTGCAATAACTCAATTTCACTGGCATCACCCGCCGCGAGCCGTGAACGCACGATGTTGAGCGTATCTTGCGAAATAGCTAACGCCGCCTGTTGGTAACTCAACTGCTGATTGAATTTAGCAATCTGCCAATAGAGATCCGCGGTGGTGCCAATGAGTGACAACGCAGTTTCCTGTCGATCCTGCTCGGTGGCATTCACCAGCCACGCAGATTGTTCACGGGCGCGGGCCAGTTTGCCCCACAAGTCCAGCTCGTAACTCAGCCCAAGCGAGGTGCTGTAGCTCTCACGCGGCTGAGTATTTTCATTCAACGAGCGAGTGTTGCTGCCTGCGCCAGTTAAGGTAACGTTCGGTGTCATGTTGGTATTGGTCAGCCCTGCCGTCAGGCGTGCCTGTTGCAACTTAAGACCTGCGGCGGCCAAATCGTTATTACTGACCAACATGCGACTGATGCTGTCCGACAGTTGAGGATCGTCAAAATTCTCCCACCAGTGCACACTATGGTGCAGGTAACCGCCCCCGGTATCTTTCACTCGCCACTCATCGGGAACTGACAACATCGGCCGCTGATATTCGCTTTTCAGTAGTGAGCCACAGCCCATAAGCAGCAGGCTTATCAGTAATATTGAAAATTTAATCATCAATCTGGTCATTCTCGTGCCAATGCCTCAGTTGGATGCAAGCGAGCGGCATTGCGCGCCGGGAAAAAGCCAAATCCCAACCCGATAAGCGCGGAGAAACTGCAAGCCAACACCAACGGCGGCCAGGTGAAAATCATGGTGAACTCTTGGGTAACCCACGAGAAAATCACCCCTGCCAGCGCCGAGCCAACGATCCCTATCAGGCCGCCAAGAGTACAAATCACCACCGCTTCAATCAGGAACTGGGTCATGATGTCGCCTGGACGAGCACCGACCGACAGACGAATACCGATCTCATGGGTGCGTTCAGTCACCGACACCAACATGATATTCATCACGCCAACTCCGCCCACCAGCAGCGAAATGGCGGCAATCGAGGTGATCAGTAATGTCATCGAGTCAGAGGTTTTTTGAATTGCCTTACTCATCTGGTCATTGCTCAGAATGAAAAAATCGCGCTGACCGTGGGCACTTTCCAGTAGTTTCTCAACATCGCGCTGCACATTATTCAGGTTGTAACCTTCGCGCACCCGCACAGCTATTGACTCCAGCGGAATGTCACCTGAAATACGCTCGGTGAGTGAGGTATAAGGCATCCACGCGGCCAGTAACCCACCAAAGGATGAGCCACCGCGCCTGGCGACACCGATCACACGCAAGGGAATACCATCGAGCTGAACAATTTCGCCTAGTGGATTTTGCCCGGCAGCAAACAGCGTATCGCTAAGTTCCGGTTGCAGGATGACGACCGGCTCGCGCGCATTGACGTGGCTCTGGGTAAAACCATCACCCACAGAAAAATTCAGCCCTTTTACCTGAAAGAATCCATGGCTCACGCCAGAAAGCGATACCATCACTTGTTTGTCGCCCCGCACCGCGGCGACCATTTTGCTCACCACTGGGGACAGGCTATCGACATAAGGTTGCTGGCTCAGTAGCTCAATATCGGCCTGCGAGAGTGCGCGCTCAAAATCCGGGCGCGGTTTATCCCAACCAAGCCCTGGGCGAATGTCCAGATTGCTGGTTCCCAATTGGCTAATTTCATTGAGAATTTCCTGACGGGCACCTTCTCCCACCGCCATAGAGGACACTACCGACGAAATGCCGATAATGATGCCCAGCATTGATAAAAAGGCGCGAATTCGATGTCCCAGCAGGGCACGCCAGGCCATTTTGATCGCTTCTCTAACACTCAGCCACCAATGCGGCCGGCCGGTGGCAATCGGAGCAGGTAATGCAGCCTGAATCGCGCTGGCCTCTATTGCCTCATTAGTTCGATCGGCAATAATTTCTCCATCGCTAATTTCGATAATGCGCTGCGCCTGATTGGCGATATTGCGGTCGTGGGTCACGATAATAATGGTGTGGCCGGACTGATGCAGACCATGCAAAATACTCATCAGTTCCTGACCACTGCTGCGGTCGAGCGCACCAGTAGGTTCATCGGCCAAAATAATACCGGCACCATTCATCAAGGCCCGGGCAATGCTCACTCTCTGCTGCTGCCCACCGGATAATTGTGCCGGTTTGTGCAGTAAATGCTGCCCCAGCCCCAGACGACGCAACAGATACACCGCACGCTCATGGCGTTCGCTGGCGGTCATGGCGGTATAAAGCGCAGGGATAACCACATTCTCAGTCGCAGTTAAATACGGCATCAAGTGATAGCGCTGAAAAATAAAACCGATGTACTGGCTGCGTAATTGCGCCAATTGTTCACTGCTGGCCTGCCGTGTCGGGATATGATGAATCGACATCTCGCCCTGTGTGGGCTTATCCAAACAGCCGATGATATTCATCAGTGTCGATTTACCAGAGCCAGAAGCACCAACAATTGCCACCATTTCGCCGTTGTGAATCGACAATGAGATATTCTTGAGCACCGCTACGGATTCTGCGCCGGAAGTAAAATGGCGATAGATCCCCTTGAGTTGAATCAATGGGTTATCGTGTGCACCAGTGGGATGAACGGCATTAATGTTCACTGCTGACTCCCGCTGGCGTTCCCAGCAACAGCACTTGGTCGCCCTGCGCCAGCCCTGCTTTCACCTCGGCATACTGCGCATTACGCAGGCCAACAGAGACCCAGCGCACTGACGTCTGTTTGCCGTTGATAATCTGCACCCGATAGCGCTTATCGGGTTGTTGTTCACCCAACGCAGACAGTGGCACTCGCAACACATTTTTTGCCTGCGCGGTGATAATGAATACCTGCGCAGTCATTGATGTGCGTAATAACCGCTCTTGGTTGGCAATGTTGAATATACCGTTGTAATAAACCGCAGAAGGTTGCTGGCTGTTTGCTGAGCCAGAACTGTCTTCGCGCAAACTTTCAGCCGACGCTTCCTGAATAGCATCCATCCGGCTGTCATAGCGACGCTCGGGGTCAGCGACCACATAGAACCACAAGGGTTGCCCTACACTGACTTTGAGAATATCGGTTTCTGAAATGCGCGTGTGTACCGTCATGGTATCGACATTCGCCAGCACCAAAATGGTCGGTGCAGTTTGAGAAGAAACAATAGTTTGCCCCTCTTTAGTGACAATACCCAGCACTTCACCGTCAATCGGAGCCATAATGCGGGTAAAGCCCAGATTGGCTTTTGCTGTTTCCATCGCCATTTGGCTTTGCACAATTTGCGCTTCATTTACATGCAATTGCGCTAGCTGGCTGTCATATTGCGCTTGTGCTTTTTCCAGCGCACTTTTCACGCCAGAACCTTCTTTTGCCAAGGTCTGTTGGCGGCGGAACTCGAGCAGGTACTGGCGTAACAAAGCCTGACTGGCCTGCTTCTGCGCCTGCGCACTCTGTAATTCAGCTTCCGATTTACGCAATTCGTTTTGCTGCAAAGTCGGATCTATCTCAGCCAACAACTGACCACGGGTAACGCGATCTCCCTGTTTGACATACAGTTTGGTGAGTTGCCCGTTCACCTGCGCGCCCACATTGACCTGCAATGAAGGTTTTAAACTGCCGGTTGCCATGACATTCCGTTCGATATCACCGCGCCCAATGGTTTCAGTTAACTGCGGTGCATCCTGCTGGTTATCCGAGATTGACAACGCAATGACGCTACCGATAATCAGCAACGAAACAATAAACAGCCCCAGTATGAGCTGATGTTTCTTATTTTTCAGATTGATACGCATCAGTTAACCGCCACTGGCGTCAGGTGACTTGAGGTCATCGGTTGAGCATGGCGTACCAATTGGCCGTCATTTAAGCGGAAAACACGGTCAAACAGCGGTAACACACTTTCACTGTGAGTTACGGTTATCAAAGTTTTCTGATATTCACGACAATGGGTAAGCAGAGTCTGCATCACCTGCTGAGCGGTTTCTTCGTCCAGGTTGGCCGTGGGTTCATCCAGTACCAATACCGGACAATCGCTGTACATAGCGCGAGCCAGCAATAAGCGCTGACGTTGCCCCAATGAAAGCGCAGCGTGACTTTCGCGCACCAGCGCGTTGAGGCCACCGGGTAATTTTTCGATGACTTGGGTTAATTGCAACCCTTGCAATGAGCGTTCGATACGTTGGCGCTTATCGGTATCCAGATGTCCATCAAACAAAGTGATGTTTTGTAATACCGACGCATTAAACAAAATGTCTTCCTGACTTTGCAGAAAGAACAGAGCATGTGCTTGTTGGAAATCAACAGCTTCGCCATCGACCAATACCTGCCCTTGCTGTGGTGGCATCAATCCTGCCATCACTTTTAGCAAAGTACTTTTCCCGGCACCGGACTCACCGATAATCGCCACACTTTGCCCGCGCGTCAGGGACAGCGATAAATCACGCAATACCGGCTGGCTGGCATCGTAGGCGAAGCGAATGTTCTGATAGACCAATTTCTGCGTAAATGTCGGTGGTGCAGTCGGAATGGATGAACGCTTTTCCGGTGGTGTAGACTGCCCGGCCGGAAACAGGTCGCGCGCGCGGATATCAATAACGTGCAACTGGTTTTTCTGCAAAATCGCATAGAAAATCTTGGTGATATAGGAGGTAAAAATCTCGCGCACAAAGCTATAGGCGAAGAACTCCCCCAGACTCAGTGTCCCTTGCTTCAACAGCGGCAAAGCCAGCAGCATAAAGAACACCATTTCCAGACTACCAATCAGCTGATACAGGCTATTTTTAACCTGATCGTAGATTTTCTTCTTCTGCAACGTCGTGAATAACGACAGCGCCAAACCCGCAAATACCCCTTGGCGCTGGCTGGATAAACCGGCCGATTTAATGGTGGAAAAACCCTGAATAGTTTCCAGAATAAAATCACTTTGCTCGGCACCTTTCACCTGCAACTGCTGGGTGTAGTAGCGGTCACGGTAGATGGCCCAAATACTGATAAGGCCCATCAACATGACACCAATAGCAGATACCATCGCCAGCAGCGGGCTCATATAGCACATTACTGCCAGTGCGATGGCACCAATTATCCAATCAGTACGCAGGCCATTATCCAGTTCGATTTTTTGCGTTGCCGCCATCTGCCAGTTCGAGAACCGGCTAAAGATGTCACCCGGCGCTCGTTTATCAAAAAAGTTAAGCGAGTGACTGAGTAAGCGAGAGAAACCCGCGACACTGTTAAGCACCACAAAGTGTTTGATATAACGCTCAGTGATATATCGCACGCAAAAAGCGAGTGACGTGGAGACCACAAAAGCCAGCAGAAAATAGAAATAGGGGAAATCTTTATCGCCCGCAGAAGAGAGCACATCATTGATGGCGCTGCTGACCATGGTCGGCATAATAAACAGTGTCAGCGAAATCAAAAACGCCAGCGTCATCAGCCAATAGATGCCGCGAATATTGGCCGTTTCTTTCAAGCTCATGCAATCGAGCGCACTGAGTCGCTTGCTGTGCTCAATCTTCTCCACCGCATCAGGTGAGGCAGGCGTTTCCGGATCCAGTACCAGCGCATAACCACTGATTTCTGCTTTCAGTGCATCCAGCGGCAGTAACTGCTGCCCGATAGCCGGGTTCATGACACAGACATAGTTACCTTTACGATACGCCAGCAGCACATAATGGTTGGCACCATAATGCAAGATGGCGGGCAATGGTAAGGCTGACAGTTCCTGATGTTCAAACACCACCGGATAAGCCGGTATTGCCAACTCAGATAGAATAGTGCAAAGCGTGGCCAGTGATGTGCCATGCCCAGAGGCAGGATAACGCTCACGTAAACTTTCCAGTGGTGCATTGATGCCCTGCGTCTGTGCCAGCATCGCAATACAGGCCAAACCACATTCATTAGTTTCGCTTTGAAAAACTAGCGTTGGGATTATCTTTTCCATTTTCTACTATTCTTCGTCAGTGACATTATTCGTTAATAAAAAATAACGAATGTGAGTGCCATAACAGCCAATCTTGTGGATGCTGCGTCAGAGATGTTTCAATCAATTCAGGCAATTTATTTTTCGCTTCCCGCGCACTAACTGCCGGATAAATATGTATTTTTATTTCTTTGTCGTAATACAGATAATAAAAAACCACCTGCGCTGACAATGCTCTGGCAAGGCGAATGATGCCGCTGTGTAAATTGGCTGGGCGGTTAAACAGTTGGCAGGCCATTTTTGCTGTTTCTGCTGGCTGATTATTAACGGTGTAGTCCGGCGTAATATCCGGAAAAATCATAATATTTCGCTTGTGCTCGGCCGCTTCCATGATGGCATCCATCAGGTTACCGGCGATGGCACGGCTATCAGCATGGATGGAACAATAGGAAATATTTACACCACCCATCTGCCGCGCCTGCTCTTCATAAGCCTCCGCGCTGGCAGAAACGACTACGGTCGCCTGACCCGGATAAACATTCGCACCCACCATGCCAGCCAGCACATCTGACACCATATGTAATGGTGCCAAAATCACCGGAGAACCAGCCTCATGCAGCGCACTAACCTGACGGTCTAACTGCTTGGTACAGGCTGCTAACTGGGCTAAAACTTGCCGGTTTTGGCCATAAGTTGCCGCCAGTTCCAACACCTGACGGCGCTGTGCAGTACCAATAAAATTCCGTGCTGATGGGCTATTGTGGTCATTGAGCAAACACTGGCTGTTGGCCGCAGCCACTTGCGCCAGATTCTTCTGGCGCCGTGAAGCCAAACCGAAAGCCCGGCGCAATGCACCGAGCATCAGCAAGAAACGATAATCACCGTGCCGTAACAGCCAGATTGCTATCTTGCCCTGCCCGCGAGCGAGCAAGCGCCCACCAAAAGCCAACTTATCGAGCTGGTTTCGCCAGGCAAAATAACCCCATACGGCTAACAGTCTCATTATTTCTCCAGCGCCTTATCGTGCTCGAGTAATGACAAGAGGTGGTCTGAGAATGCAGGGAATTCCCTGTCCTGCAACGCTATCCATTTTTTGCCAACAATAAAGGTCGGAGTCGCATCTATCTTGTAATGCGCAGTCACTGCCGTCATATAGGCGATTAACGCTTTAACTTCAGCTGATTGACTCACTTGCTGGTATAGCGCCACGTCTATATCGTTCGCTTTTAACCAGGTTTCGAGTTGCTGGCTATCAGTAAGATCAATGTTGTCTTCAAGTACCGCTTTGTAAGCGCTCTGGCGATGTTGCGGTTCAATACCCATAACGGATAAAGTGGCGAAAATAGGTGCGAAACGCCCTAAGCCAGTAGTTTTATCACTGCTGATATGCAGGCGGATAAAACGCGTTCCTTCTGGCATGCGGTTCTCTAATTGGGTGACATTCTCTTCATTGATGGCGCAGTAATGGCAGCCATAAGAGAAGATCTCGATAATGCTGTTATCGTCTTTGATTGGGCTGTTTTCAATGTCACTGCTGCTGACAGAGAATAAACTTTCTTGTGCATCCTGATTGAGGACGAAATAGTGGAAATAGGCCGTTGTTATCAATGAAGATATAAGGATAACCAACAGTGTGTAGCCTATAAAGAATCCCTTACTTCTAAACATATTTTTTTGGGTAGACATATATTCAGTCCTATACCCTAAATAATTCGAGTTGCAGGAAGGCGGCAAGCGAGAGAGTCCCGATGAGCTTACTGTAGTAAGTGATTCGGGTGATTGAACGCAGCCAACGCATATGCAGCTTGAAGTATGACGGGTATATTCACAATCAGAGTTAAGGTAAGACATAAACAAAATCAAACGACATTTATGCCCGCGAAATAATCTATCTAACATTCAGTTAATGCGAAAATTCTTGAATTTAGACATCAATAACACATTAAAAAAAACAAATCAGGCAAGTACAGTAATACCTCCCGCACTTACCTGGGATATGATTAAATATCGATTAAAATTAACGAATACTTAATTAACGGCAGTTAGCAATGCTGCTAGGCGCAGAAGTTTGGCTTAATACTTTACCGTGTTTATCAGTACAAGTAGTAACTGCCATGCAAGTTGCAGTTGTACCGCTAGTCTGCCACTGGAAAGTATCTTTACATATTTGACCAGTACCGCCAACGATTGTATTTGCAACTGCCATGTTCATCTTTTTCATGAGAAAAATCCTTAAAATAAAAATAAAAAATTATAGCCTATTTATTTAATAGCCCATTGAAGTATGCGTTTTACTTTTAGGTAAAAAACAGCACCCAATTAATATAACGCAAGAGATTTATACTATATAAGCACAATGAATTACAACCAAAAATAGAATTTATTTTATTTTAAATAATACAATAAATAAACCCCACGAGTAACCCCTGCTATATATTATATAACAGTATAAAACTCAACTTATGAAAATAAAAACGACTAACTTTAACCGTTATTTAATATTCATAATAATCATGCACTCAGATAATGAATGCATATAACTTTGTATTTAGAGGTAAGACATAATAACAACTCCACTTCCGCTAAATGTTCCTGCGTCCGGCAATGCGAGCGCATGAAGTGTCGATTCAATTGGGAAAGAGGTATTACCGATGTTTGCAGTTACCGTGACACCATTGGATAAGTCTTGCCCTGATACTTTTAACGTGGACGTCAGATTGCCATTTTGTCCCATGTTGATGTTCTGTCCTCCCACCAAAGTTAACTTCACGGATGTTCTGACAGTACAGTTGATGGTCAGCGGTTCACTTTTTATTGCACCATCAACACTTTGCTGATTAAGTGAGCCATAGTTAATATAAACATCACCGGTAATATCGCAGGTTTCCGGAGTCGGAGGAACTGCACCACAATAGGAGCCAGGGATCAGATTGCCACTAAAGTTTAAATCCCCCACCCCTTGCCAATATAAAATGCCAAAACAGGTATTTGAAGAACTCAAAACCGGGGTCGTTGTGCTCCAACTTCCAGAAATACCGTTGCGACTGACAAACGCATCTCGCATGGTTTGCGCTGTTGCCCCTTGAGAAACAACCACTCGCGTTGATGCCGCACTTGGGTTAAGGCACCGCTCAGCTTCAAGGCTGGAGTAGTGACAGATAGCCACAGAGCAAGATGAGGATGTACAAAGTACGTTGGTCAATTCCTCACTCGGCCAAGAGAATGTTCCGGTATATTGGCCGCCTATTCGAGTTTGAGTCGAAACCCAGGCACTTGCCTGGCTATAAAGCGGGAATAAGAACAGCACGCAAGCGATTAGCCAGCAATATTTATAACTTAATTGCATATTAGGCTGTGTCATTCGTTTAGGTTCCATTGTCTCTATCTGCCTATCTGCATATTCACACTTAAGCGGCTGATAATAAATTTCAGTGTTGACATATGCGTATTTAAATAAATTAGTGAGTTACTCTCATTAATAATATTGCAGGTTAAATGTTGCAACTGCACTAAACTCACCACGCTTAATGGTACGTTGAGTTATCGCTTCCGGTTCACCCCGGACATAAGCCTTCAAAGTAATAATGTTATTACCCGTATCAAGTGCAATATCGTCACTCGATTGGTTTAGATACAACGGTTTTCCTGCCAAGGTTTCAAGACCAATGGCTATTCCCATATCACTACTGTCAACTGCCAACAATCCGGGTAAATTAACACTATCATTACCAGTAAAAATAATATTGGCGGTTGTACCTAAGCTGATATCACAATCTACCAAATGTATTTGGAACTGTTTTCCTAACGTCCGCTGATTTGAATACAAATATTTATCAACGACAGTGCCAAAATTTAAACTAATAGCGTCATCACCAGGGCGAATCGTACAAGGCTCAGCGACTAATGCGCCATGAAAACGCATATTGTCAGCAGCTAATACAGGTATAGTCCCAAAAAAACTCAAAATAATTATGCTTAAAATAGTGTGTCCACAACGCATCAGCAGATTTAAATTATTCATCATTTAGTCCTATTGATAATCCACTAATAATGTAGCGGTTGCTTCAAAGCGTCCTTCACTTAATGTTGCGCCAGCAGCCTTAACCGGCACGGCTTTAAGTACCGGTGGGTTATTTTTGTCATAAGCCACTCGAGTATTAAGCGCAAAAGGAATACCATTCTTCAGTATACGCACGCCCAGATCCTGAACATCGGTTTGTATCGCTGCGGGATCAAATGTCGTCACGGCAGCACTGACAATCGTTATACCTAATTCCAAGCTGCTACTGACTGTTTCGCACGTCATGCTATAAGGCACAGTCTGGGTATAATTGATGCCATCAATCTTGTTAACACCCAAATTTTCCCCGAAAGGCACATCTATTATGCTGCCGCCATTAATCACGCATGGGGCGGGGTTGATTAGTGTGCCCATGAACAGCATGTCATCCGCATATGCCAGTGAACTACTCAGTACCAGTACCGCTACAATGAAACAATGCGAAATCAGTGATCTGTTTTTCATTACTGATACTCCACAACCATGGTCGCTGTACCGTAAAAATTCCCTGCACTCAATGTTGCGCCAGTTTGTTTAACCGGTACTGCCTTCAACACAGGAACTGTCGGATAGGAAAAAGTGAACTCCGTATTCAGTGGCAATGTTTGTTCGTCGCGTATCAGTTTGATCCCCAGAGCTGAATTATTCGTGCTCAAAACACTGGTATCAAAATTGGCTCCGTTGCCTTTGATAGTCATTTTCAGTGCATTAGAAACTGCCGCAGTACAATTCAATGCATAAGTCACTGACTGCATATACTGAACACCATCAACCCGCGAAGTCAGAATATCGTTACCAAAATTGACAATGATTGTTCCGCTGTTGTTAATCACACAAGGTGGCGGATTAATTAATGTGCCGGAGAACAGCATGTTGTCTGCATAGGCAAACGTACTACCGAGAGCCAGTACCACCGCAACGGAACAGCGTGAAATCAGTGAATTAATTTTCATTTACTGGTACTCCACAACCAGGGTCGCTGTGCCGGAAAAATAGCCCGTACTCAACGTTGCATTTGTTTGCTTAATCGGCACTGCCTGCAATACCGGAACATTCGGATAGGTAAAGTTGGATGCTGTATTCAGTGGAAATGCCAGCCCATTACGTATCAACTTTATTCCCAGAGCAGAATGACTCGTTTTCAGGAGACTGGTATCAAAATTTGCCCCATTACCTATGATGCTTAATTTCAACGCATTAGAGGCGGCCGAAGTACAGTCCAACGTATAATTCACCGGCTGCATGTAGTTGGTGCCATTGATATCTGATGTCAGGACGGTATCGCCAAAATTGACGTTGATAGTGTTATTACCGTTAATCACACAAGGCGGTGCGGCAAAAATAGTGACCGAAACATTGACCGTCGCGGTCTTATTTAATGCCCATGCCGGGCTACTTAATAATGTTGCCGTCCCTACGATGGCGGTCATCCCAATCATGGCCAGCCGGGTCACTATTCCCTTACAATTAACAGCCATCCCATCTTCCTTCTTCATCATTCAGCCAGACATCCGCCCAGTCTTATTCTTATGCGTCGTAGCGGAATACGCTGTTACTTGATACTTTCCACCACAGAACACGTGCTACCCGTGCAGCCAAAGATCAATTTAGGGCGACCGCCGAAATCGTTGACATAGGTCAGCACTGGCTTGCTGCCTAATGCTGCAGCACTCACATCCAACATGCCCTGCGCTTTTGGTGCGATCATCAGCGGCTTGAAACCTGCTGCTGTTTTGCCGGTTTTGCTCTCACTGGCATCGACCAGCGTGATGTAATACGGCGTCGGGTTATTCACCTGATAGCGATCACCCTGACGAGTCAGCTGTAGCTTCTCCTGCCAGGGAGTCGACATATCGGCCTTTTGTGGCACGATCCCGGTTGGGCGATAGAAAAGTTTGATGCGCGTTTGTAAGGCAATCTGCAAAGTATTGGGCTTGTCCGAACGTGGTGGGATTTCACGCAGATTAAAATAGAACAAGGTTTCCCGGTCTTGCGCCAACTGATTTACCGCAGGCAAACTTTGTATTTTTAACTGGCTCATTGCGCCAGGTTCTACTCGCTGAACCGGTGGAACAACCGTCAACGGTGAATTGATTTTGTTACCCTGCTCATCTTCAATCCATCCCTGCGCCAGATAAGGTAGCTCCTTATTCTGGTTACTGATGTTCAAGCTCATCGACTTATCGCCACCATTGAGAATGGCCCGGGTTCTGTCCAGTGCAATCGCTGCTGTTGCTTGCTGAGTCATCAGTGCCGTCACCAAAATGGTGGTGATACGCAATTTGTTATTCAATTTCATTACTTTTTCCTTCGAATTAATGACTTTTTCTTTCGAATTAATGTTGTCAGAACCTGGTGTTACCAACGTTTTCGCTGATCTGAACGGGCAGTTACCTGCAGGTTCGTTACTAAATCTTTCTACTGTGATACCGGCGGTTTATCCCCCGCGGCTATTGGCTGGCAAGGCAACAGTAGATTCGCCAGTATTGCTGGAGAAAGAGCCTTCGGTAAGGTGATGCTGCATTGCGCCTGACCATTCCAGTTTACTAGCATAGTTTCACCGGCTTTGATCCCACTGAGATAAGTAGAACCATCATCGTTAACAATGCCGGTCTCTTGCTGATTTTCATTTAACACGGTGGCTCCAAATGGTGGAGATGTGCCGTCTGCCATCCGTATCATTGCCATCGCTTTTTCGCCGGAAATCACATTAAAGCGGCGATAACCAATAGCCCCTTCGGTCAGTGTGACCTGTGCTACGGTTCCTCTGGCTTCAACATCATCAGCCAGGTTATCAATATCTATACTGGCCCGATTGCGGTAGTAGCTATTCACATCACCGACCACCGCTTTACCAAACTGGTTAGTGCGTATCGATGAGCCATACCCCTGAACCGGAACACCAGATACACCTTGGGTATCCAGTAACAATCGGGTGCCGCCGAGGGTATTCACCCGATGTAGAGCACCGCCTTCAGCCGTGATAGTTGCGCCGCCCTGAATACCTAAACCAACGGAAGAGTATTGCCCCTCCTGATAACTGGCATTGGCGTTAATATCCGCACTATTCCCTATGTGGTTATAGTTACCACTGACTAACACGCCGCTACGTGCTACCCCGGTATTGATCTGGTAGTTGTTGTGAGCATCCAGACGATCGGTATAGCCCACTCGCTGACTATGCTCACGGCCACTCACCGTCGCGCTATAACTGATAGTTGCACTGTTACCAAATGGCATCGACATGGACAAATACACGCCATCGTCGTTACTTTCGTTATAGCGGTTACGGTAAGCCGAGAAGGTCAAACTGACATTCTTCACTTTACCGATATCAAAATAACGCGAGAGTGACAGGTTATAGCGGTCATTCGCTGAGCGATCCCAATACGTCTGATGGCTATAGTTCAGATATGCGCTCAGCCCCAAATCCTGAAATTGCTGATTGAAGCTAACGGTGTACATCTCTTTATTGCCACCCACGTCATTGTTGCGATAACGCGCGTCGAGATATTCACTCATGCTCATAAAGTTACGTTCAGAGAAGCGATAACCCGCAAACGTCACCTGACTACCTGTTTCCTGAAAGTTTTTCGAATAGTTGACTCGATAAGAACCGCCACTCAAAGTGCCTTGCTCGGGTAAAGTGGCCCATGATTGGGTCATATCAACCGACACCGCACCAAATTCCATCAAGTCACGGCCAATCCCCATAGATGCCGCTTGATATTCGTTTTCACCACTCATCGCGCCACCAAACAGTGACCAGCCACTGTTGATCCCCCAGGAGAATTCCCCGGTGCCAAACACTGGCCCTTCCGCCCGATGCCCGATATCCGAAGGCTTGCCGGCAGCGATACGGTAACGGACCATACCAGGGCGGGTCAGGTAAGGAATACTGGCAGTATTTACTTGAAATTGTTGAACTTGCCCATCAAGTTCCTCTACCCGCACATCCAGCGTACCAGAGACAAAACTGTTCAAGTTCTGAATGCGGAAAGGGCCGGCAGCAACCAGCGTTTCACTCAACACACGCCCTTGCTGGCTCACAATGACGCGTGCGTTAGTACGGGCAACGCCCGTAATTTCAGGAGCATAGCCACGTAAATTCGGCGGTAACATATTGTCATCCGTCGCCAGACTCGCGCCGTTAAAACGGAAGCTATCAAAGATGGACGAGTTCAGAAAATCTTCACCCAGCGTCAACTTGGCTCCCAGGCTCGGGATAGCACGATAAGCGTAATAACGACTCCAATCCCATTGACGCTCCGTCGATGAATCCGATGATTGGTCGACACTCATTTGCCAGTCAGCCCGGAATCGCCAGGCACCCAGGTTAGCGCCGGTGGTCCCGTTCCCGCTTAACGTATTGTTATTGGTATTGTTCGTTTCCTGACGGTTCAATTGCCCTAACAAATTGTAATCAAACAGCACACCGGGAATACCTTCCTCCCAGCGAGAAGGAGGATCCCAATCCGGTTCGCTGTATTCCAGCCAGGCTTGCGGCACACTCAAGTACAGCGATGACTTCGCCAAATCACCTTCCACGGTCAGGCCGGGTAAACTGCTAATATCCAGACACTCCCCATCACGCGACCAGGTCAGCTTTTTGAAGCTATCCTCTTTCAATGCCAACAACTCGATTAACTGGGGTGTTAAACACGCCTCACTTTTTTTTGCATCTTTTTCTGAGACGTAAAACACAATCGGCTGTTCGCTAAGCTCCTGTTTGTTCATGCTAACCAACAAGTTATAATTCCCAGGCATGATGTAGCCGCGTTGGGAGAACTGGCTCAGGTCAAAATTAGCGCGATCCTTGGTATCCAGCACATCGGTATTAAACTGAATGTCATCGTTGGCCAATACACCATAAGCACTGCCACTTAATGCAATCACAATCAAAATTCGCAATAAATCACGACGGGCAAAACC
This sequence comes from Yersinia proxima, assembly GCF_902170785.1. Lineage (GTDB taxonomy): Bacteria > Pseudomonadota > Gammaproteobacteria > Enterobacterales > Enterobacteriaceae > Yersinia > Yersinia proxima. Next base: position 60,221 of record NZ_CABHYG010000013.1, on the reverse strand, counting down.
GGAGGTAATGGAACGAGCGGATACCATGAGATATGTCACCTTACTCATTGAAATCAGTAATAATCCAATTTGAAACGAACACTAGAATGATAAGTTCCAGCACGCAGCGTCTTGCCATTGCCCACTAGTCGCAGGGCATAATTGAGTTTCATCTCAGCAGGGATAATATTGATCTCCGGTGATACCACTCCAGGAGTCGAAATATTGCCTTTATCATCAATGATTTGCATTGCCACTCCCTCGGCTTCGCCATTAACCGCAAAATTATTACCGTCCGCAGTACCGTCAAATGTCACAACAAAATGCTGCTGGTTCGACTTATCTGGATCTGGGTGAACTATCGTGCAATCGAGCAAGCGGATCGCGAACGGATGTTCATCCCCGACTCCGTTCTGAACTAACTGACCGATAGGCAAAATCGCCATATCAATCGTCTGTTCCAAACTACCGGGGTCTATCGCACAAGCAGTATCAGTAATACTTCCTTCCATACTCACGCGGCCCCAATCTGTCTTTATGGGGTCTGCCATTACCGAGAAACTCAGCAATGACGCCATCAGTAAGGAAGGAGGCACTATTAAAAAAAATGACCTGGACATAAATCACCTAGCTCATCCAATACGTTTCTTTCTCAAGAGAAAAAGACATGCGGAAAAATCCGCATGTCCAATTAGAAAAGGTGACTTATTGGTAAGCCAGGGTGAAGTCAGCAACGCTTGAGAAGCTGCCTGGTTTGATAGCGTCAGATGCAGTGCTACCCTGCAGATAAGCAGAGAATGCCAGAGTGTTGTTACCAGTAACCAGAGTCTGCTGCTCAGTCGCAGTACCCAGAGTAACAACAGAACCAGTACCATCAACGATTGCAATACCAGCACCTTCAGCTACACCGGTGATACCCAGCAGGCCAGGTACTGCCGCTGATTCTGCACCGCCGAAAGTGGTGGTTACAGTTTTCAGAGTTGTGGTGTCACAGTTTTCCAATTTGATTTTGAAATCATGTGCAGATGATTTGCCGCCATTTTGCAGTGCCACGTTAGAGATCTGGCCCATTTCAACAGTCTGTGCATCTGAACCGGCTGCGATTGAGCAAGGTGCATCAATGATTGAACCGTTGAAAGTCACAGTACCTTGGCCTTGATCAGCCGCGTTAGCCATAGAAGCAAAACCTAATACCAGACCAGCAGCCAAGATAGTTTTATTCAGTTTCATTACGTGATTCCTTTATACACAATTAAAATTTTGCCCGCTGAATTACCTTAATAAAATCAAGGTAAATACCGCTTCGAAGTGGTTTGAAAAATATAAATTCATGCGATTTCTTATCGATTAAATACGAAGAAATAAACCGCCAACTGCCTAGAGCCATAAAGTTAAAATGGCGACATTGAAAAATGTCCACATCTTAATAAAACATTTAAATAACGATAGAGCCCTTTTTGTTCGACGCAGATAATACAAATATAACGTCGTAGTTCATAGTTATTTAATTCAAACAGTCAAAATTCAGAGTGTTTATCTTAATTGGCTAATTTAAAACAATAATATCGATAACTTTGATCGATAAACATTGCACCCTCGACATATAGCACTGTCAAAAAGAGCAAATCGACACATTAGATCGCTAAAAGTCGCTTTTTCGAAATTAATGATTGCTTATTCCATAAGTCAAATTATAATCGATATTAAATCCTTATCACTTTAACGCCAAAAGCAGAAAAAACTTAATAATATTACATTCAAACCTTTCTAACTCCTTGAGATACTCAAATGTTAGTCGGGTTTTTAGCATGTGAAAAATAAACTAACATATTGAAATTAATGAGATTTTATATTTAAATTCAAATAGTTGTTTGAAACATAATGCAATAGATTTTATTGTCCGCCGTGATTAAATAGAGTAATTGTTAGACTGGGTTTTTTCTTCTAATCGTTAAATTTACATTGACTCCTTTTAGCGAAAAAAATAAGAATTATAAAAACCATATAAAATAAATAAGATAAAAGATTATTGTTTGTATGAATAGTCTTTTTGTTTGTAGGAAATATCCCATTAATATGTGGGAAATATAAACCAAGAAATAAGAATGTAAGAAATTAAAAATAAGACATTCTTAAAATTTAAATCACATAAGGAATTATTCAATGAAACCTAATGATCAACGCAAAGAAGAAGTCATGGGTATATTGGAAGAAAAGTGTAATGCTCTGAAGGAACAGTTTATTGAATCACCTCCTCCTGTAATCAATTGGCCAAAAACAAGAGAGCTTGCAGATAAGGCACAGTTGGATATTTATACAGCAAGATTGGTATTAATGAAGTTGGTTGATGAAAATAGAGCCAAAATGTCAGATACCAAGGTGATGAACTCATTACGTTGGTTTATTGCTCATCCAGCTGAAAAATAAAGATAATTATTATTATTGAGTATTTATGGCTCAAGATACCGAATAGCTCGCTAACGAACGAACCGGTAAGGTCATATCATAAAGACAGCAACCAATTGAAAAAAATGAAATTATTATTTTCACCCTTAATAAAAATGACGCTTTCAGCGCGTAAAATTAACCTTATTATTTTGCTGCTCATGGCCGTTACATTTATCTCCATGCTGCACTATGAGCTCAATCGGGGTGGTGCCGGACTGCATCTTCCTCATAACATCATCATCTGGGTCATGATGGCGTTGCTGGTGATCGCACTCTATTGGCCGCAAAGTGAAGAGCATCAGGTGGTGAGTTCTCCGGGCAAGCTATGGCTGCTGATTGGCGCACTAATGATAACGCTTCCTGGATTGTGGCCGACATCATTGCAACATGTCGGTGCCTGGTTGCCACGCGTGCTCGGTTTGTGGGGAGGGATAGTACTGCTACTGGGGTTGTTTCGGCTGAAATTAAGCCCCGCAGCTCGGCAGGGATGGTTGCTGCTAATACTGTTATCAGTTTGGGGACAAGCCATACTGACCTCACTGCAATGGTTTGTTTTTACAGCGGATAATTGGATGGAGTTTGATCCTGCCCAACGTCCTTATGGCATCTTCCAACAAGTTAATGTTCTGGCTAGCTATTTAGCAACCGGCTATGCCATAGCAGCCTATCTATTTATGGTCTCGGGTAATCGTGCCATACAAAGCATAAGTACCCTTACGCTACTGGTTTTCCCCGGCATGTTATTGCTGTTGCAATCAAGGATTGGCTGGCTCGGAGGGGGAACAACCTTATTATTGCTTTCTCTCTATTACTGGCGTCAGCGAAAAATGGCTGGGTTGTGGCTATGTAGCCTGTTCAGCCTCTTGGTGGCTTCTTATCTGCTGGAGCAGGTGATAGGCGGCACGCTGGTATCTAAAGAGGGAAGTAACAAAGAACGTTGGTTAATACTCGAATACACCTGGCACATGATACGACAGCAACCGTGGCAAGGCTGGGGTTATGGTCGCTTTGAATCTGTCTTTGCCCACGCTCTGGCGCAAGCCGGTAAAGTACCGAATCACTTTTCTTACCCTTCTCATCCCCATAATGAAGTGCTTTATGGCTGGGCCGAAGGCGGTATTGTGGCGCTGGTAGGGATGGTGGTATTAGCTATCGGCTACATAAAACCGCTATTGATTCAGCCCAGGATAGTTTTTCCTCTCTGGGTGCTAACTTTACCCATTGCGTTACATCTGATGACCGAATTGCCTCTTTATCAATCTGTCGCACATTGGCTGGTACTGATTTTATTGGGCAGATTGATGGTTCCAGAACACATGTTGATATCAAGGCCTCTTCCCCAACCTCATTGGCGAAGCCGGCTGTATGGCATAATTGTGCTATCAGCCTTTTGCACCTTGCTATTTATGATAACGGGCTTCCACACAGGGCGAGTACTGACACTGAGTGAAAGAAGTGGTTTGGTTAACATGCAGCCGCTGGATAACCTGATAAACCCTTATATACAGTGGGAGAGATACCAATATATTCGACATATCAACCTGTTATTGCAATTTAACCACAACCCTGACCCAGTATTGCTGACCCAGTTCAGAGTATGGGGTGAGCAATACATTCAATTGCACAATGATCCTAATGTTTATCAAAGCCTTATTATGATTACCCAGTATCAGAACGATCTCGTCCTGGCTAATCACCTGCACCAAACAGCTCACGCACTGTTCCCAGATAATCCTGTTTTCCGATAATCCCATTTCAATCAGCGGATAATCACTGAATAGCCCCTTAATTCAGGGGCTAATCTGGTTAGTTTGCGAACCTTCTACAGCTTTTACCTATGTCAGTTTTCGGGCTGCTGGGCTAGTATATCGGCTGGAAAAAGGACTTAACTAGAAAACATAACCGCATGAATAATACTGACAAGCTAGATTCCCACACCCCGATGATGCAGCAGTATCTTCGGCTCAAGGCCCAACACCCTGAAATACTCCTGTTTTATCGGATGGGAGATTTTTATGAGTTGTTCTACAGTGATGCCAAGCGCGCATCACAATTGCTGGATATCTCACTGACAAAACGGGGGGCCTCCGCCGGTGAACCTATTCCTATGGCAGGTGTTCCCTATCATTCGATAGAAAACTATCTGGCAAAACTGGTTCAATTGGGTGAGTCAGCGGCTATCTGTGAGCAAATCGGTGATCCGGCCACCAGCAAAGGGCCGGTTGAACGTAAAGTCGTGCGAATCGTTACCCCCGGTACAGTGAGTGATGAGGCCTTGCTGCAAGAGCGGCAAGATAATCTTCTCGCCGCCATCTGGCAGGATGCACGCGGATTTGGTTACGCAACACTGGATATCAGTTCAGGCCGTTTTAGAGTCGCAGAACCCGCAGACCTCGAAACCATGGCTGCCGAGTTGCAACGCACCAATCCAGCTGAGTTACTTTATCCAGAAAACTTCGAGCAAATGTCGTTGATCGAACATCGACATGGCTTACGCCGCCGCCCATTGTGGGAGTTTGAGCTGGAAACAGCCAAACAGCAGTTAAACCTGCAATTCGGCACCCGAGATTTAATCGGTTTTGGTGTCGAACAAGCCCATCAGGCACTGCGGGCTGCGGGCTGCCTACTGCAATATGTCAAAGATACCCAGCGCACCTCCCTGCCCCATATTCGTGGCTTGACCATGGAGCGTCAGCAAGATGGCATTGTTATGGATGCTGCGACCCGTCGTAATCTTGAACTGACGCAGAATTTATCGGGTGGAACGGAAAACACGCTGGCCGCGATCCTCGATTGCACGGTAACCGCTATGGGCAGCCGCATGTTGAAACGCTGGCTGCATATGCCAATCCGTGACACCAAAGTGTTGACTGATCGCCAGCAAGCCATTGGCGGTCTGCAAGATATTACCGCTGAACTGCAAACACCACTGCGTCAGGTTGGAGATTTAGAACGTATCCTGGCACGACTGGCACTGCGAACCGCTCGCCCGAGAGATTTGGCAAGAATGCGGCATGCATTCCAACAACTACCTGAAATTCATCGTTTATTGCAGCCGGTGAATGTTCCCCATATACAGAATTTACTGTCACAAGTCGGCCAGTTTGATGAATTACAAGATTTACTGGAACGCGCAATTGTTGAAGCGCCGCCAGTATTGGTACGAGATGGCGGTGTCATCGCCCCTGGCTACAATGCAGAATTAGACGAATGGCGAGCGCTGGCTGATGGTGCCACCGATTATCTCGACCGGTTAGAAATCCGTGAACGCGAAAAGCTGGGGCTGGATACCCTAAAAGTCGGTTTTAATGGTGTCCATGGCTATTACATTCAGGTTAGCCGTGGTCAGAGCCATCTGGTGCCAATTCATTATGTTCGCAGACAAACATTGAAGAATGCCGAGCGCTACATCATTCCAGAGCTGAAAGAGTATGAAGATAAAGTTCTGACTTCGAAAGGCAAGGCTTTGGCGATTGAAAAAGGTTTGTACGAAGAAATTTTCGATCTGCTGCTGCCGCATTTACCTGAATTACAAACCAGCGCCAATGCTCTAGCCGAGCTTGATGTTTTGGCTAATCTGGCCGAAAGAGCCGAAACACTCAACTACAACTGCCCTGTACTGAGTGATAAACCGGGGATCAAAATTACTGGCGGCCGTCATCCGGTAGTGGAGCAGGTGCTCAGTGAGCCTTTTATTTCTAACCCGCTGACACTCTCACCTCAACGACGAATGCTGATCATTACTGGCCCGAATATGGGCGGTAAAAGTACCTATATGCGCCAAACCGCATTGATAGTCTTACTGGCACATATGGGCAGCTACGTTCCTGCAGACCAAGCCACCATTGGGCCAGTTGACCGCATCTTTACTCGAGTCGGTGCTGCTGACGACCTGGCATCCGGCCGCTCAACCTTTATGGTCGAAATGACAGAAACGGCCAATATTCTGCATAATGCCACCGAACAAAGTTTGGTATTAATGGATGAAATTGGTCGCGGCACATCAACCTATGATGGCTTGTCATTAGCCTGGGCCTGCGCTGAAAATCTGGCTAGCCGTATCAAAGCCATGACGCTATTTGCTACTCATTACTTTGAACTGACGACCCTGCCGGAAAAAATGGAGGGGGTGGTCAATGTTCATCTTGATGCATTGGAACATGGCGAAACTATCGCCTTTATGCACAGTGTGCAAGATGGTGCGGCGAGTAAAAGTTATGGTTTAGCTGTTGCAGCCTTGGCCGGTGTGCCACGTGATGTAATTAAGCGTGCGCGGCAAAAACTGAAAGAGCTGGAATCGTTGTCGAATAATGCAGCGGCAAGCAAGATTGATGGCTCGCAACTCACGTTGCTAAATGAAGAGGTATCGCCAGCAGTGGAAGCCTTAGAGGCATTGGACCCAGACTCACTATCACCACGCCAGGCGCTTGAGTGGATTTATCGCCTGAAAAATATGGTGTAACTCGGTTAGAGATTCATTGCAGCCATAAAAAAACGGTGAACTAATGTCCACCGTTTTTGTGTTTTCTTGTGATAACTCTATTTATACCCTAAATAATTCGTGTTACAGGAAAGCAGCAACCTGAAGTATAACGGATATCTTTATTCGCGGAACAATGCCTCGATGCTCAGTCCTTGCGCTTGCAGAATTTCCCGCAAACGACGTAACCCTTCAACCTGAATCTGGCGTACACGTTCACGTGTTAAACCAATTTCACGGCCAACATCTTCCAGCGTTGCAGCTTCATATCCTAACAAACCAAAACGACGGGCCAGAACTTCGCGCTGTTTTGCATTCAATTCAAACAGCCATTTAACGATACTTTGTTTCATATCGTCATCTTGCGTGGTGTCTTCTGGGCCATTTTCATTTTCGTCAGACAGAATATCTAACAAGGCTTTCTCTGAGTCGCCGCCTAAAGGCGTATCAACAGAAGTGATACGTTCGTTAAGGCGTAACATACGGCTCACGTCATCGACCGGCTTGTCGAGTTGCTCAGCAATCTCTTCTGCACTCGGTTCATGATCCAATTTATGAGAAAGTTCTCGTGCTGTACGCAAATAAACGTTTAATTCTTTAACGATATGGATGGGCAGGCGGATAGTACGGGTTTGGTTCATTATTGCCCGTTCAATCGTCTGACGTATCCACCAGGTGGCATAAGTGGAGAAACGGAAACCGCGCTCAGGATCGAACTTTTCCACTGCACGGATAAGACCGAGGTTACCCTCTTCAATCAAATCCAGCAGCGCTAAACCGCGATTACTGTAACGGCGGGCAATCTTCACTACCAGCCGCAAGTTACTTTCGATCATACGCCGACGTGAAGGCACATCTCCGCGCAATGCACGCCGGGCGAAATAAACCTCTTCTTCTGCAGTCAACAACGGCGAATAACCAATCTCACCAAGATAGAGCTGCGTCGCATCCAGCACTCGCTGGGTAACGCCTTGCGCCAACAGCTCATCTTCTGCTAACTCGCTTTCAGTAGGTTCATCTTCTACTAATGCTTTTTCGTCGAAAATTTCAGTTTCCGTACTGTTCTCATCAAAATCAGCATCTTCATGCAACTCGTTAACTTTCAGCGTATTTTGGCTCATATGCTGCTCCTACCCGTGAATCCGGCGAGCAGAATACAGCGTATTCTGCCCAATCTATCGCTGCGGAAGGTAACGCAGCGGGTTTACGGATTTCCCCTTGTAACGAATTTCAAAGTGCAATCTTACTGAACTGGTTCCGGTGCTACCCATGGTTGCTATTTTTTGACCCGCCTTCACTTCTTCTTGTTCCCGGACCAGCATTGTATCGTTATGAGCGTAGGCGCTCAGGTAATCATCATTGTGTTTGATGATGATTAGATTACCGTAACCGCGCAGTGCGTTCCCAGCATATACCACTCGCCCATTTGCTGTAGCGAAGATGGGTTGCCCGCGAGAACCGGCGATATCAATCCCTTTATTGCCTCCTTCGGAAGCAGAGAAACTATCGATCGTTTTACCTTCAGTTGGCCATTTCCAGTTACTGACTGGACCACCATTACTGGTAGGGTCACTGATAGTACTGCTTGGTGCGGTAACAGGTGCGGTTGTAGCGACAACAGCTCCTGATGATGGCAACATTTTGCCAACATTCTGTTTACCCGAGTTTTCAGAATACGCGCTAGTTGATTGAGAATCAACCGTTGTAGTTGTGTTCTGAATATTTGACGGCGGTTTCGTTAGTCCGCCTGATGTAGCATCCGTTGCGGCTAACATTCCACCACCAGAACCATTACCCAACTGGATAGATTGCCCCACATTCAGGTTATAAGGCTCAGCAATATTATTTTTTGCCGCCAGATCACGGAAGTCATTCCCCGTTATCCAGGCAATATAAAACAGCGTGTCACCACGTTTAACGGTATAGGTGTTACCACTGTAACTTCCTTTGGGGATATTGTCGTAACTACGGTTATAAACGATGCGTTCACCCGAGCTATTAGTGTCCGAGCCACTTAGCATAGTACCGGAACGATCACCACCGACACTGCTGATGGGCGCAGATGTTGTATTATCATTACTACAACCAACCAACCATAAACTCATAACCGTACATGCCGCTACCCGGCGTAATGTAATCATTGGGCTTCCCGTGCTCATGCTTCCCCCATGACAGCAATAATAAGCGATATATCCAATAGAGATGCGCGCATGCTATCAATAGCGCCCCTGCCATACCATATAATTTATGTTACTGATTTTTGTCCAATCTTTAGCACAAAAAAACCACACTTCGACTTTAGTCGAAAATTAAGACTGAAACATACCCTAAATAATTCGAGTTACAGGAAGGCGGCAATTGAGCGCCCCCCCAAGTGCTTACACAAGTAAGTGACTGGGGTGAACGAAAGCAGCCAACGCATATGCAGCTTGAAGTATGACGGGTATAATGACTTTCTGTCAGGCCTCAGGCCAACTCGCCTTTAACTAAAGGCACAAAACGAACCGCTTCTACTGTCTCGACCTTGAATTCATTGTTGCGGCGCTGCACACACTTCAATGTTTGAGCCTGTTCTCCCACAGGCAGAACCAATATCCCGCCCTCATCCAATTGCTCTAATAAAGCATTCGGTATTTCTGGTGGGGCAGCGGTCACAATGATCGCATCAAATGGCCCGCGGGATGCCCAACCTAGCCAACCATCACCATGGCGGGTAGAGACATTATGCAGATCCAGCTGTTTCAGGCGACGTTTTGCCTGCCACTGTAACCCTTTGATTCGTTCAACTGAGCAGACATGTTCGACTAAATGCGCCAAAATAGCGGTCTGATAACCCGATCCGGTGCCTATCTCTAATACGCGCGAAGTGGGTGTCAATTGCAACAACTCCGTCATACGCGCCACCATATAAGGCTGAGAAATAGTTTGCCCTGAGCCTATAGGCAAGGCTGTGTTCTCATACGCTTTATGGGATAACGCCTCATCAACAAAACGCTCACGCGGCACCGCTTCGATCGCTTGTAACAAGCGCTCGTCCTGAATACCCTGCTGACGTAACAGCATCAACAATGTTTGCATGCGTTTATTTACCATTCCCCGTCGACCTCATATTGGTTAATCAGTCATGCTGGCTAACCAGTTTTCAACCACGTCTTGAGCCCCATAAGCCGTTAAATCAACCTGCAACGGCGTGATAGACACATAACCTTGCTCAACAGCAGCAAAATCAGTGTCCTCCGCAACATCAAACTTCTCCCCAGGGGGGCCAATCCAATAGAGATCTTGCCCACGCGGATCTTGCTGACAAAATACCTGCTCTGCCGGATGACGGCTACCACAACGCGTCACCCGCATCCCTTTAATTTCAGATAAGGGTAAGTCAGGTACATTAATATTCAGTATCTTGCCGGTACGCAACGGTTTATGTTGTAACGCGCGCAAGATACGGCAAGTGACCGCTGCCGCCGTCGCATAATGCTGATGCCCATTGAGTGAAACCGCTAAAGCAGGAAAACCCAAATGCCGCCCTTCCATCGCTGCGGCTACCGTACCTGAGTAAATAACATCGTCCCCCAGATTAGGGCCAGCATTAATGCCAGAAACCACAATATCTGGCCGCGGGCGCATTAACGCATTGACCCCCAGATAGACGCAATCTGTTGGCGTCCCTTGCTGTACTGCAATATCGCCATTCGATAAAGTGGTAATGCGCAAGGCGCTATCTAGCGTCAATGCATTAGAGGAGCCGCTGCGATTACGATCGGGTGCTACGATTTGTACCTGCGCGAACTCCCGCAATGCGGCAGCCAGCGTCTGTATGCCCGGCGCAGTAATACCATCATCGTTACTCAGCAATATCCGCAGCATCGGCATTATCCTGATTCATGATTTCGCGCACCACACTGGTAGCAAAACTACCGGCGGGTAACCAGAAGCTGAGTTCCAACGTGACCTCATCCCACCAGTTCCATGCCATATTCTGCGGTTTCAGCAAAATGGCCCGGCGTGCCCCTTCAACACGTTCGCGTTTAATCAGCGCCAGTAACTCGGTTTGATCCGCTAAACATGCCTGCTCGAAAGCTAATGCTGCGCCTTGCGTGCCCAGCTCACCATCACCGGGCAATGGCGCAGTAATATTCAGTTCGCCCGCATCGACTCGCTGCTGTAACAAAGCCAACTCATCAGCTGCGGCCACAAACCAACTGCCGCGCCCCGAAAGCTGTAATGCATCACCTTCCAGCACCGTCGTCGCCTGCTGTTGAGCCAAACGCTCACTGCTAATCAGGTTGAACATGGCGCTACGGCTGGCGGATAAGTAAAAGCTACGTTTACTGCGCTCTTTCACCCGAATTTCATTGTTCGCCCACAAGCGAGCCTGCACCAGATTATTGCCACCACGACCAAATCGTTGGCTACCAAAATAGTTAGGTACGCCATGCGCGGCTATCTGTTGCAAGCGTTGTTCTACGTCCTGATTATCTGTTATGTGGCGCAATACCAAGGTAAAAGCATTGCCCTTCAATGAACCAATACGTAACTTTCTTTTCTGCCGCACAGACTCCAGCACTTCACAACCTTCCAGCTCGAAAGTCGAAAGATCCGGCGCTTCTTTACCCGGCAAGTGCAGACAAAACCACTGCTCGGTGACAGCGTGACGATCTTTCAAGCCCGCATAGCTCACCAAGCGTGGGTGAATTTTGGCGAAACGCGCCAGATAATCAGCAACAAATTGGGTGTTACAGCCATTTTTGCGGATACGAACCAATAAATGCTCGCCTTCACCGTCCGGCTCAAAACCCAGATCTTCCACTACCACAAAATCTTCCGGGTTGGCTTTTAAAACACCACTTGCCTTGGGCTTGCCGTGCAACCAGGTTAGATTGTCCATATCCATCAGTTATGCCTTAAGCCTGTTCAACTTTAATTAATAGCGCTACCGCTTCACACGCAATGCCTTCACCACGGCCGGTAAAACCGAGCTGTTCAGTGGTGGTCGCTTTTACGTTGATGTCATCCATATGACATTGTAGATCTTCTGCCAAATGAACGCGCATTTGCGGGGTATGCGGGGCCATTTTCGGTGCCTGCGCGATAATCGTGATATCCAGATTACCCAACCGGTAGCCTTTCGCCAGAATGCGGCGATATGCTTCACGTAATAAAGCGCGGCTATCAGCCCCTTTAAATGCCGGATCAGTGTCAGGGAATAACTTACCGATATCACCTAACGCCGCTGCACCCAATAATGCGTCGGTGGCGGCATGTAAGGCGACATCACCATCAGAATGTGCCAACAAGCCCTTTTCGTAAGGAATGCGCACCCCACCAATAATCAGCGGGCCGCTGCCATTTTCGCCAAATTTATGAACATCGAAACCATGACCAATTCGCATTAATTGCACTCCAATCACTTTGGATATTGCCGTTGGGTTAAATAAAACTCTGCCAGCGCCAGATCCTCTGGGCGCGTCACCTTAATATTATCCGAACGTCCCGAAACCAGTATCGGATGATAGCCGCAATGCTCTAAAGCTGAAGCCTCATCGGTGACCACTGCGCCGTCTTTTAAGGCGCGGGATAAGCACATTTTTAATAACTCAAGCGGGAAAAGTTGCGGTGTAAGGGCATGCCACAGCGCTTGACGATCAACAGTATGGGCAATGGCTTGAACCCCAGCCTCACTCCGCTTCATGGTGTCACGAACCGGTGCGGCCAGAATGCCGCCGACCTTGCTGTGTTCGGTAATCGCTAACAGCTTTTCAAGATCGCCTTGGTGCAAACAAGGGCGAGCCGCATCATGGACTAATACCCATTCAGCCTGCCCAGCCTGCTGCAAACCTGCCATGACAGAATCAGCTCGCGCATCACCGCCGTGAACCATGCTGATACGGGGATCATCGGCGATAGATAAGTGCGAGAATTGCGTGTCCTGCGGGTGTATCACCACAATAATCCGCTGAATTCGTGGGTGGCCAAGCAAAGAAAAAATAGCATGTTCAATGATAGTCTTGCCCCCCACGATTAAATACTGTTTAGGGCAATCAGCCTGCATGCGGCTACCAATACCGGCCGCCGGTACTATCGCTATAACTTCAGGAAGGGAAACTGCGAAATTACTCATTATTTATTGTTGTGCGTTATTTTGTGTCGAAGGGATACTCGCATTGCGTCTGGATTGGTCAGGAACCAAACGATAGAAACTTTCGCCGGGTTTAATCATACCCAGTTCGTTACGTGCGCGTTCTTCGATCGCCTCTTGACCACCGTTTAAATCATCGATTTCAGCAAATAGCTGATCGTTTCGGGCTTTAAGTTTGCCGTTATTGACCTCTTGGAGCGCCACGTCATCCTTAACCCGAACAAAATCATGAACACCATTCTTGCCCAGCCACAATGAATACTGTAACCAACCAAGTAAAACCAGCAATAGTAGCGTAAGTTTTCCCATTCCCGCCCCCTGAAAAACTGCCTAATCATCCCACAACTCTTCGCCGGACTCCACAGTGTGACGGAAATAGGCCACAAGCTGCAGATTAAGGAGAATTGGCGGCAAAAATACCATGTAATTCGGCAAAATGTCATTAAATGCTAATTTTCAACACACTTTCCCGCCGCCATTATCAATTAAGAAACTAGCAACCTTATGCAGAGATAAACACTGTAAATATTGATTCTGCCATTAACTTGCACTGGTCAACAGATTAAATATGCACATTTAATATCGCCATAAATAAATAACCCTCATCATAGTTGAGTTTATATTTATAAAAGTTTATTTTTATGCACTCAAACTGCATAAATAAAATCAGGCTTTTACTCATCTTTAGTTTTTAACCGGGAGATTTACATGTTTAAACGTTTAATGTTAGTCGGGACTTGTCTGGCCGCCGTATTGTCTGCAGGCGCTGCTATTGCCGCCGAACCGACTTATGTAGTTGGTTCCGGTGGCACTTATCGTCCATTCGAATATGAGAACAGCCAAAAACAACTGGAAGGTTTTGATATCGATATCATTAAAGCGATCGGCAAAGCGGAAGGTTTTCAGGTCAAATTGGTGAATACGCCGTGGGAAGGTATTTTTGCCACTTTAGGCTCAGGTGATCGCGATATCATTATTTCTGGGATTACCATTACCGATAAACGTAAGCAAATGGTTGATTTCTCAAACCCTTACTTCCCAGCAGAACAAACTATCGTCGTTCCTAAAGGCTCCAAAGTTGATTCTATTGCCGCATTAAAAAACCTGAATGTTGGCGTCGTGAATTCCAGCACCGGGGATATCGTGGTATCCGATGTTTTGGGAAAAAACAGCACAGCAATCAAGCGCTTTGATAATACTCCGCTGATGCTGCAAGAGTTATATGAAGATGGTATAGCCGCAGCAGTAGCTGATGTGGGCGTTGCCAAGTTCTATCTGAAAACCCATCCGGAAAAAGCCTTTGAACTGGTGGCTGATGATAAGTTTGAGCGTCAATATTTCGGTATCGCAGTGGCGAAAGGTAACGAAGAACTACGCAGCAAAATCAACAGTGGCCTGCAAAAAATCGTCGCTGACGGCACTTACGCCAAAATTTATGAAAAATGGTTTGATGCTCAGGTTCCAACCCTACCTGCAAAATAAATATCGTCTTATTTTAGCCACCGAGTAGCTGCGGTGGCACTCGTTTTACTTCACTGACCAGGTTGTTTGTCTTATGTCGGGATTTCGTTGGGAAATCATTCAGGAATACGCCCCACTGTTCATGGACGGTGCCTGGATGACAATAAAGTGCACCATTATTTGTGTCATTTTGGGAACCACTTGGGGATTAACTTTGGGTCTGGGGCGGTTAGCCCAGGCACCTCATGGTATCTGGAAGCCCATCCTGTATTACTTTGTTCAATGGCCGGTGCGAATCTATATCAGTGCCATTCGCGGGACTCCACTCTTTGTGCAAATAATGGTGGTGCACTTTGCTCTGGTGCCGCTGTTTATCAATCCACGAGATGGCATTCTGGTCACTAATGGCATTATGTCCTCTGATTTTGCCAGAATGCTGCGTTCTGATTACGGCGCATTTTTATCCTGTATCGTCGCTATCACATTAAACGCCGGGGCTTATGTTTCCGAAATTTTCCGGGCGGGGATTCAATCCATTGATCGCGGTCAAATGGAAGCCTCCCGCTCACTGGGGATGAGTTATGGCAAAACCATGCGCAAGGTTATCCTGCCGCAGGCTTTTCGCCGCATGTTACCGCCGCTCGGTAACAATGCCATCGCTATTGTGAAAGATTCATCACTGGCATCTGCCATTGGACTGGCTGACTTAGCCTATGCCGCGCGTACCGTCTCCGGTGCCTATGCGACTTATTGGGAACCCTACCTGGTCATTTCCGTGGTGTATTGGGTTATCACATTCTTACTTTCGCTGTTAGTTCGGCATATGGAAACGAGGTTCGGTAAAAGTGATTCACGTACATAACCTGCAAAAACAATTTGGCGAAACCCATGTGCTACGCGGTATTTCATGTGAAATCCAGCCAAAAGAAGTGGTTTGTATCATCGGCCCCTCGGGATCAGGAAAAAGTACCTTTTTACGCTGCATTAATGCACTGGAAACCTTATCCGGTGGCGAAATAACGGTGAATGGTTTTGAGATCCATAACCCAAAAACCGATCTCAACCGTATGCGCGAAAGTGTCGGCATGGTGTTCCAACGTTTCAATCTGTTCCCTCATATGACAGTGTTGGAAAACCTGATTATGGCGCCCATGGATGTCAAAAAACTGCCACGCGCGCAGGCCATCGAACGAGCTGAGTTGCTCCTGCGTAAAGTGGGTTTGTTGGACAAAATTGATGCCTATCCCAGCAGCCTGTCAGGTGGGCAACAGCAGCGCGTCGCTATCGCCAGAGCCTTGGCGATGGAACCTGAAATCATGCTGTTTGATGAGCCAACCTCGGCGCTCGATCCGGAACTGGTGGGCGAAGTGCTGGCGGTGATGAAAGCATTGGCTCTGGAGGGCATGACCATGGTGGTGGTCACGCATGAAATGGGCTTTGCCCGTGATGTTGCCGACCGGGTATTGTTTATTGATCAGGGAGTGATTCAGGAAGAGGGCAAACCGGAAGAGATCTTTACTGCGCCTGGCAACCCGCGCACGCAAGCATTTCTTAGCAAGGTGCTGTCCGCACAAAGATAAACGCTATCTGAGTAAACTTGTCACAAATTGAAGCGGGCTGTCATAAAATCAAACCGGGCAGCCCGCCGATTCACCACTCACCAACCGGTGAGAAATGAAAACAGCATCCAGAATAAACACACTACCGCAATCCCCGTTCCCCCCACGGTGATGAGTACATTACCGCGCGATAGCATACTGAGCGTCATCCCGATCAACACCGACACCGGCATCAAAGCTAAAAAGAACGGCCAGGTGTAGAGCAAGAAGAAGACAGTATTGGGGCCATAGACAAAGAAAGGGATCGCGAACGCCAGCCAATAGAAAACAAAACCTGTAACGCCACCGAGAAAGGAGTAAGACGGCTCCTCCCGTTCCCGTTGTTCGTCGATAGTAATCTGGGTGATATTGAGCATAGAAATCCTGTGGGTACAGTTTACCGGCACGCTCTGAGGGCGTTTTGCCTATACATAAAATACCCAAGGTCATTGGCTCAAAAACGAAGGGTATATATCAGGATTTGATAATAGCTCGACCACGCAGTACGTCTAACAATTGTTCAATCAAATTTGTTACTAATTGTTCACCCTGCAAATGAATATCGGGATGCTCAGGAGATTCATAAATAGAGTCGATGCCAGTGAAGTTTTTCAGCTCACCGGCACGGGCTTTTTTATACAATCCTTTCGGGTCACGGGCTTCGCAAATTGCCAACGGCGTATCCACAAACACTTCAATAAACTGGCCTGATGCCAGCATATCCCGCACCATATTTCGCTCTGCCCGATGCGGAGAGATAAACGCAGTTAGCACCACCAGACCGGCATCCACCATCAATTTAGCCACTTCTCCAACCCGACGAATATTCTCGCGTCGGTCAGTATCAGAAAAGCCCAAATCACGGCATAAACCGTGGCGCACGTTGTCGCCATCAAGTAAGTAAGTACTGACACCGCGAGCAAACAGTGCCTGCTCCAGCGCACCGGCTACCGTAGATTTACCGGAACCAGACAAGCCAGTGAACCACAGCACTACGCCCTGATGCCCATGCTGTTGCTCACGATCTTCTCGGGTCACCGCATGGGGATGCCAGACGACATTTTCGTCGGCTAGCGCGCCTTCCCGCTCATTGACACCCACATGATTAGTCTGATCGGCGTGCACGTTATTTCCCCCCTAACAGGTCACGTGCACCCCAATGTGGGAAGTGGCGGCGGACCAGCGCATTCAGCTCCAGTTCAAAGGCACTGAACTCAGTATTTTCCTGATAAACCGACTCTAGCGTTTCACGGATCAACCCAGCCCCCACCGTGACATTACTCAATCTGTCGATGAAGATCATACCGCCGGTATCGCGATTGCGTTGATAGCTGTCCAACACCAGCGGCTCATCAAACGCCAGTTCAACCAAACCAATACCATTGAGTGGCAGGCTTTCAACTACCCGCTGGGTCAGCGAGTTGATTTCAACCTGATACTGAATATTTTCGACTCGCGCACGGGTCTTTTTCCCGGCGATTTTGATGTCATAACTTTGCCCGGCCACTAATGGCTGTTCCGCCATCCATACCACATCTACCAGCGCATTTTGCGCCGCTTTCAGGGTTTCACTGGCATCAACCAATAAATCACCACGGCTGATATCTACTTCATCGGTCAGCACCAGCGTGATAGCTTCACCGGGGCCAGCCTGAGTTAAGTCGCCATCAAAAGTAACAATGCGCGCAACAGTGGATTCCACTCCTGAGGGCAACACTTTGATTTTTTGCCCAACTCGCACGATACCGGCAGATAAGGTGCCAGCATAACCACGAAAATCCAGATTTGGCCGGTTAACATATTGCACCGGGAAGCGCAGCGGCTGCTGGCGGCTGGCATTAACCACATCAACACTTTCCAGTACTTCAAGCAGTGTCGGGCCAGAATACCAATTCATCTTCTCACTGGGAGAGGCCACATTGTCGCCATCCAGCGCGGATAGCGGGACAAATTTAATATCCAGATCAGTGGGAAGTTGCTGGGCAAAACTCAGATAATCTTGTTTAAATTGCTCAAAAACACTTTCCTGATAATCGACCAAATCCATCTTATTCACGGCCACCACCAAGTGGCGGATACCCAGTAAGGTGGCGATAAAGCTGTGACGGCGAGTTTGGTCCAAAACCCCTTTACGGGCATCGATCAGCAAAATAGCCAAATCACAGGTCGAAGCACCCGTCGCCATATTGCGCGTGTATTGCTCATGCCCTGGAGTATCGGCAATGATAAATTTGCGCTGTTCTGTCGAGAAGTAACGATAAGCGACATCAATAGTAATGCCCTGCTCACGCTCAGCCTGCAAGCCATCCACCAGTAACGCCAGATCCAGTTTTTCGCCTTGAGTACCAATACGCTTACTGTCGGTGTGCAGCGTAGTGAGCTGATCTTCGTAGATCTGGCGAGTATCATGCAATAAACGACCAATTAACGTACTTTTACCATCATCCACGCTGCCGCAAGTCAGAAAACGCAGCATGGTTTTATGTTGTTGCGCATGCAGATAGGCTTCCACTCCGCCTTCGTTAGCGATTTGCTGGGCGATAGAGGTGTTTTGTAAAATCATGGATTTAGTTTCTTCAATCGGCTGATTTTCTGCCACTGATTGGTTTTGAAATTTGGTGTTCATCGGGCGCTCCTCAGAAATATCCCTGACGCTTTTTAAGCTCCATGGAGCCGGATTGATCGCGGTCGATCATACGACCCTGACGTTCACTGGTGGTCGAAATAAGCATCTCTTCGATAATGGCAGGCAAGGTTTGCGCCTCGGACTCCACCGCACCTGTCAGTGGCCAGCAACCTAACGTGCGGAAACGCACCATCTTCTGAGTGATCACTTCGCCTGGCTGCAAATCAATACGATCGTCGTCCACCATCAGCAACATCCCATCGCGCTCCACCACTGGCCGTGGTTTCGCCAAATACAACGGCACAATGTCGATTTTTTCCAGGAAGATATATTGCCAGATATCCAGCTCAGTCCAGTTAGAAAGCGGGAAAACGCGGATACTTTCACCTTTGTTAATCTGGCCGTTGTAGTTATGCCACAGCTCCGGGCGCTGGTTTTTCGGGTCCCAGCGATGGAAACGGTCACGGAACGAATAGATACGTTCTTTGGCGCGAGATTTCTCTTCATCCCGCCGCGCTCCACCAAAAGCCGCATCAAAACCGTATTTGTTCAGCGCTTGTTTAAGGCCTTCAGTTTTCATGATATCGGTGTGTTTGGCACTGCCGTGAACAAATGGGTTAATCCCCATCGCCACTCCTTCCGGATTGCGGTGCACCAGCAACTCACAGCCAAACGCTTTAGCCGTGCGGTCACGGAATTCATACATTTCACGGAATTTCCAGCCGGTGTCCACATGCAACAATGGGAATGGCAAGTTACCGGGGAAGAATGCCTTGCGCGCCAAATGCAGCATCACAGAAGAGTCTTTACCGATGGAATAGAGCATCACCGGGTTACCGAATTCGGCGGCCACTTCACGGATGATATGGATACTCTCCGCCTCCAATTGCCGCAAATGAGTGAGTCGTTTTTCGTCCATAACAGATCCTTTATGCCAAATTCACGACTGACGGGCTGATGGCCTGTTCAGTCTGAGGTTGTTGCCCAAACCAGGCAATTTGGTGATGTAAATCCACCACTTCGCCGATAACCAACAGTGCCGGTGTCGGGGCCTGATGCGCTAATAATTCCAACTCTGCCAATGTGCCCGTCAGGACTTGTTGATCAGCACGCGTGCCCCGACCAATCACCGCTACTGGCGTGGTACTGGCCCGGCCGTGGGTGATTAATTGCTGGCTGATCTCAGCCGCTTTCACTGTGCCCATGTAAATTGCCAACGTCTGGCGACCACGGGCCAGCGCCTGCCAATCCACATCATCGCCATCAGCGCGGCAATGCCCGGTAATAAATGTCACGCTTTGTGCGTAGTCACGATGAGTCAGAGGAATACCCGCATAGGCTGTCGCCCCGCTAGCGGCTGTCACCCCGGGCACGATGTGAAAGGGGATGCCCGCACGCGCCACAACTTGCAGCTCTTCACCACCACGACCAAAGATAAAAGGATCGCCCCCTTTTAGCCGAACCACGCGTTTGCCGCGCTGCGCTAAGGTGACTAATAATTGATTGGTTTCTTCTTGGGCAACCGAGTGCGATCCCGCTCGCTTACCAACACAAATGCGTTGCGCATCACGGCGCACTAAATCCAGCACTTCTGGGCTAACTAAATGGTCATACAGCACCACATCAGCCTGCTGAATAACTTGTAGACCGCGTAAGGTCAACAAACCGGGATCTCCGGGGCCTGCCCCCACCAAAGCGACTTCCCCCTGATTGCGGTTCTGCCCCTCCAATGATAATTGCAACTCTTCTTCAGCCTGCGCTAACTGACCACGGCTGATCAAGCTGGCGAAACGGCCACTGAACGCATTCTCCCAGAAGCGGCGGCGCTCACCCATTGAAGCAACATGCTGTTTAACCCGACCACGCCAACGCCCGGCGACAGCGGCCATATCGCCCAAGCTGCTGGGTAACAAGGCTTCTAACTTCTCACGCAATATACGTGCCAGTACCGGCGCCTGACCGGCGGAGGAAATCGCCACCACCAGCGGAGAACGATCGACAATCGACGGGAAGATGAATGAGCAGCGGGGTTGATCATCAACCACGTTCGCCAGAAGATGCCGTTTATCTGCTGCCGCGAAAACTGCTGCATTCAGCGCAGTATCATTGGTAGCGGCAATCACCAAAAACACCTCATCCAACTGCTCGGGCAAGAAGTCTAATGCCAGCCAGTGAATGCGGCCATCCTGATGAAGTTGCTCGAGTTCGGATGAGAGAGTCTGTGCCACTACCCGCACCTGTGCGCCCGCGCGGTGGAGTAAGTCAATTTTTCGCGCAGCAACTTCACCGCCACCAACGACCAGTACCGGGCGTCGTTTCAAGTCGGCAAAAAGAGGTAGATAGTCCACAGCATCCTTCAATTACATAATAAGCATATACGTAGGGTGACTATAGGGGGGGGTTATGACCTTATGAAATGACTAAAAGTAATTACAAGTTCCATAATGATATATAGGCGTGATAGTAAGGTTCCCAGCGATGTTACTCAGATTATCACTGCGGACAATTTTCTTATCTGCTGACATAAATATCTGCACTTTAGGAGCCATACGGATTGTCTATTACACACGACACTCCCATACTAATGACGTTATCTATGCCAACAGGTATAGCGCAGACTATAAACAAGGATATTTCGGTATGCTTTCCCGTCGTTGCCTAAAGTGGGCACTCTTTACGCTGAGTTTAACGACCGTCCTGCCACTTCAGGCAGCGACATCTCCCGCCACCGGTCAAATAGCTGAACAACAAGTTCGCCATATCAGCACCTACTTTCCTGGCCGCATGGCAGGCAGTCCTGCTGAATTACTGGCAGCGGAGTATATTAATCATCGTTTTCAGCAGATGGGCTATCAGAGTAATTTACGTGGCTTCAATACCCGTTATCTCTATACCAGTAAAAATGGCAAGCAAAGCTGGCGCAACGTCAGTGCCACCTCGGTAATAGCTGCCCACAACGCATCGACCAATAAAGAAGATGATCAAAAACAGATAGTCATCATGGCGCACTTTGATACTTACACCCCGCAAAGTGATAAAGATTTAGATAAAAATCTGGGCGGTCTGACCTTACAAGGTGTTGATGACAATGCCGCGGGGGTCGGAGTGATGCTGGAACTGGCGGAGCGCCTCAAAAAAGCGCCGTTGCGCTATGATGTGCGTTTTGTCGCGCTCAGTGCCGAGGAAATTGGCGCGCAAGGCACTGAAAATTATCTACAACGAATGAGTCCGGCAGAGAAAGCCAACACCTTGCTGGTCATCAATATAGATAACCTGATCACTGGCGATCGCCTCTATTTTAATGCCAGTAACCAACCCTCGGCTCAGGCTGCCAGGGATCAGGCACTGACGCTAGCGCGCCGCTATGGCATTACAGCCTCCACCGTAAAAGACAAAGTCACTTCGCCATGCCGGGTAGAGAAGGATGCTTTTGATTCTACAGGGATACCGGTGTTATTCGTCGAGGCTAGCAACTATACATTAGGCAATAAAGATGGCTGCCAACAACGAGCTATCAGTAAGCATTTCCCACAGGGAACCACGCGTCATCAAAGCCAACTGGATAACTTAAATTATCTGGATAAATTCTTACCGGGCCGAATCACCAAACGTACACACGATACCGTACAGATATTGCTGCCACTGATACAAGAGTTAGCTGCCGCTAAAAAATAGTTTCCACTATGCGAAACATCACGCAAAACAAGTAAAAAAACCAATTAATTCAAATCAAAGGCGATCAGTACGATCGCCCTTTTCCGTGTTTTCAGCGTATAACTTTTGGTAGGTATGATACCTATAAACAATTGACTCAATCTTGCTGGTAGGTATGATACCTACCAGCACTCACCAGGAGGTCACATGGAGAGTGGCGAATTAATAAAGCGATTGCAGGATGCGGGCTGGCAAATCAGAGGAGGTAAAAAAAACAATGGTGGGAGCCATATCACTCTGTGTAAACCAGGTATCCGTAAAGTTATTACGCTCCCTCATCCACGCAAAGAGTTATCCAAAGGCATGCTGCGGCAAGCTCAGCAGATTTCCGGGATTAAATTGATTTAAGCAACGCGGTATACCCTAAATAGTTCAAGTTGCACATCTCCAAGAGCTTACACAAGTAAGTGGCTGGGGCAGCCAACACAGATGCAGCTTGCTGCCAGACAGGTATAAACAGCTTGGGGAGTTAACCATGATCTACCCTATTTTCATCTTCAGTACTGTAGAAGGATTCGACGGCTATTTTCCCGATATTGACGGCTGCTTCTTTGCGGGTAATACCTTTGCGGAGATTAGTCAGCATGCTGAAGAAGCCTTTGCCACTCATATTGAGGCGCTAATGGATGAAGGTTTTCCATTACCAACGCCCCCCAAAGATCCACAACGGTATATCAATGATCCGCGTTTAAAAGAAGATGGCGGCATTTTAGGGTTTGTCGAGATCGATCCGGCCAAGTATGAAAGTAAGGCAATAAAATTTAATCTGACGATGTCACAGAATCTACTCACTGCGATTGATAAGTTTATCGCCACCCATCGTGGTTATAAGAATCGTAGTCAGTTTCTGGCCGAGTTGGCGCGTGAGCGAATTGCTCGTTAGTGGCCACTAAAAGAAAGGGTGCGATTAGCTCTCTCAGACTGCTGACAAACCCCAACAACTCGACCTTGCAAGGTGAAGGCAGGTAGAAGAGTAAAGCGTCCGCGCCAGGGATGGCGCAGCTCGAGCCCCCAGGGAGGGCTTGTTTTAACAAAAGAAGTGTGGCGTCTTTACGATCTGCCTGTTTTCACCGCTACGAGCACTTTGCCATTAACCTCAAGGCGCAATTAGCGCCCTATTCTCAATCTGTCACGATCAGCCTTCATGCAAACCACATTCACGTTTTAGGCCGAAGAAACGCGTCTCTTCTTCACTCATACCCGGTTCCCATTTACGGGTGGTATGGGTATCACCGACCGAGAGATAGCCCTGCTCCCACAGTGGATGGTAGCTCAAGCCATGTTGCGTCAAATACTGATAAACCTGGCGGTTATCCCAATCAATGATAGGAAGCAACTTGAAGACCCCGCGCGCAATTGCCAAAACGGGTAGTTTTGCACGACTCCCCGATTGTTCACGACGCAGCCCCGCAAACCAGGTTTGAGCACCTAAGGTTTCCAGTGCGCGATTCATTGGCTCAACTTTATTCAAATCATTGTAGCGCTCAATCCCCTCAACACCCTGCTCCCACAGTTTGCCATAGCGAGCTTCTTGCCAGGCGGGGCTTTGCTGCGCGCGAAACACCTGTAAATTGAGCTGAAGTTTTTCGGTGAGAGAGTCAATAAACTGATAGGTCTCAGGGAACAGATAACCAGTATCAGTGAGAATCACTGGGATATCAGGCTGCTGGCGTGTCACCAGATGCAAGCAAACTGCGGCCTGAATACCAAAGCTGGAAGAGAGCACAAACTCACCGGGTAGATTTTCCAACACCCAGCTGACGCGCTCCTGTGCGGTTAGATGCTCCAATTGCCCATTAACCAGCGCCAATGCCGCCGCTTGTTCCGCTTTCGGCAGCGCATTAAGTTCATTGAGATTAAATTGGCTCACACCGCCTCCTGAACATCATAAAAGTCGCGGGCTGAATCTATCACCGGAGCAATAACACCGATGCGAATAACAAAATCACCGAAACCTTCATCAGTATGACGTTCCTTCGCCCAGCGCCCGACCAATTGATCAGTAATGGCCAGAATTTCATCTTCGGTAATGTTTTCACGGTACATTCGCGGTATTCGTGTACCTTCGCGATTGCCGCCCAGATGCAGGTTATATCGGCCAACCGCTTTCCCCACCAGCCCCATTTCCGCCAATAACGCACGGCCACAACCATTCGGGCAGCCGGTGACGCGCATCACAATATGCTCATCGGGCAGACCGTGCTGTTGCAAAATACCTTCAATACGGGTGACAAATTCCGGCAGGAAGCGTTCAGCCTCCGCCATCGCCAATGGGCAAGTTGGGAATGAAACACAAGCCATTGAATTTTCACGCTGCGGGCTGACGCTGTCATCCATCAGGCCATGTTCACGGGCCAATGCTTCAATGCGCGCTTTGTCTTTTTCCGGCACGCCAGCCACAATCAGGTTCTGGTTAGCGGTTAAACGGAAGTCGCCCTGATGGATTTTGGCAATTTCCGCCACGCCGGTTTTCAGACTGCGGCCGGGGTAATCCAGCAAACGGCCATTTTCGATAAATAAGGTCAGGTGCCACTTTTTATCAATACCTTTCACCCAACCGATACGATCGCCACGGCCAGTAAATTGATAAGGTTTGATGGCTCCGAAACTCACCCCCGCGCGCTTTTCAACTTCGGCTTTAAACACATCAACACCGACGCGCTCTAGCGTATATTTGGTTTTGGCATTCTTACGGTCAGTACGGTTACCCCAATCACGCTGGGTTGTCACCACCGCTTCGGCGATAGCTAAAGTGTGTTGTAGCGGGATATAGCCAAATTCACTGGCTTTGCGTGGATAAGTATTCTTATCACCGTGAGCAATAGATAACCCACCGCCTACCAGCACGTTAAAGCCGACTAACTTGCCCTTCTCCGCCACAGCGACAAAGTTAAGGTCATTGGCATGGAGATCCACATCATTTTGCGGCGGAATGACTACCGTAGTTTTGAATTTGCGGGGCAAATAAGTGGCACCGAGGATCGGTTCTTCATCCGTAGTCGCGACTTTTTCTGCATCCAACCAGATTTCAGCATAAGCACGAGTGCGCGGCAGTAAATGTTCAGAAATCTTCTTCGCCCATTCATAGGCTTCCTGATGGAGCACTGATTCCACCGGATTCGAGGTGCAAAGCACGTTACGGTTAACATCGTTTGCCGTCGCTAATGCATCCAAACCTAATTGATTGAGCAACTGGTGAGCCGGTTTCACATTCCCTTTTAGAATGCCATGGAACTGGAATGTCTGGCGGTTAGTGATACGGATACTGCCGTATAAGGTGTTATCCGCAGCAAACTTATCAATCCCCAACCACTGTTGCGGGGTAATGATCCCACCGGGTAAACGACAGCGCAACATCATGGCATGGCGTGGTTCCAGCTTCTGTTCAGCGCGCTCGGCACGGATATCACGGTCATCTTGTTGATACATGCCGTGAAAGCGGATCAGCAAGAAGTTATCGCCGTTGAACCCGCCGGTCAGCCCGTCATTCAAATCTTCTGCAATCGTCCCGCGTAGGAAGTTGCTTTGCGACTTCATGCGCTCGCCGTCAGAAAGTTTTCCCGTCACGACCAACGGCCCAGGGTGTTTTTCACTCATCAGTACACATCCCGCTGATAACGGCGCGCCAGGCGCAGCTCACTTAAATATTCATCAGCCTGCTCAGCATCCATCGCGCCGTGCAGAGCCACCACGTCCAGTAAAACCTGCTCAACGTCTTTCGCCATGCGATTAGCATCGCCACAGACGTAAATGTGGGCACCTTGTTGGATCCAGTTCCACAGTTCTGCACCTTGTTCGCGCAGTTTGTCTTGTACATATATTTTATGGGCTTGATCGCGCGACCATGCCAGATCAATACGAGTCAGCAAGCCATCTTTAACATAGCGTTGCCATTCGACCTGATAGAGAAAATCTTCAGTAAAATGCGGGTTGCCGAAAAGTAACCAGTTCTTGCCCGTAGCACCATCGGCTTCGCGCTGCTGCATAAAAGCGCGAAAAGGTGCAATTCCGGTTCCCGGCCCAATCATTATCACTGGCGTTTCTGGGTTAGCGGGTAGACGGAAGTTATCGTTATGTTCGATAAAGATGCGAATATCACCATCCACTTCCAGCCGATCCGCCAGATAACCCGATGCACCACCTGTACGTGGCCGGCCATCAATGTCATAGCGCACCACACCGACGGTAATATGCACTTCATTCTCGGTTTCAGCCTGTGAGGAGGCGATGGAATAGAGGCGAGGTGTCAGTGGCCGTAACAACGCAACCAGTTGATCGGCATTCAGGTCTGAAGGAGCCTGACGAACCATATCAACAATTGGGGTATTTTTAGCATAGTGTTGCAGCGCCGGTTTATCCGCCAGCAAAGCAATCAATTTTTCATCACGGGAAAGTGCGGCATATTTATCGACGATCAGAGTAGTATTTTGTGTCAGTTCAAGCTGGCTGCGCAGTGCTTGCGACAGCGATATATTCTGCCCATCAATACTGACCTGCTCATCACCTTTAAGCCACAATAACGCCAACAACTCTTCAACCAATGCCGGGTCATTATCAAACCAGATACCCAGAGCATCACCCGGCTGATAGCGCAGCCCGGAGTCCCCTAAATCAATTTCAATATGGCGCACATCTTTTTCAGAGTTGCGACCCGTCACTTTTTGCTGCACAGATAACTGTGCGGTCAGTGGCGCAGCCTTGCTGTATGGGCTGGAGGTAATTTCATCAACCGCGCCGCTTTGTGTTACTGCTACCGCAGCCGCTGATTGCGCGGGGACTCTTGCCTGCAATGCCGCCACAATCTGTTGACGCCACTGTTGTGCGGATTCTTGATATTCCACATCAGCATCGACTCTCTCCAATAACCGCTGTGCACCCAACTCAGCCAATTTGTTGTCGAAGTCTTTGCCTGCCTGACAAAAATGCTCGTATGAGGTATCGCCTAAACCAAATACCGCAAAGGCCGTTTCTGGCAATTTCGGCGCTTTTTTAGAGAATAGGAACTTATGCAGGGCAACAGCCTCTTCGGCCGGCTCACCTTCACCTTGAGTGGAAGCCACAATCACCAGCAAGCGCTCTTGCGCGATCTGCTTAAACTTATAATCACCGGCGTTAACCAGATTGACGTTAAGTTTGGCAGCCAAAAGGTCATCGCGTAACTGTTCGGCCAGGCGGCGTGCATTACCGGTTTGAGAGGCAGAAATCAGGGTAATAGTTACCGCCGCAGGAGCCGCTACAGCTGGAGCAACAACCGCACCGGGTTGCTGATTAACCATGCCCCAAAAGTAGCCAGATAACCATGCCATTTGGGTTGGGGAAAACTCACCCACCGCCGCCTGCAAGCGGGCTAACTGCTCCGGCGATAGCGGAAGTAAAGAACTAGGAGGAACCTGAGTCGTCATTGCAGTACTAATTCCCTTAAGCTATAGCCAGTGTCAGCTGATATATTCAGCAAATAAATCTTGATGTTTGTAAGGTTAACCATCCCGATAATAACAATTAAAGAAGCAATAGAAATAATAAATAACCAAAACGACTAAGCGGTTTTTCAGGTAATAGATATGAGTTAAAGTGTTCAACTTATTAGGAAATTTTCGCCCACTGATATTGCGCCACAGATTGAGTTCGTCTGTATATAAATCAGTAGGCTACGCTGTAGATAAGCACAATGCGTCAGGCTCGGGAGGCCACACCGCTAGCGCATTCATAGCCAGCATCGATGCTTTCCGGTACTATGCGGCGGTTTTTTGAGTCAATAAGGTCAGAATAATGAGCACCACCCTATTTAAAGATTTTCAGTTTGAAGCCGCCCACTTGTTACCCCATGTCCCAGAGGGCCATAAATGCGGTCGTTTGCACGGCCATTCATTTATGATCCGTATCGAGGTCACCGGTGAAGTTGATGCTCACTCCGGCTGGGTGATGGATTTTGCTGAACTCAAAGCTGCGTTTAAACCGATTTGGGAACGTTTGGATCATCACTATCTGAATGATATTCCCGGTCTGGAAAATCCGACCAGTGAAGTGCTGGCCAGCTGGATTTGGCAACAGCTTAAACCGCAATTACCAGAACTGAGCGCCGTCATGGTAAAAGAGACTTGTTCTGCGGGTTGTGTTTTTCGCGGCTAATAAATCGCGGTGAACAAATCGCGGCGAGTAAGATTGATCTCCAAAGTCATTGATATTGCAGCAAGGCCGCAAGTAAATGAACCCCGATGAGCTTACATAAGTAAGTGATTCGGGTGACAAATCTGCTGGGAGCAGATTTGAACGCTGCTGGCAGCGGCCTCGCAGAGGCGAGGCCCATGGACGGGCCGAGTAATGAGCGCCGCAACACAGCTGCGGCGGCAAGGATGAAGGGGATTAAGCGATGTTTAAATACTTATGTGTCTGCATCGACAACCGCCAGTTCCTGGCAATACAGGTTTCGATACAAAGCCTGGTAGCCTCGTCTTTCTGGCTGATGGGCTGCAACGCAATAATCCGCTTTTTATCATCCGTCAGTGTTTCCAGCAGTTGCTCAAGTGATTCAATATCCCGTAAACGCCCCACCGGATGCTTAATTTCATCTGCGCGCTGTAATGCCTGAGGCAACACTTTCAGTCCACCACGCATATTCACTTTTGGCGAAACTGTGACCCAAGTGGCGGCGGAACACTGCACTTCATGAGTACCGCTGGTTTCAATCTGGCAACTGTAACCGGCCTGTTCCAACTTAGACGTTAAAGGGAACAAGTCATAAATAGCAGGCTCACCGCCGGTGATGACCACATGGCGAGCGGTATACCCCTGCTGAGAGAAAATATCCAATAATTGCTGTTCACTGGCGGTTGCCCAGGCATCACTTTCTGCAGTTTTTACCATGATGCGCTGCATATCGACTTCCCGATCGGCCTCTTTTTCCCAGGTATGTTTGGTATCGCACCAGCTACAACCGACTGGACAGCCCTGTAAGCGCACAAAGATCGCCGGTACGCCGGTGAAGTAACCCTCGCCCTGCAAGGTCTGAAACATTTCATTAATCGGGTACTGCATCAGTATCTCTATCGTCATTCAAACCAATGGGCGATTATCGCAGATTCCCGCGCGCTGACCAAACTGGCTGCACCTTAGCCGCCAGTTTGTCTGTATCAGAGTGTTACTCAATCACGCCACATGCCATTCGTGCACCGCCACCGCCCAGAGGCATCGGATGGTCGGCATAGTTATCCCCTCCTGCATGGATCATCAAAGCATGCTGCTTCAGTTCAGAGAGTGATTTCAGCCGCGGAGCCAATACCTGATAAATGGCAGTCCCATCGGTATTCACCACTAATCCGGGTAAATCACCTAAATGCCCTTTATCACTATAAGGCCCAAGGTGGACAGCGGTTTTTTGTGGGTCAAAATGGCCGCCCGCAGCTAATGCCGGCACGGCTTTACCCTCTTTTTTTCCCGGCGCACAGCTTGGATTCTCATGCAGATGGAACCCATGTATCCCCACCACCAGTCCGGTCAAATTAGGTGTGAACAGTAATCCATAAGGGGTTTCGGTCACGGTAACCGTACCAAGAGCTTTGCCATTACCTTCTGGTAGCGCTTCATTCATGGTCACGGTAACGCCTGCGGCCAGCACATTGCCGGCAAAAAGCATTGCAGGCAACATTAAATATCTCAGTTTCATCTGTTATCTTCCTTTATGCATTATTACCGAATCATTCGGGTACACATTAATGATAACCGGTGATGAATTATCTGCACGGCAGTGGTGTTTTAGATGTGAGTCAGGTGAGGTCGTTCCTGCGAGATTCAGATTAATCTCGCAGGAAACAAGCGGTAATAATAGGTTAGTTTTAGAAGAGTCAAACCAGCAAGCCGGTGTTCTACGGTATTTAAGTTTAGCTCACGGCTAACATATTACCGAGGCTGGCCCATGCACTAGAATTGGTTGGTGAGTTATATGAACATAGCATTTCGCTATTTTCCAGAATGGAAGACATTAGATCCGTTAAGGAGGCGAAGTTTCCTTCAGATGATATATCACTCTTCTGAGATGATATTACCGTGGAGTTAATATTATTCGTAACAGGTTTGTATTTCCCTTCGGCCTCATTAATCGCTTTATCAACCAATTTAACCATCTCATTCTTAAAAATATCGTGGCATTCATCAAATATAAAGTTTTCTTGGCATTTTTTGTATTTGGCAATTACCATCACACCATCAATAAATTGCTGCTCGCTATCTTCTCCATCTTCACGCTTAATACGTTTTTCAACTATATTAGTATCAATTACGCCTCTTTGAGTTTCGGCATAAGCCTGCTGAAATAAGACCTCTCTATTCGCGACTCTTTTTAATAGATCGTCAGATGCTTTGTTTTCAGTCAAAATAACCAAGTTTGAAATTTCAATAAGTCCATAATTGTGTTCGGGCGAGAGAAAGCTAATTATTTTTTTATGATCCTTTAAGCGAACATTCTGAAAAAGCCCCTCTATATTCATTTTGTCAAAAATTACATCATTCGTTTCCTTAGATAAATTCAAGTATAAAATAAAAGATTTACTCATACCTTCATCTATTTGAGATTTCTGTCTATCCAATGTTGAACTACTTTCCGATATATTGATGTCAACATTAACTCTAGCTATCCCCCTCTCAGATTCAGAGTTATTAACAGGTTCGATTATTCCTTTCGATTCCGATTCAGTATAGAGAGAATCGGTTTTCACCTTACCGCTTAAGGTATCTTGAACACCGGATACTAACTCATTGTTTATGTCTGGCTGAATATTTCCATCCTGACGCACCCCCTTTGCATACGCAAAAATGTCTTCTGAGGATAGTTCCTTGTCTCTAATCTTATTACATAATCTTTTTATTTCCTTTTTACTCACTTTAAATACATGAATAAGATAAGCATCGCTGGCAGTAATTTCCCCTTTAGCAACTGAGTATAATAATTTATTGCATACGCCGCTGTTGACCAAGGTGACTAACTCCACTGTACTAAAAGCAGCCTCACCCTTTTTTAAATTAATAATTTCAATTATATTATTACGTAACTCACTGCTCTCACCTGAAAGGACGTGATTTAAATCTATAATTAAAGAACCTGTCAAACTATCATTTACTTTATTTCCTTCAATGCTAATATTGTAGTTATATTGTTCCAAATAGAAATCCGTAATAGACTTAGAGTAATGGAGCATAGATGAATCGAATGATCCTCTCACAATTCTTTTTAAAACTTCATATCTAATACCGCTAGTCATCATTTTTTTTAAAATAACAATAGATTTATGGAAAACTATTTTATTGTTATATGCAAGTCTTGCCAGCTTTTTACTAACTCCATAATCATCTACAGTTCGAGTTATCTTCCTATTTTTCTCTATGATATCTACCATAGCATTTTTATTTGAGATCTCTATTTTTTTACTATTGAGTATTTCTTTATTTAGATGAGAAATTACTTTTTCATCAGATAATGGGAGATTAATTGTGCCCACTTCTCGCTTAGAGAATGAAGTTTCGGTTAAAGACGAATTATTAGTATACTGTTTTTTTATATTTTGTAGTATCTCCTTTTCTTGCAATAAAACATCTAAATCCTGACGTAATTTATTTATATTTATCTCGTGGGGAGAATCATGCCTACGAAATAATTCATTTATCTCATTTTCATTAACTTCATTCTTAATCAAAAAGTAAATTAGTTCATATTTATTTTCATTTTCAACAGCTTGAGACATTAATTCGTTAGATACACCAGAATCTTGCAATACTAATAATCGGGCTAAATTATATCGCGGGGATGAGCCATCAGCTTTATTCAAATAATTATCAAAATCAGATTTACTCAATTTTGGAAATAGGTGATAAAAAAGATCTGATAAACTAGACTTTCCGCTAAAATCACGTTCCATAACACTATAAATATAATCTCCTCTTATTTTAACCGCATTATTGAATTCACTTATTTTGTTTTCAAAATTATTATAGCTTAATGATGATGTATTTTCAGATAGTATAGATGAGAGGTCTCTCATATAAATCCTTATAAATGAGTAGATAGCTAATATATTTTCATATGGTCACGCCAATCTATTCTATCTAAAATAGGCTTAATGCCATCTCAAATTATCTTTATAACTATTATTATTCTTTAAAGCCAAAATAAAGCCATAAAAAAACCCGCCGAAGCGGGTTTTTCAATCAACTTTTACAGAAGATTAAGCGCAGTAATTACTGGCCTTTGACTTCTTTCAGACCGTTGAATGGTGCGCGGTCGCCCAGCGCTTCTTCGATACGGATCAGTTGGTTGTATTTAGCAACACGGTCAGAACGGCTCATAGAACCAGTTTTGATCTGGCCTGCTGCAGTACCTACTGCCAGATCGGCAATGGTAGCATCTTCGGTTTCGCCTGAACGGTGAGAGATAACCGCGGTGTAACCTGCATCTTTCGCCATCTTGATAGCAGCCAGAGTTTCGGTCAGAGAACCGATCTGGTTGAATTTAATCAGGATAGAGTTAGCAACACCTTTCTCGATACCTTCTTTCAGGATCTTGGTGTTGGTTACAAACAGGTCGTCACCAACCAACTGGATTTTGTCACCCAGAACTTCGGTCTGGTATTTGAAGCCAGCCCAGTCAGATTCGTCCAAACCGTCTTCGATAGAGACGATTGGGTACTGTTTGGTCAGGTCTTCCAGGAAGTGAGTAAACTCTTCAGAAGTGAAGGCTTTGTTGCCTTCGCCGGCCAGAACATATTTGCCATCTTTATAGAATTCAGATGCAGCACAGTCCATCGCCAGAGTTACGTCTTTGCCCAGCTCGTAGCCTGCTTGT
This sequence comes from Yersinia proxima, assembly GCF_902170785.1. GTDB lineage: Bacteria > Pseudomonadota > Gammaproteobacteria > Enterobacterales > Enterobacteriaceae > Yersinia > Yersinia proxima. Next base: position 26,945 of record NZ_CABHYG010000013.1, on the reverse strand, counting down.
TTTACCGCTTCAGCGATAACAGCCAGTGCTTCGGCGTTAGAACCCAGGTTTGGCGCGTAGCCACCTTCGTCACCTACCGCAGTGCTCATACCTTTAGCTTTCAGAACTTTAGCCAAAGTATGGAACACTTCAGAACCGATGCGAACGGCTTCTTTCAGAGTTTTAGCGCCAACTGGCTGAATCATAAACTCTTGAATATCAACGTTGTTATCAGCATGTTCGCCGCCGTTGATGATGTTCATCATCGGCAGTGGCATAGAGAATTTGCCTGGGGTGCCATTCAGTTCAGCAATGTGCTCATACAAAGGCATGCCTTTAGATGCTGCTGCTGCTTTCGCTGCTGCCAGAGAAACAGCCAGGATGGCGTTAGCACCAAACTGGGATTTGTTCTCAGTACCGTCCAGATCGATCATGATTTTATCGATATTAGCCTGATCTTTGGCATCTTTACCGATAACTGCCTGAGCAATTGGGCCATTTACTGCTGCAACGGCTTTCAGAACGCCTTTGCCCAGGAAACGGGATTTGTCACCGTCACGCAGTTCCAGTGCTTCACGGGAACCAGTAGAAGCACCTGATGGTGCCGCAGCCAAACCAACAAAACCGCCTTCCAGATGAACTTCGGCTTCTACAGTTGGGTTACCACGGGAGTCGATGATTTCGCGACCGATGACTTTAACGATTTTGGACATTAGATTTTCCTCAGTACAAGTTAAACTAAAACTCCAGACAGAGGGGGCGACATCGCTGCCGCCCCTTCTACCAAATATTTTATTTCACCTGGCGCTTCTGATACTCACCAGCCGCTTTCACAAAGCCGGCAAACAACGGGTGACCATCACGTGGCGTCGAAGTAAATTCTGGATGGAACTGACAAGCTACAAACCACGGATGATTTGGCAACTCGATAATCTCCACCAGTTTGTTATCCGCAGAACGCCCTGCTACACGTAACCCGGCGGCTTCAATCTGCTTCAACAACATGTTGTTTACTTCATAGCGATGACGATGGCGCTCAACGATGGTCGGCTCGCCATACATCTGACGAACCAGGCTACCTTCAGTCAGGTGACATTGCTGTCCCCCCACACGCATGGTACCGCCCAAATCGCTCTCTTCCGTACGTACTTCAACGTTGCCGTCTTCATCACGCCATTCGGTGATTAATGCAACCACCGGATACTTACAGTCTGGCACAAATTCTGTGGAGTTCGCGTTTTCCATTCCCGCTACATTGCGGGCAAACTCCATCAGTGCAACCTGCATACCCAAGCAAATGCCCAGATAAGGAATATTGTGTTCACGGGCATAACGTGCCGCCAGAACCTTGCCTTCCACACCACGGTAGCCGAAGCCGCCTGGAATGAGGATAGCATCTAATCCTTTCAGCATCTCTTCGCCGCGCGTCTCAACATCCTGTGAATCAATCAGCTTGATATTCACCGTCAGGCGATTTTTCAGCCCACCGTGCTTCAAGGCTTCAATCACAGATTTATAGGCATCCGGCAATTCTACGTATTTGCCGATCATCCCAATGGTCACTTCGCCACCTGGATTCGACTCTTCGTATAATACCTGTTCCCACTCTGCGAGATTTGCTTCAGGACAAGTTAAGCTGAATCGTTTACAAATATAATCGTCAAGGCCCTGTGATTTCAATAGCCCTGGGATTTTATAAATGGAATCAACATCTTTTAGGGAGATAACCGCTTTTTCTGGCACATTGCAGAACAAGGCAATTTTAGCCCGCTCATTAGCAGGAACTGCGCGGTCAGAACGGCAAATCAGCACATCTGGCTGAATACCGATAGAAAGCAGCTCTTTTACCGAATGTTGCGTTGGCTTAGTTTTCACTTCACCAGCCGCTGCCAGATAAGGAACCAATGTCAGGTGCATGTAAAGTGTATGCTCGCGGCCAACATCAACCGCCATCTGACGAATAGCTTCCAGGAATGGCAGGGATTCGATATCACCTACGGTGCCACCAATTTCAACCAATACCACATCGTGGCCTTCGCCGCCTTCGATGATACGTTCTTTGATTGCATTGGTGATATGAGGAATAACCTGGATAGTCGCACCCAGATAGTCGCCGCGGCGCTCTTTGCGCAGAACTTCAGAGTAGATACGGCCAGTAGTGAAGTTGTTACGGCGAGTCATTTTAGTGCGAATGAAGCGCTCGTAATGCCCTAAATCCAGATCGGTTTCAGCACCATCTTCGGTGACGAAAACTTCCCCGTGTTGTGTCGGGCTCATGGTGCCCGGATCCACGTTGATATACGGGTCCAGTTTCATGATGGTAACGTTGAGGCCACGGGCTTCAAGTATAGCCGCCAGAGAGGCTGCGGCAATGCCTTTACCCAGAGAGGATACGACCCCGCCGGTCACAAAAATATAATTAGTTGTCATGCTGAACCTGAGAGTTTAGGTTTAAAGACGATGGAAGAACCAAGACGGGAAAGTAGTATACCCGAACCTTGGTTTCGCTACAAACTATCTCCGCACCAGTAGCCGTTTTCGCCGTTTTTTCTGTGCGGAACATCGTCTTGCTATCCGTTATAATTCAATATATTAACGTAATTAAAATTCAACAACCATCCATCAAATGAATTAAAACACCTTACATTTCAGTTTCTTGCTTTTTAACTTGCTGCCAGGCAGATTCCATTTCATCCAGTGTCGCACTCTCCATAGTTTTACCTGACGCCGTAACTATTTGTTCTACCTGACGAAAACGACGTTCAAACTTACGATTTGCCGCCTGTAAGGCATTTTCAGCTTTATGGCCTAAATGACGAGATAAGTTGACGGTGGCAAACAGTAAATCACCAATTTCCTCACCTAATTTCTCTTCATCCACCACCGCCTGGCGAGCTTCAAACATCACTTCATCGATCTCTTCGTAGACTTTATCCAGCACCGGCCCCAGAGTGTCCCAATCAAAACCGACTGATGCGCAACGTTTCTGGATTTTATGCGCTTTCATCAGCGCGGGCAGCGCGTCAGGGATATCATCTAATGCCGAATATAACGCCTTCTCCGCCCTTTCTTCAGCTTTACGCGACTCCCACCCTGCCAATACAGTGTCACTGCTAATTATAGCGTCTGAAACGTTTTGCGGCGCATCAGGGAACACATGTGGATGGCGGCGTACCAACTTATCGCTGATGGCATGACAAACATCATCGAACGCAAATAGCCCTTGCTCCTGCCCCATCTGTGCATAAAACACCACCTGAAACAGCAAATCCCCCAATTCATCACGAAGATCGTCGAAATCCTTACGCTGAATCGCGTCAAGCACCTCATAGGTTTCTTCTAATGTATAAGGCGCAATAGTGTCGAAGGTCTGCTTACGATCCCACGGGCAGCCATGCGCCGGATCGCGCAAAGTACGCATAATATCCAGCAAACGTTGTAGTGCTAAAGCGGTGGTAGCAGGGGAAGTCACTGATTGGGTCATCTGAATTTATTCACTTTTTAAAAAAATTTGAGGCGTAGCGAGCGCAGGCAGATTGATTGCGGCCAGCGCACAGCCCCCGGAATGTACACCTGATCTTATAAAAATCGGTACATGAGGAGGGCAAGCACTGCCCAATATCAATATGCCAAAGCGCAGTAGCCGTCCAGATCAAAAAAATTAATTGCCGTGTAGCCGACGGGCATCTATCACATCCGGCAACTGATTCAGCTTGGCCAACACTCTGCCCAGCACCTGCAGATTGTAGATCTCGATATCCATATCGATAGTTGCCATCATCTTTTTGGTATCGCTACGGCTGGCAACCCCCAGTACATTGACCTTTTCGTTCGCCAAAATGGTAGTGATATCGCGCAGCAAGCCGCTACGATCATTGGCGGTAACCCGCACCACCAGCGAATAACCACTGGAATAGCTTTCGCCCCAGACCGCATCGACAATCCGCTCAGGTGCATGGGATTGCAATTCAGCTAGCTGCTCACAATCAGCACGGTGAATGGATATCCCCCGCCCTTGAGTGATAAAGCCAATAATTTCATCACCCGGAATAGGCTGGCAGCAGCGCGCAATATGGTGCATCAGGTTGCCGACACCTTCGACGACAATACGCCCACTGTCTTTGCTGGCATTGCGTGGCGGTGCCTGATGTTTATTATTCAGATGGCGTAACGCCTCTAAATCCGCCTCTTCCGCCGTTGGCTTATTCAGTTTGCCTTGCAGGAAGTTGACCATCTGATTCAGACGGATATCACCACCGCCAATAGCCGCCAACACTTCATCCATAGAATTCATGTTATAGCGCGGTACTAGCAGCTTCTCCGCCTCTTTCAGGCTGATATCCAGATGCTCTAACTCATCGTCCAGCATCTGCCGACCAGCAAGAATATTCTTGTCTCTATCTTGTTTTCTAAACCAGTTATGGATCTTGGAGCGACCACGGCTGGTAGTGACATAGCCGAGGTTCGGATTCAGCCAGTCACGGCTCGGGTTTGGCTGTTTCTGGGTGATAATTTCGATCTGATCACCCATCTGTAACTGGTAAGTAAACGGCACAATTCGGCCACTGATTTTAGCCCCAATACAGCGGTGGCCCACATCGCTATGAATATGGTAAGCGAAGTCCAGCGGTGTCGAACCTGCTGGTAAATCAATAACATCACCTTTCGGTGTAAACACATATACCCGATCGTCAAATACCTGACTACGCACTTCATCCAGCATTTCACCGGAATCCGCCATCTCTTCCTGCCAGGCAATCAATTTACGCAACCAGGCAATCCGCCCTTCGTAACCGGAGCGGCCGGCGGCCACAGCACCTTCTTTATACTTCCAGTGCGCAGCAACCCCCAGTTCAGCATCTTCATGCATCTGACGGGTACGAATTTGAATTTCGAGTGTTTTGCCGCGTGGCCCGAGCACTACAGTGTGAATTGACTGATAACCATTGGGTTTAGGGTTAGCAACGTAATCATCAAATTCATCAGGCAAATGGCGGAAATGGGTATGGACAATACCGAGTGCGGCATAACAATCCTGTAAACGCTCCACTACCACCCGCACGGCTCGCACATCAAACAGTTCATCAAAAGCCAGCGACTTCTTCTGCATTTTGCGCCAGATACTGTAGATATGCTTGGGACGGCCATAAATGTCGGCTTTGATTCCTTCATCTGCCATGGCTTTGTGCAATGAAGCCACGAAATCGTCAATGAATTGCTCACGATCGATACGACGCTCGTGGAGTAATTTGGCGATTTGCTTATATTCATCTGGATGCAGATAGCGGAAGCAGAAGTCTTCCAACTCCCACTTGATCTGGCCGATCCCTAAACGGTTAGCCAGTGGCGCATAGATATTGGAACACTCTTTGGCCGCCAGCACGCGCTCATCTTCCGGTGCATCCTTCACTTCACGTAAATGAGCAATACGCTCTGCCAGTTTGATGACCACACAACGGAAGTCTTCCACCATAGCCAGTAACATACGGCGCACATTATCCACTTGCTCAGAGCTCATGGAGTCATTATGGGTGGCTTTTAACTGACGGATGGCATCCATATCGCGCACACCATGCACCAGATAAGTAATACCTTTACCAAATTGTTCGGTCAGCGTGGCTTCATCCACCACATTGGCGTCCACCAGCGGGAACAGCAGCGCCGCGCGCATGCTGTCATTATCCATGCTAAGAGTGGAAAGAATCTCCACCATTTCAAGACCGCGCCACAGCAACAATGAGGCATCGGGATGGTTTTGCGTTTGCTGCTCACAATACCGCCAGGTTTCGGCCAGGCGCTCACCTGACTGCGGGTTAGAAAGCCCCAAACTGGCGATCCAATCGTCGAGAGCAAACTCGCCCGCTGGATTCAAATGTGCACTTCGTACCGCAACCATAACTTCTCCCTACTTTGCGACCCCTGGCTCCTGCATGAACAGCGCCATAGATTCAAGATGCCCGGTGTGGGGAAACATATCCAACATTCGCACCTGAGCAAGACGGTAACCGGCGGCTAACAACACCTGACTATCTCGTGCCAGCGTGGTGGGATTACACGAAACATACACCACCCGCTTTGGCGCCAGTTTAACTATATGTGACATGACCCCGGCAGCACCTGCGCGGGCGGGATCTAACAATACTTTATCAAACCCTTGTGTTGCCCATGGCTGACAACTGATGTCAGATGCCAGATTTTCATGGAAAAAAGAGACATTGGGCAGCGCGTTAATTAGAGCATTATACTGCCCATTCGCTACTAACGCCGCAACTCCTTCCACACCAACCACTTCACGAGCCAACTTTGCCAGCGGCAAGGTGAAATTGCCCATACCGCAGAATAGATCCAGCACCCGCTCATCAGGCTGTACATCAAGCCATGCTATAGCCTGAGCCACCATTTGCTGGTTGATCGTATCATTGACTTGAATAAAATCGCGCGGATGGAACGCTAAGCGTAGACCCTCAATCTGGTAATAGGGTTCCTCGCCAATGAGTTTTTCTACATTATCACTATCACCAGCCAGATAGACGGCGACCTGCTCTCGTTTGGCAAAGTCAATTAACGCCGCACGATCTACCTCTTTCAGGGCATCAAGATGGCGTAAAACTATTAATGGGCCATTATCGGCCAATACCAACTCTACATGCCCAAGGCGGCGAACAGCCTGTAAGCCTGATAAACATTGATAAAGTGGCTGTAACAAGCGCTCCAGCTCAGGCCGTAAAACCGGGCAGTGCTTAATACAAACTAAATCATGAGACTCTGTTTGGCGAAACCCCATTTGCAATCGATGCTGCTTAGGTTGATAGATCAGCCCTAACCTCGCTCGCCGCCGATAGCCGTATTCCGGCCCACAAATAACCGGATCTAATTCAGGGCAAACTCCAGCCTCTCGCACAATCAAGCGCTGGAGTGAATCTGCTTTGCTCATTTGCTGTAACTGGCTATTGGCGTGTTGCTGCTGACAGCCGCCACAAATACCGAAGTGAGGGCAAGCAGGAACGACCCTTTCGTTGCATCGATTCAACAAACGTTTAAGTTTACCGCGACTATATTGGCGCTTTTGCTCAGTAAGCTCAATTTCAGCTTGCTCTCCTGGTAGGGCGCCGGGAATAAAGATAGCTTTGCCTTTGTGGTGTGCTACCCCCTGCCCAAAAGGGTCAAGCGAGTTTACAGTCACAGTTAGTGTTTGTTTGGTCGTCACACGTCGGTTTGGAGAGTAGAATTGCGCCATATTGATTGATCAAGCATCGGTTTCGTAAGCCGCTAATTCTCCCACATTGGAATACCATGACCAAATACAGTCTCCGCGCGCGCATGATGATTTTAATCCTGGCCCCCACGCTGCTTCTTGGGCTGTTACTCAGTACAACCTTTATGGTCAATCGTTACAATGAACTGCAAAAACAATTAGTTAATGCGGGAACAAATATTATCGAACCGCTGGCGGTTGCCAGTGAGTACGGAATGACCTTTCGCAACCGTGATACTGTCCGCCAGCTAATTAATCTTCTTCATCGCCGTCATTCGAATATTGTTCGGTCAATATCTGTTTTTGACGCAGATAATAATCTTTTTGTCACATCTAACTATAATTACAATTCCTCACAATTAAGATTGCCCAAAGGCGACGCTATTCCCAGTTCACTGATGCTTTCCTATCGTGGAGACTCTTTGATTCTGCGAATGCCTATTGTTTCAGAATCTAACCTTTCCAGTGACCGAACTTCCGATTCGGATATCACCAATCGGCCATTGGGCTATATCGCCATGGATTTGGATTTACAATCCGTTCGCTTGCAGCAATATAAAGAAATCTTTATTTCGACCCTCCTGCTGCTGTTCTGTATGTGTGTGGCTATCTTGTTTGCTTATCGGCTGATGCGTGATGTCACAGGCCCCATCCGCAACATGGTGAACGCTGTTGACCGCATTCGCCGCGGACAATTAGACAGCCGGGTGGAAGGACATATGCTCGGCGAGTTGAATATTTTGAAAAACGGCATCAATTCGATGGCAATGTCATTGGCGGCCTATCACGAAGAGATGCAACAAAACATCGATCAAGCCACATCAGATTTACGTGAGACACTGGAGCAAATGGAAATCCAGAACGTGGAGTTGGGGCTGGCGAAAAAGCGTGCGCAAGAAGCTGCGCGAATAAAATCTGAATTTCTGGCTAATATGTCCCATGAGTTGCGTACCCCACTCAATGGGGTGATTGGCTTTACCCGCCAGACACTGAAAACGTCACTGACCCCGACGCAAGCTGACTATCTGCAAACTATCCAGCGATCAGCGAACAACCTGCTATGCATCATTAATGATGTGCTGGATTTCTCCAAGTTAGAAGCTGAAAAACTGATCCTTGAGCATATCCCGTTCTCACTACGCGGAGCGCTAGATGAGGTCATTATTCTGTTGGCACACACCGCTCATGAAAAAGGCCTGGAACTGACCCTACATGTTAATAACGATGTGCCGGAACAAGTGATTGGCGATGCCATGCGTTTACAGCAAATCGTCACCAACCTGCTGGGTAATGCGATTAAATTCACCGAACAAGGCAATATCGATATTCTGGTGGCCGTACGAGCGATAGCCAGCCAGCAGGTGACACTGGTAGTAGAAATTCACGATACTGGCATCGGTATTTCCGAATCCCAGCAAGCCCAACTGTTCCAGGCATTCCGTCAGGCTGATGCCAGCATTTCACGTCGGCACGGGGGAACCGGCCTTGGGCTAGTTATCACCGAAAGATTGGTGAAGGAAATGGGAGGCGATATCAGCTTCCACAGTCAGGTTGATCGGGGTTCGACTTTCAGGTTTCACCTGACCCTGGATCTCAATGAAGCCATTCCCTCCCGCCGCCCAGATATGTCGCATCTGGAAGGGAAAACGCTGGCCTATATTGAACGTAATGCCGCAGCGGCAAGAGCAACATTAGATATTCTCAGCATCACGCCTTTACAGGTGACTCATAGCCTGACGTTGGCCCAGTTACCGATTCAACATTATGATTTCCTGCTCGTCGGGGTGCCTATCCCGTACCGCAATAATATGGCTGTTCACCAAGACAAACTGATCGCAGCAATGAAAATTTCCGAGCAAGTTATTTTGGCACTGCCGAGTCAATCACAGGTAGAAGCGGAACAACTTAAACAGATCGGTGCTAAAGCGTGTCTGGTGAAACCCATATCTGCTAACCGGTTAATTCCTTTATTGTCTTATGAAAAGGCGCATTGTGAATTACCAGTGGTAGAACAAGCACATAAGCAACCCAAACTGCCTTTCAAAGTGATGGCCGTTGATGACAACCCGGCTAACTTGAAATTAATGGGGACGTTGCTGGAAGAACAGGTTGAAGAAACGGTGTTATGTGACAGCGGGGCAAAAGCCATAGCCTATGCCCGTGAAAATACGCTAGATATCATCTTAATGGATATTCAAATGCCAGAAATTGACGGCATCCGTGCCAGTGAAGTGATTCATCAGATGTCACATCATCAGGACACGCCGATCATTGCGGTCACGGCTCACGCCGTTAGAGGGCAACAGGAACAATTATTAAAATTGGGTATGGCTGATTATCTCGCGAAACCTATTGATGAAGCCCGACTGATACAAGCACTTTCGCGCTATCTACCTGATTGTGATCCACAGCCTCATGTTCAACAGCCTCATGCTTTGCAACAATCTCATTCTTTGCAACAACAGGGCGAAGATCATATTCAGTCAGTTCCGCTATCTGAATGTAAAGAGTCAATCGACTGGCCACTCGCGGTGAGACAAGCAGCAAATAAAGAAGCACTGGCTAAAGACCTCTTAACCATGTTGTTAGAGTTTACGCCACAAGTGACACAGCGTGTGCAGGCGATTCTGGCCGGTAGTCATGATGATGATATTCTGAATCTGATTCACAAGTTCCATGGCAGTTGCGCATGTAGCGGTGTGCCACGACTGCGGCAATTGTGCATGACGATTGAACAGCAATTGCGTCAACAAACTGACTTACAAGACCTGCAACCTGAGTGGCTTGAATTATTAGATGAGATAGATAACGTCCGCTTTGCTGCGCAGAATTATCTCGGCGCAGCCTAATACCGGTCGCACCAAATCTAAATAGAAAGGGCACACCGATAAGCGGTTGTGCCCTTTTTGGAGGTATCTATACTTTTACTACATAGATACCTGTCACTGCATCAATAGTGATTACTGCATCAGTAAATAGAGTGAAGTATCACCACGTTGAATGCTCAACGCCAATACCGATGGTTTGGTATCAAGGATTTTCCGCAGCTCACCCAGATTCTGAACCGGTTGCTGGTTGACACCCATGATGATATCGCCTTTTTTCAAGCCGATACGCGCAGCAGCAGTGCCTGGTTTCACACTATCAACTTTCACGCCTTTCTTACCATTCACATCAGAGTTACTCAATTCAGCGCCTTCAATCCCAGTATAGAGATTGCCGGAATCAACCTGAGTTTGGCTGCTCTGCTCTAATGTCACTTCAACATTGACCGGTTTACCATCACGCAACAGACCCAAAGTCATTTTGCTGCCCACAGGCAGAGTACCAATCTCGGCACGGAAGCCAGCAAAGCTGTTGATGGCTTTGCCATTCATGCTGACAATCACATCACCCGCTTTAATCCCTGCTTTAGCCGCAGCAGATTTTGGCAGTACCTGACTGATAAAGGCCCCTTTCTGCGCATCAACCTTCATGGCTTTCGCCAGTTCAGAGTTCAGTTCTGTACCCATAATGCCCAGTTCACCGCGTTTCACCTGACCAAATTCAACCATCTGTGAGGTCAGGTTTTTCACCATGTTACTTGGGATAGCAAAACCGATACCGATGTTGCCGCCATCCGGTGCCAGGATAGCCGTGTTAATCCCGATAAGTTCACCGTTCAGATTGATCAATGCACCACCAGAGTTACCACGGTTAATTGCCGCGTCAGTCTGAATAAAGTTTTCGTAGTTTTCGACATTCAAACCACTGCGGCCCAACGCCGACACGATACCGGAGGTGACGGTTTCACCCAGACCATAGGGGTTACCGATCGCGACAGTATAATCCCCAACTCGCAGTTGATCGGAGTCGGCAATTTTAATCGCAGTTAGATTCTTAGCATCTTTCAGCTGCAACAATGCAATATCAGTACGTGGATCTTTACCAATCACTTTTGCTTCATAACTACGGCCATCACTGAGCTTAACGTTGATTTTGGTTGCATTATCGACGACGTGGTTATTGGTAACGACATAACCTTTAACTGCATCAATAATTACACCTGAACCCAGTGCACGGAAATCCTGCTTGCTGGGTGCTCCACCTCTGCTACCAGGCCCAGCCTGACACATTGGTGACCCCTGGAACGGAGAACCGTCCTGACAGAATGGTGAATCATCACCAAAGAATTGCTGGAACTGTGGAGGAATGCCGCCAGCACCTGCATTACTTACCTGAGCACTTCCCTCCACATTAATACTCACAACCGAAGGCATTACCTTCTCTAGCATTGGCGCCAGGCTAGGGAGCTGCTGGCTGCTGGAAGAAGCCGTTTCTGCCGCAATGGCAGAAGAAACCGGCCCCATGGCTAGACCGATGCTCAATGCCAATGCACTTAACACTAAAGTTGTTTTTTTCATGTATTCTGGCTCTCGCTATACAATTAATAATGAGTCAATAAATGGTGTATAACAGACTTATCCAATAATAATTGACGTTGCTGCCGGTTAAGCTGATGAACCCGATAATCGAACTCAATTTAGTTAATCGGGTGGATGCAGCGCAACAATGCAAGTTAAGAAGGATATAGTCGTCTTGCATAGTAAGATTAAATATGGGGGGTGAAGTTCAGAGAACCAATAATTGGAAAAGTAAAAAATATTGTCCGTCTTTACAAATCTATAGTTAATTAAACGGACAATTCAGTTTTTCTGCATACTATTCCGCAGCCATCAAACGTCGATATTCATCGTAAGCATAAAGATCGGTCATCCCACTGATATAATCCTGAACTAAACGAGCACGATAATAATATTCATATATCTCATATTGTTCTGCTGGCAAATTACGTAGCCGCTCTACTGATTCAGCATAAGCCAGGCGGTGCTTAGTCGACAGTTTATGGAACAAACGCGTCTCAATAGGGTACTCCCGATGACTGTCTTCAGCGACTAATTGCGTAAATGCCGTTTGTGGCATAGCTAATAGCGGACTATAAATATCAAGTAACCCGCTAATCACCCTATACCCTTGTAACTCAAGCTGTTCTACTTCTGGATAATTGAATACATGTTTCACTGCCACCTTTTTAAAAATTTGCAGTAATTTACACGCCGGGCTGGAATCTTCTAATAAAGCCTGATTAAACGAACCAGAAAACACTGCAGGTAGATTCTCAATAAAACGCTGAGCAGCATGCGGAACTAATTTCCCTACGGTATTCACCCGCAAATACATAAAGAATTGATCTTCCGAACTGCGCCGTCCTTGCCCTCGACCTAATTGACGAAACGCGCCACCTACAACTTTATCAAACAGATCACCATGCGCAATCTCGCCCCACTCTTGCACCATATGGTCATAAAGTTGTTCAACACTGAAAATATTTTTTTCGACCGCATCCTCTAAATCGGCAATACAATAAGAGATGTCATCCGCAGCTTCCATAATATAGGTCAGCGGAAAACGATTAAACTCCCCCATATTCAGTTCACGACGTAAATCTTTAACATAGTCTTCTTCAGCGAGATAAAAGCCTGGTTTCTTCATCAAATAGTTATGGGAAGCGGGAATATCACCTGACCAATAAGCCGGTTTGGTATATTTAAGAATACAGCCAACTTGTGCATAAGTGAGGTTCAGTTTTAATAAGCTATAAACCAAACGAATCGCTTGTGCGTTACCTTCAAAATGGCTTAAATCCTGGCGAATTTTACTACGTAGAATATTGAGTTCAGTCTCCCCTTCCCGCAATTTTAATATATTAACCAGGCATTGATCCTTGCCCCGCGGCTCTGCACCGCCACCATTAGGATCCATTTGTTTAGTAAACCAATTATTAATTGCTGATTCACCGAAATGCCCAAAAGGCGGGTTACCGATGTCATGCATCAGACACGCCATTTCTACAATACTTTCAAAAGGATCTAGCAGTTTATCCAGCCCATAGACGCTGATTTTTTTATCTTGCTTAAAACGATTGAGGATCTCTTTGGCGATATAACGGCCAACTTGCTGAACTTCCAGCGAATGAGTCAAACGGCTACGGACAGCGGCATTGCGCTCTAACGGGAAGACTTGTGTTTTTTGTTGTAAACGCCGGATAGCGGCAGAGTTTACAATTCGGCCGCGATCACTTTCAAATACCCGGGTAATCTCATATTCATCTTCAGCCGAGCTGGGTTTACCAAATGGCCGCTGAACACTAATTTTCTGTTTAAAGTCGATCCCGGACATATTACCCCCTGATCATTCATCTAAATACAGTGATACTCACTCTCAGCAGAAGATGCAATTGATTACGTGTGAACTTTGGCTGATTGCATATGAACTGCGGCACATTACGCATTATCTTTGGTGAACTACCCGGCAATCTCACTTACCTGATAAACTGTGTATGGCTTATTACAGATTAATTAATCCTTTAAAATCGGTGGGTATCCATATGAAAGTAGGAATTATTGGCGCAATGGAAGAAGAAGTCACATTGCTACGTGACCAAATTGAAAATCGCCAAACTTTATCTCGCGCAGGTTGTGAGATTTACACTGGCCAGCTCAATGGCGTTGATGTCGCCTTACTGAAATCCGGTATCGGTAAAGTGTCTGCCGCAATGGGCACCACTCTCTTGTTAGAACATTGCCAACCCGACATTGTTATCAATACCGGTTCTGCTGGTGGCCTGGCCTCTAGCCTGAAAGTCGGTGATATCGTGGTTTCTACCGAAGTTCGCTATCACGATGCTGATGTGACAGCTTTTGGCTACGAGCCTGGCCAAATGGCTGGTTGCCCAGCCGCGTTCATTGCTGATCCAAAGTTGATTGAATTAGCTGAAAGCTGCATCAAACAATTGGATTTAAATGCAGTACGCGGCCTGATTTGTAGTGGTGATGCCTTTATCAATGGTGCAGCTCCTTTGGCTCGCATTCGCGCCACCTTCCCGAGCGTTGCAGCAGTTGAAATGGAAGCGGCGGCTATCGGTCATGTTTGTTACCTATTCAAGACACCTTTTGTTGTCGTGCGAGCTATTTCTGACGTTGCCGATCAAGAATCTCATTTAAGTTTTGATGAATTCCTGGTTGTTGCCGCTAAGCAATCGACGCGAATGATTGAAGCTATGTTAACCAAGCTGGCTAAATGCGGTTAATGGTACGGTTTAATATTCCGTCCAGGGTTCGAGCAGCAATAATTCTGCCCCAAGCAGTGATGCTATTGTTGCTCGGCCTGTTTAACTCACCCGCGCTGGCGGCAGAGCGGATTATCAGTTTATCACCCAGCACCACAGAAATGGCCTATGCCGCTGGGCTTGGGGAGAAACTGGTTGCCGTAAGTGCTTACTCTGACTACCCAGAAGCCGCTAAAAAACTAGAACATGTTGCTTCGTGGCAAGGGGTAAATGTCGAACGTATTCTGGCATTAAAACCTGATTTGATTCTCGCCTGGCGTGGGGGGAATCCGCAACGTCCACTAGATCAATTAGCCTCTTTTGGTATTCCGATCTTCTATTCTGATCCCGTTAATATTGATCAGATAGCGGATGACCTGGATAAATTGGCCCAATACAGCCCATATCCAGAGCAAGCACATCAATCTGCGCAACAGCTACGCCAGGAAGTTCGCGAGTTACGTAACCATAATGCGCGCAACCAACCATTACGCACGTTCCTGCAATTTGGTACTCAGCCTCTGTTTACCAGTTCCGGACATACATTGCAGAGTGAGGTTATTTCCCTTTGTGGTGGTGAAAATATTTTTGCTGGTAGTCGCGTTCCCTGGCCGCAGGTTAGCCGTGAACAAGTGATGATCCGCCAACCACAGGTGATCGTAGTCAGCGGTGATAAGTCTCAAGCAGATAACATCAGCGCTTTCTGGCGTCCCCAACTTGCAGTACCAATAATAACTCTTAATGAGGACTGGTTTAATCGCGCTGGCCCACGTATTCTGCTGGCCGCTAAACAGCTGTGCCAACAAATGGCCAGCCTTCCATCCTCTGTGGCGGAGTCACATTAATGCTGGTTTATTGGCTGGATATTTTAGGTACTGCGGTATTTGCAATCTCTGGTGTATTGCTGGCGGGGAAGCTGCGTATGGACCCGTTTGGTGTGCTGGTATTGGGTGTGGTGACAGCCGTTGGTGGTGGCACAATTCGCGATATGGCCTTAGCCAATGGCCCTGTATTTTGGGTGAAAGATCCCACAGATCTGGTTGTTGCGATGGTAACTTGTCTGGCAACTATTTTGCTGGTGCGGCAACCACGACGAACCCCAAAATGGATCCTACCCGTACTGGATGCTATTGGTCTGGCGGTATTCGTGGGTATCGGGGTCAATAAAGCCTTCGCTGCAGGTGCCAGCCCACTAGTTGCTATCTGTATGGGGGTAATAACCGGTGTTGGTGGCGGGATTATTCGTGATGTTTTAGCTCGCGAGATCCCCATGATTCTACGTACTGAAATCTATGCCACTGCCTGTATCATTGGTGGCATTGTGCATGCTACGGCGTTTTATACTTTTGGTATGCCACTGCAACAAGCAATGATGCTGGGCATGGTGATAACTCTTGGTATCCGGCTTGCCGCTATCCGCTGGCGCTTGAAACTGCCCACATTTGAAATAGAGCATTAGTCGTAATTCCAGTTTTTGATTGTCAGGTGTAGATTATATTTTATACAATGCACGTTCTTACGGGTTCTTGTAGAACCCGTAAGTTTTCTTATCTGTGCTGTAAATAAAGATGAAATCCGTTTTTAGTGCGAGTTAAATCTTCAAGTTTTTAAATAATTAGCCGATATCTAGTGTTATCTCTGCCGACTCCGGTAGCGGCAGTTAAAAATGTAGTTATAAATTATGAAATACTTTTTGTTGATGTTTTGGCTGGTCTTTCTTGCCAGTCCGTCGCTAGCCCAGGGGCTAAGCGGCACAATAGATTTACATCTGACTATAGTGTCATCTTGTCAGATACGATCGCAAAATCAAAACAAACACGTAGTCAATGACCTCAAAATGAATTATCCAGAAATACAGTGTCATAGAGGAAATGGATTGGTTACAGAACCTAAAATCAGCCATTCTTTTATTGCATCAAATGGCACGCATGTTAGCAAAACCCGTGCCGACCAAATGGCGCAATTGATTACTGTAGAATGGTAATATTCAGATATAAAAAAACCGCAGTTGTTAAAGCTGCGGTTTTTTTATCAAAAATCTAGCTGTGGTCTTATACCCTAACTCATTGCTGTTAAGGGTAAATTAGATGCTGAAAGAAGAACCGCATCCACAGGTACTCTTCGCATTCGGATTAGTCACGATAAAGCGAGAGCCTTCCAGACCTTCCGTGTAATCCACTGCACCACCAACCAGATATTGTAGGCTCATAGGATCAACGACCAACTCGACACCTTGCTTCTCAATAGTCATATCGCCATCGTTGATCTGATCATCAAAAGTAAAGCCATACTGGAACCCGCTGCATCCACCACCGGTAATGTAAACCCGCAGTTTCAGATTTGGATTTTCCTCATCAGAAATCAGCAGCTTCACTTTCTTTGCCGCTGCCTCGGTAAACTGCAGGGGCAGTACTGTTTCATCGCTCATACTCATCACTCCCAACCGGTGTTCGAGGTGCAGGTTACTACAATGGCAGCCTGATCTATGTATTGATTATCTAATACCCGAGTAATTCATTCAAGTATTGTGGCTTAATGTTATATATTATCTACCTGTTTGAGTGCTACTTTCAACCGCTGCTTGCTCTTCTGCAGCCTTTGCTGCCTGCTCTTGTCTTTGTAATGTGCGGGCCAAAATAGCTGAATACAAGGGCTGCCCTCCCATAAACTGCGCGATTAAAGTCGCTCCCAGACAAGTGACTATCATTGGTAAAATAAGCTGATAATTATCGGTCATTTCCAGCACCAATACGATCCCGGTCAATGGCGCACGAACCGAGGCGGCAAATAGCGCCCCCATCCCAGCAATGGCAAAAGTACCTGCATCAATGCTGTATTGAGGGAAAAAGTGCGCACAAGACAAGCCAAAAGCGGTTCCCAGAATGGTTCCCAGAGCCAACATCGGAGCAAATATCCCACCTGGTGCACCAGAACCAAAACACAGTAAAGTGGTAATCACTCTGGCAATAAAAATAAAGAGCAGCATACCAATGCTGAAATTACCGGCGACTGCGATAGGAATTAATGCAAACCCGCCGCCCACTGCCTCACCATGAATCAATGCAAGTAAGCCACACATCCCACCCAGCAGGCCACCTATCAGTACCAACTTGCGCCAATCGCCTCCGTGAAAACGCATAAACAGATCTTGTGTACGAAATATTAGTGCATTGAATATCACTCCCACTGCACCAAAAATAATGCCTAGCAACAAATAGAGCCATAAGGTATTCAGAGGAACATCACTGAGTTTACCTACATCAATAATTGCACGCTCACCATTAAAATAGCGGTAAACGATAGTTGAAGTAATAACTCCAACAAAAACAGCTTTAATTGAAACCAAGCTATAGCGAAACTGCGACCGCATCTCTTCGATAACAAATAAAATCCCGGCTAGCGGAGCATTAAAAGCAGCTGACAGCCCCGCAGCGGCACCGGTCGCTAATAATGAGTGACGCGCTTCAGCGCTGCGTAGGCGGAAGATATCGACAACCATCCGCCCACTGTTACCCCCCATTTGTACCATTGGCCCTTCTCTGCCCAACACCATGCCGGCCCCAAGCGTACCAAGCCCGCCAATGAACTTGACCGGAATAACCCGCCACCAGCGAACCGGGCGCATTTCTTCCATTGCCCCTTCTATTTCAGGTATCCCTGAACCACCCGCCTCGGGCGCAAAACGACGCACCAGAAAGTAACCCACCATGGCCAGCAATGCTGACATAAGAAAAGCCAGCGGCCAGACTAAAATCGCACTATCAGCAACCTTAGCAAGAGTCGCTAACCTTTCTTGCTGTATCCAATCAACCCCACGATCAAATGCTACCCCCAACAAACCTGTGACTGCCCCCACGACTGCAGCCATGATAAGAATAACTAAGGGTGTTGTGTCGCGATTAACCAAAGCATGGATAAAGCGCCCACGTTTAACTTCAGAAATACTTTCACTAGTTATATTTTGTGTCGAATCAGTCATAGTTTGTATGCTTGTCAGTTAAATAATAAGTAATACAAATCCGCTGTATGAGTCTAGCTTACACGCTGCTAGTACGCCTGTTTAAACACCAATGAAATGATCTTGCTCAGAAAAGGCTTTTTTCTTGAGTTTGCGGCTCATCGCGCAAGCTATTTGCTAAATATACCCAATCATTTGATAACCGCAGCCAGTACTTTAGAATAAGCGGCATTGTTGATTGCCAAGGCTGATGTTACCAATGTTAATGTCGCCTAATTCAGGAGCCATATATGAGTAAATCCGAAAGTCTGTATACCCAGGCAAAAGAGTTGATTCCAGGCGGGGTTAACTCTCCAGTGCGAGCCTTCACTGGTGTTGGTGGCACCCCCTTATTCATCGAACGTGCCGATGGCGCATATCTGTTTGATGTAGATGGTAAAACCTATATTGATTATGTTGGTTCCTGGGGGCCAATGGTCTTAGGGCACAACCATCCGGCAATTCGTCAGGCCGTGATTGAAGCTGTGGAGCGTGGCCTGAGCTTCGGTGCGCCGACAGAGATGGAAGTCAAAATGGCCGAGTTGGTCACCAATTTAGTCCCAACGATGGATATGGTGCGGATGGTCAACTCCGGAACGGAAGCAACGATGAGTGCCATTCGCCTGGCCCGCGGCTTCACCGGCCGCGATAAAATCATCAAATTTGAAGGCTGCTATCATGGCCATGCAGATTGCCTGCTGGTTAAAGCTGGTTCAGGCGCCCTAACTCTGGGTCAGCCTAACTCACCCGGTGTGCCTGCAGATTTTGCCAAACATACCCTGACTTGTACTTATAACGATTTAGCTTCTGTACGTGAAGCCTTTGAACAGTATCCAGCTGATATCGCTTGTATTATTGTCGAGCCTGTCGCCGGTAACATGAACTGCGTGCCACCATTGCCAGAGTTCCTGCCTGGTCTGCGCGCATTGTGTGATGAGTTCGGCGCACTGTTGATTATCGATGAAGTGATGACCGGTTTTCGCGTCGCATTAGCGGGGGCACAAGATTACTACAATGTGATTCCTGACCTGACATGTCTGGGTAAGATAATTGGTGGTGGTATGCCGGTCGGCGCATTTGGTGGCCGTCGCGATGTGATGGATGCACTGGCACCTACTGGCCCGGTCTATCAAGCCGGAACCCTGTCTGGCAACCCAATTGCCATGGCTGCCGGTTTTGCCTGTCTGACTGAAGTTGCACAGGTGGGGATTCATGAAACACTGACTGAATTGACTGATTCACTGGCAGATGGCCTGCTAGCAGCGGCTAAAGAAGAAAATATCCCACTGGTGGTTAACCACGTTGGCGGTATGTTTGGCTTATTCTTTACTGATGCCCCAACAGTGACTTGCTATCAGGATGTGATGAATTGTGACGTCGAGCGCTTCAAACGTTTCTTCCATTTGATGTTGCAAGAAGGTGTTTATTTGGCTCCTTCAGCTTTTGAAGCTGGCTTTATGTCTGTAGCGCACAGTAAAGAAGATATTCAGAAGACTGTAGACGCTGCACGTCGGTGTTTCGCTAAACTTTAATCCCTGAGAAACTGCATCTTTTCTTTCGATGCAGTTTTTTAGCACTGATATATTACCCTTAATCGTAGACAATCCGCAGAGTGCAGACAATCCAACTATGTGAGTCAGTTAATAATGTTGGCATTTCTATACAGAGGACACAGAGAATTTTAATTATAAATATAAATAACCGCTCAAAAAAACTTAAATTTACTCCAGTCAATACACACCAGAATAGAATCAGTTATATTTTAGTGAATCAATAAGTTGCCTTACACAAACTTGATATCTACACCAAGTGTTATCCCCCCATGAAATGCATAAATTCATTTACATAACTAGCCAATAATCTCATAGTAAGCAGAAACTTTTAAAACCCATTAATAAAGAGCGTTATATATCAAAAAAACACCACCAATATGAAATTATTTTCAAAATCAAACTGTATATCTTCTATATTTATAGTGATTGATAATCATCACTAGTAAAGTGAGTAAATCTATAAATAAGTTAATCTATAAATAAGTTAATCTAACGGTAGTTTATCTGAAAAAAGAAATCGCTGCCAAAAATAACTGAGTGCAGTACTGCCTAGTGTTCCACTCAAACCAGCAATAGCATATGTGAAGTAAGGTTCACTATTTATCTCTATACTCAGCAAACCACCTAATAACCCGGTAAAACCCGATACTACAATTTGGCTACTCGCCCCAATCCAGCACCACTGATTACCTCTCTGTTGACTATCAATAATATACCTAACCAGCCCTCCCCAAATAGCCAAACCACCAATTATTATCCAGGTAATGTCTTTCACATCCTCTTGAAATAACGGATCCATTAAGCCCCCTTGTAATCTATCCTTTACCATTTAGTCAATTTCCCTAAGTACATTAGGCTTATCGATAATATGAAATAGGGTCATCTCACTAAAACCACCGCTAATCAGTATAGAGTAGTCACAATTAAATTAATCATTTAAAATCCAATTCATTAAACTTCGAATATTTATATCGAAATAAACAATCTCATATCATCCAATGACACTTACCCATAGTTATAATGCATCCCCCCATCGATATAATATATCGACGGGTAATGCAAAAAATAAAGGGGCCTCTATATACGGCCCCCTTCTTATCTCTTATGTTAATATAACTATTTTTTTATTTAACAAACGTAATTGGAACACCAATATTTCCCATATAAACACTCCCAAACTCCTGGTTTTCACTGCCTTCTATCCAATTAGGTATAATAAACCAATCATGTACTGCACCTGTTGGTAATATATCACTTGATAGATATTCAATAATTGCAGATCCACTGGTATCTGTTGTAACTGAAGGTGATACAACCCATCCATATTTTTTCTCGAGTGGTACTGAACCCGCTGAGGTATAATAGCGCACTAAGACAGATTTTAATATTAACCCTTTAACAGGAACACCACGAGGTGAGGTAATTGTATACTTAAGCGAATTTTTATCCTTACTATTAGCTTTCGCGCCATTCTTTATTACTGTTATATTCAAACTAGGAATAGAAAGGCGAGTATTTTCAGCCGTAAAAGATACTCCATTTTCAGGAGTAACAGTTATTATAACGACGCCTTGAGATATGCCAGCATAGCTCACCTTAAACTGTCCATTGCTGTCTGTCACATCCGTAGCAGGTGTTATTAACGTTAGCCCAGCGTTTGGTGTTTGCGCACTTTTGTAGGCTAAGCTGACAGCAACTTTTACCCCCGCAGGAGCCGGTATCCCGACGCTATCTTGTAGCAAAAACTGCGTAGTATTATATTCTGCACCATCCCCCACAGGCCCTCGTGGCATAGCCAAATCTGAGAGCGTAATATAAGACGCTACTTTATAAATGTTATGGATAAAGGTGACTATTTGTCCTTTAGCTATTCCATTGTCTAGAGTAGCCGTTATTGTGACTTTCTCGTCGACAGTATTACTAAGACTAACGCTGGTTTTACCAGTAATATCTGTCACACCTTTCACAGGAACCAATATTGCTGTTGTACTGCTACTTGTAAATGTGACATTAACGCCGCTAACTGGGTTATTTTTCCCATCTAAAACCAATACATCAATTTTATTCTGTTTTACACCATCAGCCACACTGTTATCCGTAACCGTTGTCAGAGTGACTGTTGCACTATTGTTGTCGGCAATAAAGTGACTGTTACCATTCACGGTCTGACCATTACCCAGTGCCGCCGTCAAGAGCAGGGTTTCTGCCACTGTATTGCTGACACTGACCATTGCGGTGCCGTCAGCCGCAGTAATGACACTGCTTTCGGCCAGCACGGCACTCGTGCTACTACTGCTCAGCGCCACACTCATCCCGCTTACGGCGTTACCTTTTCCGTCCAACACCTGCAATTTATGCTGATTCTGCGCCACACCATCAGCCACACTGTTATCCGTAACCGTTGTCAGAGTGACTGTTGCACTATTGTTGTCGGCAATAAAATGACTGTCACCATTCACGGTCTGACCATTACCCAGTGCCGCCGTCAAGAGCAGGGTTTCTGCCACTGTATTGCTGACACTGACCATTGCGGTGCCGTCAGCCGCAGTAATGACACTGCTTTCGGCCAGCACGGCACTCGTGCTACTACTGCTCAGCGCCACACTCATCCCGCTTACGGCGTTACCTTTTCCGTCCAACACCTGCAATTTATGCTGATTCCGCGCCACACCATCAGCCACACTATTATCCGTAACCGCTGTCAGGGTAGCTGTTGCATTATTGTTGTCAGCGATAAAGTGGCTGTCAATTTTTGCACTAAGCCCATTATCCAACTTAATTGTTAAAATAACGGTTTCCACTACTGTATCGCTAAAATAAACCAATGCCTTACCATCTTTCCCAGTTATTACATTCTGCGTTGCTAATATTGCCGTAGCACTGTCAGTCGTAACAGAGAGAGGAACATCGCCGAGCGCATTACCTTTATCATCTTTAATCCAGACTTCTACGCTATCTTGTGCTATCCCATTGGCAGGCTCATTATCTTTTAATAACTTAAGATTTATAATAGCTTTATCCAGATGAGATACGAACGTCCCAGTAGCACTGGCTTGATGTCCATTATCAAGTACTGCCGTTAGCATAATATTTTCAGCGCGAGTATTCGTAAAACTGATCAATGCGTTTCCATTACTATCGGTTACTTGTTTTGCTGGAGTAAGTACTACTGTAGGACTATTGCTACTGAATGAAACATATATACCCGAAAGAGGAATGCCGCTTTCATCTTCAACTAACGTAGTTGCAATATTCATCGCAGAGCCATTCGCAACAGAGCCGTCAGTTGTTATGGTGAGATTATTAATCCGAGCTGTATCAGTACTCGCAACAAATATTGATTTTTTTTGAGCCAGTTTATTGCCAGATTCAGCTGTCAACATTACAGTTGCAGCTTGAGCTGAATGAAACTCAGCAAGGGCTTGTCCATTATTATCAGTTAATGTCTGCGCTGTTACAATTTGTGCTGGTAAACTGACGAACCAACGAACCGGAGCATTTGCTATTGGCTTATTATTAATATCAGTTATTGTTATCTTTGCGATATTGTTATGCTGGTTATCTGCAACACTTTGGTCTTGGATTATATCCAACTTTATATCATGCACAACGGGCTGATTAAATTGACTATTCTTCTCAGCTGTAACCTCACCTGACATTGCCTGAAGAATAACAGTTTGAGCAAGTTCATTAGTGAATTCTATCCGAGCGATACCATTACTATCCGTTGAGGATATTGGCATTTTGAGTTTTGCCTTACCCGTTACATGCCAATTTATTGCAGTACTGGCAATAGGGTTACCAGAGGCATCGATCGCCTTTACAATAGCTGTATTTGAAGTTAATCCATCTGCAGGACTATTATCAACGATCACCGACAAATCAAGAGAAAATACACTTTGTTGAGCTTTTTTCTTATATTGTAAGACTATATTGTTATTTCGATTAACCAAATCGTAGCGGCTATAAGACAAAATACGCTGATTTTTCACTTGAGTTGAGTCTATTTGCTTAGACCAGGCACTTCCAAAACTATAACGTAAATCGACTTTAAATTTTGTTTCTTTAAGAGCACCCTGCCCGCGTTTATGATCAATATTTAATGTCACCAGTGGAATTGGTGTGTAATTTAACCCAACTGTAACTGCCGATGGATCTTTTTGCAGATGATCGCTGCCAAATAATCCAACACTTTCACCATAATATTGTTCATACATAGTTCTCATACCAATATGGGGATAGGAAGGAATATATCCCTCAGCTCGAATATCGAATCCACTAGCTGCTGTTTCATTATACTCCGTAAAATCACGAGATTGGTGCCAGTTGCTACTTGTCATATAAGTGTTAGTAGAAAATTTCACAAAATCTGCCCATGCTTCGGCACCAATGCCAACTCGCCGATTCTTTCCAGTTAAGTCATTATCAAAGAAAGCATTGCCTCCATACATCCAATGACGAGTAAAAGTTCGTATACCAGCACCTACATTATTGGTAATACGATTATCTTGTTCTCTTACACCTAACTGAGTAAACAATATTGATTTTTTATCTTCATACAGTGGTGTAAGAAAGTCTAAACTGCTTCCATCCAATTTACCGTTATTATCAATATTTAACTGAACTTGTGCAGTACCAAATTGTTGAAGCCAATTTTGTATCGAGTTTGTTGTATATCCTGATGCTGTGGATATAGCCTGATTAGCTATATTTTTAGTGCCACCATTAGCAGCACTATTCGCGGCAGAAGATAGAGTGTTTGAAAAGGGGATCTCAAGTGGCACTTGTTCTGACTGGTGACTGTTTTCCCTATCAACACTAAACACAGACTCAGGCTCTTGTTGTTTTAATGCTCCTATGGCTGATGCTGGATAATTAATAGCAATAGGAAAAAAAAACTGAAAAAAGATCTGCAGCCAGGCTAAAAATAAAATAGTCTTCTTTTTAAATTCTTTGAATTTACCCATTTTTATCCACAATAATCAAATGGTGAGCGGAGGCATAGATATCTGTCCGATGAAACTCAAGTATTAATAAAAAAATGTAGCTATATAGTAAATCTGATACCATGTTATTATTATAGCAATGCAATAACCCAAAAAAAATAGGACATTTCTTGCCATTTTATTGCTTAATCGCCAAACAACCCATAATAATCAATTTGTTATATATAGAGAGAGAACATTTATTCATTAGAGTAAATATGAAAATAAATGATTTCTTTATTGGGAATTTGATATTTAAAAAATAATATAGTTATAACAATCAATATTCTGGAATTAGACAGAATAAAAAATCCAGTGGGTTTTAAAAGCAATTGAAGAAGGCAAGATGATTTTTTGTAGAGAAAAATCGAGGAATTAAGCCAACGCGACACCAGGGTTTGATATTTTTCACATAGATAAAACTGCCTATTTTCGTTGAGGAATAAATTAGATCAAAAACAGGCAGCATGTAACTTTAATGACAAGTTTAGGTTCAAATGGTATAAATATGTTATTATCAACCTTCATCAATATGATGCATTTCTTTATCACCTCTACACCACCATCTGGAATCTTTTCCACGCCCTTCAGAATAGCATTCCACTTTATTTTTTTTCACCCAATAAAGTAAATCTAATCGGGTAATATAAATATCCAAATCACACAAATTTGCAATATCTCTCGTTTTTGGAGCATGACATAACTCTATAGAGCTTGAGCTACTTTTCTTAGACAAACTTTCACTACAGAAATCGGTTAAAGTAGTTAAAACTTCTAAACGTCTAACGTCTGCATTATTCATTGAGTTACCTATTTCCATTAAAATATAACCTGGTAGTGGCATGGAAGTACTACCATAAGTTTAAATATTCATCTCATTAGTGAACAATTTTTAGTGTTTTTTTATCAAGATTAGTCTCAGACCTCCTCCTCCTTTATCTAACCGTTAAGTTTTTGTAATCTATTTATATAATATGTTCGTGGATACCTAACTTTCCATCATTAACCAACATAAGCCAAATATTCGATATAAAACTCTGTATAAAACATAAATTAAGCGAGAATTAAGGTTAAAATTCCAAACTTAATATTAATAAAGAAAGAGCAATAGATATTAAATATCCCACAAAATATTTTTGAATCAGATTAACACCTAGACCACATTAAAAAGTTTTAATTTATAAATTTAATTTTATAGAATAAATTAATTATTGCTGTAAGGATGATTAAATTTATACATTGACTACCCAATTTATTACCAACATACAAAGCAGGCATCAATTTAATATTGACACCTGCTTAAATATAACTCTATTTATTGCACAGCGTTTGTACCCCAAAAAAATAATGGCAACAACCAAATAGGAGACTAACTTATCTCAAAAAAACAAATAAAAGCGGGATAGTAAAGAGTGGAGAATATAAGTCCATTTTTCCCATAAGGTGTCAACACGATAGTATCTGTCGCATCACTTATATAATGCAGTTTCATTAGTATTATTTTTGCGATAGACTCACTGACATTATCGTAATTATCTATATCTACATAATCATTCTCAAATTTATATACATTATTATTCCTATCTATTTCTTTATAATGAAAATAGATATTTCTAAGCAGCCGAAATGTCTTCACATCTTTACTATCTCTATGCTGAGACTCAATTGTGCCATTCATTGAATATACACTATTCTTTCCTTGACTGAGTAAAAGAATTATAGATGCATTTAGAGTCAATGTTTCCTCTTTAGTAAACAAATTAACACTAATATTCGCCTCGCATTTTCTTTGTATATAATGTGGCATATCTATAATTTCATCAGTATTTTTAAATAAAAAAACAAAAAACAAACCTAGAGCAATAATCAGGATTAATATTAACAAGGTTTTTTTATGCATTATCATACGCCACCAACAATTAAACTTAGGACGCTACGACAGTTATACATATAACCTTTATTGTCTTTTTTACAGATGGAAACAAAGTGTCTGTTATTATCAATACTAACAAATGTAGACGTGTAAATG
>NZ_CABHYG010000012.1 GCF_902170785.1 Yersinia proxima | reverse complement strand
AGTACTTCTACGGAGAGATAAGTTTCAGCTGTATTGTTTCAATTTTCAGCTTGTTCCAGATTGTTAAAGAGCAATATCTTAAACACGACTCGTTAAAGTCATCTTTAAGATATTCAGTGATAATGTCTTTCACACATTATCGGAGTGGCGTCCCCAAGGGGATTCGAACCCCTGTTACAGCCGTGAAAGGGCAGTGTCCTAGGCCTCTAGACGATGGGGACACGAAGTTCCGATTAAACCGAAATCTAACCGTTTCGCATCAGCATGAGTCGAAACTCATAACATCAACAGGTGCTCTTGCTCGTTTACATTCATCAGACAATCTGTGTGGACACTACGCAATGCGTATCGTTAGGTAAGGAGGTGATCCAACCGCAGGTTCCCCTACGGTTACCTTGTTACGACTTCACCCCA